>NZ_JACHYH010000001.1 GCF_014192715.1 Luteibacter sp. Sphag1AF
GACAGCCTCGGCGGGCTGACACCCGCCGAGTTCAGGCAGCAAAACGACCCGGCAACCTCGGGTTATGGTTGGCACTAACTAACGGGGGGTCGACAAAAAGACCAAAGGATTGCCCAGAGCGTACACGTACGTGCCCGCGCCCCCCTGAAGGCCAATAGGATCGCTCTGGATGTACCGGCCCGCCGCCGCCGCGTAGTCGCGGTTGACGTTGTAATTCAGGCCCGACTCGGTATCGAAGTACTGGCCGGGGAAGCGACTATGGAGTGTGAAACCGTTCAAAGACACGGGAGCGACTTCACCGAATGCATTGCCAGCGTCGCCCCACCGCCAATCAATCTCGCCCGAAGCATCGGCAACAACGCGCGGCGATCCCAAGGCATCGACGTATACGAACGAGATTTTTGTTGAGCTGCCGTTAACGTCACTTGTAGCGACAAGCAAACCGTCCAGATAGACGTAGCTGCGTGACCCAGGAGACGATGTTTCACTGATCATGCGGCTCGATTCGTCATAGTCGAATCTTGTGACAACGCCACCCGCGTTTTTGCTGATCCGCTGACCGAATTAGTTGTATGCGTACGTTCCTACAGTCGCGCCGCCCCGCTGAACCACCGTCATCCGGTTGCGACCGTTGTATCCAATTGCATCTGAAGCGCCCTCGTTGATAGAAGTAGAGTTTCCTCCAGAAAAAGCTCTATTTGAAGAAGTCGAAATTCAGCGAAGAACAGATCGTGCGCATCCTTAAAGAAGTCGAGGCTGGCGCGAAAGTGGCCGAAACGTGCCGTAAGCACGGCATCAGCGATGCCGACCTACTATGTCTGGAAGAACAAATACGCCGGCATGGAGGTGTCGCAGCTGCGGCATCTGAAGGATGTCGAAGCCGAGCTGGTGCGGCTCAAGCGCATGTACGCCGATTTGGCACTGGAGCACCACGCGCTGAAGGATGTCCTGTCGCGAAAGCTCTAAGCCAGGCTCGGCGACTGGAGCTGAGTCTGGCGATGCAAACCCATCATGGTCTGAGTGCACGGCGTGCGGATCGCGCGCCGAGGCGATCGCGTTCGGCGCGCCACTACCGATCACGGGTGCGCGACAATGGCCCGCCGTTTACCGCCATCGAGGCACACCTGAAAGGCAACCCGGGTCACGGCTTCGGCCTGCTGTTCGACCAGGCGCTTCGGCCTCAGGGCTTTGGCAAGACCCGCAGTTGGCGGGTCTATGTGGGCTTGCGCCTGAACCTTCTACGTCGTGGCAAGCGTCGTTGGTCCGAACGCACCCGCGAACCGCTGGAGATTCCCATGCAGGCTAATCACACCTGGTCGGCTGATTCCATGAGCGACGCCCTATGGTCGGGCCGCCGTTTCCGCACATTCAACGTCGACGATGATTTCAATTACCAGTCGCTACGTATCGAAATCGATACGAGCTTGCCCTCGCAACGCGTCATTCGCGTTCTGGACGAGCTCGTTGAGCTTCGCGGCGCACCGCGACGACTGCGATTAGACAATGGCCCTGAATTCATCAGCGCGGCCCTCAAACAGTGGGCTCTACGGCATGGCGTCGAACTGCTGCACATCCAGCCAGGCAAGCCCACCCAGAACGCGTACATCGAAGGCTTCAACCGCACCTTCCGCACCGAAGTGCTGGATCGCTACGTCTTCACCACGCTCGCCGAAGTCCGACGCATGACCGAAGACTGGCAGCACCGCTACAACCATGACCGGCCACATCGCCCTCTCGGTGGCCTGTCGCCCGTCCGTTACGCCATGGCATCATCAACCACCTCTATTTCCAGATGACTCGAAAGTACGAGGACGCTTCATGACCTGTGCAGGAAGTGCTGGGTCATTACACATAGCCATAGCTATTTGCCTGTAAGAGTGGCCTTCGCGTCATCGAGGCACTTTTCACCACTAAACCACGTTGGCTCCTTTGTCACTGGCCTCTCGGTTAGTGCCCCGACTGCTTGTCGATCTGACTTCACTGCATACGAGAATACAAAGGATGTTGGAGATACTTCGCCATTTTGGGATTTGCGCAGACGGACATCCTCGATTCTCAGAGTCAGTTGCATACCCCGCACCCGATAGATCCGCGTATCCCCGAAGTCCGGATAACGTCCGCAAGTGCCTATGACGTCATTGAGCATGAAGCGCCCTCGACCGTCCCAGTCAGACGTCGCCTCGCGATCTTCAAATAGAAGCGACCTGGGCGTTTCGCGTGGTGCATTAATCTCTGACAGACGACACTGAAGTAAGCCCGAATAGTTGAAGTCACCCACGTCATCGAGATCACCACTTCGGCATCGCAACTCATACAACGGACGACCGTCCAAGCTTCTTACGTCCTTGACGAAATCCGCTTCGGAGGGCTTATCGAAGGAGATGCTGCCCGACTCCTCACGAATAACCGGCCACTCAGTCGACTCAGCTCGAACGTAGCCGATCTCAAAAAGAGCCAGGGAGACCCAGAGCATTACAAATGAGAATAACTTCGTCATAGCCGGATACTCCTCATCAAAGACTGGTTGTGCCTGTGGGACAAGGCATTCCATCCGGGGTATGAACGTTGACCTGCATCGTTCCCTGATCTTCTGACGCACCAGGCAGCTCGATGTACAGCGTGTTGGGGTTAGTGGCCGCAAACCAGTCCCGAACATTGCTGTACCCACTACCCGCGGGTGCCTCGCCGCCAGCTACATCGTGGGCATTGTCAGCTCCAGGTCGGCGAGGCGTCGCGCGTCAGGGAGACCGCGAGACGCTTCTTGCCGGATATCCGTCGCGATCTTGCCCGGCACGCGTAGAGGATTTCGCAGGCGCTCGATCTCTCGGCATCGTCGGTGGCATAGCTCATCAGCTTCTCCCCACGCACGTGACATCGGTAGCGCTACTCACCTCTACCCCATTAGTCCAACTGTGGCGGTTTGATCTGAGGATACCTTTCGTAGACTGGATTTATGATGTCGAGAAGCATTGCCCCCATAACCCACCCGATCAAACGTCATTTACTCTCGGCACGGTGGACCAGCACCAAATCGTGCTCGGGCTCGATGTAATGAATGAGCCCGTAACTTTCAAATTCGATCATGACGCCTGCTCCAAGATACGCCCACTGTTCGGCCGAATATTCTGGAGAAATCCCATATTGACCACCGTCGATATCGCTAACTACCGTGCCCAGCTTTCCACCCAAGGAAACGATGTCGCCTAGCTGACTAACCTGGCCATCGCAATACTTCATCGGGGTCACTCCGCAAAATTTTCAATGGGGATCGAGCCGAACACAGGGTCGCTAGCCGAGACCGCGCCAATGGGCTGCCAAAAACACTTGCAGGGGCGTGCCGAATTTCTTGGTGCGTGGTTGGCCTTGTATCAGCCGTCGCGCTATTCGCAGGCATCCGCGCCTGAAAAACTTTTCGTTTCTTTTGTCCAGCCGATGCCGTTCTTTGCATCACGAATCTTCACCCACCATTCGTACTTAGGCCTCGATACAACTTGCACTGCTGATGCGTTTGGCGGACTTCCAAACGCATCTTCAGGTACGTCTATTTGATCCGTGTAAGTTTTACCCTGATACCAAAACAGGTCACTTGCCTCGCCGGAGTAATGCAATGTGTATACGACATCACCGGCCTCCAAAGAAAGCCCAGGAGACTTGCCATCACGGGTATAGCCAATTCTTAGCGGCTTTAGAATCTTAGTTATTCCGTATTGCGTAGTTATCACGACACCGGTGACCGCATGGATCAACTGACCCTGTGCAATTCGGAACGCAATAGGTGAATCGATTGATGCACTCCGATGAACATCAACAGGCTTCGTTGCGTGCCAATCCCCATAAGTGCAGCACTCAAATGGACAACTTCCAGTGTCCGTAAAGGGCAAAGGAGGTTTCTCTTGCGCGCGAGCTTGCCCAAGAGAAAAAAGCAAAGCTATGACGACACCTATTTGAATTTTCAACTCTTATCCCTGAATTGCCCTTGGTGCGGTTGAACACCGGGAGGCATGCCTGGCTGCCCACCTGGCACCGTGTGAAGCTGCAAATGGTAGTGCGTTCCAGAGCCGCCATTTTGCTCTTCTTGTCCATATCCTTGCGGAAAACATTAGAGCAGGCATTGCCGATAGTCTGTAGGCATTCCCCTACACCTCGCGACTCACGTCAGTTTTTGTGAATGACTTAACAGTCACAAAGAAGAAACATTTTCGCGGCGAAGAATGCCGATCAAAGATGAGCGAAGCGCTCACATCCGCAGCGGCGAATTGGCGTCAATCTCGCTCGATCCTTGCAACCCCCGATCATCCGCCCCCGCCCTACAACCGAAGGCTTATTTCGCCGAACAGGCAGTCCGCTCTAGCATCTGCCACTTGCGTTATCGACGCAGGGAAGATGGGCAATCGCTGCCCAAGAGGCTTACGTTGTGCGTCTCGGATTGGCTGCCAGTCACCTGCACCGCAGCACGCCGGATGCTGCGCTCTTTCGCTGGATTCGTAGCTGCGAAACAGGCATTCGCGAGCTTGATCTGGAGCTATGTGCTGTTGGGGGTACCTACGATGCAATTGTCCGCGAGGGCCTGCTGAAGCATTATCCGGGACTGGTGCGTTACCCCAGCGGACACAACGGGGGTCTCGTAAAACTGGTCGCAGGCATCGCTGACTCCAGTCCCTCACGCGAAGCACTGGACGGGATCATTTACCTGGTCAACCCGGTCGACGGATCTTCCCTGTTCCCCGAGTCAATAGCACTTCGACGCCAATGCGTCGTGCATCAGAAACCGTTCGTGTCCACCGTCGCCTCTGCGCAGGACTGGATCGAAACCGAGCGCATCGCAATGGGAATGCGCGGCAACCCCAACGCCGACAGGTTCCATGCGTTCTCCGAACAAGGCATCGCACTGATTGCACACGACGCCATGAAGGCGTCGATGCTGGAGTTCGCCACCACTCACTTCAATCTCCTGTGCCGGTTCGCGCTACGCATCGCAACCTCCACCACGGGAGACATTCTCAACGAACTGGCCACGCGCCTTGGCTGGTCACATGAAACCCCTTGGGTCACATGCTACGAGAGCGGCCCGATGGGAGGAGATGCGCAAATTGCGAATCGCATCTTCGAGCGAAGCTGCCAACGCGTTGTCTTCCTTGAGAACCCTCATGTAGCGCACCAACATGAAGCGGACATCCAGCTTCTGGAGCGCGCTGTCGCTGCCACCACATACGAGACTGTATGCATCACGTCTGCAAAGCCGGCATTTCGCTGGGCGGAAAGCGCCTGCCTGCGTGTGCAGCTGCGCGATCCCACGTAAGCGCGAGCGTCTGTGCAACCTCGCCATTCATGGCACATTGCAAGCGGCTCAAGCGTCTTTATGGCCGCACGGAAAAAAGGCGGTGACTGATGTCACCGCCTCTTCCCTCTTACTTCGCGTCTTTAGCCGTCCACTGCTTCAACCACGCGTTCACCGTCTCGTGCCACTGCACGCTGTTCTGCGGCTTCAGCACCCAGTGGTTTTCGTCCGGGAAGTGCAGGAACTGGCTCGGGATACCGCGGCGCTGAAGTGCCGTGAATGCGCCCATGCCCTGGGTTTCCGGGATGCGGAAGTCCTTGCCGCCGTGAATGACCAGCATCGGTACGCGCCAGTCCTTTACGTGGTTGATCGGGTTGAAGCGCTCGTAGTTTTCCGGGTGGTCGTACTGCGTGCCACCATTTTCCTTTTCTTCGAACCAAAGCTCTTCGGTGTCGTAGTACATGGCGCGGGCATCGAACACGCCATCGTGATCGACCAGGCACTTCCACGGCTGGTTCCACACGCCGGCGATCCAGTAGACCATGTAGCCGCCATAGCTGGCGCCCAGTGCGCAGGCGCGGTCGCCATCAAGGAAGTTGTACTTGCCGAGTGCGGCCTTCCAACCCTGCTGCAGATCGACCAGCGGCTTGCCGCCCCAGTCGCCCGAGATGGAATCGGTGAACGCCTGACCGTAGCCGGTGGAACCGTGGAAGTTCACCGTCACCACAGCGAAGCCCTGACCCGCGTACGTCTGCGCGTTCCAGCGATAGCTCCAGCTATTGGTCATGGCGCCCTGCGGGCCGCCGTGAATGATGAAGGCGACCGGATAGGTCTTGCCCTTTTTGTAGCCCACCGGCTTGACCACATAACCCTGCACGGTGTCGCCGTTGGCGCCCTTGAAGGTGAAGAACTCAAAGTCGCCGGTCTGTGCGCTCTTGATGCGCTTCGCGTTGTAATGAGTGACCTGCTTCAGACCCTTGCCGTGAAGGTCGGCGGTGTAGAGGTCAGCCGGATGCTTCAGGTCGTCGCGCGACAGCAGCAGGCGGTTGGCGCCGCGGGCGTCAAATGCGCCCACCGACCCATCGGTCACCAGCGTGGTGACTTTGCCTGTTGCCACATCAATGGCGAACAGCGGATGCTGGCCGTTGTCGTCGGTAGTGGTGTACAGCGTCTTGCCATCGCGCGAAATCTGCAGCGCTCCGGCCGTGCGGTCCCACGACGGGGCCACTTCGCGCTTGCTGCCACTGGCCAGATCCAGCGCCATGATGGCGAAACGATCTGCTTCGGACCCCGGGTCCTTCATCGCCGTGTAGTAAAGCGTCTTGCCATCCGGTGAGGGCAGCGGGTTCGCGTCCCATGCCAGGTTGGCTTCGGTCAGGTTGGTGGGTGCGGCGGATGCATCCACGGGCACGCTGTAGACGTCGAAGTTGGTCGACCACGGCTCGCTCTTGCCTGCAATGCGCGCATCGAAATACACGGTGCGACCATCGGGCGAGAACGAGAATTCATCGTCGCCACCAAACGGCTTGCTCGGCACGTCACCGTCAATGCCACGAGAGAGCAGCAGCGGCTGTGAACCGGCGGTCACATCGGCCACATACAACTGCGCGCGACGACCGTCAGCCCACGTATCCCAGTGGCGAACGAAGATCTTGTCGTACACGGTGCCGGTGGACTTGTCCTTCTCGCGACCGTCAAGGCGCTCCTTCGTGCAGGCCAGGTCGGCGCAGTCGGTGAACACATCGAAGGTCAGCAGCACCTTGGAGCCGTCCGGGGACAGCTTGAAGCTGTTGACGTCGAGCGGGGCATCGGTGATCGCATCACCGGCTCCAGCGGACAACGCCAGCCCCTTGCCCGTGCCGCCGAGGTTGCGGCGCCACAGCTGGGTCACGCCATCTTTTGCGGCCGTGTAGAACAGCGACTGGCCATCCGGCGCCCAGCGCGGGGACGAGCCCTTCTCCACAACCTTCACCGCCGCGCCGCCCTTATCCAGGTCCAGCACGTAGATCGAGGTCAGGCCCTTGTTGGCCGCGTAATCGGTCACACGCACGGTATAGGCGGCATAGTGGCCATCAGGCGACAGCTGCGGGTCGCCCACGCGGTCCATCATCACCAGGTCGCGGATGGAGAACGGATGGACGGCGGCGGAGTCAGAATCCGCGGCCCAGACCGGGCCAGCCGCGAGCGCAAGGGCAAGCGCGGCAAACAGAGGCTTCATGGGTTGTCCCTTGTTGCGTAAGAAAAGGCAGGCAGCGACGGTAAGTCCACAGGCGGCGCGGCGCAAGTCGGCCGGGCTGGCATAATCCCCGGATGCCGCCACCCTCGGATCCATGAATGAGCGCAACGCAAGCACGCCCCCTGCCCCGCCACGACGAGCTTTTCGGCCACCCCAAGGGGCTGTACGTCTGTTTTTTCACGGAAATGTGGGAGCGCTTCTCCTTCTACGGCATGAAGGCGTTGCTGCTGCTGTATCTCACCAAGTACCACCGTTACACCGACGCCTCCGGCTATGACCTGATTGGCGCCTACGGCGGTCTGGTCTACTGCCTGCCGGTCATCGGCGGCGTACTGGCGGATCGCTGGCTGGGCATGCGCAAGGCCGTGATTTTCGGCGGATTATTGCTGGTGGCCGGGCATGCAGGCATGGCCATCGAAGGTCACGCGGCGCAGATGGTGGACGGCGTGGTGGTGCGCGATGAAGGCGCCCTGCGCATGTTCTTCCTGTCACTGTCGCTCATCATCATGGGCGTGGGCTTCCTGAAACCGAACGTGTCGACCATCGTCGGCAAGCTCTATCCGGAAAATGACCCCCGGCGCGACTCGGGCTTCAGCCTGTTTTATGCCGGCATCAACCTCGGCGCGCTGTTCGCGTCGCTGGTGTGCGGCTACCTCGGCGAGACCCTGGGCTGGCGCTACGGCTTCGGCGCCGCCGGCATCGGCATGCTGCTGGGCCTGGCGATGTTCCTGTGGGGCAAGAAGTATTTGCAGGGCCATGCCGAGCCGCCGCACCCGGAAAAGCTGCGCGAGCGCGTACTTGGCGTGCCGCGCGAAGCACTTATTTATATCGGCGCACTCGCAGGCCTGCTGCCCATCGCGGCCCTGATGTGGGCGGCCGTCAACGGCGCCTTCTCGCTGGGCGGCGACGTGTCGCTGGCCCTCATGCTGATGCTCGTAGTGCTGGCTGTGGTGCTGGGCTGGTTCGTGTGGTTCGTGACCACCCAGTGCAACAAGGTGCAGCGTCAGCAGATGATTTCGCTGATCGTGCTGATTTTCATGGCGCTGATCTTCTACACGCTTTACGAGCAAACCTATGGCTCGTGGGTGGCCTTTACCGACCGCCTGCTGACCAAGGACCTGTTCCCTGCCATGGTTCGCGCCCGCGAGCCCATCGCGTGGACGGCCAGCACATGGACCAATGTCGGCCTGTTCTTCAGCCAGGCCCCGTGGTCGATTGCATCGCTGGTGCTGGCGCCCGCCTCGTTCGTGGTGTCGGCACGGTTTTCGGACAAGCATGCTGCGTCGAAAGCACCACGCATCATTGTCGGTGGCGTGTTCACGCTGATGCTGGTGCTGCTGGTCCGCGATCTGGTCATTCTTCCGCAGACGGCCGGCTCACTCACTTATCTTGGCGCCTTGTTCCTTGTGCTGCTGGCACCGCTCTTCACCTTCCTGTGGGGCTGGCTTGGCCGCATGGGCCGCGATCCGTCGAAGCCGGCGAAGAGCGCCGCAGGCCTGCTGTTTGCCGCACTGAGCTTCATTCCGCTGGCACTGGCCGCACAGCACGCCGGCCTCACGGGCGGCATGGCCAGTGTGTGGTGGTTGGTGGGTGCCTACCTCATTCTGGAAGCGGGCGAGATGTGCCTGTCACCGGTAGGCCTCTCGGCCGTGACGGAGCTTTCCATGCCGCGCGTGGTCAGCCTGATGATGGGCACCTGGTTCCTGGCCACCGCATTCTCCGAAGCACTGGCGGCGTTGTTCGGCAAGCTGGCGGCCATTGATGTGGTGGACGGCCAGTCACTCAACGTGGTGGAAGCCGCTGGCAAGTACGAGCACCTTTTCTGGTTGCTGATGTGGATTGGCTTAGGCTGCGCAGCGCTGGCGTTCATGGCTTCGCCCTGGTTGCGGCGGTGGATGCATCGGCCGGAGAAGTGACGGACACGGGCACTTCCGCTAGAGTGCCCGCGCCAAGGGGAAGGACACCAATGATCACGATGCACGAACCCACCACGCGCCGAACGTGGCTTTGGATAGCCGCTCTTACGCTTCTGGCGTTGGCGCTCCGGCTTGGATTCATGACGCAGGCTTATGTGGATCATCCTGTTCGCGGCGATGCGGGCGAATACATCAATTACGCGTGGAATATCGCCGAGCACGGCGTTTTCTCGAAGCAGGCACGCGACACAACCCAGCCGGTTGTTCCAGACAGTTTTCGCGATCCCGGCTATCCGCTGATTCTGGCGATGCAGATCAAGGCCACTCCTGAATTCGGCCCCTGGTATCAGGCGGTGATGCTGACCCAGTGCATCCTCGGTGCATTGACGGTGATGTGCTATCTGCTGGCTGCACGGCGCTGGCTGCCGCTTCACTGGCTGGTCGCCGCGGGTATGCTCATGGCCGTATGGCCACACTCGGTGACGTTACCCATATACATCGTCAGCGAATCGCTTTTCGCATTTCTGCTGGCAGCGGCCTTTGCGTGCATTGCCGAAGCGACGGCACGGCGCAGCAAAGGGTGGGCGGTCGGGGGTGCTGCGTTCTTCACGTGCGCAGCCCTGACCAACGCCGTGGTACTTCCGGTTGCGCCACTGCTCGCCATTGCAGGCTTCATCTGGCTTCGCTCCTGGCGCCCTGTCTGGATCACGCTGCTCGTTGCCAGCCTCGCGTTCAGTGCGCCGTGGCTCCTGCGCAACGCAGCCCTTGCTTCGCAGGACTCGGCTGGCGGCCGGGCAGCGATGAATTTCGTGCAGGGTTCGTGGCCTGACTATCATTCCGCTTATCGCACTCATTACCTCAATCCGGGCCACGACGACGGCACGCTTGAGCGAATCGACGCTGAAGTGAACCTCATCGGCACCGACCGCAAAGCCGGTTATGACGCCGTCCTTCATCGCCTTGCGGACAATCCGGTTCGATATGCAGGCTGGTACGCAAGCAAACCCGCCCTGCTGTGGGGCTGGGACATCCAGATGGGTGATGGCGACATCTATGTGTACCCGACCGTCAACTCACCCTTCCGGACCATGGCTCCGCTTCGGGCGTTGGCGGCACTCATCTACGTGCTCAACCCGCTACTCGCCTGCCTGGCGCTGCTGGGTTGCGTGGCCAGCCTTTGCCGCCCGAAGGAACCGGTGGCTTTTGGCATCGCATCCGTCCTGATTTTTGTAACAGCCGTCTACACGATCCTTCAGGCTGAGCCCCGCTACGCCATTGCATTTCGCGGAGCAGAAATGATCATGGCGACGTACGGGATGGCGCTCGCTGCGCAATGGGTGCGTCGCCGAAAACAGCGCGGCTTGACGGAAGCTCCTGCACACTGAGCCATCTTAGCCATCTGAGCGACGACGGTCACATTTTGCATGTGTGCCGTCATCTGGTGAGCTTCTTTGGTACAGAACGTGCTCGATTCCGCTCGTTTCCAGGGGAATCCAGTCCATGTCACCGAAGCGCTCCACCGGCTTTACCCTTATCGAATTGATGATCGTTGTCGCGATCATTGCAATCCTTGCTGCCCTCGCCATCCCTGCCTACCGGGATTACATCGTCCGTACGCAGGCCAGCGAAGGATTCCTTCTTGCGTCAGGTGCAAAGGTTGCTGTCTGGGAATTCACCAGCGACAAGGGCGTTTTCCCGCACTCGAATGCCTCGGCCGGACTCACCAGCCCCACCTCGATCAGCGGAAAGTACGTGTCGTCCGTAGCGATCCAGAACGACGGCACCATCGAAATTGCCTACGAACAGAATGAGTCCAACGATTCACTGAAAAACACCACGCTGGTAATGTCCCCCCTGAACACAGGCGGGGCGATCAGCTGGACGTGCAAAGGGACGATCAACCAGCGCTACCTTCCCACCGCGTGCCGCTCAAGCTGAAGCAACACGTGACGCGCCACGTCACATTTAGACGATTAATGTCACTTTGCGATAACCCGATTAAACTGCTGAATCCACGAAATATTCCTGTTGCTCATCAATCGTGACACCGGGCACAATCTGCAAGCCTGCATTATGCGGGAATACGCCGGTCGCGAAATGGCATGCAAGATGCAGGCTTTGCGGCGAGCTTCCTGGTCGTTCCTGACCAAAGCAAGTGAGGGAGTACTCGGGGTCTGAACGACGACTTCGGGACTAGGGCTCAGGGGGCATCACTTTTTTTTTGGTTAGCTAACCCAAGTACGAGGAAACTCCATGAAGAATATCCAGAAGGGCTTCACGCTCATCGAACTGATGATCGTCGTCGCCATCATCGCGATCCTGGCCGCCATTGCCATCCCGCAGTACCAGAATTACATCATCCGCACCCAGGTGTCGGAAGGCATGAACCTCGCTGACGGCGCCAAGACCGCTGTCTCGGAGTTCTACAACAACAAGGGTCACTGGCCCACTGAAAACGCGTCCGCCGGCCTTGCCGGGACCACGTCCATCAGCGGCAAGTATGTCGCTTCCGTGGACGCGTCGAACGGCTTGATCGTTGCCACGTTCGCGAATAAGGCCCCGCAGGACGCCAACGACAAGATCAACAGCAAGACTGTCGTGCTGTCGGCCTTCGACACCGGCGGCGTGATCACGTGGAACTGCAAGTCGACCGCCGGTGGCAAGACCAAGACCACCGTCGACGAAGCCTACCTGCCGACCGCTTGCCGCAAGTAAGCTCTCGGTGGTACATGCTTTGCGAAAAGGGCCGTCATGCGGCCCTTTTCTTTTTTTGAGGACGCTCATCTGGCACCGCACCGCATATTCAGGCAGACGTGGCCCGCCGCGCTGGTCCTGCTTGCCGCACTCATCCTTGCCTGGCTCGCTTACCGCCCCGGCTTGAACAGCGGCTTTCTCTTTGACGATGCCGCCAACCTGCCCGCCCTGGGCGCCGAAGGCCCGGTGCATGATGTCGCCTCCACGCTTCGCTACCTGACCTCGGGCAAGGCCGATCCCGCGGGGCGTCCGGTGGCGATGGCCAGCTTTCTTGTCGACGCACGCAACTGGCCCGCATCACCTGCGCCGTTCAAGCGCACGAACCTGATCCTGCATGGCATCAATGCCGCGCTGCTTTTCCTGTTGCTGCTGGAGCTTGGTCGCGCGACACTGCTTGCGCCAGGCAAGGCCGCCATCGCCGCCGCCATGGGCGCGGGCATATGGCTGCTCCACCCCTTTTTCGTTTCCACCGTGCTGTACATCGTGCAGCGCGAGGCCATGCTGTCGACGACCTTCGTGGCGCTTGGCCTGTGGGTGTGGCTTCGCGCGCGGCGCGTGGTGCAGGAAACCGGCCATGAACACACTGGCCGAATGCTTGCCGTACTTGTGGTGGTCACGGCATTGGCCGTGTTTTCCAAGGCAAACGGCATCCTCCTTCCCCTGCTGATCCTCGTCGTCAGCGCGTGCCTTCCCGCGCCATGCGGCGAGCAGCTTGCGCTGCTCACTTTCAACAGAGGGGTACGTGTCTTTGCAATGGCGGGCGCAGGCCTTGTACTGATCGGCCTCATTGCCGTGGCGTTCGCCGTCGATCCGCTTCCCGGCCGTGGATGGTCCACGACGCAGCGGCTGTTGACGGAACCTCGCATTCTTGTTGATTACGCCGCCCGACTATGGCTGCTTCGCGACAGCGTCGGCACGTTCTTCCATGACGACATCGTCGCATCGCGCTCGCTATGGGAGCCCGTATCAACGGCGGTCTCCCTCGCGGCGGTTCTTGTCACAGGCGTGCTGGCATGGATGGGGCGCAGGCGTTACGCAATCCTGGCATTGCCGGTGCTGTTTTTTCTGGCGGGCCACGCGATGGAGTCCACCACGATTCCGCTGGAGCTTTACTTCGAGCACCGCAATTACCTGCCCGCCATGCTCATGTTCTGGCCCATAGGCGTGGGGATAGCACGCATCCCGTACCGCGTTCCGGCCGCCTTGCTTGCTGCCGTGATTCTGGGTGGCCTGGCCGTCGTCACGTGGACGAATGCCAGTCTTTGGGGCCAGCCATTGTCGCAAGCCGTTGACTGGGCCAGCCGAAATTGGGCGTCCCCGCGCGCGCAAGCGTACGCTGCGCAACTGGAGTCCGACGCCGGCTTGTACTCGCGCGCCATGGGACGCCTGTCGCCACTGGACAACCGCTTCGCCAACGAGCCGCAAATCCAGCTCAACCGCATCGACACGGCATGCCGTGCCATTCATCGCCTGCGTGGCGACGTCATCGCCAGCGCGGAAAGCAGCCTGCGCGGCATGCGCAGCGATCCGGGCGCACTGCTCACCGGATGGTTCACGCCCGCTATCGAGCAGGCGGCTTCCGGCCGGTGCGCAGGAATGGATCTGACCGTCATCGGCAACCTGCTTCGTGCCGCATCAGACAGCCCGCTGCTCGCCGAAAATCCGGGACGGCGCCAGGATGTGGCCCATCTGCAGGGCCTGCTGGCACTCCGGCAGGACGCGCCGGACGCCGCCCTGGAGGCATTCAACCGGGCACTGACCGACGACCCGAAAGTTGCCGTCGCGCTGGAACAGGCCGCAACCCTGGGCCGCTCAGGCTATCCTTCGCAGGGCATCGCGCACCTGGACTACTTCGCGACGCTGAAACCGAGCCCCGTCTCCCCTGGCAAAGGCATGCCATGGCTGCACGAACGCGTGCTGCAAGGTCAGGGTTATTGGCAACATGAGCTTTCGCATCTGCGCCAGGTTCTGGTCAGCGATGCGGCAACGAGACAGCGATGAAGCACGTTTTCACCGATTCCCGCAAAACCCGGATCATCATTGGCCTCATTGCGCTGATTATCGTGGCCGCCATTTACTGGCCCGGCCTGAGCGGCGGCTTTCTGTTTGACGACTACCCGAACATCGTCGACAACGACGGCGTTCAGCCAGCGGACGCCCATGTCAGCTCGCTGATTCGCAGTGCTCTTTCGTCGCCGTCGAGCGAACTCAAACGTCCTATCGCATCCTTGAGTTTTGCGGCCAACTTCCTGGCAGCGGGTCTCGACCCGTTCTGGATGAAGCTCACCAATCTGGTGATTCACCTGGCCAACGCTGCGCTCGCGTATCTGCTGGCGCGTCGCCTCATCGAAGACGCAGGCTCGCCTTCACAGGCGTCACGCGCGCCGCTCATCGCACTGGGTGTCGCGTTCGGGTGGGCTGTACTGCCCATCAACCTGACCTCCGTGCTGTATATCGTGCAGCGCATGGAAAGTCTGGCGAACCTTGCCGTATTCGCCGGCATGATGGCTTATGCCGCGATCCGGCGACGCATGATAGCCGGACATGTCCGCTTCGGGTTTACCCGTGCCATCGCGTGGACGCTGTTCTATGCGGTCATCGGCCTGCTCTCCAAAGAAACGGCCGCGCTGCTTCCGCTGTACGCCTTCATTCTGGAACTGACGATTTATCGTGGTCGGGTCTGGGCGCCGGAGGGCGAGCTTCATGCCCGCCGCATATGGGTAACGTACGTCGCGCTTCTGGGCGTTCCCCTCGTGGCGGCGCTGAGCTGGCTGCTTCCGCCGCTCCTGATTCCGGGCGCGTGGGCAAGCCGCAATTTCACGATGTCCACGCGCCTGCTCAGCGAAGCGCGCATCGTTGTCGACTACATCGGCTGGACGCTTCTGCCCCTGCCGAACTGGCTGTCGTTCTACCACGATGATTTCGTCGTTTCGACCGGCTTTCTCTCGCCCGTATCGACCCTGATCTCGATGGTGGTGATCGCGGCGCTCATCGCACTCGCCTGGGTATGCCGCAACCGCGCGCGACTGGTCACCGCCGGCATCCTGCTCTATTTCGGCTGCCATCTCCTGACCGGCACGCTGCTCCCGCTGGAGCTGGTGTACGAACATCGCAACTACTTCGCCAGTTTCGGCGTTCTGCTCGCACTCGTTCCGCTGCTGCTGGCGGCACCGCAGCACGGCAGCGAAGGCGGGAAGCTCCAGCCCCGCGCACTGTTGCTTGGGGTGCTCATGCTCCTGTGGTGCGCGCAGACGGCAGCCACGTCGTGGGCATGGGCTGAGCCATTGCGTCTTGCTGAAGATCTTGCCAACCGGGCGCCGCAATCGCCGCGCGCGCAGTATGAACTGGGCCGCACGTACATCATCTTCTCTCAGTACAAGGCAGATTCTCCGCTGATCCTGCCCGCCGAACACGCACTCGAACGCTCGGCGAAACTGCCCGACTCATCCATCCTTCCGGAGCAGGCGCTCATCTTCATGAGGGCCCGCATGAATCGGCCTATCGAGCCCCGCTGGTGGGACAGCATCGTCGAGAAGTTGAATCGTCGCCGTCCCGGCGTGCAGGATGAAAGCTCGCTTGGCGCGCTGACTCAGTGCGCCAAGGGCGACAACTGCAAGCTGCCGGTGGATCGCATGGTCCAGGCCTATACGGCTGCGCTGCAATACGATCACCCCCGCTCGCGGCTGCTCGCGATGTACTCTGATTACGCCTGGTCAATCATGGGCGACAAGCCCCTGGCGCTCCGGACCATCCACGACGCTGTGGAAGCGGAGCCGAAGGAGCTGGCGTACCGACTGACCTACGCGCGCATGCTGCGATCAAGCGGGCATCATGACGAGGCGATGGTCCAGCTCAATGAACTGCGCCGTCGAGACATCGGTGGCGCCATGGCAGACGACATTGGCGCGCTCGCGCGCAGCCTGTCCAACGCTCCCGCCCCCGCATCGTCGGCCGCCCGTTAACTTCTGGAACTGGACGAAGATGTCTTCCAACCGCCCCATCACCCATTCACTGCTGAACAGACTGCGCAGCTTCGTCTATTCGCTGAGCCGCTTCACCGCCAGCGCTGTTCGCGCCATTCGGGATGCCGTCGCCGTCGAGCCCGGCGAACCGACCTATCGGCTGACGCAGGCCCGCATGCTCAGAGCAACAGGCGACCAGGGTGGCGCGCGCTGGCAACTGGACGAACTGCGTTACCGCGATATCGGCGGCGCAAATTGGGCGGACATAGCGCAACTGGCCACCCGCCTCTCCAGCATGCCTCCGCCGACGCCTTCGTTGACCACAAGCCATTAACTTCGGATTCGACACGTCATGTCCTTTACCACGTCGGTCACCTTGCCGCTGCTGGGCAAGTTACGCAGCTTTGTTTACTCGATCAGCCGATTCACTGCCACGGCGGTCAACTTGCGCGAGACACAGATCGCGGAGCTGCGCACGCGTAGGCGCACCGAAAATCCGTTGACACTTGCTGGCTTTGAACATCAAGTGTTTTCGCAAAATGGCGAAGACGGCTCCATCCGCGAAATCTTCCGCCGCATTGGCCCAGGGCAGCGAGTCTTTGTCGAGATTGGTGTTGGACGAGGGATTGAGAACAATACGGCGCTCCTCCTTCGCGAGGGCTGGTCAGGCGTGTGGCTAGATGGCTCCAAAGCAAACTGCGCGTTCATTCGTGAACACTTCGCGGAACAAATTGCCTCGAGGCAGCTTGTCCTCATCGAGAGCTTCGTCACCGCTGAAAACGTACTTGAACTACTGAACCCGGCGCTGAGCGGCCGCGAGGTCGACCTTCTTTCAGTCGATGTGGACCGCAATACCTACTACGTGTGGGAGGCCCTTGCTCCGTTGCGGGCACGTGCGTCGGTCATCGAATACAACGCCATTTTCCCCGCCGACATGCGCTGGATCGTAGAGTACGATCCGAACAAGTGGTGGAAGGGAACGAGCCATTTCGGCGCCAGCCTCGCCAGCCTCGCGGATCTGGGCGAGCAAATGGGACACAAGTTGGTGGGCTGCGACCTGACGGGAACCAACGCATTTTTCGTGCGCAGCGACCAGGTTGGCGAGCGATTCGCTCAGCCGTATACGGCTGAACATCACTACGAGCCGGTGCGCTATCACCTGCAACCGATCAAGTCGGGGCATCCTCGAGCGTTCCGCGACTGATGAGCGGACTGAGCTCCCGCGTGGTGCATTGGCGAGCAGCTGTGGCGGCAAGCCCCTTGCTGCGCCACACCGCCCTTGGCAC
This sequence comes from Luteibacter sp. Sphag1AF, assembly GCF_014192715.1. GTDB lineage: Bacteria > Pseudomonadota > Gammaproteobacteria > Xanthomonadales > Rhodanobacteraceae > Luteibacter. Next base: position 17,433 of record NZ_JACHYH010000001.1, read on the forward strand.
TTTCTGGCAACTGTCACGCCTGCTTTGTCAGGTGGTGCTGCTAGTCGTGCTGGCGCGGGCACTTGGACCCACCGACTACGGCATGTTCGCGGGCTTTGCAGGACTGGCGACGGTGCTTGCGGGTCTTTCGGGCCTGGGTTCAGGCATGTTGCTGATCAAAGAGGTCGCCGCCGATCCGCGGGTATGGAGTCGCTACTGGTCGGGAGCACTCCGGCTTTCCGCAGGCAGCGGCATGGTTCTGCTCCTTTTGTACGCACTCACCGCGCCACATTTGTTGCGAATCGCTGCACCGCTGATAGCCGTTCTCTCCCTGGGCGCGGCCGACCTCATATGCTATCCGCTGGTCTACCTGGCGGGCTTTTCATTCCAGGCTTTCGAGCGCGTAGGCTGGGCGACCGCACTTCCGACCAGCATGGCGTTCGCGAGACTTGCCGGCGCACTTGCCTTCCTTAGCGCGCCTATCGAGCACAGCCTCTTTAACTACGCTTTTTTTCACATGACGGCATCCCTGCTGGCGACCCTGTTCGCCATCGGTTCCGTCCACAAGCACCTACATCCCACGGCAGAGCGCGCATGGATTCCGCTGCGCGAAATCACAAGGGCGCTCCGCTTCTCCGCCAATTGGTTCACCAGCAATGCATTGGGCGAACTGGACAAATCACTGGCGCTGCGCTTCAGCTCCCCCGCCCTGGCAGGTACCTACACCATCGCCTACCGCATGGGCTCCGCTCTCGCCACACCCGTGACGACAATTGTTCTGGCATCCCAGCCACGCCTGTTTGCACTCACCGCAGCCAACAGGCGCGCAGACATACGCGCGCTGGCAAAGAAGCTTATTGCCATCACATGCTTTTATGGCGCCGCAGCCACCGTGGCCATGCTCGTACTTGCCCGGCTTCTGCCCTGGCTCCTCGGCGCAAACTACGACGCTGTTCGTACCGCAGCCAACATGCTCGTCCTCTTCCCGTTTGTTTTCAGTATTCGCCTGATAGCAGGATCAGTGCTGACCAGCACGGGACATCCGGGATTACGTGCAAGCGTCGAAGCCAGTGCGGTGGTGCTCATGATTGTGCTTGCCGCCATCATCATGCCGGGACGCGGATTGGGCGGCATCGTAATCACAACCCTGACTACCGAAGTGATTCTGGCCACTGTTCTGCTCTATCTGACCATCGTGCGCCTGCGCAGGGGAAATGATTACCCCGCGCGACTCGACAACAAGGCTTGATAAAGCCCGATATACGCCTGCACACCCTGGTCTTCGGAAAATACGTCGACTGCGCGCAGGCGCCCCGCCGCCGCGAGAACGGCGCAGCGCGGAGAGTCGGAAGCAAGCGCTTGAATAGCAGCAGTCAACGCAGGCAAATCGTCCACTGGCACCAGCACACCACTGTGGCCATTGGCCACCACCTCATCAACCGCACCACACGCAAACCCCACCACCGGCCGCGCACACGCCATGGCCTCAAGCGCGGAATAGCCGAATCCTTCATAGCGCGATGGAAACAGCAGTGCATCGCAATCACGATAGGCCTGCACCAGCGCCTCGGGCGACAGCCGTCCCAGTCGGCGCACATTGCGCACCGATGATGCATCGTCCAGACCGCGCAGGCCTGCCGTGCACACAATTTCAAAGGCATCGCCAAGTGACTGCGCCAGCGGCGCCAGCAGATCGGCGCCCTTGCGCCGCGAATCATTGCCGACAAACAGCAGTCGGAATGGCGCATTGGCATCGCGCGGAGTGCGCTCGCCGGGGCTGAAGCGTTCGTAGTCGGCCCACAGGCCGATAACCTTCGGCTTGAGGGATGGCATGGCCGCGACCAGCGCGCGTGCCGTGAACTCGCTGTCCGTGGTCAGCACATCTGCCGCGCGATACGACGCATGCAGGAAATGCCCCAGCCATGCGCGGTGATACACAGCCTGCGCAAACGACTTGTAGGGACGATAGTTCGGGTCCAGCACGTAATGATGTTCGGTGACGACCAGAGGCAATCCGAAGCGGCGGAAAGCAAACGCGTAGCCCGCGTTTGCATGCACAAGGTCCGCGCCTGCCGGCCGCTTTGCGGCGCGCGCCAGCGCTTGCGGGAAAAACTCGTAGCGCGCATCGAACCAGTCGACCGTGACGTCCACGCCGGCATCCCTCAGGCCGTCAGCCAGGCGCTCCACAAAAACGTCAGCGCCGCTTCCTGCGCGCAGCGAAGGAATCCATACGTGCATCAGTCGCTCCCACCCTGCCCTGCCGCCATCGCGTGCAGGCGTTGCGCGTAGCCCGCAGCGACGCTGTTCCAGTCCAGACGCGCCGTCACCAGCGCCGTCACCGCACGATCCACGGTATCGAACGAACGGGGATCATCCAGACGTCGACGCATGGCGGCCGCCAGTGCATCGACATCGCCCGGTGCCACGAAGACCTCAGACGTATCGCCCAGCAACCAGCGCATGGCCGGCTGCGCGGAAAGGATCACGCCGCAGCCACATGCCGCAGCCTCGGGCACCACCAGCCCCAGCCCTTCCTGCTCACCATCGGGCATCAGCAGGGACGGCCACACGAGCATCCCCGCACGCCGATACAGTGTTGGCAGTTCGGTCTGCGCCAGGCCGCCAAGGAAGTCCACGCGCGCCGTGATGCCCAGCGCGCAGGCCAGCTGGCCCAGACGTTCGCGCTCAGGTCCCGACCCGGCCAGGACCAGGCGTGCCTCAGGATGCGTATTGGCAACACGCGCAAACGCGCGCAACAGCACGTCGCAGCCCTTGATCGGCACCAGGCGGCCGACGAACAGAATCATTCCCGGGTCACGATCCGCCACGCCGGAAGGACGAAAGCGGGTCAGGTCGGTGCCCATGGGCAACACGTCCACCGCGTGACCGTCTCCGAGATCACGCTCAAGCGCCTTTGCCAGCGGTTCGCTGACCGCCGCCAGACGCGCCGCACGACCGGCAACCCAGCGCTTGAGCCGCAGCATCCACTTCCCGCGAAGACCATGCACGTCCGAGCCATGCGCCGTGAGCATGAAAGGCACGCGCCCGGCTCCCAGCGCCGCAATCACCCCGCCGGGGATGAACCAGTGGGCATGAATGGCTTCGATACGTTCACGGGCCACGATACGGCGCAGCGCAAGAATGCCGCCCAGGAAGAACGTGGGAAGCAGCAGCAGCTTCCAGCGGAAGCGCTTCAGGTTGTTGGCGATGCCACCTTCGTTGACCAGCGTTTCGAGCGAACGCGGTGCATATCCGAAACGATGCACGTCCACACCATCCATCGTCTCCCGGCTGGCGGCGCCGGGGGCGCGCGGACACAGCACGGTCACCCGATAGAACGGCAGCAGATGACGGGCGTATTCGTGGACGAAGCCCGGCTCGTGATCGCCCGCCCAGCGCGGAAACGTGGACGAGACGATGACCAGATGCGGCCGGGACGCTCCGGACATCAGTCAGCGCGACGGTAAGTCAGCGCCGTGATCTGCTCGGACACCAGACCGATCAGGAACACGATCACCGAGGCACTCCACATCAGCGTGCTCATGTTGGTAAGGCGACCGGTGGTGATGAACGTATAGGCGTAATTGGCCAGACCCAGCGCAAAAAACAGCGCACTGGCCGGCACGAACAGCTTCAGCGGCGAATACAGCGTGGCGATCTTGAAGATGATGAGCAGGAAGCGCAGACCATCGCGCAAAGGCTTGATGTGGCTCTTGCCGATGCGCTGGGCCGCCTTGATCGGCTCGTAGGCCACGCCGTAGGCGCTGCGGAAAAACGCCATCGTGCTGGTGGTCGGGTACGAGAACCCATTGGGCAGCAGGTGCAGGAACTCCTTGAACTTGTCCGCGCGTGCCACGCGGAAGCCCGAGGTCAGGTCAGCCACCGCGTGCCCGGTGATGCGCGACGCCAGCCAGTTGTAGAAGGTATTGGCCACACCACGGCCGACGCCGGCCTGGCTGCCCCAGTCGCGGGCGCCCACGACCATGTCGTAGCCTTCGTCCAGACGGGCAAGCAGACGGGCGATGTCTGCCGGATCATGCTGGCCGTCGCCGTCCATGAAAACGAGGATGTCGCCCGTGGCAGCGCGGGCGCCACGCTTGATCGCGGCGCCATTACCCATCGAGTACGGGGCCGACACGCAACGGATGCCCGCCGCGGCGCAGACGTCGCGGGTGTTATCGGTCGAGCCGTCATCCATCACCAGGATTTCGGCGTCGGGCTGGGCGGCGGCCAGGCGCGGCAACAGGGCTGCGAGGGCGGCCGCTTCGTTTTTTGCGGGCAGGATAATGCTGATACGGCTCAAGATACGTCCCCTTCAATCCCGCGAATGATACGGGAAGGGCGTACCCCGAAACGAGGCCGTCCGCACGGCCCCGTCCCGGGCGCAGCGGACGCCCTCTTCACGCTCCCGAAGGTGACCGCAACCCCATTCTGGAGTAGATTCAGGCCCGTATCTCGGGGGATCGGGCAACTATGGCGTCACAAATGCAGCAGCCAACCATGGCCGGCCTCACAGGCATGGCACGCAGACTCGTCTCCGAAGGCGTCTTGCCCGAGGTCGACGTCCGCAAGGCGGTGCTGGACTCCACGGAAAAGCGCACGTCGCTCTCCGCCTGGCTGGTCGACCAGGGCCTGGTGGACAGTGCCCGGCTCAGCCAGGTGGCCTCGACCGAGTTCGGCATGCCCCTGATGGACATCGGTTCGATGGCCCCGGCCAGCATGCCGCTGGAACTGGTCACCGAGGCGCTCATCACCAAGCATCAGGCCCTGCCCCTGTTCAAGCGCGGCAAGCGCCTGTTCGTGGGCATCGCCGATCCGATGCAGTCGCACGCGCTCGATGAGATCAAGTTCCACTCGAACCACATGGTCGAGCCTGTCCTCGTCGAGCGCAGCCAGCTGCGCCGCATCATCGAGGGCGCGCTGGCCAACATGGGCTCCGCGGTGCAGGGCTTCGACGACGGCGGCCTCGATGAACTGAACATGGAGTCCGGCGACGGCGACGAAGAAACCACCACCGGTATCGACGCCAACGCGAATGACGACGCTCCCGTCGTCAAGTTCGTCAACAAGATTCTGGTCGACGCCATCAAGCGCGGCGCCTCCGATATCCATTTCGAGCCGTTTGAAACGGTGTACCGCGTGCGTCTGCGCATGGACGGCATCCTGCGCATCGTGGCCACGGCGCCCATCAAGCTGGGCAGCCGCATCGCCTCGCGCATCAAGGTGATGAGCGGCCTGGACATCGCCGAACGCCGCGTGCCCCAGGACGGCCGCATCAAGCTCAACCTGACCAAGACCCGCGCCATCGACTTCCGCGTCAGCACGCTGCCCACACTGTTCGGCGAGAAGATCGTGCTGCGTATTCTGGATGGCTCGTCCGCCAAGCTCGGCATCGACAAGCTCGGTTACGAGGAAGTCCAGAAAAACCTGTATCTGGAAGCCATCGAGAAACCCTACGGCATGGTGCTGGTCACCGGCCCCACCGGCTCGGGCAAGACGGTGTCGCTGTACACGGCACTGAACATCCTCAATACCGACGGCCGGAATATTTCGACGGTCGAAGACCCGGTGGAAATCCGCGTCGAGGGCATCAACCAGGTCCAGCAGAACACCAAGCGCGGCATGACCTTCGCGGCCGCCCTGCGCTCGTTCCTGCGCCAGGATCCGGACGTGATCATGGTCGGCGAAATCCGCGACCTGGAAACCGCTGAAATCGCCATCAAGGCTGCGCAGACCGGCCACATGGTGCTGTCCACGCTGCATACCAACGATGCCCCGCAGACCATCGCCCGACTGATGAACATGGGCATCGCGCCCTACAACATCACATCCTCGGTCACCCTGATCATCGCCCAGCGTCTTGCACGGCGCCTGCACGACTGCAAGCGCCGCATCGAGCTGCCGCCCGCGGCCCTGCTGGCCGAGGGCTACACCCAGGAAGATATCGACAGCGGCATGGAGCTCTATGAGGCCGCGGGCTGCGACGGATGCAATGAAGGCTACAAAGGCCGCGTGGGTATCTACCAGGTCATGCCGATGCTGGACGAGATCCAGAAGATCATCCTCCAGGGCGGCAACGCCATGCAGATCGCGGATGTCGCCCGGAAAGCCGGGGTCAACGACCTGCGCGCCTCCGCCCTCCTGAAGTGCCGGAACGGGGTTACCAGCCTCGCGGAAATCAACCGCGTGACCAAGGATTGATGGGCCAGGCGATTAAGATGTGCGCCAGGCAGCAGTTGTTGCCACACAAAGCGTACACACTAGAGAGTAACCACGGCCCGCTTTCGCGGCGGGCCGTATGGGCAAGTTCATCGGGGGGAACACCGCGTCATGGCCATCGCCACCGCAAATAAGAATGCGCGCGCCATCGGCGCCGCTCGGGCCGAAGTAAGCAAGCTGGTCGTTTACGACTGGATCGCCCTGGACAAGCGCGGCAAGCGCATGAAGGGCGAGATGCAGGCCAAGAACGCCCAGCTGGTGAAAGCCGAGCTGCGCCGCCAGGGCATGAATCCCCAGACCGTCCGCGAAAAGCCCAAACCCCTGTTCGGCAACACCGGCAGCAAGGTCAAGCCGCGTGACGTGGCGATCTTCAGCCGCCAGATCGCCACGATGATGGCCTCCGGCGTGCCCATGGTGCAGGCGTTCGAGATCATCGCCGGTGGCCAGAAGAACATCCGCTTCAAGAACATGCTGATCGATGTGAAAAACAACATCGAAGGCGGCGCGTCCCTGCACGAAGCCCTTGCCCAGTACCCGGTCCAGTTCGACGAGCTGTATCGCAACCTGGTGCATGCCGGTGAGTCGGCAGGTGTGCTCGATACCGTGCTGGACACGGTCGCCACCTACAAAGAGCGCATGGAGAGCATCAAGGCCAAGATCAAGAAGGCCCTGTTCTACCCGATCATGGTGCTGGTCGTGGCCCTGCTGGTCAGCATGATCCTGCTGCTCTTCGTGGTCCCGGTGTTCCAGCAGACCTTCGCCGAAGCCAAGGCCGAACTGCCAGCGCCCACGCAGTTCGTGGTCGCGGCCTCCAAGTTCATGCAGTCGTACTGGTGGGCCGTGATCGGCATCATCGTGGGCTCCGTGGTTGCCATGGTGATGGCGAAGAACCGCATTCCGGCCTTCGCGCATTTCATGGACCGCGTGTCGCTGCGCATTCCGGTCATCGGCGACCTGCTGCACAAGTCGGCCATCGCGCGATTTGCCCGTACGCTGGGCGTCACGTTCCACGCGGGTGTGCCGCTGGTCGAGGCGCTGGATGCCGTATCGGGAGCCACCGGCAGCATCGTTTACGGCGAAGCCGTGAAACAGATGCGCGACGACATTGCCGTGGGTCACCAGCTTCAGCTGTCCATGCGCCAGACCAACCTGTTCCCCAACATGGTCGTGCAGATGACGGCCATCGGTGAAGAGTCCGGCTCGCTGGATCACATGCTGTTCAAGGTCGCCGAGTTCTACGAGGAAGAAGTGAATACGGCGGTGGACACGCTCAGCAGCCTGCTTGAGCCGTTCATCATGATCATCCTCGGCGTGCTCGTCGGCGGCATGGTCATCTCGCTGTACCTTCCGATCTTCAAGCTCGCCGGCACCGTCTGACGACGCAAGCCTTGCCGTCGGGGCACAATACGAACCCTTTCCTCTGATGGAGGGAAGGGTTTTTTTGTGGCACGTTCGACCCGCTCCCCCACCGGATAGCCTGTAATGCCCGAATTGCCCCTCATCATGTGGATTGCCTTTGCGGGCGTGCTCGGCCTGCTGGTCGGCAGCTTTCTCAATGTGGTGATTCTGCGTACCCCCGAACGCATGCAAGCCGACTGGCGCAAGCAGGCACGTGAAGTGCTGGAACTTGAGCCGGTCGACGAGCCGCGTCCACCCGGCCTCGTGTTCGAGCCATCGCATTGCCCGAAGTGCAAGCACACGCTGGCCGCGCACGACAACATTCCGGTTATCGGCTGGCTGCTGCTGCGCGGTCGCTGCCGCTATTGCAAGGTGGCCATCTCCGCGCAGTATCCGCTGGTGGAACTGCTCACCGGCATCGCCAGTGCAGTTGTCGTGTGGCAGTTCGGCCCCACGATGGCTGCCCTTTCGGCACTGGCGTTTACCTGGATGCTGGTGGCGTTGTCCGGCATCGACGCACGCACGCAGCTGCTCCCGGATGAAATGACTTTTCCGCTGCTGTGGATCGGCCTGGGCCTTACCCTGATCCCCGGATGGCAACCGCACCCGATTGCGCCCTCCTCCGCCATACTCGCGGCGATGATCGGCTACCTCAGCCTGTGGAGCGTCTACTGGCTGTTCAAGCTGGTTACCGGCAAGGAAGGGATGGGCCACGGCGACTTCAAGCTGCTGGCCGCGCTGGGCGCGTGGATGGGACCGGTCGCCCTGCTTCCCATCATCCTGCTGTCATCACTGATCGGCGCCCTCGTTGGCGGTACGCTCATGCTGCTGCGCAAACATGATCGTGATGTGCCGATGCCGTTTGGGCCCTATATCGCCGCTGCCGGCTGGGTATGGTTTCTGGCCGGCGATCCTCTGCTTGCCGGTTATCTGCATCTGGCGGGCATGCAATGAAGCATCGCCCTTTCGTCATTGCGTTGACCGGCGGCGTGGCCTCGGGGAAGAGTGCCGTCGAGGCCATTTTCCGCAGGCTGGGTGTAGCAGCCTACGACGCAGACGTGGCCGCGCGGGCGGTGGTGCTGCCGGGCTCCGAAGGGCTGGCGGAAGTCGCGCGCGTCTTCGGGCCCGGGGTTCTGGACGCGGACGGTAGCCTGGATCGTGCCGCGATGCGTCGACGCATCTTTGATGATCCATCCGCACGCAAGACGCTGGAAGGCCTGCTTCATCCGCGCATCCGGCAGTGGCTCCGCGATGCCGTGGACGCCGATACGGGGCCTTACTGCATCGTGTCCATTCCGCTGCTGGTGGAGAACCGTGCCCATTACGCGTGGGTGGATCGCGTGCTGGTCGTGGACGCTTCCGTTGATACGCAGATGCAGCGCCTCATGCGCCGCGACGGCATCGACCAGGCACTGGCCGAGCGCATGATCGCCAATCAGTCCACCCGCGAAGAACGCCTGGCCATTGCCGATGATGTGATCGTCAATGATGGCGAACCCGAACATCTGGAACACGCCGTCGGTTTGCAGCACGCGCGATACGCGCAGCTGGCCGCAGAGCGCCGCTGACGGCACCGCGCACGGTTATCCACAGCGGATGTGGACAGTCACTGCATAAACGTGTGGATAACTTGAAACGACCTTTACGCGACAGACACTTGCGTCGCGCTGATCAGAAAGTGCGCAGTGGCAGGCACACATCGCGCACAAGCGGGCTGCCACCACGTTTGTGGTTATCCACAGCGAATGTGGACAGCCGCTGCATAAACATGTGGATAACTGCAAAGCGTCCTTGCGGGGCAATCACTTGCGTTGCACTGGTCAGCGCGTGACCAGCGCGCTCAAGTGGTGACGAACGCGCCAATGCCAGCGACACCCTGCGCGCCGAAGCGGCGTGCCTCGTCGATCCACTCCACACGCATCCCGCCCAGCGCATACACCGGCATCGGTGCCGCCTCGGCAAGGGCTTCAAAACGCTGCCATCCCAGGGCGGGCGCACCCGGGTGACTGCGCGTGGGATGTACTGGCGACAACGTCGCGAAGTCCGCACCAGTGCGCACGGCCGCCACAAGCTCCTGTGCGTCGTGACACGACGCGCCCACAAGCTGGCCATACGGCAACGGTCGCGCGCTGAGCGACTCCAGTTGCGCCGAACGAAGATGCACGCCCACGCCGGGGCCAAGAGCCCTGGCACCCTCGATATCTCCATTGAGCAGCAACTGCGCACCGCAGGCACGCACCAGCGGCTGCATGTCAGCGGCCAGTTCGCGCACCTCGCTGACGGCAACATCCGGAAGGCGCAACTGCAACAACCGCCCTCCCCGATCCAGCGCGGCGAGAATCCACCCGCGTGCCTGCGCCACCGAAAGCTCTGCCGGCGTAATGGCATAAGAGGTCGGAAGACGAAGCGCGTTGAGCATCGGCCTGTCCGCAGGAGCAAGGATGCCCGCGTCGATGTCCCACGGCAGGTGCCAGGCAATGGCTGCCGCATCCAGCGCCTGCGGCTCACCGCGCCATCGGCGCACGATCATGGCTTCAAGAAAGAGGCTGCGATCGCCATAGGTCCACGGAATGCGGATCAGCGGCTCGACGCTGCCTGCATCCAGATGGATGCCCAGCTCTTCATCGAGTTCGCGCGCCAGCGCCTGCAAAGCCGATTCGCCCGGCTCCAGTTTTCCGCCGGGCATTTCCCACATGCCCGCAAGATGTTTGCCGGGAGGACGCTGGGCCAGCAGCAGCCGGCCCGGGTCGTCTACCAGCAGCCCCGCCACAACGTGCATCAGACGTTGCGGATGTATTCGACCATGTCGAACGGGAATTTGTGCTGCGCGTCCGCGGCATGACGCACGCGGGAAACTTCGGTCCACTCCTTGAAATCAATGCCGGGGAAGAAGCAATCGGCACCGTCCACGGCGGCATAAATCCAGGTCAGGTACAGGCGGCGCGCATACGGCAGTGCCTCGCGGAAAATTTCGCCGCCACCAATCACCATCAGGCCGGTGCCGCCGCAGGTCGCCTGGGCCTCGGCGACGGAGCGCACCGTGATCTGGCCCTCGTACGGCGCTTCGTGCTTGCGCGACATCACAAGATTGGTGCGGCCCGGAAGCGCCTTGCCGATGGACTCCGCGGTCTTGCGGCCCATCAGGATGTACCGGTCCATCGTCAGTTCTTTGAAGTAACGCAGATCATCCGGCAGGTGCCACGGCAATCCGCCCTGTTTGCCGATGGCAAAGTTTTCATCTAGGGCGGCGACAAGCGAGAGAGCCATGGCTATTCCTTTGGGTGTGTGTCTGGACACGCGCGACAGGCCACATGGGGCCTGCCTGCGTTCGATCCGAGCCGGATATTAGTCCCAAGGCGCGGCCAGCGAAACTGACCGCGTGGGATATCGCGAATGCTGCCCGTCAGACCGCGACGGGCGCGCGAATGGCCGGATGGGGTTCGTAGCCTTCGATGACGATGTCTTCAAAGCGGAAATCGAAGACCGAGCGCACGTCCGGCGAAAGCGTCAGCGTGGGCAACGGACGCGGCTCACGCGCCAGCTGCGTGCGGGCCTGCTCCACGTGATTGTTGTAAAGATGCGCGTCGCCAATGGTATGGACGAAGTCACCCACCGCCAGCCCGGTGACCTGGGCGATCATGTGGGTCAGCAGCGCATAGCTGGCGATGTTGAACGGAATGCCCAGGAAGATATCCCCCGACCGCTGGTAGAGCTGGCAGGACAACCGCCCGTTGGCCACGTAGAACTGAAACATCGTGTGGCACGGCATCAGCGCCATCTGGGGCAGTTCGCCGACGTTCCACGCAGAAACGATCAAACGACGCGAATCGGGGTTGCGCACGATTTCGTCGACGACCCAGGAAATCTGGTCCACCACCTTGCCGTCCGCCGTAGGCCACGCGCGCCACTGGCGGCCATACACCGGCCCCAGGTCGCCGTTTTCGTCCGCCCATTCGTCCCATATGCCGACGCCGTTTTCCTTGAGGTAACCAATATTGGTGTCGCCTTTCAGGAACCAGATCAGCTCGTGAACGATGGAGCGGATATGCAGCTTCTTCGTGGTGACCAGCGGGAAGCCACGGGCCAGGTCGTAGCGCATCTGCCAGCCGAACACGCTGCGCGTGCCGGTGCCCGTGCGGTCGGCCTTTTCAGTGCCGTGCTCCAGCACGTGACGGAGTAAATCGAGGTAAGGCTGCATGGCGCGGACGATATCAGGAGGCGGTCGCCGCCGGGGCTGCGACCGGCGCATAGGGCGCGCGGCGGGACAGCCACAGCAGGAGGATGCCAACAATGATCAGCGGCAGCGACAGAATCTGCCCCATGGTGACCCAGCCAAAAGCCAGATAACCCAGCTGCGCGTCGGGCAGGCGCACGAACTCCACCAGGAAGCGGAAGCTGCCGTAAAGCAGCGCAAACAGGCCCGACACCGCGTAACGATGGCGCGGCTTTGCCGAATACAGCCACAGCACGGTGAACATCACCACGCCTTCGAGCGCGAATTCGTAAAGCTGTGAGGGGTGGCGCGGCATGGCGTCCGGGGCATGCGGGAAGATCATGCCGATGGCAAGGTCCGTGGGCTTGCCCCACAACTCGCCATTGATGAAGTTGCCAAGGCGTCCGAGCCCGAGGCCGATGGGTACCACCGGCGCCACGAAATCCACGGCGTCCATGAAATGCACCCGGTGACGGCGCGACCACCACAGGCCGGCCACCAGCACGCCCACCAGGCCACCATGGAACGACATGCCGCCATCCCAGATGCGGAACAGCGCCGCCGGATCGGTCCAGATCCAGTTGATCGACGTGTAAAACAGCATGTAACCCACGCGACCACCCAGCACCACGCCCATCATGGCGTAGAAGCACAGGTCGCTGAAGGCATCCGCACTGACAGCCAAACGCCCCTTGCGGCGACGGTATTCGCCAAGACCCCACGCGCCCAGAAAGCCCATCAGGTACATTAGGCCATACCAGTGCACCTGCACCGGGCCAAGGCTGAAAGCCACAGGGTCGAAAGAAACAACGAAAGGGGATGTCATAACCACGCCGGAGGGTCCGAAGGCCGCTAGTGTATCCGCTCCTGCGGGTGTGCCAACCGGCATTGGACAGCATGACGGCCTTGCATATACTCGGTCCATGCCGCCGGGAGGATGGCGGTGAACGGAATCACTTTTACAGGGGAAAACTTCGATGTCGTTACGTTATGCGCGGTCCTTGCTGGCCGCCGCTTGCATGCTCGTGCCTGTTGCTCAGGCGGCGGATCTCATTCCGACCGCTGATTTTGCGCGCAAGCCCACGTTCCTGAATCCGCAACTCTCGCCCGACGGCAAGTACATCGCCGTGCAGGTGGATGATCCGGATGGCAAGTCGCACTCCATGGCCATTTATGCCATCGGCGACATGAACAACCCGGTCAGCCTGATTCGCCTGCCGATCTTTGAAGTACCGGCGGAAATCACCTGGACGAGCAGCACCCGCATCGTGGTGGCAAAAGGCCGCCAGTTCGGCTCCGTCGAAAAGCCGATGCTGACCGGCGAGTTGCTTGCCGTCGATTTCAACGGCAAGCGCCAGGATTATCTCTTCGGTTTTGAAGCCTTCGGTCGCCGCTCGGCCACGCGCGCTTCTGATCGCGGCTGGGCGTTTGTGGACGGGCTGCCGTCCAAGACCAACGGCCACTTCTTCATGCGCGCGACGCCCTGGGACAACAAGGAACGCACGCTGCTGTACGACGTCGACTCCGAGAGCAGCTCACGCCGGCAGCTGGCCCAGTTCGAAATGTCCGACATTTCCTTCCTGGTGGCCGATGACGGCACGCCGCGTTTTGCGTGGGGCGTGGACACCGACTACAAGACCGTCGTGTTCCATCGCGAAGGCGAGCGCTGGGTAAAGTGGGGTCGCGCGCAGGCCGGTGCCACGTTCAGCCCCCTCGCCCCGGTTCCCGATTCCACGCGCATCTTCGCCTCGTACAGCGCAGAGGGTGGCCCGTCGCAGCTGGTTGAGCAGGACGAGACCGGCGGCAACCGCAAGGTGCTGGCGCAGGACAGCTTCAGCAGCGTCAGTACCGGTGGCCTCTGGACCCCGGCCCCTTCGCGTCCTTTCGCCACGCGTCCGGCCACCGGCGTGCCCAAGGTCACGTACCTGGACCCCCAGCTGCCCGCAGCAAAGCTGCACATGGCGTTGTCCCAGAAATTCCCGGGGCAGCTGGTCAGCTTCATCAATTTCAGTGAAGACGGCGGACAGCTGCTCGCTTACGTGCAGAGCGACCGCGATCCGGGCCGTTATTTCACCATGGACATGCACACCTACAAGGCAAAGCCCCTGTTTGCCGCCATGCCGTGGATTGATCCTGAAAAAATGGCCGAACGCCGGCCTGTGCACTTCAAGGCGAGTGACGGCCGCGAGCTGGAAGGCATCCTGACCTTCCCCAAGGGCAAGGCAGAAACCAACCTGCCGATGGTACTCATGCCGCATGGTGGGCCCATCGGCGTCAGTGACGACTGGTTCTTCGACTCCGATGCGCAGTTCCTCGCCAACCGGGGTTATCTCGTGTTGCAGGTGAACTATCGCGGCTCCAGTGGGCGCGGCGGCGATTTCCTGGAAGCGGGCTATCTGCAGTGGGGCACGCGCATCCAGGAAGACCTGATCGACGGCGTGAAGTGGAGCATTGATCAGCAGTACGCCGATGCGAAGCGTGTCTGCGTATACGGCGGCAGCTTCGGTGGCTATTCGGCCATGATGACCGTGATTCGTGCACCGGGCATGTTCCGGTGTGCCGCAGGCGTGGCGGGCATCTACGACCTGAAGATGATGTACTCCAAGGGCGACGTCAAAGACCAGAAGACCGGCCGCAGCTATCTCAAGCGGGTCATCGGCCGCGACGATGCCGAACTTGCTGCCAACTCGCCCGTGAACATGGCCGACAAGATCGACGTGCCCGTTTTCCTTGCCCACGGCAAGGAGGATGACCGGGCGCCGTTTGCCCAGGCCAAGGCCATGCGCGACGCGCTGGACAAGGCACATCGCACCTATGAGTGGATGGCCGTTGATGGCGAAGGCCACGGCTTCTACAAGGTGGAAAATGAAGTCGCCTTCCTGGACAAGCTGGACGCCTTCCTGAAGGCCAACATCGGCGACCCGCAGGCCCCGGCCGCCACGCAGTAAATCCGGCAAGAGCCGCGTCACGCCGTCAGACGGTGTGACGCGGCCCTCCCCCGAAGCGCGGCAAACCCGTAGAATCCCGCGAGTCCCGCTATTTTCCGCGGGACCTCGGGAGGGTGTTACAAGCATGCAATCAGGTTTCTCGCCGACGCGGTACCCCGCGTTTCGTCGTGCTGCGCTCGCCATGGCGCTGGGTGCGTGCCTTGTGTGTCCGCCGGTTCTGGCTCAGGACGCGCCACCGGCCGCGACCTCCCGCTCGGAAATGCTCGACACCATCACGGTCACCGGTTCGCGCATTCGCGGCACCGACGTGGAAACCGCGCAGCCCATCGTGGCGCTGGATCGCGACGCCATCCGCGCCAGCGGCCTCACGCGCGTGGACGATCTGCTCACGCTGATTCCGTCTGTCGGCACCGCTGACATCACGCCGCAGGACACTCTCACCTCGGGCGCCGACACGGGCGGCCGCTATACCAACCTGCGCCATCTGGGTTCGCAGCGCACGCTGGTGCTCGTCAACGGGCGACGCTGGAGTACGAGCCTCAGTGGCCTGACCGATCTGTCGACCATCCCCGTGTCGATGATCGAGCGCATCGACGTCCTCAAAGACGGCGCCTCGTCCATCTACGGGTCCGACGCCATCGGCGGCGTGGTGAACATCATCACCCGTGACCGCTTCGAAGGTGCTGAAGCCAACGTGTCCTATGGCGACAACAGCAAGGGCGACGGCACGCAGAAAGCAGGCGATTTCACCTGGGGGCGCAGCACGGAAAACAGTTCGATCATTCTGGGAGCGTCCTATCTGGACACCGCTCCCATGATGGCCTCGCGTCGCCAGTTGACCGCCTACCCCGATGGACCGCGTCATCCGGGCGATGGCCTGGGGCTTGGCGCGTATGGCCAGGTGACCGATCCGCGCGCACCGGGCACAGCAGGCGCCGGAAGCTATGGCACTGACGGCACGTGGGTGCCCAACAGCTACGTCATCAATCATCCCGGTGGCGTCGCTGCCGCGACCAACGACCTGGCCAACTACCACCCGTACGACCCCAGCAGCAACGCCGACAAATACAACACGCGAAGCGACAGCACGTTCCGCGCGGGCTCCAAGCTGCGCAACCTGTTTGCCACTGGGCGCTACAACCTCAGCGACACGGTGGCCCTGCGCGGACTGGCCAGCTACAGCGTGCGCGACAGCGACAGTCAGGTAGCAGGCTATCCGCTGACCTCTGCCTCAGGTCGCGGTGGCGGCCTCACCATTGATCCGGACAACGCATACAACCCGTTCCCCGGCTACGCCACCTCATTCCTTCGGCGCACCGTGGAAATGCCGCGCATCACGTGGTCAAAGGCAAAAATGGCCCACGTGGATGTGGGCGCCGAAGGCAATTTCCTTCTTGGCAGCCACACGTGGAACTGGGACGCGACGTACAACTATTCGGAAACGAAAAGCCGTCAGGTCAGCACGGGCAACATTTATCTGCCGAATGCCGAAAAGGCGCTCGGGCCGACCACGGTCATCAACGGACAGATCGTCTGCGCCAGCGCGGCGGATCGCGCGGCAGGCTGCCTGCCATGGAATGTGCTGGCAGGCCCTGGCGGCACGCCACAGGCCGTGTGGAATTACATAGGCGCGACGGGCACCACGCGACAGACGAGCCGGACGAACGACTTCGTCGCCAACATCACCGGCGGCATCATCGACCTGCCCTGGCTTGTCGATGCCGACGAAGGCGGCACGGTGAATCTGGCAGGAGGCATCGAACACCGAAAAGAAACCGGCAGCTTCCGCCCCGACGCGAACGACGCAGCAGGCCTCACCACCAACCTCGCCACCGACGCAACGCGCGGCAGCTACGTCGTCAACGAAGCCTATCTCGAACTGGACGTCCCGCTGTTGCGCGACCTGCCCTTCGCGCGCGAGCTCGCCGTGAACGTGGCGTCGCGCTATTCGCATTACAGCGAGTTCGGCGGCAACACCAACAACAAATACAGCTTCCGCTGGAAGCCCGTGGATGATCTTCTGCTGCGCGGCACCTTCGCGCGCGGATTCCGCGCGCCCACCATCGACGACCTGTACGCGGGCACGTCGGAAAGTTTTGAAACATTTCTTGATCCATGCGATGCCGTGTATGGCGCTGCCGCCACCAATGCGCAGGTTGCATCGCGTTGCGCGAACGCCGGCGTGCCGGCGAACTATCGACAGACAGATGCCGCAGGCAAGCCCATCGTGTCCAACACGGGGGGCCAGTCGCTGACGCCTTTCCAGAGCGGTTCAAATAGCCGTCTGCAACCGGAAACCTCCATCACGCGCACGGCAGGACTCGTCTACAGCCCGTCCTACGTGCCGGGGCTGGATGTCACGCTGGATTACTACAAGGTCAACGTTGCCAACATCATTTCCTCGGTGCTGGCCAGCGACATCCTCACCTATTGCTACATCGACAACGACCCTACGTTCTGCGGGCGCTTCACCCGCGCACCGGATGGCCGGATCACGGCATTGAACGAAAGTCTCGCCAACCTCGGCCGCCTCAGCACCGACGGTTACGACCTCGGCCTGCATTACCGGCTACCTGAAACATCCATCGGCACGTTCCGTGTCGCCTCCGACAGCACGTACCTCAGCAGCTACGACCGCGCCAGTGGCCCTGGAATCGCCTCGCGCGCACTGGCCGGCTACATGGACGGCACCCAGGGCCTGTACCGCGTACGCAGCAATCTGCGCGCCGACTGGGACTTCCGCCAGTTCGGTGCCAGCTGGACACTGCGCTATTACTCCGGCCTGAAAGACTCCTGCTACACCGCCACCGTTGAATGCAATCGTCCTGACGAGCTCAACCAGCGCACCGGAGGGATGGGAGTAAGCCGCAAAGGCTCGGTCACCTTCAGCGATGTGCAGGTGCGTTACCGCGCGCGCTGGAATGGCACGTTCACGCTGGGCGTGAACAATCTTTTCGACCGGAAGGGTCCGCTGTACTACGCCGTGACCGCCGCAGGAACAGGAAGCCCTCCGTACAATCCTGCGTTCGACATCGACCGCTACGTGTACGTCGGGTACAACCAGAAGTTTTAGGCCGCCTGTGAAGGCCGCAAAACCACGTGATTTTCGTGGAGAACCGGTGGTTTTCCGCACGAACAAACGCGTGCGTACGGGAAACCGGCGGAATTCCCGCCGAATCGCAACTAAATAGGATTCATTCCCAAAACCTTGCATGCGTGTGACTGGCGCGTTATGTTCGCGTTACGTCGCAAAGCGCCCGGGGGTTTGGCGCGACGTGGGGATCCCCATCCCCAATCCCTCTTTGCCCACAACCAGTGCCGTTCGCGGTGCTAATTCCAAGCTGTTCAGCCTTGCCGTGTGCAGGGCCAGGGAGATTTTACCTAATGTCAAGCTCCACCCTGCTCACGCGTTCGCGCGTGCTGAAGCGCACTGCGCTCGTGTCCGCACTTGGCGCCTGCCTCGTCGCCGGTTCCGCCTTCGCCCAGAGCACCGTTGGCGATGTGTACGGTACCGCCACGGCCTCGCAGACGATCCAGCTCCAGAACCTCGGCTCGGGCCAGACCCGCCAGGTTGTTGTTGGTGAAGACGGTCGCTACCGCGTCTCGTCGCTGCCGGTCGGCAGCTACCGCATCAACGTTCAGCAGAACGGCCAGACCGTCACCACGCGTGACATCAACGTCGTTGCCGGCCAGAACGCACAGATCAACTTCACCGCGCCGGCCACCAGCGCCGATGCGAGCCCGCAGGCCCTGGACACGGTTACCGTGTCGGCCAACGCCCTGGCTTCGATCGACGTCGCGTCGGTTGAGTCGCGCACCAGCTTCACCGCTGACCAGCTCGACAAGCTCCCGGTTCCGCGTAACGTCGTTGACGTTGCCGCGCTGACCCCCGGCACCACCAAGGGTGACTCGCGCTTCGGCAACCTGCCGTCGTTCGGTGGCGCCTCCGTTGCCGAGAACAGCTACTACGTGAACGGCTTCAACGTCACGAACCTGTACAACAACCTGTCGTTCACGGAAGTGCCGTTCCAGGCCATCCAGCAGCTCGACGTCCAGACCGGCGGCTACGGCGCCCAGTACGGCTTCTCCACCGGCGGCGTGACCTCGGTCATCACCAAGCGTGGTACGAATGAGTGGAAGGGCGGCGCCAGCTGGGTGTACACCCCGGCCTACGGTCGTTCCAGCCAGGACACGACGTACCTCAACAACGGCAAGATGTACCGCAACTACGAGCGCAACAACGACAACGACAATGTCTACTCGGCATGGCTCGGTGGCGCGCTGATCAAGGACAAGCTGTTCTTCTACGGCATCTTCCAGTCGCACAAGGAAACCACCCAGGTTTACCCGACCGCGACGTCGACCGCTGGCGCCACGCGCAATTCGTTTGACGACCCGTTCTATCTGATCAAGCTGGACTGGAACATCAACGACAGCAACATCCTCGAATACACGCGGATGAACAACACCCAGCACCAGACGAATAACTACTATTCGTCGGCCTATGGTTCGGACGGCACGCCGTACGCAACCACGTACCGCGGCGAGCGTCAGGTGAAGACCGGCGGCGACGTCGACGTGCTGAAGTACACCAGCTACGTGACCGATGATCTGACGATCACCGGCCAGTGGGGCAAGATGAAGAGCAAGAACTCTTCGCAGTACATCAGCCCCGATGGCACCGTGACCAAGTACGACGGCAACATCAACGGCGCCAACGCCGGTTGCCCGTACGTCATCGACGCACGTGACAACGCCATCGCCGGCTCCGTGCCGAAGTACGGCTCCTGCTACACCGCCAGCACCATCGACATCTTCAACGGCCAGGATCAGCGCACCGCATGGCGCGTCGACCTTGACTGGAAGGTCGGCGATCACGACATCGCCGGTGGTTTCAGCAAGGAAAAGTGGAGCTCGCAGTCCGGCCAGAGCTACGCCGGCGGCATGCTGTACTACTACCTGACCGACACTGATGGCGTTTACGGCCAGCCGGGTCGTGACTACGTCCAGCTGAACAACTACCGCACCGGTGGTTCGGTCTCGATCGACCAGAAGTCCTTCTACCTGCAGGACAACTGGCAGGTCACTGATCGTTTCCTCGCCTACATCGGCGTGCGTAACGACTCGTTCGACAACATGAACGGCGCTCACCAGACGTTTGTGAAGCAGAACAACATCTGGCAGCCGCGCCTGGGCTTCTCGTGGGATCTGTTCGGCGACTCGTCGACCAAGATCTTCGCGTCGGCTGGTCGTTACTCGCTGCCCATCGCTGCCAACGTGGCTCTGCGCGCTGCTACCTCGTCGTACTTCACGACGCAGGACTACGCCTACACGTCGGTTGACTCGAAGGGCGTTCCGACGCTCGGCGGCGCACTGGGCCCGGTCCAGATCGTCAACGGCGAGAACGGCAGCACGCCGGACCCGCGCTCGGTGGCCTCCAAGGATCTGAAGCCGTACTCGCAGGATGAGTACATCCTCGGCTTCCAGCACCGCCTGACCAGCGACAACGAGTTCCTGAACGACTGGGTTGTCGGCGCCAAGATGATCTATCGCAAGCTCAACAACGCGATCGACGACACCTGCGACTGGCGTCCGTTCTACCGTTACGGCCAGTCCATCGGCCTGAACATGAACGCCAATGGCGACGAGTTCACCCCGCCGTCGACGATGCCGGGCTGCTACATCTACAACCCGGGCAGCAAGCTCTCCATCGACATTGATCTGGACGGCAGCGGCACGCTCCGCAACGTCACGATCCCGGGCAACCAGCTCGGCCCGAAGGCGAAGCGCAGCTACCAGGCTGTGGTGCTGACGGCTGAGAAGGCGTCGGACAAGTGGTACGTCAACGCGTCGTACACCTGGTCGAAGAACTACGGCAACACCGAAGGTCTGGTGAAGTCGGACAACGGCCAGGACGACACCGGCACGACCACCGACTTCGATTACCCGGAAGTCATGATCGGCTCGAACGGCTACCTGCCGAACGACCGTCGCCACAGCATCAAGGCGTACGGCGGCTACAAGTTCTCGTCCGAGTGGTCCGTCGGCCTGAACATGCTGGTTGAGTCGGGTCGTCCGACCAACTGCTTCGGCGGTGGCAACTACATCCCGTACAACATCCCGGGCTACAACTCGGCGTACTTCTACTGCGAAGGCGACATCAGCTACCGCGGTACCCAGAAGCGCCTGCCCTGGAACTGGACGCTCAGCCCGAACGTCGTCTACACCCCGGCATTTGCCAAGGGTCTGACGCTGCAGTTCGACGCGATCAACGTGCTGAACAACAGCAAGCCGATCGCGATCAACGAAATCGGCGAGCGCGGCAGCCAGACGCTGTACAACACCACGTACCGCGTGCCGAGCTACTACCAGACGCCGCGTTACTTCCGTCTGATGGCTCAGTACGACTTCACCCTGTAATACCCGCCCCGCGTCGCCTCGGCGACAAAGAGCACAAGGAGGGCCGCCCGCAAGGGCGGCCCTTTTTTTGTTGCTCGCAATGGAGCGAACACTCGCGGGCGACGCCACGCCACCGCGACGAGCAAACCCGACACACCATCTGGCGCGCGCTGACCGACGCCCGCCTACCCCATTCCTAAACTCTGGCGACCTTCCCACGCAAAGGACGCACATGGATATGCTGCCGCCGCAGGCCCCGCCTGCCATCACCCGGAATGTTCATCAGGAAGCCACGGCGGCGTTTGATCGCCTCGTGGGATTGCAGGCATGGCTGGCCACCGAGCAGGCCGCCATCCCGTCCACACCCGAGGTCATTGACGCAGGCTCACTGCCCCCCTTCCTGGACGCCATCACCGCTTACTGGAACGCGCCATCCACAGATGGCACGCCGCGACGTACCGCGCTCGCAGACCGCATCGCGGTCGCAGCCTACGACCTTGGCCAACTGGCCAGGCAGGACGGCAACATGGACGACGCTGCCCTGGCAACCATCCGTCAGATGACCTCTGCGGGACCTTCCCCACTTCCGGCGCACATCAGGGTCAGCGAACTGATGTTCGGCGACGTGGCATATGCCGGTACCTTGCTCGTACAGGACGATCAGGCTCCGGAGCGCGTACTCGCTTTCTCCGTCGAACAGGGTTGGGAGTCGTTTCCGGATACCGACACCGCCTACGCCGCCCTGGGCCAACGCGCGCGCCGCACGCTGACCCTGGTGCATGATCTTCCCGGCATGGCGCATCAGGACGCATCCCGGGTGACGATCGACACGGTCGTCAGTTCGCGTGACGTCGCCACCTCGCCTTTCGTCGCCCTGACCGAACGCATGATTGACGTTCAGCGCAGCAGGCTGAACCAGGCGTGGTTTGAGTTCCTGATCGGTGAAGATGGACAGCAACGCAACGCAGCCTTTGCAGACAACGTGTTTGATGCGCTGCGCCTGGATCAGATGCTTGATGTCAGCCAGGTGCTCGCCGTGCGCCATGCCGCGCTGATCGAAGCGTTCAACGAACAACGCCTGACGCGTGTTCCCGTGCAGGTGGCCAGCGACTGGCGCGAAGCCGAAGCCATTCACCAGGCAACGCTGGATGCGGTGACCTTCGAGGATACGAACCTTCTTTCGGCACCCCTGTCCCTGGCCGAGTATGCGACCGGCGCGCTTCGCGATGCGCTCAACGCACAGGGCGTCACGCAGGACCCGGCCGATATCCGCATCCGCATCGACCCCTCGAATGATCCGGCCGCTTACCTGGGGTCGCTGCAAGCCCTGTTCGAGGGCACCACGCCGTCTCATATCAGCCTGATCGAGCTCGCCTGCCAGAACGTTGCCGCTTTCGACCTGGCGCGACTGAGTGCCCAGACCATCGACGGGCAGCCCATTCCCGCACTGGACGACGCGACCATCCGCCGCATCATACGAGCGGCCGACCTGCATACTCACTACCGCGCCTACACAGACACGACCTTCCGCAGCGGACCTGATGCACCCCTGCGTCGCAATCACGCCGTCAGCATGCAGCAGGCACACATGTTTTTCCTCGCGCAGGAAGCGCGCCTGTCGTACTACCTGGACGACGCGTCGCGATCATTCCTTCCTGACCGATCCGAACGTGGCTACCAGTGGATCAAGGCTGTGCTGGACCATCCCGCCGCCGCGGGACGCGCGCGCGTCGAAGGTCACGAGATCGTCGTGAACCAGATGACGTATCTGGAAACACCGCTGCGCGATGTGCTGGCCATCAGCGTGCGCGACGCCCGAAGTGTGGGCAGCGTGGTGCTGTACACGCCCGATGCGCCCGACGGCATCACCTTTCGCGAGTTTGCAGACCGGGCCGAAGCCGGACGACGCTTCTTCTATCACCCTGCTTTCCGCGAATATCTGCTCGACCGCCTGCCCGCCGACTTTGCGCAGGTGCTGCCCAACGGCGTCGCGCGAGCATTCGCCGGGGACAATCTTGCCAACTGGGTACTGGGCTCCGGCTCGGACACGGCCTACACGAAGACCCAGGCGCCTTTCAGCGAGCGCGAAGTCTCGGGCGATTTCCTTGACGCTGCCTACAACGTGGAGGTCCAGCTCGCCCTGCGCAACATTCACACGCTGACGCGGAGCGCCGAACAGGCTCAGTGGTCCTGGCTGGTGGACAGATACCGCACGGGGCTCACCGCACGCATCGTCGAGGACACGATCACCAGCATCGCCTCTGCACCCGCGCGCGCAGCGCAGGCCGCGTGGCGCTTCTACGACAACGTCAAGGCAGGCGACGACGTGCAGGCCTTTGTCGACTTCGCTGACTTCTACAGCGCCTCGCTTACCGCTGCGGCTCCCGTCTACGCGCTGAGTACGCCCGCGCTGGCTCACTCCATCACCGGCGCACGCTTTCAGAACGCCGGGCGCCTCGCCGAAGCGCGACCCGCCGTGCAGCCCGTTGTCGTTTTCGAGTCGCGCTTCGCGGCGAAAGGCGTCCGGCGGACAGGCGACACGAATCGTGCAGGCGTGTTCACCAGCGAGGGCAAGCATTACATCGAACACGGCGGCCAGGTGTACGCCGTGCGCTACGACGCCGACTACGGCACCTGGCGCCTCACGCGCCCCAACGGCGGGGCCGCATTCCGCGGGCCGGCGATCCAGCGCACAGCCACAGGGGGCTGGGCACACAACCGCGTCGGCCTGCGCGGGGGCACAGGGCGCGGTGAAGGACGCATTGCTGTGCGCCGCGACGTGTATGACGAATTCACCGACGAGATGGAGCGCGCCTTTCCCGATCCGCATGAACTGGACGTGGTCCATACGCAGATGCAGCGCGAACTGCTTCATCACGTGCCCGCCCAACTCAGTGAGACACAGCGGCACCGCTGGCACGCCGCCCTCAACGCGGCACGCCACCGGCTCGGACAGGCGCAGCCTGCGCATCCGTTGCCTCCGCAAGACCTCTCCGGTGCGCGACCCGTGGCGGAAGTACCCCGGGGCTATACCGCAGTGCGGCCGTCGGACGTTCCCGAGGAACTCTGGTACTACGGAAGCCGCCCCTTCCGGACAAGCGCACTCCACAGAACGATGGCCGCGAGCAACCATGGATTCCGGCCCAACTGGGCGGCCATCGACACGGAAAGCCTGGGCATGGGACAGCAAGGTATACGCCTGTCGACCGTCCCGCCGACATCGCCGCTTCATTTGATCCGATCCGTTTCAGCCGGGCCGGTGAGGGTGCGCATACGAACGTTCGCCGTCCGCATCAACGCGCGGCGCGTTCTCGCGCGTACCGAACCCTCCGGGGCCCCCTACGCCGACTTGCTGCGCAGGGAAGGTGGTGAGGGACACCACTACTTGTTGCGGACCAACACTGACCGGATGGTCAACCTCTACCGGGGCGAGCACGAAGTCCTGTCCAGTCTGCCTGCGGAGCCCCTGTAACGACTCCTGACGTTGCGCTGGTCACTCGTTGACCAGCGCAACGCAAGTCATTGGCAGATCACTCGTATCGAAGGTTATCCACAGGTTTATGCCATGCGTTTCCACAGCGCCTGTGGATAGAAACGTGCCCGCTCTAAAGAACGAGCGGGCGATCTGGCAACTCGTTGCGCCGGGGCGTTCCATCCGCCGGGAAATGGCGTACCAGCAGGGCATTGGCCGCAGCCACCCCGGCGATCATGCCCTCGCGCCAGCGTCCCGCACTGAATGCCTGACGCATCTGTGCGGTGATGGTGTCCCATTCGGCCTGCCCTACCTTCGCCACGATGCCGCGGTCTGCCACGATCTCGATGCGATGCTCGGCCAGCAACACGTAAAGCAGCACGCCGCAATTGTCGTGCGTGTCCCACACGCGCAGATGCGTGAACACATCCAGAGCATGCGCCTGCACGGTATAGCCCCGAAGCACGGCGCCCACAGGCAAGCGGGATTCGATGACCACGCGAAGTTCGCCGCGATGCGATGCTTCTCCGGCACTCACATCACGCGCGATAGCATCCAGAACGTCGGCCGGAAACTGGCGGTGCAACTGAAACCATTCGGAGAACAGATTGGCGAACACGCGCTGCATATCCATTACCAGCTCCCCGACGAACCGCCGCCACCAAAACTGCCGCCGCCGCCGCTGAAACCGCCGCCACCGCCGCCCCCACCGCCAAAGCCTCCACCACCAAAACCCCCGCCTCCGCCAAACCCACCCCAACCACCCCCGCCGATGAAGCGGGAGGCGCCACCGGGAATGGCCGCGAAAATGCCGCCGACCAAGGCCGCCACGAGGCCAAGACCCAGCGACGCTGCGATCAGCCAGACAATCCCGCCCGCGACAGCGCCGCCCACGGGCGCGCGCACCCACCAGGGCGTTGCGCTGAGGAAACCTTTGACGGCAAGCACCACCACAATGAGGATGAAGAACCAGTTGCTGCCACCGCGACGACGCTCGTGCGATTCGTCGGGTGCCACGGGCGGCGGAAGCGCTTCGCCCTGCACGATCTGCGTGATCGCGCCGACCGCGTCGTTGATGCCGCCGTAGTAATCGTTGTTGCGGAAACGCGGTGCGATGTATTCACGGATGATGCGCGACGCAATCGCGTCAGGCAGCGCGCCTTCAAGCCCGTAGCCTGTTTCGATGCGCACGCGCCGGTCGCCCTTGGCGATCAGTAGCAGTACGCCGTCGTCCACACCTTTGCGGCCCACCTTGTTGGCTTCGGCCACTTTCAGCGAATAGCTTTCGATATCGTCCGGCTGCGTCGAATTGACCATCAGCACGATGACCTGCGCACCCTTCGCCTTTTCCAGCGCACTGAGCTTGCCATCCAGTTCGCCGATCTGCTGAGCCGTCAGCGTTCCGGTCTGATCGGTAACGTGACGGCTCAACGTGGGGACCGCGGCCTCATCGGCCCACGCGCTGCTGGCCCATGGCAGCAGCAAGGCTGCCAGGCAGGCCAGCATCCGGCCCCGGAGGCGGAACATCAGCGCGTGGCCGCAGGCGCCGGAGCAGCGGGCGTGCTGCCGAAGTCGACCGTGGGCGCCGTGGAGATGGCTTTTTCGTTCTCGACGCTGAAGTTGGGCTTGATCTTGTAGCCCATGACCTTGGCGGTGAGGTTGTTCGGGAACGACCGGATCAGCGTGTTGTAGGACTGAACCGAGGCCACGTAACGGTTGCGCGCCACGGTGATGCGGTTTTCCGTGCCTTCCAGCTGGGCCTGAAGGTCGCGGAACGAACCGTCCGCCTTGAGCTGCGGATAGTTTTCGCTGACCACCATCAGGCGGGACAGCGCACCGCTGAGCTGACCCTGAGCCGCCTGGAACTTGGCCAGCGCCTCCGGATCATTCAGAAGTTCGGGCGTGACCTGCACGCTGCCGACTTTGGCACGGGCATTGGTCACTTCGGTAAGCACGCGCTCTTCGTGCTGGGCATACCCCTTGACGGTATTGACGAGGTTGGGCACCAGGTCGGCACGGCGCTGGTACTGGTTCAGCACTTCGGACCAGGCGGCCTTGACGGACTCATCCTCTCGCTGGATGGCGTTATAGCCACAGCCGGACAAAAGAAGGACGACGAGCAGCGTTGCGGCAGCGCGCAGGAATTTCATGGCGAAGGCTCCTTGCATGGGAGCGCTATAGAAGCATCGCGAGGCCAGCCGATGCAATCGCCCCGGTCATGACGGGGTGCGCCGTTCAGATCCAGCGGGGCCCGAGAATCAGCGCCCAGGACACCACCACCATGGTCATCAGGATGAACACAGCGGCCGATCCCATGTCTTTGGCGCGCCCGGCCAGCTCGTGGAACTCAGGGCTGACCTTGTCCACCACGGCCTCGATGGCCGAATTGAGCAGTTCAGCCGACAGCACCAGCATCGGGAAGAGGATGAGGAGAATTTTCTCAATCGGCCCGTGCCCCAGCCAAAGGCCCAAGGGCACGATAACCACGGCCAGCCACACCTCCAGCCGGAAGGAGGCCTCATGGCGATAGCCGGCGGCCAGCCCTTTCATCGACCAGACAAAGGCCGCCGCGATCTGTCGCGGACCTCGATTTTCGGTACTGGCCATGAATTCAGGCGCCCTCGGTGATGCAGGAGATTGCGGGTGGCATGCAAAGCCCGACTGTGCGTCAGGAAGCCCCGTATCATGCCATAGGGGAGCACCCGACTCGCCTGGAGGGCCCTTTGGCCCGGCCAGGGGCTGCCACACCCGCATGTCCTTGCGATGACGCCCGGCGGCAATATTTGGGTTACGCTTGACCGGTTGTGGCCTGGTTCAGGCTCGCGATGCGGGAGACGGCACTTCGGCGCCGCCTCGTCCCCGGCAATACTTCGGAAGACCCAATGGCAACCCAGAACCCGGCAATCCAGACACCACCCGTTTCACAGACCAAGTCCTTCAGTACCGTATTCCTGATCGAGATGTGGGAGCGCTTCGGCTTCTACGGCATGCAGGTGCTGATGGTCACCTACATGGTAAAGAAGCTCGGCTTCGGGGACAGTGACGCAAACCTCGTCTGGGGTGCTGCGGCGGCCCTGATCTACGCCACCCCCGCCATCGGTGGCTGGATCGGCGACAAACTGCTGGGCACCCGCCGCACCATGCTTACCGGTGCCGTGGTCCTGGCAATGGGTTACGCCCTGCTCTGGGTTCCGACCAACAACCCGTATTTCCTGTACATGGCGCTCGGCGTCATCGTCGTCGGCAACGGCATGTTCAAGCCGAACGCCGGCAACCTCGTGCGCAAGATCTACGAGGGCGACGAGGTGCGCATCGACAGCGCATTCACCATTTACTACATGGCGGTGAACATCGGCTCCACGGTGTCTATGCTGCTCACCCCGTGGATTCGCGACTACGTGGGCAAGCAGTATGGCGATGCCCTCGGCTGGCACACCGCGTTTGGCGTGTGCTCGATCGGCCTCGTGCTGGGCCTCATCAACTATGCGCTGATGCGCCGCACGCTGGCTCACGTGGGCTCCGCCCCGGACGAGCAGCCGCTGAACGTCTCGCGCGCCCTGGGCGTTTTCCTCGGCGGCATTGCGCTGGTGCTCGCTTCTGCGTTCATCCTCCAGAGCAAGGCCATCGCTCAGGCCTGCGTATACGCCGCCGGTGTGGTGATCCTGTTCATCTTCGCCCACCTCATCCGCTCCAGCGCACGCAACGAGCGCGCGGGGCTGGTGGCGGCACTGGTGCTGACGGTGCAGACGATCTTCTTCTTCGTCTTCTACCAGCAGATGTCGACCTCGCTGAACCTGTTTGCCCAGCGCAACGTCAACCTCTCGTTCGACCTGTTCGGCTTGCACCTGTTCAACTGGATTCCGGAACAGTTCCAGTCGCTCAATGCGATCTGGATCGTGGTCCTCAGCCCCGTCCTCGTGTTCATCTACAACACGATGGGCCGCACCGGCAAAGATCTCCCGATTGCCGCGAAGTTCGCACTGGGCTTCCTGGCCGTTGCCGCCGGCTTCTTCATGTACGGCGTGGGCAGCCACTCGGCCATCGCCGGCCAGGTGTCGTCCTGGTACATGGTGTGGGGCTATGGCCTGTACTCCCTGGGTGAGTTGCTGGTCAGCGGCCTGGGCCTGGCCATGATCGCCCGCTACGTGCCGGCGCGCATGGGTGGCTTCATGATGGGCGCCTACTACGTGGCCGTGGGTGTCGCCCAGTACGTGGGCAGCGTGGTGGCCAATCTGGCGGCCATTCCGAAGGATCTGACCGATCCGGTGCAGTCGCTGACCATCTACACCAGCCTGTTCAACAAGCTGGGCTTTGCGGGCGTGCTCTGCACGGCCATCGCGGTGGCCATGCTGCCGCTGATGAAGAAGCTCTCGCTGAGCCATGCGCTGGGGAATATCCCGCCCGTTCCGCCGGTACACAACGAAGACCTGTAAAATAAAAGGCCACCCCTCACCGGGTGGCCTTTTTCTTCATGGCATTGCCACCTTCCCCGTGACCGATCAACGCAAATCGCTGCGCCCCCGCTCAGGCCCCTTCGCCCTCGCGCGAACCCTGGCGTGGCTTCGCCTGTGTGCCATTGCCGGGCAGAGCGTGGCGATCATGTTCTGCTCCACGGTCATGGGCATGGACGTCGCGCTGCTGCCGCTGTTCATCGGCGTGGGCATGCTTGCCATCTTTGCCGCGTACGCCTCCTGGCGCCTGCTGCAGCCGTGGCCGCTCAGCGAATGGGAAGCCGTGGTGCACATCGCGGCCGACACCATGGTGCTGGGCTATCTGCTGTATTTCACGGGCGGCGCCAGCAACCCCTTCGTGACCCTGCTGCTGGTACCCATCGCGCTCGCGGCAGCGGCGTTGACGGTGGGGGGCGTATCGGTCGTTGCGGCGCTGGCCGGTCTGGCTTACGTCCTTCTGGTGCCTTTCCACGTGCCGCTGCCAACCAGCGGCAGCCAGGCCACCGACTTCGATCTGCACGTGGCCGGCATGGGCGTGAACTTCATCGTTACTGCGGTGCTGCTGGGCGTGTTCATCAGCAACCTGGCACGCACGCTTCGCATGCAGCAGTCCGAAGTGCAGCGTGTACGCGAACGCGCCCTGCGCGACGAAGGCATTCTCGCCATCGCCACCCAGGCAGCCGGCGCGGCGCACGAACTGAATACGCCGCTGTCCACTATGCGCACGCTGCTGCCGGAGTTGCAGCGCGAACACGCGGCGGACAAGGTGCTCGCCGACGACCTGGAATTGCTGCAGGGCCAGGTGGATCGCTGTCGCACCATTCTTCGCGAGATGGTGGCCTTCGGTCAGGCGCAGCTGTCTCAGGTGCCTGAGCGGCTGACGCTGGACGCGTTCCTGCACGGCTGCCTGGAGCGCTTCCAGTTGCTGCGCCCGGAAGCCGACCTGGAAGTGCTGCTCAGTGACGCTGCCGGCGCGACCCTGCTGCGTTCGCCGCCCGGATTGCGCCACGCGCTCATCAACCTGCTCAACAACGCCGTGGACGCTTCGTCCCTCAACGACAGCGTGGCCGTGACGCTGGAAGCCCGCGTCGATGGTGCCTGGCTGGAGCTGATCGTCAGCGACCACGGCCCCGGCTTTGACGAAGAAGACGACGAACTCGGCACACTGGGCCAGTCGCGCAAAACCACCGGTCTCGGCCTTGGGCTCGCCCTGGCCGAAGCCACGGCGGAACGCCTCGACGGCGAACTGGCCGCCACCAATACTGACCGGGGAGCCGAGATGCGACTGCGTCTGCCTCTTGCGGTCATCGGAGAGCGCACATGAGTGAACACGCCGTACCCGTTCCGGGCCGTCCCCTGCTGATCATCGACGACGACACCACGTTTGCCCGGGTGCTGACCCGCGCGCTGTCGTCGCGTGGCTTTGAAGTCATCGCCACCGACAACGCCGATGATGCGCGCGCCCTTACCCGTCGCCATCAGCCGCGCTACTGCGTGCTGGATCTGAAACTCGGTGACGAAAATGGCCTGCGCCTGATTCCCGAATTGCAGGCACTGGTGCCGGACATCCGTGTACTGCTGCTCACCGGCTATGCCTCCATTGCCACGGCCGTGGAAGCGATCAAGCGCGGCGCCCACGACTATCTGGCCAAGCCTGTCGACGCCGATGCCGTGGTACGCGCCCTGCTGGACGGCGACAGCGGCACTGAAAACGACGACCTGCTGGACGCTCCCGATGCCCCGCTGCCATTGCGTCGGCTGGAGTGGGAACACATCCAGCGCGTGCTGACCGAATGCGAAGGCAACATTTCCGAAACGGCCCGTCGCCTCGGCATGCACCGGCGCACGCTGCAGCGCAAGCTCAGCAAGCATCCGGTGCGCGAGCGTCCCGAAGAATCCTGACCGGAGACAAAACCATGTGGCGTCGACTTCTGCTTGCCTGCCTTCTGCCGTGTGCTGCGCTCGCGCAGGGTCACGATGGCATGTCCATGAACCATGCCATGCCCATGGAAGGCCACGCGTCCACGCTGGGCTTCAGCGCCGCGCTGGATAGCCATGGCCGCTTATGGGTCGTGGATGTCGATGGCCAGCATGTACGGGTGCGCCATTCCGACGACATGGGCCGCACGTTGAGCGAGCCGGCCATCGTCAATGCGGTGGCCGAACCGGTGTATGCCGAAGGCGAGAACCGGCCGAAGATCCTCATCGGCCCCGCCAACGAGATCTACGTGAGCTGGTCGCAGCCACGCAAGGCGCCGTGGACCGGCTTCGTGCGGTTCGCGCGCTCGCTGGACGGCGGCGCGCATTTCGACACCCCCGTCACCGTGCACAGTGATCGCCAGGAAATCACCCACCGCTTCGATTCCATCGCCCTGGATGGCAAGGGCCGCATCGTGGTGGCGTGGATCGACAAGCGCGACATGGAAGCGGCCAACGCCGCAGGCAAAACGTATCTTGGCGCGGCCACGTATTACACGTGGTCAGACGACCGCGGCGCCACATTCCGGCCGGAACGAAAGATCACCGACCACAGCTGCGAGTGTTGCCGCATCGCGCTGGCGAAGACCCCGGACGGCAACGTCGCCGCATTCTTCCGCGCGGTCTATGGCGACAATATCCGCGATCACGCTTTCGCCGTGTTGCCGACCAGCAACGCTGCCGTCCAGCCGCAGCGTGCCACGTTCGAGCAATGGCACATCGAAGGTTGTCCGCATCACGGCCCGTCGCTCGCCATCAGCAACAGCGGCGTACGCCATGCCGTGTGGTTCAGCGCGGTGGACGGACACGCGACCATCCACTACGGACAACTGCAACCGGGCAAGTCACCCGTCCATCTCATGGATGTGGCCACGCAGGGCGCCTCCCATGCCGATATCGCCGTCGCTGGCAAACATGTGTGGATTGTCTATCACCAGCAGTCGGCTGATGGCCTTTCGCTGATGGTGCGTGAGTCCACCGATGGCGGCACATCGTTCCAGGACGCCCGGGAAATTGCCCGCACACCATCGAGCGCGGGCTGGCCCGAGCTGGTGCTGCTGCGCGACCGCGCCTTCGTCGCGTGGAATACCGCAGAGGGGTTTCGTCTGGTGCCCACCGAGGCGCTGCAATGAAAGCCTTTTTGCTTGCGCTGGTTCTGGGTCTCGCACCTGCCGCCGCGTGTGCCGGCGACATCACGGTGCTGTCTGCCAGTGACGTGAAAGCACTGACCGCACCGCCCGCACGCGGCGAGCGCGTCATCGCGCTCTGGGCACTGGACTGTGCTTATTGCGAAGAGAACCTGAGCGCGCTGGCAAAACTCGCGCATGACCACGCTGACATGGAGCTGGTGTCGGTCGCCACGGACAGCATCAGCCAGCGTGAACTCATCCGCGCACGGCTGGCCAACGCGGGCCTTTCCACGCTGACCGCACGCGCGTACGCCGACGCAACACCGGAGCGCATCAACTTTCTGATCGATCCGGGCTGGGGTGGCGAAACACCGCGCACGCTGGTGATCCGGGCGGATGGGTCACGGATGGGAATCAGTGGACTGTTGAATGCCGCAGCCCTGAGCCGTATCGCGACTCCCTGAGGGAGCCGGATCGCTCGCGAACGAATCACTCGGCCTCCGACAATCCATCATCCTCGTCGCCATAAATCGCCACATGCGGCACACCGTCCGCACCGATCCAGCCACGGAACATGCCGTCCGTATTGAACGGCATGGCGATATGCCCGTCACGGTCCAGTGCAATGGCGCCGCCGTTGCCGCCCAGTGACGGAATTTCCTGATTGATGACTTCCGCCGCGGCACGCGACAACGGCACACGCATCTGCGTCACCCGCATGCACACCTCGTGCGCGGCCACGGTGCGGATGTAAAACTCGCCCCAGCCCGTACCGGACATCGCACAGCCGTCATTGGCATAGGTGCCCGCACCGATCAATGGTGAATCACCGATGCGTCCCCAGCGCTTGTCGGTCATGCCACCGGTCGAGGTGCCTGCCGCCAGATGACCTGCGGCATCCAGTGCCACGGCGCCCACGGTGCCGAAATGCTTCGCTGTTTCCTCATCCGCGTGCGGCACTTTCTGCGCGTCTTCTTTCAGCGCCTTCTGCAATTGCTGCCAGCGCTCTTCGGTACGGAAATAGGATGGATCGACCAGTTCCACGCCGTTCTCTTTGGCGAATGCTTCAGCGCCTGCGCCAGCCAGCATCACGTGCGGTGAGTGGTCCATGACGCTGCGCGCCAGCAGAATCGGATTCCTGACCCGCTGTACACCTGCAATCGCGCCCGCCTTCAACGTGGAGCCATCCATGATGGCTGCGTCGAGTTCGTTCTTGCCCTCGTGGGTGAAGACGGCACCCTTGCCCGCGTTGAAATTCGGATCGTTCTCCAGAACCACGATCGCTGCGCTCACTGCATCCACGGCCGCCTTGCCCGACTTCAGTTCGGCATAACCTGCGGTCAGCGCCTGAGTCAGCGCCGCGCGCACTGCCTTATCTCTGGCGGGCGACATGTCGCGCTTGATGACGCCAGCGCCGCCATGAATGACCAGAACCGGCGTCGCGGCGGATACCCATCCTGCGACCGCCATCGACGCGATGGCCAGAGCAAATGAAATGTGACGCTTCATGGCTAACTCCCTGGAGACGGGAGCGAGTATAGCTAGCCGTCGACGGCCTGCGGATGCGGAAAACGAATGCTGGCCACACGCGCCGCACCCGGCAATGCGCGAAGCTCCAGCGGCCACTGGAAACGGTCGCTGAGGCGACGGGCGATAGCCAGATCAAAGCCATGCCGGTCGACCGAGGCATGCGCCTTGCGTACAGCCTGCGAGCCCGGCGCATCGATGGACGGATTGATGACGCTCACGCTGCCCGGCATCACGGTCACCACGATCTTGCCCTGATCGGTCTGTTGCAGCGCGTGCCGGATCAGCTGACCGCAGAGCACGGCAAAGACGCGCGGGGACGCATGCAGGGCAAACGTCGCCGGCTCATCCAATACCAGCTCGACCGGGCGACCCACCGTCAACTCGCGTGCGTACTCCACTTCCTGGCGCAGCACGTCGTTGACGATGAAATCTTCTTCGACCAGGCCCTTGTCCGACTCGCGCGACAGAATGAGGAAGGCTTCCACCAGCGCCTCAAGTTCACGCGTGGAGCGGCGGATGCGCTCCAGAGAACGGTGGCCGAACTCACTGAGTGCGGGTTCATCGGAGAGCATGTCCGACGACATCTTGATGACCGTGAGCGGGCTGCGCAATTCGTGGCTGGCGTCGCGGGTGAAGTTGCGCTCGCGTTCACCAAAGCTCTCGATGCGCGACGCAAACCCCTGGAGGCTTTTCACCAGCGAGATCACGTCGTGATCGGACCTGCGCGCATAGCTGCCCGCGCCGAACACATCCATATCCGGCTGATTCGGATCCCAGCGTTCCATGGCGCGGGCCAGTGCGGACACCGGCTGCCACTCCCGTGCCACCGCCAGCCACGAAAGGCCGCCGGAGCAAAGAACCACGGCGAGGACTGCCCACACCGGCGCAACGTTATTCATCCCCATGAAGATCGCCACAACGACGACGGCAATCTGGAGAACGAATACGATGGCCAGCCGGTGGGCAAATGTCCCACGCCGCGCCACTGCCTGTTTGACCCTGCCTTCCATCCTGTCTACACCCAGCCTTCCTGATTCAAGCTGATTGAGAGGCGGCGACTTCGGAATCGAGGTCGGCCAGACGGTAACCCGCCGAATGAATGGTGTGCAGCAGTGGATGATCAAACGGCTTGTCGATCACCCGACGCAGGTTGTACAGGTGCGAACGCAGCGTGTCCGAATCGGGCAGCGTGTCGCCCCAGATTTCGCGTTCGATGTCACGACGGCTGACCACACGCGGAGATTCGCGCATGAGGATGGCCAGAAGCTTGAGACCAATGGGCGAAACCGTCAGTTCCGAACCACCACGGGTCAGGCGCAGGGTGGCCGTGTCCAGCGTCATGTCGCCAACCGTCAGCACTTCGGAGGAGACCTGGCGGCGGTCGCGGCGAATCAGGGCGCGCAGGCGCGCTTCCAGTTCGCGTACTTCAAAGGGCTTCACCAGATAATCGTCGGCACCGGCTTCCAGGCCAACCAGTTTGTCTTCCAGCGTGTCACGCGCGGTCAGCATCAGCACCGGCGTCGATTTCTTGCCGTCCTTGCGAATCTTGCGGCATACGTCCAGACCGTCCATGCCCGGAAGCATGAGGTCCAGCACAACCACGTCGTAGCTGTTGGCAACGGCAAGATGCAGGCCAATGACGCCGTCCTGGGCGTAGTCGACCGTGTAGCCCTTGCGCTCAAGAAACTCACCCACCATCTCGGCGATCTGGCGGTGGTCCTCAATCAGCAGGATCATCCCGCTCTGTAAGTCGTGTGCACTCATCAACCTGCTCCTTTGCTGATTCACAAATGTGAAGAGTTAACGGTCGGGCCGGTGAGAGCAGCGTGAAGACCGGAAATGCCATTCATTTTCCGGCGAGGGATGTGCACGAAAGGTGTGGGAACCGCAGTGGTCGTCATAGCAGTGCCTGCAGTTTCGACCACACATTTTCCGCCACCCGTGGCTCGCCCTGCGCTGTGGGATGAAGGCCGTCTTCCTGCATCACCGCAGGGTTCGTTGCCACGCCATCCAGCAGGAAGGGCAGGAGTGTTGCCTGGTGCCTGGCAGCCGCATCCGCATACACCTTGCGCAGCCCGTCGCGATACTGCGGGCCGTAGTTGACCGGCAATTCGATACCCAGCAAAAGCACCTTCGCACCGGCCTTCCTGCTCGCCGAAATCATGGTGTCCAGGTTGTCCGCGAACTGGGTCAGCGACAGCCCTCGCAGCCCGTCGTTGGCGCCCAGCTCGATCACCACGACACCTGGCTTGTACTTTTCCAGCAGCCCCGCGATGCGGTTGCGGCCGCTCAGCGAGGTCTCCCCGCTGATGCTGGCATTGACGAGCGTCCACGGCGGCACCATCTTCGACGTGCGCGCTTCCAGCAGATGCACCCATCCGGCCTCCACCGGAATGTTGTGCGCGGCCGACAACGAATCCCCGAGCACCAGCACATTGCGCGGCGAAGGCGCCGCGGCAATGGCGCTGGTGCACCACAGGACCAGCAACAGGATCAGGCAACGACGCATGAGCGATTCTTCCCGTGTTCTTCTCGAAGTGGTCGATGTTAGCAAGTCGGTTTCAGGCCCGGAGGGCCGCCTCGATATCCTGACCGGCGTGAACCTCGCGGTGGCCGCCGGCGAAAGCTTCGCCATCGTTGGCGCCTCAGGGTCTGGCAAGACCACCCTGCTCGGCCTTCTCGCCGGGCTGGACGTACCCACCTCCGGCAGCATCCGGCTGGACGGGGGCGCACTGGAGGCGATGGACGAGGAAGAGCGCGCCGCCGTGCGCCGCCGCCTCGTGGGCTTCGTGTTCCAGTCCTTCCATCTGCTGCCCGCCCTCACGGCGGAAGAAAACGTCATGTTGCCGCTGGAGCTGGAAGGCAACGATGACGCCCGAGAACGCGCCCGCGTGGCGCTGGAATCAGTGGGGCTTGGCGGACGACGCCGTCACTATCCCGCGCAGCTGTCCGGCGGTGAGCAGCAGCGCGTGGCGCTGGCGCGCGCCTTCGTGCATCGACCGCGGGTGCTCTTCGCCGACGAGCCCACCGGCAACCTCGACCAGCACACGGGTGAGCACGTGGGTGATCTTTTGTTCGAGTTGAACAAGACGCATGCCACCACCCTGATTCTGGTGACTCACGATCCCAAGCTGGCTGCACGCTGTACACGCAGCGCCGCGCTACATGATGGCCGCCTCGGAGTGGGCGCGTGAACGTCCTTCGCCTGGCCGTCCGCACGCTGAGGCGCGAATGGCATCTGGTTGAACTCAGGACGCTGGCCGCGTCGCTGGTGCTGGCGGTGGTGGCGCTCGGCGTGGTCTCCACCTTGTCCACGCGCATCGAGCGGGGCGTGCTGGCCAGTGCTGCCGAACTCATTGGTGGCGACATGGGCATCTCTGCGCCTTCGTCGCTGCCTGCCCCGCTGGCCGAGGCCGCACGCAACGATGGCCTGGCGGTCACGCGCGGCGCCACCTTTCCCAGCGTGGCGTTCGTCGATCAGCGCAGCCAGCTGGTGGACGTGCTGGCCAGCGACGCGTCGTATCCGTTGCGCGGCACGCTGGAAATCCGTGGCATCGACGGCAAGGATCGCGTGGCCCATGGCCCGGCCCAGGGCGAGGTGTATCTCGATCATCGCGCGATGGTGGGACTGGGCGTGCAGCCGGGACAGACCCTGCAACTGGGTGGCCGCGACCTGAAAGTCACGGCGGAACTCATGCGGCTTCCCGATGGCGGCGAACTCTTCGCGCTGGCACCGCGCGCCATGATGAGCCTGGACGACGCCAACGCCGCCGGCCTGCTGGCCACCGGCAGCCGCGCGCGTCATCGCCTGCTGGTGTCGGGCGCGCCAACGCAGGTAGCGCGCTGGCGCAGCTTCGTGGAAAGCCAGACGCTTCCGCAGGGCGCCGAACTCATCACGCCGGAGCAGACACAGGAGCGCATGCGCACCGCGTTTGATCGCGCCAGCTCTTTCCTGCGCCTGACCGCCCTGCTTTCCGCGCTGCTGGCTGGCGTGGCCATTGCGTTGGCGGCGTCGCGCTATGCACGCCGCAAGACGGCTGAAGTGGCGTTGCTGCGCGCGCTGGGAACCCCACGCCGTCGCGTGGCAGCCCTGCTGGTCACCACACTGGCCGCGCTCGCCCTCCCCGCGGCAGCCATCGGCGTGGCTCTTTCGCTGGCGCTGGCACAGGGTGCCTGGTACTTCGCCAGCCAGTTGTTTGCAGGCGTACCGACCACGTTGCCGCTGGGCCCGGCATTCGCCGCTGCTGCCGTGGGGCTGGCCGTACTGGCGGGCTTTGCGTTGCCGCCGCTTGTGCGCCTGGCCGAAGTGCCGCCCGTCGCCGTGTTCCGCGACAGCGTCACACGGCGTGCGCGCCGGTTTGACGCGCTGTATCTCGTGCCGCTGGTCGTCGCACTGGCGCTCGTGTGGCTGCAAAGCGACTCCGCGCGTCTGGCCGGTATCCTCGCCGTCAGCCTGAGCGGCGTCGCGCTGGTCGCCGCCGGCCTCAGCGCGTTGCTGCTGTGGGTAGCACGACGCGTGGCGCCTGGCGCGCATCCTGCGTTGCGTCTCGGCCTTGCGGCGCTGGCGCGTCGCCGTGGCCTCAGCCTGATTCAGGCCACTGCCTTGTCGCTGGGACTGTGTGCGCTGTTGCTGCTGGCCGTCGTTGCCCCCGCGCTGCTGGACGGCTGGCGGCGCGAGCTGCCCGCCGACACACCGAACTGGTTTGCCCTCAATCTTCAGGACGATCAGCGCCACTCCTTCGAGCAACGCCTCGGCACACTCGGCGCCAACAAGCTGAACATGTTGCCACTGGCCGTAGGCAAGCTCACCGCGATCAACGGCCGCCCCATCGACCAGCTCACCTTCACCGATGAGCGCGCCAGAGAATGGGCGGATCGCCAGTTGCGCCTGTCATGGAGCGGCGATCTGCCGCCATCGAACAAGGTGGTGCAAGGCCAGTGGTCCGGCGCGTCGCCAGAGGAAGCGGAAGTGTCCATCGACACGTCGTGGCGGGACATGTTCGGTCTGAAGGTCGGAGATCACATGCACTTCGTCATCGGCGAAAGTGATGTGGAGGCACGCGTGGCCAATGTTCGCCAGGTCGACTGGAGTTCGTTCCGGGTCAACTTCTTCCTGCTGCTGGACCCGAAGCACTCGGCGGATCTGCCACACACGTGGCTGGCCAGCTTTTATCTGTCGCGCGGGCACGCGGACGATCTGGCCCGCCTTTCGCGTGACTACGGCAACCTCAGCCTCATTGATGTCGATGCGCTGCTCGATCGCGTACGCGAGATTGTTGATCGCGTGGGAACCGCTGTTCGCTGGGTGCTCGGTTTCAGCCTGCTTGCCGGTGCCCTGGTGCTTACCGCTGCGCTGGCTGCCAGCGCGCAGGAGCGTCGCCACGAAGCCGCACTGCTGCGCACGCTGGGCGCACGTCGCGGTCAGCTGCGCGCGGCGGCGGCATGCGAGTTCGCGCTACTCGGGCTGGTCGCCGGGCTCACGGCCGCACTGGGTGCGGCCGGTGCCGGATTATGGATAGGCACCGCGATCTTCCGCATCGAAGGCTTCGTGCCACCCGTGTGGCCACTCATCGGTTCAGCAGCACTCGCCGCGTTCGTCGTGATGCTGATCGGTCTGCTGGGTACGCGCCGCGTGCTGCGCACATCGCCGATGGAACTGCTGCGCGAATAGGCAAGGCCACTGCTGCCTGTGGGAGTGTAGTGAGCCTGCTCACTCCCACCGCAGAGTCACCGTTTCGCGGTTGTTTTTTAAGCAGCGCAACGCAAGTCACTGGCCGCAAAGGCCCCATCGCACTTATCCACATGCTTATGCAGTGACTGTCCACACCTGCTGTGGATAACCGCGCTTTTCCATGGGGGCAAGCTCGTTCTCACCGCAGCAACGTGATGCTCCGTGCGTGGTCGATTTTTAAGCAGCGCAACGCAAGTCACTGCCGGCCAAGGCTGCTTTGCACTTATCCACATGCTTATGCAGTGACTGTCCACATGCGCTGTGGATAACAATGCACGCAAAAAAATCCCGCAGAAGACGCCAGTCTTCTGCGGGATGTTCTGATTCAAAACAGCGTTGCGTAAAGCGGCGTTTACTCGCCGCGCATGCGCACGTCGTCAAGCTCTTCCGTGCGCTGACGTGCAGCAGCACGCTCAGCGTCGAAGAACTGCTGCACCTGCATGCAGACATCCCACGTGCCCTCACCGCCAGCAGCGGACACGAGGAACCACGGCTGCGTCCAGTTCAGGCGCTCGACAATGTCGTTGGCCACACGATTCAGTTCGTCCTTGTCGGAGAACACGTCGGCCTTGTTGATGACCAGCCAGCGCGGACGCGTGACCAGTTCCTCATCAAACTTCGCCAGTTCCTGCTCGATGGTCTGCACCTGCTCCACCGGATCGGAACCGTCGATGGGCGCAATGTCGACCACATGCAGCAGCAGACTCGTGCGCGACACATGACGCAGGAACTGGATGCCCAGACCCGCACCATCGGCTGCGCCTTCAATCAGGCCGGGAATGTCGGCGATGACGAAGCTCTGGTCGGTGCCGATGCGCACCACGCCCAGGTTGGGGTGCAGCGTCGTGAACGGATAATCGGCCACGCGCGGCGTCGCCGCCGACACGGCACGAATAAACGTGGACTTGCCGGCGTTCGGGAAGCCGAGCAGACCGACGTCGGCCAGCAGACGAAGTTCGAGCTTCAGCTCGCGCACTTCGCCCGGCGTGCCCGGCGTCATCTTGCGCGGCGCGCGATGCACTGAACTCTTGAAATGGATGTTGCCCAGGCCACCACGACCACCCTGCGCCACCTTCAGGCGCATGCCGTTGGCGGTGAGGTCGCCGATCACTTCGTCGGTATCGACGTTGGTGATGACCGTACCCACCGGCACGCGGACTTCGATGTCGTCACCGCCCTTGCCGTACATCTGGCTACCCATGCCGCCCTGACCGCGAGGCGCCTTGAACGTGCGCTGGTGACGGAAGTCGACCAACGTGTTCAGGCCTTCGTCCGCAACCAGCCAGACCGAGCCGCCGTTGCCGCCGTCGCCACCATCGGGGCCACCGAAGGGAATGAATTTTTCACGACGGAAGCTGACGCAGCCGTTGCCGCCGTCTCCGGCCGTGACCTTAATGTTCGCTTCGTCGACGAATTTCATGGGTATTGCCTGACCTTGAAGTGGCCCGGCCCATTGTAAGCCGATGCCTGAAACCATTGCCGCATAAACGAAAGGCCCCGCCTGAGCGGGGCCTTTGCTGTCGCATCGAGCGAGGCGATTAAGCCTGGACGACGTCGACGAACTTGCGACCCTTGTCGCCGCGGACCTTGAAGGCAACCGTGCCGTCAACGAGCGCGAACAGGGTGTGGTCGCGGCCGAGACCGACGCCAACGCCTGCATGGAACTTGGTACCGCGCTGACGCACGATGATGTTACCGGCTTCAACAGCCTGGCCACCGTAGATCTTCACACCGAGATACTTCGGGTTCGAATCGCGACCGTTGCGGCTGGAACCTACGCCTTTTTTATGTGCCATGACTCATATCCTCCAGCAGATCAGGCAGTGATGCCAGTGATCTCGATTTCGGTGTAATGCTGACGATGTCCCTGCTGCTTCTTGCTGTGCTTGCGGCGGCGGAACTTGATGATGCGGATCTTATCCGCGCGACCGTGGTTGCGAATCTTCGCGCTGACGGTGGCACCGGCGACCAGCGGGGCGCCGACGGTGATCGACTCACCTTCGCCAACCAGGAGAACCTGGTCGAACGTGAACGTGGAATCGACTTCGGCGTTGAGCAGCTCCACGCGCAGGACTTCGCCCTGCATGACGCGATACTGCTTACCGCCAGTCTTGATGACTGCGTAGCTCATGGGATTATCCCTTCTGTAGTTCTTCTTGGGGGTACTGCGAATCGCGAATTATAGCTACCTCGGAAAGGCGAGGTCAAACAGGGGGTTGGGGGCGCCCAAGGCAGCGGCAGAGGGGAAGCCCGGTGGGGCTTCCCTCGGTGAGCCAGATGGCTCGCCTTCCCCGGATGAAAAGCTCATCTCGCTGTTTTTGTTACTTTTTCTTCGACGGAGCCTTGGCCGGCGCAGCAGCGGGCGCTGCGGCAGGCGCCGTAGCCGGGCACTGCCCCTGAGCGTTCAGGGTGCCCTGGGTGCGCAACTGGGAAATCATCTGCTCGCCGCGCTCGCGCCCCCAGGCCTGGCCCACGACCATGCCTTCGGACATCGTG
This sequence comes from Luteibacter sp. Sphag1AF, assembly GCF_014192715.1. Lineage (GTDB taxonomy): Bacteria > Pseudomonadota > Gammaproteobacteria > Xanthomonadales > Rhodanobacteraceae > Luteibacter. The sequence goes on from NZ_JACHYH010000001.1 coordinate 59,376, forward strand.
GCGGGCATCTGGGTGATGACCTTCTGGCCCAGCGGCGATTTGTAGAACGTAAGCAGACCGTCGATATCTTCGGCCGTGAAATGCTTCTGGTAGACGGGCACCATGCGGCTGATGAGCTGGTTGGTGGCGTTGGCGTCAACGAAACCCTGCCAGTAGCTGGCCGGGACGCACGGAAGCGACTTCTGCATGACCGCCGCCATCTGGCCGTTCATCGCACTCAACATGCGTCCCATGCCCACGGCGTCCATCAACTGGCGAACCTGCTGCTCGCTGGGCGGTGCCGCAAGCGCCTGACCCGCACAACCCGCCAGCGCAAGGCCGACGGCAATCCCTGTCCACTTCCGCATCGCTACGCTCCTCAATGATGATTGACGCGCCCCAGACAGGGCGGCGTTGCATATTAGCCACGAACGACCGGCCCCTGAACACCTGGGGTGTTTGCGGCCCACCGCCGCGTCCCTGAAAGGGAACCCTGAGCCCATGCCGTCTGCCCGCCTCCTGCCTCTGGTCTGCCTTATCGGCTGCGGTTCCACCGCGGCTGCCGATTACCGCGACATGGCTCTGGCGCCCATCTGCGCGGGCATTGCCAAATCCCGCCCGGCCGATCCGGAGCACATCTTTCACCCCCGTCTGGTGGCCAAACCCAGGGGCGGCCCCATTCCCGCCGACCTGACCATGGAGCTGCACCAGCCCGACGGCCGCACCTCGCCGGTCGTACTGGACGCCGACCATACGTTCGATCCGCGCTGCGAAGTGGCCGGGATGCCCGAGTCCACCATCCGGATCAACTACCCGAAGTCCCGTCTCGACTTCGACATGACCTTCCCGGCCCGCGTGCCGCCCGGCACGAGCATGTCCTACGCGACCCTGGCCGAATCCGTGCCGGTGATGATGGAGGCCATCCGCTTGCAGGCGGGCCTGCTGCGGATCTTCGCGCCCAAGGTGCGCGGACTGAAGCTGATCTTCCCCGGCCCCGGCCAGACGGCCACCATCGACGGGCCGGACGGGCGCAAGACCTACGCGGCCGACCCGCGCGGCGTGGCCGTCGTTCCCTGGAAACCGGAGTGGGAAAAGGCCCGCGTTACCCTGAGCACGCCCCTGAAAGGACTGACACCAGACCTGCGCTGAACGCGTGTCAGCAGTCTTGTCCACAGGCCGTCCACGCCCTCTTGCTATAGTCGGCGACTTCCCCCACTTCGCTGCGTACATGGACACTATTCGCATCCGCGGCGCTCGCACGCACAATCTCAAGAACATCGACCTGGACCTCCCCCGCGATCGCCTGATCGTGATTACGGGACTATCCGGCTCGGGCAAATCCTCGCTCGCTTTCGACACGATTTATGCCGAAGGTCAGCGCCGCTACGTCGAATCACTTTCGGCGTACGCGCGACAGTTCCTGTCGATGATGGAAAAGCCCGACGTCGATCACATTGAAGGCCTTTCGCCGGCCATCTCCATCGAGCAAAAATCCACCTCGCACAATCCGCGCTCCACCGTGGGCACGATTACCGAGATCTACGATTACCTGCGCCTGCTGTATGCCCGCGTAGGAACCCCGCGTTGCCCGACCCACGGCATCCCGCTGGAGGCACAGACCATCAGCCAGATGGTCGACCACGCGCTGGCGCTGGACGCCGACAAGCGCTGGATGCTGCTGGCACCGGTCATCCGTGAGCGCAAGGGCGAGCACGTGCAGGTGTTCGACCAGCTGCGCGCGCAGGGCTTCGTGCGTGCGCGCGTCGACGGCGTGGTGTACGACCTGGACGCCGTGCCGGCGCTGACGCTGCGCCAGAAACATACAATCGAAGCGGTGATCGACCGCTTCCGTCCGCGCGAAGACATCAAGCAGCGCCTGGCCGAATCCTTCGAGACCGCCATCCGTCTCGGCGACGGCATTGTGGTGCTGGTGGACATGGACGACGAGAAGGCAGACGAACAACTGTTCTCGTCGCGCTACTCCTGCCCGATGTGCGACTACTCGCTACCGGAGCTGGAACCGCGCCTGTTCTCGTTCAACTCCCCCGTGGGCGCCTGCCCCACCTGCGACGGCCTGGGCGTCACCCAGGTGTTCGACGGCGCGCGCGTGGTGGGCCATCCGGAACTCAGCCTGGCTGGCGGCGCCATCCGTGGATGGGACCGTCGCAACGCGTACTACTACCAGATGATCGTTTCGCTGGCGAAGCACTACGGCTTCGACCCGGACACGCCGTGGCGCGAGCTGCCCAAATCCGTGCAGAACGCCGTGCTGCGCGGCTCGGGCAAGGACGTGATTCCGTTCCGCTATGTCACCGAGCGCGGCGGCAAGGTCACCCGCGAGCATCGCTTCGAAGGCATCCTGGTCAACCTTGAGCGTCGCTACAAGGAAACCGAATCGGCCGCTGTCCGCGAAGAGCTTTCCAAGTACATCGCCGATCATCCCTGCCCCGATTGCGAAGGCCAGCGACTGAACCCGTCGGCCCGCAACGTGTTTGTGGCTGACCGCGCCATTCCGTCCCTGACCTCGCTGGCCATCGACGACGCGCTGGGCTTCTTCCAGAAGCTTTCACTGCCAGGCTGGCGCGGCGAGATCGCCGTCAAGATCGTGAAGGAAATCAGCGAACGCCTGACCTTCCTCAACGACGTGGGCCTGAACTACCTCACCCTGGATCGCCAGGCTGATTCGCTCTCCGGTGGCGAAGCCCAGCGCATCCGCCTGGCCAGCCAGATTGGCGCGGGCCTCGTGGGCGTGATGTACGTGCTGGACGAGCCGTCCATCGGCCTGCATCAGCGCGACAACGAACGCCTGCTTGGCACCCTCACCCGCCTGCGCGACCTCGGCAACACCGTGATCGTGGTGGAACATGACGAGGACGCCATCCGTGCAGCCGACTACGTGCTGGACATCGGTCCCGGCGCGGGCGTGCACGGTGGCGAGATCGTCGGTCAGGGCACGCTCGACCAGCTGATGAAGTCGCCGCGTTCGGTCACGGCAAAATACCTTTCCGGCGAGCGTGGCATTGCGGTGCCCGAGACGCGCCGCGAAGCACGCGACGACCAGTGGATCGAACTGAAGGGTGCGTCCGGCAACAACCTGAAGAACGTGGATCTGGCGATTCCCGTGGGCGTGTTCACCTGCATCACTGGCGTGTCCGGCTCGGGCAAGTCCACCCTCATCAACGACACGCTTTATCGCCTTGCCGCTACCGAACTCAATGGTTCGAGTGAACAGGCCGCGCCGTACGAATCGGTGGAAGGCCTGGAACTGTTCGACAAGGTGGTGGACATCGACCAGTCCCCCATCGGCCGCACGCCGCGCTCCAACCCTGCCACGTACACCGGCCTGTTCACACCATTGCGCGAGCTGTTTGCGCAGGTGCCCGAGTCACGCCAGCGCGGCTACACGCCGGGCCGCTTCAGCTTCAACGTGCGCGGCGGTCGCTGCGAAGCCTGCGAAGGCGACGGCATGATCAAGGTGGAAATGCACTTCCTCCCCGACGTGTATGTTCCCTGCGACGTGTGCCACGGCAAGCGTTACAACCGTGAAACGCTGGAAGTGCTCTACAAGGGCCACACCATCGCCGACGTGCTGAACATGACCGTGGAAGATGCCTTCCGCCTGTTCGAGCCGGTGCCGGTCATTGCGCGAAAACTGGAAACGCTTCGCGCCGTGGGCCTGGATTACATCAAGCTCGGCCAGAGCGCGACCACGCTGTCCGGTGGCGAAGCCCAGCGCGTGAAGCTGTCCAAGGAACTGTCCAAGCGCGACACCGGCAGCACGCTGTACGTGCTGGACGAGCCGACCACGGGTCTGCATTTCCACGACATCGAACAACTGCTGGCCGTGCTGCATCAGCTGGTGGATCACGGCAATACCGTGGTCGTCATCGAACACAACCTCGATGTGATCAAGACCGCCGACTGGCTGGTCGACCTTGGCCCCGAAGGCGGTGCCGGTGGTGGACGCATCCTGGTCAGCGGCACGCCGGAAACCATTGCCGCCACGCCGCAGTCCCATACGGGACGTTTCCTGAAGCCGCATCTGAAGCCAGCGAAGGCACCTGCCAAAGCGGCTGCCAAAAAGACGGCCGCCAAATCCACCACGAAGCCGGTGGCCAAGACCGCCGCGAAGAAAAAGAAATCCGCATGACGACCGAAGCCAGCAAGACGCCCTCGCCCTCGCCGCTGCTGATCGCCCCCATTGCGGTGCGCTGGCGCGATCTGGACGCCTATAACCATGTCAACAATTCCAACTACCTCACCTACCTGGAAGAAGCTCGTCTGCAATGGCTGCTGACGCTGGACGGTGAGTGGTACTCGGCCGAATGCGCACCCGTGATGGCGGCCAGCCAGCTCAACTACCGCATGCCCATCGAGTGGCCGGCGCAGATCGACGTGGAGCTTTTCTGCGAGCGCGTCGGCACCAGCTCGATGACCGTGGGACATCGCATGGTCGCGCGCGATGACGCCACGCGCATCCACTGCGATGGCAACGTCACGGTGGTGTGGGTCAATCCGAAAACCGGTCGTCCGGTCCCGCTGCCCGACGCCGTGCGCAACGCCGTCACCGCGGCGGCCTGAGCCTTCCCGAGCCCGCCGCCAGCCGGTGGGCTCCGGTACATCAAGCGGCGCAATATGTTGCGTATGATCTCCGGCACATCCCCATGGAGAGTGCCATGTATCGTCGCCTGCTCACCCTTGCCGTCGCATCCGCCGTTGCCCTGCCTGCCCTCGCGGCTGAGCCGCCGGTGAGCATCACGCTCTATCGCGCCGATGGCGACTCGCTGTTCCAGACCACGGGAGAGGCCTTCTCCAGCGACGGCTACGCCGTGGTGCACGAGCGCCGGGATTTCGATCTGCGCAGCGGCGTCCAGGACCTGACAGTGGACGGCCTTCCCGCCGCACTGGACAGCGAAGCCATGTCGCTTCGCTTCCCCGGCAAGAACACCTCCGTCGTATCGCAGCGACTGCTGCTCGGCCAGGGTTATACCGGCGCCGTCGCAGGCCTGGTTGGCAAACAGGTCGTCGTGATCGGCAGCAGTGGCCAGCCCATCGTCAGCGGCGTATTGCAGCGTGGTGGCGACGGTCTCGTGGTCAAGGACAGCAGCGGCCAGTCCACGCTGGTTCGCGACTACGCGGCCCTTCGCGTCGCGGGCAACAGCGATGTGGCACGCGGCTCGTCGCTTCAGGTGCGCGTCAACGCGGGCAGCGCAGGCGCATCCACGGCATCGCTCAGCTACCCGACCTCGGGTCTGGGCTGGCGCGGCGCCTACACGGCGCTCCTGGCGCCGGGCGAAGGTTGCCACATGACGCTGGACGCAGCCGCCAGCATCGCCAACCGCAGCGGCCGCGACTGGAACAGCGCCACGCTGAAGCTGGTGGCCGGCGATGCCAACCGCGCCAAGGCACCACCTGCCCGCATGTTCTCGATGGCTGCGCGCGGCGTGGCTGAGGTGCCCATGGCCATGGACGCCGCCATGCCCGAGCAGGCCACGCTCGCCGACCTGCGCACCTTCACTCTGCCCTCGCCCGTGGACCTGCCCGATGGCAGCGTCACGCAAACGCCGCTGTATGCGTCGCGCGACATCGCGTGCGAGCGCATCGCGCTGTATGAAAACGGCGGCGTATACCTTCCGCCGCAGCCGCAGTTGCAGCGCGAATTCTTCGGCGATCAGAGCACGCCGATTCAGACCGTCATCAAGATGAAGGCTTTCGACAGCATGCCCGCAGGTTACGTGCGCGTACTGATCGACGACCGCGATGGCAACGCCGAACTGCTTGGCGAAGGCCGCCTGTCCGACACCGCGAAGGGCAACGATGCCACCATCGTTCTGGGCGCAGCCTTCGACCTCACCGCGTCGCGCGAACAGACCAGCTTCACCCTCGATGACGCCGGCCACAAACTGGACGAAGGTTTCCGCGTCACGCTGAAGAATGCAGGTGACACCGCACGCACCGTCCTCGTGCGCGAGCATCCCAACCGCTGGCGTGGCTGGAAACTCACCAGCTCATCGGTCAAGGCATCGAAGCAGACGCCCGATACGATTGAGTTCAAGGTCGACATTCCGGCGCACGGCTCGGCCACGCTCGACTACGCCGTCCGTTACACCTGGACCGCTGGCGACGTGGCTCGCAACCGTTGAAACAGCAGAGGCCGACGCGTGCAACCGGCAAAGCAGTCGAAAAAGGGGTTGCTTTACGAGATCGGCGTTCCGGCCCACGGCAGCGCTACACTTCAATATTCGGTGCACTACAGCTGGCTGGCCAGCGAAGCACGACGCGACCGGTAACCACCCGAATACGCCTGGAGTTTCCATGATCGACATCTTTCCGCTGGAAGACGGCATTCACGAAATCCGCCTTGCCCGTCCCCCCGTCAATGCGCTGAACGTGGAACTGGTCCGGGCACTGCGGGACGCCGTGACGGATGCGCCGGCGAACGGCGCCCAGGGTATCGTCATTTCCGGTGCGCAGGGCATGTTCTCTGCCGGCGTGGACGTGCCTGCCCTGCTGGTCAAGGACAGGGCGGGCATCAGTGAGTACTGGCGCGAGTTCTTCCTGATGTGTGGCGCGCTGGCCAATTCGCAGGTGCCCATCGTGGCCGCCGTCACGGGGCACAGCCCCGCTGGCGGCGCGGTGATCGCACTGTTCTGCGACTACCGCGTGATGGCGCACGGGCCGTTCCGGATTGGCCTCAATGAAGTACAGGTGGGCCTGCCCGTGCCCGAACCGATCCAGCTCATCATGCGTCGCACCGTCGGGGCATATCGCTCGGAACGCCTGCTGACGGCGGGCGCCATGCTCGACGCCGAGCAGGCGCTGGCTGTCGGGCTGGTGGATGAACTGGTGGGCGTGGAACAGGTGACCACGCGCGCCACGGTGTGGCTGCGTGACCTTCTGGCCATGCCGCGCAAGGCGATGCTGCGCACGCGCGCCATCGCACGCGCCGATCTGACCCAGGCCTATGCAGACCCGGCGTCGCTGCCCATCGAAGATTTCGTCGACGCGTTCCTGTCGGAAGAAACCCAGAGCACGCTGAAGGCGCTGGTGGCAAAGCTCAAGGCCAAATGACCCTTGGGGAGCGAGCACGCTCGCTCCCACAAGGATCAGGCTCAGGACAGCACGGTCAGCTCCACCGGCACCACGGCATCGCCGCTGATGATCTGGGCCTGGCCGTCCTGCACCATGAACTGTATCTGCATCGTGCGGGCGGTGAGTGCGGCCAGCGCATCCACCGTGGACGGTGCGATATCAATCACGGTCACATTCTTCGTGCGCGCGACGGCCGCCGCCGTCTTCTTCCACCACACCTCGGCGCTGCGGCCGCTGTATGTATAGACGATGACGCGGTTGGCGCGGCCGGCGGCACGGCGAATGCGCTGCTCGTCCGGCTGGCCGATTTCGATCCACAGATCGACCTCGCCGGTGAGCTCCTTGCGCCACAGATCCGGCTCGTCGTCCGAGCTCAGCCCCTTGCCGAACACCAGCGACTCGTCGGCGTTCAACGCGAAGGCCAGCACACGGACCATCATGCGCTCGTCGGTTTCCGACGGATGCTGAGCAATGGTGAGCGGGTGGGCCTGGTAGTAGTGGCGGTCCATGTCGCTGACCTGAAGGTCAGCCTTGAAGACCGTGGATTTGAGTGCCATGGGCGGGGAAATTCCAGCGTAGAGGCCGCAAAGCCTACACGATGGCCACCCCCGCGAGCCGCTGGGTCACAAATGAGTCGGCCGGAACCGGGCGGCCAATATGGAAACCCTGCACCATGTCGCAGTCCATGCCCATGAGTCGATCCAGGGTTTCCTGGTTCTCCACCCCCTCGGCCACCGCCTCCATGCCAAGCCGGTGCGCCACTTCCACCATCGCGCGCACCAGCTGCTCGGTACGGGCGTCCTCGATGATGGCGTCCACGAAGGTGCGGTCGATCTTGAGCTCGGTCGCGGGAAAATGGCGCAGGTACGCGAACGAGGCGTAACCGGTGCCGAAGTCGTCGATGGCCACGCGGACGCCCCGATCACGCAGCCGACGCAGCACGCGCACGCTCATGTCCAGGTCGGTGAGCAACGCGGTTTCCGTGACTTCGACAATCACCGATTCGGCAGGCACGCCCCATATATCCAGCGCACCCAGCATCTGCTCGGCAAAACCCTGCTCCACAAACACGCGCGGCGACAGATTGATCGCCACATCCACCGGCGAGCCAGCGCGGTGCAAGGCGGCCGCCTGACGCAGCGACGCGTTGAGGCTCCACCGCGTGAGCGGCACGATCAGGTCGCTGCGTTCGGCAAAGGGAATGAAGTCGACCGGAGCGACTTCCCCGTGATTCTGGGTGTTCCACCGCGCCAGCGATTCCACGCGAGTGATGGTCTGCTGACGCACGTCCATCAGCGGCTGAAAATAGACTTGCAGGCGATTGGCCTCGATGTCTTCGCGAAGCTCGCCGTAAAGAATTTCGACCTGGGTGTTGTCCGGCTGATACATCGCGAACGGTTCGCCAATGCGAAGCGCTTCGTCGTGGGCGATCTCTGCGCGTCGACACAGAAGCTCCGCGGCAGCGCCGTGCTCCGGATGCATCGCCGCGCCGATTACCGCGCGACCGTGCCAGGGACGCGAACCGCACATCAGTGGCTCGTCGAATGCGCCAACCAGGCGCGTGGCAGCAAGCAGCGCATGCGTGCGGTTGCGCACAGCGGGAAGCAACAGCAAAAACGTGTCGTCGGCCGCGACAAACACCTTGTCGATATGGCGCACGATTTCCACGATGCGCTCGCGCGCCGCCAGCATGATCTCGTTGCCGAAGCCGTAGCCGAAACGCAGCTGTGCCTCGCGCATGCCACGCAGGCGGACCACCAGCACGGCGCACAGTCCCTCGCGGGAACTGTCGCGATCAAGCAACGCCTGCATCGCGGTGAAAATATGAGCGCGGTCGGTCACAGGAACCCCGGTTGGCGTGCTGTTGATGACTGGAACGTGGCGCTCATTGCAAAAAATACTCCTTGGGATCAATACCGTGGCTTCCGGGCGGCAACGTGCGCACGATGTCTCTGCGCTCCGGGCCCACCTGTCGCATCAGGTCCACGATAAGAAAATCGTCCAGCGGCGATTTGTCCGGGGCGGTGAGAATCGCCACCCGGGGCTGTAGGCGCCGGGCGTGATTTTGCACCATAACGATGGCAACTTCGCCGGTTCCCAGTTCCACGAGCGAACCGGTAGGGTAAACGCCGATGCACGCCTGGAACTGCTCGACCAGCTCTGCCTGGAAGTCGGCGTTACGCCCCGCGTAAAGCGTGCGCAGCGCCACGTGCTGGGAGACGGCCGGTCGATAGGGGCGCGGCGAGGACATGGCGTGGTACGTATCAATGATCGCCGCCATGCGCCCGGCCAGGGGAATATCGGTACCGGTCAGCCCTTCCGGATAGCCCGTGCCGTTGAACCGCTCGTGATGCGTTCGCACCATATCGAGCACTTCCTGGTCGGTGACACCGGAATGCTCAAGGATGGCCAGTCCCTCATTGACGTGATGGCGGGCCAGCAGGGTTTCGGCCTCGGTGAGGGCACCAGCGCGGGTCAGCAGCTCATCGGGCAGCTGCGACTTTCCCACGTCCATCAGCAGGCCACCCGCCGCGAGGCTGACGATGGCGTCCTCTGAAAAACCCATATGCCGTCCGAAGGCCGCAGCAAGCGTGCTGCAACTCACGGCGTGACGGTAGGTGTAGCTGTCGCGCTGACGCAGGCTCTCGATCCACAGGAAGGCGTCGCCGGAGCGCAACACACTCTCGACCATCGGCCGCACGGCGTTTTCCACTTCCTGCGGATCAATGTGACGGCCATGCGCCAGATCGTCGACGATCTTCTCGACATAGCTCAAAACCGACTCATAAGCGTCACCTGCGCGGGGCAGTTCGTCGTCGAAGATGGCCGTATCCGTGTAGGTGCGCTCGGGAAACAGGCGCCGGGACGGCGGCCGGTGGGTCGGAGCAGCGCGGGCTGTCCGGGGCGGCGGTCGTGCGGTGTCACCCGGTACGGGATCAGGCGTCACACGGCGCAACAGGTCCACGAAGACATAACGGCAATGCTGGCGGAGAGCGTCGATGTCGTTCTGGTTGCGGACGGGCACGCCCTGGAGGGGAAACGGCGTTTCGTCCCACTCGCAGTCCAGTCGGCATACATACATGCCGACCTCCAGAGCACTTACGGCGACCCGCCTTTCCACCAGATCGTACGCCACACTTCCCCCAAAACCGAACGACATCCACCCGCTGCAGCGGATCGACCGACCCGCCCCCTGGCGCGCCCCCAAGCGCGCGCGGCAGCGTCAGGCAGGACGTGTGCACGCTGTGTGTATCTGCCCTGACGCGCCGATCCTTCTGAAAGGTGGCTCCGATGTATCGGCTACATCATCGGGAACTGTAACAAACCTGCTGCCATGGAATCCGTCCTGCCCCGGTCTGTATGTAAGCCACGGGTAAGCACAGGAGAACCATCCATGTTCCGCCGCCCCTTTTTTGTTGCTCTCGCCGCTTTTTCTCTTACTGCCTGCACGTCCGCGTTTGCGCGCGATGACGGTATCCGGCTGCCCGACCCCGCCACAGATGCCGCGCCTGCCTCCGGCGAGCAGATCGCCGTGCTGGCGGGCGGGTGCTTCTGGGGGGTGGAAGGTGTGTTTGAGCATGTGCGCGGCGTGAAGCACGTCACGGCCGGCTACACCGGGGGAGACGCCCGGCACGCCAATTATGAGGATGTGAGCGAGGGAGACACCGGTCACGCGGAGTCGGTGCGCATCGTCTATGACCCGGCCGTCGTCAGCTACGGCCAGTTGCTGAAGGTGTATTTCTCGGTCGCTCAGGACCCCACCCTGCTCAACGAACAGGGGCCGGACCATGGCACGCAGTATCGCTCGGCCATCTTCTATGCCACACCGGAGCAGAAGCGTGTGGCCGAGGCCTATATCGCTCAACTGGGCACGGCGCACGCGTTCTCCGCCCCCATCGTCACGGCGGTAACGCCGCTGACGGCGTTCTATCCGGCCGAGGATTACCACCAGAATTACATGCGCCTGAATCCGGACTCGATGTACATCCGGATCAACGACCTGCCCAAGGTGCTGGCATTGCAGCGCATTTATCCGCAGCAATACACAGCCACCTGGGCCAACGCCCGCTGATGATCCGGCGGGCGCGCGTCGTCAGATCATGGGCAGATTGAGGCCCTGCTCGCGGGCGCAGTCGATGGCGTCCTGATAGCCCGCGTCAGCGTGGCGCATCACGCCCGTGCCCGGATCGTTCCACAGCACGCGCGCGATGCGCTTGTCTGCGGCCTCGCTGCCATCGCACACGATGACCACGCCGCTGTGCTGGCTGTAACCCATGCCCACGCCACCACCGTGATGCAGGCTGACCCATGTGGCGCCACCGGCCACGTTGAGCATCGCGTTCAGCAGCGGCCAGTCGCTGACGGCATCGCTACCGTCCTTCATCGACTCGGTTTCGCGATTCGGGCTGGCGACGGAGCCTGAATCCAGATGATCGCGGCCAATAACCACCGGCGCCTTGAGTTCACCATTGCGGACCATCTCGTTGAACGCGAGGCCGAGTTTGTGACGCTGGCCAAGACCCACCCAACAGATGCGCGCTGGCAGACCCTGGAAGCTGATGCGCTCACGCGCCATGTCCAGCCAGTTGTGCAGGTGCGCGTCGTCGGGAATCAGTTCCTTCACTTTGGCATCGGTCTTGTAGATGTCTTCCGGATCACCCGAAAGCGCCACCCAGCGGAACGGGCCAACCCCGCGGCAGAACAACGGACGCACGAATGCCGGCACGAAGCCCGGGAAATCGAATGCATTCGTGCTGCCTTCGTCCTTGGCCACCTGGCGGATGTTGTTGCCGTAGTCGAAGGTGGGAATGCCGCGCGCATGAAACGCCAGCATGGCCTCCACGTGCGTGCGCATGGATGCCTTGGCGGCACGTGCGGTACCCGTGGGGTCGGACACACGGCGCTCCATCCATTCCTCCACCGTCCAGCCGGAGGGCAGATAGCCGTTGACCGGATCGTGTGCGCTGGTCTGATCGGTCACGGCATCCGGACGCACGCCGCGGCGCACGAGTTCCGGCAGCACATCCGCCGCGTTGCCCAGCAGCGCCACGGATACTGCACGGCCTTCCTTCGCGTAGCGCTCCATGCGCGCCAGTGCGTCGTCGATGTCGTGCGCCTGTTCGTCCACGTAGCGGGTCTTGATACGGAAGTCGATGCGGCTCTGCTGGCATTCGATCGTCAGCGACGAAGCACCGGCGAGGCTTGCGGCCAGCGGCTGCGCGCCGCCCATGCCACCGAGGCCGGCGGTGAGAATCCAGCGACCGGCAAGGTTGCCGCCGTAGTGCTGGCGACCCATTTCCACGAAGGTTTCGTACGTGCCCTGCACGATGCCCTGCGAACCGATGTAGATCCACGAGCCGGCCGTCATCTGGCCGTACATCATGAGGCCCTTGCGATCCAGTTCGTTGAAGTGCTCCCAGTTGGCCCACGCCGGCACCAGATTGGAATTGGCAAGCAGTACGCGCGGCGCATCCACATGCGAGGGAAACACACCCACCGGCTTGCCGGACTGCACGAGCAGCGTTTCGTCGTCGCGCAGTTCCCGCAGCGCACGAAGAATGGCGTCGAAGCATTCCCAGTTGCGCGCCGCACGACCGATGCCTCCGTAAACCACCAGTTCGGCAGGGTTCTCTGCCACCTCAGGATCGAGGTTGTTCTGCAGCATGCGGAACGGCGCTTCAGTCAGCCAGCTCTTGCAGGTCAGCTCGGTGCCGCGCGGTGCGCGGATGGTGCGGGTGGTGTCGATACGCGTCGCGGCAGTCATGGTTTATCTCGGAAGCGTGGGGAAGGCGAATCGCCGATTATGTGCCGCGACCTGTCAGAACGGCCATCCGCAACGCAGCATTGATGTCCGGAAACGGCGAGTTTCATGATTTTGCGCGGTGTACGCTTCCCTCCATGACCCCGGACCAAGCTACCCGCCACCTGCCCGACACGGCCATTTGTGAAGCGGCCCGCCTGAGCCGCGACGCGCGCTTCGACGGCCTGTTTTTCACCGCCGTGACCAGCACAGGCATTTATTGCCGTCCGGTGTGCCCCGCACCAGCGCCCAAGCCATCCAACGTCGTGTACTTCGCCAATGCCGCAGCAGCACAGGCCGCAGGCTTTCGCCCCTGCCTGCGCTGCCGACCCGAGTTGTCACCCGCCGATGGCGCATGGCGGCGCGGAGACACGCTGCTGGCACGCGCGCTGAAGCTGCTGGAAAGCGACGCCATGCATGGCGCATCACTGGATGCGCTATCTGCGCAGCTTTCGTTGAGTTCGCGGCAATTGCGCCGGTTGTTTGTGGAGCGGCTCGGCGTATCCCCCATCGAAGTGCGCACCACGCAACGCCTGCTGTTCGCCAAGCAGTTGCTGACCGAAACCGCGATGCCGATCACCGAAGTAGCCCTGGCTTCGGGCTTTGGCAGCCTGCGTCGGTTCAATGCGGCCTTTGCCCATGCCAACCATATTCAACCGCGCGAGCTGCGCCGCCATCCGCGCGCCGTGGCGGGCGAGCCGCTGGTGCTTCGGCTCGCCTATCGGCCACCCTACGATCTGGATGCGTTGCTGCAATTCCTCGCAACGCGCGCGTTGCCCGGTATCGAAAAAGTGGACGACACCTCGTACGCACGTGTGTTCGGTCCCGCTGATCGCCCCGGCTGGCTGCGCGTGAGTGCATGGCCCGATGGCAGCGCCGCCTTGCGCCTGGAACTGCATTGCCCCGATACCGCGCGCTTGCAGGACATCGTGATCCGGCTTCGCCGGCTGTTCGATCTGGATGCCGATCCGGCCATGGTCGCCGCGACGTTCGAGGACGATCCGGTGCTGGGGCCGGCCGTGCGCCGTCGCCCGGGTTTGCGACTGCCCGGCGGATGGGACGGTTTTGAAATCGCAGTACGCGCGATTCTCGGCCAGCAAGTCAGCGTGGCGGCAGCCCGCACATTGGCCACGCGCCTGGTGGATCGCTACGGCCAGCGCATCGAGCCATCGCCGCTTCCGGGGCTGGATCGCCTGTTTCCCGAGCCAGCAGTCCTCGCCGACGTCGACCTGCGCGACATCGGCCTGACTACCGGCCGCGCAGCCACCATCAATACGGTGGCCGCCGCTGTGCGCGACGGCCGGGTGGACTTTCGCACGGATCGCACGCTGGACGAACTGGTAGCGCTGTGGACCGCCCTTCCCGGCATCGGGGACTGGACGGCCCAGTATCTGGCCATGCGCGCACTGGGCCACCCGGATGCGTTCCCTGCGGCCGACCTGATTCTGCGTCGGGCGGCATCGACCACAGGCGAAGAACTCTCCACGCGCGCGCTCACGCTGCGCGCACAAGCATGGCGGCCGTGGCGCGCGTACGCAGTGATGCATCTGTGGCGCCTGAGCACGGACGGACCTGCGCCATGACACGACGCCACGTAGAACACACCATCGCCTCACCCGTGGGGCGGCTTCGCCTGCTGGCTACCGAAGAAGGCCTCACGGCCATCGAATTCGCCGACTTCCACGAACGCCGACGCTGGAGCCCCGCGCCTCCCACCATGGCGCTGGAAGAAACTGGCACGCCTGAAGAACGCGACGCGGCGGACATCCTCCACAACGCTGTCGCTCAACTGAAAAATCATTTCGCAGGAAAACGCGAACGCTTCGACCTTCCGCTGTGCGCGGAAGGAACGCCGTTTCAGCAAGCCGTATGGCGCGGGCTACAGGACATCCCGTTTGGCGTGACCGAAAGCTACGGTCAGCTCGCACGCCGTATCGGCCATCCACAAGCCATTCGCGCCGTTGGCGCCGCGAACGGCGCCAACCCGCTATCCATCGTCGTGCCGTGCCATCGTGTCATTGGCGCCAACGGCACGCTGACCGGATTTGGCGGCGGCCTTCCCGCCAAACGCTACCTGCTGGCGCTGGAACGCGCGTCAAGCGAACCGTCGCTGTTCAGCGCCCCGCCGACCCGGCCGTAACCGGCGCGTTGCCAGGGTTCTGCCCGGCAGGTGTGGCGTTGTAACGCTGCACCGCCGACTGCTGCTGGTTCTGATAAAGCTGCTGCTGCGACTGGGCGCTCTGATCCTGCTGGCGTTGCAGATTGGGGTCCGTGGTGTTCCGGCGAATCTGCGCCTGATTGCCCTGACGAATCTGCTGCTGCACGGCGTTCTGCTGGATCTGACCCTGGGCGCGCTGCTGTTGCGCCGCCTGCTGCCAGCGGACTTCAGCGGGCCGCGTGGGAACCACGGCATGAGCCGCCGGAGGCGGTGATGCCACTGCGCGGGCCGGTTTGGCAGGTGTGGTTGTCTGCGCGAAAACAGCCATTGAAAAGGCCATGGACGCAAGTAATAACGACACCTGATGCGGAAAACGAGATGAATTAGTCATATGGACAGGCCATCATAGGAGGATTTCCTCCTGTTCCAAGCCTACGGTCTCCTCCATGAATTTCCCGTTTCGTCCGCTGTTGCGCAGCATGCTTGTGTTCACGTTCGCGGCGCTGTCGGCGTGCGCCAGCCCCTCCATCAAGCCAGATACGCGTGAACGTCACCCGCTGCTGCTCATCTCGATTGATGCATTCCGCCCGGACTATCTGGACCGCAATCTGACCCCCACGCTCGCCAGCATGGTCACCGAAGGCGCCCATGCGCCGTACATGCTGCCGTCGTTTCCGTCGCTGACCTTCCCCAACCACTACACGCTGGTCACCGGCCGGGTTCCCGATCACCACGGCATCGTGAACAACACCATGTCCGATCCGGCGCTGGGCCGCTTCAGCCTGTCGAATCGCTCGGCCACCAGCGACGGCCGCTGGTGGGACGGCGCCGAACCCATCTGGGTCACCGCCCAGAAGCAGGGCCTGCGCACCGCCACGATGTTCTGGCCGGGCACGGAGGCCAGCATACGCGGCATGCGCCCGGACCACTGGATCGCCTACGACGGCGACATCACCTCAAACGGCCGCGTGGACCAGCTGCTGGCGTGGATCGACGAGCCGGGCAAGAAGCCCATGTTCGACACGCTGTATTTCGACACCGTGGACCACGCTGGCCACGAGCACGGCCCCGACTCACCGGAAGTGAACGCCGCGCTGGTGGATGTGGATGCCGCCCTGGCACGTCTGGTAGCTGGTCTGAAGGCCCGCGGCCTGTACGACCGCATGGACATCATCGTGCTGTCCGACCACGGCATGGCCTACCTGCCGCCGGATCACGTGATCTTCGCCGACGACATCGCCGATGTGACCCAGCTGGACGAGGTCTCCTACGGCGTCATGGCCACCTTCAACCTGCGTGAAGGCTCAGGTTCGGCGAAGGCCGAAGCTGCCCTGCTGGCGCCGCACGAGCACATGCAGTGCTACCGCAAGGGCGACCTGCCCGCGCGTTTCCAGTACGGCACCCACCCGCGCGTACCGGCCATCATCTGCATGGCACAGACCGGCTGGACCATCGTGAGCCACGCGGGCCTGGCCAAGCGCACGTCGCCCATGTCACTGGGTGAGCACGGCTACGACAATCAGGACCCCACGATGCGCGCCCTCTTCGTGGCCCGTGGCCCGTCGTTCCAGCCGGGTGCCACCATCGCGCCGTTCCCGAACGTGGACGTATACCCGCTGATGATCCATCTGCTGGGCATCCACGGTGAATCGAACGACGGTCATTTCGATGAGGTGAAAGACGCACTCCGGCCCGCTGCCCGCTGACCGGCGGGCTCGCGTAGAATTGGGGCATGCGTCAACTCTATACATCGCCCCGACTCGAAAACATCGACCGTGTCGTTGCCCTTCTCGCCGAGAAGGGCATCGAAACGACCGTGACCAACCGCTCCACCTGGAATCGCCCGACGTATCAGCGCTTCAGCTATTCCCAGCGCATGGACAATCGCGAAACCTGGCCACAGGTGTGGGTCAACGGTGCCGATGATTTCGCCCCCGCCCGCGCACTCCTGAAAGAGATCGGCATCGAGCCGGTCGTGCGCTTTCAGGAAGAACTGGCCATGTCCCGGCAGCCTGATCGCCGTGCCCCGCAGATGCGCACCGCCTCACGCGTTCGCCTGATGATGCTCGCGGTGGTCGTCGGCATGGGCCTGGTCTATCTCCTCAAGGCCATGCGGGTCATCTAGGTGGTGCCCCACCGCCTGCTGCGCGAGCAAACGCGCGACGCCCACGATGCGGCAGAAGCCGCGCCCGTCATGCGCCATCTGCTGGATGGCACGCTCAGCCGCGCAGGCTATGCCGGCCTGCTTGCGGCTCAATGGGTGCTGTTCCGCGACTTCGAACGCGACCACGCCCAGTGGCTGGCCGACACCGTCGCCCGCCACGGCTGGACATGGCGTTCGCGCGCCGATCTGCTCGCCCGGGATGTAGCTGAACTGGGCGGCACACTGCCCACCGAGGCGGCCGTATCTTCACGCCACGTGGTCGATGAATCCGCATCATGGGGCATGCTCTATGTCATCGAAGGATCGGCGCTCGGCGGACAGCTGATCGTGCGCGGACTTCGCCAGCGGTTCCCCGATGCGGCTCATCGCTTTTATGGCGTGGGTGACGATCAGGGTTCATCCTGGCGGTGCTTCCAGCAGATTCTCGATGACGTGCTCGCCGAAGAACCGGCGCAGGCGAGGGCGATCCGCGGCGCACGGCACATGTTCGCGCGCTTCCAGACCACCTTCCAGGACCGCATCTCGCATGCCTGATACACGCGACCTGCCAGACCTTACCGCTTGCGACCGCGAACCGATCCACATTCCCGGATCCATCCAGCCACACGGCGTACTGCTGGTGGTGGATGCGACCTCGCACGCCATCCTTCAGGCCAGCGAAAACGCGCCGGACATCCTTGGCCTGCCGCTCGAACAACTGCTTGAAGCGCCGTTGCACGAAGTGCTGCACTTTCCCGACGACACGCACGTCCACGAGGAACCGCCGTTCCACAGCCCGTGGATGGCCGTCACGCTGCCGCACGCCATACCGGGCGGTGCGTCCATGTGGGCATGCGTGCATGTTTACGACACACGCTGGATGATCGAGATCGAGCCGCGTGAGTCCTATTTTGAAGACGATCCCATCCGTGTCGCTTACGACTTCGGGCGTCGCCTGGAATCGGACAAGACCGTGGAACGCGCCGCGCAGCGACTGGCGCGACTGGTGCGTTCGCTGTTCGGCTACGACCGGGTGATGGTCTACCGCTTCGACCACGACTGGCATGGCGAAGTGATCGCGGAGGCGCGCGAGGAAACCCTTGAGGCCTATCTCGGCATGCACTATCCGGCCACCGATATTCCCGTGCAGGCGCGCGCCTTGTATCTGCGCAACCGCGTGCGCCAGATCAGCGACTGCCGCTACGTGCCCTCGCGCATCCTGCCGCCATACGATCCGGAAACCTCCGAAGCCACCGACCTCAGTGACGTGTCGCTGCGCAGCGTGTCACCCGTGCACCTGGAATATCTGGGCAACATGGGCGTCACCGCCACGCTGGTTGCCTCCATCGTGAACAACGGCAAGCTGTGGGGGCTGATCGCCTGCCATCACTACTCGCCCTTCTTCGCCGATCACCAGATGCGCGACACCGCCGATGCGCTGGCACGCGCCTTTGCCGCGCGTGTGGGTGCCATCGAGGAAATCCACACGATCGACGTCGAAAGCACGCTGCTCACCGTGCGCGAAAAACTCATCACGGCATTCAACGAAAGCGAGCACATTGATCCGGAACTGCTCGCGTCGCTGGCGCCGGAACTGCTGGAAGTGGTGGACGCCGATGGCGTGGCCATCTTCGCCGGCAACTTCGTCATGCGTCACGGCATGTTGCCCGACGAGGCCTCGCTGCTCGCCATTCGCGAATATGTGGGCACCGGCATATCGAACGACCCGGACGGCATTGCAGGCGTGCTGCATACCGATGCCATCGGCGAACGCTTCCCTGCACTGAACGATCCGGCCATGACCTCGCTGGCGGCGGGCGCCATCTTCATGCCGCTGCAATCCGATGCGCACAACGCCGTGATCTGGACGCGTGCCGAACAAGTGAGGCACGTGCGCTGGGCAGGCAACCCTCAGCTGGCCAAGCTCGAAAACATCCCCGGCGCACGCATGTCGCCGCGCCAGAGCTTCACGTCGTGGCAGGAAACGGTGCGCGGCCGTTCTCGCCCATGGTCACGCGCCCATCTGGATTCCGCGCGCGGCCTGCGCGTGCTGATCGAGATGATGGAACGCAAGCATTACCAGCAGAGCTTCGCCCTGTTGCGCGCGTCGCTCGCACGCCTGCAAGAGGTCACCATCATCACCGACGCCTCCGCCGACCGCTGGCAGGATTGCGCCGTGGTCTTCGTCAACGACGCCTACACCCGGGCCACCGGCAACGCCATCGAACAGGTCGCCGGCATTCCCATGCGCAACCTGCTGGCGGAAAACGACACCGACCCGGCTGCGCTCGCCGCACTGGAAAGCGCCTTCCACGCCCAGGCCATTGCCCGCCTGCGCATAGCACTGCGCCACCACGACGGCGGCTCCCGCCCCGGCCGCGTCGAACTGGAGCCGGTCACCGACAGCCAGGGCCGTGTCACCCACTGGATGACCATCCACCACCCGGAGCCGTGATTGGGGGGGCGAGGCTTGCCATAACGCCGCAAAGCCGGCTTTCCCGAAACTTCCGCGCCAGTCGGCAGAAAGCCAGCTTAGAATCACCCCATGTCTTCTGACCGTGTCCGGCTATTTCAGACGCTGCCCCACGCTTGCGGCTACTACGCTGACCGCACGGCGCAAAATCTTGTGGTCGATCCCGGGGCGCCTCATCTGGATCGGCTATACGGCGGCGCGCTGTCCAAAGGCTTTCGCCGTGCAGGTGGCCACCTCTACCTGCCGCGTTGCGGCGAGTGCCAGGCCTGTGTGCCCTGCCGCATCGACATCGAGCGCTTTGAACCGGATCGCAGCCAGCGCCGCTGCCTCAAGCGCAATGCCGATCTTCGCGTCGTGGAAACAGGCCCGGGCTTCACCGAAGAACGCCACGCGCTTTACGCACGCTACCTCCAGTCCCGCCATCCCGGCGGAGGCATGGATGCGGCCGACACCGAAGACTTCCAGCGCTTCCTCGTCGCACCGTGGAGCCCGACCGTATTCGTGGAGTTTCGCCAAGGCGACGAACTGAAAGGCGTGGCCGTCACCGACATCTGCCTCGGCGGCGCCTCAGCCGTCTATACGTTTTTCGCACCCGAAGAACCCGCACGCAGCCTCGGCACGTACGGCATTCTTCAGCAGGTGGAGTTGGCCCGGCGACGCGGCATCCCGTACCTTTACCTCGGCTTCTGGATCGCCGGCCATCCCAAGATGGACTACAAGAGCCGCTTCAACGCGTTGCAGATCCGCCAGAACAATCACTGGATCGACATGCCCCGCGCTTAGGCGATCAGTGGCCGAACGTGCTGATGGTCAACTTGCGCTGATGCGCCTCCAGGCGATGCTCGAAAAGAAACACGCCCTGCCAGGTTCCCAGCAGCGGCTTTCCGCCATGCACGGGGATGGACAGCGTGACGCCGGTCAGCACCGAACGCACATGCGCCGGCATGTCGTCGGGGCCTTCATCGCGGTGGCGAAACAGCGGATCGCCATCGGGCACCAGTCGCGCGAAGAACCGCTCCAGGTCGCCGACCACATCCGGATCGGCGTTCTCGCCAATCAGCAGCGAACAGCTCGTATGTTGCACGAACACATTCACCACGCCGGTCTGCACGTTGCTGGCGGTGACCGCGTCAGCAACGCGCGAGGTCACTTCAAACAGGCCACGGCCGCGCGTATGAACGGTGACCGTGCTCTGGGCGACGTGCTGCACGGGCTGGCTGCGGCTCATGGTGTTCTCCGGTGGTTACGGATACAACAGGCGGTGGGTCCAGCTCCCATCATCCGTTTCGTAGTTGATTCGCTCGTGAAGACGGAACGTGGCGCCGTACCAGAACTCCACCCGGTCAGGATCGACCAGATAGCCGCCCCAGTGATCCGGACGCGGCACATCGCGGCCTTCAAACTCTTTTTCAAAGTGCGCCACGCGCTCTTCAAACGTGGCCCGGTCAGGCAGCGTCTGCGACTGCTTCGAGGCCCATGCGCCGATCTGGCTGCCTCGCGGACGCCTGGCGAAATAGGCGTCTGATTCGTCCGCGCCAAGCTTGCTGGCCCGGCCTTCAAAACGCACCTGAATGCCTTCGCGAATCTGCTTCCAGTGGAAGCACAGCGCGATCTGCGGATGTGCCGCCAACTGCTCGCCCTTGGCGCTTTCGTAGTTGGTGAAGAATTGCAGGCCGCGCTCGTCAATGGCCTTCAGCAGCACAATGCGCGAATGGATGCGCCCACGCCCATCGGCGGTGGCCAGGTTCATCGCGGTGGGTTCGCGGTCGCCACTGGCGCGCGCTTCGTCCAGCAGGGAGCGGAACGTGGTGAGGATCTCGGCGTTTAGCATCGGCGTCGGACTATGCTTCTGGCATGGAGACCCCGGATGCTAGCACGCACGGTCATGACCTGGCCGTGACCCTTTTGTCGCAGCTTGAGCACGCCATAAGCGATTCTCCGGGCATGTTTGTGCTCGGCTTGTCCGGCTTGCAGGGCAGCGGCAAAAGCACGCTTTCCAGCGCATTGGCCGGGCTGGCCAACGCGCGCGGCTGGCATGCGGCCGTACTGTCGCTGGACGATGTGTACCTCACCCGGGCGCAGCGCCAGCGCCTGGCCGCAGACGTCCATCCGCTGCTGATGACGCGGGGCGTGCCCGGCACGCACGATCTGGGGCTGCTGAATCAGGTGATGAGCGAACTGCCGCACGCGTCGCCAGCTCATCCCGTTGCGCTGCCCCGTTTCGATAAAGGCATGGATGACCGCGCTCCAGCGGACACCTGGCCCGTGCTCACCCGGCCGCCGCGCCTGCTGATTCTTGAAGGCTGGTGTGTCGGCGTTCCCGTGGAAGATGAGGTCGCGCTCGCCACACCGGTCAACGCACTGGAACGCGATGAAGACCCGGACGGCCGCTGGCGCGAGTGGGTCAACCAGAACCTGGTCCACTATCAGCCGCTATGGCGGCGCCTTGATGCGCTGATCGTCCTTCTGGCGCCGTCCTGGGACATCGTGCTGGCCTGGCGTTCCGAGGCAGAACAGAAGCTGCGCCAGAGCGGTGCCGCACACACGATGGACGCGCAGGCCATGCGCCGTTTCGTCCAGCATTACGAACGCATCAGCCGACTGGCCATGCTCACCCTGCCCAGCCGGGCAGACATCCTGGTGCCGCTGGACGAGTCCAGGCACGTCATGCCCGGCCCGCCCTGATCCGGCAACGGGCACCGCCGCGCCCGTTGTGCTTAGATCAGCACCTGCCGACGGGGGTGGATCATGGGGCGCCTGAAAAAGAGTACGCCTAAAGCGACTGCACGGTCGCGCACCACCCAGCTCATCAAGACCAGCCGCACGCAGGCGCCCTTCGCCAACAAGCCATTTCATCACGCGACCCTGGACAGGACCCTCACGCCATCCCAGGCCAAGGCTGGCGGATTCAGGACAGACGTGGTGGAGGCTGTCACCAGCGGCAAAAAGATAAAGAAAGGCGCTTTTCGCTCACCATCCAACCCGACGAAGAGCGGCCACAGCAGCGGCTATCACGAGGCGTTCGGAACCACGGACAGCGTGGATCATCTCTCCCGGCGAACGAAGGGCAGCAAGGGCCTGTCGTCCATGCCTGCGATGTCCAGGGGCATATGGAAAAAGCATTCGGGCGCGACGTTCTACGAGCGCAACGTCGGGCCCGTCATGCAAGCCAGTGACGGCGCACGAACAGATACGGCACGAATGGTACTCAGCGTGCCGGGCGGCGGCGGCGCAGGACACTCAGGTTCGGGCATGAGCCAGAAAGGACAGGCATCCGGCCACGACGTGCTTCGCGACCAGGTGATGCGCACGCTCAAGGACCCGGCGCTTACTCCCTCCTCCGCTGGCGTGCTCGCTGGCACGACCGCCCTGTTCTCCACGGCTCCCGGCGAAGTGGCCCGCACAGTGGACCGCTCGTCGAAAATGAAGGACCAGGGCGCCCGCGCGTCCTACGAGGCCAATCGCAACCAGGGCAAGAGGGAGGCAGCCGTGCATTTCCAGGCGCTGACGCCGCCAGAGCAAGCCACGGTCATGACGCACATGAACACGTTCGTCCAGGCCATGGGCCATACCACCCGCTATCTGGAACCGGGCCGACCGCACTCGCCCATGCGCGATGAACGCGGGAAGCCGGGGCAGATTCACGGCGGCGGCTATCTGCCCAAACCTCCAGCCAAACAGGCGACGGCGCCGTCTTTTCCGGCCTTTGGCGCGTCGTCGTCATCGTCATCGTCTTCCTCATCGACGGCACCCAAAGGACCGGTGCCGAAACTGGGGCCACTTCCCACGTTCAGCAGCACGCCACCGGGCTCATCGCCTGCGGTAGCGAAGCCCGCGCCCAAGCCCGCGACGCCAGGCGCCATCGCCATGGCGATCACCCAATCGCTTCGCGCTGAACGCACATGAGGCGGCGTCAACGCAGCTGTTGCATCGCCCGCCGCAGCAACGCCGCATAACCTGCGCGGGCATCGGGCCAGCGACACTGGAAACCCGCAGCGCGAAGGCGCGCGTTGCTGAGACGCTTGTTGCCCACGCCGTGCGGCCCGGGCCCTTCCGCCGGAGGCGGCACACCCAGCAGGCCGGCCAGGTAGTCGTAGAGTTCGTCGATGGCCAGCGGCGCATCGTCCACACCCACATACAGCGGATCGGGATCGTCCATCGTCAGCAGATGGGCAAGCGCTGCCGCCGCATCGTCCACATGCATGCGGTTGGCGAACGTGCGCTGCTCCCGCGGCACGCGTACTTTTCCGTCGCGCAGCGCCTGAAATAGCTGCGTGCGACCGGGGCCGTACAGTCCTGCCAGACGCAGCACGGTGGAAGGCACGTGGCTGGATGCCAGCACCTGCTCGGCTTCCAGCAGCACGGCGCCATTGAAGCCGGGCGGCGCAGGCGGCGTGTCTTCATCCACCCATGCGCCAGCGTGATCGCCATAGACGGCCGACGACGACACGAAGATGACCCGCTGCAACGTCTCGGGATTCAGCGCCGCCAGCAGATGGCGAAGGCCATCGACGAAAACGCTGCGGTACGCTGCTTCATCGCGTGCGTCGGGCGTGGGCGCAAAGATCACATGGGAGACGCGGGGAAGCTGGCGCAGCGTGTCCGGTGAGGCCAGATCAGCCTGTATCCAGCGGATGCCGTCCCCGCTGTCGGCGACGGGACGGCGGCGCAGTGCCCAGAGAGAGTGCCCGCTGGCGGCAAGCAGCGCGGCCGCCCGGCCGCCCACGTCGCCGGCGCCCGCCACAAGAATCGAGTGATTGAGACCTGGCTCGTTCATAGGCAGGTCGCTTGTTGCTAGCATGACTCGATGAATCCCTCGCCTAATCTGTTTCTTGTCGGTCCCACGGGCGCCGGAAAGACATCCATCGGCCGCCAGCTGGCGGAGCACTACCGCATGCCCTTCGTCGATCTGGACGTGGAGATCGAATCACGCTGCGGCCTCACCATTTCCACGATTTTCGAGCAGGAAGGTGAAGCCGGGTTCCGGGCACGCGAGTGCGCGCATCTGGATGAGTTTAGCCTTCAAAAGGGTATCGTGCTCGCGACCGGCGCAGGCGCGGTGCTTGATCCGGCCAACCGCGCGTTGCTGCGCGAACGCGGCTTCGTGATGTGGTTGCAGGTGTCGGTGGACGAACAGCTCGACCGTCTGGAACACGACCGCCAGCGCCCGCTGCTGGCCGTGCCTGACCGGCGTGGTCGCCTTGAAACCCTGGCGCATGATCGGCTGCCACTTTACGAAGCACTGGCCGACCTGGCGTTTCCCGGCAAGCACGAACCGGTGGAAAGCGCCGCTGCGCGCGCCAT
Source organism: Luteibacter sp. Sphag1AF (assembly GCF_014192715.1). Classification (GTDB taxonomy): domain Bacteria; phylum Pseudomonadota; class Gammaproteobacteria; order Xanthomonadales; family Rhodanobacteraceae; genus Luteibacter. Next base: position 84,325 of record NZ_JACHYH010000001.1, read on the forward strand.
CGCCCTGATTGACCAGCACTGGAGTTGCGCACCATGAAAACCGTCGACGTCGTTCTGGGCGAGCGCAGCTACCCGGTATGGATCGGCAGCGGCGTGCTGGCCGACAACACGCGCTGGCGCGAACGCATTCGCGGACGCCACGTGCTGGTCATCAGCAACGAAACCGTCGCACCGTTGTATCTGGAACGGCTGGCACGCGGGCTGGATGGCCTGACGTGGTCAAGTTTCCTCATCGGTGACGGCGAGGCAAACAAGACGTTTGCGAACGTCGGCCTCGCACTGGATGCACTGGGCCAGCTTGGCGCCACGCGTGATGCATGCATCGTCGCACTGGGCGGTGGCGTGGTCGGTGATCTGGCGGGCTTCACGGCCGCGTGCTGGATGCGCGGCATCGACTTCATCCAGGTGCCCACCACGCTGCTGGCGATGGTGGATTCCTCGGTGGGTGGCAAAACCGGCGTGAACCTGCCCATTGGCAAGAATCTGGTGGGTGCGTTTCATCAGCCACGCGCCGTCGTCGCCGATATCGACACCCTGGACACATTGCCGCAGCGCGAATACCGGGCCGGACTCGCCGAAGTGGTGAAAGCGGCCGCGATTGGCGATGCCGCTTTTTTCGACTGGCTGGAAACCCATGCCGACTCGCTGTCGATGCGTGAATCCACCGCCCTGATCGACGCCATCGCCCGCAAGTGCCAGTACAAGGCCGGCGTGGTGGCACGCGATGAAACCGAGCAGGGCGAACGTGCGTTGCTCAATCTGGGCCACACGTTTGGTCATGCGCTGGAAACGGCGGGTGGCTACACCGAGCTGCTGCACGGCGAAGGGGTGGCCATCGGCATGGTGCTGGCGGCGAGGCTTTCGGCGCGGCTGGGCATGTCGCACGACGGCGACACACACCGGTTGATTGCGCTGCTGGAGCGCCTGGGTCTGCCCACGCGGCAGCCGGCCGGTCACACGCCTGAGCGCCTGCTGTCACTGATGCGACTGGACAAGAAGAACACCGCCGGCACGCTGCGCCTGATCCTCTGGCGCGGTATCGGCTCGGCGGAAATCGTGGCGGGCGTGAACGAGGCCGACGTGCTGGCCGTGCTTGGCTGAAGACACCCGGGCGGGCACAGGCGTGCGCGCCCGCAGTGGAGCGCCTACAATGACCGGTCCTGCGTCAGACCTTCGCCCGCCCATGCGCATTTACATGCAAACCGTGTCCGACGCTGTCGCCGAGGCGCCCCGTTACGTTCAGATCGTGCTTGAGCAGGATCTGCTGGGCGGCTGGACGCTGTATCGCGAAACCGGCGTGCAAGGCGGCAAGGCGGCGCTGAAGCGCGACATCTTCCTCGACCACGACGCGGCACTGGCCGCGTTTGCGAAGGCGCGTGACGCGCAGATCAAACGGGGTTTCAAAGTAATGTTCAGTCAGGGACTGGAGTCCGAGCATGGCCGCTGATGCGCTGACCAATGATCGCTTCCTGCGCGCGCTGCGCCGCGAACCGGTCGACACCACGCCCATCTGGGTCATGCGCCAGGCCGGCCGTTATTTGCCGGAATACCGGGAAACACGCGGCCGCGCCGGCAGTTTCATGGCGCTGGCCACCCACCCGGAACGCGCGTGCGAAGTCACGTTGCAGCCGCTCGCACGCTTCGACCTCGATGCGGCCATCCTGTTCTCCGACATCCTTACCATTCCCGATGCGATGGGCCTGGGACTTTCGTTTGCGCAGGGCGAAGGCCCGCGCTTCGAGCGGCCCGTGCGCAGCGCGGCAGACATCAGCAAGCTCAGCGTGCCGGACATGGATGGTTCGCTGCGCTACGTGATGGATGCCGTGCGCCTCATTCGCCAGGAACTTCACGGCCGCGTGCCGCTGATCGGTTTTTCCGGCAGTCCGTGGACGCTGGCCTGCTACATGGTGGAAGGCGAAGGCTCGCGCGACTTCGCACGCGTGAAAGCGCTGGCGTGGAACGAACCCGCCCTCGCCCACCAGTTGCTGGATACGCTGGCTCGCTCCGTGGCCGCCTATCTGATCGCGCAGGCCCGCGCAGGTGCGCAGGCGCTGATGATTTTCGACACGTGGGGCGGCCTGCTGGGACCTGCGCCTTTTCGCGAATTTTCGCTGCGCTACATGAAACTCGTGGTCGACGAACTGCACGCCGATGCCGCCAGCCGCGACCTGCCCGTGATCCTTTTTTCCAAGGGTGCCATGGGTCAGCTTGAAGCGCTGGCGGACACCGGCTGTACCGGTCTGGGCATCGACTGGAGCATCGACATCGGCGACGCCCGCCGTCGCGTGGGCGACCGTGTGGCGCTACAGGGCAACCTTGATCCGGCCGTGCTGCGTGCAGGCCCGGAGATCGTGGAGCGCGAAGCGCGCACCGTGCTGGACAGCTTCGGCAATCACCCGGGGCACGTGTTCAATCTGGGCCACGGCATCACCCCGGAAGTGGATCCGGAGAATGTGCGCGTGCTGGTCGACACCGTACACAGCCACGGCCGGACGATCCGCCAGGGCTGAGAACCACGATATGCGGGAGCGAGCTTGCCCGCTCCCGCAACAACAGCCGAATCAGAAGCGATTCGGCCCCGCGACATGGCACTTCGTCAGTTCCTGACGAGCGGTCGCCGCGCCAGCATTGTCGTCGGCCTGCATGCGCATTTCGATCACCGTCTGCCAGTTGCGGGCACAAAGGCTGCCGAGCTTCGGGCCAAGCTGATACGACTGGCGTGCCAGCTTCTCAGCCAGCGGAAAGTCGTTCATGCGCACCGCCACTTCCGCACGATCCTGGATGATCTCCGGCGCATCGGGCGCCATCTTCAATGCCGAATCGAGCTTGGAAGCCGCTTCCGGGAAGTGCCCCGCGCGCTCGTCCGACTGGGCTGACTGAGCCAGACCCTGCACGCCCGGATCGCGCAACGGCGCCACATCAATGGCCGACTTCTCACGTTCACCGGCCGCGCGAATCTGCGCCACGATGTCGTAATTGGGTTTGGGGGGACGCGTGGCCTGCGGCGGTGCAGGCTGACTGCAAGCGGCGAGCAGGGAAACGGCGGCAAGGGCGCACAGGCGAAAACGATACATGGTCAATCCGTAGGATTACTGGGAGCGGGCGGCGCCGACTCGGCGTCACCGCCGCCGAACATACCCTTGAATCGCTGCCAGAAACAGCCCTCTTCCTGATCCGGCATGTAACCGGACACAAAGGGCAGCTGGCGCGAGCCTTCGCACTGCGGATCGGTGCGCTTGCCGGTCTGCGGATTCACCCAGGCCATTTCCAGACCGTCGCCCAGATTCGTGGACAACGGGCGGGTCGGAAGCTTGCGGAACAGCTCCTGCCATACGCGCATGCTTCCTGTGGCGCCGTACAGGCCCGTGGGCTTGTTGTCATCGCGGCCCATCCAGATGATGGCCAGATGCTCACCCGTGAATCCGGCAAACCAGCTGTCGCGCTGGCTGTCGCTGGTGCCGGTCTTGCCTGCCGCATGCAGCGAACCCAGCGCCGAGTTGCCAATGGCGGCGGCCGTACCGCTGGTCACTACCTGCTGCATCGCCCACGTGGTGAGGCGCGCGGCCGTCTGATATTCGCCATCGCCGCCCTTCACTTCGTAGCGCTTGATGGCCTGGCCCTTGTTGTCCATCACGCCACGCACCGCCACCAGCGGCAGCGCATGCCCGTCTGCCGCGATGTATTCGTAAAGCTGCGCCACCTGGAACGGCGACAGATCCACCGCACCGAGCAACAGCGACGGACTGGGATTCACGTCAGACAAACCGAACGATTCGAGGAAGCCCTTGATGCGCGGCACACCCACGGCCATGCCGAGATTCACCGTCGCAAGATTCCACGAATGCACCAGCGCATCGACCATCGGCACCTGACCGTGCACTTCGCGGTCGTCGTTGCGCGGGGTCCACGGCGTGCCGTCAGGCTGACGCATGTTGATCGGTGAATCGTCCACGATACTGGCCAGCGACCAGCGCGACGGCTGCGACAGCGCCACCAGATACACCAGCGGCTTCACCAGTGAGCCGATGGGACGCCGTGCATCCAGCGCGCGGTTGAAGCCCTGGTCGCCGGGCTCACGGCTACCCACCACGGCCAGCACGCGCCCGGTGGCGATGTCGGTCACCACGGCGGCAGCCTGTGCCGCATCACCGCGCTTGCCGAGATTCTTCGCCGTGGTGACGATGGCCTGCTCGGTATAAAGCTGTGCGGCAGGGTCCAGCGTGGTGAAGATGCTGAGACTGCCATCGCGCAGCGCCGCCTCGTCGAAATCGGCGGTGATCTGTGCGCGAACCAGTTGCATGAACGCCGGGAAGCGGTTGTGCGGAAGCTGCGCGTTGGTGGCGATGCCCAGCGGCGTGGCCTGCGCAGCCTTCATCGCCGCATCGTCCATCAGGCCGGTGTCGCGGAACAATTGCAGCACGAGGTTGCGACGCGACAGTGCACGATCCGGGTAACGGCGCGGGTCGTAATAACTGGGGCCCTTGACCATGCCGATCAGCAGCGCGATCTCCTGAGGACGCAGATCCTCCAGTCGACGACCGAAGTAGAACTCACCACCGGCCGCGAAGCCGTGCACGGCCTGACTGCCCTGCTGGCCGAGGAACACTTCGTTGACATAGGCCTCAAGGATGCGGCCCTTGTCGTAATGGGCCTCCATCAACAGCGACAGGATCGCTTCGTTGACCTTGCGCATCATGTTCTGGTCGCGATCCAGGAACAGGTTGCGCACCAGCTGCTGCGTGAGCGTCGAGCCGCCCTGCACCGTGTGACCGGCGCGCAGATTGGCGACGGTGGCGCGGGCGATGGCCGAGAAATCCAGGCCGATATGATTCTTGAAGTCGCGATCTTCCACGGCCTGAAGACCGGACACAAGCAGCGGCGGCACGTTGTCCAGGCGGACGATGCGGCGCTCTTCCTGCTGCGCGCCGTAAAGCGTGGCGATGCGCGCCGGGTCCAGATGCGTCTGCTTCATCGCCTTGCCGTTTTCGACATCAACCAGCGAGGACACCTGGCCATTGCCCAGCACCACACGAATGCGATGCGGCAACTCGCCACCATCCGGGCCGGCGAAGCCACGCGAGGCGATGGTGAAGCGCGCCCCGTCTTTCGCGTAGCTGCCCGGTACCTGACCGCCGCCGGACGTGGTGTAGCCCGCGAACGTCAACTCCAGCTCCAGCGCCGCCGGCGTCATGGCCGCACCCGGCTCGATAGGCAGCGGACGCGCGTAGACGCGGGTGGGCACGGCGAAGACCAGATCGTTGAAACGATCTTGCAGGCGCGCATTGAGGATCAGGGTGTAGGGCAGGAGGAAGCCGAACACGACGCCCATCACAAGCCAGAACGGGATGCGCAGCCAGGGCCAGCAGGCACGGAAGGTGGAGCCGACACGGTTCAGGAATGCCAACGCTTGGTTGCCTTCGCGAAAAAGAATAGAGGGGATGATAGGGGCACGAGGCCGGCGCACATCTGAACGAAGCGTGGCTAAGTGCTGGCTTTTGCCTTTCCGACCGGCACCATCCGCACGAATGTAACGGGAGCAAAACGCTGCGGATGCACGCCAAGAATCGCTATCGCGTCGGCATTGTCGGCAATCTGGTCGCTATCGAGCCTGCTGATGGCACCCCGCACAGAGGGAATGCAACGCGCCGCAAGGGCCAGCGCCAGCCGCGGAATGGGAACCGGCCACGTGAAGACCGGAAGGCTCCGGCGCAGGCGGCGAAACATGTCGGCGGTGGTCAGCTGCTCGCCTCCGCCAATCTCGAACATCCGGTTCCGCGCCTGCGGACGCTCCAGCGCCGCCAACGCAGCCTGCGCCACGTCCCGAGCGTGCACGGGCTGGCGCAGGCCGCGCGCTGCGGGCAAGGGAAATACGCGTCTTGCCAGGGCATGTTGCGTAATCCGGCTAAGGCTCTTGTCCATGCCCGCGCCGTAAATCAGCGCGGGCCGCAACACCGTCCACGGCATGCCGCGCGCCGCACAGCTTTCAGCCAGCAACGCCTCGCCCTCATTGAGGCGCGCGGCAATCTCGCGATCACTGGCGACGGAGGAGTTCTGCTTCCATTTGGCACTCATGGAACTGGTGGCAATCACGTGGGGCGTGCCCGCGACGGTGGCACCTGCCAGCCAGCGGGCCAGCCCGTCCAGGGGACCGAAGCTGATGATGGCCTCGAAACCGGGCAGCGTACCCACCTCGGCGGGCATCTGATCCAGCTCGCCCACCACCCAGCGAACGCCCGCCTCATCGGCGCGTGGCGTGCGACTCAGCGCCACCACGTCGCGGCCCGTCGCCACGATCAAGGGAAGAAAAAACAGCCCAAGCTGGCTGGAAGCACCGACGACGAGGACAGTCATATCCGGAATCAGTGCGCCCGGCCGACGCGGGAATACGCCATGGGCAAGCGGGCGTCATCGGGCGCGAGGCGGCGCGCACGCTCCAGCGACTGCAACGCGCTGGCCTGATCCCCAGCGTCCGAACGCGCCAGCGCCTGGTCGATCCACGCACTGGCCAGCTTGCGGCGCAGGTCATTCTGTCCGGCATCACCCGGCGCCAGATCGGCCAGCGTGCCGTACAGGTCGTCGGCGCGATTGAGGTTGCCGTTGGCCAGCGCCTGCTGGAACTGACGTGCCACCTGCGCGGGAAGGCCTTGCAGGCCGGCGCGTGCGGCATCGTTGTTGCCGTCGATGGCCAGTGCGCCGCGGTAAAGGTCGTATGCGCTCTCGCCGGGCGGCGTCATGATGTCGCCCCGGCTGGCGGCAGCCTGCGCCTGACGCACCATGCCGGCCACTTTGGCGGCTTGCTCCGGGCTGACCGCCATGGACGCCTGCGGGGCACTGTCGTCTGCCTGCGCGCGACCGGGGCTGGCGTCATGGGAAGCTCCGCCGCCCGGCAAGCGGGACCGGGTGGCAGCAAGTTCGGCCGACTTCGGCGCCAGCCTGGCCGCCTCGTCCAGCAGCTGGCGCGCCTGATTCGCGTCGTCGCTGTCGAGCGCGGCGTTGGCCTGCACAATCAGCGCCTGGGCAATCTGCCCCAGACCAGCCTTGGCGGCCGCATTGTCCGGATCGACAGCGAGCACAGCGCGGAAGCGGGACATGGCGTTATCGTCGCCATCCCCCGTGAAACGACCTGCCCGCAGCGCATCGTTGCCCTGGGTCAGCAGATCGGTGACGGCCTGATCGTCCTGTTTTTTGGTTTCCGCCTGCGTCGCACGCAGCGACGGCAGATCGGAATAGCCGGGCACCAGCACCGCGATGCGATCCACCAGCGCGTCCGACTTTGCCTTGTCGCCATCGGCCAGCGCCTGGCGCGCCTGAGCGGCGAGCGCATCGCCTACCTTGTCGAGGCCGCGCGCGGCGACCGCGTTGGTCTTGTCCGCATCAAGCAAACGCCGGTAAAGCGCACCGGCACCATCATCGCCATCCAGCTTACCGGCGGCGAATGCCGCCTGGGCGCGATCCACCAGCGATTCGGCCTGCGCCTGCGGGTTGCGCGCCTGCGCAAGCTGCTGGGTCAGACGCTCCACATCGCTACCGCCCCCGAGCAGCTCACGGGCGGCATTGAGTGCCGTTTCGGCTTCGTCGTAGCGGCCACCGGTAAGCGCGGCATCGGCGCGCGCCACTTCAGCCTGCCCCACGCGACGCAGGCCGTCACGCGCCTGATCGTTGTCTGGCTGCTGCGCGCGCGCCTTCTCGAACAGTTCGCGGGCGCTGTCGCCATTGCTGCCGTCCAGGCGACCGGCTTCCAGCGCGGTGTTGGCCTGAGCCAGCACGTCGTTCAATTCGGTGCTGGGCACCAGGCCGCGGAGCCTGTCCTGCTGCAACCACAGCGCGGTGCCGCCGCCGATAAGCACAAGAACGAGCACCGGCAAAAGCCAGCCACGCTTGCCACCGGAACGGCGAGGCGGCGGCGTGGGTGCGGGCGCACGACGATGCGGCTCGTCGACCCGGAAATGGGGCAGACCGTCGTCGACCGGCGCAGGCGTGATCTCGGGGGCATCGAGGTTGTCGATGCGCCCCAGGGTGGGCTCCGTGCGGCCACGCTGGCCGTGGTCGTTATTGTCGCGACGTCCGCTCATGCTCATTCCGATTCCGTTTCAGCTAAAAAGCTTAACACCGGCGCCCTGACGTCTATCGGGCGCAATCTCTGGCGTTTATATAGCGGAAGGGATGAGCAAGCCGTTCACGCCGGGGGGCGTACCGGGTAAGGGTGCAGTTTGCCCAGCGAAACGGACAACCCATCGTTGGCCACCACGCGGCAGTGCTCACGGCGTAGCTGCCTCGGCTCCTTCACGCCACAGCTATGGGCGATGACGCCCACTTCGTACATCAGATTGGTCGCGTAATGAAAAACGCGGTCGGCCTTGTCCATCACCACGAGGCCTCGCTGAAGCTTCGGATCGTGCGTGGTAATGCCTGTGGGACAGGTGTTGCGATTGCACTGCAACGACTGGATGCAGCCCAGCGACAGCATGAAACCACGCGCCGAATTGACGAAATCCGCACCCATGGCCAATGCCCACGCCACGTCATAGGCCGTGATGCATTTGCCGGAACACACGACCTTGATGCGCTCACGCAGCCCCTTCGACAGCAGCGTATCGACCAGCGCCGGCAATGCTTCGTGCAACGGCAGGCCCACGCCTTCCATCAGCGTTTGCGGCGCGGCGCCCGTACCGCCTTCGGAGCCATCCACGATGATGAAGTCCGGCGCGCTTTCGATACCGCGTGCCCACACTTCGTCACACAACGTGCGAATCCAGTCCACATCGCCCAGCACCGCCTTGAAACCGGTGGGTTTGCCGGTGACTTCACGGATATGGGCAATCGAATCCATCAACTGACTGACGTTGCCGATGTCCGTGTGCCGGTTGGGGCTCTGCGAATCCTTGCCGACAGGGATGCCGCGAATGGCCGCGATTTCCGGCGTGACCTTGGAGCCGGGAAGCAATCCACCCAGACCGGGCTTGGCGCCCTGCCCCAGCTTGATGCTGACCATTTTCACCTGCGCGTGCGCACAGTTTTCCTTGAGGCGCTGGTCGTCCAGACGGCCATCGGCTGTCCGGCAGCCGTACTTGGCCGTGCCGATCTCAAAGATGATGTCGCAGCCACCTTCCAGGTGATACGGCGCCAGACCACCCTCGCCGGTATCCATCCAGATGCCGGCACGTGCCGCACCGCGTGACAGTGCGCTGACCGCCGGCGCCGACAACGCGCCAAAGCTCATCGCCGAGATGTTGAAGAACGCCGCGTGCGAATACGGCTGACGCGCATACGGCCCGATGGTGACGGGGCGCGGCTCGACGTGCGCTTCGGCCAGTTCGGGGAATGGCGCATTGACGAAGAAGGGAACGCCTTCCGCGCGCAGATCACGGGTGGAACCAAAGGCAACGGTGTTGTCCACGTTCTTTGCCGCGCGATACACCCACGTGCGTTCGGCGCGATTGAACGGCATCTCCTCGCGATCCATCGCGAAGAGGTACTGACGGAAGAACTCACCCAGTTTCAGGAAGCCGTAACGGAAATGCCCGATCACCGGATAGTTGCGCAGCACCGCGTTGGCCGTCTGGTTGCGATCCACAAACCAGACAACACACAGCAACAACACGATCATTGCCAGCAACAGCAAAAGAACGGCCGCCGATATCTCGACAAACATCACCAGCCAGTGCGAAAAACCCGGAGCTTCCATGAATTGATCCTTGCGATCTGCACGAGGCAGGCGTGGGGAGAGGTGTCGCTGCGATTCAGAGCTGTACGCGGATGTGGCTTGCCGCACGCCTGGCTTTCGCCAGCGCCGTATCCACATCGTCGGCGCGGGCCAGGGTTACCGCCATGCGCCGGCGTCCCTTGACTTCCGGCTTGCCGAAGATGCGCAGCATGGTGTCCGATTCGGCCAGTGCTTCGGCTACGCCGTGATAGGTGGGCGCCCTGCCTTCACCTTCCACCAGTACGGCACACGATGCCGACGGCGAAAACAGGTGAATGACGGGGATGGGCAGGCCGAGAATCGCGCGCGCATGCAGTGCGAATTCAGACAGGTCCTGCGAGATCAGCGTGACCAGACCGGTGTCATGCGGACGCGGACTGACTTCGGAAAAAATGACCTCGTCGCCGCGCACAAAGAACTCCACACCGAACACGCCCCAGCCACCCAGCGCGGCCGTGATGGCATCGGCCTGACGCTCGGCTTCTGCGCGTGCCCGATCACTCATGGGCTGCGGCTGCCAGGACTCGCGGTAATCGCCATCTTCCTGACGATGCCCGATGGGCGCGCAGAACGACACGCCATCGCGATGGCGCACGGTCAACAGCGTGATTTCGTAATCGAAATCAATAAAGCCTTCGACGATGACCCGACCGCGACCAGCGCGACCGCCGGCCTGCGCATAGTCCCACGCGGCATCGGCAGCATCCGGTGTGCGAATCACACTCTGCCCCTTGCCCGACGAACTCATCACCGGCTTCACGACGCAGGGTGTGCCAAGCGATGCGACGGCATCCAGGAATTCCTCGCGCGTGTCACAGAAGCGATACGGCGAGGTCGGCAGATTCAGTTCCTCCGCTGCAAGGCGGCGGATGCCTTCGCGATCCATCGTGAGCCATGCCGCCTTCGCCGTGGGGATGACGCGCAGGCCTTCTTTCTCCATGTCGATGAGCGTGGGAGTGTGGATGGCCTCGATTTCGGGCACTACCAGATCCGGCTTCTCCGACTCGATCACGGCACGCAGTTGTGCACCATCCAGCATGTCGATCACGTGGCTGCGATGAGCAACCTGCATCGCGGGAGCGTCGGCGTAACGGTCAACGGCGATCACTTCGATGGCGAAGCGTTGCAGCTCAATGGCCACTTCCTTGCCCAGTTCGCCCGAGCCCAGAAGAAGGACGCGAAGGGCGTTGTCGGAATGTGGCGTGCCAAACGGCTTCATGAGGTAGCTCCGGGAAGAATGGGGCAATTCTAGCCCCTCCCGCCGGGGCATACCGGGGACTTGACTCGATTTGTAAACGTGGTGTCATGCAAGTGTCCCCAACCCACCTGGATGTGGCGCCATGCGATTCAGTACCGCTGCTGTCGCTGTATTGCTGTGCCTGCTTCCCGCCCTGTCGCGCGCTGACCGCACGTGGCTGGCCGTGCTCATGGATGGTCGCAAGGTCGGCCACCTGACCATCGACCGCGACATCACCGACGCGTCGGTCACCACGACGCAGACGCTGGACTTCCGGCTGACCCGCATCAGCACGCCGCTGGAGCTGCACACCGAAATACGCAGCGTGGAAGACGCCACAGGTGCGCCGCTGTCCTTTGCAGCGCAGAGCGGCATGTCCACCCAGATCAACCGGGCCGATGGCCATCGACGGGATGACGGGTCGTTCCAGGTATCCAACACCGTGGCTGGCCAATCGCGGGTCAGCCTCCTGATCTGGCCCACCGAGGCCCTGCTTGCGGAGGGGCAGCGACTGGCACTGGTTCGTCATGGATTCAAACCTGGCACCACCTACCGCATCCGCACGTTCGACCCCATTCGCCAGCAGGTGGCCGACGTCAAGGTCACGGTGGTGGGCGACGAACTGGTGGACATGCCCAGTGGCCAGGAACGGCTGCACCACCTGCGCCAGAGCCTCGCCCAGGAACGGGACCCGGATCGGGTGCTGGACCTCTGGCTGGATGACGCCGGACACATTCGTCGCGGCATCTCACCCTTGCTGGGCTTCCGCCTGGAAATGGTGGCGTGCACCGAAACATGCGCGATGGCGCCCGATCAGGACGTGGACCTGCTGCGCGCAGCCATGACCCAATCCCCACGCCTGCTTCCGCAGAACCTGCGCAGTGAACCCCTGCGCTATTTCATCTACGTGAAAGGTGGTGCGGAAAAACCGTTCATGGATACCGACGAGCAGCATGCCTCCAGCCTTGGCGATGGGCGCTGGCAGCTCGACGTGGGGTTTGCGGGCGGCAACGCGCAGGTCGGCCCGCTCCCCGAGGACACCGCGCCCAATCCGTGGGTGCAATCGGACTCGCCGGAAATCATTGCTGCCGCGAAAAATGCGACGGCGGGCGCAACCAACGACGTTCAGCGCATACGTCGGCTGCGCACTTTCGTGTCCGGATACATCGAAGAGAAAGGTCTGGACGTTGGCTACGCATCGGCGCTGGAAACGCTGCACACGCGTCGTGGCGACTGCACCGAACACGCCGTGCTGCTGGCCGCGCTCGCCCGTTCCGAGGGCATTCCCACCCGCGTCGTCACCGGCATCGTGTATGCCGACCGCTTCGGCGGGCTGTCCCGCGTGTTCGTGCCCCATGCGTGGGTGCAGGTATGGCTGGGCAAATCCTGGGTCAGCTTCGACTCGGCCCTGCGCCGCTACGACTCCACCCACATCGCCTTTGCCACTGGCAGCGGCGACCCGTGGCGCTTCTTCGCGGCCATGAACGTGCTTGGCAAGATCCGGATCGACAAGATCCTTCCCGGGTCCGACCTCACTGACATGCCCGGCCCTACCCCCGCCATGGCCCCCGGCGGCGGGGGCGGCAGGGAGTAACACGGGGAGCACTTGAAGTAGATATCAATCTGATATCTACTTTGCTCACCTTTGGAGGGGATCACACCATGAACGAGCGTTCGGCTTTTTCCTTGCCCGGCATACCCGTGTTGCTGGTATTGCTGGTGTGTGTTGTTTTCGGCGGCTTCCAGATTGCGACCGGCGGCGCTCACAACGCCTCCCCCACCTTCTTCCTGGGCATTGCCCTGTTTCTGATTGCAGGCTTCCTGTCCAAGGGACTGTTTCAGGTGCAGCCCAACCAGGGTCAGGTCATGCAGCTGTTCGGCAAATATGCGGGTACCGCGCGTATCGAAGGCCTGCGCTGGACCAACCCGTTCTACAGCCGCGCGCCCATCAGCCTGCGCGTGCGCAACTTTGAAAGCAGCAAGCTCAAGGTCAACGACGCTGACGGCAACCCCATCGAAATTGCGGCCATTGTGGTGTGGCAGGTGGTGGACACCGCCGAGGCCATCTTCTGCGTCGACAACTACGAGAACTTCGTGCAGATCCAGAGCGAGTCGGCGTTGCGCCAGATGGCACAAAGCTATTCATACGACGCCCATGACGACAGCAAGCCGTCGCTGCGCAGCCATGGCGACATCGTCAATGGTCATCTGCGTGACGAGATTGAAGCACGCCTCATCAAGGCAGGCGTGCAGGTGATCGAGGCACGCATCAGCCACCTGGCTTATGCCCAGGAAATTGCCCAGGCCATGCTTCAGCGTCAACAGGCCAATGCCATCGTTGCCGCCCGTGAGCGCATCGTCGAAGGCGCCGTGGGCATGGTAGCCATGGCACTGGATCAGCTGCGCGCGCAGGGCGTGGTGGAGCTGGACGAAGAGCGCAAGGCGGCCATGGTGTCGAACCTGCTGGTCGTCCTTTGCGGCGACCGGTCGACCCAGCCCGTGGTCAACGCCGGCTCCCTCTACAACTGACGACGTTACGTGGCCAACGACAAAAAAGCCTATCCGCTGCGCATCAACGGCAGCGTTCTGGAAGCGATGCAGCGCTGGTCCGAAGACGAGCTGCGCAGTCTTAACGCGCAGATCGAATACGTGCTCCGCGATGCGCTGCGCAAAGCTGGCCGCCTCAAGGCAGACAAGCCGGACGACCCCACCGACTGACCGCTCGGGCGGTCAGTCGCGTCGACGCAACGCCAGTGCCAGCGCGATCCAGCCGGCAACGAAGGCGACGCCACCCACGGGCGTGATGATGCCCAGGAAACGGGGTGCGCCAAGCGCCAGCGCGTAAAGACTTCCCGAAAACAGCACAATACCCGCCGTGAACAGCACCACGGCAACGTGTCGCGCGCGGGTGGCCGAGGCGCCCACCACGGCGCCAAGCAACGCCAGCGAGTGCCAGAAGTGGTAATCGACGCCGGTTTTCCAGATAGCCAGGTGCGCGTCATCAAGGCTTCCCCGCAACGCATGCGCACCAAACGCGCCCGCGATCACTGCGCTGCCACCCAGAAGGGCGATGAGTGCGGCCAGGCCGCCGCTGACAGGTTGTCGCATGCCACGTTTCCTTTTGCACAGTGATGCCTGACAGATACACGGGTGTCGTATCCTTCGGCGGTTACCTGAAGGAGTGTCGCATGAAGTTGTCACGCATCGGCCTCATGGCCCTGCTCACCCTGGTGCTGGCTCTGGCTGGCTGCCAGCGTGAACCGCAGCCCGCGTGGAGGCTCACCGACGTTGGCGGGCATCTCCCCGACCTGGACTTCCGACTGACCAACGATGAAGGCAAACCGGTCACCGGTGCCGACTATCGCGGCAAGGTAGTGCTGATGTATTTCGGCTACACCCATTGCCCGGACGTGTGCCCGCTCACGCTCACCCAGTTGCACGTGGTGCTTCAGCGGCTGGGCCCGCTGGCCGACGACACGCGCATCCTGTTTGTCACCGTGGACCCGAAGCGGGACACGCCGGAAATCATGCACGCGTACGTCAACGCATTCGACAAGCACGCCGTAGGCCTGGTGGGCTCGGACAGCGATACCGAAGCACTGGCGAAGCGCTATCGCTCGGCCTTTACCCGCGAGCCGGATCGCGGCAATGGCGCGTATGACGTGAGCCACAGTTCTGCCATCTACATTTTCGACCGCGACGGCAAGGCTCGCCTGCTGGCCACGCCGTCGGCCGCCCAGGACGATATCGTCCACGACCTGCATCTGCTCATCGGACTCGGAGCCAAGTCATGAAGACCCGCTTTTTCGCCGTACTTGCCGGCCTCGCTCTTTGCACTGCCGCGCATGCCAACGACGCCCAGTCAGTTCAGGCCACCAAAGGATGGGTTCGCGTCCTGCCCGGCAACTTGCCCGCAGGCGGTTATGTCGAGCTGAAGAACACGAGCGATCACACCGTGAAAATCGTGGGCGCGCAAAGCGCCTTCTACGGCCATACGATGTTTCATCGCAGCAGCACGGAAGGCGGCATGGGCCGCATGGAAATGCTTGACGAAGTAGACCTTCCACCCAATGCCGTCACCACCTTTGCGCCGGGCGGTTATCACGTGATGCTGATGGACGCAAAGAAACCCGTGAAGGTCGGCGACCACGTGGTGGTCAACTTCCAGCTTGCCGATGGAAGCGTGCTGCCGGTGGACTTCACCGCCCGCCCGGCCAACGCCTTCAGCCTGACCGACTGAGCTACCGGATGATGAACGATGCCGGCACCTCGCCGGCGTCGATGTCTTCGCGATACAGCTCCTCCACCTGCGCCTGCACCGGACCTTCGTGCAGCCACGCCTCAAGGTGGTCGATAGCCGTGGAATCGCCGTAAGCCACCACTTCCACGCTGCCATCGGCCAGATTGCGCGCATGGCCGGTGACCTTCAGCCGTAGTGCTTCCTCGCGCGCCGATGCGCGAAAGAACACGCCCTGCACCTGACCTCGCACCAGAAAACGTACGGCGTTCATGGTTACTGACCTCGGGCGATGGCATCGCCCAGTTTCTTTTCGGTGACCGGACCCACGAAGTGCTCCGCGATGTGGCCATCCGGCGCAATCAGATAAGTGGTGGGCAACCCACGCGGCATGCCAAAGTCCTTCGGCGGCTCCGTGGGATCAATCTGCGCGATGGGATACACGACCTTGTGTTTGTCCAGGAAGGCAAGCACGTCTTTCTTTTCCGTGTCCTCGAAGGCCAGACCGATAGCCTTCACGTTCGGATGGCTGGCAACAAACGCCGAAATGTCCGGCATTTCGGCAATGCATGGCACGCACCAGGTAGCCCAGTAATTCACGATGACCCAATGGCCGCGCTGCGCGGCCAGGTCAAAGGTCTTGCCGGTGACCGTGGTCACTTTCAGCGCAGGCTTGACCGGATCGGCCGACATGGCAGGAAACGTGGCGAGTGCGAGCGCACCCAGGGCAAACAAGCGGAGAGTCATGCGGCGGAATCCTTTTGAATCACGGGATCGATACCCGGGGGAAAGAGGTCATCAAGACGCGCACTGAGCGTAGCGTCAAGCGCTTGCGCCAGCGAATCGAGCAGCGTCAGCAGATCGGGGGGAAGCGTGATGCCCAGTGCATTGATCTGTTCGCGCGGATGCAGAGGCAGGCGATATTGCGTGCAACGGTACAGCCGCAGCAATTCGGTACTGTCCAGACTGCGCGACAGCAACCAGCCACCTGCCTCACCGCGCTGAATCATGTCCGCGCGTTGCAGGTCTTCAAAATAGGCGGCAATCGCGTTCGATTGCAGATACGGCTCGCGTAGACGGACAGTTGCCGGGTCCACGCTGTCGCCCGCGCGCTGGGCCTGCACGAAGTGTTGCAACACCACCAGCAAGCCAAGGAATTCGGCGCCTTCGGGCAGCGACTCATGCGGCACCACGTACTCGAACGCGGAAATGGATGCGGCAATCGACGCGCCCAGAATCACGATGATCCAGGACAGATAGATCCACAGCAGAAAGATTGGAATGGCCGCAAGCGCGCCGTAGATTTCCTGATACGTGGGCGCGTTGCGCACGAACAGTGTGAAACCCCAGCGGGCGATTTCAAACAGGATGGCACCCAGCAGCGCGCCAATGGCGGCATGCCCGTACGGCACCCCCCGATTGGGGATCATCGTGTACATCAACCCCAGCGTCACGAAGGTAATGACAAACGGCAGCACGTTGAGCAGACGCGGCAAACCAAACTGGCTGGCCGCCTCGTTCACCATGGGAAACGCCGTGATGTAAGAACTCAGCACGAGGCCACCCACCACGAGAATGGGACCGAGCGTCAACGCTGCCCAATACAGCAACAGGCGGGACGTCCATCCACGCGCTTTGCGCACGCGCCAGATGCGGTTGAGGCGATCCTCGATGCTTATCATCATCGTGATGGCACTGAACAGCATCACCAGAATACTGATGCCCGTAAGCTGGCTGGCCTTGTCGGCAAAGGCCAGCATGTATTCCTGCACCTTCAGGCCCGCAGCGGGCACGAAGTTCTCAAAGGCGTAATTGGCCAGGCTGCCACGCCATTCGGCGAACACGGGGAAGGCCGACAGGATGGCAAACACTGCCACGGTCAGCGGAACCAGCGACACCAGCGTCGTGTACGACAGCGCGCCGGCTGTCTCGAAGCACTTGTCGTCGAGAAAGCGAAGCCAGGTGAAGCGCGTGAAACTCAGCACGCGATCGCGATTGAAGCGCAACGCCATGTCGATCCTTATCTTTAACGTGAGCACCTGCCATTGAGGATGCACGCGACGGCGACGACACCGGCGCAGCATGTCCAGAGCATCCCAACTTCTGCGAGACTAGCGCATTGTTCAGCGCGCACCCAAACGGCCCATGTCCCACGAGATCCTTGTTCTGTATTACAGCCGAACCGGCCACACAGCCCAGCTGGCCCGTCTGATTGCGCGTGGCGTGGGTGAAGTGCCCGGCATGTCGGCCCGTCTGCGCCAGGTGCCTCCGGTGGCGCCGGTGACCGAAGTCGCGCAGCCGCCCGAGCCCGAAGACGGCGCGCCGTATGTCACCCGCCAGGACCTGACCGAGTGCGTGGGCGTTGCCATGGGCAGCCCCACCCGCTTCGGCAACATGGCTGCGCCGCTGAAGCATTTCCTTGACACCACCGGCGCCGAATGGGCATCGGGCGCGCTGGCAGGCAAGCCAGCCTGCGTCTTCACATCCACCAGCACGATGCACGGCGGCCAGGAGGCCACCCTGCTGTCGATGGCGCTGCCGCTGCTACATCACGGCATGCTGCTCGTTGGCCTGCCGTATACGGAACCGGCTCTGACCAGCACATTGACCGGCGGGTCACCCTATGGCGCCAGCCACGTGGCGGGCCCGCGTGGCGACAACGGCATCAGCGATCACGAACGGGAACTGGCGAGGGCTCTGGGCAAACGCCTGGCCGATATCGCACGGCGCCTCGGCACGCCCGCATGACATCCACATTGACGCGCACCCAGCGCGTGGGCCTGCTTGCCTGGGCGGCGCTGCTGCTTGTGCAGGTGGTCTGGTACGCGTGGCTTTATCCGCCCGTGACCGTGTCGCCCGCGCTGGTACTGGCCGTCACGGTCATTCCCCTGCTGCTGCCCCTGCTTGCACTGCCGAACGTCACGCGGGCGCTGTTGTGGGTGGGCACGCTGGCGCTTTTCTACTTCTGCCACGGCGTGTCAGAGACATGGAGTTCACCTCATGATCGCTGGCTGGCCATCACCGAAGTGGTCGTCACGCTGCTCCTTATCGGCACATTGGGAGCGGGCGTCCAGCGGCGTCGTTGAACCGTGCACCGCAGCATGGACGCGGCCGGGCGAGTTGGCGCACCCTTGGCGTCTGCCACGACGATGCGATGGAGAACCCCATGAGTTTTCTGCAGGACGCCCCGAAACTCGCCCACCCGTACCGCAATGACCGCGTGCTCCACGCCTTTCTCGGACGTGCGTTGCCCGGCGACCGCTTCGACGCACTGGAGCCGGACCTGGATGCGCTGAGCGATTACGCCGTGATGGCATGGCGACGTCGCGAACTCACGCCGCGCCGCGAGCCAGAGCTTACCCAGTGGGACGCATGGGGTCGCCGCGTCGACCGCATCGCGCTGACTCCGGCATGGGAAGAAGGTCCGCACATCACAACCACACACCGTGTGCTTTCCAGTGGACATGCCGATTCGCCTTATGCGCGCATCGAGCAGTTCGCCCGCGTGTACCTCTATCACGTGGCCAGCGAGTTCTACACCTGCCCGCTTGCCATGACCGACGGCGCTGCCACGGCGCTGAAGGCGTCAGGCAATCGCGAACTCACCAGCCGCGCACTGCCACACTTTCTCAGCGCGGAGGCAGGCAATTTCTGGCTCTCCGGCCAATGGATGACGGAAACCCCGGGGGGCTCGGACGTTGGCCGTACGGAAACCACCGCGCGCATGGACGAGCACGGCCAGTGGCGCCTCTACGGACGCAAATGGTTCAGCTCGGCCGTTGTGGGCGAAGCCGCGCTCGCGCTGGCTCGCCCGGACGGCGCAGGCGGCGGCACCTCCGCGCTGGCGTTGTTCTATGTGGAAACCAAAGACGCCCAGGGTGCCTGGCAGGGCGTGACGATCGACCGCCTGAAGCACAAGCTCGGCACACGCGAGCTGCCCACCGCCGAAATCCATCTGGACGGCGTACCGGCCACGCCGGTAGGCGCGCTGGATCACGGCGTGCGGCAGATCACCCCGATGCTCAATGTCACCCGTACGTGGAACGCGGTGTGTGCCATTGCCAGCATGGCGCGTGCCATCTCGCTGGCACGCGACTACGCGGGCCGGCGCAGCGTCTTCGGCTCGCGCCTGATCGACCAGCCCCTGCACGCACGCACCCTGGCCGACATGCAGGCCGAATTCGAAGCATCGTTCGCCCTCACCTTTTTCGTGGTCGAATTGCTGGACCGTGTGGAACAAGGCATGGCGGCGGCCCATGAGCCGGCGCTGCTGCGCCTGCTGACGCCGATGGCCAAGCTGTGGACCGGCAAGATGGCCATCCGCATCACCTCCGAGGCCATCGAGTGCTTTGGCGGCGCGGGTTATATCGAAGACACGGGGCTGCCGCAGTTGCTTCGCGACGCGCAGGTTTATGCCATCTGGGAAGGCACGACCAACGTGCTGTCACTGGACACGCTGCGTGCCTTCGGCCCGGCGGGACTGCAACCGATGCGCGAGGCACTGGACCAGTTGCTGGCAGGCCACAGCGGACACGAGCGCGTGGCCATCGACGAAACCTTCATCAACGCCGAGCGCCTGCTCACGTCGCTGCAAAATGACCGCGCCGGGCTGGAGGCATGCGCCCGGGGCATCGCCATCACGCTGTCACGGGTGATGGCCGCCGCCTTGCTCGCTCACGCGGCGCACTGGGCCAGCAGCCACGGCGACCCGCGACCGGCCGCCGCATTCCGCCGATTCCTGGGATTGGGGCTGGATCGCCTGGTGGTCCATGAGCGCTCCGACGATGTCATGCTGGCAGCTGATCTGGCCAGCAGCCCGGAACCTTCCACGGGCACTCACCGCAGCTTCCAGGGAGCCTGACCGGTTTGAGGTAAACTGCCCGCTTGCCTTCCCGCACTCCCAGGCCATCATGCAGCAGCTCACGATCATCACCACTGGCGGCACCATCGACAAGGTCTACTTCGACGACAAGTCGGACTACCAGATCGGCGCCCCGCAGATTGGCGACATCCTGACGCAGCTTGGCGTCGCGTTCCGATTCGACGTGATTCCCATCCTGCGCAAGGACAGCCTCCACGTCACGGCGGAAGACCGTGCGCTGATCCGCAGCACCATCGAAGCGCAGCCGACCTCGCATGTGCTGATTACCCATGGCACCGACACGATGGTGGAAACCGCGCAGGTGCTCATGGGCATCCCGGGCAAGGTCATCGTGCTGACCGGCGCCCTGAACCCCGCACGTTTCCAGGGTTCGGACGCCGTCTTCAACATTGGATGCGCCGTTGGCGCGGTGCAGACGCTGGAAGAAGGCGTCTACATCGCCATGAACGGCCGTGTGTGGGACCCGTCGAAAGTCCGCAAGAATCGCGACGCCAACCGCTTCGAAGCGGTCTGACGTTCAGCGCACACGCAGCGAGCGGTCTTCAGACACCGCATCCACCGTGGCTCCGGCATCGGCAAGTCCGGCGCCGCAGCCACCCGTACAGCGTCCCGGCAGCGGCCGGGCGTTGTCCATCAGCTGTTGCATTACGGCATCTACCGAGATCGCCGGGTCCACCGCGCGCATCAGCGCCACCAACCCTGCCACGTGCGGTGCTGCCATCGACGTACCTGCGTAGTAGCTGAAGCCCGCACGCTCGCGCCCCCGCTCACCGGCATCCACCGACGACACCACGTTGTTTTCTTTCGCCCCATTGTTGGACCCGCCTGGAGCCGACAACGTCACGCCTTTGCCAAAGTTGGAATATCCGGCCACATCGCCTTTGCGTCCCAGCGCCGCCACGGCGACCACGCCGGGGCAATTCGCGGGCGACGCGTAATTCACGTTCACCGACGAATTGCCCGCTGCCACCACAACGACGCTACCGTTGGCACGCGCCTTCGATATGGCCCGCGAAAAGGCACGGCCGCACGATGACAGCGAGCCGAGGCTCAGGTTGATGACGTCGGCGCGATGCGGGTTGAGCGGCACGCCTTTCACTTTTCCGCCCGAGGCCCACACGATGGCGTCGGCGATATCGGAGGTAGCGCCGCCACACGCGCCCAGCACGCGGACAGGCAACACTTTTGCCTCCGGTGCAACGCCCGCAATTCCCTGCCCGTTGCCCTGCCGCCCCACAGCGATGCCGGCCACGTGCGAGCCATGCCAGGACGAAGGAATAAACGATCTGGCCCCACATTGCCCCGCTTCGTTCCAGTCGCCTTCATCGGCAGGGTCAGCATCACGTCCATCGCCGTCGCGTGCATCCGTCGCTTCACTGATGAAGTCGTAGCCGGGCAATCGCTGACTGTCCAGGTCCGGATGCGGCACGATGCCGGTGTCCAGCACTGCCACGACGGTACCTTCTCCCTTCGTACGCTTCCATGCCACTTCGACATCCATGCCAACCTTCGCGTCATGCAGTGACCATTGTTTTTTCCACAACGGATCGGTGACGCGAAGCGCCTGCATGTAGATGTCTTCTTCCACATCCACCACGCCCCGCCCGTGGGCGACGGACTCCATCGTCATGCCCGGCTCAAGTTCGAACACTTCGCCACCCGCCGCCAGTGAGCGCACGTGTGTTACACCTCGCCGCGAGCCGGTGGAAAACGCACGGGAGCTGTCGGCCCTGGCATGGCGCGCCATGGCGTCGTTCTCGAAATGAACAATGACGCGACGGGGCGACGATGGCGCGGCAGCCTGCGCACCCATCGCGACAAACAGCAGACATCCTGCAAACAGACGAGTCGACATGACCATTCCTTTGAGTTGGGGAACGGACATGCTGAAGATATCGGCGGTTGCTGGTGATGAGTGTTTGGCGTCGCTATGCGTAGTAGTTGCGCAGAAGAAACCAGCGGGCGAACTCAACGAGCGGACGGCCCGCGAGCGATATCTGCGACGCGCGGCACCGACGTCAACAGGCGAAAAAAAGCCCGGGCGGCTCCGCCCGGGCTCTCTTCTCACTCAACGCCAAGTATTACCAGGTAGCGAGCAGCGACACACCGCTGAACGCGGAATAGCCGCGAACCTTGATGTAGTACGTGCCGGCCGAGGTGCCCGTGAACGTGCAGGTCTCGGCATTGCCCGACAGGTACGGACGGCAGCCGTAGCTGGACGTGGTCGGCGCGGAGCCGAACTTCACATACAGGTCAGCGTCGCCGGTGCCACCGGACATTTTGATGACCAGGGTCTTGCCGGCCGGAACCACGACGGTGTAGTTAAGTTCCTGGCTGGCGCTGCCGGAAAGGCCAGTGACGGCCGTACCGTTGGTCAGAGCCGTGCTGCCGCCGGTGCCACCCGAGCAGCTGACACCGACGCCAGTGAACGCTGCGGTGACATCTGCCTTGGTGTAGCCAAGGTCCACGGCGGCACTTTCAACGCCGCACGCGCCGGAGTTGAACGTGCTGGAAGCGGTCCAGTACACGGCATTCGCGCGGGCGAAAGCCTTGAACGCCTTGGCCGTATCCCAGCCAGAGGTCTTGGCCAGCAGGCAGAACGCCTTGTTGTACACGCCGCTGGAGTAATGGACGTCCAGGCTGCTGGTGTAGTTCGCAGCATTGTCGATCGAGGCACCATCCTGGGTCGGGTTACACATGTAGCGCAGTGCGCCGGTGCCCTTGAAGATGTCCGAGCCAACCAGGAAGTCGTTGGTGCCACGGTCAAAGTATTTCACCGCCTCGCCAGCCATGTCCGAGAACGCCTCATTCATGCCGCCGGACTGGCCGCTGTAGGTGAGGTTGGAATGCTGCTCGGTGTAACCATGGCTGATTTCATGACCGGTCACGTCGAGGGCCACCAGCGGATAGAACGTGCTGGCACCGTCGCCGAAGGTCATCTGGGTGCCATCCCAGTAGGCGTTTTCGTAGTTCTTGCTGTAGTGCACCTTCATCAGCAGCACCTGGTTCAACGGCGGCGCGCCCATGTAAGACACATACATGTCATGCACCACACCACCGAAGTGATGCGCATCGTTGATCGGCGAGTAAGCGCCGTTGATGGCATCGCTGACGCTGCCCGTCACGCCCGTGGCGCTACCGGCGGTACAGGTGAATGAGTAGAGCGTGCCGGCACCCGTTCCCTGGTTCAGGTTGTAGGTTTTGACATTGGCATTGGACGCCGTGCAGGACGTGCCCGACTGCGTCACGGCAAGATAAGGATGCGAACCGGTGGTGCCGGTGTACGTGTACTGGCCCACCTTCTGGTTACCGCCCGGACCCGTGGCGCTGTAGTCAGCGGTGGTCAGACCTTCCCATTGCTGGATCACTTCGCCGGTGTTGGCGTCGATGATCGCGGTGGGACGCGACGGCTGATCGCCGCCGGACACGTACGAGGTCAGGTAGACCAGACGTGCCGCGCCACCTTCCACCGGATACACGTACAGATCAGCCTTGCTGTTCGAGATGGGGGCAGAGCCCGCCACCAGCGAACGCGACTGGCGCTGAAGGACGGCCAGCGCTGCTGCACCCGTGATCTTCGGCGTTACCGATGCCAGATCAACACCGAGGTCCTGGGCGACGACGCCCGAGGCAACCAGGGCATTTCCCTGCGCATCCTGTTCAACCGCGATGTCGCGACCGAAGACGGGAACGCCCTTGAACGTCTGCTGCATGCGCACCGTCTGCGTGCCACGCACGGTCGGCAGAGCGGCTTTTGCAACGAATGCGTTGTCGGCGCTGAGGCCAAGACGCGTGACCAGCTGATTGGTCGGGGTAACACCCAGCGACTGCGCCTGCAGGTGCTGTTCGGTCGCGGCGGTCGCGATCGTGGTGGCAGTAAGCCCCAATGCAGCCACAAGCAATTTCAAGCGAACATGACTTGCCATTACGTCCTCCTCCAGAGGATGGGCACGGCACGGCCCCTGCGGCCGGTCGGACCACATCCAAACGTATGAACCGCGCATGGCGCGGCAGTATGTTTGCCTTGCGATTCCGTATCCGTCCGGGCGTCGTTCTCTCCTCCTGCATCCGTAGAGGAACAACATGGACATGAAAATGATGAACGCGGAACGACGGTCCCACGTAACCGGAATCGACGCGCCAGCCTCCCAACCGGTCGTCGGGGACAGAAACTAGCGCAACAGCCAGAGGGGAACTACCTAGGGATTACCCTAGGGTTGCCATGCGATGCGTCAGAGCATGCCTGTTTCGAGCTTCGCGGCATCGGACATCATGGAATGATTCCACGGTGGATCGAACACGAGATCCACATCGGCTTCGTTCACTGTGGGAATGAGTTCGAGCTTCGTGCGCACGTCATCCACAAGAATGTCGCCCATGCCGCAACCGGGCGCGGTGAGCGTCATTTTCACGTATGCCTTGCGCGCGCCATCATCGCCGCGCTCAAGACTCACGTCGTACACAAGACCGAGCTCAACCACGTTGATGGGAATTTCCGGATCGAAACACGTGCGCAGTTGCTGCCACACCAGTTTCTCCACGTCGTCGTCGCTTGCCCCTTCGGCCAGTTCGATCGGACGCGGCGGTTCCTTGCCAAGTGCATCGGCATCGTTGCCTGCGATACGGAAAAGATTGCCTTCCACATATACGGTGAAGCTGCCGCCCAATGCTTGGGTGATGTAGCCAATCTGCCCTGCGGGCAGCGTGACTGTTTCACCCTGGGGCACCATGACCGCCTGGCAGTCGCGCTCCAGTGTGAAGGGCTCGCTGCTGAGACTGAAACCGCTCATGCCTGTCCTGAGATGGGGCCGCTTACGGCCGCAAAGTCGTTCATTATGCCGCCCATCGGGCGATACCGCTAAGGTTTGGGCGTAATGGCGCTTCTCAAGACGCGGGAAGGCGCCCGCGAGCCAGCCGGGTTATGATCCCCGTTTTTCGCCCACAGGGTTCCCACGACCGTGCCAGCCCTCCTGAAGGCTACCGATGCCGTCTGATCGTCTGCGCGCCCTTGCGGGCCAACTGTTCACCGTCCTGTGCGCCGTCATGTTCGGCCTTGCCGTGGGCGCCATCTGGATGCTGCCGTCCATGTTCTACGGACGCGCACTGCCGTTGCTCGCGCTGCCTGCGGGCTGGGTGCTGGGTGTGGTCGTGCGCCGCTGGCTGCGCGCTTCGGGCCTGTATGGCGCTGTCGTGGCGGCTATCGCCACCCTGGTCGCCTGCGTCTACACGGCGTGCCTCGTGTCCGCCGCGATGATCGCCGCATCCATGGGCATGGGCTTCGGCGACGCGTTATCCGACGCCGGCGCTCACATGCTGCTGGAACTGGCGTGGCTGGGCGTCGGGGCGCAGGAACTGGCCTGGTATGCCGCCGGCGCCCTTCTGTCCGCCTTCGTGGCGTGGCCCCTCAGGCGTCGAGCGCCTTCGTCGCGCTGATCAGCGCCGACACGGCCGCCTGGCCGTCGCCGTAGAGCATCCGTGCGTTGTCCGCGTAGAACAGCGCATTCTCGATGCCGGCAAAGCCCGTACCCTTCCCGCGCTTGATCACCACCACCTGATGAGCGGCGTCCACATCAAGAATGGGCATGCCGTATACCGGTGAAGACGGGTCCGTACGGGCCACGGGATTCACCACGTCGTTCGCGCCGATCACCAGCGCCACGTCCACGGACGGGAATTCAGGATTGATGTCTTCCATGTCGGCGATGAGGTCGTAAGGCACGCCGGCCTCGGCCAGCAACACATTCATGTGCCCCGGCATGCGGCCAGCCACCGGATGGATCGCGAAGCGCACTTTCACGCCCCGAGCGATCAGCAACTGGGCCAGCTCCCACACCTTGTGCTGCGCCTGCGCCACAGCGAGGCCATAGCCCGGCACGATCACCACGCGTTCGGCGTACGCCATCATCACGGCCACATCCGGCGCATCAATGGGCTTTTGCGCACCCGCGATGGCCTGTCCCGGCTGTCCGGACGCCCCGAAGTTGCCAAACAACACGTTGCCCAGCGAGCGATTCATCGCGCGGGCCATCAACTGGGTCAGCAGCGTGCCTGCCGCCCCCACCACGGTGCCGGCGATGATCATGGCCTCGTTGCCCAGCACGAAACCCTCGAAGGCCACGGCCAGCCCCGTCAGCGCGTTGTACAGGGAGATCACCACGGGCATGTCGGCGCCCCCGATGGGCATCGTCATGGCGATGCCCAGCAACAGGGCCAGCGCGAAGAAGATCGTGATGGAGGCGGTATCCAGGTGGCCGGTGGTCAGCCAGATGCCCAGGGCCACCGTCACCACCAGCAGCACCCCGTTGACGGCCCGCTGGCCGGCAAACACGAAACGCCGGTCCAGCCAGCCCTGCAATTTGCCAAAGGCGACCAGGGAACCGCTGAAGCTCACCGCGCCGATCAGCGCTCCCAGCAGGGCCAGTGCCAGATGCGAGGTGGACGGCGCTTCGTAGCCTGCTACCGCATAGGTGCCGCCGCCCAGCAGCTGCACCACATGGGAGCTGTAGCCATAAAGCTGCGCGCCACCGATGGCCGCCGCCGCCCCGCCACCCATGCCGTTGTACAGCGCCACCATCTCGGGCATGGCCGTCATGGCCACCCGGCGTGCCGACCACCATGCGGCCAGCGTGCCCAGCACCAGTGCCAGAATCATCAGTTCCCGGTGTTTCAGGCCCGGCAGGAACAGCGTGGCCACCACCGCCAGCAGCATGCCCACCCCGGCCCAGCCGATCCCGCCCCGCGCGGTGCGGGGCGAGCTCATGCGCTTGAGCCCGAGGATGAAGAGGAACGCAGCAGCGAAATAGCAGACCTGGATGACGGACGTCAGCCAGCCCGTCATGAACGGGGCGTCCGGCTGGCGCGGAACATGTCCAGCATCCGCCCGGTGACGACATAGCCGCCAACGGCGTTACCGGCGCCCAGAAGCACCGCCACAAAGCCGATGGCGATCTCCAGCGTCGATTCGGCCCGTCCCAGCGCTATCATCGCCCCGATTACCACGATGCCGTGGATGAAGTTGGAACCGGACATGAGCGGGGTATGGAGAATCACCGGCACACGCGCGATGACTTCATAACCCGTAAATGCCGCCAGCATGAAGATGTACAACGCCAGGAACCCGTCGAGCATGCCTACTCCCCGTAGCCTGTGTCCGGTTTCCGCCCGATCATACGTCAACGGTTGGGTCCACACCGCGTTAACCGGAGAGTTCAAGCTGTATGGAGCATGAGGATGCGCAACCGGACAAGGCGGACCCCGGGCCCATGAACGCCGGAGTCGCTCTCGACAGCACCTTGCTGGAGGCTGTGCGCGAGGTACCCCGAAGCATGGACGCTTTCCTTGCTCAGGTGGAACGTCGCGCCTGGCGCATGGCTGAGCTGAATCTCGGCAACCGCGAAGACGCCATGGACGCGGTCCAGGATGCGATGTTGCGTCTGGTCCGGCATTACGGCGACAAACCGGCCGAGGAATGGACACCGCTGTTCTGGGGCATCCTGCGCCGCCGCATCGTTGATCTGCAGCGTCGCCGCAAGGTGCGCTCGATCGTGGTCGGCTGGCTTGGCGGTGGCAAGGACGACGACGGTGACGAATTGCCCAGCTGGGAGCCCGCGGACGAAGGTCCGGACCCCTCAGCCCGGTTGCAGGACGCCCAGGCCTATCAGGACATCGCGCAGGCGGTTCGCCGGTTGCCACGCCGGCAACGCGAGGCCTTCATGCTGCGGGTCATGGAAGGCCTGGACGTGGCGGAAACCGCGGCAGCCATGGGCTGCTCGGACGGAAGTGTGAAAACCCATCTTTCGCGCGCAATGCATACGCTGCGCGATCAATTGGAGGCATGGCGATGAGCCATCGTGACGAAGACATCCAGCGCCGGGCCCGCGAGCTTTATCTGCGCGCAAGCAACGAGGTCGATCCGGTGATTGCCGGGCGGCTGCGTGCGGCCCGCCGCACTGCGCTCGAAAAGCCGGTCTCCCATGCTGCCCGCCGCATGCTGCTGCCTGCGGGCGCGTTTGCCATGCTGGCGCTTGCGTCGCTTATCGTCTGGCAGCCGCGCCAGAGCAGCCCTGCCGCGCCCACTCAGGTCATGCAATCAGCAGAAGCCGACAGCGATCTGCCGCCCGATGCGGACAGCGCCGACCCGGCGCTTTATCAGGACCTGGATTTCTACGGATGGCTGGCATCCAACCAGGGTTCGGCCTCGCCCACACGATGATGAACATGCGCAATTTCCGTTTTGCTGCCGTGCTGGCGCTGCTTGTGGCCGCCTCGGTGCCGACACTGGCGCTGGCCCAGATGGGCCCGCCTCCGTCGCCGCCTCCGGGCGAGCGCGGCCCACCGCCGCCGCCGCGCCCGTGGAACTCACTCACACCCGAACAGCGCGACATCCTGTCGCCGCTGGCGACCGAATGGGACAGCTATCCGCCGCAGCGCCAGCAGCGCATGGTTGAGCGGGCCACGCGCTGGGTAACCCTGCCAGAGGACAAGCGTACGCAGATCCGTGAGCGCATTGCGCGCTGGCAGAAAATGACGCCGGAGGAAAAGGACGAAGCGCGCCGCAACATGCGCAAGTTCAACGAGCTCACGCCGCAGCAGCGCGATCAGCTGCATGCCGCATTCGACCGCTTCCGCAAGTTGCCGGCCGACAAGCGCGATGCGCTGATGCACAAGTGGGAAACGCTCTCGCCGGAAGACCGCCGCAAGTGGATCGACAACCTCGGCCCCAACGGCGTCCTGCCACCTCCGCCCGATGGCCCGCCGCCGGGTGGTCCGCCTCCGGGTGGCCATGGCCCGGGCTTCGGCCCGGGGGATCACGGCCCCCCGCCACCGCCGGAAGGTTGATAAAAAGAACAGCGCGAAAGCGCTGTTTTTTTGTCCCGCGCCTGCGCAGACGCGCAGGAATCTCCATCAAGGCCAGTCAGATCAGTTGAGGTTGGCGCTCGTCCACACGATTGACCCAGGTGGCCGCCAGCAGATCATCGGTGCCATCCAGCACCAGCGAATCCTCGCGGATCAGCAGTTCGCTGAAAGCCAGCAGATTGCGTGCAAACATCTCGGACGCATGCAGCGGCGCCCCTGCCGCAAGATCAACTGGACCAAGCACCGTCACGCCGCCTGCAACTACCCGCTGGCCCGGCTGTGTCGCCTCGCAATTGCCGCCGCTCTCAGCTGCCAGATCGACGATGAGGGCACCGGCTTTCATCCCCTCCAGCATGGCCTTGGTCACGATCACCGGCGCGCGGCGTCCCGGCACGGCGGCCGTCGTGACGACCACATCGAATACCTTCAGCCGTTCGCCCAGCGCAGCTTGTTGCGCTGCTCTTTCCTCGGCAGAAAGCTCACGTGCGTAACCTCCACTGCCTGAGGCATGCACGCCCAGGTCGAGAAACTTCGCGCCCAGCGATTCAATCTGTTCTCGTGTTTCAGGCCGCACATCGAAACCTTCCACCTGCGCGCCGAGACGCCTTGCTGTCGCAATCGCCTGCAAGCCGGCGACACCCGCGCCAATGACCAGCACACGTGCCGGCCGGATGGTGCCCGCCGCCGTGGTCAGCATCGGAAAAAACAGTGGCGCCGATTCGGCAGCGATCAGCATCGCGCGATAGCCGGCCACGGCTGCCTGCGAACTCTGCACATCCATGGCCTGCGCCCGCGTAGTACGGGGCAGGCTTTCCAGCGCAAAAGCATGAATGCCTCGCGCTGCCAGCGCTTCGAGCGTGGCCCCGGACTGATGCGGCCGCAATTGCCCGACTACGGCCACACCCCGGCGCAAGGGTTTCAGGCGCGTGGCTGACGGGAGCTGTACGCAGAAAAGAACGTCTGATCCGGCCGCAACGGCCTCGGCATCGGCCAGCGTCGCTCCCGCTGCCTCGTAGGCATCATCGGTGAAACCCGCTTCGCGTCCGGCGTCGTGCTCGACCATCACCTGGATGCCACGTGCCAGCAACTTGCGTGCTGTCTCCGGGGTCACAGCCACACGGCGCTCGCCCTTAGCGGTTTCGCGCATCGCACCTACGGTGATCGGCATACCATCCGCTCCTCAAGGCCATTCCGGCCATGGTAGCGCGCCCGCAGGTTCGAGGGCGCGGCCCCACCCGAGCTACACTGGGCCAATGACTATCGACGCCCTGCACCTTCTCAATACCCGTCATTCGGTCCCGTCCCGGCAACTGGGCGAGCCCGCGCCCGATGCAGCCACGCTCGCTCGAATGCTGGAAGCCTCGCTGCGCGTGCCGGACCACGGCAAGCTCGCGCCGTTCCGCATCCTGACCCTGCGTGGCGATGCCAAACTCACCTTCGGCGCGAAGCTCGCTGAACTGGTGATGGCGAAAAATCCCGACCTGCCGCCGTCCAAGCAGGAGAAGGAGCGCCACCGCTACGACTTCGCGCCGCTGGTACTGGTGGTGGTGGCGCATATCCACCACGACAGCAAAGTGCCGGAGTTCGAACAGAACCTCACCGCGGGCTGCGTGGCCTACAACACGCTGCTTGCTGCACAGTCGCTGGGCTTTGGCGCCCAGTGGCTCACCGGCTGGGCAACGTACGACCGCGACGTGGCATCGCTGCTTCGTCTTGCCGATAACGAGCATGTGGTGGGTTTCATCCATATCGGCACGCCGACCAT
Organism: Luteibacter sp. Sphag1AF; assembly: GCF_014192715.1. Classification (GTDB taxonomy): domain Bacteria; phylum Pseudomonadota; class Gammaproteobacteria; order Xanthomonadales; family Rhodanobacteraceae; genus Luteibacter. Next base: position 115,005 of record NZ_JACHYH010000001.1, read on the forward strand.
CGACACACCCGACCGCGACCGCCCCGCCCTCGCCGACCACCTCAGCGAATGGACGCCGTGAACGACGCTTCCCCGGTAGTCCACCTGGTTGACGGAAGTCTCTATGTCTTCCGCGCGTGGCATTCCATGCCCGACGAATTCCACGACGCGGATGGCGAGCCGGTCAACGCGGTGCATGGCTTTACCCGTTTCCTGTGTGAACTATTGGAACGCAGCCGCGCCGAGCACATCGCCGTCGCTTTCGATGCCTCGCTGACCACGTCGTTCCGCAACGCCATCTACCCGGCCTACAAGGCCAACCGCGAACTGCCGCCCCCACAACTGGTGCGACAGTTCGCGCTGTGTCGCGACATCTCGGCGGCGCTGGGCCTGACGGTGCTGAACGATCACCAGTACGAGGCCGACGACCTGATCGGCAGCGCCCTCTGGGGTCTGAAGGCGCACGGCTTCCGGGGCGTCATCGTGTCGGCGGACAAGGATTTCGGCCAGCTCCTGGGCGAGCACGATGAGCAGTGGGACTTTGCCCGGGGAACGCGCTGGGGCGCCGCAGGCGTGTTTGAGCGAATGGGCGTGCACCCCCACCAGGTCGCCGACTATCTCGCATTGTGTGGCGATGCCGTAGACAACATCCCGGGCGTGCCTGGCGTCGGCGCGAAAACCGCTGCTGCCCTCCTTGCCCATTTCGGCGACCTGGACACCTTGCTTGAACGCATTGATGAAGTGCCGTTCCTGCGCATGCGTGGCGCTGCCGCGTGTGCCGTGCGCCTGCGCGAACATGCCGACCAGGCGCGCCTGTGTCGCCGCCTGACCCGCATTGCGCTGGACATCGCCGTGGCGGAAACGGCCGATGCGCTCAGCCGTCGTCGCGGTGAAGCCTCCACGCTGGACGAACTGTGTGACCGCCTGCGCTTTGGTCCGCTGACCCGTTCACGCCTGCGCGCACTGATATGAGCGAACCCGGGGTTCCCGCCCTCGCGCAAGTCACACCACCGAGATATATCCCCCCGCATAATTCACGTTATTGCCCACGGAGCCACACCATGCAGACCAGCCCGCTGCCCCACGCCTCGCCGATTCCCCAGGACGCCAGTGCGCCGGTGGAAACGCTGTATTCGGGCAAGTGGCTCACACTCAAGAAGCGCGGTCGCTGGGAGTACGTGGAACGGAACAATCCCGGCGGCGCGGTGATCATTCTGGCGGTCACTCCCGAGGACAAGGTGATCTTCGTCGAGCAGTACCGTGTGTCGATCCTGAAGAACACCATCGAGATGCCTGCCGGCCTCGTGGGTGACCTGGCTGACCAGGAAGACGAAGACGTGCTGCTGGCGGCCCGCCGCGAGCTGGAAGAAGAAACCGGCTACGCCTGTGGCCGCATCGACTTCATCCACGAGGGCCCCTCGTCCTCGGGCATGAGTACGGAAATGATCGCCTTTGCCCGCGCGTGGGACCTCACCAAAGTGGGGCCGGGCGGCGGAGACGAGTCGGAGAACATCATCGTTCACGAAGTCCCGCGTTCCGAAGCGGGAGCCTGGCTCTTCGCACGGGCAGCGGAAGGCTTCTCCATCGACGCAAAACTGTTCGCCGGCCTCTGGTTCATCGAGCACCCGGAAGCGCATATCCGCTGACTTTCCAGCCATGAGCGGGAGGAGAAACGCCCTCCCGCTCACATGTCAATTCTTGTTGTGCGCCCGGCAGGCGGGTAGCCTTGCCACTGCCCTCCCGGCGCTCGCCCATGTCTGTCCGTTACGCCCATCTCCACCTGCACAGCGAATATTCGCTGGTTGATTCGACGATCCGCATCAAACAGCTGATCGCCGCGACGGCGCGCGCCGGTATGCCCGCAGTCGCACTGACCGACGAGAACAACCTCTTCGCGCTGGTGAAGTTCTACAAGGCCGCCACGGCAGCGGGCATCAAGCCGATTGTGGGCTGCGACATCTGGGTATCCAGCCCGGACGACCCGCGCCCGTGGCGCCTCACGCTGATCTGCCAGGATCGCGACGGCTACCTCAACCTGTCCCGCCTGATCTCACGCGCCTGGCGCGAAGGCCAGCACGGCGGCAAGGCGCTGGTCGATGCCACCTGGATGCACCCGGAAAGCGTGCGTGGCCTCATCGCCATCTGCGGACGGGAAAGCGAGACCGGTCGCATGGCCCAGGGTTCGGGCCTTCCCGCCGCCCGCCTGCGTCTGGACTCGCTGATCCGCCTGTTCCCCGACCGCCTGTACCTGGAACTTACCCGCACCAGCCGCGATGGCGAGGAATTGTGGAACCGGGCCGCACTTGCGCTGGCCGGCGAGTTCCAGCTCCCCGTCATCGCCAGCAACGACGTGCGGTTCCTTCAGCGCAGCGACTTCGAGTCACACGAAGCGCGCGTGTGCATCCATCAGGGGCGCGTACTCGCCGACCCGAAGCGCCCGCGCGACTACAGCGACGAGCAATACTTCAAGACGCCCGAGGAAATGGAGGCGTTGTTCGCCGACATTCCCGAGGCGCTGGAAAACACCGTAGAACTGGCCAAACGCTGCAACCTGGTGCTTGAGTTCGGCACGTATTACCTGCCCAACTTCCCGGTTCCGGAAGGCCACACGCTCGACACCTTCATCCGTGCCGAAGCGCAGAAGGGTCTGGAAGAACGCCTTTCCCAGCACCCTCTCGCCCCCGGCCGCACGCTGGAGGAATACCAGGCGCGCCTGGATCGCGAAGTGGACGTCATCATCCGGATGGGCTTCCCGGGCTACTTCCTGATCGTGGCGGACTTCATTGGCTGGGCGAAAAACAACGGCATTCCCGTGGGTCCGGGCCGCGGTTCCGGCGCAGGCTCGCTGGTGGCATGGGTGCTGAAAATCACCGATCTGGACCCACTCCAGTTCGAGTTGCTGTTCGAGCGATTCCTCAACCCCGAACGCGTGTCGATGCCCGACTTCGACATCGACTTCTGCATGGATCGCCGCGACGAAGTCATCGACTACGTGGCGCGCAAGTACGGCCGCGATCATGTCAGCCAGATCATCACGTACGGCTCCATGGCCGCGAAGGCTGTGCTGCGCGACTCCGGCCGCGTGCTGGGCATGGGCTATGGCCAGGTCGACAAACTCGCCAAGCTCATCCCCAACCGCCCGCTCGACCTCACGCTGCAATGCGCACTGGGCCGTTCGGAAAAATCGAAGAAGGAACCGGATCGCATCGTCCGCGACTTCTGCGACCTGTACGACAACGACGAAGATTCGCGCACGCTGATCGACCTGGCGCTCAGCCTGGAAAGCCTGACCCGAAACGCGGGCAAGCACGCCGGTGGCGTGGTCATCGCACCCACTCCGCTGACCGACTTCGCGCCGCTGTACTGCGAAGCGGGCGGCGAAGGCGTGGTCACCCAGTTCGACAAGGACGACGTCGAGGCCGTGGGCCTGGTGAAGTTCGACTTCCTCGGCCTGCGCACGCTCACCATCATTGACTGGGCCGTGAAGGCCATCAACAAGCGGCGCGCCAGCACGGGCGAAGAGCCGCTGGTGATCGAGGCGCTGCCGCTGGATGATCCGGCCGTCTATACGCTTTTGAAGAAAGCCCAGACCGTTGCCGTATTCCAGCTGGAATCACGCGGCATGCAGGGCATGCTCAAGGAAGCCCAGGCCGACCGCTTCGAGGACATCGTGGCGCTGGTGGCACTGTATCGCCCCGGCCCGATGGACCTGATTCCGAGCTTCTGCGCGCGTAAACATGGACGCGAACCGGTCGAATACCCCGATCCGCGCGTCGAGCCCATCCTGCGTGAGACCTACGGCATCATGGTCTACCAGGAGCAGGTGATGCAGATGGCGCAGATCGTCGGCGGTTACACGCTGGGCGGCGCCGACCTGCTTCGTCGTGCGATGGGCAAGAAAAAAGCCGAGGAAATGATCAAGCACCGCGCGGTGTTCCGCGAAGGTGCAGGCAAAGACGGCATCAGCGAAAGCAAGGCCGATGCGATCTTCGACCTCATGGAGAAGTTCGCCGGTTACGGCTTCAACAAATCCCATGCGGCAGCCTATGCGCTGGTGTCGTACCAGACCGCATGGCTGAAGGCGCACTACCCGGCCGAGTTCATGGCCGCGACCATTTCCTCGGACATGGACAACACCGAAAAAGCGGTGACGTTCCTTGAAGAAACCCGCGCCATCGGCATCACCGTGCTGCCGCCGGACGTCAACGCATCCGCGTGGATGTTTGAAGCGGTGGAACCCAAAGTCGTGCGCTATGGCCTGGGTGCCATCAAGGGCGTGGGCCAGGGTGTGTGCGAGGAAATCGTGGCCGAGCGCAATGCGCGTGGTCCGTACCGCGGCCTGGTGGACTTCTGCCAGCGCGTAGGCTCCAAGAAGCTCAACAAGCGCGTCATGGAAGCACTGGTGCAGTCCGGTGCGCTGGACGCGCTTGGCGAGAATCGCGCCACGCTGATCATGCACATTCCCGAAGCCATGCGCGCAGCCGATCAGGAAGCGAAGAACCACGCGTCCGGGCAAGTCGACATTTTCGGCAGCGCCTTTGGCGTGGCCGAAGCGCCCAGCATCATCGAGCTTTCCGGCTCGGTGCCTGAGTGGCCGCTCGAACAGCTGCTGCAAGGCGAGCGCGAAACGCTGGGCCACTATTTGTCCGGCCATCCGACCGATCCCTGGCAGGATGCGTTGTCGCAACTGTCCAGTTGCCCCATCGGCGAAATTCCACAGCGCTACCAGCCGCCTAAACCTCGCCGTTCGGACGACGATGAAAACGCCAATCGCTTCCGTCGCGGCCCGGATACACCCTGGACCGTGGCCGGCATGGTGGTGGGTATGCGCAAGCGTGGCGACAGCGATGCCTTCGTGCAGATCGAAGATTCGACCGGCCTGCTGGAAGTGAGCTTCTTCCGCGAAGTGTTCACCGACTCTGCGCACTTGCTGACGCGTGACAACATCATCATCGTGGAGGGAGGCCTGCGCATCGACGACTTCGCCGGTGGCTACCAGTTGCGCGCCCGCAAGGCCTATTCGCTAAGCGATGCGATGGAACACTACGCGCGCCTACTCCGCCTTCGCGTCAATGGCATCGGTCCCGACTTCGTGCCGCAGCTGCGCCAGGTGCTTGCCGGCTATCGCGGAGGTCGCACCCCGCTGCTTCTGAGCGGCTACCGCAACGAGGTCGGCCAGGCCGATATCGAACTGGGCGAAGCATGGCGTGTCCGCGCCTTGCCGGACCTGCTGCGCGTGCTTCGTGGCATGCCAGGCATTCTGGGCGCCGACGTGCGGCTGGTGCGTCCGGCTGACTGATCGCGCAGAGAACTCATCCGCGATGGCGGATGAGTTCTCATGAAGCGGTGGAATTGAAGCCAGACCGACCACGACGCGCTGATTCAAACGCGACGTGTTCATCCGATGCCCCCTGGTTTACTGAGCGCTCTGCTCGCGCGCAGTGACCGACACTTTGTCCACATAAAGCAGCGACTGCTCGTTGCTGTCCGCGCGCTCGATGCGCACCAGCAGCGACGCCGGCTGCGGGAACACCGCGCCGTCGAAGCGCTCGATGGCTTCCATCCAGTCGTGACCGACCTCATAGGTGCGCGAAAACAGCGGCAGTTCCTTGTCCGGATGAAGCATCGACACGCTGACCTTCAGCTGCGCCGGCAGCGGGCCGGCCACACGCGTGGCCAGCGCCGGCACGTAGTACGGCAGCGTGGCGGCATTGATCGTGGTGTTGGCCGGAAGCGCCACCACCTGGCTGACCTGATCGCCCTTGCGCGCCAGTACCAGCACTTCGGCGTGATCCACCGTGCCTACCGACGGGTGGCCACCTTCCACATTCCAGCCCTGCAACGTGCCCGACTCGAATCCTGCGTTCTTCACCCACAGCAGGCAGGTGGCCGGAAAGGTGCCATCGTTGCTGCGCGCGGCCGGGCACAGCGGCTCAGAGGGAATGGCCACCTGCGCCACACTGGCAGCCGAAGTCAGAACAAGCGCGGCAGCCGCGAGTGCGCGCACGCGGCGCGAGGATATCCATGTATGCATTGTTGTTATCTCCATAGGGGTAGAACGTTCACGGGCGGTCGGCCCGACATGCGCCGGCGGCCCCGGTATCACCACTCGCCCCGGGAGGCCGTGGCGGGAGGACAGGCTGTTGTGAGGCGCGGTGATCCGGGAGGGGTAACCACCGGACGCGCATTCCACCAGAGTCATGCGGCGGCAGGGGCGCCCCCTACAAAGCACAGGCACTGCTCCGACATTCGTTTCGGGGCGCGCCCCAATTCGCCTGCCCAGACAGGGCCGAATGATCGTGATGGGCCGCGACGTCTTGCGCTTCAATCACTTAGAATCAAACAACGACACCGTACCCCGGCGCACGCCGACGCCCCGCAGCAGCCGCTATACTGTCGGGTCTTTCCGAACCACCGTTGCCCATGAATCCCAACTTCCTCGATTTCGAACAACCCATTGCAGAGCTGGAAGCGAAGATTGAAGAACTTCGTCACGCCAGTTCCGGACAGGCGTTCAACATCGACGAGGAAGTTGGCCGACTGCGCGAAAAGCTGAAGATCAAGACTGCGGAAATCTTCCGCAACCTCACGCCGTGGCAGATCAGCCAGTTGTCGCGCCATCCGGCGCGGCCGTACACGCCCGACTACATCCAGGCGATGTGCGAGGAATTCCACGAGCTGAAGGGCGACCGCATGTTTGCGGACGACCAGGCCATCGTGGGCGGCCTGGGTCGCATCAATGGCCGCTCGGTCATGATCATCGGTCACCAGAAGGGCCGCGATACCAAGACCAAGGTCAAGCGCAACTTCGGCATGCCGCGTCCTGAGGGTTACCGCAAGGCGCTTCGCCTCATGAAGCTGGCCGAGCGTTTCCGCATTCCGCTGTTCACCTTCATCGACACCGCGGGCGCCTGGCCCGGCATCAACGCCGAAGAGCGCGGCCAGTCCGAAGCCATTGCGCGCAACCTGCTGGAAATGGCCGAGCTGAAGGTGCCCATCATCTGCACCGTCACCGGCGAAGGCGGCTCGGGCGGCGCACTCGCCATCGGCGTGGGCGATCGCACCAACATGCTGCAGTACTCCACTTACTCAGTCATCACCCCGGAAGGCTGCGCTTCCATCCTGTGGAAGAGCTCCGACAAGGCCAAGGACGCCGCCGAGGTCATGGGCCTCACGGCACCGCGCCTCCTGGAAAACGGCCTGATCGACAAGATCGTGCGCGAACCGCTGGGCGGCGCACATCGCAACCCGCAGTCGATGGCCATTCGCCTGAAGGCCGTGCTGCTCAATCAGCTGGACGAACTGGAAGCGCTTCCCGTCGATACCCTGCTTGAAAAGCGCTACGAGCGCCTGCGCGGCTACGGCGCATTCAGCGAAGGCTGATCCGCCAGCGACGTGGAACACGAAAGCCCGCCCTTCAAGGCGGGTTTTTTTTGGTTCTTCGCGGAACGACCTGTCTCACTGTCGACACCTGCGTGGCTACGGGCGCGGCGTGCTCGCCCGGGTCCGCTGGCCGATGCACACGGCCAGCATGTATGTGCCGAACATTGGTTCGTTCCACAAATACAATCACCGATCCGTCATTCCGATGCTGCGCAGAAATTCATCTGTAACCGCGCATCCGGACCCGCCAACGTTGACCCATTTCCGCCCACCCGCAACCGAAAGCACTGTCCGGTCAGCTACGACAATATCTACAACCAGCCTGACGTCAAGATGATCAAACGGCCGGCCGCATTCGAGATGAATCAGTGAATTAGCAATTAACCAGAGAGAGTGGGCATCTGTAATGGTATGAAGAGGGTCTCCGCGGCGAACTCTCTCTACCGTCCCGCGAGCTCGATAAATGGCGTCGAAGCTCGTGTAATAGACACGAGCTTCCACAAAATGTGCAGAAAATTCACGATTTGAAATTCCAGCCTCAGCATGAGTGGAGAAAATAGCCAGCTCGAAACAGATCGTACAAAACAAGATCCATCTTCCAATCACACGTCCAAAAAATTCAGAAATAAATGTACACATAGGCAATATCTCAGCGCGCCTCATCAGCATCCTTGGGTTCCTTACCAAGTCGAGCATTTTGCCTGGAATGGCATGTTGCGATGGTCAGATCGTGCATCCTCTGCGAGTTTTTGAGCGACTAGGCCTTCGAGGTCGATGACGCAGGTGCATCGTCATGTCATCGAAAGCGGCATCCTCGCCCGGGTCCGCTGGCCGATGCACACCGGCCAGTTCGAAGGCATCAATAACCGCATCAAGGTCATGACGCGCATGGCCTGCGGCTACAGGATGTCGCGTACTTCTTAATGAAAATACGCGCCGCTTTCCCCCGTCATCCGCGATGAACCTTTTTTTGATGCGGATCGTCACGGCAGGCGATGTACCATGGCCGGAAGACTTCTCTCACGGATGGCACCCATGGCCAGTGAACCGACCCAGAAGCTCGCGGTACTGATCGACGCAGACAATGCGCGCCCTGCCATCGTGGAAGGGCTTCTCGCAGAAATCGCCAAGTACGGCACCGCCCACGTCAAGCGGATCTACGGCGACTGGACGGGCAGCCAGCTTGGCGGATGGAAAGCCGCCCTGCTTCGTCACTCCATCCAGCCCATCCAGCAGTTCGCCTACACGCAGGGCAAGAACGCCACGGACTCGGCGATGATCATCGACGCGATGGATCTGCTTTTCACCGAGCGCTTCGATGGCTTCTGTATTGTGTCCAGCGACAGTGACTTCACCCGACTGGCTTCGCGCATTCGCGAGTCCGGGCGCATTGTGTATGGCTTTGGCGAAGCGAAAACGCCGGAGCCGTTTCGTACGGCGTGCGACAAATTCATCTACACCGAAGTGCTGGTGGGCGATGGCGGCGAAGGCGAAGCCCGGGCGCCGCGCAAGCGCACGGCGAAAGAACTGCGCAGCGACACGCAGCTGCTGAACCTGCTGCGCAATGCCATTGAAGGCGCGTCCGACGACACGGGCTGGGCCCATCTGGGTGCCATGGGCAGCATCATCAGCAAGCAGTCGCCGGAGTTCGATGCACGCAACTATGGCTATTCCAAGCTCAGCGGACTGATACACGGGATTGGCTTGTTTGAGACCGAGGAACGGCAGATAGGCAACGGCAAGCACATTTATGTGCGGCAGGTGCCACGCAAGAAGTAGGAGCGCTGCCCTGGCCTGATCGCGAGCAAGCTCGCCGCGCTCTTGTCCGAGTGAGCCCACGAGCGATAGGGTGCTTGCCGGAACCGCCCTCCCGCAAAGAACACGCCATGAAAACCGCCCTCGTCGCTCATCTGAAGGCCGCGCTGACTGCCAGTTCGCCCGCGCCGCTGCTTGTCGCATTCAGTGGCGGCCCGGACTCAACCGCCCTCCTGCACGCGCTTGCCTCGCTGCCGCGTGGCACAGGCTTGCGTGCCGTGCATGTCGATCACGGCCTTCAGGCGGCCAGCGGCGCGTGGTCTGCGCACGCCGCACAGATTTGCGCGGGGCTGGACGTTCCGCTGGAAACCGTCCGGGTGACGGTCGACCTGACCCGCGGGGAAGGCATCGAGTCTGCTGCGCGCCGCGCGCGTTACGGGGCGTTCGCCAGTGTGATGCGACCAGGCGAACGGATCGTGCTCGCGCACCATCGAGAGGACCAGGTCGAAACCATTCTGCTCAAACTTCTGCGCGGCGCTGGGCCGGATGGACTGAGCGGCATGCGCGCCGAACGCCCCTTTGGCCTGGGCACTCTCTGGCGCCCGCTGCTCGACCTTCCGCGCACCTCGCTGCTTGCCCACCTTGGCGAAACGGGCCTGCATGCGATCCACGACCCGTCCAATGACGACGCGCGCCTTGCCCGCAGCTATTTGCGCGCCAGCGTGGTACCCACCCTCACGCGCTACTGGCCGCAGGCGGCCACCAGCCTCACCCACAGCGCCGGCCTGTGCGCCGACGCTGCCGACTACCTGCGCGGTCAGTGGCTCGACGTGCTGCCCTCGTTGCGCGACGACCACAACACACTGGACGCCGCCGCATGGCTCGCCCTGCACCCGGCGCTGCGCGTGCCGCTGCTGGATTACTGGCTGCACGAGGCCGGCCGCTGTGCGCCCACCACTGCGCAGCGACTGGCGCTGGAGCGCCAGATTCACGAAGCCCGCATCGAACGCCTGCCCTGCGTTGCCTGGGCCGACACCGAAGTGCGCGTATGGCGTGGTCGCCTGTGGGCCATGCCGCGCCAGCGCGAGGTCGATCCGGACTGGGAAGCCTCCTGGTCCGGCGAACCGCTGGCCTTGCCCGGTGGTGGAACCCTGACCTTGCCGGGCGCGCGACTGCCGCGTCCTCTCACCGTGCGCGTACGCCGCGGTGGCGAGCGCCTGAAACCGGTGGGGGACCGACACACCCGTGAGCTTCGCGATCTCTTCCAGGGCGGCGCCATGCCCCCGTGGCTGCGTCCCCGCTGCCCGCTGATCCACGACGGGGAAACGCTGGTCGCGGTTGCTGGCCGATGGATCTCCGAAGCCGGCGAAAAGCACTTCGCGACGTCCGCTGCACGCCCCGTCTGGCAGCCTGATGATTGATTACAGAGCCTGCCTGAGCTAGTTTGTCGCCCATGTCGAAGTCCTCCTCGTCCGCCGTTCCCGCCTCCTCGATCGCCGAGTTTGAACATTCGCTCGACGAACTCGAGCAGCTCGTGGCGCGCATGGAAGGCGGCGAGCTCAGCCTCGACGAATCCCTGCAGTCCTTCGAGCGCGGCATTGGCCTTTACCGGCACTGCCAGACAGCGCTGGAACAGGCTGAACTGCGCGTTCGCCTGCTGCTCGACCCTGAAGCTCCCGAAAGCGCCACGCCCTTTGAGCCCCACAACGATTGATCTTGCTGAACCGCTGAAGGCGCTGATTGCGCGGGCGGATTCCGCCCTTGCGCGCGCGCTTCCGGGCGACGATGTCCCGCCGACCGAACTGCACCGCGCCATGCGCTATGCCGTGCTTGGCGGCGGCAAGCGCCTGCGACCGCTGCTGGTCTACGCCGCCGCTCACGCCTTCGGTCGCCACGACGAGCTGCTGGATGCCCCGGCCTGTGCCGTGGAAATCATCCATGCGTATTCGCTGGTGCACGACGACCTGCCGGCCATGGACGACGACGACCTGCGGCGCGGGCGTCCCACGTGCCACATCGTGTTCGGCGAAGCCATGGCCATCCTGGCGGGTGATGCATTGCAGGCACTGGCCTTTGAAATCCTGGCCACGGCCACGCCGGGCGAGGTCAACGTTCCCCGACTCACCATGCTCAAGGTCCTGGGTACCGCGTGCGGTGCCGAAGGCATGGCGGGTGGGCAGGCGTTTGACCTCTCGGCCGTAGGCACCACCCTGACGCTTCAGGAACTGGAGCGCATGCATGCCTACAAGACCGGCGCCCTCATCCGCGCATCCGTAAGGCTGGGTGCCCTCGCCGCCGGCTGCGATGACCCGGCGAAACTCGATGCACTCGACCGCTACGCCCACGCCGTGGGCCTGGCGTTTCAGGTGCGCGACGACATCCTGGACGTGGAAGGCGACGCTGCCGTCATCGGCAAGACGGCGGGCAAAGACGCTGCCGCCGACAAGCCCACCTTCCCTTCGATCATCGGCATGGACGCATCCCGGGCCCATCTGGCCGAACTGATCGACACCGCTCTCGCCGCCCTGGCACCACTGGGCGAAGCCGGCGACTGGCTCGCCGACCTGGCCCGCTACGCGGTGCAACGCACGCACTGACGGTTACACGATCTGGTCGCGCCCCCGCTGCTTGGCTTCGTAAAGGCGGCGATCCGCCAGATCCAGGAACGCCAGATGCCCGTCATTGCGACCGGGCACCGCCGTGGCCACACCGATGCTGACCGTCAGCCGCATTCCCTGAGGGGATGCCTCATGCACGATACCCGCACGTGCAATGAGTTCGCGACAGCGTGCTGCCACAGCATGCGCTGATGCCTCATCGGTCTCAGGCAGCACCATCGCAAACTCCTCACCGCCAAACCGCGCGTAGAAATCGCGGGGCCGCGTCGCTGCGCCGGAAAGCAGCGCACCGATCTGACGAAGACAGGCATCGCCCTGCAAATGCCCGTAGTGATCGTTGTACTGCTTGAAAAAGTCGATATCCAGCATGATCAGCGACAGCGGCTCACGGCTGCGTCGCGCATCGGCCCACTCGTGATCCAGCACGGTATCGAAGCGGCGGCGGTTGGCGATGCCAGTCAGGCCATCCTTGAACGACATGTCCTCCAGCTCTTTCTGTAGCGCCAGCAACTTGTGCTCGGTCTGCTTGCGTTCGCTGATGTCGAACATGAATCCAATCAGCGAATCGACCGTGCCATCCGGCTTGCGCACGACATGCACCACATCGCGAATCCAGACGTACTCGCCTGTTTTCGTCAGTGCACGGTAGTCCGCTTCGTGATCCACGCCCGCAATGGACTGCGCCACGCAGAAATCGACAGCCCACGTCCGATCCTCCGGATGCATGCGGTTGGCCCAGTCCTGCACGCTCCGCCAGCTTTCCGTTTCCCAGCCCAGCAATTGCTCCAGCTGCGGACCTACATAGGCAAACGACTGCGTGTCCCAATCAATCTTCCAGGGGATGGCATTGGTCGACTCAAGAAGCGTCTTGTAGACCGCAAGATCGTTTTCGATCTCCAGACCCATCACGTCACTCATACAAGTTCCCCTCCCATTGCAGGGAAGCAGTGGCCACAGCGAGTTTGCCGCCGGCCCGTTTATAAAGATCCATCAATGCGGATGGCTCATCGTAGGCAATGCGTTGCCCGGCGCGCAGGTCCTGCCGCATCAAACGGATCATCTGTCTTGTCACGGTGTCGTCGAACGCTGTCGCGGGGTGCCCCATGACCTCAGCCAGTCGCCCTGCGATCACCGGAGGATCACTTACCACCGGACATACCCGATAGCCATAGCTCCCGCCGATCTTGCCCGGAGGCAAATCCATGAAACGGTCGGCGAACTGCTCGAAAAAGCTGAGTGACAGGCGATACGCATTGCGCCCAAGCACAGGCAGGTCGTCGGGCACCGCACCGTTGTCATCCAGCTCCTGCAGGCCGGTGGCGAGTTCCAGCAGCTCATCCAGCTGATAAACGCTCATGTTCTTGTTGCCCACGCGCACAAGGTTGGCGATGAGCTCGGCCAGCGACGCATGGCCGATCATCGCCGCGCGCTTTGGCAACCCGCCCCATATGCCATCGGCGCCGTTGAGCAGCGCTTCGATCACCGAGGCGTTCTCGAACCCTGCACCTGCGTGGATATGCACAAGCAGCTTGAGTGGCCGCGGCAGGAAACTTCTTGCCACCGCCACATAAGCGCCCACCTGAAATGGCAGGAAGGTGCCGCGGTCGTCCTCCATGGTCACGCCGTGAATCGGCAGCGTGGCAAGCAACGCAAGAATTTCGCAGGTCGTTTCCAGCGACTCGGCAAAGGCGTCGCACCCGTCCACGATGTTGATGAGGATGCGCGGCGCACCACCGTTGTCGCCACGCACGTTCTCATGCAGCCACTTCACACTGGCAGGCAGGCTGCGCCGCAGCGTCGGCAGGTCATAGTTGTTCGCCATGCCACGCTTGCTCAGGTAAATCTCGTGCACGGTGTTGGGCACGCCGTAATCAGCCAGCTTGACCTGCGATGGGTCAGGCGTGAACGTACCATCGGCTGCGGCAATGCCCAGCGCGGTGAAAGCGAAACACCCGGTCATGTCGACCTTGTGGTCACGCAGCCATATCATGAAGTCATCATCGACCTCAAGGTCGTCCGGCATCGCGTAATCCAGCGTACCCAACGAAATATTGGTGAAGCCGAACGCGCGCAGTCGGGGCAGGATGGCCAGCTTGTCGGCGAGTGTCTGGCCGATGGCCGAGCCGACCGGGTTTTCCCGCAGCGACAGGTCGATCAGATAGGGCTGGATGTTCTTCAGCGTCTCAAGCTTGCTGTCAGCGGTGGCAAGCGTCGCCCGCGCCTGATCAAGCAGGTGTGTGGTGGTCATGGATTCCCCCCTGGGATGCCGTTGCGTTCTTGAATGGTAGGGCGCGCGCATGTCAGAACCACTGACCGCCCCACGACAAAAAGCCCGCAGAGCGGGCTTCTTGTGGAATCGCGTTGAAGAATCAGTTCACGAGGCGCAGCGCGAACGGATACCGATAGGTTCCTGTCTGACTGACCTTCACGGCAGCAATGATGCAGAACACCAGGTTGGCCAGCCACACCAGCCAGTTGAGGAACGCACCGATCACGATGATGGTCAGCACCCAGCAGACGACATAGCCGATGAGCACGGTGATCTGGAAGTTCAGCGCCTCCTTGGCTTCGGCCACGAGGTAGGACTTTTCAGGACGATCCTTGTAGATCAGCCACACAATCAACGGCACGATGATGTTGAAAATCACACCCGACAAATGGGTAAGCATCGCGATATTGCGGTCGTCGTTGGCAACCGTTGTCGGCGGCGGCTCATACGGCGGAGGGCTATACGGCGGCGGGGCCGGGGGCGGCGACGGCGGAATCTGATCGGACGGCGTACTCATGACTGGGTTGCTCCGTGATAGACCGAGGTCACTTTCGACACAAACGCCCTGTCCCGTCAAGCACATCGCAAGAACGGCGCCCCGCCCGAAGGCGGGACGCCCGGCCATCATTCGCCGGCAATCGTCATCTTTTCCACCAGCAGCGAGCCGGTAAGGATGTGTGAACGGGGGTCGACGTCCGCGCCCACGGCCACCAGGTTGGCATACATGTCGCGCAGGTTGGCCGCGATGGTGATCTCTTCCACCGGGTAGGCGATCTGGCCGTTTTCGACCCAGAACCCCGACGCGCCGCGCGAGTAGTCGCCCGTAACGATGGATACGCCCTGCCCCATGACCTCGGTCACCAGCAGGCCCGTGCCCATCTTCCGGAGCATGCCGGCGAAGTCGTCCTCGCCCGGGCGGATCACCAGGTTATGCACGCCGCCGGCGTTGCCCGTGGATTCCAGGCCCAGTTTGCGCGCGGAGTAGCTGCCAAGGATGTAGCGCTGGAGCACGCCGTCCACAATCAGCGGCGACTCGACCGTGGCCACGCCCTCGGCATCGAACCAGGACGAGCCCAGGCCACGTGGCAACAGCGGCTTTTCGTCGATGCGCATCCACGACGGCATGATCTGCTTGCCCACGTGGTCCAGCAGGAAACTGGAGCGGCGATACAGCGAGCCACCGGATACGGCACCCAGCATGTGCCCCAGCAGCGAGCGGGCGACTTCCGGGGCGAACAGCACCGGGGACTGACGGGTGGACAGGCGACGGGAGCCCAGGCGCGACAGCGTGCGCTCCGCGGCCTTGCGGCCGATGGATTCCGGCTGCATGAAGTCCAGGGCGTTGCGTACGCTGTCGTACCAGTAATCGCGCTGCATGCCCTGCTCGTCTTCCGCGATCAGGGCAACGGACACCGAATGGCGGGTGCCGCGCTCACGGCCGGTGAAGCCGTGGGAGTTGGCGTACACCGAAAGGCTACGGCCGGCATTGACGCTGGCGCCGTCGGAATTGTCGATGCCCTGGCGCTCGCGGCCCGCGTCCTCGATGCGGCGGCCCAGCTCGATGGCCTCCTCCACGCCGATGTCCCACGGGTGCCACAGGTCCAGGTCCTGGTGCCCGGAGGCCATCCGGGCCGGATCGGCCAGTCCGGCGGCGGGGTCTTCCTCGGTGAACCGGGCGATGGCGCAGGCCTGCTCCAGGGTGGCCTGGATCGAATCGGGGTTCAGGTCGGCGGTGCTGGCCGACCCTTTGCGCTGGCCGAAGTACACCGTGAGCCCGAATCCGCGGTCCCGGGTGTGCTCCACGGTCTCGACTTCGCCCAGGCGCACGTTCACGTTGAGGCCCACGTCGATGCTCGCTGATACCTCGGCCTGGCTGGCGCCGGCCGCACGGGCCCGACGGATCACGTCCTCGGCCAGTTGAGCCAGTCGTTCGAGATCCTGGGTGCTGGTATCGGTGGTTGCGACTTCGCTCACGTGGGCTTCCTGAAGGGGGGCGGGTAGAATGCGCGCTTGATGACGCTTTATTGACCCGAACAATGGGGTCATGGCGGCCTGAATAAAAGCAACCGCGCCGCGCATGGTGCCATGGATTCCCGGATGACAACCGTACGCAGCGGTCTTTACCGCCATTACAAGGGCAACGCCTATCGCGTTCTGGGCATGGCCCGGCACAGCGAGACGGAGGAGTCCATGGTGATCTACCAGAACCTTTACGACGCCTTTGAACTATGGGTGCGCCCCGCCGCCATGTTCGCTGAAAACGTCGAGATCAACGGCAAAATGGTGCCGCGCTTCGCCTACGAGGGTGACGCGCCGGGCATTGCCGAACTTATTGGAAATACGCTGTGAACAACGACATGTACGACGACAACGGCCCCGGCCGCGACCTGGGCCGTGGACGCACCGAAAAGCGTCGCAACGCCCTGGACATCCTGAAGCTGGCTAACCAGTTGATGGAACTGCCGCCCAGCCGCATTCCGAAGCTGAAGCTTCCCGAAGACATCGTCGATGAAATCGGCCGCACGCGGAAAATCACGGCGCATATCGCCCGCAAGCGCCAGATTGCATTCCTGGCCAAGCAGATGCGCAAGCATGGTGACGAGGCGTTCGTGGACGCCCGCGCGGCGCTGGGCGAAGACCGCCAGCGCCAGCGCGAGGATGCTGCCTTCATGCACCGCCTGGAATCGCAGCGTGAGCGCCTGATGGAAGATGGCGATGTCGCCTTGGGCGAGCTGTTCGATCAGCACCCGGAGCTTGACCGCCAGCACGTGCGCTCGCTGATTCGCTCAGCTCGCGTGGAAAAGGAAAAAGCGAAGCCGCCGCACGCCTATCGCGAGCTGTACCAGCTGCTGAAAGACCTCGCCACAAAGGGCCAGGATGCGGATGACGAGCCAGATCAGGCATCCGATCAGGACGAAAACCGGGACGATTGACCTGAAAGCCTTTCCTTGGGGGAAAGGCCCAAGCTATGAAAGCGGGCCGGCCGTCAGGCCGACGTCCCGCCTACCGTCATCGCATCCACGCGCAGGGTCGGCTGACCGACGCCAACGGGCACGCTCTGCCCGTCCTTGCCGCAAACGCCTACGCCTTCGTCCAGCTTGAGGTCATTGCCGATCATCGAAACGCGGGTCAGCACTTCGGGACCCGCGCCCACCAGCGTGGCGCCCTTCACCGGACGGGTGATCTTGCCGTCTTCAATCAGGTAAGCCTCACTCGCGGAAAAGACGAACTTGCCGTTGGTGATATCCACCTGGCCACCGCCGAAGTTCACCGCATAAAGGCCCTTCTTCACCGAGCGGATGATTTCTTCCGGATCGCGCTCGCCCGCCAGCATGTAAGTGTTGGTCATACGCGGCATGGGCAGCTGGGCAAACGACTCGCGACGACCATTGCCGGTGGAACGCACGCCCATCAGGCGCGCGTTGAGCTTGTCCTGCATGTAGCCGGTGAGGATGCCGTTCTCGATCAGCGTAGTGCACTCGGTAGGCGTGCCCTCATCGTCGATAGACAGCGAACCACGGCGGCCCGGTAGCGTGCCGTCGTCCACGATGGTGACGCCCTCGGCAGCCACGCGCTGCCCCATGCGGCCAGCGAACGCCGAACTGCCCTTCCGGTTGAAGTCGCCTTCCAGACCGTGGCCAATCGCCTCGTGCAACAGCACACCCGGCCAGCCCGGTCCAAGCACGACCGGCATGCTGCCGGCGGGCGCGTCCACCGCTTCCAGGCTGACCAGCGCCTGGCGTACCGCCTCGGCCGCGAATGCCTGGGCACGACCATTCTCGATCAGCTCACGATAGCCATAGCGACCACCGCCGCCCGAATGCCCCTGCTCGCGCCGGCCATTCTGCTCCACGATGACTTGCACGTTGAGGCGCACCAGCGGGCGCACGTCAGCGGCAAGCGTGCCGTCGGAGGCAGCGATCAGGATGGTGTCCATTGTGGCTGCGAGGCTGACCACCACCTGCTTGACGCGCGGATCGCGCGAACGCGCATAAGCGTCCACTTCGCGCAGCAGGGCGATCTTGTCTTCGTTGGGAAGGCTTTCCACCGGATCAATCGCGGGATAGAGGCCGCGGCCTGTGGCCAGCGAAAGCGGTCGCCCTGCGCCAGCGCCGCCCTGGGCAATGGCACGCGCGGCGCGCGATGCCTCAAGCAACTGCGGCAGCACGATCTCGTCCGAGTACGAAAAGCCGGTCTTCTCACCGGAGATGGCGCGTACACCCACGCCCTGCTCGATGGAGTGCGACCCGTCCTTCACGATGCCCTCTTCGAGCACCCACGATTCGCTGCGGGAGTGCTGGAAATAAAGATCCGCCGCGTCGATGGATGGCCCCATCAACTGGGAAAACACCCGGTCCAGGTCAGTGGCGGCAAGGCCACCGGGAGTGAGGAGACGGCGTTCGGCGAGCGAAATCAGGGAATCCATCGTGCGAGCCAGTTGATTCTTGAAGTCCCCGAGATGGGGGCGATAGCCGGGAGCTTAAACCCCGCACGCCTTCCCGGCGAGCGCGATACCATACGGATCGACAGGCCCGGCCGCCACGCGCGCGACCAGCCAGCACAAGGGACGAGACAATGAGTAACGGAAAGAAGCGGGCCATCGCCCGGCGTGTGGCTGCGGCCCCCGTAGCCCGGGCGGGCGCGGTTGTGGATGAGACGCGTGAATTGCTGGGCAAAAGCGGTGAGCTGAAACCCGGCAAGGCCATGGTCAGCACCGCCATCGCCCTGTCGCTGGGCGTGCTCGCACTGCTGGCCGTGGCGGCGTTCCACTATCCCGAATACCTGACTACGCCCCAGCTTCGTGCAAAGTATTCCGTCGACGTGCTGCGCCAGCTGCTGCTGGGCGCCCTGCTCATCTCCGGCGGCCTCTCACTGGCCAACGTCATCCTCAACCGCCAGCGCAACCTCAACATCGGTGTGTTCGCCATCGTGATGCTTGCGGTGGCGCTGGGCGGTTCGCGCGTGCCGGTGGGCAACTTCCCGGATCACACGCCGTATATCGGCCTGGACTGGTTCATTCTGGACCTGCTGGGTTCGACGCTGATTTTCGTGGTCATCGAAAAACTGTTCCCGCTGTACAAGGGCCAGACGATCTTCCGCTTCGAGTGGCAGACCGACATGAAGCATTTCGCGGTGAATCATTTCATCGTGGGCCTGGCGCTGCTGGTCGTGAACTTCCTCCTGCATCGCGCCTTTGGCTGGCTGGTGAACAGCGACTTCCAGCAATTCGTCCGCGACATCTGGTTCGTGCCGCAGCTGCTGCTGTGCATCCTGGTGGCCGACCTGGCGCAGTACTGGACGCACCGCGCGTATCACGAGATCCCGTTCTTCTGGCGCTTCCACTCCGTGCATCACAGCGTGAAGACGATGGACTGGCTGGCCGGTTCGCGCCAGCACATGCTGGAGCTCATCACCACGCGCGTGCTCGTGCTGGCTCCGCTTTACGTGCTGGGTTTCAGCGAAGCGGTGATGAACGCCTACATCATCGTGGTCGGCTTCCAGGCCGTGTTCAACCACGCCAATGTGCATCTGCCGTGGGGTCCGTTGAAGTACGTGATCGTGACGCCGGACTTCCATCACTGGCACCACGCCTCCGACGATGAGGCCATCGACAAGAACTACGCCGCGCACTACGCCTTCCTCGATTACCTTTTCGGCACGGCCGTGAAGTCGACGAAAAAATTTCCGGAGAAGTACGGCGTGGTCGGCGACTACATGCCGGACGGTTTCGTGCGCCAGCAGTTGTTCCCGTTCCGCCGCACGAAGAAGCCCGGCGAGGCCTGAAATCAGGGCGCGGTCTTTCCCGCGCCCAAGGCCCGCCAGGTGAGAAACAGGCGCAGGTCCAGTTCCACCTGGTGATAGTCCGGCTGCATGTGTTCGCACAGCTGGTAGAACGCCTTGTTGTGATCGAGTTCTTTCAGGTGCGCCAGTTCGTGCACCACGATCATCTCCAGGAACTCCGGTGCGGCCTCGCGGAAAACCGAGGCCACGCGGATTTCTTTCTTCGCCTTCAGGCGTCCGCCGTGAATGCGCGACACGGCGGTGTGCAGACCCAGCGTGCGATGCACCACGTCGAGTTTTGCGTCGTACAGCACCTTGTCGATGCCCGGCGCATTACGCAGGTAGGTCTGCTTGCGCTCGGCCACATACGCGTAAAGCGCCTTGTCGCTTTGCACTTCGTGCCTGTCCGGATAGCGGCGTTGCAGGTAGTCACCGAGGCGATCGGTTTCAATCAGCGTGCGCACCTGCGACAGCACGCGCTCCGGGTAACCCTGGATATAGGTCAACGGCTGCATGGCGATTACAGGTCCGTCTGGCGGGTCGCCGGCTCGGCTTTTTCAATCGGCGTGAACACGGGTTTCTCCCACGTGCCGGTCACGTGGTAGCGCTTGCGCGCCGCCTGATTCAGGCCACGTCCCAGAATGCTCTGCACAGCCAGACCGGCCGCCGCGCCCACCGGGCCGCCCGCGAGTGCACCCACCACCGGAAGGCTGTTGCCAACGTGCGGCACCACCAGCACTTGCTGGTCGTAATCACGGGCTTTCAATCCCGTGCGGCCGGTAATGGTGATTTCTGCGGCCGGCCCCTTGATGACCAGATTGTTGGTCGAGGCATCGCCATGAGCGAAGCGGAAGTCGCCGTTGATCGCGTCGAACGCGAAGCCCTTGCCAAGCACGTCACCGAAGTCCAGCGACAGGCGACGCGGAAGATCCGCCACCGACACCAGACCAAACAGACGACCCACACCGGGCTGCACTTCAAGAATGCGGCCATTGCTCACGTCCACGCGAAGCGTGCCGTCCATGTTGGCCAGCGCCAGGGCGGAGGGACTGCCGGGCCAGGTGGCATCCAACCGCGCTTCGGTGCGACCACCTTCGAAGATGCCGGCGAAACCCAGCGCATCAAGCATGCGCGCCACGTCTTCGCTGGCGAAGTCCATTTTCAGATGGGTCTGGCTGCGCTCAGCCGTGCCGGTCCAGTCGCCGCCGGCCGTGATCTGCACGTTCTTGGACTGCGCACGCAACTGGTCGATGTGCATGCCCTCGTCCGTGGGCCAGGTTTCCAGACGCGCTTCGCCGAGCTTCGCATTGCCCAGACGCATGTCGGTGATTTGCAGATGCAGGGGCGGCAGGCTGGACGGATTGACGCCCGTCATACTGTTGGGAGCCACGACTGCGGCGCCAGCCGCCTTGTCGTCTGACTTGCCCACGGACGCGGCCGTTGCCGTGGCCTGCGCACCTGCGGCCTTCGCCTTCGCCTTCGTGGTGGCGTCGTCATCTGTCGTGGCCCAGTACAGGCGATCCATGCGCGCCGTGATACCACGACGCTTCATGTCGTCATTGGGAACACTGAGCGAGCCCGCCAGACCATCGCTGTCCACACGCAACTGCAACTGCTGGGGAAAGGGCTTGGCCGTGATGTGCATGCCCGAATAATTCTGCGCGAACACTTCGCCGGTATCGGCGGTGACGTCCAGTCCGGCAAGCCCGGGGCTGTCGCCTTCGGTGCTGGCCGAGCCCACCACGTACTGCACCCAGCCAGACACATCGAGCTTCGACGCATGCCCGCTGACCAGGTAGCCCTTCGCGGGCAGCAGGGTGGGCACGCTGGTGCCGAGATTGAACGCGGCTGCCAGTGGCTGCTTGCTGTCGGGCAAGCGCAGGCGACCGCGCACCACGTCGCCCAGTGCCACATCCAGCCGCGCACCGTCCACCGGCAGGCCCACCTGCACACTCAGCGACGTGGCTACCGAGGGTGCCTTCTTCACCGGCGCGGGCATGGTCAATTCCACGCCACGCAGGTCAGAATCAACGCGTAGCGTCTGCGTGGCGGGCGCATTCCCGACGCCACGCATGATGTCGAAATCCACCGCGAAATTGCCGCGCCCTTTGGCGATATCACTGAGCCATGCCAGGTTGTCGTATCCGGACACCAGTTCGCCCACCGTGAAGGCGCCGCTCAGCGACGCGCCGATGATCTTGTTGGGATCGGTGTTGGCGCCCGCGATCAGCAGGTCCACCTGCGCGGGCTGGCCGC
The DNA here is from genome assembly GCF_014192715.1 of Luteibacter sp. Sphag1AF. Lineage (GTDB taxonomy): Bacteria > Pseudomonadota > Gammaproteobacteria > Xanthomonadales > Rhodanobacteraceae > Luteibacter. Next base: position 137,046 of record NZ_JACHYH010000001.1, read on the forward strand.
GATAGGTGGCTTTCAGCGGGCCGGCTTTCAGACCCTTGCCATCAAACGTCATCGGGCCGGTGATCTTGTCGATCTTCAGCTTCCACTCGTCGGCCACCAGGTCAGCGTCGCGCAGCGAGGCCTTGCCGTCGAGCGAGAAATCCTTGGCTTCTGCCAGCGGCAGAAGCAACTTGAATGAGAAGTCGCCTGTGCCGCCGAGCTTCATCTTGTTCAGTGTGTCGGCGCTGCCGCTGGCTACCGGGCTTTGCTTGGCGAAATCCAGGAAGCTGCTGCCCGTGCCGGTGCCCGCCACCTGCAAGTCCAGCACGCCGTTGCTGAATTCCGGAATGGCAGCCGTGGCATGAGTGACCGCGTTGCCCACCGAATGCCCTTCGGTGGCTTCGACGAACATGCCGTTGTTGACGAAGCTGGCAACGGCCGTGATGCCTTCGGCGCGCGGCCAGCCGGTACCGTAGTCCAGCACGGTATCGTCAATGACCGCACGTCCTTCAAACCGGCCTTCGTTGTTGTGAAACGGCCAGTCGCGCAGGTTGCCGCGCACGAGCGCGTCGCCACGTTCGATGATGCCCGATACCAGCGCGTGATCCAGCCAGTGCACGGTGCCTTCGGACATCGAATGCATAGGCCAGAACAGCTTCGCGGCGGGCACGTCGCCACGGCCGAGCGCCACATACATGTCGAGGAAGGGACCGCCATCGTTGGCCAGCAACGTCAGTTCACCGCGCGCCTGCCCGTTGAATCCTTCACCCGTGAAGTCCAGCGGATCAACGCCGATGTGCCAGCCATCATCGTCCTGCCATGCCGCCACGTCGCCACTGAGGTTCGACATGACGAACGGCTTGCGGAACACGCCGGTGAAGTCGAGGGTGGTGGCCTGTGCAGGGAGATGCAGCGCCAGCGACTGGCGGTCACCGGTCACTTCGCCATCCAGATGATTGATGCCCGGCAGCTTGCCCGACGCGTCGATTCCCAGTCCGGAAAATTTCGCATGGGCCAGATGCAGGCCCTGTTCTGAATCCCACTCCACGCGCACGTCGTCCAGGTGTCCGCGCGGCTTGCCTTCGCCCAGCCACTGCGCCAGCGAGGGCGACAGCTGCGGCAGCACACCCGCCCACGGCAGCAACGGCGTGAGGTCCAGCGCGCGCGCTACCAGTACACCATGGGTGCGCTCGGCTTCGGTCGACAGAGACAGCGCGAGATCGCCGCCATCGTTGCCTGCCCAATCCACGCGCTGGCCGCTGGCAAAGCGGCGGAAGCTGGCTATGCCGTGCAAGCCTGCGACCGAAACAGTGCGCGCGGGCCCCCGAATGGCGAACTGATCCATATCGATGCGCGATATGGCGCGTACGACATGCGCATCGCGCCAGTCGAGCCAGCCTTCAAAGGTGCCACGGCCGCCCGTCAGTGCGTAATCGTTGACGACGATGTCGCCGGTAAGTGCGGCGAAGTCGATGTCTTTGCCGCTGATGTACACGCGGCCGTCGGAGCCATCTTCAGCGAAGGAACCGGAGGCACGCAGCTCACCGGCCACGTTATTGCGGCGCAGGATCGCACCCAGCCGGATCTTGTTGCCCTGCTTGCTGATGCGAAGCTGATCGGCAATGAGTTCGTACGCCGTGGTATTGGGTGCGGCGGTGATATCCAGTTGAAGATTGCTCAGCCACAGGTCGGCCGAGAGATTGCCAAACGACACCTTCTGCGTATCGCCACCCGCGCCAAATCCATCCACGCTCCAGCGGCCGTCCGCGGCGCGATGAAGCGCCAGACGCAGGCCAGACAGACGCAGGTTGAGCAAATGCCGGGACGGCAGGATCAGCCCGCCAAAATCCAGCTTCAGCGCAGCGCGGGGAAGGTGTAGCGCATCGCCGCCCTCGGCGGGTGCCACGGTCACATCGCGCATGACAAACAGCGGGCCGGAAGGACTCCAGGAGCCTTCCAGCGACGCGAAGGTCACGGGACGATGCAGTTGTTCGCTAAGAAGAGTGGCAACACGCTCGGGATAGCGTGCGGCCAGGGGCAGCAGAAGCTGCCCCAGCGCCATCACCAGGGCGAGCCCGATCAATACGCTTGCCACCAGGCCGATGGCAAAGAAGCGCAGGCGACGCAGGCGATGGCGCCATGGACCCGTCACCGGATCGCGTTCCGGCGGCGTGAGCCGCCGGCATTAAAGAAGAACGACATCAAACTGTTCCTGCGAGTAGTGCTCTTCGGCCTGGAAGCGGATGCTCTTGGCAATGAATTCCTCAAGCTCCGCGACGGCGGCCGATTCTTCTTCAAGGATGCGGCCCACCACTTTGGGGCTGGCCATCACCAACAGCTTCTGGGCATTGAACTGACGTACGGCCCGCGTGATCTCGCGAAAGATCTCATAGATGACGGTTTCGGCCGTTTTCAGCGTGCCGCGACCGCTGCACGCCGGACAGGGCTCGCACAACTGGCGCTCCAGACTTTCGGTAGTGCGCTTGCGGGTCATCTCGACCAGACCCAGGGCCGACATCGGATACACCGTGGTCTTGGCGTGATCCTTTTGCAGGCCCTTCTCCAGCATGCGCAGCACCTGACGCTTGTGCTCATCGTCGATCATGTCGATGAAGTCGATGATGATGATGCCGCCCAAATTGCGCAGCCGAAGCTGACGCGCAGCCGCCTGCGCCGCCTCCAGATTCGTCCGGTAGACGGTTTCCTCCAGATTGCGGCTGCCGAGGTAGCCGCCGGTGTTCACGTCGATGGTGGTCATCGCTTCGGTCTGGTCGACGATCAGGTAACCGCCGGACTTCAGGGGAACTTCCTTGCGCAGCGCGCGCTGGATTTCGTCCTCCACACCGTAGAGATCGAAGATCGGTCGCTCGCCCGCGTAATGCTCAATGCGGTCGGACAGCACCGGCATGAACTTGTGCACGAATTTGACGACTTTCTCGTAGGTTTCCCGTGAATCGACCCGCACTTTCTCAATGCCGTCGTTCAGGGAGTCGCGCAGGCAGCGCAACGGCAGCGAAAGCTCTTCGTACACGCGCTCGCCCACCTTCGCCTTGACGATGTTCTCCTGCACCACCCGCCAGACCTTGCCCAAGTAGGTGACGTCGAAGGCCAGCGATTCTTCCGACTGGCCTTCGGCGTTGGTGCGCACGATGTAGCCCAGCGGGTTCTCGCCGATCAGCGGCGTGATGATGTCCTTCAGGCGCTGCCGCTCGGCGTCTTCCTCAATGCGTACCGACACACCCAGCGTGCGGGCGTGAGGCAGCAGTACGAGGTAGCGCGACGGAATCGACAGATGGCTGGAAAGGCGCGCGCCCTTGCTGCCGATGGGGTCCTTGACCACCTGCACCACAATTTCCTGGCCTTCGTGCACCAGTTCGCTGATGGAGGGGATGGGGCCTGAGGCCGGCTGGCCTTCGGGATGTTCGGCGGTTGGCGGCAACTGCGGACGCACGATGTCGGACGCGTGCAGGAATGCCGCGCGCTCCAGGCCAATTTCAACAAATACGGCCTGCATGCCGGGCATCACCCGTTGCACCCGACCCTTATAGACATTGCCCACATAGCCGCGCTTGGAGGCGCGCTCGACGTGGACTTCCTGCAACATGCCATTTTCAACAACTGCCACCCGCGTCTCTCGCGGCGTGACATTGATCAGAATTTCCTCGCTCACCGGTGTCCTTCCCCTGCAATGTAGGACTTTATAGCCCGTGGCTCGTCGACCTGTCGACGGCGGCGAATGGCGGGAAACGTAGGGTTGGACATAAACGCGCCCGCAGGGTTCCTTAAGGCGCAAAGATCGCCGAACATCGGCGATCAGACCTTCACATCTGGCTCAACGTTGCGATAGCAATTGCGCTGTTTCGAACAGCGGAAGCCCCATCACGCCGGAGAAACTGCCCGAAAGGTGCTCGATGAGCGCGGCCGCCCTGCCCTGAATCGCATAGGCGCCGGCCTTGCCCTGGCACTCGCCCGTCGCGACATACGCGGCAATGGCCTCGTCGGTCAGCGGGGCGAAGCGCACGATGGACTCGGAACGAACGGATGCCTCGCCGCGGGCGTCGACCAACCACACCACCGAGACGACCCGGTGCTCCCGGCCTGCCAGCCGACGCAGCATCGCGTGAGCGTCGGCATCGCTGGCGGGCTTGCCGAAAACCTGGTCATCCAGAATCACTTCGGTGTCGGCGCCAAGTACGCGCGCGCCCTCTTCCGCCGCCACCAGAGCAAAGCCGGCACGGGCCTTGTCGCGGGCCACGCGGGAAACGTACTCCTCGGCACCCTCACTATCAGCGCGGACTTCTTCCACCGACACGTCCAGCGGACGGTGGTCGATGTCTATCTGCTCCAGAAGCTGACGGCGGCGCGGGGACTGCGAAGCGAGATAGAGCATGGGAGAAGTTCTTCAGGCGCGATGGTAAGGATGGCCGGCAAGAAGCGTGGTAGCGCGGTACAGCTGTTCCGCGAGCACCAGGCGCACCAGCATGTGGGGAAGCGTCAGCGGGCCCAGCGACCAGCTCTGATTCGCGCGCGCAATCACGTCCGGCGCATGGCCATCCGGGCCGCCGATCAGAAATGCGATATCGCGGCCCGACATCCGCCACTGGGAAAGCTGCGTGGCCAGATCTTCGCTGGACCATGTGCGCCCGCGTCCGTCCAGGGCAACCACGTGGATGTCGCGGGGCAGCGTCGCAAGAATGGCCGCGCCCTCGTCCAGCGTGGCCCGGGCGTCGTCGCGGCCTTTGCCACGAACGCCGGGCTTGATCTCGGTAAGCTCAAGCGGCAGGTCATGCGACAGCCGCTTGCGGTACTCGGCAAAGCCTTCAGCCACCCAGGCGGGCATGCGCTCGCCGACGGCGATCAGGCGTGCCTTCACGACGCGTCAAACGGCAGAAACGGCTTCGTAGCCGTCATCGCCCACGGTCCACAGGCGCTCAAGGCCATAGAACTCGCGGATACGCGGCAGCATGACGTGAACGATGATGTCGCCCAGGTCGACCAGCACCCACTCAGCTTCGGTCTGGCCTTCCACGCCGTTGGGCATGACGCCGGCTTCCTTGGCGAACTTCACCACTTCGTCGGCGATGGACTTCACGTGACGGGCGGAAGTGCCCGAGGCGATGAAGAGGAAATCCGCGATGGAAGTCTTGCCGCGAACGTCGATCTCGCGAACGTCCTTCGCTTTCAGCTCTTCAAGGGCGTCGATGACCCGCTTGCGCAGGATCTCGTTGATGTCGGCGGATTTCGCCTTGCGTGATGACTTGGAACTCAAGTGCTTTCGTACCTGTAAGCAGCGGCACGGCGCCGCGTTGGGCGCAGTATAGCGCCCGTCAGGGCTTTGCACGTCAATGGGTCGGCTCAGCCCGCGGGGCGATACGGCGCCAGAAGCGTCTCATCTTCAAAGAAGACTGCCGGCAGCAGGTAGCGCGGCTCCCGGCCCGAGGCAAAGGCATCGCGGATGGCGGTGGCGGCGATGTCCAGCGGAGTGATGGCGATATCAATCACGTCTCCGGCCGGCCCGCGCAGGGCATGGGCCCGGCGCCTGGCTACTTCGGTGGCCAGATCCCAGTGCAGCGTGGGCGCTGAACCCGGGCGGGTCAGCACACCAATGTGGGCCAGTTCAAACAGTTCGCGCCAGCGATGCCAGGACGGCAGGTGGGCGAAGGCGTCTGTTCCTACCAGCAGGACGAGCGGTCGGGTCGGGCCGATTTCGGCGCGCAGCGCTGCCAGGGTGTCCACCGTGTACGACGGGCCCTGGCGGTCCAGTTCGCGCGTGTCCAGCCCCAGCCTGTCCTGCCCCGCCAGGGCGGCGCGCAGCAGCGCCACCCGGTGGGCGGCGTCGGCCAGCGGCGCGGGACGGTGCGGCGGCACATGCGCCGGCACCAGACGGACTTCGGCATCCAGCTGCTCAGCCGCCTCCCAGGCGGCCCTCAGGTGGCCGTGGTGAACCGGGTCGAACGTGCCGCCAAGGATGGCGAGGGGACGCGCGGTCATGCCAGGGCGGCCGCCGCGCGTGGTTCGGAAATCAGGGCAATCAGGCGCTCGGCCTCCAGCCACGCATCGCCGGCTTCGCGGCCCTTGGCCATGCGGTCGATCCGCGCGGCACGGGCGAGGCAGGCCATCCAGTGGTCGCGGGGAGCGCGGCGCAGCGCCTTGCGGAACAGTTGCTCGCGGGCGGGCCACAGGCGCTCGGCGCGGGCCTGCGCCGCGAAATCGCGGGCGTTGGCCAGACGCAGCGCCAGTTGCAGCTGATTGACCAGCCAGCCCATCAGGGCGATGAGTTCGTCGCCCTCGGCTTTCAGACCCGCCAGGATGCGCAGCGCGCGGCCGCCATCGCCGGCAAAGGCCGCGTCGGTGAGCTTGAAGGCGTCAAAACGGGCGCTGTCGACCACCAGGCTTTCCAGCGTATCGACATCAATGCGGTGGTCGTCACCGACCAGCACGACCAGCTTGTCCACTTCCTGGGCGGCGGCGAGCAAATTGCCCTCCACGCGTTCGGCAAGCATCGCCACCGCGTCGGGCGACGCCTTGATCCCGCGCGATGCCAGCCGGGCGCCGACCCACTGGCTCCATTCGTGCGGCTTGGGCGCATTGAAAATGACCTGGATGCCCGCCTCGGCAACGGCCTTGCTCCAGGCGGCCTCGTGCTTGTTGCTCCACTCGGTCGCCGTGATCAGCAGCGTGGTGTCCGGCGGCGGTGCCGCGCAGAACTCCGTGATGGCGGCCCCGCCCTCCTTGCCTGCCCGGCCACCGGTCAGACGAAGATCGAGGATGCGCTGGGTAGCGAACAGGGACATGCCGGCCGCTGAGCGCGCCAGGTCGTCCCAGTCAAAACGGGCGTCCGCTTCCAGCACTTCGCGCTCGCTGTACCCCAGGCGGCGGGCCAGCGCACGCAGTGCGTCGGCCGCCTCCAGCACCAGCAATTCCTCGCCAGCCAGCAGATACACCGGCGCGAGGCGATCCCCCGCGAGATGTTTCTGCCATTGAATGGCGTTAAGCGACATGCCGGAACTCAGCTGACATCAATGCGTCGGCGCAGGTACGGGGGCCGGTTCCGGCGCGGGCGTCGGAGCCACGGCCTTGACCGGATGGGCACCTGCGGCCTGCAGACGGAACAGGATCGACTGGACCATGTCACCCACGAGGCTGCGCTGCAGCTCTTCGGTCTGCGTCGCCGAACCGATGGTGTTGGTGGCGTCGTAGCTGAACTCGCGGGACATATCGACAGACTGCTGGGCGACCAGCGGCGTGCCGTCACCGGCCCTGGCGTTGAATTCGACGTGGTAGTGCACGGCGTATTCGGTGACGCGCGCCGTGCCGCTCACCGTCAGCGTGTCGGTGCGGAAGGCCGCGGTGGTCACGACCAGTTCGGCCACATCCACGCCCGGCTTGTCCACCAGCGTGGCGTTCGAGTTTTCCAGCGCCCGGCGCAGATCGCGGTCCAGCGCGCCTCCGCCCGACACGGTCAGATGGATCTTCTCCATGCCGACAGGCAGTGCGGCCGACTGGCGCAGATGAAAGCCGCAACCGGCAAGCAGCGCCACGGTGGCAAGCGTCATCAGGGAACGGATCGAACGGGCGAAGGTCAGGCTCATAGTTATCCTGCGACGATGTTGACGATCTTACCGGGCACGACGATCACCTTGCGCACGGTCTGGCCTTCCAGCAGGCGGGCCACATTGGGCTCTGCCCGCGCCATGGCTTCGGCCTCTTCCTTCGAGGCCGCGGCCGGCACCTCGATGGTAGCGCGAAGTTTGCCATTGACCTGCACGGCGAGGGTCAGCGAGTCGCGGACCAGCGCCGACTGATCCACGGCCGGCCAGCCGGCGTCTTCCACCAGCGTTTCGCCATGGCCCAGCACCTGCCACAGCGCATGGGACACATGCGGGGTGAACGGGTTGATCAGCTTGACGATGGCGGCCAGCGCTTCCTGGCGGACGGCACGGCCCTGCGGGCTGGCATCGTCGAACTTCGCCAGCGCGTTGGACAGTTCCATCAGGGCCGCGATGGCCGTGTTGAACGACTGCCGGCGGCCGACGTCGTCGGTGACCTTCTGAATGGTTTCATGCAACTGGCGACGCAGCGTCTTCTGGCCAGCGTCCAGCGAAGCGACGTCCACCGCCTGGGTCGCCCCGGCCTCCGCGTGCGAGGAAACATCGCGCCACAGGCGCTTGAGGAAGCGCGACATGCCTTCCACGCCAGCCTCGTTCCACTCCAGCGACTGGTCGGGCGGCGCGGCGAACATCGAGAACAGGCGCACGGTGTCGGCGCCGTACTTGCCGATCATCAGCTGCGGGTCCACGCCGTTGTTCTTCGACTTGGACATCTTTTCGACGCCGCCGATTTCCACCGGCTTGCCATCGGAACGCAGCACAGCACCCACGATGCGTGCGCGCTCGTCGCGCTGCACTTCCACGTCGTCGGGGTTGAACCACGTGCTGGAGCCGTCGGCTTCCTTGCGGAAGTACGTGTCGGCAATGACCATGCCCTGGCACAGCAGGTTGGTGGCCGGCTCGTCGCTGCCCACCAGACCTTCGTCACGCAGCAGCTTGTGATAGAAGCGGAAGTACAGCAGGTGCAGGATGGCGTGCTCGATGCCACCGATGTACTGGTCGACCGGCAGCCAGTAGTTGGCGCGCTCGTCCACCTGGGCATTGGCGTCCGGGGAGGTATAGCGGGCGTAGTACCAGCTGGACTCCATGAAGGTGTCGAACGTATCGGTTTCGCGCTCAGCCGCGCCGCCGCACTTCGGGCAGGTGGTCTTGCGCCATTCCGGGTCGGCCTTGATCGGCGACTGCACGCCGGAGAACGCCACGTCTTCGGGCAGCACGACCGGCAGCTGATCTTCCGGCACCGGCACCGCTTCGCAGGTGGGGCAGTAAATCACCGGGATCGGGCAGCCCCAATAGCGCTGGCGGCTGACGCCCCAGTCGCGGATGCGCCAGTTGACCCGGCGCTGGCCACGGCCCATGGACTCCAGCTTGGCCGCGATGGCATCGAATGCCGCGCGGAATTCCAGGCCATCGAATTCGCCCGAATTGAACAGGAAGCCGTGCTCGGTATAAGCACCCGTGTCCTGCACGGCGGCTTCAAACGCCTTGACGACTTCAACGGCCGCATTGGCCTGGTAAGCGTCGGTGCTGCCGCCGCCGAGGGCCAGGTTCACCGGATCGGCGCCGTCACCGGCAGCCAGGTCGCGGCGCAGTTCGGCGATGGCGTCCACCACCGTGCGGTCTACCACCACCATCTTGATGGGCAGCGAATACTTCTGGGCAAACTCCCAGTCGCGCTCGTCGTGACCCGGCACGGCCATGACCGCACCAGTGCCGTAGCCCATCAGCACGAAATTGGCGACCCAGACGGGCACTTTTTCGCCCGTGAGCGGATGGGTAGCTTCCACGCCCGTGAAGTAGCCGCGCTTTTCCTGGGTTTCCAGTTCGGCTTCGGAGACGCCGCCCGCACGGCAGCTTGCAATGAACTCAGCCAGACCCGGATTGGAGGCCGCAGCCTTGATCGCAATGGGGTGCTCGGCAGCCACGGCCACATACGACACACCCATCAGGGTGTCCGGACGGGTGGTGAACACGCTCAGCGGCTCGGCTTCGCCGTCCACGTCAAACTGGATTTCCAGACCCTCGGAACGACCCAGCCAGTTGCGCTGCATGGTCTTCACGGCGTCCGGCCAGCCCGGCAGGGTATCCAGGCCGTCCAGCAATTCCTGCGCATAGGCGGTGATCTTCAGGAACCACTGCGGGATCTCGCGCTTCTCGACCACGGCGCCCGAGCGCCAGCCCTTGCCGTCGATCACCTGCTCGTTGGCCAGCACGGTCTGGTCCACCGGGTCCCAGTTCACCACGCTGTTCTTGCGGTACACCAGGCCCTTCTTCATCAGCCGGGTGAACATCTGCTGTTCCCAGCGGTAGTACTCCGGGCGGCAGGTGGTGACTTCACGGGTCCAGTCGTACGCAAAACCCATGCGCTTGAACTGCTCGCGCATGTGTTCGATGTTCTTGTAGGTCCACTTGGCCGGCGCGGTGTTGTTCTTGATCGCGGCGTTCTCGGCGGGCAGGCCGAAGGCGTCCCAGCCCATGGGCTGCAACACGTTCTTGCCCTGCTGGCGCTGGAAGCGGCTGATCACGTCGCCAATCGTGTAATTGCGCACGTGGCCCATGTGGAGCGCCCCGGAAGGGTATGGAAGCATCGACAGGCAGTAGTACTTCGGCCGGGTCGAGTCCTCGCGCACTTCGAACGCGCGGGTTTCATTCCAATAGCGCTGGGCGGCGGCTTCAACCGCCGACGGAACGTATCCGCCCTGCGCGCCCTGATCTTGGGTGTCCTGCATGATTATCCGTACCGGTAGCTGCGATGCCGCGTGGGATTCCCGCGGTTTGCGGGACGCGGCGGTCAAGCAGGGCAGACTATCGCACGGGAGGGGGGCGGGCCAAGAGCGCAGGTGCGGGTTTGGGCCGCCTGAAAGCCGATCGGGCCACTCCACCGCGTGGTGAAGATCGCTTTCACGCCCGATAGTGTCTTCTGCCCCGCCCACCCGGAGCCCTTCGTCCGTTAACCTCGGGGGCACCCCCAAGGCAACGAGGAACCCGCATGGCCGCCTTCAAGACCTTCGGACGCCCCGTGCTGGCCTGGCTCACGGTGGCGCTGTTCCTGATCTTCGGATCGGACTGGATGGCCCACCTCAACCAGCACACGCTCGGCATCGGGTTGTTTGCCTGGTTGTTCGTGATGATTGTCTGGACCGCCTTCGGCGTAGTGCATGAAGCCGAGGAACTGGCGATCCGGCTCGGTGAACCCTTCGGCACCCTGATTCTCACCCTGTCCATCGTCATCATCGAGGTGGCGCTGATCTCCGCCGTGATGCTTGGCGGGGCAGACACGGCGACGCTGGCCCGCGACACGATGTTTGCGGTGCTGATGATCGTGCTGAACGGTGTGGTGGGCCTGGGCCTGCTGATCGGCGGCATTCGCCACCACGAGCAGACCTATAACCTGCAAGGTGCCTCCGCCTATCTGGCCGTAATCATTCCACTGGCCACCATCGCGCTGGTGCTGCCCAACTTCACCACCTCCACCAGCGATGGCTCGCTTACCTCCGTGCAGGCCGTGTCGTTCTCGCTGCTGACCATGGCGCTGTACGGGCTGTTTCTCTGGTTGCAGACCGGCCGGCACAAGGGCTACTTCGTGTCGCCGAAATCGACCGCGCCGAACGAAGCCGAACCGCCCCCGCCCGCGCAACCCAAAATGCCGGCCAGCGAACTGATGCGTCGCATCGCCTTGCTGCTGGTGTACCTGCTGCCCATCGTCATCCTGTCCAAGAGTCTGGCCAAGGTGCTCGATTACGGCATCGACGCCACGGGCGCACCGCCTGCACTCGGCGGCATCATCATCGCCATGCTGGTGTTCACGCCAGAAGGCATTTCCGCGCTGATTTCGATCCGCGGCGACCAACTCACGCGCGCCATCAACCTGTGCCTGGGCGCGGCCGCATCCACCGTGGGACTGACCGTGCCCGCCGTACTCGCCATCGGACTGTTCACCGGCCAGAGCGTGGTGCTCGGCCTGCCCCCGGCAAGCATCGTGCTGCTCGCCGCCACACTGATCCTGAGTGCCCTCACCTTCTCCGGGTGGCGCACCACGATGCTGGAAGGCGCTGTGCACCTGTCGATGTTCGTGGTGTTTCTGGTGCTGACATTCAGTCCATAACGACGTCCCTGGCCCGGCAGCGGGCTGACCTGCGCGAAACCAAATACAGCACCGATCACGCCAACGCGCGAAGCTGAATGTCTCGCGCTGCATCTCCATGCACTTTCAAGGATATTGGCGCCGACACGCGAACTGCCTACAGGGCAATTTTCACCCAGTAAACTGTAGATCGCTCGCAAACAGCTCCCGCAAATACAAGGAAGGAAACGCCATGGGCTACGACGTTCATATCACCCGCAAGGCGGAATGGTTCGATGAACATGGACCGAGCATCTCGATGGACGAGTGGAAGGCATACATCGCGTCTGATCCTGACATGCGCCTGGATGGGTTCGCCGAAGCCGTCCTCAGTAATGGAAGCGTTCTGCGGGTCCGGGACGAGGGACTAGCTGTCTGGACCGCCTATTCCGTCACCGAGAACACTGCATGGATCGGAACAGGCTGTGGCGAAATAGTCGTGAAGAACCCCGACGTAGAAATCCTGCGCAAGATGTTCGACATCGCCCAGGCCCTTGGCGCACGAGTCATTGGTGACGAGGGCGAGGAGTATGGAGCGGATGGAACCGTCGTCGAGTGGAACGATTGAGAGTCGTGCTCGCGAACATCCCCTGAAACAGGCGGACGCGACATAAGAACGCCACGCCAGCCCTCGCCACGCCTTGTTACGCCCTTATAAGGGCCCAGTGCTCTTCGACACGGCGCTGGCATGCAGCATGGCCTCCGCAGCTGGCGACGTCAGCTTCCTTCTCGGTGTGCTGGTCGTGGCGCGGGTAGTTGTACTTCGTGCCGTCCAGAGCGGCAGATCAGAGCGGCAAGGTCACGTGCAACGACTGAATGCCAACCTCAATGCGGCGCCGATGTCAGCGGGCGAGCTATCGAATGGCAACACGACGTGATCATCATCTGATATGCCCTCACCGCTCCACGCTTCCAACTTCACGTGATGATTGGGTAGTATTTTTATTATTCCGCAATCCATCGAAATACTGCAATTCTTCATGTTTCTGAATAGCGATTTCTTTGATCGGTATCCATAGCGTGACAACAACGCTGATATCCAATCGCCATATCTTTTCATGACATTTTCAAGGTTGAAGAACATCTCATACTCGTCAGGCGTGAGCGTTCTGCTTCGATTTAGTGAGGTGACAATTGCGCTCCCCAGCATCCCTTCATCAACTTCAAGGGGTAGCAAGAATTGGGCACCCTCTGAATCACGCCCGCATCGACCCAGTCCAGAGAATGTTTCCACGCAATAGAAATCACCGTTAAATAACGCCCTTGCCCATCGCGTTGTCATAGCGTCGTCCTCAGTTACCAGACGGGACATCGGAACCGTCACGTGCAACGACTGAATGCCAACCTCAATGCGGCGCCGATGTCAGCGGGCGAGCTATCGAATGGCAGCACGACGTGATCATCTTTGGATATGCCGTCGCCGCTCCATGCTTCAAGTTTCTCGTGATGACTCGGCCTGATGGTAATCAGGCCATCATGGAGTGTAATACTGCAACTTTTCATGCTCCGAAATAGTAATTTTCTGGATTTATAATTAAATTTATCCGTAAATCCCGACACCCAGGCCTCATATCTTTCCGATAGCGCCTTCAGATTGAAAAATTCGCCATATTCTTCAAGCGTAAGAGTCCGACTAGCCTCAAGCGCGCTCACGATTGCAGTACCGAGACTTTGATCATCTGTATCGGGATTCATTATGAGATGGATTCCGAGAGCATCCAGACCGCAACGCCCAAGCCCAGAAGACGTGTCGACACCAATAAAGTCGCCATTATTCACGGCACTAGCCCATCGGGCATTCATTCGGATCTCCTAATTACTCACAGGCGTAACAATTACGCGAACGCCATTAGCCTCGCTATATCTCACGGCTTGCTGAGGCCGCATCCACTGACCAGCGCTCGTAGCCTCTGGAACGGCGACCCCAACGTGCTCGGGCCCAAAGTCTCGCTACGCCGTTTTCTTAATATCCTCGATCAACGAAAGAAAATCTAACTCGCTGAGCTCAAATTCCTCCCCCTCTTCCATTGCTATAAGCATGAGCAATATACGATCCATGGATTCGGTAAGCTCCAGTCCATGGGTTTGGTAGATTTCGAACGCAACTTTTGAAACATTGGCAACATCGAATCCGCCATCTGCTGCATTCGCCAGATCTGCTGCTAATTCAACCTTTGAATAAATTACTTCCAACCCCTCAGCGCCGTGCCCGTAGGCGGATAATGCTGTGCCCTCACAGGTTGTCCGTTGATACTTTTTGGACGAACGCGAATGACACTCCCAGAGTGATCGTAGCTTTCCATCCACTGTCTGACCGCCCCTATAGAGGGGTCGCACTGCGTCACAAATGACGCGTCACGTGCAACGACTGAATGCCAGTCTCAATGCGGCGCCGATGTCAGCGGGCGAGCTATCGAATGGCAGCACGACGTAGTCATCTTTGGATATGCCGTCACCGCTCCATGCTTCAAGTTTCTCGTGGTGACTGGGACAAAAGAGGATGCTGCTGTCATCCACCGCAATGCTGCAACTTCGCATATTCCTAAAAAGCGCCTTTCTGGTTCGGTATCCGAACTGCTGCATCAACGAGTTTACCCAAAGGGTATAACTCGCCTTTCTTTTCTCCCAATTGAAATAGCCAGAATATTCATCAAGAGTAATTTCCCTACTCGCTGCTAATGCACGAATCACCGCGCAGCCAAGATTCTCATTATTTTCGCCCGCTCCAAGGATCTCGCTCACGCCCTCGGTGTCGCGACCAAGAAGGCCGTTTCCAGAGTAAGTATCTATACATATAAAATCGCCATTATCTACAGCTCCTGCCCACTGAGTTTCCATCTGGCTCTCGTTAGTTACTCACCTGATTAACATTGCACGCATCGGCATAGACTTTCGCTACTGCATCGTCCGCGATCTTCAGTTCGGCCTGCGCGCTGCCCCAACGACCGGCTGTCGCCATGGCCATCGTGTCGAAACCAAACTGCCCCGCTGCGGACACCTGTTCGGGTGTGCCGCCAAACGCTGCCGTGACGGCGGCGGGGCCGCCAAAGAGCGGGGCGAGCATGCCCATTTCCAGGCGGCTCTTGTCGTAGGCGGTCAGGCCACCGACGAGCCCGGAATACATGGGCTCACCATCGTTTTGCGTGACCAGTCCCAGGGCGATGCCCGCGCCGGGACCGTTGGCGCCGAGGACTCCGCCCATACCTTGCGCCAACAACTCGTCGTACTTCGGCGTGCCCGGCTTCGTATCCAGCAACTGCTGGTAGATCGCCGGGTCCATCGTGTCTTTGAGTGCCGGAGACTCATCGACCGCACTATCGGTAAAGTATTTAACGCGCACCACTCATGGAGACATTCCTATTTTCGAGAAAGAATCTCTCCACATGATCCGCATCGCTTTCGACAAGTCCACGATAGTGCTCATAATCGTCAACAAGAGACCGATATCCGATAATGCAAGTTATATTGAATGAGGCGAATAAAGAATGATACTGGCCATTATTCTTGGTGGAGCAAACACCCCACTCATTACAAATACCACTATCCGTTATCTCGAACAAACTCGATGGCGCCCAGAATGGTGACGACTCTTCGGGCACAACCAGGAAATCCATGCGCCCGCAGATAAATAGCAGGCCATAAACACGATATTCCGAGCCAACCTTCAGCGGCGCATAACTAGTCTGATCCACCTCCCGAAGATAACGCTCACTCCGAGGAATCGCGCTACCCATGCTATATCTGCATATAGCCTTCATGTTGCTACCCTTTGAATTTGAGGTCGTCACCGATGCCGTCGGTGGTGGAACCCTCATATCTGTCGAATGAGCGGTCGGGGAAGACCATTGGCCTCTCATACCTCACGACTTGCTGAATCTGACCAGGCCGTTGCCGACGGGCGCGACGACGCACTCACCCGTTAGCTGCGCAACCAGAAGCCCGGCGACACTAGCCTCCTTCGCCGCCTTGTCATGGCGCAGGTAGTTGTACTTCGTGTCGCCCAGCGCGACAGATTAGAGCGGCGCCGTCACGTGCAACGACTGAATGCCAGTCTCAATGCGGCGCCGATGTCAGCGGACGAGCTATCGAATGACAACACGAGGCGATCATCCTTGGATATACCGTGACCGCTCCATGCTTCAAGTTTCTCGTGGTGACTCGGCCTGATGGTAATCAGGCCGTCATGGAGAGAAATATGGCATCTTTTCATGTTCCGAAATAGTAATTTTCTGGATTTATAATTAAATCTCTCCATAAATTCCGACACCCGAGCCTCATACCTCTCCGACGCCGTCTTCAGATTAAAAAATTCGCCATATTCTTCAAGCGTAAGAGTCCGACTAGCCTCAAGCGCGCTCACGATTGCAGTACCGAGACTTTGATCATCTGTATCGGGATTCATTATGAGATGGATTCCGAGAGCATCCAGACCGCAACGCCCAAGCCCTGAATAGGTGTCAACGCCAATAAAGTCGCCATTATTCACGGCACTAGCCCATCGGGTATTCATTCGCTTCTCCCAATTACTCACAGGCGTAGCAATTCGGCGAAGACCATTGGCTTCGCATACCTCACGGCTTGCTGAATCTGACTAGGCCGTTGCCCACGGGCGCGACGACGCACTTACCCGTTAGCTGTGCAACCAGAGGCCCGGCGACACTAGCCTCCTTCGCCGCCGTCTTGTCATGGCGCAGGTAGTTGTACTTCGTGCCGCCCAGCGCGACAGATTAGAGCGGAACCGTCACGTGCAACGACTGAATGCCAGTCTCAAAGCGGCGCCGATGTCAGCGGGCGAGCTATCGAATGGCAACACGACGTGATCATCCTTGGATATACCGTGACCGCTCCATGCTTCAAGTTTCTCGTGATGACTCGGCCTGATGGTAATCAGGCCGTCATGGAGAGAAATATGGCAACTTTTCATGTTCCGAAATAGTAATTTTCTGGATTTATAATTAAATTTATCCATAAATCCCGACACCCACGCCTCATACCTTTCCGATAGCGCCTTCAGATTGAAAAATTCGCCACATTCTTCAAGCGTAAGAGTCCGACTAGCATCAAGTGCGCTCACGAGTGCAGTACCAAGACTTTGATCATCTGTATCGGGATTCATTATGAGATGGATTCCGAGATCATCCAGACCGCAATTCCCAAGCCCAGAAGACGTGTCGACACCAATAAAGTCACCATTATCCACAGCACTGGCCCATCGGGTATTCATTTGGATCTCCTAATTACTCACAGGCGTGACAATTACACGAACGCCATTGGCTTCACCATATCTCACGGCTTGTTGAATATGCCTCCATTGGGTTGCATTCGTCGTTGCTGGAACAGCAACCCGGAGTTCTCGCACGTCAATCATCGAACTATCGAGAAATATTGTCGATCGATAATAATCCTCGAACTTGACAGCATCGTCCACATTCTTCTTTATTGAGGTATACAGCTGCCTCGGATTAATGATCTTGGATTCGGTCATCGTATCGAGTGTTTTCGCACTGATCGCCGTCCGGCTGATCCGGTCATAAAAGTCGAACGTCTTGAAGTCAGGCGGCAACCGCGTGCCTACCGGCAACCGCGTCTCCAAAAAGTCCTCCCACGGCATGCCCTGATTCTGAAGGCCACGCCCCCAGCCTATGCCCGTATCGGCATAGGCTTTCGCTACTGCATCGTCCGCGATCTTCAGTTCGGCCTGCGCGCTGCCCCAGCGACCGGCGGTCGCCATGGCCATCGTGTCAAAACCAAACTGTCCCGCTGCGGAGACCTGTTCGGGTGTGCCACCAAACGCTGCCGTGGCAGCGGCGGGGCCGCCAAAGAGCGGGCCGAGCATGCCCATTTCCAGGCGGCTCTTGTCGTAGGCGGTCAGGCCACCGACGAGCCCGGAATACATGGGCTCACCATCGTTTTGCGTGACCAGTCCCAGGGCGATGCCCGTGCCGGGACCGTTGGCGCCGAGGACTCCGCCCATACCTTGCGCCAACAACTCGTCGTACTTCGGCGTGCCCGGCTTCGTATCCAGCAACTGCTGGTAGATCGCCGGGTCCATCGTGTCTTTGTACGCTTCGGTCATCGCCACGCTTTGTTCCGCGCTAACGGCAGTCCAGTGATCTTCGACACGGCGCTGGCAGGCTGCATCGCCTGCACAACCGGCGACGTCGGCTTCCTTTTCGGTGCGCTGGTCGTGGCGCAGGTAGTTGTACTTCGTGCCGTCCAGCGCGACGGTGGCACCTTCGCCGCCGCCCACTACCGCGCCAACGGCCGTACTGGCGACCTGCATCATCGTGTCGTATTCGGGCGAGCCCGGGACGTAGCCCTGGCTGACCAGATAGTCCGCCATCGCCGGAATGACTTTCTGGTTGGCGGCGGCGGCCGCCGCGCCTGAGAGGGCGTCGCCGCCGCCCAGTGCGGATGCCGCTGCGCCGACCAGACCGTGCAGCACGGTGCGTTCGTTGCTGCCTTCGGGCCAGTGCATCTGATCGGCCAGATCACCGGCCGCACGGAAGCCCACCTCGCCGGCCAACTGGCCCATTTCCTGCCGCTGGGCCACCTTGTTCGGATCAAACACGTTGGTGAGCGCCACGTTGTCCAGCGAGGCATTGCGGTCGAGGCCGCTCAGGTCCTGGCCGGGATTATTTCGCACGACGATGGCGCCGTTGGCGATGGCCGACGTGGTCTCGCTGCTTTCGTTCTCGTGCTGGGGCACGGCCATGGACAGGGCTGCCCCGATGCCACCCGCGATGTTGCTGGCCATGGTGCTGCCGCCACTGACACTGATCTGCTTGGCGTCGTATCTGGAGACGTTGTGCAGGCTCTCGGTGATGAGGTTGCCGGTGTCCAGTCGGTTGTTGGCAGCGTTGGCCGTGCTGGCGATCTTGCCGCCCACCAGATGGGTCGTGCCGCCGACGTAGATGTCATAGCCACCCGCCCCGGCCTGGAGGCCGCTGACTTCGTTGACGCCGGTGTATTGGCTGTCGATGGTGCTCTTGCTGTAGTAGCCGCTGGCGCTGGCGAAGCCGCTCTGGGTGAGGCCGACCATCACCTTGCCGCCAGCCTGCATGGTCTTGCTTGCGTAGTCGTCGGTGTCCTGTTCGCTGCGGATCGTCAGGTGGTTGCCGACCGTCGCGACGATGCGCTCACCCGTGAGTTGCGCGCCCTGAAGCGTGGTGTCGTTGCCGCTGATAAGAGTGAGCGTGTCACCGGCATGGATGAGCGATTCGGCGTGAGTGGTGCCGTTGCCGCGCGCCTTGCCGTTGCCGATGCTTGCCTGTGCATACACGCCCAGGCCGTCGCTGCCGAAGCTGACACCAATGCCGCCGCTGCTGTTTTTGGAATCATTCTTCAGGCGGTGGTGCTCGGCCTGGCTCAGTACGTTCAGATCGTGTGCCGCCGCCAGCGCCACGTTCTTCCCGGCGATCTGACTGCCGATGATGGTGAGGTCTCCGCCGGTCGCCGCGATGGTGACGTCGCCCTGGCTGCGGATGTGGCTGCCCCGCGCGATGTCGTCGTGCGTGGTGGTCACCGTGCTGGCGCTGCTGCCGCCGATCTCTGCCTGGACGTTGATGCCCGAGGCGGCCATCGCATCGCCCGCACTGCCGGCGGCGGCGAGGTTGCTCGCCACGCCGATGCCATCGGCGACGGCGTAGGCCGCCTTGGCGGCGTACAGCGCTTTCAGGCGCGTATCCCCACTTCCCGTCGCGCGCTTTGTGCCATACACCGCATCCTGCACCAGACCCACGGTGGCCCCACCGAGCCCCCCGGTGATACCGGTCTGGCTGTGCTTTTCGTAAGCGCGGGTATCCACGGTGTCAACCGCTGCGTCGAGGGTCACCTGCTTGCCCACGAGGGTCGTGCCGGTCTGGCTCAACACATCGGTGCCAGTCAGGTGCAGGTTACCCGCCGCGCTGAGTGTCACCTGGCCATCGGTGGAACCGACCAGACTGCCCGTGTGGGTCAACTGGTCGATGCGCTCGCCACGGCTGTCCTTGCCTTTGCCGATGTGCTGGTTAAGACCATTGCGCGAGTAACCAGTGGTGGTGACCGTAGTGTCGTGGTCTTCCGTGTAGCGATTTTCGGCCGTGCCCAGCGAGAGATCGCGACCCGCCGCAAGCAACACATCGTGCGTGCCGGCGATCTGCGCCCCCTGACCGATCACATCGCGACCGGCGGCAACCGTGACCGCGTCGCCACTCAGCAGGGTGCCGCGCGCCACGCTCTGGTCGATGGACGTCTGTTTGACTGTCCGCTTGCCCTGCGCCATCAGCACACCGCCGTTGTCGAGGGTGACACCGGACTTCTTGACCGTCGTTTCGTGGGTTTCGCGATAGAGGTCGTGGGTGGCTTCCAGTCGCACATCACGAGCGGCGGCCACGGTGAGGTTGCCACTCGCCACCACATCCGCGCCCCGCACCACCACGTCCTGTCCCGCCGCCACGGTCACGTGGTCACCACGCAACAGCGTTCCGATGGCAAGACGATCATCGGTCGCATCCCGCGTGGTCGTCGTCGTCGACGACAGCAGCCCGGACTTTTTGCTGCGGCGGGTTTCTTCCCAGGTGTGGGTTTCCACACCGGCATCGAGCACCACGTCACGGCCCGCCGTGAGTGCGATGTTGCCCGCGTCACTGGTGAGGGTGGCGGCGGTGGTCTGCACGTCGCGCCCGGCGCTGACGATCACGCCGCCAGCGCCGTCGAGGGTCGTGCCGCGCAGGGCTTCGTCGTAGGTGGCGGTGGTGATGCTTGTCTTGCCCTCGCGGCGGGAGGCCTGGGTGGTGAGGGAGTCCGTCACCGCGTTGAGCACCACGTCGCGTCCCGCCGATAGCACGGCCACGTCGCCAGCCTTCACGGTGGCGCCCTGACTGAGCAGGTCGCGTCCGGCTGCCAGCATCGCGCTGCCGCCCGCCTGCACGGCGCTGGTGGTGTGAACGGTGGCCTGGCTGAGCGAGGTGGCGCTGCCCGCACTGGCCGTCTGCCGGGTGGCGTTCAGCGCCAGATCGCGGCCTGCCGTGAGTGACGCGTCACCCCCGGCAGTGAGCGTGGCGCTGTTCAGGGTGAGGTCGCGACCGGCGGCTACCGCCAGATCCTGCGCGGCATGCACGCCGCCGTCGAGACCGCGCGTGGCGGCATCGGCACGTCCGAGGTTGAGCAACGGCACGCCCAGGTCGAGTCTGGCCAGCCCCATGCCGGTGACGATGTCCTGTCCGGCAACCAGTGACACCTGGCCGCCGTCGATGCGACCGGCGTTGAGGATGGTGTGGCTGGCATCCACGCCCAGCGTGCCGCCCGCGCTGAGTGTTCCCGTATTCAGGAGATTGCCGGCCTTCAGCAGCGCGCTGTCGCGGGCGGCGATGCTTCCGGTGTTGGTCACGTTGCCGCTGGCGCTGAGGGCGACGGTGGCGCCGCTGAGCGATGCGCCGCTGGCGACCTTCTTTGCTGTGTCGGTCGCCAGGTACACGACCGGCACCAGCACCTGTTCGCCGTTGACCTCCTTGGACACCATCCACACGATGTCCCGGGTCAGCTGGGCCATCTGTTCCCCGGTGAGCGCCACACCCACGGCCAGCTGAAAGCGTTCGGCCGTCTGGACGCCCGCATCCATGAGGGCGCGGTATTGCGCCATCGCATCGCCGTAGTCACCCAGATAGCGCTGGCCGGTGAGCGAGGTGATCTGGTCAAGAACCAGGCGCTGTTCGTAGAACGCATCGCCCAGGCGCTTGAGCAGGCGGTCGCCTTCGATGCCCAGACGGGACAGCAGATAGTCGCTGCCCAAGAGACCGGCGCGGGTGGCGAAGCGCGGATCGGACTCGATCAGGTATCGCTGCCCCGCGCCCGGCCGGAAGGTGAACAGGCCACCGTCGCCCGGGCGAATGGGCAACGTGCCGACCGTTTGCGAACCCACGCCGCCCGGATCGGTGCCGCCGATGGCCCCGGCGTCGGCGTTCGCGCCCAGGGCCACGCCGCTGACCAGGTCGCTGTCTTCGCCCACATGCGTGTTGTCGATGGACTCACCGACGATCTCCAGCGCCTCACCGGCCGTGATGCGCGAGGCCAGCGAGAGGCCGGGGGGCAGCGTGATGAAGCTGTAGTCGCCATCCCCGGGCAGCGCGAGGTCGCTTTCGTGCCCGAATTCGCGGCGACCCTGATCGTTCCAGCACCATTTGGTACCGCCCGCGCAACGCTCTTTTTTCTGCATCGTGATCGAGCGGACCACGTGGTGACTGATTTCCGTCCAGGGCTCGAAAGCGATGTTCTCGATCCGCTCGCCGCCGATCCGACCCGTGGCCAGACCATGACCCTGCGCGGCACCGTTGATGATGAGGTGATGCGCGGCGGCAAGGGTGGAGGTGTGATTGCGCACCGAGCCGCTCAGCTGGATGTTGCCGCCAGCCACGATGCGCGATTCACCACTGTGCCGGCCCAGGCGATGGATGGCGGTGACGGTCCAGATATCGGTGCGCCGCATGTTCTCGGACTTGCAGCGCCAGTTGGACGGCTGACTGTTGCAAAAGTCGGTGGCCGTCGCGTCGTCCCATGGACTGAGGTAGGACTCGCTGCGCCGCGTGTTGGCGCGCTGCTCTTCCTCGGACAACACGTGGCGGTCGACCTCGAAGAGGCGGCGCTCGTTGGTGATCTGCTGGGCGGCCAGCACCATGGAGCCGTCCGCCTCGATGCTGCCCGAGCGGTTGAGGATGGCCTGCGACCGCGCGCCGCTTTCGTCGGCGGCGATGATGAGGTCACCCAGGCTGTAAAGATGCGCGTCGCGGTTGAGAACGGTGCCTCCCACGTACAGGCTCAGTCGCTCGGACGCGGCGACCAGCGCGGTGGTGTACGGATCGTTGCCGGTGATCTGGCCCAGGTCGACGCCGTTGGTGAAATTCCACGCCCGCACGGTGACGTTGTCGCCCACGAGGACGCCTTCGTTGACGACGTCGGTGCCCTGCACGGTCAGCGTGTCGCCTTCCAGTCGTCCCGCATTGAAGAGGCCGCCGCGAGCGCGCAGCACCGTGTGTGCGCTGCTGATGCGTGCACCCGCATCGTTGTGGATATGCGCGGCGTCCAGGGTGATGCCGCCCGCGCTGTCCAGCACCGCGCCGTGGCGGTTGAAAAAATGCCCGCCGAGCAGGAGCGAAAGCTGGCCGTTGGCCTTGAGCGTGGCGCCTGCCACGTGGGTGTAGTCGCCGGGCAGGCTCAGGGCCAGATCACGCCCCGCCACCATACGACCGGTGACGCCCAAGGCGCCCAGTTGCAAGGAGACATTCCCCTCGGCGGCCACCTCGCCACCCAGGTTCTCAAGCCAGGCCAGGGTGAGCCATACATCCCCACCCGCGCCAAACTTTCCCCAGGCATTGTGGAGCGAGCCAGCGCCGCCGTCCCATTGCAGCGACCCGGCCGCGTAGACCGTGCCGCCACCGTTTTCCAGCGAGGAAAGCCCCAGGCCCAGGTCGCGCCCCGCGACCAGCTTGCCGCCCTCGCGGTTATCCAGCGTGCCCGCGTGCAACTGCACGTCACCCTGACCGCCAAGCGTCCCGGCGACGTTGTCGATCACCCCGCTGGCTTCGATGCGCGTCAGGCCAACGCCGCCGTTGGCGATGCGACCCTGCCGGTTGCTGACCGACGTGGCGCGGATCACCAGTGCGTTGGCCACCCCCTCGCTGCCCGCCTCGATGCGTCCGCCCTGATTGTCCAGGACGCCGCCTGCGCTCAGCGTGACATCGCCACCGGACTGGATTGCGCCACGATTGAGCAGATTCCCGGCGACCGTTCCGGTCAAACCGATGGCTCCGTACAGCGTGCCCGCGTTGTTCACGTCGCCGGCATCCAGCAGCAGCGCCCCGTTACTGCCGATAAAACCCGTGCTGACCAGCGCGCCCACACGC
Source organism: Luteibacter sp. Sphag1AF (assembly GCF_014192715.1). Classification (GTDB taxonomy): domain Bacteria; phylum Pseudomonadota; class Gammaproteobacteria; order Xanthomonadales; family Rhodanobacteraceae; genus Luteibacter. The sequence continues at coordinate 160,637 of NZ_JACHYH010000001.1, forward strand.
AACGCCAGGGCTTGTGCGCCCAGTTGAGCGATGCGCCCGTCGGCATTGTCCAGCCGCGCCGCCTCGATGGACGCCCCCTGATCCGCCTGAATCGTGCCGCCGCCGTTGAGGATCGCATCGCGGGCCGACAGCACCACCGCATGGCCCACAAGCATGCCGGCCACGTTGTCGAGCGTGCCCGCCGCGCGCAGCGTCAGCGCCCCGGCCGTCGCGGTATCCGCGCCCTGGTGACGCAGATCCCCCGCCGTGGATTGCAGCACGATGTCCCCACCGGCTCGCGTCTTCGAGCCGGAGAGGTCCAGCGAGCCGCCCTGCAAGGTGAGTCCGCCCGCAGCAAGCTGGGTGCCATAGGCCATCAGCGCACCTTCGGCCACGGCGCGCAGCGTGCCGCTGCTACCCAATGAGCCGTCGCCCTGAACACCCGCACCCAGCACGCCGGTTGACAGTATCCGGCCCGCCGCCAGGTCCAGATGGCCCGCTGCCGCCAGGGTGCCCTCGTTGGTGAGTTGATCGGCCACCCGCCAGACGCTGTTGCCTGACGCGTAGACGCTTCCCGTATTGCGCGCACTGCCGGCGTGGACGTCGATACCGGCCCCGCTGTGCACGCTGCCGCTATTGTCGAGGGCACTGCCGTGCAACGTGATGGCGCCCTGCGAAGCGACCGAACCACGATTGGCGATGGCACCCGCGCTCAGTGTGATGGCACCGTGGGCGGACAGCACCCCGCCGTTATGGAGTTCGGACGCACGAATCGTCACGTTGCCTGCGGCGGCCGTGTTGCCCGCCAGCACCACGCGGCCGTCATTGAGGATGTCCACATCACCGAATTGCGCGGCGATATCGCCGCCGTTGTTGACGCCCAGGCCGGCCTCGGTGCCCACCAGACGAATGTGGCTGGCGTACAGCCCGCCGACAGCCGCCACGTCGAGGCTGACGCCCACCGCACTGCCATCGCTGTCGATGGGACGCGCGTCTCGCGTGGCGTAGTTCACCTCATTGGCACCGGTTACCACATGAAGCCGGTCAGCCCAGACTTTGGCGTTGACCTGCGCCGCGCGGGCAATCACCTCGAACGAGGTTGTGTTGCGCAAATCAATGGTGTCGCCGTTCAGCGACACCACGCCGCCGCGCACGCGAAACGCTTCCAGACTGCCCGAGCCGCCCATGACAGGCACCCCGGTGGTCAACGTCACCCGATCCGTATTGATAAAGCCGCAACCGGCGCACGTGATGCCGTTGGGATTGGCGACCACCACGTCGGCACGCGCGCCGGCCACTTCCGTATAGCCGCCCAGATGGCTGGGGTGGGTCGAGGTCACTTCATTGAGGATGATCCGCGCTGCCTGACCCGGCGCGAGATGGGGGTTGCCCAGTATCTGCCCCGCCAGCTGCGTGCCGACGATCCCCGTGCCGTTGTTGAGCACCAGCCCGCGTGGGTCCACGTTGTAGCGGTCATAGCGGTTATGCGACACACCGGCCGCGCTGGGCGCCACGATATTCACGATGGGCACGCCGTTGGCGGCGTGATCGAATCCGGGGCCACCTGGCTGCGGCGCAACCTGCGCGGCAAGTGACGGGGACAATCCCATGGCAATGGCCACGACAAGGCGGCGGACGGCCGGCGGGCGGCGTTTGATCTGGAACGATGTGTTCATCCGAAATATCCGTTTCCGAAAGAGGAGTCAGAGCTGATACGTGAGCTGAAAGCCGGTGGCCGGGCGCATGGAGTCCAGGGCGCGCGCACCCCGCCAGGCCCATCCGGCGAACGCATCCAGGCCGAAACGCCCTGCGCTGGCGCGCACGCCGACAAAGCTGCCGCTCAGGCTCTTGGGGGTATCGAAGGGTGTGCTGGGGCCGCCGATATGGCCGGTATCGAAGCCGAAGTAGACAGCCGCAGGCAGGGCGCCCAGCGGCAGTGTCAACGTGTTGCGCCAGTACCAGCCCCGTTCGCCAGCGAGCGTCTGCTCGCCATCGAAGCCGCGCACCGTGTATCGCCCGCCGATGGCGATGAACTCCGAGCCATAGAGCGTGCCGGCACTGCGTTGCGCACGCAGGTCGCTCGTCCATTGCGCCGACAGGCGCCCCATGCGAAACGGCACCGTGAGCGAGGCGTCCAGAATGTTCAGGTGATAGCCGAAACGGGGCGCGTTGGGCGCAAGGCCTGGTGCGTCGCGCTGGCCACCCAACCAGGACACGCCGTGCCGCCGCGCCAGACGCAGGTCAAGCCGGGCATGACCCAGATCCTGCCGTTGCACGAAGGCCACCTCCGCCGTGGTGACGTGGCGACGCTGCGTGATCAGCTCGACGTCTTCGATGAAACTGTGCGCCCAGCGTTTGCCCACACGGAACTCGATGGCGGATCGGCCATGACTTCCCCGATGGACCACACGCTGTATCGTGAGGTCGGCCGTGCGTGACTTGCCGCGCGACTGGAAGGATTGCAGGTAGCCGGTAATGGTCTGGCGATAGGCGTAGTCATACAGGGCCACCGAGAAGAGCCAATAGCCCTTCGGAACGCTGTAGCTCATGCTCATGCCGCTTGTGCCATGGCCCGCGCTGGCGGGAACGTTGCGATTCAGCCCCAGCGAGAAGAGGTCATTCAGGCGCAGCAGGTTGTCCATGGACAGGTTGACGCCCGCCTGTAGCCGGCCGGTGGATCGCGAGCCGGTGTCGTCCAGCGTGGCCACCGCATGCCATGGCCTTCCACGCTGAATCGTGAGGACGAGATCGGACTCGCCGGCCTGTTGTCCGGGCGCAATATCCACATTGGCATCCTGCGACGCCAGACGCTTCAGCTGCTCCAGTCCCTGCTCGATGTCGCGCAGATTCAGCACGTCTCCTTCGCGAAGGGGAAACGCGGTACGCCACGATGAGTCCGCCGCGCGTATGCGACCGATGGTCCCGGGCAGCAACTGGAAGCGCAGCACGCCCGGCCCCACCGCCTGCTCCGGAAGTGCCACTCGCGTGGTGACGTAGCCCGCGTCCGCCAGGATGGCCGCCGCGCGCGCACGTATCGTCTGTATGCCACTCGCGCCGAGACATCGCCCCTGGTACTGATCCAGATAGCGCTGGACGAACCGGAAGGTATCCGCGTGGGCACCTTCCAGGCGAAGGGTGTCAATGCGTACGCAATGCGCTTCCACAGGCAGGCCGGTACGGAACACAGGCGGCAGGGACGAACCCAGCCGTACGTCCGGCGCCTCGCGCTGCCCGGAACGCGCTTCAGCCTCACGCTGCGCGCGTTCGCGTTGCTCCTGCCTGTCCAGTGTGGTTTGCGCTACGGCCGGACACACCAGCCACAACGCGGCCGACGCCACGGCAAGACGTCGCACATACTGACGCCGTCTCGGCAGCGCCATGAAACTATTCATCCCTGATGTCCTATGACTTCCCCGGCTCCCCGCCGACGACGCCTAAGATGACGTGTATTCGTTATCGAAAATACGCGACAAATCTGAAAATGCGCACCAATATTCCGATCGCCGCGTGAGTCCGCGCAGCGGACTTGCATGGGAGAGGGCTTGCTCGTAAGGGGTCCTGCCGACGCGGCTCGTGGTGTTTCTGGTGCCGACGTTCAGTCCGCAACGCTGTCGCTGGCCCGGGCTGACCTGCGCGAAATCAAATACAGCACCGATCACGGCAAAGCGCGAAGCTAGATGGCTTGCGCCAGATCTTCTGTGCGCGCAACACCTGAGCAGGATTTCAACAGGTCATTACATCAGCGCCTACAACCGATGGCCGAGTGGCATCGTGTCATGCGCTGAGTAGGATCAAGGTTCGACCTGAATGATCACGCGTCTGCTTTTTTTCATTGCGTCGAGAAGATTCAACAACTCGACTCAGGGTTGAAGGCTCTTTAATGGCCGAGTGCCCATTGAACGTGCAACGCGGGGATTAACGTAACCCACACGGAGCAGAGGCGTGTCATGACTCAGACGGACATGAATGGCAACACGCAGGAACCTGTCACCCTCGAAAACAAAATGGACGCCTTTTACAGGCAATTCACGCTGGCTGAGGATGAGCTGCGGCCAGTATACGTATCCGGCTTCGTCGGCCCCGTCGAAGGTGCCGATATCGGCATCAACCGTAGCCTGCTTGATCCGGCCATACAGAAACAGACGTTGAAAGTGATCGTACCTTTCAATCCCGCCTTGAAGCCGCTCACTCTCATCAGTCTGTACTGGGGGGCAAAAGGGAAAACTCCCATCCTGGCAGGCAGCTCGTTTGCCAACAGCAAAAGCTACACGACGATCCTGGTGGCAGCAAACAAGGCTGTGGAAGGCTTCGGTGAGTTGTACTACACCATCAAGTCCAAAGCGGCTCCATCGCACAAGTTGACCACCTTCTACAAACGCACCCTGCCAGGTGGCCCAGATCGCCGCCCCAATGAGCCCTGGCACTCGGAACTGTCCAAACCGAAAAACGTCCCGGCGATCTTGCAGGGGCAATCTCTACCAAAAGTGCTCGACCTGGAAATTGCTCCCTACCCGAACATGCGGGTCAACGACCTGATCATCCTGAGTTGGGGCCAGTGCACGATTTCGCGCAAGGTGAACGCCAGCGAGGTCGGTAATCCCGTTGTGATACAGGTCGACGATGCCACGGTGCGCAGCGCCGGAAGTGGCAAGATCGAAGTGGTTTATCAGATTGTGGACGAAGTCCAGAATCTCTCGGAAAAGTACTCGGACAAGGCCATCGTTGAGGTTGACCTGAGTACTGCCGATAGCGAGGACAACCTGCGAGATCCAGCCTACGTTACCCTCGACGACGAAACCCCCGTTGATCGCGTGGAACTGGAAGCGCTGGAAGGCGACGACATCCTGGTGCACGTCTGGGCCTCTCGGCCAGGCTTCAAGCCCGACGACACCTTGCAGGTCAACTGGGCATGGAGCGACACGCTGGGCAACTCCGGACTTATCCAGCCCACAGCTCAGGTCATAGATAAACTGGCCTTCGAATACACATTCAAAGTGCCCTACGATCAGGCAGCAGCCATTGGCGGTGCCCGGGCCAACATCACTTACGTCCTGCTGCGCAAAGGTGCGGAAGTGGCCAGATCCTTGCCCACCACCCTGGACGTCATCGGAATCCCGGTCTACCTGGCCGCGCCGACCGTCGTAGAGGGCCCATTGGGTGTGCTGGACCCTTCGCTTCGTGAGATCCAGATATGTGTCCCGCGCTACTCGAATGCAGCTATTGGCGACCTCGTCACGTTCTACCTCGACGGGCAATTCGAAGACGGCAATCCATTCGCCTGGGAATCCACACTGAGCGTTAGCCGCTCCATTCTCAAGGGCACCGACGACGATGCCTTCATTACCTACAGCGTCGATATCCCGGACCTCGCCGGTGAACTGGACGTATGCTACGACGTGCGTAAGAAAGGCGTACCGGCTCTGCTCGACTCTGACATCCTGACCCTGCTGGTGAGCGACGCGCGCGAGGAACTGCCTGCGCCCTCCGTTCCCCTTGCAAACAATAATGTCCTGGATTCAAAAAAGATCCGAACCAGCGTTGCGGTTCAGATCGCGCCATACCCCGATATGTCTGTAGACGACATTGTCGTAGTCCAGTTTCGGGGCCAGAGTGCCACCAGCCAGTTCTCCGATACCGTGAGCGTAAATGACCCGAAAAAGCCGCTGAACGTTCTGATCCCCGCGAACATCATCGGCGCCAGCAAAGGCGAAGATGTCGAGATACGTTATCGGGTAGAAAGCAAGGAAGGCAAAAAGCGCTGGTCGGCCATATATCACTTGCAAGTCGACGTCCTGCCACCCACGTCGTTGCCGGCACCGGCAGTAGAAGCGGCGGTGGACGGAAAGTTCGATCCGTTACTCGCGCAAAGTGGCATGACCGTCAAGATCAGTTATCCGGGCATGTCTGTACTCGATACCCTGCAAGTCAATATCGACGGTAAGGCGCTCGATCCATCCATCACCGGAAGTGATGCCGGGGCCGTGTACTTCAGCGTTCCCAAAGCAAACGTTCTGGCAGCGATCAATCGTTCGATCGCCATTTCCTATGACTGGATGCGTGGAGAACAGGTTGTACGCTCAGCCGCCCTATCCTTGCAGATACAAAAAATCGACAGCGCCTTTCTACCCACACCTCAATTGATTGAGGCCAAAGACAGTAACGTGCTGGATCTGGACACCGTAAGGGACAACGCCACTGTCGTAGTAAAGCGCTGGCCGTTTATTGCCGCAGGGCAGATCGTCTCGCTAACGGCTACGGCCACCACTCCCGACGGTCAGAAACAAAGCGCCGTGTTGCTTGACCAACGTGCGTTGACGGCAGAACAGGCTGCCCAGGGGTTACAGGAGCCTTTGCCTCGTAATTTTCTGTCCAGTCTACCCGGCAACTCAAGACTGATAATCAACTGTACGGTCACCTGGCTGGAAAACCAGGCCGCTGAGCAAGCTCAGGAATTTCCGGCGCTTTTATTGACCATCAAAAAAATATTCATTGAAAGTACAAATCTTGCTGAGCAGGATCTCAATGGCTGGATATCGCCTGTTCTGGGACCACAGAATTTGTCCATCGTCAAAGCTGACGATGGCATCATGGTTCTGAGAAACAAATCCAATGTAGCAGGATATTTCAACCCAACAGAATATGCCGGATTCTTGACCCTTGAAAAACAACAACAATTAAAAAAAGGAGCGAGCTATCAGCTTTCCGTCTCGATTCGGAGATTTAGCAACAGCGGAAGTACGTTGCTTAAACTGGGCGTTGAGAATGGCGGCATAGGCTTGGGTAGTCCAAGAACTCCCATAGCCAATAGCACGTGGCAACAGATTTCCCTTAATTTTGTTGCACCATCCGATTCAGTTCGCATCTGGATGTTCTGCTATCTGGGCGGAGGGATGAGTGCTACCAATTACGAGATCCAGTCTCTGACGCTGCGGGAAATCACGTAACTCACCGCTGAGTCGTTCGCGATGCTGCGAACGACTCAGCGGCCGCCAAGCCGGCGCGCGTCGATCACGTTGGGCAATGCGTTGAGCCGGCCGAGCAACGTGGACAATTGCTCGTAATCCTTCACGCGAAGCGTAAAGCGCATTTCCACTTCCGCCGTGCGTACGTGCACGCGGCTGGAAGACGCCACGATGTGCGGACCCGAGTTGCTGATCGTGTTGGTCACGTCTTTCTGCAGGCCCTTGCGGTCGTAACCGCGAAGCTCGATGTCGATCTCGTACGCCTGCACTTCAACGCGACCCCAGCTCACGTCGATCACGCGTTCCGGGCTGCGGCGCGCCAGACGTTCCAGGCTGGCGCAATCGCCACGATGCACGGACACACCACGACCGCGGGTGATGAACCCGCGTACCGGATCGCCCGGCAAGGGCTGGCAGCAGCGCGCCAGCGTGGTCAGCAAATTGCCGACGCCCTCGATGCTCAACGCGCCACGGTCGTGCTGCGCCGCGCGCGATGCTACCGGCGAGCCGGATTGGGTGATCTCCGGCTCGACCGGCTCCTGCAATGAGCGCGCTACCTGGCCAAGCGTGACTTCGCCCAGTGCAATGGCGATGAACAGTTCGTCCTGCGTGCGCAGGCGGAAGTGGGTGCAGAGTTTGGCCGGGTCCACATCGTCCAGGGCGAGACGACGCAGTTCGCGCTCCAGCGCCGTGCGGCCCGCGATGACGTTGGCGTCATGCGCTTCGCGACGGAACCACGCGCGCACTTTTTCGCGCGCCCGCGTGGTGTTGAGATAACCGTGGTGGGCCGACAGCCAGTCGCGGCTGGGCTCGGACACCTTGGTGGTCAGGATTTCCACGCGATCACCACTGCTCGGCTGTGCCGTCAGCGTGGCGATGCGCCCGTTGATCTTGGCGCCGCGGCAACGATGCCCGACCTCGGTATGGATGTGATACGCGAAATCCAGCACGGTAGCTCCGCGCGGCATGTCGATCACTTCACCCTTGGGCGTCAGCACGTAGACGCGGTCTTCCATCAGTTCGGTGTGGAATTCCGCAGCCAGTTCGGCCTCGTCTTCGCCGCGCGGTTCCAGCAGCTTGCGCATCCACGCAATCTTGGCCTCGAACTCGGCATCGGCACCGCCGCCCTCCTTGTAGCGCCAGTGCGCCGCCACGCCCAGTTCGTTGGCGCGATGCATGTCGTGCGTGCGGATCTGCACTTCCAGCGTCTTGCCCTGCGGGCCGATTACCGCCGTGTGCAGCGATTGATAGCCGTTGCCCTTGGGGCGGGCCACGTAATCATCGAACTCGCCGGGAAGGTGCGGCCACAGGCTGTGCACCATGCCCAGCGACGCGTAGCAGTCGGCCACATTGCTGACCAGGATGCGTACCGCGCGTATGTCGTAGAGGTCGGAGAATTCCAGGTCCTTGCGCTTCATCTTTTTCCAGATGGAATAGATGTGCTTCGGACGCCCCGCCAGCTGCGCTTCGATGCCCGCGCCCGACAGCGCGCTTTGCAGATCATCGAGACAGGCGGCGATGAATATCTCGCGGTCGGCGCGGCGCTCGTCCAGAAGACGGGCGATGCGTCGGTAGGTATCCGGTTGCAGATAGCGGAACGCCAGATCTTCCAGTTCCCACTTCAACTGCCAGATACCCAGGCGATTGGCCAGCGGCGCATGGATGTCCGAGGTCAGCTGGGCCAGTTCGCGCCGGTCGGCATCGGCCAGCGACATGCCGGCACGCATGGCCGCCAGCTGGCGGGCCAACAACACGAACACCACGCGCAGGTCACGAATGATGGCCAGCAGAAGGCGACGCAGGCCTTCCGCGCCTGCGGGGCCCTTTTGCGCATGCAGCGCCCACACTTTTTCTGCTTCGCGCTGCCCATCGACCAACCGGCGCAGCGAGGGCGACCACGTCGGCGAATGCAGCGCCCAGGCGTCCGTGGAATCACGCACCAGAGCAAACCAGAGAGCCGACGCGCAGGTTTCGTCGTCGCAGCCCAGAAGCTGCAACAGTTCGATGACTGTTTCGGTTTCAGCACGCACGTTCACGGGAAGCGGCAGGGCGGCCTCGCGCGCACGCGCCGTCAGGGGCATGCTCTCGCTGCCCGTCCGGCCCTTTGCCGACTCCGGCGTTGTCGCGCCACCGCTTGCCATCACACGTTCCCGTTCATTGATTTCAGCCTGCCTGCGCCACTTCCAGCGCGCGGGCCAGGCGCTTGGCAGAGACCGGTTCTGCGGTCTTCAGTTCCTGCGCGTACAGCGACACACGCCACTCTTCCAGCAACCAGCGCAGCTCGTGCCAGGCATCGGCATCCGGCGCCGTCCCGCCGGCATGAAGCAGCGCACGCCAGTACGGCAGCACTTGCAGCATACGCGACTGATCGCGGGCCGGGTCCTGACGCAGGCGCTCGGCGCGAAGCTTCATGGCCTTCAGGTAGCGCGGGAGATGGGCGAGGCGCGTATTCGGCAGCTCGCGAAGGAATCCGGGCAGCAGAAGCGCATCAAGCTGTTCGCGCAGGTCGTCATAGCTGGCCTTGGCGAAACCCAGCAACGGCGGCTGCATCCACGGCTTGAGCTCGGCCTGCGCCTCGATGATGGGCTCGGCCAGCTTCAGGCGCGCAACCGCCGCGCCAAAAAGCTCCCGCGACAATTCGACGCGCAGGGCCTCGAACTCGCCCTGCGTGCGGGCGTCCAGACGGCGATCCGCGATCAGGTCGGCAAAGCCCCCTTCCACCAGATCGTCGCGAAGACCATCCACGCTGCCCATCGGGGCATATTTGAGGGAAAGCGGATTGGCGATGGGCAACTGGCGGCGAGCACGCTTGAAGTCGGGCGCCAGGGCCTGTCGCAGCAGACGCTCCACGCCGCCCACATGCGCCTCGCGCGCTTCGTCTTCACGCTCGAATACGCGCAAGGCCACGGCTTCGCCCAGGTCTACCAGCGCCGGCCACGCGGTGAGGCCACCGTCGGAGCGCACCTCGCGCGGGATGGACTCGAAATCCCAGCTGACGATGTCTTCACGGGTCAGTTCGATGTCGGTCTTGCGCGAAAACGCTTCGCGCGCCTTGCCTTCCCAGTGCGCACGAATGGCGAGCAGATCACGACCCTCGGCTATCGTGCGGCCGTTCTCGTCGTGCACACGAAAGCGCATCAGGAAATGAGGCGGCAGTTCCACGTCCGCGAAAGCCGCCGCGTCAATCGCGACGCCCGTCGTACGCTTGAGGAACGCGGCAAGCGCTGCGGTCAGCGATTCGTCGCGCGGCGCCTGCGCTTCCACGAAGGCGCGCGCAAAATCCGGGGCGGGCACGAAGTTGCGACGTAGCGCCTTGGGCAAGCCACGAATCAACTCGGCGACCTTTTCCTGAAGCAGACCGGCCACCAGCCACTCGCAGCGCTCGGCGGGCACCGCGTTGAGGAAGGCCAGGGGAACATTCATGGTGACGCCATCGGCCGGATCACCCGGAACGAATCGGTATTCCAGCCGGTAGCGATGCTGGCCCATGTCCAGCGACGCGGGAAACGCGTGCGGATCGAGACCGGCGCCGCTGTCCATGATGTCGGCCAGCGACCAGCGAAGCGCGGCCTGCTCACCGGGCGGCGCCTTGCGATACCACGCATCCAGCGCGCGGGAGTCGGAGATGTCTGCGGGCAACTTGCCATCAAAGAACGCGGCCAGCTCGTCATCACCACGCAACAGGCCGGCACGGCGCTGCTTGGCTTCGATCTCGTGCGCCTGTTCGAGCACGCGTGCATTGGCGCGCACGAAATCGGCGCGCGCGTCGATTTCGCAACGGATCAGCGCTTCGCGCACGAAGATGTCGTGCGCCGCTTTCGGGTCCTGCCGATGGAAGGTAACCGGGCGACGTTCCACGAGAATGAGGCCGAACAGCGAGACCTGTTCGTAAGCGACCACGGCCCCGCGCTTGCGCGACCAGTGCGCATCGCGCGCGGCGGCGCGCACCAGATGCGCTGCCTGTGATTCGATCCACGACGGATCAATGCGCGCGCACATCATGGCCCACACGCGACCGCCGATATCAATGATCTGGGCTGAGAACACCCACGCAGGCGGCGCCTTGGAAAGCGCCGAGCCAGGAAACACCTGGAAGCGACGCTCGCGGGTGCCGCGATATACGCCCTTCTCATCCTTGTGCCCCACCTGCGTGGGCATGCCGGCGAGCAGGCTGCGATGCACGGCTTCAAACCGCGCATCTGCCTCGTCACCCGGCTTGACGGCCGCCTGTGCAGGCGCGGCGATGACGGGCGCCGCGGCGTCGGCTTTCGCACTTCCACCACGGCGACGGCGCTTGCGCTGACCCGAATCACCCGTGACATTCACCGGACGGGTCTGTCCGGTCACCGCAGGCGCGCTGACTGCGGCATCGCTTTCCCAGCCGATATCGCGCGTCACCAGCACGATCTGCCGGTGCAGTTCGCGCCATTCGCGCATGCGCATGAAGCTCAGGAAGTGCCGCGAGCACCAGTCACGCAGCTTGGCCTGGGTCAATTCTTCGGAGGTGTCGTGATACGCCTTCCACAGGTTGAGCACGCCCACGAAATCGGATTTCGGATCGGCAAACTGTGCGTGCGCGGCATCCGCCTGCCCGCGTGATTCGGGCGGACGTTCGCGCGGGTCCTGAATGCTGAGGAAGGCCACGATGGTGATGGCTTCGCGCAGGCAATGCAGTCGCCGCGATTCCACCAGCATGCGCGCCAGCTGCACGTCGATGGGCAGACGCGCCACGGTGCGGCCGATCTCGGTAAGGCGCCGCGCGTCATCAATCGCGCCGATTTCCGCGAGGCGGCGATAGCCGTCGGCGACCACGCGCGGATCGGGTGCGTCGAGGAACGGGAAGTCTTCTACTTCGCCCAGGTCGAGCGCCAGCATCCGCAGAATGACGTTGGCGAGCGACGAGCGCAGCAGTTCCGGATCGGTGTATTCCGGGCGGGTGACGAAATCGGCCTCGTCGAACAGGCGATAGCAAATGCCCGGACCCACGCGGCCACAGCGGCCTTTTCGCTGGTTGGCGGCAGCCTGGGAGATCGGCTCCACGTGCAGGCGTTCAAGCTGGCTGCGCTGGCTGTAGCGTTTGACGCGCGCGGTGCCTGAGTCCACCACGTAGCGGATGCGTGGCACGGTCAGCGACGTTTCGGCCACGTTGGTGGCCAGCACGACGCGGCGTTTCGGGCCCGGCTTGAAGACGCGGTCCTGATCGTTGGCCGAAAGCCGCGCGTAAAGCGGCAGGATTTCCGTTTCCCGATACTGGCGCCGAGACAGCAACAGATGCGCGTCACGGATTTCGCGCTCGCCGGGAAGGAAGATCAGCACGTCGCCGCGTGGGTCCTCACGGGTAATTTCGTCCAGCGTGTCGGCAATCTGCACCGCGAGGTTGCCTTCGCCGCGCTCGCCGGGTGGTCGCCAGCGCACTTCCACCGGATAGGTGCGCCCTTCCACGGCCACGATGGGCGCGTCGGCGAAATGCTCGGCAAAACGGCCGGTGTCGATGGTGGCCGAGGTCACGATGATCTTCAGATCAGGGCGACGAACGGCCAGGCGCTTCAGGTAGCCCAGCAAAAAGTCGATGTTGAGGCTGCGCTCGTGCGCCTCGTCGATGATGATCGTGTCGTAGGCCGACAGCCAGGGATCGGACTGGGTTTCCGCCAGCAGGATGCCGTCGGTCATGAACTTGACCAGCGCCTGCTCGGAGACTTTCTCCGTGAAACGGACCTGGAAGCCGACCTTGTCCCCGACGGGGGTGCCCAGTTCCTCGGCCACACGCGTCGCCACCGAGCGTGCCGCCAGGCGACGCGGCTGGGTACAGCCGATCAGCCCGGCCTCGCCCCGCCCTGCCGCAAGGCACAGTTTGGGCAATTGGGTCGTCTTGCCCGAGCCCGTCTCACCCGCGATCACCACGACCTGGTTCTCGCGAATCAGCTTGATGATGTCGTCGGCACGCGCCGTGATGGGCAGCGACTCGTCCAGCCGGATCGGTGGCTTGGCGGCCACCCGAGCGGCGCGTCGGGCCATGGAGGCGCGGATCTCGCTTTCCAGGGCATCAATGCGCCCGGAGTCCACACCTTTGCGGGACAGCGAGCCCAACCGGCCCAGCAGGCGGCCGTAGTCCCGACTGCTGACGCGTGACAGATCGTTCCGCAGGGCACGAAGCCGCGGATCGGGCGAAGACGACTGGGAGGGGGTTGTGGACGGACTCATGGAACCGCAAATGATAGCCTGAGCCTATCTATTGGATTGGAACGTTTCATTTCCAAGCTCCCTGCGTCAGCTATAACCTCAATGACAGACGTTCAGGACACTTCAAGGAGACAAGCACGATGGCCATTGATATCGGTATTGCGAAGAAGGACCGCGAGGCGGTCGCCAAGCACCTGTCCAAGCTGCTCGCCGACACCTATTCGCTGTACCTGAAGACCCACAGCTTCCACTGGAACGTGACCGGGCCGCAGTTCAACAGCCTGCACACCATGTTCGAGGTCCAGTACAACGCCCTGTGGACCGCCGCCGACGAAGTGGCCGAGCGCATCCGCATCCTGGACATCTTCGCCCCGGGCTCCTACAGCCAGTTCGGCAAGCTGACCTCGATCAAGGAAGAAACCGGCGTGCCGGAGTGGAAGGACATGGTGGCCCAGCTGGTGGAAGGCCACGAAATCGCCGCCGCCACAGCCCGCGACACGATCAAGGCCTCCGACGAGGCAGGCGACGAGGGTACGGCCGATATGGTCACCGGCCGCCTGAAAGAACACGAAAAGACCGCCTGGATGCTGCGCTCGCTGCTCAAGTAAGCCGCTTCCGGGGCAAAAAAGGGTGGAGGCCATGGGTCTCCACCCTTTTTTGTGCCTCAGAACGCCACGAGCACCAGTTCATTTCCGTAAAGATCAAGCACATGCGCGAACCGCGCCTCGCCCTCACCGCGCGGCGGAAGGCGTACGGTGCCGCCCTGTGCCACGAAACGCGACACGGCCGCGTCGCAGTCGTCCACGTAGATGACCATCAGGGGCTGCCCGCCTGCCTGGCGGCCAATCAGGTCCTCCTGGCCCGGCAGCGGTTGCAGCAGCCACAGGCCCACGCCGCCGGAAGCGTCCTGGGCTGGCAGGCCCAGATGAAGGAAACGCTGCCCTTGCGCCGACGAATCGTGCAGCACGGCGAACCCCAGCGCCCCCGCATAGAAGGTTTCCGCCTCGTCATAGTCGCGCACGAGCAGAACGATCCTGCCCAGCCGATTGCCACCCGATACCGCCATGTTCACTCCCCTTCAATAACGCCGGGGATTGTGCCTCTATGAGTTGAGCCTGACTATCCATGCTGCAATGCGTTGAGCCTGCTGCGCCCGTTCGTTAAGCTCGGCGGGTTAGATCATCGTTTCTTTGGGGGCCAGAAGGTCCGGGGATTGTTTTGAGCGCTTCCACCACGACCGACACCCGCCACCCCGTTTTCGTAGCGCTACTGCTTGCGCTGGTCGTTGCGGGGCTGAATTTCGGGCTGTGGTTCCTCGGCAACATGCCGAATGGACCCGATCCCTGGAAGGGGCAGATTGGCGGTTTCGCCTTCTCCGCGTACCAGCGTTACCAGAGCCCGATGAAGGGCGACATCACTTCCGACCCGGAACTGACGTCCGACCTGAAGCTGGTCCGGCAGTATTCGCCGCGCATCCGTACCTACTCGATGCTGGAGAACCCCCAGGTGTTCCGGCTGGCTCAGCAGGAACACATGGACGTGCTGGCCGGTGCGCTGATCGACCGGCGCATCGACAACAACGAGCGCGAGATCGAAGCGCTGATCGCGCAGGCCAACCGCTTCCCCGAGACGATCACCCGCGTGATCGTCGGCAACGAAGTGCTGTTCCGTGGCGACCTGTCACCGGAGCAGGTGATGGCGTACCTCGACCGCGTGCGCGCGGCCGTGCGCCAGCCCGTGTCGGTGGCCGAGCCGTCCTACATCTGGTTTGAATACCCGGAACTGGCCGACCACGTCGACTTCATCACCGTCCATCTGTTCCCCTACTGGAACGGTATCGACCGCCGATCAGCGCTGAACGACTCGCTCGGAAGCTACAACTCACTGCGCGAGCGTTTCCCGGGCAAGCACGTCGTGGTGGGCGAAATTGGCTGGCCCTCCAACGGTGACCGCTTCCAGTACGCCTACCCCAACGTCTCCAACGAGGCGATTTTCCTGCGCGACTGGTTCAATGCCGCGCGCCGGGACAACATCGACTACTACGTCCTGGAAGCCTTCGACCAGCCGTGGAAGGAAAACCTCGGCGAAGGCCGCACCGGTGCCTACTGGGGCATGTTCAATGCCGACCGCCAGCTGAAATTCCCGCTGACCGGCCCGGTCACCGAAGATGTGAGCTGGCCCTGGAAGGCGTTGGCCGCTGCCGCGCTGGCCTTCGTGCCGATGCTTTGGTTCGCCACCCGCTTCAGCCGCTTCAAGCTGATGGGACGGCTGTTCATGCTGGCCATGATCCAGCTGTCGTGCGGCCTCATCGTCTGGTCGGCCACCCTGCCCTTCAATTTCTACCTCAGCCCGTTCGACTGGGCGATGCTGATCCTGCTGTTCCCGGCGCAGATCGCCATTCTGGCCATCCTGCTCATCAATGCGTTCGAGTTCACCGAGGTGCTTTGGCGCCGCAGCTGGATTCGCCATGCGGAAATGCTCACGCCCGATCCGCCCGAGCGCCAGCCTTTTGTGTCGATTCACCTGGCCTGCCACAACGAGCCGCCCGAGATGGTGATGATCACGCTGGACTCGCTGGCTCGCCTGGAATACGCGAATTTCGAAGTGCTGGTGCTGGACAACAACACCAAAGACCCGGACGTGTGGAAGCCGGTGGAAGCCTATTGCCAGCAGTTGGGCGAGCGTTTCCGCTTCTTCCATCTGGAACCGTGGCCCGGCTACAAGGCCGGCGCGCTCAACTTCGGCCTCACCGCAACCGATCCGCGTGCCGAAGTGGTGGCGGTCATCGACGCCGACTACGTGGTGCGCGAAGACTGGCTGTCGACGCTGACCGGCTATTTCCACGACAGCAAGGTGGCCGTGGTGCAGTGCCCGCAGGCGCACCGCGATTTCGAGCGCAACAAGTTCCGCCGCATGACCGCCTGGGAATACGACGGCTTCTTCCGCATCGGCATGCACCACCGCAACGAACGCAACGCCATCATTCAGCACGGCACGATGACCATGGTCCGCCGCTCGGCGCTGGAAGGCACCGGCGGCTGGTCCGAATGGACCATCTGCGAAGATGCCGAACTGGGCCTGCGCCTCATGCACGCCGGCTACGAGCTGGTGTACGTGGACGAACTGATGGGCAAGGGCCTTACCCCTGCCGACTTCAAGGCATACAAGAGCCAGCGTTATCGCTGGGCGTTTGGCGCCATGCAGATCCTGAAGGGTCGCTGGCACTGGATGACCCGCCGCGGCCCGCTGAGTGCGGGCCAGCGCTTCCACTTCCTCACCGGGTGGTTCAGCTGGTTTGCCGATGCGCTGCATCTGATCTTCACGCTGATGGGCATTTTCTGGACGGCCGGCATGATCGCGCTGCCGGAATATTTCAACCTGCCCATGCAGTTGTTCCTGATTCCGGTCATCGGCTTCTTCTTCGCCAAGGCCATCTTTGGTGTGGTGCTGTACCGCGCGCGTGTCCCATGCAGCTGGCGCGACACCCTGATGGCCTCGCTGGCCAGCATGGGCCTGTCGCACGCCATCGCACGCGGCATCCTGCATGGCCTCACCCGCGAGAAGACCGCCTTCGTGGTCACCGCGAAAAGTCGCCGCATGGGCGGAAGCAGCTTCGCGGCGTTCGCGCCGGTACGCGAGGAAGGCCTGATGGCCCTCGCGCTGGCAATGGCGGTCGCGGGCATGGCGTATGCGTATGGCACCCGTTATCTGGAGAGCATCCTGTGGATGTCGATCCTTGCCGCGCAGTCCATTCCGTATGTATCGGCACTGGTCGGCGCATGGATTGCTCACCGCGCGGGCGACGAAGCGGGTTGATCGACGCATCGTCAGTAGTGAGACCCCATCTAGTGACCTGGATGGGGTTCTGAGGGTAAGTTAGGGCCAGACTTCGTCACCACGCGTTGTCGCTTCGTGCGGGAAACTTCTCCGCTTGTTGCCCCGGAGCGATCGGGGCATTGGGATCGAGAGACGGGAACGGGACGCCAATGCGCCGAACCAGACGCCATGGACTGCTGCTGTTGCCGTGGTTCTTCCTTCCTGCCCTCGCCCATGCGGGGGTCACGCTTGTGGTTGACGGCGTGGACGAGCCCCTGAAGGGCGCCGTCGTATCAGGTGTGGAACTCAGCCAGTACGCATCGCGTGACATTTCTGCCGCACAGGCAAGGCGGCTGTACGAGAAAGCACCCGATCAGGTGCAGGCCGCGCTGCGTCCCTATGGCTATTACGAAGCCACCGCCGAGGGCGACCTCAAACAGGTGGGCGGCAACTGGCAGGTCACGCTGCACGTGAAACCCGGCTCGCCCGTGGTCGTGTCCTCGGTCACCGTGGACATCGACAAGGAAGCGGCTGCCGTGCCCGGCGTACGTCGCGCCATCCGTGCCGCCGAAGCACTGAAAGACAAGCCGCTCAATGACGGCCAGTACGACGCATCACGCGACGCGATCAGCGCGGCGCTGACGGCTACAGGCTTCCTGGATGCGAAGCTGACCGTTCACAGGGTCGAAGTGAACCGTTCGGAGAAGAAAGCGACCGTCTCCCTGGCCTGGACCGCTGGCCAGCGTTACCGCTTCGGCAAGGTCAATTTCAGGAACGCGCAGTTCCGCGACAAATTCCTCGACCGCTACGTGCCGTTCAAATCCGGCGATTATTTCGCACAGGACAACCTGCTGCTTCTGCAACAGTCGCTCAACGGCGCGGACTACTTCTCCGTCGTCAACGTCATGCCCGATATCGACGAGGCGAAGAACGGCATCGTGGATGTAGACGTGGAACTGGCTCCGGCCAAGCGCACCATCTATACCGGCGGCCCGTTCTTTGGCACCGACACGGGTGCGGGCGTGCGCGGCGGCATCGAAAAGCGCTGGGTGAATGATCGCGGCCATAAATGGAAAAACGAACTGGTCGTTGCGCAGAATCTGCAAACGCTGTCCACGCTGTATCAGATTCCGATGCCCGGCTCCAACCAGCGCAGCTTCAACTTCGGCGCCAATTACCGCGATGCCAACACGGCCACGTCGCAATCGCGCACGCTGCAACTCGTGGCGAACGAAACGCGGCTGTGGCACGGCTGGACGCGCACTATCGGCGTGAACGTGCTGTCGGGCACTTTCACCGTGGGCAAGCGCGGTGGCGAACCGGACAACACCTTCGGCATCGAACACGGCCGCAGCACCCTGCTGTATCCGGAAGTGTCGCTGTCGCGCAAATCCGGGGACAACCCCACCTTCGTGCGCAAAGGCTGGTCGTTGAGCATTGTGGGGCGCAGCACCGTGGGCAGCCTGCTGTCGGATGCACGCTTCTCCGAAGTGGTGGCCAATGCCAAATGGATTCAATCCTTCTGGGGCCGCAACCGCCTCATCCTGCGCGGTACTGCCGGAAAAACCTGGACGAACGATTTCAGCGACCTGCCCCCTCAGTTGCGCTTCTTCGCAGGTGGCGACCAGTCGGTGCGCGGCTATGGCTTCGAGAGCATCGGCCCGCGCAACCAGTACGACCGGGTGATCGGCGGTGACAGCCTGCTGGTCGCCAGCACCGAAGTGGAACACTACTTCACCAGGAACTGGGGCATGGCCGCATTCGTGGATGCGGGTAACGCGTTCAGCGGCACCAACTACAGTCCGCGCATCGGCGCCGGCCTGGGTGTGCGCTGGCTGTCACCCGTCGGCATGGTGCGCGTGGACGTGGGTGTGCCAGTGCACGACAAGAACGAACACGGCGTGCAGTTGCACGTCGTCATCGGGCCCGACCTGTGAGGAGCACCGGCATGAAATGGTTTCTCCGCGGGTTGCTTGCGCTGGGCGTGCTGCTTGTTCTGGTTGCGTCATTCGCGTGGTGGGCGCTGGGCACCGGCGCGGGCCTGCGCTTCGCGCTGGCGCGCGCCAGTGCCTTCACCAACGGCGCGCTGACCGTGCAGCATGCCGAGGGCAGCCTTGCCGGGCCGCTGGACATCACCGGTCTGCGCTACGTCGACGGCAAGGGCATGGACGTGAAGGTTGCCAAGGCCCATCTGGACCTGCGCATCCTGCCACTGCTGCGCAAGCGCGCGCACGTGCTTGACCTCAATGTGGATGGTGTCGATGTCGTGCTTGGACCGAGCGAGCCGGACACCGAACCGTCGTCACCCTTCTCGTTGTCACCCCCGCTGGATGTGGTGCTGGATCGCGTACACGTCGGTCACGTGAAAGTGACCCAGGCCAATCAGCCGCTGTTCGAGTCCAACTCCCTCGACCTGGCAGGCTCGTGGACCGGCAAGGGCATCGAATTCCGCCAGCTCTCCCTGAAAGCGCCGGATGGTCACGCGGACCTCGGCGGCACGCTGGCCATCGGGCGCGGCTACAGCGGCGATGGCAAAGCCTCGTTCGCATGGAAGGTGGCCGGCGTGGACTATGCCGGCAGCATCGAAGCACACAGCGATGGCAAGAACGCAAAAGCACTGATCGAACTCACGCTGCCGATGGTGGCTCAGATCGACGCCAACCTTGAGCAAAGCGGTGACTTCGCATGGACCGGACGCATCGACGCCCCGCGCTTCAATCCGAAGCCGCTGCTGGGCGACAGTTCGCTCACTGCGCTGGGCGTCGCGCTTGAAGGCAAGGGCAACCGCTACGGCGCCGATGTCTCCGGCACGGTCGATCTCAACGATTACACCGTGCGCCTCGCTCCGCTGCGCGCGAATTTCGATCACGAGTACAAGCGCCTCACCATCGACGAACTGACCGCAGGTTCGCCGCAGTTTCAGGGCGCGCTGACCGCGCGCGGCACGGTACAACTGGATGCGAAGCCCGTCTCCGCTGACCTGCGCCTGGACTGGAAGGACGTGCTCATTCCCGAGAACGTGGCTGGCCAGGATCTGGCCAGCGCGGGCGGCGTGGCCCTGCGCGGCAGCGCCGACCAGTTCCATGCCGAAGGTGCCGTGGACATCGGCCCGCCCGGCCAGGTGCAGCACCTCACACTGGATGTGGATGGAACACCCAAGGTCATCACGCTCAACACGCTGACGCTGAAGCAGCCCAAGGGAAGCCTTGAGACCAGGGGCACGCTCATCCTTGATCCGCAACTGGCGTGGAAGCTCGATATCCAGGGCAACAATGTCGACCCCGGCCAGCTGCTGGCGGATTGGAATGGCGCTCTCAATCTGGATCTTTCCAGCGAAGGCAAGCTGGTCAACAACGAACCCACCGGCACTTTCGATCTGCGCAAGCTCGACGGCACGCTGCGCAAGCGCGCACTGCGCGGCAACGGACGCCTTGCCCTGATACCGGGCAACATCGTCAATGGCCAGCTTGACCTGGCCTCCGGCGGCAGCACCATTCACCTGGATGCACGCGGCGACACCAGCAACAACGCGGATCTGAAACTCGCCATCGCCTCGCTCGGCGACTGGCTGCCCGATTCAGGCGGACGCATCGACGGCGATATCAACGTGCAGGGCAAGTGGCCCGCCCTCGCCGTAAAGGCCAACGTGCGCGGCAGCGCCATCGACTACGCCGGACAGAAACTCACCAGCCTTCGCGTCGATGCCAATATTCCCGACATCAGCAAGCCGGGCGGCACCGCTGCCATCGACGTCGCAGGCGTGGATGCCTCCGGCATGCGTTTGGACAGCGTGGCCATTCACGCCAACGGCAACGAGCAACGCCACCAGCTCACCATCGACGCGAAGGGCAAGCCGTTGTCGGCGGACCTCGCCCTGTCCGGCAGCCTGAAAGACGGCAACTGGAACGGCACGTTGTCCACGCTGAATCTCGACGTGCAGGGCCTGCCCCGCTGGCGCCTGCAAACGGCCAGTCAACTGGCATGGAACAACGGCGCGGCGAGCATGAGCGACCTGTGCCTCACAGCCGGCGATCCGCTGGTGTGTATTGCGGCGAAGCAGGACAAAGCCGGCAACCTTCAGGGCAACTACCGCCTGCGCAACATCCCTGTCGCGATGATCCTCACGGCAGCCGGTTCGTCCGACCTTCCCATGCATGCCGAAGGCAGCATCCAGGGTGATGGCAACGTGTCGCGTACGGCGGCCGGAGCGCTCAGCGGCCAGGCCAACATCACCTCCGCGCACGGATCGGTCGCCTATACCGATCACGCGGATCAGCCTCTGCTCGTTTACAACGATCTGGTAGCCAGCGCGCAGCTCAGTCCTGCCAGCCAGCGCATCACCGTGCGTGCCAGCCTCAACGACGGCGGCACACTGGACGGCAACGTCGGCATCAGCGGCGCGCAGCAGGCGTTGAGTGGCAGCGTCTCCGTGCATCTGAAAAACCTCGCTTTCGTGGAGCTGTTCACCAGTGCCGTGGCCGAGGTCAAGGGCGCGCTGGACGGCAGCTTCCAGATGGGCGGCACCATCGCCCAGCCCGCCATCACCGGCCAGGCCACGCTGGGTGGATTCGCCGCCGAAGTCCCCGCTGCCGGCCTGAAACTGAAAGAGGGGCGCATCACCCTCACCACGTCGGACGCCGCCAACTACCGCATCGACGGCACCGTCCGCTCTGGCGATGGCACCCTCACCATCGCGGGCAATGCAGGGCTGGGCAAAGGCGGCAGCACGCAGATCGGCATCACCGGCAACAAGTTCACTGCGGTGGACATTCCCGCTGCCAAGGCCGTGGTGTCGCCGGACATCAAGCTGGTGCAGAGCGGCGAAGGCACGAACGTCACCGGTAAGGTCAGTGTCGATATGGCCGACGTCAACGTGGAGCGCCTGCCGGGTGCGGGCGCGACCAAGGCGTCGCCGGATGTCGTAGTGGTGGACGACAAACAGCACGAGCAGGAAAAGGCCGCCGAATCGCTACCACTGACTGCCGATATCCGCGTGGACCTCGGCCAGCATGTTCACCTTGTGGGCTTCGGCATCGACGGCCGGATTACCGGCGCGCTGGATGTGAAAGAACGCCCTGGCCGCGTCACTACCGGCCAGGGGCAGATCGGCGTTGACGGTACTTACAAGGCATACGGTCAGGATCTGCGCATCGAGCAGGGCCAGTTGCTGTTCGCGAGCACGCCCATCGACAACCCCGGCATCAACATCCGCGCGGCACGCACGCTCAATCCCAATGCCACGGTTGATGAAGGCCAGAAAGTTGGCCTGTATGTGTCCGGCACGGCGCAACGGCCGATTCTGACCGTGTTTTCCAATCCGGTGATGGAGCAGTCCGATGCGCTCTCGTATCTGGTAACAGGCAAACCGCTGTCGCAAGTGAAGGGCGGCGAAGGCAATATGGTGGGGGCGGCTGCGCAGGCACTGGGCTCTGCGGCGGGTGACCTGCTGGCCAAGAGCGTCGGATCGAAGATAGGCGTCGACGACATTGGTGTGTCCAATAACGATGCACTGGGCGGCACGTCGGCGTTCACCGTGGGCAAATACCTGTCACCCCGTTTGTACCTGAGCTATGGCGTGGGTCTTTTCGATCCCGGCCAGGTCATCACCCTGCGCTACCTGCTCAACCACCGCTGGAACTTCGAGGCGCAAAACGCCACCGACTTCAACCGTGCCAGCCTGAACTACCGCTTCGAGAAGTAGGCTGTCGCGGAAGCGCGCTCAACTATCCACAGCCGGTGTGGATAGTCGATGCATAAGCATGTGGATAAGTTGCTTCCAGCCTTGTCGGCCAGATACTTGCGTCAGCGTGGTCAAGAATTGACCACGCTCTCCGTCATCAGGACGGATTGCCCGCGTGCAGGCGATGCAGCAGTTCGGCTTCCGACAGCGACAGGCCGCAGGTTTCAGCAATCTGCTGTGCCGTGGCGCCCTGACGGGCAAGGCGCTGTGCCAGCGTGTACGCACGATCTGTTGCGTGCCCCACTTCGTTGGGCATGCCGGGTGAATGACGGACCTGATCTTCGATATCGCCCAGGCGGATCTCAAGGCGCTTCAGCACGCCGATCAGCGCGGCCTCATCCACATGGACGGTGCGCGAATCAGCTTCCTGCGGCGCGGCGACTGCCGCCGGCACGTGCACGTGAGGTAATGCAGTGGCCTTGCCCAGCCGCCGCCAGAGCAGCAGCAGACCAAGCATCTGCAACACGGCCAGGGCGATAAGAATGTAAGCGAGCATGTTGTCCACCGGCAGATCCTGATTGATGCGCGCCAACGAACATCACCCGCTGACCGTCAGACCCGGCAGAGGCGCTGCACGTCAACAAGTGCGATAAAACCATCGTGCCGCGTCACCACGCCACTGACCGGGTCGTCCCTGCGGGACGCACGACCGGGCGGCGGCGGTGCGACTTCACCGGCATCCAGATCAAGCATATCGCCGATGGCGTCGATGCGCATACCAACAATCGAGCCCTCATCGTCAAACACCATCACGCGCTGGCCATCTTCGAGCGCCGGCTCCACGCTGCCATCCAGACCAAAGCGACGGCGACCGTCCAGCACGGGCACGATCTGCCCACGCAGATTGAGGATGCCAAGCACGTCGCGTGGTGCTCCGGGAACCGGAGTGACATCACCACAACGGATAACCTCACGCACGCTGGAAAGCAGAACAGCGTATCGCTGTTCCTTGAGGATGAAGCCCAGCCATGCACCCTGGCCACCATGTACTGCCTGGCGTGCACCGTTCATGGGCACCCCTCCCTTTCAAGCCATTCAATCAGGGCAGCCGTGTTGACCACCGCGCATTTCGGTTCTTTTGCCATGCCGGCCAACCAGGGCCGGGAGGTCGTGTTGGTACGCCACTGGACGGCGTCGGGATCGAAAGACACCGGCTCGTCCTGCACCGTGCAGGCAACCGCCCAACGGCGGTCGGCGAACAGCAGCAGCGTGGTCGGTGCGGCGCCCGGCATGCCGGGTGCCACGACGGACGCCAGATCGGCCACGAACGGTTCACCGCCCGGGTGACGCCAGCGGCCGAGGCACACCGGATGGGGCGGTACAGGCGGCTCCAGCGGCGGCATCGGCAGCATGTGCACGACGTCGCGGGTATCAATGGCGAGCTGGATGCCCGCGGCCTGACAAAGCAGGTAGCGGTGCTCATCCTCGACGGGAAGTTCGCTCGCTCCGCCCTTGCGCCACGGTTCGAACGCGACCACCTGCACAGAGGTGTCCTGCGGCACCACGGCGGGCGTCAGCAGTTCCGCCAGATAGTTGGCCACCAGCTGATCGGCCGTATGCTGCGAGGTCATCACGCCGCCGCCTCCGCCATCACGTCAGCGGGAAGCGCCTGAAGCTCTTCCAGCAATTGACGATACGCCAGACCGCCCCGACGGGCCGCTGGCCAGGATGCCAGCGGCACACCTGCTGCGCTGGCCTCACGAATCTGCGTATCGGTGGGGATCACCGCCTGGCTGACCACGTCGCCGTACTGCTCGCGAAGCTGTTCCAGGCAGGCGCGCGAGGCATGCGTGCGGGCGTCGAACATGGTCGGCACGATGGTGCGCGGCAGCGGGCGGCCGCGCGAACGCTCGATCATGCCAAGGCTGCGCAGCATGCGTTCAAGGCCTGCCAGCGCCAGTGCTTCGGTTTGCGTGGGCACCAGCAGGCGGTCGCTCGCGGCCAGCGCGTTGACCATCAGCACGCCGAGTGTGGGCGGGCAATCAATCAGCACCTGATCGAACTCGTCCGCCACGGCGGCAAGCGCCTGCTTCACCACCAGCCCCATGCCGGCACGCGTGCCCACCTGGCGATCCAGAGTGATCATGGCGGCCGATGCAGGAAGCACAAAAAGATGGTCGTACGCGGTGTCGTGCACCAGCGAAGAGACCGATGCAGCGCTGCCGCCCGCCCCAAACAGATCGTAGACGCTGCCCTGCGCACCGCCCTCCACGCCGATATAGCCGCTGAGCGACGCGTGCGGGTCCATGTCCACCAAGAGCGTGCGCTTGCCCTGGGCGGCAATCAGGCTGCCGAGTGCCACCGTCGTCGTGGTCTTGCCGACGCCACCCTTCTGGTTGGCGACAGCCCACACGCGCATCACGGCACCTCCGGGTGCGCGAAGGTGGCGGCACCTGCCGTGGCTGCGCCGGCTTGCAGAGGTGCAGGCGCTGGCGACGGAGCGGCGGGCTCGGAGGTCTTTGTAAGATCAATGCGGTCGGCGTCGCTGTAAAAGCGCGCGGGCGCTGCCTTGTCGCTCATCACCACGATGAGCACACGACGATTCCTGTTACGGCCTTCCGTGGTGGTGTTGTCGGCCACGGGCCGGAATTCACCCCAGCCAATGATGCCGACGCGATGCGCATCCACACCGGCGCCCGTAAGCAGGCGCGCCACGCTGGCGGCGCGTGCTGCCGACAGTTCCCAGTTGGACGGGAATGCCGCGGTGCTGATGGGCGTGGTGTCGGTGTAGCCCTCGATGCGCATGGCATTGGGGAACGGTGCAAGGATGCCCGCGATTTTGGTCAGCGTGTCTTCGGCCGGGCCCTGAAGGCGGGCAACACCGATGGGAAACAGGATGTCGGTACGAACTTCGATTTCGAGCCAGTCGGCCGTCTTGCGCACGCTGACCAGATTCTTGTCGATCAGCGGCTTCATCGCGCGCTGCACTTCTTCGGAAATCTGGCTGAGGTTGGCCTCGTCGGTCTTGCCCACCGTGGTGTTGGACGCAGCCGCCGTCTGCACGGCCGCCGATTCCTGACGTTCTTTGGCCGCACCCTCGTGGCCAGGCAACGGCAGGTCGCGCGGCGGCAACGGCACGTCGATGCGCGAGATGGGCGTGGCGTTGGGCGCACGCGACTGGTTGGGCATGGGCACCTGACGCGCCGGCTCGGCCTCGCGTGTGGGCTCGATGACGCGACCGGTGCCATTGAAGGCCTCGTTGATCGACTGCGCCATGACCCGGAATTTGGTTTCGTTGACGGCGGATACCGCGTACATCACGACGAACAGCGCCAACAACAACGTGATCAGGTCACCATAAGGGATGGCCCAGCGTTCGTGGTTGATGTGCTCTTCGACGTGACGGCGTTTCACGACAGGAATCCCTGCAGCTTGCTCTCGATGTGACGCGGGTTGTCGCCCTGGGCGATGGACACCAGCCCTTCCACCAGAATTTCGCGCATCTGCGAACGCGCGCGCGCCAGGCCTTTCAGGCGCGCTGCCATGGGGAGCGCGAGGAGATTGGCCAGACCGATACCGTAAATGGTGGCCACGAAAGCGGCCGCAATGCCGTGCCCCAGCTTGCTGGGCTCGGCGAGATTCTGCATGACGGCCATCAGGCCCATCACGGCACCGATGATGCCCATGGTGGGCGAGTAGGCGCCTGCATTTTCAAAAACCTTGGCCGCTTCAATATCGGTGTGCTCACGCGCCAGCACCTCCACTTCAAGCACGCTGCGCATGGCATCGGGCTCGGTGCCGTCCACCAGCAGTTGCAGGCCTTTGCGCACGAACGGATCGGTTTCGCGCTCGATGCCCGGCTCCAGGCCCAGCAGGCCCTGGCGGCGGGAGATTTCGCTCCAGCCGATGATCCGGCTGACCAGATCGGCCGACTCGATCAGCGGCGGGCGATACACCCACGGGAGCATGCTCCACGCGCGCTTGAGCACCGGGCCTGGCGTCTGCACAAGCAGTGCCGCCAGCGTGCCGAGAAACACGATCACGAAGGCGGCCGGATTCCACAGGGCGTCCAGGCTGCTGCCCTTGAGGATGGTTCCGACGATGATGACCAGGAAGGCCAGAATCGTTCCGACGACGCTTACGATATCCATATCAGACAGCCACCCTCATGGATGGAAGAAGCTGACCGGCGTCATCCGCCAGGCCTGCCAGATCGAGCACGAGCGAAATGCGCCCGTCGCCCGTGATGGTGGCGCCCGCCACGCCGGGAACGTCTTTGAGCAACGGCCCCAGAGGCTTGGCCATGACGTCTTCGCGGCCCAGCACTTCGTCCACCAGGCAACCCAGCGTCTGGTGACCAATCTGCACAACCACCACATGACGGCCGCCCGACGGCGCACCAGCCCAGCCGGCAAGGTCGCACAGCGGCAACGCACGCTGGCGATGAGCCGCCACCACGCGACCGTCCAGCGTCTGGATCTGCCCTTCGGACAGCTCGAACACTTCGGCCACGTTGCTGAGCGGCAATGCGAGCAGGCGCGTGCCCACGCGAACCATCAGCACGCGCAGGATGGCCAGAGTGAGGGGTACCGACAGACGCACTTCCGAACCGCCGCCCACTCGTGAATCAATGGACAGGCGACCGCCCAGTTCCACGATCTTCGTCTTGACGACGTCCATGCCCACGCCCCGACCGGAGATGTCCGACACCTGGCTGGCCGTGCTGAAACCGGGACGGAACACGATCTCGAAGCATTCGCGCTCATCCAGACGCGCCGCCTGCTCTTCGTCCAGCAGACCCTTTTCCACCGCCTTGCGGCGCAGTACTTCAGGGTCCATGCCCTTGCCGTCATCGCGGACGGTAATGACGATATGGTCACCGAACTGGCCCGCCGTAAGATGCACGGTGCCCACTCGGGACTTGCCCGCGCGCTCACGCACGTCCGGCATTTCAATGCCGTGATCGACCGCATTGCGCAGCAGGTGCACCAGCGGGTCAGCCAGTGCCTCCACCACGGTGCGATCAAGATCGGTTTCCTCGCCTTCCTGCACCAGCTCCACTTCCTTGCCCAACTGGCGGGCGAGGTCACGGATGATGCGCGGGAAACGCTGGAACAGCTTGCCGATGGGCTGCATGCGCATGCGCAGCACGGCGTTCTGCAAGTCTTCCGCAACGCGCTGAAGTTCGCCAACCGCGCGCTCCATCGGACCTTCCACACCCTGCGATGCAAGGTTGGTCAGACGATTGCGCACCAGCACGAGCTCGCCAGCCGCATTGACCAGACTGTCGAGGCGGAAGGTATCGACGCGAACGGTGGTGTCCGGTGTCGCGGCGCGCTTTTCCGTCGCCGGAGCGGCAGCCGCAGGCTTCGGCGCTTCAACCAAAGGTGCAGCGGCAACGACCACGGGGGCCGCGACCACCGCCGCCGTGTCGACGGCACCCGGCGCCTTGCCCTGTCCATGCAATGCATCGAGGAGTGCCTCGAATTCATCATCGCCGATGGGCGCATCCGATGCCGGTGCAGCCACAGGCAACTCGAGCGGCGCCGATGCGCCGGGCGCATTGCCCGTGCCGTACAGCGAGTCGAGCAATGCTTCAAATTCGTCGTCGCCAATCGGTCCCGAAGGCTCGGCGACCGCTGCCCGGCCACCATGGGCAGCGTCGAGCATGGCTTCAAATTCGTCTTCGATCGGATCACGCGAGGTAACCGGCACCATCGGTGCCGTCAACGTGATGGCGACCGGCTCGGCCGTTGCCGCGCGCCCGGGAATCAGCAGGCGTGCCAGCAGCGACTCCGGCGCAGGCGTCATGGGCGTGCCGGCATCGGCGGCACGCATCATGTCGTTCAACAGGTCCAGCGATTCCAGCAACGCGTCCATGTAGGCCGCGTTGAGCATCACTGCCCCGTTGCGCGCTTCGTTGAGCAAGTCTTCGGCGCGATGGCACAGGCCGACCATGGCGTTCAGGCCAAGGAAGCCTGCACCGCCCTTCACCGTGTGAAATGCGCGGAATACGGCATTCAGCAGTTCGGCGTCACCCGGAGTGGCTTCCAGATCGACCAGCTGCTCGCCTAACGACTCGAGCAGCTCCCTGGCCTCGATCAGGAAGACGTTGAGCAACTCGTTGTCGAGCTCGACACTCATGCCCGGCTCAGAATCCGAATTCGCTGAGGAGACGGTCAACTTCGTCCTGACTGACCTTCTCGACGGCAGGAGCCTTGTTGCCCGCCAGCGTACCGGTAAGGCGAACCAGTTCGAGCAGGGACGATTCGACCTTGCCCATGAACTGTTCCACCTGGGTCACGCGCTGGCCGGAAAGATCCTGCCAGGACTGCGCTTCCACCATCTCGCCCAGACCGATGTCGCAGCTTTGCGCAAAATCGCCGACGCGCACCGCCAGCGCGGTAGCGTTGACGGCAAAGGCCGGATCAGCGGTGTCCAGCACCAGCAGCTCATCCGCCTGAGTGGCCAGCGACTGCGCCTGCGGACGCAGCTTTTCGCTGAAATCCAGCGTGCGATGTGCGGCCTGCGCACTCATTTCCAGAACGTCGCGCAGGTGCTTGCGCGCATCGCCCATGTTGCCCGGCACGCCATCACTGGATACATCGGCAGCAAGACGGCGCACCGAGTCGTGCAGGTCGCGCGCAAGGCAGCCCAGCGCATGAAACAGGTGCTGTTCACGGCTGCGCAGAAGACGGTCAAGCGCCTGCTCGAAAGCGGCGCGATCATCGGCGTCCAGCAATTCGCGGAGTTCGGGTACGACCTCGTGGTCGGCGTTCAGCGAGATATTCATGGTGTTCCCTGGCCCTTAGCCGGCCGCCGCGAGGCGTTCAAAGATCTTGTCGAGTTTTTCTTTCAGCGTGACCGCCGTGAACGGCTTCACGACATACCCGTTCACGCCACTCTGGGCGGCGGCGATGATCTGGTCGCGGTTGTTTTCCGCGGTGACCATCAGCACGGGAATCGACTTCAGCTTCGCATCCGCGCGAATGGCGCGAAGCAGATCAATGCCGGTCATGTTGGGCATGTTCCAGTCGGTAACGACCAGATCAAAGCTCTGCGCACGCAGCGACACCAGCGCTGCGGTGCCGTCTTCGGCCTCCTGAATCAGGGCATTGGTGAAACCCAGCTCCACCAGGAGGTTCCTGACGATGCGTCGCATGGTGGAGAAATCATCCACCACGAGGATTTTCATGTTCTTGTCCAAAACGCTACTCCGCCTTGACCGCGCGTTTGCTGTTGATTCCGACGTCGCCGCTCAAAGCGGCGCCATCACGTTCTTGCGTTCCATCCCGTCATGCGCGCACGAAGCCGGATCAGCGCCTGCCCATGAATCTGGCAGACACGCGATTCGCTCACACCCAGTACCGCACCCACTTCCTTGAGGTTGAGTTCTTCCTCGTAGTACAGCGACATCACCAGCTTCTCGCGCTCGGGCAGACCGTCGATGGCCGCGACCAGCGCTGTGCGCATGCCCGCATCCTCGAACAATCCTTCCGGACCCTGGGCGTCGGGGTCTGCCACGTCGATGGCTGCACCTTCGTCACCCTCGGGGGCGGAAAGGCTCAGCAACCGCGCGCTCGCCGCGTCGGCCAGAATCTGGTTGTACTCCATGGCATCAATGCCCAGACGCTTCATCACTTCCACGTCGTCGGCATCGCCGCCTGTTTCGTTCTCGATCTGTCGTGTCACTTCCGCCACTTCGCGCAGCTTTCGATGCACGGAGCGCGGGGTCCAGTCCGTCTTGCGCAGTTCGTCCAGCATCGCGCCCCGGATGCGGATACCCGCATAGGTCTCGAAACTGGCCGCGCGAGTCGGCGAGTAGTTGCGGGCGGCTTCCAGCAGGCCAATCATGCCGGCCTGCATCAGGTCGCCCACATCAACGCTTGCCGGCAAGCGTCCCATCAGGTGATAGGCAATCCGCCGGACCAGTGGGGCGTGGATGCGCACCAGTTGGTCCGCCGGGATTCGCGTGACTTCCAGGTACTCGGTCGCAACGCTCACAACGGCAGCCCTCCCCCCATGGTTGTCCGATCAGCGAAAAAGCCGATCCGACCCTGTGCCCGGGGCTCGGGTTCACCCCATGTATCGACCGCACGTGCCAAATTCTTGAATCCGACCGCCGAACGGCTGCTCGGCCATGCCTCGACGACCGCCGACTGGCGACGAATCGCCTGTCGCAGATACTCGTCGTGCGGCACCATTCCCATGAAATCCAGCGAAACGTCGAGGAAACGGCTGGTAACGCGCGACAACTTCTCGAAGAGCTGACGACCTTCCTGCGCATGGCGAACCATGTTGGCCACCACGCGGAACCGGTTCACGTCGAACTCCCGGCTCAGCACCTTGATCAGCGCGTAGGCATCGGTCAGCGAAGCGGGCTCGTCGCAGACTACGACCACCACTTCGTCCGACGCGGCCGCAAACATCGACACGCTGTCGGAAATGCCGGCCGCCGTGTCTACCACCAGAAACTCCGGCGGCATCGCGTATTCGTCGAACGCGCGGATGACGGCGGCATGCTCGATGTTGGGTAGCTGCGCCATGCGACGGGCACCGGACGTCGCCGGAATCACCTTCAGGCCGTGCGGCGCATGCAGCACCAATTCCTCGATGGTGCAGGCACCGTCGAGCATGTGTCCCAGGTGGCGGGTGGGCTGCAAGCCCAGCAGCACGTCGATGTTGGCCATGGCCAGATCGGCGTCCAGCAGCAGCACATCGCGCCCGCCCATCGCCAGGGCCATCGAAAGATTGACGGCGACAGTGGTCTTGCCCACGCCGCCCTTGCCGCCGGCCACGGCGATGCTGCGGCACGGCTTACGGTCGGCAAGCCAGTTGAGTCCGGCTGCCTGGCTGTTGTTCACGGGTGTGGTCATGAAAGGAGTCGTTACCGCCATAAGGGATTCAAGACCGGATGCCTGGTTCACTTCGATGGACTCCGGGGTCAGACCGTCGCCGCCATGGCGGGCAGGCCGAAGCGATCGGCAAGCACGGCATCGTCGGGTTCGTCGTTACGATTTTTCAGGAGCTGCGCTGCAAGGCAAACCAGCTTTCGCGAGTCAGCCACAGCGATGTCTTCGGGTACGCGCTGGCCATCCGTGGTGTAGTCAAGCGACAAACCATGCCTGATAAGTGCGGATAACGCACCCCCAAGCAACGGCGCTTCGTCCAGTTTGGTCAGGATGGCGGTCTGTGGGGCAATCGGTGCATACGCACGGATCGCCGCATCGAGCGACTGCGACTGCGCATTGGCCGCCAGCACCTGGCACACGCGAACGTCTGACGATGCGCGCAGCGTGTCGAACTGCTGCTGCAATTTCGGATCGGAGCCGGCCATGCCGGCGGTGTCCACCAGTACCGTGTGGCGGCCACGCAGCTGCAACAACACATTGCGCAGGCTGGTGGCGTCATGCGCGTTGAACACGCGCACGCCCAGCAGGCGACCGTAGTGTTCCAGCTGGGCACCCGCGCCAATGCGATACTGATCGGCGCTGACCAGCGCCACGTTGGCAGCGCCATGTCGCAGCACGGCGCGTGCCGCCAGCTTGGCGATGGTGGTGGTCTTGCCGACACCGGTGGTGCCCACGAAGGCAACGACGCCACCACCGAAGGTGTTGAGTTCGCGACCCGTCGTGCGGATGTTGCGGCTGAGGATGCCCAGCGGCAGATACCGCGCCTGCTCGGGAGTCATCGTGCGCGGCAGCTCGGCGCAAAGCGAGCGGGCCACGTCGCCATCAATGCCCAGGCGGGTCATTTCACGCAGCACGCGGGCCTGCAACGGCTGTTCGCGCTCGGTCTGATTCCAGCGCAGCGCGGAAAGCTGCACTTCCAGCATTTCACGCAGGCTGTTGAGTTCGGCACGCATGGTGTTCACCGCCATGTCGTTGGCCGGGCCCACCGAAGCACGCACCGCGTCAGCGACGCTGGCCGCCAGCGCGGCGCTGGAATGCGCCTGCGGTGCATTGGGATGGGCAGGTGGGGCCGTGCGGGGTGCCGCGGAGGCACGTGTATCGCGATGAGTGTCGCGTGGCGCCTCACGGCGCTGCGGCGGGTTGGCCAGTTCGGCAGCAAAGAGGGCTTCGCGCTCGGTCAGGCGCGGCACGGCATCGTTGCCCTGCCCGGCCGCTTCGCGCACCAGCGCCTCGTCGTAATCGAGCGCGGCGATGATCTCGATGCCATCGTCCAGCCGGCGCGTCGAAAGGATGACGGCATCCGGACCCTGTTCGTCGCGTACCTGGCGCATGGCCTGGCGCATGTCCGGAGCAACGAAGCGTTTGATTTTCATGCGTGGAAGCCTTTCGTTGCGTGAATCAGGTTGCAGGGCAATGCGCAGGTGTCGGCCTTGGCGGCGACGATCCGGGGAAATCCTGTCTTGCGCTTGTCCATCCGTTTGAATCCTTCAAGAAGCGGTCTTATCGTCCGAGCGCTGCCACCAATTTGACGCGGCGGTTGTCCGGAACCTCGTTGTAGGCGAGTACATGCAGGTTTTGGGCCACATGTCGGGTAAACCGTGCAAGCCACGGCCGAAGCGTCGGTGCGACAAGGAGTACAGCCGGCTCGCCCGCCGCTTCCTGCCGCCGCGCTGCATCGGCAACGCTCTGCTGCAAACGATCCGCCAGACCCGGCTCCACAGCCGCTCCGGCCACGCCGCCGCCCTGCAGGGACTGGAGCAAGATCTGTTCCAACTCCGGCGCCAACGTAATGACGGGAATTTCTGATCCGAGGCCAGCGATCTCCTGCACGATCTGCCGACCGAGGGTGACGCGCACGGCAGCGGCAAGGACGCCGGGATCCTGACTCTGGCCCGCATGCTCCGCCAAAGATTCGACGATGCTGCGGATGTTGCGGATGGGCACGCGCTCGGCCAGAAGGTTCTGCAACACCTTGACCACCACGCCCAGCGAAAGCTTTTTCGGGATGAGGTCTTCCACCAGCTTGGGCGCCTGCGCGGTGAGGCGGTCCAGCAACTGCTGCACGTCCTGATGCCCCAGCAACTCGTGAGCGTGGCTTTGCAGGATGTGCGACAGATGCGTGGCGATCACGGTGGCCGGATCAACCACGGTGTAGCCCAGCGTCTGCGCGTGCTCGCGCATGCCCGGCTCGATCCAGACGGCATCGAGGCCGAAGGCCGGATCACGCGTGGCAATACCGTTGACCGTGCCGTGAACACGGCCCGGATCAATCGCCAGCAGCCGCTCCGTATGAATTTCTGCCTCGCCCATGGGCACGCCCATGAGGTTGATGCGATACGCATGCGGCGCGAGGTCGAGGTTGTCCCGGATGTGCACCGAAGGCACGAGGAAACCCAGCTCCTGCGACAGCTTCCGGCGCACGGACTTGATCCGCGCCATCAGCTCACCACCCTGCGCACGATCCACCAGCGGAATCAGGCGATAGCCCACTTCCAGCCCCACCGTATCGACGGTGGCCACATCTTCCCAGCTGAGTTCCAGCCGCTCGGGCGGCGTGGCGGGCTCGACGTTGGCCACCTGCGAACGCGGCGTGACACCGTCTTTCAGATCCTGGGCCTTTTTGTGCAGCAGATACGCACCGCCGCCACAGATGCCGGCCAGCAGCAGGAAGGCGATGTTGGGCATGCCCGGAATCAAGCCCATCACCGCGAGTACCACAGCCGCCACACCCAGCGCCTTGGGTTGCCCGAACAGCTGGCCCATGACGTGGCTACCCATTTCCTGGGACTTGGACACACGGGTGACGATCACCGCAGCGGCAATGGAGAGCATCAGCGCGGGCACCTGCGCCACCAGGCCATCACCAATGGTCAGCAGCGTATAGGTGCGCGCCGCTTCCGAGGCCGACAGCCCGTGCTGAAGCATGCCGATGAAGAAGCCGCCAATGATGTTGATGCCCAGGATCAGGATGCCGGCCGTGGCGTCACCACGGACGAATTTGCTGGCACCGTCCATCGAGCCGTAGAAATCCGCTTCCTCGCGCACTTCCTGACGACGCTCGCGGGCCTGTTCCTGGGTGAGCAGGCCAGCATTGAGGTCGGCGTCGATAGCCATCTGCTTGCCGGGCATGGCATCAAGGGTGAAGCGCGCAGTCACTTCCGACACGCGCGTGGCGCCCTTTGTCACCACCACAAAGTTGATGATAGTGAGGATCGCGAACACCACGAAACCGACCGCAAAGTTGCCGCCGATCACAAATTCGCCGAAGGCTTCGATCACCTTGCCGGCAGCACCCGGGCCCATGTGTCCGTGCAGCAGCACGACACGGGTCGAGGCAATGTTCAGCGCCAGGCGCAGCAACGTGGCGAAAAGCACCACGGTGGGAAAGGAGGCAAATTCCAGCGGCCGCATCACGTACATCACGGCCAGCAGGATCACCAGCGACAACGCGATATTGAAGGTGAAAAGCAGGTCCAGCATGAACGGCGGCAGCGGCAGCATCATCATGCCGAGCATCAGCAGCATGGCAATCGGCGCGCCAATACCCCGGCGACCGACGTGCTTGAGCGTGCTCATGATGTTGGATGGGACAGCCATCGTCAGGTATCCATGCGGTAGGGGCCGAGGAGGTCCGGATCAATCTCCGGGGTCGGCGGATCAGGCGGCAGGTCGCCGTTGGCGACGGCCTGCTTCAGGCGATACACGTAAGCAAGAATCTGCGCGACAGCCACATACAGCGCTGCCGGGATTTCCTTGCCCACTTCGGTGGTGTTGTAAAGCGCACGAGCCAGCGGAGCGGCTTCCACAAAGGGAAGCTTGTGCGCGCTGGCCACGTCACGAATCTGCTGGGCCATCACATCCACGCCCTTGGCGATCACGCGCGGCGCCCGCATGGCGCCATCGTCGTAACGCAGCGCGACAGCAAAGTGCGTGGGGTTCACCACAATCACGTCGGCCGTCGGCACGTCCTGCATCATGCGGCGGCGGGACATCTGATGCTGCATCTGGCGAACGCGCGACTTCAGCTCCGGATTGCCGTCGCTTTCCTTGTGCTCGTCCTTCTGCTCCTGCTTGGTCATGCGCATTTTCTTGGCGAAGGAGAACTTCTGCCAGGGGGCATCCACCAGCGCGATCACGCCCAGCATGGAACCGAACAGCAGCGAGGCATGACCCAGCATGCGGAACGACTGGGCAATGCCGTTGTTGACCGAACCGGCGCCCACAGCGACCAGCTCGCGCGTGGTGCTGCGCAGGTACATGGCGAGCACCCCGCCAATCAGGATGACCTTCAGCAGTGACTTGAGCAGTTCCACCAGGCCATTCATCGAGACAAGACGACCGAAGCCCTTGATCGGGTCAAGGCGGTCGAACTTCGGAACAAGTGCCTCACCGCTGAAGTTCAGACCACCCAGCAACGCAGGCGCCGCAATGGCAGCCACTATCGTCACCGAGAACACAGGGCCAAGCATTTTCAGCGCTTCCAGACCGGCCGTGGCCAGCGCGTGCGATGCGCCGTCCGCTGCAAACAGGTCGGCGCGGCTGTAGCGCAGACCCACGTGCATGATGTTGGACGCGTGCAGCGCCATCTGGTCGGCCGACGCAATCAGTGTCGACACAGCGGCCAGCACCACCACAGCCGCGCTGAGGTCGCGCGAGCGTGGCACGTCGCCTTTTTCACGAGCTTCGCGAAGCCGTTTTTCACTGGCAGGAAGTTCGCGATCCTGATCGTCGTTCTCGCTCATCGGGTCATGCTCCGATCAGCCGGCGCATCATGTCCCATGCGTCCGTTTGCAGGGAATCAAACGCGCTGGGCAAGCCGCGCAACGCGAGCCAGACAGCAATCATGCCCAGGCAGATGGTGATCGGAAAACCGACTGCGAAAAGGTTCATCGACGGCGCGGCACGGCTGATCGCGCCAAAGCCAAGGTTCACGACCAGCACGGCCGTAAGCGCCGGCAACGCCACGCGCACGGCGCCGCCAAACAGATGCGTGGCAAAGGTCAGTACCCCCCAGATGCCGTCAGCACCCATGCCATCGGCACCGATGGGAAGTGTGGTGAAACTGCGCGCCAGCAGGTCGATGAGTTGCAGATGGCCATTCATGGTGAGGAACAGCAGCGTCACGAGCACGGTATAGAACTGGCTCAGCACCGGCACCGAACCACCGGACTGCGGATTCACCACTTCGGCGAAACCCAGGCTCATCGACTGCGCCACGAACTGGCCACCAAACGACACTGCTTCAAAAATGATTTTCAGGACGAAGCCCAGCGCCGCGCCCGCCAGCATTTGCTGCGCCAGCGTGGCGACCCCTTGCGCGGTCAACGGGCGGATGTCCACGGGAGCGAGTGGCGCCAGAACGTAGGTGAGCATGACGCACAGACCAAGGCGGATGCGCAGCGGAATCACCGGCGCGCCAAGTACCGGCGCCACCAGCATCAGGCCGGAAACGCGGGCCAGCGCCCATGCGGCACCTCCCACCAATCCTTCGATCTGGCCGAGGTCGAATGCCATCAACGCACCGCCGAAGGCAGGCTTTCAATGAGCTGGCGGGTGAACTGCACCAGGGTACGCAGCATCCATGGGCCGGTGACGATCATCACCAGCGCCATGGCGATCAGCTTCGGAATGAAGCTGAGCGTGGTTTCATTGATCTGTGTCGCCGCCTGGATCATGCCCACCAGCAGACCCACCGCGAGCGCGGTGAGCAGCAGCGGTGCACCCACCAGCATGGCGATGTGCAGTGCCTGCTGGCCGAAGGCGATGACGGATTCAGGCGTCATGTGTAGAAGCTTCCCGCCAGCGTGCCGAGCAGCAATGTCCATCCATCGACCAGCACAAACAGCATGATCTTGAACGGCAGCGAGATGATCATCGGCGACAGCATCATCATGCCCATCGACATCAACACACTGGCAACCACCAGATCAATGATGAGGAACGGGATGAAGAGCAGGAAGCCCATCTGGAAGGCCGTTTTAAGCTCGCTGGTCACAAAGGCCGGCAGCGCGACGCGATACGGCACGTCGTCCTTGCTGGCATACGGCTCTTCCTTGGCGAGCTTGGTGAAAAGCTGAAGATCCGCATCGCGGGTCTGGTCCAGCATGAAGTGACGGAACGGTGCGGCAGCAGCGGGAATGGCCTGCTCCACCGCCATCGTGCCGTCCATGTACGGCTTGATGCCCGCGTCGTATGCCTTGTTGATGACCGGAGACATCACAAACAGCGTGAGGAACAGCGACAGACCAAGCACCACCTGGTTGGGTGGCGTGCTGTTGGTGCCCAGCGCCTGACGGAGAAAGCCCAGCACGATCACGATGCGCGTGAACGAGGTCATCATCAGCAGGATCGCGGGAAGAACGGTCAGCGCTGTCATCAGTGCCAGCATCTGAATCGACAGCGACCAGTTCTGGCCGCCACCCGGCGCCGTCTGCACATTCACCAGCGGGATGCCCGGCGGCGGCTCGGCGGCGAAGCCGACAAGAGGCAGCAGCATCAGGACAAGAAAGAACACCCAGTTCCAGCGCTTCATGACCCACGCTTCCACTGGGCAAGCACGTCGCGGAATCCGCGCAGTGACGGTGCCGCTGCAACTGGCGTGTCATCGACAATCGGTGTTTCTAGCACATGCAGCGTGCGCAGGCCGCCGGTTGGCGAGGCCCCCACGAGCAGCTGCGTGCCGCCCACTTCCAGCAACATCACTTTTTCCTTGATGCCCACGGGCATCGTTTCGATGACGCGAATTTTCCGGCCACCAGGCCGCACCCTGCCCTGCGCGCGACGACTGAACCAGCCGACCACCAGGATGAGCGCGATGACGGCAGCGAGGCTCAGCACCACGCGCGCCAGTTCGGCACCGGAATCCACGGCAGGCGCCGCGGGCGCGACCGAGGGAACCGACGCGAAGACGCAGGAAGTGAAGCCACCCGCAAGGGCAGCGGCGAGGCGCGCGACCGTTTTCATCGCAGCTTGCGAACCCGCTCGGCCGGACTGATGACGTCAGTCAGGCGGATGCCGAATTTTTCGTTGATGACGACCACTTCGCCGTGAGCGACAAGCGTGCCGTTCACAAAGACATCCAGCGGCTCGCCGGCTGCGCGGTCGAGTTCGACCACCGAGCCCTGATTCAGCTGAAGGAGGTTGCGGATGCTGATCTTGGTGCGACCCACTTCCATGGCCATGGTGACCGGCACATCGAGGATCACATCGAGATTGACCTCGCTGCCAAGCCCGCTGGTCTGCCCCATCTGCACCTGGGCGGATTCGGGACCTTCAACGGTGTCG
This sequence comes from Luteibacter sp. Sphag1AF, assembly GCF_014192715.1. GTDB lineage: Bacteria > Pseudomonadota > Gammaproteobacteria > Xanthomonadales > Rhodanobacteraceae > Luteibacter. Next base: position 199,450 of record NZ_JACHYH010000001.1, read on the forward strand.
GGGGAAGCAAAAGGATCAGTCGTACTCATGGCCATTCACTACGCTTAACGAGGGATGTTCCTGTCAATGCAAAGCGCATGCCATGGTGGTGGTTACGTGAAATGCCGAAAAAAACGGCTGGAAATCAGGGAATTGGGGGTTGGCCTTGCGAAGATCTCGCAAGGCGTGCCGCCTCTGGAGCAAATTATTGACGCTTGACGGCAGTTAGTCACCGCGACGGTCAGCTGACACTCCGACTGGCAGGCTATCGCGAGCCTGCTCACGAGAAGCCACCGACAAACCCGTGCGACCTCAGGTCAACGCCACCACCGGGTCGGGCCCGCGCTGCTCGCGGCGACGGAGCAGCGTTTCGAACTGCACGGCTTTGTTGCCGCCACTGTTGGCCATGCGGCCACGGAACACAGGGACGTCCTCGGCGAACACCGTGGCGAATTCGGGCAGGTTGATCGGAATAACGTCGCCACGGCGCAGATGCAGGAAGTCGCCAATGCTCAGCTGAGCCTCGGCGAGCAACGAGGTGAGTTCCACCTGGGCATCCAGGATTTCTTCGTGGAGATTCTGAATCCAGCGCTCGTCACGCTCCGCCCGGTCACTCTGCACGCCCGCATCCAGCAGTTCGCGGATGGGCTCGACCATCGAGTACGGAAGGGTCAGGTGCACCTCGCCACCACCGCCATCGAGTTCCACATGGAAACGCGATACGACCACGGTCTCGGTCGGGCTGACGATATTGGCGAACTGCGGATTGATCTCCGAATTCAGAAACTCGAACTGCATCTTCAGCACCGGCGCCCAGGCCTCGGCCATGGAGGTGAATGCCTCCTGCAACACGATCTGGATCACGCGGTTTTCGGTGGGAGTGAAGTCGCGCCCCTCGATACGTGCGTGATAGCGTCCGTCTCCACCGAAGAAGTTGTCGATGACGGTGAACACCAGACGAGGCTCAAACACCATTAGCGCCGTGCCGCGAAGCGGCTTGATGCGGATCAGGTTGAGGTTGCTGGGCACGGCCAGAGAGTGCACGTACTCGTTGAACTTCGTCATCTTGACGCCCAGCACCGACACTTCGCACGACTTGCGCAGCACGTTGAACAGGTTCTGGCGGAAATACCGCGCGAAACGATCGTTGACCATCTCGAGCGTGGGCAGGCGACCGCGAACGATGCGGTCCTGCTGGGTGAAATCGTAATCCTGGATGCCGCCCGGAGGCGGAAGCTCCACTTCCGTTTCGACGTCGCCGCCTTCCACACCGGCCAGCAGCGCGTCGATTTCTTCCTGGGTGAGGATGTCGCTCATGGGCCGGCGAACTCCGTTACTGCATGATGAAGCTGGTGAAGTACACGGCATCCACACCCGGGCGGCCGATCTTTTCTTTCAGCACTCGCTGGATTTCAGCCAGTGCGGAGGCCTGCAACCTCTGCTTTCCCTTCACATCGGAAAGCGACTTGAAGTCCTGCGCCGAGAACAGCATGAGCAGCGCGTTGCGGATTTCCGGATCAGCATCCTTGGCGGCCTTGATGGCCTCCGGATCGTGCGACATCACGTTGACGCCCACCTGCAGAAAACGCAGGGCGTTTTCGTCCTGGAAATTGACCACGAAGGCGGGATCAAGCTGAAGATACAAAGCGGGGAGGTTCGAGCGGGCCGGGGCGGCGCCCGCTCCGTGCACAGCACCCTTGTTCATCATGAACCAGCCGCCCGCACCGCCAATCGCAAGCACGACCAGCGCGCCCAGCACGATGATGAGGCCCTTTCCTTTCTTGGGCGGGGTGGTGGTCTCGGGTGCCGCAGCTGCCATGGTGAAGCCTCTTTACAAATACGATGTCGGATGCGCGAACGCGCTCATTACCCCATTGTGCAAGTCGTGTGCCACGTTGGGGCGCGCATCATTGACGATTAATCATGCAAATAAAAGCGTGATTTGGCGCACAGTTAGCGCAGTGGCACCGCAAATGCGGACTCTCTGACACCCACCCTGTTGCGCGATGATTTTTTGACGCGCGTCAGCGCATCGTCGATCACGCCACTTCATCAACCAGCCCGCGCGGCGTGCGCACGGTGGTGACAGCGGCCACATCGTCCTGACCGTCGCCCGATGACGCATCATTGCCGCGCCCTTCCGACGAGCCGCCCTGGCGGGCCTGTTGCTGGCTGACCTCAGCATTGCCCAGCGACAGGCCGTGATGCGCAAGCATCGTGTCCAGGTGCGCAAGCGTCTGCTGCACGGCCGTGACGGCGGCGGGATGCTCGGTGGCGAACGCCACATTGACCTTGCCGTGCTCGACACTGACCTTCACGTCCATGGAGCCCAGCTCTTCCGGATGCAGCTTGATGCGTGCCTGGGTGATGTTGCCGGTGCCCATCCATGCCACCTGCTCGCCAAGCTCCTGCGCGAACTGCGGTGAGGTCGCGGGCTGGGTGGATTGCAGGGTGACGTTCTGCGGGTCCTGATTGGCGGCCGTATGCAAATGCATGGCAGGCAGCGCGATAGCAGCGGACGCATCGGGCTTGATGGCAGCATCGGCATCCTTCGCCGCGCCACTGATGACGGCCAGGAATCCGGCTTCCGCCGCCGTCGCCTCCGGCTGAACGGGCACCGCCGTGGCGGCGCTTGCAGCGGCGGCCTGCGCCTGCGCCTGGAGCTGGGCCTGAGTCAGGGACGCCATGGCATCGGCGTTCTGACCGATGCCGGCGAGCGCCGCGTCGGGCTTGCCGGACAGCGCATCGGTGGCGGCGTCCAGTGCCTTGCCGGCCACGGCGGTGACCTTCGGCGGTATACCGATCAGCGCCAGCACAGCAGCAACAGCCGGGTTGTCACCTGTGTCGGCCGCGTCTTTGTCGTCGCCTTTCTTATCGGAAGCCTTCGACTCATCGGTCGACTCTTTTTTGGTAGCTGTCGGCCTGGCAGCCGTGGACTGCGACGACGACGAACCGCTTGATGCCGACGCGGCATCACGTGCGTTGTCGCGTTTCGCGTTGGCCGTTTGCTTGTTGGCCGCGTCCAGCGCTGCGTCAAAACGATGCGATGACGTCGTGCTGCCGTTAGCCGGCGCGGGCGTCGTGACGGACGGGGTCGACGACGCGGTGGAAGTCGGCAGCACGGCATTGAGAGTGGAGGAAATCATGCGGCGGTTTCTCTGTTGACTTGAAGGATGTCGGGCATCGGGTGATGCACCACTATCCCCGGGGTGCGCGGCGATATTGAGACCGCTCGTCGGCCTGCTCCTGCTCGCGGCGATCTTCCTGCTTTCGTTCTTGCTCGCGGTATTTGCTGGTCACGGTATCGAGCGCTTTCGCTCTGCCCCGCGCATCGGCCCATTCGCCACGCGCGCGCGCCAGCGCCAGCTCGCGCTTCTGGACTTCGCCCAGTTGCTGCACGATGGCCGTGTCGATGCGCAGCAGGAACTGCTGTCGGTTCAGCAACGCCGCAACACCCAGGCCGTCGGGCATCGTGGCGTACTCGTTGCGATAACGGCGAAGCTCGGCCAGCTGGTTTTCGGCCGCCACAACCTGACGCTGATGATCGGCAAGCGACCGGGTGGCCTTCTCGGCTTTCTCGGCCGCAAGGTCAACCACAGGCTGAAGCCGGTCGGCGCGCGAGGTCACGCGCCACCGCCACGGGCAACATCACCCAGTGCTTCTTCGGCCTGCTCAAGCGACACGGACTCGTCGGTCTCCTGTTGAAGGAACGCGGACAGCTTTGGATAAAGCGCGATCGCTTCGTCTGTGCGCGGATCACTGCCCTTCTGATAAGCACCCACGGCAATCAGATCGCGCTGCTGCCGGTACGCCGAATACACCTGGCGGAAGCGCTGCGCGGACTTCATATGATCTTTGCTGACCACGGCCGGCATCACACGACTGATGGACGCCTCGATGTCGATGGCCGGATAGTGTCCCGCCTCGGCCATGTCGCGTGACAGCACGATGTGACCGTCCAGAATCGCACGCGCCGAATCGGCGATGGGATCGTGGCGGTAGTCATCGCCTTCGGTCAGCACGGTGTAGAAAGCGGTGATGGAACCGATGCCTTCTGCATCGTTGCCCGCACGCTCGACCAACGCCGGCAGCATGGCAAACACAGACGGCGGATAGCCCTTGGTGGCCGGCGGCTCACCGATGGCCAGCGCGATCTCGCGCTGTGCCTGCGCGTAGCGGGTCAACGAATCCATCAACAGCAGCACGCGCTTGCCCTGGTCGCGGAAGTGCTCCGCCACAGCCGTCGCCAACTGCGCGCCGCGCAGACGACTGAGCGGTGGCGCATCGGCAGGCGCTGCCACAACCACTGCACGTCGGCGCCCTTCCTCGCCCAGCGTGTGATCCACAAATTCCTTCACTTCGCGGCCGCGCTCGCCGATCAGGCCGACCACCACGACATCGGCGTCGGTAAAGCGCGTCATCATGCCCAGCAGCGTCGATTTACCCACGCCTGAACCCGCAAACAGACCAATGCGTTGACCACGCCCCACAGTAAGCAGCGCGTTGATCGCGCGCACGCCCGTGTCCAGCGGCGTATCAATGGGACGGCGTGCCATGGGATTGATGGGATCGCGACGCAACGGTGCGCGCTCCCGCGCCAGCAACGGCCCCTGGCCATCCAGAGGAAGGCCATCTGCGCCGATCACGCGACCGAGCAACGCATCGCCTACTGGCACGCCGGACACGCCAGCACACGGGGTGACACGCGCGTTCGGAAGCACGCCATGCATTTCACCGGTCGGCATCAGCAACAGGCGTCCATCTGAGAAACCCACGACTTCCGTCTCAAGCTGCGCTCCATCAGCACCCGCAACCATGCAGCGCGCGCCCACGGGTGCCTCGCACCCAACGGCTTCAAGCGTCAGACCCACCACCCGCCGAAGCTTGCCTTCGGCCTGCAATGGACGGACTTTCGATGCATTCTCGCGCTGCGCCGCCAGGGCGTCGCGCCAGTGAGCATTGCGCTCGGCGATGTGCGCGTCCGGGTTCATTCTTCCGGTTCCACCTGACCTTCCAGTACAGCATCAATCACGGCAGCCAGCCGGGTGCGCACGCGGGCGTCCAGTCGCGAGGATTCACTTTCCAGCCGGCAATCGCCGCGCTGGAGTGCGGGATCTTCCACAACGACCCACTCATGATCCGCCGCGGAACGGTGATCGCGCACGATAGCCGCGTCCAGGGGGTGAAGATGAATTTTCAGGTGACGCGTGCCTGCGGGCAGCGTATCTACCGACTGGCGAACGACGTCCACGATGCGCTCAGGTGCCGTGGCGATTTCGTAGCCGAGCACGCGCTCGGCAATGACGGTGGCCAACTGCGCGAGGTCGGCCGCGACGTCTGCATCCAGATCGGCCAGCGGCCGGGTGGCCGCTGCATACAATGCTTCCAGGCGCGCCACCTGTGCCTGCAATTCGCGATGCGCAGTGGCACGACCTTCGGCAAGCCCGGCGTTGAAGCCTTCCTCGCGGGCCTGCCGCTCGATGGCTTCGATTTCGGCAACCGTCGGGCGGTGCGGACCTTCGTCCACTTCCACCTTGGGATCATTCGCAGGTGCCGCGTCGATACCGTCCACGACGGGGAATTCCCATCGCTCGTATTGTTCGACGCGCTCGCGGGCGAGGATGGAGGTAAGAGTCATCAGACGAATTCTTCCCCGCCACCGGCGAGATTGATCTGACCTGCATCAGCAAGCCGCCGCGCGGTAGCCAGCACTTCCTTCTGGGCGGCGTCGACTTCGGAAAGACGCACCGGACCTTTGACTTCCAGATCGTCGCGCAGCATGTCGGCTGCACGCTTGGACATGTTGGAAAATATCTTCTCGCGAATGGCCGGCTCCGCACCCTTCAAGGCCGTGATAAGGCGCGCCGACGGCACTTCGCGCAACAGCGTCTGCATGCTTCGGTCGTCCAGATCGGCAAGGTCGTCGAACACGAACATCAGTTCTTCGATCTTCTCGCCCAGCGTGTTGTCCAGACCACGGATGGAGGCCATCAGCTCCGCTTCACGCGAGGTTTCCATCGCGTTGAGAATGTCGGCCGCCGCCTTGAGGCCACCCACGCTGGCCGATTTCAGCTTGTTGGAGTTGCCGGAGAACTGGCGCTCCATGATTTCGTCCAGTTCGTTCAGCGCGTGCGGCTGCACGCCATCCAGCGTGGCGATGCGCATGACCACGTCGCTGCGTACGCGCGGCGCGAGGTACCCGATGACTTCTGCCGCCTGGTCGGACTCAAGATGCGCCATCACCAGCGCGATGATCTGCGGATGCTCCTGGCCGATCATCTCGGCGATGGCGCGGCTTTCCATCCACTTCAGCGACTCCAGACCCTTGCTGCTGCGACCGAGAAGAATGCGGTCGATGAGACCACCGGCCTTGTTCTCACCCAGGGCATTGACGAGGATCTTGCGAATGTATTCCTCGGTGCCCACGCCAATGGCCGTGTGCGAACCGATGTCTTCCTGAAGCCGGGTCAGCACGAAGTCCACCTGATCGCGCGACACGTTCTTCAGCGCGGCCATGGCAGTACCCACGGCCTGCACGTCGCGTGCGCCCAGATGCTTCAGGACCGTGGCGGCGTCTTCCTCACCCAGCGTAAGCAGGAGGATAGCCGCCCGTTGTGCGCCCGTAAGGGTCGCGTTCTGATCAACCGCCATCGTCGGATACCCAGCTCTTCACGACTTGCGCCACCTGTTTGGGATTCTCGGCGGCCATGCGCTTGGCAAGGCCGATTTTCTGTTCGTATGCCAGCAGTGCCGGCGAGCCCAGTTGAGCCGCGTGGGATGAGCGGACCTCGTCGGTCGCCAGATCATCGTCGTCAACCATGACAGAAACCGTGGGCAGCGGACCTTCCAGCGCGGCTACCTGCTGCGGTGCCGCCGGCTTGAGCAGGCCACGCATCATCGGACGCAGCACGAAGAAGCCAACGATCAGCGCCACCAGCACGCCCAGCGCCTGCTTGATGAGGTCGAGCATGCCCGGCTTTTCCCAGAACGGCATGCTGACCGGTGCTTCGTCGGACGGCTGTCCGCGGAATGGTTCGTTGATGACGCTGACGCTGTCACCGCGTTCGGCATTGAAGCCTACGGCGTTCTTCGTCAGCGTCGTCAGGCGCTCCAGTTCTTCAGGCGTGAAGGCCACGCTCTTGAACTTGCCGTCCTTGTCCGGAACCTGCTTGTTGTCCACCACCACAGCAACGCTGAGGCGGGCGACTTTGCCAGCCGGATCGGTCACGTGACTGACGGTGCGGTCCAGTTCGTAATTGCGTGTAGCACTGCTGCTCTGCTGCGAAGGCTCCTGCGCCGTCTGTGTACTGGCCGTCTGCCCCGGCTTGCCACCTGCGTTGGGCTTGGCTGCCGTGGGCTGGGCCGGCGTGTTCGGCGGCTGATTGCTAAGCGCACCAGGCACGCCACCTTCAGAGGCGGCATCACGACGGGTATCGCTGCTGGTCTGCTCGCTGCGCAACGCGGGATTGTCGTGATTGAACACTTCGCTGGCCTTCTCGGTCTTGGAGAAGTCCAGATCGGCAAACACCTGTGCACGCACCTTGCCCGCGCCCACCAGCGGCGTGAGCAGATCCTCGACGCGCTGCGTGTACGTGGCTTCGATGCGATTGGACAGACGCAGGCGGCTATCACCAATGGCCGAAGCACTGTCCGGATCGCTGACGGTCAGGAGGTTGCCCTGCTGGTCAATCACCGAAACCTGGCGCGTATCCAGATCGGGCACGCTGGCGGCCACGAGATGAACAATGGCGGCCACCTGGCCTTGATCGAGCTGACGCCCCGGATACAGCGTCACCACCACCGATGCGCTGGCCGGCTTGTTGTCGCGAATGAATGCCGACGGCTTGGGCAACGCCAGATGCACGCGTGCAGCGCGCACGGATTGCAGCCCGGCGATAGTGTTGGAAAGGTCCGTCTCCAGCAGTTGCTGATAGCGCGTGCGCTCGGCCATGTCGCTCATGCCGAACGGTGAGTCTGCCTGCGGCACGGAACTGGCGGCACTGCCCTGCGGCAGCCCCTGCCCTGCAAGTTTCAACCGCACGCCCGCCACATCGGCAGCGGGCACGAAAATGGAGCTGCCATCAGAGCTCAACTGATACGGTGTATTGCTGGTCTGCAGCGCCTGGGTCACGGCGGCAGCATCTTTCTGTTCCAGGCCGCCATACAGAAGACCATAGTTCGGCGCGCGCGACCAGAGAACGGCCGCAATGCCAATAGCCACAGCGGCAGCAATGCCCGCAAGCAGAAAGATCTGGCGCGCGGCCGGCGTCTGCGCCAGCGACTTCAAAGAGCCCATGCGCGACGCGTCGTTGGATGGTGTGGTGGCGACGCCGTTATCTGACATGGTTCAACTCAGGTCTCATCCAGGAGCGGTCGCATCAAAGCGACATGTTCATGATTTCTTTGTACGCATCGACCATCTTGTTGCGCACTTCGGTCATTGCACGAAACGACAGGTCGGCCTTCTGGCCCTGAATCATCACTTGCGCAAGATCGACGCCCGGATCACCCCTTTCAAAACCGGCGGCCAGCTGGCCTGCCTTTTCCTGCGTTTTTGCCACACCCTCGATCGACTGCTTGAGCAGATTGCCGAAGGATTCCTTGGTGGCGGGACTGATCTCGCCAATGGGATTCGCGGGCGGAAGATCAGCCTGGCTGCTGATACGACGCATCTGGGAAAGCAGGCTGCTTACATCAATGGTGGTCATGACGGAATTCCAACGCGTAACTGGTCTGATGACACTTAAAGCACGACCTGTGCCAATCCTCGCCAGAACAACCGCACACACCACAACTGAAGCGAAATAGCTGATCAGCCCGCCTGCACCGACTCACTGAGGCCGTACTTGCGCAGCTTTTCCACCAGCGTGGTGCGCTGAACACGCAGCAGCTTGGCCGCATGTGCGACCACACCATTGGCGGAGTTGAGAGCCTGACGGATGAGGCCAATCTCGATGCCGGCCAGGTGATCTTTCAGATCCAGACCTTCGAGCGGCAGCACAGACGGATCGCCTTCGCCGTAGCTGAAAGCATCCGCGATCACCGGCTGCTCTTCCATCAGCGCAATGAGCGCCGCGCCGGAAACCTCTTCCATCGACACAGCGCCGCGATATTTCTCCGGCAGATCGGCAGCGCGCACTTCGCCGTGCGGCATGAGGATGGCCATGCGCTCCACCAGATTGGAAAGCTCACGCACGTTGCCCGGCCAGCCGTGCTGACGAAGCGCATTCATCGCGCTGGGAGCAAAGCGCACGCTGGACAGCCCACGCTGCACCAGACGCTGGTTGAACTCGCTGATGAGCGCGGGCAGATCCTCCAGACGCTGACGCAGCGGCGGCATTTCCAGCGGGAACACGCTCAGGCGATAGAACAGGTCTTCGCGGAACGAACCCCGCTCGATGGAATCTTCAAGATTGCGGTGCGTCGCTGCGATGATGCGCACATCGCAGCGCTGGGCGCGATTGCCACCCACACGCTCAAAAACGCGCTCCTGCAACACGCGAAGCAGCTTGACCTGCATCGGCAGGCTCATGTCGCCAATTTCGTCTAGGAACAGCGTGCCGCCTTCGGCGAGCTCAAAGCGACCCTTGCGGGTGCTGATGGCGCCGGTGAAGGCGCCCTTCTCGTGGCCGAACAGCTCGCTTTCCAGAAGTTCTGCCGGAATCGCGCCACAGTTGATGGCAACAAACGGCTTGTCGCGACGGGGGGAACAATCATGGATGGTGCGCGCTACCAGTTCCTTGCCGCTACCGGACTCGCCGAGCACCAGCACACTGGAATCGAACGGTGCGACCTGGCGGATCAGGCCGTTGACACGCTGCATCGGGCCGGACTGCCCCACGAAGCGACGGCTGGCCGCAATCGGCTCAACGCGCGTCTGCAGGCTGCGCATGGCCTCGGCCAGGCGCTCGTAACGCAGTGGAAGATCAATGAGTTCGATCAGCTGACTGCGCGCATCGTCGGCAATCAGCGAAGTGGCTACCGGGGAATCGGCTGCAACCAGCATCGGCAGGTTGCGCGCGCCGCGTCCCAGCAATGCAAGGTAGGACTCCAGCTCCGCTTCGTCTTCCACCGTGCCGACGAAAGCGCCGCGCCACTGGTCACCTGCAACGTCAACATCAACGCGCTCGGCGAGAACCGGTCGATACCCCAGAAAGGAAAGCGCCGAGATGATGGCCTGAGCGCGGGGGGCGTCGGATTCGATCACGAGAAAGTTGGAAGACTTCACTGGATACCTCATTGCAATGCGATGACCGAAGGAACCGGACGCAATGCGTCTGGCCTCGTTGCAAGGTATCAATCAATTTCCGTGCCAGCGGCGGAAAACCGCCGCGCAACGATGGAGATTTACGTCATATGGCGGTGTTCCGACGCGTGAGGATTCCCTCTCGATGACGTGAGGCGAGCGTGACGGCCGACGCCACGTGTCAAACATGACGACACGCGTCGCAAATGTGACGCGATGTGCGCAGTGACGACATTCTGTCAGGTGACGCAGTAGGTCACATTGCCGGAAAAGAGCTTGAAATCAGGCATTTCCAGCAGCCGATGCGAATCAGACCGATTCGGGTGGGCGACCCGCCAGGCGCGCTTCAGCCACCTGACGGCGGTGATGGCGGAATACCAGACGCTCGATGGCGTCGCGCACTGACTCGCCCAGCCCCTGAAACCCGACGAACCCACGCCCGTCTGACGGGCCTGCCAGGCGCTGGCCCGGAAGTTCCAGCGGAAGTGCCCGGCACACGTCAAAGTGGATGCGCAGAAGTACGGTCTGGCCCACCGGCGGCAAGCCGCTCCAGGGCAGCACAGCCCCGGAGGCATTGAAACGAAGTGCGATGCGACCCGGCAGGTCCGCCTGCGGCAGCAGCAAGCGGTTCACGATTTCCATCAGGACGTTCAACTTGGCGTCCAGGCGCGAAAGCTCGTTGGTCACCGCCGTGTCGTCCTCAGGCGTTTCCGCCCGCTTTTCGACCAGAGCGGCCACGGCGGTCAGAACGCTGAGGTTGCGGTCATTGAGTGCACTGATCGCCGCGGCATCAGGCAACGGCGCCGCCACGCAGGTGGCGTGGAACTGGCCGTCGTAGGTCACGCGCTCGGAAAACGCCTGCCAGATATCTTCGTTCATGCGCGCCCCCGCCCTGCTGCCGTGTCAGACCTGACTATACGCGGCAACCGCGCGACGCACGCGCCGCGACTCGTCCCAGCGCGCGGCTACCTCGTCGCGCGCAGCGGACACCAGTTCGCGGATAAGCGAATCGACCTGCATGATCGCCTTCAGCATCTCCAGGGTTTCCTGGCTCTGCTGCATGGTGCCGGTATGCAGCACCGGATCGCGCTCGGCTTCCAGTTCGGTCAATTCGTCCCAGCGTGACTCGGTAGCGGCTGCGTGCATGGCCTCGGTCAGCGTCATGGCACGGCCGAGGTCGCAATACACGACTTCGGTCACGGTGCCGCCCCCGCCATCTGACGGGCATCGGCCGGGATGGCAACCCAGCTGGCGCGCAGCGGGCGCAGAAGTTCTGCCACTTCTTCCAGCATGCCCGCGTCGTTCTTGACGTTGGCTTCCAGAAGACGGCGCGACATGTAGTCGTACAGCGAATCCAGACGATCAACCAGCGAGGTCTTCACGTCGTGATTAAGGCTGGCCTGCAACGTGCCGACGATTTCGATGGCCTTGGAGATGGCCTCTCCCTTCCCCACCACATTGCCCGCCGCAATGCAGCCGGCCGCAAAGCGCACGCGCTCGATGGCGCCATCCAGCAACAGCGTGATGAGGCCGTGCGCATCGGCGGCTTCCACACCACCATGCGTACGAACCTGTTGGTAAGCGCCCGCGCCGCGGGCATATCCGAGTGCCATAACTTGCTCCTGATGCGCGCTGCGCTTAGCTGTTGGACTTGTTAAGAGAAGCAAACTGCTGCGTCAGATAATCCGTGGTGCCGGCCAGCTTGGTCATCATGGCGTCCAGCGCGCTGTACTGCGTGGTCAGCCGCGCGGAGTAGGCGGTCATCGACGTATTGAGGTCCGTCGTCTGCTGCGCCAGATCCTTGATTTTCTGGTTCAGGGTCAACGTACGCGTCGCAAAAATGCCATTGGAACCCGTCCAGCCCGTGATGGCCTTGTCGATGTTGGTGGCAATGCCGGTCGAGCCACTGAACAGGTTCTGCACCTGGCGCGAGTTGGTGTTCAACGCCTTGGTCAACTTGGTGTTATCGAGCTTCAGCGTGCCGTCCACCTGGAGGGAAACGCCGATATCGCTCAGCGAGCCGATGCCGCTGACAGCATTGGAACCTGTGAGCGTGGTGCCGACCATCGAGGCCAGCTGCGACTTCACCGTGGTAATCGTGGCGTCGCCCAGAAGAGCGCCTGCCTGATTGTTGACCGTGTCGTACTTTGTCAGCGTCTTGTACATCGCCACGAAGCTGTTGTACGCGGTAACGAAGTTGCTGACGGCCGTTTTGGCTGCCGTCTGATCCGACGTCACCGACACCTGCACGGGCGAAGCCGGATCGGTGACCGCATTGAGCGTCAGGGAAAGACCGTCGATAGCCGACGAGATAGCGTTGCTGGGGCTGCTGGCGGCAAGGCCATCAATGCTGAAGAGCGCATCCTTTGCCGCGACGCTGGGTGTGTCCGTGGCCGGATCGAAATTCAGTGCTGCCAGATTTCCGTCACCACCACTGGAGGTGACCTTGAACTGGTTGGCCACACCGGTCGAGGCCGACGTCAGCACCAGATGGGCGCCGTCAGTGCCTGTCACGATGGTGGCCGTGACGCCGGGGTTCGACGACGACTTGTTGATCGCGTCGCGTATGTTCTGCACCGTGTTGTTGCTTGAGTCAAGGTTGAGGGTCATGGACTTGTCGCCCACCGAGAGCGTCAGAGCGCCCGTACCAACCTTGGCCGACGCACCGCCGGAAAATGCTGAAGACGTGGTTTTCTGTGCGGCTGCCAGCTGCGTGATCGCAATGCTGTAAGAGCCCGAAACAGAGGTGGTGCTGGCCGTGGCCGACAGATATTTGGCGCCGTCGGTGCTGATGTTGGCCGTTTGCGTGGTGAACGCAGTGCCGTCGGTCAGTGTCTTCATCGCAGTCTGAAGAGCCGTGAGCTGCGAGGTGAAATTGCCGAGAGCAGAAATCTGGGTATTGGTCGCCGAGGTATCGTTGGCGATCTTCGTATCCTGAGCGGCGCGCTTGTTTGCCACGAGGTTCGTGACAATCGAGGTGACGTCGATCGAACTGGATCCGATAGAGGTGGTCATGAAGCTCTCCTTGAGGGCGCTTCAGGAACCGAGCGCCATTTTGTCGACAGCTGGCGCTCGGGAAAGCGCCAGCTGCGACAGTCAAGCAATTACCCTGCCAACCCCGATGACGCTCGGGGCTGGCGAGGAGGCTCCCTCAATTACTGGAGGAGCTTGAGGACGTTCTGCTGGCTGGAGTTCGCCTGGGCGAGCACCGAGACACCGGCCTGCTGCAGGATCTGCGCGCTGGACATGTTCGCCGTTTCCTGGGCGAAGTCAGCATCCTGAATCGCGGAGCGCGACGAGGACAGGTTCTGCGAGATGTTCTGCAGGTTGGAGATCGTCGACTCGAAGCGGTTCTGCACAGCACCGAGGTCCGAACGCAGGCTGGACACGGACTGCAGGGCGGCGTCGATGCGGTTGATCGTGTCGTTGGCGCCGTCGACCGTCTTGACGCTGGAGTCAGCCAGGGTCTTGGCGGCGCTGACGTCCACCGTACCGGCCGTGAAGCCGTCAGCCGCAGCCTTGCTGCCGCCCACGGTGATCTTCTGAGCCGAAGCGAACTTCAGCGAACCGTCCTGAGCGACGTAGGCGTTGATGCCCTGGCCCGACTTGGCGTTGATCGCGTCAGCCACGTCCTGGGTGCTCTTGAACGTACCGCTGATGCTGAATGCTGCGCCGTCGCCAACCTTGAAGGTCAGGTCACCGTCAGCCACCTTGAGCTGCGACGGGACAGGGTCGGTACCGGCGGTGGCCGTCTGAGCGCCGAACAGCGAGGCCCCGTCGGTGCCGCCGATGACCGGGCTGCCTGCGCCCACGGCGTTGTTCGTGAAGGTGAACGCGCCTGCCGTCTGCGAGGCGGTGACGCCCGAGCCGCTCAGCTGGGTGTTGATGGCGGCCGTCATGGCGTCGGCATCCGCGTACGCAGCGTTCAGGTTGACGGTCTTGCCGCCAACGGTGAACGACTTCGCGCCAGCGCCGGAGAAGTCGAAATTGGTAACCGCGGTGGCGCCGACGGTGCTGCCCGCGGTGCCGGCAACGGCAGCGGAGAAGACCGGGGTGGCCGAACCCGTGGCCAGTTCGCCCACCTGGTTGGCCTTCATGCCCTGGCTCAGGCCCACGGTGATCACTTCACCGGTGTTGGCGCCGACCTGGAAGCTGAGGTTGTTGGCCGAACCGTCCAGCACCTTCATGCCGTTGAAGTTGGTCTGCGTGGCAATACGCGTCACTTCCGACAGACGCTGCTGCACTTCGGCGTCCAGAGCGGCGCGATCACTGTCCGAGTTGGAAGCGTTGGTCGACTGGACAGCCAGCTCGCGGATGCGCTGCAGGTTGTTCGTGACTTCGTCCAGAGCCGATTCGGTCGTCTGCGACAGGGAGATACCGTCGTTGGCGTTCTGCACCGCACGGTTCAGACCGTTGACCTGGGTGGTCATGCGGGTGGCGATCGCCATGCCGGCCGCGTCGTCCTTGGCGCTGTTGATGCGCAGGCCCGAGGAAAGGCGCTCGATCGACTGCGACAGCTTGGTCTGCGACGTGCCCAGATTACGCTGAGCGTTCAGCGAGCTGATGTTGGTATTGATGGTCATTGCCATGATCTTGAATCCTTTGTAAGCGGAACCGAATGCCGACCTTTGCGGCGAATTCCGGCGGGGTCCTTGTGGGATGCCTTCCGCCTCAAAGAGGTTTTCGGCGCGCCCCGGGGAAACTTGAGAGGAAATTCCACATGTCAAGCAACTTCATTGACTGACGACCGCCAGTGAAACACTTGAGTCGCTGTCAGGGACTACGTATCGGCCGCCGGGGACAGGAATTTAGGGGCGCTGCGTCATTTTCTGCATGAAAAAAAGGCTGCGCCGGACATGACATCCGGCGCAGCCTTATGAAATGAAACGGTGGAACCCGGGTACGCCCTACTCCAGAAGCTTCAGCACCATCTGCTGACTGCTGTTTGCCTGAGCCAGTACCGAGATGCCTGCCTGCTGAAGAATCATCGCGTTGGTCTTGTTGAAGGACTCCTCACCAAAATCTGCATCCCGGATCACCGCACGCGAATCGGCCAGATTTTGTGAGATGGCATCCAGATTTCCGATGGTGGAATCAAAGCGGGCCTGCACGGCACCCAACGTTGAGCGAAGCGCGCTTACCGATTCAAGCGCTGCATTGACGCGCCCGATGGTTTCGTTGGCCACGTCGCGATTGGCGACGGATACGTCCGCCAGCGACGCGGTAGCATCCACGCGGTATTCAGCGGCGAAACCCAGCGGCGTCGCCTGGGCTCCGGATGCGCGAATATCGCCCGTACCCGATAAACGCAGCGAACCATCGGTGCCCACATACGCCGACACGCCTTCCCTGGAATGCCGGTTGATCGCGTCCACCACATCCTGCGTCGATGAGAACGTTCCGGTGATATCGAACGACGCGCCACCTGCCACGGACAGCGAAAGGTCACCCGCGCCCAACGTGACCTTTCCGCCGGCACCGGCCGCGCGCGTGATGTCGAGTGTGCTGCCGTCCGCGTTGACTTCAACGGTGTAGTCAGCACCCAGCGCGCCCTGCAAGAACGCCTTCGCATCGTCCGCCGTGGCACCCGTATAGCCGGACCAGTCCACATCAATGCCATCGTAAGTCGTCGTGCCCAGGCCGGCGCCATTAGCCGTCGTCCAGTCTGTTGCGGCCGCCTGCGCACCTGTGAACGCGGGACGCGCAGAGAACACCGACGATACGTCGACGCGCCCCTTGGCAAGCGACCCGATCTGGTTGGCGCGAACGCCCTGCTCGATATCTACGGTAATCACCTCGCCCACATTGGAGCCCACCTGGAACGAGAGATTGCGCGCAGAACCATCCAGCACCTTGATGCCGTTGAAGTTGGTCTGCGTTGCAATGCGATTGACCTCCGCCAGACGCTGCTGCACCTCGCGGTTGAGCGTTGCCCGGTCGCTGTCGGAGTAGTTGCCGTTGGTCGCCTGTACCGCAAGCTCGCGAATGCGCTGCAGGTTGTTGGTCACTTCGTCCAGCGCAGACTCCGCCGTCTGCGCAAGGGATATGCCGTCACTGGCATTTCGTCGCGCCTGGGCCAATCCCATCAGCTGGGTACTGAATCGCGTGGAGATCGCCATGCCTGCTGCGTCGTCTTTCGCGCTGTTGATACGAAATCCCGATGTCAGCCGCGCACTGGCGGTGTTGAGCTTGCGCAACGTGATGTTGAGATTGCGCTGCGCGTTGATCGAGTTGACGTTGGTATGAATGCTGAGTGCCACGATTGCCTCCCTTCGTCCCGCACCATCCGTCGGTGTGCGGCCAGGTCCGACGGGTCGGGACCAGTACATCTGCCGCATAGAGCGTTTCGGCAGAGACGGGGAAGGCAACGGTCGGCGCAGGGAGGGGCGTGGAGTGCGGTAATGGCGCGGCAATCGTCGGGGTTCGCGTTCAACGACGTTGGCGCTGCGCAGGGATCGAGGAAAGCTCGCCAACACAAAAAAAGCGGACCAGTCTCCTGATCCGCCTTTCTCGCAGACATCAGCCGCCCGAATGCCTTACTTCAGATAATTGAACAACGACAGACCCTGCATCTTCACGTACGTCTGCTGCGCGGCATCCAGTGCCGTCTGTTGCTGCGTGTACTTGCTGATGGCCGAGGCCATGTCCAGATCCTGCAAATCAGACAGCGTGGATGCGTATTGCAACTTCACATCGGCACCCACGCTCGTCTGCTGGTCGATGGTGTTCATGCGCGCACCGATTTTCGTGCGCGTGTTGATGATGCTGCCCATCGCCTGATCGAGATTCTGCAACTGCGCATTGACCACATTGTTCATGCCCGCGCCACCGCCCGGCGTTCCCAGCGCGGTGATGATGTTGCTGATCGTTGAAAACATGTCCTGCGACGACGACGGGGCAACACTGATCGAATCGCCCACATTCGGCGAACCGGTGATCGGAATCTGTGCACCCTTGAAGGAAACGCTGCCGTCGGTCCCGGTATAGGTGCCCGACGACACCACCGTACCGTCAGCCGCCCTCACTTCGTAGTCGGTACCTACACCCGAGGCATTTACCTGGGTGAAATTGATGCTGTATGTGCCGCCATCCCACGTCGAGGCGTCCGTAACCGACGTGGCACCAACCACTGCGGTGCCCGTATTCGTGGGCGAGGCCGTGGTCACAAAGGTGCCGTTGCCTCCGCGAATCGCCATGAACACGTCGCTGCCCGGATCGCCGGTAGCCACTTGCAGACCCGCGGCAGCCGCGATCATGCGCTGGGTGTCGTCACCGGTGTAACTCACCACACCGTTATTGGTGACGAACGGCTGCGTCAGCGTCTTGCTGCCCGCGAAGATGTACTCGCCCTGCGAGTCCTTCGTGTTGGCCAGCGCCACCAGCTGTTGCAGGTTCTGCTTCATCTCGGTCGCAATCGATCCGCGCGATTCATCGGTCTGCGTGCCATTGTTGGCCTGCAAAGCTAGCGTGCGAATGCGGTCGAGGATATCGTTGGCGGACGACAGTGTACTTTCCTCGACAGAAAGCCGCGTCGTGGCCGACTGCATGTTGCTTGTGTACTGGTCGTTCTGTGCGCTGGCGTGCGAGATATCCAACGCGCGGGCTGCGCCTGCCGGATTGTCCGACGGCGTCTGAATGGCCTTGCCGCTGCTGATCTGAAGCTGCGTCTGCGAGAGCTGGTACTGACGATCCAGCATCGAATTGACGGCGAGTTGCTGACCCCAGGCTGTAGATATGCGCATGATTAACTCTGCACGGCAGTAAGAAGAGCGTTGAAAATCGTGTTCGCAGTGTTGATGACCTGCGCCGACGCGGAATAGGCCTGCTGGAAGCGGATGAGGTTGGCTGCCTCTTCATCCAGATTCACACCAGATACGCTCTGTTGCGCCGACGCCGCCTGGTTGTAGATGCTGGTCTGGGTGGCAAGCGCGGTAGTGGCCTGCTGACCCGCGACGCCGACGGCGGCGGTGAGCTGACTGTACGACTTGCCGATCGTGGTCACGCCGTTGTCCAGAATGCCCTTGTTGGCCACATCGGCCAACGCCAGCGCATTTCCGTTGTCACCACTGCCGCTGCCGGCCGGATTCACCGAGAACGTATCGCCTATAGCGGGCGTTCCGGACAGAGTGAGTGACCAGCCGTTCGCCTGGATGGGCGTGCCACTGGCATAGCTCTGCGGCGCGCCACCATTGATCGTGTACGTGGTGGCCGAGGTGAACACGATATTGGCCGGCGTGTTCAGATTGGCATTGGTCGCGTCCGTGATCTTCATGCCACCGGTAATGGAGGCCGCGCCCGTATTGGTGGATGCCTTCGTTGCCGAAAGCGGGCCGGAGGCTGCGATCTTGTTCGTGTCGGTAATCAGCACCTTCACGCCGGCCGCTGCGTTACGCGTCGGCATCACCTCGAAGCTGTCGCCGGCATTGGCTACGCCGGACACGGTGACAGACAATCCTTCCGCCTTGAACGGATCAGTGGCCGTGCCCGTGCCGGTCATGGGGACCGAGCGACCGTCCGTGGTGGACATGGACCAGTTCGTGCCGTCAAAGCGCATCACATAGTCGGACGACGTCAGCTGCGACACGTCCGTAATGGACGCCGAGCCCGACGAGGTACCCGTGTTCTTGGTACTGGACAACACCGTGGGCCCCGTCACGGAGAAGAAGTCCGAACCCGCCTTCCCCTTCAGATCAATGCCCTGAACATGCTGGGCGTTGAAGGCAGTCGCCATCGCAATAGCGCCTCGGCCCAGCTGATTGCGTGCGGGATTGAGCACATTGCTGCGGAAGTCAACCAGGGCACCCAATGCGCCGTCGCCAAACTGATTCGTCAGGTTGCCGCCACCGGGACCGAGGATTTCAAGCTGGGAGGCGTCGTACTGATTCTGCGCCGTGGTCAGCTGGAAAGCCTGTGTGCCATTCACCAGCGACTGTCCGCTGCCAATGGACACGTTGATCGTGTTGTCGGACTGCTGGATGACGCTGACACCGGCATAGCCGGAAAGCTGTTCGATGGCGTTGTCGCGCGCATCCATCAGGTCGTTCGGGATGGCGCCGCCGTAGGAGGCCTTCTGTATCTGTGAGTTCAGGTCGGCAATCGACGCGGCAAGACCGTTGATGGCCTGCACCGAACTCTTGATCTGGTCGTTCACCGAATCATTGAGTGAGTTGAACTGGTTAGACAGCGACGTGTAGGTGGATACCAGCGACGATGCCTTGCCAAGCAGCGCCTGTCGGCTTGCCGTATCGGTGGGCGCATTGGCCACGCTGCTCACGGAACTGAAAAATGCGTCAAGCGCCGTCTGCAGATTGGACGAGCCGCTCAACGTATTGTTGATGCTGCTGGTCAACTGCGAGTACGTGGTGGCGCGGCTCTGACCTGCCGTGGCCGACCATACCGCCTGGGTCAGATACTGACTGTAAGAACGCTGCACGCTGACGGCGTCCACGCCCTGCCCGATGTAGTAGCTTCCGGCGTTGGTGGCGTTGCGCGCGTTGAACGTGGTGGTCTGGCGGGTGTAGCCAACCGTGTTCTGGTTACTGATGTTGTGACCCACGGTGCTCAGGCCTACTTGCGAGGCGAGCAATCCGGACACACCAGTTGAGAGCAGATCGGCCATGATCGGTTTCCTTTTCTTCTATCTGTTTATTACGGGAGATTTGCCAGACTTTTCAGTGCCGCCAGCGCCTGCTTCATCACAGGACCATTGGCGATGTCTGCCACTTTCTGCGCATAGCTCGGGTCTGTGGCGTAACCACCCTCGCTGAGCGCCTTCGCGAAACCTTTGACGTCGTCGCCGCGTCCCACTGCCTTGGCATAGCGGGGACTCGTCGCGACCATGTTGGCGTAGTCCTGGAAGGAGTCCGAGGGCGAGGCGTACGCGCGAAAGCTGTCCTTCTTGCGCACAGCTACGCCGTTTTCGTACTCAAGCGTGGGCACGTTCACGCGCTTGCCTTCCCAACTGCTACCGGCCTTGATGCCGAACAGGTTGAAGCTGGTGGTCGAGCCCTGCGCCGGCATGTGCTTGCCCCAGCCGGTTTCGAGCGCCGCCTGCGCCAGCAGCGCGCGCACCGACACGCCAAGTGTCTTCGCCGCTTCGATGGCATGCGGCGCCAACGCCTTCACAAATTCTTCGGGACTGCCGGGAGCGAATTTCGACACCGCGCCTGCCACGGCCGTCGCGCCGTCCGATGCTGCTCGCGCGGATCGGCTCAGCAGATGTTGCAGGTCGCTCATCAGGCCGCTTTCGGCGTCGGACGGTGACGAAACGCCAGAGGAAGTACTCACCGCTCCCGAACCGGACAGCGCCGCCAGTGCATCGCTATCCGTGCTGCTGGCAGATGTTGAGTCCTGCGCGGTCCCGCCCAACTGTCGGATCAGCATGTCGGCAATGCCGATGCCTTTGCCCTGCGAGAGCGTGACCGACAGCTGGTGGTCGAACATGTCGCGATATGCGTTGCTGGCCTGGCTGTCGAAAATGCCGTCGCCCATGCTGGCATCGCGCATCGACTTGAGCATCATCTGCGTGAAGATCGACTCGAACTGCTTCGCGACCGCGGGCAACGCAGACTTGCTGTCCTGCTGCGCGGCCGAACGCAGTCCGGCAAACCCGGACATGTCCGTGTAAGTGCCAAGCTTCTGCGAGTCGATCGACGCGGCGGCCATCAGATAACGACCAATTCCGCGTGCAACGCACCGGATTCTTTCAGAGCTTGCAGGATCGAGACCAGGTCGCTGGGCGACGCACCCACCTGATTCACAGCGCGGACAATCGCATCGAGGCTGGCGCCCGGGCCGAACTTGAACATGTGGCCGCCGTCTTCGCTGACCGTCACATTGCTGCTTGGAACCACCGCCGTCTGGCCACGGCCAAACGGATTGGGCTGACTGACCTGCGGCTGTTCGCTGATGGTGACCTGGATCGAGCCGTGTGCCACGGCAGCTGCGCCGACCTTGACGTCAGAGCCGATCACCACGGTGCCAGTGCGCGAATTGACGATGACACGCGCAGGCGCATCACCCGGCGTCACTTCGAGACTTTGAATGGTGGACAACCATGACACACGCTGTGCCGGGTCCATTGGCGCGCGAACCGCCACCGAACCGGAATCAATGGCGTTGGCTGTGCCCGCACCGAAGCTGCGGTTGACAGCCTCGGCCACGCGAGCCGCCGTCGTGAAATCCGCCGTGTTGAGATTGAGCATGAGGTCGCCCCCCTTGTCGAAGGACGTGGCGACGCTGCGCTCGATGCTGGCGCCGCCCGGAATACGGCCGCTGGCAGAAATATTCACCTGCACGCTGGAACCACTCTTGCCCTGCGCGCTGACGCCACCGACGACGACACTGCCCTGGGCGATGGCGTACACGTTGCCATCCGCACCCTTCAGAGGTGACAGCAGAAGCTCGCCGCCGCGAATGCTCTTGGCGTTGCCGATGGAGGCCACAGTCACGTCGATGCGCTGACCCGGCTTGGCGAACGGCGGAATTTCGGCAGTGATGGTCACTGCCGCCGCGTTCTTCAGCTGCGGCCGGACATTGGCGGGCACCGTCACACCGAACTGCTGGAGCATGTTCTCCAGGCTCTGGGTGGTGAATGGCGCCTGGCTCGTCTGATCGCCGCTGCCATCCAGGCCGACCACCAGACCATAGCCAATCAGTTGGTTGCTACGGACACCGCCTACCTGCGCAAGGTCACGAATGCGATCAGCACGTGCGGGCGAAGCCACGCCCAGGGCGAGAACGCACAGTGCGATCAAAAGAGAAGGAAGCGTTTTCATCAGAACGGCATCCACTTCGAATCGAAGAAGCGCGACAGCCAGCCACGCGTGTTCGAGTCAGCCAATGTGCCTTTGCCCATGTAGTCGATGCGCGCGTCAGCCACGCGGGTAGACGGAACGATGTTGTCGGACGTGATGTCCTGCGGACGAACAATGCCCGAGATGCGCACCAGTTCCTGGCCCTGATTGATCGTCAGCCATTTCTCACCGCGCACCACGAGCGCGCCGTTGGAAAGACGCTGCGCCACCGTGACGGTGATCTGGCCAGTCAACTGGTTGCTCTGACTGCTGGAACCGCTGCCGTCGAACGCGTTGTTGCTGGCCAGCGAACTATCGGCCGGGTTGCCGCCAATCTTCAGCGACTGACCGAGCAACGTCGGCGACGTGATCGTGTTGCCATTCTTCTTGCTGGTGCTGGTCGCGGCCTTCTTGCTGGCCTGCGTGCTCTCCACCAGGGTGATGGTAAGGATGTCGCCCACGCGGTGCGCGCGCGGGTCGGCAAACAACTCCATGGAATTGGAGTCGGCATAAATGGAGCCTGTCGCCTGCGCGGGCGCGACCGGCTCGATGGGAAGCGTCGGCGCATACATCGGCGCGGGCGTGGGCGGAACCATGGCGCAACCTGCAAGCATTCCAAGCGGAATGGCGGCGGCGAGAACACGGAAGGCAAAGCGGGTCATGACGTTTCTCAGGTCTTGTTGGTGATGGTCTGCAACATCTGATCCGAAGCAGTGATGGCCTTGGAGTTCATCTCGTAGGCGCGCTGCGTTTCGATCATGTTGACCATTTCCTCGACCACGTTGACGTTCGACGCTTCGAGGGAGTTCTGATTGATGGTGCCCAGCCCATTGAGGCCGGCGGTGCCCGTTTGCGGCGCGCCGCTGGCGGCCGTCTCCAGGTAAAGGTTGTCGCCGCGCGGCTGCAGGCCTGCAGGATTGACGAAGTCAGCCAGCTGAAGCGTGCCGACCTGCTGCGAACCGGCTGTGCCCGCCGTCACGACGCTCACCGTGCCATCGGTGCCGATGGTCACGCTGGATGCGTTCGCAGGAATGGTGATGGCCGGCTCGATGGGATAGCCGTCGGTGGTGACCAGCTGGCCATCCTGATCGCGCTTCAGCGAGCCGTCGCGCGTGTAACCCACGGTGCCGTCAGGCATGGTTACCTGGAGGAAGCCGCGACCGTCGATGCGTACGTCCAGAGGATTATTCGTCGTGGTGACGCTGCCCTGGTCGAACATCTTCTGCGTTCCCACGACGCGCACACCGGTTCCCAGCATCAGGCCGGTGGGTGACATGTTCTGTTCGGTGGTCTGGCCACCTGCCTGCCCACGGTTCTGGTAAGCCAGGTCCTCGAACTCGGCGCGCGAGCGCTTGAAGCCCGTGGTGTTGGTATTGGCCAGGTTGTTCGAGACGACATCCATGCGCGTCTGCTGCGCATCGAGGCCGGTCTTGGCGATCCAGAGGGACGTGAACATCGTGATTCTCCTGCGCCAACCGGCGCGTCATATCTTTGGCACAAGGACGAAGAAATCGTCGCTTATCCCACCTGTAGCAATTTGGATGCCGACTGGGCGTTTTCGTCTGCCGCCTTGATCGAACGCACCTGCATTTCGAACTCGCGGGACAGTGCAATCATCTTCACCAGCACGTCGGACGGGTTGACGTTGCTCGACTCCAGGGTGCCCTGAGCCACGCGCACATCCGGATCAGCCTGTGCCTGTGTACCGTCTTTCAGGTGCATCAGGCCGTCAGAACCCAACGTCAGCTGGTCATTGCCGGGATTCACCAGCTTCAGGCGGTCGATGGTGGTCACCGTGTTCGGTCCCTGCCCCTGCGGCACCACGGAAATCGTGCCGTCGGCACCGATCTTCACGTTGCCGGTCTGCGGAATGGTGATGGCGCCGCCACTGCCCAGCACCTGGTTGCCGCGCGAATCCGTCAACAAACCGTCGGCGTCAATGCGAAGGTTGCCCGCGCGGGTGTAGCCTTCCGTGCCGTCAGCACTCTGTACCGCAAGCCAGCCATCGCCCTGCACGGAAACATCCAGATCGTTGCCGGTGTTCATCTGCTGGCCGGCCGTCATGTCCCAACCGTTTCCGTTCGCCACGCCATTGATGCGGGTGGCCGCGCCGTCGCCGAGCACCGGCACGCTTTTGAACGCCGAAAGCTCGGCCTTGAAGCCGGCGGTGCTGGCGTTGGCGAGATTGTGGGCAACTTCCGATTGCGCGCGCATGACCTGCGTCGCGCCAGTCATTGCTACATATACGGAACGGTCCATGGCGGTCTTCCCCTGACGCGTCGGGCAGAAGGTCATGGCGACCTTCCGCCCGATGCCTTTGCTTAGTTGCGGATGTTGATGATGGTCTGGGTGAGCTTGTCGTCGGTCGAAATGACCTGCGCGTTCGCCTGGTAGTTGCGCTGCGCCTTGATCATGTTGACCAGCTGCGCCGTAAGGTCAGCCGTGTTCGACGCTTCCAGCTGGCCGGACTGCACGGCACCCACATCGCCGCTGTTGCCTACGCCACGGATCGGCTGGCCCGAATCGGACGACTCGGCCCAGTCCGTGTTGTTCAACTGACGCAACCCCTGGTTGTTGGCAAAGGTCACCATGGCGACCTGGCCGATGACCTTGGACTGACCGTTGTTGTACTGCGCCGACACAACGCCAGAGGTGCTGACGTCAAACTGGGAGAACTTGCCCGCGGCGTAACCATCGTTGGTGGTGGCAGAAGTGGAGAACGTGCTGCCGTACTGGGTCATCTTGGTCACGTCGACCGAGATATTCAGCGGGTTCGCACCCGGGTTCGGCGACACGGCGCCGAAGTTCAGCTTGCCGCCTGCGGGCGTCACCAGCGCACCACCCGTGGTGAACGAAATCTGCTGCGGCGTGCCCGCTTCGGTGCCGTCGATGACCATGTGGGCATTCCACGTATTGGCCGTGGCGTCCTTCACGTAATAGATCATGCCGCTATGCGTTGCACCGAGCGAGTCGTACGCGGTGTAGGGCGTTGCGTAGTTGTAGCTGTTGGCATCGTCCTTGTTGAACGTCGCGACCGTGGGCACGGTGGCATCGCCAGGAAGGTTGGACAACACGCCAATGGCAGTGGTGGCCTTGGCCGGGCTCTGACCGGTCTGCAATTGCAGATCGGTCAGCGTGCTCATGTCGAACTGGCCAGTCGCCGTTACCGGATAGGCCTGCAGGCGCTGCCCCATCGCGTTGACGATGTAGCCGTTGTCATCCTGCTGGAATGCACCGGCACGTGTGTAGGAATAGCCTGCGCCATTCTTCATCACGAAGAAGCCGTTGCCTGCGATGCCGAAGTCGAGGTTGTTGCCGGTCTGATTGAGGTTGCCGTCAGTGAACTGCTGAGCCACGTTGGTCAGACGCACACCGTTACCGATGGAGTTGGCCGACAGATTCTGGCCTGCGCTGGAATACACCTGCGAGAACTCGGCGCGCGAGCCCTTGAAGCCGGTGGTGTTGACGTTGGCGATGTTGTTGGCGGTGACTTCCAGGTCGGAAGACGCCGCATTGATGCCACTTAAGGCAATGTTGAATGTCA
The DNA here is from genome assembly GCF_014192715.1 of Luteibacter sp. Sphag1AF. GTDB lineage: Bacteria > Pseudomonadota > Gammaproteobacteria > Xanthomonadales > Rhodanobacteraceae > Luteibacter. The sequence goes on from NZ_JACHYH010000001.1 coordinate 225,014, forward strand.
TGAGTTCTGTCCCCGGTTGCGTTTACTGGACCATGGCGATCTGACTGAGCAGCGTGCCGCCGTAGCCCGCTACCTGCACGTACGTACCGTCGGTGCCCGAAGCGCCGACACCTTCGATCTTCCCGCGCACGAACGTGTCAATCGCCGTGGTGCCGGAAGTTGCACCGAGCTTGTAGACGCCGTCGGGAAGGGTTTTGCCGGAGTCGTCCTTGCCATCCCAGCTGAACTGCTGAAGACCCGCGTCAGGCTGACCCATGCTGATGGTGCGGACGACGTTGCCCGACGAATCCTTGATCTGCACGTTGACGAACGTGCCTGACGTACCCACGTTCACCGCGCCGTCGAGCTTGCCGCCGGTCAGCGTGCCAACAGTGGAAGGCACGATTGCTTCCTGGCCGATGAGGCTGGACGCACGCACGAACTGGTCGCCCGTCAGGTTGGATGCCAGCGAGTCGAACGAGGTCTGCAACTGCGTGGTAGCCGCGACCTGGCTGAACTGCGCCATCTGCGACACCATCTGGGTGGAGTCCATCGGCTTGGTCGGATCCTGGTTGGTCATCTGGGTGACCATCAGCTTCAGGAAATCGGACTGACTCAGCGACTGTTCGCTGACCGCATTTTTCGAGGTACCCGAAGTACCCGTCGACGAATTGCTGCTTACACCGGAGACGGTCATGGTCTGCCCTTACTTGCCGAGATCGAGGGTCTTTTGCATGAGCTGCTTTGCGCTGTTCATGACTTCGACGTTGTTCTGATAGGACCGGGACGCAGAGATCATGTTGACCAGTTCGTCCACGGGATTGACGTTGCTCGAATACACATAGCCATCCTGATCGGCCATGGGATTGGCGGGCTCGTAGTGAGATTCGACCGGCGCCTGACTCTCCGTGATGCCAAGCATCTTCACGCCACCAGGCGTGCCATCGCCGCCCGCAGCAATCTGCTGCTGGATGGCCGAGAAGAGCGGTTGCTTCGCCCGATACGCACCCGCCTCGCTGCTGGCGAGGCTGTCGGCGTTGGCCATATTGCTGGCGGTGGTATTCAGTCGCGCAGACTGCGCGGCCATGCCGGAACCGGCCACGTCGAAGATTTTCAGAAGACTCATGAACTGCCTCCGGTGATGGCGGTACGCATCATGCGAATCTGCGCCGTGATGAAGCTCAGGCTGGCCTGGTAATGAATGGCGTTGCCGGCGAACTGGGCCTGTTCGACCTGGGTATCGACCGTGTTGCCATCCATCGAAGGCTGGTTGGGAATGCGATAGCCGAGCGCATCGGCACTGGCCAGCGTGCTGGCGGTGTTGCCACCGATGTGGCCGTCACTGGTCGCAGCCATGGGCAGCGTGTGTCCGTCGCCCGCGCCGGTGGCGGCCGACAGCGCCTTGCGGAAATCCACGTCGCGCGCGAGGTAATCGGGCGTATCTGCATTGGCCAGATTGGAGGACAGCACTTCGGCACGCTTCTGCCAGAGCGCGAGCGCCTGGGTGTGCATGCCTAATAGCGGGTCGGGTTTGTCGATCACGGGCCTGTGCCCTCTCGTTGTCTTGGCGAGAGGGTCAGAGCAAAGAGCGTGCCACGACGAAAAAGGACGCCAGATTGGCGTCCTTATGCGGTTTCTTGGTTATCGACCGACGACGGCGTCGGAAAACCGGCGCACGTCGGCGTCGGCGAAACGGCACGCCGCCTCAGGCGGGAAGCAGTTCCAGCACGGCATTGGCCAGCACGTCCGGCTGGAACTTGGCGATGAAGCGGTCAGCGGACACCTTCGCCACCATCGCCTCATTGAACACGCCGCTCAGCGAGCTGTGCAGCAGCACCTTCAGGTGACGCAGGCTGGCGTCTTCGCGGATGGCGCGGGTCAGCGCGTAACCGTCCATGCGGGGCATCTCAATATCCGAAATGACCAGATCCACGCCCTCGCTGGCCGGGCCTTCGGCCAATTCACGCAGCCGCTCCAGCCCTTCCTGTCCGTCGTGTGCCACGACGCATTCCAGGTCCATCTGCTTGAAGAGGTCGACCAGCTGCTTGCGTGCCACCAGCGAATCATCCACCACCATCACCCGGCGGTTGCGTGTGTGACGAACCTGAGCGGCCACCTGCACACGATCAGACAACGCCACCGTCTGCGGGTCGATGCAGGCCAGAATCTGCTCCACATCCACGATGGCCAGCAGGTCACCCTCCAGCCGGGTGACCGCATTGACCCGGGAGCCGTAGCCCAGCGCGGACGGCGGTGCCGCCATGTTGGCGCCATCCACGTGGACGATGCGATCCACCGTGGACACGAGGAATGCCTGCACCGAACGACTGAATTCCGTCACGATGATATGGGCCTGTGGGTCACCCGCGAGCGGCGGGTAGCCCATGGCAGCGGCCATGTCGATGACAGGAATGGTGGTTCCGCGATAGTCGAAGCTGCCCGCCACCAGAGTGTGCATGCTGGGCATCCTCTCCAGCCTGGGCCGGCGGAGAACTTCGCGCACCTTGAACACGTTGATTCCGAAGCCTTGCTGGTCGCCCAGACGGAAAATCAGCATCGCCACGCGGTTATGTCCCGCGAGTCGGGTGAAGGTTTCCACGGTATCGAGAAGCGGGCGGGCCATGGGCGACACTACAATCAGAAGGAGTCGCTGGCGTATCGGCCGCGCGGCCTTTTTCTGAAGGTGATGACATCCGCCGGTCATGGCACATGTCTTGCTTCACTCAAGTCCTGAAGCCTCCGGACGATCTAGAGGCGTCCTTTATGAGTGAACGCCCAAATCATGAGCCTTTTGTGGAGCCAGCACGTCCGCCTTCTCGCCGATGCCATTGCGTCGGGCGAGGCCTCGCGGGTCCGCGCCGTTTCGTCCCAGTTCCCCGCCGCAGCCCGCGCCCTGGCGCCGTTGCTGAAGACGGCGGAGCCGCGCACCGCGCCGGCTACCACCATCCAGGCCATTGAACAGCAGGGCATGGTGCTGACCAACGCGCAGGCGCTCGGCGGCACGCTGCAGGAATTGACCGGCTCGGTCGACGGTGTCCGCGATGCCGTCGGTCGTTTGACGGACGCCAGCGCCAGGATTTCGACGTCACTGGATCAGGCCCACGACGGCATCTCGGGTGTATCTGACAGTGGTAGCCAGGGCGCTGCCAGTGCAGGCGACCTCGACGGCCAGCTGCGCCTGCTTCGCAGCGCGCTGACGGGCATGACCCGCAATCACGCTCAGTTCGGTGATTACTTCACGGAAATCCGCAAGCTCACTGCTGCCGTGCAGGACATCGCGCATCAGACGAACCTGGTGGCACTGAATGCCGCCATTGAAGCGGCCCGTGCCGGCGAAGCCGGTCGCGGTTTCGCGGTCGTGGCTGACGAAGTGAAGCAGCTGGCGGAAAAAACCACGCAGGCCACGGCTGGCATCGACTCGGTCACTCAGGCCGTGGGCGAATTCTCCGGCCAGCTCGACGAGGCCGTGCAGAACAGCCTGCGTCGTCTGGAGCAGACGCAGTCGGGTATCGCCGGCATGCAGACGTCGCTGAGCAAGGTGGACGATGCCGTACGCCACGCCCGCGGCAGCATTGATGCCGCCCGCGAAGGCATGGGCGCCCTGCACGCTCGCGTTGCGGCGATTCAGGCCACCCAGGGCTCGCTGAGCCGCGTGGCCAACGAAGCCCGCCGCCAGGCGGATGCCACCTCGCGTGCGGCCGTACTGGCCCATCGCCTCGGCATGTCCCGCTTGGAGACCGAAGGCGGCATGGACGCAGCGAGCCTTACCCAGATGATCCGCGAAGCCACCCAGGGCATGCGCTACGCACTGGACCTCGCCGTTCGTGACCCGGCGGGCCTTGACCGTCGCTGGCTGGACACCACTCCGCTGATGCGCTGCATCGAACAGCTGCGCAAGCGTCGCGGGGACGCCGTCGGCCCCGCCCTCACCGAAGCAGGCGAGCGCTTCTCGCTGCTTGCCAGCCAGTTCATCGTTCTTCTGGCAGACGGCAAGCATGCCGATGCATCGCACGCCGTGCCTGCCATGCAGCGCGAACTGGACGCCATCGTGCAGAACCTCTCTGGCGCACTCTCCGAAGCCACCGCATGACCATCCGCGCCCCACTGCTCGCCCTCCTGTGTGCAGCGCCCCTGGTGCTACCGGTGGTCGCGCGCGCTGGGCAGTCGATGGACGCCCTGAAAGCGTCTGCCGTGGAATGGCTGCAACAGAACCGCACCCTGCCCGGAGCCCGCCTCGTCGCTGAGGCAGGCACGCTGGACAGCAGGCTGGCGCTGGCAGATTGCCCGTCACGCCCAGTCTTCAGCGTTCCGGGCGGACGCGCCCTTGGCGCCCGCACCACCGTGGCCGCCCAGTGCCCGGGCAGCTGGACGGTGCGGATTCCCGTACGCATCCAGATGTTTACCCAGGTGCTGGTCACCACCCGTCCGCTTGCCCGCGGCGATGGCGTTGGCGCGAACGATGTTCACGCAGAAGAGCGTGACGTCGCCAGCCTGGCCTACGGCTACGTGGCGGCCCTGGACCAGATCGACGGCCGTTCGCTGGCCCGTCCGCTGCGCGCCGGCACCGTACTGACGCCTGGCATGCTGGCTGGCCGTCAGGCAGTAAGGATCGGCGACACGGTCAGCATGGTGGCCAACGTCGAGGGCGTTGTGGTCCACGCCCAGGGCGTAGCCATGGGCGCGGGCGACACCGGCACCCGTCTTCGCGTACGCAATTCGGCTTCCGGCAAAGTGCTCGACGCCGTGGTCAGCGGAGAAGGCGTTGTCTCCGTACTTCCATGAACGAAATCCAACCTCTGTCACACTTTGCGGCCTGGTGCCGGTTAAAGTTTCCCGGCTGAAAGCCGATAAGCTGCCTGAAGGGAACAAACCCTCAAGGGACAACCCATGAATACGACGATCAAATCCGGCCTCCAGGCCCAGCTGCTCGCCCAACAGCAGGCTCAGCAGGCCCGCCAGAAAGACACCGCCGCAAGCACGGCTTCGGTGCTGTCCACTTCGGCTGTCAGTCGCACTGACGACAGCGTCCAGCTGACTGACTCGGCCAAGGCGCTCAGCGCTGCCAGCAGCGGCGACGGCATCGACACCAACCGCGTCGAACAGATCCGCGCACGTCTCACCGACGGCACCTACAAGCCGGACTCGCAGGCCATCGCAAGCAAGCTGCTGGCGATGGAGGGTCAGATCGGCGGCAAGGCATGAGCGAGTCCCTCCAGCCTGAATTCCATGCGGCACTCGGTGCCGTCATGAGCGATCTGGCGCGCGAGACGGACGCTCTCCACGAAAGCCTGATCGAAGAGCGCATGGCGCTTGATGCCGGCGACGTGGGTGCACTGGAAACCGTTGGCAGGACCAAGACCTCCCTGCTCGACCGTATTGAAAAACTGGACGTCGAACGTCGGCAGCTCTCCGAAGCGTCCGGCGTCGACTCGCTTGCCGATCCCCGCTGGTCCGCCACGCTTGCCGCGCTTGCGCAGTGCCGCCACCTCAACGAGGTCAATGGCCGCATCGTTGCGCAGCGTATTTCGCATGTGCGCGAAGCCCTGCGGGTACTGACCGGCAGCCCCGGCGATGACACCTACGGCCCCACGGGACTGCCCCGCAGCTCTCTGAGATCCGCGCCTCTCGCGCAGGCCTGACGGCTGCTGGCACCCCGCATTCCCACGATCACCCAACGGCGCCCGAAAGACATGTCAGCCATACCTCAGCCGACCGCGGTGAATGACGACGGCATCCTGCCGATCGTTCGTGTACCCATTCTTGACAAAAAGCAGTCGCTGTTTGCTTACGAACTGCTGTTCCCGCGTCCGGCCGGCACGGACATCGAAGCCGCTTCGCTCGCCCATACCCAGGCCACGCTCAGCGCCATCGCCGATGGCAGCCTCAAGCGCCTCGTTCGCGACAACCGTGCATTCCTGCACATGTCGCGCGACCTGCTGCTCGAACACAGCGACATTCTTCGCCACAACGCGCGTCTTGGCGCCAGCGTCGGCGCGGAAGTGGGCATGGACGAGCAACTGCTCGCACGCCTGCGCGAACTGAAGGGCCACGGTTGCCTGTTCGTGCTGGAAGACTTCAGCCTGCCGCCCGACCCGGAACAGCGCGCGGGCGTCGACGCACTGCTGCGCATCGTGCAGTTCGCCAAGGTCGCCGTCGATCACCGCCACCCGGTCGCCGCCCGCGCGCACATGGACTACGTCCATGGATTCGGCGTCAAAGTCATCGTCACCGGCATCGACAGCCATGAAACCTACGTGGATTACGCCGACCAGGACGTAGACGGCTTCCAGGGCAAATACCTGCTGCGCCCCGAGCGCGTGGACATGCCGCGCCTGGCCCCCAGCAAGCTTGGCGTGCTGCGCCTTATGGGCGCACTGCAAGACCCGGATAACGGCCCGGTGGAGCTCGGCAAGATCATTCGCGACGACGCCATCCTGAGCTACAAGCTTCTGGGTTGCGTCAACTCCGCGTACTTCGCCCTGCCCCGCCAGCTGAAGTCGGTGGAACAGGCGGCGGTGTTCTTCGGCGTCAACCGCATGCGCAACTGGATTTTCACCATGGCGGTTGCCGGCATGGATGAGCGTCCACCCGAACTTCTGCGCCTGGCGCTGATCCGGGCGCACATGTGCGAAAAGCTCGCCCGCGGCATCAAGCCGGAACTCCAGGAAATGGCGTTCACGGCAGGCCTGTTCTCGCTACTGGACACGCTGATGAACGTGTCCATGGCCTACGTCATGGAACACCTGCCGCTCGCCATCGAAATCCGCGAAGCCCTGCTTGAGGGCGCGGGTCCTTTTGCGCCGCTGCTGGATCAGATCCGTCACTGGGAACAGGGCGAACTGGAAACCGACAACGCGCTGCGCGAACAGCATCTGCAAACAATGGCTGCCATGTACGTGGATGCCGCCAACTGGGCAGATCACGTTTACGCCTTCGCAGACGGCACAGTCACTGCCGAGGCCTGATTGGCACGGATCGGCCCGCTTCGGCGGGCCGATCTGCATTCAGGGCACGATCAATGTCGCCTCACACGTTGCGCTGAAGAGTCAGCGCGCCGCCACGACGGCAAGCAGACACGCGCGGGCAACGCCACCGTACCGCCCTGCCTCAAGCCGTCGCCGCGATGATGTGGATCACCACATACTGCCAAATCAGCAACAGTGCCATCGCAACCATGGTGACAAGCGTGAGCACGATGCCCGACGCGCGCCCCGGCGAGTAACCCGATGAGCGCGACAGGCCCACCGCATGCACCACACGGCCCAGCACCAGCGCGATACCAAACAGGTGCAACAGCCACGGCGTGGTCTGATTGATTTCCAGAATCAACAGCAGGATCAGCGCCAGCGGAATGTATTCCGTAGCGTTGCCGTGCGCCCGGATGCCACGTGCGATCTCCGCATGGCCGCCATCGCCCATGCCGACCTTGGCACGATTCCGCTGCACGATGACGCGAATCGCCAGAATCAGCGTCCAGAGTGTGAGCAGTGCAGCGTAAAGCCCTGTGATCCGCATGGTCAGTTCCCTGAGGTGGTGTTACGAAACAGGCCGTTGCACACGCCAGATGGCGAGGCCGCCTGCCAGTACGGCGACCAGAATCCACACGGAGGCGGTCATCGCGTCCGCGCCCAGCCACATGACGCCAGCAACCGCTGCCACCACCACGCAGCCTGCGCCCAGCGCAAAGAGCACGTCCCCGCTGAAGCGGCTGCCACGCGCGAGCAGGAAAGCACCCGCCACGCCCAGCACAAGAGCCAGCAGGCGCAGCGCCAGCACGCCCTGGGGCGGCTCGGGCAGGCTGGGCAACACATCCAGCAGACTGCGATCACCCACCTGAACCTCAAAGCCCGGACCTGCCGCCGTGCTTCCGCTGGCGGGCACGAGGGTGTCGCCGTCAATGCGTGCGAGCACTGTCAGAGACTGCAACGGAATCGCTTCCCAGCTCACGCGCAGATCCCCCAGGCGCGGATGCCCGGGCTTCGAACTGGTCACGAGCATGTCGTCCGATTTCTGGAACGTCGCCGCTAGATTCGGAGGCAGCTTCGCCATGTCCGGAACGATGCGCACCGTGTCCGGGAATGCGCGCAGGATTGGCGTCGACAAACGGAAATTGCCCAGGCGAACTTCACCCGCGTCGAACTGACGCCCCTGAATCGGGAATGCGCCGGGGTTGATGTGACCTGAGGTGTGAGCGAAACCTGATGCATCAATGGGGTGATCCACCCAATCGAGCTCGTAGTTGGTGACGCCACTCACGTTGCGCTCGCGCCACTGGAACATTTCCACATGACGGATGAGAACGGGGGAATCCACAGCAACGTTGAATTCCGCATCGCGGGGCACTTCAACCACGCGGGGTACGCCGCTCACCCGGGTCAGCGAGCCGTACTGACCGCTGCCCGGTCGGCCATTGTCACCAAGGTCAAGCACGGGCGCACCGTGGTGCGCGCTCCTGGCGATGAAGTCGATGACCTGATGTTCGTTGTAAGCCACGACACCCAGGCCAACAAGCAGCAACAGTGCCCCGGCCGCGCGCGGCAACCATTGGACACCCTGCCCCGTGATAGTGAACTTCGACTTCATCCCGCCCCCAATCCTTTACGTCTTTATGCGTCCAGGCCAGCAAGACGCTCGATCACATCCACCGGCGTATAGCGCCCTTTTGGATCACGTGTCACCGATGCCAGCGCGCACGCGTGGTCATGGGTGAAAAACAGGCGCACGCCGCGCGCCATCTTGTCATCGAGAAACTGCTTCTTTTCGTCGATGAGTTTTTCCGGCCAACGGTCGTAGCCCATGGTAACCGGCAGATGCACCCACGCGGCACCCGGAATAAGGTCGGCGCAGAATGCCACCCCACCCACCTCGGCCAGCATCAGGCCCGGCGTGTGCCCTTCGGAAAAACTGAAGCGCACTGCCGGCCCCAGCGAGCTATGCCCGTCTTCCCCGATCAACTCCAGCCGGCCGCTGGCTTCCAGCAGCGTGTGAAGTTCCGGAATGAACGAAGCGCGGTCACGCGGATGGGGCGCAAGCGCCCTCTGCCAGTGATCCGCGCCGACCAGATAGCGGGCGTTCGGAAACAGCAGGCGGGCCGGGCTACCCTCCTGCCACGGCGCAAGCAGTCCGCCTGCGTGGTCGAAATGCAGGTGCGAGAGTACGACGGCGTCGACATCTTCGTGGGTCAGGCCCGCCTCGGCCAACGAGTCGAGCAGAACGTGGCGGCTTTCCACCACGCCATAGCGCTCGCGCATCGCAGGCTCGAAGAACGCGCCAATACCCGTCTCGAACAGGACATTGCGGCCGTCCAGACCGGTGACCAGGAGGCATCGGCATGCCAGTGGAATGCGATTTTGCTCATCCGGTGCGATCCAGCGTGACCACAACGCCCGGGGGGCGTTGCCGAACATGGCACCGCCATCCAGTTGCTGGGAATTGCCCATAAGCGACCAGAGCTTCATGCCTTACTGCACCTTGCCGAGGCCGGACGGGCGACGCGGATCACTGGCCGCATCCAGGCGGTTCGTGGCGTGATCCCAGATGACCACGTTCATGAAGCCCCACGGCGAACGGTCTTTGAGCACATGCCCCATGTCGGTGAGGGTCTTGGCCGTGGCTTCGTCGAACACCCCGGCTTCCACATCGACGCGGTCGGGCAGGTACTGATGGTGGAAGCGCTTCTGCGCAGCGATGTCGGCGGCGCTCTTGCCATCCACGAACGCCAGAATGCCTTCGAGCACCTGGGTGATGATGGTGGAACCACCCGGCGATCCGATCACCGCCGTGCGGTCCTTGCCAAACACGAAACTCGGCGACATCGAAGACAGCATGCGCTTACCCGGCTCCGGCGCATTGGCGTACGCGCCACGCAAGCCGAATGCGTTCGGCTGGCCGGGCACGAGAGCGAAATCGTCCATCTCGTCGTTCAACAGCACACCTGTGCCTTTAGCAACAAACGCCGAACCAAATTCCAGGTTCACCGTCAGCGTGGAGCCGACCATGTTGCCCTCGGCATCAATCACGGAGAAATGCGTGGTGTGCATACCCGGGTCGGTAGCCATCGCCGCCGGCAGAAGATCCGACGGCGTGGCCTTGTCCGGCGAGATGGTCGCGCGCAGGCCATCGGCGTAGTAACGCGATAGCAGCATGTCCAGCGGCATCTTCACGAAATCCGGATCGCCGAGGTATTCGTTGTGATCTCGGAACGCGCGACGCATCGACTCGATCACCAGATGCGTGGCATGCGCCTTGTCCAGCCTGGTCAGGTCAAAGCCGGACAAAATGTTGAGGATTTCCGCAATCGCGACACCACCCGACGACGGGGGCGGCGCGGTGACAATGCGATAGCCGCGATAGTCGACGGTAAGCGGTTCACGCTCCTTCACACGGTAGGAGGCGAGATCCGCTGCGGTCCAGTTTCCGCCGGCAGCGCGTGAGGCCGAGACCAGCATCTTCGCGGTTTCACCCGCGTAAAAGCCATCCACGCCCTTCTCTGCCAGTCGCTCCAGCGTGGCTGCCAGATCGGGCTGACGCAGTGTCCAGCCCTTCTGCGGCACCTTGCCATTGGGCAGGAGCAGCGAAGCAGACGCCGGCCAGCGGGCGAGGACTTCCTTGCGTCCGTCGATGGCGGCGAGGAAACGCTCGTCCGGCTGGAAGCCTTCGCGGGCAATACGGATGGCCGGTGCCAGCGATTCACGTAGCGGAAGTTTTCCGTAGTGCTCAGCCATCCAGACGATGCCCGCAGGCTCACCTGGAATGCCGGCCGACAGCGGGCCATTCATCGAGGTGTCGCGATTGGGCTTACCGTCCTTGCCGACGTAGACCTTCATGTCGACGGCTTTTGGCGCCGTCTCGCGGGCGTCGAGGAAGATGTCACGATTGTCCGAGGCGCGATGAAGCATCGCCATGAAGCCACCACCGATGCCAGAGCTTTGCGGCTCCACCACCGCCAGCGTGGACGACACGGCGACGGCGGCGTCAAACGCGTTGCCGCCCTTGGCCAGCACTTCAAAGCCGGCGTCGGTAGCGTGGAAGTTGGCGCTCGCGATGGCCGCGTGACCGGGGCCTTTTTCAGTAGCGGGCGAAGATGACGTCTGCGCGGCAGCGACATTGACGACTAGCAGCAGGCTCGCGGCAAGCGCGCGCCACGGATGGGCATGAACCATGAAAACGCATCTCCTGAAACGAAAACGAACGTCTGGGGAGAGGTTAACGCATGGCCGCCGGGACGGGGGGTGTCAGGACGCCTGCGCCATCAGGTGCTGGTACTTGAGTGTGAGCTGGTCGTTGGATTCAACGTGATCCGGGTCCACAAGAATGCACTCCACGGGGCACACCTCAATGCACTGAGGAACGTCGTAGTGGCCCACGCACTCCGTGCACAGGCTGGGCTCGATGACGTAGTACTCCTCGCCCAGCGAGATCGCCTTGTTGGGGCAAACCGGTTCGCAGACGTCGCAATTGACGCAGGTCTCGAGAATCTTGAGTGACATATCCTGATTTTACCCTACGAAAGCCCTCAAAACGACGAAGGGGCGCCGCAGGCTGCAGCACCCCTTCGTCTTGCCACCCTTGCGGGCAGGAATTACATGGCGACGAAACGAACCGTGGCGCCGCTGGCCGCCAGAGCGTCGGTGACGCGCTGCTGGTCAGCCTGGTCGCCGATGAACAGGACGATCACGCCCTTGAACGAGCCCGGCTGAGCGCCCTTGAAGGCTTCAACGATCAGGTCAGCCGTCTTGGCCGACTCCGGACCACCGAACACCAGCATGTTGCCCGGCGTGACGCCGCGGGCGACGGTGCCCTGCACGTTCTCAAGCTGACGGTCGCGCTTGTCCTTGCCGTCATCGTCGTCGCCGGCCGGCACGAAGTACGGGAACGGGCGGTCAGCCGTCATGCCCTGCATGTTCTTGCGCACGATCTGGCCGAAGTACTGGCTCCATGCCTTGGTGTCGGACGCATTGGTCGGCTTGGCGACAGCAGCTTCCTGAGCCACGGGAGCCTTGTCGGCGTCCTCGGACTTGTTGCAAGCGGTCAGCGCCAGGGCGGCGGTCAGGGCCACGGACGCGGCGAGGACAAACTTACGCATGATGATCACCTTAACGATGGTATTTATGAGGGATTGCGCCAGCGATGACGCATGGCCTGCTGCACCGCCGGATGCACGAAGCCGGAAATATCGCCGCCAAGGCGACCGATTTCACGCACAAGCGAGGAAGAGATGAAGCTGTATTGCTCAGCCGGCGTCAGGAACAGCGTCTCGGCCTGAGGAATCAGATGACGGTTCATGCTGGCCAGCTGAAACTCATATTCAAAGTCGGACACCGCGCGCAGACCGCGCAGGATCACACCGGCACCAATTTCGGACACGAAATGCGCCAGCAGGCTGTCGAAGCCGCGCACTTCCACATTGGGCAGGTCGGCCAGCGCCAGACGGGCCAGCGCGATGCGCTCGCCCAGACTGAAACCCGGGCCCTTGTTGGGGCTTTCCGCCACCGCCACCACGATGCGGTCGAACAGCGGCGCGGCGCGCGACACAAGGTCGGCGTGCCCGTTCGTAATCGGATCGAACGTGCCGGGGTAAACGGCAAGACGCGGATTGGCCGGAATGGTCATGAGTGGGGGCGGCTGGAGGATCGTCGCTTAGCTTAACGGATCGACCGGATGGCGGCGATAGAGCGTGTAGGCCACTTCACCCGCGACTCCCTCCCGGTGAGCCAGCCAGTTTGCGGGCATTTCGACCGGAGTATGGCGGGCCCTTTCCACATAGATCCAGGCGTGGCCCGCGAGCCAGCCTGCTTTTTCCAGCTGGGCGGCAATGGATGTCCAGGCTTCCAGCGCGAACGGCGGGTCCAGGAACACCACGTCATAGGGCTTGCCGGCAGGTGCCTGGCTGACCAGTCGTGCGGCGTCGTCTGCTGCCACCTCGGGGTTTTCCACCTTCAACCGGACGAGATTGGCTCTCAACGCAGCCGCCAGGCGCGGTTCGCGCTCCACAAAGCGCACACAGGAGGCGCCCCGGGAAAGTGCCTCGATCCCCAGTGCACCGGTGCCTGCATACAGATCCAGGCAACGGGCGCCATTGATAACCGGCTGCAGCCAGTTGAACAGTGTTTCGCGCACGCGCTCCGGCGTGGGCCTGAGCCCCGGCAGATCGGGTACATCCAGGCGGGAATTGCGCAGGTTTCCGCCACTGATGCGGATGCGCCCGGAGGCGGCCCGGCCGGTCATGCGCGGCCTCGCCGCTCAGCGGCTAGTTGGAACGGGAGTGATAGCATGCGCGCATTGTCTTTGAATCCTTCGCGCAATGCTCAAGTTCTGGAAGAAAAAGCCCGCCGAGCCGACCCCGACGCCCGCCGCTGACCCGGCACCCGTCGAAGAGCTGGCACCACCGGCTCCCTCCCCTGCGGCTGACGCGGGCTCTCTGGACAGTGCTCCGGGTCTTGCGGAAGTGCTCGCAGAGGCTCCGCCCGCACCGGCCGATGTCCCCGCGGTCACGCCGGACGTGGAGGAATCGGCTGTCGTCGAGGCCGCCCAGCCCGTGCGCCGCAGCTGGCGTGACCGGCTGTCCGGCAGCGGCTTTGCCAAAAGCCTCACCTCCCTGTTCGTCCGCAATCCGAAGCTGGACGACGACCTGCTGGATGAACTGGAAACAGCGCTCATCACCGCCGACGTGGGCGTCGAAGCCAGCACGAACCTGGTGGAAGACCTGCGTCGACGCATGCACAAGCGCGAGTTTGCAGATGCGTCCGCTCTTCTGGCCGCCCTGCGGGCGGAACTGGTTGCCCTGCTCAAGCCAGTGGAACGCCCGCTGGATGTCGGCACCCAGGCGCCCTTTGTCATCCTCACCGTCGGCATCAACGGCGTGGGCAAGACAACCACCATCGGCAAGCTGGCGCGCCGCTACAGCGATGAAGGCCGCTCGGTCATCCTCGCTGCGGGCGACACCTTCCGCGCTGCCGCCGTGGAACAGCTGAAGACCTGGGGCGAGCGCAACAAGGTGCCTGTCGTATCCCAGGGACAGGACGCCGACTCGGCGAGCGTCATCTTCGACGCCTTGCAGACTGCTCGCGCCCGCGGGTCTCAGGTTCTGATCGCCGACACCGCCGGGCGCCTGCATACCCAGGGCGGCCTCATGGACGAACTGGGCAAGATCGCACGCGTGATGAAGAAGCTGGACCCGGCCGCGCCGCACGAAGTGCTGATGGTCATTGACGGAACCACCGGCCAGAACGCCATCAGCCAGGTGCGCCAGTTCCTGCAGATCGTGGGCGTCACCGGTCTGGTGGTCACCAAGCTGGACGGCACGGCCAAGGGCGGCGTCATGTTCGCTCTCGCCCGCGAGTTCGGCCTGCCCATCCGTTATGTCGGCCTTGGCGAAACGGCAACCGACCTGCGCACCTTCAACGCGGAGGCATTCGTCGATGGACTGCTTCCCCAGGCGCTTGGCAACTGACCACGCCAGCACGCACATCGCCGCACGTGGCGCACCGATGGGTGAGCCACGGCGACGGCGGCCATGGGTAGCGCGCGCATGAACCAGCGCCTCAGGATCATTCTCTTTTCCGTGGCGGGCCTTGCGCTCGCACTGCTGCTGGCGGTGTTCATCGCCGTGCACGTGGTACTGCAACCGGAACGCTTTACGCAGCTTCTGCAGGCACAGGCGCGCCGCGTTGGCCTGGAGCTCACGCTCGCCAATCCGGCAAGCCCCACGCTGTGGCCAAGCCCCGCCCTTGAACTCAGCGGCCTCACCCTTACAGCACACGGAGCCACCGCGCCGATGGTCGCCGCATCGCGCGGACGGCTGGTCTTGCCCTGGCATACGCTTCTGGGTGGCGAAACCGTCATTTCCCGTCTGGAACTCGACGGCGCACGCATCGACCTTGGCGCACTCACCGCCTACGTGGACAGCCTGCCTTCGCGCGCATCCACCGCCAGCGCGACGCTGCCCACCATTGATGCCGGTTTCAGCATCACGCGCGGCACACTCCTGCGTGGCAACCGCCTCGTGCTAAGCAACGTGGCAGTGGAAGCAGGACGGCTGGCCAGCGGCGAGCGCTTCCCCTTCTCGTTGTCAGCGCACACGGCAGATGGCACGCCTTACACGGTAGACCTCAAGACCACGCCGAACCTCGACGCGGGCATCCTGTCCCTTGGCGACGTCGCCTTGCACATCACCAGCGACCCGGCTTTCAGCGCAGACCTCGCGGGCGAAGCCACGTGGAACGGTGGTGCGGATATTGGCGCACAGCTTGCAGGCAAAATCGTACGCGCCGGTGGCGAAAGCTATGACGTGGTCACCAGCGTGACGCCGGCCAGCCAGAACGAACCACTGTCGATCGCGCTTCGCCTTGATGGCGAAAAAGACCACGCCGACGTCCGCCTTCCGCCACTGGAAATTTCCGACTGGTGGGCATCGTTCAACAAGGGCGGCCCGCTGACACTGCCGCCTGTTCGCGGCAGCATCCAGGCCGATGTCATCGACTCGGGCAGCTTCCATGTCGAAGGCCTGCGCATCGAAGCCAGCGACGCTCCCGTCGCGGCATCATCTGCCGCCCCTTCGGCGCCGACCAAAAAGCCCTGACGTGAATCCATTTGCTACTGAACTGCTGCGCTGGTTCGATCACCACGGCCGCAAAGACCTCCCGTGGCAGCACCCGCGCGATGCCTATCGCGTGTGGCTGTCCGAAATCATGTTGCAGCAGACCCAGGTCGTGACCGTCATCGGATACTTCCAGCGGTTCGTCGAACGCCTGCCAACACTGCGCGATCTTGCTGAAGCGGACGAAGACGTTGTGCTGGCCCTCTGGTCGGGCCTTGGCTACTACCGACGCGCACGCTTTCTGCATCAGGCCGCGAAGCTTTGCGTGGAGAGGCATGCGGGCGAGTTGCCGCGTGACCTTGATGCGCTGATGGCATTGCCGGGTATCGGGCGCTCCACCGCAGGCGCCATTCTCGCGCAGGCGTGGGGCCTTCGCTTTCCGATTCTGGACGGCAACGTCAAGCGCGTGCTCACCCGCTATCACGGCGTCGCTGGCCACCCCGGTGAGAGCGCCATCGAGAAGCGTCTGTGGGTGTTCGCCGATGAACACACGCCACCCACGCGCAGCGCGGACTACACCCAGGCGATCATGGATCTCGGAGCCACGGTCTGCGTGCGCACAAAGCCGCTATGCACGCTTTGTCCGCAGGCCACACGCTGCGTCGCGCATCGCGACGGACTTACCGCCGTGCTGCCAACGGCAAAGCCCGGAAAGAAAAGCCCCACACGCACGACCGCCATGTTGGTCATGCGAGACAGCGAAGGCCGGGTGCTGCTTGAGCGACGCGGCCCACAGGGCGTGTGGTCCGGCTTGTGGAGCCTGCCAGAGGCCACCGATGCGCAAGACGCTGCTGCCCGTGCGCAGCAACTGGCACGCGTGGACGAAGCCAGCGCCCTCCCCTCGTTCACCCACGTCTTCAGCCACTACAAACTGGACGTATCGCCCATACTGTTCGACCATGCGAGCCCCCTGCGCGCCGTCGGCGATTCACCCGACCTGCGCTGGTGCAATGCGGAGGCGATCAAGGCCATGGGCCTGCCCGCGCCCGTGCGCACGCTGCTGACCCAACTTCTGGAGACATCCCCATGACGCGCACCGTCAACTGCGCCAAGCTCGGCCGCGAAGCCGAAGGCCTCGAATTTGCACCGTGGCCCGGCGATCTCGGCCGTCGCATTTACGACCAGGTGTCCAAAGAAGCCTGGACCCAATGGCTGGCCCACCAGACCATGCTCATCAATGAAATGCGCCTGAGCCCGCTGGACCCGAAGACGCGCACGTTTTTAAGCGGCGAAATGGAGAAATTCTTCTTCGGTGGCGACGTCGTGCAACCCGTCGGTTACGTTCCCCCTGAAGATCACACTTGACGACCCGCTCGTCAGCCGCTTTAATACGCGGCTCCACCCAGCACGCAACGTTCGATTGCGGGCATCCAGTGGCTGAGTAGCTCAGTTGGTAGAGCAGGGGATTGAAAATCCCCGTGTCGGCGGTTCGATTCCGTCCTCAGCCACCATTCTTCAAAGGCTCGCATCCGTTGCGGGCCTTTTTTGTTTTTGGGGTTTGCGGCGGGTGTGCCCAGGTGCGACACCACATAGGTTGAGTTGCTGAAATGCAAGCGCCCCGCTTCCGATGCGCCCCTGGCTGCCAGATGAGTGGCGGCCGAAGCAGTTGCACGGTGAGAGTGATTGGGCTCGGACGCGAGCCTGCTCCCACAAATGACCGATCTGCTTAACCTGAACGGCTAGCACGTACTAAAACCCAAAAATGTGACAAATTCGGCAAATTTGCTAAAGAAGCATTTTCAGGCGCCGATACCCGGACTACCCCACCCCGTCCGGAGATACCCATGCGCCAGTGGTTCAGACGAACAGCCGACATGCGGTCGCGGCTTGCCGCGCTCGACAAGGTTCAGGCCGTCATCGAATTCGCCCCGGACGGAACCGTACGCCACGCCAATGCCCTGTTCCTCGAGGCCACTGGCTATGCGCTGGAAGACATCGTTGGACGGCATCACCGCATGTTCGTCGATCCGACGTACGCATCCACTCCGGCCTACGAAAAGTTCTGGGATGACCTGCGCTCAGGCGTGCCGGATGCCGGCCTGTATCAGCGAGTGAACAGCAACGGAGAAACTATCTGGCTACAGTCCTCCTACAACCCGCTGTTCGACAGCCGGGGCATCGTGCATGGCGTCATCAAGTACGCGACCGATGTCACACAGCAGCGCACGGCAGCGGCCGACATGGATGGACGGCTTCAGGCCATTGATCGTGCACAGGCGGTAATCGAATTCGCACTCGACGGCACCATCCTCGATGCGAACGACAACTTCCTCGCAGCAATGAACTATCGGCTGGAAGACATCGTGGGCAAGCACCATCGCATCTTCGTTGCGCCCGACGAAGCGACATCTGCCGCCTACCACGAATTTTGGGCACGCCTGCGCGATGGCGTGCATGATGCGGCGCTCTACCGGCGCTACGGCCGGGGCGGCAAGGTCGTCTGGATTCAGGCCACCTACAACCCCATTTTCGATGCGCGCGGCGTACCGGTGAAAGTCATCAAGTACGCCACCGACATCACACCGCAAACGGTGGCTGCACAAGCCATGCAGCGCGAAGTTGTGAGCCTGTCTGACACGGTGACGGACAATGCGCGAAAAGCCGTCAGCGCCAGCGACATGGCTACGGGGGCGATGCAGGCTGCCGCCCGTGGCGGCGAAGTTGTGACCAGCGTCATCCGCAAAATGGACTCCATCGAGCAGAGCACGCGCTCGATCACAACGGTGCTGGACCTGATTGACTCGATCACCTTCCAGACGAACGTGCTGTCGCTTAACGCAACGATCGAGGCGGCTCGTGCAGGCGAAAGCGGACGCAGCTTCGCGGTGGTGGCCGACGAAGTTCGCCAGCTTGCCCATCGCAGCGCCCGTGCAGCCAGCGACATTCACGGATTGGTCGCCACGGCTCAACTGGACGTGAGCGAAGGCACCAGCCTCGCCGGTACCGCCGGTGACGCCATGCGCGAGCTTGAAGAAGCCATCGCAGGAGTCACCCAAGTCACAGCGTCCATCAACGAAAGTGCCACCCTGCAATCGGCCGGCATCCTGCGGGTGCATCAGGCGGCGGCGGAGCTGGAAGCGGTTTACGGTCGCCACGAGGACCACCTTCGACTGGCATCGTGACAGCGAGGCGGATTCTCCGCGAGAATGTGCAGCGCGTCACACCTTCGGCCAGCCGGCCGCCCTGTGACCGCACCTCACGGGGTAGACCGCATGTCAGAGCAGCACGAAGACTTCGTTGCACCTGATCGCTCGCCGCATTCCCCGGGCGAGCCTGTCGTGGTTACCGATAACGATGCTGCCACGCTGGCCTTGCTTGAAGCACGCGCGGCTGCCGGGCATACCGATGCGGCCTATGCATTGGGCACGGCCTACATGCTCGGTCGGGGCGTACGTTCCGACCGCACCCTCGCGCTGCACTGGTATGAAAAAGCACACACCCATGGTCACTCCAGCGCAGCGGCACGCATTGCGGCAATCACTGGTGTTCGTCCCGCCGACGTCGTCGAAACGCTGACTGCTCCAGCGGCTGCCGCCGATGCGGACTCACTTTTTCGTCAGGCACAGCAACTGGAAGTCGGCTTTCAGGTCGAGCAGGACATGACTCGCGCCATCGCCCTGTACAACGAGGCTGCCGACCTGGGGCACGGGCAAGCGCAGTACGCACTGGGCATGCTGACCCTTGGCACCCGGTCGGATAAAGCGGGCGTTGCTGACGCATTTCGCCTGCTACGCATGGCGGCGCTTCAGGAAGTGCCTGAGGCCCAGTACGAGTTGGGCCGACTTCATGCCGCAGGCAAAGGCACCACACGCAACATGGCCGTGGCCAAAGCGTGGTATCGGAAAGCCGCCGCGCACGGGCATATTGGTGCGCGCCGCATTATGGAAGCCCGTCCGTGGTGGCGCTTCTGGTAACGTCCGGCCTTCCACACTGGACGGCCTGGCGGAGTATCCCCATGCGTATTGCATTTACCTGCGGACTGGCAGCCTGCCTCCTTCTGGCCCCTCCGCTGACGCGGGCTGCCGAAAGTCCTGCAACGATCTCACCCGCCTCAACCGTCACGCTGACGACAGCAGCGCTTGAAGGACTTGTACGAACGCATGTCAGTGGGTCGATTCATGGCGGCCCGGTGATGGATTTTGAAGGCGTCGCGCTGATGGATGTGCTCCGCAAGGCTGGCGCCGTTGCCGATGGAAAGCTGACAGGGCGCGCGATGGCCAACGTGGTGCGCGTCACGGCGACGGATGGTTATACCGCCGCGTTCTCCATAGCCGAACTCTCTCCCGATGTAGGCGCCGGCACCGTGATCGTTGCGGACAAAGCCAACGGAAAAGCAATCGAGGCCACCGACGGCCCCTTCCGCCTCGTCGTTCCCGGCGACAGGCGTCCTGCTCGATGGGTGCGTCAGGCTGTGCGTCTGGATGTTTTTGATCTGGGGCAGGCCCGAGCGGGCCACTGAGTTGCCCCTGTGGGAGCGCGATTGCGCGCGATATGCCCCTGCCCGGAATCTGGCCAGACAAAGTGCACCCTATCGCAAGGCGTCCCGGAGACTGGCTGCCAGTTCCATGCGCTCCGCGATGGTGTAGGCCACCTTCTGCCCTCCATAGAGTCCGTCGTTCGCGTAGCGCGGAAATACATGAAGATGAAAGTGCCACACATCTTGATTGCCGGCGGGCCCGTTGTGTTGACGGGTGGAAATGCCTTCACACCCGAAGGCACTCTGCATGGCGTGCGCGAGGCGACGCGTGGCGCGGAAGAACGCGCTGCCAAGGTCGTCCGGGATGTCCAGCACATTCTCGTAGTGGCTCCGGGGCACCACCAGACAATTGCCTTTTATTCCAGCGTAATGGTGCGTCGGAACGAGAGCGAACACATGGGCGTCCACCAGTACAACAGCTGATTCCGGAGCCGGCGACGGAAGCGTTTCAGCAATACCGCAAAACGGACAGTCGTATCCGGGTGGAGCATGCTTCATAGAGGCCTGACTACAGATGGAGCCCATGGCGGGGCGTCGTCCGGATTCTGTGGCGCGCTCCGGATACCCGTCAAGGAACTCCGAGCCAGAGGTTCCAGAGGCATCGCGATGGCAGGCTGGCTTACAGAAGTGCCGGAGCCGCACGCGCCGCCGCCATGGTCTCGGCGACGTCCGCGCCAAACAGGCGACGCTCGCGCTCCGGCGCAATGGCCTGTGCCGTAATTTCGCTGGCGTACTTCACGACTTTGATCGGGCGGCCGTTGGCATCAGGGATCGGCGTATAAGTCGCCTGAATCCAGACGACGCGACCATTGCGACCCAAGCGCCGGTATAGCGCGCTGTCATGGTGGCCTGAACGAAGGTGGCGCCAGAACGCCATGTAGTTTTCGGTCTTCGCCTCTTCCGGGTCGACGAATATGCTGTGATGTTTTCCGACAACATCATCGAGCCGGTAATCCAGGGCACGCAGGTAGGTCTGATTGACCGCCAGAATCGTCCCGTTCATCGAGAACTCGACCACGCCCTGCGAGCGGTCCACCGCGTGCAGTTGCTGACGCAGGTCGGCCGTGTAGGCAACCTCCTGAGTCACGTCCGTGGCGTACGCCACCACGCGAGAGATCCTGCCCTTCCGATCAGGCACGGGCGTGTAGGCCACCTGCAACCAAAGTTGCCGTCCAGACCGCCCTCGCCACAGGAACACGCCAGATTCTGCCGCACCTTCACGAAGCCGCTGCCAGAACGCGGCATCAGTATCGCTGCGCACACCGTCAGCGCCCGCAAAGAACATGTGGTGCTGGCCCAGCACGTCCCGGGGCTCATAGCCCGTGAGAGCAAGAAACACGGCATTGGCTCGCTGAACCACGCCATCGGGACCGAATTCCACCACGGCCTGAGTACGTTCAATGGCCTCCAGCATGGCCCGCATATCAGCGTCTTCGCGCCGCGACTTGCCCCACCACCACATACTTTGCCCGCTCCGACAATGTGATCCACATCACATAGCGGCGCATTCTAAAGGACCTTTACCCGGATAAAATCATTTTTGTCATTTCGTTCAGTTTATCGACCCTCCTCGCCGACCGGCCGGCGAGAGATCGCGCGGCTAACCCGCCATCGCGCCAGCGACGCGCGGAGGGTGTACCGCAAAACGAATCAGACCTGAGCGAAAGACACCACGGCTTCGCGAGGCTCGGCCGGAGCCTTGCGGGCCGGGGCGGACTTCGGGCTGGAAGGCGATACGCGGCCCAGCGTGATGTTCTTCGATGCCCGCACTTCCCGATTGGCGAAGGTCCAGATCTCACCGGTCTCCGTGATGAACACGGTCCAGTACAAATCTGACTCCGGACCATAGTCCAGCAGGAAGTGGGCGAAACCTTCGCCCTTGGGCGTGTTCATCGGTAGCGGCGGATTGAGCTGGATCATGACGTTCCTCCTGACAGGGAGTTATGGGCATGGCCGCGTCGTGTCCGGGTGAATGAGCTGTCGGTAACGAAATCATCCTTTTGGCGTGCGGCCATTCACAGGCGCAGAGGCTAAAATGCGCTACAACCTTTGCACTGGAATACAGGGGAAACCAAGGCGTGCATGCAAGGAATTTTGCGGTATCCGTGATTCAGCCCGGCGGCAAGGCTGCCATTGAAATCGAGTTCAACGAGAAAGTGCACGGCCTCGGCGGCGACACTCTGTGGCTGTCGCTCAACGACGACGCCACGCCGGCCGAAGCCGAGCAGCTGAAACAGCTTCTGGAGCGGCTTGGTCACAGGCTTACCGTGACCAACGTGCGCTCCTGATCGCAGGTGACGTCGGTAGCGGATCGTTCGCAGCGACCCGCACCGGCGTCATGGCTGGCGTGAGAAGCAGATGATTGGTGCCATGCGTTTTGCCGCAGCCCAGGCACTTTCGATACAGGCCCAGCCCACGACGCCCTGCCCGCGCAGATCCCAGAAGACACCCGCACACATAGCAGCCTGACGTGCGGCCACGCTCCCAGAGCTTCACGCGGATGGTCTGCCCCACGCCGATGGCGCAGGCGACGACCAAGCCCAGGAAAAACAGGTACGTCGGCACATCGGAGTAGACCGCGCGTCCACCGAAATCACCCGGCAACTCCTGCGCCGCCTTCGCACAGGCGGCAGCGGCAAACCCCGCCGCCAGCGCCAACACAGCCGGCAGGTACAGCCTGACGTACATACGCGAAGCGTAAGACATGGTGATTCCCCTTCTTCAAGCCGCCGGGCCTATCCGGCTTCTGGCAGCACCATAGGCTGCGCAGGGGTCTAGCGCTCGTGAATACCGGTGTGGCCGTTTTCGGCCACACCGGTTACATGGTGCTTACCGACGCGTCGTTCGGCCTGCGGCCGGCTTCCGGCGGACCACTGGCTTGCGTGAGACCGAGGCTTTGGCCGGCGCCTTTCGTGCCGCACTGGCACGGGTCGGAGGCTTTTTCACGACAGCTGCTGAAACCTTGCGCGCCGTCCCTGACTTGCCGACCGCGGACTTCACGGCAGCACGCTTCGCGGTCGTTTTTTTCGCGCTGACCACTTTGGCCTTTGCCGGTTTTGCGACAGCCGCGCGGGCAACGGTTTTCACCGTCGTTTTCCGCACCGCCGACTTCGTCACTGCCGCTGTCCGGCCGCCCGACTTCTTCACCGCAGCCTTCTTCGCAGCTACCTTGCCGGTAGCCGTCTTGCGTGCCGCGGGTTTACGCACAGCCTTTTTCGCGGCTGGACTACTCGTTTCAGCACTATCTGACGCCGCGGACTTGCGCGCACTGACACGTCGCCCCGCCGGGTCCACGTTGGCGTTGAGCGGGCGCCACGAACGACCGCCCATCGCAAGCAGGGTGTCCGACGACGCTGGTCCCGCACTGCCCGACGCATAGTTCGGAAAATCAGCCGGAGTACGCTGCGCCCAGTCGTCCAGCACCGGCTGCACGGCGCGCCAGCAAGCCTCGACCATGTCCGCGCGCTGGAACAGCGTGGCGTCGCCGGTCATGCAGTCGTACAGCAGTGTTTCGTAGCCCACGTTGGGCTCGGCACGGAACCAGTCTGCGTACTTGAAGTCCATGCGAACGGGGGCAAGCTCCACACGCGGACCAGGACGCTTCACATCAAACTGAAGGGAAATGCCTTCGTCCGGCTGAATCTGCAACACCAGCCAGTCCGGCCCGAACGCATCCATGCCGGTGCCACGGAACGGAGCAAAGGGCGCGGACTTGAAGCGGATGGCAATTTCCGTCGTGCGCCGGGTCATGTGCTTACCCGTGCGCAGGTAGAACGGCACGCCTGACCAACGCCACGTGTCGATGGCAAGCTTCATTGCCACGAAGGTTTCCGTGACCGAGTCAGCCGCCACATCGGGTTCTTCACGATAGGCACGGGCCAGTGCACCAGCAACGGCGCCCGGGCCGTACTGACCGCGTACGGCATCTTCCGGGCCAATGGGACGAATGGCTTCGATGGCCTCGGCCTTGCGCGTGCGTACGGCTTCAGCGTCAAAAGAACTGGGCGGTTCCATCGCCACCATGGCGAGCAACTGGAAGAGATGGTTCGGCACCATGTCACGCAGGGCACCGGTCTGCTCGTAGAACGAACCGCGACGTTCCACACCCACGGTTTCAGCCACGGTGATCTGCACGTGGTCGATGCGATCACGGTTCCAGATCGGCTCGAACAATCCGTTGGCAAAACGGAACGACAGAATGTTCTGCACCGTTTCCTTGCCGAGGAAATGGTCAATGCGGTAAATCTGATCTTCGCGCAGCACCTTGCCGATGCGTTCATTGAGTGCCACGGCAGAGGCCAGATCATGACCAAACGGCTTCTCGATGATCACGCGGCGCCAGAAACCGTTGTTGTCTTCAGTGAGCCCGGCTTCCTTCAGCTTCTCGATCACATCGCCGAAGAAACGCTCGGGTGTGGCGAGATAAAAGAGCACATTGCCTTCGGTGCCGCGCTTACGCTCAATGGCTTTGAGCTTCGTCGCCAGGCTGCTGAAAGTGCTGGCGTCGTCGAAGTCGCCAGCGTGATAGGTCATGCGGTCGGCGAGCCAGTCCCATGCCTCGTTGTCCAGCTTGCCCGAGCCCCCCGCGTTGCCCACATAGCGCTCCAGCGCGCCACGCAGATTGCGCTTCCAGGTGGCATCGGCAAGCTTGCCGTGGTTGACGCCGACGATGGAAAAATTGTCAGCCAACAGGCCGGTGCGACGCATGTTGTAAAGCGCGGGCACCACCAGCCGGCTGGTAAGGTCGCCACTGGCGCCGAAGATCACCACCGTACAGGGATCGGCGGGATGCGACCGCGACATCGCGCGCTTCGGTTGGGCTTGGCTCATGCACGAACTCCTTTCAGACTGCGATAGTTGAATTCAGGCGCGTTGCGCGACGGACTCGCCACGATGCACGTCGGCGGTCGCACTCTTCGCATGGGTCATGCTGAAAGCAGCGTTGACCAGTGCCACATGCGAAAAAGCTTGCGGGAAATTCCCCAGCAGCCGCTTACTGCGCGGATCGTACTCCTCCGCCAGCAAACCCACATCGTTGCACAGGCCGACCAGGCGAAGAAAAAGCTCACGGGCATCCTCATGGCGCCCGGTGGCAACGAAGTTTTCCACCAGCCAGAAGCTGCATGGAAGGAACTCACCCTCGCCCGGCGGCAGGCCATCCACACCCGTCTGCGTGTGGTAGCGGCGAACAAAACCACCGACCATCAGATTCGTCTCGATGGCCTCGATGGTCTTCAGCACACGGGGGTCATCGGGCGGCAGGAAGTCGGTCAGCGTGACCAGCAAAAGGCTCGCATCCAGATGCTCCGAACCGTACGCCTGCACGAAGTAGCCGTGCTCCGGGTGCACGCCGTTGGCAAGAATGTCCGCATGGATCTCGTCCGCCAGCTCGGCCCATCGCGCCGTAAGTGCAGGATCGCGTCCGTCACGCACCTGGTCGGCCGCGCGACGGAATGCCAGCCACGCCATGACTTTGGAATGCACGAAATGTTGCGGCTCGCCGCGGATTTCCCAGATGCCCTCGTCCGGCGTCCGCCAGATGCCCGCGAGGTGGTCGAGAAAGACTGCCTGGACACTGTCGTCTTCCGGCTTCATGTTCACGCCGTTGCGCAGTGCGTGATCAAACGCACCCACCAGTTCGCCGAAGATATCCAGCTGAAACTGTTCGGCGGCTGCATTGCCTATGCGAACGGGACGGGAATTCTCGTATCCGGGCAGGAAATCCAGTTCGTGTTCATGCATGCGCCGCTCACCCGCCAGGCCGTACAGCACCTGCAACTGACCGGGTGTGCCCGCAATGGCACGACGTACCCAGTCACGCCATGCCGCAGCTTCGTCGTGATAGCCCGCGTTGACGAGGGCGGTGAGCATGTAGGTCGCATCCCGGGCCCAGCAGAAACGATAGTCCCAGTTGCGCGAGCCGCCGATGTGCTCGGGCAGCGAGGTCGTGGGCGCAGCGACCAGACCGCCAGTAGGCAGGTAACTCAGACCCTTCAGCGTAATCAGTGAACGACGCACGATATCCGACCATTCGCCCGTACCGTTGCATCGGGACGACCACTCTTCCCAGAACGCCGTGGTTTTTTCCAGCGCATCCGCAGCGTCGATGGGATCGGGTGCGGGCAGATGCGACTGGCCGTAGGTCAACACGAATGGGATGGACTCGCCCGCGTTGACGGCGAAGTCGGCCACGCTGTGGAAGTCCTTGCCCTCCAGTTCTACGGGGCTGCGCAAAATCAGGAGATCCGGGCCTGCAACCGCCCGCGTCGAGCCGTCCTCCTGGCGCACCACCCAGGGGATGCTGCAACCGTAGTCGAAACGGATGACCAGATCGGTCCCGAAATCCACGCGCCCTTCCAGGCCTTCGACAATACGCACAATGCCGACGGCGTCGCCCACGATGGGCATGAAATCCACGACGCGTGCCCGGCCCGTGGACGTGGTCCACACGGTTTCCAGGACAAGACTGCCGTCGATGTAGGAACGCGTGCTGGTGGCCTCGGCGTCATGCGGAGCGATCAGCCAGCGGCCGTGTTCGTCGGTACCCAGCAGGGCCGCAAAGCACGCCGCCGCGTCGAAGCGGGGCACGCACATCCAGTCGATCGAGCCGTCGCGCCGCACCAGGGCGGCGCTTCGGCAGTTGCCGATCATTGCGTAATCTTCAATGCGTGCCGCCATCAGGGTTTCCTCAAGTCGATCTGTTGATCGGCTGAAGGTAGCGGCGACGCCGTTAGTGCGACGTGTGCTTAGAAGACCGGCGGGGCGCTGGGCCTTTCGCAGGAGGCCTCAAACAGGCTGCGCGCAAGTTCCTGCTCTCCGTAGATCACGCGACTGGCGCCCAGCCCGGCCAGATGGGCCACGCATTCTTCCGAATGGGCACGCGCCACGATATCCAGGTCCGGCCGCTCGGCGCGGGCCGAGCGCACGATCTGACCCGCCTCGAACGGGTTGGGCACGGCAACAATCAGGGAGGCTGCCTGCGCCAGATTCGCCGCCGCCAGCACCGCGACGGAGGCCGCATTGCCCACGATGACCTCCGCTCCGCCGTTTTCGCGCAGCGGCCTGACAGCGTCCTCGTCGGTTTCGATCACCAGCACCGGCTGGCCGGACTTGCGCAGCTTTTCGAAAACGCGGCGCCCCACCCTGCCAAAGCCCACGAGCACCGCGTGGCCTGCCAGCGAGCTGACCGGCTGGGGTTCGATTTCGTCGGGCATGATGGCCTCGACCACGGGCACTTCCAGCGCTTCGCTGCGTTTTACCCAGCGATCCAGCGCCACGAAAAGCAGCGGGTTGACCAGGATCGACACGATGGCTGCTGCAAGCAGGATGTCGCGCGCTTCCTCGCTCAGCAATCCCTGCGTCACGCCAAGGCCGGCGAGGATGAACGAGAATTCGCCGATCTGCGCGAGGCTGACGGAAATGGTGAGCGCCGTCTTGATCGGACGGCCGAAGGCCCGAACGATCACGAAGGCAGCGGCCGACTTGCCAAAGATGATGATGAGACAGGCGGCCAGCACAATCCACGGGCTTGACAGCAGGATGCCCGGATTGAAAAGCATGCCGATGGAGACGAAGAACAGCACGGCAAAGGCGTCGCGCAACGGCAGCGTTTCTTCCGCAGCCTGCTGGGAGAGCTTGGACTCGCCCATCATCATGCCGGCGAAGAACGCGCCAAGCTCGAAGGACACATCAAACAGGTGCGCGGCACCAAATGCGACGCCCAGCGCGATGGCCAGCACAGCCAGGCGGAACAGTTCCCGCGAGCCACTCTGCGCCACGGCCTGAAGCACCCAGGGAATCATCCGCTTGCCCACGACCAGCATCAGGGCGATGAACAGCGCCACCTTGCCGAAGGTGAAGGCGACCACCTTGGCCAGTTCGCCCAGCGACTGGTCGTGCTGCGCCTGACCGGTGCCAAGAAAGCCACCAATGGCAGGGAGAAGCACCAGCGCCAGCACCATGGCGAGGTCTTCCACAATCAGCCAGCCCACTGCGATGCGGCCGCGATCGGTATCCAGCAGACGTCTCTCCTCGATGGCGCGCAGCAGTACCACGGTGCTTGCGACCGACAGGGCAAGACCAAACACGAACCCCTGCGCGAGCGGCCATCCAAGCGCCCAACCGAGTCCCATGCCCAGCAGCGTGGCCACGGTCATCTGCACCGCAGCGCCGGGAATGGAAATGGCCTTGACGGCCATCAGATCCTTGACCGAGAAGTGCAGACCTACACCGAACATCAGAAGGATGACGCCGAGGTCAGCCAGCTCCTGAGCAATACCCGCGTTGGCGACATAGCCAGGGGTAAAGGGACCGGCCACCACACCTGCGAGCAGATAGCCCGCCAGCACGGGGAGCCGGAGCCGGTGCGCGATGGCACCGAAAATGAAAGCGAGCACCAGTCCACCAACGATGGTGGCGATGAGAGGCGTTGCGTCGTGCATGGCGGCTCCTTGAGTCGTCGTTTACTGGCGCCACGCCGTGGCAACAGCGAATATCCCCCGTCCGGACGTTAACGTATTCCGGGTCCCCAGATGTATGGGCAACGGGGGGACGACGCAAGATTAAAAGCGTCACTCATTGTGTGAGATGTTTCTCAAACCGCGTGTGACGCCGGCCGATACGGACAGGATCAGGACGCGGCGGTCAGTACGGCGAGGAAATCCTTCCCGTAGCGTTTGAGCTTGTGCTCGCCCACGCCACTGATGGACCCCAGTTCGTCTTCATCACCGGGCAACGCGCGCAACATGGCGAGCAACGTGGCGTCATGGAAGATGACGTAAGCGGGCACACCGTGTTGTCTGGCCAGTTCCGCACGCACGCGACGGAGCTCGTCCCACAGCGGCTGTTCGTACGCCTCGATGCCCAGGCTGCCGCCGGGAGCCGTGCTGCGTTCCTTGCGACGGCGAGCGCCTTTTTCGACGCGGGCATCTTCGCGCAACCACACTTTCTGCTCGCCCTTGAGTACCGGCTTGCTGGTCAGCGACAACCGCAGCGTGCCGAAGCCTTCCGGGTCCGCCTCGATCAGGCCAGCGGCCAGCAACTGGCGGAACACGGAGCGCCACTGTGCTTCGTCCATATCTTTGCCCACGCCGAAGGTGGGCAGTTCGTCGTGATGCAGCTGGCGGACGCGCTCACCCGCTTCGCCACGGAGAATTTCGATGAGGTGCCCGGCCCCGAACCGCTGACCGCTGCGATAAATGCAGGACATGGCCTTCTGCGCGGCAACGGTGGCATCCCAGGTTTTGGGAGGCACCAGACAGTTGTCGCAGTTGCCGCAGGCGCCTTCGTAAACTTCCGCAAAGGCATGCAGCAACAACTGGCGCCGACAGCGCGTGGTTTCTGCGTAGCCCAGCAGCGATTCGAGCTTGGCGCGCTCTACCCGCTTACGCTCATCACCTGCTTCAGACGAAGCGATCATCTGACTCATCGTGACCACGTCGGCCAGTCCGTAAACCATCCAGGCTTCGGCCGGCAGACCGTCACGACCCGCACGGCCGGTTTCCTGGTAATAGCCTTCCATGCTGCGCGGCAGGTCCAGGTGCGCCACGAAGCGCACGTCCGGCTTGTCGATTCCCATGCCGAACGCCACGGTGGCAACCATCACTATGCCGTCTTCGCGCAGGAAGCGCTGCTGGTGGCGCATGCGGGTCTCGCCGTCCAGACCCGCGTGATACGGCAACGCGGTGACTCCGGCTTCCTGCAACCACGCGGCAGTGTCGTCCACCTTGCGACGGCTGAGGCAATAGACGATGCCGGCTTCATCGCGATGACCGTCCAGGAAGTCCAGCAACTGCCTGCGCGCGTTCTGTCGTGGCGCCACGCGATAGCGGATGTTCGGGCGGTCAAAACTGGAAACGAACTGGCGGGCCTGGTCCAGCGCCAGCCGCTCAACGATCTCATCGCGCGTGCGCTGGTCCGCCGTGGCGGTCAGCGCAATGCGCGGAATGTCGGGGAAGCGCTGATGAAGCTGTCCAAGTTCGCGATATTCCGGACGGAAATCGTGACCCCATTGGGAAACGCAATGGGCTTCGTCAATGGCGAACAGCGCGACGGGAATGCGATCCAGCAACGCCATGAAGCGGCCGGTCAGCAGGCGCTCCGGGGCTACGTAAAGCATGTCCAGCTCGCCGGCCAGCAGCTGGCTTTCCACCTCACGCTGAGTTTCGCTGTCGAGGCTGGAATTGAGATAACGCGCACGGACACCCGCCTCACGCAACGCGTCGACCTGGTCCTGCATCAGCGCGATCAGCGGCGACACGACAATGCCGGTGCCTGCACGCATGAGCGCGGGAATTTGATAGCACAGCGATTTGCCGCCGCCGGTGGGCATGAGCACGAGGGCGTCGCCGCCTCCGGCTACCTGCTCAACGATGGCCTGTTGCTGGCCGCGGAACTCGGAATAACCGAAAACAGTGTGGAGAAGGTCAAGAGCTTGAGACTGCATCTGCGCATGCTAACAAACGGCGCGCTCTTACCGTGTGCGCAGCGTCCTCGCCACCGGGTCAGCCACCCCAGATCGCACGATCCAGGTCGTGATCCAATCCGAAATGACTCATGGCCACGCGCCCGTTGACCACCTCCACGCCCTCGGCGCGCAGGCGACGGCATTGCTCACGGTAGCTCTTGCTGCCTTCGGGAATGCCGATGTGCCCATCGGCGCGCAGCACGCGATGCCAGGGCAGCGAAAGACGGTCTGGCGCGTCGCCCAGCACCCGCCCGATCAGGCGGGCCCGCCCCGGATAGCCTGCGCGGGCGGCGATGGCGCCGTAACTGGCCACCCTTCCCTTCGGAATGGCGGCCACGGCCTCGATGATGCGTTGCGCACGCAATGCACGCGCCTCGTCGGCGTCCTCGTGGGTCACTGGCTTGTCAGCGATTTTGCGAACCATCATGCGGCCGTCGTCTCCCCTGCGCTGTCGCACAGGTTACCATCGGCAAATTCTTTTCACTGATGGACCGCTGTCATGCGCCATTTTGAAGCGATCCGCTCGCACATCGGCGGCATCTACAAACTCCGCCACAACGAGCCGTACCTCATCAGTTTCGATGTCGAACTGACGGACGGACGCCACCAGGGCATATACCTGGCTGAGCTGGAAGATGACAACGGCCGCCGCTACCTGCGCATTTCCACGCCCATCGGCCCGCTGGCCGGCACGGACGCGAAGCGCTGCCTGCGTTTCAACTGGGAGCTGCGCACGGGCTTTCTGGCCACCGCCGACCTGGATGGCTCGCCCTACCTGCATCTTTGCGAGAATCGCCCGTACGAATACTTGGACGACCGCGAACTTGCGCGGCTGATCGAGGAAATCGGCGTGCTGGGCGACACGCTCGAATTCTCGATCAACGGCGACGCCGACGCCCTTTAAGGGGCGTCGATCAGAACAGCCACTGGCCCAGGCGCACCAGACCGTAGGCAACGGCCGCGGTGATGGGCAACGTCAGAATCCAGGCCCACACCATCCGCTCGACCACCGACCAGCGGATGGCGTTGAAGCGCTTGGCCGCGCCCACGCCCATGATCGACGCGGACACGTTGTGCGTGGTGGATACGGGCACGCCCATCAGGGATGCGGACAGAATGACCGCTGCCGAGCTGGCTTCAGCCGCGAAGCCATTGATGGGGTGAAGCTTGACCATCTTGTGGCCCAGCGTCTTGATGATGCGCCAGCCACCGCCCGCCGTTCCTGCGGCCATGGTCAGCGCACACACGACCTTGACCCACACGGGAATCGGGAAACCGCCGGCAGCCGCGTTGTCGTGCTGAATGCGCAGGAAGTGCAGGAACGTGGGCAGATGCTCGAACTGCCCCGCCGCCGTCGCGCCAGCCAGCGCCAGGGCGATGATGCCCATGCTCTTCTGGGCGTCGTTCATGCCATGGGACAGGCCCATGGCGCTGGCCGACAGAATCTGCGCCTTGCCGAAGAAGCTGTTGACGAAGGGCGTGCGGCCCAGGCGATGCAGCGGGCCCTTCTGACTGGAGAACCAGCCCAGCATGGCGTACAGCCCGCCCATGACCACGAAACCGATGCTGAAGCCGAGCAGCGGCGACACGACCATCGGCACGATCACCTTGGGCACGATGCCCTTGCCTGCCCACCAGTGCGCACCACTCTCAAACCAGATGATGGAATGAATGTTGTCGCCGGAGGCCGCCATGGCCGCGCCGCAGAGGGCACCGACCAGCGCATGGCTGGAACTGGACGGCAAGCCGAGCCACCAGGTGATGAGATTCCATATCGTGGCCCCGAGCAGCGCGCTGATCAGCAACTGCGAGCCCACCTCGACCACGCCCGAATCAATCAGGCCTGACGCGATGGTGGCTGCCACGGCCGTGCCCCACAGGGCACCGGCCAGGTTCGTGACCGCTGCCAGCAGGACCGCCTGGCCCGGGGTCAGCACCTTGGTGGCGACCACGGTGGCGATGGAATTGGCCGTGTCGTGGAAGCCGTTGATATAGGTAAAAGCGAGTGCGATCAGGACGACCGCGAAAACCATGCTCATGGGTCGCAGCCGTCAGGAGTTCTTGAGCACGATGGAGTAGACGACATTGCCCACGTCACGGCACTTGTCGACTGCTTTCTCGATCAGCTCGAACAGATCCTTGGCCAGGATGGCGCGAAGCGGGTCCGAACCTTCCGCGTAAAGCGTGCGGTAGGGGTCAAGCAGAAGGCGGTCGGCCTCCGATTCCAGCGCGTGCAGCTGGTCACGCAGCTTCTTGACCGGGTCGATGCGCAGCCCACGGCGCAGTTCGCCGATCATGGCGACCACGACCTCGGCCGAGCTTTCCAGCAGCGCCGCGCGCTGGCTGAAGTCGATACCGGTCAGACGATCTGCGACGATGACGTAGCGTTCGGCGAACTTCTCGATGGTCTTGGGGATTTTATAGAGCGCGGAATTCAGCGCCTCGATGTCCTCGCGATCCAGCGCGGTAACGAACGTGTTCACCAGTTCCTCGCCGATCTGGCCGTGCAGCGCCTTTTCACGGGCACGGGCCGTGCTGAAGGCGGCCATCACGGGGGTGCGATCCGGGCGGGTAACCAGCTCATGCATCGCCTTGGCGCTTTCGCAGGCGGCTTCCGCGCTGGCTTCTAGCAGCCCGTAGAACTTGTCGCCCTTACCGAACATCGTCTGGAGTGAAAACATGCGTGCTGCCTGAGAACATTAGGGATATATGACGGGAATGTTACTAGGACGCTTCGTGAATCGGTAACTTTTCGCGTGCGAACAGGCACGTACACGACCCGGGCACCGTGTTTTGCTATAAGAACGCCAATGCTCACCGAACTTTTGCTGCTTCTGTTCCTTTCCCTGGCCAATGGCTTCTTCGCCCTCTCGGAGATGTCGGTCGTCGCCTCGCGCAAGAGCCGGCTCAAGCAGATGGGGCGCACCAGCCGCCGGGCCCGCACGGCGCTGCATCTGGCCGAATCGCCTGAGCGCTTCCTGTCTACCGTGCAGGTAGGCATGACCCTGATCATCCTGATTACCGGCGCCATGGTCGGTGACAGCCTGGGCGAGACCTTCACCAACCTGCTCCACGATGGCGAGCCCGCCTGGCTGGCGCCCTATGCGCGCGTGCTGGGCTGGCTGCTGGGCTTCGTGCTGATGTCGCTGGTGCAGATCGTCATCGGCGAGCTGGTGCCCAAGCGGGCTGCGCTCACGGCGCCTGAGAAAATCGCCTGCCAGATCGCGCTACCCATGATGGTGGTCTCCCGTATCACTCTGCCGCTGGTCTGGCTGCTGAACCTGCTGAGCACCTCGATCCTTCGCCTGCTGCACCTGCATCGCAAGGGCTCCAGTGCCGCCACGGAAGAGGAAATCCGTCTGCTGGTGGCGGAAAGCGCCGAGCAGGGCATCCTCGACCCGGATGAGCGCAACATGGTCAACCGGGTCCTGCGCCTGGGCGACCGCACGGTCGATTCCGTGATGACCCCGCGCAAGAAAATCGCCTGGCTGGACATCGAAGGGACCCGCGAGGACAACCTTCAGGTACTCCATGACACGCCCTACTCGCGCTACCCCGTATACCGCCGGGATGAGAGCGACGTCGTGGGTGTGGTGGAGGTCAAACGCCTGCTGGTACAGCTGACCAGTGGCGAGCGCGACCTGTTCGAGCACGTGGCCAAGGCCCTGTTCGTACCAGTGACCGCCCGTGCGCTGGATCTTCTGGAGGCTTTCCGCGACGCCGACACCCAGCTGGCCCTCGCCGTGGACGAGTACGGCGATATCGAGGGGCTAATCACGCTGAACGACCTCCTGACAGCCGTCGTCGGCGCCACCGCCCCGGCCCAGGACGACCTGTCCGGCGACGGCCCCATCGTGCGTCGGGCTGATGGCAGCTACCTCATTGACGGCGCCCTGCCGGCCGATGATCTGCGCGAGCTGCTGCAAATCGACCACCTGCCCAACGAAAACGAGCACGACTTCCGCACGGCCGCAGGCATGGTCACCGCCCAGTTTGGCCACATCCCGCGCGCAGGCGAATCGTTCACCTGGCAGGGCACCACGTTTGAGGTGCTGGACATGGATGGAGCCCGCATCGACAAGCTGCTGGTTTCCATTACCCCGGAAGTCGAGAACACCGCTTCCGGCTGAGGTTTCAAAAAAAGAGTGCTCGCCCGTCTAAGCCTGTAATCGAAGTTGATCGCGATAAGGTTAGGTCGGGCATGAAGGCTGTCGGCACTTGGGATGAATACGCGTCAGCGCACGCCAGCGCACCGTCGGGTGCCCTGCGTGGCGACGGCTGGCGGTTGCAGCTTGAGGCGCTGGCCTCGCGCTGGCGCCAGCTGGATGCCTCTGTCTCCACCGCCCGCCGCCTGGCCGCTCTTGGCCGCTACACCCTGCGAACCCTGGCCGCTCCCCGCAAGCAGCTTGGCTGGCTGCGCTTTCTGCACGCCACGCCCGCCATGCGCCAGGCCGTGCGCACCGATCCGCGGCTGTATGACCGCTGGCACCGGGACTACATCTGCACCACGTTTACCCGTGAGGAGCGTCGTCAGGCCGTGTCGGCCCATTATCGTTTCATGCTTCAGCGTTTCCCTGCGCGCCTGAACGAGAAACTGCTAAAGGGCCATGCCGTGCGCCTGGCGACGCTCGTGCTAGACACCGGCGAACTGGCTCACGTGTACCTGCGCCAGTCGCACAGCGGACAGGCGGGCGAGCTTGACCTTTTCGTGGTCAACGCCGACAAGGAAATGCTCGCGTCCTGCGTGATGACGTTTGCGGGCAAGCAGGGGCTGATCGTCGGCGCCGTCAGCGGTTCGTGGGCCTACATGGGACATGAGCCCGTACACCGATTCATCCAGGGCTCGCACGGCGTTCGCCCGCGCCACCTGCTGATTTCCCTGTTGAGGACCATGGCCCGCGCCCAGGGTATCGACCGCATTCGCGGCGTCTCGCGCCGGGCGCTGCCCAACCTGCGACGCGACCTGCCTGATGAGTATGCCTACGACCGCTTCTGGATCGAGCACGGTGGCGTACGTGATCCGGAAGGCTGCTTTGAGATTCCACGCGACGAACCGACCCCTGACCCGGTCGTTGCCAGCAGCCCGCGTGGAGTACCCCGACACCTGCGCGAAAGCTTTCGTGATGACGCCTGCGCGCTGATGATGCGGACGCTTGGCTGGGGCAATCAGAAGTCGTAGACGCCGCTGAGCATCACGACCCTGCCCTCACGCACCGGGACGAATGCCGCATCGAAGTTCACGGCGTACAGCGTGCGGGCAAAGAGGTTTTTCACGCCCAGCGTGGCACGCCACGACGGCGCGTAGTAGGTCAGCGTGGTCTCCACACTGGCCTGTCCGGGAATGCTGAAATAATCGCCGTCTTCGCTGGTACGACCAAGGCTGCGGCTACGCGCAATGATTCCCGCGCCCGCGCCCCAGTTCTGCAATGGAGCGCGCTGAAAACGATAAGTCGCCCATGCACTCAGCTGCTGACGCGGCGCGCCGGTGGTTGGCGTACCGTCGTGATTGCGGATGTGTGCGTTTGTGTAACTGGCCAGCACGTCGAAACCGGGCGCCACGGAACCGGCGAACTCCATTTCCGTGCCGTGATTGGTTTGTCCCGGACCCGGAGTCGCGAAGTAAGGCGGCTCCGGTGATACCAGGTCAACGCTGTGATCCAGTGAAATGCGATAAGCCGCAGCCGTAAGACGCGCGTTGTGGTCAAACAGATCCAGCTTCACGCCCGCCTCCACCTGCCGCGAATGGGCCGGCGGCAAGGGACGGCCATCCTGGCCCAGCAGCGAATCCGCCTGGAAACCACTCACCGTGTTGGCATACACCGACACATCGGGTGTCACCTTGTAGACGACACCCGCCTTGGGCACCCACTGCGACTGCCGGGTCTGTGCTGAACCCGCGCCCTGAATCTGCAACTCGTACGCCGTGCGACGCAACGCGAGCAACACGTCCCAGCGCTCGCCAATCACGATCTGGTCCTGCAAGAACACACCGCTGGTGGTGGTCCAGGCGCCACCGAGCGTCTGCACGTTGCTCGACACCTTCTGCGTTTCGTGACGCGCGGGCGGCAGCAACGAACTGGTGTACACGTCATACGGACGGACGGTGGCGCGCGTTATCGAGTCGTTGGGCGCATCGGTGCCAGTGTGCGTGCGCGACACATCCACGCCAAGAACGACCGTGTGCCGGAGCGAGCCCTGATCGAAGCTGCCCACGATGTCGTTCTGGAACGTGTAATAGGCGTCCGAATAGCGGTAACTGCGCGCGACCGCGCCCACATCTCCCGGTGTGACCGTGGCGCCAAGCGCAGTGAGCGCATCGCTACTGGTCAGCGTCCAGGCCTGACCGCTATTTTTCTGCCGCACGTACTGGGCCTCGCTGCGGAAGGTCCAGTCCTGGCCAAGCGCACGATCCAGCGAGTAGAACACGCGGTTCGTGCGATACAGCGAGTGATCGCTGGCACTGCCCAGACGCAGATAGTCCGGTGACGCGCTCGACAGCGAGTTACCCAGAAGCACCGCGTGATCAGGGCTGGGCACACGGTTGTCGACGCGCTCCGCGCCCGCGGTGAGTCGGGTCGACTCACCCTGCCAGGTGATGGATGGCGCAAGGTAACCACCACGGCGCCCGCGATAGCCCTGCGGCGTGTCACCCGCGTTGTTGCCGGCGACAATCAGACGGTAAGTAAGCGATTGCGACGACCCCAACCGACCGGCAAGGTCGAGGCCCAGCCGCGCGCCGTCATACCGGCTCATCGACCAGCTGAGTTCGCGCACGGTTTCGGCCTGCGGCTTTTTCATCACCACATTCAGCGAACCGCCGAAATTGTTGCTGACTGATGCGTCACCCAGGATGGCCTCCGGCCCCTTCAACACCTCGATGCGTTCGACCGCCACCAGAGGCGCCAGATCTTCCGTACGCGCCACGCCATTGGGCATGCCGTCGGTCATTCCGTTACCGGCGTTGAACCCACGAATGCGAAACAGCGGAGGACCAACGAGTCCGTCGACATACTGCACGCCCGCGACCTGGCGCACCACGTCGCCGACCGTCACCGCCTGCTGCGCACTCATCGCTTCGCGCGTGACAACGGACACCGCCTGCGGCACATCAACAAGCCGGGAATCGGTACGGGTGGCGCCGCGCGTCGCGTCGACCTTGTAACCCCGGTCGCCCGCATCCAGACCCTCAACCGTAATCGGCAGCAGCGGCGTGATGCCGGGCTTTTCGGGTTCATAGGGTGTGCGCTCACGTGTCGAGGCGAGAAGCACGGGCGCTTCGCGCTGACGGACCACCACAGTGGCCGAATCAAACGCGGCGTAGTCAAGATCCGTACCGCGCAACAGCGTGGACATCGCCTCGTCCACGGTGAGCTGACCGCTGGCACCGGCACTGCGAACATCGGCGACGTCGCCGCCGGCTGTCAGTACCTGCACGTTGGCCTGTTGGCCCAGTGCGATCAGTGCCGTGGAAAGCGCCTGCGCCGGAATAGCAATGCTGACCTTCGTGGACGACTGCGCGCCACCACCAGCACCTGTGGCCGCCATGGCGGTCACGCTGGTTGAAGCAAGCCACAGCACAAAGCATCCGCCCGCTGTTTTTTGCGTGCGCCTGCTCATTCTGTCGCGTGCCCCTTCCGTCGCATGACGATGACTTAAAACGGAAAGTCTGACACGGCCCCCGGCAAAACCCCAGTGCCATCAACACATGGGGGGCGGGTCGTGCCGGGCGCCACTTATAGCCGCCCGGCCCGGGAAAGCACGACGCGATTGCCCGTCGCGCTGACTTTGACCGGAAAAACCTGCGGAAGCGCCTCCAGCCAGCTGTCGATGGCGTCCGTCCTGACCGTTCCCGTAAAGGTCATCGCCCCCAGACCCGCGTCGGCGATTTCCACCGGCCGCTTGCTGTAGCGATTGATGTTGGCCACCACGACCGACACCGGCTCGTTGTCGAATTCCAGACGATTGCTGCGCCACGCCGCGGCATGTTCGGGCGTCACGTTGGTCACGCTCATGGCCTCGGTCGCCGGGTCGTACGACACCTGCTGACCCGCGACCAGCTCCAGTGCGCCCTGCGCCGCATCCGACACGTGCCGGCCGGAGGGGGCGATACGTACGCGCCCCTCGGTCACCGCCACTACCACACGATCGTTGGTCCGACGCACATTGAAGGCCGTGCCCAGGTCGCGAATGGCAAGCGGGCCCGCCGTCACCACAAAGGGGCGCGCCTGATCGTGGACCA
The DNA here is from genome assembly GCF_014192715.1 of Luteibacter sp. Sphag1AF. Lineage (GTDB taxonomy): Bacteria > Pseudomonadota > Gammaproteobacteria > Xanthomonadales > Rhodanobacteraceae > Luteibacter. The sequence continues at coordinate 263,772 of NZ_JACHYH010000001.1, forward strand.
CATGAAAATAGGCCTCGCCCGAGCTGAGGTCGATGCCGCGATGGCCAGCATCGAAATGAGCCACCACGGTAGACGCCCCACCCAGGGAAACCCTCGAGCCATCCGGAAGCGCGAAGTCTTCGTTCTGGCCCACGTTGCTGGCATAGCGCTCGCCGGGCTCCGTGGACATCCCGCCGAAATGTGTCCAGGCCACGCCGCCGGCGACCGCGAGCACCAGCGACGCGGCAAGCGCCGCAGCCACTCGCGGAAGCCACGGACGACGTGCCGGGGGCGACACTTCGGGCGACGCATGACGCATGACCAGACGGCGACGACGAAGCTCATCCGCCCCACCGACCTGCTCGCACAGCTGATTGATCTGCTCGAACGCCTCGGCATGGGTTCGGTCGGCCTCCAGCCAGGTCAGCCATTGGGCCACCGTCGGCTCGTCGGCGTCGTTTTCCCGCAGGCGCAACCACCATTCGGCGGCGTCCCGCAACAACAGCTCATCGGAAGACACTGAAATATTTGCCATTACTGGCCCTCCGCTCTGTTGCAGCGCGCCCGGCAATAGGCCAGCGCATGGCTGACGTGGTAGCGCACCATGCGCTCGGAAAGGTTCATTGAACGGGCAACGGCGTCGAACGCCTGCCCCTGAATCATGTGCATCACAAAGGCCCGGCTGGTCTTGGGCGGCAGTTCGCGCAGCGCCTCTTCCACCACGGCCCACTGGTTCATGGCATCGGTGTGCTGCTCTGGCACCGGTGCGACGGTCCAGTCGTCGGCCTCGGCGTCGGCGGGCGCGTGCTGGCGGACCTGCTGCTTGCGCAGTCCGTCCACAGCCAGGTTGGCCGCAATGCGGAACATCAGCGCCTTGGGGGACTCGATGCGAATGCCCCGATCCATCGACAACATGCGGACATACACTTCCTGAGCGACTTCCTGTGCATCGGCCCGTGAATTCAGGCGACAGGTCAGGAACGCGATCAGGGCGCCGTTGTGCTCGTCGAAAAGCCGGGCAATGCGCTGCGCACGGTCGTCCGGAAGGTCGTGACCTCCGGACGGATCGTCGTCAGGTTCAAAAGGGTCCATGCGTTCGGGACTGAGCATCGGGTCTGGCCGGGCGTCTTGGCGGGTTCATGAGCTAAGACGTTCGTACGGCCAGATTTTGAAATGGAAGATGCCCGCCGTCGTGCGGAAGGCGCTATTTGTCCTTGTCGGCCTGTCCGGCCAGCTGCGCCATGCGCTGCGCGTCGGCCAGGATGCCATGCAGGATACGCAGCTCGCGCAGCTCAGGACGGGCCCGCGCGAACAGCTTGCGTAGACGAAGCATGATCGTCACCGGCGAACGGCCCTTGTGGAAATCAATGTCGTCAAGCGTCCGCGACAGATGCTCGAAGAAGCGCTCCACCTGCTCGGCGTCGGCGGGCACCTCGTCCTCGGCAGGCGGGGTCACGGGCTCGGGGGTTTCATCGGCCAGCATGACCGTACGCAGTTCGTACGCCACGACCTGAACGGCCTGGGACAGATTCAACGAGCTGAAGTCGTCCACGCTCGGAATGCGCACCATGGCGTGGCAACGGGAAAGCTCGTCGTTCTCAAGGCCGGTACGCTCATTGCCGAAGACCAGCGCCACCTTCTCACCGCGACGGGCGGCGGCCAGGGCCTGCCGGGCGCCCTCGCGGGGGTCCAGTTCCGGCAAGGTAACGCCGCGGCGGCGGGCACTCAGTCCCAGCGCAAAGGTGGTGCCGCCCAGCGCCTCGACCAGATCGCCGTGGATTTCCGCCTTGTCCAGCACGTCATCCGCGCCAGCGGCCAGCGCAGTGGCCTCCGGGTCCGGGAAGCGGTTCGGGGCAACCAGCGACAGGCCGTCGAAGCCCATCGTGCGCATGGCGCGGGCTGCCGAGCCAATGTTTCCCGAGTGCGAGGTGCGCACCAGGACGAAACGGAAGCGGTCAGAGAGCTCGGATAAGGCCATGGGTGCAGGTCTGAAGGTCGGGAAGCCCGAAAGTCTACAACGGTCCCGACTTGGGGCGCGGCGCCGCAGATGCTAAACTCGCCCACCGCCGCGGCCAGACCGCGGCCTTTGCTCTCGACCAAGCCGATCCCATGCCAAGACCCGCAGTCAACGTAGCGGCGCGCGCTGCGCGCTCCGCAGGAAATATCATCCTGCGTTACATGAATCGCATCGAAGGCCTTTCGATCGTAGAAAAGCAGCGGATGGATTTCGCATCTGAAGTCGATCGACTGGCAGAAGCCGAGATCGTCAAGGAACTTCGCCGCGCTTACCCCACCCACGCCATTCTGGCGGAAGAATCGGGCGCCATCGGCAAGGGACCGCTCGTGTGGGTCATCGACCCGCTGGACGGCACGCACAACTATCTGCGTGGCATCCCTCATTTCTCCGTGTCCATTGCCCTGCTTGAAAAGGGCGAGCCCGTGTACGGCGTGGTGTTCGACCCCCTCCGGGATGAGCTCTTCACCGCCAGCAAGGGCGATGGCGCTTACCTGAATGATCGCCGCATCCGCGTCAGCAAGCGCGACGGCCTGCCCGGCGCCCTGCTGGGCACGGGCTATCCGTACCGTGCCCGCAACCACCTGGAATCGCAGCTGGCCATGACCCAGGCACTGCTCGCCGATGCGGAAGACATCCGCCGCATGGGCTCGGCCGCGCTGGATCTCGCCTACGTCGCCGCCGGGCGTCTCGATGGTTACTTCGAGCCGGGCCTGCAGCCGTGGGACATGGCGGCGGGCGCCCTGCTGGTTCGCGAAGCAGGCGGCGTGTACGGCGACTTCGCAGGTCGCGAGGGCCTTCCGGCCAACGGCAACATCATCGCGGCCAACCACAAGATTGCCGCAGCCATGACCCAGGTCATCGGCGCCCACGCCACTCCGCGCCTGCTCCAGGCCTGAGACGTGAAGGCGCGGCCCTGACGGGGCCGCGCATCGGCCGGGCATGGATGCCTGGCGATTGCCCGAGCCATCACCCTGGGCAAGCACCTGCTGCTCACACGCCCCACAGAAACGCTAACCCGGATGAAATGCCGCGTGTCCACGCGCCCGCTCCTGTGGGCGTGAGCCTGCGAGCGATTCCTGTGACGCGACAGCCGAAGAGGCAACGATGTAGGCCCAGGCCTCAGGCACCATCAGCCTCTCAAATACTCGCTCGTCAGGGCTCAACCAATACGCGACTTTATGTGACGTAGTTCCGCTTTAGGTGTGATGAAGTTTGCAGAATGTGGCCGCCTCCCCCACAGGAGGCATCCCCACTGAAAAGGAATTCCCCATGAAACGCACACTTCCCCCACTGCTGGTCACACTGCTGTGCATCAGCGCCTCCTCCGCGGCACACGCGCAGTTCTTCGGCGAAACGCCGCACACGATGATCGTGACGTCCGATCCTCAGTACCCCTGGACCGACGTCACGGATCGCAACGGCAACCAGCCGGATACAGAGAAAGAAGCCCACTCGCGTGACCTGATCCGCCAGCAGTACGAGAGCATCGCCAACTACCGTCGCGCGCGGCCCCATCTGAACATCCCGGTGATCATCAACGGCGATCTCACGGCGTATGGCCACGGCTGGCAACGCAGCGTCATGAACGACATGTACAAGATCCTCGGCGACAACTATTACCTGGGCCTGGGCAATCACGACTACGCGAACAACGTCAAACCGCCCGAAGGCGGCAGCCGCGGTTGTGCCAACAACGGCTGCGCACGGGACAGCCTGGACGGGCTGCGCGATCACGTGCGCTCGCGCAAGGTGCTGTCGTTCGATTTTGCCGACCGAACCGGCGCATTCGGCGGCACGTTCGAGGGCAGCTACGCGTATGCCTTCGAAGCTCCCGGCTTCGAGCGCGTGGTGAACTTCCAGCTCAACAACTATCCGACCTACAAACTCTCGTTCACCACGAACAAGACCTTCAACTACCACTTCAACATCACCCCTTCCGTGCGGTGGCTGTCCGAGGTGCTGCCCAAGGTCAGCGCCAATACGCGCGACTACGATTTCGCCATCGTGCACGTGCACCAGCCGACGTGGCCGGCCAATGCTGATGACGTGTTCCGCGACCTCATGGCAAACAACAAGGTGCCCGTGGCCTTCGCAGGCCACTATCACGGCACGCTGGGGCGGCACTTCTACACGAGCAACTTCGGACAGGTGCCTGTGTTTCTCAGCGGCTCAGCGTCGCAACGTACGTACCTGATCGTGGAGCACTATCCGCGCGCCGGACTGCTTCGCGTCTTTGGCGTGCGTAACAACGATCCGGAGAACAAGCAGCTGATGGAAGAGATCCGCGTGCCGGGACACGGCTGAGACACGTAAAGGTGCGCCGCTTCGGCGGCGCGCCTTTCAATCCTTGCGCAGCAGATTGCGCAGGAAAGGAACGGTCACGCGGCGCTGAGCCGCCAGTGACGCACGATCAAGCTGATCCAGAAGATCAAGCAATGCGCCCAGATCGCGGGCGTGATGTGCGAACAGCCAGTCGAGCACGTTTTCATCCAGCTCGATGCCGCGCACCTTCGCCTGCTCACGCATGATGGTGCGACGTTCGATATCGGTCAGCGGCTTGAGCAGCACCTGGGTGCACGAGCCCAGGCGCGAGCGCAGATCAGGCAGGATGATGTCCAGCGCCACCGACGGCGCGTGCGCCGCAAACAGCAGCGTGGCGCCCTCGGCACGAAAACGGTTGAACGTGTCGAACAGGGCGTGCTCGGCCAGATCATCCCCGGCGATGGCGTCGATATCGTCCAGCGCCAGCATGTCGCTGCCAGCCATGCCCCGGATGGCATCCGCACGCGATCCGCGCATGGACGCCAATGGCAGGTACTGCGCGGTACGACCCGCATCAATGGCCGCCTGGCAGGCGGCGATCAGAAGATGCGTGCGACCGCTGCCCGAAGGACCGGCCACGAACACCCATGGGGCAGCTGCCGAGACGGCGGTAAGGCGCACCGCTTCGATCGCCGCGGCATTCTCACCCGCGTACGTGTGCTCGAAGCGCTGGCGACGTGGCCAGCGAAGTGCGAGGGGAAGCTGCGTACTCATGGACCTGCGTCATCGACCTTCTGGACATGGTGAGGCGTCACGGTAACGTCGACATCGACGTCTACCTCGACCTCATCGGGGATATCGGTGGCAGGCTCGGTATACAACTCACTTTCCTGATAACGGGCGAACACATAGCGAAGCAGCACGACCACCACGGAGGCGGCGGGCAGCGCGAGCAGGACACCCAGGAATCCAAACAGGTGACCACCAGCCAGTACGGCGAAAATCACCGCCACCGGATGCAGGCCGATCTTGCCGCCCACGAGGCGCGGCACCAGTACATAACCTTCCAGCAACTGGCCAACCGTGAACACGCCAGCCACCAGAAGCACGTGCGTCCAGTCGCCGTACTGAACCAGTGCGGCAATCAGGGCGGCAACGAAGCCGATCATGAAGCCCAAGTACGGCACGAAACTGAGCAAGCCGGCGATCATACCGATCAATGGACCAATAGAGATGCCAACCAGCGTCAAACCAAGGCCATAAAACACGCCAAGCGCCAGCATCACCAGCAGCTGGCCGCGTACGAAGGCGCCCAGCACCAGATCCGACTCACGCGACAGGTGCACCACCACCGGCTCGATGGAACGCGGCAGCATGCGGCGGATGTATTCGATCATCCGGTCCCAGTCGCGCAGCAGGTAGAACGCCACCACCGGAATAAGCACCAGGTTCGTCATCCACATGACGACGCCCATGCCCGACTGGGTGACCTTCGAAACGGTGGCGGCAAGCACCGTACCCACCGAACCGATGTGCTCCTTGACCGTGGCCACCAGCTTGTCGGTCTGGAAGGTGTCCGGATCAAGATGCAGCCGCTGCTGCACCCACGGCAAGGCCGTACCGCGCACCCACTCGATGTAGCGGGGAAGATTTTCCGAAAGGTTTTCCACCTGGTGCTGGATGAGCGGCACCAGCAGCAACAATGCGCCGATGAAAACAATGGAAATGACGGCAAAAACGATGCTTACCGCAAGCGTGCGTCCCATGCCGAGGCGTTGCAGGCGATCTGCCAGCGGGTCACCCAGATAGGCCAGCATCGCAGCCAGCGCGAAGGGCATGATGACCGGCGCAAGCAGCCAGATGAGGAAAATGATGACCGCGGCAATACCCAGCAGCTGCCAGCGTCGCGAGGTGTCGTGAGTCATGCGCTATCCAATCGACAAAGTGAGAACCCGCCATTTTCCCGAGGCGGCCGTGACGCAAGTGTGCCCGATTGTGCCTGCCCCCGTGCCGCGCCCTGTTGCCGCGGCGCTTTCAAGTCAAGGCACCCAGCGCGTGCCGATATCAGCACCTTCGTGGGCATCTGCCGAAAGGATATGACCACCGGCTGCGTAGCCGGAGATCAGCCGCGCCAGCGGTGCGGACGCCGTGACCGACAGCATGACGCCATCATTGTGTGCGGAAAGGGTGGATACCGAACGTACGGCCGGGTCACTCTGGAAGGTGGCCAGGAGCGCAGCGTAGTCGGTGGCCGACTTCAGGCCCGACACCCAGATCTTGCCGCTGGATGCGCCGCTGGCCGAGGTCACGAACTGGCGGTCGAGGCGATCAGCCATGGCATTGGCGCCATTGGCCAGCAGCGCCGGAAGGGCTTCGCCGCTGTCTTTCCAGCTCTGCGAGCGGCCAGCGGAGACCAGCGTCCAGTCCGTGGTGCCGTCTTCGCGCACGGTGCCCTGCAGGATGAAACTGGTGTTGTACTGACGGGCCACATTGGCCAGCGTGGCCGCATCGGCGCCGGCGATGGCAAGCTGATCGGGCACCTCGTCGGCGCGCGGCGCCACAACCGGGTAGCCGCGGCTGTCCGCCATCTGCGACAGCGGCACCAGTTCCTGCGAGCCCAGAACCTTGCCGGCCGAATCGCGCACGATGACCAGAACCGGTGAGCGCGGGGCCGACGCCGCAGCGTCACCCACCGAGAGCACACGGCGAACGGCGCCTGGATCAAAGCTGACATTGAGCGTGAGGCCCGCCCCTGCCCGTGCGTACTGGTATTGCTGAACAAGGCCGCCGGGCTGCTTCATGGCGTCGGCGTAACCGGGCTTGGAGCGCGGATCGGCGCCATTGTTGGCGCGGGCCAGGACCTGGGTCAGCGCGGAGGCGAAGGCCTGGTCCCGCACGGCCTGAGACGTGTCGGCGACGGGCACCGTGACCGAGTAATCGGTGGTCTGCGCCATGACGGGCGAAATCACCGCCAGGGCGAGCAGCATCAGGACAGCAAGAAGACGGCTTGGGCGCATGGCGGGTAGGCATCGCACTATATAGAAAGAGGGAGTCTGCCCAATCCGGCTGCCGCCGTCCATGGCCGGTCATCAAGGTCGGGCGTGCATGCTGTTATCATTGCGCGTTTCATCAGCGCCGGAATCGCCATCATGTCCTCCGACCAGGGCTCCCTCACCTACCGTGCCGCCGGCGTCGACATTGATGCAGGCAACGCCGTTGTCGAACGCATCAAGCCGTTGGTGAAGCGCACCTTCCGCCCCGAAGTCATGGGCGGGCTGGGCGGTTTCGGCGGTCTTTTTGATCTCTCCGGCCGCTACCGCGAGCCCGTACTGGTTTCCGGTACCGACGGCGTGGGCACCAAGCTGAAGCTTGCCCAGCAGCTCGGACGCCACGACACCATCGGCATCGACCTTGTTGGCATGTGCGTCAACGATGTACTGGTCCAGGGTGCCGAACCCCTCTTTTTCCTCGACTACTTCGCCACCGGCAAGCTGAACGTCGATACCACCGTATCGGTGGTGGGCGGCATTGCGCGCGGTTGCGAGCTGGCCGGATGCGCCCTGATCGGCGGCGAAACGGCCGAAATGCCGGACATGTATCCGCCGGGCGAATACGACCTGGCCGGCTTCACGGTCGGCGCCGTAGAAAAATCTGAAATGCTCGACGGCAGCGGCATCGTCGCTGGCGACGTGGTTCTGGGTGTGGCCTCCTCCGGCCCGCACTCCAACGGGTATTCGCTGATCCGCCGCATCCTTGAGCGCGCCGGCAGCCCGCTGGACACCGACCTGGACGGCGTGTCGCTGGGCGATGCCCTGATGGCGCCGACCACGATCTACGTGAAGCCCATCCTCGACCTGGTAAAGAACGTGCCGGTCCATGGCATGGCCCACATCACCGGTGGCGGCCTGAAGGAAAACATCATCCGCGTCGTGCCCGATGGCCTGGGTATCGAGCTGGACAGCGCCTCCTGGCCGCTGCCGCCCGTGTTCCAGTGGCTGCAGCGCGAAGGCAACGTCGAGCGCGAAGAAATGTGGCGCACGTTCAACTGCGGCATCGGCTTCACCGTGCTGCTGGCCGCTGCCGACGTGGCCGCCGCTCAGGAAGCACTGAGCAAGCATGGCCTGGCCTCGTGGACGATTGGCTCCATCGTCGAGGCCACGGGCGAAGAACGCGTCCACATCGCCTGATCCCGTGTCCGCCCGTCCCCTGCGCATCGCCGCGCTCGCCTCCGGGCGCGGCAGCAATCTCTCGGCGCTGATCGCTGCGCGCGATGCCGGCGAGCTGGCGGCCGAGTTCGTGTTGGTGGGTAGCGACAAGGCGGCCGCTGGCGCGCTGGATATCGCGGCGGCCGCCGGCATTCCCACGCTGTCGCTGAATCCGCGCGACTTCCCCACGCGCAGGGACTTCGATCTCGAACTGTTCCGGCGCGTGGAAGCCAGCGGCGCCGATTTGCTGGTGCTCGCCGGATTCATGCGCATCGTGGATGCCGACGCCATTGCGCCGTGGGCCGGTCGCGCCATCAATGTGCACCCATCGTTGCTGCCGAAATACCGCGGCCTGCACACGCATCGCCGCTGCCTCGAAGCGGGCGACGCCGAGCACGGCGCCAGCGTTCACTTCGTTACGGCAGAACTGGATGGCGGCCCGGTCATCGCGCAAGCGCGCATTGCGGTTCAACCGGACGACACCGAAGAGTCGCTGGCCCAGCGTCTGCTGCGCGAGGAACACCGACTTCTGCCAGCCACCGTCGCCGCCATTGCTTCAGGCCGGCTGACCTGGCGCGACGCCCCCTTCCTTGATGGCGAAGCACTTCGCGAGCCGTTGATTCTTGCGACGTCCGGGCAATTGCAGCTGCGCCACGTTTAAGTGGCGGGCGTTACCCGCTTCCTGTGCCATCGTTCAGGATCGCGAGCTAAACTCGGGCACATGACTATCTCATCCCGACTCCTGCGCAGTACCGCCCTCGTCCTCGCCCTGGTCGCTGGCCCGGCTCTCGCCGCCGAAAGCGTGCCCCAGGCATTCACCGCCACCTACCAGGTCCTGAAGGACGGTGATCCGCTTGGTGAAGCCACGCTCACGCTGAAGGCCGCCGGCAATGGCGAGTACGAGTACAGCAATGTCTCCAAGGGCACCGCTGGCCTCGCCGCCATGCTCGGCGCCAACGTCAGTGAAGTGTCACGCTTCCGCTGGTCGGGCAACGTGCCCGAAGCCCTCTCTTACGACTACACCATGAGTGCGCTCAAGACCAAGACGCGCCGCCTCCAGGTTGACTGGAACAGCAAGCAGGTCAACGTTGACGACAACGGCAAGTCGTTCAAGTACGACGCTGCGGTCGGCATGGTGGAGCGCAACACGTTGCCGCTCGCCCTCGGCGTTGCGCTGCGCGCAGGCGAACAGCAGGTCAGCATTCCGGTGGCCGTGAAGCAGGAAGTGCAGAGCCAGCAGTTCAAGGTGTCAGGCAAGGAACAGGTCACGGTGCCGGCGGGCTCGTTTGACGCCGTGCGCGTGGATCGCGTGGACGCCGACCGCGGCTTCAACGCATGGTACGTGCCGGCGAAATTCCCGGTGCCGGTGAAGCTCGCGCAGAAAGACGGCGGCAACCTGACGATGGAACTGAAAAGCTTCTCGGGCAAGTAACCCGTTCGGCGTCAGCGGTCAGCAAACAAAAAGAACGCGCCTCCGGGGCGCGTTCTTTTTGTCGGGCAGGTTAACTGCCCTTATGACGGCAGGCGGCGAATCTTCGCGCCAAGCACGCCCAGCTTCTCTTCGATGTTCTCGTAGCCGCGGTCAATGTGATAAACGCGATCCACGGTGGTGTCGCCCTCAGCCACCAGACCGGCAAGTACCAGGCACGCCGAGGCGCGAAGGTCGGTTGCCATGATCGGTGCGCCGCTCATCCTGGGCACGCCCGTGATGATGGCGGTATTGCCTTCCAGACGGATGTCCGCGCCCAGCCGCTGAAGTTCATGCGCGTGCATGAAGCGGTTTTCAAACACCGTCTCGGTGATGACGCCTACACCTTCGGCCACGCAATTGAGTGCCGTGAACTGCGCCTGCATGTCGGTCGGGAATGCCGGGTACGGAGCCGTGACAATGTTCACAGCCTTCGGACGGCGGCCCCGCATGTCCAGCTCGATCCAGTCGTCGCCCGTGTTGATGTGCGCGCCCGCTTCTTCCAGCTTCGCGAGCACGGCGTCCATGGTGCCAGCGCGTGCGTTGCGGGCGCGGACCTTGCCACCGGTCATCGCTGCACCCACCAGGAACGTGCCGGTTTCAATGCGGTCGGGCAGCACTTCGTATTCGGCACCATGCAGGCGCTCGACGCCGTGCACGATCAGCGTGGAGGTGCCCACGCCTTCGATCTGCGCGCCCATGGCGATGAGGCAATTGGCCAGATCAACGACTTCCGGCTCCTGTGCTGCGTTTTCGATGATGGTGGTACCGGAGGCCAGCGTGGCGGCCATCAGGATGTTCTCGGTGCCGGTGACGGTGACCATGTCCATCACGATGCGGGCGCCCTTCAGGCGCTTCGCGGTGGCCTTGATGTAGCCGTTTTCAACGGTCACATCCGCGCCAAGCGCCTGCAAGCCACGGATGTGCTGATCGACCGGACGCGAACCGATGGCGCAACCGCCCGGCAGCGAAACTTCCGCCTTGCCATAACGCGCGACCAGCGGACCCAGCACCAGGATCGAGGCGCGCATGGTGCGCACCAGCTCATACGGGGCCACGCAGGTATTTTCAGGGCGCGGGTCGACGTGCATCTTCATGCGGTCGTCCAGCACCAGACGCACGTTCATGCGGCCCAGCAGTTCAATGAAGGTGGTGACGTCGTGCAGGTGAGGCACATTGCCGATGCTGACCGGTTCATCGGCAAGCAGGCAGGAGGCCAGAATGGGCAACACGGCGTTTTTCGCGCCGGAAATACCCACTTCGCCGTTGAGCGGCGTGCCGCCACTGATCAGGATCTTTGCCATGGAAAGCCTTGAGCGTTAAGAGGACTACAGAGGCATCGCGGCGCCGTCAGCGGCGCGCGGCGGCCTCGTCCGGAGTGAGGGTCTTGAGGCCAAGCGCATGAATCGCGCCACCCATAAGGTCGCCGAGGGTGGCGTAAACGAGGCGATGGCGGGCAAGCGGGAGCTTGCCGGCGAACTGTTCGGCAATGACGTCGGCTTCGAAATGAACGCCGTCGTCGCCGCGGACATCCGCCCGGGCGCCGGGCAGGCCGCTTTCAATCAATGCCTGGATACGGGCAGCGTCCATGAGGTCTCCGGGTATAGAGGGTCGGCCGTTGTGCCGGGCGGATTCAAAACGAACCCTGAATCACCGGTCGATGGCAGCGACGATAAAATGAGAATATGTAATGGTAATGGAAATCCGGTGTCGCAGAAATGGACGCCTCAAGGCAGAGACCTCATGAACGCCCGTATCGCTGCACCCGTCAAACCCGCTCATGTGAACGCCGATGCCGTGCTCAGGAGCGCGCGCACGGTCATTGCGACCGAAGCCGCCGCCATCCGGGCGCTGGAGTCGCGCATCGACACCACCTTCGTCGAAGCCTGCCACCTCATCCTGGGGTGCAAGGGCCGGGTCGTCGTGTCAGGCATGGGCAAATCCGGACATATCGCCCGCAAGATCGCCGCCACGCTCGCCTCCACGGGCACCCCTGCGTTCTTTGTGCACCCGGGTGAAGCCAGCCATGGCGATCTGGGCATGATCATGCCCGATGACATCCTGCTGGCCATTTCCTACTCCGGCGAGACGGACGAACTGCTTTTCATCCTGCCCGCCATCAAGCGCCAGAGCATTCCGGTCATTTCGGTCACCGGCAACCCGAAGTCCTCGCTGGCCACCCAGGCCAACGTGAATCTGGACGCTGGCATCCCGTCCGAAGCCTGCCCGCACGGTCTGGCGCCTACCGCCAGCACCACCGCCGCACTGGTGGTGGGTGATGCGCTGGCCATCGCGCTGCTGGAAGCCCGGGGCTTCACGGCAGACGACTTCGCCCGCTCGCACCCGGCCGGCAGCCTCGGCCGTCGCCTGCTGCTGCATATTTCCGACGTGATGCACGCGGGTGACGACGTCCCCGTCGTGGGGCCGGACGCCACGCTGACCCAGGCGCTGATGGAAATGACCCGCAAGCATCTGGGCATGACGGCCGTGGTAGACGCCGACCGGCGCCTGCTGGGCGTGTTCACCGACGGTGACCTGCGCCGCGCCCTGGACGACGACGGCGTGGACCTGCGCGGCGCCACAGTGGCCGAACTCATGACCCGCGGCCCGAAAACCATCGGCTCGGACAAGCTGGCCGTTGAAGCGGCCCAGCTCATGGAGCAGTACCAGATTCACGCCCTGCTGGTCGTGGACGAAGCGCAGCGCGTCGTGGGCGCCCTGAACATTCACGACCTGCTCCGCGCCCGCGTAGTCTGATCCTCCCGTCAGCAACACCCTGAAGCGAATCGTCATGGCTTATAAGCATTACATCGACATCCCTGCCGACGTGGCCGAGCGGGCCAGAAGCGTCCGCCTTGCCGTGTTCGATGTCGATGGCACCCTGACCGATGGTCGCCTCTGGTATGCCGAAGACGGGCGCGAGACCAAGGTGTTCCACGTCCACGACGGCCTGGGCCTCAAGCGCCTTCAGGACAACGGCGTCAAGGTGGCCATCATCACCGCCCGCATCAGCCACCCGGTGGCACTGCGTGCGGAAGAGCTGGACATCGCCCACGTCTACCAGGGCCAGAAAGACAAGCGCGCCTGCCTCATCGAGCTGACCCACGCGCTGCACATGTCGCCCGCCGAAGCGGTGTTCGTGGGCGACGACCTCCCTGACCTGCCCGCCATGAGCATCAGCGGCCTGGCCGTGGCCGTGGCCAACGCCCACCCCTGGGTGGCGGAGCGCGCCCACTGGCGCACCCGCCTTTCCGGTGGTTACGGCGCGGCACGCGAAGTGGCTGACATGATCCTCGCCGCCCAGGGCAAGGCACAGGCCGAGCTGGACCGCTGGCTGTGAGCGTTTTCAATCTTCTGCGCGACCGCAACAGCACCACGGCAGGCGTGGCCCTGGCCGTGCTGCTGGGCGCCAGCGTGCTGCTGTATTACTGGGTGGCACCGGAGGCCAAGAAAAGCGACTTCGTGGGCCCGCCCCGCTCCGGCTACACGCTGATCAACTTCACCCTCGACTCCTACAACGAGGAAGGCAAGGCCGCGTTCCAGCTGATTGCCCCTCACCTGGAGCGTCGCGAGGGCGACGAGTCGCTGTACATCAATGCGCCCGATTTCGTCCTGCCCTCGGTCAAGACCGTGGCCCCGCCCTGGAAGGGCAATTCCCAGTACGGCTGGGTCAACAAGGACGGCAGCCTGCTGAAACTGCAGGGCAAGGTGTTCATGCAGCGCCCGGCGTTCGGCACCACCCAGGCTGCGCAGATCACCACCTCGGAGGTCACGGCGTGGCCGAAGGAAAACCGCCTTGAGACCGACGAAGCAGCCCAGATCGTTCAGGGAACATCTACAATGAACGGCATTGGCATGCGCGCCAATCTCGACACCAAGCACCTGGAGCTACTCGATGACGTCCACAGTTCGTTTCAGCCCCAGCCGCGCAAGCGCTAGCCTCCTTCTGGCCCTGTTCGGCGCCGGGTTGCTGGTCAGCCTGCCGGCGGCCGCCAGGACGACCGACCGGGATCAGGTCGCCAATGTCACGTCCAAGTCGTTCGACGGATCGCAGCAGCCCAACGGCCTGCAGATCTTCACGACGAACGTGGTCATGACCCAGGGCACGCTGAAGATCACCGGCTCCAAGGCCACGGTATATACCGACGCCGACAACTCCATCACCCGCGTGGTCGTCGAGGGCAACCCCGCCACCATTCACCAGCTGGACGACTTCTGCCAGCCGATGGACGGGCATGCCAACAAGATCGACTACCTGTCCACGCAGGACACCGCCATCCTGACCGGCAATGCCAGCGTGAAGCAGGCTGGAAAGGGCGATGCGGCGGGCGAAAAGCTCACCTACAACACCGCCAACAGCACCATGAAGGGCGAAAGCAGCGAGGGTGGCCAGGTCGCCATGAATTTCCAGCCCAAGCCCAAAACGGGCACCCCGCCGGCCAAGCCGGCTGCGGCGCCTGCCACCTGCCCCAACGGATCCTGACCGATGCTTTCAGCCCAAGGCCTGCAGAAGCGCTTTCGCGCGCGCCAGGTAGTACGTGATTTCGCCTTTTCCATCCGGGAAGGCGAAGTGGTTGGCCTGCTGGGCCCAAACGGCGCGGGCAAGACCACGTGCTTCTACATGGTGGTCGGCCTGATCCATGCCGACGCGGGCGTCATCAAGCTCGACCAGCAGGACATCACCGCGCTGCCCATGCATTCTCGCGCGAAACTGGGCATTGGTTACCTGCCGCAGGAAGCCTCGGTGTTCCGTCGCCTCAGCGTGTCGGACAACATTCTGGCCGTGCTTGAGCTTCGCGAAGGCCTGACGGAAAAGCAGCGCAACGAAGAACTCGAAAGCCTGCTCGACGAACTGAAAATCAGCCACATTGCGGACCAGAAAGGCATCAGCCTTTCCGGTGGTGAACGTCGTCGTGTGGAGATCGCCCGCGCCCTCGCCGCCCGTCCGCGCTATATGTTGCTGGACGAGCCGTTCGCTGGCGTGGACCCGATTTCGGTCGGTGAAATCCAGCGCATCGTTCGCCATCTGAAAGAGCGCGGCATCGGCGTGCTGATTACGGACCACAATGTCCGCGAAACGCTGGGCATCTGCGACCGTGCCTACATCCTCAACGACGGTGAAGTGCTGTCGCGCGGCACGCCTCAGCACATCCTTTCAGACGAAAAGGTGCGCGAGGTCTATCTCGGCCGCGAGTTCAAGATTTGAACCTGGCGCGGTGAAATCACCCCGCGCCGCCCCGGCTCACCGGTGTCGAGACGCAGCCATTCCCATGATGTGACCTGTCCCGCTGGCCCGCGCCAGCGCGAGGGGTTAGGATGCCTTTGACGCATCACATTCGGCAGGTATGAAACCCGGACTTCAGTTTCGCCTTCACCAGCAGCTCACCCTCACTCCGCAGCTGCAACAGGCCATCCGGCTCCTGCAGTTGTCGCAATTGGAGCTGGAGGCGGAGTTGCGCCAGATTGCCGAAGGCAACCCCCTGCTTGAATTCGCCGAAGACGCCGAATCAGAAGGCGCAGACGAGAGCGAATTCGAAGCGGCTGAATTCCCCCTGCGCGAAGAAGCGCCACCCAAGTCCAAGAAAGACGAGGAGCCGGCCAGCGCCTCCAGCGAAGATGTTGCACCCGAATGGGAAGACGACCGCACGCACGGTGACCCCGGCGATTATTCCGGCGGCCCCTCGCGCAACGGCTCGGCCGACGAAGACGGTTTTGAACCGCAGAACGCCGCGCCGGAAAACCTGCAACAGCATCTGGAATGGCAGCTCAATCTCTCGCAGTTCAATCCGCGCGATGCCGCCATTGCCACGGCCATCATCCACGCGCTGGACGAAGACGGTTACCTGCACGATGGCATCGAAGCTGTAGCCGCCGCGCTTCCGCCGGGCCTCAATGCCACGCATGACGACATCGACGCCGTGCGCCAGCGCGTGCAGCGTTTTGATCCCACTGGCGTGGCCAGCCTCAATCTCAAAGATTGCCTGCTGGTGCAGCTCAGCCAGTTCGCACCGGAATTCACCCAGCGCAACCTTGCCATCCGCATTGTCGAGGAAGAACTGGAACTGCTGGCCCGCAACGACATCGTGCGCATCGCGCGACGGCTGCGCGCCAGTGAGGAAGAAACCAGCGCGGCGGCCGCGCTCATCCGCAGCCTCGATCCGCGCCCCGGCGCAGCGCTGGATGCCACGCCCGTGGAATACGTGGCGCCGGATGTTTATGCGCGCCGCGAAAATGGGCGCTGGCTGGTGAGCCTCAATGCCGACGCGCAACCGCGCCTCGGTTTGAACCAGCATTACTGCAACCTCATTGCCCGTGCTCGCGGCGACGATGCCACGTGGATGAAAGGTCAGTTGCAGGAAGCGCGATGGTTGCTGAAGAGTCTGCAATCACGCGCGGAAACCCTGCAAAAAGTGGCCGAGGTCATCGTGCGTCGGCAAAGCGCTTTCCTCGACTACGGCCCCGAAGCCATGCATCCGCTGGTGCTGCGCGAAGTCGCCGAAGAAGTGGGCATGCATGAGTCCACCATCTCCCGGGTAACCACGCGAAAGTATCTGCATACGCCGCGCGGCACGTTTGAACTGAAGCATTTCTTTTCCAGTGGCGTGGCCACGGAAGACGGTGGCAGCGCATCGGCCACCGCCATCCAGGCCATGCTTCGCAAACTCATCACCGCGGAAGATCCGCGGCGCCCGCTATCGGATCAGGCCCTCGCGGAGGAACTGCATCGACGTGGCATTCAGGTAGCACGACGTACGGTAGCGAAGTATCGCGAAGCGTTACGTATTCCAAGTTCAAGCGAACGCACTCGCGCAGGTTGATTACGCTCTTGGGGAACCCCACTGCAAAGTGTGTGTCCCAAAAGTTCAGGATCGAGGAGCAGGCCCGGTGCCGCTCCGTCATCGTCGTCCACAAGGACGGCAACCTCAGCAAGAAGGAGGCGTCATGCAAGTCCAACTCAGCGGCCAGCACATCGAAATCACCCCGGCACTGCGCGAGCGTGTCGAATCGCATACCAGCCGCTTTCAACGCCTTTTCGAGAACATAACCACGTTGTCCGTGGTGCTTTCGGTGGATGCCGAAAAGCGCGCTGAAGGCTCGTTGCTGTGCACGGGCAAGAAGCTTCACGCTGAAGCCACCAACCCGGACATGTACGCCGCCATCGACGACATGATGACCAAGCTTTCCGAGCAGCTGCGCAAGCACAAGGAAAAGCTCACCGATCACCACAATCAGGAAGTTCGCAACGCACGCGCTGCGGTCTGACGAGCATTCCCCGCCGCCCGCACCTGCGGGCGGCACTCGGACCACTCCCCTTCCCCGCACTGCCATTTCCTGACCCCACCACGGGTTGATGGCACAATAGCCCCACAAACGACGAGCCCAAGGATCGTTAGTGGACCGGCTTACTGCCCGACAACTGTTCGATGGAGTGCACGAGCGCATGGCGCTCCGCTGGGCTGCTGGCATGCGTGGCGAAGCCCGCGTTCTGGAACCCAACGCCAAGCAAAGCCGGCGTCCGTCGCTGGTGGGTTATCTCAACGTCATCTATCCGAACAAGGTGCAGATCATCGGCACCGAAGAACTCATCTACCTGGATGGGCTCGATTCGCGTCAGCGTTGGGAAACGATCCACAAGATCGCCGCCTATCAACCCGCCGCGCTGATCGTGACGAAGGATCAGTCGATCCCTTCGGACCTTCGCGAAGTGGCCGAGGAAACCGACACACCGCTCTGGCAAAGCACCAAGCGCGGCCACGAGCTGCTTACTTATCTGCAATATCACCTCGCACGCACGCTGGCGCCGCGGGTCACGTTGCATGGTGTATTCCTCGAAGTGTTTTCCATCGGTGTGCTGATTACCGGCGGCCCGGGCTCAGGCAAAAGCGAGCTGGCACTGGAACTCATCAGCCGCGGCCACCGCCTGGTTGCCGACGATGCCACCGAGTTCACCCTCATCGCGCCGGACGTCATTGACGGCGCGTGCCCTGAACTTCTTCAGGATCTTCTGGAAGTGCGCGGTCTGGGCGTGCTCAACGTTCGCGAAATGTTTGGTCACACGGCGGTCAAGCCGTCGAAGTACCTTCGTCTCGTCGTGCACCTGAAGCCCATGCGTGAGGGCGAGGAAACCGATGGCATGACCCGCCTCACTGGCGACGTCAGCCGCCGCAACGTGATGGACGTGGACGTGCCGATGATCACCATCCCTGTGGCACCCGGTCGCAACCTGGCGGTACTGGTGGAAGCGGCTGTGCGCAACCATGTACTGAAGAGCAAGGGCATTGATCCTGCCCAGACCTTCATCGACCGACAGGCGCACCAGATGCGCCGCCTTCCGCCCTGGTAGCCCAAGATGACTGAAAGTCCCTTCACTCCCATTGTGGATGCCAACGCCATCCATCTGGTCGTGCTCACCGGCATGTCCGGTGGCGGCAAGACCGTGGCACTGCGCGCGCTGGAAGACCTCGAGTTCTACTGCGTCGACAACCTGCCGGCCGCGCTCATGCCCCAGCTGGTAGCGGCGGTAAGCCATGGTGAGCATGGCCCGCGCAAGCGGATCGCCGTGGGTGTGGACGTGCGCAACCGGGTGGCCGACCTTCAGCGCATGCCTCAGGTGCTGTCCGAGCTGGCCATGGCCGGCGTCCAGGTGCACCTGATTTTCCTGGACAGCCGCGACGACGTGCTGATCAAGCGCTACTCGGAAACCCGCCGGCGCCATCCGCTGTCCATCGAGCGGCTGTCCCTGGCGGAATCCATCGACCAGGAGCGCCGGCTGCTGCGTCCGCTGGTGAACATCGCCGACAAGGTCATCGACTCCAGCGACCTGAACGTGCATCAGCTGCGCCGCCTGTTCGCCACGGGCTACGCCGAGGCCTCCGACGGCACCACCCTGCTTTTCGAGTCGTTTGCCTACCGTCGCGGCCTGCCGCCGGACGCTGATTTCGTTTTTGACGCCCGCTGCCTGCCCAATCCCCACTGGGAGCCCGCCCTGCGCCCCCTTTCCGGCCGGGACCTGCCCGTCCGTGAATATCTGGAGGCACAGCCGATGGCAGGCGAGTATTATGTGGATATCGTGCGCTGGCTGGAGACCTGGCTGCCGCGCTTTCAGGGCGCTGACCGCAGTTACGTCACCGTCTCCATTGGCTGCACAGGGGGCCGCCATCGATCCGTTTACCTGGTCGAGAAGCTCGCCCAGCACTTTCGCGCGGAGCGCGGCAACGTACTCACTTTCCACCGCGAACTCGAATGACGCCATGATCCAAGCTTTCTCTCCCATCGTGTCGCGACCATGAGCGTCGGCGTCCTGCTCATGACTCACGAGGCGGTCGGCAAAGCGCTGATCTCTGCCGCGCGGCACGTCATTCCCACGCTTCCGCTCGCGGTCGATGCGGTCGAAGTGCCAGCCAACGCCGACCCCGACGTCATGCGCGCGTTGACCGCGAAGCACGCCCGCGATCTCGACAATGGCGACGGCGTGCTGGTGCTCGCCGATCTTTACGGTGCCACGCCCTGCAACATCGGCCTGTCACTCAGCCAGCTGGGTGTCCATCTTCGCTGCGTGTCCGGGCTGAATTTGCCGATGCTGCTGCGTGTCCTCAACTATTCTGAAAAGTCGTTGTCCGAACTGGCGGAGATTGCAGCCACGGGCGGTCGCGGGGGGATCTTCATAGATCATGCTTGAACAGGACATCGTGGTATCCAACCGGCTCGGCCTGCATGCGCGGGCATCCGCCAAGCTGGTTCAGCTCGTTGCAGGATTCAAATCCAGCGTGTGCTTGCTCAGCAAGGGACGCGAAGTCAACGCCCAGAGCATCATGGGCGTGATGATGCTGGCCGCAGGTCTGGGAACCTCCCTGACTGTCCGTGCGGATGGTCCGGATGAGGAAGCCGCACTGGCTGCCGTCATCGACCTGTTCAACAGAAAATTCGACGAAGGCGCGTAATCGCATGTTTGCTGCAGGCACGGAGAGGTTCGGATGAGGTATGTGCTGACAGGTACTCCTGCTGCCCGGGGCATGGCCCTCGGTCGCGCGCGCCTTGTTCAGCCCAGCATCTATTCCGTCGACACGCGGCTGCTTGAGAACGACGAGATTGCTCCGGAAATCGAACGGCTGCACAAGGCCATCGACACGGCTCGACAGGAACTGCACGAGCTGCGCAGCAAGCTGCACGGCGCACTCGCCCGCGAAGTGGGCGACTTCATTGATGCGCACAGCCTGTTGCTGGACGACGAAGAACTGCTCCGCGGTCTGGACGAACTGATCGCCGTCGGTCACTACACCGCCAGCGCCGCGCTGAAGATGCAGCGTGACCGCCTGGCTGCCGTGTTCGACGCCATGCACGATCCCTACTTGAAAAGCCGCGGCGAAGACATCGACCAGGTCATCGGCCGGGTCATGTCCGTCCTCCAGCAGCAGTCCACCCGCGAAGAACGCAAGCTGGCGGCGCGCATGGGCGAGATCGTGGTCAGCGACACCGTGGCGCCCGCCGACATGGCCGCCATGGCCGGCCAGGGTCTGCTGGGCGTCGTGGCCAGCGCTGGCAGCGTGTACTCGCACAGCGCCATCCTTGCCCGCAGCTTCAACCTCCCGATGCTGGTGGGCACGCGCGATGCGCTGGCCACCATCAACGACGACGACCTGGTGCTGATCGACGCCGAGAACGGCGACGTCATCGTGCATCCCACGGCCCAGGACCTCGCGCGCTATCGCCAGTGGCAGCGTCAGGCCGCGCAGGAAGGTCGCCGGCTGGCCGCCCTGGCCACCGCCCCCACGCTCACGCGCGATGGCGCCCACATGCGCCTGTTTGCCAATGCCGAACTCGCCGGTGACGTGGCCCAGGCGCGCGCTCGTGGCGCGGATGGCATCGGTCTTTATCGTTCCGAATTCCTGTTCCTGCGCCAGCGCGGGCTTCCCTCCGAGGAAGAACAATTCGTCGCCTACCGCGACCTCGTACTGGGCATGGGCGGCCTGCCCGTCACCATCCGCACGCTGGACCTCGGCGCCGACAAGGCCGACGCGGCCGGCCTCGCCATCCGCGGCGAAGACAATCCCGCGCTCGGCGTGCGTGGCGTGCGCCTGTCGCTGCGCTACCCGGACATCTTCAGCGTGCAGCTGCGCGCCATCCTGCGTGCGGCCTGCTACGGTCCCATCCGCATCCTGGTTCCCATGGTGACCCACATGGGCGAGATGGTCGCGGTGCGCGCACTCATCAAGAAAGCCCGCGAAGCTCTGAGTCGCGAAGGCCACGAGCTGCCCGAACGGCTGGACATCGGCGCCATGATCGAGGTGCCGGCCGCTGCCATCGGTGTTACCAGCATCCTGCAGAAAGCCGACTTCCTGTCCATCGGTACCAACGATCTTGCCCAGTACGTGCTGGCCGCCGATCGCAACAACGACGCACTGGAAGGCATCTACGATCCGCTTCAGCCGGCATTCCTCAGGCTGATTGCCCACGTTATCGCGGCGGCACGACGTGCGCGCAAGCCGGTGAGCCTGTGCGGCGAAATCGCGGGTGACACCGCCTTTACGCCGCTGCTGGTGGCCATGGGCCTCGAAGAATTCAGCATGCATCCGGGCCAGCTGTTGCAGGTGCGCGACAAGCTCACCGGCCTGGACTGCAAGGTGCTTCGCCAGGCCGCGCCAAAGTTGTTCCGTTCGCATACGCGCGACGACGTGGAAGCCCACCTCGCCACCATCCTTTCACCCGGCGCCATCGGCGAGTGCGACACCGACGAGGTCGAGGCGCTGTAAGACGCGTCTGGCCTGGGCACTTTAGCGGGCGCGTCGACGTGGGCCACCGCTTATCCACACCCCATGTGGACAGCCGATGCATAAGCATGTGGATAACCCGCACGGCGCGTTTCAGAACAGGCACTTGCCTTGCACTGGTCATGTTTTGACCAGATCACACCATGCCCAGAAACGCATCCACCAACGCGCCGCGGTAGCGCGAGCGGCGCAGCACCAGCGAAAGGGTGCGGCGCAAATCAAGAAAGGGCGTGCGCAACGTGACCAGCCGTCCCGCTGCGAGGGCGTCGACCACGGCCACGGCGGGAAGGCAGGCGATACCCAGACCCGCAATCACGGCCTGCTTGATGGCTTCGGACTGATCAAGCTCCAGCACCGTCGTGCCCTCGGGCAAGTCGGCCAGCGCGCGCTCACTCAATGCCCGGGTGGCTGAGCCGCGTTCGCGAAGCACCCAGCGCTCGCCCGCGAAATCATCGCGGCGCAGCCGCTGCCTGCCTGCCAGCCGGTGATCCGGCCGCACGCACACCACCAGGGAGTCGTCGCGCCACGGGCGCGTTTCCAGCGATGCGTGCGTCACAGGCCCTTCCACGCACCCCACGTCGTACACATGCTCAAGCACGCCTTCGGCGATCCGCGCCGTATTGGCGACGCCCAGCCGCAACGACACCCCGGGATGCGCCGCCGTGAACGGCCCCACCAGATCACCCACCAGATAATTGCCGACCGTATTGCTTGCACCGATGCGCAACTCGCCGGCCAACGAGGTCATGGCGCCGCCTGCGCGTCCTTCCAGTTCCGCGAAACGTTCGATCAGCTCCTGTGCCAGCGGCAGCGTTTCGCGTCCCCGCGTATTGAGGCGCAGACGGCCCTTCTCGCGCGCAAACAGCGCTGCCCCAAGCTGCCGCTCCAGCTCCGCCAGCGCCATGCTGGCGGCAGGCTGGCTCAGGTGCAGTTGTTCGGCGGCGGCACGGACACTGCCCTCGCGGGCAATGGCCACGAAGACTTCAAGCTGGCGAGGGCTGATTCCGATCATAAGTTGTACTTATACGCCAGATAAAACTTATTCAATATGCTTATCAAAAGGGCGGGAGGACAATGTGTCCAGTTCTTTATCGAGCCCACCCGCATGTCCGCCACCGCAGCCACTGTCCCCACGCCAGGAAAATTGCCCGGCCTGATCCTTGCCTTCGCCATTGCGGCGGTGGCATTCGGGCTGGGCAAGCTGGTGCCGCTGGTGGGCGGCGCCGTCTTTGGCATCGTGCTGGGTCTGCTTGTGCGGCATTTCGCAGCGCCATCGGCCAGCTATCAGCCGGGCATCCGCTTCGCCTCAAAGCAGATTCTGCAATGGTCGATCATCGCGCTGGGCTTTGGCCTCAGCCTGACTCAGGTGGCGCATACCGGGCTTGAATCACTGTCGGTCACGCTGTCCACTGTCGCCGCGGCCGGTATCGCTGCGTTTGTGCTGGGCAAGGTACTGCGCGTGCACGACAAGCTGCGGCTGCTGATTGGCGTTGGCACCGCCATCTGTGGCGGCTCCGCCATCGCGGCCGTGGTGCCCATCGTCAAACCCGACGAACATGACACCGCGTTCGCCATCTCCACCATCTTCCTGTTCAACCTGGTGGCGGTGCTGCTGTTCCCCGCCCTCGGCCATCTCATGCATCTGTCTGACCTGGGCTTCGGCCTGTGGGCGGGCACCGCCATCAACGACACCTCGTCGGTCGTGGCAGCTGGCTACAGTTACAGCCAGACCGCTGGCGACTACGCCACCATCGTCAAACTCACCCGCGCCACGCTGATCATTCCCATCTGCCTCGTGCTGGCGATGATTGTGGGCTGGAAGGAAAAGCGCAGCGGTGGCACCGATTTCAGCATGCGCCGCATCTTCCCGTGGTTCATCCTCTGGTTCCTCGTGGCATCCGCCGTGCGCACCGCTGGCCTCGTTCCCGACGTGCTGCTGCCGTGGATTCACTTCGCCGCCGAATGCCTCATCATCGTGGCCCTCACCTCCATCGGCCTCTCCGCCGACCTGCGCCGCATGGCCTCCACTGGCCCGCGCCCGATTCTCCTGGGCCTCGGAGTCTGGGCCTCGGTCGCCATCACCAGCCTCGTCGTGCAGTACCTGATCGGCCGACTGTGATCCCGAATTGAGAAGCTGTGAGAGTGAGGCTGCGAGCGATGCATGCCAGTCCCACTCTCAAATAATTCCAATGATTTTTTCGGAATAATCGGATAGTTCTGCCTTTCGTGAATCGGGATGCTTCCTGCGTCGCCGAATCCTCGGCGGCCGGGTGTCGAAACCCGTATCAATCACACACGCAGGCGGTTCGCCGCCTGCGCTCTGAGTGCACGTCGTTTTGAGGCGGGCGTGTCGGGCAGGTTTCGTGCCTGGCCGGATTGTGTGATTGACCGGTTTTCGACCCCGACACGTCCGCCACCTTGCTGCGGCAAGGTGCGGACCTTCGAGGTAAAGGAACCGCCATGCGTCCGACCGATCAAACCGTCCCCTGCCCTACCTGCAACACGGGAATGTCCATCACCAGCCACCGGCTGCATGAGGATCTGTTCCTGCGACTGGGTGATGCCACAGCCCTCAATGACCTGATGTCATACACGACCGAAGCCGATGTGAGTCCGGCGACGTTGCAGCGCATGCACAACCTCAGCAAGCGGCTGTTGAGCGATTCGCTGCCGGCAATCACGGCGATCTGGCTCACTCAGGCGGATCGTATTCCGCCTGAGGCGCTGGAGATTCTGAAGGCCGGGCCGTTCGACTCTCTCCCATAAGAGAGCCGGGGATGGATCACGGCGCGCTGTTGCGGGCGATGGCCAGAAGCAGGCGTTCGTTGAGTGCGTGTTGCTGGGCTTGCCATGCGGCGAGGCTGGCTTCGGGGATGTCGTCCTGGCCGTCCATCGCACTCAGGCGGCGCTTCCACCACGTCTTGTAGCGATAGCGCGAAATCTCGCCCGTGACATCGCTGCCGATGATCCGGCCCGCGAGTGCATCCATCATCGCTTCGCCGCCGGCCTCATTCAACGTGCCCTGATCCCAGTTTGTCATCGCGACGGACGCGTCGTAGGCATCCTTGTCGATAGACAGATAAACCGGCCGGCGCTGCGCAGAAAGTGCTTCGACAAACGCCTCGATCATCGCGGAGGACGAATCAAACGAACGGAACGCCGATGCCATACCCGCACGACGCGACCAGGTGGTATCCACGCCACACGACCAATACGTGAGGCGACCCGCGCGCAGTGGACCACGGTAATTTTCCCAGGCGTGACCCGCACCGATGTCGCTGGACGTGATGCCCACCACGTGCACGTGATTGACGTGCGGCAACATCGCCACGCGACGCACCCACGACCCGCAGTGCACGCCGAACGGAAAACGCATGTTGTCCGGATGATTGTCGAACACGACCACATCCATCGGTTCCACCGGGCGAACGCGCTCCACCAGCGGCCAGGTCAGATGGTGGAAATCACCACTGCCCATGAACACCGTGCCGTAGTCCAGTGGCAAGGCTGCATCCAGCGTTTCCCTGAAGCGCCGCAGCGCGCTCAGCGAACAGCCAAAACGCAGCGTTTCCTGCCACTGCTCCAGCGGCAGAACCACCCGCCCGGCCAACGGCCCGACGGAGCTGTCCATATCAAGTACGACGGGACGCTTCATACTCTTCCTGCCATTGTCGATCGCTTTCAAAGTGTTTCGTCATGCGCCTCAGCACGAAGCGCAGCAAGGGATTGCGGATGTACACCGCGTGGCGCGTCATGTGAAAACGTGCGCCCAGCGATGCCTTGACCTCAGGGTCGGTCCAGCCCGCCACATAATGCGTAAGACCCTGTGCGCGGGCGTATTCGAGGTTGTACATCCAGCTCACGAAATACAGATTGTGCTCGCGCGCCAGCGGATACGAAAAGCCGATGTATTTATCCAGAAGACGACCCTCGTGCACATAGCAGAGGTTCCAGCCGACCAGCGTGCCCTGGTGGCGATACACCATCACCACGCCGCCACCGTCTTCGTCCTGCAATGCGCGGCGAAAGAATTCCAGATCCAGCAGATCGAAATGAATGTCGCTCTGCTCGTACACCTGCCGATACAACGCATAGAACGCGGCCACCCGCTCGGGGTCGGCAAACGCCTTGCCCGTGGGAATCACTTCCACGTCCAGATCGTCGCGCGAGCGCAACTTGCGGCGCAGGTTCTTCCGACGGCTGGACGACAGGCGCCCCAGATACTCATCGGCAGACGCAAAGTCGATGGGAACCCACGCCAGCGCCTGACCCTCCACCATCACGAAGCCCGCCTGCGTCGCGGCCTCGATGAAGCGGCTGGACCATGCGCTCTCTGCGGCGCCAAGCAGTGGAGATTCCTCGGGAATATCCTTGACCACCACCAACGGATACTGGCGCGCCACCGTGGAGCGCAGTTCCTGCGCCAATGCTTCGGGCTCGGCAGAGCCAGGGAACATGGCGTACTCGCTGACCGTGGTACCCACGAAACAGGTCAGCGGGCGCAACAAACCGGACCACAGCCGGTACAGTGGCAGAGCACGGACGCGTTCGCGTAGCGCATTATCGGCCGTGGTCAGCAGATCGAATGGCGCGACGAACGCGGGGATGCCATCCTTCGTCCGCAGGGTCTTGAAGCCCAGCGGCGGGGATTGGTCGAAATGCGCCAGAAGCGCATCCGGCTCAAGCTGATTCAGGAAAGCCATGCGTAAGGTTTCCGCCGCTATGCTCGGGGCGCCGTGCCCTCCGGCTGCCGTTCCGGCATCCGGGCTCGCAACGACGAGGAGGTTGGGGTCATGAGTACATCTGTTGAAGACAGGGTGCTGGACATCATCGCAGCAAGTGCGAAGGTAGACCGATCCACCATCAGCACCAGCACTACGCTGGCCGAAATCGGCGTCACGTCGCTGGATGCCATCGAGATCATCTTCGATATCGAGGAAGCCTTCGAGGTCACACTGCCCGAAGGCAATGCCAACTTCGACACCGAGACCATCGCCAGTCTGGTGGAGGCCGTAGAGAAGGGCCTCGCCATCAAGGCAGGTTCCGCGCCCCCCGCCTGATTCCGCCCGCGTGCTGTCGATGGAGAGATGCCATGAGCAATCGGATGGAACGACGGGTGGTCCTGACCGGCCTGGGCGCAGTCAGCGCCTTCGGCATTGGCGTGGATCCTCTGTGGGGCGCGTTGTCTGAAGGACGTTCGGCCATTGGCCCTCTGCGCCATCCGTACGCGAAGGACCTGAAAGCCACCATCGCGGCGCAATTGCACGATTTCAGACCCGAAGATCATTTCGACGAACGCGTGCTGCCCCTGCTGGATCGCGTTTCGCAGTTCGCCCTGCTCGCTGCACGCGAGGCGGCGAAACAGGCCGGCCTGCCCCACGGTGGCGACAACAGCCATCGCACGGCGGTGATTGTGGGCACCGGCGCTGGCGGCGAAACCTCGCGCGACGAGCAGGACCGCAAGCTCTACGGCGAAGGCGCCGTACGCGTGCATCCGCTGAGCATCGTGCGCATCATGACCAGCGCACCGTGCAGCCACATCAGCATGGAGCTGGGCTCCACGGGCCCGGCATTCGTGGTGTCCAGCGCGTGCGCATCGGCCAATCACGCCATCTGCCAGGCCGTGGCGTTGCTGCGCAGCGGCATGGCCGACGTGGCGGTGACCGGCGGCGCGGAGGCCTGCCTCAGTTTCGGTGTGTTCCGCGCATGGGAAGCCATGCGCATCCTGGCCGACGATACCTGTCGCCCCTTCTGCAAGCAGCGTCACGGGCTGGTACTGGGCGAAGGCGCAGCCATGTTTGTGCTGGAAACGCTGGAGCACGCCAGAGGACGCGGCGCGACGATCCTTGCGGAGATCGCGGGCACGGGCATGAGTGCCGACGCCGGCGACATCGTGGCACCGTCTGCCGAGGGTGCGGCGCGAGCCATTCAGGCCGCACTGAGCGATGCCGGCCTGAGCGCCAGCGACATCGGTTACATCAACGCGCACGGCACGGGCACGCAGGCCAACGACGTGACCGAAACGCGAGCCATCCATCAGGTATTCGGCCCACGGGCCACCGAAGTGCCGGTGTCTTCCACGAAGTCGATGCACGGTCATGCGCTGGGTGCCTCAGGTGCGCTTGAGCTTGTGGCGGTGGTGCAAGCATTGCGCAACGGCATCCTTCCTCCCACGGCCAACTTCCTGGACCCGGACCCTGCGTGTGACCTTGACGTCATACGCAACGAGCCAAGGCGTGTGCAGGTAGCGGCCGCACTGTCCCATTCGTTCGCTTTCGGCGGACTCAATGCGGTGCTCGCGGTGCGCGCACCGGACTGAAACAAATCGTGTCACCAAAAAACAGGGCGAAGGAGCCGGCTGTTGCCGACTCCTTCGCCCGGAGGACTTATCAGCCCTTTTTCGCCTTCGTCAGCAGCTGATCCAGCAGCGAGATGGCGAGGTCGATCTCTTCGTGGCTGATGTCCAGCGACGGAGCGAACGTGATCACGTTCTTGTACCAGCCGCCCACGTCCAGCACGAGGCCGATCTTCTTGCCGTTGTGCTCAAGGCCACCGGCCAGACCGATGTCGACCATCTTGTCGAGCAGTTCCTTGTTCGGCGTGAAGCCGTCATCGGTGCAGATCTCGGCGCGCAGCGCCAGACCCAGGCCGTCGACATCGCCGATTTCCTTGTGACGCTTCTGAAGATCCTTCAGGCCATCCAAGAAGTGCTTGCCCTTCTCCACGACCTTCGTGCCGTAGTCCAGCTCGTAACCCATCTTGATCACTTCCAGACCGAGGGCGGTGCCCAGCGGGTTGGAGTTGAACGTGGAGTGCGTCGAGCCCGGCGGGAAGATGGTCGGGTTGATCAACTCTTCGCGAGCCCACAGGCCCGACAGCGGGTTCAGGCCATTGGTCAGCGCCTTGCCGAACACGATCACGTCGGGGTTCACACCGAAGTTCTCGATCGACCACAGCTTGCCGGTGCGCCAGAAACCCATCTGGATTTCGTCGCAGACCATCAGGATGCCGTACTTGTCGAGCACCTTCTTCAGGTCGATGAAGAAGTTCTTCGGCGGAATGACGTAGCCGCCGGTGCCCTGGATCGGCTCGACGTAGAACGCAGCGTATTCAGCCTGGCCGACCTTCGGGTCCCACACGCCGTTGTATTCGGTTTCGAACAGACGCTCGAACTGGCGCACGCAGGCATCCGAATATTCTTCCGGCGTCATGCCCTTCGGGCGACGGAACGGATACGGGAACGGGATGAACATCGCGCGCTCGCCGAAGTGGCCGAAGCGACGACGGTAGCGATAGCTGGAGGTGATGGACGACGCGCCGAGCGTGCGGCCGTGGTAGCCACCTTCAAACGCGAACATCAGGCTCTTGCCGTTGCGCGCATTGCGCACGAGCTTGAGCGAATCTTCCACCGCCTGCGCGCCACCCACGTTGAAGTGCACGCGACCGTCGAGGCCGAACTTCGACTTCGCGTCCACCGCGATGGTCTTGGCCAGCTCGATCTTGGTCTGGTGCAGGTACTGGCTGGCCACCTGCGGGAGCAGGTCGATCTGGTCCTTCAATCGATCATTCAGACGCTTGTTGCCGTAACCGAAGTTGACGGCCGAGTACCACATCTGCAGGTCGAGGAAGGGGATGTTTTCGCTGTCGTAGATGTAGCTGCCTTCCGCGTGGCGGAAGATCTTCGGCGGATCGACATAGTGCACGGTGTCGCCGAACGAGCAGTACTTCGCCTCATCGGCAAGCAGCTGCGCGTCGTCGATGACGATCTGCGGATTCCTGGAGAGAACGTTCATGCGGGTTCGATCCTGTTACGTCGTAAGTGCGGGAGTCGGGGCGACGACGATCTCGGGTGGGAGACGTCCGTCAGCAAGCGCGGGAAGCAGTTCCAGCGCCTCGTCAAAGCTTGCAATGGGCACGTACGGGATACCCGCCGCGCGGCAATGCTCGATCAGGCGGTTCTTCGCGAACACGAAGTCCACGGTGTCAGCGGCACAGAAGTCCGACGCACCATCGCCGATCAGAAGGGTCTTTCGGCCGGTCGCACGCGACTCGGCTACGCAGGCGCACTTGCAGGTGCCGCTGCGGCAGTCCGGCTGGCGGAACGGCGAGGTGAGGCGCCATTCGCGGTCGCCCGCCATGTTCAGGTGATTGGCAGCCACGGGCAGCGAATTCAGGCCATGACGCTCAAGGATCGAGGCAATGGCGTAATCCAGGCCATCGCTCACCACGCGAATCGGCATGCCAAGGCGCGAGGCCTCAGTCACGAACGCCGGGAAGCCATGGTCGATGTGCAGGCCGTGCAGGTGCGCATCCATTTCCGCGCGGGTGACGTCCAGCAGGCTGACCTGCCCGGCCATGCATTCGGCCGAGCCGATGCGGCCCGCGCGCCAGTCGCGCTCAAGAATTTCCCAGCCGGGACGGCCGAAGCGATCCAGCAGCGAGTCAATGACGTCCTCGACGGTAATCGTGCCGTCGAAGTCGCAAAGGATGTTCCATGAAACCGAGTGATCCACTTGGGATGTCCACCAATTAGGGTTGAGCGCAGATTAGGGAGGGTTCCTTTCGCACCCCTTTCCCCCTCTCCACACGGGTTTCACATAGCACCGTAGACCTCCTGAACACACGGTCCCGCTATGATCTTCGGCGAACTTTCACGCCAGCGAACCGATGAGTCTTTGCCGTCCCCTTGCCCGAATCGCACTCCTGTCCCTGATCCCGTCCTGCGCGGCCTTCGCCAGCGAAGAGGCCAGCTACGCCATCGGCGCTGGCGCTGAACGGATGCCCTCCTGGATGGGCTCCCGCGACCATCGCATACAACCCCTGCCCTATATCGACATCACGCTTCCGGATATCGGCGAGCTGTCCACGGCCGATGGCCTCACTGTCGACTTCATTCACGGCCAAGCATGGCACGGCGGTCTTTACGGAAACTACCTCTGGGGAAGAACAAGTGATGACCTTGGCGCACTGGGCGGCAAGATAACCTCGCTTTCACCGCGTTTTCTGGGCGGTGGCTATGTGGAATACGAGTTCAGCAAACAGTGGACGCTGGGCAGCCATCTCTCTCACGACACCGGCGGCGCGGGTGCCTACTTTGCCGTTTATGCCGACTGGAAGCTTCCGGACCTGGGCTACATCGAGCATTCGTTCGAGTTTCAGTGGGAAGCCATGAATGGCGCGGCGATGCGACGCTTCTTCGGCGTCACCGCTGCCGAGGCCGAGCGCATCGGCACGCAGGCATGGCGGCCTGCCGCTGGCGGCGAGCAGGCCTATGTCGAATACGACGCGTTCATTCCGACCAGCCAGCACACCGGTTTCGCGCTGTCGCTGAACTACGGGCGCCTGCTGGGCGATGCCGCATCCAGCCCGCTGGTGCGCCGTTATGGCACGCGCACGCAGTTCTCGCAGTCACTGGCGTTCGTGTATCACTTTTGAGGTCAGGGGCCGGCTTTCGCGAAACGAACCAGCACACGCTGCCCGATGCGGAGTTCCTGCGGGCTTTCAATCGACAGCACGCAATCCACGCTACGTGAGGTCGCGCGAGCCTGCGCATCATCTTCCAGCGTGCCTGCGCCCACCACCGAGCCCACCCGCACGACCGTGGCCTGCAACGGCTTGGCACCCGCATCGCTGTCGATGGTGACCTGGGCTTTCATGCCCACGGTCACGTCGTTGACGTAAGCCTCGCTGAGTTCCGCACGGACGATGCGCGGGCCGTCCGGCAGCAGCACAAGCAGCGGGCTGGCGGGGCCGGCGGCGGCGCCAGCCCGGTTGTTGAGCTGGGTGACCACGCCTGCCACAGGCGCCTGCAGGGTCTGCATGGCAAGGTCGTACTGAGCGGAAGCGACTTTCTGCCCGAGCAGGCTGGCCTGCGCCCTGGCCGACTCCGCCTCTGCCGTTGCCTGCGACAGCGCTTCGGCGGCGTCATCGGCGCTTTGGCCATCGGTGGCACCGCCCGCCGCCGCCGAAGCCAGACGCTGCGCGCGCAGCTTTGCCGCTGCCACGCGCTTCTCCAGCGTGGCGGCCTGCGCCTGCGCCTGATCGCGTTCCGCCTGCGCAGAGGCCAGCGCGATGCGCGCGGCCGTATCGTCCAGACGAGCCAGTGTCTGCCCTGCCGTCACGTGGTCACCTTCGTGAACGGCCACGCTGGCGAGAATGCCGTCACGCCGCATCGCCAGCGGCAGCAGGCCACCTTCGATGTCGATGCGGCCCCGCGCCACGGCGGCATAGGAGACGGGCGCGGCAGCGGCGGGCGCATGCTCGCGCTCCGAACAGGCGGCGAGCAGAGTCATGGTGAGCAATGCGGCGACGCAACGGGTCATGGCGGGGACATTCATGGCGACGACGCCTGCTGATTCACGGAATGAGAGGGAGCGAGCGGCGAATTGCGCCGGTCACTGAGTATCCGGCCGTCTTCCATCGACAGCACGCGGTCGGCGTGGCCCAACAGGCGCGGATCGTGACTGACGCACAGGACCGTGGTCCCGTGGGTTCGCGCAATACGGTGCAGCATGTCGATCACCATCTGCCCATTGGCCGCATCCAGCGCACTGGTGGGCTCATCGGCAAACAGGAGTTCCGGCTCCTTGGCCATGGCGCGTGCCACGGCAACGCGCTGCTTTTCGCCACCGGAAAGCTCCGTCGGGCGCAGCCGGGAACGCGCGCCCATGCCGACCTCTTCCAGTGCACGCAACGCACGCTCGCGAACGTCTTTGGCCGGAAGCCCAAGGTAATGCAACGGCAGTTCCACCTGCTCCAGCGCACTCAACGCAGGGAAGAGGTTGAAGCCCTGAAACACGAAGCCGGTGTGCAGCAGGCGGAAGCGCTCCAACTCGCGCTGACCCATCTCGTCGATGCGGTTGCCAAGCGCTGTGACGCGGCCGGCGTCGATGCGCTGCAAGCCGCTCAGCACGGCAAGCAAGGTGCTCTTGCCACAACCGGATGGTCCCGAAATGAGGGTCAGCTCGCCTGCGTAAAGGTCGATGGACAGGTCATGCAGGATGTTGGTGCGAATGCGTCCACTGACGAACGCTCGCGCCACACCGTGTGCGGTAAGGCTCGGAATGGGTGACATGGCAGAGGCGTTCATCCGGTCACCTCAGCAACGTGGCAGGGTCGGCGCGGCGCAACGCGCGCGCGGCTGCCAGGCCAGACACCGCGGCCAGCAGCATCACCAGCAGCGCACACACAAGTGTGACCGGCATGCTGAGCAGCACGGGCACATCGCGCGCACGTGCAATCACCATCAGCACTCCACCCACCACAGACGCGCCCAGCAATCCCAGCGCCCCCACCCAGAAGGCCTGTTCAAGCACCACCCAGCGAAGAGCCGGCAAACCCACGCCCAATGCGTTCAGCGTGGCGTACTCGCGCACCGAGCCTGCCACGGCGGCGACGAGCGTCTGGCTCGTGATGACGGCACCCACCAGGAACACGATGCCCGCAAGGAACAGCACGCCGGCACCGGCACCTGTATCGAACATCCAGTAAAGCACCGTGCGGCGTGCAAACGCGCGGGACGTCCAGACATCATAGGGGCCGAAGCCCGGCGCGTGACGCAGCCGGCGAGCTACGGACGCGGCGTCCGTATGCGGCGCCAGCTCAGCCACCAGATAGGTGGGACGACCCGACGACGCGGGGTCGCCATCAAGGCGCGCCGCCGTCTCCAGAGACGCAATGATATTCACGCCGCCCAGCGCACGCAGGCCCGAGCCCACGCCCACCACGCGCACGCGATGCCCGTTGATCGCCGCCGTGCCACCGACGCGCACGCCCAGTTTGTCCAGATCCGCGCGATCCACGATCACGCCATCGGGCTCACGCAGGCGTGATCGCAACTCGGCGTCCAGCACGCGCGCGAACATCAGGCTATTGTCGCGCGGGTCGATACCGGAGACATACACCGATACACCGCCCGTGGCCTGATCGCCACGCCAGTCGCCATCCAGCCAGATGAAAGGCTCCACGCGAGTGACCGCAGGGTCCATGCGCAGGCGCATTTCCACATTGGGATCGAGTGCTCGGCCCTGATCCACGCTCTGTGTTCCGGGGTAGCCGACCCAGAGGTCGCCATGCGAACCGGTGATGTAAACACTGGCGCTGCTGAAAATGCCGAGCACCAGCGCGGCCTGCAACACCTGCAACAGACCGGCGAAACCCACGGCGAGAATCGCCGGCAGAAAACGCCGCCATTCGTAGATCAGCGTCTTGCGGGCCAGCGCCACCATCAGCGCCGCGCCTCGTTTTCCTGGTCTTCGTGATCGCTGGCCACCACGGGCGCTCCGCCCAGTGCCTTGAACAGCGCCACATAAGCCAGATCGCGGGTCGCGCGCGCATCCACCAGTTCGGCATTCGCCTGGGCGAGTGCGGTTCGCGATTCCGTACGGTCCCATTCGCTGGCAAGCTTCAGGTCGATGCGCGTGACCACGGCGCGATCTGCCTGTGCCGTTGCCGTCACGAGGTCACGGCTGCTCCCTTCGCGTTCACGCAGGGCATCAAGGTTGTTCAGTGCTGTCTGCACTTCGGCCACGCCGACCAGCACGCTTTGCCGGTACGCCAGCACGGCCGCCTGAAATTCATGACCCTTGGCATGAGCGGTGGCGGCACGCATGCCCCAGTCGAACAGCGGAATGTCGATCACCGGGCCTGCGCCCACAATGCCGCGTGTATGCGTGCGGCGGTAACTCAGAATTTCGGTGGACCAGATCATGGAGGCGCCGAGCCCGATGCTCGGATACATGTCTGCGCGGGCCAGACCCAGCTCGCCTGCCATGCGCAGCACGTCCGCTTCGGCACGGGCAATTTCCGGGCGCGTGCGCAGCAGCTCCGCCGGCGCGCCGTCCAGTTTCCATGCGCCCAGTTCGGGCACGTCGGCCGCCACACTCCACGCTGGATCGGGCGTGTTGAGGCCCAGCAACACGGCAAGCTGACGCGATGCCGTATCCGCCGCCTGCCGCGGCTCGATCAAGGCAGCACTGGCCCTGGCCAGATCGCCCTGCGCGCGCGCCACATCCACCGGGGAGGCAAGACGCTGGTCTGCGCGCACCTGAGTAAGCGCGGCACGGCGTGCGGATGCGTCACGTACCTCCTGAAGCAGGGCAAGACGCTGCTGCGCCGCGCGCATTTCAATCCACTGGCGCACCACTTCCGCAATGACGGTCACGCGCGCTGCGCGCACATTCGCCTCGCTGCTGGCAAGCTCGCCGCGCGCCACTCGCGATGCGCCGGTCGCACGGCCGAAGAATCCCAGCTCCCACATGGCATCGAAGCCGGCAACGAAGAACGATGCGCTGGCGTCGGGATCGAATGCGTCTTCCGTCTTCGCACGCAGCGAAGGGAGGAAACGATCGCCTGAATGATGGTCCAGTCCGCGTGCTGCCTGCAGTCGTTCCACCGCCTGCGCAACGTCGAGATTATTGGCGAGCGCACGCTCGACAACGGCATCCAGCGCCGGATCTCCCAGCGCCTTCCACCAGCCCTGCATGTCCGGCGCCATGGGCGCGGGGGCCGGCAAGCTGCTCCAGTGCGAGGGCACAGCGGGAACCGGCGGCGGATACGTCACGCTGCCCAGGTTGGCGCAGCCGACCAGGGAGGTGGCGAGCAAACCCAGCGCGAGCGAAATATTAACGAGCCGACGCATGGGGATACGTCCGATACAAGAATGCCGCGGATAGTGCGCGGCAAACCTTACGGATAACTTTCCAGCATGTTGCGAAGACCCGCGCATCATCGGTCGTCACGCGTCCAGATCACACCGTCCTGTTCACGCACCGGGAAGGTGGCGACCGGCTCATAAGCCGGAGGACAGGTCACCGCACCATTGCGCAGATCGAACCGCGCGCCATGGCGCACACATTCCACTTCAAATCCGATGAGAGGGCCGCCCGCCAGTTCCCCGCCGTCATGCGTGCAGACGTCTTCGATTGCGTACAGCGTGCCGTCAACGTTGTAGACGGCAATGGCCGTGTCGCCATCCCACACGATGCGATGCTCGCCCGGCAGCAATTCGCTGCGTGTGCCGACGCGTACCCAGTCCGTCATGCGGACAGCTCCGGAAATGTCACAGGGATCGGAAGTCGCGTGGCCATGGGCGTGGGGGTCGGGAACATGCGGCATGATAGCCCCGACTTGGCCGTCAGAGCAGTAGCTTGCGAACCTTCTGTATAGCCTGGATAAATGCGTCCACTTCCGCCCGGGTGTTATAGAAGGCCAAAGACGCCCGAAGCGTGGCAGGAACGCCGAAAAACTGCATCAGCGGATGAGCGCAGTGATGGCCCGAGCGGACGGCGACACCTTCCAGATCCAGCAGCGTTGCCATGTCGTTGGCATGCGCACCTTCGATCAGGAACGAAATCACAGGCTCTTTTTCGGCCGCGCGGCCGAAAATGCGAATACCTGCCACGGACTCCAGTGCCGTGGTTGCATATGCAAGCAGGTCCTGCTCGTACGCCTTCAGTCGATCAAAGCCCAGACCATTGAGATAGTCGATGGCCGCCGTCATGCCCACGAAACCGGCAATATTGGGCGTACCCGCTTCAAAACGATGCGGCGGATCGGCGAACACGGTGCCGTCGAAACGCACTTCGCGAATCATCTCGCCGCCACCGAAGAACGGCGGCATGGACTCCAGATGCTCGCGGCGCGCCCACAACGCACCCGTACCTGTCGGGGCAAGCATCTTGTGGCCGGTCACCGCGTAGAAATCACAGCCCAGAGCCTGCACGTCGATGGGACGGTGCGGCGCGGCCTGCGAACCATCGACCAGCAACGGGATGCCACGCTTGCGGCACTCGCGCGCCAGCTCGCGAATGGGGTTGACCGTGCCCAGCACATTGGACACGTGGGTGACGCACGCGAGCTTTACGTCCGGCGTCAGCATGTCGATGAACGCTTCGACGATCAGCTCGCCATTCGCATCAATGGGCGCGCCACGCACGACGGCGCCCGTGCGCTCGGCAACCAGCTGCCACGGCACGATGTTGGCGTGATGTTCCATCACCGTGGTCAGGATCGCGTCGCCGGGCTTCAGGCGAGGCAGCGCCCAGCTGTACGCAACCAGGTTGATCGACTGGGTGGTGCCGGAAGTAAGGATCACTTCATTGCGCGAGGGCGCGTTGATGAAACGGGCCAGGCTGTCGCGCGCGCCCTCATAGGCTGCGGTCGCTTCTTCGCCAAGCTGATGCACGGCGCGGGCGACATTGGCGTTGTGCTGGCGATAATGGCTGTCCACCGCCTCGATCACCGACAGCGGCTTCTGGCCGGTGTTGGCGTTGTCGAAGTAGATGAGCGGCTTGCCGTGGACAGTGCGCGCCAGCAGGGGAAAATCGGCGCGGATACGCTCCACGTCGAGCGGCAGGTCGCGGGATTCAACTTTGGCGTTCATGGCAGTTCCGTCGTGATCCGTGGGGCGCTTCAGGCGTCGACCGGGCCGGTGGGCAAATGCGCCACCAGAAGATCGCCCAGATGCTCGCGCAGCGCCTCATTCGGCAGGCTGGACAGCGCGGCGCGGCAGAAGGCCAGCGTCAGCAGGCTGCGTGCCTGAGTGAGCGGAATGCCACGCGAGCGCAGATAAAACAGCGAGCGCTCATCCAACTGGCCAATGGTGGCACCGTGCGCGGCCTTGACCTCGTCGGCGTAAATTTCGAGTTCCGGCTTGGTATCAATTTCCGCCTGAGCGGACAGCAGGAGATTCTTGTTGCTCAGAGCCGCGTCGCTACCATCGGCGCCTTCGGCCACCACGATGGCACCGCGGAACACGCCGCGCGAACGACCATCGGCCACGCCACGCCAAAGCGCGTCGGACGCCGTGTCGCGCGCCTGGTGGCGCACCTCCATCTGAGTGTCCACGTGCTGACGGGCCTTGAGCGCGAAGACGCCCCGCGAATCGAAACGCCCCGCTTCGCCTACCAGTTCGGCCATAAGCTCATGGCGCACGAGCGCCCCACCCAGCTCCACGGCATGCACCGTTCCCACGGCCCGCGCGCCGACGCGCGCGTGGCTGCGTCGGATCAGCGTGGCGCTGGCGCTTGCGTCCTGCACCAGCACCAGATCCAGCACGGCCTCATCACGCAGCGTGTAATCCGCAAAGAGCGTACCCAATGACGCCACGTCGCTGAGTCCGACGTGATGCTCCACGAGGGTGACATGCGCGCCCTGACCCACGTCCACGACCGCGCGCGCGTGCCAGGCAACGCCAGCCTGTGTGCTGATGAACACGATGTGCACAGGCGATGCCACATGCGCACCGGCAGCCACCTTCACCACCACGCCATCGCGTGCCAGCGCCGCATTCAGATGCGCAAAGGCATCCGCTGCCTGATGGCGATGACGCGCGGAAAGCGCGAAGCGCAGCGGCTCGGGGTCCGCAGCCAGCGCATCGGGCAGCGACTGAAGCGTCAGCCCGGCGGGCAACGCCTCAAGCGCGGAAAGGTCGGTACGGAAAACGCCGTCGACAAAAACCATGCGCGCACCGGTAACGCCGGGAAGCACTGGCACATCGACCGCGACAGTACGCGCAGCCTTAAGGTCCACGGGCGCAAAGCCGCGCTGGGACAGCGCGCGCAGCGACGTGTACTTCCATGATTCGTTGCGTGCTTCGGGCAAACCGGTAGCCGCGAACGACGCCAGATTGTCACGGCGCGCAGCGTCGACCCATGCGATGCCGGAGGTGTCAGCGGTGCCTGAGCTGTCCAGCACCGCCTGCACGAAAGGCGTGCGGATGGC
The DNA here is from genome assembly GCF_014192715.1 of Luteibacter sp. Sphag1AF. GTDB lineage: Bacteria > Pseudomonadota > Gammaproteobacteria > Xanthomonadales > Rhodanobacteraceae > Luteibacter. The sequence goes on from NZ_JACHYH010000001.1 coordinate 302,193, forward strand.
CTGGGTCTCGCTCATGCGCGCTCTCCGGCGAGCTCCGCCTTGGCCAGCTCCGGATGCGCATCGGCAAGCCACGCGTAACCCTGCTCTTCCAGCTTCAGCGCCAGCGACTTGTCGCCGCTTTCCACAATGCGGCCACCGGCCAGCACGTGCACGAAGTCCGGCTCGATGTAATCGAGAAGGCGCTGGTAATGCGTGACCACGACGAACGAACGATCCGGCGAACGCAGCGCGTTGACGCCTTCGGCAACCTGCTTGAGCGCGTCGATATCCAGACCCGAATCGGTCTCATCGAGGATGGCCAGCTTCGGTTCCAGCACGGCCATCTGGAAAATTTCGTTGCGCTTCTTCTCGCCACCGGAGAAGCCTTCGTTGACCGCACGATGCAGCAGCTCGTCGGAGATCTGCATGATCTTGAGCTTCTCGCGAACCAGCTTCAGGAAGCGCATGGAATCGAGTTCGTCTTCACCACGATATTTCCGCTGCGCGTTGAGCGCCGCACGCAGGAAATAGGTGTTGTTCACGCCCGGGATTTCCACCGGATACTGGAACGCGAGGAAGACCCCTTCAGCGGCGCGCTCTTCCGGCTCCAGCGCCAGCAGGTCGCGGCCGTTGAACAGCACGCTTCCCGCCGTCACTTCGTAACCCTCGCGACCAGACAGCACATTGCCAAGCGTCGACTTGCCTGCGCCATTGGGACCCATGATCGCGTGTACTTCGCCGGGTTTGATCTCCAGCGAAAGGCCCTTCAGGATTTCCTTGCCCTCAACGCGGGCGTGGAGGTTGTCGATCTTCAGCATGTGCATGGTGCTATCCGTTTAAAGACGTGAGTGCTTCGAGTCGCGAATGGGCCGATCAGCCCACTGCGCCTTCGAGCGATACTTCGAGCAACTTTTTCGCCTCGACGGCGAATTCCATCGGCAGTTCGCGGAAGACCTGCTTGCAGAAGCCGTCCACGATCATCGACACGGCGTCTTCCTCGCCAATGCCACGCGACAGGCAGTAGAAGAGCTGGTCGTCCGAAATCTTCGAGGTAGTAGCCTCGTGTTCCACGATGGCCGTGGGGTTCTTCACTTCCATGTACGGGAAAGTGTGCGCGCCGCACTTCTTGCCGATCAGCAGCGAATCGCACTGCGTGTAGTTGCGCGCACCATCGGCACCCTTCTCGATCTTCACCAGACCGCGGTAGCTGTTTTGCCCACGGCCGGCACTGATGCCCTTGGAGACGATCTTCGACTTGGTGCCCTTGCCGATGTGGATCATCTTCGTGCCGGTATCGGCCTGCTGGCGATGGTGGGTCAGCGCCACGGAGTAGAACTCGCCCACCGAACGATCACCACGCAGCACGCAGCTTGGATACTTCCAGGTGACCGCCGAACCGGTTTCCACCTGCGTCCAGCTGATCTTGGAATCGGCGCCACGGCAATCGCCGCGCTTGGTCACGAAGTTGTAGATGCCGCCAACGCCGTTCTCATCGCCCGGGTACCAGTTCTGCACCGTCGAATACTTGATCTGCGCCCGCTCCATGGCCACCAGTTCGACCACGGCAGCATGCAGCTGGTTCTCGTCGCGCATCGGCGCCGTGCAGCCTTCCAGATACGACACATATGCGTCGTCTTCCACCACGATCAGCGTGCGCTCGAACTGTCCCGTATTCATCGCATTGATGCGGAAGTACGTGGAAAGCTCCATCGGGCAACGCACGCCCTTCGGAATGAACACGAAGCTGCCGTCGGAGAACACGGCCGAATTGAGTGCCGCGAAATAGTTGTCGGCGGTGGGAACTACACTGCCCAAATACTGACGGACAAGTTCGCCGTGTTCGCGAATGGCCTCGGACATCGAGCAGAAAATGACGCCTGCCTCGGCCAGTTCCTTGCGGAACGTGGTGCCGACAGAAACCGAATCGAACACCGCATCCACGGCCACACCCGCGAGTTTCGCGCGCTCGTGCAACGGCACGCCAAGTTTTTCGTAGGTTTCCAGCAGCTTCGGATCGACCTCGTCCAGCGACTTCAGGCCAGCCTTCGGCGCCGAGTAGTAGCTGACCGACTGATAGTCGATGGGCGCAATTTCCAGCTTGGCCCAGTCCGGCTCGGGCATGGTCAGCCAGTGCCGGTACGCAGCCAGACGCCACTCGGTCATCCACTCCGGCTCCTGCTTGATGGCAGACAGCTGGCGGACGGTGTCCTCATTGAGGCCCGGCGGGAGGCTGGTGGATTCGATATCCGTGACGAAGCCGGCTTCATAGCGACGGTTGAGCGCCGCCTCGACTTCGGCGTTATCGCGCACGGGTGCTGCCACTTCGCGTGTCATGTTTTCGCTCTCGTTCATGCGTTCGCTTACCCCGCGGCACTTGCCGCGTGTGTTGCCGTCGCCTTGGGGGCGCCAGCGAGCATCTGTGCCAGGGTCATGGCGCGCAACACGCCATCCACGGCACCACTGACCTGCTGCCAGCTGCCACGGACACCGCATTGCGACTCCCGTTCGCAGTGGCCATGCGCCACGCTGCATTCGGTCATGCCAATGGGCCCTTCCATGGCTTCCACAATGTCCGCAAGGCTGATGGCCTCCGGCGCGCGGGCGAGCCGATAGCCGCCATTCACGCCACGGAACGAATCCACCAGACCTGCGTGACCCAGCAACTTCAGAAGCTTGCTGACCGTGGGAAGCTCCAGACGCGTTTCGTCAGCGATCTGCGCCGTGCTGAGCACGTCGACAGGATGCGCTGCGATCACTGTCATGACGACAGTGGCGTAATCGGTCAGGCGGCTGACACGGAGCATCGGCGGAATGGGGAAAGTGGAAACCGGACCAAAATGGTACAGATTTACCGTCTCCGATGCAATTCGGGTGCGCTGCACCATAAACGGGCAATGACGCACCACAACAGAGCGACCCGACGGCAGCCCGCGCCCCGCCCGCCGCCAACCCGAGGTTTCTACAAAGCTTTTCGCCCTACGGGCGAGTGGCACGCAACCTGCACTGCTCATCCCAGTCAACCAACGGGGGAGCACGGCGCATGAAATGGGTCAACGCGATCATCAAGCCGTTCACGCTGGACGACGTCCGCGAGGCGCTGGCCGAGGTGGGGGTGCAAGGCATGACGGTAACCGAGGTGAAGGGCTTCGGGCGCCAGAACGGCCACACGGAGCTGTATCGGGGTGCGGAATATGTGGTGGATTTCCTGCCGAAACTGAAAATCGAGATCGCCGTCGCCGACGACCAGCTGGAGCGCGCCATCGAGGCCATTTCCAACGCTGCACGCACGGGCAAGATCGGTGACGGGAAAATCTTCGTCATCGACCTGGAACAGGCGATCCGCATTCGCACGCAGGAGGTGGACGCCGATGCGCTCTGACTTGCGTCGTTACACCAGCGGGGCGATCACAGCCCTTGCCCTCCTGCCCGCCGTGTCCTTCGCGCAGGCGCCCACTCCCAAACTGGACAGTGGCGACACCGCGTGGATGCTGACCGCCACCATGCTGGTGCTGCTGATGACGATTCCCGGCCTCGCACTCTTCTACGGCGGCATGGTGCGCGCAAAAAACCTGCTTTCCGTGCTGATGCAGTGTTTTGCAATTACAGCACTGGTCACCGTGCTGTGGGTGGCCTACGGGTACAGCGTGGCATTCGACACCACCGGCATGAGCGCCGGCACGACCAACCTGCATTCGTTCGTCGGCGGATTCAGTCACGCCATGCTGGCAGGCCTCACACCCGGCAGCCTTTACAACACCGTGCCTGAAGCGGTGTTCGTGATGTTCCAGATGACCTTCGCGATCATCACACCCGCCCTGATCGTGGGCGCCATCGCGGAGCGCATGAAATTTTCCGCCCTGCTGGTGTTCACCGCACTGTGGTTCACCATCGTCTACCTGCCCATCGCGCATATGGTGTGGGGCGGCGCCGGATCATTCCTTGGTGACCTGGGCGTGCTTGATTTTGCAGGCGGCACCGTCGTGCACATCAACGCCGGCATTGCCGGTCTGGTCGGCTGCCTTGTGATCGGCAAGCGTCGCGGCTACCCCAATACGCCCATGCCTCCGCACAACCTGGGCTATACGCTGGTAGGCGCGAGCATGCTCTGGCTGGGCTGGTTCGGTTTCAACGCAGGCTCCGCCGTGGCTGCCAACGGCAGCGCAGGCATGGCCATGCTGGTGACGCAGATCGCAACGGCGGCAGCCGCGATCGGATGGACGGCCGTGGAATGGATCACGCACCGTCGCCCCAGCGTGCTTGGCATCGCATCGGGCGCGGTCGCCGGACTGGTGGCCATCACGCCGGCCGCAGGCACGGCAGGACCGGGCGGAGCGCTGGTACTCGGCCTTGCCGCGGGTGTGATCTGTTTCTTCTGCGCGACGCGACTGAAGCGAAAGCTTGGCTACGACGATTCGCTGGACGTCTTCGGAGTGCACGCCATCGCCGGCATCGTGGGCGCCCTGCTTACCGGCCCGCTTGCTGCCGCAACCTTCGGAGGCTTCGGCACCGTGACGGATGTCGGCCTGCAACTGTGGATTCAGTTCAAGGGCGTGGCGTTCACCATCGTGTGGAGCGCGGTGTTGTCGTACGCCATTTTCAAGGGCATTGCCGTGACGATGGGCCTGCGCGTGGATGAAGAACAGGAGCAGGTCGGCCTGGACATCGCATTGCACGAAGAGCGCGGCTACAACCTGTCGTGAAAAAAGGATCGGGCTTGCCTGGAAAAAGGCAAGCCCGGTTACTCGTTCAGACGTCCATACGCACTACGCTGCCGCCAGCTCCGCCTCGCGGGCATGCGCGCGCTTCGTGCCTTCGCGCGCAGCCACATGCTCGATGTATTGCTGCATGCGCGGCGTGGCCTCCACCAACCCAAACTTAGTAATCCACGACAATGCGTTGCCCCACAGCACATCTGCGGCAGTGAAGCGATCACCCAGCAGATAGGGCCCCTTGTCAAGCTGCGCCAGCAACGTGTTCATCATCGTGTTGAAGTCACCGTACGGACACATCGCCTGCGGCGCGGGAGGGTGACCCTGCGCCTTGTCGACCACCGCAGGTTCAAAACAACTGGCATAAAACACCATCCAGCGCAGATACGGGCCGCGCAACGGATCACCAATCGGCGGCGCAAGACCCGCCTCCGGATACAGGTCGGCCAGATACAGAAACACCGCCACCTGTTCGCTGATCAGCGCACCGTCATGGACGATGGCAGGCACCTTCCCCATCGGATTGATCGCCAGGTAAGCCTCACCACGCTGCTCCCCTTCCTTCATGTTCAACACATGCAAGTCGTAGTTGGCATTCAACTCCTCAAGCAGGATCAGCGTGCCGCCTGCGCGGGTCTGCGGGGAGTAGAAGAAGTCGACGCGTGGCTTGGTGCTCATGACGATCTCCGTGGCGAAAAGCCAAGTGTACGACGAGGGTCATTCGCAATGACTTTACGTCCCCGACAACTATTGCCATGTGCGGTTTTTCGGCAAAAAGGGGCCTAGGACACTAGTGTCATAGCCATTTCACAAATAATTGACAATCACGAAATCTCCAGTTAATTCTGTTGTCGCAACTTCCTGCGTCACGGCCGCAAAGACTTTCGGGGAAAAGTTTTTGAGGTTTGGAAGCTGCGCGATGCGGCTTCAAAACCGCCACTACAAACAACAGAGATGGGCCTCCTTCGCGAGGCCCGACAGGGGCTCTTTGCATGATCAGTTCCACCTCCGGTCGTACCCGTTTTTTACGGCACACCGCTTTGGCGCTCGCACTCGGTCTGTCGATCGCAGGCGTCGCCCACGCACAGTCCAACTCTTCGGGCGTCCTGTTCGGCCGCACCTCCGGCGAAGCCGGCACGGTCGTCCACCTGCAAAACAAAGACACCGGCTTCAGCCGCGACGTCCCTGTTGATGCGGATGGCCGCTACCGCATCTCGTCGGTTCCGGTCGGTCGTTACGACGTCTCGGTCCTGCGCGATGGCCAGGTACTGCAAACCCGCGAGAACGTATCTGTGGTACTCGGTACGGGTACCGACGTGTCGTTCGTGACCGAAAGCGCGACGAATGCCCAGACGCTGGAAGGCGTGCAGGTCACCGGCAACGTGCTTCCGGCCATCGACGTCTCGTCGGTCGACTCGCGCACCGTGCTCACCTCCGACCAGTTGCAGAAGCTTCCCATTGCGCGTGACGTCACTTCGGCTGCCCTGCTTGCACCGGGTGCGGTGGGCGGCGACTCCCGCTATGGCAACGTGGCTTCCTTCGGCGGCGCATCGGCGGCGGAAAACCAGTACTACGTCAACGGCTATGCCGTGACCAACGCCCTCACCGGCCTGGGCCTGACCAGCCTGCCGTTCGACGCCATCGACCAGCAGCAGATCTACACCGGCGGCTACGGTGCCGAGTACGGCCGCTCCACGGGCGGCGTGATCAACATGATCACCAAGCGCGGCGGCAACAACTTCAAGGCTGGCGGCCAGGTCGTCTATATTCCTGCAGGCCTGCGCGATTCACCGCGTGACATCTACCTGAAGAATGGCCAGCTGTATCAGGATCGTTCGCGCAACAAGAGCACGCTGAAGGAATACTCCGCCTACGTCAGCGGCCCGCTGATCAAGGACAAGCTGTTCTTCTACCTGACCGGCGACTTCATCAACCAGGATGGCAAGACCATCGGTTCGACGGCAGCGCCTACGTATACCAACTACAGCACGAAGACCTCGCGTTATCTGGCCAAGGTTGACTGGAACATCACGGACAGCCACCTGCTTGAACTGACCGGCTTCAGCGACAAGACCACCAACACCGATCAGATCTACGGCTACAGCTACGCCACCGGTCAGCGCGGCGCTTATCGCGGCTCGGCATATACCAAGAACTACGGCACTGCTGGCGCGACGCCCGGCGGCGACGTGTACATCGGCAAGTACACCGGCTACATCACCGACAACCTGACGATCAACGCCCTGTACGGCCGCAGCACGTCCGAGCATGTGCAGACGACCAACAGCATCGGCGGCCAGTGCCCGCTGATCAGCGGCAGCTTCACCGTCGCAGGCAAGGCGGTATTCCCGCCCAACTGCTATCTGGTGGGCCAGCTGCTGGCAGCCGGCGCAAAGGACCGGACCCACGGCTGGCGCCTGGACGCCGAGTATGTCGCTGGTGACCACGACATTCGCGCCGGTCTGGACAACCAGACCCTGCAGTCCTTCGCAGGCAACTCGTACGAGGGCCCGGAATCCGGTCGCGGCAAGGGCGGCGCTTATTACTGGTCCTACGGCAACGTCAACAGCAGCGGCAAGATCAACGGCTATCCGGATGTGCTGTTCGCACCGGGCCAGCAGTACGTGCAGCGCGTGTACTACTACGCGGCGTCCAACGTTGAGACCGTGCAGGAAGCGCAGTTCATCGAAGACAAGTGGCAGGTCAACGATCGCTGGCTCGCTTACATCGGCCTGCGTAACGAGCAGTTCAAGAACCTCAACGGCGCCGGTACGGTCTACGTCAAGCAGCGCCATCAGCTCGCTCCGCGCCTGGGCATCAGCTGGGACGTGTTCGGCGACTCCAGCCTGAAGATCTACGGCAACGCAGGCCGCTACCACCTGGCCATCCCGTCCAACGTCGCGGTGCGCGCCGCATCGGGCTCGTATTTCCTGCGCCAGTTCGGCTCGTTCACCAGCATCGACCCGGTTACGGGCATGCCCATTGGCTTCGTACCCAATGGCAGCGAGTACGCATCCAACGGTCATGACGGCACCAACCCCGATCCGCGCACCATTGCGGCCAAGGGCATGGGCGCGTACTACCAGGACGAATACATCCTCGGCTTCGACAAGATGTTCAGCAACAACTGGACGGTGGGTGCCAAGGGAACGTATCGCGAACTGAAGAGCTCGATCGACGACTTCTGCGATTCGCGCCCGTTCAAGAACTGGGGTACGCGCAACAACGTGGACATGAGCAAGGCCGTCATTTCCGGCTGCTACCTGTTCAATCCGGGCAAGTCCAATACCTTCCAGGTCAACATGGATGGCAAGGGCACCTTCCGCGACGTCACGCTGACCAAGCAGGACTTCACGAACAACGGCATCGGCTTCCCGGACCTGAAGCGCAAGTACGTGGCTCTGAATCTGTACGCCGAGCATCAGTTCAACCAGGACTGGTACGGCAAGATCGACTACGTCTGGTCGCACAGCTTCGGCAACTCCGAGGGCATGCTGAAGTCGGACATCGGCCAGCGCGATCCGTCGGTCACGCAGGACTGGGATGCACCGGAACTGATGGTCGGCTCCAATGGTCCGCTGCCCAACGACCGCAAGCACCAGCTCAAGGCCTACGGTTACTACCAGTTCAATCCTGAGTGGCTGTTCAGCGCCAACCTCACGGTTGCATCGGGTCGTCCGATCAACTGCCTGGGCGTGGCCCCTGGCGATCCGGTCAAGTACGGTGCCGCCTACTTCTACTGCGACGGCAAGGTTTCGCCGCGCGGCAGCCGTGGTCGTCTGCCGTGGTCCGAACAGCTCAATCTTGGCGTGGAATACCGTCCGGCGTTTGCAGACCACAAGCTGGCCTTCAACGCGGACATCTTCAACGTCTTCACCCAGCAGCGCACGCAGAGCCTGATCGAAGTTGGCGAGAACGCCGCCGGCGCACCGGTTGTGACCTACCAGCGCCCGATCTCGTTCAGCACCCCGCGTTACTTCCGTTTCGCGGTGCGTTACGACCTGTAAAGCAACAAAACGTCACGCGCGTCCTCCCGCGCGCGTGATGTGATGACTACTTCGAGATATCTCGGACCCGGCCCCCAGGCCGGGTTTTTTTTGTAGTCACCACACACACGCCGGATCAGAGGCGCCCGTCTACCGATTCCTGCGGGAGGACCGACTTCACGTCGTACACCACGCCGCCCGGACGGGCGAAGTTACGGATGCGTTCTGCGCCGAATTCGCGGAACTGCGAATGCGCCACGGCGATGATGACTGCGTCGTATGCACCTTCGTCGATGGTTTCCACCGGCCGGATTCCGTATTCACGTTCGGCGTCATCGGCATTGACCCAGGGATCGTAAACGTCCACGTGCGCCATCGAGTGCTGCAATTCGCGGGTGATGTCGATCACGCGGGTGTTGCGCAGGTCGGGGCAGTTTTCCTTGAAGGCGAAACCCAGCACCAGCACACGCGCATCCACGATATGCAGACGACGCTCGCTCATCAGGCGAATCACCCGATCAGCGACATAGGTACCCATGCGGCTGTTGATGCGCCGCGCCGCCAGGATCAGTTCCGGGTGATAGCCCGTGACCTCCGCCTTGTGAGTGAGGTAATACGGATCAACGCCGATGCAATGGCCACCCACAAGTCCCGGACGGAACGGCAGGAAGTTCCACTTCGTGCCTGCCGCCTCCAGCACCTCTTCGGTGTCGATGCCAAGGCGATTGAAGATCAGCGCCAGCTCGTTGACCAGCGCGATATTGACGTCACGCTGCACGTTCTCGATGACCTTCGCCGCTTCTGCCACACGTACCGACGAGGTTTTGTGCGTGCCGGCGCGGATGATCGTGCGATACAGCGCATCCACACGTTCGGCCGCCTCCGGCGTGGAGCCCGACGTGAGCTTGCGGATATCGACCACCCGCCGGGCATGGTCGCCCGGGTTGATGCGCTCCGGGCTGTAGCCGCAGTGGAAATCGACGTTGAAGGTGAGGCCGGACGCAGCTTCCAGAATGGGTACACAGATTTCTTCCGTGGTGCCCGGGTACACCGTGGACTCGAAGACCACCAAGTCGCCCTGCTTCAGCAACGCGCCGAGCATGCGGCAGGCGCCTTCCAGCGGCGACAGGTCGGGACGCTGAGCTTCGTCGATGGGCGTCGGGACGGTCACGATGAAAACGTTGCGGTCGGTAAGTTCGTCCACCGTTTCGGTATAACGCAGCCGCGCCGCTGCCGTCAGGGCATCGGGGGCCACTTCCATCGTGTGGTCGCGTCCGGCGCGCAGCTCGGCGATGCGAGCCGGATTGATGTCAAAACCGAGCGTGTCGAAATGCCTGCCAAATTCCACCGCCAGGGGCAGTCCGACGTAGCCCAGGCCAATGATGCCGATCCGTGGTTCCGAGTGAGAGACCATGTTGCAACCGAGCCAAAAGAAGCAAAGCGTACACGGTCAGGCTCCGGGGCTGAAATATCGGGACCTCAGGGGCGCACGGCCGTCACTTCGATCTCCACCAGGAAACCCGGATTGGCCAGGGCCGCCACCTGCATCGCCGAGCGCGACGGCAGTTTCGGCTGCGTCGGCGTGCCGAAAAACTGTGTGTAGCCCTGCATGAATCCGGCGAAGTCCATCTTGCCGCCCTTGGCCGGATCGCCCACCAGGAAGACCTGCATCTTGACCACGTCGCCCATGCCGAGCCCCATGCTCTTGAGCTGCTTTTCGATGGCACCAAGCACCCCGGCGGTCTGGGTCTTCGTATCGCCATAGGCAGCGGGACTGTCCTTGGCCGCAGACGCATCCGCCACGGGTGGAACCACGCCGCTCAGAAACACCAGCGTCTTTCCGGCCGGCACTTCCACCGCCGCAGAAATCGGGAAGGTACTGTTGGGAATCGCATGCCTCACCACATCGGTGGCGGTTGCCTGCGAGGCGAGGCCCAGAATCGGAAGCAGCAGCGCGAGCTTTTTCATGGTTTCTCCTGAGGACGCAGTGCCTGAACCTGCGCGGCAGTCAGTGGGTCGTGATAGTCGTTGCCAAAATGCGTGCGAACGTAGTTCACCACATCCGCGATTTGCTGATTGCTGAGCACGTTCCCAAACGCAGGCATCCCCGCACGACCATTCAACACCATCGCAGCGGGATACAGCGCCGAGGCCAGCCTGGGATTGGCAGCCAGCGCAGGATACGCCCCAGCCCCGGCCGCACCCTTGCCGTCCGCCATGTGGCATGCCTGGCAGATGTGGGTGAAGAACGCATGGCCATCGGCTGTGGCTGCGGATTTCTGATCCAGAAAAGGCGGGTCATCGGCCGCCTGTGCGGCGGCGCTGAAAGTCACAAGACACGCCACGAGCATCGAGGTCACATGTTTCATGCCCGACCTCCCGCCAACGCGCGACGGTGCACCTGGTCGATGGCCGAAAGCGACGAAAGAATCGCGCCTTCCTGCCACGCTGGCAGATACGACGCGTGTTCGCCCGCCAGCACGATGCGGCCGTCCATCGCGCACAGATCGGCGTAATGCTTCTCGCGCATCTGATCGGACCAGTTGCCAAAACAGCCCAGCGTGAAAGGCGAACGATGCCACGCGACGGCCATGCCGTTTTCATACGTGTCGGCGTATTGCGGATGAATCTGCTTGCCGTATTCCAGCGCCGCGCGAATGCGCTCAGCCGGATCAAGCGCCGTGAATTCCAGCGCCTCGACAAAAAAGGTGTACGAGGCAAGCAGCACGCCCTTCTTCGTACCGAAACCGTGGCTGGGATAGGACATCATGCCGATGGGCAAATCGCTGAAAGACACGCCACCGTAAATGGCATCGTCTTCTTCCCAGAACCGCCGGCTGAACTGGATGCCCACCTTGTTCGATGCGGCGTATGGCACGGCACTGATGGCGGCGGCCATCGCGGCCCCCACCTGCACCGGAATCTGACTCAGGATCGACAGCGGAATCGTGCACACGCACCAGTCCGCTTTCGCCACATGCCGGCTTCCCGGTGCCTTCGTATCCTCATATGCAACGCTTACGCCTGCGCTGTCCTGGGCGATGTCCACGACTTTGGCACCGTAGCGGACATGCGAGCCCACTTCACGACCAAATGCCTTGCCGATGGCGTCCATGCCACCCACCGGCTGCATCATGGTGGTCTGGTATTCGTACTGATCGCTGGCGGCGAGGTTGCCCCAGAGCCGCGCATTCAATACGTCATGCAATCCTACGGGCGTGGAAAAATCCGGCTTGCCATGGGCTCCGCCGCCGGCATCACGCGCGTAGCCGCGATAGTCATTGCTCACTGGCCCGGCAGCGTACGAAAAGTCCCTGTTCAGGCCGCCCCATTCGCGCATCGCTTCGAGGAGAATTTCGCGGTCTTCCTTGGTGACCAGATCATCCAGGCGCCCGGTCGATGTGGCCTTGGCCAGCAGTTCGGCGACACCGCCGTTGAAGTCCGCCTTTACCTCACGGATGCGCTGCGGTTTGCCGCCAAACGCATCGCGGCGATGAAAGTATGCGTTGTGATTGAGCTGGACAAACGGCTCCAGAGCCACGCCCAGCTGACGGCAATAATCCAGTACGCCGTGATGGTGATAAGGAATGCGCCACGGTCCCGGATTGAAATACTGCCCTTCATCGAACTGGCAGCGCTGGGTGTGGCCGCCCAATTCCGTGTAGAGGTCACCACCGCGCAGTGTCCAGTTGCGGCCGCCAAGGCGCTGGTTGTATTCCAGCACCTGCACTTTGTAGCCGGCTTTGCCGAGTTCATACGCGGCCACCAGACCCGCAAGACCTGCACCCAGGATCAGTACGGACTGGCCATTTCCCGATCCTGCCAGTGGGGGCGGCGGTCGATATGGAGATTCCTTCGCAAACCCCAGACCCGTCATCGCCTGGTACATCAGCGCTCCGCTGCCCGCCATGCCGATCATCCGCAGCATCTGCCGCCGGGTCATCGTGGGCATGAATGTGTCCTCTGCCATGATCTCCCCTCGTCCGCCTGCGCCAGGAAGCGCCATTATCGGAATCCCCCGACCCCATCCCCCTAGCATCAGCCGCCGACCCTCCATTCACAAGTAGCCTTTCGGCACCCTGCTGACACGGGCGCGGTGCAGGCAGCACGCCCAACCTCGCACGCGCCTCGGTATGATTCGCCCATGCTTACCGACCGCACTTCCGCTCGTCTCGCCTGGGCCCGCTCCGTCACGGGTGATGCCTCCCTTGAACTCGTACCGGCCTCGGCCGACGCCAGCTTTCGCAGCTATTGGCGCGGCGAGGTAGATGGCGGCACGGTGATCGTCATGGATTCCCCGCCCGAGAAAGAAAATCCGGCGCCATGGATCGCAATTGGCACGCGGCTGGCTTCGGCAGGACTGCACGTTCCGAAGGTCCACGCGTACGACGCCACACAAGGTTTTTTGCTCATTGATGACCTGGGCACGCGCACGTACTTGCCCGAGCTGAACGATGACTCCGTGGACGCGCTGTATGCCGATGCACTGGATGCGCTGATCCACATGCAGACGCACGTAGACACGCGCGAACTGCCAGATTTCGACCGCGCATGGCAGACCATGGAACTGGAAATCATGCCTACATGGTTTCTGGAAACCCATCTGGGACAGACACTGGCTTGCAGCGACTGGGACGTGATCGAGGCGGCTTTCGACGTGCTGATGCATGGCATTGCCGAACAGCCGCGCGCGTTCATGCACCGCGATTATCACAGCCGCAATCTGCTGGTTTGCCCGGAACACAATCCGGGCATCATTGATTTTCAGGGCGCTATGGTGGGACCGATCACGTACGACCTGGCCTCGCTGCTTCGCGACTGCTACATCGTGTGGGACAACGAACGCGTTCAGGGGTGGGTCGAAGGTTACCGGCTGCGCCTGCTGCACACGCATATCATCGAGGATACCGTGGACACCGATCGCTTCCAGCGCTGGTTTGATTTCGCCGGCCTGCAACGCCACATCAAGGTGCTGGGTCTGTTCTGCCGACTCTGGTATCGCGATGGCAAGCCGGGCTATCTGACCGACCTGCCCCGCGTGCTCACCTATATTCTGGATGTATCGCGCCGTCATCATGAACTCGCGGCGTTCGCCGATCTTCTGGAAGCCAGGATAGGCAATTGCGATATCCGCGAGGCGCGCGCGGCATGAGGCATGCGCTGATTCTCGCCGCAGGGCTGGGTGAACGCATGCGCCCCCTCACCACGCACACACCCAAGCCGCTACTCCCCGTCGGCGGCAAACCGCTGATCGAGTGGCACCTGGAAAAGCTGGCCGCGGCAGACGTCCGCTACGTGGTCATCAACACCTCGCATCTGGCCGACCAGTTTCCTGCGGCGCTGGGGGACGGTTCGCGCTGGGGGTTGCGGATTCGTTATGCCTACGAAGGGCCCACGCCACTGGAAACCGGCGGCGGCATCCTGAACGCCCTGCCATTGCTGGGGCCTGATCCGTTCATCGTGGTCAGTGGCGACATCTACAGCGACTACGACTATGCGCGACTGCCGGCTCAACCCGAAGGCGTGGCGCATCTGGTCATGGTCGACAACCCACCCTGGCATCCAGCGGGCGATTTCTTACTGGCAGATGGACGTCTTTATGAAAAAGACGCACCCGTCGTTGCGAGCCATATCGCTCCCGCAACGGGCGCGCAGTGCCTGACTTTCGCGAACATCGGTGTGTATCGGCCGCAGATCGTGGCGGGCCAGTCGCCGGGGAAGTTCAAGCTGCTTCCCATGTATCAACGCGCGATGCGTGACGGCTCACTGCGCGGTGAGCGATTTGATGGATTCTGGCGAAACATCGGCACGCCCGCACAGCGGGACGAACTGGAAGCGCAGCTTCGCGATTAAGCGACGGCGCCTTCTGCGCCAAGCGCCTTCAGTCGCTCATGACCCTGAGCGAAGGCTTCGTTGTATGCGCTGGTAATGTCGCCGTGCGCCAGAGTGCCTGTGCTGGTCTCGATCTCTTCGCCTTGCGTATCCAGAATGCGGTAACTGGATCTATACACAGGCTGACCATCGGACCCGTCCTGCTTGATGGCTTTGGCGACCACCCGGAATTTATTGTAACTGTCCACGTTTACTCCCTCCCCTGTTGCCCCATCCTGCGCCCCCGGGCGGCCGAGCGCAAGCACCCCGCAGGAGGGGGTGCCTGCAGTCACGCGGGCCGTGTACCGGGCCGCGTGAAGGCGGGATGATATTGGTGTGGTGAGTGTTTCGGAGACCATGCGCCGGGCTGACTGCCCCCTTGCGCAAATGGACGTCCAAACACACATGCTTCGATACTGTGTATACGAAGCATGTGTATCACCGCCGCATGTCCGGAGGATGACTTTGCCGGACGGGACGATCTTGCGGGCAGCACGCTTGCGCGCGACGAGCGCGCCAATCAAATACCCGAAGGCGCCACCGACGCACCCCGCGTCGTCGACACGTCCGACGCATGCACGGCCGGGGCGGCTGGAACGCCGCCCGCCGCGTGATCGGCTTCCGCGGAACGAAGCGTCGGAACGATCGGCAGCGGCTTGGCCTCGTTGACCAGTTCGGGCGAGAGCGCCGCCTTGGCCGCCTGATCGGTCATCACCACGATGCTGATCCGGCGATTGGTGGCCGCCGAGGGGTCCGCCTTGTCGAACGGCACGGAGGCAGCAAGACCCACCACGCGAGCCACTTTCTCGCCCTGCATGCCGCCATCGGTCAACGTGCGACGCGCGGCATTGGCGCGATCGGCAGAAAGCTCCCAGTTGCCGTACTGACTGTCGGCACGCACGTAAGGCGCGCTGTCGGTATGCCCGGAGATGCTGATCTGGTTGGGCACCTGATTGATGAACCCGGCCAGTTCGTGAAGGATCTGAACGGTGTACGGCTTCAGGGCACCACTGCCCAGGTCGAACATCGGGCGGTTCTGCTTGTCGACGATCTGGATGCGCAGGCCTTCGGACGTGATGTCCAGCAGCAGCTGATCCTTGAACGGTGCCATGGCCTGACTTTTGGCAATCGCATCGTTCAGGTCTTTCATCAGCTTCTCAAGGCGCTTCTTTTCTTTTTCCCGGGCCATCTTCTCGGCCTGTTCCGCACTGGGGGGCGCGAACGAGGTCTTGTCACCCGGGCCGGTGGGCAGATTCATGGCACCGCCCAGCTTGATCATGCTGGTGCTGGCACCGCCCGGGCCCGTCATGCCCGAGGGAGCCATGGTCGACTGGCCGGACGTCATGCTGGGGTTCTTGAAGTATTCGGAGATGGCCGCGCGCTGCTGCTTCGTGCCCGCGCCGATCAGCCACATCACGAGGAAGAACGCCATCATGGCGGTGACGAAGTCAGCGTAGGCGACTTTCCACGCGCCGCCATGATGGGCGTGACCGCCCTTCCTGCGCTTCCGGACGATGATGACCTGTTTCAGCTCCGCCATGGTCGTGACTCAGCGTGCGGTTTTCAGGTGCGCTTCCAGGTCCTGGAAGTTCGGACGGGCGCGCGAGGTCAACGACTTGCGCGCGAACTCCACGGCAACCATCGGGTTGTAGCCACGCAGGGAGGCCAGCAGGCCAACTTTCACGCACTCGAACGCCTTGCCGTCTTCGTTGACGCGTCCTTCCATGGCGGCAGCCAGCGGGCCCACGAAGCCGTAGGCCAGGAGGATGCCGAGGAAGGTACCCACCAGCGCGCCGGCGATGTGCTCACCGATGACGGCAGCGTCGCCGTCGATGGACTTCATGGTGATGACGATACCGAGCACGGCGGCCACGATGCCGAAGCCCGGGAGCGCATCGGCCATCTTCTGCACGGCCAGCGCAGGCGCGGACGCTTCGTGATGATGGCTTTCCAGCTCGATGTCCAGAAGCTGTTCAAGCTCGTGCGGATCCATGCTGCCGCCGACAATCAGGCGCAGGCAGTCCGTGATGAAGTCGATGAGGTGATGCTCGGCCACCAGGCGCGGATAGGCCGAAAAGAGCGAGCTTTGCGAAGGGTTCTCGATGTGCTCTTCCATGGCAAGCTGCCCTTCCTTGCGCATCTTCACGAAGATGTCGTACAGAAGTGACAGCAGGTCCACGTAGTCCTGCTTGCGGTACTTCGGCCCCTTCAGCAGGGCGAGCATGTCGCGCATGGCGCCCTTCACGATCTCCATGGAATTGGAGCTCACAAAGGCGCCGGCCGCACCGCCGAAAATGATCAGCAGCTCGTAGGGCTGCCAAAGCGCGGCGATACTGCCGTGCGAAAGCACGTAACCACCCAGCACGCTGACCAGGACGACGATGAAACCGATGATGACCAACATGGATGTTCCTCTCTGCCAGAGTGTTTATCGGCAGGAAGGAGCATCCATTGAGGGACTTTGATCACACTTTGTGAACAGAATCGGCCAGCATGTCCAGTGAGCCCATATAGCGCGGAAAGACCAGCTGAATCGTCGTACCGTGCCCGGATTCACTGTCCACCTCGATGAAGCCGCCCGCCTGCGCAACGCTTCCGTAGACCTGGGCCAGCCCGAGGCCGCTGCCACCCTCACGAGTCGTGAAATACGGCTCGAACAATCGCTGCCGCACCGCCTCAGTCATGCCCTCCCCGGAGTCCTTCACGGCCACCGCCACGTAGTGGCCTGAGGCGGAATCGCGCAGGGTCACGCCGGGCAGCGCCACCAGTTCGCGGGTGAACAGGCGGATCTGCACCGTGCCACCGGAGGCCATGGCGTCGCGGGCATTGAGGCAGACGTTCATCAGTGCCTGTTCCAGCGCATGACGGTCAAGATAGACCGGCAACGGCTCGTCCGGCGCATCGACGGTCAGGCCCACGCGACCACCCATGCCATGCCGGGCAAAGTCGGCAAAGTCATGCACGGCCTGCACCATGTCCAGAGGCTCCGGCCGGGCCGGATGCGTACGCGCAAACGCCAGCAGCCGCCTGGTCAACGCCGTGGCGTGCCGGGAGCCTTCCACCGCGTAACGAAGCATTTTCCGGTGCTGGGGCAGCAACAGCTCGATATCATCTTCAAGGCCACTGAGGCTCACTATGACCGTTTGCAACATGTTGTTGAAATCGTGAGCGATGCCGCTCACCAGCTGACCGATGGCCTGCTGCCGGTGTGCCTGACGCGAACTCTCTTCTGCAAGCCTGCGAGCCGTTGTAGCCATGTCCAGTTCGGAACTGATGGCGGCAACCATGCGTTCGGCCGCCTCGCGGGCGGCGTGCTCGGACTCCAGCCGTTCCAGCAGCGTGCCGTAGCGACTGGTGGCGTTCACGGAACTGGCCAGCGTCTCATTCAACTTGTCTTGCAGGACTTGGTTGATCGACTCCAGCGCCACCTGCAATTGCACCCTGTCGGTGATGTCGCGGCTTATGACGATGAAATGGTCCAGCGTGCCGTCCGCATTCATTGCCGGCGTGACCGACACATCCCACCAGCGTTGCGCCCCACTGGGCGCAGGGCGCGCGCAGCTGAAGTCAACACGGTTGCCCTGACGAGCCGTTCGCAGCGTGCGCAACAACATGTCGTGCGCGGCTTCCGGCCACAACGCCAGCCAGCTTAAACCCAGCACGTTGGCCGGATTGTCAAAACCAAGCACCGCCGCACCGCGGCCGCCGATGAAACGCACAATACCGTCGCCGTCCAGCTCTTTGATGCAGTCAGCGGAGGCCTCGACGTACTGGCGATATCTTTCTTCCGAATCAGTCGCCACAAATTAGACCCATGTCGGATGAGTGCCCAGTATGGAGGCGCACGATAAACGTGGCGTCAAGCTGGCCAGAAGGCCAGTGCTATCGGATGCGTCACGGTTTGCCAACGCGCCCGGGCTCACAGTCCAGCCGTCACCTTGACTTGGGATACCGATGCAATCTGACGAAGCCACCGTACTGATCGTCGAGGACGACCGAAACGTCCTGGATATCACGGGGTTCATGCTCGAAATGGCGGGCTACCACGTTCTCACCGCCTCCAATGCCACCGAGGCACTTTTCGCCGTGGGCGAGCATCCGGACATCGGCCTGGTCTTCACCGACGTCAACATGCCTGGTGACATGGACGGCATCGAAATGGTGAACGAGCTACGCCGCCGGGGAATGCTCATGCCCGTGCTGGTTGTTTCCGGCGATGTGGGTGGCGTGGAACAACGACTGGGCCTGCACGCGTCCTTCCTTGCCAAGCCCTATGACCGCCAACAGCTGCTGGAGGCGGTCGGCGGTGCGCTGCGCCATTGACGCGATCAGTTACTCCGCGAGCGGCTCGGCATCACTCTCACCCGGACGGTCGTCGTCAAATCCGGTTTCGCCCTCGGCGAATACGGGCGTACCGTCATCGTCCACACCCTGGACCAATGCCAGGGCCTTCTCGGCTGCTTCTTCAGCGGTAGCCAGCTCGCGGAAACTGCGGTTGTCGTAGACCGTGAAATATTCCGGCCGGGTCGTTCCGTCCGGCCGACGACTTCCGCCTTCGGGCCGCACGACCAGGTAGGCGGAATACCGGGCACCGTCCTTGCCGGCGCCAGAAGTCATGACATAGTTGGGAAAAGCGCGTTCTGCCATGGTTTTTTCCGGCACAGGGGGATGGGGCGAGCCAGTTTACCCCGGCTTGGGAAACCGCGTTCAGCTGACCGGCACTTGTCTCGCAGGAAATTGTAGGGTATTTCCTACATACGCCAGCGTCACGTTCTATTCACGGATGCGGCGAATCGAGCACAGGGGCTCAGTCGATGAAGTTTTCACACAAAAGCAAACCGTCCAGGCGTCTCGTCTGGACGGTGGCCGCCGCGATGGCCCTTGTGGGTATCGGCGGCGTGGCATTTACCCCGCGGGTAGCCGCTGCCGTACCGCGCGTGTCGTTGCAGATGGCCTACGCATGGCTTTGCGCCTCCCTCGTGGGAGCCGCCTATGTCGTGGTCACGCTGCGCGATGACGCGGAAGGCGCGGAGCGCACAGGGAGCGACGACGAGGAATTTTGACTCGTCGCCCAAGGGATGAAAAAAAGACCCGGCCGGGAAACCCGCCGGGTCTTTTTTTGTTGCTTGCAGATTACCGGGAGGCCTTTTCGCAGGAGCCCGGAATATTTCTTCATGAATACCGCCCGGCCTTTCACGGTAAAGCCGCATTAACCAAAATCATGAACGACAAGAACGCGCGGAGTGGCAGATAAGCGGCCTAATCCGCGCTGGAGGAACCGGGTTATTTGTCGCGCCAGCGATAGCGGGGGCGCGAAAGCTTCGATGTAATACGAAATGCTTAAAAGAAAAGGCCCGGCTGTTTCCAGCCGGGCCTTTCTGTGTGCACGTGTGCCGTGATGCTCAGGGACGGCGGGCGAGCTCGCCCTCGTCCTTGGCCACCGGCATCAGGTCTTTCTTCGACACGCCCAGCCACAGCAGGATCGGGCTGGCGACGAAGATCGACGACAGCGTACCGACCAGGATGCCGATCAGCATGGTGATGGCGAAGCCGTGAACCACCGGGCCGCCGATGAAATACAGCGCGGCCATGGTGATGCCGGTAAACAGCGACGTGATGATGGTTCGCGACAGCGTGCTGTTGATCGACTTGTTCAGCACTTCTTCCGGCGATGCATTGCGGCTGGAGCGGAACAGTTCGCGCACACGGTCGAAGACCACGACCTTGTCGTTGATGGAGTAACCCACCACGGCGAGGACGGAGGCCAGAACGGTCAGGTCGAACTCACGCTGGGTGAGCGCGAAGATGCCCAGGGTCACCAGGACGTCATGGACTTCGGTGGCAAGCGCCGCGAGAGCAAAGCGCTTCTCGAAGCGAATCCACAGGTAACCCATGATGCCCACGATGACGAAGATCACCGCGTAGATACCGTCGCTGCGCAGCTCTTCACCCACCTGCGGGCCCACGAACGAGCGGCTGGTCATGCGTACGTCGGGCCGGGCGGCCTTCAGTGCGGCGACCACGTCGTTGGCAACCTTGCCAGCGGCTTCGTCGCCGGACATGCCGGCAGCGCCAGCATCGTCCTTGCCCTGCAGGCGGACGCTGAGCTCACGCGTGCCACCCACAGCCTGCACCAGCGCGTCTTCAAGACCGCCCTTCGCCAGAGCCGCGCGAACGTCGGCCGAGTCGATGGGGTTCTCGTAAGCCACGCCGACGACGATACCGCCGGTGAAGTCCTGGCCGTAGTTGAAGCCCTTGCCGAGGATCAGGCCGATCGAGCCCAGCATCAGAAGAACGGCAAGACCGATGCTGAAACGACGCAGGCCAAGGAAGTTGAAATTGGCGTTGTGGTTAAAAATTTCCATGTCGTTCTCCGGCCCCTTAGACCGACAGCGTCTTGAGCTTGCGACCGCCGTGGATCAGCGCGGTGATGGCGTGGGTCACGGTCACCGAGGTGAACATGGAGGTCAGGATGCCGATGAACAGCGTGACGCCGAAGCCCTTGATCGGGCCGGAGCCCATCGTCATCAGGCCAAGCGCGGCCAGAAGATGGGTGACGTTGGCATCAAGAATGGTTGCCCATGCCTTGTCGTAACCGGTGCGGATGGCAGCCAGCGGCGACGAGCCGTTGCGCAGTTCTTCACGGATGCGCTCGCAGATCAGCACGTTGGCGTCGATGGCCATGCCGAGAGTCAGCACGATACCCGCGATGCCCGGCATGGTCAGCGTGACGCCGATCAGGGACATGACGGCTACCAGGATCACCAGGTTGAAGAACAGCGCGACGTCGGCCACCAGACCGAAGAGCTTGTAGTAGATGGCAGCGGCTAGGAGCACGAGGCCCAGACCGATCATCACTGCGTTGAAGCCCTTCTTGATGTTGTCGGCGCCCAGGCTCGGACCAATGACGCTTTCAGCCACGATGTCGACAGGCGCGGCCAGCGAACCGCCGCGCAGCAGCAGCGCCAGGTCACGGGCTTCCGAATCGCTCGGCAGGCCGTTGGTCTGGAACTTGTTGCTGAAGGGGCTGCTGATGTTGGCGTAGTTGATGACCTCTTCGGTCGTCTTGGGCACCTTCACTTCCTTGCCGTCGACCATCTTCACTTCGTTGACGCGGGTGACGTAAAGCACCGCCATCGGCTTGCCGACGTTGGCGTTGGTGAACTCAGCCATCTTGCGTGCGCCGGAGCTGTTCAGCGTGACGCTGACGTTCGGCGTGCCGTTCTGCTGGTCGCGGCCGGAGGTCGCGTCGATCAGTTCGTCACCGGTGACGATGGGCTTCTTGGCCAGCAGGTACGGACGGCCTTCGCGACCGAAGTACAGCTTCGCATCCGGCGGAACGCTGCCCGAGCGGGCGGCTTCCATCGCCTGTTCCGGGCTATAGAGACCTGCGCGGTATTGCAGCGTGGCCACTGCACCGATGAGCTTCTTGGCTTCGGCCGTATCCTGCACACCGGCCAGCTCGACGATGATCTGGCTTTCGCCCTGCTGCTGGATGATCGGCTCGGACACGCCCAGCGCATTGACGCGGTTGCGCAGCGTGGTGACGTTCTGGCGGATGGTGCTCTGGGCCAGTTCACGCAGCTTGGCCGGCTTCACTGTGGCGTTGAGCACGAAGCGGTCGCCGGTGGTGGCACCGTCGTTGATCTGCAGGTCCGGGTATTCCGTGCCCAGCAGCGTGGCAGCGGCCTGACGGTCGGCGTCGCTGCGCAGGATGATGCCCACGCCCTGGCCACGCGGATTGCGGTTGACCGAGTCGAAGGGAACATTCTTGTCGCGCAGCAGCGAACGGATGTCGTCCGAGTAGCGCGTTTCCTGCGTGTCGATGACCGCGTTCTGGTCCACTTCCATCAGGAAGCGCACACCACCCTGCAAATCCAGGCCCAACGGCATGGAGTTGGCGTTGATCGCACGGAGCCAGCTGGGCACCGTGGAAGCAAGGTTCAGGGCAACGTTGTACTGGTCACCCAGCGCCTGACGAAGCTGGTCGCCAGCCCTGGACTGCGCGTCGGCATCCGGAAAACGGGCCAGCAGGCGCGAGCCCGTGGCGTCGATCTCGATGGCAGAAACAGGGGTGTTGCTTTGCTGCAGCAGCCCGGCAACCTTCGTTTTCAGGGCCTCATCGACCGTGGCACCGCGGTTGGCAGATATCTGTACGGCGCTCTGGGGCGGGAAGATGTTGGGCAGCGCGTAAACGATACCGAACAGCAACACGAGTACGACCAGCGCATATTTCCAGCGTGGAAAATCAGTCATGCCTTGCATTCCATGAAAGCGGCCGGGGCCGCGGCAGCGGGCCTCAGGAGTTCTTCAGCGTGTCTTTCGGAAGGACCTGCTGGATGGCGCCTTTCTGCACCTTGATCGAAACGTTGGGAGCAATCTCGACGCTGACGAACGAATCGCCCACATCGGTGATACGGCCGGCGATACCGCCGTTGGTGACGACTTCGTCACCCTTGGAGAGCGCGGCGAGCAGCGCGCGGTGCTCCTTCTGACGCTTCATCTGCGGGCGGATCATCATGAAATAGAAGATGCCGAAGAGCACGGCCATCATGATCAGCGGCGAAAAACCGAAAGCGCCGGGGGCACCGGCAGCCGGAGCGGCGGCCTGGGCGAATGCTGCAGAGGTCAGAATGCTCATCGAAATTCTCGCAAGTTGTGGATCAGACTCAAAAAAAAGCCTGATCGCTTAAAAAGATCGTGGATTATGCCACGCCCCCCGGTGCCGTGCACCGCGAGTGAAGGCGTGGGGGCACCCCGCCGGGAACCCAAGCGGGGCGCTCGGCGGGGCCTCAGCCGTCGACTTCCGCCTTCTGGCGGGCCGCGTAGAACGCCGCCACGAAGTCTTCCAGCACGCCGCGTTCGATAGCGTCGCGCAGACTGGCCATCAGGCGCTGGTAGTGGCGCAGGTTGTGCATCGTGTTGAGCTGGGCGCCCAGGATTTCATTGCAGCGGTCCAGATGGCGCAGGTAAGCCCGGCTGAACCCGCTGGCGCAGGTGTAGCAGTCGCAGTCTTCCTCGATGACCCGGGTGTCCATCGCGAACTTCGCATTGCGGATGCGCAGCGTGCCACTGGCCGTGAACAGGAAGCCGTTGCGGGCGTTGCGGGTGGGCATCACGCAGTCGAACATGTCGATGCCGCGGCGCACGGCCTCCACGATGTCCTCCGGGCGACCCACGCCCATGAGGTAACGCGGACGGTCCTTCGGCAGCATCGGCAGCGTGAGGTCCAGCGTGTGGTTGCGTTCCGCTTCCGGCTCACCCACGGCCAGGCCGCCGATGGCGTAGCCGTCGAAGCCGATCTCCACGAGACGCTCTGCCGAACGGTGACGCAGCTTCTCGTATGTGCTGCCCTGCACGATGCCAAACAGCGAATTGGGGTTCTTCAGATCATCGAACGCCTGACGCGAGCGCTCTGCCCAGCGCAGGCTGAGTTCCATCGAATCGCTGGCCACCTTTTCGGTAGCCGGATACGGCGTGCACTCGTCGAAGATCATCGCCACGTCCGAATCCAGCACCTTCTGGATGCGCATGGATTCTTCCGGCGACAGGAACACCTTCGAGCCGTCCACGGGTGAGGCGAAGGTCACGCCCTCTTCCGTGATCTTGCGCTTGTGCGCCAGCGAAAAGACCTGGAAGCCGCCCGAATCCGTGAGGATGGGCTTGTCCCAGCCGATGAACTTATGCAGGCCACCGAACTCCCCGACGATGTCCAGACCGGGGCGCAGGAACAAGTGGAAGGTGTTGCCGAGAATGATTTCGGCGCCAATGTCGCGGATATCGCGCGGGGTCATGGCCTTCACCGAGCCATAGGTGCCCACGGGCATGAAGGCCGGGGTTTCCACCGTGCCGCGTTCAAACCGGACGCGACCGCGCCGGGCCGCGCCATCGGTGGCGAGGAGATCGAAAGTCAATTGGGTCATGACGGCAATTCTAGCGGTTTGACCCACCGGCCGCCTGCCCTGCCCCTGTGCACCGACGAGCGATGACCCGCCATGAATGCCCGCGCCTGCAATCGACAGCGGGGCGCCCCGGTTCGGGCCGACGACGACAAGTCACCATTCAACGGCCGAAAGCCGTGCAACCTGAAGCGCCCAACGCTCGCGGGAAACGCCCCGGGGCCCCTAAAGTTCTTGCGAAACCTGCCGATCCCCACTGCAACAGGAATGTGCCTACCCAGGCCACGCCCACGCACGCAGGAGGCCCTGCCCCATGATCGTCCAACCGACCAGTCTGGCGGCTCAGCTATGGGCCGGTGCAGCTGCGGGCAGCACAGCCACCGCGGAGACCTGGCGGGTAGGCGCGTTGTTGTCTGCCACCTTGCTGGGCCAGAACGATCAGGGCAAGCTGATTCTCCAGGTCGGCGGCATGGCCGTGGAGGCTGACGCCGCAGGAACACAGCTTCCGCCGCAGTTCCAGGTGCGTGTGCTGACCCAGGGGCCGCAACCCCAGCTTGAAATCGTGGCCGCCCCCACGGGCGACCGCGTCGCCATGCAGGGCCTGCGGGAGCGGCTGCCTCAACAGAGTGGCTACGCTCCATTGCTTGGCGTGCTCAGTGCCCTTGCCCGCCGCCCCGCTGCACGCCTGCTGCCCGCACCATTGCGCGCTGCGCTGGCCACGCTTGAGGCGGCCATCGGCAAGGGCGAGGAAGTGGCCACGCCTTCGGGAATGAAAGATGCCATTGCCCGCAGCGGCCTGTTCCTCGAATCGCGCCTGGCTACTCCGGAAGAAAAAGCCCCTGCCGCAGACGACTTCAAGGCCGCCCTGCTTCAGTTGCGACGCACGCTGGACGAACTGCCGCCGCTGCGCGCGCGCGGCGGCGGCCTGCCGCAGACACTGACCGACACGGCACCGCCGTTGCGCCAGCGTTCACTGGTTCCGCAGCAGCGCCTGCCGGAACCCGCCACGGATACCGACATGGACGACCTGGTCGCCCAACTTCGCGGCGGCATCAGGGGTGCGCTGTCGCGCGTGGAAATTGCCCAGCTGGAATCCCAGCCGCACGCGGGCGTGTGGATGGTGGAAGTACCGCTGGGCGGCACGCGCGGCTACGACGTGCTCCAGTTGCGCATCGAGGAAGGTGCGTCGCGACCGGACGACCGCGAAGGCTCGTGGACGATCGGCTTTGCCATCGACCTCCCGGCGCTTGGCGCCATTCAGGGCGAGATACAGCTGCGCGTGCCACGGGTATCGGTGCGCATCTGGGCACAGCACGATGCAACCGTTACGCGCATCGAAGACGAATTCCTGCCGCTGCGCCAGTTGCTGGAACGCAGCGGCCTGCAACTGGACCACCTGTCGTGCATCCACGGCTTGCCGCAACCCGCCGGTGCCTACAGTGCCGTCCTGCTTGAAGCCACCGCATGACACTCAGCCTTCCGTCACCGCGACGCAGCGTGACGCTGCGCGTCGCCTCCCCCACCCACAACGGTCACAGCGAGCATCTGGACGCTGCGGCCGTCAAAGCCATGATGGATCGGGCTCAGGCGATGGGCCTGTCCTCGCCGCATCTTGATCCGCAGGTAGCCACGTTGCTGGCGGCGGTCAGGCTTCGCGACGACGTACCGCCGGAACTCTACGCGGCACTCGCCGCCCTGATGGGCACGCTGCTTTCAGCGGCAAAAAAAGCCGAATAATCGGACGCCCCCAAAGCTTCAGGAAACGCCCAGCCCCTGAATCGAAGCGGCATCGGCGGCAAACCCCGCCAGTTCCGCGAACCGGCGCCCGCGATCAGCGTAATCGTGGAACTGGTCGAAACTTGGCGCACCGGGCGACAGCAACACATAGCCGTCCCCTTCCAGCACGCGCCGGGCGATGCTCACCGCGCCAGCCAGATCGGCTGCGTGATGCACCACCGACACGCCAGCCTCCTCCAGAGACGCCGCAATCCGCTCGCCGCTGGCACCCTGGCAAATGATGGCCGTTGGCGCTTCCAGGCGCATGGCATCCACAAACGGTGTCCAGTCCAGTCCGCGATCATGGCCGCCGACGATCAACGCAATGCGCTCGCCGTGCAGGCTTTCCAGCGCAGCAAGGCTCGCCAGAGGCGTGGTAC
Source organism: Luteibacter sp. Sphag1AF (assembly GCF_014192715.1). GTDB lineage: Bacteria > Pseudomonadota > Gammaproteobacteria > Xanthomonadales > Rhodanobacteraceae > Luteibacter. The sequence continues at coordinate 328,793 of NZ_JACHYH010000001.1, forward strand.
TGATCGAATCGTTGACCCACAAGAGGCCGTCGTGTTCGCCCAGAGGCTGCAACCGATGTGGCAACGGCGCAAACGTTGCCAGCGAAGGCGCCGCCGCACGCGCGTCATACCCCATCAACTCCAGCGCCGCCAGCGCCGCACACGCGTTCACGGCGTTGTGCAACCCGGGGGCCGTGAGCCGGAATGTCTCTATGACGCGCTCGGTGCCACGCCTTATCCAGCCGTCCGCCACATGCCAGCCGGCCACATCGCCGAAGCGATAGACGTCCGGATGACCTGCGACGCGGGCCATCAGCGCGGGTTGCCGCGCGTTGATCAGCACGCGCCGCGAGGCACCGGCCAGCTTCAGCTTGTCTTCCAGATACTGCTCGCGCGAGCCGTGCCAATCCAGATGCTCTTCATAGAGGCTGGTGATGACACCCAGATCCACGCCGCTGGCTTCGCTGGTCTGATAGCTGGAAAGCTCGATGACCCAGAGTTCCGCTTCCGCCGCATCCAGTTCCAGCAGCGGCAAACCGATATTGCCCGCCAGCGCCGTACGCACTCCCAGTGACCGGGCCATATGTGCGATCAGCGCGCTGGTGGTGCTTTTGCCTTTGGTGCCCGTCACGCCAATGGTGTGCGCATTGCGATGGCTGAGAAACCACAGCGCCGTTCCAGACGTGAACCGGGTGCCGCGTGCCGAAGCATCCAGAAGCTCGGGCTTGTAGGCGGATATGCCCGGCGACTTGATGACCACGTCGAACCCGGCCAGTGCATCGGCATCCGGCGCCGCCTCGTGCACCGCCACGCCTGCGCCATACAGGTGACGGACGACCTCGGCTTCCGAGGTGGAACAGAACACATCCACGCTTTGCCCGGGCAAGTGGGCGCGCAACGCATTCAGCGCTGCGCGGCCTTCCCGACCAAAACCCCACACCGCGACACGGCGGCCTTCCAGTTCAGCCCAGGGCATCCAATGCTCCGATCAAACGTTGAGGCACCAGATGGGATGCCCCCGGCAACAGCCAGGGCTCCAGCGCCAGCTCTTCGACATTCAACTGCGGCAACACGTCACGACGGAAGCGCACGATCAGCGCATCTTCCTGCCATTCGGGGCGTTGCGACAGTGCATACATCGCCGCCCGGGCTTCGGCCCCTTCGCCGACGCATTCAAACGGCTTGTGGTCCTGGAACTCCAGCAACGCGTCGAAACCCGCGACCTGCTCTTCGTCGTCCAGCAGGTTACGCCCAAAAATGGACAGCAACCGCTGTTTGGCCACAAACGGCGCCAGTGCAAGAAAAACGAAGTGGCATTTCGGACACTGGCCGCACCAGCGATCCGCCGGCTTCGGGCCGAGGATGCGGAAGTTACGGTTGCAACTGGAGAACACGTCGAAGTACGGCGTACCCAGCCGTGCGAACGCGGAGGTGACGGCAAGCTCGGAATACGGACGCAGCAGCGAGCAATAGTTGAGATCGCGCGCCACGTGCGTATGCAGGTAATCGTGGAAGGACTTCTCGAAACCGAAGCCCTTGCTCCACTGGTGGTTCACTTCCTGCCCCTCGTACTCGAGGGTGGCCACCGATGCGGAACGCTCGTTGGCAAACACGATGCTGTCGTAGCCATAGAGGATGGCGGCCAGCACCAGGATGGCAGAGTTGATCGCGGTGACCGGGATATGGCCGTTCCATGCACCCAACCGGTTCAGCTCGAACAGGCCGGGCGCCAGTTCGCGGGTGATGTTGAGCATCGACAGGCCCGTGCGCTCGGCGCACGTGGCAATCAAAGGGGAGTTCCCTACCCATACGGCCGTGGCATCGGCACCGGTGGACTTCACCGCTTCCACGGCAACCACCGAATCCTTGCCACCGCCAATGGGCAGCAACGAGCGCTCGGGCAGGCCAATGGCCGGCGCGGGCGCAGGACGCGCGCCGTTGGCCGGGAAGTTCACCCGGCCGCGCAGGTCCAGCTTGTTGCGATACGCAAACTCCGCCAGGCCGTGCAGATAGAGCGCATCCAGGAGCACGGCGGTATCCGCATCGGGCTCCCAGCCTTGCACCTCGATACGCGACGGAATGCCGGCCTTGTAATAACTGACGCCAGCGACCAGATGCAGCAGGCGAAGCGCCGACGAAAAGGCTTCTGCCCGCCCCTCGGGAATGGCCGGCGCACCGGGGAACGTGATGCGTTCCACCAGCTCGGGCCCCTGATCGAACGCATACACCAGCTCGGCCACGCCATCGGCGAAGCTCGAACGGATAAAACGGAACGCTGCGGCGCCGCGCGGGTCGATGTAGTTACTCATGGCAGCAGCACCTCATCGGCTTCATCACGCAGGTTGTAGCGCGACGACATCACCGCCCCATACGCTCCTGCCTGTCCTATCAGGATGACGTCATCCTCCTTCGACTCCGGAAGGCGGCGATCCGAGCCGAGCACGTCGCCGGATTCGCAGATGGGCCCGACCACCTGATACATGGTGGTAGCGGCTTCGCCGAAGCGCGAGATGTTGGCGATGTCGTGCCACGCATCGTAAAGCGCCGGACGGATGAGGCTGTTCATGCCGGTGTCGATGCCGAGGTAGCGCACGCTGGCGCCCTTTTCCTTTTCCTGGGTGACGCGTGCAAGCAGCACGCCCGCATCAGCCACAAGGAAACGGCCAGGCTCCATCCAGACCTGGAACTGCGGATACGCCTGACGCACGGATTTGAGCACGCGATCCAGCGCCGTCATGTCCAGAGGCGTTTCGCCCGGATGCGACGGCACGCCCAGGCCACCACCGATGTCCAGAATGGAAATGCTGCCGATGCGCTCGGCAAGCGCAGCCAGCTGCGAATACACCTCGCCCCAGTGCGCGGCATCGAGAATGCCCGAGCCCAGATGCGCATGCAGGCCGATGACCCGCGCTCCTGCTTCGTGCGCCAGCGTGAGGAAGCGGTCGATGTGTTCGATGGGCACACCAAACTTGCTGCCCGTGCCGCCCGTGCGCACCTTTTCGTGATGACCCAGGCCGCGGCCAAGATCAACGCGAAGCATGATGTCGCGACCGGCGAAAAGATCGCCCCAGTGTTCAATCGGATGCAGCGCATCGATGCCGATGGTGGCGCGCGTCTTCAACGCGGCCACGAAGTCGCGGCGCGCGGCAAAGTTGGGCGTGAAGAGAATCGGCGCACTTTCCGGCACGGCGGCCATCACGGCGGCAAGCTCGCCGGGCGACACGCATTCGAATGCCATGCCTTCTTCGGCCAGCGCTTTGAGGATGCCCGGATGCGTGTTTGCCTTCACCGCGAAGTGCACGCGATCCACCGCCGACAATGCTTTCAGGCGACGGGCCTGCGCGCGGATGGTCGGCACGTTGTACACGTAGCGCGGCGTACGCTCCTGCGCCAGAGCGAGCAGCTTCGGAATATCGCCCTGCCACCACTGGGCAGGTGGCAGCACCTGCTCGCCCGCGCCGTACAGCGCCTGCCAGCTGGGACCAAACACCAGGCTGTCGTCGGTGCGCAGCGCACCCGCGCCGATCAGCAGTTCGTGCAGACGCGGCAGCATGTCGTCCACCACATCCTCATCCACCACGAAGGTGATGTTGAGATTGTTGGAGGACTGCGAAATCAGATGCACGCGAAGCTGACCAAACTCAGCCAGCACGCCGGACAACTTGTGCAGCATGGAACGCATGCCGCGTCCCACCAGTGTGATCGCCGCGCACGGCGCGATGACCTTCACCCGGCACACGCGTGCCAGATCGGCGGCGAGTGCAGCGATGGCGTCCGAATCGAGCAGGTTCTCGGTTGGGTCAAGGGAGACGGTGACGTTGGTCTCGGCCGAACCGATCAGATCGACCGACAGACCGTGACGCTTGAATGCATCAAACACGTCGGCAAGAAAGCCGACCTGCTGCCACATGCCTACCGACTCCATCGAGATCAGCGTGATGCCCTTGCGCGCGCTGATCGCCTTGATGCTGGGCGCATGCTCGCGCACTTCCGGCCCGATGGCCGTGCCTTCCAGCTCCGGCCGGTTGGTGTCCTTGATGAGCAACGGCACGCGGGGTTCGCGCAACGGCGAAAGACACCGCGGATGCAGCACCTTGGCACCGGTGGAGGCGATTTCCTGAGCCTCTTCGTAGTCTAGGCGCTGCAACAGGCGGGCGCCGGCCACCTGGCGCGGATTGGCACTGAACATGCCGGCCACGTCGGTCCAGATTTCCACGCGCTGCGCACGCAGCAGCGCGCCGAGGTAAGCGGCCGAGGTATCGGAGCCACCACGTCCCAGCAGCACGGTACGACCTTCTTCATCCCGGGCGATGAAACCCTGGGTGATGAAGACCTCGCCCTGTGCCGCGAGGCGAGCCGACAGTTCGGCGTCGTAATGCGGCTCGACCATGGCCGAGAGCAGTCGGGTGCGCTCGTTCTGGTTGGGCAACGCAACGGACGCGAGGCAGTCGCGCGCGTCCAGCCATGCGGTCGGCAGGCCGTTCGCACTGAGAAATGCCGCACCCAGCGCGCTGGACATCAGCTCGCCATGGGCCTGCACCCGCGCCTGCCAGGCCAGTTCGCCAAGCGGGCCGGCGCCGGTTTCGGCAAGGTCGGCAAGGTCGGCCAGGCGCGCGCCGAGGGTCTCGGGCATGGTCAGCGCCATGTCCGCCAGCAACGCATGGTGACGATCGGCCAGTGCGGCGGCCGCCTCCGAGCGACGTTTCGATTCGGTGTGAGTGCAAAGCTGTTTCAGGCCATCGGTGATGCCGGACAGGGCCGACACAACGATCAGAACACGGGCGCCTTCGGCGCGACGGGTTGCTGCGAGTTCAAGGATGTTGCGCCAGCGCGCAACCGTGGCAACAGAGGTGCCACCGAACTTCATGACGATCCAGGGCGCGTTGGCGGACAACGGCGCGTTTGCGATTTCTCTCACTTGGGAATCTATGCCGGTAGTGGTGGGTGGGTAAAAAGTAGACGCCGGAGTGTTGCGCTGCGGGAAAGAAAAGGCAACGAGGGCACGGCGCTCTTGCTCCCTGCGCCCCTGCCCGCCATCCTTCACGGCCACTCATCACGAAGCGCCGCCATGTCTTCCTCAGGCTACGTTCGCCGTCTCACGCTCATGGATGCCGCGTTGATCGTCGTCGGCGGCATCATCGGCGGGGGCATCTTCGTCAACCCGTATATCGCGGCGCAGCGCACCTCCTCCGGATTGATCCTGCTGCTTCTGTGGGTGGGCGGCGGCCTGCTCACCCTGGTGGGAGCGCTGTGCTACGCAGAACTTGGCGCCCGCCGCCCGCAGGCGGGCGGCAGCTACGTCTATCTGCGCGAGGCCTTTGGACGTCCGGCCGGATTCCTTTTTGGCTGGACCATGCTGCTGGTGATCTACAGCGGCAGCAGCGCTGCGGTAGCCACGATTTTTGCCCTGTACGCCACCCCGGCGCTGGGTCTGCCGCCATCCATGACCCAGCCGCTGACCGTGGGTGCGCTGGTCTTCGTTACCGGACTGAACCTTTTCGGCATTCGTTTCGGCGCCCAGGTGCAGAACCTGTTCGCCATCCTGAAGCTGGCGGCGGTGGCGGTGCTGGTCGTCACGGGCCTGGCTTTCGCCGGATCCGGCGCCACCAAGGCGCTGGCCGCCGACCCGGCCGTGACCGACGTGGGCTTCGTGGGCGCCCTGCTGCCGGTGCTGTTCGCCTATAGCGGCTTCACCTATCTGAACAACCTCGCCGGCGAAGTCCGCGATCCGCAGCGCACCCTGCCCCGCGCCCTGTTCGTCGGCATGCTGATCGTGGTGGCGGCCTATGCGCTGACCAACTTCGCCTATCTGGCCGTGCTGGGCCATGGCGGCCTGGCAGAAAGCCGCGCCCCTGCCGCGGATGTCATGCGCCGGGTCTTCGGCGAGGCCGGTGCGCGCGTGATCGCCATCGGCATCGCGATCTCCGCCCTGGGTTTCTGCAACATCACCCTCGTGGCCGGCGCCCGCGTTTTGCAGGTGATGGGCGATGACGGCATGTTCTTCCGCATCGTGGCGAAACTGCACCCGAAACATCACACGCCCAACATCGCCCTGATGATGCTGAGCGGCTGGGCCATCGTGCTGGCCGTGACCACCGATTTCGAGCAACTGCTCAATTTCGCCACGTTCGGCGACTGGTCGGCGTGTGCCATCACCATCGCCACGCTGTTCTGGTACCGGCTGCGCGACCGGGAGGCTCCGGCCTTCCTGACCCCGGCCTACCCGTTGCTGCCCATCGTGTTCCTCATGACCGTGGTGGGCGTCGTGGTGGCTACTGCCATCAAGAACCCGCTGAGTGCCGGAGTCGTGGGCGCCATCGTGGTAGCTGGCGTGCCTGTTTACTTCGTCTGGCGACGCCTGTTCAGTAAAGTCGTCCACTAAACGACGCCACCGATGCGACAATGATTCGGTACGAGTGAAGGAAACCGAATGGCACAGCAAGGCCCGAACGCCCCAGTCCCCGTCCCGACTGCCGACGCCCATCAGCCGGCTCCCCGGCCCGTGCGCGAAGGCATTGATCTGGTGGTGAACGACAAGCGCTACCGGCACACGGGCGACGCATCCATGCCCCTGCTCTGGTACCTGCGCGACGAACTGCGTCTTACGGGCGCCAAATACGGCTGCGACTCCGGCGAGTGCGGCTTCTGCACCGTGCTGGTGGACGGCAAGGCCGTGCAGGCCTGCGCCACCAAAATGGAAAAGCTCGCCGGCAAGCGGGTCACCACCGTGGAAGGTCTGGCCGATGGCCAGGGCAACCTTCATCCGGTGCAGCAGGCATGGATCACCGAAGACGCCACCCTGTGCGGCTACTGCCAGCCCGGCCAGCTCATGGCTGCCGTGGATCTACTGGCCCGCCAGAAGAACCCGTCTGACGCCGACATCGACAAGATCACCAACCTCTGCCGCTGCGGCAGTTACGGCCCGATTCGCAAAGCCATCAAGCGTGCTGCTGCGGCCATGAAGGACGCCAAGGCATGAGTGGTGAGATTCAGCTTTCGCGTCGCCGTTTCCTGAAATTCGCCAGCTGCGCCGCAGGTGGCCTGATCATTGGCGTAAGCACTGCCTCCGCGCTGGAACGCCCGGCCCCCGTTGCCCTGCTGGGCGACGCATGGAGCCAGCTCGGCCCCTACCTGCGCATCGCCGCCGATGGGCGCATTTTCATTGGCGTACGTGACCCCGACAACGGCGAAGGCACATCCACCTCGCTGGCACGCCTCATTGCCGACGAGCTGGACGCCGACTGGTCGCGCGTGATCGTCGAACCCCTGGGCCTGGGCGTGGAAGCCGGCAACGGCGAGCCCCGCTGGACCTACGGCCGCCAGCACAGCGGCGACGCCGACAGCATTCCCGCCGCGTGGGCCGACCTGCGTCAGGCCGGGGCACTGGCGCGCTGGCTGATTTTCCAGGCGGCGGCGCGCCGCCTCGGCGTGCCGGCCGAACAGATCCATGGCGCCAACGGCATGGCCATTGCCGCCGATGGCCGCCGCCTCGCTTACGGCGACCTGGCCAGTGCCGCCGCCGCGTTGCAGGCACCCACCACCGCGCCGCCAGTAAAGACTGCCGACCACTACACCCTGATCGGTCAGGGCGTGGGCGACGTCAACGCGCGTGACATCGTCACCGGCCAGCTGAAATACGCCATCGACCAGACTCTGGGCGACACCATTGTCGCCGTGCTGGCCCGTTGCCCGTATCCGGGCGGCACGCTGGATACCGCGGATCGCGAAGCCGCGAAGCGCGTGTCGGGCGTTTACGACGTCATCGACATCGGCCCGGAAACGGGCCAGCAGCCCGGCTACACGCCACAGGCGCCAGGTCTCGCCGTGCTGGCCAAAGACACCTGGTCCGCCTTGCAGGGCCGCGCCGCACTGAAGGCCACGTGGAAGCCCGGCGCTTTCGTCGAAACAGGCACGGGCGCGCTGGAACAGCAGGCTCTGGCGATGTTCGACAACGAGACGGTGGTGCCTTCGACGGCACGCGACGACGGCGACGTGGCGGCTGCACGCAAGAAGGCCGCGCGTGCGCTCGAAGCCACTTATTTCCAGCCGTGGGTCGCTCATGCCACGGCCGAGCCGCCCAACTGCCTCGTGCGGCTGGACCCGGACACAAGCGTCACCGTGATTGCCGCCACTCAGGCACCGCGCCAGGCTTATGCCGTCGTGCAGCGCCTTACCGGCTTCACCCCGGAGCAGATCGACATCCGCGTGCCGCGCGGCGGCGGTGGCTTCGGTCGTCGCCTGCATCACGATCAGGTCGCCGAGGCCATGCTCATCGCGCTGGCCAAAAAACCGGACGAAATCCGCAACCGCACCATCCGCGTGATGTGGACGCGCGACGACGATCTGACCCACGACTTCTACCGCCCGATGGCCGTCCATCGCATCAACGCATCCATAGATGCGAAGAAGCGCGTGGTGGGCTGGCATCAGCGGATGGCCAGCCCGTCGATCCAGAAAGGTCGCGGTGTTCCCGACGAACGCCTGTGGCAGTCCGAAATGATGCCCGACGCGCTGCCGGCCGGCCTGGTCCCGAATTTCCGCAGCGACTGGTATCCGCTGGAGTCGCAGATGCTTCGCGGTGAATGGCGCGGTTCTCCGCACGTCACGCCGACGTTCGCCACTGAATCGTTCATCGACGAAATCGCGCATTCCCTGAAGGCCAACCCGCTGGACTATCGCCTGTCCCTGCTGGGAGAGGGTCGCCAGTTGCCGTACAACGGCCGCGGCGGCCCCATCGACACAGCCCGGCTGGCCAACGTGTTGCGTCTGGCTGCCGAGCGCATCGACTGGTCGCGCTGGTTGCGCAGCGAAAACGGTCTGGGCATCGCGTGCGCCTATGTGTGGGGCGCCTACATCGCGCACGCCGTGGAAGTCATTCCCACCACGGACGGCGTCGATGTCACACGCGTGGTGTGCGCCGTGGATGTGGGCCGCCCGATCAATCCCACCGGCCTTCAGGGACAGATTGCCGGTGCCACGATGGACGCCCTGTCCACCGCGCTGAATCTGGCCATCACCGTCAAGGACGGACAGGTTCAGCAGCGCACGTTGCGCGACTATCCGCTCGCCAACAGCGCGCAGATGCCCAACGAAGTGGAAGTGTTCATCGTGCCGTCCACCGCCGAACCCACGGGCGCCAGCGTCATGGGCGTGCCCTCTGCGGCGCCGGCCCTGGCCAATGCCGTGTTCCGTGCCACCGCCGTACGCGTACGCAGGCTTCCCCTGCTTCGCGAACTTGCCCGACTACGCTGACGGAACCCGCCGATGACGATCACATCCCTCACTCCGGGCACGCCCGGCACCCGCACGGATGCTGATCTCATCGGCAGCAACCGCAAGTTCTATGACGCGCTGTGGCGCGACGCCAGGCTGTTCTCGCCGGATCGCTTCAACACGTGGCCCCTGGTGTCCGAACTCGCCGCGCGCTCCACCTCGCGGCTGGAAGTGGCACCGGGCCTGCGGCCGCGTCTGCCGTTGAACGACACGCAGTTCGTGGACCTCAGTCGTCCTGCGCTTTCCGAACTCCACCGGCACGGCGCCCGCGTGGCGCACGCGATGATCGGCGCGCTGCCGTTCAAGGACGGCAGCTTCGATTTCGTCTGTGCGTTCGACATTCTGGAACACGTGGTCGACGACGAAGGCGCGCTGGGCGAACTGGCCCGCGTTGCTCAACCCAGCGCATCGCTGCTGCTGTCCGTGCCGTTGCATCCGTCGGCGTGGAACGCGTTCGACGAATTCGTGGGCCACTACCGCCGGTACGAGCCGGAGGCCATCACCGCCCTGCTCGCCCGTCACGGCTTCACCATCGAGCGCAGCGCCATCTACGGCATGCAGCCGAAATCATCGAAGCTGCTGGATCTGGGCCAGTGGTACCTCACCCACCAGCGCGAACGCGCGATGTGGTGGTACAACAAGGTGTTCATGCCCCTGGGCGTGCGCTTTCAGAAGCCGCTTGCATTGAAAGACGGGTTTCATCCCGGCGCGGATGTGGATGAGGTGTTGCTGGTGTGTCGCAAGGCTCTTTGACGGGGCCACGACCAGAGCCGGAGCGTTTGGGCAAGCCATTCGCCACACCCCGCAAAAGCTGAACGGGCGTACGCGGCAAGGCCTCATTTCGGGCTTGGATCGAGCCAAATAACCCGTCAAACCAGTTACTTAACACGTGGTGCGCCGCCACAAGCTAAGATGCGTCACTTTCCCCATCCCCCGGACGCTCTGCATGCTCTATCTCATGCACGAATGGCAACGCTCGATGCTCGGCCCGCTGACCTATTGGGCCGAGGCCAGCGCGAAGATGTTTGGCGATGCGGGCAGTTTCTTTTCCCGCATCCCGGGCGCGGATCGCGCGGCGGCGGGTTATGAACTGATGTACCGGCTGGGCAAGGCGTACGAGAAGCCCGAGTTCGCCATCCACAGCGTCCAGGCGCATGGCCATGAAGTGGCCATCGTAGAACAGGTGTCGATGAGCAAGCCGTTCTGCACGCTGAAGCGCTTCAAGCGGTTCAGCGACGATCAGGCCACCGTCGACAAGATGAAAAACGATCCGGCCGTGCTGGTCGTGGCGCCGCTGTCGGGCCACCACTCCACACTACTGCGCGACACCGTCCGCACGCTGCTGCGCGACCACAAGGTGTACATCACCGACTGGGTCGATGCGCGCATGATTCCGGTGGACGAAGGCTCCTTCAGCCTCGCCGACTACGTGTCGTACATCGAAGAATTCATTCGTCACGTGGGCGTGCATCGCGCGCACGTGGTGTCGGTTTGCCAGCCCACCGTGCCGGTGCTTGCCGCCGTCTCGCTGATGGCCGCACGCGGCGAACCCACGCCGCTCACGCTCACGCTGATGGGCGGCCCGATCGACACGCGCCGCAGCCCCACCAGCGTGGACAACCTGGCCACCACGCGCCCGTTGTCGTGGTTCCAGAATCAGGTCATTCACAAGGTGCCCTGGCAGTATCCGGGCGCAGGGCGTGACGTGTATCCGGGCTTCCTGCAGCACGCCGGTTTTGTCGCGATGAATCCCAGCCGTCATCTGATGTCGCACTGGGACTTCTACGAAAACCTGCGCAAGGGCGACATGGAAGATGCCGAAGCGCATCGCAAGTTCTACGACGATTACAACGCCGTACTGGACATGCCGGCGGAGTATTACCTCGACACCATCGAAACCGTGTTCCAGGAACATCGCCTGCCGATGGGCACCTGGGAAATTCACGGTGAACTGGTGCGTCCCGAGAAGATCAAGGGCACCGCCCTGCTCACCATCGAAGGCGAACTGGACGACATTTCCGGCCCCGGCCAGACCGAAGCCGCGCACGATCTGTGCAAGGGCATCGCGAAGAAATCCCGCAAGCACATCACCGTGGCGGGCGCGGGTCACTACGGCATATTCAGCGGTCGCCGGTGGCGCGAAACGGTGTATCCGGACGTGCGCGACTTCATCAAGCGATTCGACAAGGGCAACAGCGCCACCGGCGCGAAACCGCCGCGCAAGGCCTGATGCAAGGTCCCGTGTTCCGCGAAGGCAGCACCCTGCCTTCGCGGAACACATCGCGCTTACCAGTTCCGGCTGACCTTCGTTCCACCCGAAATCATGCCACCGGCCTGAAGCCGCGCAAGGAACTCGTGCGGGAATCCCATGGAAACCGTGCTGGCGTCGTCCAGGCGCCGTGCCTGCGCCTCCGTCAACACGACGTCCAACGCCCCCAGGTTGTCCTCGAACTGCTTCAGCGTGCGCGCCCCGATGATCGGAATGATCCTCGGCGCCGTACGACGCAACGTCCAGGCCAGCGCGACCTGGGCGGAGCTGTGGCCCGTTTCACGTGCGATGTCCCCGACGACGTCGGCGATATCCAGCGCACGTTCCGTCAGCGCGCCATTGCTGGCGGCGACAGCCTTGCGCGTGGTCATCGGGGCGTGCGGGTCCGCGCTCGTCAGATCATCGCGCGTGTACTTGCCCGTAAGCACACCACTGCCCAGCGGTGACCAGCCGTGCACGCCGAGGCCAAGCTCGTCCGCCATCGGAAGCAGATCGCGTTCCACCGTGCGCTCGATGAGGCTGTATTCGATCTGCAACGCGGAAATGGGGGCCCATCCGCGCAGGGTCGCGATGGTCTGCATGCGTGCCACCTGCCAGGCCGGTGCGTCGGAGATGCCCACGTACATGACCTTGCCCGAACGCACGACGTCGTCGAACGCCCGGACGATTTCTTCCGGCGGAGTTACAGCGTCCCACACATGCAGATACAGCACGTCGATGTAATCCGTGCCAAGACGTTCCAGGCTCGCTTCCACCGAACGCAGCAGATTGCGGCGGTGATTGCCGCCCGTGTTCGGATTGCCCGGCTGCATGTTCAGCGAATACTTCGTGCCGATGACCACCTCGTCGCGATGACCGGCGGTGAACTGGCCAAGCAGGCGTTCCGCGCTTCCGCCGGTGTAGATGTTGGCCGTGTCAACGAAGTTGCCGCCGTGCTCGCGGTACGCGTCATAGATGCGGCGGGACTCGCTGGCGTCGGCGCCCCAGCCCCAGTCATCGCCAAAGGTCATCGTGCCGAGTGACAGCGGGCTGACGCGCAGGCCGGTACGTCCCAGGGTCAGGTAGTCGTCGAGTTTCATGCTGCGATCCTTTTTGTCCGGCGGCGCGGAGTGCGTCACCCATGCCCTCCAAGGTAGGCGCATGCCGCCGAGAGAAACATCCGCCTCTTGCGCATGCACTTTGAAGCTGTGCTTTATAGTCGGGCCATGACCCCCGACCTTCTGCCTGCCATCGCCGCGTTTGCGCGCGTGGCGCACCATGCGAGCTTCACCCGGGCTGCGCGCGAGCTTGGCGTATCTCCCTCGGCGCTCTCACAGACGATGCGCACGCTGGAGGCCCGCCTTGGCGTCCGCCTGCTGGAGCGCACCACCCGCCGCGTCGGCCTCACGGAACTCGGTCAACGGTTCCTGACGGACGCCCGCCCGGCCCTCGCTGCGCTCGGCGCCGCCGTGGCCGACATCGACGAGGTGCGTGACCGGCCAGCCGGGTTGCTTCGCATCAATGCATCTGAGCTGGTCGCCGACTTGCTGATTACGCCGCATCTGCCGGCGTTCCTCACGATGTATCCGGACGTGACGGTGGAAGTGCATTGCGACACGCGATTCATGGATCTGGTGTCCCATGGCTTCGATGCAGGCGTGCGCCTTGAACAGAGCGTGGAGCGCGACATGGTCGCCATCCCCATCGGGCCACCCCTGCGCAACATGACGTTCGCAGCGCCTTCCTACCTTGCCCGGTACGGCGTGCCCGCCACCCCGTGGCAACTTCTGGAACACCGTTGCCTCAACCTGCGCTTCGCGGGCGGCGATCTGTTTCCGTGGAGGTACGAAGACAACGGCAAGCCGTTCGAACTGACCGTGAGCGGGCCGCTCATCAGCAACAACATCACGCTGTTGCTGGATGCCGCCCTCCGGGGCGTCGGCATCGCGTGCTGCTTCGAGGACAAAGTCCGCGCCGACGTCGACGCCGGACGCCTGGTTCCGATACTGGAGCCATGGTGGCCCATATTTCCGCCGTTTTGCCTCTACTACCCCGGCCGCGCGCACATGCCCCGCAAGCTCCGGGTCTTCATCGACTTCATGCGGCAGCGTTCAGGCGCCTAGAAGGAAATAGCCGACGACCCCGGCGGCAAGAAGAAACGGCACGGAATACAGGTGAATTTCCAGCCATGCCTTGCGCTCGCCCAGCAGGCGAAGCGCAATCAGGTTGGCCAGCGAACCCAGCATGAAGCCAAAGCCACCGACGTTCACACCCCAGGCAATCGTGCGGAAATCCTTTGAGTATTCCGCCATGGCGATAGCCGCAGGCACATTGCTGATGATCTGCGAGGACAGTGCACCCGCGGTGTAAAGCCGCTTCGGTTCATCCAGCCCCAGCCCGCCGATGAATTGGTGCACGGCGGGCAATCCGGCCAGCAGTCGCAGATCAATAAACATCAGCACGAAGACGACCAGCAGTCCCCAGTCGATGGACACGATGATGCTGCGCCGTACCACGAGGAAAATGCAAAACACACCGGCAAGCGCCCACGCTGTGTAATGCAGGTCGGCAAGCAGAAGAAACGGGATATACAGAGCCGCAGCCACCCATAGCAGCGTGCGATCAACCACATGATCGTCGGCGTGGTCGTGTCCCTTGATGGCCGATGCGGGAAACGCGAACCACGTCGCCGCGATCAGCATGACCGACATGACCGCGACCAGCGGCGCGAGCGCCCATACATAGGCACCGAAACTCACACCCCATTGCTGCCACAGAAACAGATTCTGCGGATTGCCGATGGGTGTGAGACTGGAGCCGACGTTGACCGCCAGCGCTTCAAAAATGACCAGCCGTGTTGCCGGCATCCGCGCCGCGCGACACATGCTCAGCGTAAGCGGGACCATCACGAACAGCGCCACGTCGTTGGTGACCAGCATCGACAGCACGGCGGTGACCAGCACGAGCACCATGGCCGTCATGCGGCGGGTGGCGGTACGCGCAATCAGCCACGCACCCACCCGATGCAACGCGCCGCTGACTTCCACTGCCTTGGTAAGCAACAGCAAGCCGGTGAGTGTGGCAATGGTCGGCCAGTCCACCAGCGACGGGTACGTAGGGATCTTCGAAGGCGCCAGCGCCGACAGCAGCAGCAATGCGGCGAGCAGCGCCAGGAAGAAATAGTCCTGGCGCAGGCCGCGTATGGATTCGGGAATCCAGCCTATCCCACCTTTCTGCACAACCATTCCCGGCATGTCCACTTCAGACCGGGAAGCCCGGTAACGCGCGGATCATAGGCGAAACGCGCGTCGCCGTGGCGTGCATGGCCGGGGCCTCAATGGACGGGAATGGAGACCTTGCCGGCAACACCATGGTGGTCGACATCGCCGCTGCCGAGCGTGTCCACGGTCAGGCTTCCGGTGGCGTCATTGACGTGGAGATCGCCTGAGCCAATCGTGCCGACCTTTATGTTGCCCGTGACGCTGGACACGTTGGCATCGCCCGAACCGATGCTGTCGATCGAAACATCGCCGCGCACCGTCTTTACAGTGAAGTCGCCCGAACCAATGGAACCCACGCGAACCGGGCCCACGTCCTGCGCGTCCACATCGCCGGAGCCAACGTTGGTGGAGAACGAACCGGACACGTGGCTCACATCGAGGTCGCCCGAGCCCACCGAGCTTTGCAGCGACACCACGTTGCGCACGTTGGCATCACCGGAGCCCACTTTGACATCGACGGGGAGGTTCGTCGGCACCTTTATGTCGACCTTCAGATCCGAGTAGTGACTGCCCCATCCCCAGTGCGAAGTTTCGTCCTTCAGCTCAACAACGATCACATCACCCTCGCGCTGCTGCGTGATGGTGAGTCCCTTCAGGCCGTCCTGATCCGATGCGCAGGCTTTGCCGCGAACAATGATCTTCGGCGTAGCCGTTCCTTCCAGATGGATCTCGTGGCTGTTCACCACCACGCGCACGCTCTTGGCGCCTGCCAGATCAATATCCAGATTGCGATCGGCCTGAGCGGCACACTGCTCGTGGGCGAAAGAAAGCGCGGGGGCAAGCAGCATGGCAGTCAGGAGATAGAGGCGCATGGATCGTTCCTTCGGGGTTCGGTGATGGACTTGTGGGTGGTCTGATGCAGCCCGGATGCAAAGGGTTGCAAGGACCTGCGAACCTGAACACAACCCGTGACGGAGACGTCAACCGGTCTGTAACAGGCACGTTCTTGGGACGGCAACATCCAACTGAAGGAGATACCCTATGCAACGCAAGACCTTGCTCGCCAGTGCCGCCACCCTGCTTCTCGCCGGATCGACGACTTTTGCGTTCGCGCAGGACGGCACACCTCCTCCTCCGCCGCCGGCAAGCCAGTCGGCCGCGAATCACGCCATGCCGCCCAAAGGTGGCCCGAAGGGCGGCCAGCATGGTGATCGCGGCGGCCAGCATGGCTGGGGCGGCCACCACGGCATGCGCGAACAGGGCGGCGTGATCGGCGACCTTCGCGGCCTTGAGCGCCTGTACATCATGCAGGGTCGCGCCAAGGAGCTTCCCGCGCTGTACAACGAAGTGCTCGCCAAGTCGCAGAACCCGCGCGTGCGTGACTATGCATACAGCCACCTGGCTCGCGCGCAGATGCAGCCGGGCAACGCTGATGCTGCCATCGCCACGCTGCGCAAGAGCCTGGACGAAAACCTCGCCAACGACGCGAAGCGCCATGCTGCCATGGAACAGTGGCGCGCACAGCGTGCCAATGGTCAGGCACCTTCCACTGCCAAGTAAGTTGCCGGGTTAGTGCGTAAAGGAGAGAAGGCGCGGCGCTTCAGCCACCGCGCCTTCTCTTTGCCTGACGTCAGAGCGCGTCGCGCTTGACCCGCATCCAGAGCGCTTCCTGCTCTTCCAGCGAGTACGACTTCAACTCTCGACCTTCGGCCGCAGCGATGGCCTCCATCGCGCGGAAGCGGCGTTCAAATTTCGCATTGGCCGAACGCATGGCGCGCGACACATCCACCTTTGCGTGACGTGCCAGATTGGCGACGACAAAAAGCACGTCGCCGATTTCATCCGTAAGCCGCTCTACATCCGCACCGGCATCGAATTCGGCGCGCACTTCTTCCGCTTCCTCAAGCAACTTGTCCAGCACCGGACGATGGTCGGGCCAGTCGAAGCCCTGATTCGCCGCACGCTTCTGCAACTTGGTGGCGCGCTGCCATTCGGGCAACCCGCGCGGGATACCTGCGAGCGCACTGGTATCTGTCTCACCCCGCGCCGCGCGCTCGTCCGCCTTCAGGCGTTCCCAATCGACCATCTGCTCGGTGAGATCCCCATAGGTTGCATCGGCGAAGATGTGCGGATGACGCCTCACCATCTTGTCGCGAATGCCACCGGCCACTTCATCGAAATCGAAAAGCCCGGCTTCTTCGGCAATGCGCGATTGCAACACCACCTGCAACAGCAGATCACCGAGCTCATCACGCAGGTCATCGTGATCCGCACGGTCGATGGCATCGGCCACCTCGTACGCTTCCTCGATGGTGTAAGGCGCGATGGTTTCGAAGGTTTGCTTCAGGTCCCACGGACATCCGTTCACCGGATCACGAAGGCGCGCCATGATGGCGATCAGATCGTCGATGTTGCGGCGTGTATCGGTGGCCATGGTTGCCTTCAGGGGTCGATGAGTCTCGCGGCCCAGTCGGTGCGTGGATCGCCGCAAGCGATGAATTCAGGATTGATAAGTGAATCGCGCGTGTTGTACCGGAAGGGCCGGCCGGCAAGGTCAAGCACTGCACCACCCGCCTCTTCCAGCACGCATTGCGCCGCTGCCGTATCCCACTCGGACGTGGCACCCAACCGCAGATACAGGTCAGCGTCACCACGTGCAATGATGCAGAACTTCAGCGACGAGCCCAGCGCGAAGGTTTCGTGCGGCCCAAGGCGCTCAAGCAGCGTGGCCATGCGGGCATTGCCGTGAGAGCGGCTGCCCGTGACGCGCATGGTTTCCGGTGGCGTGCGGGCATGAATCGGCTCGCGCACAGCGCCTTCGTCGCGCTGGCGCCAGGCGCCCTGGCCATGCAGGCCGGCATACAAGTCACCGGTGACCGGTGCCGACACCACACCAAGCACCGGCCGGTGATCTTCGATCAGTGCAATGTTGACCGTGAATTCGCCATTGCGCTTCACGAACTCGCGCGTGCCATCCAGCGGATCCACCAGCCAGTACCGTCGCCACGTGCTGCGCTCGGCCCAGGGGGCGGCGGCGGCTTCTTCGGATATCAGGGGAACGCCCGGCGTGAGCCTGGCCAGCCCTTCGGCGATGACCCGCTGGGCCGCGAGATCGGCCGCAGTGACCGGCGATTCATCCGCCTTGCGGATGACCTCGAAGTCCTCGGCGTAGATCTCAAGGATCGCATCGCCTGCCCGACGCGCGAGCATGGCGACGTGGGTAAGCAGATCAGCCGAGGCGAACGTGCTCACGCGGGATGGTAGCGGCCGGCGAGATACTCGCGCGCCATGAAGAGGGCCGCGATGGAGCGCCCCTCGGTGACATCGTCGCGCGCCAGCAATTCGTGCAGCGCATCCAGACGCCAGGGCACCACGTCCAGTTGCTCGGGCTCGTCGCCTTCGAGGCGCTCCGGGTAGAGATCCTGTGCCAGTACCACGTGCGCCATATGGGTCATGTAGGACGGCGACAACGACAGCGTGCCCAGAATCCGGAGCTTGCGCGCGCCAAACCCCACTTCTTCCTTCAGTTCGCGGTTGGCGCCCTGCTCGGCTGTTTCGTCCTGATCCAGGCGGCCCTTGGGCAAGCCCAGTTCGTAGCGGTCGACGCCCACGCCGTACTCGCGCACGAGCAGCACGGTATCGGGATCGCGCATGGGCACGATGATGACGGCACCCAGGCCGCCGCCCTTCAGGCGCTCGTAGGTGCGCAGTTCTCCGTTGGAGAAGCGCAGATCCACCTGCTCGACATGAAGGAAGTGGCTATCGGTGGCGTCGCGCGTGGCGAGGATCGTCGGGCGTTCGTTCATCGGCTGATTGTAGCGCTGGAAAAGCGGCGAAGGGCTTCGGCGTGAAGGCCGGGTACGGAGGCGAGCACGCTGCGCGTCTCCAGCCCGGGCGCCTGGCCGTTCAGATCGGTGAACACGCCGCCGGCCTCATTCACGATGACAGCCAGCGCCGCGATGTCCAGAATGTTGACGTCCGATTCGATCACCAGATCCAGCGCGCCGCGCGCCAGCAGGTGGTAGTGGCAAAAATCACCGTAGCCGCGAATGCGGTTGCTGTCCCGGATCAACTGGCCCAGCGCTGCCCAGCGCGCATCACCGGTCATCGTTTTCACGTTGCCCGTGGACACGGAGGCCTGCGCCATCTGCGTGGTATCGGCCACGCGCACGCGCTCGCCGTCCAGATAGGCGCCGCCGCCGCGCACAGCCCACATCGTTTCGCCGTAGACCGGCGCTGACGACACACCCAGCACCAGCTCACCGCGCCACATCAGCGCAATCTGCGTGGAGAAGAACGGCGTGCGACGCACGAAGCTCTTGGTGCCGTCCAGCGGGTCCACCAGCCAGAGGAATTCACGGTCGCCACCGTCAACGCCAAATTCTTCGCCGTAGATGCCAGCCTCCGGCAGCGCTTCGGTGAGGATGTCCCGAATGGCCAGTTCGGCCTCGCGGTCGGCCACGGTCACTGGCGTGTCGTCACTTTTGGTCACGACCTCCACGCCCGAGCGCCAGTAATGACGAATGATGTTGCCGGCGGCATCGGCTGCAACGCGTGCGGCGAGCAGAGCGCGGTCCAGAAGAGCGGAATCGGGGGTCATGGCATCTCCGCAGGCGCGAGGCCCGCCTTGCGTTGAATGTGTACGGTGCCGTCGGCGCCGGGAACGCCATAGCGTGCAATGAAGTGGCGCGTGGCCGTGTCGGCAATGCGCGGTTTCAGGGTCAACTGCCCGCGCCAGCCGATGGGCGAAGCCATCATGGCGCCCCGTATCTGCACCGAGCCGTTGCCGTCGTCGCCGAGGGTGGCCTTCACCACGCCTGCCGCACTGCTGGCGTCCAGATCCAGGCGGCCCAGCATCACCTGCCCCTCGGGCGTACCCACCGAGGCATCGGCCCAGTGAAGGTTGGCGCGCATCGTCATGGGCCAGCTGCCCTGCATCAGCGCTTCGGGCACGTTGCCTGACAGCCTGCCGCGGGGACGCAGGTCGCCCATGGCGGGCGTCAGCACGGCGGCGTCCATGTCGAAGGACACATCGTGCCAGGCACGGGAATCCGCCGTGACCTGATCGTAGCGGCCATCAAAGCGGCCCGAGGGGCCCTCGATATGCAGCACCAGGTGGGTGCGACCAAGCACCACGTCGCGGCCCAGTTCCCAGTCGGCAGCGCCCAGCGCCACGCCGTCGGGCAGAACAATGCTTTGCGCATGACCTTTCCACAGCGAGCCGGACACGCCGGAGAACGTCATTCCGTGCAGGCGCGACCCCAGCAATCCCACCGCCAGTGACGCGGGCAGGAACCAGTACAGAAGGCCCAGCGTCACACACAGGAACAACACGATGACAACGACCCAGCGAATCCACTTCAAACCCGAGTACCTCTCATCTCGCTTGAGTCCGATGGGCGGGGGACCGATCATTGGCCGATGACCGACGCATTCCTCGTTCCGCCCACATCCAGTGCCGCGCTTGCCGCGCGCGACCTCAACGTGCTCTGGCACCCTTGCACACAGATGCACGACCACGAAAGCCTTCCCATGGTACCTGTGGTTCGCGGCGAGGGGGCGTGGCTGGTTGACGCTGATGGCCGCCGCTACCTCGATGCCGTGAGTTCCTGGTGGACCAACCTCTTCGGCCACAGCCATCCGCAGATCGCCGGGGCCATCAAGCAGCAGGTCGACACGCTGGAGCATGTGATCTTCGCCGGCTTCACCCACCAGCCGGCCATCGAGCTGGCCGAGGAACTGGTCCGCATCACGCCGCCCGGCCTGGAGCGGGTGTTTCTGGCAGACAACGGCTCCGCCGCCATCGAAGTGGCGCTGAAGATGAGCTTCCACTACTGGCTGAATCAGGGCCACGGCGAGAAAACCCGCTTCATTGCCCTGACCGGCAGCTATCACGGTGAAACCCTGGGGGCGCTCTCAGTCAGCGACGTGGCGCTGTATCGCAAAACGTACGCGCCCCTGCTGCTGACACCTGAACTGGCGCCCTCCCCGGATGCCTACGAGGGTGAACCGGGCGAAACCCCGGCCCAGACCGCGACCCGTCGCCTGGCCGACATGCGCGCACTGCTGGAGCGTCACGCACACGAAACCTGTGCCGTGATCGTGGAACCGCTGGTCCAGTGCGCGGGCGGCATGCGCATGTATGACCCCGGCTATCTCACGGGCCTGCGCGCGCTTTGCGACGAGTTCGAAGTTCACTTGATCGCCGATGAAATCGCCGTGGGCTTTGGCCGCACAGGCACGCTGTTCGCTTGCGAGCAGGCCTCGATCAGCCCCGACTTCATGTGCCTCTCAAAAGGGCTGACCGGTGGTTTCCTGCCGCTGTCGGCGGTGGTGACCACGCAGGATGTGTACGAGGCGTTCTATGCCGAGTACGCCAGCGGCAAGGCATTCCTGCATTCACATAGCTATACAGGCAATCCGCTGGCCTGTAGTGCGGCGGTAGCCACGCTGTCGATCTTCCGTGAGCAGCCGGTACTGGAACGGAACCGTCAGCTGGCGGCCCACCTGGCCACGCGCATTGCGCCGCTGCGTGACCACCCGAATGTGGCCGATGTGCGCCAGACCGGCATGATCGCCGCCATCGAGCTGGTGGCCGACAAACGCACGCGCCAGCCCTTCGCCGCTCACGAACGGCGCGGTTTGCGCGTCTATCGTCACGGCCTGGAACAGGGCGTGCTGCTGCGGCCGCTGGGCAACATCGTGTACTTCATGCCGCCGTATGTGGTGACGGAGGCAGACATCGACCTGATGGTGGCCACCGCCGTGCGGGGCATTGAGCTGGCGGTGAGCTGACGGGGCAAGCGCCGGAATCACGACCTTCGGCGCTCTATACCCGCGAATACGACCACGACACCATGCGGCCCTCGCTGTACGGCATCACGCCATGGAACGGCCGGGGGTCGTTGTCGAACACCAGTGGCAGAAAATGGCGGTCGCCTTCCCACATCGGCAAGGCGTCCAGGCCGTCCAGCGGCACCCACTCCAGCGCGCCCTCCGGATTTTCCGAGTGCGGCGTACCTTCAAAGCGGTCGATCACGAAGATGAAGCCCAGCCAGTCTTCGCCTTGCTTGCCGAAGCCCGGCCAGTTCAGCGTGCCGCGCAGGCGCATGTCCAGGCATTCGATGCCCGCTTCCTCACGGATTTCCCGGCGCATGCAGGCCGCGATGTCCTCATGCGGCTCCATCTTGCCGCCCAGGCCGTTGTATTTGCCCAGGTGCTGATCGTCCTTGCGCGCATTGCGATGGACCATCAAAACCTGGCGGCCGTCAGGCGACATGACGTAACCGAGGGTGGCGACAATAGGCGTATAGGGCATGGCTTATTGCAACGCGAGATAAAGACCGACAGTTTACGCGACACAATCACTCGCCGGACCCTTGCACTCGGCACACCCGGGCAGCGACCATCGGAGGATGCCCCATGCGCTCCCCCTCCCCACTCCCATGCGCCGGCTCGGACTACCTTTACTGGTGGCCTTCTCCGTCGTGGTCTCACTGGTTTGCTCACGTACGGCCGACGCGGTGGACAGCCGCGACGTCACCTTCGAGAACCAGTCCTACCGGGTGGTCTCGGTAGACACCCGACGCGAAACCATCGAGCTGCACTGGCGCAATCCGGACACCCAGCAGCCCTTCGGCACCATTGATGCCCTGCGACTTTGGGGTGAGGCAAATGGCCGTTCGCTGGCGTTCGCCACCAATGCAGGTATCTACGACCGCCAGTACGCGCCGCTGGGCCTGTATGTGGAGGAAGGCAAAACGCTGGTGCCCCTGAACCTTGCGCATGGCAATCCCCGCTCGGGCAATTTCTCGCTGCTGCCCAATGGCGTGTTTGCCATCTACGACGACGGTCGCGCCCAGGTGCTGACCAGCGAAGCCTTCCGTGCGCTGGGCAGCAAGCCGCGCATCGCAACGCAGTCCGGCCCCATGCTCGTCATTGACGGACAGATCAACCCGCAGTTCGACAACGATTCGGACAGCGTGAAATGGCGCAGCGGCGTGTGTGCAAAGACTCCGAACGAAGTCGTCTTCGTGGTCAGCCGCGCGCCCGTGAATTTTCACGGATTCGCGCGGCTGTTCCGCGACGAAATCGGATGTCGCGATGCGTTATTCCTGGACGGCACCATCTCTGAGGCATACACCGCTGAAGACGGCTATGCCGGCGCGCCGGCCTTCATGACCAAGCCGTACGCTGGCATCTTCTCCGTATTCAGGAAGAACGAGTAACGCCGCCGTTCAGATCAGCGGCATGCGAAACGACATGAAGTCCTTCCACAACACGCGTGCCTTCGGTGACAGCGACTGATCTGGCGGCTGCACGTGCGTGGCACAGTTGGGGCCGTCGAAGCAGGTGTTCCAGCCCACTTCGTACAGGATGTTGTAACTGAAACGAAGTCCCGCATTCTCCTCCACCGGCAACTCCCACACGATCTCGTAATTCGGATTGAGCGTGGCTGCCAGCGGAGTGGCCTGACTGAGGTTGCCCCTGTGACCGCGTGATGCGATCCAGCGGTAAATCGCAGGAACATCCGGCGTCCAGCGCGTGGTGCGGTAATGGACGGTGTCTGCGTTGGAGTGCGTCTGCAACAGTTGCATCTGCGTTTGCGCGGTATCAGTGCGTGTTTGCGCCAGGTTGAGGTTGAACACAAAGCTGGGCGTCACCTTGCCTGTGTTGTCTACCGATACACCCGCCTGCGCGCTGCCACCCACAATGAACCGCTCTGCGAGAGACACGGTCACTGTGCCATCCACCGAGTCGGCGGGATACAGCGTATGCAAGCGCAGGGCTCTTGGACATCCGAACAATCTCGGCTCGTCGGGCTTGTCGCAGTCGAACACGTGCGTATTCCCGGTATCGGGAAACGACGAATTGAGCGGCCATGCTGTCAGCAATTCATCGTGAGCCAGAGGCCCCCACCCGCTGTGAATGGCGACGTCCATCAGACGGAAAATGCCTCCGTACACATGGTCGTAATAGGCCTCGCTGCCGCTCCGGCGGGTGAAGCCATTGCCAGCGCCCCGCCCCATGGTCTTCGCCCAGAAAAAGTAGCTCGCCTTTTCCGGATCCACGGGG
The DNA here is from genome assembly GCF_014192715.1 of Luteibacter sp. Sphag1AF. Lineage (GTDB taxonomy): Bacteria > Pseudomonadota > Gammaproteobacteria > Xanthomonadales > Rhodanobacteraceae > Luteibacter. The sequence goes on from NZ_JACHYH010000001.1 coordinate 352,589, forward strand.
TCCTCGCTGCGCATCAATGACCATTCAGTCGCGATCGTGAGCAGCGGTTCGTTGGTGAACTGATAAGGCGGAATGGCCGCGTCAGGCGAACTCGACTGATGCAACGACAGATTGCCGTACTGACACCAGCGGCGCATTTCGTGACGAAAAGCCCTTTTCTCAGCCAGTGCCGCTGAAGCGGGTGAGGCCGCCGATGACAGAATCTGTGCTGCCATCTTGCGCCGGAATGACTGGCACACCGACGCAGGCGATGTGCCTGAGAGGTCGAAGGCCACATTGCGGATACGCGGCGAAAGCTCCTCAGCTGCACGGGCCTGAGGACGGACAGGTGCAGAAGCATCAGCGCCCTCGTGCGCCCACTTCCAGGCACGCAACACCGCGAGCCGGTGCGCGTCGTCACTCGCTTCAAAACCGAAGACGCCAAGTCCCGCTCCGGGGTCAAGCACAATCGTATTGGTGGACGGCCACGCGTACACGTCATCGGGCCCCGCCTCGGCAACGATAGCCGACGGCCCGGTCAACGCGATGCGCATGCCTGCGTCCAGCCACTGCGTGATGTGCCCCTGAATCTCAACGGGCGCATCGCCCTCTTCCAGCGTAACCAGCGTGACGCCGGGCACACGGGTGTCATCACGCTGCATGGCCCGCGCAGGCTGCCCCAATACCGCCGCGATGCTTACTGCCATCACGGCACATGCCACAACTCTCATAACCACTTCCCTTATGCGTCAGCCCCTGTCGGGCTGAAGCGAGCTTGCGGGGGAAGATCATGTGGCCATAGCAGGACAATTCGACGGGAGCTGTGAGCCGTCAGCGCAGCATGCGTTCGCAGATGGCTTCGTAAAGATCGGGAAGGCGCTCCAGCTGATCGACTGCCACGCTTTCGTCGACCTTGTGAATCGTCGCATTCACCGGGCCCAGTTCAATCACTTCAGCGCCCATCGGCGCGATGAAGCGACCATCCGACGTGCCACCACCCGTGCTTTGTTCCGGATCGATGCCGCAAAGATCACGGCACACCGACACCACCACCTCGCGCAGCTTGCCGCCCGGCGTCGCCAGAAACGGATGGCCAGACAGATGCCAGTCGATGGAAAAATCGACGTCGTATTTGCGCAGGATCGCTTCGCAGCGCTCGCGAAGCTCGTCGGCCGTGCTCGCGGTGGAGAAACGGAAATTGATGAGCGCCACCAGATCGCCGGGAATGACGTTGTTGGCGCCGGTGCCCGAATTGATGTTCGACACCTGGAATGAGGTGGGCGGGAAGTCTGCATTCCCCTCGTCCCAACGCTCGGCCGCCAGTGCAGCCAGCGCAGGCGCAAACGCGTGGATCGGATTACGTGCCTTTTCCGGATAAGCCACATGACCCTGAATGCCACGAACATTGAGGGTGCCGGACAACGAGCCACGCCGCCCCACGCGAATCAGATCACCCAGGCGCGCTTTCGCGGACGGCTCACCGACGACACAGGCGTCGATGCGTTGCCCCGTCGCCTCGAAGTGTTCCACTACCTGACGCACGCCATGCAGTGCCACGCCTTCCTCATCACTGGTCAGCAACAGACCGACCGTGCCGGCATGATCGGGGTGCGCGCGAACGAAGCGCTCCAGCGCGATGACCATTGCTGCCACCGAGCCCTTCATGTCGGCCGCGCCACGGCCGTAAAGCACACCGTCGCGGATGGTCGGCTCGAACGGCGGTGTTGCCCAGTCCGATTCCGGTCCCGGCGGCACTACGTCGGTATGCCCCAGGAACGCGAGGACAGGACCGCTGCTGCCGTGGGTGATCCACAGATTGTCGACATCAACGAAACGCAGCCGCTCTGCCCGGAACCCCGCCACTTCCAGCCGGGCCGATATCGCGTCCAGACACCCGGCATCTTCCGGCGTGACGGAACGACGGCGGATGAGATCACAGGTGAGGTCGAGAACGTCGGACATGCGGGGAAATGCCTGTTGAGGGATGGGCACCCTGCATGGCAACAGCCATGCAGGGTGGTAACGGGTCTTACTTGCCGAAGCGGGTCTTGAAGGCGTTGTCGGTAAAACCGACCGTCACCTCATCGCCCGTGACAACCACCGGCCGCTTGATCAGCGCGGGGTATTCCTTCAGCAGCAGCGTCCATTCCGGATCACTCTGCGGATCCTTGCGCTGCGGCAGCAGCTGACGCCAGGTTGTGCTGCTTTTGTTGACCAGCTTTTCCCAGCCACCCACTTTCGTCGCCCACGCCTTCAGCGTGGCTGCCGGCACGGGCTGTGCGCGGTAGTCGATGAAGGTATGGGGCACCTCGAAGCGGGCAAGCCAGTTGCGTGCCTTCTTGCACGTGTCGCAGTTGCCGAGGCCGTAGATCTCGGTCATCGGATCACTCGCCACTGCGCAGCAGTTCGTTGATGCCCGTCTTGGAACGGGTCTTCTCGTCCACCTGCTTCACGATGATGGCGGCGTACAGGCTGTGGCTGCCGTCCTTCGCCGGCAGGTTGCCTGCCACGACGACGCTGCCTGCCGGCACGCGGCCGTAGCTGACCTCGCCCGTGGCACGGTTGTAGATGCGCGTGGACTGGCCGAGGAACACGCCCATGCCGATGACGCTGCCCTTCTCGACGACCACGCCTTCCACCACTTCGGAACGTGCGCCGATGAAGCAGTTGTCTTCAATGATGGTCGGGTTGGCCTGAAGCGGCTCAAGCACGCCGCCGATACCCACGCCACCGGACAGGTGCACGCCCGCGCCGATCTGCGCGCAGGAACCCACCGTCGCCCACGTGTCGACCATGGTGCCTGCGCCAACAAACGCACCGATATTGACGTAGCTCGGCATCAGCACGGCATCTTTGGCAATGTGCGCACCACGGCGCACGAGTGCACCGGGTACCACGCGTGCGCCGAGGTTGCCGAACTCAAGCGCGTCGCCATCGGCAAAGCGCAGCGGCACCTTGTCAAAGGCCGACGAAGGACCGCCGTCCATCACGCGATTGCCATTCATGCGGAAGTACAGCAACACGGCCTTCTTCAGCCACGCATTGACGGTCCAGCCGCCCTTGCCGTCCGGCTCTGCCACGCGGCGCTCACCGGACTCAAGCAAGTCCAGCACCTGATCCACGGCAGGGCGCAGGCTGCTTTCGATTTCCGACTGGGTCAGGTCAGCGCGACGCTCGAACGCATCGTCGATCAGGGATTCAAGGGTTTGCATTTGCATGTACGACATTCCTGGATTCGCCGCCGATCCAGCGCAGCAGGACCTCGCGCAGGATGTCCCTGCGTTCGGCCGAAAGCGGCGCATTCTGACGGTCAGTCAATTGAAAGAAATCTTCGACGCGTTCGCCGAAAGTGGCGATGCGCGCATCATGCACGCGCACCTGCGCTTCGGCCAGCGCCTGCGCCACCGCCGCCAGCAAGCCGGGGCGATCCGTGCACACAAGCGCAAGCTGGGTACGACCTGCCGCCTCCACAAACTCGATGCGAGGCGGCATCTGGAAATGACGCAGGTGACGGGACAGGCTGCGCTTGGCCGGCTGTTGGCCGGCGGTCTGCACCAGTGCACGCTGCATGCGCAGACGCAGCTCGTCAGCGCGCTGCAACGTTGCCGGCGCCTGTGTGTCGGCCTCCAGCAACAGGAAGGTGTCCAGCGCCATTGCGTTGCTGGAACTGAGAATGCGCGCTTCAACGACAGAGAATCGCAGACGGTCGAGCATGGCCGTCACAGTGGCGAAAAGGCCATCGCGGTCTGTGGTGTAAATGAAGAGCTCCGTGCTTCCGCGCACCGAGAACGGATGCACCTCAACCAGGGGCGTTTCACCATTGGCGCGCAGGATGGCGGCCGTCTGCCAGGCAATCTGCTCGGGGCGGTGTCGCAGAAAGCTGGTATCCGGGAATTCACCCCAGACGCGCGCGATCTCTTCAGCGGGGACGTGATCGGCTACCAGCATCGACAGCGCGCGCTCGCGACACTCGCGTACGCGAATGCCTGCATGCGCCGGCAATTGGAGATCACTGCGCAGTGCGTAACGCGTGGCGGTGTACAGGTCGGCCAGCAGCCGGTCTTTCCATGCGTTCCACAGTTTCGGACTGGTGCCGATGATGTCGGCGATGGTCAGCAGATACAGATGATCCAGCCGTTCCCAGTCACCCACTACCGTGGCGAAACGGTGCACGACGTCCGGATCGGTGATGTCCTGACGTTGCGCCGTGGTGCTCATCAGCAGATGCCAGCGCACCAGCCACGCTACCAGGTCGGTTTCCTCATCGGCCAACCCGACGCGCGTGCAGAATTCCCGGGCGTCTTCTTCGCCCAGCACCGAGTGATCGCCGCCACGGCCCTTGGCAATGTCGTGGAACAGCGCAGCCAACAGAAGCAGTTCGGGTTTTTCCAGTGACGGCCAGATTTCGCATGCAATGGGAAAATCGCGGCGCGCGCCGGGATCGGCAAAACGCGCCACGTTGCGCAGCACGCGCAGCGTATGCTCGTCCACGGTGTACACGTGGAAAAGGTCGTACTGCATGCGGCCCACGACGCGACCGAACGCGGGCAGAATCGCAGCCAGCAGGCCATGCCGGTTCATCCGCCACAACGCTTCCACGGCCGGCGCGCCACGGCGCAACAGCGCAAGGAACGCTTCCAGCACGTGCGGCTCATCGGCCAGCGTTTCGCCGTGAATGGATACGGCATGCTGGATGCGACGCATGGTTTCGGCAGTGAAGCCCGAGATGCCCGGCTCATCAAGCCGTGCAATGAAAATTTCCACCAGTGCGGCAGGGCGACGCTGAAACAGATGCGGATTGCGCAATGCGAGGCGCGCGCCATAGCGGACGTAATCGGCGCCCACCGCCTGCGGTTCCGATTCGGGTTCGAGCATTTCCTCGAAGCGCTCGGCCAGTTGCACGCCCACCCGTTCAATCAGCGTGGCTGCGCGGTAGTAGCCCTGCATGAACTGTTCAACGCCCAGATTCTTGGCATGTTCGTCCTCAAACCCCAACCGCGCGGCGATGGCGCGCTGGTAATCGAACAGCAGGCGCTCTTCCGCGCGCCCCGCTTCCAGATGCAATGCGTAGCGATAACGGCGAAGCGTCTCTTCGGCGCGCAGCAATCCTGCCGCTTCCACTGGCTCGAGCAAGCCTTCACCCACCATCGCGTCGAAGTTCGGCGCATGCGCCAGGCGCAGGCCCAGCCAGCGCAGCGAATCAAGCGTGCGCAGGCCACCGGGGCCGTCCTTGATGTTGGGCTCAAGATTGTGGGCGGTGTCGTCGTAGCGGGCGTGACGCGCATCGCGCTCGGCAAGGCGCGCGGCAAGATACGCACGCGGTGGCCACAGCTCAGGGTCAGCCAGGATGCCCCGCAGTTCCGTCTCCAGGATCGGCTGCCCCACCAGACGGCGTGCGTCCAGCAGACTGGTAAAGACGCTCACGTCGGTCTGCGCCAGCGCACGGCACTCACCCACCGTGCGCACGGCGTGCCCGGGCTTCATGCCGATGTCCCACAGGCAGGCAAAGAAGCTTTCCAGCGCGCGCGACACCGCCGGGGACGATTCGCCCACCAGCGCCAGCAGGTCAACGTCCGAGCAGGGAAACAGCAGGCCGCGGCCGAAGCCCCCCACTGCAAACAGCGCGGCGGCAGGAATGTCGCCAAGGCAGGCGCCCCACACGTGCACCACGATGCGCTGCACGGCTTCACCGCGACGGCGAGCCAGCGCGCTGGCGTCCTCGCCCTCCCGGAACGCGACATTCAGATCGCGGTCGATGTCACCAAGAAGCTGCCGCAATGCGCGCCGCGCGTCGGGCGACACGCCCGAACGGGGAACGACGGCAGGTAGGCGTGGAAGCGGCGGAAGCGTCACGTCGGGGCCTGCTCGGGCGGGAGTGAAACAGCGCCTGTCCGCACAACTGCGGACAGGCGCAGGAATAACGTCAGGAGGCGTCCGGCCACGGGGTCAGGATTTCAAAGCCATCCTCGGTGACCGCAATGGTGTGCTCCCACTGGGCAGACAGCGAGTGATCCTTGGTGACCACGGTCCAGCCGTCCGGGAGTTCCTTGGTTTCGCGGCGACCGGCGTTGATCATCGGCTCCACCGTGAAGGTCATGCCGGCTTTCAGCTCCAGGCCCGTGCCCGCGCGGCCGTAATGCAGCACCTGCGGCTCGTCGTGGTAGATCTTGCCGATGCCGTGGCCGCAATACTCACGCACCACGGAGAAACCCGCCGCTTCCGCGTGCTTCTGGATGGCCGCGCCAACGTCGCCAAGGGTGGCGCCGGGACGCACGGCCTGGATGCCACGCATCATCGCCTCGTGGGTGGTTTCCACCAGGCGTTTGGCCAGCACGCTGGGCGTGCCCACGAAGTACATGCGGCTGGTGTCGCCGTGCCAGCCATCCTTGATGACCGTAACGTCGATATTGACGATGTCGCCGTCCTTCAGGACCTTGGTTTCCGTGGGGATACCGTGGCAGATGACGTGATTGACCGAGGTGCAGACCGTTTTCGGAAAGCCCCGGTAGCCGACGTTGGCCGGAATGGCCTTCTGGACGTTGACGATGTGGTCGTGGGCCAGACGGTCCAGTTCTTCGGTGGTCACGCCCGGCTTCACGTGCGGGACGAGCATGGCCAGCACTTCGGCTGCCAGCTTGCCGGCAACGCGCATGCCTTCGATTTCTTCCGGGGTTTTCAGGATAACTGCCATAAACGTTCTCTGCCGGTAAGGCGCCATGCGGCCTGGGGAGGGCATACAGATGGCGGCCAGAGGCGGCAAATTCCACCACCTTGTCGCCAGAATGCCCCTCGGGCTACAATTAGCGAGTTTTGCTGACCGGGCAACCGCCTTCTTTAAGGCTCCGGACGCAGGATCGAAGCGCGATTGTAACCTCATCAGGGCTTAATCAGCCCCGTCAGGGCCATCGCTTTAAACGCCACACACGCATCGGCACCGCCTTCGGGGTGCCCCGCCCTTCAGTGAACCGGGCGGGGTCGAAGCCGGGGATGCGTGGAGGTCCCAACCCCCACAGAACCGCCTCGGCGCGGTTCGCCCAGGAGTAATTCCATGGCACAAGTCACCATGCGCGAGATGCTGGAAGCCGGCGTCCATTTCGGCCACCAGACCCGTTACTGGAACCCCAAGATGGCTCCGTACATCTTCGGCGCCCGCGGCAAGATCCACATCATCAACCTCGAAAAGACCCTTCCGCTGTTCACCGACGCGATGAATTTCCTGTCGGGTCTGGCACAGAAGGGCGGCACGGTCCTGTTCGTCGGCACCAAGCGCTCCGCCCGTGAGTCGCTGGCCGAAGAAGCCACCCGCGCCAACCAGCCGTTCGTCACGGCCCGCTGGCTCGGCGGCATGCTGACCAACTTCCGCACGGTCAAGCAGTCGGTTGCCCGCCTGAAGGAACTCGAAGCCGCCGAAACCGACGGTTCGTTCGACCGCCTGGTCAAGCACGAAGTGCTGGCCCGTCGTCGCGAGCGCGAGAAGCTGCAGAACTCGCTGGGCGGCATCAAGGACATGAACCGTCTGCCGGACGCCCTGTTCATCGTTGACATCGGTCACGAAGACATCGCCGTCCAGGAAGCCCGCAAGCTCGGCATCCCGGTCGTCGCCGTTGTCGATACCAACTACGACCCGGCCCTCGTCGACTACGCCATCCCGGGTAACGACGACGCCATCCGCGCGATCCAGCTGTACGCCCGCGCCGCCGCCGACTCCATCCTGGAAGGCAAGGCTGCTGCCCCGCAGCACGCCGCCCGTGGCAATGCTGACGAATTCGTCGAAATGGACGAAGAAGGCAAGCCGGCAGCCAAGGACGAGCGCGGCGACCGTCGCGGCGCCCCGGCCAAGAAGGGCCCGGCAGGTCCGCGTCGTGAAGGCGGCCGCGGCCGCGCGTAAGCGCCCGCCCCGATTCTTCGGTTCCATCCGGCACCGCGGCACATCCGCCGCGGTGCCCACCAAATTCTGAGGAAATACACATGGCTGAGATCACTGCAAGCCTCGTTAAAGACCTGCGTGAGCGTTCGGGCGTTGGCATGATGGAGTGCAAGAAGGCACTCGTCGAAAGCAATGGCGACATCGAAGCCGCCATGGAAGCCCTCCGCAAGAGCGGCGCCGCCAAGGCCGACAAGAAGGCCGACCGCGTGGCTGCTGAAGGCCTGATCGCTGTCGACAAGAAAGACGGCGTCGTCGTGATGGTGGAAGTCAACAGCGAAACCGACTTCTCCACGAAGAACGACCAGTTCATCGCTTTCACGAAGGCTGCCGCCGCTGCTGCCCTCGCCGATGGCATCACCGACATCGAGGCGCTGAAGGCCTCCCCGCTCGGCGACACCACGGTGGAAGGCGCAGCCAAGGACCTGACCCTGGTCATCGGCGAGAAGTTCGACGTGCGCCGCATGGCCCGCATCGAGTCCGACGGCGTGCTGGCGAACTACTCGCACGGCGGCCGCATCGGCGTGCTGGTGGCCCTCAAGGGCGGCACTGAAGAGCTGGCCCGCGGCATCGCGATGCACGTCGCCGCCATGAACCCGAAGTTCATCTTCGAGTCGGACATCCCGGCTGACTTCCTTGAGAAAGAAAAGGAAATCGAGCTCAGCAAGATGACCGACAAGGAAAAGGCCAAGCCGGCCGAAATCCTCGAGAAGATCGTCAGCGGCAAGGTCAACAAGATCAAGGCTGAAGTCACCCTCGTCGGCCAGCAGTACGCGCTGGACGGTGACGTGACGGTGGCCGAAGTCCTCAAGAAGGCCGGTGCCGAGCTCATCTCGGTGCAGCGCATGGCTGTGGGCGAAGGCATCGAGAAGGTCGTTGACGACTTCGCTGCCGAAGTCATGAAGCAGGCTGGCCTGGCGTAAGCCTCTCCAACCTGACAGCAGTACCCCGAAGGCCGCGAGTGATCGCGGCCTTCGCTTTTTGTGAGGGCCGTACGCACCCCGGTAGGACCGGGAGGCGCGCTGCCGTTACACTACTGCTGTTTTGCCCACACAATCTGGAGATCCCCCATGAGCACACCGCTGAATCATCGCCGCATCCTGCTCAAGCTCTCCGGCGAAGCGCTGATGGGAACCGAGGACTACGGCATTGATCCGAAGATGATCGGCCGCCTCGCCAAGGAAATCCTCGAAATCGTCAGTGAAGGCGTGCAGGTTGGCGTCGTCATCGGCGGCGGCAACATTTTCCGTGGCGCCGGCCTTGCGGCCGCCGGCATGGATCGCGTAACGGGTGACCACATGGGCATGCTGGCCACCGTCATGAACGCCCTGGCCATGCAGGACGCCATCGAGAAGCTGGGCGGCGAAGCCCGCACCATGAGCGCCATCAAGATCAACGAAGTCTGTGAGGACTTCATCCGCCGCCGCGCCATCCGCCACCTCGAAAAGGGTCGGGTCGTGCTGTTCGCGGCCGGTATCGGCAACCCGTTCTTCACCACCGACTCCGCTGCCGCCCTGCGCGCCGTGGAAGTGGGCGCCGACCTGTTGCTGAAGGCCACCAAGGTCGACGGCGTGTACACGGCGGACCCGAAGCGCCACGCCGATGCCGAGCGCTACGAGCACCTCACCTACAACCAGGTGATCGAGCGCCGCCTCGAAGTCATGGACACCGCCGCCATCGCGCTGTGCCGCGACCACCGCCTGCCCCTGCGCATCTACGACATGACCGAGCCGGGCAACCTCATGCGCATCATGAAGGGCGAGCCCGTCGGCACGCTGGTGGACGCCGGCTGACCGCCGCCACACCCACCGTCCGGCCGTGCCGCGCTGCGAGATAGGCGCTGCGGCCACACTGCTATACTCGCCTGCTGACCAGATCCACCGGGAAAACGCCCATGATCAACGACATCAAGACCGATGCCAAAACCCGTATGGGCAAGAGCATCGAATCGCTCAGGCATGAGCTGAAGACGCTCCGCACGGGTCGCGCCAACGCCGCCATTCTCGACAACATCCAGGTGCCCTATTACGGCACGCCGACCCCGCTGGCCCAGGTGGCCAACGTATCGACGCCCGACGCACGCTCGCTGTCGGTAAAGCCGTTTGAAAAGACCATGGTCGGCCCGATCGAGAAGGCCCTGATGGCGTCCGATCTGGGCATCACGCCCACCACCATGGGCATGGAAATCCGCCTCAACTTCCCGCCGCCGACCGAAGAGCGCCGCAAGGAGCTGGCCAAGAAGGTCGCGCATTATGGCGAGGACGGCAAAATCGCCATCCGCAACGTCCGTCGCGATGCCATTCAGAAGGTCAAGGACCTGCTGAAGGACAAGGCCATTACGGAAGACGAGCAGAAGCGCGCCGAAGACGACATCCAGAAACTCACGGACCAGTTCGTGAAGGAAGTGGACGACGTCGTGAAAGAAAAGGAAAAGGAGCTGATGGCGCTCTGAGGCGCCATCGCATCTCATGGCAAGTCCGGCTGCGCGCGTCCCGCGTCATGTCGCCATCGTCATGGATGGCAATGGCCGCTGGGCGAAGAAACGTCTTCGCCCTCGCAGCTTTGGTCACCATGCCGGGCAGAAAGCCGTGCGCGAGGCCGTGGAATTCAGCCTGCGCAACGGCATTGAATCCCTGACGCTGTTCGCGTTCTCCAGCGAAAACTGGAACCGCCCGGCCACCGAAGTCGGCGCCCTCATGGACCTGTTCCTGAAGGCGCTGGACAAGGAAGTGGATGAATTGCACGGCAATGGCGTGCGCATCCGCTTCGTCGGCGACCTGGATGCCTTCGCCCCGGAACTGCGCCAGCGCATGCTCGGAGCCATGGAACGCACGGCGGGCAACGCCGCGCTCAACATGAATGTGGCCGTCAATTACGGCGGTCGCTGGGACATCGCCCAGGCCGCCCGCAAGGCGGCCGAGGCCGTGGCCCGCGGCGAGCTTGCCGCCAGCCAGATCACCGAAGACACCCTGGCCTCGTATACCTGCCTGGCCGACCAGCCTCCGCTGGACCTCTTCATTCGCACCGGTGGAGAACATCGCGTCAGCAACTTCCTGCTCTGGCAGGTCGCTTACGCCGAACTGTATTTCACCGACACCCTGTGGCCCGACGTCGACCAGGCCTGCCTCGCAGAGGCCCTCGACGACTATGCCCGCCGCGAGCGCCGCTACGGCCGCACCGGTGAGCAGGTCGCCAACGCCAGCTGACGCCGAGACCTACATGCTCAAGACCCGTGTCATCACCGCTGTTTCCCTGATTCCCCTCGTGCTGGCGCTGATCCTGCTGCCGCCGACCTGGCTGTTTGCCGCCTTCGCGTCACTGGCCTTCCTGGGCGCCGCCTGGGAATGGAGCGCGCTGGCAGGCTGCCGTACCCGCAACGGCCGTGGCGTCGTGGTGGCGGTGGCTGCGGCCCTGCTGCTGGCGCTGAACCTGGTCCGCACTCCGGACGTGCTCAGCGTGCTCGTCTTCATGGGCGTGGCCTGGTGGATCGGCGTGCTGTTCTGGCTGCGCAACCTCACCTTCGCGGCAGCACCCAGTGCGGAAAACCGCATGCTCAAGCTCGGTGCAGGCGTGCTGCTCCTCGTGCCCACCCTGGCCGCCGCCATCTCCCTGCACAGCTCTGAACCGCATGGTCACTGGTGGATGCTGTTCGCACTGGTGCTCGTGTGGGTGGCCGATACCGGCGCCTATTTCAGCGGCCGCTTCCTCGGCAAGCGCAAGCTCGCGCCGCGGGTCAGCCCGGGCAAGACCTGGGCAGGCGTGTACGGCGCCGTGGTCGCTGGCGCCCTGTTCACCTGGCTGGGTGGCTGGCTGCTCGGTGTCACCGATACCGCACACATGATCGGCCTCATCGTACTGGGCGTACTCACCGTCGCCGCGTCGGTCACGGGCGATTTGTACGAAAGCCTGATGAAGCGCCACGCTGACGTCAAAGACTCAGGCACGCTTTTCCCGGGCCACGGCGGCCTGCTGGACCGCCTCGACAGCGTGTTCGCCGCCCTGCCCGTGTTTGCAGCCGGCAAACTGATTCTGGGGCTGTAATGGTTACCAACGTCGCCGTCCTCGGCGCCACCGGCTCCATCGGCACCAGCACCCTGGACGTCATCGCGCGACACCCGGAGCGCTTCCGCGCCAGCGTGCTGGTGGCACATCGCAGCGTTGAAGCCCTTGTGGCGCTATGCCAGCGCTTTCGTCCCGACCTGGCAGTCATCGCCGACCCGGCGATGGAAGGCGAACTGGTGCGCCGCCTCAAGGCCGCCGACGTGCGCTGTGACGTGGGCGCCGGCCCGGATGCCGTGGTAGCCGCCGCATCCGGCTCGCTGTGCGACACCGTGGTCGCCGCCATCGTGGGCGCCGCGGGCCTTGAGTCGACCCTCGCCGCCGCGCGCGCGGGCAAGCGCCTGCTGCTGGCGAACAAGGAATCCATCGTGATGGGCGGGGCGCTGCTGCTTGACGCCCTGCGCGAAGGCGGCGGCGATCTGATCCCTGTGGATTCCGAGCACAACGCCATTTTTCAGTGCCTGCCGGGCGGCCGCCCCGACCTGCGGGCTTCCGGCGTGCGCCGACTGATCCTGACCGCCTCTGGCGGCCCGTTCCGCGGCCGCACCCGCGCCGATCTGGGCAGCATCACGCCCGATCAGGCCTGCGCGCACCCGAACTGGTCCATGGGACGCAAGATCTCGGTCGATTCGGCCACCCTGATGAACAAGGGGCTGGAAGTCATCGAGGCGCATTACCTGTTTGGCGCCCCGGCCGATGCCATCGACGTGGTGGTGCACCCGCAGAGCCTGGTGCATTCCATGGTCGAGTACCAGGACGGCTCCGTGCTGGCCCAACTGGGCAATCCGGACATGCGCACCGCCATCGCCCACGCCCTGGCATGGCCGGAGCGCATCGAGGCAGGGGTCGCCCCCCTGGACCTGACCCGCACGCCCAGCCTGGCTTTCGAGCCGGCCGACACCGACACCTTCCGCTGCCTCGCCCTCGCCTTCCAGGCTCTGCGGGCCGGTGGCGATGCCACGGCCATCCTCAACGCCGCCAACGAGGTTGCGGTGGATGCCTTCCTGGCCGGCGCACTGCCTTTCCTGGCCATCGCCGAGGTGGTGGAGCACGTCCTTACGGAACTGCCGCCCGAAGCCGTGGTCGATGTCCGGACCCTTGTTGCGCGCGACGAAGCTGCCCGTCAGGCCGCCCGCAAGGTGCTGGCCCGCGCTTGCTGCTAAGCTAGCTCGACCCGAACCGCGATACTTCAAGAAGCGTCCCCTAGAAAATGAGCCCCATCCTCGGTTCCGTGTTCTGGTTGCTTGTCACGCTTGGCGTGCTTGTGACGTTCCACGAATTTGGCCACTACTGGGTCGCCCGCCGCTGCGGGGTCAAAGTACTGCGCTTTTCGGTAGGCTTTGGCCGGCCGCTGTGGCGCCGTGTGGCCAAAGACGGAACCGAATACCAGATTGCCGCCATCCCGCTGGGTGGCTACGTGAAAATGCTGGACGCCCGCGAAGGCGACGTGGCCCCTGAAGACCGGGCGCAGGAATTCACCGGCAAGCCGATCTGGCAGCGCATCGCCATCGTGGCGGCCGGTCCCGTGTTCAACCTCATTTTTGCCATCGCTGCGTTCTGGGCCACGTTCGTGATCGGCCGCCCCGATGCCGTGCCCTTCATTTCGGTTGCCCCGAACAGCCTCGCCGCACAGGCCGGCATGGTGTCGGGCGATCGCATCGTCAGCATCGACGGGAATCCCACCACCACCTGGAGCGAAGCCGGCGAAACGCTGGTCTACGCCGTGGTCGGCCGCTCTCCTCTGCCCCTGCATGTGCAAGGCACCGATGGCACGCAGCGTGACGTGGTTCTCCCCCTGCAGAAACTCCCTTCCGGTGGTGACGTCAGCAAGGATCTCACCGCGCTTGGCCTGTCCGCTCAGGCCGGAACGACGCTTGTAGGCGCCGTGACGCCGGGCGATCCCGCCGCGCGCGCTGGCGTGCAGGGAGGCGACCGCATCATCAGCGTCAACGGCCGCCCGCTGGGCGACTTTGAAGCCCTGACGAAGGCCGTGCAGGAAGAAGCCGCGAAGTCGCCGACCATGGCTCTCGTCGTCGAACGCGCTGGCAAGCAGCAACAGCTGACCGTCATCGCAGAAAAGAAATCCGTTCAGGGTCAGCCGCCGCGCTGGCTCGTGGGCATCGCGCCTGCGCCGCCTGAAGCGGCCATTCTGCGATACCCGCCAGGCAAAGCCTTCACTGCGGCCCTGCAAACCACCTGGAACACCGCTGCCGGCACGCTCAGCCTCATCGGCAAGATGGTCACCGGCCAGGCCTCTGCGAAAAATCTTTCGGGTGTGATCGGCATTGCCCAGGTTGCCAATGATTCGGCCGGCCGGGGCCTCGCCTGGTTCCTGACTTTCCTCGGATCAGTGTCGCTCAGCCTTGCCGTCCTGAACCTGCTTCCCATCCCGGTCTTGGACGGCGGTCACCTGCTGTATTACCTTATTGAGTTGGTCAAGGGCCGCCCGGTAAGCGAGCGGACCATGATTGCAGGCCAGTATGTGGGTCTGGCGCTGCTGTTTACGATGATGGGCGTCGCGTTCTTCAACGACATTCAGCGAATTTTTGTTTCGTGACATCAAAGTTCGGATTTCACGGACCTTCGGCGTCATTGCGTTGTCCAACCGCGACATCTCCGGTCATGACCGGCGAGGGCGCAGGGCGTAGCAAGCTTCAAACCGACCGCAAGCGCCTGCGCGCCTGCGGTCATCCATCGTCGGGAACGATCCCGGCAATGGCACCTCTTCGGAAGATGGCCTCGTCCGCCATCGTCCAGAATTAACTCAACGGAATCGACGATGAAGCGTATCGCCGCCTTGATTTTGCTTGCCTCCCTGACTGCGAATGCACTGGCTTTCGAGCCGTTCGTTGTTTCCGACATACGTATCGACGGCCTTACGCGCATTGCGCAAGGCACGGTGCTCAGCTATCTGCCCATTGAAAAGGGCGACACGCTGAACGACGAGAAGGTCCAGGCCGCCATCCGCGCCCTGTACCAGACCAAGTTCTTCAGCGATGTGGAAGTCGACCGCCAGGGCGACATCCTGGTCATCAAGGTCGTTGAGCGTCCCGCTATCGCCAAGCTCACGCTTCGCGGCAACAAGGACATCAAGGAAGACGACCTGCGCAAGGGCCTGAAGGAAATCGGCCTGGCCGAAGGCGAAACCTTCGACCGCCTGTCCCTGGACCGCGTGCAGCAGGAACTCATCCGCCAGTACTACAACCGCGGCAAGTACAACGTGTCGGTCGATCCGCACGTCACCAGGCTGGATCGCAACCGCGTCGCCATCGACATTGAAATTCGCGAAGGCAAGGCCGCGAAGATCAAGGAAATCAACATCGTCGGCAACAAGGCGTTCACCGACAAGGCGATCCGCGAAGGCTTCGAGTCCGACACCACCAACTGGCTGTCCTGGTACTCGAAAGACGACCAGTACTCGCGCGAAAAGCTCAGCGGCGATCTGGAAAAACTCAGCGCGTACTACATGAACCGCGGCTACGCCGACTTTGGTGTCGATTCGACCCAGGTTGCCATCAGCCCGGACAAGCGCGCCATGTACATCAGCAGCAGCGTGAAGGAAGGCGAGGTTTACACCGTCTCCGACGTCAAGCTGCTCGGCGAACTGATCCTCCCGGAAGAAACGCTGCGCAAGCTCGTCTTCATCAAGAAGGGCCAGACCTTCAACCGCGGCGCCATCGAAGCCAGCACGGATTCCATCAAGGGCATCCTGGCCAACATCGGCTACGCGTTTGCCAAGGTCACGCCGATTCCGAAGCTGGACAAGGACAAGCGCACCGTCGACCTCACCCTGTTCATCGAACCGGGCAAGCGCGTGTACGTTCGCCGCGTGGTGTTCCAGGGCAACACCCGTACGGAAGACGAAGTGCTCCGTCGCGAAATGCGTCAGCTGGAAGGCGGCTGGTACTCGCAGGCCGCGATTGACCGCTCGAAGACCCGTCTGCAGCGCCTCGGTTACTTCAAGACCGTGGACATCGACAAGGCTCTGGTGCCCGGCACCGTCGATCAGGTTGACCTGACGGCGAAGGTCGAGGAACAGTCGGCCGGCAGCCTGATGTTCGGCGTGGGCTACTCGCAGTACTCCAAGATCATCCTCAGCGCGTCCGTGTCGCAGAACAACTTCCTCGGCACCGGCGACCGCTTCTCGGTGGGCGCGGAAACCAGCTCGTACTACAAGCGAATCAACGCGAGCTACGTCAATCCGTACCTCACGGACAATGGCGTGCAGCTGGGCTACAACGTCGGCTACAGCAAGCTCGATTACGGCGATACCGATCTGGCGAACTACACGTACAGCACCAAGTCGTTCCAGACGACGCTGTCGTTCCCGATCACCGACTTCGACTCGTTCAACACGAGCCTCGGCGTCAGCAGCAACCTCATCAACTCGCAGGTCACCACGCCGCGTGAACTGGTGGCTTATCAGGACGCCATCGGCAACCGCACGATCCACTCCTGGACCAGCAGCATCGGTTACACCCATGACACCCGCAACGGTTACTGGGCTCCGACGCGCGGTGGCCAGCTGAGTGCATCCGTGGAAGGCGCCCTGCCCGGCTCGACCGTGCAGTTCTACAAGATCTTCGGCGAAGCCAACCATTACTGGCCCGTCGGCGGCGGCTTCGTGCTGTACCTCGATGGTCAGATCGGCTACGGCAAGACCTACGGCCAGACCTACGACAACAACGGTTACGACGCCAACGGCAACATCATTTATCGCAAGGGCGACAAGATCGACTTCCCGTTCTGGGAAAACTACTACGGCGGCGGTGTGCGCGACGTACGTGGCTTCCAGGACAACACGCTCGGTCCCCGTCTTTGCGATGGCGCAAGCACCTCGCCGACCCCGGCGAAGGACGGCTCGTGCTCGGGCGGTTACTACAGCTACGGTCAGCCGATCGGTGGCGCGTTCAAGGTGCTCGGTACCGCGCAGGTCTTCCTGCCGCTGCCCTTCCTGAAGGACGTGAACACGGCCCGCGTGTCCTGGTTCGTTGACGTCGGTAACGTCTACAAGGACTACTCCGCATTCAGCGCCAGCGAACTGCGTGCATCGACCGGTCTGTCGCTCCAGTGGCAGGCGCCGATTGGCCCGCTGATCATCAACTTCGCCGTGCCCATCCGTAAGAAGGATGAGGACAGCCGCTTCGTCGAACGCATCCAGTTCACGTTCGGCAACACGTTCTGATAAGGGCGTGAAGAGTAAAGCGTAAAGAGTCAGTAGAATGACAGGGTGGCAGGGCTTCACGTCCTGCCACCCTTTTTTTTGCACGAGAACAGGGAGATACGACGTGAGCGGGAATCCGCACTACACGCTGGCCGAACTGGCCGAGCGATTCGGCCTTCAGCCGCACGGTGACGGTTCGGTCACTGTCGATGGCGTGGGCACGCTGGCGGGTGCCACGGCCACGCAACTCACCTTCCTGTCCAACTCCAAATACGCCTCGCAGCTGGCCGATACCGGAGCGGGCATCGTGCTGGTACGCGAAGCCGACCTGCCCTCGCGCACGGGTGCCGCGCTGGTGGCCCACGATCCGTACGTGGCCTACGCAAAGATCGCCGCCCTGTTCGAGAAACATCCGGCAGCGCCGCGTGGCATCCACCCCAGCGCGGTCGTCTCGCCCAGTGCGCGCGTCAGCGCCACGGCAAGCATCGGCCCGTGCTGCGTCATCGAAGATGGCGCGATCATCGAAGACGGCGCCATTCTCGGCCCGCACTGCTCCATTGGTCCGGGTTGCGTCGTGGGCGCTCACTCCCGTCTCGTAGCGCGCGTCACCCTGGTCATTCGCGTCACCCTGGGCCAACGCGTGCTGGTTCACCCCGGCGCCGTGATTGGCTCGGACGGCTTCGGCCTCGCCTTTGATCGCGACCATTGGGTGAAGCTGCCCCAGCTTGGCGGCGTGCGCATCGGCGACGATTGCGAGATCGGCGCCAACACCACCATCGACCGCGGCGCGCTGGACGACACGGTGCTGGAAGAGGACGTTCGCCTGGACAACCAGATCCAGATTGCCCACAACGTGCATATCGGCGCGCATACCGCGATGGCCGGCTGCTCGGCCGTGGCCGGCAGCGCGAAGATCGGCCGCTACTGCCTGATTGGCGGCAACGCCGGTATCCTCGGGCACCTTGAAGTGGCCGACCGGGTTACCATCACGGCCAAGAGCCTGGTCACCAGTTCGATTCGCGAGCCAGGCGAGTATTCGTCGGGCACGCCTTTGCAGGAAAATCGTCAGTGGCGCCGCAATGCTGCGCGCATGAAACACCTGGACGAGTACGCGCGCCGCCTGACGGCGCTTGAGAAGGACAGAGGAAATGACTGAAACCCAAGCCGGCGTGACCCTTCCCGTGAACGTGGAGCAGATTCAGCGGCTGCTGCCGCACCGCTACCCGTTCCTGCTTGTCGATCGGGTGATCGAAATTGAGCCGGGCAAATCCATTGCGGCCATCAAGAACGTCACGATCAACGAGCCGTTTTTCCAGGGCCACTTCCCCGGTCACCCGGTGATGCCTGGCGTGCTGATCGTCGAGGCCATGGCCCAGACGGCCGGTCTGCTCACGCAGATCACCAGCCAGATCGACGGCCAGAGCGGCAGCCCGCTGTTCTACCTGGTGAAGGTGGACAACGCACGCTTCTCCGCCGTGGTGGCCCCGGGCGACCAGCTGCGTCTGGAAGTCTCGCTAAAGCGCCTGATCCGCGGCATGGGCCTGTTCGAGGCACGCGCGCTCGTGGACGGCAAGGTGGTTGCCTGCTGCGAACTGATGTGCGCCGCGAGGAGCGACAAATGATTCACACCACAGCGCAGGTCGATCCGAACGCCCGCATCGCTGACAACGTCTCGATCGGTGCCTACAGCATCATTGGCGCCGACGTCGTCATCGGCGAAGGCACCGTCATCGGCCCGCATGTGGTCATCGAAGGCCCGACCACGATCGGACGCGATAACCGCATCTCGCAGTTCGCATCCATCGGCGGCGCGCCGCAGGACAAGAAATTCGCAGGAGAGCGCTCGGAAGTCATCATTGGCGACCGCAACCTCATCCGCGAATTCGTCACGATCAACCGGGGCACGGGCGTGGGCGGCGGCGTCACCCGCGTCGGCAACGACAACTGGCTGCTGGCCTACGTGCATATCGCGCACGACTGCCTCGTTGGCAACAACGTGGTGTTCTCCAACTACTCGGCACTGGCCGGGCACGCGGAGATCGGCGACTGGACCATCCTTTCCGGCTACTCCGGCGTGCACCAGTTCTGCAAGGTGGGCGCGCATGCGTTCATCGGCATGGGTTGCCTGGTGGGCTCGGATGTTCCCCCGTTCGTGATGATGGCCAACGAAACCCGCGGCCGTCCGCGTGGCATCAACAGCGAAGGCCTGAAGCGTCGCGGTTTCGATACCGCACGCATCGCCGCCATCAAGCGCGCTTATCGCACGTTGTACATGGGCGGCCTGCCGCTGGCCGAAGCCCGCGAGCAGTTGCTGGCGCAGGCGGAACTCAGCGACGACGTCCGCGCGATGCTCGAATTTCTTGATCGCAGCGAGCGTTCGCTGGCGCGGTAACTTTGGTGGCCGTCATGGCCACCCTGGTTCGTATCGCCCAAGGCAGGAGGACACCATCATGCAGAACACGACCTCGATGGCGTCGGCGCCCCTGATTGCACTGGTTGCCGGAGAAGACTCCGGTGACCAGCTCGGCGCCGATCTGATCCTCGCCCTGCGGCGTCGCTACCCCGATGCCCGCTTTGTCGGTATTGGCGGCGCCCGCATGCTCGCTCAGGGCTTTGAATCCTGGTACGACATCCGCGAGCTTTCCGTCATGGGCTTTGCCGAAGTGCTGCGGCATCTGCCGCGACTGCTTCGTCTGCGCAAGGATGTGACCGCACAGTTGCTCGCAGCACGCCCGGATATCGTGGTGGGCATCGACGCTCCGGACTTCAATCTGGGCGTGGAGCGCAAGCTCAAAGCCGCTGGCCTGCGCACGGTGCATTACGTCAGCCCCTCGGTCTGGGCATGGCGTGAAAAACGCGCTGAGAAAATCGGCCAGTCCGCCGACCGCGTGCTGTGCCTCTTTCCGATGGAACCGCCCATCTATCAGAAGCATGGCGTCGATGCCCGCTTCGTGGGTCACCCGCTGGCCGACCGTTTCCCGCTGGTTGCCGACCGGGCTGCCGCGCGCGATGCGCTTGGCCTGCCTCAGGATGCGCCGGTGCTTGCCGTGCTGCCCGGCAGTCGTCCCAGCGAAATTGACCGGCTGGGCACCATTTTTCTCGATGCGGCTGCCCGCGTTGCGGCATCCATGCCGCAGGTCCGCATCGTGGTGCCGGCCGCCAATCCGGCGGTACATGCTCGCCTGACGCAGTTGCTGTCGTCGTTCGCCGTTCCGGGTGCTACCGCGCCGCTGCTGGTAGACGGCCATTCGCACGAAGCCATGCTGGCTGCCGACACGGTGCTGCTGGCTTCGGGCACTGCCACGCTGGAAGCCATGCTGGCCAAGCGGCCCATGGTGGTGGGCTACCGCGTGGCGCCCACCAGCTATCGCATCGCGCGTGCGCTGAAAATGCTGAAGACCGACGTCTACGCGCTGCCCAACATCCTGGCGCGCGCCTGCGGGCTCGGCAATCGCCTGCTCGCCCCCGAATTCATGCAGGACGACTGCACGGCAGACAATCTCGCCCGCGCCACGCTGGACCTGCTGGGCGACAGCGAGCGCCGTGGCGGTATCGTTGCCGCGTTCGAATATCTGCATCAGGCACTGCGCGGCGGCCTGGAAGGACATGCCGCGGACCACGCCGCAGAAGCCATCGCCGAACTGATCCCTTCGCTTCCCAGCGAAGTCACCACGCGCTGACCGGGTCACCTGCCATGCCGCGCAAACGCAACGTCAGCTCCCGCCTTGAACCTGGCCTCATCGTCGCAGGTGTGGACGAAGCTGGCCGCGGGCCGCTGGCAGGCCCCGTCGTGGTGGCAGCCGTCATTCTGGACCCTGCGCGTGCCATTCGCGGATTGAACGACTCCAAGCAGTTGAACGAAAGCGTCCGCGAAAAGCTCTTCGACCGCATCATCGAACGTGCCCTCGCGTTCACCGTGGTATTCGTCGAGCGCGACGAGATCGACCGCATCAACATCTTCCAGGCCACGATGACCGGCATGACGCGCTCGCTGATGGGGCTGTCTGTCGCGCCGCAGGTAGCGCTGATCGACGGCAATCGCCTGCCGAAGACACTGCCCTGCCAGGCCCATGCCGTGATTGGCGGCGATGCCACCGAGCCGGCCATCAGCGCCGCATCCATCCTGGCCAAGGTCAGCCGCGACCGGCACATGCATGAACTGGACGCCCGTTATCCCGGTTACGGCTTTGCCCGTCACAAGGGTTACGGCGTACCCGAACACCTGGATGCCCTGGAACGACTGGGCCCGTGCGATGCGCACCGGCGCAGTTTCGCGCCTGT
Source organism: Luteibacter sp. Sphag1AF (assembly GCF_014192715.1). Taxonomy (GTDB): domain Bacteria; phylum Pseudomonadota; class Gammaproteobacteria; order Xanthomonadales; family Rhodanobacteraceae; genus Luteibacter. Next base: position 373,996 of record NZ_JACHYH010000001.1, read on the forward strand.
GCGCCGCTGGTTTGAGCCTGCCGCTGGCGAGCCCGTGGCCGATCTTTTCGCCCCAGCCGCTGTCGGATAACCACGCGCAAGCCGCGCGCAGGCGCCCCTGCTGCGCAGCGAAATAAATCCTAAAGTCCTGTCATGTCCTGCCGAAAACGGGGGTAACGCCCTCCGCCCGAGGGTGTCTTCCCTTCCCTCCAGGTGCACGTCATGAAAATCGCTCTTGCTGCTGCTCTTCTTCTCGCCGCCCCACTCAGCGCCCACGCCGCGTGCGCCTCCAAGGACTTCTCGGTTGACGGCTTCTCCGTCAAGGTCACCCAGGGCTCGGGCCAGCCGCGTTTCAGCATGAAGGGCCAGCTGGCCAACAAGTGCTCCGAAGCTGCGGCCGCGCAGATCCGCATCGACGCGAAGGATGCTTCGGGCAAGGTGCTGGCAAGCAAGCAGGGCTGGCCGGCAGGCACGTCCAACATCAGCCCGGGCCAGTCGGTCGAGTTCGATCTGGGCCGTCTGTTCCGTTACCAGTCCGACATGTCCGACTACACGGTGACCGTGGTCGACGTCAAATCCTGGTAATCGCTAAAGCGCCAGCCAGCGCACGCGCTCGCCGGCAGCAAACGGCAACTCTCGCGACGGCAGCCACACCAGTGCGTGTGCCGACGCCAGATTGCTGAGCATGTGGGAGTCCTGCTTCGGCAGGACTTCCAGTTCCACCGTCCCGGCATGGTCCATCATGCGCATGCGGACCAGTCGGTCGCGTTCGGCATCCGCTTCCACCTCTGACGACAGCACCCCCGAGCGCCACTGCGGCATCGGCTCGGTCAATCCTTCCATGTGTCCAAGCACCGCCCGCGCGTGCACGGCCAGGCACACCAGCACCGCCGCCGGATTGCCCGGCATGCCCAGCAATGCCGTGTTTCCGCGCATGCCGAACCACAGCGGCTTGCCCGGCTTCTGCGCCACTTTCCAGAACACGCGGGACACCCCCAGACGCTCGGCCACCACGGGCACGAAGTCGCGGTCACCCACGGATACACCGCCACTGGTCACCACCAGATCGGCGCTGTCCAGCGCCTGCTGCATCGCCCGGGCAAGCGCCTCTTCATCGTCCGGCACATACACCACCGACGGCTCGCCATAGCCCTGCTCTACAAACCACGAGCGCAGAAGCGGACCATTCGCGTCGTAAACCTGCCCCGGCCCCAACGGTTCGCCAGCGCGGCGGATTTCATCGCCCGTGACCAGCACCGCAATGCGCGGACGCTGCCGCACCAGCACCTCGTCCACGCCCGCCATGCACAAAGCGGCCACAAGGCCCGAGGTGACACGCTGGCCGGTAAGCGCCAGCGTTGTACCGGCTGCCAGCTCCTCGCCCGCGTAGCGCACGCCCGTGCCCTCTGCGACGGCTTCGCGCAGATGAATGCGGCCGCCATCGCGATCCACGATCTCCTGCCGCGCAATGGCGTCCGCACCTTCCGGCAACATGCCTCCGGTGTAGATGCGCACAGCCAGCCCGGGCCCCACGCGGGCGGGCGACGGATCACCCGCCGCCGACGTACCGATGAGTTCCCGCGGCGCCAGGCCATCCGCACTGCATAGGGCGTAACCATCCAGCGCGCTTTGCGTGAAGCGGGGCAACGCAATGCGCGCACCCGGCGCTTCGGCCAGCACGGCGCCAAGCGCGGCGGTGACCGGAACCCGCTCGCTGTCACGCCGCATCACGTGCCGGCGGTACTCACCCAATGCGGCTTCAATGGCCAGCAACATTCAACTCTCCCTGGTGTAACCACCCGCATGCGCGCCACCCTGACGGCCGGTTTCCACCAGATGCACCACGCCCGGCAACACCGCCGCAAGCGACTCCCGGGCACCCGCGCGACTGCCGGGAAAAGTGAGCACCAGGGACTCGCGCGCGTAGCCAGCCACGCCACGGGACAGCATCGCGTACGGCATGCGCTGCTGACCGAAAGCACGCGCGGTTTCCATGATTCCGGGAATATCCACGTCGATCATGGGGCGCACCACATCTACCGTGATGTCACGCGGCCCCAGGCCCGTGCCACCGACGGTGACGATCAGGGTGATGCCCGCATCAATCAACTGGCGCAGATGATCGGCCAGCTGGCCGGCATCATCAGGAAGTACAACGTAATCCACGGGCGAGAAACCCGCGGCCTCCAGCGAATCCTTGACCGCGACGCCTGCCGTATCCGGCTTCGCACCGCTGGCCACCGTATCGGACAGCACCACGACCGCTGCCGTGCGTGCAGCGGACAACTCGCGCCTGTAGTGCGATTTGCCGCCGATCTTGCGTTCCAGACGGCAGTCTTCGATGTGCAGGTCATCCGGCTCTGCGTATGGCTTGAGCATGTCGTACAACGTGAGCGCCGCCATGTTCGCCGCCACGAGCGCCTCCATCTCCACACCAGTCGGGCCAATGGTCTGCACTTCAGCGATCACGCGCACGTGACGTTCACCGAGCTCGTAAATCACCTCTGCGCGATGAATGGGCAACGGGTGACATAACGGAATCAGCTCGTCGGTGCGCTTCGCGGCAAGGATGCCGGCGACGCGTGCGGTCTTGAGCGCATCCCCCTTTTCCGTCTCGCCCGAGCGAAGCAACTGGATGCATGAGGCCGGCGCATGCAGCGTGGCGGTGGCGCGCGCCTTGCGCAGGGAGTCGGGCTTCTGGCTGACGTCTTTCATGCGTGATGGTGGCTCGTGGATGCGTGGGAATGCGGCGCCGACTCGTTCAGGTCGTCGCGAATGCAGCAGCCTTCGACAAAGGCGCTGCTGCCGTCGGTGTAGAACTCTTCTTTCCAGATGGGTGCGCCGTGCTTCACCGCATCCACCGCATGACGGCACGCCTCAAACGCCTCGGCACGATGCGCCGCGCGCACCACACACACGATGGCAATGTCACCGATGCGCAATTCGCCCAGACGGTGGCGCACGCGGCAATAGGCAACGCCAAACTGCTCGCGCGTCTGCGCTTCCACTTCGCGGATGATTTTCGCAGCCATGGGCGCGTGGGCGGTGTACACAAGGCGATCAACGGAACGTCCTTCGTGATGATCCCGCACCGTTCCCACGAACATCGCCAGACCGCCGCAGTCCGGATACGCATCCAGCGCCAGCAGCGGTTCCACCGCGATGGGTTCGTGCGTCAGCACATCGTCCGTCGTCACATCAACCTCCTGCCACGGGGGGAAGCAACGCAATACGCCCGTCCACGGGCAAGGCATCGGCACGGCGGATCACCGTGTCGCCGCTGACGCATGCGCAGCGATCAAGCAGACCCGCCAGATCCGGGCGTGCCGCTGCCAGCGAAGCCAGCGCGTCGGCCACGCTGCGCACCGCATCGTCCACGTCAACGCGACACTCATCCGTGCCAGCAATCCTGCGCATATTCGCAAAAAGCTCGAAAACAACAACAGCCATGAATTCTCCGGCGCAGGCGGTCAACCGCCCATCGCATGCATGGTGAGGGGACGATCCACCGGACCTGGATGCGCCGCGTAGCCCGCTTCTTTCAGCCATACCGCGCGGCGCACGCGCTCGCGCAATGCGGCATCGTCGTCACCCTCGCGAAGGAAGTGCCCCAGCGGGGTGCCGACCGGCGAAAACAGGCAGGTATACAGCTCGCCCGTTGCCGTGATGCGCAGGCGGTCGCAGGTGGAACAAAACGGGTCGGACACCGTGGAAATGATGCCAAGCGGGTAATGACCGTCGATAAGAAACGGCGTAGCGGGGTCGCTTCCGCGTGGTTGCCGCTCTACCCGGTGAAACGGCGCGATGGCCGCCAGCATGTCTGCCTCGCTGACCACCTGCCCCCGCTGCCAGTGCCCCGGGGCGTCCAGCGGCATGTATTCGATGAAGCGAAGCGGCAGCTGGCGGCTCATGGCCCATTGCAACAGCGGCACGATGTCCTTTTCGTTGGCATCGCGCACCACCACGGCGTTCAGTTTGATCCGGGCGCCTGCCGCGACCAGCGCGTTGATGCCGTCGAGCACCGGCTCAACCGGCGCGCGGGTAAGCGCGCGGAAGGTTTCAGGGTCGATGGCATCCAGGCTGACGTTGAAGTCATCGACCCCAGCGTCCACCAGTTGCTGCGCGCGCGGCGCCATGCGCGAGGCGTTGGTCGTCATGGACAGGCGCTGGAGGCCACGCGCGCGCAGTGCCGAAATCGCCTGAACGCACTCGACCAGGTCCCGCCGCAGCAATGGCTCGCCGCCGGTCAGCCGAATCTGCGTGATGCCCTCGTCCACGAACAATCCGGCCAGGCGGACCACCTCATCCAGCGTCAGCACGCTTGAACGCGGCAACCAGTCCGGATGCTCGGGCATGCAGTACGAGCAACGGAAATTGCAGCGATCCGTAAGGGATATCCGCAGTTTTCGCTTGCGTCGTCCGTGCTGGTCGGTCAGTTGGGCGGTCATTGTCTGCTCAGTGTGCATATCGGCCGTGAGAGCGTTGTTGGCGGCACTCACGCCGTGTATATCCGGCATCGTGCCAGACTTGCCCCAAGAGCGTCGCGGCCTTGCCTGACTATCCGGGCAAAGACAGGGCAGGAAGCGTAAGCCCTGACCTTGCCGGTGCGTAAGCCGCGGCCTCTGGCAAGCTCTCACAGTCCAACGTCCCGGCAACACACCGCCATACTCCGGCAAGCCTCAACGGACGGATGCCATGCACGACGCCAGCCCCTCCCGACTCGTTTACCGACACCGCTGGCCCGTGCGCGTCATGCACTGGATCAACGTGGCATGCCTGCTTGCACTGCTGGGAAGCGGCCTGCAAATCTTCAATGCGCATCCGGCGCTGTACCTCGGGAACCGCTCGGACCCCGGGGCCGAAGTCCTGAAAATCGACGCGCAGCGCCAGGGTGACGGCCCCATGCGCGGCGTCACCCAGGTAGGCAGCGCCTCTTTCGATACCACGGGTGTGCTGGGCGTCTCACGCAGCAACGGACAGGAGCAGGCCCGCGCCTTCCCCTCCTGGGCGACGATTCCCGGCGCCGGCTGGCTGGCCATGGGGCGGCGCTGGCATTTCTTCTTTGCGTGGCTCTTCGTGATCAACGGGCTTTGTTACGTTGCCTGGTCTGTCGCCAGCCGGCATTTCCAGCGCGATCTTGTCCCCACGCGCCGCGACTGGCGCGGCATTGGCCGCTCCGTGCTGGACCACGTGCGCCTGCGCCACCCCGAAGGCGACGAGGCGCTACGCTACAACGTGCTTCAACGCATTGCGTACCTGGTGGCGATCTTCATTTTCGGTGGCGGCATCGTGCTGATGGGGCTGGCCATGTCGCCCCGCATGGATGCGGTCCTGTCACCGCTGGTGGACCTGATCGGCGGACGGCAGACCGCGCGCACGCTGCATTTCATCATTGCCTGCGGCTTCGTCGCCTTCGTGGTGGTCCACGTGGTGGAAGTGATTCTTACCGGCCCGATAAACCAGCTGCGAGGCATGATTACCGGCTATTACCGCGTAAAGAAGCAGCCACCGGAGGAGACACCGCATGACTGACCGTCGCCGTTTCCTGCGCCATACCGCCCTCGCGCTGGGCGGCGTCATCGTCACCGGCTGCGACCGCATCTCCGACAGCCAGACCGGCGAGCGTATCCTCAGCCAGGCGGAGAAACTGAACCACCTTGCGCAAAAAATCGCCGCGCCCGGCGATGTGCTCGCCAAAGAGTTCACCGAGGCCGATATTTCAGCGGTATTCAAGCCCAACGGCAGCACCATGCCGGACACACCCGACTATCGCGCACTGCTGAACAACGCCTTCCGCGACTATCGCCTCGCGATAGGCGGCATGGTGGAACGGCCGGCGCTGTTATCCATCAGCGACCTTCGCGCGCTGGGCATGCGTACCCAGATCACCCGGCACGACTGCGTGGAGGGCTGGAGCGCTATCGGCAAATGGACCGGCACGCCGCTTCGTCAGGTGATGGACTTTGTGCGGCCGCATATGCGCGCCCGCTATGTGGTTTTTCACTGCTACGACGAGTACGAGGAAGGCACGCCGTACTACGAGAGCATTGATCTTGCCGAAGCCCGCCACCCGCAAACCCTGCTTGCCTACATGCTCAACGGCCATGATTTGCCGGTACAGAACGGCGCCCCCCTGCGCCTGCGCGTAGAGCGGCAACTCGGTTACAAGCACGCCAAGTACATCCGCAGCCTTCAATTCACCGACTCTTTCGCATCCATCGGCGACGGTAAAGGCGGGTATTGGGAAGACAATGGATATGAGTGGTACGCAGGAATCTGACGCGGCGCAACAGGTTCAGTTGGCCCTCACGTTTTGGGCTCTATAACCCGTGGGCTCGTCAAGAACCTTAAAAAAAGGGTCGAAACGAGAAAAAAAACCGCTCTACCCTATTTCCCAAGGCGCAAAGCAACGCTAGAGTGAGTCGCCCGCGGGGCACCGGCCGGACAGGCCGCACTTTTCGATCAAGTGACAAGGATAACCATGGCCAAGACCACCAAATCGGCGGCGACCAAGAAAGCCGCCAAGGCGCCTGCAAAGGCTGCCGCCAAGACCGCTGCAAAGACGCCCGCCGCGATCAAGCCGATCAAGGAAGCGCTGTCGAAGTCGACCCTCGTTGCTCACCTCGTTGAAATCAGCGGCGTAGAGAGCAAGTCCGTGAAGGCCGTTCTGGCTTCCCTCGAAAGCGTCATCAGCGCTTCGGTGCACAAGAAGGGCGCAGGTACCTTCACGCTGCCCGGCCTGCTGAAGATCACCTCGGTGGCCGTTGCTGCCAAGCCGAAGCGCAAGGGCAAGGATCCGTTCACCGGTGAAGAGCGCTGGTTCGCCGCCAAGCCGGCATCGGTCAAGGTCAAGGTTCGCCCGCTGAAGAAGCTCAAAGACGCGGCAGCCTGATCTGACGCGCACGTCACGCATCACGCGTAGACGCGCAGCGACAAAAAAGCATTCCGAACGCCCCCGCCTCTGGCGGGGGCGTTTTGGTTTCTGCGTCACGTAAAAGCAGCCGTGTGCCGGAAGTCATGCTTGACTACATCTGTAGTCAAGCGCAGTCTGACTACATCTGTAGTCAGGGAGATTTCCGTGCTCAAGCGAACCATTGGCGACCAGGAACTGGCTCTCCTGGAATACGTGTCCATGCATCCGAAAAGCTCTGTCGCCGACGTGCAGGCAGGCTTCGGCGAACCGCGTGGCCTCGCGCGCTCTACCGTGCTGACCATGATGGAACGCCTGCGCACGAAGGGCTATCTGGGTCGCCGTCGTGCCGAAGGCGCCTTTCGTTACAGCGCCAGCAGCGGGGCGACCGATGTGATGCGCGGTGCCGTCGGCAGCTTCGTAGAAAAGACCCTGCGTGGTTCGGTGTCCCCCTTCGTGGCGTGGATGTCCGAGCGCGGCGAAGTCAGCGACAACGAACTGGCCGAACTGGAAGCGCTGGTCAGCACCCTGCAATCGAAGCGCAAGGCACGCTGACATGGACGCCATGGCCGAAACCCTGCTGCAACGTCTGGCGTATGCCTCTGTGCAGGCATGCGTGCTTAGCGCGCTGATTTTCGTTGTCATGCGTTGCGTTCCCCGCCTGTCTGCCGCGACACGTGCACTACTGTGGTGGCTGGTGGGTCTTCAACTGATCATCGGCCTCGCCGGGGCTCCGGGCTGGTCGCTGCCGTTGCTCAAGCCTGCAATACAGGGCGCGGCGGTAACCTCCCTCATCACGACCTTCGCGCCCGCTGCCGGCGATGTCGTGCCGCCCGTCGTGGCAGAGCCAGCCGCATCTCTTTCGTGGGCCGCATGGCTGATGCTGGCCTGGGCGCTGGTCGTGGCTGCGCAATGCGTTGTGGCGTTCGTGCAGTGGCGCCGGGTTCGCGGATGCGTGGCGCGTGCCATGCCCCACGACGATATCCGTATCGAAACACTCGTGTCGCAGCGTGCCCGCCGCCTGGGCATGCGTCGTTCACCCGCATTGCTGTGTTCCGATGAAGTGACCTCGCCACAGGTCGTGGGCGTCCTTCGGCCCGCCATCCTCCTGCCCACGGAACACACACTGGGCGACGACGAACTGGAAATGGCGCTGCTGCACGAACTGGCTCACGTACGACGCGGTGACCTGTGGCTGGGCTGGATTCCCGCCGCGGCACGCGCACTTTTCTTCTTTCATCCGCTGGCCCACCTGGCCGCGCGTGAATACGGCCTTTCCCGGGAAGCGGCGTGCGATGCCGAAGTGATCGGCCGCGGACGTCAGGTGCCGCAGGCCTATGGACGGCTACTCGTGCGGTTGGGCGTATCGCCTGAAACGCGCCATGCACTCGGCGGCGCCTCCCCCACCTTTGCCACACTCAAGCGGAGACTCACCATGCTTGGCCAGGTTCATGACACTTCCTCCCGTGCACTCGCATGGACGCTCGTTGCCGTCGTCGCCGTGGCGGGCGTCGCCCCATGGCGTGTTGTGGCTTCCACACAGGACACCGTGCCCACAGTAAACGCCGTGCCCCCTGTACCTGACGTGGCACCCGTGCGTCCGGTGGCGCCAGTGGCCTCCATCGCGTCAGTGGCGCCGATGGCACCCATGGCAAGCCTGCCGCCCCCGCCCCCGCCGCCAGCTCCGATGGCACCCATGGCCCCCGACGTAGCACCTGCCCGACCGGCACGTCCCGCCATGCCGCCGCCGCTGGGCGGTACATACACACACAGTGTGGTCACGCTCAACGACGACACGAATACCGCCTATGTATTGATGGACGGCCATTCGATGTTCATGAGCGGCAGCACGCGGGATGCAGAACATGCGACGCGACAGCGCAAAGGCGATGAGGCCCTGCTGTGGTTTCGTCGCGGGGACAGCGAGTGGGTTGTACGTGACCCGGCTTACGTCCGCAGGGTTCAGAGCGCGTTTGCGTCTGTGAATGACCTGAGCGGCAAGCAGCAGTCGTTAGCCGATAAACAAAGGGACATCGGAGAAAAGCAACGCATGATCGGCCAGCAGCAGGCCGCCATCGGCCACGCCCAGGCACGGCTCAGCGCCACCCAGGCGGAACTCTCCTACCGCGCCTCCGATCCGAATCAACCTGATGTCGCCATTGCCATGCAGGCCGAACAAAAGAAAATCGGCGACGAACAGCGCAAGGTAGGTGAACAGCAACGCGCCCTGGGTCTCCAGCAGGCCGAGCTTGGCAAACAGCAGGCCGCACTCGGCCAGCAGCAGCGGGAAGCCGCGCAGAAAGCGCAGCAGAACGTTCAACGCGTATTAGATGAAGCGCTTCGCGATCACGTGGCACAGGCTGCGCGCTGACGAACGGGCGTCGCTCCGGTAAGGTGGTGGTCTTGTCGCATCGACTATCCCCTTCCCGGAGTTCTTATGCGCCTGACCCCAGGCAGCGTCATTGCATGCAAAGCCCTGCTGTTCGACATGGACGGCACACTGATCGACTCGCGCATCGCGGTCGAACGCATATGGAAAGCCTGGTGCGATGAGCACGGCGTCGACTGGCACTACGTGCTGCCTCGGCTGCATGGCGTGCGCCTCGCCGACTCGGTACGCAGTTTCGCTCCGGCAGGCGTCGATATTGCAGTGGAAACAGCCCGGCTATATCAGCTGGAGCTCGAACAGACCGACGGCATCGTTCCCATCCCTGGCGCGCACGAGCTGCTGGCATCACTGCCGGCCGACAAGTGGACCATCGTCACCTCGGCGGATCGCGAGCTGGCCCATGCACGCTTGCAGAGCGCGGGAATCGCGCCGCCTCCGCTCATGGTGTGTGGTGACGACGTGCGCGAAGGGAAGCCTGATCCGGAAGGCTACATGGAAGGCGCACGGCGCTTTGGCGTCGCACCGGCCGATACGCTTGTTTTTGAAGACGCGGCAGCGGGCATTGATGCGGGATTGGGCGCAGGTGCGCGGGTGATTGCCATAGCAGGCGACCATCCCGAGGAATTGCGCGACGGTGTGGAGTGGGTCACGGACCTTCGCACACTGCGCTTTGCTGGTATCCGTGACGGACTGGTGGAGCTGGCCGTGGTGGAGTCTTCTGCCGATCAGTAAACATCCCGGCGATAGCGACCGGCTTCCAGCAGCGTGTCCACCATTGCGTCTCCCAGCGATTCGCGCAGCGCACTGTCCACGGCAGGCGCCATGCCTGCCAGACTGCCGCAAACGTACAGGCTGGCGCCTTCGGCCACCCACGTGCGCAACATGGGCGCATTCGCACGCAGGGCATCCTGCACGTAACGCCCCGCCCCACCGTCACGCGACCACACGAGATCCAGTTGCGCGATGTCACCCGCGTGCTGCCAGCGCTCCAGCTCGTCCACATGAAGACGATCCACCGCCGCCTGTCGCTCACCGAACAGCAACCAGTTGCGCCGGTGTCCACGCGCCATGCGCTGCTTCAGAAGTGCACGAAGACCGGCAATGCCCGTGCCATTACCTATCAGAATGACTGGCCGATCATCAGACGGCGCGTGAAAACCCGGATTGCGCCGTACACGTGCATCCACCCGCCCGCCTACGGAAACATGCTCGGTCAACCAGCCCGAACCCAGGCCACTTGAGCCATCCGCGCCGCGCTGCTGACGAACGACCAGATCGAGCGATCCATCCGCAGGAACCGATGCAATGGAATACTCCCGATGTGGAAGCGCACTCAGCGTCGGCAGCCACGCCGCCACAGGCATGCCACGCACGGAAGCCGGTTCGGGCAGGTGCATGGACGCCAGCGCTGCAAGCAGCGAAGCGTCCGGCGCAACGCCCGCCTGCTCTGTCCAGCGGCGCAATACAGCGTCACCGTGCTTCGGACCTACTTCAAGAATGTCACCGGCCTGCCAGTCCAGCGCCGCCAGATCGTCCGGCACCAGCGACACGTGAAAGCACGGCAGCCCCTGACTGCCCGCATTGAGCAACTGGCGCGCGTTCACCCGCCACGCACCGTATGCGGGACGCTGCCAGTCCGGCAGCTCGGCATTGCCACTCAGCTGGCGCAGCTGGTCCTGCCAGTGACGCAAGGCACCGTCGTCACCGTTATCCACATCCACCCGGTCAAAGAGGGCCGTCGCGCCGGAGGCATGCAGCCAGTGCTCGAGATCACGCCCGAAGGCGCAGAAATCCTCGTAATCGCGATCACCCAGCGCAAGGATGCCGTAATGCAGGTGCGACAGCGCACGCGGAGAGCTCATCAACGCGCGCTGGAAGCCCACGGCGCTGTCGGGCGCATCGCCCTCGCCGGTGGTGCTTACAACGAACAGCGCACGCGTGTGTGCACTCAGCATGGCGCTATCCAGCTCACCGACGGCGCAGGTGACGACGCCAAGCCCGGCGTCGCGCAGGGCATCTGCCGTGCGGTGGGCAAGCTCAGTGGCGAAACCGGTCTGCGAGGCGTGCACCACAAGTACCTGCGACACGCCTGCCACGGTTGCCTGCACAGGACGTGCGACCGGCGCGCGCCGCATCAGTGCAGCGGTGCCCGTTACCCAGAGGATCGCCGCAGCAAGCGCCCAGCCAATTCGCTCACCGTCGTGAGTGATGGCCAACATGCTCGCGGCATGCCATCGCCACAGCACAACGGCGACAACGAGCAGGCCCGCGCCAATGAGCGATTGCCCCACCCAGGCACGGCGCTCCGCTGTCACGGCTTCTGTGCTGCCGCGAAGGCCGGCGACATGCGCTCTTCAAAGCCGTTGTCCCCGTAAATCACGAAAAGCACCGCGATATCGTGCTGCGTCGCGTACGCCATGCCGTCTTCGGGACCGAGGACCGTCATGGTGGTGCCCAGTGAATCGGCATGCATGCAATCGGCGGCAATAATGCTGACCGATGCGATGCGGTGCTTCACGGGGTATCCCGTGCGCGGGTCGATGTGGTGCGAAAACACCTTGCCGCCCGTCTCGAAGAAATGGCGGTAGTCGCCCGACGTGGCGATGGCCCGATCATCCAGTGAAATGATCCGCTCTATCTGATCCACGCCAGCGGCCGCAGAAGCGGCGCCCGGACGTTCGATGCCCACATGCCAGGACGAACCATCCGGCTTGCGGCCATGGGCGCGCAGTTCGCCACCCACTTCCACCAGATATGCGTGCACGCCCTGCGCATCCAGCCAGCGCGCCACCTGGTCAACGCTGTAACCTTTGGCCACCGAAGACAGATCCACGTACACACCACCGGGCTGCCGTGCACGACGGCCCGCCGGGTCCAGCGTGATGCGCTGCCAGCCCACACGCTGCTTCGCCGCCGCAATGGCTTCCGGCGTGGGTATGTCGTGGGGATGGCGGTCGGGGCCAAAGCCCCACAGGTTGACCAGCGGACCCACCGTCGGGTCATACGCGCCACCCGACGACGACGCGAGTTGCAGCGCGTAGGTCAGCACGTCAAAGAATTCGGGAGGCAGCACCTGCCAGGTGCCCGCCGGCGCGTTGTTGAAACGGCTGAGGTCGGACTGCGGCTTCCAGGTGCTCATCTGCAGATCGACCTTGTCGACCTCGGCCTGGATGCCCTTGCGGATGTACTCCGGGTCGGTCCCCTCGGGCATCACGGCATTCACTGACCAGGTGGTGCCCATGACTTCGCCTTCAAACCGGCGCACATCCGTGGCCGTGGCAACGAAGGGAAGCAACAGGGCGGCACAAAGAAGGATCAGGCGTTTCATGGGCGTCGCTGGCAGCGAAGGAATAAAAAACCGAAGCCGCGCTCCGGGCGCGGCTTCGGTTGCATGGCACTTACTGCGGAAGCACTTCCAGCGTGGCGGTATAGCCAAGGCGACGCTGTTTGGCTTCCTTGAGGCTGGTGTGGGTGTCTTCAGCGCTGGCGTTGACCCAGTACATGCCCGCGCTCGGGAACGTGATGGTGAAGTTGCCATCCTTGTCGGTGGTGGTGTCCATCTCGTCCTGCGCGTTGCGATAGCGCGTGGCACCGTTGATGGCGGCCACCTTCACGTTAGCGGCCGGCTTGCCGTCCACCACGAGTCGGAACTTCGCCGGCTCGCCCACGGCCAGGTCATTGGGATGGGTGACCGGAACCAGCTCCATGCCAACGTTGGTGAGCTTCAGCGCACCCGTGCTCGGCGAGCCCTGGGTCACGAAGGTTTCCACACGCGATGCCATTTCGCTGACCTGCACGTTCTTCGCGCCCGCCGGAATGGCGGTCTTGAATTCGTCGGCCTTGCCGCGCCAGCGCTTCTTCTGGCCGTCCATCTCGTAGTTGGCGAACAGGCCCTGATTTACCAGCGCGATGCGGTAGGTACCCTTCTGCGGCACGGGCAGGTCGAACGTACTGCGGTACTTGCCGGTGGCGGAATTCTCCGGCTTCACCACCGTGCCGTCGGGCGCGGTGATGACCAGCTGATCGAGCTGTGCCGGGAAGTGATCCGGGTAGTACAGATCATTGGAGATAGCCGCATCGACAGTCACCCAGGCATCATCGCTGGACAGCACGGTGGAGGACGGAACCATCCACATCTTGTGCGCATGCGCGGCGACGGGAAGGATCAGTGCAAGCGCGAGAGCCGCGCGCAGAGCGGAAGTTTTCACAGGTCGTCTCCTTGAAAAACGGGTGAAAGATCAGGGATTGAGGTCGAGACTGATAAGGCCGAGTTCGTCCTTGCCCTGCGCGCTGAGATGCGCGGAAGCCTTGACCGGCCACTCGAACGGAATGCGCTGCATTTCACGGCCACCCACTTCACGCGCGGCCTCCACTACCAATTCGTACTTGCCGGGCGGCAGCGTGCCGAGCGGCGCCTTGCCGTCAACAAACTTCAGCTGGTGCTGGCCGGCCGGGCGCGTCGCGCCAGACACGCCGTCGATGGGCATGGTCTGTTCGCGTCCCGTGCGACGCCACCACTGGCGCATGTCCTTCAGCCACTTGGTGCCTTCGCCATCGGCCTTCTTCACGTCGTACCAGACCGCCAGATTGGCAGCGACCGTGTGGTCTTCGCGCTCCAGCCACACGGCGACATACGGACGGTGGTATTCGGCCACCTTCAGGGTGGGAATTTCCACAGTGATGTTCATGTCGCCGGCAACGGCCGTAGCGGACACGGCAAAACAGGCGACAGCGAATGCAATACGACGCATGGAATCCCCTTCAATGAATAAACAGCAGAATCAAGATCAGTGGCAGCACGAGTCCCAGGGCCACCATCGGCCAGGTGGCACCGCGCTGCGCGGCATGCATCTTCAGCAGGAACAGGCCCGTGATCGCGAAGATCAGGCAGGCAAGCGCGAAGATGTCGATAAACCAGCTCCACACAGGACCGGTGTTGCGCCCCTTGTGCAGATCATTGAAGTACGACACCCAGCCGCGATCGGTAAGCTCGTACTCCACCTCGCCGCTCTCGCGCTGAATGCTCAGCCATGCATCGCCGCCGGGGCGCGGCAGGGCGAGATAGATTTCGTCCTCGCTCCAGTCCGCATCGCGACCATTCAACGAGACGTGCCATTGCGACTGGATCCATTCGCGCACAGGCGCGGGAAGCGGCGCGGACTTCTGCCGGGCATCCAGAGTTGCCAGCAGCGCGGGCGGCAGCGTGGCCTGTCGATGGTCCACGCGCGGCTTCGCCTCGATGCTGCCCGCGTGATTGAGCGTAAAGCCCGTCATCGCGAACAGCACCAGCGCCAGCAGGCAGACCGCCGAGCTGATCCAGTGCCACTGATGCAGGTGTTTGAGCCAGAACGCGCGGCGTTGCCGGTCGACGGTATCGCGCATGTTCGGACTTGAATCCCTGAGAGGCGGATCGGTAAGGGCCTACATACTAGAAGAAATGCGAATGACTCGCAATCGCAGGGCTTCGGTGTGGCGCGGCGCCCAAGGGTCAGACCGGGCGAGAGATCCGCCGCCCGTTGTCGTGGATTTGATGGTGGCTTTTCGGGACCGTTGACTGCCGATACGACGCATCACAAAGCACCCGCCAACCCCGTCACTTTCCACCCGTGACGTGTGCCCATCGACTCGGCGCGCGTTCGAGCGCTATGCCATCATCGTCGGACACGGATCGTATTCACCTTCTTGAGGACCTGGCATGGAGCCATGGGCAAAACGTTTTTGTGCGCTGGTTTTTGTATTCATTGCGCTGGTCGTTTCGATGAGCGTAGCCAGTGCCCTGATTTCCTGGGTGTACAACGTTCGGCATCCGGTGCATGGCCCCCTGATGACCTTGGTGCTCTGGAACAACCTCAGCGCCCCCAACATCAAACCGATCGCCACCGGCCTTCTCTGCTGGAGCCTTGCGGGCTTCCTTCCCACGCTGCTGCTCTTCGCGTGGCTGGGCTGGCAATTGCACGACTACCAGCGCACTTGCTGGCCGGCCCCGGTTCCTCCGTTTGCAAAGCCGCGCCTTCGCGAGTGGATGCGGCAAGGCCAGCGCAGAGGCAGCATCGCCATGGGGTCACGCTTCGGACAAAATCTGTTCGCGCCGGAGACGGCCTCGGTGCTGGTGGCAGGACCTCGCCTGAAGGGCCTGGCGCTGATGGCCACGCTGCGGCATGTCGATGGCCCGGTGCTGGTCATCGACACCGATAGCGTCACTTATAAGGCAACGGCGCAATGGCGTGCCGCCCGTGGAGACGCGGTGGTGAGTGTCATGCCCTTCGGCGGTGGCCATGCGTGGAATCCGCTGCGGCAGGCGTGGACACCGCATGGCTGGGATGACGAGGCGTTACGGCAACTGGCCGCGCATTGGTATCCCGCCACGTCGTCGCGACATCCTTTGCTTGCCAGTCAGGTCCGCCATGCCTTCGTGACGCTGATTTACGCGCTGGACGACGTGCTGCATGGAGGGGACGAGCCGGGCACCGTCGTCTCGCTGACTGACCTGTGTCGGGTGTGCCGTGCGTGCGAGGATGATCCGGATCACCGCCCATTGAGGATGCTGGCCGATCATCCGGGGCTGAAGCCTTCCACGCGCGATGCCCTCCAGGAGTGGCTTGCCCTGGACTCAGCTTCCCTCGCCAGGGTCTGGCAGGAACTGCGCGAGCCGCTGGCACCCTTTGCGCCGCGTCACGCGGACAGCGATGCCGTGGACCGCTGCGGGAATGTGTTTGCACGTCGCGATCCGCGCCGCACGACGCTCTACCTGCATATCCCCGCCGACCGGCGTCGGGGCGCGTCGCGGGTGATCGACACCTTCGTTGCCCAGTGGCACGCGCACCTGCACCACCACGATCCCCAGGCCCGGCCGCTGGTCGTGATCCATCAGCTGGAGGGGTTCGGTCGCCTGAACAGCCTGACCCACGGCTCGCACACGTTGCGCTGGCTCGCCACCGTCGAAGGGCTGGAAGATTTGCAGGCGGTCTACCACCGAACCACGCCGGAGGTGATGCGGCGCTTCAGCCGATGCGTGGTGCAGGCGCCCTCCCATCTTGCCGGGGCCGAGGCGCAGAGGGCGGCACTGGACGTGTTTCACGACGCGCATGTGGCCCAGGGGGCCAGCCGGGCGTCCTTTGGCCTGCCCACGTCCGCCGAGCTGATGACCCTGCGTCGACGTCAGCAAGTGATCACCGGCCCCGGTATTCGCCAGGCGGTACTCAGCCGCACGCCACGGTACCCCCCACCGTTGTCACCGCCGCCTCATGTTCCCGGAGAACCCATGCCCCTGCCCAAACCGCTCATCGCCCTTGTCGCTTCCCTGATGGCGGCATGCACCACCTCCCCCGTGCCGATCAACGACACCACGGGGCCGAACCCGTGCGGCGCCCGTCCGCCCGCGCGGCGTCCGGGGAATCAGATGCTGGAGGCGTGTCTGGGAAGGCAGCGCTTTCAGCTGCCCAAAAACCTGTTCAATTGGCAGGACGGTCAGGATGATCGGGACATCCTTTACCTCGCTTTACGCTGGCCCGCCATGCAGCCAATACCGATGGGCGTGGATTTTCACGACGACCCGGAAACGTATTTTTCAACGCTGCAGATAACGGTCGTACACGAATCACGGCGAACGGACGAAGGGTATCGAACCATCATGATGACATCGATCCAGCCGATGAGTCAGGATGATCCGGAGCAACGCGACAATCCGGCCTGGAATCTGGATATGCGCATCAAGGGTGAGCCGGTCCACGGGCTGACGCCGTACTACGCAAACTTCGACAAGATCAAGGCGCACTATACGAAATATCACGGCCCCAATAGCCGCGCTTCCGAGCCGGAAAACAACGATGACTGGTTCGTGCAGCTCGATAGGGAAGGTATTCCCACCACGTTCATCCGCTGCTCTTCGTACCTCTTCCCGGATGGTCTGCATATCGAACAGGGGCGTGTCATCGATGACATCGAGCGCGACGGTCGCCGGTCCAATTGCACTCACGAGTTTTTGATTCCTGAGTACAAAGCCCATGTCTCGATCGCCTACATGCGCGTGTTGCTGCCGTACTGGGCGCAGTTTGAAGCGCATGTTCGTGCACTGCTCAAGAACGCCGAGGTCCATGCATGACGGCCGCGCTTGCAGGGTTGACCGAGAAAGACCTGCGAATACTTGCCTACTACGCTGGCAGGGGAAATCGCGAACGCTACTGGAACTACCTGGCCAGTCTCCCCGGAAACGATGGCTATGGTCTTCTCGCTCTGGGCGTGGTCCGCAACGACAACATGCCCGGCGCGGTCGCCAATCTGTATGCACGGGAGTATGTAAGGACCCATAACGGCAGGGTGCTGACCGAGCGCGAATGGGACGCCTTTGGCGTGGATTTGATCAGACAAGATCTGTCCTTTCGTCGTGAGTGGATGAACACTCATCATCGCGCAGATCTGGCCCTCAATCTGCCGGTCAGACATGTACAGACGGCTCACGATCAGAGCTTCGACAATATCCACGTGGATCGCGATGCGTGGACCCCGCGCAAAGTCCTTCAGGCTCTTCGCATCGACGAAAGAGGCGCTGAGATCAAGACCGAGGCGCTCTGGAAAAGCATGCTCGACAACCGCTTTGGCGGTGCAAACCGCATGGCCAGGACACTCGCCGAGGTCGTCACGCTGGACAGCATGCCGGCACGCGAACAACGCAGCTACAGTGTGGACATGATGAGCGCGTACTCCGCTGCGACGATCGAGCGCCCACACACGAATCCCACGCTCATCGGCTCAAGGCACGACTACTACCAGCGCGACCGCATGGGTGTGTGGACGCACGTGCAGGCAGCCGTCACGCCCCGACATCCGCCGCTGATGACCCGCGTAACGCATCCGGACGCACACGCGTGGCTGGAAGATACCTACAGGCTCCGGCTTGAACGCCAGCGTGCCCGCGATGAGATTCACCCCGAAGACCGCAGCGAACTGCTGCCTTCGCCGCATCCGGTGGCCGTGCGCAAGCCGCGGGCGAGTACGCCCGTGCCCGGGGACGATCCGTTATATGCCGAGCTGCGGGTGAAGTTGCCGATGCAGGTATCCGACGATCAGGTCGCGGTGCTGGCGTGCGATGTGCGGCGGGCGGGTTTTCGCCGGCCCGGCTGTGTGCAGGACGCGCAGCTTGAAGACAATCAGATCACGATCAGCATGCCCGACCGCACGCTGACCCTGGACATGGAGACGCGCGTACCGCCCCGGGAGGAAAGCATGGAGCTGGCGCAGCAGCTGGATGAAGAGGCAAGGCAACTGGCCATGCAGCAGGCGATGGAACGGGAGTTGGTGGCCCGGCAGGAGGTGACCATGCGGCATCGGGGACCGGTGATGCGCCACTAGCCCTGTTGCCAGCACCCCTCGCAAGCCATCCCGCACACCCAGGCGATTAGCGCGAAAGCCCTCGCGCGATCGCCGCCGGGACGGGTGACGACGCGGGAGGGTCTGGCTGAATGCCTCGATGCTACATCTTCAGAAACGCCACTCAGTCGTGAGCTGCAGGGTGCGCATGCGGAAGCCATCATTGCGGCTTTTGCGCGTCGAACTCATCCAGTGCTTGTCCAGGCTCATGCCGACGCTCCATGTCTTGGTCACGTCCAGACCTGCGCCAACACCTGCGTACAACCCAGTACCCCGACCATTGCGACGGGCGCGCTGCCCCTGGACCGAAAGGTCGCTGTTGCCGCTCCAGGACAGCCAGCCCCCGCGGGCCGAAAGATACCAGCGGTCGGTCACCGAAAAGCGCATATTGCCGCCAAGTGTGAATGCTGCCGTCGACACCGAGGCTTTGCCTGCCGTGGGGCCGTTGCCCCAGGTGATGTTCGCGCTGCCGAAACGCTGATAGGCGAACTCAGGACCCAGCGCCAGGCGGCTTCCCAATGCCCAGCGGTGGCCCACGTTGAATCCCCATGCGGCACCCGTATCACGGGTTTTGACGGAGGTGGCAGCGCCACGGCCAAAACCCGAATTGGCGTCGCCCAACTGCGCGCCCACGAACCAGCCCTTGCCCGACTCCGCCGATGCGGCGCCTGCCATCAGGCAGCAAGCGACAGCTACTGCAACGATGCACTTTTTCATCCATATCTCCTTGTGTCCAACCATCCCTGCCCGTCGTCCATAGGATCGGGCCCCTTTGCGGACGTCAGTGCAAACTGAACGTCTTGTAGGCAAGATAAAGGCAGGGCTCACGGGCGTCAGGAAGGCTACGCCGAGGTCTGAAGCCATCTTCGGCTGATGATGTGAAGGCGTCCGATTTCACGCTGTAGGCGAAACGGAGGTTAGGGCGGGCGGGCCCGCGTCGCGTTGTCCGTCAGTGAGGCGTATCCTTCCCCTCATAACCACGCAGGCTTCATTCATGCGCATCCTCGTAGCCGAAGACGACGCCGCCATCGCCGCAGGTATCCGTGCCTCGCTGGAGCAGAGCAGCCACGCCGTCGATCACGTCACTGACGGCGCCAGCGCCGATACCGCCCTACGCGATCACGCTTATGACCTTCTGGTCCTGGACCTGGGCCTGCCGCTGCTGGATGGCAGCGACGTGCTGGCCCGCCTGCGAAAACGTGGCGCGGGCATTCCGGTGCTGGTAGTGACCGCACGCGAGGGCCTTCGGGAACGCGTGCGCGTGCTGGACCTGGGCGCCGACGACTATCTGGTGAAACCCTTTGCCCTGGTGGAATTTGAAGCCCGCGTCCGCGCGCTGCTGCGCCGTCGCACGACGCAGGGCACGCCGGAGCTGCAAATCGGGCAGCTGCGCCTGGATATCGCAGGACACCGCGCGTGGATCGGACAGACCCCACTGGAACTTACCGCGCGTGAGTTCGGCCTGGTGGAGGCGCTGGCCACGCGCCCGGACAAGGTGACCAGCCGCGCCCAGCTGGTGGAAGCGCTGTGCAACTGGGACGAAGAACTGACCGATAACGGGCTGGACATCGCCCTGCATCGCCTCCGCCGAAAATTGCAGGGATCCGGCACAAACGTGCGCACGATCCGCGGGCTTGGCTACCTTCTGGAAGAAACCCAGGATGCCTGATCAGGCTTCAGTGTGGCCCCTGCGCCGTCGGCGGCGTTCCAATGAAAAACTTTCCCTGCGCAAGCGCCTGCTCACCTTCCTGCTGGTGCCGGTGCTGCTTGCGCTGGTGCTTGATTCGATCCTCGCGTACGCCGTTGCCCTCGCCTATTCCAATCGCGTGCACGATGCCGACCTTTCCGACTCGGCCCTGACGCTCGCCGAAATGATGCGCAGCGATGCCCTCAACGGCGAGCTGACGGCGCAGGCACGGTTCCTTCTGGAATACGATCCGGACGGCCGCAATTACTACACCGTGGTCAGCGAGCGGCATGGCCGCCTGATTGGCAATGCGGAACTGAATGCGCCCGTGCGCACCGTGGCTGTGGACCGTCCTCCGCTGCTGTTCGATTCCACCCTGGCGCACCGGCCGCTGCGCGCGGCCATCATGCGCACGCCCAATGCGCACGAGCCGGGCGATGTACTGACGATCACGGTCGCTGAAAATCTGCGCGACCGTCACCAGCGCGCACGCGAAATCCTGTTTCTGACGGTGCCGCTTCAGGCACTGCTGATTCTCGCGATCTTCCTGCTGGTGTGGTTCGGCGTGAGCTATGGCCTGCGCGTGCTCGAACCGCTCACCGCGCGACTCGGCCGTCGCGGCCACGACCTGAGCCCCATCGGCGAGACGGACGTGCCCATCGAAATTCTTCCGCTCACCCGCACCATTGATGATCTGTTTGCGCGCATGCGCGGCATGCTGACATTGCAGGAACGCTTCATCGCCGATGCCGCGCATCAACTGCGCACGCCGCTGGCGGGCATCCAGTTGCAGGTGGAGCGCATGGACGCCACAAAAGATGCCACAGCGCATGCGGATGCGCTCACTCATATTCATCGCCTGTCTGCGCGCGCGGCACGCACATCGGCGCAGCTTCTGGCACTTACCCGCACGCAGTCACCGCACCGCGATGCGGACGACATGCAGGTGATCGACCTCACCGTCGTGATTCCGGAAGCCATCTCGCTGCGCGTCCATCAGGCACTGACGCTGCGCATCGACCTGGGCTACGAAAGCAGCCTTTCGGCCTGCCTGATACACGGCGACACGCTCATGCTTCAGGAGCTGCTGGACAACCTCCTGGACAACGCTTTCCACTACGCCGGGCCGGGCCATGCCGTAACGGTGGGGCTGTCCATGGACGATGATGCCGCAGTGCTCAGCGTAGAAGACGACGGCCCGGGTGTGGATGAAGCGTTCCTCTCGCGCCTGGGTGAGCGCTTCTTCCGCGTTCCGGGCGTTCGTGAAGAAGGCACGGGGCTCGGGCTCGCCATCGTGGAGAGCATCGCGGAACAGCACGACGCCAAAATAACCTTCTCGCGCGGGGACATGGGCGGTTTGCGCATCGAAATGCGCCTGCCTCTGGTCAGGGGTGAAGACCCCGACCTGCAACCGAAAGGTTTCTGAAACCGCCTCATGCGAGCCTGCAATCCATTCATCAGACCCTGCCTGGAGTGTCGACGTGGCCAAGACGGCTGAATTCATCTTTGAAGGCGACCGTAATGGCGTGCTCCTCATCCATGGGCTGACGGGAACGCCCACGGAAATGCGCCTCGTCGGCAAAGGACTGAATCGCGCAGGTTTTACCGTGGTTGGCATGCAGCTGGCGGGTCATTGCGGCACCGAGGACGATCTGCTCGCCACCACGTGGGAAGACTGGTACGCCAGCGTCGAAGCCGCCGCAGAAGAACTGCGCGGTCGCGTCGATCACCTGTTTGTTGCTGGCCTGTCCATGGGCGCCGTGCTCGCGCTGCGCCTTGCGGCACGCCGTCCCGAATGGGTGGATGGCGTGGGCGTGTTCGGCGCCACCTTCCGCTACGACGGCTGGAGCATTCCCTGGACGGGCAAGTTCTCGTTCCTGCTGCCGTGGTTCAAGCGCTTCGGTATTGGTCGCAAGCGCAGTTTCATCGAGCAACCACCTTACGGCATCCGCGACGAGCGTCTGCGCGCGCAGGTCAGCTCGGCCATGTTCGCCGGCGACAGCGCCGCGGCCGGCCTGCCCGGCAACCCGTGGCATGCGCTGGCTGAAATGTACGCGCTGGCCAAGGACGTTCGCCGCTCGCTGGCGCAGGTCACCGCACCGTGCCTGATCGCGCACGCTGTGGAAGACGACGTCGCCAGCGTGAGCAATGCGCAGATGGTGGAAGCGGGCGTGTCCGGCCCGGTGGAAATGCTGCTGCTGGGCGACAGCTACCACATGATCACGATTGACCGCGAACGCCGCACGCTGATCGACCGCTCTGCCGATTTCTTCCAGCGCATCGTCAACGGCGCGCGTCCCACACGAGTGGCTGCATGAGTACGCTTGCCGCGATGCTCTGGCTGCTCAATGTCGTGCTCGACACGGGTGGCCAGCTCGCATTCAAGGCAGCGGCAGGTGACGACCGCGCAGGTGATGGCCTGGCACGCTGGCGCTACATGCTGTCGCGTCCGTGGATCTGGGTGGGTGGCGGCTGCTACGTGCTGGAATTTGTGGTGTGGATCGCCTTCCTCTCGCTGGTGCCGCTGTCTGAAGGCGTGCTGCTGGGATCCATCAACATCGTGGCCGTGATGCTTGCCGGACGCTGGCTGTTCCGCGAGCGCCTTACGCCGTTGCGCGTCACCGGCATTCTTCTGATTGCCGCTGGCGTGGCTGTCGTAGGAGCTGGCGCATGAAGCGCTTCTATCTCATCGGTTTTGCCCTGCTGCTGGCCTTCGACACGCTGAACCTGTTCTGCTTCAAGCTGGCAGGCAACGGCGCGCTGCCGGTCGAAATGTCTGCCGCGTGGCTGGGCCGTGTGTTTTCGCATCCGTGGATCTACGGCGCCATCATCGGTTACGTCGGCGCGTTCTTCACGTGGATGAGCCTGCTCAAGCATGCGCCCATCGGCCCGGCGTTCGCGGCATCGCATCTGGAAGTCATCAGCGTGATGTTGCTGTCGTACTGGGTGTTTTCCGAACCGGTGACCGTGACCCAGATCATCGGCGCCGTGGCGATTCTGCTCGGCATCGTATGCCTTGCCATGTCCGAGACCGACGGTGGCGAACACGCGTCCGTCGCCGAGTCCGCGGCCCATGTCATATCGCCCTGACCGCGAACTGCCTCCCACCGCCGGCCTGCCACTCGCACTGGCTGATCTGCGTGCCCGTCCGCGCCAGCGCCTGACCGACGCCGCCGCCGCCTTCATCAATGTTCCGGCCACCCAGCTGGAATGTTCCGGCACGGCCTCACTGATCGTCGCACTGCTGGCACTGAAAGAACTCGCGCCGGATCGCCACGAAGTGGTGATCCCGGCCTATACCTGTCCGCTGGTTCCCATGGCCGTGCAGCGCGCGGGGCTGACGTCCCGTTTGTGCGACATGGCCACCGGGCGGCTGGACATGGATGCGCAGAAGCTGCAAAGCGCGTGCAGTGCCTCCACGCTTGCCATCATCCCCACCCATCTCGGCGGCCGCGTGGCGGATGTGGCCACCGCCCAGGCCATCGCACGGGCTGAAGGGGCGTTCGTCATTGAAGATGCGGCGCAAGCCTTCGGCGCGCGCGTCAACGGCCAAAGCGTCGGCACCATCGGCGACATCGGCTTTTTCAGTCTCGCGGCCGGCAAAGGCCTGTCGATCTACGAAGGCGGCCTGCTGGTCAGCCGCGATGACGCCTTGCGCAGCCAGCTCGTTCGCGCCAGCGAAGCCCATGTGCCGCGAAACCGCCTGTGGGAAATGCGCCGGTCGATGGAACTGGCCGGATACGCCGCCCTGTATGGGCCGCGCGGATTGCGCTGGGCCTACGGCGACCCGCTGCGACGCGCGCTGCGCCGGGGCAACCTGGTGGCGGCGGCCAGCGAAGATTTTGGCCCGACCATCCCCCTGCATCGCGTGGGTGCGTGGCGTGAGCGCGTTGGCGCATCGGCCATCACCCGCTTGCCCGCCTTTGTCGAACACACCACGCAACAGGCCTTGCGGCGCTTGCCCCGTCTTCAGGCCATCGAAGGCGTGCATGTGTACGCCGACCATGAAGGCGAGCAAGGCACGTGGCCCTATTTCCTGGTGCGCCTGCCTGATGAAGCGACCCGCGATGAGGCCCTGTCACGGCTGTGGCATGCCGGCCTGGGTGTGGGTCGCCTGTTCATCCACGCCCTGCCCGATTACAGCTATCTGGACCCGATGGAAGGCAGCGACGATGTCTCGGTTGCCCGGCACATCGCCGCCTGTACGCTGACCATCTCGAACAGCCCGTGGATCGACGACGGCACGTTCGAGCACGTGTGCGCCGTGATCGAGGCGCTGGTCGTCCGGCGCCGCGCGGCTTAAGCCCTGCCCTGTTCCACCAGGGTGAGCGCCACCTTGTCACGCAGATACACAGGCAACGCGAATTCGGGCGATACCGCCGCGCCGTCGCGGAATCGGCGCGCCGCTATGCCAGCGATGTGACGCGCCTGCGGATAGCGCAACGGATCGGCAGACACGATGGGCGCATGAATGCGCTCGCGCAGCGCGGCCTCGTACGTGCCCCAGCCGGTGCCCACGACGTGCCACGCCGACGCTTCCGGCAACAGCAATTTGGCTGCGGTATCCACGCGCTCGGCATCCAGGCCGATGAGGCCACCGTTGCCGTCGCGGCGATACGCCGCGACGTAGATTTCGCCCATGCGCGCATCAATCACCGCGAGGATGCTGGCGTCATCCTCGGGTGCTTCCAGCGCCAGCGCCTCCAGCGACGAGACCGTCACCACCGGCACATCGAGCGCCATGGCCATGCCCTGGGCCAGGGAGACGCCGAGACGCACCCCCGTGAAAGCCCCCGGACCACGGCCCACGGCAATGCCATCCAGTGCCATGCGTGAGAGGCCTGCCTCGGCCAGCAGCGCATCGGCCATGGGCAGCACCAGCTCGGCGTGACGGCGAGGAGCGATCTCGCTGCGTTCGATCACTTCGTCGCCGTGCACGAGTGCAACCGAACAGGCTTCCGTGGAGGTTTCGATAGCGAGGAAATTCATGGGGTATCCGTGGTTTTCGAGCCGTAGGCGTACCAGTCGATGCGCCGGGTCAGGAACATGAGGGTGGCAACCACCGCCAGCAGCACCACCGAGCCGATCAACAAAGCGTACTGCTCTGCGCCGATCAGCCCATAGAGTACCGCGTAAACCAGTGCCAGCACGCCGCCAAGCAGCAGCCCGGCGCGACGGGCCCTCAGCACTGCCGTGGCGTAGCCGCCCACAATCAGCACGACGGCCGAGGAAGCCAGCAGGTAGGCACGGCCAAAGCCGATCTGTTCAGAGAGCGCCAGCAGCAGCACATAGAACGTGGCCATCGCACCGCCCACCAGCAGGTACTGCACCGGATGGACGCGCAGGCGCTTGAGCACTTCAAACAGGAAGAACGCGACGAACGTCAGCGCGATAAACAGCAGCGCGTACTTGTTGGCGCGCAGATTCTGCTGATACACGCTGGCCGGCTGATAAAGCTCCACGCCGAACGACGAGGCGGCCACCAGGCGATCCACACCGTCGGTCGTCTCGTTCCAGTGCTGACCAAAGTTGCGATTCAAATCGAGCATGCGCCAGTTGGCGGAGAATCCATCAGCGCGAATGTCGCGCGTGGCTGGCAGCAGCGCACCCGTGAAACTGGGATCAGGCCACGGCGCCTTCATCTCCACCACGTTGCTGCGCGCCAGCGGCAGCACATCCAGCGACTCGGTACCCGCCAGACGCGCGGTCACCTTGAAATCAATGGGCGTATCGCCAAGCGCATCCAGGTCGATGGGCAATGCCACCACCGGGAATCCACCCACGCGCTCCGTGGACGATGCGAAACGCTGCGGCTTCCCGTTGACCGTGACTTCGGAAACCTCACGCAGGCCCTGCGTATCGCTGATCAGCAGGCGAAGTTCCGCTTTCTTGCCGATCCACGTGGCGTTGCTCGCCTTGTCGAAGGCACGGATATCTGCGGGAAGAATGCGCCCGGAAATCTGCACCTCCGCTTCGTACACCGGCACTTCGTACATGCCGTAGCTGCGTTTCTGCACAGCGAGGTCAGCGCGCGTGGTCAGCGTGTCGGCAAGCACGATCTCCGTCGCGTAGCGCGTGGCCACCTTCGAGGTGCCTTCCACATTGACCTGCTCTTGCGTGGGAATGGCCAGCACCAGCCCGCCTACGGTCTGCGCGCCGCCCCAGCCTTTGGCAATGTTGGCGGCCGCGTCCACACGCAGCGCTTCGCGCTCACGGACAAGACCCGAAATCTGGCCAAGCGGAATCAGCATCAGCAGCGCGAGAAGTCCCACGCCAATGACTTTGGCGGTAACGGTTTGTGTCCAGGCAAACATGAATGTCCTTTTCGACGAGGTAGCGCACATGAAAGCGCATCAGCCGGCCGTAGCCGGGTTCGGATTGAGGCAAAGCAGGGGCGATTCAGGGCGTGGCGGTGTCCACGGCGGTGAAAAACGCCTTCACGTCGTCCAGGCTGCGCGTGCGGGGCATCGGCGGAACGCTGGCAAGAAACAGCTTGCCGTAGCCCTTGGTGGTAAGACGCGGATCGCACAGCACCAGCACGCCGCGATCATGCACATCACGGATGAGCCGACCCGCGCCTTGCTTGAGCGCGATCACGGCCGTGGGCACCTGCCACCCCATGAAGGGATTGATGCCCGCGTATTCCAGTGCTTCCAGCCGCGCCTGCAACACCGGATCATCGGGCGTGGCGAATGGCAGCTTGTCGATCACCACCACACTCAACGCTTCGCCGGCCACATCCACGCCTTCCCAGAAACTGGCAGCGCCCAGAAGCACGCCATGGCCGCTGGCGCGGAACTCTTCCAGCAAACGATGACGTGGCGCGCTGCCCTGTACGAATAAAGGCCACGGAACGCGGCCTTCCAGAAGCTCCGCTGCACGTCGCAATGCACGATGGGAGGTGAACAGCAGGAACGCGCGACCGTTGGAGGCTTCCAGCACGGGAAGCAATGCATCGACCACCTGATCGGTGTAATCGCGGGCGGCCGGATCAGGCAGCCCCTGCGGGAGATAAGCGAGCGCCTGACGCGCATAGTCGAACGGGCTTTCCAGGCTCAGCGTGCGCGGATCTTCAAGACCCAGCTGACGCGCGAAATGCTGAAAATCTCCCGCAATCGACAGCGTGGCCGACGTGTGAATCCATGCCGCGTCGGTCGACATGCGCATGGCGCGCAACGGCGAGGCGAGGTCCAGTGGCGTGGCATGCAGCGCGAACCCGCGTGGCCAGGTTTCGTACCAGCGCACGTCGGCATCGGAGTGCTCTTCCACGATGCGATCCAGCCGCAAACTGAGCATCTGGGCGCGCTCGAAGGCACTGGCCAGGCCACGCGAACGCTCGGCCTGCGCACCCAGCAAATCAGACAGTGCGGCCAGCACGTCGCGCAGTTCCGTCAGACCATCGTGGACGGCATCGTTGCGCTCCAGCTCACCGAACGCCCCTTTCGCCGGCAATACATCCATGGCCAGTCGCACGCGCTTGACGATGGCCTGCACGGCTTCCACCGGCTCAAGCAACAACCCCATCGCACCGGTAACGCCCTGGCATTCGGCCAGCGCGTCCGACGCCAGGTCGGTGATCTGTCGGGCACTCACACTCTGCGAGAAGAACTGGCCGGCCAGTTCGGGAATCTGATGGGCTTCATCCAGGATGAACGCATCGGCATGCGGCAGGATTTCACCGAAACCTTCCTGCTTCAGCGCCAGGTCGGCCATCAACAGGTGATGGTTCACTACCACGATGTCGGCCTCCATGGCCTCACGGCGCGCCTTCACCACATGGCAGTCGTCGAAAAAGGCGCACTCGGTACCCAGGCAGTTTTCCGGCGTGGAGGTCACCCGCGGCCAGACCGGCGAATCCTCCGGGATATCGGCCAGTTCCATGCGGTCGCCACGCCGCGTGCGTGCCGACCAGGCCCGGATCGTGGCCAGCTGGGAGGCCAGCACGCGGTCGTGATGGCCCTCGCGCACAGACTGATCCAGCCGGTAAAGGCACAGATAATTGGCCCGGCCCTTGAGCAGGCTGCTTTTGACCCGGCTACCCAGCACGGAATGCACCCGGGGCAGGTCGCGGAAGAACAGCTGGTCCTGCAAGGCCTTGGTCCCGGTGGAAACAACGACTTTGCGCCCCGACATCAGGGCAGGCACCAGATAGGCGAACGTCTTGCCGGTGCCGGTGCCCGCCTCGGCAATCAGGGCATCACGCTCTTCGATGGCCTCGGCCACGATGGCCGCCATGCGTTGCTGCGCCTCGCGTGGGGCGAATCCGGGTACTTCCCGCGCAAAGGGGCCCTCGGCCCCCAGCAACGCGGCTACGTCGTGATCTGTCATCGCCTAAGTATCGCCGAGGCAGCCGGTTTTGGCACCGCCCCGGGCGGGGCCCTACAATGCAGGGTCGTTCATCTAATCACGCGCGCCCGCGATCCGGCGCCAGCCAAGAGTCCCGCATGGAAAAGAGTTTCGAGCCCAGCCAGATCGAGTCGTCGTGGTATTCCCGCTGGGAATCCAGCGGCTATTTCAAGCCTTCCGGCAAGGGAACGCCGTACACGATCATGCTGCCGCCGCCGAACGTGACCGGCACACTGCACATGGGCCACGCGTTCCAGCACACCATCATGGACACGCTGGTGCGCTACCACCGCATGCGCGGCTTCGACACCCTGTGGCAGCTGGGCACCGATCACGCCGGTATCGCCACCGAGATGGTCGTCACCCGCCAGCTCAACGCTGAAGGCAAGCAGCGCTCCGACTTTGACCGCGATGCCTTCATCGAGCGCGTATGGGAGTGGAAGGCCGAATCGGGCGACACCATCGGCCGGCAGATGCGCCGCATAGGTGTGTCCGGCGACTGGAGCCGCGAGCGCTTCACCATGGACGAAGGCCTCAGCAAGGCCGTGGTCGAAACCTTCGTGCGCCTGTCCGAAGAAGGCCTGATCTACCGTGGCCAGAAGCTGGTCAACTGGGATCCGGTGCTGAAGACCGCCATCTCCGACCTGGAAGTGGTCAGCGAAGAAGAAGACGGTTCGCTGTGGTCCATCCGCTATCCGCTGGCCGACGGCTCCGGCGATCTGGTGGTCGCCACCACGCGTCCGGAAACCATGCTCGGCGACGTCGCGGTTGCCGTGCATCCGGAAGACGAGCGCTACGCGCACCTGATTGGCCGCATGCTTTCGCTGCCGCTGTCTGACCGCCAGATTCCGATCATTGCCGACGATTACGTTGAGAAAGACTTCGGCACCGGCTGCGTGAAGATCACGCCCGCGCACGACTTCAACGACTACGCGATCGGCCAGCGCCACAGCCTGCCGATGATCAACATCCTCACCGACGAGGCGAAGATCAACGACAACGCGCCGGAAAAATATCGCGGCCTGGATCGCTACGTCGCCCGCAAAGCCGTGCTTGCCGATCTGGAAGAACACGGCTTCCTCGTCGAGACGAAGAAGCACAAGCTTCAGGTCCCGCGCGGTGATCGCACCGGTCAGGTCATCGAACCCTTCCTCACCTGGCAGTGGTTCGTCCGCATGGACACGCTGGCCGCGCGCGGCCTTGAACTGGTCGAAGACGGCCACGTGAAATTCGTGCCGGAAAACTGGATCAACACCTATCGCCACTGGCTCGGCAACATCCAGGACTGGTGCATCAGCCGCCAGCTTACCTGGGGCCACCGCATCCCGGCGTGGTACACCGATGCGGGCGACATCATCGTGGCCCGCACCGATGACGAAGCGCGTGAACGCGCCGCCGCGCAGGGTTATACCGGCGCACTGCGCCGCGACGACGACGTGCTGGAAACCTGGTTCAGCTCGGCGCTGTGGAGCCATTCCACCCTGGGCTGGCCCGACGCGGAAGCACAGCAGGCGCTGGGCTTTGATCGCTACCTGCCCACCAACGTGCTGGTCACCGGCTTCGACATCATCTTCTTCTGGGTCGCCCGGATGATCATGATGACCGACCACTTCACCGGCGAAGTGCCGTTCCGCGACGTGTACATCACCGGCCTGGTCCGCGACAAAGACGGCCAGAAGATGAGCAAGTCCAAGGGCAACGTCCTTGACCCGCTGGACCTGATCGACGGCATCACCCTCGACGACCTGGTGGCCAAACGCACCCGCGGCCTCATGCAGCCGAAGATGGCCGACAAGATTGAAAAGGCCACACGCAAGGAATTCCCCGAAGGCATACCCGCCTTCGGCGCCGATGCCCTGCGCTTCACCTTCGCATCCCTGGCCACGCATGGCCGTGACATCAAGTTCGACCTTGAGCGTGCTGCCGGCTACAAGGCGTTCTGCAACAAGCTGTGGAATGCCTCGCGCTTCGTGCTGATGAACCTCGGCGAGGAAGCCGTGGCACCCGTGGCCAGTCCCGCGACGGAAGCCGAGCGCTGGATTCTTACCCGTCTGAACAACACGCTGGCCGAAGTGCGCACGCAGTTGGACCTGTACCGCTTCGACCTCGCCGCGCAGGCGCTGTATGAGTTCACCTGGAACGACTTCTGCGACTGGTTCCTCGAACTGTCCAAGCCCGCCCTGAATGGCACCGACACCAGCGCCGCCGCGTCCACTCGCTACACGCTGGCCGTGGTGCTCGAAACCCTGCTGCGCGCACTGCACCCGATGATTCCGTTCGTGACGGAAGAAATCTGGCAGAACGTAAAGCCCGTGCTCGGCATTCAAGGCGACACCATCATGCTGCGTCCTTATCCGCAGGCGGATGAAATCGCCTCCGACGGCGCTGCCGCTGCCGAAGTGGAATGGGTCAAGTCCGTACTGACCGGCGTGCGCCGCATCCGCTCGGAGATGAACATCTCCCCCGGCAAGACCATCCCGCTGCTGTTCGCCGATGGCGGCGATGCGGATCGCGCCCGTGCAACCAAGTTCGCTGCACAGATCGCGTTCCTCGGCCGCGTGGAAACACCCGAGTGGATCACGGGCGGCGATGAACCCGCTGCCGCCGTGGCCGTGGTCGGCTCACTGCGCGTGCTGATTCCGCTGGCAGGCCTCATCGACGTGGACGCCGAAAAAGCACGACTGGCGAAGGAAATCGCCCGCGTGGAAGGCGAAGTGCGCAAGTGCGAAGCCAAGCTCAGCAACGCCAACTTTGTCGCCAACGCCCCCGCCGAAGTTGTCGCCCAGGAACGCCAGCGCATCGCCGACTGGACCGCCCAGGCCAACGCCATGCGCGATCAGGCACAACGCCTCGGCTGATCCCCGGCTTCAGGAAAAAAAAGAGACCGGCAAAAGCCGGTCTTCTTTTACCTGTGGAACGAGCCCTGCGAACGACGGATGCTTGCCCGCTCTCAAATAATTCCGATGACTTTTTCGGAATAATCGGATAGTTCCGCCTTGCGTGAATCGGGATGCTCTTCGCGTCGCCGAATCATCGGCGACCGGGCGTAGAAACCCGTATTGACTAGATCACACAGGCGGATACCCGCCTGTGTTCTCATCGCACGCCCCTATGGCGGGCGTGTCGGGCAGGCCTCGCGCCTGGCCGGGTACTGATCAAGTCAACCGGTTTTCTACCCCGACACGTCCGCCACCCTGCGAAACAGGGTGCGGACCTCCGGCCAGGGAACCGCCATGCACACGCCCGACCAGACCATCACCTGCCCCACCTGCCAGAGCGACGTCACCCTCACCATCGACCAGCTCCGCGACGTCGCCGTCATGCGACTCGCCGATGCCCAGGCCATCGTCGATATCTCTTCGCACGCGGTGGAGGCGGACGTCGATCCGGAAACCTCCGCACAACTCAGCATCATGCTGCGCCGACTGCTCGCCGAAGCCATGCCGCCCATTACCGGACTCTGGCGCAGCCGGATAAAACTCATGCCCGTTGAGGTGATCGACATGCTCAGAGCGGGCCCCTTCGGAACCACACCCGCCTCGACCGAATCCTGAGCGAGGGGTGCTCGCCCCGACAGCAAAGCCCGGCTCTTACCCCAAACACAAGCACCAGTGGGCAGAAAGCCCCCGCCGCCCTCCCCATGAGCGCTAGGAGCGCGAGGACGTTCGGGCGGAAAAGGCCCCGCAGGGGTGGCCGGCAGGGATGCCGGCCATTTGGCGCCTGGCCATGGATGGCCAGTCGACAAACCCCGCCCGAACGTCCGGGTCGCGTAGCGACCGCGCGACGTGCTCATGGGGAGGGCGGCGGGGGCTTTCCCTCGACACGCCACACTGTGCTGAACTCGCGAGACAAACCAACAAGCAAATTGGCGCTAGCCGAACCGCCTGAAACCCGTCGACAAACCCCGCCCGAACGTCCGGGTCGCGCAGCGACCGCGCGACGTGCTCATGGGGAGGGCGGCGGGGCTTTCCCGCGAAACGCCACGCTGTGCCGAACTCGCGAGAAGCCAAATGGCGCTAGCCGAACCGCCTGAAATACGCGAGCGCCCCAACGACCAGCAACGACGGCGGCAGCAGGTTGGCCAGTAACGGCGGCATGCCGTACACCGTGCCGAAGTTCACCATCGCGCCCTGCAGGAAATACCAGCCGATAGCCAGAATGATGCCAATGAAAAGGCGCTTGCCCAAACCACCGGAACGCAGCGAGCCGAATGCAAACGGCATCGCGCAAAGCACCAGAATCAGCACATTGAAGCCAAACAGCACGCGACCCCAGAACGCCACCGAATACGCACCCGGATTCTGCCCGTTGCTTTCCAGATAACGCATGTTGCGACGCAGGTCGCTCATCGACAGATATTCCGGACGGATGACCGACTGCTCCAGCACCCGCGGATTCAGATGGGAATTCCAGGTGGCCGACGGCGCATTGGTCGAATGCACACCCGTGTTATCCAGCGTAGTGGTGCGCACATTGGCCATGACCCACTGATTGCCGTCATGCGACGCACTGTCTCCATGGGAGAACACGCGCACCTGACCGTCATCCGTAAAGTCGAACACACGCACGTCAACCAGCTTGACCGTATCGTGCCCGTTTTCCTGTGTGGCGATGGCCGACTTGGCATTGATGAAAAGCTTGCCGTCACGCGCCCACAAGCCACTGCTGGTCGCGCCAAGGTTGCTCGACTTCATGCGCACCTGAATCGCCTGCGCGTGCTGATCGCCGTAAGGCGCAGCCGTTTCACCCATGACGATCACGCCAACAGTCAGCACGGCGATAACGCCCGCTGCCGAAGCGGCGATGCGCAGCTTGGACATGCCGGCTGCACGCAGCGCCGTAAGCTCGCCCGTGGCGGCAAGGCCGCCCAGACCCAGCAGGCCGCCAATCAGGGCCGCATTGCTGAACATCTGATACATGCGGCGCGGCACGGTCAGCGCGATGTACGCGATGGCGTCGTACAGCGTGAACCCGTTCTTGCCGATATTGCCAAGCTGGCGGATGAACTGGGTCAGCGCGTCGAAGCCGGTGAGCACCAGCCAGACAAGCAGCAGCGTGCCCAGAACGCTCATGGCGATCAGGCGGTCGGCGCGTTTGATGCCAAACATCAGGCCGCCCTCTTCGGAAGGCGACGCGGCGTGTTCTGGCGCCAGAAGAACCAGGCCGCCACGCCGAACACGATGGCATGCAACATCCAGATCGGCACCGACGTGTGCAGATTGCCCTTCAGAATCTGCGTGCGCGCGATGAGCTGCCAGATCACATAGAGGAAATAAGCCAGCACGGCCACGAGCAGACGGCCATAGCGCGCGTCGCGCGGCGCCTGACGGGACATCGGCAGCACCATCATCATCAGCACCAGCGTGCTGACCGGCGCCGCCACGCGCGAAACAAATTCGCCGAGCGCATCGGGTGCGTGGTCGGTGAGCAATTGCAGGGTCGTGAGTTCGTGCGACGGATCGACGTCGTCATCATCGTCGCCCACCGTGGACAGCGACACATCGTTACGCTCGTATTTCATGCGGCGCCAGTTGTCGCCACCCAGCGGAATTTCAAACTGCCAGCCGTTGGACAGGCCGAGGAAGCGATTCACGCCATCGCTTTCCTGGAACATCTGACCCTTCTGGGCGCTGACCACACGAACCTGCGGATTGCCGTTGCCGTCCACCCGGTCGGTGGCGATGAAGGTCTTGCCCAGCTTCGTACCGTCGCGGCTGAGCGCATCCACGAAAATGATGCCGCCCTTGCCGGGCAACTCGGTGAACCGGCCGGCATCGAGGCCCGCAGCGATGACCGAGCGATTGGCGGCGGCAATCAGCTGGTCGCTGGTGCGCGAGGCCAGGGGGCCCAGCCACAGGGAGACAGTGCCCACGGCGATGGTAGTGATGACGGCCAGCAGGGTCACCGGGCGCAGCATGCCGCGCGGGCCCATGCCCGAGGAAGCCAGCACGTGCATTTCGCTTTCGCGGTACATGCGGCCCAGGGCGATCAGCGTGCCCAGGAAAGCCGACATCGGCAGGAGCATGGACAGGAGGTCCACCATCTGCAGGCCCAGCACCTGGAACATGATGGTGGGCTGGATACTGCCGTTAGCCACCTTCTGAAGCACGGTCGCGAACGCGCCGCCGGCGAAGATCACCAGCAGGACGGCGGCTGTGGCGAGCACGCCAGAGGCCAGCTCGCGAAGGAAGTATCGGTCGAGAATGCTCAGCATTTGGTAGAATTGCCGGTTCATGCCGGACCAGTCCCGGCCGACAAACCTCAAGTCTAGCTTGTCCGGCCCCCGGCAGGCTTTAGCAGGGCACGTATTTATGACGCTCCAGTTCAGCCTTGGTTCCATCGCTCCCGAATCCGCCGAGACCGCCGTCGCCGTTGTCGGCGTCTATGAGAACGGCCTGCTGACCAGTGCCGCCGCCCGCGTGGACACGGCGGCCCACGGCGCCATCAAGCGCCTGGTCGAAAGCGGCGACGTCACCGGCAAGACCGGCTCGGTCACCACGCTGCTGCACCCCACGGGCATCACCGCCCAGCGCGTGCTGATTGTCGGCCTCGGCCCACAGAAGACCTTCGACGCCGCCCGCTTCCAGCGCGTGTGCCTCGAAGCCGGCCGTGCGCTGGGTCGTCTCCCGGTGACCGAAGCGGTGTCCTGGCTGTCGGAAATCGACGTCCCGGGCCGCGATGCCGCCTGGCGCGTGCGCGTTGCCGCCCTGGCTACCGACCACGCCGCCTACCGCTACACCGCCACCTTCAAGCCGCGCGAGAAGGCTGCCGCGCCGGAACTGGCCTCTATCGTCTTCGTGGCTCCGGGCGAAGCCTCGGCCGGATTGGATCAGGCCCGCGCCATCGCCGAGGGCGTGCGCTTCGCCCGCGAGCTGGGCAACCTGCCGCCGAACATCTGCAACCCGGCCTACATCGCCGACCAGGCCCGCGCCTTTGCAGACGCCAACGAGGCCGTGACCTTTGAAGCCCTGGACCGCGACGCCATGGAAGCGGAGGGCTTCGGCTCGCTGCTGGCCGTGGGCCGTGGCTCGGCCAACCCGTCGCAGCTGGTCATCCTGCAATACCGCGGCGCCAGCGAGTCCGAGCGTCCCTACGCCTTCGTGGGCAAGGGCATCACGTTCGACACGGGCGGCGTCAGCCTGAAGCCCGGCCCGGGCATGGAAGAAATGAAGTTCGACATGTGCGGCGCCGCCGGCGTCCTGGGCGCCTTCGTGGCCGCCGTGCGCATGAAGCTGCCGCTCAACCTGGTCTGCGTCGTGCCGGCGGTTGAAAACATGCCCGACGGCAACAGCTACCGCCCGGGTGACGTGCTGACCAGCCTGTCGGGCATTACCATCGAAGTGCTGAACACGGATGCCGAGGGTCGCCTCATCCTGTGCGACGCCCTCACCTACACGGGCAAGCGTTTCGAGCCACACACCATCATTGATGCGGCCACACTTACCGGTGCCTGCGTCGTGGCGCTGGGCAAGCACGCCAGCGGCCTGATGACCAAGGACGAAGAGCTGTCCGCCGAACTGCTGGCGGCCGGCGAGTCCACCCTCGACCGCGCATGGCGCCTGCCGCTGTGGGACGACTACCAGAGCCAGCTCGACTCCGGCTTCGCTGACGTCGCCAACATTGGCGGCAAGTACGCCGGCGCCATCACGGCCGGCTGCTTCCTTGCCCGCTTCACGGAAGGCCAGCGCTGGGCGCATCTGGACATCGCAGGCACGGCGTGGGACGAAGGCCGCAAGGGCATGGCCACGGGCCGTCCGGTGCCGCTGCTGGCCCAGTGGCTTCTCGACCGCGTCGCCGGCTGAGTTTCTGCACCCGATGCGTCGCGCCGACTTCTACCTGATCGACAAGCCGCGGTTCCGCGAGGACCCGCTGTTGCTGGTATGCGAACTGGCCCGCAAGGCCCATGCCGCTGGCCAGCCCACGCTGATCCTCACGCGCGACTTCCCTCAGGCAGAAGCGGTGGATGAGTACCTGTGGTCCTTCGACGAAGATGCTTTCATCCCCCACCAGCTGGCGGGTGATGACGACGACGAAGGCACGGCCGTGCTGATCGTGCCGCCCGGCGTGGACACGGCGGATCGCCCGCTGGTCATCAATCTGCGCGACACCTGCGCACCCGGTCAGTACGACCGGGTGCTCGAAGTGGTGGCAGCTGATCCGGCAGAACGCGACGGCTCACGGGTGCGCTGGCAGGAATACAAGCGCGACGGCTTCGCTGTGGCCAAGCACGACATGTAAGAAGGCACTACGTCTTCCGGCCCGACAGCCCCGCAATGGCGCTGTCGAGGTCGCTGCCCCGAACGGGCTTGCGTAGAAACCCGTTCATGCCGGCTGCTTTTACCGCAGCTACTTCATCCCCGATGGATCGCGCACTGACTGCCAGAATGGGCAGATCGGCGTAGTGCTCCGTGCGTCGGACCAGCCTGGCCACCTGGAATCCATTGATGCCGGGCAAATCCAGATCCAGCAGCATCAGTTCGTAGCGCGCGCACGGCAACTCCGCCAGCGCGGCCAGCCCGTCGGCAACGTGTGTGACCCGATGCCCGGCAGATTCCAGCAGGCCCCGGATCACCTCTGCCACGGTGGCGTCATCTTCCACCAGCAACACCATGCGTGCCGCGCTCATGGACCTCAGATCAGGCGTGGTCGCAGCGGTCAGCGCCGCACAGGTGCACGGCGTGAACGGAAGCGTCAGGCGAAAGCGGCTTCCGCCCTCGGGGCGAGAGTCGACCGTGATGGTTCCGCCCATCAACAGCGTGAGTTCGCGACAGATGGCCAACCCGAGACCACTGCCCAGCGCCTGCTGGGGTGAGGCGCCCTGCTCGAAGCGCTCGAACAGCCGTGCCCGCAGCGAATTGGCAATGCCAGGGCCCGTGTCCAGCACGTCGAATTGCATGCCTTCCTCGCTGCACGACAGATGCAGGGTGACCGAACCGGTATCCGTGAACTTCACCGCATTGCCAAGCAGGTTTTGCAGTATCTGCCGCAGCCGCGCGCCGTCACCCTCAATGCGCACTGGCACTTCCGGCTCCACGTGCGCCTCCACGACCAGAGGCTTTTGCCGGGCCTGCGCGCGGGCCATCGCTATCACCTCATCGACCAGCGTCGTTACCGACACGCACTGCGACTCCAGCACAAGACGGCGCGACTCGATCCTGGTGAGGTCCAGCGCCTCGTTGACGAGGCGCAGCAGAAGTTCACCGGAACGGCTCAACGCGTCAACGTAACCGCGCTGCATGTCGGTCAACGGCGTGCGCCCCATGAGCTCGGCCATGCCAAGCACGCCCGTCATTGGCGTGCGGATTTCATGCCCCAGCGTCGCCATGAAGTCGGTTTTTGCGGAGTTCGCCTGCTCAGCCAGTTGCCTGCGCTGCTCCGCAAACTGGAGAAGCAGCGACTGACGCAGATGCCGTCGTGTCATCCCGATCACCGCCAGCACGCTTGCCGTGGCGCACAAGGCATAGATGAGCCACGCCCACCAGCGCAGCCAGGGCGGGGATGCCACCAGCACGCGGATGGGACGCAAGAGATCGCCCGTCACGCCGTCGCGCCCTGCCCCCGACACAAACAACTGGTACTCACCCGCAGGGAGTTTTGCGAATTCCCGCGCACCCGCCTTGCCTACCGTCCACGACGACCGGTCTTCGTTGCGCTCCAGTCGAAAATTGTAGGTGTTGCCCTCCGGGTCCACGTACGAAAGCGCGCGCGCAGTCACGCGAAGGTCACTGTCATTCCAATCCAGATGCAGCGTATGACTGGTTAACGGCAGCTCGATGCGCTCCCCGCCACGAACGACGCTGACGCTGGAGATTTCCACGGGCGGACGGCGCGAGTGATCTGCCTGACGGTCGGGACGGAATCCGACGAGCCCGCCCAGGGTGCCTCCGTACATCGTGCCATCGGCCAGAAGAATGGTTGTGCCATTGGTGAACTCCGCACTGGACAGTCCATCCGCTTCCCCAAACGTGCGGATGCGGCCCGATCCCGAATCGAATCGCCAGATGCCGGTGGGTCCGTAGACCCAGAGGCGGCCGAGGGCATCCATGCGCAGGTTGAGAATGTCCGGCGCGGGCCACCCGTCGGCAGCCGTGAACGAGCGGTCGAGCGTCGCCTCGGAGCCAATGAACAGGTAGTGCTCCAGCGCATCCGGACGCGCCAGCCAGAAGCCGCCTTCATGGTGCTCGAAGGCGTTGACCCGCCCGGGCGTGACGCCAGGCACACGGATCATCTGGCGACGACCATCGTCCCAGCGAAAAAGGCCTTCGGTGCTGGCATGCCACAGATGGCCGCCCACAAACTCCAGTTGATGGGTCTCCACAAGGCCACGTGCTGCCGACGCGAACGGCACCGGCGTGACCGCGAGCGAGTGTTCATCCACTGCCACCACACCACGTCCCGCTACTGCCGCCAGCATGCGACCGTCCGGGGCTTCGGCCAAGGCGGTGACCGCGCGATCCACTTTACTGATGGCCACCGGAGCACGCTGCGTCTGATCCCGCACAAACAGGCCCGATGCCGTGCCCACCCACAGCCGTCCATCCATCGACTCGTGGAGTGCCTGGATGGACGACGTACCGACATCAAAGATACCGTCGGCGTGTCCCGTTGCCGGATCAAACCGACGTATCCACCCGCGCATGCCACCCAGCCACAGACGCGAATCGCCATGAGCTGCCAGCGCCATGATGGCGGCGCCCGGCAGGCTGAATGCATCGCCCTGCACATGCGTGAAGCGCGTGAAGTCATCCCATGCCGGGCCGATATAGGCCAGTCCGCCGTCGCTCAGCGCAAACCAGATGCCGTGCTCGTCGTCTTCCATGATCTGGCGAATGCTGCGCCCCGGCAGCCCGCCCCGTGATGACCATGCACCCTGCAACGGATGCACACGCCCGTGCCGGTCAAGAAGATGCAGACCGCTGGCCGTGGCCACCCAGAGCAGGCCGTGGCGGTCGGCCAGTGAGGCGTCCACGGGCAACGGCGGCAACCGCGTATCGCGATGAGCCACTCCCCTCTCGTCCAGGCGATAGAGTCCGCGATTCGTGGCAAGGCGGATGCCGCCGGGCCCCGAATCAATACGATTCACCTGGTGCGGACCTTCGTCAGCGAATGCCACTGCCTGGGCCGTGTCGCCTGCCACCACGCTGAGGCCTGTTTGGTGCCCTACCCACAGACGACCATCGGACGCCGCACACAGGGACGTGACAGGCGAACCGGAAGGCAACGACAACGCGATGCGGTCGAATCCGGTGCCATCGGCACGCATGCGTTGCAACGCGCCACGTTCGGTGGCCACCCAGATGGAGCCGTCCAGGGTCTGCGCCAGGGCGGTGACGTCTGCATCCGCCAGACTGCGTACGTCGTTGGCGTCATGCCGCCAGTAGCGGATATCGCCATCCACCGCGTCGTGTCGTTGCAGTCCGTGCGCGGAGCCACTCCATACCCGATCACTACTGTCCACCAGCAGCGCAGTGATCGCAGGTGCCTGGCCCACCGCACTACCACGCTGTTCAAATCGCACGCCGTCAAAACGCGCAAGGCCCGCTGCGGTGCCAATCCAGAGAAAGCCACGCTGATCCTGCACCACCGAATGCACCTGCCGGCTGGGCAATCCCTGCGCCAGTCCATAACTGCGGAATTGTGGCGTAGGCCGTGGCGCCACGGCGGTAGCCATACCCGCCGGCACCCACATACATGTGGCCACCACGAGCACAAAAAACAGCACGAACCATCTCAACAAACGAGGCATTGCAAATCCTTATGCGCCTTGCGTCATGCTGGCACTGAGCTGATTGCATGACGGCTTACACCCAAGCATCGTGCCTGCTGCCGTCACACAAATATTCCGGCGCACGTCCCGGAATGATGTAGGAAAAGCACCGCACGTGCGCGATGTGAAAAAACACTACAACGCGTGGTGTTGGCGGGACGCCACCCTGGCGAGCAGCGCATCAAGCGCGACCATCGACACCGGCTTGCGAAGAAACCCATTCATCCCGGCCTCTTCTGTGACCTGCGTCTCGTCGCCTACGGAACGCGCGCTCACAGCAATGATCGGGAGCGCACCGGCATCGTGCGTGAGTCGCATCATGCGACTGACCTGAAAACCGTCCACACACGGAAGATCAAGATCGAGCAGCACCAGGTCATGTCGGCCGCACGCCAGTTCGGCCAGCGCGGCCAGTCCATCGGTGGCCCGGACGACGTGGTGTCCACGCTGCTCAAGAAGCGTGGCCATCCATTCCATGGTGGCAGGATCATCCTCCACCAGCAGGATGGATCGCCGCGTCACAGCAGGCGTGGCTGGCGACGCCGGGACCGCCGCGCCTCCAGCAGGTACATCGCACTTGCAGGCTTGCAGGGGCAGATGCACGCGAAAGCGACTGCCTTTGCCGACGGTGCTGAAGAGTTCGATGTGACCACCCATCAGGCAGGCAAGCTCGCGGCAGATGGCAAGCCCCAGACCCACACCGGCCCGCCCCTGCGGTGACGCGCCCTGCTCAAACCGCCCGAACAGACGGGCATGTTGCTCCGCCGCAATGCCAGGGCCGGTATCGCATACATCAAAGACCACCGCACCCGCATGCCCGGACACATGCAGCCCCACTGACCCACGCTCGGTGAACTTCACGGCGTTGTTCAGCAGATTCTGCAAGATCTGACGAATTCGCGTGGGATCGGCGCGAACGATGGCGGGCACCGTATCATCCATATGGACGTCCATATGAAGACGCTTCCCTGCCACCGAGGCGCGGGTCAGCTCAGTGACCTCGCCGATGATGGCGCGAAGTGAGCAGCACTCGTTTTCCAGCACCAGTTGCCGCGCCTCGATGCGCGCCAGATCGAGCGTCTCGTCCACCAGCCGAAGCAGCCAGGCCCCGGAACGACGTACCGTGTCGACATAGTGTTGCTGCTTTGCGTCCAGCGGCGTCCGCGCCAGCAGTTCCGCCATGCCCAGCATGCCGGTCATCGGCGTGCGTATTTCATGACCGAGCGTCGCCATGAAATCGGTCTTCGCCTGATTCGCCGCCACGGCGAGCACGCTTTGCTGTTGTGCAAGACGCAGCGAAACGCGCCGGTCGTGACGGCTGCACCACAGCCGTGACACACCAAAAATCAACGCCAGCACGAAAGCGGCGTAAGCGGCCCACGCCCACCAGCGCATCCACGGTGGTGCGTCGATAATCACGACCAGCGGGTCGGCCAGCTCACCGGTCATGCCATCGCCGCCCGTGCCGCGTATCCGCAGGGTGTAATGGCCGGCCGGCAGCCGGTCGAAATCCTGCACGCCGTCGTGACCCGTATACGACGCCTCCTCACCACGCCGTCCGCTCAGGCTGAACTCGTGCCAATGCCGGGCGGGATCAACGAACGACAGCGTGCGCGCGGTAATGCGGAGGTCGCGATCATCCCAGCGCATGGCCACCGTCCCGTTGTGCACGGGAAGCGTCACGCGCGTTTCCCCGCGCATGACGCTCGCCTCGATCAACTGCACGGGTGGAAGCTGCCGATGATCGCCAGGGCGATCGGGACGGAAACCGACCACGCCACCCAGGGTCGCTCCGTATACGGTTCCATCGTTCAGACGCACGGTGGAGCCACTGGTGAATTCCACGCTCACTGCGTCGTTGCCCACGCCCATGCTGCGAAATGCGCCGGAGAACGGATCAAAGCGCCAGCCGCCTGTATGCGCGTAGACCCACAGCCGGCCAAATCCATCCGTGCTCAGGCCAAGCACTTCGGTCGTCGGCCAGCCCTGAAGCGACGTCACCGATGTATCCCTGACCGCCCGATTGCCATCCCAGCGATAGTGTTCAAGCGCCGCGGGCCGGGCCAGCCAGAAGCCGGTGGCGTCAGGCTCCACGGCATGGGTTCTGCCCGCCTCCACCCCGTCGACGAAACGCATCTGTCCGGTCGACGGGTCCCACCGCGCAATGCCCGCCACACTGGCCTGCCACAGCGTATCGTTCGCAAAGGTCAGTTCGCGGGTCTCATGCTGCCCCTGGCGTGGTTCGCGGTAGTACAGCGGCGTTGCGGTGAGAGATCGGGTATCCACACGGAACACGCCGTCCACTGCCGAGGCGACAAACAGCGTGCCGTCCGGCGCTTCCACAATGTGAGTGATGGCGCGTCGCAGAAATCCTGGCGCAACGCGACGTACGCCGGCTGGCCCGCGCACGTGCAGTCCATCCGACGTGCCCGCCCAGACGCGGCCATCCCGGGTTTCGTGCAGCACATCAATGCGCGCGTCTCCCATCGTGGCGGATGGACTGACCCGGCCAGTTGCCGGATCCAGCAGGCGCAGCGAACCGCGCATGCCGCCCACCCAGAGGCTGTCGCCACGATGCGCGGCCACGGCGGTAACCGCGACGCCCGACAGCCCGTACGCGTCTGCGAACACATCGGTGAAGCGGGTGAAGTCGTCCCAGAAGGGCGGCAGATACGCAAGACCGCCATCGGTCAGTGCGAACCACAGCCCGTGCTCATGATCTTCCATGATCTGACGCACCGCCTGTCCAGGCAGCGCACCACGCCCCGACTGCCCACCATCGACGAGGCTGGTGCGTCCATCGACGTCCTGAACGTGCAGGCCGCGCTCCGTCGCAATCCAGCGCATGCCGTGCGCATCATCGAACGACGCATCCATGGCGATGGAAGGCAGATCGGTATCGCGCTGGGCGATGCCGTTGATGAGGCGATAGAGACCGCGTTCGGTGGCGATGCGGATGTCGCGATGGTCACCATCAATGCGGTTGACGGAAGGCGAGGTGTCGTCTCCAAACGGAATGCGCGTCATGCGCCCGTCGCTGCCAATACGCTCCAGCCCCGATGCGCTGCCCACGATGATGTCGCCGTCAGGGGTCGCCAGCAGGCTGCGGATGGCATCGGCGCGCGGGCCGCCGGGCGCACCTGTTTCGCGCACAGGCCGCGAGAAAGTCATGCCGTCCTTGCTCAGGTGCTGCACGCCCCGGTGTGCCGTTCCCACCCACAGATCGCCATCACGTCCTTCCACAATCGCGGTGATGTGATCCTGCGCGAGGCTGTGTGCGGCCGTCGGATCGTGACGCCATTGCCGGCATTCCCCGGTGGTGGGATCGAGACGGCTCAAGCCGGTATCGCGCCCGCCAAACCAGATGCGGTCATCGGCGTCCACCACGACGCTGCGCACTCGATGGGAAGACGGTGCGCCCGCCTGGCCCGCGTCGCAGCCATGCACACGGAAATCCACGCCATCAAAACGCACCAGGCCAGCTGCCGTACCCACCCACAGAAAGCCCTTCCGGTCCTGGGCAACCGCATGCACTTCGCTGCTGGGCAATCCCTGACCCAGGCTGTACGTACGAAACTGCGGTGTTGGCTGCGGCGGGACATCCGCCGCCTGCGCCAACAAGGCACAGAGGGTGGCCATGACGCCCAGCATCCACCTTGTGGCACCCATCTTGTAATTGCCCGTCCTTGTGCGTGGGTTCGGGGAAGCCGCGCAGGAAAGGAAGCGGTCCCGCGACCGACAACGCCCGGCTAGAATGGGGTCATGTCACGACGCATGCGCCTGTTTATCGCTGCCATTGGTCTGGCGGCCCTTGCCTGGCTTGTCCTGGCGGCATTCGACCGCCTGCTGAGCCTGGCCCAGCGGTACATGACCTTGCCTGAAACGTGGCAATCAATAATTGCGATCATTCTCATC
The DNA here is from genome assembly GCF_014192715.1 of Luteibacter sp. Sphag1AF. Lineage (GTDB taxonomy): Bacteria > Pseudomonadota > Gammaproteobacteria > Xanthomonadales > Rhodanobacteraceae > Luteibacter. The sequence continues at coordinate 418,355 of NZ_JACHYH010000001.1, forward strand.
GCGTTCGTGCTCGGCGGCATCTGGGTGCTGTGGTGGCTTTTCGGGCGTCGCCCCAGACGCCGCGCCCCTCCCCCGATTGATCGCCCCGCGTTGCAGGCGCGCATCGACACGCTGACCCGACTGGGCGCCGACACTGGCGACCTGAACGATGAACTGCGCGAGCTGGATCGCCGTCGCGCCAACGAGCAGATTTACGTGGCCCTGTTTGGCGACATATCCACCGGCAAATCGAGCCTGACCGGCGCCCTGTGTCCGGACGCGGCGCCTCGCACCGATGTGCTGGGCGGCACCACGCGCGAGGTCGGCCACTACGAAGGACGTCTGCCAGGCGGACAGGTGTTGATGCTTGCCGACGTGCCCGGCAGCCGCGAGGCAGACGGCGAAGCGGTGGAGCGCATCGCGCGCGAGGAAGTGCTGCGTGCCCACGCCGTGGTGTACCTGTGTGCGGGCGACCTGTCGCGCACGCAGGCGGCCGACATCCGCTGGCTGGGCGATTTCGGCAAGCCGATGGTGCTGGCGCTGAACAAGGCCGACCAATGGACCGATGCCGAACGCCAGACACTGCTGGCCCGGCTGCGCGTGCAATCAGACGATGTGGCCGATGCCGTGATCGCCATCAGCGCCGGGGGCCGCGAGCGATTCACCCGGCATTTGCCCGACGGCACGGTGGAACACGTGCAACGCCAGCGCCGACCACAGCTTGATGCCCTGTATCGCGCACTGGACGATGTGCTGTCGCCCGGCACCGCCGCTCTGGAAGACCAGCGCCAGCACGCCGTGCTGGCGGGGCTACATCAGCGTACCGGCGAACGTGAAGCAGACGCGCGGGCCGAACAGGCCCGGCGCATCGTGTCCCGTTATTCCCGCCGCGCCATCGTAGGCGCCATGGCGGCCGTGGCGCCAGGCACTGACCTGCTGATCCAGGGCGTACTGGCTACCGGCCTGATACGGGCCCTGGCCGAACTCTATGACGTACGGGTCAGCGAGGTCGATATCGAAAGCCTCATTCGCCAGGCCCGCCTGACCCTGCGCACCGGCACCACCGTCGTGCTGGCCATCTCGGGCAATGCGCTGAAGGCCTTTCCCGGCCTGGGCACCCTTGGCGGCGGCGTGCTGCATGCGTTTGCCTATGCCCTGATTTTCGACAGCCTGGGCACGGCGCTCGCCACGTCCCTGGCGGCCACCCATACGCTGGACCAGTTCGACACTACCGCCCGGATGAAGGCCCTGATGGAGAAGCCCGACGCCCCGCGCCTTCGCCAGCTCGCCGCACTGACCCGGGATGCGTTGCGCGCAAACGGATAACCGGTTCACGGGAGTTCCGCATCATCCGGTGAACAATGCGTTCGCTTCGGCCCGCTGGCACGCGTGGCCGCCTTGGGCGACACTGCCCTCCCGCCACCCCACGGCCCGCCCGGAGAAAATGCCCATGCGTCACGCCTGGATTCTCGCCGCCGCGCTGGCCGCCAGTACCGCCGCGCATGCCGCTCCGTCCTCGTACCGCTATGACCCGGTGCACAGCCAGATCATCTTCAGCGTGACCCACAACGGGTTCTCCCGATCCTTAGGCCGACTGCACGTGGCCAGCGGCACACTGCTGTTCGACGATAAGGACTGGACTCGCTCGTCCACCGACCTCACGATCGACCTGAGCAAAGTGGACATGGGCGACGCCGGCTGGAGCAAGGCGGTCAGAGGCAATGATTTCTTCGCCAGCGACCGTGCCGCGACTGCACGCTACGTCAGCACCTCGGTTGAAAAACGCAGCGACAACGAAGGCGTGATCCACGGCAACCTCACCCTGCGCGGCGTCACCCGCCCGGTGGATGTGTCCTTCCGCCTCAACCGCGTCGCGCGCACCATCTACGGCATGCATACCATCGCCGGCTTTTCCGGCACGGCCACACTGGATCGCACCGCGTTCGGCATGACCAGCCATACCGGCTCCATTGGCACCGATGTCGCTGTGATGCTGGAAATCGAAGCGATCCGTACCGATGACACCCCCGCTTCCGCCTCGCCCACCCAGGAGACCCCACGTGGCGCCACGCAATAATCCGACCCGCTGGAGCGCGGTCGCCAAATTCTTTCACTGGACGATGGCGCTGCTCATCATCGGCAACGGCATTTTCGCCATCTGGATGGATGGCCTGAAACCGTCGCTCAACAAGATCAACATGTTCGCGCTGCACAAGTCCATCGGACTGACCGTGCTCGCGCTGTTCGTGCTGCGCCTGGCATGGAAGATGTTTGACCGTCGCCCGCCTGACGAACCGGCGCCGCGCTGGCAGCAGATGGCCGCCCATGCGGTGCACGGCCTGCTCTATCTTCTGATCGTTGCCATTCCGCTGACGGGCTGGATGTTCAATTCCGCGCACGGCTTTCCGCTGCAGTATTTCAAGCAGTTCAATCTGCCGGCGCTGCTGGACAAAAACCCGGAGCTGTCTGATGTACTGGGTACCGTCCATGTGTACCTGTTCTGGTTCCTGTGCGTTGTACTGGTGGCACACATCGGCGGCGCGCTGAAGCATCATTTTGTGGATCACGACAACACGCTGCGCCGTATGCTTCCGTTCGGCCGTCCCCGTCGTACCCCGACTTCCGTTCCACCTGGAGATACCCCATGACGATCACGCTCCGCACCGTTCTTGCCCTCGGCCTGGCCGTCGCGCTTCCGCTTGGCGCACACGCCGCCACCTACCAGACGCAGCCGTCCAGCACGCTGGGTTTCAGCGGCAAGTTCCAGGGGCAGCAATTCGACGGCACGTTCAAGAAATTTGATGCAGCCATCACCTACGACGCCGCCAACCTGGCTGCCTCGAAATTCGACGTCACCGTGGATGTGGCCAGCGCCGCTACCGGCGACGGCGACCGTGACAGCGCGCTTCCGGGTGAAGAATTCTTCAATGCTGCCAAGTTCCCGAAAGCGCATTACGTCACCAGCAGCTTCACGAAGGATGCCGCTGGCCATGTTGTGGCACACGGCTCGCTCACCCTGCGCGGCGTCACCAAGCCGGTTGACCTGATCGTCACCTTCGCGCCGAACGCCGGTGGTGCCACGCTCTCGGTGAAAGGCTCGGTCAAGCGCCTCGATTTCGGCGTGGGCGGTTCGGAATACAAGGACACCAGCACGATTGCTGATGCCGTGGAAATCAACGGCACGCTGCAACTGCTGCCGAAGTAAGTCAGCAGTCACCGATGAGTGCCTTCTGGCAACGCCTGCGCGACCTCGCCGGTCGCGTTCGGCCTCCCACGCCACGCCCGTCATCCCCCGTGACGGGCGACGGCGTGGCTGCCAGTCTGCGTGAAATTCTCAACGACTCCTCCATTCCCACCGACGTGCGCACGGCCATGGCCGAAGACTTCGCACGTGTGGAAGCGATGCTCTCGCGTATCGAAAAATGCGAGCTGCATGTGGCTGTCTTCGGGCGCGTCTCCGCGGGCAAGTCGGCGCTGGGCAACGCGCTGCTGCGCCGCGAGGCGTTCGCGGTGGGCGTGCTGCACGGCACGACCACCGATGCGCGCCCTGCACGGCTGGACGAAGCGGCGCACGACGGACTGGTGCTCATTGATACACCGGGCATCAACGAACTGGGCGGCGAAGAGCGCGAACGGCTGGCATTTGATGTCGCCGAGATCAGCGACCTGGTCGTCTTTGTCGCCGATGGCGACCTCACCCGCGAAGAGCGCGATGCGCTGCGCACGCTGGCACAGACGCGCCGACCGATCATCGTGGCGCTCAACAAGACAGACCGCTATACGCCCGACGAGCGCGACGGCCTGCTGGCCCGTCTGGTCGAACATACGGCGGGCATCGTGCTGCCGGAGAACGTGATCGCCGTTGCCGCCCTGCCCTCGCCGAAGGTATTCGTGGAAGTGGACGAACAGGGGCGCGAACACCGCCAGGAACGGGCCACCCTTCCGGACGTCCGCGCACTGCGCGAACGCCTGCTGTCCATTGCCCAGCGCGAAGGCAAGGCACTTTCATCCGTCAACGCGGGCCTGTTTGCCGGACGCCTGACCGATCAGGTCAGCCAGCGCATCGCCAGTGCCCGCCGCGATCTGGCCGCGCGCGTCATTCGTCAGTACTGCATCGCCAAGGGACTGGCCGTGGCGCTCAATCCCGTGCCAGTCGCAGACTTGCTGGTAGCCGCGGGCCTGGATGCGGCGATGGTGGTGCAGCTCAGCCGCGTGTATGGACTGCCATTGACCCGCAGCGAGTCCGGACGCCTGGTCGCCGTGATATCCGCGCAGCTGGCAGCGTTGATGGGCGCCATCTGGGGCGTCCAGCTCGTGGCATCCGCGCTGAAAGGATTGAGTGGCGGACTGTCAACCGTTGTCACCGCCGCCGCCCAGGGCGCGCTGGGCTGGTACGCCACCGTACTGATCGGGCGCGCGGCCGAACACTATCTGGTGGGCGGCAAATCCTGGGGCGAACACGGCCCCAAGCGTGCGGTAGCCGACATCGTGGCCAGTCTGGACCGCGATTCCATCCTGCGCGAAGCGCGCGAGGAGATCATGAAACACCTGCGCTCACGCGCATGATTCATGCTTGTGCGAAGCGGCAAATAGCCTGCACATCGAAAGGCCAGTCAAGCTCTTCACCATCGCTGCGGCGCAGCACCGGCACGCGCACGCCATAGCGGTGCTCCAGCGCAGCGTCTTCGTCGATCCACACGCTCTGAAACTCGGGAAAACGCGCCTGCGCCAGCAACGCCAGCGCCTGATCGCACAGATGGCAGTCGTCGCGTTGATACAGAACAAAGGAATGCATCGGGTCTCTGGGGTCAGCGGGCGTCAGGGCGTAGAATAGCCGGCTATCCCCAACAGCAAGCCTTTCCCATGGCCGTCAGTGTTTTCGACCTTTTCAAAATCGGCATCGGCCCGTCTTCCTCGCATACGGTAGGCCCGATGCGCGCTGGCGCGCGCTTTGCGGAACACTGGCTGGAAGAAAAAGGCGTGCTTGAACGCGTGGCCCGCGTGCGCTGCGAACTGTTCGGCTCGCTGGCCATGACCGGCCGCGGCCACGGTACGGACAAGGCCGTGCTGCTGGGCTTTGAAGGCGAATGGCCCGACCGCGTGGACCCGGACATGATCCCGGCCACGCTGGAGCGCATCCGCAGTTCCAAACGCATCCGCATCCTCGGTCGCCACGAAATCGCGTTCGATGAAAAGTCCGACCTGGTGTTCAACAAGCGCCAGAAGCTCCCGTTCCACACCAACGGCATGCGTTTCTCTGCCTTCGATGCAGATGGCAACGAACTGGCCACGCGCGACTACTACTCGGTAGGCGGCGGCTTTGTGGTCAACCCGGACGAAGCGGCCGAAGACCGCATCGTGGCCGACACCAGCGAACAGCCCTATCCGTTCTCCTCAGGCGACCAGCTGCTGGCGCTGTGCGAGGAACACCACCTCACCATTGCCCAGCTGATGATGGCCAACGAAACCATCTGGCGCACCGAGGCCGAGGTCCGCTCCGGCCTTCTGCACATCTGGAAGGCCATGCAGGATTGCGTCAATCGCGGTCTGCGCTCGCCGGGCGTGCTGCCCGGCGGCCTGAAAGTGAGCCGTCGTGCGCCGGCCATGGTGGCCGAACTGCGCGCGCAGCCGGAAGCCTCCCTGCGCGATCCGCTGACCATTCTTGACTGGGTCAATCTGTACGCGCTGGCCGTCAACGAAGAAAACGCCGCCGGTGGCAGCGTGGTCACGGCGCCGACCAATGGCGCCGCGGGCATCGTGCCGGCCGTGCTGCACTATTACTTCCACTTCTGCCCCAATGCCAGCGAGTCCGGCGTGGTGGAGTTCCTGCTGACCGCGGGCGCCATCGGCATCCTTTACAAGGAAAACGCCTCCATCTCCGGCGCCGAAGTGGGCTGCCAGGGCGAAGTCGGCGTGGCCTGCTCCATGGCGGCCGGTGGTCTCACGGCAGCGCTGGGCGGCAATGTGCGCCAGGTGGAAAACGCCGCGGAAATCGGCATGGAGCACAACCTGGGCCTCACCTGCGACCCGATTGGCGGGCTGGTGCAGATTCCCTGCATCGAGCGGAACGCGATGGGCGCGGTCAAAGCCATCAATGCCAGCCGCATGGCTCAGAAGAGTGACGGCAAGCACCACGTGTCGCTGGACAAGGTCATCGCCACCATGCGCGATACCGGCCGCGATATGAAAGACAAGTACAAAGAGACCTCGCGCGGCGGTCTGGCGGTCAACGTCATCGAGTGCTGATGGGGTGTTGCGGGAGGGAGTTCGCGAGGGGGAATGCGAACTTTCTCAAAACTGGATGCGCTTCGCGCCGCCAGAATGACTATCGCTGCGGGCAGATCCTGGGCAGCCGGTCCACCGTTTCCACGTGCACCGGCTCGTCGTCGCCCCACAGATTGGCAACGGCGCTGTAGCAGACGCGCAGCTTTCCCTTACGCGTATCAAAGCGCTGGCGACTGGTAAATGCGAAGCACGACACACTGGCGAGGTTACCCCGCTCACGCATGGTCTGCGCACACAGGCGTACGGCCGCAACCGGATCTTCGCCCGGGTACAGGGTGAAATAGAATCCCTTGGATGTCCGATCGTACGACTCTGAGTCGATCAAACGTCCTTTGTCGCTCCACTCACTGGCGGCACGAACCCCGCCGCATACCGTCATAGCGACTACGAATACGCCGCAGGCGGTCTTTACCCAACGCATCCGACCCCCTTGTTCCAGACTGCGCCCGACAGTGTATCGCCACCCGACGAGACAGAGGTGAATCTGTTCCCAGCCAGTTGGCACGGCTGACAGGTGGCTTCCGGGCTGTCATCATCCCGCCCTTGTGCCGCCTTGAGGAACCTTCCCGGTTCCCCATCCGACCGGAGTTTACATGTCTCATAGCGCTATCCGCCGCGACGTCGGCGCCTTCGCACTCATGCTTACGGGCCTGGGATCGATCATTGGTTCGGGCTGGCTTTTCGGCGCCTGGCACGCCGCCCAGCTTGCCGGTCCCGGCGCCATCTACGCGTGGATCATCGGCGCGGTCATCATTCTGTTCATCGCCCTGACGTACGCCGAGCTGGGTGCGATGTTCCCCGAGTCCGGTGGCATGGTGCGCTACGGCCACTATTCCCACGGCTCACTGGTCGGCTTCATTGCCGGCTGGGCCAACTGGATCGCCATCGTGTCGGTGATTCCGGTCGAGGCCGAAGCGTCGGTGCAGTACATGGCCTCCTGGCCCTGGGACTGGGCGAAGTGGACGCAAAGCCTTTACGTCGTGACCGAAGGCCATGGCGAACTCACGCCGTGGGGCCTGGCCATCGCCGCCGTGCTGGTGCTGGTGTACTTCTTCCTGAACTTCTGGAGCGTGAAGCTGTTTGCCAAGAGCAACACGGCAATCACGATCTTCAAGCTGGTGGTGCCCGCCGCCACCGCCATCGCCCTGATGATGACCAGCTTCCACTGGGAAAACTTCAAGATCGGTGCGCACGGTGGCACGCATGCCATCAACATTTCCTCGATCCTCACGGCCGTGGCTATCAGCGGCATCGTCTTCAGCTTCAACGGTTTCCAGAGTCCGGTGAATCTGGCAGGCGAAGCGCGCAATCCGGGGCGCAGCGTTCCGTTCGCGGTCATCGGCTCGATCCTGCTGGCTACCGTGGTCTATGTGCTGCTGCAGGTTGCCTTCCTCGGCGCCGTGCCGCCGGAACATCTGCATGAAGGCTGGGCGGGCCTGAACTACAGCTCGCCGTTCGCGCAGCTGGCCACCGCCCTGGCACTTAACTGGATGGCCATCCTGCTGTACGCGGATGCATTCGTCAGCCCGAGCGGTACGGGTGCCACGTATACGGCGACCACCGCGCGCATGATCTATGCGATGGAGCGCAACGGTTCGCTGCCGAAGATCTTCGGCCATATCCACCCGCGATTCGGTATCCCGCGCCCGGCGATGTGGTTGAACCTCGCCGTGTCGTTCGTCTTCCTCTTCTTCTTCCGCGGCTGGGGCACGCTGGCGGCGGTGATTTCGGTCGCCACCATCATTTCGTACCTGACCGGCCCGGTGAGCGTCATGACGCTTCGCCGTACCGCCCCGGAACTGAAGCGCCCGCTGCGGATTCCCGGCCTGCCCATCCTCGCCGCGCTGGCCTTCATCTTCGCGACTGAGCTCCTGTACTGGGCGAAGTGGCCGCTGACCGGCGAGATCATCCTGCTGATGGTCGTCGCGCTTCCGCTGTACTTCTACTACCAGGCAAAAACCGGCTGGCAGGACTTTGCCCGCAACCTGAAGGGCTCGTGGTGGCTGATCGTCTACCTGCCGGTCATCGCCGCGATTTCGTGGGCCGGCAGCGCCACTTTCGGTGGCCACGACTACATCCCTTACGGCTGGGATCTGCTGGTCGTCGCGATCTTCGGCACGGTGTTCTACTTCTGGGGCATCTCCTCAGGCTGGCGCACCCCGACGGTGGACGCGGCCCGATTCGAAGCCAGCGAACATCCCGACGCGGTCCTCGTGCCGCCTGGCGCGGACCAGACCCAGCACATGACGGGTCACCGTTAAACAAGAACAAGCCGGCGCAAGCCGGCTTTTTTGTGCCTGGGTGGGAACGAGCCTGCTCGTGCGGAGTGCTGCCTACCCCAGTGCCAGCACATCCCCCAGCAACGCCTGCGCCGTGATTTCCGGCCCCGCGCCCGGCCCCTGGATCACCAGCGGCTGCGCGTGATAGCGGGTGGTGGTGAGTGCGAACTGGTTGTCGGTGCCGTACAGGCGCGCGGCCGGATGATCGGTGGGTACTTCCACAAGTCCTACGCGTGCGCGGCCGCGCTGATTCAGTCGGGCGAGGTAACGCAGCACGGTGCCGCGCGATGCGGCAGCAGCCTGGCGTTCGCGCAGCGGCGCGTCCAGCTCCTTGAGGCGTTCAAGAAACGCGGGTGTGTCGACGCCGCGCAGGCTCTCCGGCACAAGACTTTCAACTTCCACTTCGTCGCTACCCAGTGAGTAGCCCGCATTGCGCGCGATGATGAGCAACTTGCGCGCCACGTCTTCGCCAGAAAGATCCGAGCGCGGGTCGGGCTCGGTATAGCCGAGACGACGTGCCTCGCGCAGAAGTTCGGAGAACGGGCGCGTGCCGTCGTACTGGTTGAACAGCCACGACAGCGAACCGGAGAACACGCCCTCCAACGTGAGCAGGCTGTCTCCGCAAGCACGGAGGCGACGCAGGGTGGAAAGCACCGGCAATCCAGCGCCCACCGTCGCAGCATCGCCATAGGTACACCCACCCTGCCCGGCCTGCTGCAACGCCCGCCATCCACTGAGCGGGCCGCCAGCCAGCGCCTTGTTGGCCGTGACGACGTGATAGCCCGCCTCTAGCCACTCCGCGTGCCGGGCAGCCTCCAGGGGACATGCCGTGGCGTCGATCACCACTTTGCGAAGCGCGCCGCTGGCATCCAGCGCGTCAAGCAGGGGACGGTTGTCGCGGCTGTCGCCTGAGCGCTTCAGATGATCGGCAACCTCAACGCTCTTCCATCCCTCGGGCACGAGGTGCTGGCGTCGCGAATTGGCGGCCCCCACCAAACGCAGGGAGCGCGCCGCAGGCGTGTCGAGCAACTGGAGGAGTGCACGCCCGACCACGCCGGTACCAAGGAGGACCAGAGCCGTGCGCGGCGACGCATTGACTGACCCAATGGCAGCTACCGCGCTCATGCGCCCACCTTGCGTTTGGGTTCGGTCGCGCGCGACGCGCGCTCAAGCGCAGCATCGAGATCGGCCAGCAGGTCGTCGCCGTCTTCAATACCGATGGACAGGCGCAGCAGGCTGTCGGAGATTCCGGCAACGCGACGCGCTTCGGGCGCCATGGATGCGTGCGTCATGGTCGCGGGGTGAGCAACGAGACTTTCAACGCCACCCAGCGATTCGGCGAGCGAGAAATACTGGAGGCCATCAACGAAGGCTTCAACGCCCTCCACGCCTCCGGCAATTTCCAGACTGAGCATTGCGCCGAAGCCCTTCTGCTGACGGGCGGCCAACGCGTGTCCGGCGTGCGAGCTCAGGCCCGGATAGAAGACGCGCGATACGGCCGGGTGGCCGTCCAGACGCTCGGCAATGCGATGCGCGTTTTCCTCATGCGCCCGCAGGCGAACAGACAGAGTGCGGATGCCGCGAAGGGTAAGGAAGCTGTCGAACGGCGCTCCGGTCAGGCCATTGCAGTTACCCCACCACTTCAACTGGTCGGCCACGGCCTGATCGCGCGCGATCACTGCACCACCCACGACGTCGCTGTGGCCGTTGATGTACTTGGTGGTGGAATGCACAACGACATCCGCGCCCAGCTTCAACGGCTGCTGGAGCACCGGCGAGAGGAAGGTGTTGTCCACGACGACCAGCGCGCCCACGGCATGCGCCGCCTGCGATACATGACGGATGTCGGTGATGCGCAGCAGCGGATTGGACGGCGTTTCGATCCAGACCAGCGACGGACGGGCGGACAAGGCATCGGCGAGCGCCGCCGGATCGGTGAAGTCCACGAAGCGGACCTGGAAACGACCCTTCTTCGCCCACGCATCCAGCAGTCGCCATGTGCCGCCGTAGCAGTCGTGTGCCGCGAGAACCAGCGTGCCGGCAGGCACCAGTTCCAATGCCAGTGCCACGGCGGACATCCCGCTGGAGGTGACGACGGCGCCAGCGCCTTCTTCCAGATCGGTCAGCGCGTTGGCCAGAAGATCGCGCGTGGGATTGCCGCTACGCGAATAGTCATAGGCGCGCTTGCGGCCGAAGCCTTCAAAGGCGAAGTTGGTGGAAAGATGCAGCGCGGGAACGACAGCGCCGTGCTGGGTGTCGCTTTCAATGCCGGCGCGAACGGCGCGGGTACAAAGTCGGGTATCGGTCATGGTCAGCAGTCTCCGCAACAGTTGATTGCCTGGCGCAGCAGCGGGGCGAGCTGTGCGGTTTCTTTCAGGAAGGCGTCGTGGCCGTAAGGGGAATCGATCACTTCCAGCGTCGCCGTACCGGCCAGACGACGCTGCAACTCGCAAAGGTCTGCCAGCGGAACAAGACGATCCGACGGGAAGCCCACGAGTGTGGTCGGGGTGGCGACGGACTCCGGAGCCACGTCGTGCAGGTCGATGGATTCGGACAGTGCGAGGAAGCGGTCGGCATCGAAGCGCTCGACGAAGCGGCGACCCGCGTGTTCCAGATAATCCTCGACCGGAAAATGGAAGCGCCCTTCGCGCAGCTCCGGGCCGGCAGCAAAGCGACGCGAAAACTCTTCGCTGCCGCGATAAGTGGTCATGGCAAGTTGGCGAGCCAGTGCCAGCGCTTCGTCCGTGCGGCCGGTGGAAGCACCCAGCCGCACGATGCCGCGCTGGATAGAGCGCTGGGCAGTAGCCAGCGGATGCGGCCGGTGCGCACCCGCCAGAAGCACCAGCTGACTGACTTTGGCCGGATGGCGGGACGCGAATGCCAGTGCGGTCATGGCGCCATACGAGGAACCGACGAACGCCTGCGCGCGACCAATGCCCAGCGCATCCACCAGTGCCGCGAGCACATCGGCCTGGTCTTCGCTGGATACCGACGGCACGCCACCCAGGTCATCGGGTACGAGCCAGTCGATGGACAGCACGCGGCAATGACGAAGGTCGATGGCAGCGCTCTCGCCCACCAGGTCCTGCCACCAGCCTGCCGCACGATCGCGACCGGTGCAGACGTCACGGTCGGCCGAGATGCCACCCTGCACGATCACCGTGGGCGCACCCGGTGCACCGGACCACAGATAACGGACGTCCAGATCCACAGCGCCACTGCCGTACTTCGGCGTGATGGTGACCCGGCGGGTGCCGCGGTGCTCGGTGAGATCGGCGGGCGCACGAACAGGCGCAGCGGCGGCGGGGGCTTCAAAGGGGGTCACGATGGCGGGCTCTGCTGACACTGCGGCGATCTCCGAAAGGCGATTCGAGCCTCCGCGGTTGCCACAAGAGCGGATTGCCGCCGACGAGGCGTGAAGACACGCCGTCCGTCAGGACATCCCATCTATCGGCTGACGTCGCAAGGACGCCCCGCAGGAGTTGGCACCGTCGCGAATAATCGCAGGTTGCCCCGGCTTCAAAGGGCCTGTCCCTCAGCCGGTCTCGATGAGTGGGGCCACGATACGCCCCGCAAAGAGATCATGTCAACAGCCGTTTAGACGTCTGAACGTCCAGCTATCCATTCGTACATGTCGATCAACACGAACCGAACCCCATGATTCAAGGGTTACAGACCATTTACAGAGACCCCGAAGACTCGCCCCTCCCCTGCCGCACAAAGCCCCATCGCGTTACCATGCAACACCGCCTTTGTGACCTTCACACCCATGGATATCCGCCCGGACTTCTCCGCCACCGTTGGCGACACCCCGCTGATCCGGCTCGCCCATGCCTCGGCCATCACGGGCTGCGAGATTCTGGCCAAGGCGGAATTCCTCAATCCCGGCGGCTCGATCAAGGACCGCACGGCTCTCGGGCTTCTGGACGATGCCGAGCACCGGAATCTGATCCGCGCAGGCGGCACGCTGGTGGAAGGTACGGCGGGCAATACGGGGATCGGACTGGCGCTGCTCGGCGCCAGCCGGGGCTACCGCACCATCATCGTGATGCCTGAGACCCAGAGCCGCGAGAAGATCGACGCGCTGCGCGTCACCGGGGCCGACGTCCGCCTGGTGCCTGCCGTGCCCTACAAGGACCCTGGCCACTACGCCCACGCGGCCCGAGCCCTGGCCGCGTCACTGAACGCGCAGGACCCCGGCAGCGCCTGGTTCGCCAACCAGTTCGACAACACCGCCAACCGCGACTACCACGAAACCCACACCGGCCCGGAAATCTGGGCTCAGACCGATGGTCAGGTGGACGGCTTTGTGTGCGCGGCCGGTACAGGCGGCACGCTGGCTGGCGTGGGCCGGGCCCTGAAGGGGCTGCGACCCACCGTCCGCATCGCCCTGGCCGACCCGGCGGGCTCGGCGCTGGCCAGCTACGTCAATACGGGTGAACTGAAGGCGGAAGGCAACTCCATCAGCGAAGGCATCGGCAGCAGCCGGATCACCGCCAATTTCGACGGCGCACCCATTGACCTTGCCTGGTCCATCCCGGATGACGAGTCCGTGCCCGTCGTGCATGACCTGCTCCAACGGGAAGGCCTCTGCGTGGGCGGCTCCAGCGGCGTGAACGTGGCCGGGGCCATCCGCCTGGCCCGCCACCTGGGGCCGGGCCACACCATCGTCACGGTGCTTTGCGACAGCGGCATGCGCTATCAGGGCAAGCTCTACAGCCCGCGCTTCCTGCGCAGCAAGGAACTGCCGGTCCCGGCCTGGCTGGATACCGCCTTCCCGGACTGACCCGTCCTGACGCGGTACACTACGCAGTTAAGCCCTCACCGCGCAGCCCTCATGTCTTCACACCTGACCGAAACCCGGCGCCGTCGCAGCTTTGCGATTGTCAGCCATCCCGATGCCGGCAAGACCACCCTGACCGAAAAGCTGCTGCTGTTCGGCGGCGCGATCCAGATGGCCGGTTCGGTGAAGGGACGCAAGGCTGCCCGCCATGCCACCTCGGACTGGATGGCGCTGGAAAAAGAGCGCGGCATCTCGGTCACCTCCTCGGTGATGCAGTTCCCGTACAGCGAAGCCATCGTGAACCTGCTGGACACCCCGGGCCACGCAGACTTCTCCGAGGACACCTACCGCGTGCTTACCGCGGTCGATTCGGCCCTGATGGTCATCGACTGCGCCAAGGGCGTGGAAGAACGCACGATCAAACTGATGGAGGTGTGCCGTCTGCGCGACACGCCGATCATGACCTTCATCAACAAGCTGGACCGCGAGGGCCGCTCGCCCATCGAACTGCTGGACGAGGTGGAATCGGTGCTGGGCATCGCCTGCGCACCGCTCACCTGGCCCATCGGCATGGGCTCGCGCCTCAAGGGTGTGTATCACGTGCTGCTGGACGAAGTGCACATCTTCGAGCCGGGCAAGAACTTCACACGCCAGGACTCCACCATCTTCAAGGGCCTGGATCACCCGGACCTCGCCGCACGCATCGGTGCCGAGGCATTGAAGGAAGTGCGCGACGAACTGGACCTGGTGCTGGGCGCGTCCAATCCGTTCAATATCGAGGACTACCTTGCCGGCAAGCAGACGCCTGTCTTCTTCGGCTCGGCGGTCAACAACTTCGGCGTGCAGCTGCTTCTCGACTTCTTTGTGGAAAACGCACCGTATCCGCGTTCGCGCGACACGCTGACCCGCGAAGTGAAGCCCGAGGAAGAAAAACTCACCGGCTTTGTGTTCAAGATTCAGGCCAACATGGACCCCGCACATCGAGACCGCGTGGCATTCATGCGCGTGTGCTCGGGTACCTATACCGCAGGCATGAAAATGTTGCAGACGCGCACGGGCAAGGAAGTGCGCATCGCCAATGCGCTGACTTTCATGGCATCGGATCGCGAAATCGTGGAACGTGCCTATCCCGGCGATGTGATCGGCCTGCACAACCACGGCACCATCACCATCGGCGACACCTTCACCGAAGGCGAAGTGCTGTCGTTCACTGGCATTCCCAACTTCGCCCCGGAACTCTTCCGTCGCGCCCGTCTGCGCGATCCGATGAAGATGAAGGCGCTGCAAAAAGGGCTGGCCCAGCTTTCCGAAGAAGGCGCGACGCAGTTCTTCCGTCCGATGATGTCCAACGACCTCATCCTGGGCGCTGTCGGCGTGTTGCAGTTCGACGTGGTGGCCTACCGCCTGAAGGACGAATACAACGTCGACTCCACCTTCGAGCAGGTAGCGGTTTCCACGGCACGCTGGGTGCATTGCGACGACGCGAAGAAGCTTGAAGAGTTCCGCGAAAAGAACGCCGCCAATCTCGCCATTGATGGTGCGGGTGAGCTGGTTTACCTCGCCCCCACCCGCGTCAACCTTCAGCTGGCGCAGGAGCGCTGGCCGATGGTGCGCTTCTCCGCCACACGCGAACATGCCGCCGCGGTAGAAGTGAAGTAATGCAACGCTGCATCCCGGTGCTCAGCCGCCGGGATGCAGATAGCGATGGATGGCCTGCACCACGACAGAGCCCTCGCCCACGCCGGAAGCCACGCGCTTCACTGAGCCGGAGCGAACATCGCCCACGGCGAAAACCCCGTTCAATGTCGTGGCATAGGGCGAGTCGACCGCGGTCGTGGGACATTGGCTGCCGGTTTTCACGAAGCCATTGCCATCCAGGTCCAGACATCCATTCAACCAGCCCGTATTGGGCTCGGCACCAATCATCACGAACAGGCCGCCAATCGCGTGCGTGCTGCGGCGTCCATCCTTGTCGCACCACGTCACGGCACGCAGATAGGTGTCGCCTTCCAGCCCGTCGATCTGGCAGTACGTATGCAGCGTAATGCGCGGTGACTGCGCGATGCGCTGCACCAGATAGTCCGACATGGTGGCAGCGAGGCCACCAGAACGTACCAGCACGTGCACGTGCGATGCGCTGCGCGAAAGAAAGACGGCAGCCTGACCGGCGGAGTTGCCACCCCCCACGACCACCACGTCCTCGTTGCTGCACAGGGTCGCCTCCATCGCGGTAGCGGCGTAGTGCACGCCCAGCCCTTCAAAGCGCTCGTAGTCGGGCACGCTGAGCTTGCGATAGCGCGCGCCCGTGGCCACGACGACGGCACGTGCCTGCACCGTGCTGCCGTCATCCATCGTCAGCCGGTACGGATGCCGCGAGCAATCCAGCCCCACCACTGCACGCGACACGGCCAGATGCGCACCGAACTTCATCGCCTGCACCTGTGCACGTCCGGCCAGCGCCTGGCCTGAAATGCCGGTCGGGAAGCCCAGGTAATTCTCGATCTTCGAACTGGTGCCCGCCTGCCCGCCCGGCGCCAGCGCTTCAAGCACCAGCGTATCCAGGCCTTCGGATGCCGCGTAAACCGCCGCGGCCAGACCAGCCGGACCTGCGCCCACCACGGCGAGGTCGTACACGTGGCGGCTGTCCACGTGAATGCTGAAACCCAGTTCGTCAGCCAGTTCGGCATTACCGGGATTGCGCAGCACTTTGCGATCCGGGGTGATGACTACCGGGCACTCCTCGGGCTCCAGGCCGAAACTGTCGATCAGATGCCGGGCATCCTCGTCGATCTCGGTATCCAGCAGCCGGTAGGGATAGCCATTGCGGATGAGGAAGCTGCGCAGCCGGATGGTATCGGCACCGTGGGCGGAGCCTGCCAGGGTCACGCCACCGTGGCCGTGCTGGATCAGGCCCACACGCCGCAGAATGAAGGCGCGCATGATGATTTCGCCGATGTCCGGCTCGGCCGATACCAGTCGGCGGAAATCGGCAGGCGCCACGCGAATCAGGCGCGTGTCTGCTCCCGCCCGGCTGTTGACCAGGATTTCCCGCCCACTGAAAAGGTCCACCTCGCCGGTGAACTGATGGGGCCCGTGGACGGTGAACACATTGGGCCGGCCTGCTTCATCGAGGTCGTACACCTCGATGCAGCCTTCAAGCACAAACAGATAGTCCACCCGGCGGTCGCCCCGACGGATCAGGAGCGTGCCCTTCGGGACAAACTCCTCACGACCGTAGCTGGCCACCCGTTCGGCCATCTCGTCGTTGAGGTGCGGAAACGTCTGCTCCTGGCGCATGTACGGATCGGACGGATTGGACCCTGGCGGCTGATTCATCGGGTAATTTCCTGAAAAGACACGCAAGCCGGCACACCGGCAACCATTCCAGACTAATGATCCCCTCAGCGCCCATCTTGTAACGAATGCCCCCGGATTGCGCGCTTCCCTTTAAGCTTGCCCCACATTCTCAAAGGGGGGATACCGATGTCTGTTGCGCACGTCGATGCGATACCGCCGGCTGCCGAGCCCGCTCCACCTGCGCGCTGGAAGCGCTGGCTCACCTCGCCACTGGCGCGGATCGTCATTTTCTTCATACTGGCTTCGGTATTCGGCGCCGTGATGGCTCTCGTCCGGCACGCCATTTACGGCCCCCCGTCGGCGAAGCCGCTCCCGTTCACCGACGTCACGCCACTGCTTGAAGTACTTCTGCTGATTCCCTCCGTGCTGGCGTACTGGATCCTCGTGCGCTTCATTGAGCGACGCAAGGTGACCGAACTGGCGCCTGCAAAACTGATCCCTCACGTGCTGATCGGCCTGGCCGCCGGCTTCGTGCTGTTCAGCACAATCGTGGGCGTGCTGTTTGCCTTTGGCGCCTATTCGGTTACCGGCCTGCACCACGACGTGATCTGGCTGGGCCCGGTGCTGGCCATGGGGGTTGGCGCTGGCGTGATTGAGGAAATCGTCGCCCGCGGCGTGCTGTTCCGCATCGTGGAGGAAGGCCTGGGTACATGGGCCGCGCTGTTGATCTCAGCCGCCTTTTTCGGCGCCGCCCACCTCGGCAACCCCAATGCCACGGTCTGGAGTGCCATCGCCATCGCGCTGGAAGCCGGCTTGTTGTTCGGGCTGGTCTATCACGTGACCCGTTCGCTGTGGATCTGCATGGGCTTGCATGCCGCGTGGAATGTGAGCCAGGGCCCTTTCTACGGCATCTCGGTATCCGGCTTCGATCAGCGCGGCTTGCTGGATTCACATATGCAGGGCCCGGACTGGATCACCGGCGGCGCTTTCGGCGCGGAAGCCTCCGTGGTCGCGCTGGCGGTGTGCTCCATCGTCATTGCCGGCTGCCTCGCGATAGCCGTCCGCCGCCATTCTATCGTGCCGCCGTTCTGGCGCCTCCCGCACCGTGATGCCACGGACACGCCGTAACCCCATACTGGCTTCACAAGGCATGGACGCCTGACGCTTTTCTCTTCCCCAGTCTTCCGGTATCCGCATGCCTTCCATGAAGAAGCAATCCTGGCTGGCCCACCAGCCTCTTCAGCGCAAAATTCTCCTGGCGATCGTCGCCATGCTTGCCGTCTTCATGGTGGCGAGCATTGCCAACCTGGTGTCCCTCGCCCGGGAGAAAGAAACGCGCGCCTGGTCGAATCACACCTACCAGGTGATCGTCGCGCTGGACGACGTGCAGGCCAACGCGCAGGGACGCCAGGTTGCCGCGCGCGGGTTCCTGTTGAACCAGTCGCCAGCGGAATTTGCCGACTTTGTGAAACAGGACGAGGAACTGAAGAAGAGTGTCGCCGTCATTCGTCGACTGACCGCCGACAATCCGCTTCAGCAGGCACGCATTGATCGCCTGGAGCAGATGCTGGACCGCTGGAAGACCGAGGTATCCACCGGAGGCATCGATCCGATGCGCGCCATCGGCAACGCTGCCACGCCGGAAGCCTCGGTCGCGCGCGACTCCGTGCGCCGCTCGTATCTCGATCATCGCACCGTGCTGATGGTCGACGTGCAGACACTGATCGAGCAGATGTCCGACACGGAGAACTTGCTGCTGGTGGAGCGCAACGCCACGCTGGACCAGACACTGCACACCGTTCGCCTGCTCAACGTTGCCTCGATCATCGTGGGCCTGCTGGTGGCTGCGCTGGTGATCATGATGACGTTCCACCTGATCACCCGCCCGATTGTGGGCATGACTGAACTCATGACGCGTCTGGCCTCGCACGATCACGACGTTGAAATCCATCAGCTGGATCGTCGCGACGAGATCGGCGAGATCGCGCGTGCACTGCATGTCTTCAAGGAAATGGCCATCGAGACCGCCGGCCAGACCTGGCTCAAAGGCAGCATATCGGCCATCTCCAGCAAGTTGCAGGGCGCCACCAGCTACCGCGACTTCGCCGACGTGCTGACTGGCGAGTTGGTGCCGCTGCTCCACGCGGGCGTCGGCGTGTTCTATGCCTGGCGCGAAGACGGCAACAAGCTCGAACTGATGGGCAGCTACGGCTATCGCGAGCGCCGCCACGTCACGCGCGATTACGCGCTGGGCGAGGGGCTGGTGGGACAGGCCGCCATCGAGCGAAAAACCATCGTGCTGCAAGATGTGCCCGAAGACTACGTACGCATCCACTCAGGCACGGGCGAAGCGTCGCCGCGCTCCGTCGTGGTCGTGCCGGTCTACTCGCGCGAGACGCTGCTGGGCGTTATCGAGATAGGCAGCTTCAACCACCTTACCGGCATCCAGGAACGGCTGCTCGAAGAACTGATGCCCATCGTGGCGCTGTCGCTGGAAAACCTTGCCCGCGCCATTCGCACCCGTGCCCTGCTGGACACCACCCAGCAGCAGGCCGACGAACTGCGCGCCTCGGAAGACGCGCTGCGGGCGCAGCAGGCCGATCTTCAGGCGACCAACGCCGAACTGGAATCGAAAACGGCCGAACTTCAGGAACAGTCGCAGCGCCTCGTTGCGTCCGAAGAAGAACTGCGTGTGCAGGCCGAAGAACTGCACGCATCCAACGAAGAACTCCGCGAGAAAGGCACGACACTCAACCAGCAGAAGGATGCGCTGGAAGCGTTGCAGCGCGACACCATGGACAAGGCCGAGGAACTGGCACGGGCCAGTCAGTACAAGTCCGAATTCCTCGCCAATATGTCCCATGAGTTGCGCACTCCGCTGAACAGCCTGCTGATCCTGTCGCGCAGCCTCGCCGACAACGACGAAAACAACCTCACCGGCGAGCAGGTGGAGTCGGCACGCATCATCCATGACGCAGGCTCCAACCTGCTACGCCTCATCAACGACATTCTGGATCTGTCGAAGGTGGAAGCCGGCAAGATGGAACTGATGGTCGACGAGTTTGCCATCGCCGATCTCGCCCGCACACTTGGCCGCACGTTCAACCATGTGGCGCAGGAGAAGAAGCTGGCCTTCCGCATTGATGTGGAACCGGGCTTGCCGGCCACCGTGCGTACGGATGCCTCCAAGCTCGAACAGGTCGCCAACAATCTGCTGAGCAATGCGTTCAAGTTCACCGCTGAAGGCAGTGTCGTGGTCAGCATTGCGCGCCCCGATGCATCGCTGGCACTGCCGGCAACGATGCATCGCGCATCGACCATTGCCATCGCCGTCACCGATTCAGGCATCGGCATTCCCGAGGAAAAATTCCAGCGCGTGTTCCACGCGTTCGAGCAGGTCGATGCCAGCACCAGTCGCCAGTACGGTGGCACGGGCCTCGGCCTGGCCATCTCGCGCCGCATCGCCGAACTGCTGGGCGGCGACATCCTGCTGGCCAGCGAGGCGGGCAAAGGCAGCACGTTCACCATCCTCATTCCGGAGAATGCTCCGGAAGATGGCACACGACCGGAACCCGTGCGGCAGCAGCAGGCCGCCGCAGAGGCCACCCTGCCACTCAGCCCGGGCCTGATCGCCGACAGCATTGATGATGATCGCCACGTGGTGTCGCCCGGCGACACAATCATTCTGGTGGTGGAAGACGATCCCGCGTTCGCGCGCATTCTTGCCGACATGGTCCATCGCAAGGGTCACCGCGTGCTCGCTGCCGCCGATGGCGAATCCGGCCTGCAACTGGCCCGTCAATACCAGCCCACCGGCATCCTGCTCGATGTGATGCTGCCAGGCATGGACGGCTGGTCGGTGATCGAACGACTGAAAGCCGAGCCGCGCACCCGCCACATCCCCGTGCACTTCATCTCCGCGACCGACGATGCCACGCGCGGCCTGGAACTGGGTGCCGTGGGCTTCCTGACCAAACCGGTGAGTCGCGAGGCCATCGCCAACGCGTTTGAACGCCTGCTGCATTTTGCCGAAGGCCGCACCCGCCATCTGCTGGTGGTGGACGACGATGCCAGCGCGCGCACAGCCGTACGCACTCTGCTGCGCGATGATTCCGTCGACATAGATGAAGCCGCATCCGGTGAAGACGCACTCATCATGGCGGCAGACAAGAACTACGACTGCATCGTGCTCGACCTCGGCCTCCCCGGCATCTCCGGCATGGAATTCCTGGAGCGCCTGTCCAAAACCGGCAACGTGCCGCCGGTCGTGGTTTATTCCGGCCGGGATCTTAGCCGCGAGGAAAGCCTGAAGATCCGCCAGTACACCGACAGCATCGTGGTGAAGGGCGCACGCTCGCCCGACCGCCTGCTCGATGAGGTAAGCCTGTTCCTGCACAGCATACGCAACGGTCCTGCGCGCGTGGAGACGAACGATACGCCGTCCGGCGAAGTCGGACTCAATGGCCGCAAGGTGCTGCTGGTCGATGACGACATGCGCAATCTTTTCGCGCTGTCGAAGGTGCTGCGTGCCAAGGGTATCCAGGTAGTGATGGCACAGGATGGCCAGAAGGCACTGAAGGCCCTTGACGACGATCACGGCATCGAGCTGGTACTGATGGACATCATGATGCCGGTCATGGATGGCTACGACACGATGCGCGAAATTCGCGCTCGTCCGCCGGTGGCCCGCATTCCGATCATCGCGCTCACCGCCAAGGCCATGCGCGGCGACCGCGAAAAATGCCTGGAAGCGGGTGCCAACGATTACCTGTCCAAGCCCATCGACATTGATCGCCTGCTGTCGATGATCCGCGTGTGGCTGCCGTCCTGATCGTATGGATATTGAAGATATCGAAATCGAGCTGTTCGTCCGCGCCATGCAGCTCCGGCATGGCTATGACTTCAGCGGCTATGCACCCGCGTCACTGAAGCGGCGCGTGCTGCAACTGGTGCGTACGCAGGACGTCAGCGACATCAGCGAACTGAACCGTCGCGTATTGCATGAAGAGGGCTTTCTGTCGAAGGTGATCGAAGGTCTCTCGGTGCCTGTCTCGGAAATGTTCCGCGACCCGCAGGTATTCCGGGCCCTGCGCGACAAGGTGTTTCCCGTGCTGGCGTCCTACCCGCAGATCAACATCTGGCAGGCCGGCTGCGCGCATGGACAGGAGATCTACTCGCTGGCCATTCTTCTTGAAGAAGCCGGTCTTTACGAACGCTCGCAGATCTACGCCACCGACTTCAACGATGCCGCGCTCGCACTCGCCCAGGAAGGCATCTATGCCACGCGCGACGCGCGCGACTGGTCGCGCAACTATCAGGAAGCCGGTGGTCAGCGGTCGCTCAGCGACTACTACAGCGCACGCTACGACTTCATCAAGCTGGACCACCGGTTACGCCGGAACGTTACGTTCGCCAATCACAACCTGGTGACCGACGACGTGTTCTGCGAGGCGCACCTTATCCTTTGCCGCAATGTTCTGATCTATTTCTCCAACCCGTTGCAGGACCGCACGCTGGGCCTGTTCCGTGACAGCCTGGTACGTGGTGGATTCCTGTGCCTGGGTACGCGGGAAAACATTGACTTCGCCCCATCGGCTGTCGATTTCACGAATGTGGACGGCGCGCTGCGCATCTACCAGCTCGGAGGCCGGCAGACCCGATGAATACGTGGAGCGCAGTCACTATGGGATGCAGTGCGGGTGGGCTTACCGCGTTGCAGGAAGTGTTGGCACAGGTGGATGCGCGACTGACCCAGCCGGTGATCGTGTGCTGCCACACCGGTTCATCGGACGTATCGCTGCTTTGCGAGCTGCTGGCCCGTCACTCGCGACTTCCCGTTGAAGAAGCCAGTGAACGCGCTCCCGTACGTGGCGGCGTCGTGCATGTAGCACCATCGGGCTACCATCTGCTGATCGAACCTACGCTGCGCTTCGCACTCAGCGTGGATGCGAAAGTGGCCTATTCGCGCCCCTCCATCGACGTACTGTTTGAAAGCGTGACGGATGCCTATCGGGGACGCATCGTCGCCGTGCTGATGACCGGCGCGAATGCCGATGGTGCCGAAGGCCTCGCTTATGTCCGCGCCCATGGCGGCTATGCCGTCGTGCAGGACCCCACCACTGCCGAAGCTGCCGCCATGCCACAGGCCGGCCTCGACATCGCAGGCGCTGACGCCTGCGTCCCGTTGAACGCCATTGCCGGAACGCTCAATCAATTATGTCTTTGAATCCCACTATCCGTCCCAAGATCCTCGTCGTCGACGATACGCCTGCCAATCTGGTCGCCATGCGCCGGTTGCTCGCACGTGCCGAAGCGGATGTGTACGAAGCAGAAAGCGGCAACGAAGCGCTTGCGCTGTGTCTCGATCATCAGTTCGCGCTGGTGCTGCTGGACGTCAACATGCCGGAGATGGATGGCTTTGAAGTCGCCCAGCTGATTGCGGAAACCGATCAGCTGCGCGAAACGCCCATCATCTTCGTCACTGCCGCTTATGGCGATGACGTCAATCGCATGAAGGGCTATACGTCGGGCGCCGTCGACTACATCGCCAAGCCCATCAACGACGTGATCCTGCAATCGAAGGTTCGCGTATTCCTTGAGCTCTATCGTGCCCGTGCACTGCTTCAGCAGGCGCTGGATGAACTGTCGGTTCGCAATGAGCAGCTCACCTCCGAAGTAGCCGAGCGCACGCGCATGGAAGAACTCGTCCGGCACCAGGCCACGCACGACGCGCTGACCGGCCTGCCGAATCGCGTTCTTTTCCGCGACCGCCTGCTGGCAGCCATCGACCAGGCGAACGGGGACGATACGAGTTTCGGTCTGGCGTACATCGACATCGACGGCTTCAAGGGCGTGAACGATCAACACGGTCACGGTGCGGGCGACGCCCTGTTGCAGGCGATTGCCTCACGGCTGGGTGCCCGGACGCGCGGCTCGGACACGGTCGCCCGTCTGGGCGGCGATGAATTTGCCGTGCTGCTGAATGACGCCTCTGACCGCGAAGCCGCTCTGATTCGCTGCCAGGCGCTGTGCGATGCGATTGCGGAACCCTACACGCTGACCGTACAGGGCGAACGCATCAGCGCCCATGTGGGCGCCAGCATTGGCATCGCCATGTTCACCCGCGATCCTGACGGCGACGGATATGACCGCCTGGTCGCGCGCGCCGATACGGCCATGTACGACGCCAAGCGCGGCGGAAAGAATCGCTGCGTAATGGCCGACTGAAGCATCCGGAGGGGAGCCTCGCCAGACATGAAAAAGCCCGCGTTTTTTCTGCGGGCTTTTTGCTATTCAGGCGAGGACTGCTTACGCAGCCTTGACGCTCTTGGCCGGCTCTTCACCGCGGACAACGGCGGCTCGGAGTTCGGAGGTATCGAAGTCATCCACCGAGATGAATTCGGCCACGCCGTCGCGGACGCGCTGGAGCAGTTCACGCTCAGCCGCCGTGATGGCACCCAGCTTCTCTGCTTCCACCAGCTGGTCGTTGTACTCGTGAGCCTTGATCTGACCGCTCTTCTGCGCCTTCACCAGCTTGCGCTCCACCGGCTCGGCGGCGATCACATCGGGAAGCAGCGCGTTCATGCGGCCCACCGTGTTGTTGGCCGTGGGGGTCAGGTAGGTCCACGTGGTCAGGCGATCACGCGCTTCGCTGGGCGCGGTGATCAGCGCGGCAACGCGACGACCCAGGCGATCCGACGGCGGCACTTCGCGGCGACCCAGCGGGAACACCAGGGCACGCAGCAGCCATGCCACCGGACGGACGGGGAAGTTGCGGATCACGCCATCCAGCGCTTCCTGCATGCGATACACGCACTCGTGGAAAGCCCACGCAAGCAGCGGACGATCTGCTTCCGGACGGCCGGTATCCTCGTAACGCTTCAGCATCGAGCTGGCGATATAGAGGAAACTGAGCACGTCACCCAGACGCGCCGACAGCTTTTCCTTGAACTTCAGCTTGCCGCCCAGCACGCCCATGGAAACGTCAGCGCACAGTGCCAGCGCTGCCGAATAACGGTTGAGCTTGCGGTAGTAGCGGCGGGTGTAGGCATCACCGGCCGTTTCACCGATGTGCGACGCGGTGATACCCAGCGTGAAGCTGCGCACCGCGTTGGAAATGCCGAAACCGATATGACCGAACAGCGCCTTGTCGAAGGTCTTCACGCGCTCGCGGTAGTCCTCGATGCTGAGCGCCTGCATTTCCTTGAGCACATAGGGATGGCAGCGAATGGCGCCCTGACCGAAGATCATCAGGCTGCGCGTCATGATGTTGGCGCCCTCCACCGTGATGGCGATGGGCACGCTCTGCCAGCCACGACCCATGTAGTTCTTGGGACCGAGGATCACGCCCTTGCCACCATGCACGTCCATCGCATCGCTGGCGATCTGACGGCACCATTCCGTGGCGTGGTACTTCGCGATGGCGGACGGCACGGCGGGCTTCTCGCCACGATCCACGGCCGCAGCCGTAGCGCGCGACAGCGCCTGGGTGGCGTAAGTCAGACCACCGATGCGGGCGAGCGCTTCTTCCACACCTTCAAAGCGACCGATGGCCAGGCCGAACTGCTTGCGCATGCGGGCATAGGAACCGGTAGCCGACACGGCCATGCGGGCTGCGCCCGTGGCGTTGGACGGCAGCGAGATCGCGCGGCCGACAGACAGGCACTCGACCAGCATGCGCCAGCCCTGACCGGCCATGTGCGGCCCGCCAATGAGCGTGGACAGCGGAACAAAGACATCCTTCGCGTGAATGGGACCGTTCTGGAACGGCGTATTCAACGGGAAGTGGCGACGACCGATTTCCATCCCCGGCGTTTCGCGCGGCAGCAGTGCCAGCGTGATGCCCAGGTCTTCCTTGTCACCCAGAAGCTTGTCCGGGTCGTACATGCGGAAGGCAAGACCCACCACCGTGGCGACGGGCGCCAGCGTGATGTAGCGCTTGTCGAAGGTCAGGCGGATACCGACGGTTTCTTCGCCGTTCCACATGCCGCGAGTCACGATGCCGTAGTCGGGAATCGAGGTGGCGTCGGAACCGGCATACGGGCCGGTCAGCGCGAAGCAGGGAATTTCGCGGCCATCGGCCAGACGCGGCAGATAGTGGTTCTTCTGCTCATCGCTGCCGTAGTGCATCAGCAGTTCGCCCGGTCCAAGCGAGTTGGGCACGGCAACGGTGGAAGCCAGCGTCTGCGACATGCTGGAGAGCTTCTGCAACACAGCCGAATGGGCCAGCGCCGAGAAACCCAGACCACCGTAGCTCTTCGGAATGATCATGCCGAAGAACCGGTTCTTCTTGAGGAACTCCCACACGTTCGGCGGAAGGTCGGCCAGTTCGTGGGTGATCTGCCAGTCGTCGACCATGCCGCAGAGTTCTTCGACGGGGCCGTCGAGGAACGCCTGCTCTTCCACGCTGAGTTCGGGCTTCGGCTGCTTGAGCAGTTCGGACCATTCCGGCTTGCCGGAGAACAGCTGGCCTTCAAAGCCGACCGTGCCGGCTTCCAGCGCCGTCTGCTCGGTAGCCGAAAGCTTCGGCGTGACCTTGGCAAACATGGCCAGAAGCGGAGCGCTGATCTTCTTGCGGCGGAAGTCGATCATCAGCAGCGGTGCCGCCACGAGGGCGAGCACGATCAGGAGAATCACGGTCGTGAAGGGCGCGCGGGCAATGAGACCGACGACCAGAACAGTGACCGCCGTTGCCACGACCCACGTACGCAGGCTGGTGCGGTGGTAGGCACACGCGCCGGAGGCGATGAGCGCCGCCAGCACAACAAGAATCGCAGACATCGGGGTTACCTCGTTACTGTCATCAGGCTTCGTTGCAGCCAGGAACATGCCCTGGCCGATTGGTACTAAACGTTACAGTGCTTCTGTGAATCGAACGATTTCACGCGTGAAGTCGTCGTTGGCATCCCCCGCCACCATGTGGGTTGCCTCGGGCAACGTCACGTGGCGCGCGTGGGGCACCAGTTTGAGGAATTCGTTGACGGTCTCGTGTGAGACCACGTCGCTGCGTCCACCGGAAAGCAGCAGCACCGGCACACTGACACGCGCGGCGGCGGCAAACAGCCTGGGCTGATAGCGCTCGCTTTCCGAAACCACGCTGTCGAGCATGGCCGGGTCCCAATGCCAGCGCAGGCGGCCCTGCGCGTCTTCGCGCATCAGCGGCTTGAGCTGGGATTCGGTCTTGCGCTCGCGACGATGCGGCAGGTACACCTCGATCGCCGAGGCGGCCTCTTCGTAGCTGGCGAATCCGTCCGGGTGCGCACGCATGAACCCGAGAATACGTTCCACGCCACGGGTTTCCCATCGCGGCGTGATGTCCACGAGAACCAGTGCCGAAAAAGGATGTGCCTCATCCGCCTCCCCCGCTGCCACCAGACCCAGCAGGCCGCCCATGGAAGCGCCCACCAGCACGGGGGCCACGCCATCGGCCGCAGCGCGGCGACCGGCAACGGTCAGCAGGTCGGAGACAAACTGCGGCATGTGGTAATCCCCACCGGCCACATGGTCGCTTTGTCCGTGCCCGCGGGCGTCGAAGGTGGTGGCATCAAACCCCAGCCCGGCCAGCGTGCGGGCCGAACCGGCCCACGCGTGTCTTGTCTGGCCGAAGCCATGTGCGAAGATCAGCGACGGGCGGCGGCTTCCTGGCCAGCGTTCCGTGGCAAGCGCAATGCCATCGTGGGCAACGACGGTTTCGTGGACACTCGTGCTGGTGGTGGGATCAATGACCATACGCCCGAGTATGTAGCCCCGACAGACCTGCGTCAATACGCCTCCGTACGGTCATTCAACGCGTTGAAAGTCAAGGTCTTATGCAGCATGACGCTGCACGTCCCGATTGCATTGCTCCGCTGGTCAGCTACCATGCGCCGATGAATGCAGGTGCTAAAAACGAACGAGTCCGCCTCTCCGCTGAAGATTGGGAAGATGGCGCCCTGGCCCTGATCGCCGAGCAAGGCGTTGGCGCACTGGCCGTGGAGGCCCTGGCCCGTCGGCTGGGCGTCACCAAGGGCAGCTTCTACTGGCACTTCCGCACCCGCGAAGCGCTGCTTCAGGCGGCGCTGGAACGCTGGGAGGAATACGGCGAGCGCGAAGTGCTGGGCAAGATGGAGCTCATCAGCGACCCCCGCCAGCGCTTGCCGGAGCTGTTCCGCCGCGTGGCGCACGAGTTGCAACCGCATCGCGTGTATGCCGCACTGCTGAAGGCGCTGGATCACCCGCAGGTGGTGCCGGTCATGGCCCGCGTGTCACAGCGGCGCATGGACTTCCTCAACACCATGTATCGCGAGGCGGGACTGGAGCCGGTCACCGCACTGCATCGCGCACGCCTCACCTATGCGGCGTATGTGGGTTTCCTTCAACTGAACTTCACGCTGGGTCTTCCGCGCCTGAGCCATGACGAATTCGACGCGTACGTCGAACATGTCATCACCACGCTCACGCCTGAAAAAGCCTGAAAAATGAACACATACGGCGTGCGATGCTGCGCCGTACCTTGCCAATACCAGCGACCGCAAACTACTGTCACTTCATGTTTTTACATGGAGACCACGAAGGATGCGCGACATGGCAAGCTCTCTGGAATCGTTGAATCGCTGGGTGGCAGATGTTGCCCGGCTCACTCAGCCTGACCGGATTCACTGGTGCGACGGTTCGGATGCGGAATACGACAGCCTCGTAGAAACCATGCTGGGCACAGGCGATCTGATCGCCCTGAATCCCACCACGAATCCGCGCAGCTACCTGCACCGCTCCCATCCCTCGGATGTGGCGCGCGTTGAACACCTGACCTTCGTGTGCACGCCGGAGGAAGAGGACGCGGGCCCCAACAACCACTGGATGGCGCCTGCCGATGCGCACGCGAAGATCGACGCCCTGTTCGAAGGCGCGATGCGCGGCCGCACCATGTATGTGATCCCCTATTGCATGGGCCCGATTGATTCCCCCATCGCGCGTTGCGGCGTGGAAATCACCGACAGCCCCTATGTCGTTGCCAACATGCGGATCATGACCCGCATGGGCGCACCGGCACTCAGGCGTATCGAGCGCGAAGGCTCCTTCGTGCGCGGCCTGCATTCCACGGGCGATCTTGACCCGGAGCGCCGCTTCATCATGCATTTCCCGGAGGAGCTGTCGATCAAGTCGATTGGCTCCGGTTACGGCGGCAACGCGCTGCTGGGCAAGAAATGCCACGCCCTGCGCATCGCCAGCCATCAGGCACGCAAGGAAGGCTGGCTCGCCGAGCACATGCTCATCGTCGGCGTGGAAAACCCCAAGGGCGAGAAACACTACATCGCCGCAGCGTTTCCCTCGGCATGCGGCAAAACCAATCTGGCCATGCTCATTCCGACCGAAGGTCATCGCAAGGATGGCTGGAAGATCTGGACCGTCGGTGACGATATCTGCTGGATGACCCCGGGCGACGATGGAAGGTTGTGGGCCATCAATCCGGAAGCCGGCTATTTTGGCGTGGCGCCGGGCACCGGCCCGGGCACCAATCCCAGCGCGCTGTCCACGCTGGGCCACGATGCGATTTTTACCAACGTCGCTCTCACGGCAGACAATCGCCCGTGGTGGGAAGGCCTGGGTGAAGGTGAGCCAGTCACCGACTGGCAGGGTCGTCCCTACGACAAGGCCAATGGCCCTGCCGCCCATCCGAACTCCCGCTTCACCGTCAGCGCGAAGCAGTGCCCGAGCTGGGCGCCGGAAGCGGAAGACGCACGGGGCGTCCCCATTTCGGCCATTGTCTTCGGTGGCCGCCGTCCGTCACTGGTTCCCCTGGTATTCGAGGCCAAAGACTGGGCGCACGGCGTACTGGTCGGTGCAGCCATGGGCTCGGAAACCACCGCTGCTGCCACGGGTGCCGTGGGCGTTCTGCGTCGCGACTCCATGGCCATGAAGCCGTTCTGCGGCTACAACTTCGCGGACTACTTCGCGCACTGGCTATCGTTCGACAAGCCCGGCGCGCGGCTGCCGAAAATCTTCCACGTGAACTGGTTCCGCAAGGACAGCGATGGCGGTTTCATGTGGCCGGGCTACGGCGACAATCTGCGCGTGCTTGAGTGGATGATCGGCCGGGTCACCGGCTCTGTGCCGGGCGAGAAAACCCCCATCGGCACCGTGCCCGCACCGGGCGAGCTCAACCTGCACGGACTGAACCTCAAGGACGGCGCGCTGGACGCCCTGCTGCACGTGGACCTTGAAAGCTGGCAGGTCGAGCTGGACCACATTGGCGAGTATCTGGACGGCTTCGGCCAGCGCATGCCCGAACGCCTGAAGGAAGAACGCCGTCGCGTCAGCGACGACTTGCTGGCCGCCCTGGCCGGCATGGAAAAGGAACGCGCGGTCGGCTGATCTTCACCGCCCCTTCGCACACCAGAATCGCCCGGCCACGCCGGGCGTTTTCTTTATGGGAAACGCAAAGGTCTAAACCATTGCGCGCGAACCGGCATCCAAGGTGGCAAGATGAGCGCCTTATGCCTGGTCACCGAACCCTACATGCAGCCTGAGCTGCCAGCGGAATCGACCGACGACGACGTCGTGCGCGCCGCCGTGGCCGGTGATCGCAAGGCGTTCGAGACGCTTTACCGCCGCCATTCCGACCGCGTGTATGGCGCCGTGCTCCGCCTTGCCGCCTTCGATCATGCCCGGGCGGAAGACCTGGTGCAGGAAGCGTTCGTCAAGGCGTGGCAAAAGCTTGAGAGCTTCCGGTTTGAAAGCGCGTTCGGCACGTGGATCTACCGGCTGGCGGTGAATACGGCACTGATGTCCATACGTGCCCGCAACGCCGACCCGGTCACGATCATGGACGAAGAGCATCTGCCTGATCCCGCTGACCGGCCGTTCTGCCCGGCCGAGCGCGAGGAACTGGAAAAAGCGATTGCCTTGCTGCCTCCAAGGGCGCGGGCGGTACTGGTACTGCATGACGTGGAAGGCTGGAAGCACGAAGAAATCGCCATTGAACTCGGGATGGCGGTGGGTTCGTCGAAAGCACAATTGCATCGCGCGCGGGGATTGCTCCGGCGCGCGCTGGGAGAAAAGTAATGAACGACCTCGATTACCTGCGCCAGATGCGCGCCCTCAACCGGCCGGTAACTCCGCGCCGGGATCTGTGGGCCGACATCGACCGGCAACTGGAACTCGCCCCTGTGGCAGCCGCCCGGCGACCACGCGCCCGCCCCTGGCTGAGGGCCGCCGCCATCGCAGGCGTGGCCGTGCTGGGCGGCACACTGGGTCTTCATCTCATTGCTCCGGTCCAGACACCTGAGTTTGCATCCGCGCCAGCGTGGAAACCCAGTGATCCGCGCCTTGCAGGTGCTGCGGTCGAACTGGATGCCGCGCGCATGGAGCTCAGTCAGGCCATGCAGGATTCCCCGAATTCCCCGGCGCTTCAGCGCCTGCTTGAACGCACCGAACGTCAACGTGATCGCCTGCGTCATCTCGAACAGCAAGCCGGCTAAGCCCCGCAGAAGAGACCTCCCATGAAAATGCTCTATCTCACTCCCCTGCTGCTGGCTTTCTCTATCGGACATGCCATTGCCGGCACGCCGATCAACCTCAGCCGTGACGTGCGTCCCAATGCACACATCAACATCAACAACGTGAAAGGCGAAGTGACCGTCACCACGTGGGATCGCAACACGGTGCAGGTGTCGGGCACGCTCGGCGATGGCGCGCGCCCCCTTGAACTGGGCGGCGATGATCGCGAGGTCGACATCAAGGTAGAAGCCAACGGCAAGAACGGCTTCTTCAACTGGGACAGCGATACCCGCATGCAGGGCACCGTCCTCAATGTGCGCGTGCCCAGATCGGTCGATGTGGATATCAACGTGGTGAGCGCACCGCTCAGCATCGATGGCCTCGACGGCGGGCGCGTCAGCATCAATACCGTGAGCGGCAAGGTGCGCGCCAACGTGCGCACGCCGAAGATCGAAGTGCAAAGCGTCAGTGGCAGCATCGATCTCTCAGGCCGGGCCACGAAGGCGGAATTGCAGACGGTCAGCGGGGACATCACGGCGCCCAGCGTGGTCGAAAGCGTGGAGGCACAGACAGTATCCGGCCGCATGACCATCGGTGGCGGCCCGTGGCGCGAAGCCTCCTTCAGCACCGTATCCGGCGACATCCTGATCAACGGCGGCCCCGCCCCGGGCGGCAAGCTCGACGTGGATGCCATGAGCGGCGACGTGCAATTGCAGCTGCCTGCCAATACCGGTTCACGCCTCAACGTGTCCACCTTCAGCGGCGAGATCCGCAGCGACTTCGGCACGCCGTCCCGGGATGAAGACGGCCCGGGCAAAGAGCTGAAGACAACCATCGGTGACGGCAGCGGCTATGTCCACCTCGAATCGTTCAGCGGCGACATCCGCGTCCGCAAGCAGGATCGCTGACGGCAGATGTGAGAAGGGCCGGTAACGCATCGCGTTACCGGCCCTTCTTTTTTGTTCGGTCAGAGCACGCGCACCGCGCGCAACTCAGAGATCCTGATGGTACTGCACGTACGGCGTGCGCCCCTGATCCGGTTCCGGACCTGCGGCCGGTGTGGGCGCATTGCCCGACGACCAGACGTTCTGTGCACCCACGCTCAACTCGCCGCGCCACGGCAGATGCCAGGTCACGCCCAGGTCGATGGCGGACCAGCGACGATCCGCGTTCAGGCCATTCACGATGGCCGCTTCCGGCTGCATGGTGCGGCCCGTGATCGAGCCACTGAGCGGACCACGATCCACGCCGAAACTCAGTGCTTTCTGATCGACGGCGCCCAGGCCCAGCAGATTGCCCGGCAGCAGACGGATGCGGCCCATGCTGGCACCGAGATCAAAACCACTGCGCGCATCAATATTCACGCGGCCGTGTGCATTGAATTCCGTACTGGAACCAAACGTGCCCAACGGCAGACCCGCGACCGTGGACAAACCCGGCACCACGCGCGGAAGCACGGGACCGGCGGTCGACGGACGGGACGATCCGATGCCCACGCCCACGCTATAAGCGTCGCCACGGAACGTGGCGCCGACTTCGCTGCCTACGATGCGCGGCGGCGCGCCAGGCGTGCTGCAAAGATCAGTGCGGGTGGAAACAGAACTGCCGCAGGCTTCGGTGGAATTGAGCCACTGCTGGCCACTGACTTCGGCATGCGCCTGAATGCGCGGGCCCAGGTCATACTGCAAACCGGAGGAAAACGACGGTCCACTCAGCACGGGGCTCACGGCCAGCGGCGAGAGCGTATCGGGGCGCGAAGAATTGCGAATCGACAACGTGCGGCCATCAGCGGCCTGCCACAACGGCGTGGTGGTGACACCGGGAGTCGAAGGCAGAAGCACCGGCGAAGTCAGCAGACGTGAGCTCTGCGCGTCGTTTCCACCAGACGCAACTTGTCCGGCCGCAGCGAGCGGCAGCATAAGCAGCAATGTGGAGAGCGATCGGCGCATAGGTATCTGTGTCGACAGGAATTGGCTGGCTTCCCCGTTCGTCCCGACCCAGCCCACCGGAACGATTTGAGTGTACCCCGTTTTACGTTTTACTAACACCCCGTGGTTACCACTTCAGGAACGGCGTTTACTGCCGTTTAACGTTCCGGAACGGGCTTCGCCCCAGTCTCGCCGGCTCTGCGACTGCTTGTCAAAAACCATCACCGCAAGCCGCCGTACCCATATAAACTGCCATCAACCCGATCCGGACAGCCGCCAGCGAATGACCATCGCGTCTGAACACAGCACGGCCCTGACAGAGTCCTTTCCGGGGGATGACGAAGCCCTGCACGGGTCGGTGGAACGGCTGTTCCGCGCCCCGGACGCGGAAGCCGTCACTCGCGAATGCCAGACGCTGGCTGCCTGCTTCCTGCCCGACGCCGTTGTTCAATGGCGCGACGGCGAGGTATCGGGACTCGATTCAGGTCCGCACACGCTTATTGAGATGGCCGTGGAACCGCGCACGCTGCGGGTCCTGGAACTGCGCACCGGCGCCACCGAGCGCCACACATGGCAGGACAGCATTGCCTGGGTGGGTCGCCTGGTATCGGGCCGTCTGCGCCAGCTTGCCGAGACGGCGAACCTTTATGAGGCCATCTCGCGCCTGGCGCTGGCCGAACGTCTTCAGCGTGCGCTGTACGCCATTGCCGAGCAGGCAGGCGCCGAGCACAACATGAAAGACATGATGAGCTCGCTCCACAGCATTGTGGGCAGCCTCATGTACGCAGAGAACTTCTTCATCGTGCTGTTCGACGCTCAGGCGCGCACGGTGCGTTTCCCGTATTTCGTCGATTCCCAGGACCCGGACATTCCTGATCCGGAATGCATCCGTCCCATCGACGAAATCGAACACAGCCTCACGTGGTATCTGCTGCACGAGGGTCGACCGATGATGGGCGCCAGCCACGAGCTGGAACGCCAGATTCCCGGCCCGCACCGCCGCGCAGGCCCGCCCAGCGAAGACTGGCTGGGCGTGCCGCTGAAACGTGGCGACGACGTGGTGGGCGCACTGGTCGTGCAGAGTTATCGCGACGACACGCACTACACCGACAACGACCGCGAGCTGCTGACCTACGTGGCCCAGCACGTGCAGACGGCGCTGGAGCGCCGGCAGGCGCACGAAGAACTGGAACGTCGCGTCACCACCCGCACGGCCGCACTGCGCGAAGCCAATCGCGTGCTGCGCCAGCAGGTGTTGCAGCGCCAGCGCGGCGAACGGTTGCAGGCTGCCCTCTTCCGCATCGCCGAACTTGCCAACACGTCCGACAGCATCGAGAACTTCTACGCTGCCGTGCATCGGGTCATCGGCGGCCTGCTGTATGCGCGCAATTTCTATATCGCGCTGCTAAGCGAAGACCAGAGCACCCTCACCTTTCCGTATTCGGTGGATGAAGTGGACGGCTCGCGCGAACCGCGCGAACTCGGCCGTGGCCTCACTGAATTCGTGCTGCGCAATGGCAAGGCGATGCTTGCTGACCGCAGCGAAATAGACAAACTGAACGACGAACAGATTCTCACCACCAGCGGCGCCCGCTCCCTGCACTGGCTGGGTGTGCCGCTCATCTGGAACGAGAAATCCATGGGTGTGCTGGCGGTACAGAGCTATTCGCCCGAGCACACTTACAGCGCGCGCGACCAGGAACTGCTGACCTTCGTCAGCTACCACATCGCCAACGCACTGCAACGCAAATACACCACCGAGTCATTGAAACAGGCTTACGCCAGCCTCGAACGCCGCGTTACCGAACGCACGCGTGCACTGGCTCTGGCCAACCGTGATCTGCGCGAACAGATCGCCGAACGCGAGCGCGTCGAGCGCCGGCTGAAGTATGAAACGCTGCACGACTCGCTGACCGGCCTGCCCAACCGCACGCTGCTCCTGCAACGTCTGGAACAGGCACTCGCGCACTATCAGGAAGACCCGGCATCGCTGTTCGCTGTCCTGTTCATTGACCTGGACCGTTTCAAGGTCATCAACGATTCGGTGGGTCACCTGGTGGGCGACGATCTGCTGTTCCAGGTCGGTGGCCGCATCCGCGCCTGCCTGAAAACACGTGATGTCGTCGCACGCCTGGGCGGCGACGAATTCGCCGTGCTCGTGGAAGGCATCACAGACCCGGCCGCCGCCACGCAGATCGCCGAGCGCATCATCGACCAGTTGCAGACGCCATTCCGCCTGGGTGCAAAAGAAATCTTCACGTCCGCTTCCATCGGCATCGCGTTGCCCACGCCGGAATACACGCGCCCGGAAGAACTGCTCCGCGATGCCGATTCGGCGATGTACCGGGCGAAAGCCGAAGGTCGTCACCGCGCCGCCGTGTTCGATGATCGCCTGCGTCGCGAAGCGCTTTCGCTGCTGGAACTGGAAGGCGACCTGCGCCGCGCGCTCACGCGCAGCGAGTTCGTGCCTTATTACCAGCCCATCGTGGAACTTGCCGAGAATCGCGTCGTTGGCTATGAGGCGCTGCTGCGCTGGCGCCATCCGGAACGCGGCCTGCTTTCGCCTGCCGATTTCCTTGCCGTTGCCGAAGATACCGGCTGCGCGGAAGCCATCGACTGGCAGATTTTCCAGCAGGTGTTCGTCCAGGCGCGCGCGCTTGCCCGCGATGAGGGATTCATCAGCATCAACGTGTCCGGCAGCCATTTCCGCTCACCGGACCTGGATCAGCGGCTGCTCGACCTGCTGGCCGAACACGACGTGCCCGCACGCCTCATCCGTGTGGAAGTCACCGAGCGCGCGCTTCTGGAAAACCCGGCACAGGTGAAGCGCATGCTGGACAACCTGCGCGCCCACGGCGTGGGCATCGCGCTGGACGACTTCGGCACCGGCTACTCGTCACTGAGCTATCTGCATCAGTATCCGATTGAAACCCTGAAGATCGACCGCTCATTCGTGGTCGAGCTGCCCGATGAGGGTGAGGGTCACAGCACGGCGGTCGTCCGGGCGATCCAGGCGCTGGCCAATTCGCTGCGCATGCAGGTCATTGCCGAAGGCATCGAAACGGAAGCGCAGAAGGCCGCGCTGCAACGCGTGGGTTGCCGCTTTGGCCAGGGCTTCCTGTTTGCCCAGCCTGCGCCAGCCACCAAATGGTTGCGCGCCCCACTCAGCCTGAGCCTGTGAAACGCGCGACCGTCTGAGGTTTATTGCAGCGTGCCCGGGTTTTCCGACGGATCGGCACTGAGCAGGACTTCGGCATCCACACGGTCAAACACGTAGCGGGCAGCGCAGAACTCGCAGACCACCTCGATCTCGCCTTCGCGCTGATCCAGCGTGGATTCGATTTCCTGCCGGCCCAGCGAACGCAGCATCGTACCCACGCGCTCACGTGAGCACGTGCAGCCGAACGCCACTTCACGCGGTTCGTACAGGCGCACGGTTTCTTCGTGGTACAGCCGGTAAAGCAGTTCCTCCGGATGCGTGCCCAGCATTTCGGACGATTCCAGCGTAGCGGTCAGCGCGCGCACGCGATCCCAGGCATCTGCGTCGTCTTCGGCCGCGCTATGGCCACCTTCGCCGGGAATCGGCTGCAACATGAGGCCCACCGCCTGATCGCCATCCGCCGCAAGCAGGATGCGGGCGGGCAACTGCTCGGATCGTTCAAAGTAGCCTTCAATGGCATCGGCAACCGACCCGGCATCCAGATCCACCACGCCCTGATAACGGCCGCGCTCAGGGTGACCGATGGTGATGGCCATCATCGCGGCGGGCAGGTCCTTGAGGTCCAGCGGGGTCGGCAGGTCGCCCTCCCAGCGGGCGATGCCGCGCAGCCGGCCCTTGTCGGTGCACTCGGCGAACATCAGACGCAACGGGCCATCGCTGCGGAATTCGAGCGACAGCGAACCTTCAAACTTGATATTGCCGGTCAGCAGCGCGCTCGCGGCCATGGACTGGCCCAGAAGGTCACGCAACTGATCGGGGTAGTCCGCGCGCGATGAGATTTCGCGCCAGCTCTCGCCAAGGCGCACCAGCACGCCACGCACGCCGGCACGCTCCAGCATGAAGCGGTGCAGCACGTCGTTGACGGGTACCTGTTGGACGATGGGCTCAATCACGATAGTTCTCCAGGGCAAGCCGCGGAAGATGGGGGCTGAGCAACACGGGAGCAAGAGCGCCCCCGTATACTGCCGCATCCGCCCCCATACCGACACCATGAGCCACGAGACCCGCTCGATTGCCCGCCGCATTGCCCGATGGCTCGCCATTCTCGCCGTGTCCTGGCTGGCCCTGAGCTGCCTGATGGTGCTGGTGCTCCGGTTTGTGCCGCCCTGGACCAGCGCCACCATGATGGAACGGCGCGTGGAAGCCACCTTCTCGGGCGAGAAAGACTTTCACCTGCGCTACCGCTGGGTGCCGTGGTCGGCCGTGACACCTCAGGTGCCGCTGGCCATGGTGGCTGCGGAGGATCAGAAATTCCCTTTCCATCACGGATTTGACGTCGACGCGATCCAGGATGCGCTGGACGCGGCGGATGAGGGCAAGCGCCTGCGCGGCGCCAGCACCATCAGCCAGCAGGTGTCGAAGAACCTGTTCCTCTGGAACGGCCGCAGCTTTGTCCGTAAAGGGCTGGAAGCGTGGTTCACGGTGCTGATCGAAGCGCTTTGGCCCAAGCAGCGCATCCTTGAGGTGTACATGAACATCGCCGAGCTGGGCGATGGCGTGTACGGCGTAGGCGCCGCCAGCGACACCCTTCTGCATGCCTCACCCGCGCAACTTTCGCCCACGCAGGCCGCGCGTCTGGCCGCCGTGCTGCCCAATCCCAAAAAGCTGCGGGTCGATGCACCCAGTGCTTATGTTCAGCGGCGCACCGCCTGGATTCTTCAACAGATGGCGCATCTGGGGGGCACCGACTATGTTACCCGCCGTCCCGCTCCACGCCCCCGGTAAAGGCCCGCCATGCAGTCGCTGACCGTCGTCGTACCCGCGTATAACGAAGCCGCCGTACTTCCCGCTTTCCATCAGCGCATCATGGCGGTCCTCGACGCGTTGCCGCTTGCCGGCCGCGTGCTTTATGTAGACGACGGCAGTGCGGACAACACCTGGTCCATGATCGACGCGCTGGCTGCTGCTGATCCGCGGGTCACGGCGCTGAAGCTTTCGCGCAACTTCGGCAAAGAAGCCGCCATGACCGCCGGACTGGATCGCGCAGACGCCGATGCCGTGGTGGTGATTGACGCCGATCTCCAGGACCCTCCCGAGCTCATTCCGGCATTGCTTGAGCGCGCCCGCGAAGGCTACGACGTGGTTTACGCCACCCGCGCCGAGCGCGACGGCGAATCCCGCGTGAAACGATTCACTTCTGCCGCGTTCTATCGCGTGATGGAACGGCTGTCCGATACGCCCGTTCCCCGCGACACAGGCGACTTCCGCCTGATGTCACGCCGGGCCGTGCTTGCCCTGCGCTCGCTGCGCGAACGGCAGCGCTTCATGAAGGGCCTGTTTGCCTGGGTCGGCTATCGGCAGACCGCCGTCATCTATCGTCGCGATGCGCGCGCAGCGGGCCAGACCAAATGGAACTATTGGCGCCTGACCAATCTGGCCATTGAAGGCCTGACGTCGTTTTCCACCGCACCGCTGCGCCTGGCCACCTGGGTGGGCATGTCAGCAGCGCTTCTGGCGTTCATTTACGCCATCTGGGTGCTGCTGAAGGTGCTGGTGTGGGGCGACCCGGTGCGCGGCTATCCCACGCTGATGGTCGTGATCCTGTTTCTCGGAGGCGCCCAGCTGATGGCGCTCGGCGTCATCGGGGAATATGTGGGCCGCACCTATTCAGAAAGCAAACAGCGCCCGATCTACTTCATCGACGAAGAGCGCGGCTGAAAGCATCCATTTTTCACCTGATTGTTACCCTGCCCACGCCCGCCAGCGGTAGACTCGCCACGACAGCGTTTCCAAGACCGTCTCGGGAGGGAAGCAATGCGCCAGGTGAAACATCTGCTGGAAACCAAGGGCAGCGGGGTGTACTCCATCGCTCCGGATGCCCCCGTACTGGATGCAGTCCGCCGCATGGCGGAACACGGCGTCGGCGCACTGCTGGTGCTGCGCGGCGAGCAATTGGCCGGCATCATTTCCGAGCGCGATTACGCGCGCAAAGTCATCCTGAAAGACCGCTCATCGGCTAACACGCCGGTGGCCGACATCATGACTTCCTCGGTTCTGACCGTGGACCGTGATGCGTCGGTAGAAGACTGCATGCGACTTTGCACCGACAGCCACATCCGCCACCTCCCCGTGGTGGACGGCGAGCGGGTCATCGGGGTCATCTCCATTGGTGACCTGGTCAAGGCGGTGATCGACGAGCAGGCCGAACAGATCGGCCAGTTGCAACGCTATATCGCTAGCTGAGGTCGTCTTCCGGTTCGAGGTCGGGCGCACGCGACGCGCGGTGCGCCACGACCGTGGCCAGACCCGACAGCGCCGCGCAGATAAGCCCCAGGCCGGCGATGGTCACGCCGAAGCCGCGCAGTATCTGCAATCCGCTGGTGATCACCATGTCGCCGAAGCGCCAGACGGTTGTCTCGATGAAATTCTTGCCCTTGTAGCGCGCTTCACGGGGCATGCGTGTGTACAGCGCATCGGACGCCGGCTTGGTCATGCCATAAGTCAGGCCGCGCGTGCTGATCTGCACGATTGTCAGCAAAGAGACGGAAAAGCCCAGCATCGCCAGATCCGGCGTGCCGAACATGGCGACCATGCCCAGCAGGATGAAATTCACCACTGAAGGCAGCACCAGTCCCCACCCGGCACCGAAGCGCCGCAGGATATAGGGCGTCAGCGTCAGCTGAAGACCTGCACCCAGCACGTTGATCGCAAGATCCAGATGCGCATAGAAGGCCGTGCGCGCCTCTTTCATCGGGTAGTGCGTCTGGGTGTAGTCGGCCATCAGGGCGTAGGCCATGGTCGCGATGCCGTCGCTCAACAGCATCAGCAGCGCCATGTTGCGAAGGAAGGGCTTGCGCCACGCCGACTTCACACCTTCAAGCAACGAGCCGCCAATCGCGTTCTGCTCGCTGGCATGCGCACCGGAAGCTTCGTCGTCCCGGGCCAGCACCAGCAGAAGCACCAGTGCCAGCAACAACACGAATGCGGACACTACCAGCAACGGCGCGACACCGATGCTCGCCACCAGCGCTGAGGTGAGTGTGGGGCCGAACAGCGCACCGCCCATGCCGCCCAGCGCGATCAGCGAAAACAGCCGGCGTGCCTGCCCGCTGTCGTAAATATCTGCCATGAAGCTCCAGAACAGCGACACGACAAACAGGTTGAACACGCTGACCCAGACGAAAAACACGTTGCCCAATACGCGCGCGCCAATCTGATCCTGATGGACGAAGGCGGGCACAAAAGCGGCAAGGCACGCGGCAAAAAACACGTAACTGACGACCAGCACCCGTCGCCGCGCGAAGCGCGACACCACCCAGCCGAACACGGGCGTCAGCAATAGCATCACCACCAGGGTGATGGCGTAGAAACCGGGAAGCCCCGCCGATCCGACCGCACCGCTCAGCTGATCGCGCACCGGGCGAATGATGTAGTACGAGGTCATCACGAAGAAAAACGCGAGGGCCGAGAGCGTCAGCGAGCGACCCTCCCCTGAGGCGACTTGTCGACGTGCGTTCACGTGAGGTCCGGTAGATAAGGAAGGCGCATGGCGCGCAAAGCCTAGCATGCTGCACCCGCACACGCGCACGCACGCAAAGGCACTCGCCCCGTGCGTGAAAATGCCCGGTTCAGCGCGTTGTGGGTAATGACGAAGTAAAAGACAATGGCCGGGACCACGATCAGCAGTACGATCACGGGTCACCCGGATTCCCTACCGCGGCGTGCCCCCACGCCACCGTGCCGCGAGAACAGCATGTCGTTTCGTTTTACTTCCCTGCTTGCCATTGCTTTCCCCTGTGCGCTCGCCGCTTCGCCAGCGCCGCCCGTTGCTCCTCCGCCGGCGAAGCCTCCGGTCGTTCACGCAGATCCGCAAGCGCAGCACCTTCCTCCGGAACGCGTGCGCGCCACCATCGAGAACTACAAGCGATGGCTCGACGAGGTGGAGGCGCGCGATGGTGCGCCTGCCCTGGTCACAGCCGTGATCGTCGATGACAAAGTGGTTTATGAACGCGCCATCGGCTATGCGAACGCAAAAACCCGCGAACCGGCCACGCCCGAAACGGTCTTCCGCCTCGCTTCGCTGTCCAAGGCATTCGCCACCGGTGTCACCGCGGTGCTGGTGCGTACCGGTGCGCTGAGCTGGGATACCAAGCTCATCGACACCATTCCGTACTTCAAGCTCAAGGACATGCAGGCGGCCCAGCAAGCCACCGTGCGCGACATCCTGGGCCAGCGCCTTGGCCTGCCGCGCAACACGTACGACGCGATGCTGGAAGCGGATGCCCCGTACGAAGAATTGGTGCGCAAGCTCGATGAGGTGGACCTGTCCTGCAACGTGGGCCAGTGCTACGGATATCAGAACGTCGCCTTCAGCATGATTGGCGATGTGATCTACGCCACCACGGGCGATTATTTCTTCCGCCAGGTGGAGCGCCGCATCTTCCAGCCGCTGGGCATGACCACGGCCAGCTACGGACGCGACGCACTGGAAGCCAGCAAGAGCTGGGCACGCCCGCATCGCGGCGGCCCGCACAACTGGATTCCCTACGAGCCCAACGACAGCTACTACCGCGTCGCTCCTGCGGCGGGCGTCAACGCCAGCCTGCGCGACATGGAGCAGTGGCTGATGGCGCAGATGGGTGCACGCCCCGACGTGCTGCCAACGCCCTCACTGGACGTCCTGCACGCTCCTGAGGTGGCCACGCCGTCCGAAGAGCGGTCACTGCCCTGGCGTCGTGCGCGCGTTACCGACGCGCACTACGCGCTCGGCTGGCGCGTGTTCAAGTACGACAACGAAACCCTGATCTATCACGCAGGCGCCGTGTCCGGCTATCGCACCATGATCGGCTTCTTCCCGAAGTACCACGCGGGCGTGGTCACGATGTGGAATGCCGCCAGCCCGATGCCGGCCGGCCTGATGCCCATGGTTTTCGACAGCATGCTCGATCTTCCGCATGTGGACTGGGCTGGCGTGGAAAGCGCGGCGCCCGCAGTGCATGCCGCACCGGTTAAGGCGGCAAAGGGCAGCAAGGCTGCCGCGAAGCCTGCCGCCACCAAATCGAAGAAAGCCGCCCCGGCCAAGGCAGCCGCAAAGACGCCCGCCAAAGCTCCGGCAAAAGCAAAGACACCTGCCAAGAAGAAGAAAACCACACCAGCGACGCCGTGAGTTGAGCTCGCAGGCAAGCTCGCGACAAGGCACCTGCCAGACACTCAAAAAGAAGGCGCCCGACGGGGGCGCCTTCCTTCTGCGACGGCCTTACCGTCCCAGGTTGAACAGAATCCGTCGCCGCAACGTCACCGGCATGGGCTCGCCGTTGCGCATCGCAGGCTTGAACTCCCAACGCCCCACCGCATCCAGCGCCGCGCGATCAAACACGTGCTTGGGCTGCGAGTCCACCACCGTCACATTCGACACCGCACCCTGCGTGTCCACGGTCAGCTCGACGTCCACCCAGCCTTCCTGGTTGGAACGCATGGCTGCCGTCGGGTAGCGAGGGCGAATCTGCTTGGTAAGCACCGCGTCACTGATGGCATCGGAATCAGGCGCCGCCGCGGGGCGCGCTGCTACCGGCTTGGCAGCCGGTGCCGTCACCGCAGCCGATGCCTGCTGCTGTGCAGCCAGACGCGCCGCCTGCTCATGCGCTGCCTGCTGACGCTGGGTTTCTGCCAGCTGATCAGCGGCCTGCTGCCTGGCTGCCGCTGCGGCATTCTGCGCAACCAGTTGCTGCTGCTTCTGCTGGTCCACTGCTGCCTGCTGCTCACGGTCCAGCGTCTTGCGCTGGGCATCGAGCTTCGAGCGAAGAATGGTCAGCGTGTAATTTTCCGGATCGGCCTTGGCCAGCAGGTCAATCTCGCGCTGAGCTTCAGGGAAGTCACGCTGGTTGATCGTCTGCTCCGCCGCGGTGGCGCCGAAGGGAAAGGTTTCACGCAGGGCATCCGCTGCCACCGGGTGACCTGGCTGCTTCTCCAGCACCTTCATGTAGAACTCGAAAGCGTTGTTGCCAGCCGGCGCGACGAGGCGCTGCTCGTTCATCGCCTTGCGGGCTTCGGCCAGAAGCTGGTCCACGCTGAGCGATTCCACGTTGGCGATGGGAGCCGCCGCTTTCTCCGAGCCTGCGGCCGGTGCCGATGCGCCGACGGGAGTAACCGCCTGCGTCGCATCGCGATACGGCTTGACGATCAGGAACCAGGCAGCGACGGAGAGCGCCACAACGATGGCTAGCACCGCCAGAACAACGGGACTGACGGCCCCGCGCACGCTCGCGCGTGCCGGAATACGGGTTTGGGTTGGCATGATCGCTCGCTACAGAAGATTCTTCGATACGCGCGCCCCCTGATGGCTTGAAGCGGCAGACCCCCCGTCTTCCGCAGCGCGATGTCATGGAAAGGTAACTGCAATATGCCTACGGGTCCAGCGATGGGGACTAGGAGCTTTTCGGATCACCTGCCCCATAAACGAAGAACCCCGGCCGGGGCCGGGGTCAAGTCTTCGAGTGTCTCCCCGCGCTGGGCACCGCAGGGAGATAATTCGAAACGACAGCTTTTCTTATATGGGTGACGCTTACTTCTTGACCTTGGCGGTCTTGGTAGCGCGAACAACCTTGGCGGCGGCGACCTTCTTGGTAGCAGCCTTGCGCGGAGCAGCCTTGCGGGCCGTGACCTTGCGGGTGGCAGCCTTCTTGACGGCCTTCTTCACAGCCTTCTTGGCTGCAACCTTCTTCACGGGTGCCTTGCGGGCAACCTTCTTTACAGCAGCCTTCTTCGCGGCGGCCTTCTTGACCGGCGACTTGCGGGCTACGGTCTTCTTGGCAGTGGCTTTGCGGGCACCGGTACCGGCTGCCTTCTTGGCGACCGGCTTACGGGTCGTTGCCTTCTTTGCGGCGACCTTCTTCGTGGCGGCCTTCTTCACCGCAGTCTTGCGGGTGGCCTTCTTGGCCGCGGCTTTCTTGACAGCAACTTTCTTAATTGTGGCCATAGTTCTTCTCAGCTCCTCATCAGTTGGCAGTGGTTGCCCAGTAAAAGCGTGGAGGAACGCTTCGACCAGCAGATCGCTGTTCGTAGCGTGCCTCAAATTGTTCACCTGGCGGCGAGTGCGTTCATCGGAAAGCAGACGCAACACGTGAAGCGGAATCGAGACAGTGATCTTGCGTACCGCTCCCGCTTTAGAACCGTGCTCGACATACGGCCTGATGAATTTTCCCATTCCCATATCACCCGTTCCCCGTCAATTGACGCAAAAGCTATTCCTGAACATACCCGCTGTCAATAAATTTTGGCCATGAAATGAAGGCCTTGCGGGCGGTTTAATGCGCGTCCTCATTACCTTCAAGGGCGCTGCCTGAGGTATCAACGACACCTCGATAATCATTTGGATGTCTAAAGAATCAACAGCAACTCACCGCCACTGATGCAGCAAACACCTTAAATAAAGCTATTTCTGAACACGCGGCGAAAAAGCCTGTTTGCCGCACATGCGTTTGCGCATCGCCGCCAACACGGGCGCGAAGGCACCCGCGAGGGGCGCGTTGCGGGCATGAACGGTAGTCGACTGGGGCGAAAA
The DNA here is from genome assembly GCF_014192715.1 of Luteibacter sp. Sphag1AF. Classification (GTDB taxonomy): domain Bacteria; phylum Pseudomonadota; class Gammaproteobacteria; order Xanthomonadales; family Rhodanobacteraceae; genus Luteibacter. The sequence continues at coordinate 463,101 of NZ_JACHYH010000001.1, forward strand.
AAAATTTCTCCGAGCCACCCTTTCAGACCACCCCAAACGCCCCTGAAGGTCATCGAAGCGACAGATGCCGGTCGGCGCGTGGGCAAAAAAAGATGCCGGTCGCGAACGACCGGCATCGGGTGTTCGTACTTCAAAATGAATCAGTGATCTTCGCTTTCGAGCAACTCGGCATATGCGTCGGCATCGAGAAGATCATCGAGCTCCACCTTGTCGCTCATTTCGATCTTGTAGATCCAGCCGGCGCCCCACGCATCTTCGTTGATGGTTTCCGGCTTGTCGTTCAGCATCTCGTTGATACCGACGATCGTGCCGGAGACCGGTGCGTAGATATCGGACGCAGCCTTCACCGACTCAACCACCGCGATGCCAGCGCCAGCTTTAACGTCAGAGCCCATTTCCGGCAACTCAACGTAGACAAGATCGCCGAGCAGCTCTTGCGCGTGGTCGGAGATACCCACGGTGACGGTCTTGCCATCGTCTTCGATGCGGACCCACTCATGGGATTTCAGAAATTTCAGCTCGCCGGGAATCTCACTCATGGGGGTCTCCAGGGGTGTGGTGTTTTGTGTGGGTGAATCCAATTATGGCGCGTAGTGTACTGGAGCGGGCGAAGATCGAAAGTGCATGCGCCTTTGAGAGAGGCCACCTGCGTCAAAAGTGCCCTCGTGAGGGAGACGACAAGCCACCCTGGTCCATTGCCCTCCGCTCGGGCAGTCCCTCCCCGGGCACCGTTACCAGTGGACGACTACGTCAACGTCATCCGTGAAGCGGCAGGTCCGCAGACATCCCGGACAGATACCCACGGTCTGCGCGCATAACCTTACGACCGCCACTACAACCTACATCCGCAGTGGCGTCACAGCGCCTCCCCTTAAGTGCGCCCACCTCATCGGCCAAGGAATGACCCATGAACAAAACCCTCCGTCGCTCGCTTCTCGCAGCGGCACTTTCCCTCGTTCTCTCGCCCGCAGCGTTTGCAGCCGAGTCGACCCACCTGGACAACTCGCCCGCCTCGGTGACCGGCCGCGAGATCGCCAAATCACTCGCCGTTCTTATGAAAGATCCGGACTTCCAGCAGGCCTTCCGCGAGCGCCTGGCCTCCGGTCCCGTGCAGCTGCACGAAGTGCTGTCGCTGTACGAAGAACGCCACGGCGGGTTCGGGAACGGCGAGATGGGAGCCGTCCATGGAGGTAACACTGCTGCCGGTACCGGCGGCTTACATGGCGGCAACAGTGCTGGCGGCTTTCAGGGGGGCAATGGCCCTGTCAGCACCGGCGGCATCCGCGGCGGTAATGCAATCGCCACCGAACTGCGCGCACTGGACAAGTTGATGCTTGAGCGCAAAGGACTGGCAGACGTGCTGCCGGGCGCCTTTGAAATTCGCCTGCACATTCCGGACGGCGTGAACGGCATACCGAGCATCGCCGGGCTGCCCGTTGCCGCCGCACCCCACGGCCACGTGGACGACCAGACGGAATACGCCGCCTACGATACCTACGGCAATGAGACATATCTCAACGCCAACGCCGACATCACCGCACCGCTCCTGATCGTGGACATCAACGGCAAGGAAACGGTGCGCGCGGGCATGGAGGTCATGACCGACATCCTTCGTGCCAACGGCCTGTCCCATGCGGCCCCTGCGCGCCGCACGACGGCACGCGCTGCCAGCACCACTGACCCGCGCAACAGCGATCTCACGATCCTGAGGAAGATCCGTCTCCAGAAGGATCACGAGCCCGCCTCGAAAGGCCCGGCTGAAATCTTCGCGCTGGTGTCGGGCATCAACAAGAACGTGGACGGGGCGGAGGTCATGCCGGTCAACCTGCCGTGGCTGCAACACGACAAGACGGTGTACCAGCCGAACATGCCCATTGTGTACTGGTCCAACTTCGCGCTGGATGCCGTGAACATCCAGCTGATGGAGGACGACGGCAACCTCAACTTCAAGGACTTTGCCCAGGCGCTGGCCAAGTCGGTGACGGCGGGTCTGGTGCTCAACCCGATCACGGCACCGTTCGCACCCATCGGCGCGATTGCCGACAAGATCATCGAATCGCTGCCCACCGGCCTGTTTGGCCCGACGACCGATTATGTCGACACGTTCTATAACGTGCGGCGCTACAAGACCTACAACAACCTGCCCGGCTCGGTCGTCCTGAAGGAAACCGGTGGCCCCAACGGCGTGGCCACATTTGATTACGAGGCCAACTGATACACAGGCCAAAAAAGGGGCCGTCGATGACGGCCCCTTCTCTAAAGGCGCAAACGTGCCAGATCAGGCGTCGGCGATGCCGGGCTGGGGCTTGCCGTCACGCACGAACGGGAACTTCACGAGGCGCACCGGCACTTCGCGGCCACGGATATCCACGCGGACATCACCCGGCTCGCCCGCCGGGATGCGCGCGAACGCGACCGCACGGTTGAGCGTGGGCGCAAACGTACCGGAAAGGATTTCGCCTTCACCCTGCGCAGTCAGCACCTTCTGGCCGTGACGCAGCACACCCTTCTCGTCCAGCACCAGGCCAACCATCACACGGGGAACGCCAGCGGCCTTCTGCGATTCCAGCGCGGCGCGGCCGATGAAGTCACGACCTTCGTCCAGCGAGACCGTCCAGGCCAGCGCGGCTTCCCACGGCGAGACCGTCTCGTCCATGTCCTGACCGTACAGATTCATGCCAGCTTCCAGACGAAGGGTGTCACGTGCGCCCAGACCTGCCGGTGCGACGCCTGCCGCGTGCAGGGCTTTCCACAGCTCAACAGCGCGGGACTCGGGCACGACGATTTCGAAACCGTCTTCACCCGTGTAGCCGGTGCGGGCAATGAACAGCGGCATGCCATCCGGACCTTCGCCCTCAAGTGCCGCGAACTTGCCAAGCTTGCCTGCGAGCTCGCGGGTGTCTTCGGGCAGCAGGCCCAGCACCTTCTCGCGTGCATTCGGGCCCTGCACGGCGATCATGCTGAATTCCGGACGCTCGCGAACACTGACGCCAAAAGCGACTGCCTGCTTTTCGATCCACGCCAGATCCTTCACGCGCGTGGCAGCGTTGACCACCAGCCGGAAGAAGTCTTCACGCAGGAAATAGATGATGAGGTCGTCGATGACGCCGCCTTCCTCGTTCAGCATGCACGTGTAAAGCGCCTTGCCCGACTTGGTCAGCTTGTCGACGTTGTTGGCCACCAGGTGGCGCAGGAAGTCGCGGGTACGCTCGCCCGTGAGGTCAACCACCGTCATGTGCGACACGTCAAACATGCCGGCGTCGTTGCGCACCGCGTGGTGTTCGTCGATCTGCGAACCGTAGCTGATGGGCATGTCCCAGCCGCCGAAGTCGACCATGCGCGCGCCAAGCTCGCGGTGGGTGGCGTTGAGAACAGTCTTGTCGGTCATGGCTTTACCTTGAAAGGGGGAGCGGGCAGCCTCGCATTATCGGACGCTCCTGCCGGCAATCCAAGCGCGCTCGCAGCAAAGGCCGTCCAGGCGTCCGTGATTGGCTTCGCCGCTGACTTAAAGTCCTGCTAGCCTTCTGGCATGACCGAATCGCCACCAGGACGAGCCCAGGTAGTCCGCGACGCGCAAGCGTCCCGCCTGATGATCTCCGGCGACTGGACGCTGCCCCACTACGTCCAGTTGCAGCACCTCATGGCCACCGTCTCAAAGGATGTGGACACCAACACCGTCATCGACGCGAAAAACCTCGGCGCACTGGATACCTCAGGCGCCATGGTCATCGCCCAGTGGCTGGGCAGCGCTCGGGCACAGGAGCTGGCGCTGGACGTCTCGATCCCCGCACCCCGTCGCGCACTGCTGAAGACCGTGGCCGACGCGATGAACACTTACTGCCAGCCCCTCCCCCGGGAGCGACGCTCGACCGCCTCCATTCTTCTGGAGCGCATCGGTCAGGCCGTGGTGTCGTCATGGAAGCAGACGCTCAAGCTGCTCGGCTTCATCGGCATGGTGCTCCAGGCCATCGCCGCCACCATCTGGCGTCCGCGACGCTGGCGGGTTACCGCGCTGGTCTCCCACATTGAACAGACCGGGCTGGATGCTGTGCCCATCCTTTCGCTGCTCTCATTCATGGTGGGAGCCGTGGTGGCGTTTCTGGGCGCCACGGCACTGGCCACCTATGGCGCCAGCGTGTTTGTGGTCGATCTCATCGGCTTCGCGTTCCTGCGGGAGTTCGGTGTGCTTTTGACGGCCATCCTTCTGGCCGGCCGGACGGCCAGCGCGTTCACGGCCCAGATCGGCTCCATGAAAGCCCGTGAGGAAATCGACGCCATTCGCACACTCGGCCTGGATCCCATCGAATTGCTGGTGCTTCCCCGCGTACTGGCGCTTCTGATCGCCCTGCCCCTGCTTACCTTCATCGCCATGCTCACCGGCATCGTGGGTGGTGCCGTGGTCTGCCTGAGCGTGTTGAAGATGTCGCTGTCGATGTTCATCTCCATGTTCCGCGATGACATGTCGGTCACCCAGTTCCTCGTCGGCATGGCCAAGGCGCCCGTGTTCGCCTTTCTCATCGGTGTTATCGGTTGCATGGAAGGTTTCAAGGTAAGCGGCAGCGCCCAGTCGGTGGGCGAGCACACCACCTCCGCCGTCGTTCAGTCCATCTTCGTGGTGATCCTGATGGATGCAACGGCCGCCCTCTTCTATATGGAGATGGGCTGGTGAACGCCATCCACGCCACTGAAGCCGCCCGGCAGCCGGTGATCGAGGTGCGCGATCTGGTGAACCGCTTCGGCACGCAACTGGTTCACGACCACCTGAACCTGGACGTTTACCGCGGCGAAATCCTCGGCGTGGTGGGCGGCTCGGGCACCGGCAAATCGGTGCTGCTCAGAACCATCATCGGTCTGGTGCGGCCGGAATCAGGTTCCGTGCGTGTCTTCGGCGAAGATCTTCTCGCACTGCCAGCGGAACGACGCTCCATGGTCGAGCGTCGCTTTGGTGTGCTGTTTCAAAGTGGCGCGCTTTTTTCGTCGTTGACGGTTGCCGAGAACGTGGCGCTGCCACTGATCGAGCATGCGGGCCTTCCCCGTCCGGATGCAGAACGCCTGGCAGGCGTGAAGCTCGCGCTGGCAGGCCTGCCCATCGACGCGGCGGGCAAGTACCCCTCGCAGTTGTCCGGCGGCATGATCAAGCGCGCGGCGCTCGCGAGGTCGCTGGCGCTGGACCCGGAAATCCTGTTCCTGGACGAACCCACGGCCGGACTCGATCCGATCAGCGCGGCAGCCTTCGACAGCCTGATCGTCACGCTGCAAAACGCGCTGGGGCTTACGGTGTTTCTCGTCACCCACGATCTGGACACCTTATATACAACGTGCGACCGCGTTGCCGTGCTTTCGCAGCACCGCGTACTGGCCGCCGCGCCCATCGACGAAGTGGCAGCCACGGACGATCCGTGGGTGCAGGCTTATTTTCACGGGCCGCGCGGTCGCGCCGCCCTGCAATCCGCCCACGCCGGACGGAAGGACTGATCGTCATGGAAACCCGCGCACATCACATCCTCATCGGCTTGTTCACCGTCCTCGTCGTGATCGCGGGGCTGGGCTTCGGCGTGTGGCTCGCCAAGACCCGCTCCGATCAGGAATGGAATTACTACGACATTGTGTTCAACGAGGCAGTGACCGGCCTGTCCAAGGGCGGTGCCGTGCAATACAACGGCATCCGCCTCGGCGACGTCATGCAGTTGCGGCTCGATCCGGAAGATCCACGCCGCGTGCTGGCCAGGGTGCGCGTGTCCGGTGATACCCCACTGCACCGCGACACGCATGCCAAGCTCGCGCTCGCCGGAGTTACCGGCGTGGCGTTCATCCAGTTGAGTGGCGGTACACCGGGAACGCCGTTGCTGGTGGGACATGATGGCGAGGTGCCCACGATCGTGGCCGATCCGTCCCCATTCACCCGCCTGCTTACCAACGGCGAAGATCTGGTCACCAACATCAACCAGGTGGCCGCCCGCGCGAATGATCTGCTGTCACCGGACAACGTGCACCGCATCGAACGCACACTGGATCACCTGGACAAGACCACCGGCGTCATTGCCGACGAGCGCGAGGACATCCGCGATCTCGTCAAGCAACTGGCCGTCGCCAGCCGCCAGGCCAACGAAACACTGGCAGAAACGCAGAAACTCGTCCGCAACGCCAACGGTCTGCTGGAAAACCAGGGCAAGCCCACGCTGCAAAGTGCGCAGCGCGCCATGGCGTCGCTGGAACACACCACCGCCAGCATCGACCGCCTGCTTGCTGACAACACCGATGCCATCAACGGCGGCGTCCAGAGCCTCGGCGACCTGGGACCTGCCCTTCGCGATCTTCGCAACAGCCTCAACTCGCTGCGATCCATCACCCGTCGTCTCGACGAGAATCCCAGCGGCTACCTGTTCGGACGCGAGAAGACCAAGGAGTTCACCCCGTGAAGATCACTCACCTCGCCGCGTTCCTGAGCCTGGGCGTGCTCACCGCCTGTTCCATTCTTCCGAAAGCCGAATCGCCCTCTATATATACGTTGCCTGCCAGCCCGGGTGCGCGACCGGCCGGAGGCAACCCGGTAAGCTGGTCGCTGCGCGTTGCAACACCCAACGCATCACGCACGCTGGACAGCACGCGCATCGCCGTGGTGCCTGAAGCCAACACGCTGAGTGTCTATGCCGGCGCCCGCTGGAGCGACAACGTCACCCATCTGTTGCGTGACCGCCTTGCAGATGCCTTCCGCGACAGCGGCCGCATCGCCGCACTCAGCACCGACGACAGCGAACTGCAGGCCGACTTTGAACTGGGCGGCACACTGCGTTCGTTCCAGACCGAGTACGTGGCAGGCAAACCGGAAGTCACGATCCGCTTCGACGCCACACTGGCTGACACCCGTCAACACCACATCCTTGCCAGCCGCACCTTTGAAGTCCGCCAGCCAGTGGACGGCAAGGAAGTACCGGCCGTGGTGGCGGCATTTGGCCAGGCGTCCGATTCGCTCGCCAGACAGGTCGTGACATGGACGTTTGAGCGGAATCCGACCGTACCGCCTGAGGGAGGGCGCTAGCGCGCAACGGTTGCCAGTCCCGAGGCACGCCAGGCCCGCGCTACGAATCAATCTGTCGAAACGTCAGATTGATTCGGGGACCATGCGCCCGTGCGCGCCTGGGCAAGTCGTGCCGGTAAAGCGACTGGGTTTGCCCGGCCATGCGCAGCAAGCTTCCGCTTTCCAGGTCAAGCGCCATCGTATGCTTGCCCGTCGCGCGATCCCGAAAACGGAACGTGCGCGTCGCGCCCAGGGTGAGTGAGCCAATGACGGGGTGCGGACCCAGTTCAGGCTCGTCGTCGCTGTGCCACCCCATGGAATCGGTGCCATCCCGATAGAGGTTCGCCAGCACGCTGTTGAAGCGCGCCCCGCATGCCTCCGCGACACGGTCCCGTAGCAGCGCCAACGCGGGCGTCCATGGCAAGGCGGGAAAGCGCGTGCCCGAATAGGTATATGTCGCGTTCGCATCGCCAATCCATGCCGAGAGGCGCGGCGAGTCCACCATGCGCCCGAATATGCGGATGCGGTGCACCTCCCAGGGGAGGCTGGCCGTAAGCTCGTGCAGCAGATCATCAGCCCCGGCCGGATTCATCCAGCCGGGGTGAATCGTCACGTCCGCTCCCGGAAGATCGACGCGCCGCCATTGCGCGGGCTCCGGGAACAGGCTCACCCGACCGGTTCCACGGGATATTCCGGCTCGGCGTCCAGCGACGACGCGCAAACCGCTGCCAGTTCGAGCAGGCGAAGATCCGAGCCGCGCGCGCCCACCAATTGCATGCCGATTGGCATGCCGTTGGGCAACGTGCCCATGGGGATGCTCACAGCCGGACAGCCCGCCAGGCTGGCGAAGCTGCACAGATCGCCCTGCGACGCAGGCACGGGGCCATCCAGCGGGAACGCCCCCTGCGAGGTGGTGGGCAGCACCAGGACGTCCACCTGAGCAAACAGGCGCCGCATTTTCAGGGTCGCCGCATCCAGCACAAGATCCGCGGCAGCATACTCAGCCGCACTCTTGGTGGCAGCAAAGTCCACCATCTGGCGGAACTGCGGCGATACCGGATAGGCCTCGTCGTCCAGCTCCTCGCGGAAGGTGTTGAGCATTTCCGCTTCCATCAGCAGCAAGCCTGCGCGGCGCGTACGGGCGAAATCCCAGTCGGAGAAGTCGACCGTGCGGCGTTCGCCGAGCTCGCGCGGCAATTTTTCCAGAGCGGCCTCAAAGACGTCGATGACGTCCTGTTCCACGCCAATGGCGGCCAGATCGGGCAGGAAGCCAGCGCGCAGATTGCCCGGCTCCCAGTCCGGCGGCGAGAAGGCCACGCGTCGGCGGCGTGATCGGGCATCGTCGGCGTCGTAACCGGCCAGCGTCTGCAAAAGCACCGTCAGATCATCGACGCCACGCGCCAGCAGGCCCACTGCATCCAGACGACGCGCTGCGGGCACCAAGCCGCGCGCAGAGATTTCACCGTGGGTGGGTTTCAGTGCATACACGCCGCAATAGCTGGCAGGAATGCGGATGGAACCGAGGCTATCCGATCCGATGGCGGCCGCCGCAAGGCCCGAGGCCACCGCCGCCGCTGCGCCACCGGACGATCCGCCGGCTGTGTAACCCATGCGATGCGGATTGTGCGTTGCGCCATAGTGAGGGTTGTTGGTCGTCATGCCCAACGCGCCTTCGTCCATATTTGTCTTGCCCAACAACACCGCACCGGATGCACGAAGGCGCGCGACCGCGTGCGCGTCCTCTTCTGCAATGCGGGTACGGCGACGCATGCCGGCACGTGTCGGCAAGCCGCCCACGTCGAAATTGTCCTTGATGGCGATGGGAATACCATCGAGCCGGCCGATCACGCCATCCCGGCGGCGGCGGTCTGCCGCGAGCGCCTGCTCCTGGGTCAGGCTGGGGCGAAGATCCACATAAGCGTTGATTTTCGGGTTAAGGCGCTCAATGGCGTTCTGGTACACGTCGGACAGGGCCTGTGGCTGAACCCTTCCGCTTGCCAGCCAGTGCAGCATGCGCAACAGCGTGGCGCGGCGCATTTCAGTATCGGCGACAGGTGGCATCGTATTCATGAAATCTCCCTTTTGCTGGGTCGATTATGGGAGGTATATGTGAAAAGTTCGCAAGCCCCTGTTCTCAAATCGGGCTGTTTGAAACGCATGATTGCCGCTGCACGGTGTAAACCGGACAATGAGCGGTCATGCGTGGTCTCACCGCGCGCCAAAGCCAGCCTTGAGGGAGCCAGCCATGAGCGAACGCGAAACCATGGAATACGACGTCATCGTCGTCGGAGCGGGGCCTGCTGGCCTTGCGTTCGCCATCCGCCTGAAGCAGCTGCAGCCGGAAACCACCGTCTGCGTGATCGAGAAGGCCTCGACCATCGGCGCGCAGATCCTGTCTGGCGCGGTGATCGAGCCGGAGCCGCTCACCGCACTACTGCCGGACTGGCAGAAGAATCCACCACCGGTCTGCGTGCCGGTGAAGCACGATGAGTTCTGGATGCTGCGCGATCACGCCTCGGCAACGAAGCTGCCGACGCCGCCGCAGATGCACAACCATGGCAATTTCATCGTCAGCCTGGGCGCGCTGTGTGCGTGGCTTGCTCCGCAGGCCGAAGCGCTCGGCGTGGACGTGTTTCCCGGTTACGCCGCCGCCGAACCACTGTTTGACGATAGCGGCGCCGTCGCCGGCGTACGCATTGGCGACATGGGTGTGGCGCGCGATGGCACGCACAAGCCCGGCTACACCGAAGGCATCGACATTCGCGCAAAGATCACCGTGCTGGCCGAAGGCTGCCGTGGTCACATCAGCAAGCAGCTGATCCAGAAGTTTGGCCTGGACAAGGACAGCGACCCGCAGACCTACGGCATCGGCATCAAGGAACTGTGGCAGCTGCCGCCCGGCCGCGTTGAACCGGGCAAAGTCATGCACACGCTGGGCTGGCCGCTTGCCTCGGACACCTATGGTGGCAGCTTCCTGTATCACCTGGACAATGATCGCGTAGCGGTCGGTTTTGTCACTGGCCTTGATTACCCGGACCCGAATTTCTCGCCGTTCGAGGCATTCCAGCAGCTCAAGCACCACCCGAAGATCAAGGAACTACTGGATGGCGGAACGATCGTCTCGGCCGGCGCGCGCGCCATTGTCGAAGGCGGCTTTCAGTCATTGCCCAAGGTGGAAATGCCCGGCGCGATCCTGATTGGCGACTCGGCAGGACTGGTCAACGTGCCCAAGATCAAGGGCACGCATCAGGCCATCCGCTCGGGCATGCTGGCCGCCGAACACTTTGCACAGACCGCGGGTGCTGCTGGCTGGGATGCGAAACTGCGCGGCTCGGTTGTGATGAGCGAATTGAAGAAGGTGCGCAACATCCGCCCGGGCTTCAACAAGGGCTTGTGGGTCGGCCTGATCAATGCAGCGTGGGAAACGGTAACCGGCGGGGCATCGCCCTGGACGCTGAAGAACCACGCCGACTGGTCCTCACTGAAGAAACTGGGCGACTACGAAACGCCGAAGCGCGACTACGTCGACCGCACCCTGGCGCCGCGCGATCGTCTGGCCAGCGTGTACTTCGCAGCGACCGAGCACGATGAAGACCAGCCGATCCACCTGAAGGTCGCCGATACGAACATCTGCATCGAAAAATGCACGGTGGAATACGGCAACCCGTGCCAGCGCTTCTGCCCCGCAGGCGTCTATGAAATCGTGGATGACGAGGCCGGCAAGCGCCTGCAGATCAACTCGGCCAACTGCGTGCACTGCAAGACCTGCGACATCAAGGATCCATACCAGATCATCACCTGGGTTACGCCCGAAGGTGGCTCCGGGCCGAATTACCAGAATCTCTGAAATGGATATCGGCTGGAAAATTCGCCGCCTGACTCACCTCGTCCGACGCTTCGGAGGCAGTATTGCTGTCCGGGGCTGGCGGGGGACCATGCAGCGAATGCTCCAGGAGCGCAGCAGGGCGCGCGCAGGCAACGGGTCTGCCCAATCGTGGGCAGACATTGTCGTGGCAGCGCCCCCGGTACAGACAGCACCCCGGCGCATTCTCATTGTCGACAGCATGACGCCGGACGCCACGCGTGACTCCGGGTCCATGCGCCTCACCCAGATCTTCGCGCTGCTGCACGCCGATGGCTGGACCATCGACTTCTTCCCCGACGACGGCCTGGCGACCCGCGACGATGCCGTCCGCCTTGCGGCCATGGGCGTACGCATCTCCCGCGAGGCATTGGCCTCGTGGCTGCCAGCCCATGGGCCGAAGTTGCAGGCCGTAATGCTTTGCCGCTTGCCAGTGGCAGATCAGTATCTGGACATCACGCGGCGACTGGCGCCTCACGCACGCGTTCTGTTCGACACGGTCGATCTGCACTTTGTGCGCGAGCGGCGCGCCGCTGCGCTTACGGGCAGTCGATCACTGGCCCGGCAGGCAGCCCGGTCACGTACGCGTGAGCTTCATGCCATCCATCGAAGTGACGTCACACTGGTGGTCAGTGATGACGAGCGCGCCGTCCTGGCACGCGAACTGCCCGATGCACGCGTGGTTCTGCTGAGCAATGTGCACGACATCCACGACCGTGGCATGCCCTTCGAACAGCGCAAGGATCTCCTGTTTGTCGGCGGATTTGGCCACCCTCCCAACGCTGATGCCGTCCATTGGTTCGCTTCGGAAATCCTTCCCCGACTACGCCAGCACGAGCCCGACATTCAGTTGCACGTGGTGGGTGATATCGACGATGCATCCCGTCAGGCGCTGAGCCGCGATGGCCTGGTGATTCACGGACGCGTGCCTGATCTCACGCCCCTGCTTGAAAACGTGCGGCTTTCGGTCGCACCACTGCGTTTCGGCGCCGGGGTAAAGGGCAAGGTGAACCAGGCCATGAGCCACGGCCTTCCTGTGGTGGCTACCGGCATCGCAGCGGAGGGCATGTATCTGGTCCACGGCGAAAACGCCATGATTGCTGATGCGCCCGCCGACTTCGCCAGCGCGGTGCTTGCTGCCTATACCGACGCCGATCTCTGGCTGAAGTTGTCTGACGCCGCCATGGAGAACGTGCGCGAACACTTTTCCGTCGAGGGTGCGCGTCGCTCGCTTCAGCGTGCGCTATCCGGTGACCACGCGTGACCGGCCTGGTTCGCCATATCGTTCGCTGGGTATCGCGCCACCCGTCGCTGAAACGCGCACTGGTCAACACCATCTATCGACTGCCCGGTCTGGACATGGCGTTGCGTCGCGCGGCCAGCCAGAGCAGCCCATCGCAGACGGTTCCCGACGTGGACGCCGCGCACCTGTCGATTGAATCGCGTCAGGTGTTCGACCGCATCCGGGGCCACACGCCACGATGAAGATCCTGCTCGACATGCAGGGGATTCAGACCGACAGCCGCCATCGCGGCATTGGTCGTTACTGCCTTGCACTCTCACGCGCATTTGCTGCGCTGGCGCATGACGATCATGAAGTATGCTTTGCATTCAACGGCGCCCTTGATACCGGACTTGATGAGGCCATCACTTGCCTGATGCCGCACGCATCCAGCGGTCGCCGCCTGGTCGTCGGCCCGATGCGCCACACGGGAAGCTCGCTGGCTGCCAACGATGCACGTCGCATTGCCGCCGCGAGGGTCTATGCCCATGCCCTGGATGAAGCCCAGGCCGACATCATCTGGCTTGGCAGCGTCGTGGAAGGATTCGCCGATGATGCCGTGATGCCCGACGAGTCGTTGCGAAGCTTCACGGTAGCCACGCTCTACGATCTCATTCCACTCCATGATCCGGCGTCGCTGGGGCATCCGCGTTCAAAGCAATGGTACGAAAGCCGCCTGTCGACACTTCGCCGTTGCGACCTCCTGCTCGCCATTTCCGACTGGGTGCGCGACGATGCCGTCCGCCATATGGGCATCGACCCCGCGCGCATCGTGACCATTGGCGCCGGCGTCGATGAACGATTCATGCCACCGCAGGACAAGGCGCACGTTGCCGAATGCGTGCGGGCACGCCATGGCATAACACGCTCCTTCGTCATGTACAGCGGTGGCTTCGACATCCGCAAGAACGTCGGCGTGCTGATTGAGGCGTTCGCCGGATTTCCGCATGACGTCACGGCAGGGCATCAGCTGGTACTGGTGGGCGGCATGAGTGCAGAAGTACGTGACCGCATTCAGGCGAGCATCCGCCGCGCCGGGTTGCCGCACGATGCCGTGGTATTCGCCGGCTTTGTGAGTGACGACGAACTGGTGGCGCTGTATCAGGCCTGCGATCTGTTCGTCTTCCCGTCACAGAACGAAGGCTTCGGCCTGCCACCTCTGGAAGCGATGGCATGCGGCGCACCGGTTCTGGTGAATGACGCCAGCAGCCTTCCGGAGGTCGTCGGAAACACTGCCGCGCTCTTCGATGGCAGCAGCGCTTCCGCCCTGACGACTGCCATGCGCGAGGTGTTGACCTCGCCCGAGCGCGCCTCATTGTTGCGCAAGGCGGGACTTCAGCGCGCACGCCACTTCACCTGGCAACGCGTGGCGGCCAGGGCACTTCAGGCGATTGCGTCGGCACGTCAGGCCAAAACAGCACCCATCCCCGCACCCGTGCGGCTTTTGTGCGTGCAGGGTGCGACCACTCCGGCATGGCTTGATGCCCTGCCTGCTCACGATCTGATCGACGTGCGCGGCCGCGAATCGAATCCAGCGGAACAGCACGGCGACGCGCTCGCCCGGGCACGCGAAATTCTTTATATGGTGGACGCAGACAGCGCCGTTACCGTGCAGGCGCTGCTGCGCCGATGGCCCGGCTTTGTTGTGTGGATGGGCCCGTTCCCCGCCAATGCCCCCACACATACTGCCATCCGTTATGAATCCGGTGGCTTTGCAGCCGTGGCCACCGCTGGCCGTGGCGATGATTTGCTCGCGTGGCTCGCCGTCGACGCCGTTGACGTCATGGCCATGGATGCTGCCGATGCGGTGAATCCCCACTTCGCCAGCACGGTCATGGAGCGCCTGACCGCCAGCTACGCGACGCTCGCCCTTCCGCGGCAATTGGCCGCAGAACATTACATCGCTGAGCACGCGGCCAGCGCGCTCAGCGATGACGAATTGGCACAGGTGTCAGATGCCCTTGTCGGTGCTTCGCGCCGCATGCAGCCTGTTCGCTGGCTGGTCGACGTGACGCAGATATCGCAGAACGACATTGGCACGGGTGTCCAGCGCGTGGTGCGCTCCGTCCTGCGGCAATGGTTGCGACACCCGCCCGCCGACGTACGTATCGAGCCGGTTGCTTTCCGCGAAGGCCGTTATGTGCATGCGCGCAGCTACGCCATGAGTCTGCTGGGCCAGGATGCCCGTACGCTGCCGGACACACCGGTACGTGCACGTTCTCACGATGTTTTCGTTGGCCTGGACTGGGCCGCCGAAAGCATGGCCGCTGCCCGGCCGCATCTTCGGGCCTGGCGACGGCAGGGCGTGTGCATGCACTTCGTGGTCCACGACATCCTGCCTGTCTCGCTGCCGCAAACCTTCCACCCCTTTGCCCGACAGCAGTTTCTCGCGTGGCTCGAAGCGATCACCACCACAGCGGACGCGCTCCACTGCGTTTCCCGGGCCACCGCCCAGGAGCTGACGCAATGGATGCACACAACCACACCGCCATGGCAGTTCGGTCAGCCGCCGCAAGTCGACCATTTCCTGCTCGGCGTGGATGCACCTGAATCAAACGGGCACAGCGACGACTTGCCTGAAGGTGCACTCAACGATGCGCTGACCGCTCGCGCCACACTGCTGATGGTCGGCACCGTCGAGCCGCGCAAGGGACATGTGCCCGCGCTGGACGCTTTGGAAGAACTCTGGCGTCGTGACGTTGACGTCAATCTGGTAATCGTGGGGCGGCAAGGCTGGATGGTGCAGGAGCTGGCTGACCGCCTCAGCCGCCATGGTGAACTCGGGCGCAGACTCTTCTGGTTGCGCAATGCCACCGACACCACCCTGGAGGCCGTGTACCGGCGCTCCACCGCGCTGCTGGTCCCCTCGCTGGGTGAAGGCTTTGGTCTGCCTGTCATTGAAGCGGCGCGGCAAAACATCCCCGTGATCGCTCGGGATCTTCCGATTTTTCGCGAAGTTGCAGGGACGTATCCCTTCTATTTCACGGACGACGAGCCCCGCGCGCTGGCCACGTTGCTGGCTCAGTGGCTTACGGAACGCCCCTCATCAGGCGAACTTCCCGCATTGGTCGATTGGTCCACCAGTGCCCGCACGCTGGCTGAAGCAGTGTCGCGTACCTCCGCCACCGCCACAAATCCTTGGCTATAATTGAGTAAATACGTGGTTGATGTGACGTAATTTCACGCCTCCATCGCAAAAACGGCCAAAGAACCTGCATTCATCCCTCGGGGGGATGGTGGTGGCGTCATGACAGGAGAGTTCGATGGATCCTTTGAGCCTTTTGCCTTTTGAGGCGTCGCTGCGCGCAAAGAAAGTCTTTGTGACGGGCCATACCGGTTTCACCGGAAGCTGGGCATGCTCATGGCTGCTTCGCATTGGTGCCCACGTTTGCGGTTACTCCAGAGCACCGGAAACCACACCCAGCCTCTGGAATGAGCTGGCATTGTCTTCGAAGATGGAGTCGATCGAGGGCGACATCTGCGACCGGCCGTCGCTGAACGCTGCTGTCGATGCCTTTCAGCCCGACGTAATCCTTCATCTGGCTGCGCAACCACTGGTTCGCAAAAGCTATCGCGAACCGTTCGAAACCTTCGATACCAATGTCATGGGCACGCTCAACGTGCTTGAGGCCGCCCGGCGCGTGGCAGGGCTTGCCGCCGTGGTATGCGTCACCACCGACAAGGTTTACGAAAACCGCGAATGGGCGTGGCCCTACCGCGAAAACGATCCACTGGGCGGCAAGGACCCTTACAGCGCGTCGAAATCTGCCGCGGAAATGGTGATCCAGAGCTACCTGTACGCATTTCAGACCGCTGACGGCCGCCCGCTGCCCATCGCCACCGCACGTGGCGGCAACATCATTGGCGGCGGTGACTGGTCCGAAGATCGCCTGGTGCCTGACTTCGTGCGCGCCGTGACCGACGGCACCCCGATCACGTTGCGTTATCCCGAAGCCACCCGCCCCTGGCAGCATGTGCTGGCATTAGTGCAGGGTTATCTGATGCTGGCCGCGAAGCTGATCGAGTCGCCTGAAAAAGCATCCCGTAGCTGGAACCTGGGGCCTGCGGATGGGCGCGCGCTCACCGTGCGCAGCGTACTGGAATCACTTGCCGATACCTGGACGCGGCCTGAGATCAACTATCTGGACAACCCCGCACCGGAAGCGAAGCTGCTCGCGCTGGACAGCACGCTGGCGCGTGACGTACTTCATTGGCAGCCAGCATGGGACGCCGATGAAACCATCGTGCGCACTGCTGAGTGGTATCGCGATTTCTATCTTGCCGCCCGCCCTGCCAGCGACATCACCCTCGACCAGCTGGAAGCATGGCGCAGCGCCCTGCGGCCTGCCGTCGCATGACCCGCGTATTGCTGACGGGTGCTTCGGGGTTCATTGGCCGCAGGCTGCTCGATCATCTGCGCCGCGCGGGCGTTGATGTGACGGTCGTCGGCCGAAACGCAATCGCGCACGCTGACGTTACCTGCCATACCGTCGCCACGCTGGACGCTGAACATCTCGCGTCCCTGCCTGCCCATCTTTCATTCGACGCTGTTATTCATCTCGCTGCTGCCGGCGTGCATCCCAGCGACAGGGACATGGACCGACTGGTGCAGGTCAATGGCCATCTGCCCGCGGACTTGCTGCGCTTCGCGCAACAACGCGGCGCGCGCGCCTTCGTGATGACAGGCAGCAATGCCGAATATGCAGCGGCAGGCCAGCAAAATGTGGCCGAAGATTCGCCGCTGGAATCGCTCAAGGCATACGGCGCCACCAAGGCCGCTGGCGCCATCCTGGCGGTGGCCGCAGGCGTGGCTGCGGGTATCACGGCCGTCAATCTCAGGCTGTTCAATGTCTTCGGCCCCGGGGAAGCTCCACATCGCCTGCTTCCCTCGCTGGTCTCCCGACTGGAGCGTGGCGAGGCAGTACCGCTGTCCGAAGGCACCCAGTTGCGCGACTTCATCCACGTGGATGACGCGTGCCGCGCCGTCGTCACCGCTCTGGACGCCACCCTGACCGGCGTACTGACCTCGGGGCACTACAACGTCTGCAGCGGCACGGGCACCTCGGTACGTGATTTCGCGCTGGCTGTCGCAGCGGCCGTCGGCAGTGATGCGGCCGCACTGCATTTTGGCGAGTTGCCCATGCGCCCTGACGACCTTCCCCGCGTGGTGGGTGATCCGGAAAAATTTGCTTCCGTCACCGGCTGGCGCCCGCATACCAGCGTTGAACGCGCCATCGAACTGGCGGTTATTGAAATGCGCACCGAATCGAAGCCCGAGTCATGACCACCCTTCCGCTCATCTCCATCGCCATTCCTGTCTTCAACGAAGAAGGCAACATTGATGCGCTTTATGCGCGCCTTTCGGCCCTGGGAGAGGCCATGGCCAGCCAGTGCCGTCTGGAATTTGTCTTCAGTGACAACCATTCCACGGACGCTACCTGGCAGATGCTTGAGGCGCTGGCCGCGAAAGACGAGCGCGTCAAAGCCATTCGTTTCTCCAAGAACTTCGGCTTTCAGCGCTCCATCCTGGCCAACTATCTGCACACCAGCGGTGATGCGATCCTGCAGATTGACGCGGATCTGCAGGACCCTCCCGAGCTGCTTGAGCAGTTCCTCGCGCTGTGGAAGCAGGGCTATCACGTGATCTACGGCGTTCGCCGCAGCCGTCCCGAAGGCCGGGTGCTGCACACGTTCCGGAAGGTGGGCTACTGGTTCATCGACCGCATCAGCGAGCACCCCATTCCACGCGATGCAGGTGACTTCCGCCTGGTGGACCGTAAAGTGGTGCGCGCACTGGCAGAGCAACGCTCTGCCGAACCGTATCTTCGCGGGTTGATCGCAGGCATGGGCTTCCGCCAGACCGGCGTTGTCTATGATCGCTCCGCCCGCGTGGCCGGCTCCAGCAAGTTTGGCGTGGGCCAGCTCATTCGCCTTGGGCTTACCGGCGTGTTCAATCACTCGCTGGTCCCGCTGCGCCTGGCCACCGTGGCAGGCGTGTCGATTCTCTCACTGAGCCTGATTGGCGCGATCTACTACCTGTTTCTGAAACTGCTCTATCCGGACCTTCCCCGCGGCCTGGCAAGCCTGCACATCCTGATTCTTTTCGGCATCGGCTTTCAGTCGCTGCTGCTCGGCATTCTTGGCGAATATCTGCTGCGCATTTATCGGCTGCTGCGCAGGGAGCCCATCGCCATCGTCGAGGAATCGCTGAATTTCGCCCCCAACGACATCAAACTTTGAGCAATCCCACATGAAGGCAGTCATCCTCGCAGGTGGTCTCGGCACACGTATCGCCGAAGAATCCGACTACAAGCCCAAGCCCATGGTGGAAGTGGGCGGACGACCCTTGCTGTGGCACATCATGAAGTCCTATGCCGGGCATGGCATCAAGGATTTCGTGATCTGCCTTGGCTACAAGGGTTACGTCATCAAGGAATACTTCTTCAACTATTACCGGCACACGGCCGACCTGGAAATCAATCTGCGCACAGGCGATGCGTCTGTCCTCAATTCGCAAGCCGAGGACTGGACCATCACGCTGATCGACACCGGCCAGGACACGATGACCGGTGGCCGCGTGAAGCGGGTACGCCAGTACCTGGGCGACGAAACCTTCTGCCTCACCTATGGCGATGGTCTGTCGGATATCGACATTTCAGCTGAAGTGGCTTTTCACCGTGCCCACGGCAAGCTCGCCACGGTGGCGGCTGTGCAGCCCCCGGGCCGCTTCGGCGTACTCAACATGGGCCAGAACGCCAACGTCACCAGTTTCGAGGAGAAGCCGCAGGACGAGATCGGCTGGATCAATGGTGGATTCTTTGTGCTGGAACCTTCGGCGCTCGATTACATCGAAGACGATAGCACCTCGTTCGAACGTGCTCCGCTGGCCAACCTGGCTCGCGACGGGCAATTGATGGCGTTCCAGCACAGCGGCTTCTGGCAGCCGTGCGACACGCTTCGTGACAAGCGCGAACTCCAGACACTATGGGATTCGGGCAACGCGCCGTGGAAGCCCACAACGTGAATGCACCGGCAACCGAGCCGTCTTCGGGCTCCAGAGGCGGCATCGCGCGACTGATCGTGGGCTGCGCGCTTTCCGCCATCTGCCTGTACTTCGTGTTTCGCAACATCCATTTCTCCGACGTGGGACATGCGTTGGCGACGTTCCACTGGCCATACCTGCTGGTAGGCGTGGCATCGCTTGCGGCCGGATATACAGCGCGCATTTATCGCTGGAAGATGCTGTTGGCCACCTCGGCCCGGCACATCACCACAGCGGCTTGTGCGCCGCCTTTTCTCGCCTCCATCGCGCTCAACAATGTGCTGCCGTTTCGGCTGGGCGATGTCGTGCGTGCACTGGTATTCCCGGCGGCAATGGGTGTCACCCGCACGGCGGCCACTGCCACGCTGGTGCTTGAACGACTGGTCGACCTGCTGACGCTGCTGATCTGCCTGGCGGTCGCTGCATCGTTTTTCCCGAGTGGCGCGCTTCCTGCGGCCGTGGTGGATGCCGTGCTGGCGCTTGCCGTACTCGGCAGCGTGACACTGCTCGCGGTAATCTTCTTCACCCGTCCCATCGTGCGGCTGCTGCATGCCGTCGCCGACCGGCTGGAAGGGAAAATACCGGCGAAGCTCGTCAAGGTGATTCATGTCGTGGCCGATCTGGGCACCGCGCTCGGTGACGTTTCCGGCATCCGCACGCTGCTGGCGGCGCTGGCCATATCCTTTGTGGCATGGGCGGGCGAACTCGGGCTATATCTGTCGCTGATGCAGGGCATCGGCATGACCTTCTCGCTGCCCGGCGGCCTGCTGCTGATGTCCATGGCGACTATCGCCACTCTGGTCCCTTCCTCACCCGGTTACGTCGGCCCCTATCATCTGGCCGCCTTCACGGCCGCCCATCTCATGGGTGGCAGCGAAACGCAGGCCATGACGCTGGCTGTGCTTTGCCATCTCGGGGTATGGCTTCCCACCACGATCGCAGGTGCGGTCGTGATGCTTTTCAATCGAAATCTATTCAAGGCGGCGCGCACCCAGGCGGTACGCGTCGAAGCGGGAGAATGACATGACCCTTCAAAACACCACGCACGACGTTGCCATCGTCGGTGCAGGCTTCACCGGCCTGCTGGCTGCTCTTCGTCTGGCACAGGCAGGCCGCAAAGTCGTCGTGCTGGAAGGCGATCACGCCCCCGGCGGTCTGGCAGGCACGTTCGAGTTCGACGACGGCGTACGCATCGAAAAGTTCTACCACCACTGGTTCAACAATGATGCCTACGTGCCCAAGCTCGTCGAAGAACTGGGACTCAGCGATCTGATCCTGACCCTGCCGTCGAAGACTGGCATGTACTACAACGGCCGCCTGTGGAAGTTGTCCACGCCGCTGGACGTGCTGCGCTTCAGTCCCCTGCCCTTCATCGACCGCATCCGTCTCGGCTGGCTGGTATTCCAGGTGCGCAAGGTCAAGGACTGGAAGTCGATCGAACACCTCACCATCCGCGAATGGCTTGAGCCGCTGTGCGGCAAGAAGGTATTCAAGATCGTATGGGAGCCGCTCATCCGCTCGAAGTTCTCGGTGTTTGCCGAGGATATCAATGCGGTGTGGTTCTGGAAGAAGCTGGTGCTGCGCGGCAGCACGCGCGACACCAAGGGCGGCGAACAGCTGGCGTATTTCCGCGGCGGCTTTGGCCGGCTGGCAGAGGCCATCGCCGAACGGATCATCTCGCTGGGCGGCGAAATCCGCTACAACACGCCGGTCACAGGCACCACCGTGACCGACAGCGCCATCACGGCGCTGCAGACGCCTGCCGGTGACGTCACCGCGCGCGAGTATCTGCTGACGCCCTCGTTCCACCAGATCGCAGACATGCTCAAGGATGCACCGAAGCCGTGGCTGGACAGCCTGCGCCGGGTAAATTACCTCGGCAATGTGTGTCTTGTGATGGAACTGACTCACAGCCTTTCGGACACCTACTGGCTCAACGTCAACGATCCGGGCTTCCCCTTCGTCGGCGTCATCGAGCACACCAATCTGGATGACAGCTCGCACTACGCTGGCCGCCACATCGTGTTCCTGTCCCGCTACCTCGCGACGTCGGATGAAACCTGGGACATGAGCGATGCCCAGTACCTGGACTACGCGCTTCCCCATCTGGAACGCATGTTCCCGAAGTTTCGCCGCGACTGGGTCAAGGAGTTCCGCATCTGGCGTGCCGCCTATGCGCAGCCGGTCACTGAACGCGACTATTCCAGCTACGTGCCCGCCGAGGAAACGCCGTTCAACAACGCGCTCATTTCCACGATGGCACAGATCTATCCGGAAGATCGCGGTACCAACTACGCCATCCGCGAAGGCAGCCGCATGGCCGAAGTGATCAACAAGCGCCTCAACGAGACGACCCACGCATGAGCCCTGGTACCTTTACCGAGTCCGGTACGAAGCTCCGCGCTCTACCAGGCGAGCGGCTTTTGGCTGGCGTCCTTCTGACCCTGGTTGCCTTCGTGGCGTTCTGGGGCACGACATCAGCGATCTACGGTGCAAGCGCCGATTTCGCTCATCACTACGCCCTGATCCAGTGGATCTGGACCCACTGGTCGGTACCGGACAGCAGTCCGGTACTGGCCGAAATGGCCATCTATCCCCGCTACAGCCACGTGTTCGCGGCTGTCATAGGCGGCATTTTCGGCTCGTCCGTCATCGGATTGCAGGTAGCGGCAGGTCTTTCGCTGGTGGTGGCATGGGGTGTCGCTGCGCTGACGCCACGCCTGCTGCCAGGCATGCGCTCATGGGTTTATACGCTCGCCGTGATCGCACTTATCGCGATCAATCGCTACACGCTGAAGCTTGACCTTATCGGGCACGAGCTTGTCATCAACTACTTCTATTCGCAGCTGGCTGGCCAGGCGTGTTTCCTTTTGCTCGTTCTGGCAGGTGCGCTCTGCGAACGGCGCTGGGGCCGGCACGTCGGCATCGGCGCCGGTCTGACGCTGATCGCCATCCTGACTGCGGGGGTGCATCTG
Organism: Luteibacter sp. Sphag1AF; assembly: GCF_014192715.1. Taxonomy (GTDB): domain Bacteria; phylum Pseudomonadota; class Gammaproteobacteria; order Xanthomonadales; family Rhodanobacteraceae; genus Luteibacter. The sequence goes on from NZ_JACHYH010000001.1 coordinate 485,280, forward strand.
CTTCCCGCCATTGAGGGAATGGGCTACGGCATGCTGCTGCTTGCCACCTCCGCCCTGATGGAACCGGGCAAGCGCATCAAGCGTCTGGCCGTGGTCGCTGTCGTTGGCGTAATCGCTGCCGGCTTGCTGCTCAAACATCCCGCGTTTGCAGCCATGCGTGCCATCAGTGAAAACAATGGGGGCGCATTCCTGCATTCGTTATCCACGATGCGTGAACTGGTGATATTCGCAGTGGTATGCCTCACCGCCTCCGTTGCATTGATCGTGATGTCGATGCGCGCAGGCCGTACGGCCAGCCCCGGCAAATATCTGCTGGCACGCCATCTCGGCTGCGCCAGTGCGGCTATCGCATTGTTGTGCCTGATGCAGATGGTTCTGCTGCTTCACGGCGGCGGCGGTTCAGAATACGCCTGCCGCAAATATGCGTTTGGCATGGCGACGTTCCTCATACTGGACATCGCTGCGCTGATCGCGCTGCTGGTTCCCGAGCGGTTCGCCGGCTCCCGTTCCCACGCTCCGTTGCGCTGGCTGCAGCCCTCACTGATTCTCTGGGCATTGTGGATTTTCACGCTGGCGCACACGCACAAGAGTGCGGACACCGCCGATGTCGTGCGCATGGAATCCATCACACGCCTGGTCAATGATTCGGGTGCACTGGAAGGACCGCTGCCCAAGTACGTCGCGCGCATTCCCATCGGCGAGATGGGCAACATCGTCACTTACATGATGTCCATGGGCGTGCTTGAACAGCCCAGAAGCCCTGACCTCATGGCATTGCTGACCAACACCGAGTTTCAGGAACCGGACAAGATCGGCAAGGTACTCACTTCCACCTCGGCAGATGCCGTACTGAGCAGCCCCGAGTGCTCATCCGGGCACTATCCCGGCGGATTGACGGTGCTCGATTACGCCTGCGTGCAGCGCAAATTCAGTGACACCTGCGCCGCTGCTGCCGATTTCACCTCAGCCGGTTTCGTGCCGGGCCGCTCGATCAAGGGCTTCAGCGGAGCAGAGACCGACGGCCGCTGGACGGAGGGCAACTCATCGGCCTATGCCTGCAAAGGCAATCCGGAGCTGGCCCGGGTGACTACGGCCACGCTTACGCTCGAGCCGTTTGACCCCTTGCACACCGGCCAGACGGTTGATGTGCTCATCAACGGATCGCAGGCTGCACACGCGGTTCTGCACGACCGTCAGGCCATCGACGTCACGCTGCCTGCCGGCACTGACGTCGCGAAGGACGGCATGACCGTGGAGCTTCGGCTGCCTGACGCGATCTCGCCGTTGAAAGCCGGGATCAATACGGATGCCCGCGTCCTTGGCGTGAAGCTGCACAGCATCACCCTGCACTGACCGGACGGCGTGAGTTCAATCGGAGCTCACGCCGTCTTTTAGCTCAATGCGGGATAGCGCGATGCCCAGCACGCGCTCGTCGGGTGAACCGACCAACTGCCTGGGCGACCACGCCGGCGATACCGACACGTTGATGCGATTGACCGGCTGTCCTGTCCGCAAGGGCAGTGACACGTGCTGCTCGCCGGGGTCGGAAACGCGAACCGCCGTAGCCGGGGCATCAGGATGGTCGGCATCGCTGAAGGTGACCGTGGGCAACCGGTCGCCGCCCGCACCAAACACGCTGAAGTTCAACGTGACCGAACACATGGCGTCCGTACGGCATGAGGCGGGAACCGGTAGCGAAAGAATCGCGGTGGCACCCGACCAGGTGAACTCCGCCTCGCCCGGGTACCAGCCGCGTGTCAGCACCATGTCCGCCATGGCATAAGACGAACGCGTACGGATCGGATAATGGATGGAGCCGATCGCAAGCGCTTCGGCCGTGGCCTGCATGCTTGCCTTTCGATATTCAGGACGCAGCCGTGCAACGACGAAGTAAGGCGTCTCGTCCACCTGGATGATCGGAATGGCCTTCAGTGCAGCGATGGCCGGAGCGAACGCCTTGCGCCGGTCGGCAATGCAATCACCGGGCCTATAGCAAGGCCAGCCGTGCGCGCTCCACAACATATCCGCATACGGAACAACGACCGCATCGCCCGTCTTGTCGAGGAGGAAACGGACAATCGCCCCCTCCTGACCCGGTATCGCCGGATCGCCCAGGCTCAGCATCGACGCAGGCCAATAGGCCTGCGCAAGCGCCACGTTCTTGTCGCCACCCGCGTTGAACGACGGGGTCTTCGCGCGGGCTGCCATGTAGATGCCGAGAAAGTCGTTTCCATACGGCGCAAACGCGATGGTGGACCCTCTGGGAACCAGGTCCTTCAGTGGCTTGACCATGTCGTGGTCAATCGCCTGGAACATGTCGCGCTGCGACCTGGCCTGCATGAGCGACTGCCCCAGATGGGGAAGATTGGCCAGGACCAGCGCCGCCATGACCCAGGGCCAGATGCGCCAGCGCGTCGCCCGTTCATTGGCCAGCGCAAGCACGAGCACACCCCACAGGCAGAACAAGGTCAGTGCCACCCAGCGATACGCAGCACGCATCACATTGAAGCCAGGCAGATACACCGAAATGCGTGCGTTACCCGTATGAATCGGCCCTGCTTCCGGCGGCATCAATTGTTGCGCATCCGCCACGGCAGCTGATTCTACGGTGGGCTTGCGCGCATCAATTTTCAGCGACGGCCCGAGAGCCATGTAGAACGCGAAGATGCCCACCAGCAACAGACCGGACGCAAGCACGCTGCGGCGTCGCGCCGCCCACCAGGCGATGACGCCCGCCAGAAGGATCGGCAGGCAGAAGGTGGTCGTCCAGACCGAATAGTCGCCGTAGTAAATCGTGTCGTCGCGGTAGATCGAATAGCCGATCGTGTCCCACAGCCATTGCTGCCCCTGCGTAGGCCTGGCAACGAACGACAGATCCACACCCCAGGCGCGGAAGAAGTCCAGCGACTCAGCCGGGAATCCGTTTCCGTGGATGTAGGCACGGAACAGCAGGTAAGCCACCACAAACCCTGCCACGTGCATGGGCCCGGCAAAGATAAGCAGTTGCTTTCGGGCAGCCGGCTCTCGCAGGAATACCCACGCCAGCATGCCCGTGCTGCCCACGGCAAACATCATGAACGTGTATCCGTCCATGAATATGGCGATGACCGGACCCACCAGCGCAAGAACGACCGCCCAGCGGCGACGCACACCATGCGCGGGCAGAAGAGATGCCGTGCACAGGAAATAGAAGGGCAGAAGCGCGATGCCGATACCTACCATGCTGTAGCCGCCATGCGCCCAGGCAATCGGCATGCTCAGCCAGAGCACGGCGGCCAGAGTCGCCATGCGCGATCCGAGGCCGACGAACCGGCCCAGCTTGCGACATGACGCAAACGACACCAGAAGCCACGTGGCCACCATGGCGGAATACGCATCCGCCGGATGCAACCCCAGCGTGATGTACCAGCCGGCAACGCGAGCCCCGGCCAATCCAAACGCCATGGCCGAAGGGGCCGGCAGGCCAAACATGTGCGAGGTCAGCGCCCAGGGCGACGCATCCGCGAACGCCTGTGCGAACGCAGAGGTCCATATGGCCTGCCCCAGGGTGGGCAGGCCGAAACCCGGAAGCGCCCCATGCACCATCAATACAAAAACGAACGCCGCAACGACCAGTAACGTGTTCCCCGGCGTCTCAGTGGAGTGAGTGCGCATGATCCCTGTCCTTCGGATGGTGTGGGCGAATAAGCAGTGCAATGACCCAGGTGATGCCGTCAGCCACGATGCCGACCATTCGGGTCAGTACCAGCGCCAGCAACAGGACAGGCTGGCTGACCAGCGCGCCCAGCAACGCGATGAGCACGAGTTCGCGAACACCCATGCCGGCCGGTGCGCCCGGCGTGACCAGGCCCGCAAGCCATGCGGCCACGTACGCTCCTGCCACGATAAAGCAGGCATCCGTACCCAGCGGCAGCGACGACGCTCTCACCAGCGATACAAACATGGCACCCGATGCAAGCAGGTAGCCGACGTGCAAGAGCAGCGCTCGTCCAGCCACCGCACTCAGGAAACGCCTTACGACCAGAACCCCCACCGTGATGGTCAACCCCAGCCCCACGACCGAAAGCCAAGCGCCGATGCGTGGCACCAGGGAAGGGACGATCAGAGGCATGCACAGCGCTGCTGCGAAGCAGATGAGGCCGAGCTCAAGCGGCACGGAGCGTGCCAGTGGAGCAGCCGGCAATCCCTCCGACATCCCCATCGCCTGGCGGCTCGCGAAATGAAAGATGTTCCCCGGCACGTACTTCGCCAGCTGAGAGCGGCCATACAACGCAAGAGCAAGACGGCGGCGGGTGGGCACGCCCTGTGAAAGCAGCAGGTCGCGCCAGGCGAGTGCCAGCAACGCATTCATGCCGACGCCCAGCGGAACCAGCACGGCACACCACACCCACAACGACCGGTCCAGCGCTGCCACATCGACACTGGCCCAGTAGCCTTTCATGCGAAAGGCAACGTAGACGATGCCGGCTACCGATAACACTCCCCCCACGGCATTCAGCAACGACCGTCGCCACGAAGCCTTTGTACTCACGGGCGCTTCCGACAAAGAAGCATCGTCCACGGCAGCGGCTGGCGAACTTCCACGACATCAAAATATTCGCCCACGAGGCGGCGGAAACCGCTCGCTGACCAATGTTGGAAATGACCGGGCGTATTGCCCAGTTGCCCCAGGTATTTGCCTCGCGCCATGTTGAGCGCGCGCCAGATCGGCTCGCGCGGCACGCTGACGATGAGGTAGTCGCTGACAATGCGTTGCAGAGCGGCCAGGCCAGCGCGTGGATCGTCCAGGTGTTCGAGCACTTCACAGCACACCACCAGTTCGCCGGGCTGCCGTGCTCCGGTCAGGTCGTAAATGCTGGCCACGCTGAACACATCCGGCGACAACCCGCGCGCTACCGCGTTCTCACGAGCCAGCCCGATCACAGCGGGCGACACGTCGCATCCGGAAGCGGTCTTGCCTTCTTCCGTCCAGCGAAGCACCCAGTAGCCTTCGCCGCAGCCCACTTCGTAGACGGCACGCGGCGCTATCGCGGCGACGAGTCCTGCCAGCGCCGACTCGAACCCGCTCATCAGGCGGCGAACGATGATGTTGCGTGATCCGTACTTGTCGTACGCGTTGCCAACGACCAGCCCGTTTTCTTCCTGTCCACCCGATATTTTCATGCCGCTGTACGCTCGCGCGCATAAACGGCAATCTGGTTGGCACCGAAGAGGAAGCGGGAGTATCCGATCATCGCAAGGCCGGCGCCCTGCCCCACTTCAGCGAGACGCGAACGCCCCAGCAGTTCTTCATGCTCGTCGCTGGCATGGCCGGAAAAAAGGCCAACGCGCGCGCCCGCATCGTGAATCCAGTCCATCGACGGATGCGGCGTGGACACGACAATGCGTGACTGCGCGTCGTCGTTCAGCACACCGCTCAGCGCACGCAGAAAACCCACCGGGTCAGACACGTGCTCGATCACGGCAAGCGACACCACGGTGTCGACCACCTCGGGCACATCTTCCAGATCGCGCACAAAACGGTGACGCGGATATTGCTGCCGGGCCACGGCAAGCGACTCGCTGTCACGCTCGACGCCGACGTAGCGCTCGGGCGGCAGCATGCGCGCCAGCGCACCGGAGCCGCAGCCAAAATCCAGAACCATGCCTTTCAGATGGGGAATGGCAGCGCGCAGGCGGCGCTCGCGAAGAAAGGGCGACAGCAGACCTTCGGTTGCCTGATCAGTCATGCGGCATTTTCTCCCTTGATGGGTCCGATGCGTGATCGGCAGTACGGTAACGCACATCTTCCAGCAGCTTGCGGTTGGCGGCCAGAAGGTCTGCCACGAAGGCGATCAGCAAGGTCTGGAAACCGATGCCAAGCAGCACCGCGGCGAGGATCAGCGACTGGATATGGCCATCGCCCTGCCCCAGCCAGAATTTGAAGAGGAAGCGCACACCGGGAATCAGGCCGGCCACGATGAAAAGCAACCCGATGGAGCCGAAAAACCGGAATGGCCGGTAGATGGCGAAGATGCGGATGATCGTGACGATGCTGCGCTGGACATACGAAAACATGCTGCGCACCAGCCGTGACGGCCGCAGATCAGCATTGACGCGTACAGGCACGAACAGGATCGCCATGTCTTTCTGGCCAGCCTGGATGATCATTTCCAGCGTATAGGTGTACTCGCTGAAAACGACCAGCCGCTGCGCCGCCTCACGCGCAATGGCGCGAAATCCGCTGGGCGCATCGGGAACCCGCGTGCCACTGGCAAGGCGCACGACACTGCTGCCCACCCATTGCAGAAGCTTCTTCAGCGGCGAGAAATGGCTGATCGTGGCAATCGGACGTGCACCCACCACGATTTCCGCGCGGCTATCCACGATGGGCTGGGTCAGCAGGGGGATATCGGCGGCCACATATTGATTGTCGGCATCCGTGTTGACGATGACATCTGCACCAAGGCGGAGACATTCATCGAGGCCCGTCTTGAAGGCGCAGGCCAGGCCGCGGTTGTGCGTGTGCCGGACGATGTGATCGACGCCATGCCGGCGCGCGACCTCCACGGTCTGGTCCTTGCTGCCGTCGTCGATGATCAACCATTCGACAACGTCGAACCCGGGCACCTTGCGAGGCAGATCAGCCAGTGCTATCGCGAGGGTCTGCGCCTCGTTGAAGCAAGGAATCTGAATGATCAGTTTCATCGGCGATCCTTTCCTAAAACTCACAGCCACAGCGCCCCCCAAACGCCTGACCGACGAATCCGTTTACTTTTGTGACGATTAGATGACCAATAGTAACCACGTTTGTTAAATAGACCAACCCGGAGGGCTGGCCCGTGGCGGGTGAACCATGCCCCGCCACGCTATAATCTCCGGTCACTTTGCCAGGCAAGGCCCTCCCGGCCGCGCCATCTCAAGGATCCGCACATGAAGATTCTGGTCGGCTACAAGCGAGTCGTTGATTACAACGTACGAATTCAGGTCAAGCCCGATGGCTCGGGCGTGGTGACCGAGGGCGTCAAGCTCTCCGCGAACCCCTTTGACGATATTGCCCTCGAAGAAGCCCTGCGCCTGCGCGAAAAGGGCATTGCCGAGGAAGTGATCATCGTGGGCATCGGTCCTGCCGACCTCACGGCGCACCTGCGCAACGGCCTGGCCATGGGCGCCAATCGCGCCATCCACGTGCAGACCAGCGAGGCCATCCAGCCGCTGACCGCTGCCCGCACCTTCCTGAAGCTGGTCGAGAAAGAGCAGCCGGGCCTGGTGATCCTGGGCAAGCAGGCCATCGACGACGATGCCAACCAGACTGGCCAGATGCTCGCGGCGCTGTGGGATCGCCCGCAGGCCACGTTTGCCGGCAAGGTAGAGATCGCCGACGGCAAGGCCACGGTCACCCGTGAGGTGGACGCCGGCCTGGAAGTCATCGAAGCCGAGCTGCCGGCCGTCATCACGACCGACCTGCGCCTCAACGAACCCCGCTTCATCAAGCTGCCGGACATCATGAAGGCCAAGTCCAAGCCTATCGACGTCGTCGATTTCGCTTCGCTGGGCGTCGATGCCGCCGATCACGTGAAGGTCACCCATTACGCCGCTCCGCCCAAGCGCAGCAAGGGCGTGATGGTGAAAGACGCCGCCGAACTGGTCGCCGCCCTCAAATCGAAGGGTCTGCTCTAAGCAGCCGCACGGGAGAACATGATGAGCAAGATTCTCGTTATTGCAGAACACCTGGACGGCAAGCTCAACGGTGCCACCGCGCGCGCCGTCAGCGCCGCGCAGGCCGTGAAGCCCGATGCCATCGACGTCATCGTGCTGGCCGACGCGCCGGATGCCATCGCCGCGGAAGCCGCGAAAATCGACGGCGTGACGAAAGTGCTGACCGTGGCCCGCGCCGAAAACGCGCATGCCCTGGCCGCCATCTACGCACCGCAGATTGCGAAGGCTGCCGCCGGTTATACGCACGTGTTCGCGCCCTCCACCACGTTCGGCAAGGACCTCGCTCCGCGCGTGGCCGCGCTGCTCGGTGTGGCTCAGGTCAGCGATGTCATGACCGTGGAAGGCAGCCACAGCTTCAAGCGCCCGATCTACGCAGGCAATGCCATCGTCACAGTCGACGTGCCGGCCGACCAGACGGTCGTGGCCACCATCCGCACGGCTTCGTGGCCGGCTGCCGCCTCAACGGGCTCCGCCCCGGTCGAGGCACTGACCGTCGATGCCACGCTGCCCACGCACACCCGCTTCGTCGAACTGCACCAGGGCAAGAGTGACCGCCCCGACCTGCAGGGTGCGCCGAAGGTCGTGTCCGGTGGCCGTGGTGTGGGCTCGAAGGAAAACTTCGAGATCATCTACAAGTTCGCCGACAAGATCGGCGCCGCCGTGGGCGCTTCGCGCGCTGCGGTCGACGCAGGCTACGTGCCCAATGAAATGCAGGTCGGCCAGACCGGCAAGATCATCGCCCCGGAGCTGTACATCGCCGTGGGCATTTCGGGCGCCATCCAGCACCTGACGGGCATCAAGGACGCCGGCACCATCGTCGCCATCAACAAGGACGGCGAAGCGCCGATCTTCGAGATTGCCGACATCGGCCTCGTGGGTGACCTGTTCAAGATTCTTCCGGAACTTGAGCAGGCGCTCTGATCGACTGATCAGGTGCCGTACGGCTCACATCGTGGCCACGCAGCGTAGGCCACGATGTGACGCCCCAGGGGGATACAACCACCTATAACCATCGCCAGCACGCTGACGCTGGTATACACACAGAGATCGACGGCCCCATGGAAACCAATCCGCGACCCCTATGTGTCGACCTTGATGGAACGCTGATCCACACCGATCTGCTGGTGGAATCGGGGCTGGCACTCATCCATCGCAATCCGCTTTTCATCGTCGCCATGATCTGGTGGCTTTTTCAGGGTCGCGTCGTCCTGAAGCGGGAAATCGCACGCCGCACGCAGATCCGCACCGACCTCCTTCCTTATCACAAAGAACTTCTCGCCTGGTTGCGGGAGGAGGCAACTCATCGCCCGCTGATCCTTGTGACCGCCACCCATCAGAGCATCGCCTCGGGCGTGGTGGACCATATCGGTATCTTCTCCGAACTGATCGCTACCGACGACACCGCCAACGTGTCGGGCAGGGAGAAGGCACGGCGTCTGGTAGCTCGCTTCGGTGAGCGGGGCTTCGACTACGCGGGCAACCATCGCGTAGACATTCACGTGTGGGAACACGCGCACGAAGCCATCGTGATCAGCAATAGTCCCCGACTGCGCGAGGAAGCAGCCCGCGCGGCCCAGACCACCCGCACATTCGACACCCACCAGCTCACGCCGCGTGTCTGGCTAAAAGCCCTGCGCCTGCACCAGTGGATCAAGAATGCCCTCATTTTCATCCCGCTCCTCGCATCCCATCGGGTATTTGAGCGTGAGGCCGTCATCGCCTCGGTCATTGCATTCCTGAGTTTCGGCCTCTGCGCGTCTGGCGTGTACCTCCTGAACGACCTGCTGGACCTGGACGCCGACCGCGCGCATCGCACCAAGCGAAATCGCCCGTTTGCCTCCGGCCGCATGAATCTTCTGTGGGGCATGGTTGCCACGCCGCTGCTCACGCTGGCGGCGTTCGCCCTGGCGTTGACCACGTTGCCGCCGGCCTTCGCCTGGCTGCTGCTCGCCTATCTGGCCGCCACTCTCGCCTACTCGTTCAAGATCAAGCGAGTGGAAGTCCTGGACGTGATCACGCTTGCCGCGCTTTATACGGTACGCATCATTGGCGGCACGTTCGCCATCGGCAGCCCGCTGTCCTTCTGGCTGCTGGCCTTCTCGGTCTTCATTTTCCTCAGCCTCGCCATCCTCAAGCGTTGCGTCGAGCTGGAGGTTGCGCTCAGGAAGGGCGTCACGGCCATCGCGGGACGCGCGTACACAACCGATGACCTGCCGGTGATCCAGCCCATGGGCGTGGCCAGCGGCTATCTCAGCGTGCTGGTGCTTGCGCTTTACATCAACAGCGCGGCCAGCGAACAGCTTTACCGCCATCCAGCCATGCTGTGGCTGGTGTGCCCATGCCTCCTTTACTGGGTAACCCGCGCGTGGCTCATCGCCCATCGCGGCAAGATGATCGACGACCCGGTGGTCTTCGCCGTTACGGATCGCACCAGCCAGATCATCCTGGCCGTCGCCGGGCTTTTTGCGCTGCTGTCGGTCTGAACGTTTTGCCCGCTTTCCAATCCGCACCTGCGGCACTGTGAGTCCATGCATACCTTTTTCTTCAGCGCGGCATTTGCCCTGATCTTCATCGCCCTGATCCTGATCGGGTATCCGTTTGCCCGCCTTTCCAGGCTGGAAGCGAAGCCATCGCGCATTTTCTGGGCCCCGGCCCTCGCCATGGCTGTGCTGATCGCGATCACACGCAGCCTCGCGTACGTCATGCCCATCGACCTTGCCATGCCCTGGTTGCTGGCATTGCTGGGCCTGTGGTTGATTGCCACATGGACACGCGCCTCGGTACGTGCCGATTTCTGCGCGGACGCCACGGCCACCAGTGGCATGACATTCGCCCTGTGCATCCTCGGCATCGTGATGGCGGTCGTGCTTTGCAATCTGCCCATCCCGTTGTACGGCGCCATCCTCTTCGAGGGCACGTCCAATCACGACAGCATCTACTACGTGACCAACGCGCGCTGGATGATGGCGCACGCGTCCACCGAGACGCTGGCCTACTCGCCGCTGGACCCGTTCTACTCGATCTCCCGCTTCTTCTTTGCCGACCACGCTCCGCTGGGCCGCATTGGCAGCGAAGCGCTGCTCGGATTCGTGAGCTCAGTGGCGCGCCGCGATCCGGTGTATCTGTACAACCCCATGCAGGCGGTGGCCACGGCCACCGGCATCTTTGCGCTGTACGCGTTGCTCCCGCACAACGTTGCGACCATGATGAAGCGCATCTCGCTGCGCAGCGCATGTGTAGCCATCAGCCTGGCTCTGGCGCCCGCCGCCATGCAGATGGTGCTCAATTCCAATTTCGCGAATGCCTTCGGCACGATCCTGCTGACTGCATTCGTCGTGTTCGCCTGCCGCTCGCGGCCTGCGTGGCTGGACCCGATCCCGGCTGTCATCTTCGCGGCGTTGCTGGCCACGTATGCCGAGCTGGCGCCCATCGGCCTGGGCGTGGTGGGCAGCATCATGCTTTGCACGTGGCTTCTGCGCGAGGCCACATTCACCGAAGCTGTGGTCCGTGGCGTCAGGATTCTTTGTGTCGTCGCTCTTGGCGCAATCGTGTTTTTCTGGATCAGCTCGTCGGCCATCTGGGTCATCAAGGGCGCGTACTTCGAGGCTTCAACCCAGGGGACGGCATGGGGTGACCCGTATGCCGGGCTGAAAGGCCCCCGCTACCTCGTGGCGTTCCTCACCACGACCCGTGGCGTGCTTGAGCACATCCCCAAAGGAGCCATCTGGCTTTCCATCCTTGTGGTGATTGCCAGCGCGCTTCTCGCCCGGCGCGAGAAGAAAGAAGAACCTTTCTATATCGGTGTGGCACTCGGTTTCCTTGTGCTGGCCGGCATGATCGTGTTCAAGGAATTCAACTACGGAAAAATGAAGATCGCGGAGTATTTCTCGCTCTTCCTGCCTCCCATGATGCTGTTCGCCGTCGCACGCGCCCCCGGCACACGGAAGCGCTGGTCCGGTGCGCTGTCCACTCTGGCCCTCGTGCTGATAGCGGGCCTGCACATTTCCTGTGCCTACGCGATGGTGATGCAGAGCCTGAACTTCGGCGAGAAGAAGCACATCAACACAGACCTGATGACCATTTCCGCCGCCGCATCAGCGCATGCGAATGGCCGTCCGATTTCGGCCCGATTCACCGAACAGCCGTATTTCTTCTCGATGTGGTTTACCTATTTCGCGAAGACACCTGTCGTGTTCTCCAACGATTTTGGCGGAGGCGGCTACCTTGCCAGCTACACCAACGACCACCCGGCCGCGCCGTTTGAAAGCGCGCCGCTCGCCGTAGGCCAGGATGAATACATGCGGGCTGCGTCGTTCCCGGCCGAACCGGTGCTCACCAGGGGACGCTTCACCGTGATCGACCTCGAACACGGAAGCCGCTTCTCGGTATCGGGCCTGCATGCCAACGAAGGTCCGTTCTCGTGGATGCCGAAGGAAATCACCATCACGGTCCATGGCGAGCGCGCAAAGTACATCAACGCTGTATTCGCTCATCGGTTCATTCCTGAATCGCCGACGGAACCTGTCACTATCCGCACGGATGAAAGCACCTGCGAGACGGAGTTCGATGCCGAACGCAATGAGGTGTCGTTCCCGCTGCCACCAGGGAAAAAGCACACCATCACCATCACGGCCCGCGGTCGTGCCGAAAGTCCGCAGACACTGATTGAAGGGTCCGGTGACGCGCGCGTGCTGACCTACCAGGTATCGGCGATGTCGCTATCGGACAAGCCGTTGTTTACCCCGATTCATTGCACGAGCCCCTGACATGCCTATCATCCTGCTGCTTCCCATCGTCTTCCTCGGGGCTCTGCTCAGCGCGTTTGGCGGCATTCTGCTCAAGTGGGGCGCTGTTGAACTGACACCCATGCAACGGCCGACCGACCTGCTGCTCATCTTCCTCAACTGGAAGATCATGGCAGGCCTTTTCATGTATTTCGTGCCCGCGGTGATGTGGATTCTTCTGCTGCGCAAGGTGGAACTGAGCCTTCTCCAGCCCCTGATGTCCATGGTGTATGTCATCACGCCGCTGCTGGCGATCTACTTTTTCAACGAGCAGGTAACGGTGCAGCGCTGGGCTGGCATCGCCATCATCGTTGCCGGCGTCGTCGTCATTTCGAGGTCCTGAAGCCATGGCACGCCGGAAACGCCTCCTCGTCGTACTGAGCTACTACCACCCGTACATCAGTGGTGTGTCCGAATACGCCAAGCTGCTGGCCGAAGGACTTTCCGCCGATTACGACGTCACCGTGCTCACCGGGCAGCACGATCCGTCGCTTCCTGTGTTTGAACGGATGCACGGCGTGGACGTTCACCGGGCGCCTGCGCTCCTGTTCCTGCACAAGGGCTACATCAGCCCGGCGCTGGCCCGACAGTACCGCGCACTTGCCGCGATGTCGGATGTCGTCAATTTCCATCTTCCGATGCTGGATGTGGCCTGGCTCGCTCGCCTGACGCCGCGGCGCGTACCGGTCATCACCACCTATCAGTGCGATGTGCAGGCCATTGGTGGCCTGGTCGACCGACTGGCCGTTGCCGCGGTGAACCACGCGTCACGCACCTGCCTGCGGCGTTCCTCGCGCGTGGTCGTCCTCTCTCGCGACTACGCCGACGGCTCTGAAATCGTGGCGGCACAGCCCACGCATCTCGTCGAAGGCTATGCGCCTATCAAAGACAACGGCCCGGGTATTGCGATCAATCGTCCTATCAACCACGAGGCGCCTGTCATCGGCTTCCTTGGCCGGTTTGTCGCCGAAAAAGGCATCGACGTACTGATCGAGGCCTTCGCACACGTACTGGCACAGCGACCGGACGCGAGGCTGATCCTCGCAGGTGACTACAAAAACGTCGCCGGCGGCTCGATTTATCCGCAAATCGAAAAGCGAATCACCGGCTTTGGCGACCGCATCGAGTTGCTGGGCCGCATCGGGGACGACGAACTGGGCGCTTTCTATGGCCAGCTGGACGTTTTCGTGCTCCCCAGCGTCAATGCCTACGAGGCATTTGGCATGGTGCAGGTGGAAGCCATGTTCACGGGCGTGCCTGTGGTGGCCAGCGACATGCGGGGTGTGCGTGTGCCCGTGCGCCTGACGGGCGCGGGCGAACTGGCACCGCCCGGCGATGCCTCCGCCCTGGCCGCCGCCATCCTGCGCTGCGTGGACGTCCGGGCGGGCACATCACGCCAGGCCATCCGCGAGGCCGCCCTGGGGGTGTTTTCCAATGCAGCCTTCGTGCAGCGTTACGCGGGCATGATCGAAGAACTGGCACCTGAAACGGATGAAAGCACCCGCTGAAAGGTGCGTTCAGACTATTCAGCGCCGTCGCTGCGGGGGCCGTATACTTCGGCGCAACGGAATTTTGGACGGAGTTGAACCAACATGATAGTTCCGGTCATTCTCAGCGGTGGAAGCGGCACGCGCCTGTGGCCCCTTTCCCGGCAGAATCGCCCCAAGCAGTTCCTGGCCCTGGTCGGGGACAGCACGCTGTTCCAGCAGACCGTCGAGCGCACCGCCAAGCTGAATGACGCCGCCGCACCGATCGTCGTGTGCAGCGAGGATCATCGCTTCACGGTTGCCGAGCAGCTTCAGGACCTGGGCATCAAAGGCGCTTCCATCCTTCTGGAACCCAGCCCGCGCAATACCGCTCCGGCCATCGCTCTTGCCGCGATGCACGCTCTGGCCGCCGATGCGAACGCCGTCCTGCTGGTTCTTCCGGCCGACCACCTGATCGGCAAGGAATCGAGCTTCGTCAGCGCCGTTTCCCGCGCCACTCCGCTGGCCGACGATGGCTGGCTGGTGACCTTCGGCATCCGTCCGGAAGCGCCGGAAACCGGCTTTGGCTACATCCGCCGTGATCGCGCGCTCTCTGACGCCGGTTTCACCGTGGGTAGCTTTGTCGAGAAGCCGGACATGGACACCGCCCGACGCTACGTCGAAAGCGGCGAGTACGACTGGAACTCAGGCATGTTCCTGTTCTCGGCAGCGCGCTACCTCGAAGAACTGAAAGCTCATTCGCCCGACATCCACGCCGCTTCCCAGGCCGTGTTCCAGACTGCCCATGGCGACCTGGACTTCGTGCGCTTCGACAAGGCCGCAATGGATGCCGTGCCGGACAATTCCATCGACTACGCGGTCATGGAAAAGACCGACCGCGCAGCCGTTGTGCCCGTCAGCTGCGCCTGGAGCGACATCGGCTCCTGGTCGGCACTGTGGGAAGCGTCGGACAAAGACACCGACGGCAACGTGACCGATGGCGATGTGATCGCACTGGACACCCGCAACACGCTGGTGCGCACTCATGCACGCCACCTGGTTGCCACCATCGGACTGGATGACGTCGTCATCATCGCCACGCCCGACGCTACGCTGGTGGCCGCACGCGACAAGGTCCAGGACGTGAAAAAGCTGGTCGACCGACTGAAGAAGGATGGCCGCAGCGAACATCTGGCGCATCGCGAAGTGTATCGTCCCTGGGGAAGCTACGACTCCATCGACATGGGCGAGCGATTCCAGGTCAAGCGCATCGTTGTGAAGCCGGGTTCCGTACTCAGCCTGCAAATGCACCACCATCGCGCCGAGCACTGGATTGTCGTATCCGGCACGGCGGAAGTGACCTGTGGCGAGAAAGTCTTCCTGCTGACGGAAAACCAGAGTACTTATATCCCGCTCGGGGTGACCCACCGTCTGCGTAACGTAGGCAAGGTGCCGCTGGAACTCATCGAAGTTCAGTCCGGCAGCTATCTTGGCGAAGACGACATCGTTCGCTTCGAGGATATCTACGGGCGCGCATGAATCCGCAAATCGTTTGTAACAGGGAGCTGTAATGTCGAATGCAGTCCATCCGCGCTACGACAATAGTTACTACGAGGGTAATCAGCAGGACAGGGATCGCCCTGCCCTGCTGCTCTACCAGCGATGGGTAAAGCGCTACCTTCCTCCCGGCCCGGTGCTCGACTTCGGTTGCGGGATGGGGCATTTGTTGAAGCGCCTGTCATCTGACAGGGATGTGTCAGGCGTCGAAGCCAGCGCCTGGGCAGCAGAACAATCCAGGAAGCGCTGCCCGACCTCCACGGTCTACCCCTCGCTGATGGATTGCCCGGATAGCGCATTCGCAGGCATCGTCTCCATTCACGTCATCGAACATATCGACGACGAAGGCCTGGACGGCGTGCTTCAGCAGTTTTCACGCGTGCTGAAGCCGGGCGGAAAGCTTCTGCTGGTGACGCCGGACGCCACGGGCTGGGCATCGCGCAAGAAAGGCAAGGACTGGCATGCACTCACTGATCCGACGCACATCAACCTGAAAGGACACGCCGCCTGGCGTGACCTTTTCCTGAAGCACGGATTCAGTGTACTGAAGGAAGGCGCAGACGGCCTCTACGACTTCCCGTATCCGCCCCGCTCATCAAAGCTGATGGATGTTGGGCTGCGGGGCTGGCCCACGCTCACGCAGTTTGCGGCGGGCCGGATGATCCTGGCCCCCGGCACGGGGGAATCGTCCATCTTCCTGCTGGGTCGACGCGCCGCGTAACGCCGCGCGCCGACCCGCAAGCGCTCAGCTTCAGCCCGCTTCGATCAGACCGCGCAGCTCAGCCGTTTTCGCATCCAGCAACGCGGCGTCGCCACGTGTTTCCACATTGAGTCGCAGCAGCGGCTCGGTGTTGGACGAACGCAAATTGAAGCGCCACGTGTCAAACGCCATGCTCACGCCGTCAATGTGATCGACGGACGGCTGTTGCGTCTGGAAATGAGCCACCACGCGGGCCACCGTACGGGCGGCATCGGAAACGCGGAAGTTGATTTCGCCGCTGCATGGATAGGCGGCCATGCGCTCTTCCAGCATGTCGGCCAGCGACACGCCCGTCTTGCAGATCCGCTCTGCCACCAGCAGCCACGGAATCATGCCCGAATCGCAATATGCGAAATCGCGGAAGTAGTGATGCGCGCTCATTTCACCGCCATAGACGGCATCTTCGCTACGCATGCGTTCCTTGATGAAGGCATGGCCCGTTTTGCTTTCCACCGCGATGCCACCGGCAGAGGCCACCATGTCCACCGTGTTCCAGGTCAGCCGCGGGTCGTGGATGATCTTCGAGCCGGGGTGCTTTTCCAGAAGCTGTGCGGCCAGCAGGCCAACGATGTAATAGCCTTCGATGAAACGACCCTGCGCGTCGAACAGGAAGCAGCGATCGAAGTCGCCGTCCCATGCAATACCGAAGTCAGCGCCGGATTCGACTACCGCCTGCGCCGTTGCATCGCGGTTCTCCGGCAGCAGGGGATTGGGAATGCCATGCGGGAAATGTCCATCCGGCTCGTGGTTGACGCGCACGAACTCGAACGGAAGACGCCCAGCGAGAAGGTCCACAATCAGACCTGCGCCACCGTTGCCCGCATTGACGACAATCTTCAGCGGCTTGAGCGTCGAGGTATCAATGTAGCCCAGCAGGTGCTCGATATAGGCCGTCTTGTCGTGATCGACAAGCACGTTGCCGCGCGTCGCCGCCACCGGACCAAATGCGTTGTCTTCGACCATGCGCTCGATGTCGCGCAAGCCTGTGTCGCCACTGATCGGACGCGACTCTTCGCGTACCAGCTTCATGCCGTTGTAGTCGATGGGATTGTGACTGGCCGTGACCATCACGCCACCGGCAACCTTGCGATGCGAGGTCTGGAAATAAACTTCTTCCGTGCCACACAGGCCGATGTCGATGGCATCGCGGCCTTCGTCGTTCAGGCCACGAATCACGGCGGCTGCAAACGCAGGGCTGTCCAGACGGATGTCGTACCCGACGACCACTGCCCCGTCACCCAGCGCGTGCGCCATGCCGCGACCAATGCGGTAGGCAATGTCTTCGTTCAATTCGTCAGGAACGCGCCCGCGAATGTCGTAGGCCTTGAAGCAATGCATGGAGAACGTCCTCTGGCGTCAGTGTGACGCGTCTTTGTGCTCGTACATCCACTGCAGGGTCGTTTGCAGCGGAATGATGGCCAGGGGGCCGATGACGCTGGCCAGCCGGCGGTTGTCGCCCGTCAGTCGGGCTACCTCGTTGCCACGAACGAAGGCAGGGTTGACCCGAACCTCGATCGTGTAGCCCGCGATCTGCTCCATCATGCGGATGACTTCGGTCAGTGAAACCGATACACCCGAACACAGGTTGATCGCCAGGCCGGCCGCCTTCTCCGTAGACGAAAGCAGGCGTACGTAAGCGTCAGCAACGAAGCGGACGTCCTGGAAGTCACGCGCCACATCAATATTGCCGAGTTCGATCACGCGTTCGCCGCGCTGAAAGTGCGAGACGATTTTCGGCAAAAGGAACTGCGGCGACTGGCCGATGCCCGTGTAGTTGAACGGACGCGTCAGGATGATCGGCAGACGATCAGCCCAGAGGCGAGCCATGTATTCCATGGCCAGCTTGCTGACGGCGTAATCGTTGGCCGGCTGCGGCGCAACCGACTCATCCAGCACCTCGACGTCGCTGTTGCCGTAGATGTTGGCGCTGCTCGCGAGCAGTACGGCCTTGGGGCGCTCTTCAAGCGACGCCAGGGCATCCAGCAGATAGCGCGTGCCGACCACGTTCGTGCGGTACATCTGATCCGTGTCGCCGTGGGCGACGAAGGCGATGGCCGCAAGATGGATGACCGCGTGAGGCTTCGACGCAGCGACCGCCGATGCCACGGCAGTGCGGTCCAGCAGATCAATGCTTTCGGCGTCGAGATTGGCCGGATCAACGGTGAGCCCGTGCACGATGTAACCAGCCGCCTGCAGTGCATCCACTACATAGCGACCGGTAAAACCGCGGTGCCCCGTTACCAGAACCCGTTGGCTGGACGTATCAGAAGGAAGCGTCACGTTCGTTCCGGCGCAGGTCTGCTTCCACCATCATGCGGCAAAGATCTTCCAGCGAGGTCTGCGGCTTCCAGCCCAGCTTTTCCAGTGCCTTGGCCGGATCGCCGATCAGAAGTTCCACCTCAGCCGGACGATAGAATTTCGGATTGATCTTGACGAGCGTCTTGCCGGTAGCCTTGCAGACGCCGATTTCATTCTCTTCCAAACCGGACCATTCAATCGCGATGTCGACCGCCGCAAAGGCCAGCGTGACGAAGTCACGCACGGTTTCCGTGCGGTTGGTTGCCAGGACGAAGGTATCGGGCTCGTCGGCCTGCAGCATGCGCCACATACCTTCCACGTATTCCTTCGCAAAACCCCAGTCGCGCTTCGCGTCGAGGTTGCCCAGTTCCAGTTGATCGAGCTTGCCGAGTTTGATCTTGGCGACCGAGTCGGTGATCTTGCGTGTCACAAACTCACGGCCGCGCAGCGGCGACTCGTGATTGAAGAGGATGCCGCTGGAACCGAAGATGCCGTACGACTCGCGGTAATTCACCGTGATCCAGTGCGCGTAGAGCTTGGCCACGCCGTAAGGGCTACGCGGATAGAAGGGCGTATCTTCCTTCTGCGGTACAGCCTGCACCTTGCCAAACATCTCCGAGGTGGATGCCTGGTAGAAGCGGATCTTCGGATTGACGATGCGGATGGCTTCAAGCAGGTGCAGCGCGCCAACTCCCGTGATGTGCGCCGTGGTGGCCGGCTGGTCAAACGACACGCCCACGAAACTCTGCGCAGCGAGGTTGTACACCTCGGTGGCACCCGTGGTTTGCAGCAGACGAATAGCCGAGCCCATGTCGGTCAGATCGAATTCGACCAGTTCCAGGTTCGGGTGGTTCTGAATGCCCAGCTCTTCGATGCGCCAGAAATTCACCGAGCTCGTGCGCCGGTAGGTGCCAAAGACCCGGTAGCCCTTCTCGAGCAGAAGCTCGGCGAGATAGGCGCCGTCTTGGCCCGAAATTCCAGTGATCAGTGCTGTCTTCATGTGTGTCCGTCGCTACAAATGATTGATTCTTCGGGGCAGGCATTCTCCGTGACCGGGCCCGCCTACTCAAGTCGAACGGGGCACGTCGTTCAGGACGCGCCAGCCCTCACCTCGGGACGATGGGCAGGAACCAGCTCCAGACCGTGGAAAACCACGTCGGCTGCCCCATCGACCATGACACGAATCCGGAAGTCGAGAACATCTTCCGGGACATTTACGTTCAGTTTGCCCAGGTAGCCGGCATCGCCATGCAACGCCGTCGACTCAAGACGCCATGAGCCCGCGTGTGCTTCGACGTCCACCCACGCGACGCCCGCAGGAGAATGACGCTTGCCATGAAGGCGTAATTCATAGGTACCGCTGGCCACCGGGAATTCCGGCGTGCCGAACAGGACCCCAGGCGAGCCATCAGCCTGCCGGCTGCAGCGGCGCAAGATACCGGTGGATGTCTGTGCGCGGTAGTCCGAAGCGCCAAAGCGTCGATAGGAACCGGGCGTCCAGCTCTGGTACCAGTTGCCATGGACCGCCACACCCTCCAGTTGCCGGGCGCTTTGCTGCCAGGTAAGCCACGGCATGCCCGTGGATGCCGGTGCCTCGCCAGCAGCATACAAATCAAGCCACGCAATGATGGACGAGGCCATGCCCTCGGGCTCCATGCCCGAAAAATAATGGGCATGCTCCCCAGCCACTTCCTTGAACACCGGCAGGTCGCGGGCGATGATCGGCAAGCCGTATTGCGCGGCCTCGATCAGCGGGAGACCGAAGCCCTCGCCTTCCGACGCAGCCAGCAGAGCCGACGCTGTGTGGTACATCGCGATCAGCTGGCGATCATCTGCCCGCTCCAGCCAGAACAGGCGACGACCGGCTTCGGGATGATTGCGCAGGCGAAGGACCAGCTCATCCACGCGCCAGCCGGGTTTGCCAACGAGGATCAGGTTGACGTTGTGGCCGGTGCTCCAGAGGATGTCGAACGCATCCAGCGTCTGCGCGTGCCCCTTGCGCGGTTCGATGGTGCCCACCATGAGAAAAGAGGGACGGCCACCCAGATCAAGTCCGACAGCGCCGTCCAGCATAGCCGGCTCGGCGGTGGGCACCAGATCGGCACCCAGGTGGAAGTAGCCGATCTTGACCGGTCGACCGCGCGCCGGCATCGACTGGTCAAGCCACGTGCGGAATTCGTCCGCGACCGTGCGCGAAATGCAGATGATGCCATCGGACAATTCGGCCACCGCTTCATACCAGCGCCGGAACGTCGGCAACCCAGCTTCGTCGAAACAGTCGGGCCGGAGCAGCGGCAACAGGTCGTACACCACGAAGTGAATCTGTACGCCACGGCTGCGCATCCAGACGTACGTATCACGCAAATACGGCACCAGATGTGCGGCCAGATCCAAGCCGACAAAAATATCGCCCGACATGAACGTCACCGGCTCATCGTCGGGGATGGGCAATTCCGGGAAGAAACGCTTCTGGCAATACGAGCGTGCGTAACGGAAGATGCCATCGTCGTTGATGTACACCGGCTCGACCCGATAGCCCTCGGGCGGCAACGCCATCATCTCGGCCACGATATGGCGCACCACGCGCTGAATGCCGGTGAGCGCGTCTTCGATCACCAGATGGGAGATATCGACGAACACCGTTTTCTGCGATTGCGCGCGCGGCTGATTGCGCGAGACGGCCATCGCCAGCCGTGCCAGGTCGTCGTCATCCCAACGGTCGATATGAGGAACAGCGGCCAGCCGGTCAACCAGTGAGCGCACGTCAACGCGACCACTGCTCGCGGGAATGGGCTCATGGCTGGCATTCAACCAGGCCGGGTCCGCGTATTTAAGATCATGCGACGTCAGGTCTGCAAAAGCATCTGCCGCTATTGGACCCGCCACACGATGCAGGGCGGCATAGCCCTTCGCCCGATAAATCAAACCGACAAGCATTCGGCGATCCACGACTTCCAGCTCACGAAGCGCCTGGGTCACACCCTCGCCCGTGGGCAGGAGTGTGGCATTCATTCCCTTGGCCGCAAGAAGCAGCGGCGCCGCCGCTGCATCGTCATGAACCTGCATGAACAATTCATGGAAAGGCGACGATTCAAGCGTCGACAACGCCTTCTTCTTCCATCCTTCGGGGAACGAAGCGGAAACAAAACCTGTGTGATTCAGATCGCCGTAGACATCGACGTGCGATGGAGCGCGCGCCTGGATACTTGCGATAGCCGCCACATCCAGCGCCTGCGAAGCCAGCACGGCGACCACCGGAGCGGACGTCGAAATGCTGGCAGCTTCAGGGCGGTGCCTGTGCGCGTGCGCGGCTGCGGTGATCGCCGCCCACGCCTTCGCAGCAGATGCTTCCCAGGAAAATCCCTTGATCTGTCGCGCAGCATGCTCGCGAGCACGTTGACGGAATGCCTCGTCAGTCAGTCCGCGATGCATGGATGCGGTGATATCTGCGATATCCAGCGGATCGAAGAGCGCTTCTGGCGAATTGATGACCTCCGGCAGGCTAGTCGTATTGGACCCCAGCACAACGGCGCCGCAAGACATAGCCTCCAGCGCAGGCAAACCAAAGCCTTCATGCGTCGACGGAAATATGTAGAGCGAACACGCGTTATAAAGCTTGATCAGCTCGGCATCGGATACAAATCCGGTGAACACCACATCGCTTTCATGCAGGCCCGCCTGCTCGCGAACCGCAGTGAGCTCACCCAGTTCCTTCGGCGCGATATTTCCAACCAGGGCGAGCTGATGCTCCGCACGCACGGCGGGAGAAAGCGCCGCATAGGCCTTGATAAGGGATGCGAGGTTCTTGCGATGGTCAAAGCCACCCGCGTACATCACAAACGAGCGCTCAATGCCGTGTTTGCGACCCACGGACGCTACGGTAGCGTCGGGCAGCACGCGGAAGATGCCATCAACCGCCGCCGAAATATTCACCACTTTCGCGGCATCGACGTCCAGCAGTTGCATGGCTTCCTGACGGGTCGCCTCGGAAATGCCAAGCAACAGGTCGCAGCGCTTCAGATGGTCCAGCTTGCGCATGTACCAGGGACGAATGCCGTCACTGCCCAGATAAATGTCGGGCATCACCAGTGGGATGAGGTCGAAGAGAATGGCCACCTGCAGCGCACGCGAGTGCGCCGGCACGGAGGTCACTACCGAATCCACCCAGCCATCCACCATGCTGGCGGTAAGAATCACATCGGCATGAAGACTTTCCAGAAAGCTCTCGCGCAGCAGTTCAGCTGCCGCATTGCGCGAGTGATTGGCCGCGTGCATGGATGCCGTGGGCACCAGGCTTTCCCACGCAACGATACGTTCGGGCGGAATCACGCCATCGAACATGTCGCGCAGGGTGCCCACCGAATCGGGCATGGAGCCATTGAGTGCAATCCAGACTTCGTGGCCTTCATTTCCTTTGGCCATGGCCATGCAAAGCGACAGGCAATAGCGACCTACCCCACGAATTCGTCCGTCAGGTGACTGACATGCCTGCATATCCACAACGACGCGCATGGCTCCACCTCCCAATCAGAAAATTATTTGCGTCGACCGATCGCGTCTTTGAGCATCCCCTGGATAGCCACGGCCTCAGATGACATCGCACTCGGCGTCTGCGCGCCAACCACCGGAGCGACCCCATGAGGAAAAAGGAAACGCCGGATTCGCCGTCCAAGCCGCGTTTCCGGACCAGCCAGCGACGCTGCCACCCTTCGCAACGGCCCGATCTTCAGAATTCCGCGGACCAGCGGCCTCCCTGCACGGGCAAGCTTCACGACCAGCGGACGGCTGATGCTCCAGGTTCTGCGCGCAACTCTGCGGGAGAATAGGACACCGGATCGCAAAGGTTTCGTGATGCGCCACGATGTGCTGGTGGTAAGTGCCAGAATCGCCTCGTCCTGCCGCTTGAGCTGCTCGCGAAGGCCTTCGGTCATCACCAGGAATTCATGCTGCCGGCGCAAAAGCTGATCCACCTCGCTCGTGGACCCGCTACGACCCGCCGCATGGCGACGCTGACGGTCCCCGTAAAGCGAATCAATTTCAGCACGAAGCGCCGCGATCTCTGCATCGGCGCCCGCCGCGCGGGCTATTGCCTCGTCACGTTCCGTCTGGGCAGCGATTGCCTGGCGCTGATGTTCAGCACGCCAATGCTCGTAGTGGGCGGCCACCTTACGAAGGCTCTCGGCAGCGCCCGCCGTGGCCGAACGGGCACCCTCCAGTTCCAGCGTGATGGCACGCAGACGCACGTGCGCCGCATCCAGCTGATCGTGCGCGGCCTTGTCACCCACGCGCACGAAATCATCGAAGATGTTTGGCGGGAAGGCGAAAGCCGGCAGCAAATCGGATTTCTCGCTGGCGACATAGAACCGATTCAGGCCGTCGTCGTAAGCAAGCACGTAGCCGCGATCCGTCAGCAGGTATTCCCATGGCTGGTGATTGGGAATCTGGCTATTGGGTTCAACCGCTTCCAGCAAGATGATCCAGGGACGTACGGTGTCCAGCGAGATCGACTGCAGCGCTGCCTTCTCGGCGCCCTCGCAGTCGATCTTGAGGAAATGGACTTCCTTGACGTTGTTTCTTGCAAGGATATCGTCCAGGCGGCGCGTCGGAACACGACGCTCGGTAACGGTACGCCCCTCCGCCCGCGCGCGCGCTGCGAAAGTTTCATCCGTTGTGGAAAGACCTGTACCGACAACCTCGAACAGCCGCAGCTCGCCGTCTTCGGAACCGATGGCGACGTTCTCATTGATGTCGTAAGGACGGTCCTGCTGAAGCATCTCGAACCAGGTGGAAACCGGCTCCACGTTGATGCCACGCCAGCCCTTCAGAGAGAAGGCCTTGGTCACCGATTCGGTCACCGGATGCTGCGCGCCAACGTCCACGTAAAAGCCGTGCCTCACGTTCTTGAGAACACGATTGAGGATCACGTCCTCGTAATTCTGCGCAAAACTGACGAACGTCATACTGGCTCTACATCAATGTGAGGGGGAATCCAGGCACTGCCCACAAAGTGCGGGTGCGAGTGATTCGCCACGGTGAAAATCATGGCCAGATCGCGCCACTCGTAGTTATCAACCAGATGAGTATCCGTGCTGACCAGAGCGGTGGATATAGAATAGGTCCCTTGTCCGAGATTGACCGGGAAGCGCGCACGATAAACGACGCGCTGACCCGCCTGGACATCCTCCAGCACCTGCCTGGTGTGGTGCGTATTGGTGCCGAACATCGACTGGCCCAGGCGGTCCTTGATGACGTAGCCGAGAACCAGACGCGGGATGGCGGATTTCGCATGCACGGTGATGCGCAGCTCGACTGACTGCCCCACATCCACGAATTCCACGGCCCGACCGTCGTCCGCATACATGTGGATGTCTTCCACCACGGCCTCGAACGTGCCGGAAATCGTTTGCAGCTGCCCACCCTCAAGACGCTCGGTTTTCATGGAGCTGTTTTCGCGCTCGGCAATCAGCGCGTTATAGGCGTCCATGACTTCTACCGGGTCGCCATCTTGAAGAATGCGGCCACCCTGCAACAGGATGGCGCGATCGCAAAGGCTCTGAATCGCAGAGCTGTCATGTGACACGATCATCAGGCTGGTGCCGAGCTCGCGGAATTCCTTGATGCGCTTGAAGCACTTGTGCTGAAAATACGCATCACCAACCGACAGCGCTTCATCAACAATGAGGATATCGGGGCGAAAAGCTGTGGCAACGCTGAAAGCCACGCGCATCTGCATGCCGCTGGAGTACGTGCGAACGTGCTCGTCGAAGTAATCGCCGATTTCGGAGAAGCTTTCGATGTCCGGCATTGCCTTGTCGATCTGTTCGCGGGTGAAGCCCATGAGGCCCGCCGCGTGATACACGTTCTGGCGACCCGTCAGGTCCGGACTGAATCCCATGCCCAGTTCCAGAATGGCAGCGATACGGCCATTCACCTCAACACTGCCCGACGAGGGCATGAGTGTGCGGGTGACGAGCTTCAGCAACGTGCTTTTACCCGCGCCGTTCTGACCCACGATGCCGATGGCTTCACCGCGCCCGACCGCGAAGGTCATGTCGCGGATGACCCAGTGCTCTTCGCGCGGCGTGACCTTGACGCCGAACCAGCTGGCGAAACGCTTCAGCTCGCTGCCGTAGTCGCGGAACGCTTTGGACAGACCTGTGACCTTCAGTACAGCGTCGCTCATAGCACGTCCACCATTTCCGGGGCGGCCCGGCGAAACACGATGAAAGAAAGTCCGAGCAACACCACCGAACCCAATGCGGTCCACAGCAGCGGCATGAGTTGCGGCGCCTTGCCGTAGAGCATCACGTCCTGAAAGCCGGTCACGATGTAGTACATCGGATTCAACGCGATGATGCTGCGGAACCCGTTGCCGAGAATGCCCGCCGTGTAGACGATGGGCGTGACCCAGAACCACAGCTGCAGAACCACGGCCATGATCTGGCCCACGTCACGAACAAACACGTTCAGTACGCCGAGCAGGAGGCCCAGCCCCAGCGAGAAGGCGACGTTCACGGCCACAAGCAGGGGCAGCCAGAGCAGCGCCCAGGTGGGCGGATGGCCGACAATGGCAAAAATGAAAACGGTGGCCGCGAAAAGAAACGCGTTGCCGACCAGGGCGGTGCCTACGCCGATGAACGGAAGACAGACCCGGGGGAAGAAGATCTTCTTCATCAGGTTGCCGTTATCGACAAACAGATTCAACGAGCGCTGGATGATCTCGACAAACAACGACCAGGCAAGCATGCCGGCCATCAGATAGATGGAATAGGCATACTGGTTGGTGACGCCCGGAAGTTTCGCAGCCATCACGCGCGAAAGCACGAGCGAATAGATCGCCACCTGCGCCAGAGGCTGCAGCACCATCCAAAGTCCGCCCAGACGGCTGCGCGCGAAGCGCGCCTTCAGGTCATTTTTGACGGACGACAGGATGAAATGCCGGTATCGCCAGACCGAACGGGCCATTTCGCTCATGTGCGGATTAATCCATAAGTTCGGTGAAAAAACACAATCGTGCAGCCGCGTGCATGACACGGGTGGATAACGTGCGACGTCGCCGGGCAGAACGACACCCGGCGACGCTGTGTCCGGACCTCTTCACTCCCTCACTTGGAGAGTGCGAAGGCCAGCTCGTTGCGCAAATCAGCCACATCCTCCACACCCACCGACAGGCGGATCAGCCCGTCGCTGATGCCCAGGCGCTTGCGGTTGGCCGGCGGGATGGAGGCGTGGGTCATGATCGCCGGATGCTCGATCAGGCTTTCCACACCGCCCAGCGACTCGGCCAGCGCGAACAGTTCGCAGCGCTCCAGCATGCGGCGGGCAGCGCGGACGCCACCCTTCACTTCGGCCGAAATGATGCCGCCGAAGCCGTCCATCTGTTTCTTCGCCAGCGAATGCTGCGGATGGGATTTCAGGCCCGGGTAGATCACCCGCTCGATGGCCGGGTGCTTCTCCAGCCATGCCGCCAGGTGCTGGGCCGACTCGCAATGCGCCTTCATGCGCAGGTGCAGGGTCTTCAGGCCACGCATGGCCAGGAACGAATCGAAGGGACCGGAAACCGCGCCTACCGAGTTCTGCAGGAAGGCCATCTGTTCGGCCATTTCCGCATTGGCCGCGACGACGATGCCGCCGACCATGTCCGAGTGGCCGTTGAGGTACTTGGTGGCCGAATGCAGCACCAGGTCCGCGCCGAACTCGATGGGGCGCTGGAGCATCGGCGAGCAGAAGGTGTTGTCGACGACGAGGATCAGGCCGTGCTTCTTGGCAAACGCGGCGATTTTGGCCAGGTCAACCAGCTTGAGCATCGGGTTGGTCGGCGTTTCGGCCCAGATCATGCGCGTGTTGGGCTTCAGCGCCGCCTTGAGGGCGGACATGTCGTTCAGATCAACGAAGCTGAAGTCCAGACCGGCCGAGCGGCGACGGACCCGCTCGAACAGGCGGTACGTGCCGCCGTACAGATCGTCCATTGCGATGACGTGGCTGCCGGTGTCCAGCATGTCCAGCACGGTGGCCGCGCCCGCCAGGCCCGAACCGAACGCGAAGCCGGCCACGCCGCCTTCCAGATCGGCCACGCAGCGCTCGTAGGCCATGCGGGTGGGGTTCTGCGTACGCGAATACTCGTAGCCCTTGTGCTTGCCCGGGCTTTCCTGGACATAGGTCGAGGTCGCGTAGATCGGCGTCATGATGGCGCCGGTAGACGGATCAGGCTGCTGGCCTGCGTGGATCGCGCGCGTGCCGAGACCGAGCGAGGCTTCTTTAGTTTTGTTTTTCAATGTCTTATCCAAAACTGTCGGGGCGGCACGGGGCCGGAACCAAGGTCAAAGGAGCACATCTTAACGCCCTTGGGCGCCCGTACCGAGCCAAGTCTGAAGCGCCGTTCACCTCGGAACCCGCCGCCAGCCCCGAATTTTGGCAATACAGCGACGGCCAAGGCATTATCTGCGGGATCGTTTCGACCTGACCGCCGCGGTCGTCCCAGTGGCTCATGAGACTACCCATGCCTGTCCTTCTCGTTACCGGTGGTGCCGGCTTCATCGGCGGCAACTTTGTCCTTCGCGCCGTGGCGGCTGGCCACCACGTCATCACGCTGGACAAGCTGACCTATGCGGGCAACGTTGCCACGCTGGACAGCGTGCGCCAATCGTCCGCACACACTTTCGTTCATGGCGACATCGGCGACCGGGCCCTGGTGGCTTCGCTGCTCGCGACCCATCGTCCTGACGCCATTGTCCATTTCGCCGCCGAATCACATGTAGACCGCTCCATCGACGGCCCGGCCGCGTTTGTGGAAACCAACGTCGTCGGGACTCTGGCCCTGCTGGAGTGCGCGCGGGATTACTGGCGTGACCTCGCGGCCGACGAAGCCAGCCGCTTCCGCTTCCTGCACGTCTCCACCGACGAGGTCTATGGATCGCTGGGCAGCGAGGGCCGCTTTACGGAAAGCACGCCCTACGCACCCAACTCGCCCTACTCCGCCTCGAAGGCGGCGTCCGATCACCTCGTGCGCGCGTTTCACCATACCTACGGCTTGCCCACGCTCACTACCAACTGCTCGAACAACTACGGGCCGTTCCAGTTTCCCGAGAAGCTGATCCCGCTGGTCATCCAGAAGGCGCTGGCCGGCGAACCGCTTCCTGTGTACGGCGACGGCCTGAATGTGCGCGACTGGCTGTTCGTGGAAGATCACTGCGATGCGATTGCCGCGGTGCTGTCGCGCGGCGTGCCCGGCGCCGTTTACAACGTGGGCGGCGAGGAAGAGCACACCAACATCGACGTCGTGCGCACGGTCTGCCGCTTGCTGGACGAGCGTCGTCCTCAGGCTGCCGGCCCGCATGAACGCCTCATCACGTTCGTGCGCGACCGTCCGGGCCACGACCGCCGCTACGCGATTGATGCCACCCGCCTGCGCGAAGCCACCGGATGGCGCCCGAGCCACGACTTTGCCGCCGGCATGGCGCGAACGGTGGACTGGTATCTGGCCAACGGCCCGTGGGTTACCAGTATTCTGGATGGTAGTTACCGCATGGAAAGGCTGGGCGCATGACCGCACGCAAGGGCATCATTCTGGCCGGCGGCTCCGGCACACGGCTTTATCCGATCACCCAGGGCGTCAGCAAGCAGCTGCTGCCGGTGTACGACAAGCCGATGATCTATTACCCGCTGGGCACCCTGATGCTGGCGGGCATTCGCGACATCCTGGTCATCAACACGCCGCACGAGCAGCCCATGTTCCAGCGCCTTCTGGGCGATGGTTCGCAATGGGGCCTCAACATCCAGTACGCGGTACAGCCCTCACCCGATGGCCTTGCCCAGGCGTTCCTCATCGGCGAGCGCTTTCTGGATGGCGGCCCGAGCTGCCTGGTACTGGGCGACAACATCTTCTACGGCGAAAGTTTCACCGACCGCCTGATCCGCGCCGACCAGCGAACCTGCGGCGCGTCGATTTTCGGTTATTGGGTCCGTGATCCCGAACGCTACGGCGTAGCCAGTTTCGATAGCGACGGCCGGGTCATCGACATCGAAGAAAAGCCGGCGCATCCCCGCTCCCATTACGCAGTGACGGGTCTGTATTTCTATGACGGCGACGCATCGCGCTATGCACGCGAGCTGAAACCTTCGTCCCGCGGCGAGCTGGAAATCACCGACCTCAACCGCCGCTACCTGCGCGAAGGCAAGCTGCATCTTGAACAGCTCGGGCGCGGACATGCGTGGCTGGATACCGGCACCCACGAATCGCTGATGGAAGCCGGAAGCTACGTGCAGACCATCGAGAATCGCCAGGGCCTGAAAATCTGCTGCCCTGAGGAAATCGCCTTCGAGCAGGGCTGGATCAACCGCGAGCAACTGCTTGCGTTGGCGGCTCCGCTGTCCAAAGTCGGCTACGGTCAGTATCTTCTGCGCCTCGCCAGTCAGGAAGCCTCATCGTGAAGTTCATCGACACATCGCTTCCGGGCGTACAGATCATTGAGCCCCGGGTCCACGGCGATGCGCGCGGTTACTTTTTTGAGAGCTTCAACAAGGCCACCTTCGAACAAGCCGGCATAGACACCTCGTTCGTGCAGACCAATGTCTCGCGCTCACGCCGCGGCGTGCTGCGCGGGCTGCACTACCAATGGCCCAACCCGCAGGGCAAGCTGGTCAGCGTGCTGGAAGGCGAAGTCTGGGATGTGGCTGTCGACATCCGCCCGGACTCCCCCACGTATCGCCAATGGTTCGCCGCCGTACTGTCGGCTGAGAACGCGCGACACCTGTGGATACCGGAAGGCTTTGCGCATGGCTTCTGCGTGCTGTCGCCGTTTGCCACGTTCTCCTATCAATGCACCTCGCTTTACGACCGCGAAGGCGACGCCGCCATCGCGTGGAACGACGATGCCTTTGCGATTGACTGGCCCATCGCTGAGCCCGATCTGTCCGACAAGGACGCGCGCGCACCGTGGCTGGTAGACGTCCCTCGCCACCGGCTTCCCGATTTCGTCCCGTGAAAACGCTGCTGATCGGGGCCGACGGGCAACTGGGACGTTATCTCAGGCAAGCACTTGCAGGCCGTGGCGAGCTGACCTGCTGCACGCGCCAGGGTCGTGATGGTGACCTTGCCTGCGACCTCACCGATCTGCCGGCACTCACACGTGTACTCACCGATGTGGCGCCGGCGCTCATCGTCAATGCAGCCGCCTATACGGCGGTGGACAAGGCGGAGGCCGAGCCCGGCCTCGCCGCGTTGCTCAATGCAGACGTGGTACGCGTCATCGGCGAATGGGCGGCCACGGCAGGAT
This sequence comes from Luteibacter sp. Sphag1AF, assembly GCF_014192715.1. Lineage (GTDB taxonomy): Bacteria > Pseudomonadota > Gammaproteobacteria > Xanthomonadales > Rhodanobacteraceae > Luteibacter. The sequence goes on from NZ_JACHYH010000001.1 coordinate 516,118, forward strand.
CGGCCGTGATCCACTATTCGACCGACTACGTATTCGACGGCACGGCCACACGCCCGTACCGGGAATCGGACACGCCGACACCGGCAAACGCGTACGGCGCCAGCAAACTCGCCGGTGAAGTGGCGCTTGCGCGCTCCGCCGCCGACCATCTCATACTGCGCACAGCCTGGGTCTACAGCCGGACTGGCCGCAACTTCCTCACCACGATGCTGCGTCTGGCCAGCACCATGCCGCGCCTGCGGGTAGTGGCCGACCAGATCGGCTCGCCCACCAGCGCGCCAGACATCGCGCAAATCACGGCACAGATCGCAGCGCGCTGGATGAGCGGCTCCTTGCAGGAACGTGGCGCGCTGTCGGGCGTTTATCACCTGACCGCACAGGGCAGCACATCGTGGCATGGCTTCGCCGAGGCGATTGTCGCGCAGGCTCATGCGGCCGGCCTGCTGTCGCTGGCACCTCCGGTCGACGCCATTACCACCGCGCAATATCCGACCCCCGCCACACGACCGGCGTATTCGGTGCTGGACACAAGCAAGCTCGCGGCCACATTCGATATCCAGGCGCCCACGTGGCAGCGCGGATTGCACGACGTGCTGGCTACCGTCACTGACCCGTCATAAAGCACTGCTAGCTTCCCGCCACGCAAAGCGCCCGCACTCTCCTGCGGCGCCCGGAAGGTGGCCAGACAGTTGTGACCGTCGACAAACAGGGCACCTGGCCCGCCCTCATCGCTGACAACGGCGACCTGTTGCGTCGTTTCATCGCGCGACGCGTTGCCCACCGCTGGGACACCCAGGACCTCATCCAGGAGGTCTATCTGCGCATCCTTCGCGCACAGAACGGGACTGACACAGATATCCGTCACCCGAAAGCCTATCTTTTCACCATCGCCGCGAACCTCATCAAGGAACGCAGCCTCTCCGCCAGCCGGATGAGCACGGGCGAAGAGTCGCTGGACGACATCCTGGACCGGCTCGCCACACCCTGCGATGCCGAAGCATCCATCGACCGCGACCTGCGCCGCGAGCGCCTGGCCACCCTGCTGTCGAGGCTGTCTCCTAAGTGCCGCGCCGTACTCATCATGCATTACCGCGACGAACTGCCCTATCGCGATATCGCCGAGCGCCTGTCCATCTCCACCAACATGGTGAAGAAGTATGTGGTGAAGGGACTTGCTGCGTGCCGCGAGGGGATGTCGCGTTATGAATAGTCCTGCGCGCCCGCGCTTCGGTAATGCGCGCGTACGAAGCGTGGTGGAACAGGCGGCCGAATGGTACGTGGAACTTGGCGACGACAATGATGCAGCGATGGAGGCACGCTTCATGGCGTGGCTTGCTGAAGCGCCTGAGCACGTGGCCGAATATCTGGCCATCGCCCAGTTGCACGGCGACCTGAAAGCCATCTCGCGCACGCAGGGCGTGCCCACCCGTGACCTGGTCGCCTCGGCGGCTGCGGAGCCGGCCGTGGTTCCGATTCGTCCCCCTGTGCCGCCCCGCACATCCTCAACCGCCCGGCCGCGCCGACGCATGTGGCGTGGCGCATTGGCGGCGTGCGCGTGTCTCGCAGTGGCAGGCGCAGCGCTGCTCTCAGGCTTGGGCACATCGCAGGACGGACAGATCTATACCAACAACACCGCATCTGTCCGCGAAATCACTCTGCCTGACGGCACGGTGATCCAACTCGACAAGGCAAGCCGCGTCGCCGTGAACTTCGACGCACGCCTTCGCAGAGTGGACATCCAGCGTGGCGGTGCACTCATCGACGTGGGCAAAGACCCTGTCCGCCCGCTGCTGGTGACGATGGGCTCGCACATCATCCAGGATATCGGCACCGTGTTCGACGTGCATCGCGTACCCGGTCGCGACAGCGTGACCGTCATCAATGGTCAGGTCACTGTGTGGACCCAGCAACATCCCTGGATCGACGCGCTGAATCGGCGCATGACCGGCACGCTCATTACCGGGAACGTCGTCGCCAACCTCAGCGCGGGCGAGCGCGTGAATCTGGATGCCGATGGCGGCGTGTCGCGCATGCGCGAATCAAGCACTGCATCTACGCTCGCCTGGATGCCATCGGACATCCGCTTCCAGCACGCGCAGATAAGCGAGGTCGCACGTCAGTTCAACCGGCACACTACCCTGCCGCTGGTCATCGAAGACAGGCAGATCGGCAAACGGGAAATCAGCGGCGTGTTCCACGCCGACGACGCGGATGCTTTCGTCGCCTGGCTTGCCACGCAGCCGGGCGTGCACGTGGAACGGGAATCGAATGAAATCCGCATTCGCGCGTCAGAGCACCCGGTGGCCCGACAAGGGAGCACTGTAAGAAAAGATTCACGAAAATAGCGGTACCCGAATCCTCTGCACGGGACTCTTAGATGGGTAGTCGATACCACTCCCTCTGAAGGCTTCCTCTCCATGCGCCACCGTCTGGCCGTCCATATCGCCCTCGCCATCGCCAGTGCGATGACTCTTCCGAACCTGGCCATGGCGGCCAGCACGACGACGGCAGGGATCGCCGCCATGCCACTCACGCAGGCGCTGGACCGGTTCGCCCACGACACGGGCATGCAGGTCATCTACGCATCCGATGTTGCCGAAAGCATCCGCAGCCAGGGCTCTCCGGGCGGCGTCAGCGCGCAGGTGCAACTGGAACAGCTGCTGCGCGGCACCGGGCTCACCTTCCAGTTCGTTACGCCGACCACCGTGAGCATCGTGCGGGGAAACGCGCCCACCCGCACTCCCAACGCGGACCACGACCTCCCGCCCATCGATACCCGCAACGATCCGGCACTTAATCTCGCTCCCGTAAGCGTGCATGCCAATGCCGTGGACACTCTGGCGCCCAGCGCCGCACCGCTGGATGCCATCCAGCCCACCTCCGTGATCGACGAGCGCTTCATCCGCGATGGCCTGCGCTTCAATGCAAACTTTGACGACATCATCAAGTACGCACCCAGCGTCACCGTCACGTCACCCGAAGGCCCGGGCCTGGGCAAGAACGAAGGCATCAGCATCCGAGGCTTCCAGGATGGCCAGTTCAACGTCACCTTTGACGGCATCCCGTTTGGTGACGCCAGCGATCTGCATCACACCACATCGGCGTACTTCAACAATCACGTGCTTGGCCAGGCCGAGATCGACCGCGGCCCGGGTGGTGGCAGCACCATTGGCAACGCGACGTTCGGCGGCACGGTTGCCCTTCGCTCGCGCGAACCCTCCGGCGAAACCGGCATCACGCCGTATCTGACCATCGGCAGCTGGAACACGCGGGCCGGTGGTGTGTCGGTCGATGAGAGCCTGGGTGGTCACACAAAGCTGTTTGCGGATATTTCAAAAGAATCCAGCGACACGTTCCTCAAGGGCACCGACGACCGCCGCGAGCACGTGTTCATCAAGACGGTCACCGACCTCGGTACGGATACCACGCTGACCTTCGTCACCAGCTACAACCGCGAACATCAGAACACCGTGCAGGGCGCCACGAAGGACGAGATCGCGCGCTACGGCTGGCGTTACGGCCTGAGCAGCGATCCCGCGCTGCAGTCTTACAGCGGCTACAACAACGCCGCGTACTACTCCAGCTTCACCTACGTGGACCTCTCCAGCCGCCTCGGCGACTGGGATGTGGACAACAAGGTGTACCTGAATACCTTCGACCATTGGGCGCGCAAGACGGCCGACGCATCGGACGACAATCCGGCGCACAACGGGGTAACGTTCTACAACGCCGCCGGCAAGAAAGTCAGCACCAACAAGACCGACGTACCGGGCAAGCTGTCTGATTCGGGCTTTCACTCGTTCGGTGATGTACTGCGTCTGGGTCGCGACCTCGGCCCCGGACAGCTGCTGACGGGTGTATGGCTGGAGCGCAGCATCGACGCACGCTACCAGTACCCGCTGGACATGACCACGGACACCAAGACCGGCACCAAGTACGGTCAGGTCTACAACTATCTTCTGGATGACCGCACCGACACTTTCCAGCCGTACGTGCAATACGACTGGAAAGTGACCGATGCCATCACCGTCAGTCCCGGTGTCCGCTACTCCCAGGTCACGCGCTCGCTTGATGCCACGCTCAACAAGGTGTCGCCGCCTGTTCCGTCGCAAGCACAGGCCACCTACCACGCCACGCTGCCGTCGCTGAGCGTGCACGACCGCCTCTCGGACAACTGGAGCGCATACGCACAGGCGGCCAAAGGCTTTCTTGCGCCCCCCATCGACGTGATCCAGGTCAACGGCTCAGCAGGCCTGAAGCCAGAGCTTACGACCAACTATCAGCTCGGCACCGCCTATGCGTCACGCCAGCTCACGTTCGGTGCCAGCCTGTACTACATCAACTTTGCCAACTTCATCACCGAGACCGAAGTGGCGACGCCGAACGGCAACGAGAACGCTTACGTGAATGCCGGCGGCGCGATCTACAAGGGCGCGGAAGTCGAAGGAACCTACGCGCTCACGCACGACCTCAGCGTGTATGCGAACGCCAGCTACAACAAGGCCACGTACAAAAACAGCAACACCCAGGTCGCAGGAACGCCCAAGGTGACGGCTGCACTCGGCCTTCTTTATAGTGCGCAGAACGGCTTCTTCGGATCGGTCATGGGCAAGTTCCTCGGTCATCAGTACGGGCTGGACAACACCACGGACGCCTCGGGCGCCAGCGTCTTTCACAACGCACAGCGCATCGCCGGTTTCATGAGCGTGGATGCCGCAGCGGGCTATCGCACCGACAAGGGGCCAGCCGGCACCAAGGGCTACTCGATCAGCGTCGACGTGAACAACCTTTTTGATGTGCGCAAGTTCACCGGATATGCGGGCACGCAATCGGTCAGTGGTACTCCGCTCTATTTTGGCCTGCCAGGTCGCGGGGTGTTCCTCGACCTGTCCGTCAAGCTGTGAGGATGGCCGACATGGCACGTTCCACAATGAAACTCGCCTTTGCCTTACTGTGCGGGCTCGTTGCTGCCGAGCCCGCACTCGCCGCAAAAGATGCTGCACGCCTGGAAATCGTACTCATGCGCCACGGCGTGCGCTCGCCGACGAAGCCGCCGGAGACATACGCCGCCTATGCGGTTGACGCGTGGCCTGCGTGGCCCGTTGCACCGGGCATGCTGACCACCCACGGCGCAGAAGGCATGACCGCGATTGGCCGTACTTACCGTGCGTCCTTCGCGAAAGCGGGTCTGTGGAATGGTGCGTGCCCTGCGGATGCCCGCGTAGTCATCATCAGTGACAGCACACCGAGGAACCGGCAGAGTTCAGCCGCCTTTGTCACAGGATTGGCGCCGACATGTGATGGCGGCTTTCTCGGCCTCGACGGCGACACAAACAATCCGCTGTTTCATTACGGTGCTGGCGATGACAAGGATGCGGCCATTACGTCCACGCCGCCGGACGCGCCTGCGGAGCTGGCCGATCTGGAACGCGTGATGCTCAATTGCGACGCGGGCAAATGCGCGGACGTCGCAGGAAAAACGCGTCTTGCGACAGATACGCCGAAAGCCATCGCGGCATCCATGAAGATGGCCGGAACACTCAGCGAAAACCTCATGCTGTCGTACGTGCAAGGCATGCCCATGCAGGATGTGGGCTGGGGACGTGCCACCGAAGCCGATGTCGGCAAGATTGTGATGCTGCACAACGCGCAGTTTGCAGTCACGAAGAAGAGCCAGCCAGCTGCCGCGCAGGCAGGCTCCAATCTGGCCGCTCACATGCTGGCATCGCTGAATGCCGCCGCGGGGCAACCTGCCGACGCCGAACCGCTGGCACCAGCGGGCACGCGAGCTGTTGTTCTGATGGGACACGACACCAACCTGGCCAATATCGCCGGCGTGCTTGGGCTCGACTGGCATGACGCGACGCGGCCTGACGACTATCCACCCGGCGGGGCGGTCGTTATCGGCCTGTATGAGGTGAAAGGCGGTTATGAAGTGCGCGTGCGCACGGTGATGCCGTCACTCAACGCACTTCGCACAGCGCAAGCGGGGAAGGCGATGACACTTGTCGAAAGACCGGTAGCGTTGTCCTGCGCGAAGCGCACGGCGTGCACACTTGATGAGTTCAAAGCACTGGTGCAGCGCGGCAGCGATCCGCAGCGTGTAGACAAGGGGATGCCCGCGTTGTCAGTGCAACATCAGTCGCTACCCTGAAGGTCGCGCTTCGCAGGCCCGGGAGCGATTGGGTGATGCCCCGATCGCTCCCGGACAAGCCGGGTTATTCCACCGTTACCGACTTGGCAAGGTTGCGCGGCTGATCCACGTCGGTGCCGCGCATCACGGCCACGTGATAGGACAGCAGCTGAAGCGGGATGGTGAACACGGCGGGCGAAATGAAATCGCCGCCCGAATCCAGACGCACCATGGCGCCCTGCTCGATGCCATCGTCCATCTCCGCATTGGAATCGGCAAACACCACCAGCTGGCCGCCACGTGCGCGCACTTCCTGAAGATTGGACTTCAGCTTGTCCAGCAACGGGCCGTTGGGCGCCACAGCAACGATGGGCATGCTGTCGTCCACCAGCGCCAGCGGACCATGCTTGAGCTCACCCGCCGGATACGCTTCGGCGTGGATATAGGAAATTTCCTTGAGCTTCAGCGAGCCTTCCAGCGCCACCGGATAGTGCGCACCACGTCCGAGGAACAATGCGTGGTGACGGGAAATGAAGAGTTCCGCCAGCGCGACTACTTCCGGTTCGATCTTCAACGCCTGCTCGATGGCAGCGGGCAAGTGACGAAGCTCTTCGCACAGCGCCCGATACTTCGCATGATCCAGACCACGACGACGGCCTAGGTCCAGCGCCAGCAACGCGAATGCGGCCAGCTGCGTGGTGAATGCCTTCGTGGACGCCACGCCGATCTCCGGACCCGCACGCGTCATCAGTTTCAGATCGGACTCACGCACCACCGACGACTCAGGCACATTGCAGATCGCAAACGTGCCCAGATAACCGCGACGACGCGATTCACGCATGGCAGCCAGCGTGTCTGCCGTTTCACCCGACTGGGACACCGCGACAAACAGCGTGTCGGCAGGCACCACGACATCGCGATAGCGATACTCGCTGGCCACTTCGACCACGACAGGGATGCGCGCCAGCTCTTCAATCCAGTACTTGGCGACCATGCCTGCGTGATAGCTGGTGCCGCATGCCACGATGTGGATCTGCCTGGTGCGATCAAGCACGGGATCGGCATCAATGCCGAAGATGTTGGGAAGCACGCCATGCGGACCAATGCGACCCTCCAGCGTGTCGGCCACCGCACGCGGCTGCTCGAAGATTTCTTTCTGCATGTAGTGGCGATATTCACCGCGCTCGACAGCGTCGGCGGACAGTTCGCTTTCATGTGCCGCGCGATCCACCGGCTGACCATCCAGCGTGAAGACCTGCGCACTCTCGCGCGTGATCTCCACGACGTCGTCTTCTTCCAGATACATCATGCGGTTGGTGACTTTGATGAGCGCCTGAGCATCCGAACCCAGGAAATGCTCGCCGATGCCGATGCCGACCAGCAAGGGGCAGCCGCGACGCGCGCCCACGATGCGACCCGGCTCGTCCAGGCTGAGTACCGCGATGGCATAGGCGCCTTCCAGCTGACGCACGGCAGCCAGCACCGCTTCGCGCAGGCTGCGGCCATCGCTCAGCAGGTCGTCGATGAGCGCGCCCATCACTTCGGTATCGGTTTCCGAAGTGAACACACGCCCGCGCGACTTCAACTCTTCACGCAGGGCAACGTAGTTCTCGATGATGCCGTTGTGAACGATGGCAACGCGCCCCTGCACGTGCGGGTGTGCGTTGCTTTCGTTGGGAACGCCATGCGTCGCCCAGCGCGTGTGAGCGATGCCGGTGCCGCCGGGAAGCGGATCGGCGTCGTACAACGCTTCCATCTCACGAACCTTGCCCTTGGCGCGCACGCGACGGATGTCGTCACCGTCCGACACAGCAATGCCTGCCGAATCGTAACCGCGGTACTCCAGCGCCTTGAGGCCGGCAATCAGGATAGGCGCGACATCACGCTGGGCAGCGGCGGCAACAATTCCACACATGGGCAGGTCCTTTGATTCAGTTAACTTTGCGACGCAGATAGTTGAGCAGGTCGATACGGGTGATGAGGCCAAGGAACTGGTCGCCGTCCACGACGATGGCCACGTGACCCTTCTCGAATACCGACATCAATGCCTCGATGGACGAGGTCACCTGGAGCATTTCGGGCGACGCGATCATGGCGGTAGACACCAGATCACGGAACTTGGTTTCATCCGCGTGCACATGCAGCAACACATCCGATTCGTCCAGGATGCCGACGATGCGGTCGCCGTCCATCACCGGCAGCTGCGACACGTCGTAGAGCTTCATGCGGTTGTAAGCGGTGATGAGCAGGTCATCCGGCTTGATGACGACCGTGTCCCGCTGCGCATACGGGCGCAGGATCAGGTCGCGCAGGTCGCCGAAGCGCTCGCGCTCGATAAATCCGTTATCAAGCATCCAGTAGTCGTTGTACATCTTGGACAGGTACTTGTTGCCGGTATCGCATACAAGCGTCACCACGCGCTTGGGCGTGGTCTGCTCGCGGCAGTACTTGAGCGCGGCGGCCAGCAGGGTGCCCGTGGACGAACCACCCAGCACGCCCTCCTTCGCCAGCAACTCGCGCGCGGCCAGGAAGCTTTCCTTGTCCGAGATCGCATAAGCGGTTTTCACGCGGGAGAAATCGCTGATCGACGGCAGGAAGTCTTCACCGATGCCCTCGACCATCCAGCTGCCAGACTTCTCCGAGAGCACGCCCTCGTTGATGTACTGCGCGAGAATCGAGCCCACCGGATCGGCCAGCACGATTTCCGTGTCGGGCGAATGCTCGTTGAGATACGCGGTGAGGCCGCTCATGGTGCCCGACGAGCCGCAGCCCACCACGATCGCATCGACCTTTCCATCCAGCTGCTCAAGGATTTCCGGGCCGGTGGTCTGCACGTGGGCCAGCGGGTTGTCCGGGTTGCCGAACTGGTTGATGAAGTACGCGCCTGCGGTTTCGCGGGCAATGCGCTCGGCCATGTCCTGGTAGTACTCCGGATGACCCTTGGCGACGTCGGAGCGGGTGAGCACCACTTCTGCGCCCATCGCCTTGAGGTTGAAGATCTTTTCGCGACTCATCTTGTCCGGCACCACGAGGATCAGGCGATAGCCCTTCTGCTGGGCGACCAGAGCCAGCCCCAAACCAGTATTGCCCGCCGTACCTTCCACCAAAGTGTCGCCCGGACGAATTTTGCCCGCGCGCTCGGCGCCTTCGATCATGGACATGCCGATGCGATCCTTGATGGAGCCGCCCGGGTTGGTGCTCTCCAGCTTCAGGAACAATTCGCAACAGCCGGTATCAAGGTGCTGGGCCCGCACCATCGGGGTGCGACCGATCAACTCGAGAATGCTGTCGTAAACGCTCATCTGAACTCCATCGTGTGTCGTGCCAACGGTCGCTGGCCTTAAGGTTGCGTCGGGAAAAGCTCCGGACGCGGGCGCCCATGATAATGGTTGCGCCGAAGGAAGGCTCCAAGGGCGGCCGTTCAAAAAAAAGCGGCGGATACGTTGTCGTATCCGCCGCTCGTGAAATCCGTTTACGTCCGGGCGTGCATCAATGGACGGGCTGTCTGTCCCGCCACATTCGCTCAAGAAGCGTCTTGACCCGCAGCTTCTCCGTTTTCATCGCTTTGAGGCGTGAATCATCGACGGGCAGCACACCGATGTCGGCGTTGTGCACAATGCTGTCAAGATCCCTGTGGCGATGGTAGAGGCGACGAAAGTCGGGGTTATGGCTCATATATGCTTCGACGTCGTCACGCTGCTGGTTTTCGAACATTTCGATCTCCTCGCGGTAGGACAGGATCGCGGCGGGAGCCGCCATCCTTTCGTTCAGGAGTGAGGCACGCGCGAGTCCCTGGCCGGGATGGCGGGAGGGGGTGAGGCGGCGCGGTGGACTCATCAACGTACGCTTCGCTCCGGCAGGCCGTCACGCGGTTTTCGCGTGTCCGGGGAATCGAAGCTACTCCGCTTGGGAGGGGGGTGCAAGGGCATGACCGGACTTGTGACGATTTGCCGCCATCGTCATAAAATTTTGTTAACTCAATGAGTTAAAAATTTATCAGACTGTGTCGCGGTATGCATAAACGGCAACCGCCGTTCCCCGCAAAGCCCGCCCTGATGCGAAAAAAGCCGCGCCCGGGAGGCCCGGACGCGGCTTTGGGTATCACGCCAGAACGCCTGCGAAGGCGTTTTATTTTTTCGGCTTCTTCGTCGGCGTCGGATCAGAGGTATCCGGCGAGCTGGCATCACGCATCGCGCGGGCTGCCTGTTCCGCCAGTGCCGCCTGCTTCTTGGCCGCATTGGCCACGCGGGCCTGCGCCTCGGCCAGCTTGCGGGCCTTGTCGCCTTCCGCCTTGGCCTGTTCCAGTGCCTGCGAATATTCCACGCCCTGCTGCTGCAGACGCGCGGCTTCCTCGGAGATCATCTGGTTCTGCATGCGCTGCTGTTCGAGCTGGCGACGAGCCATCTCCGCATCGAGACGGCTGGCCTCAAGCAGGATGGAGTCGTGCTCACGATCCAGCTGCGCAGACTTGTTCTGAGCCTCCTGAAGCTGAGCCATGGCACGGGCGATGTCCACGCGACGTTCCGCGATGTACAGCGCATGCGCCCGCTCCTTGGAGGGAACGGTGGACAGCTGGTTGATGGACTCACGGGCCCGGGCCTGCTCCGCCTGGGCAAATCCGCCCAGGGCCGGATCACTGGAAAGCTGATCCAGGCTGGAGTTGAGGCGACGGACGTCGAGGTCGTCTTTCGCCGCAAAGGCATTGCCGGCAGCGAACGCCAGGGTCAATGCCGACAGAACGATGGTATAGCGCTTCATCACTGGCCTCCCTGATTGTCGTCACGCAGCGGCTGGGTCTGACCACCCGCGGGCGGAATGCCCTGGGAGGTGGGTTCGGGAAGAACCGACTCGGTTTCCTGCACGTTGCCCGGAATGGGCACGGTGTCGTTGGCGTGGTTGTCGATCATTTCAACGCGCATGCGCGCGTTTTCCTGACTCTTGGCCTGGTTCTGGGCGCGGGCAGCTCCCAGACGGGCCTTGGCCCGGGCCAGTTCGCTGTCGGCACGGGATTCCTCCGCCAGCGAAGCAGCCACTTCGTACTTACGCGAGGCCATGGCGGCCTGCGCTTGCTGGAACCGGGCCTGGGCGTAGTCCAGGTCTACCGGGGCGTAATCAGCGGCACCAGCGTCACGGGCGGCCTGGAGCTGGGCCTGAGCCTGGTTCAGGGCGCCGTCGGGCGGCGGGGTGCTGGCGCACCCTGCCAGCGTGGCAATGACGAACCCCAGGGCAGCTACGGCGCACAGCCGCAAAGCCTTAGAATGGGGTGTCGACGGCAAGTTGTGCACCATCACTCGTTCCTCGTACAGATTTGCGAGATATTGTCGATATACAGGCAGAAGCCTGAGCAAAGGCACGGGCCTTCTGTCTCGATTGTAATGCGAATCTCTGGGGGGTTAGGTGGATATCGGTTATTTCCTCAAGTTGATGGTCGACAAGGGCGCGTCGGATATGTTCCTGACGACCGGCGCCCCGGTGAACATCAAGGTCGAGGGCAAGCTCTACCCGCTGGGCAATACCGGCCTGCCCAGCGGCATGGTCAAGAAAATCGCCTATTCCCTCATGGATGAAGGCCAGGTTCCCCAGTTTGAGCGCGATCTTGAGCTCAACATGGCCCTGGCGGTAAAGGAGGCTGGCCGCTTCCGCATCAACGTGTTCAAGCAGCGCGGCGAGATCGGCATGGTCATCCGTGCCATCAAGAGCGAAATCCCGACGCTGGAGGAGCTGAAGCTGCCCTCCATCTTCCGCGACCTCATCATGGAGCCACGCGGCCTCATTCTGGTCGTGGGCGCTACCGGCTCGGGCAAGTCGACCACGCTGGCGGCCATGCTGGACCATCGCAATCAGAACAGCTCCGGTCACATCCTGACCGTTGAAGACCCGATTGAATACCTGCACCGCCACAAGCGCTCCATCGTCAATCAGCGTGAAGTGGGTCTGGATACCCACAGCTACGCCGAAGCGCTGAAGAACGCCATGCGTGAAGCGCCGGACGTCATCATGATCGGCGAAATCCGCGATACCGAAACCATGGAAGCGGCCATCGCATTCTCTGAAACCGGTCACCTGTGCCTGGCCACGCTGCACTCCAACAATGCCGACCAGACGCTGGAACGCATCCTCAACTTCTTCCCGGAAGCCAACCACAAGAACGTGCTGATGAACCTCGCGCTGAATCTGCGTGCGGTGATCAGCCAGCGCCTTGTGCTGGGCAAGGACGGCCACCGCATGCCGGCAACCGAAGTGCTTCTGAACACGCCGCTGATCCGCGACATGATCCGCCGTGGCCAGATTCACGAGGTGAAGGAAGCGATGGACCGCAGCCTGCAGGAAGGCATGCAGACCTTCGACCAGTCCCTGTACCGCCTGTATCGCGACGGACTGATCACGCTGGAAGAAACGCTCAACAAGGCCGATTCACGCGACGGTCTGGCGCTTAAGATCCGTCTTTCGGAAGGCTCCGCCGGCAGCGAGTTTGCCAACGCCGACCCGTACGGCATTGGTGTCTGACATGCCAATGGCCCGGCCGCGTGACGGCCGGGCCATACGTTGTCAGACGGCGTCGAGCTGCGCTTCCGGCGCCGCATCAGCAAACGCGGGCAACGCCTGTGCAGCAGCCGCTACCCGGCAGATGTTCGGCATGCCGCTCAGGTCCACGCCCCACCGGTTGGCGTTGTAGACCTGCGGAATCAGACAGGCATCCGCCAGCGTGGGCGTGTCGCCGTGACAGAAGGTGCCGGTGTCTCCCCGTGCCAGCAACGCCTCGAAGGCGTTCAGCCCGAGCGCAATCCAGTGACGTGACCAATCCGCCTTCTGCTCCTGCCCGGCGCCATACGTCGCCTCCAGATGTTGCAGAACACGCAGATTGCCCAGCGGGTGGATATCGCATGCCACAACCTGCATCAGTTCACGCACCCGTGCCCTGCCCCGCACGTCGTTGCGCGGCAGCAGCGGAGTTTCCGGGAACCGCTCGTCCAGATATTCCATGATGGTCATGGATTGGCGTACGACGAAGTCACCATCCACCAGCGTGGGAATCTGCTCCTGCGGGGACAGTTCGCGGTAGCTGGCTGAATGCTGCTGGCCGCCGTCGCTGATCAGGTGCACGGGATGAACCTGATATGGCAAACCCTTCAGATTCAGCGCAATGCGCACCCGGAATGCCGCACTGGAACGCCAGTAGCTGTACAGGACAAGCGAAGAAGCAGTCATCGAAGCACCCGTCAATGCGCCACCGGGCGCGGGAGGAAGGCTGATTCTAGCGCGCGCATTGCGCCCCGACGTGGTGGACCGGGACAATAGGCGTCTTTCCCCTTTCACCCTGGAGTCGAACGTGTCCGTCATCCGCATGAGTGACCTCGATCTGCGCGGCAAGCGCGTACTGATCCGTGAAGACCTGAACGTGCCCGTGAACAACGGCAACATCACGTCGACCCAGCGGCTGGACGCTGCGCTGCCCACCATCCGCGCTGCACGCGATGCGGGTGCGAAGGTGATGGTGCTCTCGCACCTTGGCCGTCCGACGGAAGGACAGTTCGATGAAGAAGCGTCGCTGAAGCCCGTGGCCGAGTGGCTGGGCAAGCAGCTGGGCAACAACGTACGTCTGGTGCGCGACTACCTCGACGGCGTGGATGTTGCCGAAGGTGAAGTGGTCGTGCTGGAAAACTGCCGCATGAACGTCGGTGAGGGCAAGGACAGCGATGATCTGTCGAAGAGATATGCCGCCCTGTGCGACATCTTCGTCATGGATGCCTTTGGTACCGCGCACCGCGCGCAGGCTTCCACGCATGGCGTGATCCGTTTCGCACCCATCGCTGCGGCGGGCCCGCTGCTGTCGGCCGAACTGGATGCACTGGGCAAGGCACTGGAAAATCCGGCCCGGCCGCTGCTCGCCATCGTTGCAGGCTCCAAGGTTTCCACGAAGCTCACGCTGCTGGAAAACCTCGCCAGTCGCATTGATCAGCTGATCGTGGGTGGCGGCATCGCCAACACGTTCATTGCTGCGGCAGGACACAAGGTGGGCAAGTCGCTGTACGAAGCCGACCTGCTGGACGCTGCGAAGAAAGTGATGGCCGATGCGAAGGCACGTGGCGCTGATGTGCCGGTGCCGACCGACGTCGTGGTCGCCAAGGCGTTTGCCGCCGATGCCCAAGCCACCGTGAAGGCAGTGGACCAGGTGGGGGATGACGACCTCATTCTCGATATCGGCCCGGATACGGCAAAGCGCTATGCCGACATGATCGCCAGCGCAGGCACCGTGGTGTGGAACGGGCCGGTCGGCGTGTTCGAGTTCGACGCTTTCGGCAAGGGCACCGAAACGCTGGCGCGCGCCATTGCTGCATCGAAGGCGTTTTCCATTGCTGGCGGCGGTGACACGCTGGCGGCGGTCGACAAGTACGGCATCGAGAACGACGTTTCGTACATCTCGACCGGTGGTGGTGCCTTTCTTGAATTCCTCGAAGGCAAGGAACTTCCCGCCGTTGCCGCCCTGAAAGAGCGCGCCCGGTGACGCTTTGTCTTTTTGATCTGGACGGTACGCTGATTGATTCCGAAGAAGGCATCTTCGCGGGCGTTCGTCATTCGTTGTCGGTGGTGGGTGGCCCTGCCATCGACAACGAATCGCTGCGTGCGTGGGTGGGTCCGCCGCTTCGTTACAGCTTCGCACAGGTGCTGGACAACGACGCGGAACGCATCGAACTGGCCATCGACGCGTACAGCCAGCGCTTCCAGCAGATCGGCTGGTCCGAACACAGGGTGTATGACGGCATTCCCGAAACGATGGCCGAACTGGTCGCTGCGGGACACACACTGGCCATCGTGACCAGCAAGGTGCGTCCGCACGCGGAAGTCATCGCGAAGCATCTGCCGTTCGGCCACCTTTTCACGCGCCTGTATGCGCCAGGCCCGGAAACGACGCGCAGCGAGAAAGCCGACATGATTGCGCAGGCGCTTGCAGATTTTGGCAGCGTGCCCACCGACGCCGTCATGGTGGGCGACCGTCGCTTCGATATCGAGGGTGCGGTTGAAAACAACGTGCGCGGTATCGGCGTGTTGTGGGGATTCGGCAGCCGGGAAGAGTTGAACGACGCCGGTGCCGCGTCCATCGCATCGACGCCCGCCGAACTGATTGCGCTGATTGGCGGCTAGTCCAACGCACTCGTGCGGGAGCGGCGCCCAGGCGTCCGCTCCCGCAAATTATCTGGCTTTTTTCCGAATAATCGCCCTAGGCGAAGCTCGCGCTGCTCTCTAGCCTGCCCTTTTCCCGAAGGCAGGACATTCCTGATGCAGCCGTCCGTTCCCGCACTCACATTCGAACAAACCCAGGAAATCAATCGCTGGCTGTGGACGTTCAGCCACGAGCTTGTGTCCAACCGTGCCACGACCACGGCGGGTCGATGGAGTCGCAACGTGCTTTCGCTGGGCGTGCGCCTCACGGTATCCGTAGGGCTCACCTCCGTGATCCGTCATCGCATCACGCACCTGCTGACGCAGTGCTTCGCAGAGCAATCCAGCACCGAACAACTCGTCGCCACCACATCCACCGCCCTGGTGCCCATCACCTGGACCGCAGGTGCGCTGGCGCTCAACTGGCGCGATGGTGGCACCACCCGCGCAGCGCGCCTGTCGCGCAGCATCGCGCTACTGGGCGGCGTCGCCGCCTTGGGATGGGCCGTGGAATCGGATGCTGCGGAAGGTGCTGCACCGTCGCTCATTGGCAACCTGCTTTACTGCGTGCTTCGCGATCTTTTCCAGGTAGCGCTGCAAGCGCCGGACAACAACGCCGCGCTCCGTCCTGCGGCCATTGCCGCGTCTGGTGTGGTGTATGGGCTTCAGCAGACGGCAGGTGGGGAAATCAGCAATCGCTTCTTTCCATCGAGCCCGCCGGACAGCACGGCCTGGAACTGGGAGGGCGCACTTGCCGGCGCCGCGCTCAACATCGGCCTGGAAGCGCTGGACGACCTGATGTTCCGCAGCACCGAACGCGCCATTGAACGGCACGAAAGCAACGGCCTGGACCCCGAGGGGCTGCGCATCCGGCTGAATGCCGCGATGCCCACGCCCGCATCGCTTGGCCGCGCTGCCGTCGGCATCGCACCTGCGCGGGCGATGCTGCTCACCACCGCGGTACTTGGCGCGAGATCCACCGCGATGCAGTTGCAGAACGCCGTCATGTCGCCCGAATTACGCATGTCGCTGGGAAACATCCTGGGCAATGTGATCGTGCTGGCCGGTTACACGATCCTGTTTGGCCAGCTGGTGCGCCAGGCCAATCGCTACAGCCTGGACAACGAGGACGCCACTGAGCTGGTGCGGCCGGGAAGCCTCACCGGATATCGCTCGCGGCCGTCGCACGCATCATTGCCAGCTATCGCAAGCGTTCGCGCGCCGCGCTCGCGGCCTCATACCGCCATCGACATGCCGGAGGATGCAGAACAGCACATGTAGAACGAAAAAGGCGCCCGGAAACCCGGGCGCCTTCTTGTGTGTTGCTGTAACGGGCTATCAGCCGATGGCGCGCTTCAGCGCTTCGACCACAGCAACCGTGGTGATGCCGAAGTGCTGGTACAGCTTGTTGGCCGGGGCCGAAGCACCAAAGGTGGTCATGCCGACCGTCGAGCCATCCAGACCAACGTACTTCGCCCAATAATCGACACTTGCCGCTTCCACCGCGACGCGCGCACGGCACCAGCCCGGCAGCACGCCTTCACGGTATTCCACCGGTTGCGCGTCGAACTCTTCCGTGCACGGCATCGACACCACGCGAACCGGGATGCCCTGCTGACCGAGCGTCTGCGCGGCTTCCATGGCCAGCTCCACTTCCGAGCCCGTGGCGATGACAATCGCCTTGAACTTCTCGGACGGCTCGAACAGCACGTAGCCGCCCTTCTCGATATCAGCCAGCTGCTGATCGCTGCGCTGCTGATGCTTGAGGTTCTGACGCGAGAAGATCAGGCAGGACGGGTTGCCCTTGCGCTCGATGGCCTTCTTCCAGGACACCGCCGATTCCACGGCATCGCACGGACGCCATACGCGATTGTTGGGAATCAGGCGCAGCGAACCCAGGTGCTCCACCGGCTGATGGGTGGGACCGTCTTCGCCCAGACCAATGGAGTCATGCGTGTAGACGTGAATGGCGTGTGCCGGAATCAACGCCGACATGCGCACCGCATTGCGCGCGTAATCGGAGAACACCAGGAACGTGGCGTCGTACGGCACGAAACCGCCGTGCAGTGCGATACCGTTGGAGATGGCCGACATGCCGAACTCACGCACGCCATAGTGAATGTAGTTGGCATCACCCGCACGCACGCCGACACTCTTCGAACCCTTCCAGATGGTGAGGTTCGACGGCGCCAGATCGGCAGAGCCACCAATCAGTTCCGGCAGGTGCGGACCAAACGCGTCGAGCGTCATCTGCGATGCCTTGCGCGATGCCACTTCCGGACCTTCAACCTGAAGCTTGCGCACATAGGCGTTGGCCACGTCGTTCCAGTCAGCCGGCAGTTCGCCTTCGTAACGGCGCTTCAGTTCGGCAGCCAGTTCCGGGAAAGCCTTCGCGTAAGCATCGAACCTGGCGTTCCACTCAGCTTCGAGCTTCGCACCGGTTTCCTTCGCATTCCACGAGTCATACATGGACTGCGGGATTTCAAAGGGGCCGTAGTTCCAGCCCAGCGCCACGCGCGCGGCTGCCACTTCGTCCTTGCCCAGCGCGGAGCCATGCGAGGATTCCTTGCCTTCCTTGTTAGGGGAACCAAAACCGATGATCGTCTTGCAGATGATCAGCGACGGCTTGTCGTCCTGCGAGGTCGCCTGCGAAAGAGCCTTCTTGATGGCTTCGCCATCGTGGCCATCCACCGGACGGCCATCGGCGCCCTGCACCACGTTCCAGCCGTACGCCTTGAAGCGCTCGGCAGTGTTGTCGGTGAACCAGTCGTGCACTTCACCGTCGATGGAAATACCGTTGTCGTCGTACACCACAACCAGCTTGCCCAGCTTCAGCGTGCCGGCGAGCGATGCGGCTTCGTGCGAAATGCCTTCCATCAGGCAACCGTCACCCACGAATACATAGGTGTGATGACCAACGATCTGGTGACCTTCGCGGTTGAAGCGATCTGCCAGCACGCGCTCGGCGATGGCAAAGCCCACCGCGTTGGCAAGGCCCTGGCCCAGCGGGCCGGTGGTCGTTTCAACACCCGGCGTGTGGTGATACTCCGGATGGCCAGCCGTCTTCGAGCCAAGCTGACGGAAGTTTTTCAGCTCCTGAATCGGCAGGTCATATCCGGTCAGATGCAGCAGTGCGTACTGCAGCATCGAGCCGTGACCATTGGAGAGAATGAAGCGATCACGGTTGAACCAATGTGGATTGGCCGGATTGTGCTGGAGGAAATCGCCCCACAGGACTTCGGCGATATCCGCCATGCCCATGGGCATCCCGGGATGGCCGGAATTGGCGGCTTCGACACCATCCATGGCAAGGGCGCGGATCGCATTGGCGCGTTCGCGGCGTGTCGTCATCGGCGTTCTCCAGGTAGTCGGGGGGCGGAAAACGTCAATTGTCGCCGATCCCGCAATACTTGTGGTGTTAAGCCGTGCTGCGCTGCAACGGTTAACCGCGGCTTAATGTTTAACGGTCACGTAATGAACTCCTTCAGGTTCGCCCCCTTCTAATGGTCAGGCGGGTGCATCCATGACACCCGCTCCTTCGGGCATCGCCGAACCCCCGGCGGCACGCAGGCCAATAAGATTTGGAGAACCCCATGATCAAGAAAACGCTACTCGCCCTCGGCCTCGGCGCCGCAGGTTTCGTCGCCCTCCCCGCCATGGCTCAGGATTCCACCGCAACTTCGGGTGGCAATTATCAGCCGGACCAGGCTGTCGGCACCGGCAACTGGACCCTCGGCGCAAGCGTCGGTCGCACCAACGGTAGCGATACCGGCGGCTTCGGCAGCAACGCAAGCGGTTTCAACTTCCTGAAGGGCGATCAGGGCCGTCGCACCGGTTACGGCGTGACTGGCGGTTATCGCTGGAAGGTCGGCAACGATCTCGGCCTCGGTCTCGAAGCCGGTTATGTTGATCTTGGTAACTACCGCGTGAAGAACGTCTTCAACTCCGGCGACGTCAATCAGCGCAGCACCGAAAACGCACTGCGTGGCTGGACGGTCGGTGTGAACGGCAAGCTCAACCTCGTGCCGCAGTGGTACATCAGCGCACGTGGCGGTTACTTCCGCGCCAACGACAACAACACCAACTACAACAACAGCCTTGGCCAGGATCTCGGCCTGTCCAGCGGCGGCCGCCCGAATCGCGGCAGCTGGTACGCCGGCGTGGGTACCGGTTGGGACATCAACCAGCATTGGGGTGTAGGCGTGAACTACGACTACTACC
Organism: Luteibacter sp. Sphag1AF; assembly: GCF_014192715.1. Taxonomy (GTDB): domain Bacteria; phylum Pseudomonadota; class Gammaproteobacteria; order Xanthomonadales; family Rhodanobacteraceae; genus Luteibacter. The sequence continues at coordinate 535,634 of NZ_JACHYH010000001.1, forward strand.
ACGCCAATGCAGGCAAGGTCGTCAACAACGACGGCACGGTCTCCCCGGACCTGAAGCGCTCGACCGGTATCGTGTCGATCGCTGGCGAATACCGCTTCTAAGAAGCATTGGCTCGCGCAAGACCTTAAGCCGCGGCGCGCAAGCGCCGCGGCTTAATCGTTTCTTAATGCTGAACTCACAAGTATTGAATGCTTCCGACCCGACCACATGTATGGGTCAGCGCTACGAAAAACGCATGCGCAACGTGTGCCGGATCACGCCTTCCCCAGCGCCGGCCGCGAAAGTCATAACAGGAGAATCTCCATGAAGAAGACACTTATTGCCCTCGCTATCGCCACCGCCGGCCTGGCCGTGGTTCCCGCCGCCTTCGCGCAGAGCGCTTATGGCAACGGCAGCTGGTTCGTCAACGGCAACGTTGGCCGCACCTCCATCGACAAGGGCCCGTATGACGGCCACGACACCGGTTACGGCATCAACGGCGGTTACCGCTGGACGGTGAATCCGTCGGTCGCCCTGGGCGTGGAAGCCGGTTACAACGATCTGGGCAACGTCAACGCCAAGAATCTCTTCAACGGCGACCGCGTCGTTGATCGCGGCAAGTCGCAGCTGCACGGCTGGACAGCTGGCGTGAATGGCCACTTCAACATTGATCCGAAGTGGTACATCAGCGCCCGCGGCGGCATCTACAGCTGGAAGGGTCACGGCATGGAGAGCGGCAACGACAATGACTTCGTTCGCCACGGCATCGACAAGACCAGCTGGTACGCCGGTGCAGGTGTCGGTTACGACTTCAGCAACCGCGTGAGCCTGGGCCTCAACTACGATCATTACGACGCGAAGAAGAACAACGTCGACCTGAGCACCGACATGGTCTCGGTCAGCGCTGAATACCGCTTCTGATCGTTCGCAACATCGTGTGAAACAAAGGGCGCTCCGGCGCCCTTTGTTTCGTGCCTTGGAAAAAGCAAAAAAAAGACGCCGTTTTTCCCGGCGTCTTTTTCTTCAGCGGCAGAAGCAGAAGGTAATCAACCCTTCCACTGGCCCAGCGCAGCCAGACCATTTTCCTTCGCACGAGCCGCGACAATCTTCTGCGCCTCGGCGACATTGCCCTTGATGTCCTTCGCCCACAGAGCCAGGGCGGCCTGCTGCATGGCGCGACCGTACGAGAAGCTCAGCGGCCACGGGTGCGGGCCGATCTTGTTGATCTGGTTGAGGTTGGCCGTGGCCTGCTCATCCTTCTGGCCACCCGACAGGAACACGATGCCCGGCAGCGTGGCCGGCACGGTGTTCTTCAGCACGAGAACCGTGGCCTCAGCCACTTCCTCAGCGGTGGACTGCTCTTCGGCATGGGTGCCGGCGATGACCATGCTGGCTTTCAGAATGGTGCCTTCCAGCATCACGTTCTGCTCGTACAGCGCGTTGAACAGGCTGCGCAGCACGGCCTCGTGCACGTCGTAGCTCACTTCGATGCTGTGGTTGCCATCCATGATGACTTCCGGCTCAACCATCGGAACGATGCCGGCTTCCTGGCACAGGGCTGCGTAGCGGGCCAGCGCGTGGGCGTTGGCTTCGATGGCCGTGGAGCTCGGGTTGTCTTCCGAGATGTTGATCACGGCGCGCCACTTGGCGAACTGAGCGCCCAGCTTCGCGTATTCCTTCAGGCGATCACGCAGGCCATCGAGGCCTTCGGTGACCACATCGCCGGGGAAGCCAGCCAGAGCGACGGGGCCCTTGTCGACCTTGATGCCCGGAATGATGCCGTTCTTCTTCATCACTTCCGTGAAGGGGACGCCGTCCTTCGTGGACTGACGGATGGTTTCATCGAACAGGATGGCGCCGGAAACGTGCTCGGACAGACCCGGGGTCGTCAGCAACAGTTCGCGGTAAGCGCGGCGGTTTTCCTCGGTGTTCTCGATACCCACGGCCTCGAAGCGCTTGGCGATGGTGGTGGTCGATTCGTCGATGGCAATGATGCCCTTACCGGGGGCAACCATGGCCTGCGCGATGGTTTCGAGATCTTCGATGCTCATGACAACTCCGTGGATCGGGGCGGTGCGTGTACCGCAAAGGACGGGCTTGCCCCAACGGGAGGGTCGGGGCTCGGAAGAAAGCCGGCGAAGTATAGGGCACAAGGCCGGGGCGCCCACGGGGCGCCGCAGCATGATCCGTTACTGGGCGCTGGTGTAGCCCGGCAGGACGCACTTCTTCAGGATTTCAGCGCGACGGGCCTGGTCTTCAGGCATGTTGAACTCGACCACGTAATACGTGGCGATCTCGCGGCCGCTGCGGTTGGCGGACGATGGCGCGTAATGGAAGTTCTTCACGGCGCTGACGGCCGGAATGCCGAGGTCGCCTTCGGGAAACACTTTGGCGGCCACCACGTTGCTGGTCTGGCCGTTGGAGCCGATGTTGTAGGTAACCGCGGCGCAACCGGGCTGGTCGAGGTTCTTGCCCGTGTTGGGCACGTCGACATCCACGTGGCTGTTGGTCAGCACGAAATACGACGGAACGCGATCCGGAGCCACCTTCATGGCGGAGCCGTACTGGGCGAAAGCGGGTACGGCAGCAGCGCTGAGCGCCACGACAAGGGAAAGACGGGTGAGTCGGCTGATCATGGCGCCCTCTTGCGTTGAGAAACTCGTGAATGGAGTTTAACGCCGTGAGGGTGTGAGCGTGTTGCGAAAAGCTGTGCTGGTTTGGCGAAGCCTCAGGCAAAAAAGCCACGACGGCGACAGCGAAGTCACCGCCGTGGCTTTTTGATCAAGCCGTTACAGGTCGCGCAGGCTGTCCGGAATGCCATCGTTGCCGATGACCAGCAGCTTCAGCGTGTTGGTACCACCGCCACGGCCGATGTGGTCGCCGTGGGTCAGGATCACGCGGTCGCCTTCGGCCAGCTTGCCCAGCTGGAACAGGTGCTGGAGCGCTGCACGTGCGGTGTGCGCCGGGTCCAGGTTGCTCTGCTCGAAGTCCACCGGCTGCACGTCACGCAACACCAGCATGCGACGACGGGCCACATCCGAGGGCGACAGCGCGTAGATGGGCACGGCGAAGCGGTAACGCGACAGCCATTGTGCCGTGGCGCCGGACTCGGTCAGGGCCACGATGGCGCGGACGCCCACCTGGGCGGCCAGCAGCATCGCGGCAAGCGCGATGGCCTGGTCGCTGCGATCCAGCTGGTGGATGCCCGGACGCAGGTCGTCGCGCGGCTCGAACTGACGCTCTGCGCCGAGGCAGATGCGGCGCATGGCTGCCACGGCCTTGTCCGGATGCGCGCCAGCGGCGCTTTCCTGCGACAGCATCACGGCGTCGGTGCCGTCGATGACCGCGTTGGCCACGTCCAGCACTTCGGCGCGGGTGGGAATCGGCGCGGTGACCATCGACTGCAGCATCTGCGTGGCCGTGATGACCGAGCGGTTGCGCAGCACGGACTCGCGGATGATCTTCTTCTGCAGGCCCGGAAGCTCGGCGTCGCCGATTTCCACGCCAAGGTCGCCACGGGCAACCATCACGACGTCGGAGGCGTCGATGATCTCGCCGAGCACGGGGATGGCGTCAGCGCGCTCGATCTTCGAGACGATGGCTGCGTCGCCGCCGGCTTCGCGAAGAAGGCGGCGTGCTTCGTGCAGGTCTTCCGCGCAACGCACGAACGACACGGCAAGGAAGTCGGCGCCCATCTCGGCAGCCAGCTTGATGTCGGCGCGATCCTTGTCCGAAAGCGCGGCCACGCTGAGGCCACCGCCCTGGCGGTTGAGGCCCTTGCGGTCGGAGAGGCGGCCACCAATGGCAACGCGGCAGCGAACTTCCGAACCCACCACTTCGACCACGGTCATGGCAACCAGGCCGTCGTCCAGCAGCAGCACGTCGCCCGCGACCACGTCGTTGGGCAGGCCGTAGTAGCTGACGCCAATGCGCGACGCATTGCCTGCGGGTGCATCCGGACGGCAGTCCAGCACGAAGCTGTCACCGGCCATCAGGTCGACGGGGCCACCGGCGAACTTCTCGATGCGGATCTTCGGACCCTGAAGGTCAGCCAGAATGCCGACTTCCCGGCCAACCGCTTCGGCGGCAGCGCGCACAGCGGCGGCGCGGGCGCGATGGTCGTCCGGCGTGCCGTGCGAAAGGTTGAGGCGGACCACGTCGACGCCCTCCTCCAGGATGCGTTCGAGCATGCCCGGAGCATCGGTGGCGGGGCCGAGGGTGGCAACGATCTTGGTGCGGCGTACTTGTATGTCGGTCATTTCACGAAGTTAACACAGGCTTAGATCGAGGGAATACGTCGGCATGCTTATGAAATTGCGCGCCGACGCGCCGGTCAGTTCTTGAGGGTGCGGTTGAGCAGGTCTGCCAGACGCTTGCCCGCCTCACGCAGGCGGCGGTCGGCAATGGGCAGCTCGGCCGCCACGTAGGCGTCGTCAATCACGTGACCCTTCGGGTAGACGCCGCCATCGCGGGTGATCCGGCAGGACTCCTCGGCCCACTGCGCGTAGGGGTTATCCAGCGGAGCGATGGGCGGCGGCAGGGTCACCGGGCCGTCGTCGGCCAGGTTCTGCGCGTACTGCTGCCACTTGAGGTTGCGGGTGTTGATCATCCCGGAATCCCATACGCGATGCAGGTTGGAGCCCTTTCCGTCCATCTGCACCTGATAGTCGTTGCCGCCCTTGTCGTCGCGGTAACCGCCGTGCAGCGGCTGGTGGGCGTCGCCCACGAAATGCACCACGAAGTTGAGCGCCTGCGCGCGATCCGTGTCCGACGCCCTGGCGTCTCCGAGGATCGCGACGTATTTCTCCAGTCCACCCACGACGCAGCGGCCGTCAGCGCAGTCGCGCGGCGGCACGTAAGTGCAGGTGTCATCGGCAAAATTGATGTAGTGCAGCGGGCCCGTGGCCTTGCCCAGATCACGCGTTTCCGGGTTGTCGCGCAGCTCGTCAGCCCAGCTGGCGATGTCGGACATGGACTGTGCGCCTTCGGCGTGGAGCAGGCGCTCAACAACGGCGCGGGTCTGCGGAGTGAGCTGGCGGCTGGCCAGATCCGCCACGATGCGGTGGCCATTGGCACCCCAGGCGTGAGCGGAAGGAGCCACGGCGGTAAGGGCCAGGGCAACAAGAGCGGCCAGCGAGCCGCGCATAACGAAAGAGGTCATGGATCGCATCATGGGTAGGGACTGTCCATCAAGTCTGCCATACGCACCCCACTCTGGGATGACAGATCGCCGCGCCGCAGCAAGCCGGTCATGGGGGCTTTCCGCTAACATGACGGTTTTACCCACCCGCACCCCTTCAGAAGAGGACGCTGCCCATGACCATCAAGGTCGCCATCAACGGTTACGGACGCATCGGTCGCAACATCCTGCGTTCGCTGTACGAAGCAGGTCTTAACGGCAAGGACATCCAGATCGTTGCAGTCAACGATCTTGGCGATGCCGAAACCAACGCGCACCTCACCCAGTACGACACGGCGCACGGCCGTTTCCCGGGTCAGGTTTCTGTCGACGGCGGCGACCTGATCGTCAACGGCGACCGCATCAAGGTGTGCGCCGAGCGCGATCCGTCCAAGCTGCCGTGGGCTGACCTCGGTGTGGACGTGGTGCTGGAATCCACCGGCTTCTTCACCTCCAAGGCCAAGGCCGGCGCGCACATCGCCGCTGGTGCGAAGAAGGTCATCATCTCCGCGCCCGGCGACAAGGACGTGGACGGCACGTTCGTGTTCGGCGTGAACCACGACAAGCTGACCTCGGGTCACCAGGTCATCTCCAACGCATCGTGCACCACGAACTGCCTCGCGCCGCTCGCCAAGGTGCTGAACGAGAAGATCGGCATCGTCAACGGCCTGATGACCACCATCCACGCCTACACGAACGACCAGGTGCTGACGGACGTCTATCACTCCGACCTGCGCCGCGCCCGCAGCGCCACGCACAGCCAGATCCCGACCAAGACCGGCGCTGCCGCCGCGGTTGGCCTCGTGCTGCCGGAACTCAATGGCAAGCTCGACGGCTTCGCCATGCGCGTGCCGACGATCAACGTGTCTGTCGTCGATCTGGTTTTCACCGCGGCTCGCGCCACGACGAAGGAAGAAATCGACGCTGCCCTCACCGAAGCCGCCAACGGCGCGATGAAGGGCATCCTGGACGTGAACACGAAGCCGCTGGTCTCCATCGACTTCAACCACAACCCGCACTCGTCGATCTACGACTCGACACAGACCCGCGTCATGGGCGGCACGCTGGTGAAGGTTCTGTCCTGGTACGACAACGAGTGGGGTTTCTCCAACCGCATGCTCGACATCACCAAGGCACTGATGGCCGCGAAGTAATTCGCAGCGTCAGGCAGAAAAAAAGGTCCGCATTTTTGCGGACCTTTTTCGTTTATGCACTTGCCAGGGGCCGTCAGGCCTTGGCGATGACCTGCTCGATGGCGCCGAAGATCGACGCGCCCTGCGCGTCCTTCACTTCAATGCGTACCGTGTCGCCAAACGAGAGGAACGGCGTGCTGGCCTTGCCATCGCGCAGCGTTTCCACCGTGCGCTGCTCGGCAAGGCACGATGCACCCTTGCTCACGTCCTGATTGGCGATGGTGCCCGAACCCACCAGCGTGCCGGCGGTCAGCGGGCGGGTTTTCGCCACGTGGGCAACCAGCTGCGCGAAATCGAACTGCATGTCGACGCCGCATTCCGCTTCGCCGAACCATTCGCCGTTGATCCACGTCAGCATCGGGCGGTGCAGTTTCTCCGACTGCCACGCATCACCCAGCTCATCGGGCGTCACCAGCACCGGCGACAGCGCCGAGCGCGGCTTGGACTGCACGAAACCAAAGCCCTTCGCCAGCTCGCCCGGAATGAGGCCGCGCAGCGACACGTCATTGACCAGGCCCACCAGCTGAATGTGCTCGGCGGCCTGCGCGGGCGTGACGCCCATCGGCACGTCGTCGGTCACTACCAGCACTTCAGCTTCGAGGTCGATGCCGAAATCTTCGCTCGGCACCATGACCGGATCGCGCGGACCCAGAAAACCCGCACTGGTCGCCTGGTACATCAGGGGATCGGTGTAGAACGACTCGGGCACTTCCGCGCCGCGCGCCTTGCGCACGCGTTCCACGTGCGGCAGATACGCGCTGCCATCCACGAACTCATAGGCACGCGGCAGCGGCGCCGCCAGCGCGGCGACATCCAGCGCAAACGCACCCGCCGCTTCACCAGCATTCAATTGCTCGGACAGCGCATTGAGTCGCGGTGCGGCTACATGCCAGTCGTCCAGCGCAGCCTGCAAGGTGGCGGCGATACCCGTGGCCTTCACGGCCTGGGTCAGATCGCGGCTGACCACCACCAGCGTGCCGTCGCGGCCGCCTTCCTTCAATGAACCGAGTTTCATGCGTTCCCTTTGTAGTGCTTTTTAAGATCGCGCCAGCATTCGTAGTAATTGCCCTGCAACTGCGGCGAGGACAACGCCTGCTGCGTGGGGCGAATGACTTTGCGCGTCTCGAACATGAAGGCCATGGTACCGGTGATGTGGTCCGGCTTCGATGTGTCGGCCGCACTGGCCTTCTCGAAACTGGCCGCATCGGGACCGTGCCCGCTCATGCAATTATGCAGACTGGAGCCACCGGGCACGAAGCCACCGGCTTTCGCGTCGTAAGCGCCATCAATCAGGCCCATGAACTCGCTGGCCACATTGCGATGGAAATACGGCGGACGGAACGTGTGCTCTGCCACCAGCCAGCGCGGCGGGAAGATCACGAAGTCCAGATTCGCGGTACCGGGCGTGTCACTGACCGAGGTCAGTACGGTGAAGATCGACGGGTCGGGATGATCCACCGCAATCGAACCGATGGTGTTGAACAGGCGCAGGTCGTATTTGTACGGCGTGTAGTTGCCGTGCCATGCAACCACATCCAGCGGCGAATGGTCGATACGTGCCGACCACAGTCCACCCTGGAACTTGGCCAGCAGCTCGAACTGCCCATCCACTTCTTCGAAGGCGGCAACCGGCGCAAGGAAATCACGCGGATGCGCCAGGCCATTGGCACCGATGGGACCGAGGTCCGGCAGATGCATCGGTGCACCGAAGTTCTCGGCAACGTACCCGCGCGCGGTGCCATCGGTAAGTTCGACACGGAAACGGATGCCGCGGGGAATGACGGCAATCTCCAGCGGCGCAACGTCAAGAACGCCCAGCTCGGTGAAGATGTGCAGAGCACCCTGCTGCGGCACGATGAGCATTTCGCCATCGGCGTTGTAGAAGAAACGGCCTTCCATCGAACGGTTGGCGGCATACAGGTGAATGCCCACGCCAGCCTGCTCGGCAGGACCGCCATTGCCGGCCATCGTCACCAGACCATCAATGAAATCGACGGCGTCGGTGGGCATCGGCAACGGGTCCCAGCGAAGCTGGTTCGGCGTGGCGGGCGCTTCATCGAAACGGTTGTGGAAGTGCTTCGTTGCCACTTCGGCAAACGGCGAATGCTGCGCCGCCGGCCGGATGCGATACAGCCACGTACGCAGGTTGCGATGACGTGGTGCCGTGAACGCCGAACCGGAAAGCTGCTCGGCGTAAAGGCCGTGCGCGGCGCGCTGCGGCGAGTTTTGTCCCACGGGCAACGCGCCCGCCACCGCTTCGGTGGCGAACTGGTTGCCAAAGCCCGACTGGTATCCCGACGTCGTCATGGCAGCTGGCCTTAATGTGATTACAGAACGCCGCGGCGGATCTGGTCGCGCTCGATCGACTCGAACAGCGCGGTGAAGTTGCCGTTGCCGAAACCTTCGTTGCCCTTGCGCTGGATGATCTCGAAGAAGATGGGGCCGATGTTGTTCTGCGTGAAAATCTGCAACAGCAACTTCTTCTTGGTCTCGTCGTCGGCGTCGATCAGGATCTTGTTCTTCTGCAGGCGCGGCACGTCTTCGCCGTGGCCCGGCATGCGCATGTCGATCACTTCAAAGTACGTATCGGGCGTGTCGAGGAACTCCACGTGCTGCGCACGCATCGCTTCCACGGTCTCGTACACGTTGTCCGTGAACATGGCGATGTGCTGAATGCCCTCACCCTTGTACTCGTTGAGGTATTCGTTGATCTGCGATTTCTCGTCCGACGACTCGTTCAACGGAATGCGCACCATGCCGTCCGGCGCGGTCATCGCCTTGGATACCAGGCCCGTCTTCGCACCCTTGATGTCGAAGTAGCGGATTTCGCGGAAGTTGAAGAGGCGCTCGTAGTAATCCGACCACTTCGTCATGTTGCCGAAGTGCAGGTTATGGGTCAGGTGGTCGATGAAGGTCAGACCGAAACCCTTCGGATGACGGTCCACGCCGGGCAGCCATTCAAATTCCGACTCGTACACCTCGCCCTTCGGGCCATAGGTGTCGATCAGATAAAGCGCCGCACCGCCAATGCCTTCGATGACCGGCACCTGGAGCGCCAGCGTTTCAGGCTTGTGAGTGACTTTGGATGCGCCGTTGCCCAGCGCCGTGGCAAGCACGTCGGTGGCCGGACGATTGAAACGGATGGCGAAGCCGCAGGCGCAGGGGCCGTGCTGGGCAGCGAAGTCCGCAGCGAACGAGCCCGGCTCTTCGTTGACCAGGAAGTTGCACGCGCCCTGACGGTACAGCGTGATGTTCTTCGTGCGGTGCTTTGCCACCGCGGTGAAACCGAGGCGCGGGAAGAGGTCGTGCAGCAGTGCGGCATCGGGTGCCGCGAACTCGACAAATTCAAAACCATCGACACCCTGCGGGTTCTCGAAGGTTGTCACTTCCATACCGATGTTAGGCTGGGCGCTCATGGGGATCTCCTGGCATGCAAGGCAGCTTGCGCTGGGTATCGAGAACTTATAGTTTCAGTTGAAACCATTTGCAAGGAGCGGCGCAACATGTCCGCCAGACCGACCGTGGCGCATGCGCCGCTGGAGCTGGAACACTTTCTGCCCTACCGCCTGTCGATCCTGTCCAACACGGTCAGTCAGGCCATCGCCGCCGATTACCAGCAACGGTACGAGCTGAGTATGACCGAATGGCGCGTGATGGCCGTTCTGGGTCGGTTCGAGGGGCTGTCTGCCCGGGAAGTCGCCGAGCGCACGGCGATGGACAAGGTGGCCGTCAGCCGCGCGCTGGCCCGGCTGGTGGATGCCGGCCGTGTGGACCGGGCCACCCACGATGGCGACAAGCGTCGTTCGGTGCTGCAACTGAGCGCTGCCGGCTGGGCGATCCACGACGAAGTGGCGCCGCTGGCCCGGGAGCACGAACGCGAGCTCCTGGAAAAGCTCAACGACGAAGAAAAAGCGTGGCTGGCGCGGATTCTGGACAAACTGATGGCGCCCTGAGGCGCCATCGTTTGCAAATCTGTCGAGGCAGGACGCCGGGGCCATCACACCCCGGCGCACCCGTCATTTGACGCCGTGCATCAACCGGTTGATCAGCGGCGCAATCAGGAACAACAACACGCCAGCGCCCATCAGCAGCCAGAAGCTGAAGGTGAAGCCGCTCAATGCCGAGGCCACGGTCATGCCGTTCTCGCCGCTGATGTGGCCGGCCAGCAGGCCCGACAGGTTGTTGCCGATGGCGGTGGAAAGGAACCAGCCACCCATCGCCAGCCCCACGACCTTGCTGGGTGCGAGCTTGGTCACCATCGAAAGGCCGATGGGCGACAGGCACAGCTCACCCACGGTCTGCATCACGTAGCACAGCGCCAGCGGCCAGAACGGGATATGGCCCGTGCCGTCCACGGTGCTGGACAGGGCATACATCAGCACCAGGAACGCCAGTGCGTTGAAGAGCAGGCCAAGACCGAACTTGCGCGGGATGGACGGCTCCTTGCCGATGCCAGCCGACCAGGCCCATGCCCAGGCCACGAACGGCGCCAGTGCAATGATGGCGGCGGAGTTCACCGACTGGAACCAGCCGGTCGGGAAGATGAATGCGCCGTTGAACATGTTCCGGTCAACGATGTTTTCAGCCAGGAAGTTGAACGAACTGCCCGCCTGCTCGAAGAACATCCAGAACGTTACGTTGAAGGCAAACAGCAGCAGCATCGCGATCACGCGCTGAATCTGCACGCGGCCATGGCGAAGCGCTTCCACCACCAGCATCACGCCCACGCCGATGAACAGCACGCCCAGCAGCCACGCGATCACGATGGCGCCAGCCTGCGCCATCAGCAGGTAAACCAGCGGAATGGCGACCAGGATGCCCACGATCACCATCAGCATGCTCCGGGTGCCGTTGCGCTCCGGCGGCGGCACGCCAATGCCTTTCAGCTGGCTCTTGCCGATGAAGAACCAGATCAGGCTGATGATCATGCCCACGCCGGAAGCGGCGAACACGACTTTGTAGTTCTGCTCCATCGGCGTGTCGCTGAGCACGGATGCCAGCCAGCCGGTTACCAGAGGCGCCAGCAGGCCACCGCCGTTGATGCCCATGTAGAAGATGGTGAACCCACGGTCGCGGCGAGCATCGCCCTGCTTGTAGATTTGTCCCACCAGCGACGAAATGTTCGGCTTGAACAGCCCGTTACCAACGATGACGGTGGCAAGACCGGCAAGGAAAACCTGCTGGTTGGGCACCATCACCATGAACAGTCCAGAGCCCATCACGGCCGCGCCCAGAAGGATCGAGCGCTGGTAGCCGAGAATGCGGTCGGCCACATAGCCGCCGAAGATCGCCGAAGCGTAGACCAGCGCCAGATACGCGCCATACGTGCGGCTGGCGTAGCCCTGGCCGGCCTGATCGTGGTTGAAGAACTGCGCCACGATGTACAGCGTCAGCGCCCAGCGCATGCCGTAGAACGCGAAGCGCTCCCAGAACTCGGTCATGAACAGCATCCACAACGGACGGGGGTGACCCAGCGTTTGCGGGAATTCGGGTACGGGACGGGTGGCGTCGGTTGCAACTGGCGTCATGGGCTTCCCTTGGGAAAAATGATGGGTGCGTCCGTCCGCTGGACGTGAAAGCGACGTGCACGTTTACCCGCCGGGATGCGGCCAGTCAAATGCGGACGCAACAAATTGCGGCATGTCAGGTCCCCAGAACCGTACGCACTTCAAGCAATTCGGGGAAAAAGGTCTGCTCCAGCGCGCGGCGCAAAAAGGCCACGCCGGAAGAGCCGCCGGTGCCGGGGCGATACCCGATGATGCGCTCCACCGTCTTCATGTGACGGAATCGCCAGAGCTGGAAGCTTTCTTCCACATCCACCAGTTGCTCGCACAAGTGGTACTCCGGCCAGTGCGCCTGGGCGTTTTCGTAGATGCCGCGAAGCGCCGGATAAAGATCCGGATCGCTTCGATAGGGCTGGGTGACATCGCGCTCCAGCAGGGCGGCCGGTACGGCGTGACCCTTGCGTGCGAGATAACGCAGGAATTCGTCGTACAGGCCAGGCGCCTCGTAGACCTCGACCAGCGCGGCATGTGCCACCGGATCGTGCTCGAACACCCGCAGCATGTCGCCCAGCTTGTTGCCCAGCATGAACTCGACCATCCGGTACTGGAGCGACTGGAACCCGGACGACGGGCCCAGCACCTCACGGAAAGCGAGGTATTCGGTGGGCGTGAGCGTGGCCAGCACGCCCCACTGCTCGTAGAGCTGCCGCTGGATGTGCTTTACCCGCGCCAGCATTTTCAGGGTGAGGTCGATATCGTCCGCGCGCAGATGGGCCATGGCGCCCTTCAGCTCGTGAATCAGCAACTTCAGCCATAGCTCGGAGGTCTGATGCTGGACGATGAACAGCATTTCGTCATGCTGGGGCGGGTCGGAAAGCGGTTGCTGGGCGCCGAGCACCAGGTCCAGGCGCAGGTACGACCCATAGGTGAGGCGTCCTTCAAGGTCCGTCTGAATGCCTGGTTCGAGCTTGCGCTGCCGATCGGTCATGAAGCCGCCATACCCCTGTTAAGCCCGCCATCTTAGGATGATTCGGAGGTTTCTGTGGGGTCTCCACAACGCTTTAACCACCCCCGCCAGACGGCCCCGTATGCTGCGCCGTCCCTTGCCGCGTCATAATACCCCTGATATCTAGTGCGCCCCGCAAAGGTATGAAGTGTGTGCACGTCCCGCTGGATGGGCTGCCGCCTCCCTGTAAGCGCCACCAACTTTCTCAATCCGGGAGCGAGTCGTGTCCATCGCCGCGAAGTTTGAAATCGAATACCTGCAGTACCTTGACCAGGACGGCAAGGAAACAGGCAAGGAATTGCCCGAGTTCGCCAAGGACCTCGACCACATGGTCGAGCTCTACAAGCTCATGGTGTCCACCCGCGTGTTCGACGCCAAGTCGATCGCGCTCCAGCGCACCGGCAAGCTGGGTACCTACGCTTCGTGCCTGGGCCACGAAGCCGCTCACGTGGGCATCGGCAGCGCCATGCGCCGTGAAGACTCGCTGGCTGTCAGCTACCGCGAATACGGCGCACAGCTGTATCGCGGCGTGAAGCCGCGTGAGGTCTACATGTACTGGGGCGGCGACGAGCGCGGCAACGATTTTGCCGACGCCCCGCGCCACGACTTCGCCTGGTGCGTGCCCATCGCCACGCAGTGCCTGCATGCCGCCGGTTCTGCGCTGGCATTCAAGATCCGCAACGAACCGCGCGTGGCTGTCTGCACCATCGGTGACGGCGGTTCGTCCAAGGGCGACTTCTACGGCGCCATCAACATTGCCGGCGCTCAGCAGCTGCCGCTGGTCGCCGTGATCGTGAACAACCAGTGGGCCATCTCGGTGCCCCGCCGCATCCAGTCCGGTTCCGGCACGCTGGCCCAGAAGGGCCTGGCCGCTGGCCTGTTCTGCATCCAGGTGGACGGCAACGACATCATCGCGGTTCGCAAGGCGATGGAAGACGCCCTGGAACGTGCACGCAGCGGCAACGGTGGCACGGTGATCGAAGCGGTGACCTACCGACTCGGCGACCACACCACGGCCGACGATGCCCGCCGCTACCGTGGCGAGCAGGAAGTGAAAGACGCCTGGGATCGCGATCCGGTTCCTCGCCTGCGCAAGTGGCTGGAAGCGAAAGGCAAGTGGGACGACGCGAAGGAAGAAGCCTGGAAGGCCGAGTGCGACGACTGGATGGACAACGAGGTCAACGCTTACCTCGAAACCAAGACCCAGCCGGCCACGGCGATGTTCGACTACCTCTATGCCGAACTCCCCGCCGACCTTGAGGCGCAGCGCGACTTCGTCGCTTCCCTTGATCGCCAGTCGTAAGGAACTACTCCCATGGCACAAATCACTCTTATCGAAGCCGTGACCCAGGCTCTCGCCTATGAAATGACCCACGACGAAAGCGTCGTGGTGCTCGGCGAAGACGTTGGCGTCAACGGCGGCGTGTTCCGCGCCACCCAGGGTCTGCAGGAAAAGTTTGGCGAACTGCGCGTGCTGGACACGCCGCTGGACGAAACCACCATCGCAGGCGTCACCGTCGGCCTGGCGGTGCAGGGCATGAAGCCGGTCGCGGAAGCCCAGTTTGAAGGCTTCATCTACCCGATGATGGAACAGATCGCCTGCCACGCTGCGCGCCTGCGCAACCGCACGCGCGGCCGCATGACGGTGCCCGCCGTGTGGCGTGCTCCGTGGGGCGGTGGCATCCGTGCTCCGGAGCATCACTCCGAAGCCAACGAGCATCTGTTCACCAACATCCCGGGCCTGCGCGTCGTCATGCCGTCGTCGCCGGCACGTGCTTACGGCCTGCTGCTGGCTGCGATCCGTGATCCGGACCCGGTCATGTTCTTCGAGCCGAAGCGCATCTACCGCCAGTACAAGGAAGAAGTGCCCGATGACGGCGAAGCACTGCCGCTGGACGTCTGCTTCGTGCTGCGCGATGGCACCGACGTCACGCTGGTGACCTGGGGCGCCCAGGTCAAGGAATGCCTCGAAGCTGCCGACGAGCTGGCCCAGAAGGGCATCAGCGCGGAAGTCATCGACGTGGCCACGCTCACGCCGCTGGACTTCGACACCATCGCCGAGTCCGTCACCAAGACGGGCCGCTGCGTGATCGTGCACGAAGCTCCGAAGACCGCAGGCTACGGTGCGGAAATCGCCGCGCGCCTGGCCGAGGAATGCCTGTACAGCCTGCTCGCTCCGGTTGAGCGGGTCACGGGTTTCGACACCCACATTCCGCTGTTCCGCCTGGAAATGAAGTACCTGCCCAGCGTCGAACGCATTGTCGAAGCCGCCCAGCGCACGCTCGCCGCCAGCTAACCTTCTTACGGAACCGACCACCATGGCCGACATTAAAACCTTTCACCTGCCCGACCTCGGCGAAGGCCTGCCCGACGCAACCATCGTCGAGTGGCACGTCAAGGTAGGCGACACGATCAAGCTCGACGCACCGCTGGTGTCGATGGAAACCGCCAAGGCCGTCGTCGACGTGCCCTCCCCGTACTCGGGCAAGGTCACGAAGCTGTACGGCGCTGCCGGCGACATCATCGACACCGGTTCGGAAGTCGTCGACATCGAGATCGACCCCAACGCAAAGCAGCGCGCTGAAGCCGAATCCACGGGCCATCACCATGGCCCGAAGAAGAGCGTCGGCAGCCAGGCTCCGGACGACGCCAGCAAGGTCATCGCGTCGGACGACGGCGGCGAAATCGAATCCAACGGCACCAAGCCCGACCGCGAAGACGAAGGTACCGTGGTTGGCGCCATGGTCAGCGGCAACCACGTGCACACCGAACAGGTCAGCACCATCGGTGGCGTGAAGGCCGTGCCGGCCGTTCGTGCACTGGCGAAGAAGCTGAAGATCGACATCACCCGCGTGTCGCCCTCGGGCGCAGGCGGCGTGATCACGCTGAAGGATGTGAAGGACGCCGCTGCCAACGGCTCGGCCGCCGCGGGCTCTGCCCCGGTGCGCTCCGCTGCCGCCCAGCACCTTGCACCCACGCTGCCGGAACCGGGCCCCGCCCCGACGCGCACGCCCGTCTCGCTCGCCGGCAAGCCGGTGCGCACGTCGCCTCCGGGTTCGCAGGCCATGGGCCAGCCGGAGCAGCTGAAGGGCGTCCGTCGCAACATGGCGCGCGTCATGGCCGAGGCTCATGCCAACGTCGTGCCCACCACCATCGTCGACGACGCTGACCTGCACGCCTGGATCGGCAAGCAGGACATCACGGCCCGCCTGATCCGCGCCATCGTTGCCGCCTGCAAGACCGTACCGGCTCTCAATGCGTGGTTTGACGGCAAGAACCTGACCCGCACGCTGCACCCGCACGTGGACATCGGCATCGCCGTGGATACCGACGACGGCCTGTTCGTGCCCGCCCTGCGCAATGCCGACGTGCTGGATGGCGCCGGTGTGCGTGCCGCGATCAAGCGTCTGCGCTCGCAGGTGGAAGATCGCAGCATTCCGGCCTCGGAACTGTCCGGCTACACCATCAGCCTGTCGAACTTCGGCATGTTTGCTGGTCGCTACGCGACGCCGGTTGTCGTACCGCCGACCGTCGCCATCATCGGCGCAGGCAAGCTCAGCCACGACGTGGTCGCCGTGATGGGTGGCATCGAAGTGCACCGCCGCATGCCGCTGTCGCTCACCTTCGATCACCGCGCAGCCACCGGCGGTGAAGCAGCACGCTTCCTCAAGGCCATGATCGACGATCTGGGCCTGCCGAACTAAGCGTTGCGCGAAGCGAAACCAAACGCCCCGGCGCTTGCGCGACCGGGGCTTTTTTGTTGCCATCGCGGGCAAGCCCGCTCGTTCATCTCATCCCAAGAGGTTCCCATGCGTCTGATCGGCATGCTCGACTCCCCCTTCGTCCGTCGCGTAGCGGTCAGTTGCAAGTTCATGGGACTGCCTTTCACGCATGAAGCGCTTTCGGTCTTCCGCGACTACGACGCGTTTGCCGCCATCAACCCGGCGGTGAAAGCACCGAGCTTCGTGACCGACGACGGCGTGGTGCTGATGGATTCCAGCCTGATCCTCGACTACCTGGAACGCCTGGCGCTGCCCGAGCGCCGCCTCACGCCTGCCGATATCGGGGAGGTGGCCCGGTCACTTCGCATCGTGGGCCTGGCTCAGATCGCGGCCGAGAAAGCCGTCCAGATCTACTACGAACTCAACAAGCGCCCTGACGACAAGCGTCATCAGCCCTGGCTGGACCGCGCCGAAGGCCAGTTGCACGGTGTTTACGCCGCACTGGAAAACGAACTCGGCGACGCGCCTGGCTGGCTTTTCGGCCAGCGTCCGATGCTGGCGGACATCACCACCGTCACCGCCTGGCGCTTTTCAAAGGACTATCTGTCCGAATACCTGCACGCCGAGCGCTATCCGCGCCTCGCGGCATTCTCCGCACGGGCCGAGGCGCTACCGGAATTCGAGAGCACCCCGGCCGAGTAATCCCGGCATCGCAGCGCCAGAGGCGGGCGCGGCGTATCATGAGCGGCTGGCCACCCGCGCGGCATGACACCGCCGCGCGCGCAGTGGACATCCCTTACGCCCTTCCCCGGATCGACCATGCTCAACAACGACACCCTCCGTAGCATTCGCTACATGCTCGACCTTGCCGACCAGCACGTGGTCCAGATCATCGGCCTCACCGGCAAGACGGTCGAGGTTGCCGACGTGAATGCGTGGCTGCGCAAAGAAGACGAGGAAGGTTTCAAGCCCTGCTCCGACGAAACGATGGCGCACTTCCTGGATGGCCTTATCATCCAGCGCCGCGGCCGCGACGAGAGCCAGCCTCCGCGTCCTGTGGAAAAGCGCATCAACAACAACGTTGTGCTGAAGAAGCTGCGCGTGGCGTTTGAACTGAAGGACGTCGATCTGCACGAGATCATGCAGGCCGCCGGCTTCCCGGTGTCCAAGCAGGAAATGAATGCCCTCTTCCGCCAGCCCAAGCACGCCAACTTCCGCCTCTGCGGCGATCAGTTCCTGCGCAACTTCCTCAAGGGCCTGACGCTGCGCCTGCGCGGCTGATCGGCCTGCCGGTGGGAGCGAGCAAGCTCGCTCCCCAGAGGTCGTTATTCAGGCTTGCGGCGACGCCATACAAGATGGCGGATCAACAACGCCGCAGCCAGTACGGCCACGAAGCCGCCGTACGCATAAAGTGCCGGGATCACCTGCTTCCAGATGCCGCCACTCTCCGGGCCAAACTGCCCCACCTGCCTGATCTCCACCGAATCGAACGCCAGCACCGTCAACTGCACGGACAACAAGGCAGCGGCCAGCAGCGCCAGCACGTCGAACGCGCGACGGGTGCCGTTGACGATCAACGATTTCGGATACGACCAGTACGCCCAGGCCAGAATCAGCAGCCAGGGCGCCAGCAGAAGAAGGGCGAGGAAGCGCATGGTTATTCGGCTGCCGCCAGCGCATCCAGCGCTTCGCGCAGGCGCACCACGGCCGCTGCACGCAGCACTTCATCCGGATGGGCAGGACTGGTAGCCACCACCTGGCCATCCAGCAACAGCGCCAGGTGATCGCCCTGCGACTCCACGACAGCGGCCGCGCCACCCATCGACCCCAGGCGCTGACGCACGGCACCTGCCGCCTTCGGATCAGCGAAATTCGCTGACAACAGCAGCTCTTCGCCATCCACTGCAAACAGACGGAAGCGGAAGCTTCCATCGACTTCGCGGAAGCTGGCAAAACGCGGCGAACGTGCCTTCGACGCCGCCGTTGCAGCCACCCTGGGCTGAGCCTGCACCACCGGACGGTGCTTCGCGCTGCGCAGACCAACGGCATCACGCAGTGTGGAAACCAGCGGCGCAGCGATGGCGCGAGCCTTCACGGCACCGGCCAGCAGGATGTCTTCGATGTCATCAGGACGCGCCATCAGCGCGTCGTAACGTTCGCGCATCGGCGCAACGTCAGCTTCCACGCGCTCGAACAGGACCTGCTTCGCTTCGCCCCAGCCAAGGCCACCCTTCAGCGCCTCGGCGAACGCGGCCGACTCGGCGGGCGTGGCAAACGCCTTGAAGATGGTGAACAGCGCTGAATCGTCGGTGTCCTTCGGCTCGCCGGGCAGACGCGAGTCCGTGACGATGCGCATGATCGTTTCGCGCAAACGCCTGGCCCCACCCTCGAACAGCGGCACCGTGTTGTCGTAGCTCTTGGACATCTTGCGGCCATCCAGGCCCGGCAGCGTTGCCACCTGTTCTTCGATGTGCGCTTCGGGCAGCACGAAGAATTCGCGGCCATAGATATGATTGAAACGCTGCGCGATGTCGCGCGCCATTTCGATGTGCTGAATCTGATCGCGGCCCACCGGTACCTTGTTCGCGTTGAACGCGAGGATGTCTGCGGCCATCAGCACCGGATACATGTACAGGCCGGCGGTCACGCCCGCATCGGCGTCTTCGCCCGCTTCCGTGTTCTTGTCGACCGCTGCCTTGTATGCGTGCGCACGGTTGAGCATGCCCTTGGAAGACACACAGGTCAGCAGCCACATCAACTCGGGCACTTCCAGGATGTCCGACTGCCGGTAGAACGTGGCGTGATTCGGGTCCAGGCCACCCGCCAGCCAGGTCGCCGCAATCTGCAGGCGCGAGGCCTCGATGCGCGCCGGATCGTCGCTCTTGATCAGCGCGTGGTAGTCGGCCATGAAGTAAAAGGCATCGACCGTCGGGTCGCGGCTGGCTTCGATCGCGGGGCGGATCGCGCCCACGTAGTTGCCCAGGTGCGGGGTGCCGGTGGTGGTAATGCCGGTGAGTACACGAGTTTGCATGACGGGTCTTGGACTGGCGGGTAACCCTTCCAGTCTAGCTCGCCCGGCGCGACCGCGCCGCATCTGCCCTGCGGCAGGAAGTCACGGTCGCGCCTGGTTGCCGGTTCAGCGCATCAGGGTCGATTTGCCGAACAGCGACTCCACCAGATCCACCGCCAGGCGGGCGGTCTGGTTCTTTTTGTCGAATGCAGGATTCAGCTCGACGATGTCCAGTGAGCCCACGCGGCCGGTGTCCGCGATCATTTCCATGCACAGCTGCGCTTCGCGGTAGTTCGGGCCACCGCGCACGGTGGTGCCGACGCCGGGAGCAATCGACGGGTCCAGAAAATCGACATCGAAGCTGACATGCACGTGGGTGTTGTCGTCGATATCGGCCAGCGCTTCTTCCATCGCGGCTTTCATTCCGATTTCGTCGATATAGCGCATGTCGTAGATATCCACGCCCACATCGTGGACCAGACGCTTCTCGCCCTCGTCTACCGAACGGATGCCAATCTGCCGGAACACCTCCGGCGACGTCGCCGGCGTGGTGCCCCCCAGCGAGGTCAGGGCATCGGGACCGTAACCGCACAGACAGGCCACCGGCATGCCATGGATGTTGCCTGAGGGAGTGATCTGGCTTGTGTTGAAGTCCGCGTGGGCATCCAGCCAGATGACCCTGAGCTTCGTGCCCTTCTCGCGGCAATGCCGCGCCACGGCAGCGATGGAACCGATGGCAAGGCAATGATCGCCGCCAAGCATGATGGGCAGGTTTCCTTCGCACAGTTCCGCGTAAACCGCCTCGTATACGGAGGTGTTCCACGCGACCACTTCCTCCAGGTGCCGGTAGCCATCCGTGGGCGGCAGCCAGGGATTCAGCGGGCCGGAAAGATTGCCGCGATCGACCACATGCATGCCGCGCTTTGCCAGACGCGCGCCCAGGTTCGCCACGCGCAGGGCCTCAGGGCCCATGGAACTGCCGCGATGACCGGCGCCGATGTCGGTAGGTGCGCCAACGATGGCGACCGAACGGGTTACAGGACTCATAGATGTTCTCAGGGTGAGGGACGTTCAACGACCAGGGGACGGCCATCGGCGCGCCATGCATCCGCACTGCCTTCCAGCAGGCGGACACGGGTGTATCCGAGTGATTGAAGCGTGTCGCGCGCTCGCGCGGCGCGCTTGCCCGACTTGCAGTACACCACCAGTTCGCGATCCCGCGGTATGCCAAGCACGCCATGTCGCGCGGCCACTTCGTCCACAGGTACGTTCAGGGCACCGGCGATGTGCCCGTCCCGATACTCCGCAGGCGTGCGCACATCCAGCAGCAAGGGGGCTTCATGATGACTTTGCCGTTCGGCCAGTTCGGCACGCGATACATCCTGCGCAAACGCCCCGAAAGGCACGATCAACGCGAGGATGAGGGGGACATGACGTGGACGAATCATTTCCCGAGTGTACATCGGGGCGTCGGACAGCCACGTTGCAGTGCGCAAGAGGATGCCGTCATGCCTTCACGGCAAGGCGGGCCGCAACACACACTTCGATCAGCAGCCCCATGCCGACACCGATGGCGTATGCCAGAAGGTTCTGCCACGAGAACGCGTGCCCGAACACCAGATGGCCCAGCGTGGAATGACGCACGGCGACCATCCACGGCTCCTGCCACAGCTTCAGGCATTCGATGGCCACGGACGTGGCCATCGCAAGACCCGCGATACGCAGCGCGGATGCGCACGGGAAAAGCATGCCGTATCCGAAATACACCATCAGCGCCCACAGCGCGTCGCCGGGATATTTGCCAAGCACGGCAGGAAGCGCGTCCGGAAAGCGGCGCGAAGCCAGACCGGCAGCGATGGTCAGGAGGACGGCTGCTGCGCAGACGAGGCGATGGCGTGGATGTCTCATGGAAAGCCGCTTGAAAGTATCCGGGCAGTCTGGACGAACTTTGGGGCAGACGGGAGGCGCGACGGCGACGCACCCGGGACACCAGGCAAACGGCGCTCCCCGCCCGCAACCCTTTGCGCGGTTCACGCATCGAACCTGCCAGCCGACAGCCGCCACGGCGAGGCACTCGCGAAGGGGACACCCATGCCCAACAGACGTCCAGCCAGAAACGCCCTCATCCGCGTGTTGCAACTTTGCGGCCTCGTCTTGCTGGCCATCATTCCTTCCATGGCATTCGCGACGTTCTCCATCGTGGCCTGCGATCGCAACGGCAATTGCGGAGTGGCCGTCGCGACAAACAATCTGGCCGTCGGCGCCAGCGTTCCCTATGCCCAGGCACGCGTGGGGGCGCTCGTGTCGCAATTTGAGACCAATCCCACCTATGGCCCCAAAGGGCTGGCGCTGCTGTCGTCGGGCAAGTCGCCCGACGCGACCCTTCAGCTGCTCCTCGACGGGGATGGCAACTTCGATGGCTCCACGATTGCGGAACGACAGGTCGGCATCGTCGATGCGAGGGGGCGGTCAGCCACGTATTCGGGCACAGAGGCGCTCAGTTCCACCTGGGCGGGTGCCCTGCATGGTGATGGCTATGCCATTCAAGGCAACGGACTGGCAGGAGAGCAGGTCGTCGCCGCCATGAAGCAGACCTTCCTGTCGTCCACCGGAACACTGGCAGAGCGCCTGATGGCGAGCCTGGAAGCCGGTCAGGACGCGGGCGGGCAGACCATAGGAAAACGGTCGGCCGCACTGCTGGTGCGAACCACGGACGGCGCCTGGCAAGACATCGACCTGCGCGTCGATGCCGCCACCGAGCCCGTCAGGGATCTCCGGCAGCTCCTGGACCAGCACTACGCGCTGGACGCCATGATCCGCGCGGAACATCAGGCCCAAAAAGGTACGAACGATCTTGCCCGCGCCTCTGTTGCACAGGCCCTGCACCTGAGTCACGGATGGGACCGCATCTGGCGACGCGCCGCGCGCCTGGCCATGACCATGGGCGACAAGGATCGCGCACGCGACTATCTCGCCGTCTTCGTATCCCTTAGCCCCGTATGGGGCCAGATCGAGCTGAAAGACGACCTTTACGCACCCCTCCACGGGGACGCGCTGTTTGAGTCGTGGAGAAAACCCTGATCCATCCCGCGTCATTCAAACGACTAAATCCGCCACAACCACGGATGCACGTGGTTCTCCTCGCGCATTACGAGGTTTCCATCGACCTGGCATACGGAGCAGCCGGGAAAACCCGATCAGGCACCCTGCCACCTGTCGCCCGGGCAGGACACAAAAAAGGCCGGAACCCTTGCCATTGCAAGGTACCCCGGCCTGTCTGGGTGTCGCTGGATCATCACGTGGTGCCGGCACCCGGATTCGAACTGGGGACCTACCGCTTACAAGGCGGTTGCTCTACCAACTGAGCTATGCCGGCATCAGGGCGGCGATTCTAGCAGGATGCAGCCGGCCTCAGAAACAGCCCGTGTTGCGGGAGGACACGCCGGGGGTGCGGACGGTGCGCTTCCAGTCGAACGGCGCGTCTTCGGGCACGACCATGTCCAGCCACCAGACGGGCGTGGTTTCGGTGCGTTCGGCCATCAGGGCCGGAAAGCCCTGGGCGGCGACTTCGTCGCGGCGCTTGCGGGCGTTGGCCGGGTCATGGAAAAGACCAAGCGCCACGGTGTTCTGCTGGTCCCCTGCGGTGACCACGAAATAGTCTTTCACGCCACGGGCTTCCAGCTTGCGCGCCATGGCCAGCGCCTGGTCGCGCGTGGAGTACGCCGGCAGAAACACGCGCCAGCCGCGTGACTGGCTGGTCTGTTCCTGCCGCGAACGCATGCGGGCCGCACGGGGCGCCAGCGCCGTACGCGCCGCGTGCATGTCGGCCTGGGTGGCGAACGGACCCAGCGCGAGGCAGCGGTAGGTGCGCTTGGGGCTCTCGCTGGCGTCTGCTACCGAAGCAGGCCTGGCGGGCGTCGGGGGCTCTTTGGCAGGAACCACAGGTGCAGGCGCAGGAGGTTTTGCAGGCGGGGGAACCACCACCGGAGCCACTGGCGCCCGTACCGACACAGCCTCTGCGGGCGTCGGCGCTGTCGTCGGCACTTCTGCGAGCAGGCGCAGTTTCGGCACACCCTTGTCCGTGGGGTCGACCGCGTGCACGCCGCTGTCGCCCAGCCACAGCCAGGCGGCGACAGCGATGTTCAGCGCGATCAGCAAAACAAACAGCAGGCGAGGAAGCATCGAAGGCCTTTGCAGACGACGTCGGGCCGACGGCCCGCGAACGGCGTGAATTCTAGAGCGAATCGCCGCCCGTGGAATGCGTGGCTGCCCACACAGCCAGACCGCGAAGCACGGTGTCGGGTACGAGGGTAACCTCATGATCCAGCAGCGGCGCCAGCACGTCGGCATCTCCCCCACCCAGCGTCACGGTCGGCGAGCCACCCAACGCTTCGGTAGTACGCGATACAAAACGATCAATCAGCGCGGCCGCTGCCTGCCAGCAACCGGAGACCAGCGCGTCGGCCGTGTTGTCGGCAAGATCACGCACCAGGCCAGGCTGCGAGGGTCGCACCTGCACGGTGGCACCCAATACGGATTGCTGCATCAGCAGCGGACCTGGCGCAATCCATCCACCCAGATGCTGCCCGTCTGCCGTCAGCGCATCCAGCGTCAGTGCCGTGCCGATACTCGCAAGCACACAGGGCACACGGCCACTCGCTTTGGCATCCACCATCGCGAGGAAGCGGTCCACACCAAGCCGCTGCGGCTCGGCATAAGCACTGGTGACACCGCAAGCCTGCATCGGCGAACGTACCCATTGCACGGGCAACGCAAAAGCATCGCGTGCGGCATCGGACAACAGCGCTTCGCGCTCCGCATCTACGACCGATGCGCCGACCACACGGGAAGGCGTGGGCCAGGCATGCCAGACCTCAGCAAGCTCGCGTGCGATGTCCGCATCCCAGGCCAGCGCGCCCCGCTGCACGAAGGTGTCACCTTCCAGCAGCGCAAATTTCAGGCGGGTATTTCCGAGGTCGAGCAGGAGGATCATGGCCGTCCCTGTTTGCGCACGGAAACGTCCGCGCTATCAATGGCCACGGCCTGTCCGTCATCACGAATGACACGAAGTGCACCGCGCGCATCCACGCCATCGCCTGTGCCAGTGAACTCGTTCTGTGCACCAAAGATGCGCAGCGGCTCGCCTTTCAGAAGGTCGTACTGCGCGTAGTCGTCAACGAAACCGGCGAAGCCGTGGCGCTCGAATGCACGCAGGCCATCCACCAGATGGCGGATCAGCGTGGCCGCCACGAGGTTGCGACCGGGTGGTTCACCACCACGCAAGGCGGCCAGATCGGTAATGGGCTGTTCGGCAAGTTCGTGCAGTGAGTCAGGCAGGCGGATGTTGACGCCGATGCCGATGATGGCCGAACACGGCCCAAGGTATTCACCGCTCAATTCCACCAGAATGCCCGCGAGCTTGGCGTTTCCTGCAAGCACATCGTTGGGCCACTTGAGGCCCGCCGTGCGCACACCCAGGTCGTCCAGCGTGCGCATCAGGATGACACCCACGGCCAGGGACAGGCCACTCATTGCAGCAAAACCATTGTCGAAGCGCTTAAGCATCGACAGATAAAGATTCATGCCCGGCGGCGACAACCACGGGCGACCACGCCTGCCCCGTCCCGCCGACTGCATCTCGCCGATGACGATGCTGTTGTCGTCCAGCGTGTGCTGGCGGCGCTGCAATTCGCTGGAAGTGGAATCAATGTCCCAATGCACTTCCAGCAGCCCAAGATCGTGCGCAAGTTCCGGCGGAAGCTGGGCACGGATGCTTGCGGCCTCCAGCAGCTCCGTACGCCATGGCAAACGGTAGCCGCCGCCCACTCGCGCTTCCACCGGCACGCCTTTGAGACGAAGCGACTCGATCTGCTTCCATACCGCAGCGCGGGTCACGCCAGCCTGTCGCGCCAGCGCGGCGCCAGACACGGCCTCGCCCCCGGCGAGGGCTTCAAGAAGATCGCGGGCCAGCATCAGGTACGGCCAACCGCGTGGGGACAGGCAATCAGGTAGGTTTGGATGAGGCGCATCGGCCGATTTTAGGCCAGTGCGACCGCCTGCGCCCATAAACCATGCCAGCCATACGCCCCCGGCAACCCCGAATATGGCTTTGGGCACCACCTAAGCACATGATCTTTCGACATTAATATGCGAAATGCGCATTTCGCAGCTCCTGGCACTGGCGAGGGCCGAAAGTTTCTGGGAGGATCGGTTGTCCCCCCGGGACTATTTAGGGGTATTCCCGATGAACGCCAGAACCCAAGTGTTCGCGCTGCTGTGCGTCGTCGGTGCCACGGGCACCGTTGCGGCACAAGGCGTCGACCTGACAGGCAACCTGCTCTCGCTGAGCGGGAGCGCTGCGGCGTCCCATTTTGAAGGCAACGGGTCCGACCGTTTCGACGGTGGCAACACCCGTGGCAATCAGGGTGGACGCGGCCGCGACAGCGGCGACGTGATGTCCAGCCGCGCCAGCGCCAACCAGCGCATCGGCAACCCTTCTGTACCGTCGGGCGTTGATGGCGATGACAACGGGCGCGACAGCGCACCAGCACCCACGGCACGTTCGCAGAACCCCAGCTGGCAGTCCCTGCTTCCGGGCGCGATGCTCTGACCCACTTGGGTTTGATCGGCCGCGGCCCGATACCGGGATGATCGCGCGCAAGCGCATCTCGACTTCCCTCGCGTGATCGAACGTCTCCGTCGTTTCTTCCAGCGCTTTCAGAAACCGCCCGTACCGATTGATGACGCCCTCTGGCGTCACGCGTTGTCGCGCGTGCCACTGGCGCGCGAACTCCCGCCAGCCAGGCAGGCGAAACTGCGAGAACTGGCCACGCTGTTCCTGCATCGCAAACGCTTCCATCCGGTAGCGGGTGCTGAACTCGATGACTACTGGCGGCTGGTGATTGCGATGCAGGCGTGCCTTACCGTTCTGAACAAGAGCGCCAGGGCGCTGGACGGCTGGACCAATGTCATCGTGTATCCCGGGCAATTCAGCGTGCGGCGCAATCATCACGACCGCGCGGGCGTGGTGCACGAGCACGATGACACGCTCATCGGCGAGGCATGGGAACGTGGTCCGCTGGTGCTGTCGTTGAACGACGTGGCGCTGGATCTCGAAGCGCCGCACGATGGCTATAACGTCATCGTGCACGAGATGGCGCACAAGCTGGACATGCTGGCCGGTCACGCCAGTGGCGTGCCCCCGTTACCGCCGACCATTCGCCGACGCGAGTGGATCGAAACCATGCAGCGCGGATTCGACCGGCTGTCGCGCGACGTGCAGCGCGGCCATCACACGCACATTGATCCGTATGCCGCCGAAGCACCGGAAGAATACTTCGCGGTGACCAGCGAGCTGCATTTCTCGAACCCGGAGCGACTGGCCGAAGCCGAACCGGCCGTGGCGCGGCTGCTTTCGCTGTACTACGACAAGCCCTGAATCAGCCGGGCGGAATGCGCACGGTGAAGCGGGCACCACCCAGCTCTTCAGAGCGGTCAACCTGCATCTCGCCCTGATAAGCCTTGACGATGTCCTGCACGATGGACAGGCCGATACCGTGGCCCTGCACGCGTTCGTCGCCGCGTACGCCACGTTGCAGCACGCGCTGAACCTTGTCGTCGGCAATGCCGGGGCCATCGTCTTCCACGATGAGCAGCAGGCCGCTACGGCCATTGCCCTTCCCTACCGTTCGCGCGGTGAGCAATACGCGGTGCTGGGCCCACTTGAAGGCGTTCTCCACCAGGTTGCCCATCAGCTCCAGCAAGTCGCCCTGCTCGCCGGGGAAAGCGGCGCCTTCGTCAATTTCAAACTCGCACAGCACATTCTTCGCGGCATAGACCTTCTCAAGGCTCTGCACCAGGTCCTCCGCGTGGCCGGCAAGCGCAACGGCCGACGCAAAGGTCTGGCGTCCCGACGTCGCCGCACGCGACAACTGATAGGCCACCAGCTCATCCATGCGGCGCACCTGGTCCACCAGGTCTTCGCGCAACTGTGCGCCGTCTGGCGACGATTCGAGTTGCGAACGAATGACCGCCAGCGGCGTTTTCAAGCTGTGCGCCAGATCGGCCAGCGTGTCTCGATAACGCGTGCGCTGCTCGCGCTCGCTGTCGATGAACGCATTGAGGCGACGGGTCAGTACAGTGAGTTCCACCGGGTACGGCCCATCCAGGTGATCGCGGCTGCCACGTTCGATATGCGCCAGATCGCTGGAAACCCGACGCAACGGCAGCAGGCTCCAGCGCAGCAGGAACAGCTGCAACAGCATGAGCATCATGCCCAGCATCGCCAGCCACAGAAACTGTGTGCGCCGGTACGTGGCCACCTGCCTCTCGAACTGGTCTTCGGTCTGTGCAACCGCGAACGTCAGCGGGACAGAGCGCTTCTCGGTGCTGTCCAGCGACACACCGTAACTGAAAACGTAAAGACGCCCGCTGCGGGTTTCCACCGGCTCAAACGAGGTCTGGCCCGGTTCCAGCATGCGCACGAAATCAAAATCGCGCCCCAGCGCCGACGCAGACTCCCAGCGAAACCCGTCGTTGCCCACGATGATCGCGTAGAGGCCCGAGCCCGGACGCGAGAAGTCCGGGTTGGGCTGGCTGTCTGGTGTGGTGACCTTGCCGGCACGGGTGATGTCGGTGCCCGTGATGTAGGCGATAACGTAGTTGTGCAGCCTGTCGTGCATGGCGCTCAACTCACTGGCGTAGTTCGCCTTGTTCTGGGCAAGACCCGTCAGGCCCAGAAAGGCGGCCAGCGCAAAGCCCGTGGCCAGCGCCGCGCGCGCCGCGAGAGAGAGCGGCCGGGGGCGCTTGGGAAGAGTAGGCATGTCCATGCTTGGGCTAGCTTGCATTGCTTTGTGCCGGCACACCAGCGACCGGCGTCACAGCTGACGCCGGTGTGCGCCGGGAGGAATCAATCCTCTTCCGCCTCGTTGCGCGGGATAGCAAAGCGGTAACCGCGACCGCGCACGGTTTCGATGGGCTTGAGCGCGCTTTCCGGGTCCAGCTTGCGGCGCAGGCGGCCGATGAAGACCTCCAGCACGTTGGAATCGCGGTCGAAGTCCTGCTGATAGATGTGCTCGGTGAGGTCGGCCTTGGAGACCAGTTCGCCCGCGTGCAACATCAGGTATTCCAGCACCTTGTACTCGTAGCTGGTGAGGTCAACCTGGCGACCTTCCACCGTGACCGTCTGCGCCGTGGTGTCCAGCTTGATGGGACCACAGGCAAGCACCGGCTTGGACCAGCCACTGGCTCGGCGTACCAGCGCGTTGATGCGCGCCAGCAGCTCTTCCACGTGGAAAGGCTTCACCAGGTAATCGTCGGCACCGTGCTTGAGGCCTTCCACCTTGTCCTGCCAGCTGCTGCGAGCGGTGAGGATGAGGATGGGGTAGCGCTGGCCGTGCTCACGCAGGGCCTTGACCAGATCCATGCCGGACATCTTCGGCAGGCCCAGGTCAATGATGGCCAGATCGAACGGTACTTCCCGGCCGAGGTACAGGCCTTCTTCGCCGTCCTGCGCGGCGTCAACCGCAAAGCCGTCGCGCTTCAGGCGCGCGGCGAGGGTTTCGCGCAGCGGTGCTTCGTCCTCTACCAGAAGGATGCGCATCAATGTTTCTCCTTAGTGTCCCGGTCGGTCGAATCCGGGATCTTGGCCGTTTCTGAGCGGATGGGCACCACGCGAACGTGCCCATCCAATGTGAGCACCTTCACCCGGTATTCGGTGATCCGGCCGCGCTCAACGAGCCGCGTATCCGCCGACAGCACCTTACCCCCCGTGTCTTTCTGAACTTTACTCACCGCCTGCTCCAGCGTCAGCGCCTGGTCCGAACCGGCCCAGGCGGACGCGCCAGCCAGCAGCAGCGCGGCGAAAAATAGCGGACGAAACGTGATTTTCATGTTTGGTACGGGCACGTGAACCGTCAGGCTAATCGGTCGATCATGCCGTGCTGAATTGAATTGCCCCTGAACAAATCTCATGCGGCCTGCCGCAGGGGTGCCATGGCCGCTTCCACCAGCTCCCAACCGGCCCCCGGAAGGTGGGCACCCTCGCTCAGCGTGCGCCGGAATCCGCGAGCGCCCGGCTCATTCTGGTACAGGCCAAGAATGTGCCGGGTGATGTGCTTGAGGGCCGTGCCGCGGGCCATTTCGGCTTCTATATAGATGCGCATGTGCTCCAGGATGGTCGCCCGGTCCACCAGCGGCGCGCCGTAAAGCTCCGTTTCCAGCCGGGCCAGCAGGTAGGGGTCGTGGTAGGCGCTGCGGCCCAGCATCACCCCGTCGACCTGCGCCAGATGCTCGCGCACGGCTTCCACGGTGGTGATGCCGCCGTTGATGACGATCACCAGCTCCGGGAATTCCCGCTTCAGTCGGTACACCCGCTCATAATCCAGCGGCGGAATCTCCCGGTTCTCCTTCGGGCTCAAACCCTTCAGCCACGCTTTCCGGGCATGCACCACCATGATGCGCACGCCGGCCCCGACCATCTGTTCGGTGAAGTGCTGAAGGTCGGCGTACTCGTCCTGGTCGTCCACTCCGATACGGCATTTGACTGTCACCGGCACGTCCACGGCTTCCGCCATCGCGCGGACGCAATCGGCCACCAGCGAAGGTTCACGCATCAGGCAGGCGCCAAACTTGCCCGACTGCACGCGATCGGAAGGACAACCCACGTTGAGGTTGATCTCGTCGTAACCCGCATCCGCGCCCATCCGGGCAGCCTGCGCCAGCTCCACCGGATCACTGCCGCCCAGTTGCAAGGCCACCGGGTGTTCCTCGTGGCTATGCTCCAGCAACCGCAGCTGCCCACCGCGTACAAGCGCGGGGCTGGTCACCATTTCCGTATAAAGCCGGGCGTGAGGCGACAGAAGCCGGTGGAAATACCGGCAGTGACGGTCTGTCCAGTCCAGCATGGGGGCAACGGTAAGGCGGAAGTCGTTTTGATGGAGTTGATACATGCGCCCATTGTACCCGCCCCGGTGCGACGGCTGCCCCGGCATCCAGCCCCTCGCCGGACGATCTCCCCCTGAGCAACCCGCACCGGGATGGGCGCGCTGGCTCACTCCGTCCAGTTAACGTTCACTGTCGAGATTTCTTTATCGTCGTAGACGAACACTACTGCCGTGACGGAGCTTTCGTTTGTGTCAAAGGATTTCTTTGTACTTACCGATTGCACGGCATATCGGTACTGATCACCGTACTGGGCTCTTACAAGCTCCATGGCCATTTTCCCGCTTTCGCCCCCGAACAATGCGTGCAGGAAAAAAAACATAACGGACGAAAGCGCCATCGCGGCAACCAACGCGCTGACTGGCGCCGACGTGGACTTGCCCGCATCCGCGCGCGCCTGGATAACCACCGGAGAGCGGAGTTGCAGATAAACCCACACACTAAGCGCGATAATCAGCGCCGCAATCACAAAACTGGTAAGCGTATCGCCCGGCTGGAACCTGAACTGGAGCCTGAACTGCAACCACACCAGGTCCCTGGGCATGATCGAGAGATACACCGGGACCGAGGCAATCGCTAAAACGAGGAAAAATGCGGCAAGCCAGGTGACAAGCCGGGCGGTTGCCAGATTGCCGCGCCATAAAAAGATGCCCGCCAGAATAGCGAACACATTGAAGCCGGACGAGTAGCTTTTCCCCGTGGCGATGCAGTACGTGAAGTAAGCAACGTCGACAGCGCCCAGGACGATAAGAACCGTCCCTACCCGTTTAAGTACGGCAACGTAATTATTCAATTGAATGTCCCCTTGTGGGCACGAAGCGTATCTGTCGCGCCACCGACAGGCAATCATCCCCACTGAGCGAGGCGTGAAGTCGTCGACGACGCGCTACGGACGGCTCGCCGCCGGACTGATGTCCACCCGTCCGGGCTGCGCCGGGTCGTAGAACGTATAAACGAGTAGCTGCTTCGAGTCAGTCGGATACGTTCGTTGCAACAGCATCGTTCGTGCCGCAGCGGTGTATTGGTCCGGAATGAAGGACGCCATCGGGGCAGTCGCCCCAGGCCGGGTATCTATGACCCGCGAAAGCTCGATCTGCCCGGCTCTTCCCGACGCATTGACCGTCGCCTGGAACACAACGACGTACAGCGTCGCGGGATCGGGCGCAGAGGTCTGCGCTACGCCTGAGCCCGTGACAAGAAAGCATGTTGCTGCAAACAGAAGTCGCGCTATCACACACCCTCCCGATCAACCGCTCAGCACACCTGCCGGCCACCACTCCTTGTACCCCACCTGCGGCACAGGGAACTTGCCACCCTCGCCCCACAGAACACGCACGCCATCGGCAATGTAGTTCTTCGTGGCTTCATAATCTTTCCCGTAGCCACGGCGCTCAAAATCGAAGAATGAGTCGCGGATGTACGCCCAGTATTCGGGCATGCGCATCTGGCCTTTGCTCCCGGTCCCCAACCTGCGGTGCAGTTCATGCACAAACTCGCAACGGATATCCCAGTCGGTCATGTGGATGGCGACCACCTGGCGCGTGTCGGCGGAACTGCCGTCGTTCAGCACGATGGGCCGCTTCACGCTTTCTTCTTCGTACATGAGGAGGAGTTTTCGACCCGCCATGACGTATTCCATGGGTTGCGGATAGATATCCATGAAACGCTGGCAAATCGTCACGGTGGCCTGGGTATCGGGGTCCAGGGCACCGCGAATTTCCTTGCTGTATTCAAAGGCCATAGCCACTCCCTGTAGTGGCGCAAGCTTGAATGGATGAGCGACCCGCCGCAAGACCTCGCTGAACCCGGCAAGCGCGCGCAAGCCAGGAAGAAACGCTCGTGCCGCAAGCACGATTCAGGCACAGTGGCACCGGATGCCAGGGGCTGGAAACAATGCGCAAACCGATCAGACCGTGGGGCCGCCTCGCTGTGTGGGCTGCACTTGCATTGCTGTCCTCGGCGGCCAGGGCTCAGGAC
Source organism: Luteibacter sp. Sphag1AF (assembly GCF_014192715.1). Taxonomy (GTDB): domain Bacteria; phylum Pseudomonadota; class Gammaproteobacteria; order Xanthomonadales; family Rhodanobacteraceae; genus Luteibacter. Next base: position 568,145 of record NZ_JACHYH010000001.1, read on the forward strand.
TATTTCCACGACGGCCCCGTTCCGGGAACGCTTTGCGAGCCGGGCGAGCGGATCGTGTTCTCCTGCCACACAGAAGCAAAGAGCGTGGCCGTCTGCGCCCGCCAGAAAGGCGAACATCGCTATGGCGCACTTGCCTACCGGTTCGGCATGCCCGGACATCTGGAGCTTTCGTTTCCTGAAGGCGACCCGCCCATCGCATCGTATGCATCCACAGATACCCGGAGCGATGGCCTCAGAGGATCGCTGTCTCTCGTGCGCATGAAGAACGGCCAGACGACATATACGGTGTACTACAACGTCGTGGCACAGAGCGGCAGCGACGGCTTCATGCAGGCAGGGCTGCTCGTGGAGAAGAACGGGCGATTGCTTTCGAAGCTGCGCTGCAACCCTGACGAATATGTCTACTCCGGTGAGATATACGAACCGGGTTTCAAGAACGACGTTCCCGAAGACACACAGCCGGTCACAGGCTTTGCGCGCTATCTGCGCGCACCGCACTGAATGACGATGCGCGCGTGTCGGCCAACTAACGCGGACTCTTCGAGGCGATCACATTTGCCACGGGCCGGATCGCCTCGGTCGGATTGCCGCCACGGGAGATCTGGCGGATACCTGTCGACGTGCGCACACCCATGAACACAGAGCCACCGCCATCCAGGTTCAGGGCGGATGCGCGTGCCACATGCGTGAAACCGTCGACCTGCCGGCGAGGACCGGAACCATGCGCGACAATCTGTTGCCACTGCCGCATCGTGCCACCGAGATGACGCTGGCCACCCGCAGTCAGGGTATGCATGCGAAGCGTCCGGCTATCCAGATCAATGGATACGGCCGCGCGTTCGTTGTGATCGCTGGCGTGGGTCAGTGCTCCGGCGCGGGAATTCAGTGGATTCTCGCCGGCTGAGCCCAGTCGATACTTGAAGCGGTCGTGGTCGGGAATATCGGGCAGTCTTCCGCCGTGCATCAACAGGGGGCCACTGCTGAGGCCCGTGTTGTGGCCCACGGTCAAACGCCCATAGTCACCTTGCCAGGGCGACGGAACGGGCGTGTGGTCGGAGCGCGTGTGCGTTGGACCTACCGGCCTGCCCAATCCATGAATGGTTTCACCTGTGTCGGTTTGCAGGCCACCCTTGTGAACGAAGTAGCCGCCGTTGATGACCGCCGAATGCCGTGGCGCAGAAAGCGCCAGTTCCTGAGGCGATCTGGGCGCTTCGCCCTCACGGGTACCGAACACGTTGCCGCGCTGGGCGCCGCGGTCAACGGTCAGGCGATGGTAAGTGGCCCCGCGCTGCATGTTCTGCTGGATGCCCGACAGCGGCGTCATGAAATGTGACACCGCACGACTGCCCTCGCCGGGCGGCCGGATCGTCGTGCTTACGATGCCCGGCGCTTCCGTGCGGACAGAAACCTGCCTGCGCGTGAGAAAACCCCGAATCCGGCTTTGGATAATGGTCGCTGCGCGATCTTCTTTCTCACCCATGAGCATCCCCCCGCCGTTTGCCCGACTCTACGCCTGGCCATCGACGCACCATCTCGCAAAATCGGCCAGGGGGCATGGGAGGACGGCTCAGCCGAGGGCAGGTTCGGCCACGCTGTGGCGAACGACGTGGAAGCCCTCAGCCTCGGTGGGTGCCACGAAATGACGGGTGATTTCGTCGAACTCGGCGTCCGTGGGAGCAAAGGCGTGCTCACCCGAAGCATTGCGCTGACGCAGGCGCGCCTTGCAGATCTCGTCAGGCACGTCCAGAAAGTGCAGCTCGTGCGCCACGCCCGTCTCGTCAATCAGTTGCTTCATCCAGCGGCGACTGTCCGGCGTGTTCGCGGGAAAATCGAGCACAACGACCATGCCCGCGCGCAGCAGCGATTCGATGTGCGGAGCCAGTGCCGTACGCAGTCGACCCGCGCAGCGCACATAGTCAGGAATGGAGCGGATGTCCCCGGGGTAAAGCTGAGACAGAAGCGTATCTTCGCTGAGCACCACGGCCTGCGGCTTCCCCGCAAGCTGGCGGGTCAGGGTCGACTTACCGGCGGCGATCTTTCCGCAGACCATATAAAGCTGGGGGGAGGACATGCGTGGCACTCTTCAAGGGGAGTCATCAATCTATCAGTATCCGGATGCCTTGACGCACAGCACCATGCCGCCCTTCCCCGCTGATGACCTCAACGCTTCCGCGCACTGCCCGACTTCTTCGCCGCATTCAGCGCCACCGCAGCACGAACCAGTTCCTTGAACGCGCGCTCGTCGATCTGCTGTCCTTCTTCGATATCGAGCGCGCGCCGCACGTTGCCGTCGAGACTGGAATTGAAAAGGTGTTTGGGATCGTCAAGCGAAGCACCCTTGGCAAAGGTCAGCTTCACTTTTGCCTTGTAGGTCTCTCCCGTGCAGATGATGCCGTCATGCTCCCAGACGGGAACGCCTCTCCATTTCCACGTTTCCTCAACATCAGGCACGACGTCATGAATCAGCTTGCGCATCCTGGCAAGCATGTCGCCACGCCAGTCGCCCAGATCCGCGATGCGCTGGTCGATGAGTTTGGACGCCGGTTCGCTTTGTATCGAATCAGATTTCGTCATGACTGCCTCCTGCATGTGAACGACCATCCTAACCGATCAGATTCAACGCGTAATGCTTCGGAATATGCAACGCCACAGACACTTGAACCGGCTCACCCGGCGTAGTCCGCCGATTCAAGCGCGCCAGCGAGATAGCTGTCGGCATCCGCCTGCGTGGCCACAACGGCCGCAGGCTCGATAGCCGTCCAGAACGGGAGCCGCCATTGTGGATCGGCCACCTTTTGGAGTACGGCCACAGCAAACCAGCCATCGACGCGCCGGATCACCAGCGCAACGAGGTCACGATCAGGCAGATGGCGCTCGGAGTGGATCGACTCGCCATCACGCAACTGCACGTCCCAGATGCCACCGTATTTTTCATCCCAGCTCAACACGCCTCTCCCTGATTACCAGACGCGGACGCCATCTTCCGGCGCCAAGTACATCGGGTCGCCGGGCTTTACGTCAGATGTCGACACAGCCCCCGCCCGACATTGATCCGCGCAAGACTGCGCCGCGACGGGGAAGATCACAAGGGCGCCCATCACAGACACACCGTCGCCTGGCTCAACTAGCCGCAGGATCGTTTGCGGCCCATGCCCCGGCCAACGACACGTTGCGCTTGAGCCGTTCGTCGGATACATACACGAAGCGCAACGCTCACTGCATACGGGGAACTCATGGAACGACGTCATTTTCTGCGGCAGGCCGGCACCACACTGGCGCTGGCCTCCACCGCAGGTCTCGCTGCCTGTGCGCGGCAGCCCGTGGCGGCCGCCGTGCCACAGGACACCCCCGTGCTGCCGCAGGCCCGCATGGTGAGCGGCGAAGCAACCATCGCGCCGGTCAAGGCCAGCGTGGACCGCATCACAGGTGTGTATGTCTGCACCCGGCCCTTTCGCGCAGCAGGTCCGCGCATTGAGGCAGAGCGCCTGGGTCGCAAGACCGTCGTGCACAACTATGGTCATGGTGGCAGCGGCTGGTCGCTCTCGTGGGGTTCCAGCACGCTGGCACTGCGCATGGCGCAGGCCACGGGTGCCCGCGAAATCGGAGTCATCGGCTGCGGCGCACTGGGCCTGACGTCTGCCCTGCTGGCGCGCCGCGCGGGTCATCCGGTCACCATCTATGCAAAGCAGCTTCCGCCCGACGTGTATTCGATGCGGGCATCCGGCGTATGGACACCCGACTCGCGCATCTGCGACGAGCAACACGAGTCTGCACTGGCGGCGCGATGGGAAGAAATGACCCGCACCTCACACGCCATGTACCAGAGCATGCTGGGCATACCGGGCAAGCCGGTGGAGTGGATCGACGGCTACTCCCTGTCCGATACACCACCGGGCCAGGGCCCGGCAGAACCGGACGACGAACCGGACTACGGCAGCTTTCGTGACAGCGTGCCGGACCTCACGCCACACTCCGTGGAACTGCCCGTGGGAAGCACGCCTTTTCCGCAGCCCTACGTGCGCCGCTTCACCACCATGATGTTCAACATCAGCACGCTGGCCCGCACGCTGATGAGCGACTTCCTCGCCGCCGGCGGAAAGATCGAAATCCGCGAATTCACCGATCCGGACCAGCTTCAGAAGCTGCCAGAACACACGCTCATCAACTGCACCGGCTACGGCGCAAAGGCACTGTTCCGCGACGACTCCATCATTCCCGTCCGCGGCCAGACGGCGCGCCTGATTCCTCAGCCGGAAGTCACCTACGCCCTGTCGACCCACCAGTTCAGCATGATTCCCCGCAGTGACGGCCTGCTGGTTCAGGTGCTCAACGACACCGGCAATTACAACAACGCCGACACGACGCCCCGCCGGGCCGACTCCGAGGCGGCGGTGAGGCAGATTGCGGACCTGATGACCCGCCTGCGGAAAAGCTGAATCCTTGTCTGCGACAACAATTACTTGCGCCATTGCAACTATTGCAAGAGCGCGTATGATCGCCCCCCATGAACAAGCACCTCGCCGACATGGACCCGCTCGCGGCTGGCCTGATCGACGCCATCAAGCCGCTCATCAAGAGCAGCCAGGCGCAGGTGATGGCCGCCACGGCGGACTTTGAATTCACCTTCTCGCAGACACGCATGCTGTTCGTGCTGGACCATCACGGCGCCGACATGACGCTGGGTGAACTGGCCGATCAGGTGTCACTGTCGCTGGCGGCCGCCGGCCGCGCTGTCGAGATTCTGGTGCGCATGGGCATGGTCTCGCGACGCGAAGACGAAGCGGATCGGCGCATCAAACGCATTGGCATGACCCCCGCCGGGCATCGGGCCATCGACACCATCCACGCGGCGCGCAAGCGCGTCGTCCAGTCCTTCGTGCAGGGGTTGTCGGACGCGGAGCGCAACGCGCTTGCGTCGGCTGTCGCCACGCTGGGCGAGCTCACCCGCAAGCATCTTGCCGAACACGTCCCCACGTCCTTGTAGGATTCACTTCCCATGACCACACCTTCCTCACCCGCCGCAGCGGCTCCGCCGGCGCTCGACCGGGCGCTGTTGCGCATCGCTGCCGTGGTCGTGCTCGGCAGTTTCATGTCCATTCTGGACACCACCATCGTCAATGTGGCGATCCGCGAGTTGTCGCACTCGTTTGGCGTCTCGCTTTCCACGACGCAGTGGGTGTCGACCGGCTACATGCTCGCACTGGCCACCGTCATTCCACTGACCGGCTGGGCGGCGGATCGCTTCGGCACCAAGCGCCTGTACATTGCATCCATTGCTTTGTTCGTCATTGGGTCTGCATTGTGCGGCCTGGCCTGGTCGGCAACGTCGCTCATCGTATTCCGCGTGCTGCAAGGGTTTGGCGGCGGCATGATCATGCCAGCGGGCATGACCATCCTCTCGCATGCCGCAGGTGGCGCACGCATGGGCCGGGTCATGGGCATCGTGGGCGTGCCGATGCTGATCGCACCCATCGTGGGTCCGATTCTCGGCGGCTGGTTTGTGGATCACGCTTCGTGGCGCTGGATCTTCTTCGTCAACATTCCCATCGGCATCATTGCGCTGATCGCCGCCTCGCGCGTCCTTCGGAGTGAACCGCCAAAACCTCACCACGCACTGGACTGGCCGGGCTTGCTGCTGCTTTCCCCGGGTCTGGCGCTGTTTGTGTACGGCCTGGCTGAAACGGCGGCAGAAGGTGGTTTCCACTCCCTCCATTCCATCGGCGGCGTGGGCCTTGGTCTGGTTATGGTGCTCGGTTTCATCCGCCATGCCATTCACCGCCATGGTCCGCTGATCGACGTGAAGCTGTTCAAGCGCCGCACCGTAGGCTCGGCCGCGCTAACCATGTTCCTGTTCATGACGGCCTTCTTCGGCACGGCGCTTCTGTTGCCGCTTTACTTCCAGCTGGTCCGTGGTGAGACCGCCTTCGGTTCGGGCATGTTGCTGGCGCCGCAGGGCTTCGGCGCCATGATCGCGATGCCAATTGCCGCGCGACTCACTGACCGCATGGGGCCGGGGCGCATCGTGCTCACCGGTCTGAGCTGCGTCACCCTGGGCATGCTCAGCCTCACCCAGGTGCAGAGCGATACGCCTTTCTGGATCCTCGAATGCACGCTGTTCCTGATGGGACTGGGCATGGGCTCCACCATGATGCCGTGCATGACGGCCGCGCTCGGCACGCTTCAGCGCCACGAGATCGCACGCACCACCAGCGCCATGAACGTAGTGCAGCGCGTGGGTGGTTCGATGGGCACGGCGTTGCTGGCTGTGGTGCTGTCGCACGAAATGGCGCACATCATGCCCGCGACGGTCGACAGCGAGTCTGGCCTGCGCATGGTGCGCAGCCTGGCGCCGGCGGTACATTCGGACACGCTGCCCGCCCTTGGCCGCGCATTTGGTCATACGTTCACATGGTCACTCGCCATCGCACTGCTGAGCTTTGTCGCTGCACTCTTCCTGCCACGCAACAAACTGGTGAACACGGCGCCAGCAGAAGCCGCCGCTGCGATGGAGTGACGCACCGGGGGTGTGGACGGCGCGTGCTATAACGCGCCGTCACACAGGAGAGAACATGAAAGCATCCGTTGCGCTGCTGGCCCTGGTCATGGCCGGCGTCACCCACGAAGCGCGCGCGAACGACGCAGACGATGCACCGTGCCCCGCCCTCCCGGCGGGTACGGATTTCAGCAACCGTGCCGCCGCCGAGGCAGCACTTTGCGCGAAAAGTGAAGAGATCATCTGGGCGGTCGGTGACGTGGATGGCGATGGCGTAGCCGACGCCGTCGCGATCACGAATCGCGGCTATCCGCACAAGAAGAGGCTCACCCTGTTCAAGGGGCACGATGGCGATCGCCTTCGCGTGCTGGTGCAAACTGCCGAAACACAGACCGGCGACGTGGACGCGAAAGTCGAAATCAGGCGGGGAAGTGTTTTCGTCAGCCTGGACGCGATCCGGGGGGCGTGGGGCACGCAGCAGTTCAAGCTTCGTGACGGCCGCTTCGATCTGATCGGCCAGACGCTTCATCTCGCGGATGGCGGCCTGGATGACGAACCGCTGCGCGTACTGGACAGCGACGTGAACTACCTGACCGGTCGGGCCAACTTCAAGCCCGAAGGCTTGCGCCACGACACCAGCGCCGCGTTCAAGGGTGCGCGTTGCTCCCTTCAGGCCTATGACTTCGATTTCTACTACTGCGGCACGCAGTGGAAGCGCACGGATGGCAAGACGCTCGAATCAATGATGATGATCTGACGGGCGCTCAGTGCGCCCGGGGCAGAACGTAGGTTTTCGTTTTCGTGTTGAACAGGACGGTGAAGGTCTGGCTTTTCGCCCCTTCGCGCGTTTTCACCACTTTCAACGGATACATGCCGGTGACGTTCGCATCGGACTGGATCGACAGGGCGTACTCGGCATCCTGTTCGTCCTCGGCAATCTGCGGAATCGTGCTCACGTTGGTGAACTGGTTCCCGACCGGCGCCACCAGCGCATACAGGGACACCACCGTCCCCTGCCAGACACCCCCGTGCGTGAACAGCCAACCATAGTTTCCATTGGCACTCACCTTCACCAGTTCCGCCTTGCTGCAACCGCAATCGCCGGACGACCCGAACGCCATGCCACTCTCCCTGGCCGTATACGTCCAGCCCTGCGGCCCGCCCAGCTTGATGCGGAACGCGCCCATCAGACCCGACTGCGCATGAGCGTATCGAAAGCGCTCGTCGTCGCCTGCATCTGTGGCACTGGCAGCCATGAGGTAGAGGACCTTGCCGACTGGCGTCTCCACAATCTGCGGCTTGCCGGCACGCATGCAGTAATCCACCGACCGGCCATCCTCACCTTCGTAGGTAAACGCCCAGCAATGGTGCTTCGCCACGTAGTCGCCGTACTGATCTTTCATCACGGCTTTGACAACGGCGTCTGTGTCGGACGCCGCTGCCTGCTGCGCGACCGCCGCAGCGGCCCACAGGCACAGAAAAAAGGGAGCAGCACGGCGAAGCAGGAAGAGTGTGGTCATGGGACCGCATTCTGCCTGCCACGCCGTGCACCAGCCATATGCCAGATGGGCGGCGGCACGAATCGCCGCCTCCCCAAGGCCGTTTACGGCATCAGCACTTTGTCGACGACGTGGATAACGCCATTGGACTGCATCACGTCGCCGATGGTGACGTGTGCCGTGTTGCCCTTGGTGTCAGTCACTTCAAGGCCACTGCCCGCCTGCGTCACCGTCAGTGGCTCGCCCTGCACGGAAGCAAGCGTCGCCTTGCCGCCGCCCTTCGCCACGAGTGCCATCAGGTCTTTCGCGGTATAGGTTCCCGACACAACGTGGTAGGTGAGAATCTTGGTCAGCGTGGCTTTGTTCTCCGGCTTCACCAGCGTGTCGACCGTACCTGCCGGCAGTGCCGAAAACGCTTCATTGGTGGGCGCAAAGACCGTGAAGGGACCCGGCCCGGACAGCGTATCCACCAAACCTGCGGCCTTCACAGCCGCCACCAGCGTGGTGTGATCCTTAGAATTCACCGCGTTCTGAATGATGTTCTTGCTGGGATACATGGCCGCCCCACCCACCATGACCGTCTTTGCGCTACCCATGCTGTCGGCAGCCAGCGCCGGAAGGCTCCCAGCCATCACGGCCGCGAGGGACAGGGAAAGACAAAGGGCACGTACGCGATACTTGTTCATTGCGAATCCTTCAGTCATGCCCCGGAGGTGGGGTATGAAGCTATACGTTGCGGATTCGCATCCGGATGCAGCCTGCCGTCATTTAACCCTGAAACGGGCATGATTGCCGGAAAAGCTCACCGTGCGGCCGTCGATGTCGGCGATCAGTTCCAGTGCCTTGCGCGCGTCCAGATGGGCGAAACCAAAGCCCACCGGCTGTTCGTCGAGCACCTCCGGATTGTCGAGCACGAACCCGGAATTCATCGCCACGCTCATCGCCGCGCCACGCGCGGATCCCTTGTCGACCACCTGGCTGACGAGGTTTGCCGTCTTCGTGGCCTCCGCCGCCGGGCATCCCTTCTGCGGCGTGATCGACATCCGGGACTGTCCGGCATTCTCCAGCACAAGCGGTTGTCCCAGGGGGCCCGACAGCGACTGATGTTTCGTCACCGCCTTGCCGTTCACCTGTTCCGTAGCGTCGATATCGACCTTTACGGTGTCGTTGCTGACCGGAGACACGACGAAACGAAGTTCCACGCGATGGTCGCCGTTATCCACGATGGTGGCAGGCACATGGTCCGGCATGCAGACCGTGGTGGGGCTCAGCAGTGTGCCGTTGTGCTCGAACGCCGCCGCCAATTGATAGGTCTGCCCCGTCGATGCCTCAACAGCAGACGGTGCCACCGCATAGGCAACCATGCTGGTTGCCGCGACGGTCACAGTGAGGCACGCGGTGGCAACGCGGCGGGAACGACTCGAAAAACTCGTGGTATTCAACATGGCAATTCGCTCATTCAATGGGTGACGGGAAGACCAGGTACAACCGACAGGTAAAAACAGGGAGTCATGCGACTTCAACATGGCATGTGCGTACGAGCGACGGCGTCCCGGGTGATGCCGAAGCACAGCCGCATCGCATGCAAGTTCCTGATCGTGGCGAAAGGCACGCAGCGCCCACCAGACCAGCGGATGAAACCAGAGCAGCGCACCCACTCCCTGAGCGACATGAAGAAAGAACACGTCGCCACGCCGCGCGTGCGTGGCTTCGTGCGCCAGGATCAAAGCGCGTTCGTCAGCGTCGTAGCGTGTGAAAAAGTCCGCAGGAAGCACAATACGGGGACGCCAGACCCCTACCAGAACAGGACCGGCCAACGCCGAGGTACTGAGCCACGCTTCGACTTCCGGCGTATTCACGGCAACGGCGCCGCGCATTCGGCGGCGGAACTGCACCTGCGCCAGCGCCACGAAAGCCAGCCACACACAGACACCTGCAAGCCACACCGCCCCGATGTGTGAGGGCGTGATCCACACGCGCTCCAGTACAGCGGGCGCATCCACGCCGGGAAGCGCATGCCATGCGGAAACCATGGGCACCTCAATACCTGCCGACAATATCCCGGAGGCATGCGGAAGACACGCCATCAACAGCGCCAGCGGCGGCATGATCCACAGGGCATACGCGCGCTCGGCACCAAACCTGCGACGCCATGACTTGCGCAACAGCCCCACAACGACCAGAACCACCGTCACAGAGGGAAGCACCGTCGCGCACACTCCTGAAAAAGCGAAGAAGTCAGTCATCGAGTTTGTCCAGCAACTGGCGAAGCTCGGCGATGTCTTTCTTCGAGAGCTTCCGGTGATGAGAAAAGTGCGCCACCAACGGGGCAACCCGGCCGTCAAACAGGCGGTCAAGCAAACCTGCGCTTTCCTCTGACACGTAATCGGCGCGCTCCAGCAACGGGCTGTACAGATAGCGCTTGCCATCGCGATCAGCCTTGACCGCCTGCTTCTTCAGAAGGCGATTGAGCAGCGACTTGACGGTGCCTTCCTGCCATCCGTGCGACTGACTCAGCACGGCAAGTATTTCTTCTGACGTGCGCGGGGCGCTGTCCCACAACACGGACATGACGGCTGATTCGGCTTCACTGATGGACATGACGGCTCCGCTTACACTTGTAATCGAAAATTACGATCACATGCGTAATCGGACGTGTCAACCCGAAGTTTCCTCAGATTCTTCTCAGCATTGTGAAAATTTGGCATTATTACGGAATGCGATTGATTCGCATTGCTATCCCTGCCTGTTCATATCCATTGGGAACCCTGCCATGACGCCCCAGAAGACACGCCTCGCGTGCGCTATTGCGAGCCTGTTGCTGCCCGTCGCAGCGTTTGCTCAAACGACCACGCCTGACAGTACCGACGCGAAGCAGAAGGCCGTTCAGCTCGGCACGGTTGCCGTGACCAGCCAGACCGCCGATGTCGGGTACACGAAGAATGACGCTACGGCAGGCACCAAAACCAACACTGCGCTGATCGACACGGCACAGGCCATCTCGGTGGTGTCCGCCGCGCAGTTGCGCGATCAGGGCGTACTGACCGTGCAGGACGCCCTGCGCTATTCCGCCGGCGTGCGCGCTGAGGCGTACGGTGTGGACAGCCGCGGCGACGACGCCTTCCTGCGCGGCACGTCGTTTTCGCAATACCTGGATGGTCTTCGTCAGTACTTCGGCGGCGCGTATGCACGCACGGAGCCGTACTTCCTCGATCACATCGAAATCGTGCGTGGCCCCTCGTCCGTGCTTTATGGACAGGGCACCACGGGTGGCCTGATCGCGCTCAACTCCAAGCTGCCGCAGTCCACTCCGATGCACGAAGTGGACGTCCAGTTCGGCAACCACGCACGCAAGCAGATTGCATTCGATTTCACCGGGCCGCTGGATACGCAGGGTCACTGGAGTTACCGCCTGATCGGCGTGGCACGCGATGCGCATTCGCAGGTCGATTACACGCCGGATGATCGCAAGGCACTGGCTCCGTCGATCACCTGGACGCCGGACAAGGACACCCGCTGGACCGTCCTGACCAACCTTCAGTTTGATCGCAACGGCTCGACACTGAACTTCCTGCCGCATTCCGGCACGCTGCTGCCCAATCCCAACGGGCCCATCCCGGCCAACCGCAACACCAGCGAACCGAGCTTCGACCGCTACAACACCGATCAACGCTCGGTCACGTCGCTGTTTGAACATCGCTTCAACGAAACATGGAAGATCACCCAGAATCTTCGCTACACCCGCGACAACGTGGACTACCGCGCGCTCTATCCGAACGTCTATTCCAACCCTGAAAACCCGTTCCTCGACGAAGCGCAGCGCGAAGTGAGCCGCTATAGCTACGTGGCGATCAGCAAGCATCGCCGACTGGTTGCGGACACGAATGCGCAGGCGGACTTCAGCACCGGCCCGGTGCATCATCGCGTGCTCATCGGCCTCGATGCCGGCCGCTCGCATACCGACAGCGTCCAGGGCTCGGGCTTCGATGCCACGCCGTTCGATCTGTACGCCCCCACATACAACCCGAACTTCGTTGGCCCGGCGACAGCTCGCGCGCCTTCCACGGAAACCAGGCAGGTGGGCGCGTACGTGCAGGACCAACTGGAGTGGAACGACCACTGGCTTGCCACGGTCGGCCTGCGTCACGACGCAGCCTCGACGAAGACCGAAGGCAGCGACAGAATGAAGGACCAGGCCACGACGTCGCGCTTTGGCCTGATGTACAAGTTCGACAACGGCATCGTGCCGTATGTGAGTTATACCGAGTCGTTCCAGCCGCTGGACACACTGGACTTTTACAACCATCCGTACGCGCCGCTGCGCGGCAAGCAGTACGAAGCGGGCGTCAAATACCAGCCGGTAGGCAGCCAGTCGCTGTTTACCGCCACCTGGTATGACCTGCGCGAAGAGAATCGTCTCGCACCGGACCCGACCAATCCGCTGAACCAGATTCAGGCAGGCCGCATGCGCACCCATGGTGTGGAACTGGAAGGGTCGACGCGCATCGCCGATCATCTGGACCTGCTGGCCACCTACACCTGGACCAACGCCCGTCCGGATGACGGCACCATCGTGGCTGGCCTCCCGAAGAACCAGGCGTCGGTCTGGGGCGTGTACCACGTCAATTCGGCCGACGGCGACGGTTTGAGCTTTGGTGCGGGTGCCCGCTACATCGGCAGGAACACCGACGAAACCGGCACGCTGCACGTACCGCAGAAGACGTTGTTCGATGTCATGGCCGCGTACGACATGGGCCCGTGGCGTATATCGCTCAACATTGCCAACCTGACCAACCAGATCTACCCGGCCAGCTGCCTCGCACGCGGTGACTGCTTCATGGGCCCTCGCCGCAGCATCGTGGGCAACGTGCGCTATCGCTTCTGACCGCACCATGCCTGCCAGAGGTCGCTGTGACCTTTGGCAGGCGCTGCTGACGCCCCACCGATTGTAATTTCGGGACTTGCGCCGCCCCTCATCAACGCACCGGGCCTGCGCCAACACCTTCACGGAGAGAGCGTATGCGCGTCTGGATTCTCAGCCTGGTCATGGCGTTCGCGGCCACAACAACGGCCTATGCGAACACCGTCGGTGAGACGCACCGACAAGGTACGGTTGCCAGTGGCGTCGTGCGCAACGCAGACCATTCCACCGCACTTCGCATCACCGTCTGGTATCCCGCACAGGGCGATGCAGAAGAACTTCCGCTGGACATGGGACCGCCCGGCCGGCCGTTCTTTGTATCCGGAAGCGCGGCCAATGAAGCACCCTTTGCGCAGGGCCGCTACCCGGTCATCCTGCTATCCCATGGCTTCGGTGGCACCGCCCGCATGATGGGTTGGTTCGGCACTGCCATGGCGCGAGCGGGCTACGTCGTGGTGGCCGTGGATCATCCCGGCAACAACGGCATGGACACCATGACGGCGGCAGGTGCAATGCTCTGGTGGGAGCGGGCGGAAGACCTCAAGCAGGCGCTTGAGGTAACCGGTCACGATGCGGTGATCGGGCCTCACATGGATATGTCGCGCCTGGGAGTCAGCGGTTTTTCCGCGGGTGGATTCACCACCCTGGTAGCGTCGGGGGCGCGGGTAAACATTGATCGCCTGCTGGCGTTCTGCAAAGCCCATCCTGCCGATGGGGTGTGTGAGCCGCAGAAGGAAGCGCCGGAACTCACCGGCGAAAAAGGCCTGAAGGCATTGAAGGACCCGGCGCTGAAACCCTGGGTGAGCCAGGCTGGAAACGACCATTCGGTGCCGGGCGTACGTGCCGCTTTCGCCATGGCCCCCGCCATCGTTCAGGCGCTGGTGCCTGAGAGCCTGAAGGCCATTCCGCTGCGCACGTCGATCCTCCTGGGCGACGCTGACGTCGTCGCGCCGCCGTCAACCAACGGCGTGGTGGCGGCATCACTGCTGCCCCACGCCACTATGAAAACATTGCCCGGCGTTGGCCACTACGATTTCCTTGGCCAGTGCACGGAGGCCGGGCGCGAAGCGACGCCTCTGTGCAAGATCAGCCAGCCGCAGGAGCCGACGCACAAGGCAGCGATCGACGCCGCACGAGCGCTGTTCGACAGCACGCTGAAGCAGTAAGGAATATCAGGCAGCGTGAAGCTGCAGGCCCAGTGCCTTGATGACGCGCATGACGGTGGCGAATTCAGGATTGCCATCAGCGGACAGGGCGCGATAGAGGCCTTCGCGGGAGATGCCGCTGTCGCGTGCAACACGGGTCATGCCGCGTGCGCGTGCGATGTCACCAAGAGCGGCACGGACAAGGCTGCCATCACCGGGATCTTCGTCGAGGCAGGCGTTGAGGTAAGCGGTGCGATCCTCTTCAGTGGCGAGGTGATCGACGGCGTCCCAGCGGGAGAATTTTTCGGCCATGGTTTACTCCTTCCATTGAGTGGCGATGGACAGTGCACGTTCGATATCCCAGAACTGCGAGCTCTTGTCGCCGCCCGCAAGCAGCACCACAAGCTTCGGACCCCGGTGTACGTAATACACGCGATAGCCGGGACCGCAGTTCACCCGAAGCTCGCTGATGCCGTGACCTACCGGCTTCACATCACCCGGGTTGCCCAGTGACAGACGGCGAATGCGCGCGGTAACGCGCATGGCGCCTTGCCTGTCACGAAGGCCCTCGTGCCAGCGACGGAATGTGTCGCTCTGCACTATGTCGAACATCACGAAGTGTAATCCATGATTCACATCCCGTAAACGCCTCCGGACGCGGTTTGCGCCGAAGGCCATTCAAACGTGTTGAATCCATGAGCCCCATCGGCACGCATCCCGCCGACACGCGCCCTTCGCCCGCGACGCCAGGCCGGCCTTGCGGGGGGACCCGTGCGGATCGCTCACGTCACAGCCATCGCGCCCTCTCCCCGCTTCATGTGATCGCATGTGCACATCACCCGATGTACCCTTTGCGCGCCTTCCACAGCGGACATACACACGCATGCCACCCCCTGGCCGTACGGGCGGACGTCGTCCCGAACCCACGCCTCCATTGGGGATGCGCGAGAGACTGGGCGCACTGTCCAACGTGCCGCCCTTCCTCAGGGCCATCTGGAAAACCAGTCGCACGCTGACCCTCAGCAACCTGTTCCTGCGGCTGCTGCGCGCGCTTCTGCCGGTGATCACGCTGTATGTGGGCAAGCTCATCATTGATGAGGTCACCCATCTCATTGCCTCGGGCATCCGCCACGAAAGCCCCGCCACATGGATCACCAGCGGTGACCTCAATCACCTCTGGGCGCTGCTCGGGCTCGAATTCGCGCTAGCGGTGGCTTCCGATCTTCTGGGCCGGCTGGTGTCGCTGGTGG
Source organism: Luteibacter sp. Sphag1AF (assembly GCF_014192715.1). Classification (GTDB taxonomy): domain Bacteria; phylum Pseudomonadota; class Gammaproteobacteria; order Xanthomonadales; family Rhodanobacteraceae; genus Luteibacter. The sequence continues at coordinate 583,453 of NZ_JACHYH010000001.1, forward strand.
ACTCGCTGCTGTCGGAGCTATACGCCAACAACACCAGTGTCGAGCTGATGGAGCATGCGGCCAGCCTCGATCTGGAGGACTTCGAGGATGCCGACCTTCAGGACCGCCTGGACCGCGCACGTCGCCAGGTCGCCGGACGCAGCGGACTTCTGTCGCAACTGTTCGGCCAGGCGCAGGACATGGTCACCATTGTCAGCTTCGCAGTGGGCCTGGCTGTCTATGCGCCCTGGCTCATCGTGCTGTTGCTGGTCGCACTGGTGCCGGCGTTCCTTGGCGAAATGCACTTCAACGCCAGAAGCTACGCGGTCAGCTACGAATGGACGCCGGAGCGCCGTGAACTGGACTACCTGCGCATGGTGGGCGCCAGCACGCAGACCGCGAAAGAGGTCAAGAGCTTCGGACTCAACCATTTTCTCATCACCCGCTATCGCCAGCTCTCGCTGGCCATGTACGCCGCCAACCGGAAGATTGCCGTGCATCGCGCAGCGTGGGGTGGCCTGTTCACTACCATCGGCACGCTCGGTTACTACGCCGCCTATGCGCTGATTGCGTGGCGCACCGTGCGCGGCGACTTCACCATTGGTGACCTGACCTTTCTTTCCGCGTCGTTCCGTCGCCTGCGCACGCTGCTGGAATCGCTGCTCACGGGCTTCTCGCAACTGGCCGGACAGGCGCTCTATCTCGACGACCTGTTCTCGTTCTTCCGCATTCAGCCCGAAATCCTCTCACCTGCCGATCCGCGCCCCTTCCCCGAGCCCATCCGCGAAGGCTTCCGCTTCGAGGATGTGGGTTTCAAATATCCGGGAGCGGAGCGCTGGGCCGTGCGCCATCTCTCTTTCACGTTGCGGGCGGGCGAGGTCCTGGCGCTGGTGGGCGAAAACGGCGCAGGCAAGACCACCATCGTGAAGCTGCTCTCGCGGCTGTATGACCCGGACGAAGGGCAGATTCTTCTCGACGGGCATCCGCTTTCCGAATACAACCTGGACGAGCTGCGCTCGCACATCGGCGTGATCTTCCAGGACTTCGTGCGCTACTACCTGCGGGCAGGCGAAAACATCGCCGTCGGCCGGATCGAGGCACGCGATGACGAGGAGCGCATCCGCGATGCGGCAGAAAGAAGCCTCGCTGACGCGGTGATCGAGCGCCTGCCCAAGGGCTACGACCAGATGCTGGGCAAGCTGTTCAAGGGTGGCGTGGATCTTTCAGGCGGCGAGTGGCAGAAGATTGCCATCGCCCGCGCGTACATGCGCGCAGCACCGCTGCTTGTGCTGGACGAACCCACGGCCGCGCTCGATGCGCGTTCGGAGTACGGCGTGTTTCAGCGGTTCAAGGATCTGTCGCACGGAAAGACCGCCGTCATCATCTCGCACCGCTTCTCCACCGTGCGCATGGCAGATCGCATTCTCGTGCTTGGCCACGGCAAGGTGATGGAAGTGGGAAGCCACGACGAACTGCTGGCACAAGGCGGTCACTATGCGGAGCTCTTCGAGCTGCAAGCCGCAGGCTACCGTTGATAGCGGACGCATGTAACACGTTACATGCGTCCATGATGTTCCCGCATTGTGACGAATCCTAAGGAATGTCACAGGGTCGTCACGAAACATACATCCCTTGATGAAAGCATCCCCGGCTTCACGACGGCACGTGCCGCACGCACGCCCGTCAATCATCAGGGGATTGCTACGTGCTGAAGAAATCGATGCTCGCGCTTGCTTTGGGTATGGCGCTGTCTGGTTCTGCCTGGGCAGATACCACGCAAGACACCACGGCCACGACCACCGACACGAAGGACAAGGCACGCAATGCTGCCACCGATCTGGACGCTGTGTCGGTCATTGGCAGCGGCGAGTCGCGCCAGGTCCAGCGCATTCGTCCGAAGGACCTCAACGTGCTGCCGCCCGGCACCAGCGTGCAGAAAGCGCTGAACATTCTTCCCGGCGTCAATGCTCAGTCCATCGACGCGCTGGGCCTGAACGAACAGTCCCTGACGATGAGCCTGCGCGGGTTCAACTCCACGCGCCTGGGCTACACGCTGGACGGCCTGCCGCTTGGCGACAGCGCATACAACAACTACAACGGCCTGAGCATCAGCCGCGCGCTGATCTCCGAGAACCTGGGCGGCGCCGCACTGGCTGGCGGTATTGGCGCACTGGGCACCGCATCCACCAGCGACCTCGGCGGTACGGTGGAATACACCACCAATGATCCGGCCAAGGTCATGGGTGCACGCGTCAGCCAGACCTTCGGCAGCGACAACACCAAGCGCAGCTTCGCCCGTTTCGACAGCGGCGAATACAACGGCTTCTCGATGTATCTGTCTGGCATGCGCGCCACGTCGGACTTGTTTACTGACCAGTCCGCGTACAACCAGTCGACCAACAAGCAGTTCAACGGCAAGGCCGTTTACGACTTCGGCATGGGCCGCATCACCGCATTCGTCGATACCTCGCGCATGTCGCAGGCCGACGACTTCTATCTGTCCAAGAGCGAACTGGCCCGCGGCCTCGGCTGGGATTGGGGCGGTTACGCTCCGAACTGGACGAGGGCTGTCGGCAAGGCGTACTGCAACACCGCCACCCTCAACGCCAAACTGTGCGACAACAGCGGCGTGGATAAAGACGCCGATGGCGCCTTCACGGCGGGCCAGATCCTTCGTTCCGACGATCTGTATTACATCGCCGGCGACCTCTTCCCGACCGACACGGTAACCGTGCACGCGCAGGTCTACCATCACGAAGATGCAGGCGAAGGCCACAACTGGACCAGCGGTACGTGGTCCAACAAGGGCACGCCGCAGGCCCTTCCGCTGGCCTTCCGCAACACCCTGTACGGCATCAACCGCACCGGCGCGATCCTCTCGGCAAGCTGGGAAGTGGGCAACCACCACATTGAAGGCGGCGTCTGGTACGAGAACAACAACAATACGTCCTCGCGCTACACCAGCGCCGTAACCGGCCCGCGTGACCTCAGCAGCCCGACGAAGGAACAGCCGGACGTCGGCGTGTTTGCCCAGCGCACGCTCGTGATGACCCGCCAGGCATACCTGCAGGACACGATGAAGTTCCTCGACGATAGCCTCGTCGTCGATGTTGGCGTAAAGAGCCCGCACTCCACCGCGAATGCCCGCGCACTGCCGGGCGTTGCGAAGACGCCCATCCTGCCCACGTCCAACAATCAGTTCTCCACGGGCAAGCTTTCCGCCAGCAAGGCCTTCCTTCCCGAAGCCGGCGTGCGTTATCGCATTGCGCAGGGACAGGAAGCTTTTGTGAGCTATGCGCAGAACATCGCCATGTTCCAGGGTGGTCCCAAGCTGGGTCCGCAGGCCGTGAGCCAGGCCACGTGGGACAGCCAGGGCAGCCTGCAGCCGGAGAAGTCCCGCTCGCTGGAAGCCGGCTACCGCATCGAACGCGACATGTTCCAGGCCTCCGCAGCCGCCTATAAGGTGCGCTTCGACAACCGCCTGCTTCAGTACAACCCGTGCGACTCGCGTCAGGCCGTGGGCCCGACGTGCGGCAACCGCTTCTACAACGTCGGCGGCGTTGACAGCCACGGTGTCGAGCTTACCTTTGTGTGGACGCCTGCCACGTACTTCCAGTGGTACAACTCCGCGTCCTTCAACCGCTCCACCTATGCTAACGATTACGTGCAGGCCGGCGTGGTGCAGCACACGAAGGGCAAGATCCAGACCGATACGCCGACAAAGCTTTTCGCCAGCGAAGTGTCGTTCAACTATGCCGGCTGGTTCGCATCGCTGCGCGGCAAGTACACGGGCAAGCGTTACTACACCTACACCAACGACCAGAACTTCGGTGGCTACACCACCTTTGACCTGGGTGCAGGTTTCGACTTCGGCGCAACCGAATGGGCCAAGGACGTTCGCCTCTCGCTCAACGTGACCAACCTCACGGGCAAGCGTTACGCCAGCAACCTTGATTCCAGCGCATTCCTCCCGTCGGATCCGGCCGGCACGGCTTATGTGTTCCACGCCTCGGCTCCCGCTCAGGTGTTCGGTACGCTCGACATTCGTTTCTAAGGAACAATCACCATGCGCGGATGGATCTTCTCGCTGTCATTGCTGCCGTTGCTGGCACTGGGAGCGGAGTTCGACCGTCCGCACCTGAGTGATGCAAAAGGCGACATCACAGCCCGGATTGGCGGCATCACTGCCGTCAATCACGGGCTGGTTGCCACCGGTCGCCTGCCGGCAGGCACCGTGGATTTCATGGGCGACACACTGGGGTCATTCTCGTCCCTGGCCGTAGACCGCCACAGCTGGAAGCGTGTGGGCGACCACTACGAAGGCACGCTGTGGACACTTCCGGATCGGGGTCGCAATGATCCGGGTGCCGGCCTCTTCTACGACTATGCAGCACGCCTTCACCGCTTCCGCATCAAGGTCACGCCATATAGCGGCGCGGATCTTCCCGCCTCAACGAAGTCGCAGCGTCAGGTCGAGATCATTCCCGACGGCGGCCTGGAACTTCACGATTTCAACGGCAAGCCGTTTACCGGAGCAGAACCGGGAGCCGGTGTTGTCGTGCAGAACGGTATCACCCTTCCCGCGCCAGCCAGTGGCACGGGTGCTGGCAAAGTGTCGATGGATGCGGAGTCACTTCAGTTTACGGCCGATGGAAGCTTCTACATCGGCGATGAGTACGGCGCGAACGTGTTCTTCTTCGACCCCAAAGGCAAGCTCAAAGGCGTGATCGTTCCGCCGGTTGCCGTGGTGCCTCGTCGTGACGGCAAGCTGGACTTCAATTCGCTGAAGCCACCGCAGACCGGACGCCGCAACAACCAGGGCGTGGAAGGCATGTCGCTCTCACCCGACGGCACGCGGCTGTTCGTGGTGTTGCAGAGCGCGCTGATTCAGGACACCGCAACCGGTGAAGCCAGCGGCCGCTCCAACACGCGTGTGATCGTCTATGACGTCAGCCGCGATCCGACGCCAAGGCAGCCTGTGGCGCACTACGTGGTGCAGTTGCCTGTGTACAACGACAAGGGTGACGGCAGTCCGGCCAATCGCACCGCTGCACAGAGCGAAGTGCGTGCCATCGACAACCAGCGTTTTCTCATGCTCGCGCGCGATGGCAACGGACTGGGCAGCGACAACGGCAAACCGATCGTCTACAAGGCCGTGCTTCTCGTAGACACATCCACTGCCACCAATCTCGCGGGTGGCACGTACGAAACCTCCACCACGTCCGTCCTGCGCAAGCCGGATCGCAATGATCTGGTGGAAGGCATCACGCCTGCGCCGTGGGTTGAGCTGGTCAATCTGCTCGCGCCTGCACAACTTTCGCGTTTTGGCCTCAACGTGAGTACGTCGCCGAAGAACCAGCCGCTCACGCTCTCTGAAAAATGGGAAGCGATGGACCTTCTTCCAATGAGAGATCCATCACACCCGGATGACTATCTGTTGCTTGTCGGTAACGACAATGACTTCATCGCTCGCCACTGTGTGATGCAGGGGCAGGCATGTGATTCGGACTTCGACAACGACAGCATGATCCTTGTCTATCGACTCACGCTGCCTCACTGACGCCATCCCACCTGCAAGGAACAAGTGCGCATGAAGAAGTCGCTCGTCAGCTCGTTGATTGTCGCCGCCGCGCTCGCCGGCACCGCTGCACATGCCGCCAACGCACCGGCTGCTGTCGACAGCAAGGAATACAAGGTTCTGCTCGATCCTTCCCGCTTCGCCAGCAATCCGGCTTCAGCGACATCCACCCTGCTCAGCGATCTGTCCATCCGTCTGTCCAACCTTGGGTTCGACAAGACCGTGACCGGCAACTTCACGGCCAGCAAGCGCGACACCGTGCAGTATCTGGACACCGCCGGCACCTGCGCTGTTCGCAGCAATGGTTACGCCGTGCGCTTGCGCAACGGTGACGATACGGACATCCAGTTCAAGTTCTCGCATCCGGACGAAGAACTCTCCGCCGCCACCGTCGTAACGGGCGCAGGCAAGAAGGCCAGCAGCAAGCTGGAAACGGATGTGAGCCCGGCCAACCTGGTGTACTCGCACTCCACCAAGCAGAACCAGGCCGACACCGGCGCCCCGGCCAAGGTCAGCAACCTGATCACGGAATTCCCGGGTGCTTCCACCCTCAGCACCTACAGCAGCCAGTCGCTGGTTCCGGTCAACGGCCTCACCATCACGCAGCAGGAATACGAAGGCCCGGTGTCCGACATCGGCGCGTCGAAGGCCAAGTTCACGGTCTCACTGTGGTACGTGGGCACGAGCAACACGCCTGCGCTGGCCGAGCTGTCCTTTGAAGTGGCTGCCGACAGCAGCTCCTACTTCACCACGCCGGTCCTGACCCGCTCGCAGACGCTGATGAAGGCGATGAGCAGCCTCAGCGGCTGGACCCTGAGCCCGTCCACCACCAAGACGGCATGGGTCTACAACTACGCGTCCTCCGCGTACCCGAACGGCTTCTGCAACTGATCGACCCGATGACCGGAGCCCGCGAGGGCTCCGGTCATTTCTTCAGCACCATGGGCACATCGACCGAACGGGGCTCCCCGTCAACGACCATGTCGAGCCGGATGATCGAATCGGCGCCCAGTTCATCCACGGCCTTCGTGCCCTTCGGGAACTCCCAGTTGAGGTTGAGCAACGTCGGCCCCGTGATCGGCTTGCCTTCGTAGTCGGCGTCTTTCGGCGCGATGCTCTGCCCGTGCAGCACCCAGCGCGCACGCGTGATGCTCACCGTGTGTTTGCCTGGTGACAGCGTGATGGCCGGATGCAGCGTGATATCCGACTTCGCCACGACCATGACCGGCATGGTGATGCGCCAGTCTTCACCGCCCAACGCATAGCTGCCGTCCGCCCCTTCGATCCAGTCCTGGGGCATGTACACCCGCTGCCGGAATCCGCAGGCAGCGATCAGCATGACCAGGGCAAGCATTGTCAGGCGCATTACCGGGAAGGTTTTCATGGCCCCAAGCGTACCTGAGGCCGGGCCAACGGCCACGGCAGAACGAAGACGAAAGTTGCTGGCCGTTTAGCACGATCCATAAAAGGCGCCCCTGGCCGTCATCGCGGAGGCCTTTTCGGGTGGCCGGGCGAAAGTTTTTTGATCTTTTTCTTACGGTCAATTCAAGCCACCCAAAACGTGCTTCTCGTCGCCTTGCGTTCTCATTTAGATCGACATAAATAGCGGTTCAAAGCCAATTATGTGTTGCTTTGCAACACGCACCCAGGACGTCTGGACGTCTGCTTTTCCTTCCCGCAGTGCGTCTGGACACGAAGAAAATTGTGCTGTACATCTTCGCCACAGCCTATTTGGATCGTGACAAATAGGCGTTTCATGAGGTGACGGTTCCGGGTACGCGCTTTGGCGGCGAGGGGGAAGTTTTGCCCGTCGTTCGTGCGGCCCGGTGATCGCACCGTTTCGGGGCTTACGACACATTCGGGGAAGGCATGAACAAGAAGTTGCTGACACGCAGGCACGCACTCGCACTGGCCGTTGCCACGTGCCTGGGCGTGGCGACGGGCGCATACGCCCAGTCCACCACGGGTAACCTCTACGGCACCGCGCCCGTTGGCGCGGGCGAGACGGTGCTCATTGAAAGCTCCACGGGCCTGAAGCGCGAAGTGCCTGTGGATGCGATGGGCAAGTACGTGGCATCCCAGTTGCCGCTGGGGACCTACACCATCACGCTGCGCCGCGATGGTGCCGCTATCGACTCGCGCAAAGACGTTCAGCTTCGTGTCGGCTCAAGTACCGATGTGTCGTTTGCCGTTGCGGCCACAAGCTCCACAGACGCCACCGATCTTGGCGGCGTGACCGTTACCAGCAACAGCCTGCCTGCCATTGACGTCACGTCAGTCGACTCGCGCACCGTCATCACGTCCCAGCAGCTGGCCCGCCTGCCTCTGGGCCGCAATGCCGAAGCCATCGCAAAGCTCGCCCCCGGGGTCGTTGCCAACACGGGTGGCTTCACCAGTGACACGGGTCGTTCGCTCGTCAGCTTCGGCGGCTCCGCTGCCAGCGAGAACGCGTACTACGTCAACGGCTTCAACGTCACCGATCCGCTCAATGGTGCCGGTGGACTTCAGTTGCCGTACGGCGCCATCGACCAGCAGGAAGTCTATACGGGCGGCTACAGCGCGCAGTACGGACGTTCCGACGGCGGCGTCATCAACCAGGTAGGCAAGCGCGGTACCAACGACTGGCACTTCGGTGCGCAGGTCTTGTGGGAACCAGCATTCGCACGCAGCAACTACCGCGATTACTACTACACCAGCACGCCGAAGTCAGCCGTGGCCGGTAACCTGTACGACCCGCGCAGCGAAAACTCTGAGTGGACCACCACCGTCAGCGCCTACGCAGGTGGCCCGCTCATCAAGGACAAATTGTTCGTCTTCGTGGCCGCCGAAGCCGAGCGCCGCCAGGGTTCCAACGTCAACGCGGTAGACAACACCGCCACGCCGTCGTCCGACTATCGGTACAACAGCCCGCGCATGTACGCGAAGATCGACTGGAACATCACCGACAGCCACATCCTCGAATTGACGGGCGCATCAGACAAGCGCTCAGGCAGCGGTTCGCGCTACGCATACGACTTCGTCAACCGCGAACGTGGCGCGTATCTGAAACCGCTCAACGACACCAAGACCGGCGGTGATCTGTACGTGGCCAAGTACACCGGCTATATCACCGACGATCTGACGGTGAGTGCGATGTACGGCGAAATGAACACCAAGAATCGTGATGTGCCCGGCACCTACGATCCCAGCCTCACCTATGTCAGCGGCATCACCAGCCAGAACCCGCTGCTCAATGGCGGCAGCCCGCGCGGCAACAGCCAGGTGGCCAACCTCGCTGATCCCGCGCGTGGCAACAAGACGCAGAACTTCCGTTTCGACCTCGCCTACCATCTGGGCAACCACACCATCAGCGTTGGCGTGGACAACCAGAAATCCCAGGCCAACAACCAGGGCACCCGCACGTCCGGCCCCGGCTACAGCTGGGCCTATCGCCGCACCGACACGCCCAACACGCCCATCTCCGATGGCGGCCCGGGCAACCCGAACAACGTACCCGCACCGGCCGGTTTTCCTGGTGGCGAGACGGGTTATTACGTTTATCAGGACATCGCCAACAACGCGGTGAGCGTGCGTTCAGAACAGCGTGCGCAATACATTGAAGACAAGTGGCAGGTCTCGGATCGCTGGCTGCTGTCGCTGGGCCTTCGCAACGATCAGTTCACCGACTACAACCCTGCCGGTCAGGCGTTCATCCGCCAGACCAAGCCGCAGTGGGCTCCGCGCCTGGGTGCAAGCTGGGACGTCAACGGCGATGGCAGCTTCAAGGTCTTCGCCAACGCGGGCCGCTACTACCTCGGCCTGCCGCTCAATCCCGCCACCGGCGCAGCAGCGGGCTACATTGCCACCCAGCAGTACTTCACCTATACCGGCATCGCTGCCGACGGCACGCCCACCGGCCTCACGCCGATCAGCGGCCTGGTTTCAGCCAACAACTCCTACGGCGTGCAGCCCGACCCGCGCACTGTCACGGCCGCCAACCTCAAGGCCGAGCATCAGGACGAATTCATCCTGGGCTTCGACAAGACGCTTGGCACCGATTACGTATGGGGCATGAAAGCCACCCAGCGCATCCTGCGCGCGGCCATCGACGACTTCTGCGACATCGGCCGTGTTACAGCGAAAGCCGAAGCGCTGGGCTACACCGTTGGCTCCACCAACAGCTGCTACCTGATCGACGGCGGCGCGGCCAACACCTTCGTGCTGCTGGACACCTCAGGCAATCCCTTCCGCGTGCCGCTCAGCCGCGAAGAGCTTGGCTTCCCGCAGCTGAAGCGCCGCTACTACGGTCTTGAAACCTTCCTTGAGCACCCGTTCAACGGCAAGTGGTACGGCAAGATCGACTATGTCTTCTCGCGTAGCTACGGCAATACCGAAGGCCAGCTTCGCTCCGACCTTCGCCAGAACGGCGCATCCGCCAGCGAGGACTGGGACAACTACGCCATCATGGTCAACGCCAACGGCGTGCAGAACAACGACCATACCCATGTCCTGAAAGCCTATGGCTACTACCAGGTCGCTCCCGAGTGGCAGGTCTCCGGCAACTTCTCGGCGCAGTCCGGCAACCCGCGCATCTGCCTGGGCTACTTCGGTGCCGACCACAGCAACCCCACCGGCTACAACAACGCCTACCACTTCTGTAATGGCGAACCGTCGCCGCCCGGAAGCCAGGGCCGCCTGCCGTGGACCTTCCAGCTGGATCTGGGCGTGACCTATCGCCCCAACTGGGGCGACCAGAAGCTAGCCTTCAGCGCCAACGTCTTCAACGTGCTGAACGAACAGCGCGCCACCTTCCTCCAGCCCAACGGCGAAGGTGATTCACCGCGCACCGTCAACCCGCAGTACGGCATGCCGCTTCTGTCCGAAGCACCGCGCTACGTCCGCTTCAGCGTCAACTACGACTTCTGATCGCACCCGTCCCCTGTTGCGCCCGGCCACCGCCGCCATTCCCCATGGCCGGCGGTGATCACCGGGCGCTTTTTTTGCTTCTGCACCCACTACCCGATACCACTACAACGAGTGCCCCATCCCGTGTGAATGCTCCCTCGCCTGCTGAAGCTGCCTTTGCAACGCACGCTCGTGATGATGCTCGGCGGCTTGGTGAAACTGCTGATAGGACTGTTCCGGCGGAGTCACCGACGCCGCCTGAACGTCCGTGGAGCTTTCCGGCGTGCCGTCCCTTCTCGGATCACCGTTGTACACAAAGATGTAGCGGTTCACGTCCGGACGATCGTTATCGTCGTAGCTGAATTCCATTGACGTCACCCGCGTGATATTGGCGCGGCGGGCGTCCGCCATGATCGCGGCGGTCATGTTTTCCAGACGCGTATCGGAAAGGCTGATGCTCTGCTCGGCATAAAGCTCGTGCAACTGGCCACGCACGCTGCGGTACATCGCGTGGGCCGGATGTTGCGGATGCCGCGGATCGGGAGGTGATGAGGGCATCGCCTCGGGCAGCTCTGACCGTCCCCTCGCCGCACCCATCTGCGGTGAGGCAACGTGGATCGAATCATGGGCATGCAGCGGCGCACGCTCGCGCGACATGGATGCGTCGTGGCGGCTACCCGGATGGCCCGGGACGGGCTCATGCGCGTGATCAACGTATCTGCCCCCGCTCACGGCAGGACTCGGCGGGCTCCACCCGGGAAGCATGCGCTCGCCCGGCAACGGGATATTCCCAATGGCGTGACTGCGGTCCAGGTCGTAGAAGCGACGCGCTGGCGGCTGCTCCATGGCGCGATGGTCGGGAGCCTGCATTGGAAATTCGCGCGACGTGGCATACGCCACGGCCATGGAAAGCTGCCCCACGGGACGTCGCTCGCCCAGCGACGCAGCAAGCACGGGGTCCACGGGATCGGGCGGCGCACACGTCACCACCAGCCGGCAATGCGGCGGCGAAATCTGCGCGCCCATCACGTCACGCATGCCATCGCGCTCGAAGGTCGACGTGCCATAGATGAAAAGATGCTCCTCGGAGCGATGAATCACGTAGCGCTCCGGGTCCGAAGGCAGCTCACGCTTGTGCACCAGCGGAACGTCGCTCAACGCATTGATGTAATCGGCCATCAGATTGCCATTCAAACGCGCGAGCCCATCCACGTGATAGCTGCCACCAATATCCGAATGGGCACCCGGCACGGTCACGCCAAGGAAGCGCCCGTCGGCGGACATACCCTGAGGAATGATCTGGCTGGACGGAAACTGGTTGCGACGCTCATCACGCGCCACGATCTGGAACCCGGAAACGACAGAGGACGGCAGGTGGCGATCACGCCTATGCGGCGTGCCGGTGCCGACGGGGTCGAATAGGGCGACGGCCTGAGGAATGCGACCTGGAGAGACCAGCAGGGGTCGCGGCACAGCAACTTCATCTGGACCATCCCGGTGATCTGCTCGATCTATTGCCCTCGGATCCTTGATGCCACGCTCATGCACCATACGCGTGAAGCCGGCTGCCTGGTCGGCTCCACGACTAAAGCCTGTCGCCAGAACCCGAATTTCGGCCCGAGGATCCTCTTTTAGCCAATCACGTGCCTGTCGGCTGAATAGCTCGTACATCGCCTCCAGCCTGGAGTCATAGGTATATCCAAGCGCCCCGTCAACAACACGTACAACTGCATTGCTTTGAGTACCGGGGCCTTCAAGATATTCAACATAGACATTCGGATTTCTTAGACCGACATCCTTGAGGGACGCACTAAACATAGCCACATTTGTCGCGTGCTCTGGATCTCCATCCACGTCGTTCCCTGTTCCATCAAAACTTGCTACGAAAAGACGGTGATGAGGATTCGCCGATTGATATAACTTCGGCACCGGAAGAGAATCCAGTCGAACGCTGGATAGGTGATAGATCCCTATATCAAGTGCTGTAACCGGGCTGGAACTCACGCCATCCAGCAGAAGACCGTCGGAACCCACTTTATGTTTTTCGCTCATTCCTTGCACTCACTATTCCATTAATACAATTTGCGATATGCCAATACCAACTCGTCGCGCGCGTCACTATATTTGTTCGCTGGATCCTCTCGACTCTTCAGGGGAATAAAAGCCTTCATGTAGACGCTAATCGTCCTGTCGTTAACCACCAGAATGATGTCTGGATTCAGGACAGCCGCACCCTCAAGAATTGCATGCTTGTCAACGTTGTGAACAATCCGCCGATCCTTGAATATTCGGCCCAGATCAACTTCAGCCTCGTGGTGGATACCGTCTTTTGATTGCCATGTAACGAGAGCCGGCGGCGGAAAGTTCCGTATACCCACTCTGACGGCATGCAATTTCTTCAATTGCGCCTCGTCGACCAATGCACTTGATTCTTTGCCCTCTCTATCGTCGACATCGTACTTGCCGTGGTAAAAAACCCGGCAACCCATAGTGCTAAAGCAATACGCGGAAAAGTTATGATCCGAAAAAGCTGGATAAGGGTTTTCCTGACCAAATGACCGCGCACTCTTCATTCGTCCCATTCCGGATGGGGTCATCTGACACCCACTCACACTGCAAAACACTACAAGTGAAATGAAAAATCGAGCCGCTATTCGCATGGTCAGATATCCACTTGCCCGAGGGGAAGCATTAAGCCGCGAGCTCGCGCACTCCAAGTACATAAACTCTCGCCTTACCTTTAATCTCGAAAGTTAGTAGGTGTGCTCGTATGCAAGTACAGGCTCATAGCGGTCGGCGCTGTACTTGTTGGCGGGGTCCTCCAGCCTCTCCAGAGGAATAAAGGCTTTCATGTAAACGGATATCGTTCGGTCATTGACAACCAAAATAATGGAGGGGTCATCAATGAATGCCTCCTTCAGAATGTCCCGATCAGCGACGTTGTGAAGAATCTTTCGATCCTTGAAGATGCTATCCAGATCAATACTCGCTTCGTGGCGCGTGCCGTCAAGAGAACGCCATGTCACGTGTGCGGGTTCTGAGAATTCTTCAATACCAACATGCGAGCTTCTCAGACGCGACAGGTAGTTATCATTCGGTGGCGGCGATATCGTGCCGTCCTCATCCATCCATTGATAACGATTACTGTAGATAACCTTGCACCCGTTCGTATTGAAACAATGCGCGCCAAAGCTGTAGCCCGAGAATGTTAGTGAGGCGCCATTACTTCGGGATTGCGGCGAACCGGGGCTGTAACGATCATCAGGCATGGTTTTACATCCAGATATAAGGAGGCTAAAAAACATCGCTATCAAAAATCTCCCTTTTGAAGGGAGCTTGTAACAAGTCATAGGAAACCCTGTTTTTGACTTGAAGACGGTCGTTACAGACGTCAATACGCCCTCACCCGCCCAACCTCGGCACCGCAATCTTCGGCAAGAGCCTTTCCTTGAAGAACCGATCCTTGTAGTAGCGAATCTTTCGGCAACGGATGGGATGGGGGCTGCCTTCGATGAAGATGATCTGTTCATCAGGGCTCATGGCTTTCAGTTCCTGTGGAAGCATCAGCGCGCGGCGTTCTTCGACCTCTGTCCGGGAAACGCGGCCGCCCGTGCGTGTTTCGTTGCGCTTGCGAAGCGTGGTGTAGCCAAGCATCTCCGAGTACTCGTTGGCATCGCGCTGCTCGCGTGGCGTATAGATGATCTGGCAGGCCAGATTCGTCACCATGCTGCGCGCCACGTCACGGCCGTAGGTGGCATCCAGTTGCGAGAGCGACTGAATGACGGTGAATATCCGGATGTTGTAGCCCGCAAGGAAACTGATGGAGCGGGCGATGATGTCCACGCGGCCGAGTGCAGTGAATTCATCGAGAAGGATCAGGCACTGGTGCTTCAGTTCCGGATTCTTGTCTGGCAGCTCGCGGACGTTCTGGTTGATAGCCTGACTGAAGAACAGGTTGAGAATCTGGCGTGACTCGGCGAGCTTGTCGGGCGATATGCCGACATAGATGCTCATGGGCTTTTTGCGCAGTTCCCTCAGGTCGAAGCTGTCTCGAGACGTGGCCTTGTCAAGCACCGGGTTGAGAAACATGTGAAGCGGCGCCTGGAATGTGCCGACTACGGAAGAGAGTGTTTTGTCAGCCAGCGAAGTCAGGTTGGCGAAGGCGGTGCGCGCGTCGGCGCTCAGAAACGTCTGCATGGCCAGACCTTCAAGATGCTCCTTGAGGTCGCGCCCATCGCCCGAGAGCAGCCGGTAGATCCGGCCAAGGGTGGGCTTGCCGTTGGGACACTTCTTTCCACGTGTGCGCTCGTTATCCCATTGCTCGAACAGGTAGAGGCTGGCGGCGAGGAAGCAATTGCGTGCGCTACTGATCCAGAACGGATCGCGCTGTCCCTCATCGTCGTAGAGGATCGCGGCGATGGCCTGTAGATCGGATGTGCGATGCGAGCGATCGTCGCTGACATAGCTCATGGGGTTCCAGCCGTGCGTTCGCAGATCCGGCGAAAACGGGTTGAACAGGAACACCTCGCCCTGCGTGGACCGCCACCCGGAGGTAATGTCGAAGGCTTCCTGTTTGATATCCAGCACGACCACCGAGTCGCGGTAGGTCAGCAGATTCGGAATGACTGCGCCAACGCCCTTGCCGCTGCGGGTGGGCGCTGCGAGCAAGGCATGCCGCGTGCCATGCAGGCGCAGGAAGGCGTTGCGCCTCTTGCCGATGACGATGCCATGGCCTGCGGCCTGGAGCAGGCCATGACGGGAGAGGTCGCCGTGTCGTGCGAATCGCGCATCCCCGTGCGCGGAGCGGATGGTCGGCTTGAGGAACCGGATGACGACAAACACCCACAGGATCAGAGGCAGGCCAAAGCCAACGATGCCAGCTCCTTTGATCGTCATGACATGGGCAGCGATTTCCGGCCTGTGGCGTATGGAAAAGTACGCCCAATACGTGTGCCACTCCCAGGAGACGTGACGGCCGTTGAGCAACAGCAGCGCCAGCAGACCAGACACCCACAGGCCCGCCCAGATCGCGAGCGCCAGGCCACCGAGAGCCAGACCCGCCTTGAACTTGTTCATCCTTGATCTCCCTGCTCGCGTGGTGCGAGCCGAAGATCATTCTTGCGATCTGGATCGGCCGATACTCTCAGGCGAATCTGAAAATGCCTGCCGAATTTACTCTGCGCGAAACGCCTGCCACGCCCGAGGCCCTATGACGTTGTGGGAGTGAGTCTGCAAGCGATGGGTGCTCGCCCCACTCTCAAATAATTCCGATGACTTTTTCGGAATAATCGGATAGTTCCGCCTTGCGTGAATCGCGATGCTCTTCGCGTCGCCGACTTCTTCGGCGGCCGGGTGTCGAAACCCGTATGCGTTGAGTTACACAGGCGGTTCGCCGCCTGTGTCCTGCGCGTTCGCCTTTACGGCGGGCGTGTCGGGCAGGTCTCGCACCTGGCCGGGTTTGACTCATGCACCGGTTTTCGACCCCGACACGTCCGCCACCCTGCACAGCAGGGTGCGGACCTGCGGCCAAGGAACCGCCATGCACACGCCCGACCAGACCATCACCTGCCCCACCTGCCAGAACAACGTCACGCTCAACATCGACCAGCTACGCGACGTCGCCGTCATGCGACTCGCCGATGCGCAGGCCATCGTTGATATCTCGTCACACGCCGTTGAGGCCGACGTAGACCCCGCGACCGCCGCGCAACTCAGCATCATGCTGCGGCGACTGCTCGCTGAAGCCATGCCGCCGATCACCGGACTCTGGCGCAGCCGGATAAAACTCATGCCCGTTGAGGCCATCGACATGCTGAAAGCCGGGCCATTCGGAACGGCACCCGCTTCCACCGACTCGTAAACAAGCTCACTCCCTCAACAGGCGCCTGTGGGCAGGTGTGTGTGGGAGCGAGAAGCCCCGCAACCTTCCCTGGGAACCCGGGCGGGCAGTCAGTGAGAGGCTTCGCCCGATGCCGCGATCACTTTTTCGATGTAGTCGAGGATCGCCGGAAGGTCGCTTTCAAACACGGCGGCATCGCCGTTGACGAATGCCTGCGTCCAGATGTCGTAGCCCGGACGCCATGCGCCGTCATCGGGGAGTGTGCCGTCCAGCGCCACCACGCTGCGATCCAGCGTGCCACGCGACACCGCCAGATGATGCAGCGTGCGCTGCATCCCGCCATCCATGCGGTGATTGCGCAGATTCAGACCATGGGCGGCAATGTGAATCACCTCGCCATCCTGAGGCAACGCCTCGATGGCGCGAATGACCAGACGCGACGCCTCTTCACCCGGCCGGTTACGGTAAGTCCAGACTTGGCCCGGGGCGTAAACCTGCTGTGTCATGTGACGGTTCCGTCGATCAAAGTCACATCATAAATCAGGCTTGCGCCATCAGGCTGCCGCGACGGTCATACAGTGCCGACGCGACCACGACCGCCAGTCCGCCCAGCGCGATGAAGGCGCCCAGCAGCGGCAGATTCGTCAGCGGCAATCCCGCGCCGATCACCATGCCGCCCAGCCAGGCGCCCGTGGCATTGCCCACGTTGAAAGCACCCTGGTTCAGCGTGGACGCAAGATTCGGCGCACCGCGCGCCTGATCCAGCACGCGCACCTGCGCCGCCGGCACCACCGCAAACGAGAACACGCCCCACACGAACATCGTTACCAGCGTGGCGATCTGGAAATGACTCGTCCACGCGAAAATCGCAAGAATCACCGCATTGCACACGAACAGCGATGCGAGCACCGGCATCAGCTTCCAGTCGGCCAACTTGCCGCCAACCAGCCCGCCCACGGTGATGCCCGCACCGAACAGCAGCAGCACCCAGCTTTTCGCGTGCTCCGAAAAATGCGTCACGTCGCGCAGGATGTACGCGATATAGGTAAACACAGTAAACATGCTCACCGAAGCCAGCGTGCTCACCAGCAGCGCCATCTGCACGCGCGGCGTGGCGATGGCGCGGAACTCGCTCAGCAGACTCTGCCCCGACTGCATCGGAATCTTCTTCGGCAGCCACACCGCCAACGCCACCGCAGCGGCCAGGCCAATGACCGTGACCGCCATGAACGTCGAGCGCCAGCCAGCCACCTGACCCAGCGCCGTACCGAACGGAACGCCCAGTACATTGGCCAGCGTCAGACCGGTGAACATCAAGGCCACCGCCTGCGCGCGCCGCTCCGGCACCAGATCGGCGGCCACAACCGCGCCGATGCCAAAGAACGCGGCATGGCAGAACGCAGTCACCACACGGGCCGCCATAAGCAGCTCATACGTGGGCGCGATGGCGCACAGCGCATTGCCCAGGATGAAGAAGGCGATGAGCGTCAGCAGCGCCTTGCGCCGTGGCCAGCGGGCCGTGACCAGCGCCAGCACGGGCGCGCCGATGGCCACGCCAATGGCATAGCCGGACACCAGCATGCCCGCGGCCGGTGCGCTCACATGAAGATCGCTCGCCACCTCGGGCAACAGGCCCATGATGACGAATTCGGTGGTGCCGATGCCGAACGCGGCAATGGCCAAAGCAAGAAGAGGCAGATACATGGTGCCAGTTTACGCCGCTTTGCTGCGACGCACCATTACAATGCGCCGTCACAAGCGGCGGCCGGATGGCCCCTCCCATCCCGGGCTCATCTCCCTTATCCTATGCCGTTACCACGCGGGCGCGATGCCCGTTGGGCTCGCCAAGGCATCCGGCCGTTCGCGCCGCTCCCCAGCCAGAGCCCCCTCCCCTATCAGGAAAGTACGCACATGGTGGCAATGGCGACCGAGCACGTGATCGACGTGCATCACTGGAACGACACGCTTTTCAGTTTCCGCACCACGCGGGACCCGGGTTTCCGCTTTGAGAGCGGGCACTTCGTGATGATTGGCCTGGAAGTCGACGGGCGCCCGCTGATGCGCGCGTATTCGATTGCCAGTGCCAACTACGAAGAGCACCTGGAATTCTTCAGCATCAAAGTGCAGGACGGCCCGCTGACCTCGCGCCTGCAGCACCTGAAGCCCGGCGACCCGCTGATTGTCAGCCGCAAGCCGACCGGCACACTGGTGCTCAACGATCTGAAGCCCGGCAAGCGGCTGTATCTGCTGGGCACCGGCACGGGCCTGGCTCCGTTCCTCAGCATCATCCGCGACCCGGAAACCTACGAGCGCTTCGATACCGTGGTGCTTGCCCACGGCGTCCGCCAGATCAACGACCTGGCCTACTCCGACTACCTGGAGAAGGAGCTGCCCGCCCACGAATACCTGGGTGAGCTGGTGCGCGACAAGCTGCTGTACTACCCCACGGTCACCCGCGAGGAGTTCCGCAACCGTGGCCGCATCACCGATGCCATCGCCGATGGCGAGATGGCCCGCACGCTCGGTCTGCCGCCGCTCAACCCGGAAGAAGACCGCGTCATGCTGTGCGGCAGCCCGTCCATGCTGGAGGACATCTGCCAGCTGCTGGATGGCCGCGGCTTCCAGGCCTCGCCGCGCACGCGCGAGCCGGGTGATTACGTGATCGAACGGGCCTTCGTCGAGAAGTAAGGCCTCAGCGCCTGATCCGCCCCTGCCCCTCGTTGTCCCAATAGCCGAACAGCTTGCGGGCAATGAGCTTGTAAAGCCGCTTCCCCGTCGCGCGCCACAGCCGCGAATGGGGAGCGGGCCGGGCCAGAATGGCCCGCTGGCGAACACTCAGCCCGTCGGGCACGTACGTCCGCTTGTGCTTCAGCAAATGGCGCAGATCTTCGCGCGCCAGCAGGCGGAACAAGCGGCCACGCCGTCCGCGGGTCCAGGCAATCTGAAAGTCCACCAGTGCGGGCGAGCCGTCCTCACGAACCAGCCAGTTGGGTTCCTTGGCCAGATCGTTGTGCACGATGCCCCGGCGATGCAGCACGGCAAGCAGGCGCAGCGCGTCCCGGTAATAGGCGCCATCCCGGGGCTGGCCCAGTTGCATGGGCTGGCCGGCCATGTAGCTGCGCTCAAGATGCCGGCCGTCCCACGCCAGCAGGCGCGGCACGCCGTCAATGCCATCAAGCTTCTTCAGCGCACGGGCTTCGCGCGCCGCCGCGCGACGCGCAAATCCGCGTGCCCACCAGCGGGCGGACGAGATGTCGCGACGGATCAGCATCTGGCCATCGCGCTCCACGCGCTCGATGCGTCCCAGTTCGTCGGCTTTGAGGAGGGTGACCGTTTCGGTCATCGTCACATCCACGCTTTTCCTTCAATTCGTTGACACGATACCCACCCTGGGCCGCTAAACTGTGCCTTCGCAGGGAGAATTGCCAATGTTTGTGCGACAGATCATGTCGCTGGTTTTCGTGACCGCCGGACTGGCTGCCTGCAAGGGCGCCAACGAACAACCAGCAGACAACACGGCGACGGCACCGGCCGCGCCCGCCACGGTGACAGCCAAGGATAACCAAAGCAGCGCCTCAGGCCTGTACACCATGGAATTGAAGCTTCCGGAGCTGGCTGCCGATCAGGCGCCGCTGAAGGATGCCATCAACCACTATGTGGATGCCCAGAAAAAGGGATTTCTGACCAGCCTGGACGCGCCGGGCGCGCGTGACCGTGCGCGCGAAATGCCGTGGGACCTCAACCTGGACGTGGCCGTGGCCGCCCACACCGACCGCTTCATCAATGTGCAGGTCGATGGCTCGGCATTCACCGGAGGCGCGCATCCGGCGCCCATCGTGGACAGCTTCACCTACGACCGGGAAGCCGGCCGCGTGGTCACGCTGCCGGAGCTTTTCACTGATCCGAATGCGGCAGAAACCGCGCTGGCCGCCGAGTCACGGCGCCAGTTGCTGGGTGCACTGGACGATCAGGATGACCCGCTGGCATCCACCAGCGAGCAGATTGATGAGGGCACCGCGCCGGGCAAGAACCACTATCGCGTGTTCACGCTGCTCACCGGCGACGACGGCAAGGTGCACGGGCTGACGTTCATCTTCCCGCCCTACCAGGTAGCCTCCTACGCTGCCGGGGCGCAGGCGGTGGACATACCGACGGAAGTGTTCGCCTCGCATCTGAAACCGGAATATCGGGACGCCTTCCGCTGATGGCCCTGGACGTCGTGCTGTACATCTGCGCGGCGCTGCTGGTCATCGCAGGCGTTGCCGGAGCCATCCTGCCCGCATTGCCTGGCATTCCGCTGATCTTCGCCGGGCTGTGGGTGGCCGCCGCCACCGATGGCTACCGGCATGTGGGCCTGTGGTGGCTGGTAGGCATTGCGGTCGCCGGCATCGTGGGCGTGGCCATTGACTTCGTGGCTGGCACGCTGGGCGCCAAACGCGTGGGCGCCAGTTCGCGGGCGTTATGGGGTGCGGCCATCGGCACCGTGGTCGGCATGTTTTTTGGCCTGCCCGGCCTGTTGCTCGGTCCCTTTCTGGGAGCCGTAGCGGGCGAAATGATGTCCGGCAAAAGCGCGCTGCGCTCAGCTCATGTGGGCGTGAGCACCTGGTTCGGCATGTTGCTGGGTACGCTGGTGAAGCTGGTCATCTCGTTCGTGATGATCGGCCTGTTTGCCGCGGCGTTCCTTTTCGGTTGAACCATCCCGGTCAGTGCGGGCCGTCCGGCAGCACGTAAAGCAGGATGGCGAGGTAGTGCAGCACGCTGCCCACCAGCACGAAGAAGTGCCAGATCGCGTGGTGATACGGCAATTTGCGCGCCATGTAGAACGGCACACCCGCCGTATACGCCAGGCCACCGGCAAACAGCAGCACCAGGCCACCGGTTTCCACATGCGTGCGCAGCGGCTGGATGGCAACCACCGCCACCCAGCCCATGGCCACGTAAAGGAACACGGCCGCCTTGCGGTACCGCTTCAACATGCCCAGCTCCAGCGCACTGCCCACGATGGCGATGGACCAGATCGTGGTGAACAGCCCCCAGCCCCACGCGCCTGGCAAAGCCAGCAGCGTGAATGGCGTATAGGTGCCCGCGATCAGCAGGAAGATGGCGATGTGATCCAGCGTGCGCAGCACGCGTTTGGCCATGTCACCGGGAATGGAGTGATACAGCGTCGATGCGGTGTACAGAAGGATCAGCGTGGTGCCGAACACCGAGCTGGCAACCACCGTACGGGCATTGCCATACATCGCCGAGAACGCCACCAGCACGGCAAGCCCGGCGATGCTGGCCACCAGGCCAATCCCGTGAATGACGCTGCTCGCAACCTCTTCAGCGATGGGATATCGCGGCTGCGCTGTGGGGGCTTCGGCGGCCATGGGTTCTCCGGATGTTTGAAACGCCGGCGAAAGCAGGCGCTAGAGGGATACGGTAACCCAGACCCTTCCAAATGAGAAACATTCCTGACTCCCGCTGTGCACGTTTGGACGTCTTTTCGTGAAGACCGGCCTCACTTCGTCTGAACATCCATCGAAGCTTCGCATGGATATCGTGTGTTCGCCGGCAACGATCTCCCCCGATTTACCGGCTCTCTGCCCACCCTCCCGGTGGGCATTTTTTTGCGCCAAAGCGCTTGACCGCAAGCCGCCGATCATTGTTCCATCGGGCCATGACCACTGAACTCCTGCTGCATCTGGGTCGTCTGCCGCCGCAAGGCGCCAGCCTGCGCGCCGCGCTCGCTGTCGCCAAACGCCTGGAGGCGCGACTGGATGGCCTGTACGTCGTGGATCTTCCCGCGGCGGCCTTCACCGTTCCAGAAGCGGTACCCATGCAACTGGATGCCGTGCGCCAGCGCGCCACCGATGCACGCGCGCTCTCGGGCACCTGGCAGTCGCTGCTGGACGAGGCGGGGCTTGAAGGCAAATGGCGGGTAGGCAACGGCGACACCGTGCAACTGCTGGTCCATGCCGCTGCGGGATATGACCTTCTGATCGTGGAACGCGGCGGCAGCCAGCGCGGCGACGCGCCCGTTGGCTTTGGCGTGGTGTCGCGAACCGTGTTCGGCAGCAACCACGGTGTTCTGGTGGTTCCCGAACAAGCCGTCGTGACCAGCGTGGGGGACAACGTGCTGGTGGCATGGAACGGCAGTCGCGAATCCGCACTGGCCGTGCACGCCGCCCTTCCGTTGCTGCGCAAGGCCGGCAAGGTCACCGTGATCGACGGCAGCCGGGACGAAGACAACGACACCTGCGCGCTCCCCGACATGAACATCTGCGGCTGGCTGGAAACCCACCGCATCAGGGCCGAGTTCCGCCAGCTCCCTGAAACAGCCGCTCCGTCACCGGGGCCTGCGCTGCTGGAAATGGCCCGCGCCGACAACGTGGACCTGATCGTGATGGGCGCATGGGGCCGTTCGCGTCTTTCCGAGATGGTTCTTGGCGGCACCACACGCCATCTTTTCATGCAAAGCGACATCCCCATGCTGGTCGCCAACTGACCCTTTCGCGTCCGGACGTTTAGACCGCTACTTGCAAACGATTCTCAGGCGTGCTGTTCTGTAGCTGGACCTGAACGCATCCCCAACCGGCCAACGGCCGGTGCGTTCCCGACCGCGCACTACCTTCCCTTCATCGAACCGGAGGTGGCTCATGACGTCTGTACGTCCGCAATGGTTTGCCGATGTCCATCCCGATGCAGCGCGCATTGTTGCCTTAAGCGCTGCCATCGCCCTCAACGCCGCCGCTCTCATTGCCGCCATGCGGCCGATGGTCGCCGACATCACGCTTGCACAAGTGACAAAGCCATTCGACGTGGCATGGCACGAGGTCAAACCACCTCCGCCGCCGCCCCCGCCGATGGACCCGCCACCGCCGGTGCACGCCGCGCCTCACACGGCAACGGCCCTGGTGGTGCCACGGGTTCCCCCGGCGGTACCCGTCACCGTTCCCACGGAGGAAGGCAGCCAGGCGGTCATGCCGCCCCAGCCGCTGACCATCACTTCTCCATCCACCAACGTAGCCTCCGATGCCACTCCTTCAGGCCTGGTGACACTCGCCTACGTCGCCGCGCCGGCACCGAAATATCCGACGGCAGCGATCCGCATGCACATGACGGGCACGGTCGTGCTGCGCGTGCTGGTCGATGAAACCGGCAAGCCGATTGATGTGGTGGTGGAGAGCAGCAGTGGCCATGAGGTGCTGGACCGTGCCGCAAGCGAGCAGGTGCTGTCGCGCTGGACATTCCAGCCGGCGCAGTCGAATGGTCAGCAGATCAAGGCATGGGCGCGCGTTCCGGTCACGTTTGACCTGCGCGGCGTCTAGGTAACGCAGTAGCGGGTCGGGGCCTTCGGGCCCCGGCCCCATTCATCCCGGATCAATGAGCGACGTTGTTCGGCTGCATCACGACCACCTGCGGACGACGTGCTGAGCGGGCAATCAGCCATACCACCAGCGCGACCAGAAGCACGGGCACCAGCAGCGGCAGCATGGCCACGGCCACGATGGGGCCGGCAATCAGGAGAGCCAGCCCGCCGAACGCCACCCCGAGGATGCTGCCCACAATGCTGAACACGCCGCCGATGATGCCAAATACGAGCTTGAGCACGGCGCCGATCAGCGCGAACACCACCCAGAACGAAACGACAAGCATCACAAGCGCGGTAAGGACGATCATTTCCATTCTCCAGCAAAAGGACGCCAACCCGATCATGCGTCCGGTACAGCTCGGATGCACGTGCCACGGAAAGAGTTTAAATCCCCGGCGGCCGGGTAAGGTTACGCCGGTTTAACGGGCGGCATGGTCCACTCCCGCCCATCAAGGTATGAGGGCGGCCCTTATGGGTAAACGTTCATCCGTCATCAGAACCCTGCGTGATGTGGCTTTTGACTGCAGCGGCGGGGAACATCCCGACCTCGCCCTCATGGGGCGGGAGATCGGTCGTATCATCCACAGCCGCAGCGACGAGCTGAACGCCGCGCTGGGCAGCCTGAAAGACCGCCGTCGCGGCTTTGAGCGCTGGCTGGTGGCCGAGCGCGCCAGGCCGGGCATCAGCGTGCTGGTCATGGCCTGGCCGGCGAACTACGCCACACCCGTGCATGACCACGGCGGCCTGTGGGGTCTGGAAGCTGCCATTTCCGGTGCACTGGAAGTGGAGTCGTACGAGCATGATCCGGTGGATCACTCGTTGCGCAGCCAGGGTCGCACGTGGCTTGGCCCGGGCGATGCCACCTGGTTTGAAGACAGCGAAACCCACACGCACCGCTGCCGCAATTTGTCGCGGCAGGAAACGGCGCTGACCCTTCACGTGTATGGTGGCGATCTGGCACAGTATCTGGCGTACGAGCAACCGGGCCCATCAAGCCACTGGATCGCTCGACCACGGCATTCGGAAATTGCCGGACGCCTGACGGCCTGACCGGGAACCAGTCAACACCGCCACCGGCGAAGGATCAAACATGTTTCGAAAGGTCGCCATCATCGGCGGCGGCGCTGCGGCCGCAACGCTGGTGAGCGAATTGCTGGAACGTCATACCGACCAGCCGCTTCAAATTTACTGGTACACCGGGGGCGGTTCGGGCCGTGGCATCGCTTATGGCACGCCATCCCCGCACCATCTGCTCAACGTGCGTGCTGCCTCCATGGGCATGTTCGCCGGCAAGCCGCGCGGCTTCCTCGAGTACGCCCAGGGCCTGGACCCCAGGGTCACCGGCTCGGACTTCCTGCCGCGCCGCCTCTATGGCGACTATCTGCAATCGCGCGTGGGTCAGGCCATTGAAGAGGCTCCGGCCAATGGCCATGACGTACGTGTCATTCCCTTTGCGGTCGACTCGCTCGTGCCGGAAAACAACGGCGTGACGGTGGGCTACGGCGAGGAATCCACTCAGGTGGATGCGGCCGTGCTTGCCATCGGCTCGCTGCCGCCGCGCTCGCTGCCCGGCGTGTCGGACGATGCGCTGGCCAGCGGCCGCTACGTCACCGATCCGTGGCCGTATCTGGCCGAAGCGCCACGTGACGAACGCCCGCTGCGGGTCCTCATCATCGGCCTCGGCCTTACCGCTGTTGACGTACTGCTGGATCTCTCGGAACGCTGGCCCAACGCCACGTTCACCGCACTGTCGCGCCACGGCCTGCTGCCCGAGGCTCATCGCGAAGCGGCTTCGGCTCCCGCTGACGATGGCTCGGAGCTGGTTGAGGCGCTGGAAGACGATCCGAACATCCGCACGTGGTTCGCGCGCCTGCGCGAGGCCACGGAGCACGCGGAAGACTGGCGCGTCGTCACCGACAGCCTGCGTCCGGTCACCTCGCGCCTGTGGTCTCTGCTGCCCGAAGATCAGCGCGCGCGTTTCCTGCGTCACGCCCGCTGGGCCTGGGAGCGCGTGCGTCATCGCATGCCGCCGCAGGTCGCCACGCAGGTTGCCGAGCTGGAAGCAAAGGGTCGTTTCGTTCGTGGCAAGGGCCGCATGCAGTCGGTCACCCTTGCCGACGATGGCTCGCTCACGGTGCACCGCCGTGCGGCCGACGGCCACGTGGATACCGCGAACTATGATGTCGTGGTACAGACCGTGGGTCTGAACACGGATACCGAACGCACCGATCATCCGCTGGTGCGTCAGCTCATCACCAACGGCCATGCCGTGGCGGAAGAACTCGGCCTGGGCTTCGCTGCGCAGACCGATGGCACCCTGCTCGACAGCCGTGGCAAGCCACACGGCAACCTGTTTGCCATGGGCACGCTGTTGCGTGGTGCGCTGTGGGAATCCACGGCGATGCCCGAGATCCGCGTCCAGGCCCGCAACCTGGCAGATACGCTGCTCGCCAGCTGAAAAAGCAACGAAGGGGAATGTGCTTTCCGCCATTCCCCTTCGGCTCAATGCCTGCCGCGCAGCATCACCAGCGCCAGCCACACCACGGCGCACACGCCCAGCAAAAGCAGCATCGCCGCGCGATAGCCGGCCAGCAAGCCGTCACCCGCATGCATCTGGAACACCTGGGTCGCCAGCGCAAGACCCAGTGCGCCACCGACGTTATGCAGCGTCCATGACGCCCCCATCGCCACACCACTCAACTGCGCGGGCACCGAGCCCAGCGCGGCAACCGTGGATGGCCCGAGAATCGCGCCCCAACCCAGCCCCATGAAGGCGAATGCGCTGAGGACAAACCACCAGTCCGTTGATGCCGAGAAACACGCCTGCATCGCCGCGCTGGCTGCCAGACAGGCAAAGCCGCCCAACAGCAGCGGCGACGTGCCCACCCGGTCTGCCATCCGGCCAGCCCACGGCGACACCAGACTCATCACGGCCGTGGTCGACAACAACAGCCAGCCCATGGATGCACTGTCGCGATGACGCAGTTCGCCCAGGTACAGCGGCATCAGGAAAAATGCCGCGCAGTAGAAAAACGCCAGCCCGGACGTCGCCGCGCTGGCTGCGATGAAACGCGGACGCGCAAAGAGATCGAAGCGGATCAGCGGCGATGCAACACGGCGACTCGACCACCACAGCGCCAGCAGTCCGGCCACGCCCGTAGCGACCAGCGCGCCCGTGCGCACCGAAAGCCAGCCCCAGTGGCCACCGTAGACGATGGCCAGCAGCAGGCAGGGCAGCGCCAGCAGGAACAGTGCGAGACCACGCCAGTCGAACGCGGCGTGATCGGTTTCATCGCGCGATTCGCGCACGCGCCCCGCGCACAGGGCCACGCTCAGCAACACGAAAGGCACGTTGAGCAGAAACACCCAGCGCCAGCCGAACCCGGCCACCAGAAGACCTCCCAGCACCGGCCCAAGTGCGAGACCCAGGCCATTCGCACTGAACAACATGCCGATGGCCTTGCCACGCTCATGCTCAGGGAAAGCGTGACTCACTATCGCGGTCGAGGCCGTATACAGCACCGCACACGCCACGCCTTGCGCGAACCGCCAGCCAATCAGCCAGCCGATGCCGGGCGCCAGACCGGCCCCCAGTGATGCCACGCCGAACAACGCCATGCCGACGTACAGGGCACGCCGTCGGCCATGCCGGTCGGCCAGCCGGCCTGCGGCCACCATGCAGGTGGAAAGTGCCACGACGAACAGCGTGATGACCCATTGCACCGTCGACACGCTGGCGTCGAGGTCGGCCTGAATCGCCGGAATGGCCGTGTTGACCACGGTGAAATCAATGCAGCCGAGGAAGCTGGCGATGGCGACACCGCCCAGCGTCAGCCAGCGGTCGCGCGATGAAGGCACGGAGTTGTCCACGTGAGCATCGTCCGGATCAGTGAAAGGCCGGCAGTCTATCGGCGACATTACCACCCGCGTGCGACATCGGAGCCTCTACACTTGCGACTCAATGTCCCGAATGAGGTACGCACTGCGTGCTTTCCACCGAGCGCTTCAACGGCATCCGCGCCTTCGTCAGCGCCGCCGAATCCGGCAGCTTCAGCGAAGCGGCACGACGGCTGGGCCTTTCCACGTCCAGCGTGGGCAAGGCTATCGGGCGGCTGGAGAAACGTCTGGACGTGCGTCTTTTTCATCGCACCACCCGGCGCCTCTCCCTTACCGACGAAGGCCTGGCCTTCCACGAGAGTTGCCTGCGCGCGCTGGCGGAACTGGAACACGCGCATACCGCGCTGACCTCACGGCGTCTTGTGCCTGGCGGACGTCTCCGCATCGCGCTGCCGGTGCTGTTTGGCCGGGATCGGGTCATGCCTGTATTGCTGGCGCTGGCCAGCCAATATCCCGCACTGGAAATCGACGCGCGCTTCTCCCATCGCGCTGTCGATTTTGCAGACGACGGCGTCGATCTCGCCGTGCGCATCGGCACGCTCGACAACAGCGATCAACTGGTAGCCCGACCGCTGGGTGTGCAGCGCGTGGTGTGCTGCGCGTCACCCGCCTATCTGGCTGCGCACGGCACGCCGCACACACCCGATGACCTGCGCGATCATGCGTGCCTTGCCGCCATGCGCGATGGGTTGACCGAAAGCTGGCGATGGCGCGACGCGCGGGGCACGGCGTACGCGTGGTCGCCGCATGCGCGCCTGCGATTTGAACACATCGAAGCGGTGCTCGCTGCGGCGCTGGCCGGACACGGCCTGGCACAGCTGCCGGGTTGGCTGGTCGACGCGCATGTGGCGCGTGGCGCACTGCGCACGGTGCTGGATGAGCATGCGGTGGAAGGCCTGCCCATCCATGCCGTGTGGCCCGCATCGCGCAGCATGACGGCGCGGCTGCGTGTAACTATTGATGCGCTGGTCGCGTCCGGATGTGCACGCTGAGCTCCCTGCTCACGATACCTGCGACGTGTCGACAGCCATCGCCTCAACCACGCGACGGGTCGCCTCCTCCACCACATCGCCCGCCACACCCGTCAACGGATGTTCCTTCTGCAACAGCAGAACACGGTCACGATATTCCGCCGCGATGGCCGGCTTGCGCATGGCTTCACGATGAAGCGCACCCAGCAACAACAGACGCGCACGGGCATTTGCCGGCAGTTGCAGGCATAGTTGCAACATCGAATTGAAGATGTTGCGCTCGGCAAACAGAAACTCTTCCGGTACGCCGTCCAGGGATGCACAGGACACAGCCAGGCCCTGCTCCATCGCCGCCACAGCATGCGCAAGCCAGTTCTGATCCGGCGGCTCCAGCCCCCCAGGTACGGCAGTGGCAAACAGCCCGGGCTCGTCGAGCAGACGCGCCACCAGCGCATCCTCGCTACGCCGGATAGCCGCCGACGGATCATTCACGTCCAGCTCGTGCTGCCACGAAGCCACCACGGCCTGATCCGCCATCCGGATCACGTCGAGGTGGAAATGCCACGGTGTCACGGTGGAGTCCACGTGCGACAGCACCGCGTAATCGCCTGCGATCTGTGCCGCGCGCAGGCCATCCACGTCCCACGGCATCCTGGCCAGCACGAAGCCGCCGGACTTCATCCAGGGCTGGATGTAGCAGGTGCGTGCCGACGTTCGCAGCAGCACCTGCTCCGCAAGATACATGGGCATGCCGCGCGACAGACGACCCAGCGCGTCGGTTCGTTGTGAGATCACGCTATCGCCTGACTGCGGCGACGTGCAGCTGCCAGCCATGAACACCACCACGGGCGAATTTGCGTCCCGCGTGGGCAGAAGGCTCCCTGCATCCAGCGCTTCGCGCACCCACACGGGCTGCTCCAGTTTCAGCAGACCCACCGTGAGAGGCGTTTCAGTTTCCACGGGGCCAAAGCGCTTTTCAGCCGTGGCAATCGCGTTGTCCCAATACAGCAGATGCTCTTCCCAATCAGGTCGCTGCTGCCGGTACAGCGCTTCGAGCAAACGGCGCGCCTGCGCGATGTGGCCCACGTCCAGATTGGCCTTGATCAGGTTGTTGCCCACGGCAAGCCCGTGCCGATCCACGTCGAACACGGGCGACACCAGTTCCAGCAACAGCTCCAGATGACCATTGCGTCCCAGATCACCGCTGATCTGCTGCAAGGCGTCGGCAGGAACCGGTATCGCGCGTGCCAGCACAAGGCCGTAGATTTCGCGCGCACGGGGCAGATCACCCGCCTCCAGCGCCGCACGTGCCAGCCATAACTGTGCTCGCCAGCTACCCGGCAGTTCCGCGACGCGAGCGAAGAATGCCCGTTGCGCGGCTTCTCCGCCCTGCTCGGTTGCCATGGCGGCATGCCACATCAGGGCGTTCTCGAAATTCGGGTCGCATTCGATGGCCTGCCACAGGATCGACGCACTCTGTGCATCCTGTCCCAGACCCGAATGGGCCTTGGCCAGATTGGTGAGCAACGAGACGTCGTCGCCCAGGCGCACGCGGGCCTCTTCCAGAACGGCTCGGGCTTCCTCGAAGCGCTTCAGGTCAAGCAGCGTCACGGCCAGAAGCACCGCGCCCCGGCGCGGATTGGTATCGGTCTGACAGAGATGCCGTGCGGGCTCCAGCGCCTCGGCAGCGAAACCGCTGTTCAACGCGTCAATAATGAGGCCGGCCAGAGAGTCAGGCTTTGCAAGATTCTGCGCGAAGTTATGCGGCAGAATGCTGGTGCGCCATTGCTCCCGATTGACTTCCAGCCTGCGCCCGTAGGCATCGGTCACCGAAATCGTCTTCTCCGGCAACGCGGCGGCGTCAGCCTGCGGCACCGGAGCCTTCTTGCCGAACAGCTTCTTGATCAGTCCCACGTACAACCCCGCGAAAACGATGGAGATCGACCATTCTCGGGACAGTCCGCCTGTCAGGCAATGGCGTCACCACCGAAACATCACAAACGCGGGCGGATAGTCATTCATCCACCGATTGGAGGAAGGGCAGATGCGCAACGATATCGAAGAAGGTTTCATGGTGTTCGTGGCCGATGGCCAGGATGGCATCGGCTCGGTGCGCGGCGTGAAGCGCGACACCGAGGAGCTGGTCATCTATATCGAGAACGCGGGTGACTTCGTGGTGCCGGTTTCGGCCGTGGCCGATGTGCACTCGGGCAAGGTCATCCTCAATCTGCACCATCTGGGCGCCGACCTTCGCGACGCCCTCCGCCATGCCCACGACTCTGAATATCCTCACTGACGCCTTAAGGATCAGAATCCTTCAAGCACGACCTTGCCGATGGTGCCTGCGCTTTCCAGTGCTTCGTGCGCGCGGCGCAGGTTGGCCGCACTGATGCCACCGAAATTCTCGCGCATCGTGGTGCGCAGCACACCGGCGTCGACAAGGTCAGCCACTTCGTTGAGGATGCGGTGCTGACGTTCCATGTCGTGCGTGCGGAACAACGAGCGCGTATACATGAATTCCCAGTGCAGCGAGATGCTCTTGCGTTTCAGTGCCGTAATGTCGATGGGACCGGCCGGGTCGTCAATGAGGCCCAGCTTGCCCTGCGGCTTCAGCAGTTCGCACAGTGCGGCGTAGTGGGTTTCCGTATGGGTCAGGCTGAGCACATAGTCCACGCCCTCTGGCGCCACCGCCCGCACTTCCTCCACCAGCGACTTGCTGTGATCGACCACGTGATGCGCGCCCATCTCAGATACCCACTCACGCGTCTGCGGACGGGACGCCGTACCAATGACATTGAGTCCCGTAAGGCGACGCGCCAATTGCACGGCAATGGAACCCACGCCGCCTGCGGCGCCTACAACCAGCAGCGTGGCCGGCTTTCCCTCAGTACCTGCCGGTACGCCCAGGCGATCAAACAGCAGCTCCCACGCCGTGACGGCCGTCAACGGCAGCGCAGCCGCCTCGGCCATGCCCAGCGTGGATGGCTTGCGTCCCGCAATGCGCTCGTCAACCACGTGAAATTCGCTGTTGGCACCCGGGCGATCAATGGCCCCGGCGTAGAACACCGCATCGCCCACCTTGAACAGGCTCGCTTCCGGGCCTGCCGCCACGACCGTACCGGCCACGTCCCAGCCAAGCACCTTGTCGGCGCCTTCCGGATCGACATGGCGGCGGATCTTCGTGTCCACCGGATTGACCGAGATCGCTTCGACGCGCACCAGGAGATCGCGACCCGAGGCCGTCGGCTCGGGCAGCTCGATGTCGATCAGGCTCTGCGCGTCAGTGATGGGCAAAGGCTTGCGATAAGCGACGGCTTTCATGGATGGCTCCGGAACAAAGGGAAAGGATGCCTCAGCACATCATGCACATGACCGGACGTCATCCGCTACGCTGAAGGCGGAACGACCCACATTTTCTGCCCCGCGTGGCATTGCGCCAAGCGCGAAAACCACGAAATACTTTTGCCGGATAATTGACAATGAGCGGGTGCCAGCATCCATGTGGATAAGCCTGATCGCGTTTGCCGCCATCTCCCTGCATGTGGCGGGCATCCTCGCGGCGATGCATGCCGTGGTCCACGCCCGAACCGCTCAGGGAGCCTTTGCGTGGGCGCTGGGCCTTGTGCTGCTGCCGTACGTCACGCTCATCCCGTATCTGTTTCTCGGCGAGAGTCACTTCTCCGGCTATGTGGACCTGCACCGCCAGCGCCAGGAACGGCTGTTCATCCTGCGCGACAGCCCCGAATGGCCCGACCGGGGGGCGTACCTGCAACGCCACGCCACCGAACAGGACCAACGCTACGCTGCCATCGGCGCCATGCTGAAAACGCGCCTCCACGGCGGTCACGGCCTCACGCTGCTGATTGACGGCGAGGCGGCCTTCGCCTCCATGCTTCAGGCCATTGGCGAGGCCGAGCGCTACATCCTGCTGCAATTCTTCATCATCCACGACGACGAACTGGGCCGGCGCCTGCAGGCTGCGCTGCTGGAACGTGCTGCGGCAGGCGTGCGCATCTGCGTGCTCTACGACAGCATCGGCAGCCACGACCTGCCGCGGCACTACGTGACAGCACTGCGCGATGGCGGCGTAACGGTGCATCCGTTTGCCACGCGCCGCTGGCGCAATCGCTTCCAGCTCAACTTCCGCAATCACCGCAAGGTGCTGGTCGTGGATGGCTACCGGGGTTTCGTGGGCGGCCTGAATGCCGGGGATGAATACCTCGGCAGGAAACCGCCGCTTGCGCCGTGGCGCGATACACACATGCGTATCGAAGGACCCGCCGTCGCCGATCTGCAACGCTCCTTCACCGAGGACTGGTACTGGGTCACGGGCGAACATCCTCCCTTCCAGCCCCCACGCGAACACTGCGGCAACGCGCGCACCATGATCGCGGCCACCGGCCCTGCCGACCGCCAGGAAAGCTGCTCGCTGTTCTTCACCCAGGCCATTCACGCCGCGCGGAAACGCGTGTGGATCACCACGCCGTACTTCGTGCCGGACCAGGCCGTGTTCAGTGCCCTGCGCCTGGCCGTATTCCGTGGCGTGGATGTGCGCGTGCTGATTCCCATCCGGCCCGATCACCGCACGGTGTTCATGGCCTCGACGCTCTATGCCCACGAAGCCACGATCGCGGGTGTGCGCATATTTCGCTACCGGCCGGGCTTCATCCACCAGAAAGTGATGCTCATCGACGATGACACCTCCGTGGTCGGCAGCATGAATCTGGACAACCGCTCGTTCCGGCTCAACTTTGAAATCGCCGCGCTCAATATCGACGAGGCATTCGCGGGCGAGGTAGCGTCCATGCTGGAGGAAGACCTCGCCAACGCCGATGAAATCCATCCCGATGAATTCCGCCGGCTTCCCTACCTGCGCCGGGTGGCGATGCACGTTGCCCGCATGTTCGATCCGGTGCTGTAGCACTTGCCTGAAACGCGTTACTGCCTTGAGATGACCGTGACGTACCTGCGAGACACACGATGATCCGCGCCCTGCTCCTTACTGCTGCCATGACCCTCACCACCGCCGCACAGGCTGCGCCTGCCCACTTCGTGGCCCGCCAGTTCACCGTGAACGGCAAGCCGTTCCGCTATCAGGTGTTCGTGCCGGCGGACCTGAAGAAGGGCGAGCTGCTTCCCGTCGTACTGTTCCTGCACGGCAGCGGCGAGCGTGGGGACGACAACCAGGCCCAGCTCTCGCAAGGGTTGCCGCCGTGGCTGAAACAGCACATGGATTTCCAGGCCGTCGTCGTCATCCCGCAGGCGCCGGCCAATGCAGAGTGGAATGACCCGAAGATCGGCGATGCCGCCATGAAGGCCCTGGAGCGCAGCGTCCGGGAATTCCATGGCGACACGCGTCGCCTGTATCTCACCGGCCTGTCGATGGGAGGCTACGGCGCCTGGCAACTCGCCGCCGATCACCCGGGCACGTTCGCGGCCGCGGCGGTCATCTGCGGCGGCGTCACGCCACTGACCGACGAGCGCGAACTCTACGTGCGTGGCGTGCCCAAAGATGCCGAGCCGTACGACTGGGTAGCCGACCGCGTGGGCGACCTGCCGGTGTGGATCTTCCACGGCGGCGATGACAACGTGGTTCCCACCGAGCAGTCGCGCCGCATGAATGCCGCGCTCAAGGCGCAGGGGCGCGAAGTGGTGTACACCGAATTTGCCGGGGTGAATCACGGCTCATGGGAAAAAGCATATGCCACGGCCGAACTCTGGCCGTGGATGTTCTCCCACACCCGCCCTTAAGGCTTGTCGTCACCGGCGAGCAGATCGCGCAGCCCGCCGGAAAAGATGCTCCAGCCCACGCACACGCCGGTCAGGGCACCCACGAACTCGAAGAAGGCGCGCAGGCCAATGGCATCCGGGTCATGCACGGCAGCCAGTTTGATCTTCAGCAGTTGCAGCGATTGCAGCGGCGCGAAGTTGAAGTAGAAGAGGTTCCACATGTCTTCGCCACCGGCCAGCACCACGGCGAAGCAGAACGCCACCGCCAGCTCCTGGCCGTGATGCCACCCATGCCGTTTGCCGTATGCGCGCACCAGCGCATACACGATGACAGCGACGACCAGCGCAATGCCGCCCGCCTGCAACGCGCCGACAATGCCATAACCCATCCACGATCTGTCGTACGGCATGCAAGCGCTCTTGAGGTCAGGTGCAGACCTTATTATGCCTGCGCACTGCTCCGCCCGTATCGCATGAACAGATATCCGGACAGCAGTGCCGCCACGATCGAACAACCGCTGGCCAGGAGGAAAATGGCCGGATAGTCGTAATGTCCTGCGACCCATCCACCGACAGGACCGGTGAGTCCAAGCGCAACATCAAGAAACACCGAATATGCGCCCAACGCAGCGCCACGGTTGTGCATGCTGACCCGACCCACGGCTTCCACGCCCAGCGCGGGAAACACCAGCGCGAAACCCGAGCCGGTCATCGCCGCGCCAATCAGCGCGGCCAGCGGCGTCGAGGCGTGCCACAGCAGGATGAGGCCCACGCACTCCACGGCCAGCGAGGCCATGGCGACGCGATAGCCACCAAAACGATTGATCGCATTACCCAGAATCAACCGGATGCCGATGAAGCAGCCGCCAAACACGGAAAGCGACAACGCCGCATCGGGCCACTGCCGGCTGCTGTAGTACAGCGCCACAAACGTGGACAGCACACCGAACCCGATGGAACCCAGTGCCAGGCCCACGCCGTACGGCATCACACGTGCAACCACACTGCGGAAAGGCAGGCGCTCACCGGCCGTGGGTGGCACCTTGCGCTTCCAGAGTGCGAACGGCAGAGCCAGCGCACCCAGCAGGAACGTCAGCACGCCAAGCGCCACAACGCCGTAATCGCGCGCAAGAATCACACCCAGCGGTGCACCCAGCGCGATGCCGCCGTAGGTGGCAATGCCATTCCACGAGATGACCCGCGCGGTATGTTCGCCGCCAATGCCACCAATGCCCCAGGTGATCGAACCGGTGCTCACCCAGCTTTCGGCGAAGCCCAGTGCGAGACGGCTGCCGAGCAACATGCCCATCGAAGCAAGCGGGGCATGGCGAAGAAGACCGCATCCCACCAGAAACACGCCACTGACCGCCAGCACGCCCAGGCCGATGCAGACCGTTTTCTTCGGTCCCATGATGTCGGCAAGACGACCCGCGTGCGGCCGGCTGAGCAACGTCGCAAGATACTGCACGCTGACCGCCAGGCCCGCCCACACGGTGGCGTAGCCCAGATCCATGTGCACAAACCCGGGAATTACCGCCAGCGGAATACCGATGCTCAGATAGCACAGGAACGAGAACACGACGGCAGACAGGATTCGCGCAGTAATGGCAAATCGCCGCCCACGGTGGGGCACCAGATCGGGGAGTGCGGAGGGAGACATGGGAGCTTTTCAGTACGCGGGGATACCGTGATTATAGGTCAAGGGACGCATATCTGCTGCATCGCAACATCCCGTGAAGGGAATCTGCCCGCGAAGGGCTTTGCTCAAAGCTCCACCGCCCTGCCCGTCTGCAACGACTCCCGCATCGCCACCGCAATCCGCGTGGCCTCCACGGCATCCTCCATCGTCAGTTCAAACGGCGTGTCATCCAGCACCGCATCCACGAAATGCCGTGCCTGCGTCACGAAGGCCGGTGCAAAGCGCTCATAGAACGACGGAACCACGGTGTTGCGCACACCGGCCGCATCCGAAATCTCCACACGATCTGCACGCGGGTTGCGTCCGATACTGACTTTACCGGCGGTGCCCGTCACGTCGGTGTGCGTGTCGTGTCCGTGTGCCTGGGTGCGCGATGCGTAGAACATGGCCATCCGGCCGTCTTCAAACTCGCAGATCGCCATGCCGTTGTCGACGTCCCCCATGGGCTTGAGCGCCGGATACATCGCCACGGTGCCTGTCGCATAGACACGCTTTGCCGCAGGGCGACCGAGGAGCCAGCGCGCCAGATCAATGTCGTGCACGCTGCAATCCAGGAAGATGCCGCCGCTGGTCGGCGCGAACTGCACAAATGCTCCGGAGGGATCGGTGAGGTCGGTCGTTTGCGAGTACACGAGGAACGGCCTGCCGATGCCGCCTGCCTGAATGTGTTGCGCCGCGTGTTGATAGCTTTCATCGAAACGCCGCACAAAACCGACCATCGCCCGATGACGGCTGCTGGCGGCATGCTTTGCCACGCGACGGCAATCATCCACATCAAGCGACAGCGGCTTCTCGCAGAACACGTGCTTTCCGGCGTCCAGCGCCGCCTCAATCTGAGCGGGATGCAGCGAGGTCGGCGTCACGAGGAATACGGCGTCGATGCCATCGTCCGCCAGCATCGCCGCATAGTCGTCGTACACACGAGCATCACCCAGCGCCTCACGCGCCCATTCGCGCTCCGCATCCACGGGGCTCACCACGGCCACCAGTTGCGCGCGCGGCACCGCACGCGCCAGGTTTTCCGCGTAACGGCGGCCGAGCCGTCCGAGGCCTGCCAGGCCGATGCGCAATGTCTTGTTCGTCATGATGGCGCCCCGTCAGACCGCACATTCCAGCGCACGACCTTCCTTCCACGAACGCGCTGCCAGCTCTGCCAGTTCCAGCGCGCGGATGCCATCGGCAATCGTGGTGCGTACCGGCGTGCCTTCCGTCAATGCATCGAAGAAGTGCGCGATTTCCAGCGCATACGCTTCGCGATAGCGTTGCAGGAAGAAGTGCTCGGGAAGATCGGTGCTGATGGCCTTGCCCGTGAATGCGGTGACTTCAGTCGGCTTCACGTGCCCTGCCTGCAACATGCCTTCGCTGCCCAGCACTTCAAAGCGCTGGTCGTAACCGTAGGCAGCACGACGCGATGTGTTGATCTGGCAAAGGCGTCCGCTCTTTGTGCGGATCGTGACAGCGGTGGTATCGATATCACCCGCTTCGGCGATGGCCGGATCACTCAGGCAACTGCCGGTGGCGTGAATGCTGATGGCCTGATCGTCGAGAATCCAGCGGAAGATGTCGAAGTCGTGAATCAGCATATCCTTGAAGATGCCACCGGAACTCTTGATGTAACTGACCGGTGGTGCGCCCGGGTCACGGCTGGTCACGACAAGCACTTCCGGCGTACCGATTTCGCCGGCCACCAGGCGGGCCTTCAGCGCAGAAAAGGTGGGATCGAAACGGCGCTGGAAGCCGATCATGCATACGACGCCGGCCTTCTCCACGGCGGCGGCGCAGGCACGGGCACGCTCAAGATCCAGATCCACGGGCTTCTCGCAGAAGATGGCCTTGCCCGCAGCAGCGGCGCGTTGCATCAGATCCGCGTGCGTGTCCGTACTGGAGCCGATGACCACGGCGCCGATGGACGCATCGTTCATCACCTCATCCACGCTTGCCACGGATGCGCCATGCGCGGTGGCCAGTTCACGCGCGGCTGCGTCGTTGACATCCACCACGCAGCGCAGCCGCGCGTTAGGATGCCGTGCGACGTTGCCCGCATGAATCTTGCCGATGCGTCCGGCGCCAAAGACAGCTACATCAATCATCGTATTCTCCTCGGGGAAGGGTTTCTTCGACGGTCAGTTCAAGCTTGTAAGCCAGCGCAACGAACAGCGCCTGGCACAGACACATGGTGCTGGTCAGCCCACGGAAGGCGAACGCGCTGCCCTCCTTCACTTTCAGCACCACACTGGCATGGCGGCCCAGCGGGCCAAGATCACTTTCGGTAATGGCAAGCACGTGCGCCTTGTGCTGTTGGGCGACACGCATCGCGTACAGCGTTTCTTTGCCGTACGGCGGAAAACTGATGGCGATCATCGCGTCGCCCTTGCCGATGCTGCGAAGCTGCTCGCGGTACATGCCACCCAGACCGCTGACCAGATGCACGCGCTTGGTCGTGTGCTGAAGCGCATAGGCAATGTAGGAAGCAATCGCGAACGAACGGCGCACGCCCACCACATAGATGTTTTCGGCATTCGCCAGCATGTCCACGGCCGCCTGGAAGCGGGATTCGTCGAGTTCGGCGGCCAGTTCATCCAGACCAGCCTTGCTGGCCTCGATGAAGCGGGAAGCGATTTCCACGGCGGGCAGCTTGTCCGGGCGTCCCTTGATGACGCTGCGAATACGCTGCTGGTAGCTCCGGGCCGGCGCCGCCTGTTCGGTATAGGCGTCACGGAAAACGGCCTGCATCTCGGTGAAGCCGGAGTAGCCAAAGCGCTGGGCGAAGCGCACCACGGCGGACGCGTGCACCCCGCAGCCCTCGGCGATCTCAGTCACACGCTGGACCATGATGCTGGTCCGGTGTTCCTCCAGATAGCGCGCCACGCCCTGCAACTGGCGTGGCAAGGCCTCGAATTCATCCGCTATGCGCTGCATCAGGACGTCTGCGTCACTGCGCTTGGCCATCAATGTTCCCTCCCTTCCTCAGGAAAGGCATTGAAGCACGTGATGGAATGTTTTTTCCATTTCTTTTTATTGTGCAATGCAAGTTGCAAGCGTGGAACACACGTGCCTATGCTCACTTCGCTCTCACCAGCAAGCGGTCGAAAGAACTTGTGACCGCGTCGCGATGACACTCACCCGACGGGCTGCCACGGCTTCGTCACATGTGGAGGCACTATGCGATTCAATACGTTCTACGCGCTCACGGCAGCCGTTCTGGTCGGCCTCGCGGCCCCCGCCATCCACGCCGCCCCCGGCGACCGCTACGTTCTGGTCACCCACGCCGCCGATTCCGATTCCTGGTGGAACACCATCAAGAACTCGATCAAGCAGGCCAGCGAAGACTTCGGCGTGCAGGTCGACTACCGCAATCCGCCCAATGGCGACCTGTCCGACATGGCACGCCTGCTCGAACAGGCAGCCGCACGCAACTACAGCGGCGTAGCTTTCGATATCGCCGATTACAACGTCCTGCAAAACGCCGCCGCCAAGGTCAGCGCCAAGGGCATTCCCATCGTCACCATCAACTCGGGCACCGAGGAGGAAAGCAAGAAACTCAAGGCCATCATGCACATTGGCCAGCCCGAGTACGACGCTGGCAAGGCGGCCGGGGAGAAGGCGAAAGCCGCCGGCATCAAGTCGTTCGTGTGCGTGAATCACTACGCCACCAACCAGGCCTCATTCCAGCGCTGCCAGGGCTTTGCAGATGCCATCGGAGCCGACATGCGCAAGTCGATGATCGACAGCGGCATGGACCCGACCGTCGTTGCCAGCAAGGTCAACGCGTACCTTCGCAACAACCCCAAGACCCAGGCCGTACTCGCACTGGGACCGAACGCCGCCGAACCCACCATCCAGGTGCTGGAGAAGATGGGCCTCAACGGCAAGATCTACTTCGCCACCTTCGATCTGTCGCCCGCGATCATCAATGGCATCAAGCGCGGCACCGTGACCTTCGCCATCGACCAGCAGCCTTATTTGCAGGGTTACATGGGTATCGCTGCGCTCGTGATTGCGCACGATCAGAAGACCAGTGACCCGGCGAAGATCCTCGCCGTACTCAAGGCCAATCCGAAGTTCCAGGCGCGCCTGAAGGAATACGACCTCAAGCCCGTCTACACCGCCACGGGCGTGAGCTCCGGCCCCGCCTTCGTCACCAAAGACAACGTCGCCACCGTCGAGAAGTACGCAGGCCAGTACCGCTGACCTGACGGAGAACCCATGCCATGAGCGTCATCAACGAGAACATTACCGCCATGATCGACAGGAGCCGCGCTGCCGCGCCGCCAAAACCCTCCAGCAGTGACGAACGCGTTCGTCGCCTCTCTCTTTGGAAGATCCTGCTCGACCGTCCGGATCTCGGGTCCATCGCGGGCACCATCCTGGTGTTCGCGTTGTTCGGCATCTTCGCCGGTGACTCGGGCATGTTCGCGCTCGATGGCATCATCAACTGGTCACAGGTGGCCGCCTATCTGGGCATCATCGCCGTGGGCGCATGCCTGCTTATGATCGCCGGCGAATTCGATCTGTCGATGGGTTCGATGATCGGCTTCGCCGGCGTCATGGTGGCGGTGCCACCCATGTATCTGGGCTGGCCCGTATGGGCTGCGGTGCTCTTTGCCTTCGGCGGCTCCATGGCGCTGGGCGCATTGAACGGCTATCTGGTCGTTCGCACGAAACTGCCTTCATTCATCGTCACTCTCGCTTTCATGTTCATCCTGCGTGGCCTCACGCTGGTGCTCTCCACCCACTTCGCCAACAGCACCATCGTCAGCGGTGTGGGCGACAAGATCGGTAGCGATCCGGTCATCGCCACGCTGTTCCAGGGCACGACAGGACACTGGCTCTTCAGCGGCCTGGCCGGCATGGGCCTCATCGACAAGCTGCCCAATGGTGAGCCCGTCGTGGGCGGACTTCCCAAGGTGCTGGTCTGGTGGGCCGTACTCGCCATCGCTGCCGGATTCGTGCTTGCCCGCACCCGCTTCGGCAACTGGATCTTCCTCGTGGGCGGCGATTCCAACGCTGCCAAGAACGTGGGCGTACCGGTACGCCGCGTGAAAATCTCCCTTTTCGTCCTCACCGCGTTCTGTGCCTGCCTGTTCGGCGTGCTTCAGGTCTCCGACGTCGGTTCTGCGGCGGCGGATCGCGGATTGCAGAAAGAATTCGAAGCCATCATCGCCGTGGTCATCGGCGGCACGCTGCTCACCGGCGGCTTTGGTTCGGTGATCGGCGCGTGCTTTGGCGCCGTGATTTTCGGTGTGGTGCAGATTGGCATCTCCTACACCAACATTGATTCGGACTGGTACCGCGTCTTCCTGGGCGGCATGTTGCTGCTGGCGGTGCTGTTCAACCACTACATCCGAAGCCGCGCAACGGCAAGCAAGTAGGAGCGCGCCATGTCCAGCGAATACATTCTCGAACTCGACAACGTCAGCCGCTATTTCGGCAGCGTCATTGCCCTCAAGGACGTGACCTTGCGCTTGCGCCACGGCGAGGTGCACTGCCTGCTCGGCGACAACGGTGCCGGCAAGTCCACGCTCATCAAGACCCTTGCCGGCGTGCATCCACCGAGCAGCGGCACGTATCGCGTGGAGGGCGAAGCGGTGAAGTTCTCATCACCGCGCGAAGCGCTGGATCGCGGCATTGCCACCGTCTATCAGGACCTGGCACTTGTGCCGCTGATGAGCGTGGCGCGCAACTTCTTCGCCGGCCGCGAGCCTCGCAAGAAGCTGTTCGGCGTGATCCCCGTCATCGACATTCCGTACGCCAACGAAGTGGCCCGCGAGAAGCTGGCCGAGATGGGCATCAACGTGCGCGATGCAGGACAGGCGGTCGGCACCATGTCCGGCGGCGAGCGCCAGTGCCTTGCCATCGCACGCGCCATTCACTTCGGCGCCAAGGTCCTGATTCTGGACGAGCCTACCGCTGCGCTTGGCGTGAAGCAGTCGTGCAACGTGCTCAAGCTGATCCACAAGGCGCGCGCCCGCGGCATCTCGGTGATCTTCATCACGCACAACGTGCATCACGCCTACCCGATTGCCGACAGCTTCACTGTGCTCAACCGAGGCCAGTCGATGGGAACGTTCGCCAAGAGCGATATCACCAAGGAAGCCGTGCTCGACATGATGGCCGGCGGCACAGAGATCCAGAACCTCGTCGATGAACTCGAAGGCCGCGCTGCCTGAAGCGCGCCTTCCCAGGAACAGACATCATGCCCAATCCCCCACCGCGATCCTCCACCCGCCCTATTGACGTGGTGTGCCTCGGCCGCCTCGCCGTTGACCTGTACGCCCAGCAGATCGGTGCACGCCTTGAGGATGTCACCAGTTTTGCGAAGTACCTCGGCGGGTCGTCGGCCAACATCGCGTTTGGCTCGGCGCGTCTTGGTCTGGCGTCCGCCATGCTCTCGCGCGTCGGTGACGACCACATGGGCCGATTCCTCACCGAAACGCTGAGCGCCGAAGGCTGCGACGTCAGTCAGGTACGCGTCGATCCGGAACGCCTGACCGCCCTGGCCATGCTGGGCATCAAGGACACCGAGACCTTCCCGTTGCTGTTCTACCGCGAAAACTGTGCCGACATGGCGCTGAGCGTGGACGACATCGACCCGGACTTCATCGCCCGCAGCCGCGCACTCGTCATCACCGGCACGCACTTCTCCACGCCGGGCGTACATGCTGCCAGCACGCGCGCCGCCGAGGCAGCCCGTCAGCATGACGTGCGCACCGTGCTCGATATCGACTACCGCCCGGTTCTGTGGGGCCTGACCGGTCGTGGCAATGGTGAAACACGCTTCGTGGCCGCCGATCATGTGACCCGTCATTTGCAGGGCATCCTTCCGTTGTTCGACGTGATCGTCGGCACCGAAGAAGAATTTCATATCGCTGGCGGCAGCAGTGACCTGCTGGCTGCCTTGCGCGCCGTGCGCGGCGTCAGCAACGCGATGCTGGTGGTGAAACGTGGCCCACTGGGATGCAGCGTCATCGAAGGTCCCGTGCCCACGTCTTTGGACGATGCGCCCACGTGGCGTGGCGCACGCGTGGAAGTGCTGAACGTGCTGGGTGCCGGCGATGCATTTCTCTCCGGCTTCCTCTCCGGCTGGTTGCGCGACGAGTCACTGGAACGCTGCTGCCAGCGCGCCAACGCATGCGGCGCCCTGGTAGTGTCGCGGCACGGGTGCGCACCCGCCATGCCCGGAACGGTCGAGCTGGAGGCTTTCCTGCGCAGCAACGGCCAGATCACCCGTCCCGACCGCGACAACGAACTGAACCACCTGCATCGCGTCAGCGTGCCGCGCCGGCACTGGGACGATCTGCATGTGTTCGCCTTCGACCATCGCACTCCGTTTTTTGAACTGGCGCGCGCCTGCGGTGCCGACGAGTCGCGCATTCCGCGCCTGAAATCGCTGCTGGTGGACGCGGTAGCCTCCACCGAGCGCCACAACAAACTGCATGGCCACATTGGCCTGCTATGCGATGACCGCTATGGTCAGAACGCCCTGAACGCCGCTACCGGGCGTGGCTGGTGGATTGGCCGTCCGGTCGAAGTGCCCGGCTCGGACCCGCTGGAGTTCGAGCGCGGACGTTCCATCGGCTCCCAGCTGATCGCGTGGCCCGCCGAGCATGTCGTGAAGTGTCTGGTTGCCTACGATCCGGATGCCAGCCCGGCTCACCGCATCGAGCAGGAAACCCAGTTGCTCTCGCTGTATGACGCCACCCGTATCAGTGGCCACGAACTGCTTCTGGAAGTCATTCCGCCCGGGCCGCACGAGCCCGGCGAGCGCGACAGCAAGGTGCTGCGCTCGATGAAACGTCTGTACAACCTGGGCATACGCCCGGAATGGTGGAAACTCTGCCCACCCGGCGAAGACGCGTGGGAAGCGGTGGATGCCCTGATTGAAGAACGCGATCCACACTGCCGGGGCGTCCTGCTGTTGGGCCTGAACGCGCCCGTCGAAGCACTCGCCGCCGGCTTTGCGGCCGCCGCAGCAAGCCGCACCTGCCGCGGCTTCGCCGTGGGCCGCACGCTGTTTGTCGCTCCAGCCAGCGCATGGCTTCGCGGTGATATTGACGACGCCATGCTGACCGACCAGGCCCGCGAAGCCTTCGAGCGCATGATTTCCCTGTGGCGTCACGCGCGTCGCACGCGTCCGGCGAACCTCCGGGAGGGATACGCTGCATGAGTGCAACGGTACGACTGACCTGCGCACAGGCGCTCGTGCGTTATCTCGCCGCGCTGCACACGCAGGACGACGACACGGGAGAGCGCGTCCCGTTGTTTGGCGGCGTTTTCGCCATCTTCGGGCACGGCAACGTGGCCGGTATTGG
This sequence comes from Luteibacter sp. Sphag1AF, assembly GCF_014192715.1. Lineage (GTDB taxonomy): Bacteria > Pseudomonadota > Gammaproteobacteria > Xanthomonadales > Rhodanobacteraceae > Luteibacter. The sequence continues at coordinate 627,699 of NZ_JACHYH010000001.1, forward strand.
CGAAGCGCTGCACGCCCATCGCGACAGCATCCCCACCTATCGCGCGCACAACGAACAGGCGATGGCCCACGCCGCCATCGCGTACGCGAAAGCCCATGCGCGGCGTCGCATGATGGCCGTGACCAGTTCCATCGGCCCCGGCGCCACCAACATGGTGACCGCTGCCGCGCTGGCGCACGTCAACCGCCTCCCGCTCCTCCTCCTCCCGGGCGACATCTTCGTATCACGCGCTCCCGACCCGGTGCTTCAGCAACTGGAAGATTTCCAGGACGGCACCGTCTCCGTCAACGACTGCTTCCGCCCCGTATCGCGCTACTTCGACCGCATCGTGTCACCGGCCCAGCTGCTGACCGCGCTGCCCCGTGCCATTCGCGTGCTGACCGATGCTGCCCTGTGTGGTCCGGTCACACTTGCTCTGCCGCAGGATGTGCAGACACAGGCATTCGACTATCCGGCATCGTTCTTCGAGCCACGCGACGTCCACTTCCGCGCGCCCTCCCCGGCGGCGGACGAACTGCGCGAAGCCGGCACCGCCCTGCGCGATGCGCAGCGCCCGGTCATCGTCGCTGGCGGTGGCGTGATCTACGGCCGTGCCACCGATGCACTGCGCGACTTCGCGCAGAACCACGCCATTCCTGTATGCGAGACGCAAGCCGGCAAGGGCGCTCTTCCCTGGTCGCATCCGTTGCAACTGGGCCCGGCTGGCGTCTGCGGTGCCACGGGCGCGAATGCGTTGCTTGCCGAGGCCGACCTGATTATTGCCGTCGGTACGCGACTCCAGGATTTCACTACCGGCTCGCGCTCGCTGTTCGCGCACGTGCCGATCCTCAGCATCAACGTCAACGGTTACGACGCGCTCAAAGGCAACGGCAGCCAGATCGTCGCTGACGCAGCGCAGGCTCTTCCTGCGCTTTCACACGCCGTGGGCAGATACAAAGCATCCCCGGCCTGGATCGACCGCGCGCACGACGCAGCAAATCAGTGGCGACACAGCGTGGATACGATTACCGGCGCACGAACGCCACCTCCGGGCCATCTTGCCTACGACGGCGAAGTGATCGGCGCTGTGCAGCGGTCATCCGCCACCTCCGCACGCGACGACATCGTGGTGTGCGCCGCAGGCACGCTTCCCGCCGAACTGGAAAAACTGTGGCGCACCGAAACGCCGGGCGGCTACCACATGGAATATGGCTTTTCGTGCATGGGCTACGAAATCGCAGGCGGGCTCGGGGTGAAGATGGCCCGCCCCGAACGCGACGTCATCGTGATGGTGGGCGACGGCAGCTACCTCATGATGAATTCCGAAATCGCCACCTCGGTGATGCTGGGCGCCAAGCTCATCATCGTGGTGCTGGACAACCGCGGCTACGGTTGCATCAACCGCCTGCAACAGTCATGTGGCGGCGCGCCGTTCAACAACATGCTGGACGATTGCCTGCAAGGCGAACACGGCGCGCCGCATATCGACTTCGCCGCGCATGCCCGCGCACTGGGCGCCATCGCCGAGCACGTTGCCGATATCACCAGCCTGGAAGCCGCCATGGTCCGCGCCCGTGCGGCGGACAGAACCTATCTTATCGCCATCAACACCGACGCCACACGAACTACCGAAGAAGGCGGCACGTGGTGGGAAGTGGCCGTACCCGAGGTATCAGCGCGAAGCAACGTGCGCGACGCGCGCGCCGCGTACGAATCCGCATTGAAAGGCCGCCAGGGCCAGGTGAAAGCATGAGCGACACGACGATCCGCATCGGCATCAATCCCATCTCATGGAGCAACGATGACCTTCCGTCGCTGGGCGGGGAAATCCCGCTGTCCACGGCGCTCACCGAAGGCAAGGCCATTGGTTACGAAGGGTTCGAGCTTGGCAACAAATTCCCGAAGGATGCCACCGCGCTCCGCGACCTGATGGCCGGTTACGACCTTTCCGTCGTCTCCGGCTGGTATTCCGGCCGGCTGGCCGCACGCAGTGTGGCCGAGGAAATCGAAGCCGTGGATCGTCATCTGCACCTGCTGGCCCAGAACGGTTGCAAGGTGATGGTATACGGCGAAGTGGCCGATGCCATTCAGGGCGAACCCGTGCCGCTGTACAAGCGTCCGCGCATGCGCAGCCCGGAAGACTGGAAGCGCTACGGCGACCGCGTCACAGAGTTTGCGCGTCACACGCTGAAGCATGGTGTGCGTCTGGCCTACCACCATCACATGGGGGCGTATGTGGAGTCGCCCGACGACATCGACCAGCTCATGGCACGCACCGGCGATGAAGCGGGCCTGCTGTTCGACACCGGGCACACATACTTCGGGGGAGGCGATCCTCTCACCGTACTGAACAAGCACATCAACCGTATCTGCCACGTACATTGCAAGGACGTTCGCCCCGAACTGATCCGCCTTGCACGTAACCGGCAATGGACGTTCCTGGAATCCGTCCTCAACGGTGTCTTCACCGTGCCAGGCGACGGCATCATTCATTTCCACGCCATCGTCGAGCGGCTTAAGCAGCACGGATACCAGGGGTGGCTTGTGGTGGAGGCCGAACAGGACCCATCCGTCGCGCCGAGTTATGCCTATGCCCAACTGGGCTACAACACGTTGCGTTCGCTGCTGGACGAGCGTGTCGGAGAAGCCGCATGAGTCTGCTTGTGAAAGCCCATCCGGCCCAGGCGGATATCGTGACCGTCACGCCGGAGTCCGCGCACTGGACTCATGTCGGGTTCGCCGCCAGCGCACTGAAGGCGGCCCAGTCGGTTGACATAGCCTTGCCAGCCGACCGCGAGGGCTGCCTTGTGATCCTCAAGGGCACGGTGGATGTATCGGTCGGCTCCATGACCTGGTCAGCGTTGGGAACGCGCCAGAGTGTGTTTGATGACGTAGCGCCCGATGCCGTGTACGCGCCTCCGGGAAGCGTCTTTCACCTCAAGGCCCACGACCATGCCGAACTCGCGCTGGCCAGCGCGCCTGCGACGGGCCGTTATCCGGCACGCCTGATCGAGGGCACCCGCATGAAGCGCTCGGTGCGTGGCCAGGGCAGCAACACGCGCTACGTCTGCGACATTCTCCCTGAAACCGAACTTGCCGAATCCCTGCTCGTCGTGGAGGTCGTGACCCCCGCCGGGCATTCGTCCAGCTATCCGCCGCACAAGCACGACACCGACGCGCTGCCTGAAGAGAGCGTGCTGGAAGAAACCTACTACCACCGCATTGATCCGCCGCAGGGCTTCGCCTTCCAGCGCGTCTACACCGACGAGCGTGACATCGACGAGTCGATGGCCGTTGGCGATCACGACGTGGTGATGGTGCCGCGCGGCTATCACCCCGTGGTCATGCCGCACGGTTATCGGGGCTACTACCTGAATGTCATGGCGGGGCCGCGACGTGAGTGGCACTTCCGCAACGACCCTGCCCACGAATGGATGCTTCAACGAGGTTAATCGCACATGTCTGCCCAGATGTCCGTAGAAAACGACACCACCGAACGCACCGCCCATTTCATCGCAGGCAAGACATACGCAGGTGATGGCACGCGCACGGCGCCCGTGTACGATCCCGCGCACGGCCACATCACCTCCCACGTGGCGCTCGCTTCCCCTTCCGACGTTGACGTTGCCGTTCAGGCCGCCAACGAGGCATTCGCTGCCTGGTCGCAGACGCCACCACTCAAGCGTGCGCGCGTGATGTTCCGCTTCAAGGAGCTGATCGAGCGCGACATGGACCGCCTGGCGCGCATCATCGTGCACGAACACGGCAAAGTTCTGTCCGATGCGGTGGGTGAAATCGTGCGCGGGCTGGAGGTTGTGGAATACGCCTGCGGCATACCGGAACTTCTGAAAGGCGAATATACCGAGCAGATCGCCAACGGCATCGACGCCTGGACCATGCGCCAGCCGCTGGGCGTGTGCGTCGGCATCACGCCGTTCAACTTTCCCGCGATGGTGCCCATGTGGATGTTCCCCATGGCCATCGCCTGCGGCAACACCTTTGTGCTCAAGCCGTCCGAACGTGATCCGTCGTTCTCGCTGGAGCTTGCGAGACTTCTCAAGGAATCCGGCCTGCCGGATGGCATTTTTAACGTTGTTCAGGGAGACAAGGTCGCCGTCGACGCACTGCTGGATCATCCCCTGGTGCGCGCCGTGAGCTTTGTCGGATCAACGCCCATTGCCGAATACATCTATTCGCGTGCCAGCGCACAGGGCAAACGTGTACAAGCATTGGGAGGGGCAAAGAATCATATGATCGTCATGCCCGATGCTGACCTCGAAAAAACAGCTGATGCCCTGATGGGCGCGGGCTATGGCGCCGCGGGTGAACGCTGCATGGCCATTTCGGTGGCCGTTGCCGTAGGTGACGCCACCGCCGACGCGCTTGTGCAAAAACTTGCGCCCCGCGTGCGTGCGCTTCGCATTGGCAGCGGCCTTGGTGACGATATCGACATGGGTCCGGTAGTCACCGGACAGCACAAAGACCGCATTACCGGCTACATCGACGACGGTGAAAAGAGCGGCGCCACTCTGATTGTGGACGGCCGTGGATACCAGGTTCCCGGCTGTGAACAGGGATTTTTTGTGGGCGGAACGTTGTTCGACCACGTCACACCCGACATGCGTATCTATCGTGAAGAAATCTTCGGACCCGTGCTTTGTGTGGTTCGTGTGCGCGACTTCGCAACGGCGCTGAAACTTGTGGACGAACATGAATATGGCAACGGTACGTCGATCTTCACGCGGGATGGACAGGTCGCGCGCGAATTTGCGCATCGTGTTCAGGCCGGAATGATCGGCATAAACGTGCCAATTCCTGTACCGATGGCGTTTCACAGTTTCGGTGGATGGAAGAAAAGCCTCATGGGTGACCACCACGCCCATGGCCCGGAATCCGTACGTTTTTACACAAGACAAAAGGCCGTTACACAGCGTTGGCTGAACCACGACCAAAGCACCGGAGCGGAGTTCGCCATGCCAACACACTAAAATGACATCGCTGTACGCACGGGGGGATCGCACCGCGCAGGGATTGCTACAGAGTTGATAGACCAAAACCACCACGTACATTGCGTCACTTCAGGGAGACCGATTCATGATCACCAACACGTTAAGGCGGCCTCTGACCGCAGCGCTCATTCTGGGCCTGAGCTTCGGCGTCATCGCTCAGGCAAGCGCGCAGGATGCGTCTGACAAGTATCTGTTCGGCGACTGGAACGGGACACGCTCCAAGCTGGCCGATGAAGGCATCACGTTCGACTTCGGCTACGGCAGCGAAGTGGCGCACAACTTCACCGGCGGCACCAGCCATCTCACGCGTTACACCGATCAGTGGAAACTCGGCAGCGCGCTTGATCTTGGCAAGCTCTGGGGATGGGACGGTGCCACGTTCCGCATCATGGTTACCGACCGTAACGGTCGCAACCTGGGTGCTGACGCACACATCGGCAACAACCAGCTGATCCAGGAAGTCTACGGTCGCGGACAAACCTGGCATCTCACCGAGTTCTCGCTGGAACAGAAATTCTTTGACGGCCGGCTTGACTGGAAGTTTGGCCGCCTGCCTGTTGGCAGCGACTTTGCCGCGTTCTCGTGCGACTTCCAGAACCTGACGTTCTGCGGCGCGCAGCCCGGTAACATCGTGGGCGACTACTGGGTCAACTGGCCGACCAGCCAGTGGGCTACCGTCATCAAGTTCAACACCACCGATCAGACGTATATCCAGATCGGTGCGTATCAGGTCAATCCGAAATACGTGGATGACTCCTACGCACGCCACAACGGCTTGAAGCTCAACAATCCTGGCGGCACCACCGGCGCACTCATTCCGCTGGAGTTCGGCTACACGCCGTCGATCAACGGATTGCCCGGCAGCTACAAGATCGGCGGCTGGTACAACAATTCCAAGGGCAACGACCTCTACCTCGACGTCAATCGCGAACCCATCGCGTTGACCGGTGGCCAGCCGCTCCAGCGTGATTCACGCTATGGCGGTTACATCAACTTCGAGCAGCAGGTTTCCGGTGTGGCCGGCGGCAAGGGAACCACCGTGTTCCTCAATGTGTCGCAGGCAGATCGTGATACCTCGGCCACGGATGGGCAGATCGCTCTGGGCATGGAGTACAAGGGCATCTTTGATCGTCCGAACGACTTCGTGGGTGCGGCCGTGGGTGCCACGCATGCGAATGGTCGTTACGGCGACTACCAGCGCCTGTTCAACGAACTCAACCCCACGCAGGCGACCGTCGTGAATGACGGCTACGAGTATGTGGCGGAAGTGTTCTACAACTGGTCGCCGATTGCCTCGATCAACCTGCGCCCCAACCTGCAATACATCCTGCATCCGGGTGGCACCAGCCAGAACAGCAATGCGTTTGTGCTTGGCCTGAAAACAAGCATCGCGTTCTGATTTCAATCGCGGGCAAGCTCGCTCCCACATAATGTGGGGTCGAGCTTGCTGGCGACGGATCACCCGCCCTCGTTCTCGGCAGACACCGAAACGCTCACGCCCTCCTCCTCGTCTACCGTAACCCGCACATTCATCGGCCGGCAGCACACCTGGCAGTCCTCGACATACGACTGCCCACCCGCCGAGGTGTCCACTGCAATCTCGATGGACTCGCCACAATACGGGCAATGGATATCGACAAAATCCAGCATGGTGCTCGCTCCCGCTAAAGACGAAACGGTTATGCTACGCGGCTTTCCCGTCTCATATAGCGGAGCATGCGCCATGATCGAGCTGGTTGGTTTCGACGGCGACGACACTCTCTGGCACAGCCAGGATTACTACGACCGCGCCCAGGCCGAATTTGAAGCCATCCTCGGGCAATACGTCGACCTGGCCAACGCGAACCTGCACGACGCCCTGCTGGCCACCGAACGCGGCAACATCGCCCTGTTCGGCTATGGCGCAAAAGGCATGACGCTGTCGATGATCGAGTCGGCCATTCAGGTCACCGAGGGCCGGATCAGCGCGCAAGACATCCATCGCATAGTGAAAATCGGCAAAGATGTACTCAGCCATCCCGTGGAACTGCTGCCGGGCATCCGCCAGGCCGTGGAAGAAGTGGCGCGCGATTTCCGCATCGTGCTCATCACCAAGGGTGACCTCTTCCACCAGGAGCACAAGGTCGCGCGCTGCGGCCTTGCCGATGTGTTCCATCGCATCGAGATCGTTTCGGAGAAAGATCCGGCCGCCTACGCACGCCTCTTCCGCGAATTCGACGTGCAGCCGTCCAACTTCGCCATGGTGGGCAACTCGCTGCGCTCGGACATCGCGCCCGTGGTCGCGCTGGGTGGATGGGGCGTCTTCATGCCTTATCACAGCACCTGGGCGCACGAGACCGAAACCGATTTCGCGGTGAACGAGCGCGTGATCGAAGTGACCGGCGCCGAAGGCATCCCGGCCGCCATCGCCACCATGCACGCGACCTCAACGATTGACTGACGCCGCATGACGACGTGATCTTCGCACTGGCCGCGCGACCCTGCGACCAGTGAAGGAGACCCGCATGCATCGACACTTCCGCATGAGCTGGCGTGTGGTGAAAACAACCGCCAGTGGATTCAGTGACGACGAACTGATGACCCGCGCCGCCGCGCTGGCCTTCTATTCCGCCCTGTCGTTCGCGCCATTGCTGGTGCTGTTGCTATGGGTCGTCGCGTCGCTGCGCCCTGAATGGCAGTCGCAACTGGTGGACAGCCTGAACGGGCTGGTAGGCCAGCGTGCTGCCAGTGCCGTCCAGTTGGTCATCGACAACGCCAGGGAACGGCCCGGGGTCGGCAGCATGGCCGGCATCATCGGCCTGGGCGTGACCGTGGTAGGCGCCTCGGCCGTGTTCGCTCAGTTGCAGGGCGCTCTGAATCGCGTCTGGAACCTCCAGCCGAGGCCGGGACAGGCCGTGCTGGGGTGGCTACGCGCACGCATGCATGCCCTGGGCCTGTTGCTCTCGCTGGCTTTCCTGCTGGTCATCTCGTTTTCTGCCAGCGCCATGATTGCCGTGTTCGTGCGAGGCGGCACCGCTGCATGGCAGGCCATCGAGGCGGTGATCTCGCTGGGTGTTTTCGTGGTGATCTTTGCCGCCATTTTCAAAGTGCTGCCCGACGCGGTGATCCAGTGGCGCGACGCACTCATCGGCGCCGTACTGACGGCCGTGCTGTTCGTGATCGGCAAGTACGCCATCGGCGTTTATCTGGAGCACAGCAATGTGGGTGGTCCGTATGGGCCCGCCGGTGGCGTGGTGGTACTGCTGGTCTGGGTCTATTACTCCGCTCTTATCCTGCTTTTAGGCGCCGAACTCACCGAAGCGGTGGCCGAGGCCCGCGGCAGCCCCATTAAACCCCGGCCATACGCCATGTCGATGCGCACTCGTGCGTCAGCTGAGGTTGACCCGTCCGTCACGGACCCGCGGGTATCCCTATCCTCTGGCACTAAGGAGGAACGGCAATGAACAAACCACTCATCGCGTTTGCCGCGCTCGCCCTGGCAGGCAGCACGCTGGCTGTACCTGCGGCCAGCGCACAAAGCAGCCATCGTCGCCAGGTGTGCGAGAACGTCCAGGTTCGCCATAACGATTCCAAGGACAACCACCAGATTGCCGGCACCGCCATCGGCGCCGTGGCTGGCGGTGTGCTGGGCAATCAGGTGGGCGGCGGCAAGGGCAAGACGCTGGCCACCGTCGCGGGCGCCGTGGGCGGCGGTTACGCCGGCAATCGCATCCAGAAGAACAACCAGGACAAGAACAGCTACACAACGACAGAGCGCCGCTGTCACTACGTGGACGACTGAGCTGCCCACGTAATGAACCGCCGGGCGGGCCGGTCTTATGAGGAGGCGTCCTACCGGGCGCCTCCTTACGTCAGTTCCGCGAGGTCCCCATGAGCACCGCTGATCGCTCCCGCCGCCGCTTTCTTGGCACCCTGGCCGGTGCCGCTGCGCTTGCCGCTGCCTGGCGCCTGCCCCGCCCTATCTCGCCCGCCGTGGCAGCTGACGCCCCGTCGGCTCCCGGAAACGTCACACTGGACTGTTTTGCGGCCAACAAGAAGCCGCTGGGAACGTGCGTTGAGCCGAAGGTCGTGATGTCCGACGACGCATGGAAAAAGAAGCTCGGCACCAAATCCTGGGAAATCACCCGTCACGACGGCACCGAGCCGGCCTATACGGGCGACGGCTGGGATCGCCATGACAATGGCCTGTATCGCTGCATTTGCTGCGACACGGCCCTGTACGACTCCGCCACCAAGTTCGATTCAGGCACCGGCTGGCCCAGCTTCTGGCAGCCGCTGTCAAAGCGGAACGTGGTTGAACACGAGGACTCCTCGATGTTCATGGAGCGCACGGCCGTTTCCTGTGCGCGCTGTGATGCCCACCTGGGCCACGTGTTCGACGATGGTCCTCAGCCGACCGGCCTGCGCTACTGCATGAATGCGGGCGCCATGCGCTTTGTACCGGCGACTGCATAAGCATCACATTCGCGGGCCGACACTTCGCCCATGAGAGATCCCGTCCGTCCGCGCGACCGCGAAAGCGCACTGCTTGAACACAAGAACCTGAAGATGGCCGCCTCCGCGCACGCTTATGTGCGCGGAGCGACGGCGCGTTTCTACGAGTGGCTGGGTGAAAAAGGCGCCAGCGCCATTCCCGAAGGACCAGCCATCTGGATATGCGGCGACTGCCACACCGGCAACATGGGTCCCATCGCCGATGACAAGGGCCGTGTGCATGTGCAGATCCGCGACTTCGATCAGGCCGTTGTCGGTAATCCTTCGTACGACCTCATCCGGCTGGGCCTTTCCCTGGCCACCGCAGCGCGCGGTTCCGACCTGCCCGGCATCATCACGGCGCGCATGATCGAAGCGCTGATGGAAGGCTACGAAGCCGCCTTTCCGGAAGTGGAGGACGACGAACCGCAGGTGCCCGATACCGTGCGCACGGTGCTGAAGAAGGCGATCCGGCGCGACTGGAAAGCACTGGCCCGGGATCGAATCGAAAACATCGAACCCAGCATTCCCCTGGGCACGCGCTTCTGGCCACTGGCCAGTGGCGAGAAGAAGGCGCTGCGGCAACTCTTCAGCACGCCAGCACTCGGCGAACTGGCCACACAGATTCGCGGGCGCGGTGATGCCGGGAAGGTCAGCGTGGTCGACGCGGCTTACTGGCGCAAAGGATGCAGCTCACTCGGGCTGTTGCGCTATGCCGTGTTGCTGGACGTGGACGGCGGCACTGTGGAAGGCGAAGACCTTTGCCTGATTGATATCAAGGAAGCCGCCGCCGCTGTGACGCCTCGCGTGCCTGGCACCGGCACGCCGCGCGACAACGCGCTGCGTGTGGTGCAGGCGGCGCAGCATCTGTCACCCGCGCTGGGCAACCGCATGCGCCCGGGCGTCCTTCTGGACAAGCCGGTGTTTGTGCGGGAGCTGCTGCCCCAGGATTTGAAAGTTGATGTCGAGCACTTCGGTCGCAAGGAAGCAACGCGTACGGCGCGCTTCCTGGCAACGGTGGTGGGACGTGCGCATTCGCGCCAGATGGATGCGGCGACGCGTGCGGCGTGGCGCAAAGAGCTCAGTCGCAATCACACCCGCAACCTGGCTGCGCCGTCGTGGCTATGGAGCAGCGTCATTCGTCTGGTAGCCGAGCATGAACGGGCGTATCTGGAGCACTGTCGCAAGTACGTGCTGGAGCGTGACGGGGAGAAGTGAGCGCAACAGATGGCCCGGCGCGGCTAGCGCGACCGCACCGACCCTCTCACCGCCTCGAGCGCGGCCTCGTCAGACATCAGATAGAACCGCCAGTCGCGCGTGGCCGACAAACGCACGCCGCGCAGGAAGCGACCGTCCGGCACGCGGCAAACCAGCGTGACCGCACCCTCGTCGCCGGGAATGACGGAAAGAACCTTTACGTCATCGCCCGACCATTCCTCCTGGCCAACGCGAACCCTCTCGCCCGCCAGGGTGATACCGCGCAGGTTTGCCCTGTCGCGGTATCGGTAAACGAGCCAGCCGCCGACCAGACAAACCAGCAATAGTCCGATCGAAGGCATGTCTCGAAAAGACTCAACCGCCCGGCGGCGTCATCGGGGCCATCTGATATTCCCTCGGCGGCGTGCCACCCATCAGATTGCGAACGAAGTAGTCCCAGCGACGACGCGTCATGTACTGCGTGGCTTCACCGTAACCGTGGTGCGCATTGGGGATCAGGATCAGATCGAAGTCCTTGTTGGCCTTGATCAGCGCATCAACCACCAGCAGCGTTTCATACGGCGGCACGTTGTCGTCCATCGTGCCGTGCGCGAGCATCAGGTGACCCTTGAGGCCTGCTGCGTGCGCCTGATTGGCCTGGTCGTCATAGTTGGACGTGCCGTCCGGCTTCTTCACCAGCAGCCCCTGCCACTTCTCAGCCCAGTCGTCTTCGTAGTTGCGGTTGTCGTGATTACCGCTTTCCGCGATGCCAACCTTGAACAGGTCTGCGTAACGGAACATCGCCGTCACCGTGGCGTTGCCGCCACCGGAGTGACCCCAGATGCCGACCTTGTCCATGTCGATCCACGAATAGCGCTTGCCCAGTTCACGGATGCCTGCGACCTGATCGGGCAGCGTGTTGTCGCCGATGTTCTGGAAGTAGGCATCATGGAACGCCTTCGTGCGCCACGGCGTGCCCATGCCGTCGATGGCCACGACAATGAAGCCAAGCTCGGCCAGTGCCTGGTTGTCGCCATGCGCGGCAATGAAGCTGCGCGTGCGCACCGAGCCGGTCTGCGGGCCGGGATAGATGTAGTCGATGATCGGATACTTCTTCGACGGATCGAACGTCGTCGGTTTCCACATCAGGCCGTACAGGTCGGTCTTGCCGTCACGAGCCTTCACCGTGATCGGTGTCGGCGGTACCCAGCCCGTCGCCTTCAGGCGGGTGATGTCGGCACGGGCAATTTCCTTGACCACCGCACCGGTATCAGCGCGGCGAAGCACTGTGACCGGCGGGTTGGTGACGGTGGAATACGAGTCGACAAAATACGTGCCGTCTTTGGACAGCTGCACCGTGTGGTCTGCATCTTCCGGCGTCAGCAGGGTCAGGCCCTTGCCGTCAAAGCCCACCTTGTAGAAATGCTGGAAATACGGGTCGCGACCCTTTTCCTTGCCCACGCCACGGAACCAGATGGTCCTGGACTTCGGATCAACGCGCAGCACTTCGGTGACGTTGCCGTCGCCCTTGGTGATGGCGTGCTTGAGCTTGCCGGTCTTCAGGTCATACATGTACAGCTGACCCCAGTTGGAGCGCTCGCTGAACCAGATGACTTCGTCGGTTTCCGGCACGTACTGCCAGTTGACCTTGCCGTTGCCGCTTTCGAAATACGTCTTCACCTTCTCGCCAAAGACTTCGCGCACCGCGCCGGTTTCCGGGTTGGCCACGCGGAACCATTCTTCGCGGTGATCGCGGGAGGTCGAGACGAACGCGATGCTCTTGCCATCAGCGGCCCAGCGCACGTCGTCCCACTCGCCCGGGCTGCACGACACGTCGTCGCAGAGCGTGGAGCGGTGCTGGTCGGGCGGCATCTGGAAACGCACGGTCTTGCGCGACGGCACGTCGATAACGACGCGCTCGATCATGGTCACGTCCTTATCGCCCGGCAGCGGATACTTCCAGGTCTCAACGATGGGATGACCCACGTTGGTGTGCACGAGGGTCATTTCGCCCGTCTTGCGCTGGTCCTGCTGGAACGTGGCGATCTTCTTCGAGTCCGGCGACCAGACGAGGATGGCCTCGTCCGTGTGCTTCCAGCCCGCATTGTCTGTGGCGTAACCGTAATCGACCACGCCATCGGTCGTCAGCTGGGTTTCGGCGCCCGAGGCGATATCACGCACCCAGAGGTTCCAGTTGCGGATGAAGGCTTCCTGCTTGCCGTCCGGCGAGGCCAGACCCGGCTCTTTCGCGACCGGCTTGCCATCGGCGTCCTTGGCGACCGGCGCCTCGGCGCAGGTGGCGAAATCGGCCGCACAGACCAGCTCCTTGCGGCGCGCGGTCACATCGTAGCTGCCATCCGGGCGCGCACTGAACGCGGAGATCGGCAGCTTGTTCGCCTCAACCTTCTTGCCCAGCGCGGTGCTCAGCGCCGCAGCGACCTTGTCCTGGTCGAACGCAGGCGTCACCTGGCCGCTGGCAGCATCCACCAGCAGGAAGTGATCGCCGCTCTGATCGTGATCGCGATACCAGAAATGCGTGTCATCGACCCACGTAACCCGGCCCACGGCATGGTCAACCAGCGGGGCGGCCAGATTGCCGAGGAAGCTTTCGGCGTGCTTATAGTCCTGGGTGGTCAGGGTCTGCGCGCAGGCGCCGGCAGACGCCAGGCCCAGCAGCAGCGCACCTGCCAGCCGTGCGTTGAGAATCGTCGACATCGCTTGAAGTCCCCTTTTGGCCAAACCAACGAGGCTACTGGCTGGACGGGCCGGGAACGTATGCCATTGGTCACCCCTTGGCGTGCGAGAGCCGGAACTTCCGGCTCTCGCGGCGGACCATGGCCAGCCCCACGGCAGCGGGAAGCAGCTTGAACAGCGCCACCACCACCTTGTTCGGCCAGCCGTTCACGTAAACGACTTTACCCGCCTGAACAGCCTGCCAGCCTTGGCGAACCACGGTACGGGAATCCATCCAGAGTGCTTTCGGCATTTTGGAGACCAGCTCGCGCGAACCGTTGACGTCGTGGAACTCCGAATAGGTGAACCCCGGGCAGAGCGCCGTTACGTTGATGCCTGTGCCATCGGTTTCCAGCGCAAGCGACTGGGAGAAATGCACCAGGAACGACTTGGACGCGCTGTACAACGTATGCCCGGCCGAGCCAGGAATGAGGCCCGCCACCGACGCGATGTTGACGATGCGTCCATATCCGCGCTGCTTCATGCCGGGCAACAGCCGATAAGCCAGCTCAACCGGCGCGGTCGTCATGACCTGGATGAAATCCGCATGCGTCTTCCACGGATTGTCGTCCAGGTAATTGGTAACGCCGTAACCTGCATTGTTGATCAGCACGTCGATGGTCAGGCCTTGTGCATTCAACGCGCCAACCAGTGCTTCCACCGCTTCGGGCCTTGCCAGATCCAGCGGTGCCACCACCGCTTCCACGCCGTGACGTGAGCGCAGTTCGGTTGCCAGTGCTTCCAGTCGATCAGCGCGACGCGCGGTCAATACCAATGCGAAGCCCTGCGCGGCGAGTTCACGCGCGAAAGCTTCACCAATTCCCGACGACGCACCTGTAATCAGAGCGCGACGCGTTGTAGTAGATGTCATGGCAGGAACATCCTTCCTTATGAGGCAGAGGCCAAGTATGCATGTCGCAGACATGAACGGGGACCCCATCGTCATGACGCGTCACACGTCGCATTCACCTCTCCATCTCTTCCCGGACGGAATGCTGGTCGCCTACCCCAACGGCTCGATTCAACGTGAGCCCATCCCAAGGAGCAAACCCATGAGCGCCAACGACCACGACATCAAGATCATGAACGGCCTGATCGAGACGACCATCGACAGCGCCGAAGGTTATGGCGAAGCCGCGAAAGATGCCGAAAACACCCGCTTTGCCGCCGCCTTCCAGCAGCGCGCCGCGGAGCGTCGTCAGGTAGCACAGCGTCTTCAGCAGCAGGTTTCGTCGCTGGGCGGCAAGCCCGAAGATGACGGCACCATCCTGGCTTCGGCACATCGCGTGTTTGTGAGCCTGCGCAAGAGCATCAGCTCCGGCGACACCGCCATCGTTGACGAAGTCGAGCGCGGCGAAGATCACATCAAGGCCAAGTACGAAGACGCACTGAAAGACAACGAACTGACCGCAGGCACGCGCTCGCTGGTCAATGAACTGTTCATCTCGGTGAAGTCGGGCCATGACCAGATGCGCGATCTGAAGCATGCGCTGCACAACAAGGCGTAATCGCTTTGAAAGACGACGTGCGGTAACGCACTGATCGTCGCCATACCCCGGATCACGATCCGGGGTATTTTTTTGCGCGAACGCCTACGTCCAACGGCTGATTGCGCAGCGACTCGTGCCTCGTAACATGCAGACACACGACGCATCATCAGGAGACGTCCATGAGCACGTCATCAGGTCCGCCTGTGCCCGGCAAAGACACGCTCGATCTCATCGTTGACATGCCAGCGGTGCAAAGCCCGCAGGTATTGGATGGAGACACCGTGAGCGTGGCGTCCCTCCCTGGCAGGGGTCTCACGCTGATCGTGCCTGCCAGCGAGTTCGCTGGCCCGAGCCTGCTCAGCGTGACCGCGAACGATTCGTCCAATATCGCTGCCAGCTGGTTCTTCACCAAAGTGGCCAATGAGGTCTACGAACACAACGCATCGGCCGATGAAATAAGCCTGTTCATCGGTCACAGCGTGCTTTGCTCATACGCGATGGCAGGCGGGCACCATAACTCGCAGCTCCTGCGCTTCACCGTGATTGCCTGAGCATGCGTCCAGTGCGGTAGCGAGCGTTCTTCGCTACAGGACCAAAAAAAAACCTGGCCTTTCGGCCAGGTTTTTCATTGCAGGCTGAAACGAAACTTACTGCCCGCCTGATTCCTTCATCAGCGCCTCGATCTGCGCCTTGTGGGAGTCGATGAATGCCACGTTGGCCTGGTTGACCTTGGACGGGTCGATGTACTTGGCCATCTCAGGATCATTCTTGGCCTGCGAGGCCATCACGGCATTGGTGACCGCCAGGTTGGCCAGCAGGAATTCGCGCGGGGTGAAACCGTGCGCCTTGATCAACGGCCCGATGCGCGAATCGGCACCGACAACGGCCGCCGCCAGATCGTCCAGGCTGTGGATCTTGCTGGGGTCCATGCTGCCCTGGTCCGGCTTGATGCCTTTGGCCTTGGCTTCGCGGGACACCGCAATGATGCGGTTGAACACATCGTCGTTGAGGTTGTAGTTCTGAATGGCCTTGCGGTCAGCCTCCGGAATGGCCGATGCCGGGTTGGCCGACGCAGCAGGCGCTGCTGCCGGAGCCTGCTGCGCGAAGGCAGCGACAGGCGCGAAAGCGGCAAGCATCAGCCCGAACGCGGCAGCCGTCCGTGCGGCAGTGGGAAAAGAAAGCTTCACAGGCGACTCCTTGATGGATAGGGGAAAACGATACGACGACCGAGGATAAAGTCGCAAAGGTTAGGTTTGTGTCTTTTTGTTCACGAAACGGACGCTTGATGCTCGCCAGCGACACGTTCGGCCGGTAGGCTCCGCGCATGACCCTGACCCTCGCCCTCATCCTTCTCCTCATCGGCCTCGCATGCCTGTGGGCACACCGTCGCCGCACGGCTGTCACTTTTTTCATCCTGTCCCTCGGATGGGTGTTCGCGGTGGGCTGCGGGCCGGTAGCCGACGGGTTGCTGACCGACCTTCAACGGGGTTTCCCGCAGGAAATCACGCAATGGGGCCAGCACAACGTCATCGTCCTGCTGGGCGCTGGCACCCAGCGCGGCGATCAGGGCACGGTGGAGCCGGGCCTCATGGCCAACGCGCGTATCCTCCGCGCGGCCGAGCTTTATCACGCCTGCAAGGCAACCGGCGCCGTGTGCAGGCTGGAAGTCAGCGGCGGCGACGCCGCCGGGCTCAAGCAATCGGAAGCCGCGGTCTACAGCCGGACACTGATTGCCCTGGGCGTCACCGATACCGATCTGCTGGCCGAGTCGCGCAGCATGAACACCTTCCAGAATGCCGAATTTACCAAGCCGCTCCTGGCGGCCCTGCAAGCGGACAAGGTGGTTCTGGTGTCCTCGGCCACGCATCTGCGCCGGGCCACGCTGTACTTCGCGCATTTCGCCATCAACGTGGAACCGGTGCGTGCCGACTATCTGGGCATCCGCTACGACTGGCTGCCCCAACCGTTCAACATGGCGATGGCGGACGTGGCGCTGCACGAATACGTCGGCATCGCGCGCTACCGTTTCTACAACGTCATGGGCTGGAACCCACCCGCGACCCCGCGAGCGGCGTCATAACTTGCCGCGCAGCCGCTCGCTCACGTAATCCAGAAAATGCGTGATGCGCGAGGCCAGCTGGGTGTTGCGGTAGTACACCGCGTGCACCGGCTGACGGACGTCCACCGTATGTTCCGGCAACACCGGCACGAGGATTCCACGCGTCACGTCCTCGCGCGACATCCACTCAGACAGACACGCAATGCCCTGCCCCGCGATGGCCAGCTGGCGGATCGTTTCACCGCTGGACGCTGCAATGGATGGCCGAACGTGCCACTCGTCCGCATGTTCCTGACGGATCGGCCAGCGGTTGAGCGAATCGGGCTGGGTGAACCCAAGCAGCGTGTGCGAACGCAAATCGTCGGGCACCTGCGGCGTACCCTGTGCCGCCAGATACCCAGGGCTGGCCAGAATGCGCAGCCGACTGGCGCCCAGCGGGCGCGCATGCAATGTGGAATCGCGCAACGGCCCCACACGAATGGCCACGTCGGTGCGGTGTTCCAGCAGGTCGATCACGTGATCGCTGGTGGCCAGTTCCAGTTCGATGCCCGGAAACGCTTCGCGAAATCCGGCAACGATGGGGACGATCACATGCAGCATGAACGGCGCGGCGGCATCGATGCGCAGACGTCCGGCCGGCATCTGCCTGCGCGCAGACATCTCCTGCTCCGCTTCATCCATCGCATGCAGCACGGCGCGTGCGCGCTCAAGGAAGAACACGCCTTCCTCGGTCAACTCAAGGCGACGGGTGGTACGCCGCATGAGGGTGGTTTCCAGCTTCTCTTCCAGCCGCCCCAGCGCCCGACTGACCGCCGACACGGTCTGCTGCAATTGATCGGCTGCCGCCGTCATCGAGCCGCTGTCCACGACCGTGACGAATGCCAGCAGTTCTTCAAGCGTGGCCTTCATATGTAACGCATGACATCCGGGTGACGAGGCCACCGATGTTACACGTCCGGCTCAGGACGATGGATGCCCTCCGGAACGACGGCCAAAGGGAAAAATTACGGAAGACAGGGGAGCCCCCGGAAAGCTACACCGGTCACATGCGCTGCGGGCCAGGGGTTGACGCCACGCATGCACGGCCCACGACTTTCATGCCTTCCGATGAGTTGTTCAAGCCCGTCCGGGAGCCCACCTCATCCTTTCGTAGCATTCAGCTTTTCATCCAACAGGCATAGTCTGCTCATCGAAAGGGGAACACGTAGCCACTATCGGGAGTTTTCGGACCATGCGTCATGACACGACCCTTGTTGCAGGCACCCGGAAAGACACCTGCACGGCCCCGGCCACACCTCATGTCACGCATCTGCTGGAACGTGCGCTGCATGCCGTGACCCACGACATTTCCACGACCCGGGCCTGCGTGGCCCAGGTGGCCGCACTGCTCCATGAAGCGGCGGCCGCGCCCGGGGCCACCTCGTCGCCGCGCGAGCGTCGCCGTACCGGGGCTGGCCTTGCGCCATGGCAGGCCAGCCGCGTGGCCGCCCACGTGGACGAACACCTGGGCTTTTCCATCACCATCGATCAGCTGGCTACACTCGTGAATCTCAGCAGCAGCTATTTCTGCCGCGCCTTCAAAGACAGCTTCGGCGAGCCCCCGCACGCGTACATCATGCGACGCCGGGTGGAGCGCGCCCAGCTCATGATGCGCAGCACGCGCGAACCCTTGAGCCAGATCGCCCTGGCCTGCGGCCTTTCCGATCAGGCCCACCTGTGCAACCTGTTTCGGCGCCTTGTGGGCACCAGTCCCAGCCACTGGCGTCGGGCGCAGTGCGTGGAAGCATGAATAGCGGAACTTGAAAATGGTCAGAAAGTCGAAAGGAAAACGACAGATGGTTACGGTAGAAAATTAACGACATCGCTGCCCGCACGGCAAAAACCTGCGGTCAACTTCACGTGGAAGGGACGCGTTAGCTGTAGAGAAGGCCCCGCACTCTGGCCCGGCTTCCATGCAACAAGCTCACACGACGAGGTGATCCCATGCCCACGGCCGTTCTCAGTTCCCGGGACCACGCGAAAGCGTCGCCCTCCCCGTCACCGGATCGTCTGCACACTGCGCGCACCTGGGAAGTTCTTGAAGCTGCATCGCGCATCGAGCCGGACAAGGACGCCGTACTGGCCTGGTACCGCGACGACCCCATTGCATCACTTGACCAGTTGACCGCGCAGACGCTGGTAGCCAGCGGACGCCATGACGACGTGCTGGCGTTCCTTGCCGGTACCGGTGCCGAACCGGCTCCGAAGCACCGGTGGGCCGCCTTCTGAACACTTCCGCCCCGGGCTGCCCACGGAGCAACCTCACGGGTTAGAGTGTCCGCACACTTCAGGGAAGGGTGCGCCGCGTGTCGATCGACGAAGCCCACAATGTGGAACGCGACGAGCGGATGACCGCCGAGCGGGCCTATGAACTCTTCTGGGCCGACCTGCTGGCGGCATCGGCGACCTTCCGTTGCGTGGGCAGCCAATGCACGGCGCCGCTGATCTGCGCGTGCATCGACAAGCCCGCGCAGACCCTTCGCGTACGCCCGTACTTCCGGTCGCGCCGCATCGAGGACCACGCAGCCGAATGCGAGGTGCTGCTCGGCGCGCGTCCCTCGAAAGATGGCCCCCGGACGCCAGCGGCGGATGTCTTCGAGCTGGAGCGGCCCGCCGACCATTTCAACAGCCCGGTCGCCACCACACCCTCGGTCGCCACATCGACGCGCGCGCCTGCCGTCCGCGCACCATCGGGTGGCGTGCGTACCCAGGCCAGTCACTACTACCGGCTGTCGTCCGTCGTGCAGAAGTTCCTGGAACACCGCCGCGACCAGACGCTGGCCGAGGCAACCGTGGCCATCGGCGGAGAAACGTCCACCTATGAGGCCGTGTTCCGCAACGTGTACCGGCAGAAAGTCGAAGACGTGGCTGGCGTGCGCGCCATCTGGTGGGGCACGGCGTACGTGCAGCGGCTGAAGAAAGAAAACGGCTACTTCATCCGCTTCACCCGCCCCTTCCGCATGGGCGAGAAGGAAGCGAAGCCGACGATCACCCTCGGCGAGAAGCTGATTGAGGCCTATCCCGTGCGCAAGTTGCTGCGCGCGCGGCTGGACAAGCTCATTGCCGATTCGGGCGGCTACTGCGTCGTCTTCGTCTGGGCCAAACCCTGGACGCCACCGGCCGACAGCAGCGAGGCGTTCGTGCGCTTCTACGTCAACAATCCCGACCATCTGGACGTGCGCGGGCCCGAAGTGCTTGAAGAATTGAAGCAGACCTCACGCATCGTGCGCCCGGCCATCACGTCCTGACGGTAAGCTGCCTGCATGACGACACCCGAGCCCGTCCGGAAGCCACGACGCTGGCATCGCCTGCACTATGCCCGCCGTCCGCCCGACGCATCGCATGAATTCAGCGATGCCGACTATGACGGCGGCAACGCCTCGGGCATGCCCTATCTGCGCCACACCCTGATGATTGGCGCGGCCATCATCGTGGTGGTTGTGGTGGTGCGCTGGCTGATCGCTTAAATCGCGCGCCGCGCAAAAATCAGGTGCAGGCCAAACAGGCCGAAGAATACGCCCGCGCCGCCGTCGATCCAGCGGCTGGCCCGCACATAGCCCCGGCGCATGGCGGGAAGCGCAAATACGGCGGCCACCACGGTGAACCAGAGGAAGGTTTCGACCGTCACCAGGGTCCACAGGCCCCAGCGCATCGTGGCATCCACGCCCTCACCCAGGAACGCCGAGAAGATGCTGGCGAAGTACACGGCCGCCTTCGGGTTGGCCAGGTTGGTGAAGAGGCCACGGCGCAGCGCCACCAGGGGACTTGAGCCGCGCAGATCCACGCGCGGCGCCTCGGCGGTGACCGGGGCGCGCAGCGCGCCGCGCAGCATCTGGAACGCCATCCACAGAAGATACAGACCACCGCAGATGGTGATGGTCCGCTCCAGCCAGACCAGCCGGTGAAGCACGAGCTGAAGGCCCAGCAGCGCCAGAGCGGCCCATACCGCCACGCCCAGCGCGATGCCCAGCACCCCGAACATCGCCTCCTTCCGGGACCGGCTGGCGGCCAGCTGCGACACGAAGAAGAAATCCGGGCCCGGCGTGACCAGAGCGACGATCTGCACAACAGCGATGGTGAGGAGGAGATTCATGGGTAGGGTCCGGCGGGGGAGTGAAAGCCTAACCGTCTGATGACATTGAGTAAATGTCTTACCCGACGGAATCTCGCCGCAGTGCGCCTTGCCCGGCCCCGCCCGGTCCTCTAACCTGCCGCGATTTAAGCGGTCACGGGGTTGTCCCCGACCTTCTATGGGGATTCTCTGATGCTGGGTCTGCTAGGCCACGTTTTGTTTGGCCTGTTCGGTTTGGCGGTGCTCGTGAGCATCGCGTTCCTGTTCTCGAACAACAAGCGCGTCGTCGACTGGAAACTGGTCGCCACGGGTATTGCGCTTCAGATCTGCTTTGCGGCAGTCGTGCTCAAGGTGCCGCTGGGCCGTGACGTCTTCGACGCCATTGCGACCGGCTTCGTGCGCCTGCTCGATTACGTGGACGTGGGCTCGCGTTTCATCTTCGGCAGCCTGCTGGACAGCTCGAAGTTTGGCGTGATCTTCGCCGTGAAGGTCCTGCCGACCATCGTCTTCTTCGCCTCGCTGACCGGTGTGCTCTATCACCTGGGCGTGATGCAGCAGATCGTCAAGGCCATGGCATGGGTCATCACCAAGGTGATGCGCGTGTCCGGTGCCGAGACCACCAGCGTGTGCGCCAGCGTGTTCATCGGCCAGACCGAAGCCCCGCTGACCATCAAGCCGTACATCGAGCGCATGACCCAGGCCGAACTCATGACGGTCATGATCGGCGGCATGGCGCACATCGCCGGCAGCGTGATGGCCGCTTACGTGGCCATGCTGGGCGGTGACGACCCGGTGCAGCGCATGTTCTACGCCAAGCACCTGCTGACGGCCAGCGTCATGGCCGCCCCGGCAACCATCGTGCTGGCCAAGATCCTCGTTCCGGAAACCCAGGAACCGCTGACCCGCGGCACCGTGAAGATCGACGTGGAACGCACCACCGCCAACGTCATCGACGCCGCCGCCACGGGCGCGGGCGATGGCCTGAAGCTCGCCATGAACGTGGGCGCCATGCTGCTGGCCTTCATCGCGCTGATCGCCCTCATCAACGGCCCGGTACAGTGGCTTGGTACGGTCGGCGGCCCGGATGCCAGCATCAACCACTGGCTGACCGGCCTGACCGGCCATGAGGTCCACCTCAGCCTCGAAACCATTTTCGGCTGGGTGCTCTCGCCCATCGCCTGGCTGATCGGCGTGCCCTGGCAGGACGCGACCCTCGTGGGCAGCTTCATCGGCCAGAAGGTCGTCATCAACGAATTCGTGGCCTATGCGGACCTGGCCAAGCATCTGGACCAGCTGCTGCCGGAAAGCCGCCTGATCGCCACGTATGCGCTGTGCGGCTTCGCCAACTTCTCGTCCATTGCCATCCAGATTGGTGGCATTGGTGGCCTGGCCCCGAACCGTCGCGCCGACCTTGCCCGCCTTGGCCTGCGCGCTGTGCTGGGTGGCTCCATCGCCACGTTCATGACCGCGACCATCGCGGGCGTGCTCGAACGATTCTGATCCGTGACCGGTGTCCGGCTGGTCGTCCTTGGCGGCTACAGCGAGGAACAGGTGTGGCAGGCCAATGACCTGCCCCACCCTGGCGAGCCCACCCTTGCCACCGCCTTTGCCCGCCGTCCTGGCGGCAAGGCATTCCATCAGGCGGTAGCGGCAGCCCACGCAGGCGTCGCTACCGGTCTGATCGCCGCCATCGGCGACGACCTGATTGATCCGGAAGGCATCCCTTTCAACGTGCTTGCCCGCTGGCAGATTTGCCAGGGGGCGCATACCGCGCGCGCCGCCGTCATCCAGGATGGCCACGGGCATGAGCTGCGCACGCTGGCACCGGGCGCCAGCGATCTTCTGACGCCGGACTTCGTACAAGCCCAGGACGATCTGTTCGCGCAGGCGCGCGTGGTGCTGGTATCAACGCAAACTCACATCGACGCCGTCGCCACCGCGCTGGACATGGCCGCCTCGCGCCGATTGCTTGGCATGCTGGACGCCGGGCCCCTGCATGCGGAACTCACGGTACGCGAACTGTCCAGCACCGATGTGCTGCTGACCGATGTGTATGAATTCACCGCGCTGTGCGCACGCTTCCTCAATATCGACATCGCCGCGACAGCGGTCACCGGCATGGACGACACCACCATCAACGCCCTCGCGCGCCGGCTATGCGCCGGCACGGTCGTGGTGTCGCTCAACGCCGGGGCATGTCTGGTGTCGCACGGCGTGGACCTGCGCGGCGACGACCTGCCCTGCTATCGCGTACAGGCCTGCGCACTGGGCGACACCTTCAAAGGCACCCTGGCCGCCCGCCTCGTGGAACCGGGCCCCTTCCGCCATGCACTGATGGCTGCCTGCGGCGGATAATTCCGCGGCCTCAAGCCGGGTCTTTCTGCACATCGTGTGGAAGCGGGCTGGCTGGCGATTCGGTCGTAACAGGGCAACCCATCTTCCCGAACGGGCCGGCCTTCAGTATCGCCAGCGCTTCGGCCGGAATGAACTGAACCTTGCTGCGCCAGATGGCCGTGATCGGCGGCCTCGATTCGTTCAACAGCCGCTGCACCATGTGCGTGGTGCGCGCCCACGTCGCCGGATCAACGTCCGCTTCAGCGGCATGCGACATCAGGTCGAGAACCGCTACCGCATCGCTGAGGCGCATGAAGATGGCCTCGTGCAGTTTGTCGTTGCTGAGTTCCACATCGTTATGGCACGACGGACAGGGGATGGTCTGATCGGACGGATTCATGGCGGCTCCATTACCTCGAAGGTCCGCCCCCTGCGATGTAGGGTGGCGGACGTGTCGGGGTAGAAAACCGGTCGTACAACCAAACCCGGCCAGGCACGAGGCCTGCCCGACACGCCCGCCATAAAGGCGTTCGCATGCACGCAGGCGGCGAACCGCCTGCGTGGTTGTACGAATCGGGTTTCTACGCCCGGCCGCCGAGGATTCGGCGACGAGGGAAGCATCCCGACTCGCCGCAGGCGTAGCCATCCGATTATTCCGAAAAAATCGTCGGAATTATTTGAGAGCGCTGAATCGGCGATGCAACACGCATCGCTGGTATGCGATGAGTCAATTCGTAACGACACCGCACGCACGACAACACGATCAACAGAAAACACCTACACAAGAAAACGCCGCCAAACCCTTGCGCTTAGCCGTTCCAGACGATTGCGTATGACACGCGCGGTCGTTCAACACGATGCACTGTGGCTAGACTCCGCACACCCAACAGGCACGGAGCGCCGCGCAAGTGAACTACCCATGGAAAGCTGTCTGCGCGATAGCGCTGCTTCTGGCGGCCATCGTCGCCGGCGCCTATGCGTCAGGCTATCTTCTGCTCGTTGTCATCAACGCAGACATACCGCTGACCTTCCGCGTCTGGTGGGATAGCTACCGGGACGCGCAACTTCCCGAATACAAACACTTCCGCCTGAAGGTCTACATCGCGGGCATCGTGGGTTTTGGTTTGCCACTCTTTGCATGGGTGTGTTGCCTGATGCCGCTACTGAAGGCCAGGCCCCGCTCACTTCACGGTGACGCACGCTTCGCCGGTCTTCGGGATCTGAAGAAAAGCCGTCTGCTTGCCGAGTCGCCCAACGGCATCATCGTGGGCAAGTTCGGTCGCAAGCTGATTCGACTGAGCGGACAGCAGTTCGCCATCCTTGCCGCACCCACCCGTTCGGGCAAAGGCGTGGGCGTGGTGATTCCGAACCTGCTGGACTATCAGGAATCCGTCGTGGTGCTGGATATCAAGCAGGAGAACTTCCAGCTCACCAGCGGCTGGCGCAAAGCGCAGGGCCATGAGGTGTACCTGTTCAACCCGTTCGCCGAAGACGGGCGCACCCATCGCTGGAATCCACTCAGCTACGCGTCGCCGGACCCATCGCTTCGCATCGCCGATATCCAGGCCATAGCCGCGATGTTGTATCCGGACGCGGGCGAGGCACAGAAATTCTGGGTCAACCAGGCACGCAATGCGTTCATGGCGTTCGCGCTCTATCTGTATGAAAGCTACGACAGGGAAATCACCCTGGCACTGCCCACCTCCACGCACCGGTTTCCGACACTGGGCGAGATCTATCGACTCTCCTCGGGAAATGGCAGCGACCTGCGCAAGCATATCGAAACCCTGCGCAACAGCGATTTTTTGAGCAAGGAGGCCCAAGGCGCCTTCAACAACCTGCTGTCGCAGGCCCGAGACACCTTTTCCTCCATCATGGGAAGTTTCAAGGCGCCGTTGAATGCCTGGATCAACCCGGCACTGGATGCCGCCACCAGCGGAAACCACTTCCGGCTCACCGACGTGCGCAGAAAGAAGATGACGATCTATATCGGCATCCAGCCCAACAAGCTCGCCGAAAGCCAGTTGATCGTCAACCTGTTCTTCAGCCAGCTCATCAACGAGAACACGCGCGAGCTTCCGCAAAACGACGCAACGCTGAAACATCAGTGCCTGCTGCTGATGGACGAGTTCACCTCCATCGGGAAGATCGACATCCTGGCCAGAGCCGTGTCCTACATGGCCGGCTACAACCTGCGCCTTCTG
Organism: Luteibacter sp. Sphag1AF; assembly: GCF_014192715.1. Taxonomy (GTDB): domain Bacteria; phylum Pseudomonadota; class Gammaproteobacteria; order Xanthomonadales; family Rhodanobacteraceae; genus Luteibacter. The sequence goes on from NZ_JACHYH010000001.1 coordinate 653,288, forward strand.
CCCATCATCCAGAGCATGGCCCAGCTGGATGCGACCTACGGCAAAGACATATCCCGCACCATCATCACCAACCACGCGCTACAGATCATCTACGCGCCACGCGAACAGAACGACGCAAACGACTATTCCCAGATGCTCGGATACACCACCGTATCGAGAGACACGATCTCACGCGGCGAAGCAGGACCATCACGCACACGCACCGAAGAGCGCCGCGCGTTGATGCTGCCCCAGGAACTGAAAGCCCTGGGCACCGACAAGGAAGTGATTCTTTACGAAGGCATCGCCCACCCCGTGCGCTGCCAGAAGATTCGCTACTACCAGGACAAGCGATTCACCGCACGCCTGCTTCCCCCCGTAGAAGTGGCGGCACTCACCATGGAGAGGCCTATGCCCATCGGTAAAAAGACCATCGCCGTCGCCGCCGTCGCAGGACTGGCCGTGGCAGGGTTGTCAAAAGCATCAACGCAACCCCCGGCACCGCCCGTCCCGGCTATTGAGGCCACGACGGAAACACCACCCCCGCCCTCAGCCAGTGACGTGGCCGAGCAAGCGGCGACGCGCTTTCTCGACTTTGTTGCTGGGTTGAGTCGTACGGCGGATATCACGCAGGCAGCGATGGAGCGTGCGTTCGATTCTCCACTGAACGAAGTTCGACCTGGTACGTACCTTGCCAAGCGTGCGGTGAGTGAAGGCTGGACTTACACCGTCGCGTACCGAGCGCCCAAGACGGATACAAAAACCGGTTTCGCTTTGCGCTTCTACAACAAAGATCTCACTACTGACCCAACGCCTGTCTGTGTCTTGGATCTGGAACGAATCCGCTCTGCACTCATTCCCCGTGGATTCAAGGAATGGACAGAGCCTCGGCATCACGGAGGCATCAGCTCATGGAACTTCGAGAAGGGAGACCTCGTTGTCTCCATCATGTCCAGTGACTTTACGGTTGATGCCAACGACCGGGAATGCATTCTTCTAGTGCAAACCTTCGACGTAAGGTAATCAAAGGAATTCGCTATGCCAAGGACACATCAGGCGCTCGATAGCGCCTCCCTGCAACTCGCCATACAGGGAGAGGCCTATGCCAATGGATAACAAAACAATCACCCCCGTCGCTATGGCAGCGATGGCAGTGGCAGGGCTTTCGCAAGCATCTACAAAGATCCCTGCACCGCCTGTACTGGACAGTCGGGCCACGTCGAACACACCACCATATCCCCCTGCCAGTGACGTGGCCGAGCAAGCGGCGACGCGCTTTCTCGACTTTGTTGCGGGGTTGAGTAGTACGGCGGATATCACGCAGGCCGGTATGGAGCGTGCGTTCGATTCTCCACTGAATGAAGTTCGACCTGGTACGTACCTTGCCAAGCGTGCGGTGAGTGAAGGCTGGACTTACACCGTCGCGTACCGAGCGCCCAAGATGGATACAAAGCCCGGTTTCGCTTTGCGCTTCTACAACAAAGATCTCACTGCTGACCCAACGCCTGTCTGTGTCATGGATCTGGATCGAATCCGCTCTGCACTCATTCCCCGCGGATTCAGGGAATGGATGGAGCCTATGATGATAGGAGGACTGAGCTCATGGAACTTTGAAAAAGGGGGTTTGGTTGCCATGATCCTGTCCAAGGATCTTTCAACCGATAGCCATGACAGGGAGTGTGTACTGTTGGTGAAAACCCGCGATAGTCCCTCCTTGCAACTCAACAGGCATGGAGAAGACTCTGAGATGGCCATCGCAACGATGGCGGCATGGGCGCGCGAAGAAAGGGAGGGATGGGCGGCCGCAGGACTGGCGACAGCCTCGGACCAGACGACTCAGGAAGTCTCCGCAAAGCCGGTGATGCTTCAAGCCCCTGCAAGAGCAGAAACGGCTGAGCAAATTGTCGCCCAGTTCCTGAGCTTTGTTGCCGGAGTGAACGGCACCGCCGACATTACGCAGGACACCGTGGAAGAAACATTTCGCGTCAAACTGATTCGTAACAATCAAGACAGTTACTACGCGCTTCATCCGTTAACCGACCCAGGAAGCTGGAGATACTCCCTTGGATATCAACCTCCCAGCGCCACAACCAAACCGGGTGTGACCCTCGGCTTTTTCAATGATGTGCCATCCGCCGATCCAGCGCCTGTCTGTGTCATGGATCTGGAGCGATTCCGCTCTGCGCTCATCCCCCATGGATTCAAAGAGTGGACGGAGCCCGAACATCACGGAGGCATCAGCTCATGGAACTTCGAAAAAGGGGACTTGGTTGTCATGATCCTGTCCACAGATTTTTCAACCGATAGCCATGGCAGGGAATGTGTGCTGTTGGTGCGAACCCGCGACTTGAAATAAACAAAGGAAATCACTATGCCAAGGACAAATCAGGCGCTGGATAGCGCGCTCACGCAGCTTGAGAACCAACCGAATGTGTCGCCCGGACAGATGGAGCAATTCAGGTCGACGCTAAAAGCAGACAAGGCCCTTCTTACGTCATTGAATGCCGCCGCAGCCTCCGGTGCGGTAAAGCACTTTGCCGTGCAGTCCGCTGACGGACAAGCCATCCCCACCGGGTACTTCGACCTCACGAGCGGTACAGTCACCCTGCCGGCAAGCTCGTTCACCCCTCCCACCACGCGGCCATCCGCCGACCTTCGGGCCGTGTTGCGCATCCAGTCGATGGTGGTCGCTCTCGCCTCAAGGCAGTACGAAGACGAGACAGAAACAAAGCGGCTGCCCTGTGCGGAAATGATCCATAACCTGCAAGACACGTTGAACAGCTCTCCCCATCTGGCCGCCGAGCTCAAAAGGGCCGCCACCACCTACGCACAAGACAACACCGCTCCCATGATCCTGGAGTCGTTCCAGATTCTGGGGCGCCGCGCCGGCGTCGGCGGAAGCTATGACAGTGAGCACCGTGCCCTGAACCTTCCGGGCGCCTCGCTTGTCGTCAAAGGACCCCATCACCGGCAGGGAAGTTACCGGCCCCATGACCTGACATTTGTGATCGGTCACGAGGTACAGCATGGCTTCAACAGCGCCGCCACCGCCAGGGCAGTCAGAACGTTTGGTAACGACGTTCAGAAGGTCGCGTCCACCCGGGAAGAGGCACACGACTATACGCAGATCGTCGGGCGCTTCATTCAGTCGAGCAGAGACGACGAGGCGAAAGCAGAAATTGCTGGATGGAATGCGCTTCATAGTCGTGTCCAGCAATCCAGCCCGGACGCGACACTCAATGACATATATGTTTCGGCACGCGGTCGGGCGGAAGATTTCTTGAAGCAGGGAGAGAATGACGACTACGTTCCCCGAGCAAACATCCACCTCAACCCCGACCTGTCGATGCCCTTCACCCCCACCAACATCGCGGGCATGGGCGAAAACTATTTCAACCGCCCGAGCCCGTTGCACAAACAACCCGACGACACGCGGCAGGTGATGACGCTGGGCACCAAAGGCGTAGGCGACTATCCGGACTTTTACGGGAACTGGGCCGTGAAGATCATCGCGGAGGCGGAACAGAAGAGCCCGACCGTTCACGGCAAGAAACCGGAGGTGCAGATCAACATGGAGCACCTGGGCCTGCATGAAGATGTCATCGAGCCACTGGGCCTCGGTCTCCCCTCGATGCGATCGCTTCCGTATGCCGATACCAGCCGGTCGCCCGCGTCGCGGAGCCACTTCGATCACACGCTGGATGGTCCGCACCAGTTTTCGCATGTTCCCGAGTCACCCATCAGCCCGCGACCCGCCCCGTTGATGAACTCCGCGCTGCACCGCGAACTCCGCGACGCCTTGCCCGCCGAGACCTCGCCCGACCGCCTGGCGCAAATTGCGTGGGCGGTAAAGAAAGGCGGCATCGAAGCAGGACATATCCGCACGATGGATATCGAAGGCGAAAGACTGATGCTCACCGGCCTGACCCCCGGCACCCACGCCGTCATCGACCTCAGTACGCCACCACCGCCCGCACTGGAAAGCGACAACCATTTCCATGCGCTCGTTGAACGACAGATGCAGAGGGACCTGGAGCGGCAACACGAACTGAGCCAGGAGCTACGTGGCCCGTCCATGTCGCTTTGCCGGTAGGCACGTATCGCGACGAGATGATGATGCCACCGGTATGCGAGCACCGCGCGACGGTGCCCGCATACCGGTCAACGATCCAGCCGGAAGACGTACGCATACTGTCCCAAGGCTTTGGCGGGCAACGTCAGGTGAAGGCCATCGTCCTGCTGTCGCGCGTCCACTGCCTTGCCTCCGGCCAGCATCGTCACGCTTCGCACATGGTCATCCGCGCGAATGGAGTGGATGACCAGCTTCCCTTCCGCAGGCCATCCCAGCGCAATGGCGTACAGCACGCCAGCGCGCTCCGTGAAACGGATGTCCTGCGCGGTGAACGGTTTCGCCTTGCCCTCCTGCATGGTGCCGGACACGTTCTGCGTGGGACCTTCGCCGAACACGCGCCAGGGCTTCGATGCGTAGATCGCATCTCCATTGACCTTCAGCCACTGGCCGATGGCGAGCAGCGTTGCGCGCTCCTGCGTTGAAATGCTGCCGTCCGCCTTCGGCCCCACGTTGAGGAGCAGGTTGCCGTTCTTGGCAACCACATCCACCAGGGTATGCACGATGGTCTCGGGAGACTTGTACGTGTCACCCACCACGTAGCTCCATGAGGCATTGCCGATGGACGTATCGGTCTGCCAGTGCGTGGGATGGATGCCGTCGAGCTGACCACGCTCCACGTCAAGCGTGCCCGCTCCCTCCGGCAGCGCGCCCAGCTTGTAATCCAGCACCACGCCACCGCGTGCCGCGCCATCGTTGTAGTAGTACGCGAGCAACGGCGGCAAAGAATTGCGGAACGTGGGATGCCCCATCCACCAGTCGAAGTAGATCAGGTCCGGGTGGTAGCGCTCCACGATTTCCGCCGTGCGCGCCGTCCAGTCGTCGAGCCATGCCTGCGACACATAGGTCCAGTCGGAAGCCAGATCCAGATCGCCCTTCGTCACCACATGGGTGTGCGCAGGCCCATAAAAATCCGCATAGCGCGGGTCGTTCACGTCCGACGCGATGGTGCGTCCGTTATCGAAAAACCAGTCGTGTTCCGCGCGGTGTGACGACAGACCCAGATGCATGCCCTCCGCGCGGATGGCCGACGCAAGCTCGCCGACGACGTCACGATGCGGCCCCATCTTCACCGCCGTCCAGTCCGACAGCTGGCTGTCGTACATCGCAAAGCCATCGTGATGCTCGGCCACGGGAACCACATAGCGCGCACCCGCGTCATGGAACAGCTTTGCCCAATCCTTCGGATCAAAGCGCGGCGCGGTGAAACGCGGAATCAGATCCTTGTAGCCGAACGTGTCCTGGGTGCCGAAAGTCGCCACATGGTGAGCGAACTCCGGAGTGCCCGGCTTGTACATGTTGCGCGAGTACCACTCGTTGCCGAACTCCGGCACGGTATAAATGCCCCAGTGCACGAAAATACCGAACTTCGCATCCTCGTACCAACCCGGCGCGCGATACCCCTGCAACGACGCCCAGTTGGCACGGAACGGCCCCGTCGCGGCGCCCTGGGCTACCCGGGCGAGAAGTCGCTGACGCTCTGCATCAAATCGCGCCCCTGACTTCTGCCACGTGGCATCCATGCTGGCCGGATCAACCCTGCCTGCCGTGGGCGCCGTGGCCTGCGCCTGCGCACCACCTGCAACCAGCAGCGAAGCCACGACGGCCGCGCGCAGTGAATCAATGACCGAGACGGGCAAGCGCATGCTGTTTTTCCTGATAGGCCTTCGGCGTGCAGCCGAGTTCGCGACGAAAGACGGTGTAAAGGTATTGCACGGAGGTGAAGCCACAGCGGTGCGCGATCTCGGCGTAGTTCACGTCGCCGGATGCCAGCATGGCCTGGGCACGCTCGATCTTGTGCCGCAGGATTTCCTGGTGAACGCTGCGTTTCAGCCCGAGGCGGAAGTGTTCTTCCAGCAGTGAGCGCGATACGCCGACGTAATCGGCGACCTGTTCGGTCTTGATGCCAAGGCATCCGTACTGGCGGATGTATTGCAGGGCGCGCATCACGTGCGGACTGCGCACCGGCTGGTGACGGCTGGACGCGGCCACTTCGATGCCATCGGGCGGCACCACGATGCGTGCCTCGCGGCGGTCCTGCCCCTGCAACATGCCGTGCAGCCATTCGGCAGCGGTGCGTCCCATCTGCACGGTGCCCTGGCGGATCGAGGTCAGCGGAATGCGGCAAAGCGTACGCGCCAGCGGATCGCTGTCGATGCCTACGATGGCGATTTCTTCGGGTACCGCGATGTCCGCCATCATGCAGGCCTGGATCACCTGCCGCGCGCGCGCATCGGTCACGGCCACCAGGCCCACCGGCTTGGGCAATTCGCGAAGCCAGGCGATCAGCGCTTCGGTCGCCTCACTCCAGCCGGCCGCGCTGGTGGCGTGCCCGCGATAGATGCGTGACGGCATCTGGTCGTAGCTGACGGTGGCCGAAAAGATCCGCTCCCGTTCCTGCGCCCAGCGGCTGGCCGGTGATTCGGGCAGGGAATACAGCGCGAAATTGCGCAGGCCCTGGCCCATCAGATGTTCGTACCCCATGCGGATCAGCCGCGCATTGTCCGTCGCAACGTATGGCAACGCGGCGGGATAACGCGATGCGTCGGTGTACGAGCCACCCACCGCCACCACGGGGATGTTCACCCCGGCCAGTGCCTCGGCAACCTGGGGATCGTCATAGTCCGCGATGATCCCGTCACCGCCCCAGTCACTGAGGCCGTGGAGGCGCGCGCGAAAATCCTCTTCGAGAAACAGGTCCCAGGTCACCCGCGTCGAGGCGAGGTAAGCACCCACTCCCGCAATGACCTGGCGGTCGTAAACCTTGTTGGCATTGAACAAAAGTGCGATGCGATGCACGCCAGCCGATTCGGCCATCAGTCCCCCTCCCTCCCTTTGAAGCCGCACTCTGGCTTGCCTGTGATGGTGAAAACTACAGGCGATGGCACGCCTCCGGGCCGCTTTGCGGCAAACGCAAACGAAGAAACGTCAAACACGATGAGCAATTTCGTAATTGTGTGTGGAAGGGCCTCGCCCCAGCATGCAGCCCAGTCATGCACATACCGTTGCCCGGGGGCGAAGGGTGTGTCGATCAGGAGCAGGGGGTGGCTCGTCGGGGAATCATCGCCAGCCGGGCGATAGCCCCGTGGAGCGTCAGGGGCGTAGAGGAAGACACCGGATCGAGGCCGGCGTCTGTCTGCGAAGCCACCGCTTCGAAGCGAAACAACAGTGGCAAGCGCATCGCCGCCAGCGAAGCGCGAGCGGGGGCAACTGCGGAATAACGTCCGGCGAGCAACGCCTCCCGGTACGAAAGAACACCATTCGGGGAGAGCAAAACATGATTCACCGGTCTGAACTGACCACGGGCCAGCGCGCAGAACAGCGCCTGACCGTCGCGCGCCTTTCGGCGGGCATCGCCATCGCCATTGCGCTGTGGCAGGCACCCGTCCACGCCCAGGACAGCAGCACCACCGGCACGCAGGCCGCCACGCCCGCACCGGCAAAGAAGAAGACAGACGCGGAGAAGAAAGCCGAGGCCAACCGCCCCGTCGACCAGACCGCCACGGAACTGGGCGGCGTCACGGTTACCGGTGTGCGTGCCTCCATGGCATCTGCCGCGTCCATCAAACAGAACGCCGACCAGATCGTCGACTCCATCGTCGCCGAAGACATCGGCAAGCTGCCCGACAGCAACGTGGCCGAAGCGCTGCAACGCATCTCGGGCATCCAGATCGACCGCAACTATGGCGAGGGCAGTTCCATCGCCATCCGCGGCCTGACCCAGGTGCGCACCGAGATCAACGGCCGGGACGCCTTCACCGCCAACGGCGGCCGCCAGCTGAGCTTCGAGGACGTACCGTCCGAACTGCTCGCAGGCATCGACGTGTACAAGAACCCGTCGGCCGAAGTGATTGAAGGGGGCCTCGGCGGTACGGTAAACCTGCGCACGCACAAGCCGTTCGACTTCGCCGGCCGCAAGATCGCCGTCACTGGCGAATACGACTACGGCGACCTCATCAGCAAGGGCAACCCGTCCGCTTCAGCGCTGTACAGCGACCGCTGGAACACCGACGCGGGCGAGTTCGGCGTGCTGGTCGACGTGGCCTACCAGAAACATTCGTTTCGCCAGGACGTCGTTTCAACCGAACCGTTCTATCAGGTGCAGGAAGGCTCAGGTGGCCCGGACACGATCTACCCGGGCTACGAAGGGCGCACCCTGAATGTGCCGCACGGCGGCGGCATCGGCGAAACCTACGGCGACCGCAAGCGCCTGGGCACATCCATTGCGCTGCAGTGGCGCCCGAACAACGACACCGAACTGTATCTGCAAGGCCTGCGTTCGGACTACAAGTTCCAGTGGAAAGACTATTCGGTGTTCGGCTATTCCAGCGCCAACGGCATGGTGCCGCTGGCGGGGGCGCCGTTCTCGTTCGCGCCCAACGGTGATTTCCAGAGCGGCACCTTCGGCGGCACCACCGACGCGTCCACGGGCGCATACACCGCCGGCATTCCGGTGGATGCCAACTCCAGCCTTGCCACGCGCCACTCCAAGACAACCGACATTTCCTGGGGCGGTTCGTGGAACGCCACCAACTCGCTGACGCTGAGTACGGATTTCCAGTACATCAAAGCCACAACGGATGCTTTCCGTTACATCCTCAACACGCACACCGTGTCGCCGTCGATGTACCAGGACATCTCCGGCGGCATTCCCATTCTGACCGTACCCGACGGCGCACTGACCAATCCGGACACCCAGACGATGGGCTACGCACTGGATGACCGTGATCGCAGCAAGGGCCGCGAGTTTGCATGGCGCGCCGACGCCGAATACACCTTCGACAGCGACTTCTTCCAGTCAGCGAAATTCGGCGTACGCACCACCGACCGCAAGGCGGATACGGAAACCACTGGCTACCGCTTCAGCTACTTCGGCATTCCGCTGAACACGTTGCCGTCGTCCCAGTACGTCGTCAGCTCCTTTGATGACTTCTTCCGCGGCAACGCCAACACCTTCGGCGACGTGATCGCGCCGAACCCGGCACTGCTGTCCGACTATCCCAACTCACTGACCGCCCTGGGCGTCACTGATCCGCTGAACTACAACCCGTACCTCTCGAACCACCAGACCGAGAAGACCTACGGCGCATACGGCGTGCTTCGCTTCGGCTGGCACATGGGCAGCATCCCCGTGGACGGCAACATCGGCATCCGTGCGGTTCGCACGAAGGTCGGCACCAGCGGCTACATGACCAACCCGACGGGCAACGGCACGTACGACGCAATCAACGTGGACAGCACGTACAACTCGTACCTGCCCAGCCTCAACCTGACTTTCCATCTGACCGATACGTTGCAGTGGCGCTTTGCGGCGTCCAAGGGCCTGACGCGTCCGAACTTCGACCAGATGAACCCGACCATCTCGCTGTCCACGCCGGATGCCTCCGGCGGCAACACGTTTACAGGCTCGGCGGGCAATCCCAACCTGCGCCCGATGAAGGCAAAGCAGTACGACACGTCGCTGGAGTGGTACTACCAGCCCACCAGCATGGTGTACGCAGCGCTGTTCTTCAAGAACGTCGATGGCTTCATTGCCAACGGTGTATCCAATGAAACCTACAACGGTCAGGTGTACCAGATCACCCGCCCGGTGAACGGCGACAACGGCATCATCAAGGGCGCGGAAGTCGGCTACCAGACGTTCTTCGATTTCCTGCCTGACCCGTTCAAGGGCCTTGGCGTGCAGACCAACTACACCTACGTGTACAGCCGCGCCCCGAGCCCCAGCGCCACGGATACTTCGGGCAACCCGCTCCAGGTGCCGCTGGAAGGCCTGTCCAAGAACAGCTACAACTTCATCGTGATGTATGAAAAGGGCCCGATTTCCGCGCGCATTGCCTATAACTGGCGCAGCCAGTGGGTAGAGACCACCGCAGGCAACGGCACGGGCAACCTGCCGATCTACGACAAGGCGTTCGGCCAGGTGGATGCTTCGGTCACCTATCACATCAACGACAAGTTCTCGGTGACCGGCGCGGCGGTGAACCTCACCAACACCAAGCGTGCCACGATCTTCGGCCTCGATACCCGTCCGCGCGATGTGCAGATCAACGACCGCATGTTCAATCTGAAAGCGCAGTACAGCTTCTGATTCATCGTTCAACCGACGGCCCGCCTTGCGCGGGCCGTCGGCATGTCAGGGCTCGAAAGGGGAAACGATGGGCACATTCCTGCGACAACGATGCGTGGCCAGCGTGCTGCTTGCCTGGTCGGTCCCCACGCTGGCGGCGTCTTCTTCCACGCCATATACGTGGAACAGCGTGCGAATCGGCGGCGGTGGCTACGTCAGCGGCATCGTCTGCCACAGCGCGGTGAAAGGGCTGTGCTATGCCCGCACGGATGTGGGTGGTGCCTATCGCTGGGATGCAGATGCCTCCCGCTGGATACCCCTCACTGACTGGATAGATGCGGACGATTTCAATCTCGCCGGCATCGACAGCTTCGCGCTCGACCCTTCAGATCCGAAACGCCTTTATCTCGCCGCAGGCACGTACACCACCGACAAGGTCGGCAACGGCGCGATCCTGCGCTCGGACGATCGCGGCGCCACCTTCGCGCGCACCGACCTTCCCTTCAAGCTTGGCGGCAACGAACTCGGTCGCGGCAATGGCGAACGCCTGTCCGTGAACCCCGCGGATGGCCGGCGTCTGATGTTTGGCTCCCGCAGCGAAGGGTTGTGGCGAAGCGATAACCGTGGCGTTACGTGGCAACGCGTCAGCCGCTTTCCATCCGTCGCCACGTCTCCGGCCGCAACGGCCGAAAACAGCTGGCGACGCCAGGCCATCGGCATCGTGTTCACGGTGTATGGAAAAAACATTCTTTATGCCGGCGTGTCCACGCGCGATACGTCGCTGTTTCAATCCACGGACGATGGCCTCACATGGCAGGCCGTTGCCGGACAACCCATCGGTCTGCGCCCAACGCACATGCGAGATGATGGGCGCGGCGGCTGGTACCTGACCTTCGCGGACGAGCCGGGCCCGGACAGCATGCATGATGGTGCGATCTGGCATTACCAGCCCGCGACAGCCACATGGACAGACATCACGCCCATCCCTCGCAACGGCAAGCCAAGCGGCTTTGGCTGGGGCGACATCGCCGTTGACGCGCACCATCCGGAGCGGCTTCTCGCCAGCACGCACGCACACTATCTTCCCGCAGGCGACCTGCTGTTTCGCAGTACAGATGGTGGTGCGCACTGGCAGGAATTATTCGCGCGCTCTGACTTCGAACACACCTCGGCCGCCTGGACGCGTGACCACACGCCACACTGGATGACCACGGTAGTCATCGACCCGCATGACAGCGATCACGCGATGTTCGTCACGGGCTACGGGATCTGGGCGTCGCGCAATCTCCAGGCGTTCGACAAAGGCGCGCGGGTGAACTGGTGGTTCCAGGACGACGGTCTGGAAGAGACCGTGCCACTGGGCCTCGCAAGTCCTTCGCGCGGCCCTTCGCTCATCAGCGCGGTGGGCGATCTGGATGGTTTCCGCCACGACGACCTGACGCGTGCGCCGCTGCAACTGGCAGGGCCGCCGCGCTACATGAATACCGAAAGCATCGACATCGCTGGCCTCGCGCCGCACATCGCGGTGCGTGCCGGACGCATCCGTGGCACACCCACAGCTGTTCGCGCCGCATGGTCGGAGGATGCAGGCGCCAGCTGGAAAGCCCTTGCGAGCGAACCGACCGACGGCAGTGGCGCGGGAAGCATCGCCATTGCTCCGGATGGCAGCGCCATTCTCTGGTTGCCCACGCGCGCCAGCGCCGCGTGGGTGACCCGCGATCATGGCCAGCACTGGATTCAGGCCAGCGGAGTTCCCGCGGATGCACGCGTACTGGCTGACCGGGTCGACCCGCACCGCTTCTACGCGTGGTCGCCAGGAACTGGACGTCTGTACGTCAGCCACAACGCGGGCCAATCCTTTGTCGCGATGAGCGGTGCATTCGCCGATGCGCTGAGCATCGGCGTGGCTGACGTGCTGGCCGTGCCACACCGATCCGGTGAACTGTGGATCGCGACCGCGACAGGTGCGGTGCACGGACGCGATGATGGCACGCTGCTTGGCCGCGCGCGCGGCATCACGCTGGCCGATTCCATGGGCATAGGTAAAGCCGCTCCGGGCAGCGATGTGGCGACACTGTTCGTCGCTGGCAAGCTCGACGGAAAACGCGGCATCTATCGCTCCAGCGACAACGGAGCGAGCTGGACACGAATCAACGACGACGCGCACCAGTTCGGCCGCGTCGGCCACGTTACGGGCGACCCGCGCGTCTTCGGCCGCGTGTACTTCGCCACGGGAGGAAGAGGAATTTTCTATGGTGATCCAAATCAATAAGCCTCTGCCGCCCCTGTGGGCGCGAACGAAAGCCCTTGCGGCGCTTGTCGCTCTGACGTTGCCTTTCGCCGCCCAGGCGCACATCGAGCTTCCCCTGATGTACAGCGACCACGCGGTCCTTCAGCGCGATCAGCCCATGCACATCTGGGGCTGGTCAGCACCCGGAGCGACGGTACAGGCCACCTTCGACGGCGCGCAGGCCAGCGCAAAAGCCGGCAAGGATGGACGCTTCGACATCACGCTGCCCGCGCACCACGCAGGCGGCCCATACGTCCTTGAACTTGACGACGGCACGGACAAGCGCCGCGTCAGCGACGTGCTGGTAGGCGATGTATGGCTCTGCTCCGGGCAGTCGAACATGGAGTTCATGGTGTCGCAGGGCCGCGATGCCGCGAAGGAAATCGCCAACGGCACGGATAACGCCATCCGCCATTTCAAGGTTCCCAACTCCTGGGCGCCCGCCCCCGAAGATCGCCTTGCAGGCGGTGAGTGGCAAGCCGCCACGCCCGCTACCGTAGGCTCGTTCAGCGCGGCCTGCTGGTTCTTCGCACGCGAGATGGAGCGCAAGAGCGGCGTGCCGCAGGGACTGATGAACAGCACCTGGGGCGGCAGCCGCATCGAAACGTGGATGAACGCCAGAACGGCCGGTGTGAACCCCGCCGATATCGTCGCCACGATGAAAAAGATGGACGACAAGGAACGGGTTGCCACCAACGAAACCCGCCAGCGCCTCAGCCGCTGGAATGATCCGACCCCCCACGCAGGCCTGCCATGGTCTTCCCCTGATCTGGACACGAGAGAGTGGGTGCCCATCACCGTGCCAGGCTATTGGGAGTCGCAGGGTTACTACGGCATGGACGGCATCGCGTGGTATCGCACCACGTTCACACTGACTGCCAGAGAGGCCACGCGCGGCATCACGCTAGGCCTGGCCATGGTGGACGACAGCGACAATACCTTCGTCAACGGCGAACAAATTGGCGAAACGAAGGAACAATGGAACGGCGTGCGCGCTTATCACGTGGCCGCCTCGCATCTGCATGCAGGCACCAACAGCCTCGTCGTGAAAGTCACTGACCTGGGTGCCGGTGGTGGTATCCATGGAGACAGCGATTTGCTGTTCGTACAGCCCGATGGCGGCGTAAAGCGTCCCATCGACGGCACCTGGCTGTTCCGCCCGGACAACGTCACCGTATCGGGAACCGATGGCAAAAATCAGCTCGCCACGTTGCTGTACAACAAGATGATTCATCCGTTGCTGGGCATGCCGATTCGCGGCGTGCTCTGGTATCAGGGTGAGGGCAATGCCGCCACCAGCGCCGAAGCGCTTGCCTATCGCGACCAGTTTGCCGGCCTCATCCGCCAGTGGCGTAGCGAGTGGAAGCAGCCGGCGCTGCCCTTCGTCTGGGTGCAGTTGGCCAACTGGACCGCTGGCAATGACACGCCATCATCCAGCCCGTGGGCCGAGCTTCGCGAGTCGCAGTCAGCAAACCTCGCGCTGCCCGCCACGGGCGAAGCGGTCATCATCGACATCGGCAATCCGGACAACATCCACCCGACCAACAAGCAGGACGTTGGCCACCGGCTTGCGATGGCCATGCGCCACGTCGCTTTCGGCGATGGCGGTGTCTGGTCTGGACCGCGCTATCACGATGCGACGTTTGCCAACGGCCGGGCCACCGTGAACTTCAACCTCTACGGCGGCACGCTGGCGGTTCGCGGCGGCGGTGGTCCGGTCGGTTTTGAAGTGGCCGGCAGCGATGGCCGGTTCCACCCGGCAACCGCTCACATTCAGGGCAACAGCGTTGTGGTGCAAAGCACCGATGTAGTCACTCCCGTGGCCGTGCGTTACGCATGGCAATCCAATCCCGATAAAGCCAACCTCACGAACGCTGATGGCATCCCTGCATCGCCGTTCCGAAGCAACGGCCCTACCGCAGGAAGCGCGCGATGAAATCACGTTTGCTCAGCAGCGCGCTCGCGCTTGCCCTGATCCCGACCATGACCCTGGCAGCCGAAGCGCCTCGCGTCGTGAATGAGAACGGCCGTCATGCCCTGATGGTGGATGGCAAGCCCTACCTGATTCTTGGCGCGCAGGTGAACAACTCCAGCGCGTGGCCTTCCGCGATGGAAAAGGTGTGGCCCGCCGTTGAATACATGCACGCCAATACCGTGCAGGTGCCCATCGCGTGGGAACAGGTCGAGCCGAAAGAAGGCCAGTTCGATTTCAGCTTTCTGGACTCGCTGGTAGGACAGGCTCGCGAACACAAGGTTCGCCTGGTGCTTCTGTGGTTCGCCACGTGGAAGAACAACGGTCCTGGCTACGCGCCTGAATGGGTGAAACTGGACAATGCCCGCTTTCCGCGCGTGCTCAACCGTGACGGCAAGCAGCTCGGCTCGCTGTCGCCACACAACCCGGCGACACTGGAAGCCGACCGCAAGGCATTCGTCGCGCTGATGAAGCACCTGCGCGCCATCGACGGCGACCGCCACACGGTCATCATGATGCAGGTGGAAAACGAAGCGGGAACCTACGGCACCGACCGCGATCACTCTCCGGCTGCCGACAAGCTGTTTGCGGGACCGGTACCCGATGCCCTGCTCCAGCGCACTCATAAGTCCGCGGGCAACTGGCAACAGGTTTATGGCGCCGACGCCGGAGAATATTTCCATGCATGGTCGGTCGCTCACTTCATCGAACAGGTCGCCAAAGCCGGCAAGGATGTCTACGACATCCCGATGTATGCGAACGCGGCGCTGCGTGATCCGTTCAAGCCGGGCCCCGCTGGGGGCTACGAAAGTGGCGGCCCCACCGACAACGTGCTGGATGTGTGGAAGGCCGCCGCACCCACGCTCGCCACACTGGGGCCGGACATCTACATGCCCGACTACGCACGCTACACGGCAGTGATCGACCGTTATGCGCGTCCCGACAATGCACTATTCGTGGCCGAAACCGGCAGCTCGAAGCCCTATGCGCGCTATGTCTTTGCCGCACTGGGAAAGCGCGGCCTGGGCTTCTCGCCATTCGGCATCGACTTCACCGGTTACTCCAACTACCCGCTGGGTGCGCGCAAGATCGACGCCGATGCGCTCGAACCGTTCGCAGCCAACTACGCGCTGCTCGCGCCGTTCATCGACGTGCTGGCCGACCTCTCGTGGCAGGGCAAGCTGTGGGGTGCGTCGGAGCCGGAAGAAACCCATACCCAGGATCTCGATCTGGGCGAATGGTCCGCCCGCGTGGGCTACGGCCAGCCGCAATTCGGCGTGGACCCCGCACCGGGCAACACTGAGCTGAAGGGCGGCGTGCTCATCGGACAAATTGGCAAGGACGAATTTCTTGTCACCGGCCGCCACGCGCGCGTGAATTTCGGCAACGGCAAGGCTCACGCCGGGCGCAACTTCATCATGGCCCGCGTTGAGGAAGGTCACTACGAGAACGGCAAGTGGATCTTCGATCGCATCTGGAACGGCGATCAGACCGACTACGGCCTCAATTTCACCGATGTGCCGCAGGTGCTGCACGTTCGCCTGTCCACGTTTTAAGAGGAAAGCTCCATGCTGAAGAAAGCACTTGCCGCCGCGCTGGCCACCGCCCTGACCATCGGCGCCGTATCCGCACAGGTTGCCGACGTGAATGACCCGGCCGTGGATCAACGCGTTGATGCGCTGCTGGGCAAACTGACGATTGAACAGAAAGTTTCGTTGCTGGGCGGTGTCGAGAATTTCTATGTGCGTCCCATCGACGCCATCGGCCTTCCCAGACTCACCATGGTCGACGGTCCTTTCGGCGTGCGCGCTCCGGGCCCGTCCACGGCGTACGCCGCAGGCATCGGCCTGGCGGCCAGCTTCGAT
The DNA here is from genome assembly GCF_014192715.1 of Luteibacter sp. Sphag1AF. Taxonomy (GTDB): domain Bacteria; phylum Pseudomonadota; class Gammaproteobacteria; order Xanthomonadales; family Rhodanobacteraceae; genus Luteibacter. The sequence goes on from NZ_JACHYH010000001.1 coordinate 669,593, forward strand.
CCGGCACTGGCCGAACAGGTGGGCAAAGCCCTGGGCCGCGATGCACGCGCCCGTGGCGTGCATTTCCTGCTGGGCCCGGGCGTGAATCTTTATCGCGCACCGCAGAACGGCCGCAACATGGAGTACTTCGGTGAAGATCCGCTGCTGGCGGGCAAAATGGCTTCGGGCTTCATCAACGGTGTGCAGGGCCAGGGCGTGGTCGCCACCGTGAAGCACTTCGCGGCCAACAACTCCGAGTTCGACCGCCGCAACCTCAACACGATCATCGACGAGCGCACGCTGCGCGAGCTGTATCTGCCCGCCTTTGAAATGGCCGTCAAGGATGCACACGTGGGCGCGGTGATGACCAGCTACAACCTGGTCAACGGGGATTACCTCTCGGAAAACAAACCCATCAGCCGCGGCATCCTTAAAGACGAGTGGGGCTTTCGTGGGCTTCTGATGTCCGACTGGGAAGCTACTCACGACGGCATCAAGGCGTTCAATGCCGGCCTCGATATCGAAATGCCGGCGGCCACCGCGATGAATCCGGAAACCATTCTTCCGGCGTTGCGCGATGGCCGCCTGTCTGAAGCGGTGCTGGACGACAAGATTCGCCGCCTGCTGCGCACGGCCGTACGCTTCGGCTTCCTGGATCGCGAGCAGAAAGACCTGTCCATCGGCATGTTCGACCGCGACAACAATCAGGTTGCATTGCAGTCCGCACGCGAAGCCCTGGTGCTGCTGAAGAACAACGGCGTGCTGCCACTGGATGCCACGAAAGTGCGCACGATTGCCGTGATCGGCCCGGCTGCGCATCCAGGCAACGCCAGCGCAGGCGGCAGCTCGCACATCGACACGGTGCGCACCCAGAGCATTCTCACCGGCATTTCCGATCAATTCGGCGACAAGGTACGCGTGCTGTACGCACGCGGCCTGCCCTCGCCCGATCAGGTATTCAAGCAGGAGGCTTTCACCACGGCTGATGGAAAAACGGGACTGACCCGCGAGTCGTACGACAATCCGGATTTCTCCGGCAAGCCGTCTGCAAGCCTTGTTGACTCGAAAGTCGACCAATGGAAGCCCGAGCTCTGGACCACGCCTGCCGTTGAGCGAAAGAGCATCCGCTGGAGTGGCCGCTTCGTGCCAAAGACCAGCGGCAAATTCCTCTTTCTGACCGCTGCCGCCAGCAAGGACACCTATACGCTGTTCGTGGACGGCAAGCCGGTCACCACGCAGCCGGAGCGCGAAGGTCAGGCACCGCTGTATGCCACGCTGGAACTCACCGCAGGCAAGCCCGTGGACATCCGCCTGGATTATCGACCGGACGTGAGCTACAGCCGCATGGGCCTGGGCGTTGTTTCACTACAGGATCTGATTTCCGAGGACGCGCGCCGTATCGCCGCATCGGCTGATGCCGCCGTGGTGGCGGTGGGCTTCGACCCAAGCTCCGAAAGCGAAGCGTATGACCGGACCTTCGACCTGCCCTGGGGACAGGAAGCGCTGATCGAAGCGGTAGCGCACGCGAACCCGAAGACCATCGTCACCGTGACCTCGGGCGGTGCGTACGCCACCGATCGCTGGCTCGGCAAGGTGCCTGCGCTGTTGCAGAACTGGTACCCGGGACAGGAAGGCGGTCAGGCCATCGCCGAGGTGCTCTTCGGCGCACGCTCGCCGGAAGGCAAACTTCCGATCAGCTTTGAACGCCAGTTTGCGGACAACCCGGTGCACAACTTCTACGACGCCCCGCCTCACCCGGCCGGCACGCATCCCACGGTGTCCTATGGTGAGGGCGTGTTCCTCGGGTATCGCTGGTACGTGAGCAACCCTGGCAAGACGCAGCCGCTTTATCCCTTTGGCTATGGCCTCAGCTACACCACCTTCCGCCTCGCGAACCTCAAGTTGTCTGCAAGCAAGGCGCACGTGGGAGACACGATCACGGTGGATCTGGACGTGACCAACACCGGCCCGCGTGAAGGCGCGGAGGTCGTGCAGGTCTACGTCGGCGATCCGTCCGCCCGCGTGGCACGCCCGGCTCGTGAGCTGAAAGGCTTCCAAAAGCTGCGCCTGGCACCCGGCCAGACCGGCCATGTCACCCTCAAGCTGGACCGCCGTGCGTTCGCCTATTACGACGTGAAACGACATGACTGGCAGGTCGATCCGGGCAAATTCCGCATTTTCGTGGGCAACGCGTCCAACAACGTACCGCTGGCGGCGGATCTCACGCTGGAAAATTGACCGTTCAGGAACGGGCGGCGGCCGCACTGGCCCCGCCCGCTCCGGGGCTCTAAAATGCGCCCCATGCACATCGGCCCTTATGCCATCTCCCCTGCCGTGGTGCTCGCTCCCATGGCTGGCGTCACCGACAAACCGTTCCGCCTGCTCTGCAAGCAGATGGGCGCGGGTCTGGCTGTCTCGGAAATGACCACCGCCGATCCGCGCCTGTGGCAAACGCGCAAGTCGCTGCATCGCATGGATCACACGGGCGAACCGGACCCCATCAGCGTGCAGATTGCCGGCTACGATCCGGGCATGCTGGCTGATGCCGCACGCTACAACGTGGACAACGGTGCGCAGATTGTCGACATCAACATGGGCTGCCCCGCGAAGAAGGTCTGCAATGTGTGGTCCGGCTCCGCCCTGCTTCAGGATGAGCCGCTGGTCGCGCGCATCGTCAAGGCGGTGGTCGATGCCGTGGACGTACCGGTCACGCTGAAAATCCGCACAGGGTGGGATCGGGACAACCGCAACGCCCTGACCATCGCGCGCATCGCTGAAGATGCAGGCATTGCGGCGCTTGCCGTGCACGGCCGCACGCGCGCGGACAAATACGAAGGCCACGCGGAATACGACACCATCGCAGCCGTGAAAGCTGCCGTGCGCATTCCGGTGATGGCCAACGGTGACGTGACCACGCCGGAGCAGGCACGCCACGTACTCGCGGTGACTGGCGCGGACGCCGTCATGGTGGGCCGCGGTGCACAGGGCCGCCCGTGGATCTTCCGCGAAATCGCACACTATCTCGCCACGGGCGAAACACTGCCCGAACCCGACGCGATGGAAGTCTGCACCATCCTCACCGGCCACCTCGAACACCTCTATGCGTTCTATGGTGAGCGCCAGGGCGTGCGCATCGCACGCAAGCATCTGGGCTGGTACGCGAAAGACCGCCCCGAAAACGCAGCCTTCCGCGACGTCGTCAACCGCGCCGACACCGCCGACACACAACTGCGCCTGACCCGCGAGTATTTCGCTGCGCTGGCTGCAGGGGCGATGCTGGCGGCTTAGCTCCTTCATATCCGGGCATGACCGATGAAAGCGTATCTTCGGCCGCGCGAGGACTACACCTGAAGACGTATGTTCCAGCCACGCAGAATCGGTCTACCGTCTGCGCTCGCGGCACGATCATCTGTGCATGCTTCCCTGACCACGCGGCGTGCGAAGGGATACATACGAGCAGAGGGAGGCTGTATGGGCAAGTCATGGTGGGTATCGGCGTGCATCGTGCTGGCCGTCGCGGTGTGGACTGCTACCGCATCGCCCGCGCGGCACGTGCAGGGGAAAGCCAACAGCCGCGATAACGGTGATCTTCTGGCGTCGACCGCACCCGGTGCCCAACGATTCCGTGCCGTCGGCCAGCTGGTCGGCCACCTGCACTGCACGGCATCGCTTGTGGCTGGCACCGCAACGCCGTCACCGGATACGCCGGCACTCGTACTGACGGCCGGACACTGCGCGGCACGATTCGGCGGCAATGACGTGATGGTCGATCAACCCGCTCCGAACGGGTGGCAATTTACGCCTGCCTATTTTTTTGACACGAAGGACCGGCATCATCCCTTCGCCGTTGACCGCATTCTCTACGCCACGATGAAAGGCGTGGACGTCGCGGTGCTCCAGTTGCGCGGCACCTACGGCGACATGGAAAAACTGGGCATCACGCCGATGCACATCAGCCAGACGGCCGCTGTGCCCGAGGTTACCGTCGAACTGGCGCACATCCCCGTGATGGACGTTCCCGGTGATGAGCTATACCTGCGCCACTCCGTATGTCACGCGGGAGCGCACCACCGGATCTATGAGGATGATCCGCCGTGGATCTGGCCGGATGCGGGAACCATTGATTGCGCGCGCGTGGCTCAAGGCACTTCGGGCTCGCCGCTGGTGCTGAAGGATGCGTCGGAGATCGTGGGCGTCGTGAACACGATGGTCGCGACCACGCTGGACGGCTGCGGCCTCTCGCGCCCATGCGAACTGGTTCAACCGGCAGGCCACTCCGAGGCCGGCGCCAAGTATTTTGTGTCGGCCGTCGAGATCGCCCGGGCCATCACGCCGGAGAGCAAGCTGGACCTGAGCCGGCTGGATACCGGCCACGACGTGGTATTGAAGCGTGAGACCGAGGACTGGATCACGCAGAGCAAGATACCCGATGCACAAGGAGTGCTGCATCGGGCCACCTGGTCGATACGCGTGGAAGATGGCACGCGCTTCATCCGCTACAAAACCGGTCTGGGTGATCAGCTGCGCTGCGAAGATCCGGCCGGTTACAGCTCGCAGATTGATGCGGGCACGCAACCGCTCACGACGCTGCTGGTGCCCGAGCACGAAGGCATCTACATGCTCTGCGTCATTGGACAGGCCGACGCAAGTGCGCCGTGGCAGCCGGAAGCGCGTGCAACTGTCGTACTGCACCAGATCGACGACACGCCACCGTCCCATCCTCCCGGCATTGCCCTTCTTGGCAACGGAGTCGGCAGCGTGTGGCAGGTCAACAGCTACAAGAGCCCGAACGAAATTACGCGCGTCAAGGTCAAATTCGGCCCGCGCGATACAACGGACTGCAACGATCCTGCTGGCTATTTCACGTCGAGAAAGCCGTGGGAAGTGCTGCGCAAGGAACAGGCGCCATGGCGGTTCTGTGCGCTTGGATTCGATAACGCACTCAATGCGTCACCGCCCGCCCATCGCGACTTCCCGTAGCCAGCAGGTGCGCCTGCCCACGACGTCATGCGAAAAGCAGCCAACACGAACAGGTGAATGTCATATGCGCAAGTCATGGGTCGTATCAGCATCGGTGGCGATGGCCATCGCAGCCGCATCGGGTGTCTGTTCGCCAGCGGCGCCGCGTGAGGCAACGCGCTCGGCACGTGACAACGGCGATCTCATCGCGTCCACGGCACCGGGCGCCCAGCGATTCCGGGCGGTGGGCAAACTGGCAGCGTACAAGAGCTGTTCGGCTACCGTGATCGCAGGCACCGACGCGCCATCGCCACAGACGCACGCGCTCGTCCTGGCGGCCGGACACTGTGCCGGAAAGTTTGGCGCGAACGACGTGACCGTCGACGCACCCGCTCCGGACGGGTGGACCTTCACACCAGACTATTTCTACGACAACCAGGCGAACCATCACCCGCTGGTGGTGGAGCGCACGCTCTACGCCACCATGAAAGGCGTGGATATCGCGGTGTTCCGCCTGCGTGAAACTTATGGCGACCTGGCCCGCCTCGGCATCACCCCGCTGCATTTCAGCGTGGTGCCCGTGACGCCGGGCACCGTCGTTGAACTGGCGCACATCCCGGTCAATGGCATCGCCACCGAGGAGCGCTTCATGCGGCACTCCGTGTGCGAGACAGGCGCGCACCACGTTGTCTACGAAGATCTCGCACCCTGGCTCTGGAACGACGCGGTCGCCAGCAACTGTGCGAAGGTCGCCGGCGGTTCGTCGGGTGCGCCACTGGTCCGCAACGGTGCATCCGAGGTGGTGGGCGTAATGAATACCGTCGTGGACGCGGAGCTCAACGGCTGCGGCGAGAACCGCCCTTGCGAACTCGCGCAACCGGTGGGTTATTCCCGAAGCGGCGCCACGTACTTCATTCCTGTCAGCAACCTCGCCCGGGCCATCCGGCCGGACAGCACGCTGGACGTCAGCCAGCTGGATAACGGGCGTGGCGTGGTACTGAAGCGCGAGCGGCCGTCCTGGATGACCCAAAGCCGCATCGCCGACGAGCAGGGAACGCTCCGTCCGGTCAACTGGGCGATGCGTGTGGAAGCAGGCACCCTGTCCATCCGCTACAAGAGTGGCCTGGCCGATCAGGTGAACTGCGCGGACTCATCAGGCTACGGTCCCGCCACCGATGCGGCAACGCAGCCGCTCATCGGCCTGCCGGTGGGCAGCGCACAAGGCATCTACAAGCTGTGTGTCGTAGGAAAGGCCAGCGACGAAGCAGCGTGGCAGCCGGACGCTTTTGCCACGGTGGTGCTGCACGAAATCGACGAGACGCCGCCCACGGAGCTGCCGGCCATTGTCATGGACAAGGAAAATGACGTGGCCTGGTATGTGTACGCCCAGAAGCGGCCCAGCGAAATCGTGGGGCTGAGGGTCAAGCACGGGCCTGCCGCCAGCACCGATTGCCACGTGATGGACGGATATTTTCTTCCCATCAAGATGTGGGAAACGCTGTACAAGGCGGAACGGCCCCAGCGATTCTGCGCCATTGGCCTGGATGCCGCGGGCAACATGTCGCCGCTGGTCCAGCGCGACTTTCCCTGATCGTCGCGCGTCAGCGCAGCGGACTGTCGGACATCATGCGCACCTGAGCGCCGTCGCCCCGCAGGCACGGCGGCTCTGCTGCCACGGAGTCAACCAGCTGGGAAGCCTCGTTGCGAAAGCCGAGCGCGGCGAAAAGGGAGGCCGCGCGTGCACGCTCCGCGGGTGACGCGGGCTGCCCATCGTCGTTCAACAGGCCCTCGCCATTCGCGCCCATCGCGAGCTTGAGGCCAAGTGCCTCGCGAAGACGCTCCGAGGCATCCTCGTCCGTGTATCGGCAGCGATCGCTCCACCAGGACCAGTAATGCATGGTGTCGCCCAGGTCGTGCAGTGCCTGCGGCAGCGTAACGGTTTCTGCCGTGCCCGAGAGCATCACGGCGATACTCTCGCCACGCGACAGGCGCGCCGCCGTGGTACTCACATCACCCGTGGAAGCCACGGGTCGCGAGCAGGAAAATGCGATGCCCGGGGCGATGCCATGCGCCAGCCGCAGGGACACCGAACCTTCCGTGCACGTGATAATCCGGATGAATGCACCACGCGCCACGCTGTCGCCCTGCCCCGCCCGCGCTTCGGCCAGGGGCATGAAGTCCACGATCTGCAATTCGCCGTCGCCGGCGTGAATGGTGGTTTCAAGGACGTTGGTGCCCGGCACGTAGGCCTGAGACCAGCGTGCCTGCCCGTCGATATGCAGATTCAGCAACGGCCGGTCGCCGCGCGGCCGCGCGGCTCCGCGATGGAGCACCAGATCGACCAGCGTGGCGTCAGGCGCGATGCGCGCCATACCGCGCAGGTCGCCAACAGCAGCGTAGACAGGGGGATTGGCGGACACAGCGAACCTCACAAGGCACCCCGGGGCGGGTCCTCAGCGGCGCGAAGACTGACGATCCGGACGCATGCGTTCCGTGAAGCACCGTCACATCAACGGGGTTACCATTCAGGCGGTGAGCTGGCGTCGGGGTGGGAGCAGGCATGAGTGACGAAACGAAGGTTCCGGGCGTTGAGGATTACGACGCGGCAGCAGGCGGCTGGGGTGCCCTGGGCGCCGTCGCCCGGGCGCTGAGCGGACAGATGGCCATTGGCCGTGAGTCGGTCGCCCTGCACAAAGTCAACCAGCCCACGGGCTTTGACTGCCCGGGCTGCGCATGGCCCGATCCGAAGCACACCTCGTCGTTCGAGTTCTGCGAGAACGGCGCCAAGGCGGTGTCCTGGGAAGCCACGGCAAAGCGGGTCAGGCCGGAGTTCTTCGCGAAGAATCCGGTGTCCCGCCTCTGGGAACTGACCGACTACGCCCTGGAAGGGCTGGGCCGTCTCACCCACCCGATGGCGTATGACGCAGCCACAGACACGTATGTGCCCATTGCCTGGGAAGACGCTTTCCAGCGCATCGGCACCGCGCTGCGTGCACTGCCTCATGCGGACATGGCCGAGTTTTATACATCAGGACGCGCGTCCAATGAGGCGGCGTTCCTTTACCAGTTGTTCGTGCGTGAGTTCGGCACCAACAACTTTCCCGATTGCTCGAACATGTGCCATGAGGCCACCAGTGTCGGCCTGCCCTCCTCCATCGGTGTGGGCAAGGGCACGGTGACACTGGACGATTTCGAGCACTGCGATGCGATCTTCTGCATCGGCCACAACCCGGGCACCAACCATCCGCGCATGCTTTCCACGCTGCGCGAGGCATCGCTGCGCAACGTACCCATCGTGGTGCTGAACCCGCTGCCGGAACGTGGCCTTGAACGCTTCACCTCGCCGCAGCACCCGGTGGAAATGCTTACCGGTCGTTCGGTGCGCATCGCCTCGACGTATTACAAGCTGAAGATCGGCGGTGACGTCGCCGTACTGAAAGGCATGATGAAAGCACTGCTCGCCGCTGACGATGCCGCCATCGCGGCAGGCACCGAACGGGTGATCGACGCCGACTTCATCGCCACCCATACGCTTGGCTTCGACGCGCTGCGTGCCGATGTGGAAGCCACGGAATGGGAAGCCATCGAGCGCAAATCCGGCCTGTCCCGCAGCGACGTGGAAGAAGCGGCGTCCATCTACGCGCACGCAAAACGCGTGATCGTCTGCTACGGCATGGGCATCACCCAGCATGCGCATGGCACCGAAAACGTCCAGCAAATTGCCAATCTGTTGATGATGCGCGGAAACATGGGCCGCGAAGGCGCGGGCATCTGCCCGTTGCGCGGTCACAGCAATGTGCAGGGCGACCGTACCGTCGGCATCACGGAGAAACCCAACGACGCGCTCAACGAAGGCATCCGTCGCACCTATGGTTTCGAGCCACCCACCGCCCATGGCCACGATGCGGTGGAAGCCGTGCGCGCCATCCGCGATGGTCGCTCCAAAGCGCTGATCTGCCTTGGCGGCAATCTCGCCGTGGCCATGCCCGATACCGAAGAGACATTCCAGGCCATGCGCGGTCTGGATCTTGCGGTACATATCGCCACCAAGCTCAACCGGTCGCACCTGATCCTGGCAAAGGAGTCGATCATCCTGCCGTGCCTGGGCCGTACCGAGCTGGATGAGCAGAATGGCGTGCCCCAGTCCGTCACCGTGGAAGACTCCATGTCGATGGTGCACGCATCGGCAGGCAGCCTGAAACCCGCATCGGAGCACCTGCGTTCCGAACCGTGGATTGTGGCCGGCATGGCCAAGGCGACGCTGCCTGCCACCCGCGTGAACTGGGACAAGCTGGTCGCCAACTACGACCTCATTCGCGACGACATCGAAAGCGTGTTCCCGATATTCGAGCGCTTCAACGAGCGCGTGCGCACGCCGGGCGGCTTCCGTCTGCATATTGCCGCGTCCCAGCGCGAATGGGCCACGCCGGACAAGAAGGCACATTTCCTGCTGGCACGCGGGCTGGAAGAAGATACGCCTCTTGAGGTCGGCAACCTCATGCTCACCACCATCCGCTCGCACGATCAGTACAACACCACGATCTACGGCCTCAACGACCGCTATCGCGGCGTCACCGGCAGGCGCGACGTCGTATTCATGCACGCCAGCGACCTTGCCGCGCGAGGCCTGAAGCACGGAGACCGCATCGACATCGTCGCCACCGGCCCCAATGCACAGGATGGACGCGAGCGCTCGGTACGCGGCTTTGTGGCCATCGCCTACGACATCGCGGAAGGTGCCGTTGCCATGTATTACCCGGAAGGCAACGCGCTGATCGCCCTGGAAACCCACGACCGCAAGTCGGGCACACCAGCGTACAAGTCGGTGCCTGTCCTCATCACGCCCAGTACCCGGAGCGTGGCGCGTGACGTCTGAGCGCCGGGGCAGCGCGCTGCGCCCCGTTATCCGCATCGAGCAAGGATTGCTGAGCACCGCCGAAGACCATCTCGCCGAAGAGGTGCCGGTAGCCATGCACTTCAACGGCCAGCCTTATGCCGTGATGATGGCGACGCCGGATGATCTTGAAGACTTCGCACATGGTTTTGCGCTGACCGAACGCGGCATCGCGCGCGTGGACAATGTGCACGTGAGCGAAACGCTGGAAGGCATTTTCGTCGACGTGCAAAGCGACGCGCCGCCGCCGATGGTCACCCGCGAGATGCCAGGCCGCAGCGGCTGCGGCATCTGTGGCCATCGCGAACTGGAAGACGTGGTGCGCCACCCAGTGCAGGTGACCGGCGGCGGGCCCGTCACGCCCATCATGATCGAGCGGGCGCTGGAGGAACTGCGGGCGCGCCAGCCCATCAACGGCGTTACGGGGTCGGTACACGCGGCGGCATGGGCGGATCGCCATGGCGAGATTCGTCGTGTGCGCGAGGATGTGGGCCGGCACAATGCGCTGGACAAGCTGATTGGATCACTGCGCCGCGACAAGGTGGATCTCACCAGTGGCTTCGCACTCATCACCAGTCGCGCCAGCTACGAAATGGTGACCAAGGCGGCCGTCGCTGGCATCACCATTCTTGCGGCCATTTCGGCGCCAACGGCGCTCGCGGTGCATCTGGCCCGCTCCTGCGAACTGACGCTGCTGGGCTTCGTGCGTCCGGGGCGGTTCGTGGTTTACAGCGACAAGGGGCGCGTCACCCTTTAGACGCGACGTCGACGCACGCTGTCTTTCACATCCACATCGAACAGCACACGCATGGCATCCACGCCTGCCGTGGGCATGTCGAAAATCAGGCCCTCCTTGCTGGGCAGGCGCGTGGAAAATTCACGGACCTCTGCTTCGGGCAGATCAATGCGCCAGTCCGCTGCCTGTCCGCCAATCCGGCAATGCGGATGCGCGTGAAGGCTAAGCGCATAGCGCATGAGGAACAGCGACCCAAACGCCGTGGTACCGATGATGGAGACCCCGCTCAGCAACTCGGACAGTTCGTCCTCGTCGATACGCAGGCGAACCGTATGGCCTTGCAGCTGTACTTTCATGGTTGGACCTCAAGCCATTCGGCGGGTGTGTTGCAGTTGACCAGTTCGCGTGTGTCGACTCCGTCGAGCGTCACACGAACACCATCGAGCAGATTCATCAACGCTGCCACGGAACACTCGTGGCCGGGCGTGGCGATCAGTTGATGCAGGGCGGCGCGACTGCGCTCGTCCAGCCTGAGGCACATCGGCAGGGGATGACCGCTGAAACTCGCGCATGGCGCGTATTCGGCCAGCGCTTTCAGCGTGCCGGGCCGAAGCCGGGGCATGTCGACCGGAACAATCAGGACGTCACCATCCGGCAGCGCCGCTGCCGCACTGGCGATGCCGCCCACCGGACCCAGATCAGGTACATCGTCAGGCACCCCGCCCCAGACCGGCCGGTTGCCACTCACCACCACCTGCCTGGCGCCTGCGGCTACCAGTACGTCATGCATGTGTTCGATCAGTGGTTTGCCGCGCCAGGCAAGCAACGCTTTATCGCGCCCCATGCGTGAGGAACGGCCGCCCGCCAGAAGAATGCCTGTCGTCATGACACCGCCGCTGCTTCAAGAGGAAATACCGAGGCGATGGCGCCCTCCCCGGACGTCATGGCTAGCCACACGCTCGCCTGTGTATAGGGCAGTACGCGATAGGCCGTCTGCCTGCCCACAGGCTGGGCATGTACGTGCCCCGCTGCATCCCCGGCAAGGTTCGCAAGAACGAAATGCTGCAACCCTTCGCGCAGATCGGGCACATCGACCAGCGCAACCTGCAACGGTACTTCGTCGCTCATGCACAACATCCGCCGCACGAGCGGAACCACGAAGAACCGCAGCCCCACCGCCACAGCCATGGGATTGCCGGGTAACGCCACGACGACCGGACCCGACGGAAGCGTTGCCGCCAGAAGCGGTTTGCCGGGCCGCATGGCCACCTTGTGGAACAGCGTGCGTGCACCTGCGGCGCCAAGGGCGGCAGGAATGAAGTCGAAACGGCCGGCGGACACCGCCCCCGTCGTGACGATCACCTGCGCGCCGGCCTGCTGCGCGCGATCCAGCGACTGCGCGAAGGCATGGCCGTCGTCATTGACCGAGTCGTAATGCACGACCTCCGCGCCCCAGGCCCGGAGACTGGCGCGGAGAAACGGCCCATTGGAATTGTGGATGGCGCCAGGGCTCAATGCGCTGCCGGGCTCACGGAGTTCGCTGCCGGTGCAGATGATGGCGACACGGGGACGCCTGCGCACATCAATGCGCGCGATGCCCTGTGCAGCAAGCAGCATGATGGCAGACGGGTCAACGTGCCGGCCTGCACGCAGCACGATGTGGCCTTCGGTGATGTCGTCCCCGAGGCGACGAACGTGCTGGCCCGGATGCGCATCGTCCAGCAGCACCATGGTGCGACCCGCATGTTCCGATACGTCGGCGATGAATTCGAGGCGTTCCACCGGAACAACGGTGTTGAAGCCGTCGGGCAGACGTGCGCCGGTGGCGATTTCGCAGGCGTCCGTGTCGTCGCGCTGCGTGCGGACGTCACCAGCTGCCTGCATGCCGTGCACGCGATAGCGGGTGCCGGCAGGCACCGGCCCGTTGCTCAGACGCAAGGCCACCCCATCCATGGCCGCATTGTCGAAGCCCGGCAGCGCCAGCGTGCTCCGCACGTCGGTCGCGAGCACGCGGCCTGACGCCGCGTCCACATCAACCCATTCCGCCTCCAGCGTGGGCGCAATGTCGAGCAGGAGGGAAAGAGCGGTGGCGTAGTCGATCATGGCGCAAGATTAGCGCGGGCTGATGGTTGTTGTGCATGTGGCACGGCAAAGACGTCAGGGCAGCGAGCTTGCCCGCGATGGGTGCTTGCCAGACGGCAAGCACCCATCCACTACTTACGCCTGCTTCCTCACCAAAGCAGGTTGACCCTGCGCCGGTCGGTACGCCGCAAACGCCACAGTGGCCGACGCGCGGCCCTGGCTCAACGAACGCAAGGATGTGGTGTAACCATCCAGTTGCGCCAGCGGCACCTCCGCCTCGATATCCGTGCGGCCGGCTTCGTCCGCAAGGCCCGTCACCTGACCGCCACGGCGTTGCAGATCGCCCAGCACGTCGCCCACTGCCACGCCGGGAGCACTGACCGATACCCGCATCACAGGCTCCAGCACCACTGTACCGGTCGCTTCCAGCGCCGCACGCACGCCAAGCTGAGCGGCACGGTGGAACGCCATCTCGCTGGAGTCCACCGCATGCGCCTGACCATCCAGCACCGTGACCTTGACGCCAACCACCGGATACCCGCGCGGCCCATCCTGCAACGCAGAGAGAATGCCCTTCTCCACCGCTGCCTGGAACGCCTTGGGAATGACGCCACCGGTCGTCTTGTCTTCAACCACGCTACCTTCGCCTGCATGCGGCGACACCGACAACACCACGCGCGCGAACTGACCACTGCCACCGGTCTGCTTGGCTACCTTGCCTTCCACGGCGCCGGAGTCACGGGCGGGCGTCTCCTGATAAGCCACCCGCGGCGAGCCCGTGCGCACAGCCACATCCCATTCACGACGCAGGCGCTCGACCATCACGTCCAGATGCAGCTCACCCATGCCCCATACCAGCGTTTCGCCGGTATCCGGATCGGTGCTCACGCGGAAAGACGGATCTTCCTGCGCCAGCCGTGCCAGTCCATTGCCAAGGCGAAGCAGATCGGACGACCGCTCCGGTGACAGACGCCATGCCAGCACCGCCGGCTGCGCTTCGATCGCTTCCAGTCGCAGGCGGTGATCGGTGGCCGTGAGCGTTTCGCCCGTGGCCACATCCTTCCAGCCTGCAATGGCCACGATGTCGCCAGCCTCCGCCACCTCGATGGCCTCGGTGTCTTCCGCACGCAACACGGCCAGCCGCCCGATGCGCTGCACGCGATCCGTACCGCTGCGCCACACCTGATCGCCCACGTGCAGCCGTCCGGCATACAGGCGGACAAACGCCAGCGGGCCATGCGCCTGATTGACGACCTTGAAGACGAGCGCCGCCAGCGGTGCATCCGCATCAGGTGCCACCGTTTCGTCAGCGTCCTGACCATGAGCAACCACCGCCGGCCGATCTGCAGGTGAGGGCAGATAAGCGACGAACGCATCCAGCAACGGCTCAACACCGATGTTGCGGAACGCGGAGCCGGGCAACACGGGCGAACCCTTGCCAGCCAGCGTGGCGCGACGAAGCGCCGCCGTCAGCATGGCGGCGTCGACGGGACGCTCTTCCACGTAAGCGTCCAGCACCACATCGTCGTGCTCGGCCACCGATGCGACGAGCGCCTGACGTTGCGCGCCGTACGCTTCGCGCGCGGCCGCCGTCCACGCAGACACCTGCGGCTTGCCGGCCGCATCCCAGTGCCACGTGCGCTCACCGACCAGATCAACGAGTGCCACCATCTGCTCGTCCTCAACCACCGGACGCGCGACAGCCCACACCGTTGCCCCCAGACGCTCGTGCATCTGCGCCAGCACAGCGTCGTAGTCGGCACCAGGACGGTCCATCTTGTTGACGAACGCCATCAGCGGCACGCCGTGTCGACGTGCCTGGCGCCACACCGTTTCCGATTGTGGCTGCACACCGGCCACCGCGGAGAACACGGCAACGGCACCATCCAGCACGCGCAGTGAACGCTCTACCTCAATGGCAAAGTCGATATGCCCCGGGGTGTCGATCAGCGTCAGCCGATGAGGCTTTCCGCCAACGGGCGTCCATTCGGCCTGCACGGCGGCAGCGCCGATGGTGATGCCGCGCTCGCGCTCCAGTTCCATGTGGTCGGTGGTGGTCGCGCCATCGTGTACTTCGCCGGTGCGGTGAATCGCGCCCGCCTTGAAAAGAAGGCGTTCGGTCAGCGTGGTTTTGCCTGCGTCGACGTGCGCGATGATGCCGAGGTTGCGGCGACGTTCAACGGGAATAAGGGGACGGGTACTCATGGTGAAAACGTTCCTGTGACAAGACGCCAGGGGCCGGATCAAATCGAATGGAAAGCGAGATCAACCCGGATGGCCTTCACGTTGCCCCTGGCGGGTACGCGATCAGCCGCGGGACTCGCGGGAGGTCTTCATGGCACGTGTGCTCCGGTGGGAAAAAGAACAAAAAAAAGCACCCTTGCGGGTGCTTTTGAGTAAGGACGGCCGATGACGACGGAGATTTATCCGTTGTCACCGCCCCGCCGCCGACGCACGCACCCGCGCTGCGCCTGCGAAACAGGCGATACGTGGTGAATCAGTATGTGCAGCGTGCGGCTCATGGGGATATCGGGTCCTTGGGTTGCGGCGAAGACTACGCCTCTTTTTTAGTAGTTGCAATATGCAACTTAATTAACAGACCCCGCCCCTAGGGAAGCGATTAAGCCATCACGTAACCGCCCGACTTCATTCCCAGCCCGCTGTGGCCACCCAGGGCAATCGGCACGTAGTGCTTGCCGTTCACCTGACGGGACATGGGGCTGGCCTGACCACCGGCCGGCAGACGGGCCTGCCAGATGACTTTGCCGGTGCTTTCATCCACGGCGCGCAGCCAGTGGTCGGCGGTGGCACCGATGAATACGAGCCCTGCCACCCTGTTGCCGCCGAAATCGAAGCAACATGAAGGCGTCCTTCATTTGAATTTGCGCGACCAGCGGAGCCATCATGCCTGCCTTCCCGCTCGCTCCATCAGGACGGCTCCCATGGAATACACGAAGCTTGGCCGCAGTGGACTGGACGTGTCGCGCATCGTCCTTGGCTGCATGACCTATGGTGTTCCGGATCGCGGAAACCACGCCTGGACGCTGGACGAGGCAACCAGCCGGCCCTTTCTGCGCAAGGCGCTGGATCTGGGCATCAACACGTTTGATACGGCAAATTCCTACTCCGACGGCACCTCCGAAGAGATCGTCGGTCGCGCCCTGAAGGACTTCGCTCCCCGCGATGAAGTGGTTATCGCCACGAAGACGTTCTTTCCGATGCGCAAGGGTCCCAATGGCGGTGGCCTGTCGCGCAAGGCCATTATGCATTCGGTGGATGCGAGCCTTGGCAGGCTTGGCACCGACTATGTCGACCTGTTGCAGATACACCGCTACGACCACACCACGCCGATTGAAGAAACCCTTGAAGCACTGCACGACGTGGTGAAGGCAGGCAAAGCGCGCTACATCGGCGCGTCGTCGATGTTTACCTGGCAGTTCGCGCAGATGGTCTACACGTCACGACTGCATGGCTGGACGGAGTTCGTCAGCATGCAGGATCACCTGAACCTGATTCAGCGTGAAGAAGAGCGGGAGATGCTGCCGTTCTGCGAGGACGAAGGCATCGCGGTACTTCCGTGGAGCCCCCTGGCGCGCGGCCGGCTCACGCGCGATGCGGACGCCAGCAGCACGCGGCAGACCTCGGACAACTATGGCAGCACGCTTTACAACGGGGCGGAGGCATCGGATCGTGCGGTGATTGAAGCGGTGGCCAAAGTGGCAGCCAATCGTGGCGTGCCCCGCGCGCAGATTGCCCTGGCCTGGGTGCTGAACAAGCCGGAGGTCACAGCGCCGATCATTGGCGCATCAAAACCCCATCATCTTGACGATGCGGTGGCCTCGCTGGACATCGTGCTGTCGCCTGAGGAAACCGCGATGCTGGAACGCCCGTACGTGCCGCATGCCGTAGTGGGATTCCAATAGCTCCCCATCGCCTCTCCATTTCGCCTACCATCGGTGCCATGCCTACCGAAAAAATCGACATCGGCCCTTTGCTGGCCGACCTCGCCGCCAGCGAGGCTCGCGCGCTTACGCGCGACCTGGGTCGCTCACGTGACAGGCACAAGGCCATTCATGAAGCCCGCAAGGCAGTACGCAGGTTGCGTGCGGTGCTGCATATCGGGCTGGAGCGTTTCGACGATCACGCTACCGCTGTGGACCGCAGCCTCCGCGCGCTGGGCCGTGGGCTGTCCACGTTGCGCGATGCACACGTCGCCGTCGTTACCGCAAAAACGCTGGTGGGCGAAGCGAAGCCCTCCGAGCGCGCCGCCTGGAACGCCGCGATTACGGCACTCGAACTACGCCGTGACGGCATGCTGACCGAGTCGCTGCGCCTGGACCCGGAGTTTCGCCGGCGCATCGCACGCGTGCAGCGAGCCGCAGATGCCATCGCGGCCATGCCGTGGAAGAAGGTGAGGAAGAAAGATGTACGCAGCGCACTGACGTACAGCTCCAAGCGCGTGCATCGCGCGGCGGAGCGGGCCAGAGAGGAAGGCACCGCCGCGCTCGTGCACGACTGGCGCCGCCGAGTACGTCGCGAACGGTTGCAATTGCAGGCACTTCACACGCTGCGCAAGCGCGGCGGCGTGCAGGTGGAGCGGGTCAACGAATCCCCCGCCTCCATCCGCAAGCTCACCCGTATTGCCGATCAGCTTGGCTGGCAGCAGGATCTGCGCCTGTTGAAAAACGGGCTGCGTGCCGTGGACATCGAAGTGGACGAAGCCGTGCTGGGCACCGTGCGTCACGCCATCGCCGAATCGCGTACCTGACGCCTTCGCAGCACCGACTCCACCGCGTCAGCCGCGTGCGAAGCACCTTCTTCACGAAGAATGACCCGGGCGAAGGCATGCGCGCGCTGAGTCAGCGCTTCGTCGTCCAGCAGCCGGCCAAGTTTCTTCACCACGCGTGACGCCCGATAGCGGCGCGCAGGCAACACATCGGCCACACCCAGCCGGACGAGCCTCGCTGCATTGTCCGGCTGGTCGAATCCGTGCGGCACAACCAGCATCGGCCGACCAGCGCGCAATGCCTCCTGGGAGGTGCCCACGCCACCATGGTGAATCACCACCGCGGCACGCGAGAACAGCGGTGCGTGAGGGGCGTACTCCGTCACGAAGACATCGACCGCCTGTGCACCCAGCCGCGCCGTCATTGCTTCGGACCCGGTCAACAGCACCGCACGACGCTTCAGACGCTTTGCCGCACCGAGGCTTTCCCGCAGAAACTGCTCGCCCGCATGCACCGCGACCGAGCCCAGGGTGAACACCAGTGGCGGCGAACCCGCGTCCAGAAAATGTGCGAGCCCGGCGGGCAAGGCGGCAGGCAGGCCCGTGCGGCGGCAGAAGCCGGTGATCGTCGTGTGGGCCGGCATATCCGGTGTAATCGAGCCCAGCAGGGGCGAGTACATGGCCAGCACGCCATCGCGCGCATGCTGGCCGCCGTGAAACGGATCGCCCGATGCCGACACGGCCGGCAATCCAAGTGTCTGCCGGAACGCGCGGACGGGTGCGGTCCATGCCGCCGTCACGCGCTCTGCCGTGCGGCGCAACCACTGGCCATGCCGTACGGATGCCCTGAAGAAATGGTCGAGCACGCGCATGCCCGTGGCCGGCGGATCGTAGGCAGAGATGAACACGGCGGGCGACAGCGCGGCAGACATCCAGGCCACCGGCAGGGTTTCCCCAAGAATGTGCCCGGCAAACGCCAGCGTCGAAGTAATCACCATATCGGCGTCCCGACAGGCCGGCAACAGCAACGCGTAACTCGCCGCCACATCGTCCGCAGCCAGGTCACGCACGACAAAGCGTGGCCCTCGAAGGGGATGGAAGGCCCGCGCAAAGAAAGCTTCCGGGTCCTCGGGCATCGGCACGTCGGTAGCGCGCGCAAACGTGAGGCCAGCCCGCTCGACAGCCTCCTGATGCACGGGATGAGTGGCGACAGTGACCCGATGGCCACGTCGCGCAAGCTGCTGACCCAAGGCCAGAAAAGGAAAGAGATCCCCTTCAGAACCCACAGTGACAACCACAATCCGGGCAGATTCCACGCGAGCCCCGTACTACGACAAAGGCCTGATCCTCGCACGGTAAACGTCTACGTAGCGTTTGACTTTGGACGTCCAGAGGTCTAACTTTCGCCGCGTTGACGGTCTTCATCTCTATATTCGGATATAGAGATGAAGCTAAGAGGGAAGCCGGTGGGAATCCGGCGCTGCCCCGCAGCGGTATGTGGAAACGAACCTTGTCAGGGGTTATTCCCCGGCACTGGGCCTTCATGGGTCCGGGAAGCGACAGGGTAAGGTGGTGCTTTCCCCCTTAAGCACCGTGTCCACGAGCCCGAAGACCTGCCGCCGACCGAAGAAGGCCGCTGCCGTCATGGGCGGTTGCCTTCTGGTCCGACCTGGGTTCGTGCCTTGCAACCCGAGGGCACTACCGGTTCGCCCGCGGGGGCGAAGGTCGACGGTCACACCGCCATGGCATGCGACTTGGGTCTTGCCCTCACCGGGCAGGGCGTAGCTGTGTGTCGATGACGGTCAGCCGCCCTTCCCTCCTCTTTCTTTCAAAGAGGATGCAACTCATGCCACACGTTACCTACCTTGGATTTCCCCGCATTGGCCGCCGCCGCGAACTGAAACGGGCGCTGGAAAGCTTCTGGAGCGGTGAAACCCCGGCCGCCGAACTGCTGGCGACGGCTACCGACCTGCGTCACCGCCACTGGAACCTTGCCCGCGAGGCAGGCGCAGACAGCGTGCCGGTGAACGACTTCTCGCTATACGACCACGTGCTCGACACGGCCGTGCTTCTGGACGCGATCCCCGAGCGCTACCGCGCACTGAATGCCACCGATCCCCTGGCCGCGTATTTCGCCATGGCGCGGGGTGTGCAGACAGACACGGTGGACCTGCCTGCGCTGGAAATGACCAAGTGGTTCGACACGAACTATCACTACCTGGTGCCGGAGCTGGATGCGCAGCAGTCGTTCGCCGCGCGTACTGGCAAGCTGCTTGGCGAGTATCGCGAAGCCACCGCTGCGGGTCATACGGCACGCCCGGTCATCCTTGGCCCCGTGTCATTCCTGCGTCTGTCCAAAACGACGGACGGCAGCGATGCGCTGGCGCTTCTGCCGTCGATCCTCCCGGTCTACGCATCCATTCTTCAGGCGCTGGCCGCCGAAGGCGCGCAGTGGGTTCAGATCGACGAGCCCTGCCTTGCACTGGATCTGGACGACACGGCGCGCGCGGCCTATCGCACGGCGTTTGCCGCGCTGGCCGCCGCTTCAGGGCCGCGCATGCTTCTGGCCACCTATTTCGCTGCGCTGGATGACAACCTCGACCTCGCGGTATCGCTGCCCGTCGCCGGCCTGCATGTGGATCTGGTGCGCGCACCGGCTCAGCTGGAAGCGGTGGCCAGCGCGCTGCCGGCCGACCGCGTGCTTTCGGCCGGTGTGATCGACGGCCGCAACATCTGGCTCAGCGATCCTTCCCGCGTGATGAGCCAGCTGCGTACGCTGGCCAGCCTCATCCGCGATGATCGTCTGTGGATTTCCACGTCCTGCTCGCTGCTGCACGTGCCGATCGACCTGACCGGGGAGAAGGGCCTGCGCGGATCACTGCGAGACTGGCTGTCGTTCGCACGGCAGAAGATCGGCGAGCTTCGCCTGTATGCCGATGGCCTGGCAGGGGATGACCGCGCGCTCACGGCACTGACAGAACAGCACGAACGCGTCGCCGCGCGCGCCCGCTCCAGCGATGTGGTGCGTGCCGATGTGCGCAGCCGCTTGCGTCAGCTCACGCCGCAGGCAGCGCAGCGCCGCTCAGGTTACGCCAACCGCGTGGTCGCCCAGCGCGAGCGCTTCGGCCTCCCCGAGTTGCCCACCACCACCATCGGCTCGTTCCCGCAGACGCATGAACTGCGTAAGGCGCGCTCGGCACACCGCGCCGGAAAACTGGACACGGCAAGCTACGAAACCGTGCTGCGTGAAGAAATTGAGCGCGCCGTGCGCTTCCAGGAAGCCATCGACATCGACGTGCTGGTGCACGGCGAGCCGGAACGCAACGACATGGTCGAGTACTTCGGCGAACAGCTGGATGGCTACGCCTTCACCGCCAACGGCTGGGTGCAGAGCTACGGCTCGCGCTGCGTGAAGCCGCCGGTAATCTATGGTGACGTGGCGCGGCCGGAGCCCATGACCGTGCGCTGGTCAGCCTATGCGCAGTCGCTTACCCGGCGTCCGATGAAGGGCATGCTGACCGGCCCGGTGACCATGCTGCAATGGTCCTTCGTTCGCGACGACCTGCCGCGCGAAGAGGTGTGCCAGCAGATCGCGCTCGCCCTGCGCGATGAAGTGCATGACCTGGAAGCGGCCGGCATCGGCATCATCCAGATCGACGAGCCCGCCCTGCGCGAAGGTCTGCCGCTGCGTCGTGGCGAGTGGGCTTCCTATCTGGCGTGGGCCGTGCACGCGTTCCGCATTGCCGCAGGCGGTGTCAGCGATGCCACGCAGATCCACACCCACATGTGCTACTCGGAGTTCAACGACATCATTGAATCCGTGGCAGCCATGGACGCCGATGTGATCTCCATCGAAACCAGCCGCTCGAGGATGGAATTGCTCGATGCCTTCACCCGCTTCCGCTATCCCAACGGCATCGGCCCTGGCGTCTACGACATCCATTCGCCACGCGTGCCCAGCGAGGAAGAAATGGTCTTCCTGCTGACCCGCGCGCTGGACGTGCTGCGGCCCGATCAGCTCTGGGTCAACCCCGATTGCGGGCTGAAAACCCGGGGATGGCCCGAAGTGGAGGCCGCCCTGACCGCCATGGTGGCGGCCGCAGCGAGGTTGCGTGAACGCGTGGAAGCACCTGCCTGAGCCATTTCCGCCTGAATATCACGCAACCGTAAGCCAGCCGCTGTAGGCTGGGACTGCAAATCGATCGGGGGGCGTGTATTATAGCTCGCCCCCTTTTATCTCTTTATCCGTAAAGAAGGATATATCCTCGCGATGAGCAGCTACCTCTTCACCTCCGAGTCGGTCTCCGAAGGCCATCCGGACAAAATCGCCGACCAGATCTCCGACGCCGTACTGGACGCCATCCTGGCCCAGGATGCCCGCGCGCGCGTGGCCTGCGAGACGCTGGTGAAGACCGGCGTGGCCATCGTGGCCGGCGAGATCACCACCAGCGCCTGGATCGACCTGGAAGCCCTGACCCGCAAGGTCATCCTCGATATCGGTTACGACAGCTCCGAGGTCGGCTTCGACGGCGAGACCTGCGGCGTGCTGAACCTGATCGGCAAGCAGTCCCCGGACATCAACCAGGGCGTGGATCGCAAGAAGCCTGAAGAACAGGGCGCTGGCGACCAGGGCCTGATGTTCGGCTATGCCACCAACGAAACCTCCGAATTCATGCCGGCGGCGATCCATTACGCGCATCGCCTCGTCGAGCAGCAGACCAAGGTCCGCAAGAAGAAGAACTCGCCGCTGCCGTGGCTGCGTCCGGATGCGAAGAGCCAGGTCACCCTGCGTTATGAAGACGGCAAGGCTGTCGCCATCGACGCCGTGGTGCTCTCGACCCAGCACGATCCGGGCGTGAAGCAGAAGGACCTCATCGAAGGCGTGCGCGAGCTGATCCTCAAGCCCGTGCTGCCGGCGAAGCTCCTGCACAAGGGCACCAAGTTCCACATCAACCCGACCGGCAAGTTCGTGATCGGCGGTCCCGTGGGCGACTGCGGCCTGACCGGCCGCAAGATCATCGTCGACACCTACGGCGGCTGGGCCCGTCATGGTGGTGGCGCGTTCTCGGGCAAGGACCCGTCCAAGGTTGACCGTTCGGCCGCTTACGCTGCCCGTTACGTCGCCAAGAACATCGTGGCTGCCGGCCTGGCCGACCGTTGCGAAATCCAGGTCAGCTACGCCATCGGCGTGGCCGAGCCGACGTCGATCTCGGTCACCACGTTCGGTACCGGCAAGATCTCCGACGACAAGATCGAGAAGCTGATCCGCAAGCACTTCGACCTGCGCCCGTACGGCATCATCCAGATGCTGGATCTGGTGCACCCGATGTACCAGCCGACCGCGTCCAACGGTCACTTCGGTCGCAAGCCCTACGACATGACCGATGCGAACGGCAACACGTTCACCGCGTTCTCGTGGGAAAAGACCGACAAGGCCGAAGCGCTGCGCGACGCAGCTGGCCTGGGTGCATCGAAGCGCAAGTAAGCGGTAGCATCGAGCAAAACAGACAAGGGCGCCTCAGTTCACCGGGCGCCCTTTCTTTTTATGCCCGCGACGCGGTAAACCAGCGCCTCACATCCGCAAGCACGGCGGCACGATGCGACACATCGGTGAAGGCCCGCTGCGGAACCACCATCGCATTTCCATTGGCGCTAACAATAACCAGGCCTTCGGGCGTGTCCGCCAAGCCACGGATCGCCTTCCAGGACATGGATCCGGACCTGCTTCCGATCGTGCTGGACCAGCCATCCGGAGTCAGCTCCAGCATGCGCTCCTGCGACTTGAACATGATCTGGGGAAAGGCCGCCAGGCATGCCACGACGATGGGTAGCCATACGGCGAACCACACAGCCATCGACATCAGTGTGTTGTTGCTGCAAAGCCAGGCAGCCCCGGCAGCCGCGATCACATGGGTCACCCAGAGCTTTTTTCTCCAGACGCGCCAGTACATCCGCCAGATCTCCGCGCGCGACGAACGGTAGCGCAGTGTATGCGTGCCACGTTCCGGCACCATTTCCATAGCCGTCATGAGCCCTCCCCGGGCCTCATCCTATCCGGTAGCCAACCGGTTGGGCCAGCTTTCGGTGGAAGCCGCATAGCTACCAAGGTCGGAGGGATGGCTCCTTCAGCACCTACAACCGATGGGCAATGTGAGCGCGGCGCCATCGGGCCTAAGGTGGCCTCGTCAGTGGCGCCGCTCATTCACTTATTCACAGTGCAGGGACGACCACGGCCGGCCGGAAAAAACGGTTGCGAATCGCCAGACGCGTTGCGGCTGGCATCCAGGAAGAAGGAGATTCGACATGCGCCTGCAAAAGCGTGTTCTGCTCGTTGCTTTCGTGCTTTCCACCGCGTTGGGGATGAGTGCTCCCGCCGCAGCTCACTTCGTAACGGACGGTGCTTCCGAAGCAAAGCAGCTGTCTGTGCAATGCAATATCTTTAAGAGATCAAATATTGCAGTGCCTCGCATCGCAACTGGCGATTCGCCGGTTGATATGACCAAACCCATGATGTGCTTTGAACAGGATCTCAAAAAACCTGTTCGGGAGCGCGACGAGAACATGGTCATGAACTACTTTTCCTTGAAAGGCAGCGGCAACATCACTTGTGACAGCAAGACAACGTTCTCCGGCGAACTCCGCCTTCAGCGCTCGAGTTCTCCCTTCGCGCCTTTCACCATGAACGACAAAGCTGACAAGATCTCGGTCAGCGTCGAAAACGATAAATATAGCGCCACCGTCCTCACTCTCACCGGGACGTTCACCACTGGCACATATAAAGGCGAGACCATCACGGCCTACCTGCCCAAGGACTGCCCGGGGACCAGTGACGAGCAGCCTTTGAGAATGCTGATTGATCCCCCGGCTCCTCCTATTGACTCACTGCCCCAATAAGAGAAGCAGGCGTCAGCTCAAGAGTTAAGGGATGCAGTTCACTCGGGGCGCCCCGTTTTTATGGATTGTTTGCCTGCGAGCGCGCTGGCGAGGTGCTGCATCCCGATCACCCGGCGGCGCCTGCCACTGGTGCGCGCCGTAACGCCACTGCCCCGCTGACCACAAACACCGCGATGCCTGCCAGCACGACCGCAATCGCCATCCAGCTTCGCGTGGAAAGCACCTCACCAAACCAGATGGCGGAGGTCACCAATCCGGAGATCGGAACCAGCAACGACAACGGCGCCACCGACGCGGCGGGATACTTCTTCATCAGCCGGTTCCACACCATGTAACCGAATACCGTGGTGACATACGCCTGGAACAGCACCGAGAACACCGCACCGGCCGTGAGGTGGTCCGCCAGCCCCACGAACGCAGCCGATCCTGCGTCAAGCCAGGCCAGCGCGAACAGCACCGGTGCCGCAACGGCGCTTGACCATGCAATGAAGGCGATCATGTCTTCCGGCCGGCTCTTCTTCACGATGATGTTGCAGATGCTCCAGCTCAGCGCGGCAATCAGCACCAGCACCGAACCGGTCACGGTGGTCACCGCGTCCGCAAACGCAATGACACCGATGAGGCCGACCAGCGAAATGATCATGCCGGCCATCTGCGGTCGCCGGATCGGTTCGTGCAGAAACAGCCAGCTCAGCACGATGGTAAAGAACGCACTGAACTGAAGCACCAGTGACGAAAGCCCTGGCGACATGCCCTTCGTCATCGCCAGGTTCACCACCCACCACAGGCCCACGCCAAACAACACGCCATAAGCCGCCGTGGCAAGCATCTGCCGTCCACGCGGGCGACGCACGAAGAAAATCAACGGAACCGCCGAGAACGCGAATCGGAGCGCCGTCAACAGGAAGGGGCTGAGGTCATGGAGACCCACCTCGATCACTGAAAAATTGCAGCCCCAGATAAGCGCAACAAGGACGCCAAGTGCCAGATCCAACGGTTTCATGCGTGTCCTTGCAGTAGCAGGTATGGAAGCGAAGCGCTGACTCAGGCAGCGGCCGTGGGAGCATGGCCGTGATACACGAAGTCGTCAAAATCCTCGTGGCGCCAGGTATCACCTTCCACATAATAATTCAGCACGACCGTGAGCTTCTGCTCATGCGTCGTTGCCTCGCAATCATGCAGCACCTCGCGCCCCTGCATCAGAAGCAGCGTGCCCGCCCGTGCGTAGATGCTCCGCCGCTCGGTCCATGGTTCGCGACTCGGGTGCGAGCGGGGAATCTGCATGCGAAGCGGCGCCTCCGTGTTGGTCGTCAGAAACAGAAGGACGGTAATGCCGTTACTGTCGTAATGTTCGCCGAGCGTGCCGCCACCCGGTGGATAAATCTTCACGTTCATGTCCGAACGCGCATGCGGCGACAGCACCACCTCGCGATTCGTCAAGACGCAGACCAGTGGCAGAAGAGCCCGATAAAGCACCGCAATCTCGGGAAGATGGAGGCGCACGTCGTCTCCCTGGAAGATGTGGTGCAGATACCTTCCGCCCCGATCAGAAACCGCCAGGGTCCCCGCGCCATGATGATCCACCAGCGAAACACCGCCTTCATCAATGACGGAATTGATGCGCCGAGCAAGGTCCGCGCAGACTTCAGCCGACATCACCCCATCCAGCAGGGTCACGTAATCGTACTGGTATTCCCTGCTGTGCCTTGCCAGATCGAAGCCCTTCATCCCTGATAACTCCGGTTAGTTGCACTGGATGTCGAATGCGCCCGTGATGCAGACGGGGCGCGATATGGAACAACCTGCATGCGGTCAGAAAGCGACTTTCCGACGTCGTCGCGGATTATCCGGATATACGGGGAGGCAAGGGCAATTCGCAGTTGGCCTCATCCATTGACGCGAGAATCTGCCAACTCGCCCACATACGAAGGCGGGCATGGTTGGCGATCCTGTGTCGGGCGCGCAAAAGAAAAGGCCGGGCAAAAGCCCGGCCTTTTCTCTCCAGCAACTGGGCAATCAGGCGTTGCGGTTGGAACCGGACAGCACGTCCACCCACACGGCAAGCACGAGGATCACGCCCTTGATGATCATCTGCCAGGAGTTGTCCACGTCCATCAGCTGCATGCCGCTGTCGAGGCTGGCCATGACCAGTGCGCCGATGAGTGCACCGTACACGGTGCCCGAACCGCCGCGCATCGACGTGCCGCCGATGAAGCACGCGGAGATGGCATCCAGTTCACCGCCCGTGCCTGCCGACGGCGAGCCGGAACCGGTGCGGGCCACGGTGATGATGCCGGCGAAGGCGCACATCAGGCCCATGATGGCGAACACCGCCAGTTTCACGCCCGCCACGTTCACGCCGGACAGGCGCGTGGCTTCCATGTTGCCGCCCACCGCGTAGATGTGCCGGCCGAAGACCGTCTGGGTGGCGACATAGGAAAACACCGCCAGCAACGCGATCAGGATCATCACCGGAATGGGGATGCCTTCAGCATCGTTCATCATGTAGACGAACGCGGCGATGAACAGGCCGATGACCAGCGTCTTTACGACGTCGATCCAGAGCGCGCCCTGATGCAGACCAAGCTTCGCGCGACGCATGCGACGACGGATGGTCAGCGCAGCCATGGACAGGAAGATGATGGCGCCGATATAGATGGACAGCGTGGGCGGTACGAAGCCCTGCCCCAGCGTCACCAGATTGTCAGGCACCGGCGCGATGGTCTGGCTATCAGTTACATAGAGCACGATGCCGCGAAACGCGAGCATGCCGCCCAGGCCCACAATGAAGGACGGTACGCGCAGCCGGGTGACCACGAAGCCGTTGAAGGCGCCAATGGCCAGACCCAGCACCAGCACAACGCCGATGGCCGACCATGTCCCCCAGCCGTGGTTCACCGCAAGAATGGCGACCACACCACCCAGCAATCCCAGCAATGAACCCACTGAGAGGTCGATTTCGCCCGAAATGATCACGAACACCATGCCGCATGCCAGCATGCCGGTGATGGCCATCTGCCGGAACAGGTTCGACAGGTTGTTGGAGGTGACGAAGATGCCACCGGTCTTGACGTGGAAGAAGGTCCAGATCACGGCAACCGCGATCAGCAGCGCGAGGATCTTGTAGCGTACGAAAAGTTGTTGCACTTGCTGGGCTTGCATGTCGGTTCCCTGAAATACGCGTTGTGGGATGCTTGTTGTGATGTCAGGCGGCGTGTGGCGTGTCGACAGAGCTGTCGATAGCGGCAGCAAGCACCTGCTCCTGGGTCAATCCCACATTCGGGAAGTTGCCCTTCAGTTTGCCCTCGCCCATCACCAGCACGCGGTCGCTGACACCGAGCACTTCGGGCATTTCCGACGACACCATGATGATCGACACGCCCTTGGCGGCCAACTCGAACATCAGCGTATAGATGTCGAACTTCGATCCGACATCGACGCCACGGGTGGGCTCGTCGAGGATCAGGACCTTGGGCGCGGGTAGAAGCATCTTCGTGAGTACAGCCTTCTGCTGATTGCCACCGGACAGGCCGGCAATGGCCAGTTCGGGGCTCGCGGTCTTTACGCGCAGGCGCTTGATCTCGGTTTCTACTGTGTGCAGCTCGGCTGCCCGGTCGATACGACCGGCGTGCGAATAATGTTCAAGCGTGGCAAGGGTTATGTTGTCACCCACGCCCAGCAGCGGAACGATACCCTGCCGCTTGCGGTCTTCAGGAACGAGCGACAGGCCTGCACGGATCGCCTGCTGTGGCGAGTTGACCTTGATCGGCTTGCCTTCCAGCACCAGCTCTGCGGTGGAGCGGCCGGGATACGCGCCAAAAATGGCAGAGACCAGCTCGGTGCGGCCCGCCCCGACCAGTCCGGCGATGCCAAGAATCTCGCCCTTGCGCAGCTCGAACGACACATCGTCCACGCGCTTGCGATTGGGATTGGCCACGTCCCAGCAGGTGACATGCCGTACCTCGAAAATTACCTCGCCGACGTGATGCTCGATCTTCGGGAACAGGTTTTCGATTTCGCGCCCGACCATCGCCGTGATGATCGAGTGGGTGGTCATCTCGCTCATCGGCCTGGTGAGGATGTGCTTGCCGTCACGGATGACGGTAACCGTATCGCACACGCGAGCCACTTCTTCGAGCTTGTGCGAGATGTACACGCACGCGACACCTTCGCGCTTGAGGTCTTCGATGATGGAAAGCAACGTGTCGGTTTCAGACGAGGTCAGCGACGAGGAGGGCTCATCCAGAATCAGCAGGCGCGCGTTCTTCGCAAGCGCCTTGGCGATCTCGAACAACTGCTGGTAACCGCCGCCATAGTTGCTGACGGGCGC
Organism: Luteibacter sp. Sphag1AF; assembly: GCF_014192715.1. GTDB lineage: Bacteria > Pseudomonadota > Gammaproteobacteria > Xanthomonadales > Rhodanobacteraceae > Luteibacter. Next base: position 698,193 of record NZ_JACHYH010000001.1, read on the forward strand.
CGCCACATTCACTCCCTTGAGCTTCAGTCGCGCCAGCAGGGATTCTGCCTTGGCATACATGGCGTCGTAATCCATCACGCCGCCCATCTTGCGAATCTCGTTGCCCAGGAAGATGTTTTCGGCCACCGACAACTGCGGCACCAACATCAGTTCCTGGTGGATGATGACGATGCCGGCCTTTTCGCTGTCGCGCACCGAGGCCGCATGCAGCGGCTTGCCATCCCACAGAATTTCGCCTTCCCACGTGCCATAGGGATACACACCTGAGAGCACTTTCATCAGCGTGGATTTGCCCGCGCCGTTTTCACCACACAAGCCGACGCATTCACCTGGCCGCACGGCCAGGTTGATGCCATTGAGCGCGCGGACGCCAGAAAATTCCTTGACGATATCGCGCATCTCGAACAGGTATTCGCTCACTCCCAATCCCTCGTCACGGAGAAGCCCCACCTCCCCGGCGGGGCTTCTCACTTGGTGCTCAGCCTGACCACACCGGTCAGCCTGTGATGCCATGGTGCGCCGGGCGCTTACTTGCTCAGCTGGGCCTGCGTGTAGAAACCGTCCTTCACGACGATATCGGCGTTTGCCTTCGTCAGCAGCGTCGGAGTGAGAAGGATGGTATCGACGTCCTTCTTGCCGTTGTTGAGCTTGCTGGTGTACTTGGGCGTTTCGCCCTTGGCCAGCTGCACCGAGAGGTCAGCTGCATCGGTGGCGATCTGCTTGATGGGCTTGTAGACGGTCATCGTCTGCGTACCGGCCATCACACGCTTCACACCGGCCAGATCCGCATCCTGGCCGGACACCGCGACCTTGCCTGCCAGCTTCTGACCTTCCAGCGCCTGGATGGCGCCGCCGGCCGTACCGTCGTTGGAAGCGACGATGCCCTGGATGTTGTTCTTGTTGGCAGTCAGCGCGTTCTCGATGATCTTCTGCGCGTTGGAAGCCAGCCACTCATTGGTCCACTGTTTTCCCACGATCTTGATGTCGCCCTTGTCGATCAGAGGCTGGAGCACTTTCATCTGACCGTCGCGGAGAATCTTCGCGTTGTTGTCGGTGGGTGCGCCACCGAGCAGGTAGTAGTTGCCCTTGGGCGCGGCGTTGACCACACCTTGCGCCTGCATCTCGCCAACCTTCTCGTTATCGAAGGAGATATATGCATCGACATCGGCACCGAGGATCAGGCGATCGTAGGAAATCACCTTGATGCCAGCCTTCTTCGCTTCGGTGACCACATTGGTCAGCGTCTTGGCATTGAAGGGAACGATCACCAGCACGTCCACTTTCTGGGCAATGAGGTTTTCAATCTGCGACTGCTGCTTCTGTTCGTTGCCGTCGGCCGAGGTGACCGTGACGGTGGCGCCCTTGGCTTCGGCGGCGGCCTTGAAGTAATCACGATCGCGGGTCCAGCGTTCGACGCGCAGGTCGTCGATGGAGAAGCCGATAACCGGCTTGTCCTTGCTGGCATGTGCCTGCGGCGTGGCGAACACGCCCGCGGCAATCATGGATACGGCCAGCAACGTGTGTAGTGCCTTGTGCTTCATGGTCTCTCCTTAGCTTTCTGGTTCGCCCTTCAGGAGGGGCGGATATCGGCGCCGTTGACGACGTCAGAAAAGATCGGCTTCAACTGCTGGTACAGGCGACGGAACAGAGGGTGGCGTTTTTCGCGGAAATAAGCATGACGCGCTGCATCGGGCTCACGCACGGCCAGGCGCGCAGGCATCGGGCAGACGTCCCGGAGCGTAGCACCAGGCTCTGCTGCCAGGTGTGCCAGGCGTGCCGCACCGAGCGCAGGCCCCACTTCACCACCACTGCGCAGGGTCAGCGGCTTGCCGAGAATGTCGGCCAGCATCTGTGTCCAGTACGCGCTGCGCGAACCGCCGCCAATCACCGTGATATCGCTGGAAACAAGGCCGGTGGACTCCACCGCCAGAAGGCCATCCAGAAGGCCGAGACCCACGCCTTCCAGGGTGGCGTTCACAAAATCTGCACGCGACGTGGCAGGACCCAGGCCCGTGAAGGAACCGCGGGCATGTGCATCATTGTGCGGTGTGCGCTCGCCGGTCAGGTAAGGAAGAAACACCGGACCATCGTCGCGCAGACCTGCCGCTTCGCCATCGGCAAGCAGCGACGGCACATCGGCATAGCCGGTAAGGCGGGCCGTGAAATCCAGGCAGCTGGCCGCGTTGAGCATCACGGACATCAGGTGCCAGGTGTCGGGCAAGGCGTGGCAGAAACTGTGCACAGCCGTTTCAGGGCTGGCGCGGAATCCGTCCGATACCGCGAAGTAAACACCGGACGTGCCCAGAGAAAGCATGGCCTGACCGTGACTCACAATGCCCACGCCCACGGCGCCGGCCGCATTGTCACCACCACCCGCCGCCACCGGCACGGTATTCAGACCCCAGCGCTCTGCCACGTCACGGCGCAGACGTCCGCCCGGCTGGCTGCCTTCAAGAACCTCGGGCATGTGCGAGCGATCCAGCCCCGTGGCCGCGAGCATGGCGTCGCTCCACTGCCGCTTCGACACATCCAGCCACAGTGTGCCGGCGGCATCGGAGGCATCCGTGACGTAGTCGCCCGTCATCAGAAGTCGCAGGTAGTCCTTCGGCAGAAGCACCTTGGCGATGCGCTCGAAAATCTCCGGCTCATGCTTGCGGACCCATGCGATCTTGGGCGCCGTGAAGCCGGGCATGGCCAGGTTGCCGGTGATGCGGCGGAAGTCAGGAACGCGCTCCAGCTCGGCGCATTCCACATCCGAGCGTCCGTCATTCCAGAGGATGGCCGGTCGCAGTACGCGGTCGGCGCTATCGAGCAGCGTGGCGCCGTGCATCTGCCCACTGAGGCCGATGGCGGCGACACGGCGACGGTCGATGCCTGCACGGTCTGCCGCGCGAAGCACTTCCTGCACTGCGTTTTCCGTGGCCTTCCACCACGACGCGGGGTCCTGCTCGGACCAGCGCGCGTGGGGATGGGAGACCTCAAGGGGACTGGAGGCCGTGACGGCAACCTCACCGTCCTGATCAATCAGGACGGCTTTCACGGACGAGGTGCCCAGGTCGATCCCGAGATACATATCAACCATAGATGTAGCGATTGACGATGTTTTCGAGCAGTTCCTGGCCGCCCGAGATGTGCTTCGGGTGAATGTTGCGTGCAACGGCTTCGTCGGCAATGGACTCCAGGCTGAAGCCGCCATCGAGAATCTTACGACCGAAGTCGGCATCCCAGCCGGCGTAACGCTTCGCCTTGAAGTCGGCCAGCGCGTCGCGCTCAACCATCTTTGCAGCACGCTCCAGACCCAGCGCCAGCGCATCAATGGCACCGATGTGGCCGTGGAACAGATCGGCTGCGTCGCTGCTCTGACGACGGACCTTGGTATCGAAGTTGAAGCCGCCGGAGGTGAAACCGCCGGCCTTCAGAATTTCGTAGATCACCAGCGTCAGCTCTTCCACGCTGTTGGGGAACTGGTCGGTGTCCCAGCCGTTTTGCGGATCACCGCGGTTGGCGTCGATGCTGCCGAACAGGCCAAGGGCAATGGACGTGGCCACTTCGTGCTGGAACGAGTGTCCGGCCAGCGTGGCGTGGTTGGCTTCCAAATTGGTTTTCACCTCGTTTTCGAGGCCGAAATCCTTCAGGAAGCCATAGACCGTCGCGGTGTCGTAGTCGTACTGATGTTTCGTAGGTTCCTGCGGTTTCGGCTCAATGAGGATCAGACCCTTAAACCCGATCTTGTGCTTGTGCTCGATGACCATCTGGAAGAATTTGCCGAGCTGCGCGCGTTCGCGTTTGAGATCGGTATTGAGAAGCGTGTCGTAACCTTCACGACCACCCCACAGAACGTAGTTTGCGCCACCAAGGCGAAGCGTCGCGTCCATCGCGGTGCGCACCTGGGTCGCCGCATAGGCGAACACTTCCGGCTGCGGATTGGTCGAAGCACCGGCCGCGTAGCGCGGATGGCTGAACACATTGGCCGTACCCCACAGAAGCTTCATGCCGGTTTCGGCCTGCTTCGCTTCCAGCACGTCGATCATGGCGGCCATGTTGTTGCGGTAATCGGTGAGGCTGTTGCCTTCCGGCGCCACGTCGGTATCGTGGAATGTGTAGTACGGCGTGCCCAGGCGGGAGAAGAAATCAAAGGCAGCATCCGCCTTGGCACGGGCCTGGCCCATCGGGTCCCCAGCCTGCTGCCAGGGGCGCTCGAACGTGCCGGCGCCGAACACATCGGAGCCCGGCCACACGAAGGTGTGCCAGTAGCAGACGGCAAGGCGCAGGTGCTCGGCCATGGTCTTGCCCAGAAGCTTGCGGTTCGGGTCGTAATGACGGAACGCGAGCGGATTCTCCGATTCGGTACCCTCGAAGCGGATCTTCGGGATGGCGTCGAAATAAGACATGGCGTTTCCTCGTGATGCTATGACGAATAAGGGAAGATGCTGACGACGGGGCCCGGGGCGGGCAATTGCGAAATTCGCCAGTCGAATGATCTTTTTCATTGCCGCGCTGCGTCATGAGGCCTGGGGAACGCCGTGCTAGCGTGAGCGACCTGCAAGCCGTCAGGTCTTCCCATACGAGCGTCATGGCCCCTCACCGCATCGCGCTGTTGTTCAACGCCAACAAGGTGTACGACCGGCAGGTCATCGCGGGCATTGGCCAATACCTGAACTCCACGCGGGTGGAATGGGACCTCTTCATGGAAGAGGATTTTCGCTGCCGCATGCGCGACATTCATCGCTGGCAGGGTGACGGCATCATCGCCGACTTCGACGATCCGGACGCCACCGACGCCCTGGCCAACCTTACCGTTCCGGTGGTGGCTGTGGGTGGGTCGTACCACGATTCAGCCGCCTATCCTGCCGATATTCCATACATCGCAACCGATAACGCGAAACTGGTGCGGCTTGCTTACGATCACCTGATTGAACAGGGCCTGCAACGCTTTGCGTTTTACGGTTTGCCGCCGAATCCGCGCAGCCGCTGGGCACAGGAACGTGAAGGTGCGTTTGAACGCATTCTTGCCGCCGACGGAATGGAAAGCAGCGTGTACCGCGGCTCGCCCACCAGCGCGGGCGGCTGGGGCCATGCAGTGGAAGAACTGGTGGCATGGCTGCGTGCGCTGCCCAAGCCCATCGGCATTGTGGCGGTCACTGATGCCCGCGCGCGCCAACTGTTGCAGGCCTGCGTCATTGGCGAAATTTCCGTGCCGGAACAGGTGGCCATCGTCGGCATTGATAATGATCCGATGGCGCAGTTGCTGACCCGCATTCCGCTCACGTCGGTGATTCAGGGCGCGGAAGAAATGGGTCGTACGGCCGCCCATCTGCTGCACCAGATGTTGCGCGGCGCCAGTTGTGCAGGCACACGCGTACTGGTGCCACCGGTGGGCATCAACGTGCAGGCGTCCAGCAAACACCAGCCGGTGAAGAGTCCTCATGTGATGCGTGCCAGCCACTACATCCGGCAGTACGCGTGCCTGGGCATCAAGACCGAACAGGTGGCCGACTATGTCGGCATTTCACGCACCGTGCTGGAAGAACACTTCAAGCGCGAGCTGAAACAGACCGTGCACCAGGCCATTCTTCAACACAAGCTGGAAACGGCACGCGAGCTGCTGGCCCACTCCAGCACGCCGCTGGCGGACATCGCCGTGCGTTGTGGATTCACATCCCTGCAATACATGTATGCGGTATTCCGTCGGGAATATGACTGCACACCCCGCCAATACCATGAAGCCCACCGGCAGACTCTGCCCAGCTGAAGCACGGACGCGATCCATGAATTCCTCTCTTTCCGCCCAGCCCTGGGGCTCGTTGCCCGATGGCCGTGCTGCGCATCGCTGGACGTTGCGCAACGCCATGGGCATGGCTGTAACCATCAGCGACCTCGGCGGCACGCTGCTGTCCTGGGACGTGCCCGACCGTCAGGGCCGCTTTGGCGACGTGCTTCTGGGACACGCCACTCCGGACGATTACCTGAAGGCCACCGCGTTCATGGGCGCCCTGGTGGGCCGCTGGGCCAACCGCATCCGTGACGGCCGCTTCGAACTCGATGGCGTGATTCACAAGCTGGACCGCAACGACGGCCCCAACCACCTGCATGGCGGCTTCGATGGCTTCCACCGCAAGCTGTGGGACGTGGGAACCTCCGAAGGTGCGCTGATCGTCAGCCTGACCTCGCCCGAGGGAGACAGCGGCTTTCCCGGCGAAGTGCATGTGCGGGTGACTTACGCACTGGCCGACGACGGCACGCTGTCGATCGACTACGAAGCGCGCACCGACGCTCCCACCCCGCTGAGCCTCACCTCGCACCCGTATTTCAACCTGAACGACCGGCGCGGAGACATCCGCGACCACATGATCCGCATCGACGCTGACGCGTTCCTGGCCATCGACGCCACCGGCATCCCGGTGGACCTGCGCAGCGTGGCGGGCAGCGCGTTCGACTTCCGCACCGCCGCGCCCGTGGGCGCCCGGCTGCTGTGGCCGGATGAACAGCTGAGGGTCTCGGGCGGCTTCGACCATTGCTACGTGCTCAACGCCCCGGGCAAGGGACTGCGCGAGGTTGCGCTGGTCACCGACCCGGCCAGCGGGCGCCAGCTTGCCGTATCCACCGATCAGGCGGGGTTGCAGTTCTACACGGGCCAGAAGCTGGCGGGCTCCGCGCGGCGTGAAGGTGGCCAGTACGAGGCGTTTGCAGGCTTCGCACTGGAGGCCCAGGCCTTCCCGAACCAGGTGAACAGCCCCCGCTCAGGCGAGGTCATCCTGAAGCCCGGACAGACCTACCGGCAGTCCACGAGCTACAGGATCTCGATCGGCTGAGGGGCGGAGCCGTTACACTAGGGGAATGTCTCTTATCCAGCTCATCAAAGCCGACTACAGCATCGGCGGCCCGCTCCTGCTCGAACAGGTCGATCTCTCCATCGAGACCAATGAACGGGTCTGTATTGTCGGCCGCAATGGCGCCGGCAAATCGACCCTGCTCAAGCTCATTGCAGGCGAGATTCACCCGGACGACGGCGAAATCCGTGTTCAGGGCGGTACGCGCATTGCGCGTCTGACCCAGGAAGTCCCCCAGGACACCACCGGCAGCGTCTTTGACGTTGTGGCCGAAGGCCTGGGCGAACTGGGCCACCTGCTGGCCCGTTATCACCACCTGCTGGCCGAAGGCGACTTCGACGCGCTGGGCGACGTGCAGAGCCAGATCGAAGCGCAGAACGCGTGGGATCTGGACGCCCGCGTGCAGCGTGTAGTCGAGCAGCTTGAACTCCCCGAGACGGCCGACTTCGCCGACCTCTCCGGCGGCATGAAGCGTCGAGTGCTTCTGGGCCAGGCGCTGGTCCGCGCGCCGGACCTGCTGCTGCTCGACGAGCCGACCAACCATCTGGATATCGAAGCCATCGCATGGCTGGAAGATTTCCTGAAGAACTTTGGCGGCAGCATCATCTTCATCACCCATGACCGCAGCTTCCTGCGCTCGCTGGCCACGCGCATCATCGAAATCGACCGTGGCAACGTCACCAGCTGGCCGGGCGATTACGAAAACTACCTGCGCCGCCGCGAAGAACGCCTGCACGCCGAGGCTCAGGCCAATGCGCTGTTCGACAAGAAGCTGGCTCAGGAAGAAGTGTGGATTCGCCAGGGCATCAAGGCCCGCCGCACCCGCAACGAAGGCCGGGTGCGTGCGCTCAAGGCGCTGCGCAACGAGCGCGCCGAGCGCCGCGAGACCACCGGCACCGCGAAGATCACGCTGGCCAACGCGCAGTCCGGCGGCCGCAAGGTCGTGGATGCGAAGAACGTGACCCAGGCATACGGCGGACGCACGCTGTTGCGCGACCTGTCCACCACGATCATGCGCGGCGACCGCGTCGGCATCATTGGTCCCAACGGCGCCGGCAAGTCCACGCTGCTGAAAATCCTGCTGGGCGAGCTTCAGCCGCAACAGGGTGAAGTCACGCTGGGCACGGGCCTGGAAATCGCCTATTTCGATCAGCATCGCTCCATGCTGGACGACCGCCTGAACGCGCTGGACAACGTGGCCGAAGGCCGCGAATACATCGAATTGAACGGCACGCGCAAGCACATCATCGGCTATCTGCAGGACTTCCTGTTCTCGCCGGAGCGCGCCCGCGCACCGATCACGCGCCTGTCCGGTGGTGAGCGCAACCGCCTGCTGCTGGCCAAGCTGTTCGCCCAGCCGTCCAACCTGCTGGTGATGGACGAACCGACCAACGACCTGGACGTGGAAACGCTGGAACTGCTGGAAGAGCTGCTTGGCGAATACAGCGGCACGCTGCTGCTGGTGTCGCATGACCGCGCGTTCATCGACAACGTGGTGTCCAGCACCCTGGTGCTCGAAGGCGATGGCGTGGTGGGCGAATACATTGGTGGCTACAACGACTGGGTGCGTCAGCGCCCGGCGGCCGCTGCCGCCATGGCACGTGCGTCCAAGGCGCAGCTTCCGCCCGTCTCGGCGCCTGCCGCTGCCGCAGCGCCTGCTGCGGCGAAGCGCAAGCTGAGCTTCAAGGAACAGCGCGAGCTCGACCTGCTGCCCGAGAAGCTCGAATCGCTGGAGAAGGACATTGCCGCACGCACCGATGCGATGAATGCACCGGGCTATTTCCAGCAGGACAGTGCCATCATCACGCGCAACAACGAGGAACTGGCGCGCGTGCAGGCTGAGCTTGAGACCGCTTACAAGCGGTGGGAAGAGCTGGAAAACGGTTGAGGATAACCATCGCGGGCAAGCTCGCTCCCACAATGCATGTGGAAGCAAGCTTGCCCGCGATTCAATCAGCCAGTGTTCTGCAAACCCTGCGACACACCATTCACGCATGCCACCAGCGCGCGCAGCAGACCATCATCCTCACCACCCGTCGCGCGCCAGCGCTTGAGCAGATCAACCTGCAACAGACTCATCGGGTCGACATATGGGTTGCGCAGGCGAATGGACGTTGCCAGTCGCGGATCACCCGCCAGCAACTCGTCGGCACCCTTCAGCTTCAGCACCCAGCGCACCGTGCGCTCGAACTCGTCGCGGATCATCGGGAAGAAGGTGTCGTGACGATCCCCCGCCAGCTTCGAGAAAGCCTCCGCAATCGCGAGATCCGCCTTGGCCAGCACCATCTCCACATCATCAAGCATGGTGGAGAAGAACGGCCAGTCATGGGCCATCTCAATCAGCGCGTTTTCACCGCACGTCCTGGCCACGTCATCCAGCGCGCTGCCCAGGCCATACCAACCCGTCAGCACCGCGCGGCACTGCGTCCACGCGAAGACCCAGGGAATGGCGCGGAGATCTTCCACACCCTTCATGCTGCGACGGCGCGCGGGACGTGAGCCGAGTGTCATGCGCTCGATGACATCAATGGGCGTGGCGCCGCGGAAATATTCAACGAACCCATCGGTGTCGACGAACGCGCGATAGGCCACGCGGCTGCGATCAGAGAGCGTCGCCATCGTCTCCTTCCACGCTGCCTCGCGCGATTCTTCCACGCGCGGCCGAAGCGACGCGCGCATCACCGCCCCCAGCGTTTGTTCCAGATTGCGCACGGCCAGCGCACGGATGCCGTATTTGCGATGAATGACTTCGCCCTGCTCCGTCACGCGTAACACGCCGCCCACCGAACCGCGCGGCGAGGCCATCAGCGCGGGCGTGATACGCGAACCACCCCGGCTGGCAGAACCGCCGCGGCCGTGGAAGAACGCAAGGCGGATGCCGGCGGCATGCGCCACTTCCAGCATCTCGACCTGCGCGCGCTGAAGACTCCAGCGCGACGCCACCGTGCCGCCATCCTTGCCGCTGTCGGAATAGCCCAGCATTACCCACTGGCGGTCACCACGTGCTTTCAGATGGTCGCGATAGACCGGGTCATCCAGCAGCGCCTGAAGCGTGTCGGGGCCGCCCTTCAGATCGTCAATGGTTTCGAACAGCGGAGCCACGTCCAGCGGTACGCGACCGTCTTCCAGCAATCCGCCCCGTCGCGCCAGCGCCAGCACGGCCAGCACGTCTGCGGCCGTCTCGGCCATGCTGATGATGTACAGGCCGGTGGCTTCGCTGCCGTAACGCTTGCGCGAATCCGCCAGTGTGGCGAACACGTCGCGAAGCATGGTGGCCGCTTCGTTGTCGTCGCCCGCCACGAACGAGCGGTCACCGCTGGCGTACGGACGCAGCGTGGTCACACGACGTTCCGTTTCACGCTGCGCCCAGTCATCTTCGCCCAGCAACGCAGCCAATGCTTCATCATGCACGCGCGCATCCTGGCGCACATCAAGACGCGCCAGATGAAAACCGAACGTGCGCGCACGCCACAGCAGCCGGCTGACCGCATACGCACCTGCGTGCTTGCCGCCATGCACCACGAGGCTGTGCTCGATCAGCGCGATGTCATCAATGAATTCGTTGGCGTTGGCGTACGCTTCGCTTTGTTCGTGACGCGTGGCGTCGATGCGCGCACCCACGAAGGCCAGGAAGCAGCGATACGGCATGTCGGCATGGCGCGGACGAATCTGTGCCGCCGTTTCGGGCAGGCGCTCGCGGTAGTCTTCCAGGCGACGTTCCAGCTTTTCATCCAGCTGCACGCGGTCTTCTGTCTGGCTGAGCAAACGCGCGAGTTCGGCCAGGTCTTCACCGTAGCGCTCCAGCACCAGTGCACGCTGCGCAGAAAGGCTGGCAGCAATGGTCTCGGCACCAACATTCGGATTGCCGTCCATGTCACCACCCACCCACGTGGCGAAACGCAGCAGACGCGGTGGCACGATGGCTTCGCCATAGGTTTCCGCCAGCGCCTGCTGCAACGATTCATACAGCGCGGGAAGCACGCGGTAGATGGGCCGTGCGATATAGAAACCCACGTGATCGAACTCGTCCTGCACGCTGGGACGCACAGGCGACGCTTCCGCCGTCTGCCAGCCTGCCGACAGGGCCATGAGAATGCGCGCGTCGTCGTCACGCAATTCCTGGGGCGTGCGCGTGGGGTCAAATTCATCGACCAGCGCGCGGACGATTTCCTGCTCCTTTTCGAGCAGCGAGCGCCGCACCGCTTCGGTGGGATGCGCCGTGAACACCGGCTCCACATCCAGGCGGTTGAGCAGGGCAACGATTTCGTCGGATGTGACACCCTCGCGCTTCAGGCGGCCAAGCACGTCTGCCAGGGATTCGGGCTGGGGTGCGGAGCCTTCACGTTGATAGTCGCGACGGCGGCGGATGCGGTGCACGCGCTCGGCGGTGTTCACTGCCTGGAAATACGTGGCGAAGCCACGGGCCAGTGCCTCGGCCTCGGCGGCGTCCAGCCCCGTCAGCGGCCTGGCCAGCGCCTCCACGGCTTCACCGCTGCGGCGGCGGCCAATGGCAGCGGTGCGCACGTGCTCCACGCGCTCGTAAAAATCCTGGCCGCCCTGCTCGGCAAGCATCTGGCCCACGAGGGCGCCCAGTCGGCGCACGTCCTCGCGCAGCGGGCCATCGTGAGGGAGGAATTCAGCATCGCGTGAAGCTTCCATCGGGAACTCGTCTGGCCTGGTCGAACCCCGAGAGTACCCAAATGTGCGTTCATCCGCTCATGGCGATTAAGCGATATAATCGGCGTCCGTTTTGCCCGCCGAGGGGCGCTGCGACCGCCGGAACCGCCATGGTTCCCACCGGCCAGGCTCGGCGCGGCGTGTTCGACAACGGCGCCCCCGTGACCATCCGGAGCTACGCCAATGAACGCCGTCACCAAAGACAGCACCCAGGACTTCAACGTCCGTGACATCTCGCTTGCCGCCCTCGGCCGCCGCCGCATCCGCATGGCGGAAGAGGAAATGCCGGGCCTGATGCAGATCCGTGCACGCTACGCGAAAGAACAGCCGCTCAAGGGCGTGCGTCTTTCCGGTTCGCTGCATGTAACGAAGGAAACCGCCGTTCTCGCCGAGACGCTGCGTGAGCTGGGCGCTTCCGTGCGCTGGGCGTCGTGCAACATCTTCTCGACCCAGGACGACGTCGCTGCCGCGCTGGCCGCTGGCGGCCTGCCGGTGTTCGCCTGGAAGGGCGAGTCGCTGGAAGAGTACTGGGACTGCACACTCGACATGCTGACCCACCCGGGCGACCTCGGCCCCGAACTGATCGTGGACGATGGCGGCGACGCCACGCTGCTGATCCACAAGGGTCTTGAGCTTGAGCAGGGCTCGGACTGGGTCAACAGCCCCGGCGCCAACCACGAAGAACAGGTCATCAAGGACCTGCTCAAGCGCGTCGCGAAGGAGCGCCCGGGCTTCTGGACGAAGGTTGCCGCCGACTGGCGCGGTGTGTCCGAAGAAACCACCACGGGTGTCCATCGCCTGTACCAGCTGGCCGAAGCGGGCAAGCTGCTGGTTCCGGCCATCAACGTCAACGACTCGGTCACCAAGAGCAAGTTCGACAACCTCTACGGCTGCCGCGAATCGCTGGCCGATGGCATCAAGCGCGCCACCGACCTGATGGTCGCCGGCAAGGTGGCCGTCGTTTGCGGTTATGGCGACGTGGGCAAGGGTTGCGCGCATTCGCTCAAGGGCTTCGGCGCTCGCGTGATCGTGACCGAAATTGATCCGATCAACGCCCTCCAGGCTGCGATGGAAGGCTTCCAGGTCACCACGATCGAAGAAACCCTCGGCATCGGCGACATCTATGTCACCACCACGGGCAACAAGGACATCATCACGCTTGAGCACATGGCGGCGATGAAAAACAACGCCCTGGTCTGCAACATCGGCCACTTCGACAACGAAATCCAGATCGACCGCCTGAACGGCGCGAAGGACGTCACCCGCGAAACCATCAAGCCGCAGGTCGACCGCTACACCTTTGCATCGGGCCGCAGCATCTACATGCTGGCCGAAGGCCGCCTGGTGAACCTCGGCTGCGCCCACGGCCACCCGAGCTTCGTCATGTCCAACAGCTTCTCCAACCAGACGCTGGCGCAGATCGACCTGTGGGCCAACAAGGACACGTACGAGAAAACCGTCTATCGCCTGCCGAAGAAGCTGGACGAAGAAGTGGCTCGCCTGCACCTTGAGCAGATCGGCGTGAAGCTCACCACGCTGACCCAGGAACAGGCCGACTACATCGGCGTTCCGGTGGAAGGCCCGTACAAGCCGGATCACTACCGCTACTAAGCGTGCGTCATCCGCTCAACGGAAGCTGCAACCTTCTGAACTGATACCCATCAGAACGAAGGCATCCAAAGCCTGGGTCCGGTCATTGCACCGGACCCAGGTTTTTTTGTTGGGCATTTGTGTCGCATTCCGCCGTTTAACTCGCATCTTTGGACGGACATCAACCCACGCCTGACACCGTGTCACCGCCTGGCCAGGTCACCCCCCGGCAACCCCCTGCCGGAAATGTCCGATACGCAGCATTCGCCTACGTCTGACGACGTATGGAAAGCGGGATCGTCGTTGCGCAAGCTGGATGGGGATGGATCTGAGGCGGGAGTCGTCCGGAACGATCTATCCCGACCATTCTGCCCTTGTCCAAACGGAGGTCGGAGCATGAAGACCAAAAGCGAATTCCTGAAGCCGTTCGACGCTGCTGACAAAAATAACGATGGCTACCTGACGATAGAAGAATTCCGTGCCAGCAGCATGCTCGAAGACTACGCAGAGTTTGTGGAGCAATTCGAGGGCTATTCCCTTTCCGCAGACGGCAAGCCACAAGTGGAACGAAACGCCTGCGTACAGGGTCTGATCGACGACGGCATCCTGATTGACGAGGAGGCCCGCAGAAAAGAATTCAACCCCTGAACCTCGCTCAATCATCAGCCATCTTTCCATCTGGATGGAAAGATATATACTCGGCTCATCATTTCCGGGAGCCGAGTCCATGGCCGCGATCAGCTTCGAATTTTTCCCCCCGAAGACCGATGAACAAAAGGCGCAGCTCGACACCACGGTGAAGAAGCTGAAGCCGCATTCGCCGGACTACGTGTCGGTCACATTTGGCGCGGGCGGCTCCACGCTCAGCTATACCGGCGAGACGGTGACCCGGCTTCGCAAGAGCCATGGCCTCAGCGTGGCGCCCCATTTGAGCTGCATGGGCGGCACGCGCGCCGAGATCGCCGACCTGCTCGATACCTACAAGGAAAGCGGCTGTCGTCGCATCGTCGCGCTGCGCGGTGACCTGCCCTCCGGCATGGCCTCGCCCGGTGACTTCCGCTATGCCGCCGAGCTGGTGCGCTTCATCCGCGAGCACAGCGGCGATTACTTCCACGTGGAGGTGGCGGCCTACCCGGAAATCCATCCACAGGCGGAAAATGCCCTGGACGACATCCGCCACTTCAAGTCGAAGGTGGATGCGGGGGCCAATGGTGCGATCACCCAGTATTTCTTCAATGCCGACGCGTACTTCCGCTTCGTGGACGACGCAACGAAACTTGGCGTGAACATTCCCATCGTGCCGGGCATCATGCCCATCGCGAACTTCAGCCAGCTGCGCCGGTTCTCCGAGGCCTGCGGTGCGGAAATTCCGCGCTGGATCGTCAAGCGCATGCAGGCGCATGGCGACGATGCCAAAGCCGTGCGCGAGCTGGGTGCCGACGTGGTGGCCGAACTGTGCCAGCGCCTTCTGGATGGCGGCGCGCCAGGGCTGCACTTCTACACGATCAATCGGGCGCGCTCGACCACTGCGGTGCTGGAGAGGCTTTCCTGAGCGGCCACCTGGTGAATTCGTGACGCAGCGCGCGCGACCTGAACGGGTGATCCGATAGGCTCAGCCGGCAAACCTCGGCGAGACCTCCGTGATCCATCCGCTCCGCATAGCCCTCGCCGTACTTCTGCTCGGCGCACCTGCACTCGCCGCTGCCCAGAACCCCATCCGCCGCTGCATTGGCGCCAATGGCCAGCCGGTCTTTACCGACCAGCCCTGCAATGCCATGAATGCCAGCGATGCCGTGCCACCGCCCACAGGCGCTCCGGCAAGCGCGTCCAGCAACGCCCCTCCCCCGGTGCCCACCTTGTGCGCCAAACACGTCAGCGAGTTGCGCCAGGTGGTCGTGGATGCCTTCGCCGCCCGCGATGCCAACCGCATCGGCAGCGTGGTGCTGTGGGAGGGTTCGGGATCACGAGGGGCCGTGGCTGACATCCTCACGATTGCGGGAATGCTCAAGCGTCCGCTGCTGTCGGTCAGCGGCGCGGGTGACGATGCCGATTCCGCATCCGAGATTGCGGTGACCACCTCAGACGTGGGCGGAACGCGGCAAACCCGCTTCGGCATCACCCGCCAGGCGGGCTGTCTCTGGCTGCGACCGCCGGACTAAAGATGCCCACCGGAACGTGGCGAGCTATCATGGGCGGTCACCTGGAGACCCCACATGTCGCAGAACTACCCCGAATGGATCTGGCAAAACGGTGAGATCAAGCCGTGGCGCGACGCCACCACTCACGTCATGGCTCACGCCCTCCACTACGGTTCCTCGGTTTTCGAGGGCATCCGCAGCTACAAGACGCCTGACGGCGCCGCGATCTTCCGCCTTACCGACCATCTGAAGCGCCTGTATCTGTCGGCGAAGATCTACGACATCGAAATCCCGTACACCATCGACGAGTTGGCTGCCGCCTGCCGCGACGTGGTGAAGAAAAACGACCTGCTGGCGGCTTATCTGCGCCCGGTAGCGTTCCGCGGCCTGGGCGGTTTTGGCCTGTCGGCCGAATGCCCCACCGATGTGGCCGTTGCCGCATGGCCCATGGGCCCCTACCTCGGTCCCGAGGCGCTGGAAAATGGTATCGACGCCTGCGTGTCGAGCTGGCAGCGCTTTGCTCCGAACACGATTCCGGCAGGCGCGAAGGCTGGCGGCAACTACCTTTCCGGCCAGCTGATCGCGCGTGAAGCGCGTCGCCTTGGCTTCGGCGAAGGCATTGCCCTGGCATCGACGGGCCTGCTCAGCGAAGGCGCGGGTGAAAACCTGTTCCTCGTATTCGACGGCGCCCTGCACACCACGCCCGCCAGCGCATCCATCCTCACCGGCATCACGCGCCACACGCTGATGACACTGGCACGCGAGGAAGGCCTGGAAGTGGTCGAGCGCGACCTGCCGCGCGAGTACCTGTATCTGGCCGACGAAATCCTGATGTGCGGCACCGCCGCTGAAGTGACGCCGATTCGCTCGGTGGACGGCAAGCAGATCGGCAGCGGCAAGGCTGGCCCGATTACGCGTCGTCTTCAGGAGCTGTTCTTCGGCCTGTTCACCGGTAAGACGGCAGATCGCTGGGGCTGGCTGGAAAAGCTCTGACCTGACGAAAAAACGGGGCGGTAGCCGCAACCGGCTACCGCCCCGTTTTGCTGTCTGCGGCTGGAGTGAGCGCTTGCTTGCTCCCGCCCTCCAGAGGGTTTAGCGGAAGTCGATGGTGGAAACCGCACCGGCCATTTCCGGCCTCGGGCGCAGGGAAACGTCCCAGTCGTACAGCTCACACAGACGTCGCACGATGGCCAGGCCCAGACCTGCACCACCGCCTGCGGCGCCCTCACCTCGAATGCCGCGCTGGAACAGTTTCTCGGCATCTTCCGGCTTGATGCCGGGACCGGTGTCCAGCACTTCGATGCGGCCGTCCAGAATCTGCACCGTGACCTTGCCCTGCATCGTGTACTTGATGGCATTGCCGATCAGGTTGGTAAGCGCCACTGACAGCACGGACGCCGGCGCATTGACAGTGACCGTGTCGTTGACGATCAGCTCGATCTCTATGGGCTTGCCACCCATCTGCGGACGCTGGCTTTCGATGACATCGGCCGCCACCCGTGCCACATCGGTGCTTTCGCCGCGCGTGGGACCACGACGCTCCGCACGGGAAAGCAGCAGCAGCGCTTCAATCAGCTCGGTCGCCTGACGCGACGCACGCTCGATGCGCTTGAGGCGTTCGCGCAATTTATCGGTGAGATCGGGCGCTCCCTGCAACAACTCGGTGGTGCTGGCGATGACTGCCAGCGGCGTACGCAATTCGTGGCTGACGTCGGAATTGAACTCGCGGTCGCGGTCTACCACGGCCGTCAGGCGCGTGGCGTATTCATCCAGCGCCTGAGCCAGCTGCCCGACTTCGTCGTCGGCAAAATGCGGCGCCAGCGGCTCCGCCTTGCCCAGCTTGCGGAACTCGCGCAGACGCTTGCCAAGCTCGGTCACCGGCTTGAGCACCTTGCGCGACAGCCAGAAACCCAGTGCCAGCGACAACAGTCCAAACAGGAACACCGCGCCAATGACGCTGATGAGCAGTTGCTGCTTGCCCAGTTCCTCACGGGACGCGTCGTAGCGCAGGAAGCTGATGATCCCCTTGTCGCGATAGACCGCCAGCTTGTAGTGCCGCTTCGGCCCCGTCTGCGTTTCCGGCTCGTAGATGTCGTGCACGCCGGTTTCAAGCTTCTGCCAGGCCAGCGGCGCCTTGTAGAGCGAGCGCTCGCTATACATGGACGCCGTGAGCAGATGCGAACCGATGGGCTCACCCGGGTGCGCCACCACCTGCTCGTTGGCGTACCGCGCATCGTCCAGCAAGCTGGCGTTGACGAGCTGGTCTCCGACGCGCTCGCGGATGTTGAGTGCCGCTACAGCGAAAAGCGCGCTCAGGCCGAAGCCGAAAAGCGCGAACGAGACGATGAGGCGAAACCGTAACTTACGCCTGGACCGCATCCGGATCGACCATTCGGTACCCAATACCGTGACGCGTGTGGATCAGCGGCTTCTCGAACGGCTTGTCGATTGCCGCGCGGAGGCCATGAATGTGGACGCGAAGCGAGTCGCTGTCCGGCAGCTCTTCGCCCCAGACGCGCTGTTCCAGATCCTGGCGGGTGACCACCGAGGGGCTGGCTTCCATCAGCGCCTGAAGCAGCTTCAGCCCGATGGGGTTGAGCTGGATCGACTTGCCTTCACGGTTAACCGTGAGGGTGTCCAGGTTGTATGTGAGGCCGCCGACCTTCAGCACGCGGCTCTGCGGGCCCTTGCCGCGACGCGCCAGCACTTCAAGGCGCGCAGCCAGTTCCTGCAGCGCGAACGGCTTGGTCATGTAGTCGTCAGCGCCCGATTCAAAACCGGTGAGCTTCTGTTCCAGCGCGTCACGCGCCGTGAGCATGAGGACGGGGGTCTGCTTGTGTGCCTCGTGGCGCAGCTTGCGGGCCACATCCAGACCGTCCATGCCGGGCAGCGTCAGGTCCAGCACGATGACGTCAAAGTCATGGACCACGGCCAGATGCAGGCCCGTGACGCCGTCGCCGGCAAAGTCCACGACGTGGCCACGATCCTCAAGATAATCGCCAATGTTGGTCGCGATGTCGCTGTTGTCTTCGATCACCAGTACGCGCATGCGGCACTCCGTGGATGGCCTGAACTCGCGGAGATCATCCCCGCGTCGAGAGCATAGAGTCTAGTGTGAAGAGTGAGAATAGCGTCGTAACGCTTTCTGCCGCCGCACCCCTGTGCTTTCCCGTGGCAAAGAAAAGGCCCAGACCGGATGGTGTCCGACCTGGGCCCAAGCTACTGCCCCGATACCGTAAGCCCGCGCCGCGGATTCACAGCGCGTCACTTATAGACCAGCGTCGTTTAAATCGCTGTTAATGCGGTGTGCGAGCCTTCCGCTTGCGTTTAGGTTCGGCTGCCCGACGCTCGGCAAGGCGACCCTCGCAGTGGGCCACGATAGCGCCCGCCACGTCCACGCCGGTGCTCTTTTCGATGCCCTCCAGGCCCGGCGACGCGTTCACTTCCAGCAGCAGGGGGCCACGGCTGGAGCGCAGCAGATCGACGCCCGCCACTTCCAGGCCCAGCGCCGAGGCCGCATGAATGGCCACCGCGCGCTCGTCGTCGGAGAGTTCTACCGACCGGGCGCTACCGCCACGGTGCAGATTGGCCCGGAATTCACCTGGTGCCGAGGACCGCTCCATCGCGGCAACCACCTCGTTGCCCACGACGAAACAGCGCAGATCGCTGCCATTGGCCTCGCGGATGAACTCCTGCACCAGGAAGTTGGCGTACAGGCCACGGAACGCCTCGATCACGCTGCGGGATGCCGAACGCTTTTCAGCCAAAACCACGCCCTGCCCCTGCGTGCCCTCATTCAGCTTGATGATGTGCGGGGGCTCGCCGAGCATCGCCAGAAGATCGGCGGTGTCGTCCGGCGCATCGCCAAAGGCCGTGATCGGCATGTCCACACCACGAGCCGCCAGCAATTGCAGGCAGCGCAGCTTGTCGCGCGCGCGCAGCACGGCATCGGACGGATTGGGCGTGTACACGCCCATCAGCTCCAGCTGGCGCAAAACGGCCGTGCCGTAGAACGTGCTGGATGCGCCAATGCGGGGAATGACGCAATCCACAGCACCCAGCGGCTTGCCCTTGAAATGGATGGCGAACGACTGCGGCGCGATGCTCATGTAGCAGCGCAGCGGGTCCACGACCTTCACGGTGTGCTTGCGTTTACGCGCAGCGTCAACCAGGCGCTGCGTGGAATACAGCCGCGCGTTGCGCGACAGGATGGCGATTTTCATTGAGATTCCGAAGCGGCGCGCCGGACGGGCGACTGCGAATAAGACAAAGAGGGGTCGACCCGGAAACGTCCGTCAAGCGCGGTACGCCCCAGCAGCAACGGGAAAAGCATATGGCGGCGATCGGTCAGATTTATGTCGGCAGGAAACCGCTGACCAGCCAGTTCAATGGCGGCGCGGATGAACCAGCGCTCGGTCCTGTGTCCGCCTGAATCGGTGACGGTGCGGCGCCCGGTAGCCAGAGCCTCGCAGGGCTGCGACAACCCGCCCTTGCGGGTGGTGCGCACCTGGAAGCGCAGCCATGTGCCTCCCGGGCGTTCGTCCACTTCCAGCCATTCCACGTGCAGCGACGAGCTGCGCGCGCCTGTGTCCAGCTTGGCTTTGAGCGTGGCGATACCGAATTGCGGAATCGCAAGACGTTCCCGCCAGCCGAGGGTGATGACATTCGCCATGAGTAAGACGCGCTCGGCCGGTGTGCTTCGGGATATGGACCGGGGGTTCGATCCGGAGGCCGCTTCGGGATGACGCGGTAATGAAAGCATGCCCAAGGACGAAGCGGGATTCAACTGGCGCGCGTGACGACGCAACGTGGGTCGTCACCTGCATCAATGTGACGTGAAGCCACACCACCGACATCCTCTGCCGGATGAATGCGCAGCACAGGGCCGCCCCCGTCCTCCGGGCAGTGCAATGTGAGGTGCAGAGACTCGTGCAGAACATCTTCCATCAGCAGCCCCCACGCCTCCCCGCCCACGTCCACGCCACTCAGGTCAATGAAGCGCACGCGCTCGAGCCCAAGTTCCGTTGCCGCGGCCCGCATGACCTTGCGTCGCGGCCCCCGCGAGTCCAGGCAAACGGTCAGCACAATGCCCGGCGGATAGACTGCCACCAGCTCAGTCGCCAGATGCTCCAGAAACAGGAGCACCCGTCCCCGGTGGGCGTCGCAGCTCAACCGGGGAAGGACAGGGACGACAAGACGAAGGGGAAGCCCCGTGCGCAACAGCCACTCCACCCGCAGGTGACATAGCAGTTCATGCGCATCCGAACGGACATCGCGCCCACGCCGCTCGTGATGCAAAAGCAGCCCGGTGATACAGCGGGCATCGTGACTGTGATCCATGAAGCATTCCCTTGCCGGTGCCGCCCCGTCCATGGGGCCCTGTGGCCAGCCTGCCCCTCCACGAGGCACGGCAATGGTCGACGGACATGATGGGGCAACAACGCGCGCACGATCAGGGGCGAAGCCGACAATCGTTGTAGGGGACTGCCGCGCGGTTGAGGTAGGCGCGTCTAGTCGATTTCCGCCAACATCGCCTCAGCCGTGCTTCTTCCAGAGAAGATAAGCAACCACGATGGCCAGCATCGCCGCCGCAGCAAGGCGAACGTAATTTGATCCACCGCGCATCATTCCGTGCCTCCAGGCGTGAGGGCCCCATTATGCCGGCGAGGCGAACGAAGCGGCACGCCCGCGAGAAGGCAGAACGTGGCAGAAACGGAGAGTGCGAGCACCGCCCCCGCTAGGCAGTCCTCCATCGAAGGCAGGAATGTTCCGAAAGCCCACCACGACACGAGGGAAAAGGAAAACGCGCCGAGTAGCAAGGAATTGGCGCAGACAATGGGTGCTGTCAGCAGTTGCCACTTCTTCAGCAACAGCAACAGCGGCATGCCAAAGCCGCACGAAAAAACCAGGGATATCGGCGCACCGAACAGAAACACGAGACCAAGCAGCGGCATCACCCCTGCGACGCGAAACGACGCAATGGCGATGATCCAGATCACGCTGACGATCGGCGCCATCAGCGAGGAGATGACCAATGCCCACCCCGGGGTCAGGCGTTTCCATTTCCACTCGCTCATGTCGGCTCCCTGCGCTGCGCGTACTTCATTGTGTTGCTCCCTTCCAATGGATGGTCTCACCCGACCCGACACGAACCTGAAAAATATCACGTCAAACCCCACTGCACTTGCGGCCCCGCTGAAGAGGTGGCGAAATACTCGCCTTGCTGCCTTCAAGACCCCATGGAGACCGATGCATGAACGCTGTGAATGCGCAACAGAGCACGAAGTTCGAGGGCGGATGTTATTGCGGCGCGCTTCGCTACGCGGCCGACGGCGAACCACTGCTGAGAGCGCAGTGCCATTGCCGCGAGTGCCAGTACCTCAGCGGCGGCGCGCCCCATCTGTTTGTCCTGATGCCCCCGGGCAGCTTCCGCTATACCAAGGGCACACCGAAGACGTTCTCGCGAACCGACCTCGAACAACCGGTCATCCGCGAATTCTGCGCCGAGTGCGGCACGCACATCACCACGCGACGCCCGGATCTTGGCGCGATTGTGCTGAAGATCGGCACCCTCGACGATCCCACGCTTTACGGCGGGCCGCAGATGGCCATCTATACCGTGGACATCCAGCCGTTCCATCACATCCCGGAAGGACTTCCCGCTTTCGAGCGCATGCCGCCGCGCTAGGCATGCCAGCTGCGCGGGTGCTGCTCATCCGCGCAGCGTGCCTGCCGCAGCTCCGCGCAACGCGTCGCTGAGGTGCTGCAACGTGCTGGATCGAACAGCGGCGTACTGCCAGTAAAGAGGCACGTCCAGCCATCTCGCCCTGTCGATGATCGCGATGGTTTTCGCTTTCAGCGCATCGACAATCAGCGACTCCGGCGCCAGGCACCAGCCCAGGCCACGCGCCGCAGCGTCAACAAAGCCCAGCGATGTTGGCAGGTAGTGCATGGGCGGTGTCAGTCGGGCGCGGGTTATCCGCCGCACGAAACGCCACTGGAGTTCGTCCTTGCGGTTGAACACGATCATGGGCGCACGTGCCAGCGACGTCGCATGAAAGCCTTCGGGGAAATACTCCGCCATAAATTTTGGCGATGCGATGGCGTAATAGCGCATGGCACCCAGAGCGTGCACGTTGCAGCCTTGCAACGGCGACTTCTCCGCGGTCACGGCCCCAAGCACCGTACCCGCGCGCAGCAGATCAAGCGTGTGATCCTGATCGTCCACGCGCACATCAAACAGGTAGCCGTGACGGGCGTGAAGGTGACCAAGCGCTTCAAGAAACCACGTCTGCAGGGAATCGTCGTTCACCCCGATAGCCATGGGACGCGCGCGAGCCACGCGCGCTCCGGCCGGAAGAAAATCCGCCGACGCCTCCGACTCCAGCGCCTGCATGGGACGAACCCTGCGCAGCAACCTCTCTCCCGCAGGTGTGGGAACGCAGGGTGCTTTGCGCACGACGAGAACCTGCCCCAGCCTGTCCTCCAGCGCCTTGACGCGCTGAGAGACGGCAGACGACGTCACCGAAAGACGCCGCGCGGCTGCCTCGAAGCTACCCTCCTCAAGGACGGCCGCAAACGCGGACAATTGCGGATGAAGCAGGTCCATGGAAGATTCCTCATTAGCTACGCTTAATAGACTACAGAATTCTTAGCTTGGCTAATGACTGGACCGACGACAGCATGTGCGGCCCTTTACCTGGAAACACCTCATGCTTCTCACCGCCGCCCTCGCCGGATTCGTCGCCAGCGCCGGACTCATCATCGCCATCGGCGCTCAGAATGCCTTCGTGCTGCGACAGGGCCTGAAGCGCGAGCACGTCAGTATGATCGTCGCCATTTGCGCACTCAGCGACATGGCGCTGATCCTGCTGGGCGTGGCGGGCATTGGCGCACTGGTGCAACAGTTTCCGTGGCTGCTTCAGGCCTTGCGTTTCGGCGGCGCTGCCTTTCTTGGCGCCTATGCCGTAATGGCCGCCACGCGCGCCTGGCGCGGTTCCGGCGCGCTGGCCGCAACCGGGTCGGTACAGGTGCACTGGCGCCGCATCCTGCTCGCCTGCCTCGCCTTCACCTTCCTCAATCCCCACGTCTATCTCGACACGATGGTCCTACTGGGAAGCCTTTCCACCCGCTACCCTGGCGACGCGCGCTGGGCCTTCGCGGCCGGAGCCTGCGTGGCCAGCGTGGCCTGGTTCACGTCGCTCGGTTACGGCGCACGACTGCTGCAACCCATCTTCCGCAATCCACGCGCATGGCGCGTTCTGGACGGGTTGATTGCCGTATTCATGGCAACGCTATGCCTGCTTTTGTTGCTACGTCCGCTCAACTGACTTTGGCGGTTGTGCTGGGGCGGCTGGCGAGCGGCCTCTGACGTTCAGCCCCCCGCCGCAATCGCCCCGGGATGGATTCGGCTCGCGCGCCACGCCGGCATGATTACCGCCGCCTGGCCCAAACCCAGAAGAAGCAACACGATCCAGATCAGCCAGGATGCGGGCATACGGCCAACTTCAAACCAGCGCATCATCGCGGTGTTGAGTACCACTGCCCCAGCCAGCCCCAGCGCTGCGCCGCTGGCAACAACAACCAGGTTCTCGGCAAGAAAGTGCGCGATGATCTGGCTCCTGCGGGCGCCCAGAGCGCGCCGGATGCCGATGGAACGGCGTCGCTGGATCAGCCAGTAATTCGAAATAGAAACAATGCTGATCGCCGTCAAAAGAGTGAGGAACGCGCTGATCATCGCCAGGGTCCAGATCATGCTCCGGTCTCCGCGGAAGTATTCGTGCTCTGTCTGCGAGAACAACTCGGCCTTTGTAAGAATTCTGGCGTGACTTACCCCAAAGAGCGCGCGCTTCGCAGCATCCAGCGCCTGCGAAGCGTGCGACCTTTCCGCCCGGACCACCAGCAACCCTCCCGGGACGCGCAACACTGGCAGAATGACCTGATTCGCATCATCTCCTCCGTGACGGAGCGACGGCGACAACAAGTCATCAATAACGCCAACCACCGTCGCCGACGGCTGGCCATTCAGTTGCAGCCGTAACCGCCTTCCCACTGCGTCCACGCTACCAAACAACCTTACCGCCAGTGCACGGGTGATCAGAACCGACGCTGGCGCAGGTCCATCGGAGAAGGGCGAAAATTCCACGTACTCCTCGGGCAGAAAATCGCGCCCGCTCATTAAACGCACTCCGAGCGCCTGCACCGCTCCCTTACCCCACAGATACATGCCAGCTGCCGTACCGGCGATGTCCACGTCGTCACCATCGACTCCGACTTTGAACCGATAAGACGCCGTATTGGTCAGAGGCAACGCGCTGACGCGGGCGACATGCCTGACGTGGGCGGCTCCGCGCACGGCCACCGCATCGGCCTCGTCGGAGCTCGTGGGAGTTCCGGTTGTCGGCAGTCCGCTGCTGCGCAGCCACAACACATCATCGCCATCCATACCTGTGCTCAAGTTCACGCGCGAAGCGAACGTACTCAGCAGATAGAGAGTATTGGATACAACGGCGCATGCCATCGCCACCTCAACGACGATGATCATGGCAGGCAGCTTGTGGCGTGCGAGCGCACGGATGATCGGGTGCATGAGCAGCCTCTATGAGTTCAACATGCGATAAGGATGGCTGCGCGCGACATGCCAGGCAGGAACGCAGGTCGCGACCGCTGTCGCAACGAGCGTCAATGCCACGCCAATGCACACGACCGCCGGATCGAATTCGATTGCGGCGTAGTGGGCTTCCGGTCGCTGCCGTAGCAACGCCATCGCAGCGATAGTCAATGCAATCCCCCCCGCGCACGACATCAGTCCGATGCCCGCTGTTTCCGCAACGAGATGCCTGAAAATCTGCCTCTGCGTGGCTCCCAGCGCCCGCCGCAGCCCCAACTCGCGGCGGCGCCCCAGAAACATGATGAACAGAAGGCCGGAAGCATTTCCGATGCAGATGAACAGGAATCCATACGCGATGAATGCCTGAAGACGCGCAGCCGAGGGAACCACATTTTTTTCTTCGATCCACTCCATCACGTTATGGAGTTGCACCACGGATTCCCGTTGAAAGCGCCCCAACGCTTGCTGCTCTTTCACATACCCGGAAAGGAACCTCAAATAGCCCGGCGCATCCCCTGCCACATCCAGCTCCACCCAGAAAGGCACCCAGCTACAGGGTGCCTTAGCGGGTCTTTCGAGATCGGGAAATCCTGACCCCCAACAGTCGGGCGATACAGAAAGAGCGGCACGAATGTCTCTTGCCGTACTCAAAGGCATGAATACGTCCTCCGGCGGTGCAAAAGCGCCCTCGCTGAGCGCGTAGAACCGGGGCTTTGGTGCCCAATGCTTCAACACGCCGACAACGCGAAAGTCAAAATCGCCAAACCGGATAATTCGCCCGGTCGTCTTCGTACTACCGAAAAGCGACCGGGAAAGAACGTCGGATATCACGACAACGCGGCTGGCCTGATCGTCGTCCACTGCTGTCCACGCGCCCCCGTCAGCGAACTGAGCGCGAAACATGGGGAAGAAAGCGCTCTGCGTCAGGGTTGACTTGACCCATCGCGCATGGCCAACACCCTCTGTCGGCACGAAAGTGAGTTGTGCGCCAAGAATGGACGCCTTCCGCTTACCAGGTGTAGCCCGGAGGAGCGCCGCTGCGTCATCCCACGTCAGCGAATCCGGGAGCTTGCCCCGGGTGGACGGTCGACCAACGACTGAAGGCTCGATCTGCAGATGAAAGAGGCGGTCACTGATACCCGGCAACGGGTTCGCGTGGAGCGTGCGAAGAACTACAAGCATCGACGTGCTCGCTGCAATCCCCATAGAAATAATGATCACAATCAATACGCAGAACACTGGGCTTCGGCGAAAGCCCAGGAATATCTGGCTCAGAAAATAAACCATGCAGGCAAGGCCTCACGCTATCCCGCGTAAAAAACGCCCACCCCGTCAAAGGATGGGCGCCTCACTCACTCCGAGTGACACTCTTCGCAAACGTGATTACCTTCGGCCGTCGGATGGCAGCCTGTGCAAACCACGCGATATGCGAACGCTGAGCCCGCGACTGCCAGAATGGCGAGACCGAAGACCACCTTCATTGCCTTCACTTTCATATAGCTCTCCTTGCTACATCGACGCTCCATTGCGTCGAACTCAATGTTTCCATGATGCGATCTTCAACTCGGCTCACATGCAGCGACGAATGATCCGTCAGACCTGCTCGTCTTCTGTCCCGGCCGGATCGCGGGCAGCCGAACTGGCTTCCGGGATCTGAAGCAGGCTACTGACAATGGTTTCGAGATTTTCCCGATTTCCATTGGTCAACAGCGTGTTCTCAAGAACAACACTCGGGAAGAAGGTTATGTGGGACCCTTCGACATTCCATGCTTTGCGGATACGCGCCTCGTTGTCCGGATTGGCAAGGGAAGACTGATACGCGCTTGCCAGATTCATATCCCGGGCGAGCGACTCGATGAGCGGAGCATTTTTTGCACCGTCACGATGATCCAGGCGAGCTTTGAACAGTCGTTCCGCCGCCTCCTCCCCACGGCCTCGCGCATCTGCAACTTCATAAAAAATCTGCGCGAACACGGGGGACTTCGTACCTACGAGATAGTGCTTGCGAAATTGAATCCGCGAACCGAACTTGGCAGCCAGAGAAGGCATTGTTTCGATGGCGAATTGTTGACATGCGGCACAAGTAAAGTCCGCGTAGATGTCGATCTGAACGACACTTCTGGAATGGGGAATGAGGCCGTTGAAGAGCTCATACTGCCCTTCAATCAAACTCTTTTTCGGAGTTGGATTGTTGCAACCTGTAGCCGCGACAGCAGCGAAAAACAGCAGAAAAAGAAAGCGAACTATTCGCACACTCATCCCTGAACTCCTTAAGTCGCGTATCGGCAATTCCCTTACCGGAAGCCGACGCTACTTAGCGCCACCCTCGGCGTCAACTACGAATTCTTCTTACATGTCGCAGGGTCACACTCAGTCAGTCATCTGACTGAACCACTTGCCGTTCGCACCGAAATGCGTGCGACAGAACGGCCAATCATTGCATTCAATCGCGCATGACTGTGGCTCCTGCTTGCACGTGCGGGCCCTCAAAACCATTAACCCATCGGCGGGTTGCCTGACCTTCTGTCGAATCATTCGCTTTCATAAGGCGACACCCTGGCTCCATCCCGGGTATTCGACCAACCATGAGATGAGCGTGCGCTTAGGCGCCGGGTTTACAGCAGCAGCCGTTTGCATCAAGAACAGATAGCCATAGCAGTTCTGCCAACGATCCGCTTGCAATATGCATCGGCTGTAGCAAGACTCCACGGGTTGCCGCTCACATCAGACGGAGGCCCCATGGGCAAGGTACGCGTAGCGGGTTTTGGCGTGTCTATCGACGGTTTCGGGGCCGGCCCCGACCAGAGCCTGGAGCATCCGCTCGGCAAACGGGGCACGGAGTTGCTCAGCTGGTTCTTTCCGACCCGGGCCTTTCGATCCATGATGGGGCAAGCAGACGGAACCGATGACCGTTTCGCCGATGCCGCGATGAAAGGCTTCGGCGCCTTCATTCTCGGTCGCAACATGTTCGGCCCCATCCGCGACGAGTGGCCCGACGACACGTGGAAGGGTTGGTGGGGCGACAATCCCCCGTATCACGCGCCAACCTTCATCCTCACCCATCACGCCAGGGATTCCATCGTGATGGAAGGCGGTACAACCTTCCATTTCGTCACCGACGGAATCGAGTCGGCCCTCGCCCAGGCCAAAGCCGCCGCGGGAAACCTCGACGTGAAGATTGGCGGCGGCGTTTCGACGGTTCGCCAATACCTGCAAGCCGGAGCCATCGACGAATTGCACCTGGCACTCTCACCCGTCGTCCTGGGCAACGGTGAATCGCTGTTCGCAGGCATTGACCTGCCTGGCCTCGGCTACCGGGTAACGGAGACGACACCCATGGAGCTGGCGACGCACGTCGTGCTTACGCGCTGAGGGCGACGCTTATGGCGGAAGCGAAGCCTGAAGCGCTTCTGGCAAGTTTTCTTGGTTGATACAGACAACGTTGCAGGGATAAGCGACACCGTGGCGGTAATCTGGCCACTAAACAGCCGCAGCCACCGACATGGCAGCCGGTACCTGTTGGAAATAGATGGCATCGCCCAGCCCCCTGGTCGATCAGTTACCGCACTTGGCGCAATCAAAGCGCGAAATGGAGCGGGTGAAGGGAATCGAACCCTCGTCAGTAGCTTGGGAAGCTACAGCTCTACCATTGAGCTACACCCGCGTGGGGCTGGATGGTAATACGAGTGGGCGGTGGCAGGAAGCGGGGGCGGCTGGCGGTTGGCTGAACGGGCTGTGGGCGCAGGGTCTTGCGGGGTGTCGGGGCGCGCATAATCGGGGCGGGGAAATCGTCTCGGGAGTCCGTTGTCATGGCCAGGATCGTGGGTAACGCACCGTTCGCTCTTTTCGTCCTGGCGGCGGCCGCGTCGATGGCGGCTCCGTGGGCGTTCGCGCAATCGGCGAATCCACCCGCTCGGGTGGTATCGACGGTTCCGGGCAACAGCTCGCCCAAGCCGGGCGTGAGCTTCATTTCCAGTTCCGCGCAGGATGAAGTGCAGGCGGCCGCACGCCCCGGCGTGTTGCCTACGCCGCCGCATCTGCGCTCGATGCCCGCCCAGCCTGCGACTCGCACGGTCTCCACGGGCAATGGCAACTACGGCTATCAGGTGCTGGACAACAACTACAGCGAAAGTAACGGCGCCTACTCATCGGGCGGCTACACCAGCGGCTATGCCGCGGGCTTCAGCGGCTGGGGCGGCGGGCGTGGTCGGCCGGGTTATGGCAACGGCCATGACCACGACCACGACCACGACGGCAATCACGGCCCCGGCGGTCGGCCCGGCCCGGATATGGGTCGACCGGTGACGGTGCAGCGCCCCATTCCCGGAACCCGGCCGCCGTCCACGGGCGCGCCCTTCACAACGGCCCCCTCCCAGCCGGGCAACGGCGGTCGTGGAAACTGGCAGCCCGGCACGGGCCAGCCCGCAACGCGCGGCCCACAACCTGGCACCGGGATGCAGCCGGGTGGCTGGCAGCCCGGCACCGGGCATTAACCTCGCCACGCCGGCTCGCGCTCCTCCTGACCGGCCTCAGCGGCTACAATGCCGGGCATGCAAATCGTGCTCAACGGTAGCCCGCGCGACTGCGCGCCCGGCACCACCCTCGCCCAGCTGCTCGACGACGCCGGTTTTGCCGGCAAGCGTGTCGCCGTAGAGATCAATCTCGACATCGTGCCGCGCAGCCAGCACGTCACGCACGCGCTTGCCGATGGCGACCGCGTGGAGATCGTGCACGCCATGGGCGGCGGCTGAGCCGCTGACCGCCGCATTCATCAGGACGTCTTAACTCATGACTCACCCAGCGCAGACCAGCGATGACTCGCTCATCATTGCGGGCAAGACCTTCCATTCCCGCCTGCTGACGGGCACGGGCAAGTACAAAGACTTCGATGAAACCCGCCGTGCCACGGATGCCGCAGGCGCGCAGATCGTGACGCTGGCCATTCGCCGCGTGAATATCGGCCAGGATGCGGGCCAGCCCAACCTGCTGGACGCGCTGCCGCCGGATCGCTTCACGCTGCTGCCGAACACGGCGGGCTGCTACACGGCCGACGACGCCGTGCGCACCTGCCGTCTGGCGCGCGAGCTGCTGGACGGCCATTCGCTGGTGAAGCTGGAAGTGCTGGGTGACGAGCGCACGCTGTACCCGGACGTGGTGCAGACGCTGGCCGCCGCGGAAAAGCTGGTGGCCGACGGCTTCGACGTCATGGTGTACACCTCCGACGATCCGATCCTTGCCCGCCGCCTCGAAGAGATCGGCTGCGTGGCCATCATGCCGCTGGCCGCGCCCATCGGCTCGGGCCTGGGCATCCAGAATCGCTACAACCTGCTGGAAATCGTGGAGAACGCGAAGGTTCCGGTCATTGTCGACGCAGGCGTGGGCACCGCGTCCGATGCGGCCATCGCGATGGAACTGGGTTGCGACGGCGTGCTGATGAACACCGCGATTGCCGGCGCCAAAGATCCCGTGCTGATGGCTCACGCCATGAAGCTCGCCGTGGAGGCGGGCCGCGCCGCGTTTCGCGCCGGTCGTATTCCGCGCAAGCGCTTCGCTTCCGCATCCAGTCCCATTGACGGCCTTGTGGGCTGAAACGAAGCATCATGACTCACGACGACAACACGCCCGAATCCAGCGAACCGGCAACCGCCCCGTACCTGCGCCGCATCCGCAGCTTCGTGCTGCGCGAAGGCCGCATGACGCCTGCACAGCAGCGCGCGTTTGACGATCACTGGGCGCGCTTTGGCCTGGATTACACCGGCCAGCCGCGTGACCTCGATGCCACGTTCGGCCGTCATGCGCCGCGCGTGCTTGAAATCGGTTTCGGCAACGGCGAAGCGCTGGCCTGGGCCAGCGAGAACGACCTTGATCGCGACTACATCGGCGTGGAAGTGCACAGCCCTGGCGTCGGCCGGGTCATGAATGCGCTGGCTGATCGCGCGGCCGCCAACGTGCGTGTGTACAAGCACGACGCGGTGGAAGTGCTGGAGAACGAAATCGCACCGGGCAGCCTGTCCGAAGTGCGCATCTGGTTCCCGGACCCGTGGCACAAGAAGAAGCACAACAAGCGCCGCCTCGTGCAGCCTGCGTTCGTGGAATTGCTGGCGTCGCGCGTGGCACCGGGTGGCCTGCTGCATCTGGCCACCGATTGGGAAGCCTACGCCGAGCACATGCGCGAGACGATGGAAGCCGCACCCGGCTGGACGAACCGCTTGGGCCCGGGCCTGTCCGCACCCAAGCCTGACTGGCGCATCGAGACCCACTTCGAGCGTCGCGGCACGCGCCTGGGCCACGGCGTGTGGGACTTCCTGTACGAGCGGACGACGACGGCGCCTTAACCTGCGCTCGGGCATAAGCGGGGGCTATCGTCCCCCGGAGCTGCCCGTCCATGTCCATTGAAAACCTGGCCGACCTGATGGCCGAAACGCTGCAGGAAGCAGGCGTAAAGCGCATCTACGGCATCGTTGGCGACAGCCTCAACGCCTTCACCGAATCACTGCGCCAGCGCCAGCAGATCGAGTGGGTCCATGTCCGCCACGAAGAAGTGGCGGCCTTCGCTGCCGGTGGCGAAGCGCAACTGACCGGCGAGCTGGCCGTCTGCGCAGGCAGTTGCGGTCCCGGCAACCTGCACCTCATCAATGGCCTGTTCGACTGTCACCGCACGCGCGTGCCGGTGCTGGCCATTGCCGCGCATATTCCCAGCGCGGAGATTGGCAACGGGTATTTCCAGGAAACCCATCCCACCGAACTGTTCCGCGAATGCAGCGTGTACTGCGAGATGGTGTCCGACCCTGCGCAGATGCCGCAGGTGCTGGATTCGGCCATCCGTGCGGCGGTCGGCCAGAAGGGTGTGGCGGTCATCGTCATTCCGGGCGATGTGGCCATGAAGAAGTCACCGGTGAAGAAGCCGACGCCGCGTGCGGGCCTGATTCCGCCGGTGCCGCACGTCATTCCCGCCGAAGCCGAGCTGGATGCGCTGGCCAACCTGCTGAATGCAGGCAAGCGCGTCACGCTGCTGTGCGGGCGCGGTTGCGCGGGCGCGCACAAGGAACTGATGGCGGTGGCCGAGGCACTCAAGTCGCCGATCGTGCACGCGCTGGGCGGGAAGGAGCATGTGGAGCACGACAACCCTTACGACGTGGGCATGACGGGCCTGATCGGTTTCAGCTCCGGCTATCACGCCATGGAAGACTGCGACACGCTGCTGATGCTGGGTACGGATTTTCCGTATCGGCAGTTCTATCCCGAAGACGCAGCCATCGCGCAGGTCGATCTGCGTCCGGCGAATCTGGGCCGACGCTGCCGACTCGACCTTGGCGTGGTGGGCGACGTGAAAGCCACGCTCGCGGCGCTGCTGCCGCGCATTGAAGCGAAGCGGGTGCGCGGCCATCTGGACCGCTGCCTTGCGCACTACCACCGCAGCCGTGCCGAGTTGGACGAACTGGCGGCCATCGACCCGGGCCATGAGTTGATTCATCCGCAACAGGTCGCGCGGCTCATCAGCGAACTGGCCGACGACGATACGGTGTTCACCTGCGACGTAGGCACGCCCACGATCTGGGCCGCCCGCTATCTGCGCATGAATGGCGAGCGTCGACTGCTGGGCTCGTTCGTCCATGGCTCGATGGCCAATGCCCTGCCCCAGGCCATTGGTGCGCAGTCGGCGTATCCGCATCGCCAGGTCATTTCGCTATCGGGCGACGGCGGGTTCACCATGCTGATGGGAGACTTCATCACGCTGGCGCAGCAGGGTCTGCCGGTGAAGGTCATCGTCTTCAATAACGGCACGCTGGGCTTTGTGGAAATGGAGATGAAGACGGCGGGGCTGCTGGAAACCGGCGTGCAACTGGACAACCCCGACTTCGCCGCCATGGCCAATGCCATGGGCATCCACGGCCGCCGCGTCACCCGCGCCAGCGACCTCCCCTCGGCTGTCGCCGAAGTGCTGACCCACGATGGCCCGGCGCTGCTGGATGTCGTCTGCAACCGGCTTGAGCTGTCGATGCCGCCGAAGATCAGCGCCGCGCAGGTCAAGGGATTCAGCCTGTACGCGTTGCGGGCCGTGATGAGCGGACGCGGCGATTCCATCGTGGATCTGGCGTTGAGCAACCTGAGCCGCTGAGCGAAGCGCAGGCTGGTCGATCGCTGCGCTGGCGGCACACATGAGGCGACCCGCTCCCGCAGGTCGCCTCAGGCGGGCAAGCCGGCCGGGCAAGTGTCCTGCGTGGGAGCGCAGCTTGCTCGTGATGCGTAGCGAAGCGGGCCCCAAAGCCTGCCTGTGCGGCGCCGGGACGGAGGGAGGCCACCTGCGTACTTCTTGAACAGTGCGGGTTTCCAGGCCCGGCCGCCGAGGAAGTCGGCAGCGCGGAAAGCATCCCGACTCACCGCAGGCGTAGCTATCCGATCATTCCGAAAATCGGGCCAGAATGATGTGAGAGCGGACGGGTGATGGCGGCGGAGAAAACGGCGCTGCCTGATGGGGAAGAGGGCTTGCTCACGTTCCGCCGCGAAGCGCCGTTCTTGAGGCCGTTCCGGCACACGAAAAAAGTCCGCCCCCTGCACCCTCGTTCAGCCCGCACGCAACCTCGCATCTCAGTCGCAGCGTATACTCCTGACGCATTACCCGCTGCCCTGGCCGCACGATGCCGACAGCTCCACGCATTCGCAACACCTACCGGACCAGGAACGCCGGCTAGTGGCTCTGACCCTCACGCCTGAAATGATCCTCGTGCTTGGCCTGGTGGGCTTCACCATGGTCATGCTCGTGCTGGAATGGATCCGGGCCGACATGGTCGCGTTGCTGGTGGTAGTGACCATTGGCCTGACCGGGCTGATTCCCGGTGACCAGGTGTTCAACGGCTTTGCCGGTAACGCCGTCATCGCGATCATTGCCATCATGATCATGGGCGCGGGCCTGGACCGTGCGGGTGTCCTCAACCTCACCGCTGCTTTCGTGATGCGCATGGCGCGGGGTGTCGAGTCGCGCCTTGGCGTGGTGGTCAACAGCGTCACCAGCCTGTTCAGCGCTGTCATTCCCAGCCAGGCGCTGGCGGCCCTGATGATTCCGGTGACCAGCCGACTGTCCGCCCGAACGGGCGTGCCGCTGTCACGGCTGCTGCTGCCGATGGCGTTCTGCATTCTCACGGCAACCAACACCACGCTGATCGCCAACTCGCCGCTGATCGTCCTCAACGACCTGATCGCCAGCGCCAACAGCAACCTGCCTCCCGGCGCGCACACCATCCCGAAGTTCGGCTTGTTCAGCGTCACGCCGGTCGGTCTCGTGCTCGCGGCAGCCGGCGTGCTTTTCTTCTACCTGTTCACCCGCAAGCTGCTGCCTGAGCGCGAGGACGACCGCCTCAAGGTCACACCCGGCCGAACGGAAAGCTACTTCGCCGATACCTACGGCATCGTCGGTGAAACGGCCGAACTCACGGTCACGGCGGAAAGTCCGCTGGTCGGCATGAGCATCGGCGAAGTGGAGCAGCTTCACGGCGCGCCGCTGATCCTGGCCATCAAGAACGGCAACGAATCCCGCGTGGCGCCCCCTTCGGATCAGATGATCTGGGTGGGCACGGTGCTCGGCGTGCTGGCGCCCAAAGACGCCATCAACACCTTCGCCAACAACCAGCTCTGCCGCGTTTCCACGCGCATGCGCCAGCTGGGCGAGCAGTTCAATACCACTCAGGCGGGTATTTCAGAAGCCGTGGTGCCGCCCAGTTCGCGCTTCATCAAGCAGACGGTCGGCGAGCTTCGCCTGCGCAAGCGTTTCGGCATTTCCGTGCTGGCGGTCAATCGAGGCGACGAGGTGTTCCGCGAGGACGTCCGCGCGGTCACCCTGCGCGCGGGTGACACGCTGGTGCTGCACAGCAAGTGGCGCGACCTGATGCAGGCCCAGGAAGACCGCGACTTCGTGGTCGTGACCGACGTTCCGAAAGAGGAAGCCCGCCCCGGCAAGATCTGGCAGGCCGTGGGCTTCTTCGTGCTGGCCAAGTGCCTGGCGCTGTTCACCCACTTGGACCTGTCGGTCGCGATGATGACCGGCGCCGTGGGCATGCTGCTGACCGGCGTGCTGAACATGGACGAGGCCTACAAGGCCATCAACTGGAAAACCATCTTCGTTACCGCCTGCCTCATTCCGCTGGGCTGGTCGATGGATTCCACGGGCACCGCCTCGTGGATCGCGCAGGAAGTGCTGAACGTGCTGGGCGGTGCGCCGCAGTGGACGTTGCAACTGTCCATCGCGGTGCTCACGCTGATGTTCTCGCAGGTCATGTCCAATGTGGGCGCCACCGTCATGATGGTGCCCATCGCCATCAGCGTGGCGGTGAGCACGGGTGGCAATCCGTCGGCCTACGCGCTGATTGTGGCCGTATCGTCGTCGAACACATTCCTGCTGTCGTCGGGCCACCCGGCGCTGATGATGGTGGCGGGTCCCGGCGGCTATCGCGGCAAGGACTTCCTGCGGGTAGGCATTCCGCTCACCATCCTGGTGCTGGCGCTGACCCTGGTCACCATCAATCTCATGTACCGCTGAGTACCACGCGGCCCTCGCTCACATCTACCGGCACGGCACGCAGCCGGTCGCCACGGCACGGCCCGGCGGTGCATTCCCCCGTTGCGGCGGCGAAGCTGGCGCCATGGGCGGCGCAGACCAGCACATCGTTTTTCACCAGAAACTTGCCCGGCGCCCAGTCCAGGCGGCGCCCGGCGTGCGGGCAAATATTGAGGTACGCGCGGGCCTGGCCGTCACGACGCCAGACCACCAGCGATTCGTCCTCGCCATTGACCACGGCCTGAACTTCGATGGCTCCGCCGTCGGGAATGTCGTCCAATTGGCAAAGCACGGCAGCCGTGGATGAAATGTCCATGGGCACTTGTCTCCTGAAGGAATTGGCCCCAAGGTTAGAGGCCTGCATGCATGTCATTGTGCCATACGGATTTTTAACCAATGCGCTTCACATTCCCCTCTCCCCGCCGCTCCCGTAACCCGCTGGTTCGCGTGCTCTCGCTGCTGGCCGGCCTGGCTGTGCTCGGCGTTCTGCTGGTGTTCGGCGTCGTGGTGCTGGGTGTGCTCGCCGTGGGTGGTGCTGCATTCCTGATCTGGCGGCAGTGGAAGCTGGCCCGCCTGCGTGCCGCTGGCGTCATTCCGCCGGCACGGGCCAACACCACCGCTGCTCCGCACGATTCCAACGTGCTGGAAGGTGAGTTCGTGGTCATCCAGCAGCAGGGCCGACCGGTCCACCACTGAGCACAAGATGCGGATGGCGCAGGGATTGCCCGCCGCCTAGTCTGGTCTTCATCGAAGGAGACCCCGCATGACTACATCATCGGCCGCCAGGTCGCTCCGTGACCCGCTGGAACAGGTACGCATCGCACTGGATACCTCAGAGCGTGCGCCCAACCTGACCGAACTGGCCCGCATTGCCGAACTCAGCCCGTCGCACTTGCAGCGCGCGTTCCGTCGTCGCTACGGCGTGAGCCCGGCGGAATACGCACGCGCCCGCCGCTTCGGCCAGTTGCGCTCCGCGCTGCGCGACGGCAGCGCCGTGACCGATGCCGTGTACGAAGCAGGCT
Organism: Luteibacter sp. Sphag1AF; assembly: GCF_014192715.1. GTDB lineage: Bacteria > Pseudomonadota > Gammaproteobacteria > Xanthomonadales > Rhodanobacteraceae > Luteibacter. The sequence continues at coordinate 734,612 of NZ_JACHYH010000001.1, forward strand.
TCGGATCAGGTAGCCGCGTGTACGAACACAGCGACCGCCTTCTGGGCATGACGCCCGCCAGCTATCGCGCTGGCGGAGCGGGCGCCAGCATCCGTTTCACCACCACCGACACGCCGCTGGGAACGCTGCTGGTGGCAACGACGGAACGCGGCATCTGCTCGGTGACCCTGGGTGATGACGATGCGTCGCTGAAACAACGGCTGCGCGATGAATTTCCTCTGGCGTCGCTGGAGCGCGTGGACGCGGGGCGCGAGGAATGGCTGGATGCCGTTATTGCGCGCGTGGCCTGCGAGCTCGGCTGGAGCGACCGCCAGGCTCCCGCCCTTCCTCCGCTGGACGTCGCCTTTACTGCCTTTCAATGGCGCGTATGGGATGCCCTCACCCGCATTCCCAGCGGCGAGACATGGAGCTACGGCCAACTGGCCGCCGAACTGGGCATGCCACGTGCCGCGCGCGCGGTGGGCCGGGCCTGTGGCAGCAACAAGCTGGCCCTGATCGTCCCGTGCCATCGCATTGTGCGCGAGGACGGCACGCTGGGCGGGTGGCGCTGGGGCGTCAGTCGCAAAGACCGCCTGCTGGCCGCCGAGCGCGCCATGAGCGAGGCTCAAGGCTGACCCGGAAAGGTTTCGCTACCGCAGCCGGCGTGACAGCGATATCGTTCACGTTCGCGCTCCCCACGCGGTGCCCACGGACGACTTCCATGAACGACAGCGCCTCTTGTACGACCGCTCCAACTCCTGTTACTGCCCTGGCCGATCCGCGCTGGATGGTGCCGCTTGCGCTGTTCGCCCTGTACATCATCTGGGGTTCGACATATCTGGCGATTCGCTACGCACTGGTCAGCTATCCGCCGTTTCTTCTGGCCGGCATGCGCTTTGCGATTGCGGGCGTGCTGCTGTTCGGGTTCCTGCGCCTGCGCGGCGCCACCCTGCCTACCGCGTTGCAGTGGCGTAACGCCGCGATCTCCGGCGTTCTGCTGCTGGCTTGCGGAAACGGACTGGTGTGCTTTGCCGAAGAATCGGTGAGCTCGGGCATCGCTGCGGTTGCTGTTGCCAGCATGCCGCTGTTTGCCGCGCTGTTTGCGGGCATGTACGGCGAGTGGCCGCATCGCAAGGAGACCATCGGCCTGCTGCTCGGCTTCGTGGGCGTCATCGTGCTGAACATGGGTGCGGGCCTTTCCAGTTCGCGACTGGGTGCCATCGCACTCATCTGCGCCGCGTCGGCATGGGCGTTCGGTTCGGTGTGGAGCAAGCGGCAGGACATGCCCAAAGGCCCGATGAACGTGGCCGCGCAGATGCTTTGCGCCAGCGTGGCGCTGGTCATCGTGGCGCTGCTGCGCGGCGAACGGCTGCCTGCCCATCCTGAAACGAGCGCCACCCTCGCCCTCGCCTATCTGGTGGTATTCGGCTCGATGATCGCGTTCAGCGCGTACCTGTATGTGCTCAAGACGGTGCGGCCGGCAGTGGCCACCAGCTACGCCTATGTGAATCCGCCCGTCGCCGTGCTGTTCGGTGTGGCCTTTGCGGGTGAGCATGTGGGCCCGTTCGATATCGCCGGCATGGCCATCATCCTGGTGGGCGTGGGCATCATCACGCTGATGCGCCAGCGCGCTGCGGTGCGTTGAGTCGCACCGCAGCCGCTTTCCTCACAGTTCCCGCAATGCCGTGGTCACCGGCAGGCGTGCCGCGCGCACGGCGGGAAACAGTCCGCCGATGAAGCCGATGGCCAGCGCCCACTTCACGCCCATCCACAGAAGCTCGGGCGACACGCGGAACTGAAAGACCACCTGGCTGAAGTTGGCGCCCAGGGTGGATGCGGTGTAGCCGTTGAAGGCGAACCAGACGACACCCGCCCCCACCAGGCCACCCAGCAACGCCAGCAACATGGTTTCGAGCATCACCGACATCACCACGGGTGTACCGCGAAAGCCGATGGCGCGCAGCGTCGCGATTTCACGGCCCCGCGCCGCGATGGCGGAAAACATCGTGTTCAACGCACCGAACACCGCACCAATCGCCATGATGGTGCCGACCACCAGGCCCACGATGCGCAGCACCTTGGTCAGGCCTTCAGACTGCTTGCTGAAGTATTCCTTCGTGGTACTGACGTCCACCTTGATGCGCGGATCACCGACCAGTGCGGCCTTGAAGGCGTCGAACGCAGCGGGTGAATCCAGCATCACCGTCACCGACTGCACGCTGCTGCCACGCCGATAGGCCGATGCCACGGTCTGCGTGTCACCCCACAGTTCCGACTCCAGCACGTCTCCTGAGCGGAACACGCCAACGACGGTCCAGCGCTGACCGGCAAGACGGATCTCCTTGCCCACGTCCAGCCCTTCAAACTGATGACGTGCACCTGTGCCCACAATCAGCTCATGCATGCCTGGCGTGAACTTGCGGCCTTCCACGATCTGCACCTGATCGCGCAGACCCCACACCGCCGTACTTACCCCACGGATGGGCACATTGGCGTCACTGCCCGGCTCGCCCTTGCGCGGCAGGTTGGCGACAACTACCAGTTCTGCCGATGCCAGCGGCTTGCCCTGCGCGTCCTTGCGTACACCGGGGGCTTCCATCACCACGTTGGCGCTGTCGCGATCCATGACGGAGTTGAGCTCCGCCTGCGAGCCACCGCGCAGCACGATCGCGCTGCGATCATTGCCCGCCGATTGCAGCGTGGCACTGAAGCCCTCGCTCATCGCCAGCATGGCGACCAGCACACCAACCACACCTGCAATACCGATCACCACCACGGATGACGAACCGATACGGTCACGCAGCGTGCTCAAGCCAACGCGCGTGACCGAAGCGGTCTGCCGTCCGCGGCGGGTCAGCAGCATCCAGAGGGCAACGACAACCACCAGACCGGCGACGCCCTGCCACGGCAACGCAATCCACACCACAAGAAACAACGCGACGACGGCCAGCATGCCGAGGCCAAACAGAAACTTCCGGAACGTTTTCATGGGAGGGTTTCCTTAGCGACCGGCAAGCGCGTCGATGATGTTCAGGCGCATGGCGCGCACGGCGGGCAGCGCACCGACCAGCGCACCAATGAGGACCATGAGGCCGATGCCATAGGCCCAGGTACCGGGACCAATGGGAGGAAGCTGCAACATGCCCCCGCTTCCGTGCGAGACGATGGGCACGAGTACGGTAGCCAGGGCAAGGCCGAGCATGCCGCCGAGAAGCAGCAGGAAAATCGCCTCGGCCAGCACCATCGTCAGCACGCTCGTGCTGGAGAATCCGATGGTCTTAAGTACAGCCAGCTCGCTTGTCCGTTCGCGCACCGCCTGTGCCATCGTGTTGGCCGTCAGCAGGATCAGCGTGAAAAACACCGCGCCCATGATGGCGCCGACAATCAGGCCGATGTTGCCCAGCTGCTTGGCAAACGATGCATTGAACTGCTGCTCGCTCTGACTCTTGGTCTCGTGATCCGAATTGGCCGACAGTGCATCAATCGCGGATGCCACCCGATCCGAATCCTTCGCATTGGTCAGCTTGACGATGTACCAGCCAACGGTTCCTTTGGTGAATGCGTTGGCTTCGTCGAAATACGTCCAGTGAAAAATGAAGCTCTGATCCGTACCGTTGGCGGCGCCCTTCGCGGGCGTGTAGATGCCAACGATGTCGAACGGCCAGGTCTTGTCACCGTTCTTGCGCGGAAAGATGGTGGACTGCAACGGAATCTTGTCGCCCACCTTCCAGCCGTAGCGCTTGGCCAGTGCGGCTCCCACGATGGCGCCTGTGCGGGTGTTGTCGTATGCCTTGCGCTGGTCGGCAGGAAGCTCGATTTCCTTGTATATGTCCAGGTAATCGTCACTCACCGCAAAACTCAGAACGAAGTTCTTCGGGTCCTGATAGATACCGCCGAACCAGTTGGTGCGCGCCACCGACTCCACGCCGGGGATCGAACGGATGCGGTTTTCCAGGCTTGCCGGAAGCGACTGGATGATGGAATAGCGCGAACTCACGACCAGCCGGTTCACGCCCATGACGCTGTCACCACCGGAGGTGAACGCCGTGCGCACCGCATCCAGCATGCCGAACAGCAGGAACGCGGCAAGAATCGACACCAGGGTCAGGAAGGTGCGTGATTTGCGCCGGAACAGCGCCGCCCATATGAGATGAAGATATTTCATCGGAAGTGGCTCCTTCAGGCCGGCACTTGCTCGACAAGGGAACCCTTGTCCAGATGCAGCGTGTGGTCGGCATATTCGGCCGCCTTCGGATCGTGCGTCACCATCACGATGGTCTTGCCGTGTTCGCGGTTGAGTTCGCGAAGCAGGCCGAGCACGTCCTGTGCAGACTGGCGGTCCAGATCACCGGTTGGCTCATCGCATACCAGCAGCGTGGGATCGGACACGATGGCGCGTGCAATCGCCACACGCTGCTGCTGGCCACCAGACAGCTCGCTGGGCTTATGCGACGCGCGGTCATGGAGGCCCACCAGCTGAAGCGCGATGGATGCGTTCTGCCGCCGCTGTGCCGCCGACAGCTTCGTCAGCAACAACGGAAGCTCCACGTTTCGCTGCGCGCTCAGCATGGGCATCAGGTTGTAGAACTGAAACACGAAGCCGACGTGCGCTGCGCGCCAACGCGCCAGCGCACCGCCGCCCAGCGTGTCGATACGCTCGCCCGCAATGGTGATGCTGCCACCGGTCGGCGTGTCCAGCCCGCCGATCAGGTTCAGCAGCGTGGTCTTGCCCGAGCCGGACGGTCCCATCAGCGCGAGAAAATCACCTTCGGCAATTTTCAGATTCACGCCGTGCAACACCTCCACACTCTGCTTGCCGCGCGTGTACACACGGGAAACATCTTCAATGTCGATCAACGTGGTCATGACGCATGAACTCCTTGGGAAGGCGGCGCTTCAGGGCGCGGTCTGGATGCTGACGGACGAGCCGTCGTCGAGATTGGCAGGGGGCGACAGCACGACGATGTCGCCGGTGCTGATGCCATCGGGAATCAACCGCAGATCACCATAGGCCTGCTTTGCAGGACGCACGTCACGGCGCCTTGCGTGACCATCGGCCATCACGAACACGCTGTCGTGACCGTCGTGAGAGATGACGGCTGATGCAGGAATGAGGACGCCTCGCGGTATGGACGTCTGTTCGGTGCGGTGTTCCAGGAACGACACACGAGCGCCCATGTCGGGCACGATGCGGCCATCCTTGTTCTCCAGCGCCACACGCACTTTCACGGTGGCCTTGCCACGATCAGCGGCAGGCACGATAGCGATCACGTGCGCGGGAATGTTCCAGTCCGGATAGGCATCAAGCACGGTTTCGGCAGACATGCCCGGCTTCACGCGGCCGATGTAGGCCTCGTTGACGTCCACATCCACTTCCAGCGAATCCATGTCCACGATGGTGCCCACGCCGGTTCGCGTGAATCCGCCGCCAGCCGACAGCGGCGAGACGATCTCGCCCACCTGCGCCGCCTTGTCCGTAATCACGCCATCGAAGGGCGCGCGGACCACGGTGTAGTCGAGATTGACGTCGGCCACGCTGACCTGTGCGTCGCTGGATTCCGCCTGGCGCCGCGCCGTGGTGAGCTGCGCGCGCATCGTGGTGACCTGAGTGCGCGCCTGCTCGGCAGACTGCGCCGATACGAGGCCACGACGGGCCAGCGCGTCCTGTCGATCCGCGTCACGGGAGGCCTGGTCCAGTTGCGCCTGCATCTGCGCCACCTGCGCGTGGCCAGCCGCTGCACTGGCGCGGTAAGCCGCCAGGCTGGCCCGCGTGGCGTTGTCTTCCAGCCGGGCCAGAATCTGGCCCTTGCGCACATGGTCGCCCTCTTCGATCAGCACCTCGGTCAGCGTGCCGGTGATCTGGGCCGACACCGTCGCCTGACGACGCGCTGTCACGTAGCCGGTGGCTTGCAGCACCGCGCCCGCATCAGGCTGGGTGGCCGCTGCCACGGCGGTGGCCGTATGCACCGGAATCGGCCGGTGGCTCAGCACGTACCAGCCGCCCGCACCCAGTACGGCAACGGCGAGCACGGCGATGGCGCTGATGGCGAGCACCTTGCCGCCGCCCGCCTTGCGGGCCGGGGCTTCCCGGTGGGACTTCTCGATCCTGAGCTGTTTCAGGAGTTCTGCATTGCTGCTCATGTGCTTTCCCGCCCCTTGCGACACCTGTCGCCCGGAGAAAGCATGCGCCGCCGGTCTGCCGTGACATATTGCGAGGCATCAGCCCATGCGAATGACAGATGTCAGGCATGACGGCCAGCGCGCTTCCCGCTGCCGCGCTGGCCCGCTACCCTTCCCCCATGACTACGATCATCCCCAGCCCCGCCGTTCCGACGCTTCCCGTCCAGGGCAGCGACCTTCGTTTTCCCGTTCGCCGCATCTTCTGCATCGGCCGCAACTACGCCGATCACGCCAAAGAGATGGGCGCCACGGTAGATACCGCCAACCCGATGTTCTTCTGCAAGCCCGCCGACGCGGTGGTGGCAGACGGTGCCGACCTTCCCTACCCCTCGGCCACCCAGGATCTGCACCACGAAGTGGAGATGGTGGTGGCGTTGAAGGCAGGCGGTTCGGATATCGCCGTCGACGATGCCAATGCGCTGATCTGGGGCTACGGCGTGGGCCTGGACCTCACCCGCCGCGATCTCCAGGCGCAGGCCAAGGCCAAGGGCGCGCCGTGGGATGTGGCCAAGGCATTCGATCATTCCGCGCCCTGTTCCGCGCTGCGTAGCGCGGCGGACGGCCAGCCGTCTGCCGATACCGTGCTGACGCTGAAGATCAATGGCGAGGTTCGCCAGAAGGCGACGCTTGGCGACATGCTGCTGGACGTGCCGCACATCATCGCCGCGCTGTCCACGCTGTTCGAGCTGAAAGCCGGTGACCTCATCTATACCGGCACGCCGGCCGGTGTGTCAGCGTTGCACCGTGGCGATCACTACGAGGCCGAGCTGGTGGGTTTTGCGACGCTTTCCGGTAAGGTAGTTTGACGCTTCGCGTTACGCCCACATCCGAATCGCTACTTTTTCGCCCCACGCACACGAGGAGAACCCAACGATGAGTTTTATCGCGGAATTCAAAAAATTCGCGCTGCGCGGCAATGTCGTCGATCTGGCGGTCGGTGTCGTGATTGGTGCTGCGTTCGGCAAAATCGTCACGTCGCTGGTGGACAACATCATCATGCCGCCCATCGGCTGGCTGATCGGCGGCATAGATTTCTCGGACTGGAAGTGGGTGTTGAAACCCGGTGACCCCACAACGAAAACGGCCGAAGTGGCCATCCAGTACGGCGTATTCATCAACGTGCTGATCCAGTTCGTCATCATCGCCTTCGCCATCTTCCTGGTGGTCAAAGCCATCAACCGGATGACCCGCCGCGAAGAAGCCGCTCCGGTCACGCCGCCGGACGTGGTGCTGTTGCAGGAAATCCGCGACCTGCTGAAAGCCGATCAGGCAAAGTAACGCGGTTTGTGAAAGCAGCCTTTGGGGGAGCGGGCTGGCTCGCGATGATGCACGTCGCAAGTATTCGCTCGCGAGCTGGCGCGCTCCCACAATAAACGCTCACCCGTGACCTTCGGCCTACGGGCCCATGTGTGCAATGGCCACATAATCGGGGCTTTCCCACCGGGGGGCTCCCATGCATCGTCTCGCTCGCTTCAACGCCCTGGCCCTTGGCCTGTCGCTGGCTCTCTCGGCACACGCTGCCGACAAGGCCACCACCATTCCTGCCAAAGCGGTGACGGCTGCCGAGCAGTTGCGCGACCGCGCTGTGAATGACCAGACCGCCTATGAGGTTGTCGAATCGCTGACGACGGAAGTGGGTCCGCGAGTGGCCGGCAGCGCCAACGATCAGCGTGCACGTGACTGGGCCGTGGCCAAGTTCAAGTCGCTGGGCTTCGACAAGGTCTACACCGAAACCGTCACCTATCCCCTCTGGGAGCGTCGCAGCGAGCATGGCGCCATCGTGGCTCCGTTCCCGCAGCCGCTGGCTGTCACGGCGCTGGGCTACTCCGCAGGCACGCCCTCCGGCGGCCTCACCGCCGAGGTGGTTGCCTTCAACGATCTGGACGGTTTGAAGAACGCCGATCCTTCCACTATCAAGGGAAAGATCGTCTACGTCAGCACGCACATGACGCAGCAGAAAGACGGCCACGACTACGGCATGGGCTCGGCAACGCGTACGCGCGGCCCGGTGATTGCCGCGGAAAAGGGTGCGGCCGCCTTTTTGCTCCGCTCCGCTGGCACCGATGCGCACAGCCGCACGCCGCACACGGGCGTGACCGGCTTCCGCGATGCGAAGCAGGCCATCCCGGCAGCGGCATTGTCGCTTCCCGACGCCGACCAGCTTGAGCGCATCGTCGCCATGGGCAAGCCGGTCACGCTGAAACTTGATCTGGATGTCGGCTTCAATGGCACCTATACCGGCGCCAATGTCATCGGCGAAATCACCGGCGCAAAGCATCCGGAACAGGTCGTCGCCATCGGCGGACACCTGGATTCGTGGGATCTTGGCACCGGCGCCATTGATGACGGTGCAGGCGTGGCCATCGCCATGGGCGCTGCCAAGCTCATCAAGGACATGCCACAGCGTCCTGACCGCACCATCCGCGTCATCGCCTTCGCCAATGAAGAGATGGGCCTGTGGGGCGGCCGCGCGTACGCAGAGCAGCATGCGAAAGACGTCGGCAAGCATCAGCTGGGCACGGAATCGGATTTCGGCGCAGGCAAGATCTGGCGCATGACGGCCAGCGTGAAGCCCGAGGCACGTGGCGCCATCGACCAGATCGCGAAGGTCATCGCACCGCTGGGCGTGGCATACGACGCCACGAAGCCCGGCGGCGGTGGTTCGGATCTGTCGCAGATGCACGGCAAGGGCATGGCGGCGCTGTCGCTCACCCAGGACGGCACCGATTATTTCGACTACCACCACAACGCCAACGACACGCTGGACAAGATCAACCGCGGCGATCTTGCACAGAACGTTGCCGTGTATGCGGTGTTCTCGTACATGGCTGCCATGGCCAACGGCGACTTCGGCTCGGCACCCGGCGCCTTCTCGAACGACGGCGCGCACGACTAAACGCCGGAGTGGAAAGGAACCTGTCGGGAGGCAGGTTCCTTTTTTTGTGCCCGTGGTATCAGGCGGTAGCCAGTTCGCGCGGCTTGCCCAGCCGATCCTGCAAGCGGTTCATGTACAGGTAGATCACCGGCGTGAGGTACAGCGTCAGAATCTGCGACACGACCAAGCCACCCACTACCGCAAGACCCAGCGGACGACGCGTTTCCGCGCCCGCACCAATGCCCAGCGCAATCGGCAACGTGCCGGCGAATGCCGCCATGGTCGTCATCATGATCGGGCGGAATCGCACGCGGCAGGCTTCGTAAATTGCCTTGGCCGCCTCCATGCCTTCCTCACGCTGACGCTCCAGCGCGAAGTCGATCATCATGATCGCGTTCTTCTTCACGATGCCCACCAGCATCACGATGCCCACGAAGGCGAACAGATCCAGCGAAGCGTTGAACAGCACCAGCGTCAGCAGTGCGCCCACCGCCGCTGCGGGCAGGCCGGAAAGAATGGTCAACGGATGGATGAAGCTCTCGTACAGAATGCCCAGCACGAGATAGATCACGAACACGGCAAGCAGCAACAGCATGCCCATGCCCTTCACCGAATCCTGGAAAGCCTGCGCCGTACCCTGCACGCTGCCACTCAGCGTGGCCGGTAAACCGAGCTTCGTGGTGGCACCCGTGATCTCTTCCACCGCCGTGCTGAGTGACACGCCCGGAGCAAGATTGAACGACACGGTGACGGCAGGCAGCTGGCCTTGGTGGTTCACGGTGAGCACCTGTGGCTTGCGCTCGAAGCGCGCCACGGTGCTCAGCGGAATGAGCTTGCCGGAGTCGGACGTCACATACAGTTTCGACAGCACATCCGGATCGTCCTGCATTTTTCGCTCAACCTGCAGGATCACCCAGTACTGCGTGGCCGCACCGTAGATGGTCGAAATCTGGCCCTGTCCGAACGCCGTACCCAGAGCTGTCTGCACCTGATCCATCGTCAGGCCCAGCGGCGCGAGCTTCTCGCGATTGACGTTCACCACAAGCGACGGGCTGTTGAGGTCCAGATCGCTGGTGACATCCTGAAAACCGGGAAGCTGCTGGAACGCAGTGATCAGCTTGCCCGACCAGTCATATAGCGCCTTGAGATCGGTGGACTGCACGGTGTACTGGTACTGCGCCTTGGACTGGCGCCCGCCCACCTGGATCGCCGGCGGATTCTGGATATACGTGCGGATGCCTGGCACCGTCGCGAACTTGCGACGCAGCTGCTGGATGATCTCGTCAGGCGTGAGGTCGCGCTCGCTTGCAGGCTTGAGGCGAAGCAGAAGGGAACCGGAGTTCACGGTCGAACGCGCGCCACCCGCACCCACGCTGGACATCGTGCCCGCGATGTTCGGATCGTCCTGCGCGATGGTGGCCAGCGCCTGCTGACGCGCTGCCATGGCGGCATAGGAAATGTCGGTCGGTCCTTCCGTGGTGACGCGAAGCTGACCGCTGTCACCGGCTGGAATGAAATCCTTGGGCACGATGAAGAACAGCAGTCCTGTCGCCACGAGGCTCAACACAAACACCATCACGACCGAGCGCGGATGGCCCATGCACCAGCCAAGCGACCGCGTGTAGCCGTTCTGCACGGCCATGAAACCGCGATCGAACCACACGACGACGCGGCTGCGCTTGTCATGCGCATGCGCCTTGACGAAGCGGCTGCACAGCATCGGGGTGAGCGTGATGGACACGAAGCCGGAGATCAGGATCGACACACTGATGACGACGGCAAACTCGTGGAACAAGCGGCCGACGATGCCGCCCATGAACATCACCGGGATGAATACGGCGACCAGGGACAAGGTCATGGAGAAGATGGTGAAGCCGATTTCCGTTGAACCCTTCACGGCGGCTTCGTACGGTTTCTCGCCCGCCTCGATGTGCCGCATGATGTTTTCCAGCATCACGATGGCGTCATCGACCACGAAGCCCACGGCCAGGGTCAGCGCCAGCAGCGAGAGGTTGTCCAGGCTGTAGCCCAGCGCGAACATCGCGCCGAACGTGCCCAACACGGAAATCGGCAGCGCGATGGCCGGGATCAGCGTGGCGGAAAGATTGCCAAGAAACAGGAAGATCACCAGCACGACCAGCACGCCGGCCAGCACAAGAGTGAACTGCACGTCGTGCACCGATTCACGGATGGACTGTGAGCGGTCGTACATCACGTCCAGCTTGACCGACGGCGGCAGTGATTCGGTGAACGCGGGCAACAGGGTGAGGATGTTGTCCACCGTCTGCACCGTGTTGGCGCCCGGCTGACGCTGGATGGCCAGCGTGATCGCGCGTACGCCGTTGTACCAGCTGGCTTTCTGGTCGTCCTGCACGCTGTCGCGCGGTGAAGCGATGTCACCCAGCCGCACAGGTGCACCGTTGCGATAGGCGACCACGATCTGCCCGTAGTCGGCGGCGCGCATCAGCTGGCCATCCGAACGGATGGACAGCAACTGGCGGCTTCCGTTGAGCGAACCGGTGGCCTTGTTGACGTTGGCCGCGGCGACTGCCGAGGTCACCTGATCGACACCAATGCCGTTGGCCGCAAGACGGTCAGGATCCACGTTGATGCGTACGGCGTACTTCTGCGAACCGTAGACGTTGACCTGCGCCACGCCGTCCACCATCGACAGACGCTGCGCAAGCTCGGTTTCCGCATAGTCATCGACCGTCGCCAGCGGCAACGTCGAGGACTGCATGGTCAGGAACAGGATGGGCGCGTCAGCCGGATTCACCTTGCGGAACGTGGGCGGCGTGGGCATGTCCTGCGGCAACTGTCGCTGCGCGGCGGAAATGGCCGCCTGAACATCCTGCGCAGCAGCGTCGATACTGCGGTCGAGCGTGAAAGTCACCGTGATCGACGTCGAACCAAGCGAACTGGACGAGCTCATCGAATCAATGCCAGCGATGGTCGAAAGCTGCGCTTCCAGTGGCGTGGCCACGGACGAGGCCATGGTCTCGGGCGATGCGCCCGGCAGGTTCGCGCTGATGTTGATCGTCGGGAAATCGACGTTGGGAAGCTCGTTGACCGGCAGCTTCGGGTAAGCGGCGATACCGAATATGACCAGCGCTGCCATCAGCAGCGTAGTCATCACGGGACGGCGGATGCACAGTTCGGGCAGGTTCACCGACGATCAGCCTTTTGCGACGCGCACGCGGGCGCCGTCGACCAGCAGCATCTGGCCTTCCGTCACCACGCGCTCGCCTGCGGTCAGTCCCTTGTCGATGACGACGCGATCCCCGCTGGTCGCACCGGTAACCACGGGGCGCTGCTCGACCACATCGCCCGTCTTTACCACAAAGACAAACGTGCCCGATGTCGAACTCTGCAAGGCGACCACCGGCACACTCACGGCCTGCTCGATGCGTGTGGTGGGCAGCGTCACTTCCACGAACTGGCCCGAGGTCAGGCGGCGGTCGGCGTTGGTGAAGCGGGCCTTCAATACGATGGTGCCGGTGGTGATGTCCACCGCGTTGTCGATGAATTCCAGCTCACCGGACAGAGGGCCAGCCTTGTCGCCAGTGACGCGCGCACTGACCGGCAACTGCCCGCGGGCTGCTGCCGCACGTACGGCCGGAAGGCTGTCTTCCGGGACTGAGAACGCCACGCGGATCGGGTCCACTTCATTCAACACCACGATGTCTGTGGTGTCGGCGGTGAGCGTCGCGCCCGGGTATGCCAGCGGCGCGCCAGTCACGCCATCGAACGGCGCCGTGATGGTGGCGAAGTCCAGCTGCACCTGTGCGGCCTGCACGGCAGCGCGATTGCTTTGCAGCGAAGCGCGTGCCACGCCGAGGTTGGCCTGATACAGATCGTAATCGGCGCGGGACACGAAGCCTTTGGCCAACATGTTCTGATAGCGGGCCAGGTCGGCCTGTGCCTTGACGAGCTGGGCCTCATCGCCGGCCACATTGCCCCTGGCCTGTTCCAGGGCTGCCTTGAGCGGACGCGGATCGACCTGCGCCAGCACGGCACCCTTGCGTACAAGAGTTCCCGGCGTGAAGGCCAGCGTCTGCAACTGGCCATTGACGCGCGAACGGATGTTCACCGTCGAATAGGCTTCTGCACGGCCAATCACTTTCAGCGACAGATCCACGTCGCCCTGGCTGGCGGTGGCCACCGTGACAGGGACAGAGGTGTCTGCGGGGGCCTTTGCCGCGCCTTTCGCCTTATGGCCAACATGTCCCCATGTGTAGAGCACGAGGGAGGCCACCACGAACAACGCCCCCAGGATCAGTAGTTTCTGCCGTAACGAACGCTGCATGTCTGCTCCGGCGACACCCGATGGAGTTCATCCGGTGCCTGCCCACGCTTTGGGAATAGGGAAGAAGAACGCATCCGGGCGGAACGCGGGAACGCGCGCACCTGGCGAGAATCAAAGCTCGTCGGTCGGGTTGTCCAGTGCCTGAAGGTTGTCCTTCATGCGGGTGAGCACGTCCATCGTCAGCACCAGATCCGCGTGCGATATGCCTGCATGGGCGTCCAGCCGCAGGCCACGAGCGATTTCGTCCATGCCGTCGATGACACCACGCGCCTGCTCGGTGTCGTGCAGACGCCAGGCGCGACGGTCACGCGGGTCCGGGCGACGCTCGACAAATCCAGCCGCCTGCAGGCGATCAATGACGCGGCCGACCGCAATCGGCTCCATGTCCAGCTGCTCGGCCAGTTCGTTCTGTCGCAACCCCGGCTGGCGATGCAATGCTTTCAGGGCGCGCCATTGGGCACGGGTCAGCCCGAAGCGCACCGCGCGACGGTCGAAATGTTTGCGGAAAAGGAGGGTCACGTCGTTGATGAGGTAACCGAACGACATGTCTTCTGATTTAAGGGACTCGGGCATAACCTTCGATACTGGCGGTGAGAACTGCGACGTGGCAACCCCCATCGTAGCCAATTGAGAGCGCCACGACAGCACGGAGTGAATGATGAGCATAGAAGTGTTGCAACGCGACATCACCCTCCTGCACGTGGATGCGATTGTGAATGCCGCGAATGAGTCGCTTCTGGGCGGGGGAGGCGTGGACGGCGCCATCCATCGCGCCGCCGGGCCACATCTTCTTGCGGCCTGCCGCGCACTACCGGAGATCCGCCCCGGCGTCCGCTGCCCCACCGGCGAAGCCCGCATCACCCCAGGTTTCGACCTGCCTGCCCGGTTCGTCATTCATACGACCGGGCCGGTGTGGCACGGCGGATCGCGCGGCGAAGCCGGGCTATTGGCCAACTGCTACCTGCACAGCCTGGCGCTGGCCCTCACGCATGGGGTGAGCTCCATGGCGTTTCCGGCCATCAGCTGCGGGGTATTCGGCTATCCGCTGGACGAGGCCGCACACATCGCCGTGAACACCTTGACGGATGCGCCGTGGCGCCCTTCCCGGGTGATCCTGTGCACGTTTGGCGAGGACGCGACGCGGGCCTTCGGGCGCGCGCTCAAGGCGCGCGCCTGATCTCAACGCGGGTACAGAGGCGGCAGCGGTCCCGAAGAATCCTGCGTGGATGCGGCCGTCCAGATGAATCCCCGGGCGAACGCCTCGCGCAGGGCAGCGCCGTCCACCTGCCCCCCACCAAAGCGTGCGCGTTGCAGCGCAGCAACTGCATCCCGCTGCGCGCCATCGCCAAGAAGTGACGGAAGCGCACCGATATTTCGCAATGCCGGGTGATAAACGCGCGCCCAGCCAAGCAGGGCGGCCTCGGTAGCCGCAAGGTCATTGCGCTGCGCGGCGGCCATGAAGGCATCCTTTTTCCGGCCGCCATCACGGGCGGGGTTCGCAAACCGGCGTGCGGTGGCAGAGGAGCCACGTCGCCGCCAGAGGAAGTACGCCGCAACCAGCGTGAGCACCCAGAGCGCGGCCGCCGCCATGAACAGAACGCGCCAGGGCGTCGAGGGAGCGGAAGCTGCGGGGGCTTCGGGCGTTGCCGATGCTTCCACCGCTGCTGATGACGAAGCCGCCGCAGGCGGTGCCGTGGCGGCCGTCGCCACGCCCGTGACCTCGATGTCCCGGGCCGGAATGGTCGCCGTCTCCGCGCTGTCCGTCTGCACGTTCCACCAGCGCAGCGTGGTTTCGGGAATGTGCAGCTTGCCGGGCCGGTTGGGCACGATGGCGAAACTCTGCTCGCGCCAGCCCGTGATCCAGGGCCCGCTGGTCGAGCTTCCCGTGTTGGGTTTGTCCGGATAGACGTCCGCGCCTTCGATGGCCGGCAAGGACAGCGCGGGCAGCACCTCGAACGGAAGGCCCGTTGCCTGCACGCGAAGAATCACTGTGATCGGCTGACCGGTGCGGCCCTTGCCGTCCTCCGGCCATCCACCGGCTTTCAGGCTGACGTCGCGCGCGGGCAGCCATGCGCCCTGCCCGGCGGCGGCCGGTTGTGCGACCACGTCGATCTTCTGCACCTGGCCGGTGGCGCTGACTGGCGTGCCCGTGCCAAAAAACGCGCCGGGGTCTTCCGCATCCACTGCGGTGCCCTGAAGGGACGCCGGCTGAATGGTGAGCGTGCCCGCGCGCTGCGGGAACACTGCGTAATGACGCTCGATCACATTGAACGTGCGGCCGCCCCGCTGCGTCTGGAACGTGGCGTCCGGGCTGGAGCGACGAATGTCCGCGCCGTCGGCAACAGGATCATTGAGCGTACCCTCGGCCAGACGCACGCTGTAATAGAGCCGTACGGTGTAGTCGATCTGCTGGCCCACGTACGCGTGCGTGGTGTCCGTTTTGACTTCGACCGCGACGGGCGCGTTGTCCGGCGTGGTCGTGCTGCTGGCCGCATCCGCTACATGCAGATCCAGCGGCGCGGTGCGGATGCCGCCGATATCCAGCGAGGGCACGACGAGATGCCCGGGGTGACGTGGACGCAGTGCAATGCCGAGCACGGCACGCGCACGACGCTGTCCGTTCTCGATGCTGAGCGAACGACTGACCTGCGTACCAAGAACCACGAAGTCGCGACCAAGTGGCGAGAAATCCGGCGAGTCGATATCAATGGACGCGTCGGCTTCGATGTTGAGGGTCACCGTTTCATTGGCGCCAATGTCGGTGCGATCCAGCGAGGCGCGCAATGAAGGCGCCTGCGCCAGGGCAGACAGGGGCGCACACAGCAGCGCCAGCCAGAAAACGGTCCTGTGCAACATCATTCCTCCGGAACGCCGCCGTGACGGCGCTGGTATTCGAGCATGAACTTCCTGCGCAGCAGCCCGCCCGGATCATCCGGTACGCGCTGCAATGCCTGGCGCACGTCCTGTGGCAGGTTTTTCGTGGGATCGCCTGGTGCATCGGCGCCGAGGTCGTGGACGTCGTTGCTGGCAGGCTTGTCGGCTTTGCCACCTTTGGCCATCTCGGCGTCCATCCGCTCCTTCAACGCCTGCTGGGCACGCTGCGCTTCGGCCTTCTGCGCTTCGGACTTGGCCTGGGCATTGCCTTCGGGCGGAGCCGCAGGCCTGGCGTTGCCTTCGTCACTCTTGCCGTCGGATTTCTGATCGCCCTGCTTGCCGTCTTTGCCGGACTGGCCCTGTTTGTCGTCACCGGGCGTACCGTTCTGACCCTCCTTCGGGTCTTGCGGCTGGCCGCCCTGCTGGTCGTTCTGCGAATCGCTCTTGTCGCCCTGCTCGCCGGACTGACCCGGCTGGTCCGGCTTTTTCGAGCCCTTCTTGTCCTTGTCGCCCTGAGGCTTCTGCTGGTCTTTCTGTTTCTTCAGCCAGTCTTCCACTGCCTGATGATTGGCCTTGGCATCGGCCATCGACGGATCGGCTTTCATCGCGCGACCGTAAGCGGCGAGTGCTTCCTGATAATTGCCCTGCTTTGCCAGGGCATTGCCAAGGTTGTACTGCGACGTGGCATCAGTGCGAGCAGACAGTGCCGACGATGCGCCGGCATAGTCACCAGCGCGATACGCCGCCGCGCCCTTCAGCGCGTCGTTGTCTGCAAGCGCCTGCGCCTGTTTTGCATCACCCTTCGCCAGGGCACGCGCCGCCTGCTGATCCCGCGTGCGGAACAGATCGTCCAGCACGCCGGCATGGGCAGGCTCGGGGGCCAGCGGCATGACAGCCAGTGCCAGGATCAACAGCCATCCGCGACGGAAGATCAGCGCGAACAGAGGCAGCAGCGGAAGTAGCAACCAGGGGCCGCGATCCTGCCATTCGCCCGCCTTCGCGCCATTGATCTCCGTGCCGCGGTCATCGGGCGCATCGGCGAGAGCCGCCAGCGCGTTCGTGTCGTCGTGCCCTACCGACATGGCGACATATTGACCGCCGCCTGCGGCCGCTACCGCGGCGAGAGAAGCATCATCACGTCCCGCCATGATGATGGAGCCGCCAGCGTCTTTGACGAAGCCGCCATCGCCTGTCGCGATGGGGGCGCCCTGCGGCGTGCCGATGCCCAATACGGAAACACGCCGACCTGCCGCGCGTGCACGACGGGCCGCTGCGACGGCATCCGCATCCGCGTGATCGGTGACCAGCACGATGGACCCACCGGGCACGTCGGCATGACGAATCAGATCGGCGGCCTGATCAATGGCCTTGCCCGGTGCATCCCCTTCCACCGGCATCGTGTCCGGCGAAAGCGCTTCCAGGAGGTCATCCACACTGCGCGCATCCGTGGTCAGCGGAGCCACGGTGAATGCTTCTCCTGCATAGGCAATGAGGCCATTCATGCCATCGTGATGCGCGGAGAAGAGATCGCGCACCTTGAGCTTCGCGCGACTCAGGCGGTCAGGTACCACGTCACGCGACAGCATGTGCGAGGACATCGACAGCGCCACCACCTGTGCAGACCGTTCGGTAAACAGCGGCTGTGACTGCTGGTCCCACGAAGGCCCGGCGAGCGCCAGCGTTACCAGCACACCGGAGGCAAAGACGGCCGCAGGCCCTGCACGCGAACGACTCGGCGTGCCATCCAGCAGATAAGGCAACAGCGCCGGATCAGCCAGGCGCGCCAGCACGCGTTCGCCGGGCGAACGCCGTGCGGTAAGCCAGGTGACGACAACCACAAGCGGCAACAACCAAAGCCAGTGCGGTTGCAGGAAATGAAAAACGGTGAAGAAGCTGCTCATGCGCGCGCACTCCGCCAGCCGATGCGCGGCAATGCAGCCAGCGCCATGATGAGGAGCCCGGCAAGCAGCGGCCAGCGGAACAGCTCGTAGCGAGGACGCAACGGCTGCCCGGACTGCGGCACGGGCTCCAGCGCGTCAATGGCGCGATAGGCCTGAGCCAGCTCGTTGGCGTCGGTGGCACGGAAGAAACGGCCACCGGTCTGATTGGCGATGTCGGTCAACATGCCCACATCCAGATCAGCCGACGGATTGACGACGCGGCTGCCGAAGAAATCAGGCACACGCAATTGCGTGGCACCGATGCCGATGGTGTAGATGCGAACACCAGCCGCCTTCGCCGCCTTCGCGGCTTCCAGTGGCGCAATGGAGCCCGCGTTGTTCACGCCATCGGTGAGCAGAACGACCACACGCGCCTGTTCCGGCATCGCCGCCAGACGCTTCACTGCCACCGCCAGCGCATCGCCGATGGCCGTTTCCGTGCCGGGCAAGCCCACCACGGAACCTTCCAGCTGCGCGCGAACGGCATCCAGATCGTAGGTGAGCGGCGTGACCAGGTAAGCCTGTGAACCGAACAGGATAAGACCGACTTCGTCGCCAGCACGACGATTGATGAAGTCGCCCGCAATGGCTTCGACGGCAGCAAAGCGCGACACCAGCTGGCCTGCAAGCAGCATGTCTTCACGCGACATGCTGCCGGAAAGATCAACCGCCAGCATGGTGGCGCGACCGCTGCGCGCCTGCGGCTCAGGGGGCCCAAGGGTTTGCGGACGTGCGGCCGCCACCACCAGGCAGCACCACGCCAGCGCGTACAGCAGCGCCATGCCACGCGATGCAGGCGGCCTGTCCGCCTGTACCAGCACGAGGCCCGGGTGCGGAAGATTCAATGCCTGCGACGGTGCAGCAGCACGCCAGAATCGCCGCACGAGAAACGGTAGCGGCAACACGAGGAACATCCACGGCCATGCAAACTCAGGCAGTACCATGCGGCACCTCCGTGGTGGCTGCGCGACGCGGTGCCGGATGCTTCAGCGCCTGCGCCGCCCACGTTTCCACATCACGCGCGATGGCGTCGGTGTCCACCCGAACCTGACGTGCATACAGAGCCTCATCCAGACCTGCCAGGCGACCAACGTCCATGCGCGGTGCAAGCTCGCTCAACGTGCGCTGCCATGCCGCGCCCCGCTCACTGACCGATGCCGGACGGGCGCGTCGCGCAATCCGGCGCAGCAACTGCGACACCTTTGCGACCCACGCAGATGTATCGCCATCAGCGGCGTGACGCTGCTGCGCGTCGCGCAGGTCCGCCAGAGCGGCATGAACCCAGCGGCGATGACGGCGCCTGCGTACGAGCACGACCACCACGAACGTGATGAGAGCCAGCACCACGACGATCAGTCCCCACCAGCCCGGTGCAAGCGGCCACCACATGCTCACGTCGGGCACGTGAATGTCGCGCAGCACAGGTCCATCTTTCGGCGGGGCCATCATCGCCTGCGCCCTGCCGCGCCAAGCAACGCGAGCGTCGCGTCGAGCGGATCGGCCGTGGTGTCGATCGTGCGCGACGCGATGCCCAGCGATGACGCCAAGGTTTCCAGAGCGCGATGACCACGGCCAAGCGCCTGTGCAAATTCGTTCCGTTGCCGTTCCGCGTGCAGAAGCACGTCGTAGTGACGACCTTCGTGCGCGAGGGGATAACGGCCCGGTGGTGGCGCCGCCAGTTCCAGAGGATCGGCGACGGCGACTACGGCAACCTCCGCGCGACGCAGCAAATCCAGCAACGGCCCGCGCGCCTGATCGTCGCAACTGAAGCCATCACTGATGAGCAGCACACGACTGGCACCGTGCATCAACCGGCCCGCACGCTGTAGCGCACCGGAAAGGTATTCAAGCCCCGCGTCGTCCTGAAGCGCGTCCCACGCGGCGATGGCACCCAGGGCAGCGAGCGCGCCGCGTGCGCCACCCTGCGGACGCAACAGATGCCGTTGCGCGCCGAAGGAGAGCACACCGACACGGTCTCCACCGCGCACGGCATACCATGCCGCCAGCGCAGCAACCCGCGCCGCCTGAACTGACTTGAAGCGGACGCGTGTGCCGAAACGCATGCCGGCATTCGTGTCCAGAAGAACCAGCAGACGGCCTTCGCGTTCTTCCTGAAACAGCTTGGTATGCAGGCTTCCGCTGCGCGCCGTAAGGCGCCAGTCCATCCGGCGCACATCATCGCCCGGCTGGTAGATGCGTGACTCGGCATAGTCCATGCCGCGACCGTGAAGCCGGCTGGGCTGCTGGCCACTGCGAGCGGCGCGCGCAAGACGTGGTGGTGTGGGCGCACGCGCCACCCGCGCGCGAAGCGCGATCAGTTCGGCGAGATTGACGCGGACCTTGCCGTCGCCGTCGCCCGGCGTGGAAACGACCGCGTTCACGGAAGCGGCACGAGATCCAGCAGGCGGTCGATCACTGTGTCGATCTTCACGCCCTCCGCTTCGGCTTCGTAGCTTGGCAACACGCGATGACGAAGCACCTCGTGGGCCACGGCGTGCACGTCTTCCGGCAGCGCAAACTCACGACCGGCAAGCCACGCGCGCGCACGGGCGCAGCGATCCAGCGCGATACTGGCACGCGGACTGGCGCCCCATGCGATCCAGCGCTTCAGTTCGGGGCCGTAGAGTTCGGCACGCCGCGTCGCGACCACGAGCTGGGTGATGTATTCCTCAAGCGCGGGCGCCACATGCACAGACAGCACTGCATCGCGCGCCGCGAACACGTCTTCCGGCCGCAACACATGCGCAGGCGGCGGTACCGGGTGCATCGCTTCACGAGCCTGCTGCCGGGCCAGGCGAAGAATGGCCAGCTCGGCTTCCGCATCCGGATAACCGATGGTCACGTGCATCAGGAAACGATCGAGCTGCGCCTCAGGCAGAGCGAACGTACCTTCCTGTTCGATCGGGTTCTGCGTGGCCATGACCATGAACAGATCAGGCAACGGCCAGGTGCGGCGCCCGATGGTGATCTGCCGTTCGGCCATCGCCTCAAGCAACGCGGACTGCACCTTGGCAGGCGCACGATTGATCTCGTCGGCCAGCACGATGTTGTGAAACAGCGGGCCCCGCTCGAACTCGAACGCGCCCGTTTGCGGACGAAAAATGTCGGTACCGGTCAGGTCAGCAGGCAACAGGTCCGGAGTGAACTGGACGCGGTGGAAGTCTGCCTCGATACGCGTGGCCAGCGCCTTGATGGCGGTGGTCTTGGCCAGGCCTGGCGCACCTTCCACCAGCAGATGACCGTCGGCCAGAAGCGCGATGAGCAGGCACTCCACCAGATGCGGCTGCCCGATGATGCTGCGCCCCAATTCGTCACGCAGGCGAACAAACGCGTCCTGGAGGGGCGTGGCGGCAACTTCGGATGAGGACATAGGGGATCTCGGCTTCGCGGAACGAGGGTAAGACAACAAGGTAGCGCAGAAGTTTATCCGGCGGGGATGGCAGCCCGGGGATCGGCAGGGGGCACGACCCGGGCGCGGCGCCTGCTGGCGAAACAAAAAAAAGGGCGACCCATGCGGGTCGCCCTTCATCTGACTGCGGAACTCCGGTCTTACTGCAGCGTTTCGCTGAGGATGCGCGGCGTGACGAAGATCAGCAGTTCGGCCTTGTTGTTGGTCCGGTTCGTACGGCGGAACAGGACGCCGATACCCGGGATATCACCCAGACCCGGCACCTTGTCGGTGGCATTGGACTTGGTGATTTCGTAGATACCGCCGAGGACCACGGTCTGACCGTTGTCGACGAGCACCGAGGTGTTGATTTCACGCGTGTCGATCTGCGGTACCGAGCCACCACCCGGCGCGGGGACCATGGCTGCCAGCGCGTCCTTCTTCACGTTGATCTTCAGATACACGCGGCTGTCGGCCGTGATCGTCGGGGTCACGCGCAGTTCGAGCACGGCGTCCTTGAACTGGACCGTGGCGTTCTGCGCACCGCCGCCGCTGGAGCTGGCCTGGTAGGTCACATAACCGATCTGCTGACCCTGCTTGATCACCGCTTCCTGCTGGTTGGCGGTAATGACGCGCGGGCTGGAGATCACTTCGCCACGACCTTCGGACTGCGCGGCGGAGAGCTCCAGATCGACCAGATAGTTGGCGCCCAGCACGGCCAGGCCGATGCTGCCTGCCGGATTGGAAACAGGCAGATTGACGTTGTAGCCACCGGGCAGTTCGACCGAACCGGGGACTGGGATGGTCGTGGAGGGTGCCGTACCGGCCGCGATGGCTGCCGCACGATCCGCCGCCGCCTGATTCAGGGCCTGATTGTAGGCAACGTTGCTGTTGTGCAGCCCCGTGACCAGTCCCGCCGTACCCGTACCGTTCGTACCGCCGCTCAGGTTCGGCGACGTGCCGATAATCTGGCCGCTGGAGTTGGTCTGGGTTGCCTGGACGCCCCAACGCACACCCAGCTGACGGGTGAAGCTGTCGGTGGCCACAACAATGCGCGATTCGATCAGCACCTGCTGTACCGGACGATCCAGCGTGCCGATGAGTTCGCGCAGATCACGGATCTTGTCCGGCGTGTCATTGACCAGCAGCGTGTTGGTGCGCTCGTCGAACGAGACGCTGCCGCGGGCCGAGAGGAAACCACGCGAACCGGTGCCCGAGGAACCGCCACCGCCGCCAGACTGCAGCGCACCCTGGGTCAGCAGCTTGGCGATATCGGATGCCTTGCCGTAGCTGACGGGAATGTAGTCGGAGATGAGTTCAGCCGAGTTCTCGGCTTTCTCGCGGGCATCGGCAAGGCTCTGCTCGTAGCTGGCCAGCTCGGTCTGCGGCGCGATCCAGATGACGTTGCCACTGCGGCGCTTGTCCAGGCCCTTCGCACGGAGCACGACGTCCAGCGCCTGATCCCAGGGCACATTGACCAGGCGCAGGGTGACACTGCCGCCCACGCTGTCGGAAGCCACAAGGTTCAGGCCGGAGATGTCGGCAATCAGCTGCAGCGCCGAACGAACCGGAATGTCCTGGAAGTTGAAGGTGACGCGGCTGCCGCTGAAGGTCTGTTCCTGTGTCTTGGCATTCTTGCCAGTAACGGGAGCTACCTTCTTCGGCGCAACTTCCACCACGTAATCGCCACCGCTCTGGTATGCCGACACATCGACATCGCCCTTGGTGCGGATGTCCATACGGCCATTCGCCTTGGTGTCGATGGACTGGACCGGCGTGGCGAAATCAAGCACGTCCAGGCGCTGTGCAAGCTTGGCCGGAACACTGGCACCGCCGAGGCTCACGATCACATGATCGCCGTCGCGATGCATTTCCGGGGAAGCTGCGGTGCTGCCCAGCGTGACCAGCACACGGCCTTCGCCGTTGGGACCACGACGGAAGTCGATGTTGGAGATCGGCGCGCCCGTGCCCGAGGGCAGTGACTTGGTCGGATCGGAAACCACGGCCGTCGTTGTGGTGGCGCCGGTCGGGCCGTTGTTGACGGTCACATACAGGTTGTTGCCATCAATGCGGGTCTTGTAGGCCGACTCACGGAACAGTTCGATCACAACGCGCGTCTTGCCGCCCGCCGAAATCACCGAAATGCCCGACGTCGCGCCCTTGCCCACGTCGAGGTGACGGGTGGAGAACGAGTTGGTCGTGTCGGCCAGATCAATGGCGATGCGCGGCGGGTTGCTGGTGGTGAAGACGCTGGGCTGCGGTGCCGGGCCGCCGAAGGTGAGCTTCAGCTCCACGCGGCCGCCAGGCTGCGAGTCGTAAGTCACATTCTGCAGCGCGGTCGCTGCCGCAGCCACACTGGACAGGCCAGCCGAACAGGTGAGGGCCAGGCCGAGAATCCAGCGACGCAGTTCGCGTCGCACGCTACCCGGCAGATGATTCTTATTGGTGGTCATGTGCGTCATCCCCGAGTTCATTTTTCACCGACCGCAATGCTTGCCTGCCGTTCCATCCAGCCGCCGGTGCCGTTGGGCACCAGTTCGACGAGGTCGATTCGATCCTCGGCGACGGTGGTGATACGTCCATAGCTCTGGCCCACGTATTCGTTGCGATGGACGCGGTGAATCACCCCGCCCGGATCTTTGACCAACGCTTCCATTGAACTGCCGGCACCCACCGTGCCCACCATTTTCAGGCTGTCCAGCGAGAACATCTCAAGCGGCTGCTTGGGACGGTTCTCGTCCGGACGGGGACCGTTGGTGGAACCGGACGTCTGCATTTCCGCCGAGCTCGGACTGAACGGGTCACGCTCGTTCTGGTCCTGGTAAGCGAAGGTTTCAAACGTACGGATCACCGGCAACGGCGGGATGGGCTGGCCTTTCTTGTTCTTTTCGTGCGCGACCCAGTCGCGCAGGTCCGACTGTCCGCGGGTGCAGCCGGCCAGCGCAAGCGCGCTGAGGCCAACCAGCAGCAAGGGACGGAACACCGCATGCTTGACGCTCATCACGGCTTGCCCCCCTTGGCTGACGTTGCCGATTTGCCTGCTTCGGCAGCCTCATCGTCTTCGAGATAGCGATACGTCTTGACCGTACCCTGGAGTATCAGCATGCCGCCCGGAACAGGGTCACCACCCTTGGCGTTCGTAATCTTCGGGCTCAACGACACGTCGTGCAGCGTGAGAATCACCACGCGCGGCAGCGAGGCCACGCCACTGATGAACGTGCCGAACTGGTGGTACGTACCCACCATGCGCAGCGTGATCGGCTTTTCAGCGTAGAAGTCTTTCGGCGTTTCCGGGCCGGGCTGGAACAGCTCCACTTCGATGCCGGCCGCAAGCGCCGTCTGCGACACGTCGACCAGCAGTTCGGGCATTTCCGTACGGCTGGGCAACTGACGCAGGAGCGTGCGCAGCATGTCCTTCATTTCGGCCAGCTGCTGCTCAAGCGCTTCGAGATTGGCGGCCTTGGCCTGCTTGAGCGAGAAATCGGACTTGAGCACGTCCTCCTGCCCTTCAACGCGGGCGAGGTCGTCCTGCTGGTTGCTGATGACGAAATACCAGCCGATGCCGATCACGACAACGAAGAGCAAGCCGGTGAAAAAGGCCTTGACCGACTTCGGCCACGCGCCGACGTTGTGCCGATCAAGATTGCGCAGATCATCCAGGAACTTCATGGCTTGCCTCCGACCGTCGTGGCAGGAGTGGGACGCGGCGCGGCCGGTGCATTGACGGGCGTAGCCGCAGGCAATGTGGCGGCCGGGGCTGCGCCGGCAGGCGCGGTCACGGCGGTCGGTGCTGCTGCCGCCTTGGTCATGTCAGCCACGGGGCCGGAAAGCGCCGTGGGAACAGTGGCCGTGGTTGACGCGCCAGCCGGTGCAACAGCTGCATTTCCGGATGCGGGCGTGTCGGTCGCCTCGCTGGAATCAGCCGGCTTGCGCAGGCGGACATCCAGACCGAAGACATACGGCATGCGCGACGCATCGTGCATGTTTTCCGTCTTGCGCAGATCGACGTGACCCATCCAGGGACTGGTCTCGACGTTGCGCATGTAGTCGGCAACGCTGGTGTTGGACTGCGACACACCATCAAGCGACAGGGCATCACCGGACTGCTTCATGGCCGTCAGGCGCGCGCTGCCCGGAATCGTCTTCACCATTTCGTCGAACAGATGGACCATCTGCGAACGGTTGGCCTGAAGCTGTTCAATGATCTGCTTGCGCTGCAGCAGGCCGTCGCGAACCTTTTCAAGGTCCTTGATCTTGGCAAGCCGCACGTCCAGCTGGGCGATTTCGCTGGTCAGATAACTGTTGCGGTCATTCTGGTTGTCGATTCGGGCCGTCATCCAGAGATTCCAGCCGATCAGCACCACCAGCGCGGCCGCGAACGCCATACCCAGCTGGATATAGAACTCGCGTTCGCGCTGTTTGCGGCGCTCCGCACGCCACGGCAGCAGGTTGATCCGTGCCATCAGTCGAAACTCCTCATGGCCAGGCCTACCGCGATCATCAAGGCGGGAGCGTCCTGCGCGAGCGTCTGCGCCTGCACGCGGCTGGAAAGCGCCATGCGTGCGAGCGGGTTGGCCACGATGCAAGGGATGCCCAGCTGCTGTTCCAGCAGTTCACCGATGCCTTCGATGGAGGCGCAGCCACCGGCCAGTACCACCTGGTCGACGCGGCTGTACTCGCTGCCGGCGAAGAAGAACTGCAGGAGACGGCTGACCTGCTGGACGAGCGATTCCTTGAACGGCTCCAGCGCCTCGATCTCGTAGGACTCCGGCAGGCCGCCCTTGCGCTTGGCCCGGCCGGCTTCCTCGTAGGAGAGGCCATAACGCCGCATGATCTCGTCAGTCAGCTGCTTGCCGCCGAAGACCTGTTCACGCGAGTAGATGGTGCGCTGGTTCTTCAGGACCGCGAGGGTCGTCATGGTCGCGCCGATGTCCACGACAGCGACCAGGGCGTCACGGGGTACCGAGAGCTGGTCGGCCACCATGCCAAAGGCGTTTTCCATGGCGAAGGCCTCCACGTCGATCACCCGGGCCGTCAGGCCACCCAGATCGAGTGCGGCAATGCGCATGTCCACGTTTTCCGTCCGCGAAGCGGCCAGAAGAATGTTGTTCATTTCCGGGTTGTCGCGAACCGGCCCCAAAACCTCGAAATCGAGGCTTACTTCCTCGATCGGGTAGGGAATGTACTGGTTAGCTTCCACCTGAATCTGCCCTTCGAGATCATCCTCGGACAGGTCGGCAGACATGGGAATGACGCGGGTGATGACTGCGGAGCCAGCCACGGCAGCCGCCGCGTGCTTGAGTTTGGCCCCGGATCGGGCCAAGGCACGGCGAATAGCTTCGCCAACTGCCTCGACCTCGACGATGTTTTTTTCCACAACCGCATTCGGCGGCAACGGTTCAACGGCGTAGTGTTCGACGCGATAGCGCCCGCCTGTCTGACTCAGCTGCAGCAGTTTTACGGCAGTCGAACTTATGTCGACGCCGATCAACGGCGCCGCTTTGGGTGTAAAGAGCCCCACGTTGTCCCCCTTCCCCGCGCCTTGTCGGAATGTGAGTCTTCGGCGCGAAGGCATTAGATCTAAAACTTAACGGTTTAGCAACGGCTTGCACGACCCCTTTCAGGAACTGAATCACAAGTTGAGTCACTGGGTTAGCGACGGCCCTTAACAACTGACGGAAAGTCCCCTCCCCCGCCCGGGACCGGCGCGTGCCCTATACTCTGGCTGATTCCATTCCGGTCAAAGACCCGATTCCGCATCCATGCGAATTCTCAAGCGTTTGCTGCGCATTGCGCTGATTCTGGCCCTCGTGGGCGTCTTGCTGGTGGTCGGTGCCGTGGGCGTTGCCTACTGGCTGATCGCCCCCCGCCTGCCCTCCGTGGCGGTTCTGCGCGACTACCATATGCAGGTTCCGCTGCGCGTCCTGAGCTCCGACGGCCGACTCATTGCATCTTTCGGCGAGACCCGACGCATCCCCGTGCGCATCGCCGACGTGCCGGCACGGCTCAAAAATGCCGTTTTGTCTGCCGAAGATGCTGATTTTTATAGCCATCCGGGTGTGGATTGGCATGGCATCGCCCGCGCCGGCATCCATGTCGTGCTGTCCGGTGGCGACAAGGGCCCCGGCGGCTCCACGATCACCCAGCAGGTGGCACGAAACTTCTTCCTGAGCCCCGAGAAGCTGTACTCGCGCAAGCTCACCGAGGTCTTCATCGCCCTGCGGATGGAAAACGAGCTGACCAAGGATCAGATCCTGGAGCTCTACATCAACAAGATGTTCCTGGGCCACCGCTCCTACGGCCTGGCAGCCGCAGCGTCTTACTACTACGGCAAGACGCTGGACCAGCTGACCGTAGCCGAGAGCGCCACCCTCGCCGGCACCTTCCAGCTGCCCTCGGTCGTCAACCCGCTGAACAACCCCAAGCGCATGCTCGCGCGCCGTGACTACGTCCTGGGCCAGATGCTGTCCAACCGATTCATCACGAAGGCGGAGTACGACGAGGCCATCAGCGAGGCCAACGACGCCTATCCGCACGAGCAGCAGATCGAAGTGGATGCGCCGTATCTGGCCGAAATGGCGCGCCAGCAGGTGCTTGAGAAACTGGGCAACGACGCGCTCACCGAAGGCTACGTGGTCAAGACGACCGTCCCCAGCGACAGCCAGCAGGCCGCCAATGAGGCCCTGCGCAATCGCCTCGCCTCTTACGACCGCCGCCACGGCTACCGTGGCCCGGAAGGCCATGAGGAACTGCCTGCCACGGCCGGCCCGGAAGACTTCGACCGCGTTCTCGCCAGCTACACGAGCATCGCGGGCATGATGCCCGGCATCGTGGTGGAGACCGGCCCGAAGGAGGCGAAGGTGTACCTGTCGGCCCGTGAATCGGTCACGCTCGACCTGGAAACCGTGGCCTGGGCGCGCCCCTACGTCAACGAAGCTCGCGCCGGCGCCGCCCCGAAGGGGGTGGACTCAGTGCTGCATCGTGGCGACATCATCCGCCTCTCGCGTGGCGAGAAGGGTGAGTGGGAACTCACCCAGATCCCTGCCGTGCAGGCCGCGCTGGTGGCGCTGGACCCCGAAGACGGCGCGGTACGTGCGCTGGTCGGCGGCTTCAGTTTCGTGCGCAGCAAATTCAACCGCGCGGTGATGGCCGCACGCCAGCCGGGTTCCAGCTTCAAGCCGTTCCTGTATTCGGCGGCGTTTGATCGCGGCTTCACTCCGGCATCCATCGTCAACGACGCGCCCGTCGTGTTCCCGGACCCGTCGCGCCCCGATGGCCAGTGGACCCCGGCCAACGACGACAACAAGTTCGACGGCCCGATGCGTCTGCGCGAGGCACTGGTGAAGTCGAAAAACCTGGTCTCGGTGCGTCTGCTGGATGCCATTGGCCTGCGCTACGCCCGCGAGTACATGCAGCGCTTCGGCTTCACGCCCGATGCGTTGCCGCAGAACCTCTCACTGGCTCTGGGCACGGCCTCGGTATCGCCCATGAGCATGGCCCGTGGTTATGCCGTGTTCGCCAATGGCGGATACCTCGTGACGCCGTACTTCATTTCTGAAATTGACGACCGCGACGGCAAGCCGGTGTATCTGGCCAATCCGGAACGCGCCTGCGCCGATTGCCAGGAGCGCCTGCTGAATCCCGCTCCCGCTGGCCCGCCGCCCGCAGCCACCCTGCCGGCTGCGGCTGCGCGTCCCGCTGTAGCGGGCACCGCGTCAGGCAGCGATACGGGCGATGCCGTGCTTCCCGCTGATGCGCACGCGGATGCCACGCGCGCACCGCGCCTGGCACCGCACGTCATCGACGTCCGCAACGACTACCTGGTGACCTCGCTGATGCTGGACGTGATCAAGCGCGGCACGGGCTCCGCGGCGCGCGAACTCGGTCGCGACGACCTTGCCGGCAAAACCGGCTCGACCAACGACCACCGCGATGCCTGGTTCGTCGGCTTCAACAGCGACGTGTCGGCAGCCGTATGGGTCGGCTTTGACGACTTCACCTCGCTGGGTCGTGGTGAGTTCGGCGCGAAGGCGGCACTGCCCATCTGGATGGATTACATGGGCGCCGTGCTGAAGGACAAGCCTTCGCACACCCTGTCGATGCCGCCGGGCATCAGCACCATCCAGATCGACGCAGCGTCGGGCATGCCCTCGCCCGGTGGCATGTCTGAAATCATGAAGGTTGAAGATGTGGATCGTCTGCGTCAGCAGGCGGCACAAAAACAGGAAGAGGATCAGCAGCAACACGCCTACGATATCTTCTGACACGAGGCGCCCACATCGGGCGCCTTTCGTGACCTGCCAAAAACACCAGTTAAGGGGGTGAGTCATGGCAAGAGGCGAGCATCATCGTATTCACGCGCAGGACCGGACTCAGCGAAACCGCGTCCTCGTCGCCCAGGAGGCAGCCCGCCTCATGAGCGAACATGGCATTCGGGATTTCCACCACGCCAAGCTGAAAGCCGCCGAGCGCCTGGGAATCCTCGATGCCCAGGCGCTGCCCCGGAACAACGAAATCGAAGACGCGCTGCGCGAACACCAGCGCCTTTTCCAGGCCGACAGCCAACCCCACGCCCTGCGCCTGCGGCGCGAGGCAGCCATCGAGGCCATGCGGTTCATGCGTGGCTTTGACGCGCGACTGGTAGGCGCCGTGCTCGAAGGTACTGCCGACGAACACTCTGCCGTGTGCCTCCACGTATTCAGCGATGACCCGGAAGCGGTCACGCTGTTCCTCCGCGAGCAGGGCATTCCCCTGGAAACTCAGTCACGCCGCCTGCGTTGGTCCAACGCCGAGCAGACCGAGCACCCCGTGCTTCTGTTCGGTGCGGACGGCATCCCTTTCGACATCACGGTGCTGCCCATTGACGCCATGCGCCAGGCCCCCCTGGATCGCGTCGACGAACGCCCCATGCGCCGCGCCACCATCGCCATGGTGCAATCCCTGCTGACGGACGAAGACCTCAACGAATTCAACAAAGCCCGCTGACCCACGCAACGCGTGGGAGCAAGCTCGCGATGGGTGCCCGCCGAAACCAGACAAACGCAATCATCAAGGAAGGTATGAGCACTCCCCTCACCGCCAACTGCTTCTGCGGCGCCGTCCGCATCGAACTGACCGGCGAACCGGTTGCGCGCGCCAACTGCCATTGCGGATCGTGCCGGGATTTCTACGGCACCAGCATGTTGTCCGCCACAGCGTGGCCGGAGCAGCAGGTCAACGTCACCGAAGGCGCGACCACGCGCTTCCCTCACCCCACGAAGCAACTCGCGCAAACCTTCTGCGTGGCATGTGGTGAAACCGTGTTTGGCGAGAACCGGCTGAACATGCGCATCGTGCCGAACAGCCTGCTGGCCAGAAGCACGGATGGCGTACTGGCGGCCGACATGCAGCCCACCATGCACCTGTATTACCGCAACCGCATCATTGACGTCGTCGATGACCTGCCGAAGTATCTCGATGGGTGGGACGGCCCATTGCACGAGGGGTGATGGGCGACAGGAAACCTCAGTTCATGGCGCAAAAAAACCCCGCCGGAGCGGGGTTTTTCTTTTCTCAGGCAATCACTTAGCGCTTGTCGGCAGCCGTGTAATCGCGGACGTCTGCGCCGGTGTAGATCTGGCGCGGGCGACCGATGCGCGATCCCGGGGTTTCGTGCTGTTCGATCCAGTGAGCGATCCAGCCGGAGGTGCGGGCGATGGCGAACATCACCGTGAACATCTCGGTCGGGATACCCAGAGCCTTGTAGATCAGGCCGGAGTAGAAATCGACGTTCGGGTACAGCTTGCGCTCGACGAAGTACTCGTCCTTCAGCGCGGCTTCTTCCAGCTTCAGCGCGACGTCCAGGAGCGGATCCTTCACGCCCAGCTCGTTCAGCACCTTGTGGCACATTTCGCGAATGATCTTGGCGCGCGGGTCGAAGTTCTTGTAGACGCGGTGACCAAAGCCCATCAGGCGGAAGCTGTCGTTCTTGTCCTTCGCACGCTTGACGGCCGTCTCGACGTTGTCCGGCGAACCAATTTCTTCAAGCTGCTTGAGCACGGCTTCGTTGGCGCCGCCATGAGCCGGACCCCAAAGTGCCGTGATACCAGCCGCGATGGACGCGTACGGGTTGGCACCAGTGGAACCGACGAGGCGAACCGTCGAGGTCGATGCGTTCTGTTCGTGGTCGGCGTGCAGGATGAACAGCAGATCCAGCGCCTTGGCAGCCACCGGGTTCAGTTCAAGCGGCTCGCTGGGCACTTCGAACATCATGTGCAGGAAGCGCGTGACGTATTCGAGGTTGTTGCGCGGATAGCGCTGCTGACGATCCACCGAGTAACGGTGGATAGCGGCGGCAATCGTCGGCATCTTGGCGATGAGGCGGATGGCAGCCAGCTTGCGGTCAGCCGGGTCGTCCACGTTCAGTTCGTCGTGGTAGAACGCCGAAAGCGACGCGATGGAACCGGCCAGCATGGCCATCGGGTGCGCGTTGCGGTGGAAGCCGTTGAGGAACGAGGTCAGCGACTCCGGGATCATCGTGTGATGCGTGATGTCGTGCTCGAATGCCTCGAACTGCGTCTTGTTCGGCAGCTCGCCGTTCAGCAGCAGGTAGGAGGTTTCGAGGAAGTTCGACTTCTCGGCCAGCTGCTCGATGGGGTAGCCGCGATAAAGCAGCACGCCCTTGTCACCGTCGATGTAGGTGATGGCACTCTTGGTGCTGGCGGTGCTTCCGTAGCCCGGGTCATACGTAAAGTGACCCGTGTCCTTGTAAAGGGTGCCGATATCTACACACGCAGGACCCAGCGTTCCGCTGATGAGCGGCAATTCGCTCTGGGTCGCGTTGGATTCATCAACCAATTTGACGGTTTTGGCGTCGGACACGGCGAGCTCCTTCAGTCTGCGCCGGACCCTGGGGTAGAGGCTCCGGCCATTGCGATTTAGGGAAAAACGTCGCCCGGGGAGAGGCGGCGTACCGGCCGCCCTGGCGACCGAATCTGCCCATTATCGCACACCGTGGAATCAAACGACCGTTAGATATAAGTCGATTCTCAGACGCAAAAAAACACGGGGCGAGCATGGCTCGCCCCGTGTTGTCATCCTTGCACGCACCCCGCAGGCGCGCGGGATGGGTATCAGGCTTTCTTGGCGTAGCGCTGACGGAACTTGTCGACGCGACCGCCGACGTCCAGCGTCTTCTGCTTACCGGTATAGAACGGGTGCGAGTGGCTGGTGATATCCAGCTTGATCACCGGATATTCGTTGCCGTCCGTCCACTCGACGGTTTCCTTGCTCGACATCGTCGAACGGGTGAGGAAACTGAAATCGGAGGACAGGTCCTGAAAGACCACCGGCAGGTACTTCGGATGAATGTTTTCTTTCATGTCAGACTCTGAGAAAGGCGGGGTGAAAAGAGCGGCATTGTAGCCCGCCTGCCCACCCTCTGCAACATAAGGGGTCAGGCCGGAACGCCAAGGGCCTGGGCGATCAGCTCGCCGAAGCGGGCCTGATCCACGTCAAGCACAATCCGGGCGTTCGGCTTGCCACCCAGCCGGCCGTGCCAGTCCACGACGGTGGCGCCGCGGGTGAGACGGCCATCCAGCTCGATGGCGACATGGCGGGTTTCGGCACGAGTCACGATGGACGGGTCGACGGCAACGGCCATCGCCAGGGCATCGGCCGCAATGAAACCTGCACGCTCGTGCTCTGCGTTGAAAAGGCGCGCCGTGCCAAAAATGGCATGGAAGAAGGTAGCGCGCTCGTCGCCGTGAGCGGACCAGGACTCATACACCTCGTCCGGGAAGGCGTGGCGAACCGTCGCCTCCCAATCCACCAGGTCAAACATCGGGAAGGCCTCGAACACCACGTGCGCGGCTTCCGGATCGAACCCGATGTTGAATTCGGCGGGAATCTTGCCCGTGTTGCCGTGACCGGTCACCGCGCCACCCATGATGACCAGGCGCTTCACGCGCGACGGCAGCGACGGGTCGAGGCGAACGGCAAGCGCCAGGTTCGTGAGCGGACCCAGCGCCACCAAGGTGAGTTCGCCCGGCTTCTCGTGGGTCATGCGTATCAGCGCCAGCGCGGCGTGCTCTGCACTCGCCTGCGGGCGCGGCTCGGGATAACCCACGTCGCCAAAGCCATCGGTGCCATGCACGAAGGCGGCATCTTCTTCCGGAGCGCGCACCAGGGGCGACGGGCAGCCCGGGTGTACGGGCGTTGCCACATTCAGCAGCTCCACCAGCTTGCGCGCATTGCGTACCGTATGTTCCAGGCCAACATTGCCCGCAGCCACGGTAAGCGCGGCAACGTCCGCATGGGCGTGTGCCATGAGGATGGCAAGGGCGTCATCCACGCCGGGATCGGTGTCGATAAGCAGCAAGGGTCGGGTCATGGCCACATCAATTCTGATCGGCCGCACAGCATACGCCCGGCTGCGACGTTCAGACAGTCTCCGGGGCCGCCCGGAACGAAAAGCCGAGATCCAGGACCACCTTCTCCACCCCGGCGCACAGGGCATCCAGCGCCGGCGTCCGCTCTGCCACGCGCGAGCGCAGGTCCAGCGTGCAGGTCAGGGCCACCTGCAGGAGGTCCGCATGCGCAACATGCAGGGTGTCGGCCTGCTCCACCGTCAGCAGGCCGACGTCGCGCAACGCGTCGATGAGGCTCGCGTTCGCCGTGGTATCCAGCAGCGCGGGAAAACGCGCCGCGTGCGCCAGCACCATGCCCTGCAAGACGAATTCGATATCGAGCAGGCCGCCGTGGCCCTGCTTGAGGTCCAGGTGCGTGGCATCGGAGCGGTCGCGCTCCTGGCGCCAGCGTGCACGCATGCTGCCCACCTCGGCGTAGACACGTGCCGGATCGCGCTCGGCGCCCAGCACCTCGCGGCGCACCTTGCCCAGCGCATCACCGAGCCGGGCATCTCCCGCGACCAGACGTGCGCGCAGCAAGGCCTGATGCTCCCAGGTCCACGCGCGGCTGCGCTGGTATGCGTCGAAGGCATCCAGGCTTGCCACGAGCAACCCCTTGGAGCCATCCGGCCGCAGACGCGTGTCCACTTCATACAGACGGCCCGCGTGCGTCGGCGCACTGAGCCAGTGCATCACACGCTGGGCCAGCCGCTGATACCAGCGATTGCCGTCCACCGGACGCGCGCCATCGCTCATCACCGACGAGCGCGTGCCGTCGTAAACGAATACCAGGTCCAGATCGGAAGCGAAACCCAGCTCTTCGCCGCCCAGGCTGCCATAACCGAGCACCGCAAAGCCGGTACCGGCGCCGGGCAGGCGTCCGTGCTGTGCCGTCAGCTCACGCGTGGCCAGCCCCACCACCGCTGCGACCACGGCTTCAGCCAGGCCAGCCAGACGGCGCGCCGTCGTCGTGGCATCTGCGCGGCCATCGTTGAACGCGAGACCAAGACGGAAAGCGATGCTGGAACGGAATTCATTGATGCGCTCCAGTTCGCGCTCCGCATCGCGCTCGTCCAGCGCGCCAAGCACGCGCACGATTTCAGCCGAGATATCTGCGCGACGCAGCGGAATCTGATCAATGCGCGGATCAAGTACATCATCCAGCAGAAGCGGCTGCGCAATGACGCGTTCCGCGAGGAAGGCACTGTCTGCAAACACTGCCGCGAGACGGCGCCGCGCATTGGGCTGCTCATCCAGAAGCGCGAGATACGACGAGCGTCGCGCCACAGCCTGCACCAGGCGCACCAGACGCAACAGCGAAGGCACAGGTGCCACACTGCCACGGGCAGCAGCGATCAGTTGCGGCACAAGCCGCTCAAGACGCTCGCCCGAACGCGCAGACATCGCGCGCACCGAACTGGCGCGGGGCAACTTGCGCAAGACATCAGCGACCTCTTCACCGGGCACGAATCCCGACGCCTCCATCGTGCCTGCCGACAACGATTCATCATGCGCCGCGGCCCAGAGCTCCACGTCGGCCGCAGGCGCGCCAGTGGCGTTGCCACCCTGCGGCATGAGCACGGCAGCGAACTCCTCCGACACCGCATCACGATGACGCGCAAGTTCGGCCTCCAGCGGCTTCCAGCCGTCGTAGCCCAGACCCAGCGCAATGCGCTCGCGACTCAGCTCATCATCGGGAATGTCGTGCGTCTGCGCGTCGCGCAGCATCTGCACACGATTCTCCAGACGACGCAGGAACAGATACGCCTCGCGCAGCAACTTTGCGCGCGACGCAGGAATGTGACCGCGCGCCTCACAAACCTGCAACGCAGGCAACAGGCCGCGCACGCGCAACGCCGGATCACGTCCACCGCGAATCATCTGCGTCAGCTGCACAATGAATTCGATCTCGCGAATGCCGCCAGGGCCCAGCTTGAGATTCCCCGCCAGATCCTTGCGCGCCACCTCGGCGTCGATCAGCGACTTCATCTCGCGCAGTCCGGCGAATGCGGTGTAATCGAGATAACGGCGATACACGAATGGCCGGAGCATGTCCTGCAACTCGCGGCCTGCTGTGCGATCACCGGCGACAGGCCGTGCCTTGATCCACGCATAACGTTCCCAGTCGCGGCCTTCGCGCTGGTAGTACTGCTCCATCGCAGCAAACGGAAGCGCCAGGCGCCCCGCGTTGCCAAACGGACGAAGGCGCAGGTCCACGCGCGCACAGATGCCTTCGGCGGTGGTTTCCGCCAGCAGGCGCACAAGCTGCCGCGCTTCGCGAATGAAGTACTCGCCGTTGTCGAGAGAACGCGGGCCATCGCTCTGGCCGCCCGAGCCGTACGCCAGCACAAGGTCGATGTCGGAAGAGAAATTCAGTTCGTTTCCGCCGAGCTTGCCAAAGCCCAGCACCACCATGCGCTGCTCCACGCCTTCGGGGCTGCGCGCCTTGCCGTAACGCTCGGCCATCGCGTGTTGCGACCAGCGCAGCGCCATCTCCAGCAAGGCCTCGTACAGCGCGCTGGTGGAAGCAAGCGTTTCACCCACGTTGTCCAGATCGTTGACGTCGCGGAATACCAGCCTCAGCGCCTCGGCATGACGGAAGCGGCGCAGCGTGGCCATGCATTCGGCTTCATCCGAAGACAGCGCCAGCGTGGCACTTCGCGTGCCCGCATCACCTGCGGTGCGCAATCGCTCCAGACCATCGGGTGCCAACAACTTCGGCTGACGACGGAGTACGTCGAATGCGAAATCGCTGGCCAGCAACGTGCGTCGTATGCGCTCGGCCACGCCCGCATCATCGTGAAGAGGAACGCGGGCAGCACGGCAGGCAGCCATCACGTCGGCATAACGACTGTCGATGAGGGCGCGCAACTCCTCGCTCTCTCGACGCTGGGCAGGGGCGGTATTCATGAAGACGCCATTGTGCCGGAGTCGTGCGGGAATGGGGGATGGCCGGGCGGTCATCTCAACGTCACCTGACAACCGGTTCATGTCAGCTGCGTTACATTCTGGAGTTCATCGCATATCAGCCGCGAGAGTTGGGATCTTATGGCTTACGAATCAAAGACCTGGGCCGACCTTGGCCGGCGCGTGGCACTGCCGCTGCTGCTGGCTGTCGCGTTCGTTCTGTATACCGGCTTCCTGGATGGCAATCCGGGCGTGGCGGCTGATCGCTGGAGCGACCGTCCGGGCCACCTGATTGCCAACGCCCTGCCTGGCCTGATGCTGGCCTCGCTGCTGCTGGTGCTCACCCGTCGCGCGATCCTGTCCTTCGGACTGGCATTTTTCGCACAGGGCGTCGTGCTGGCGGTCAGCGCCATCAAGATGAAGAACCTCGGCAGTCCGCTGATGCCGGCCGACTTCCGCATGGTCGGCCAGTTCAAGAACGGCGGCTTCGCGCTTCTGGCTGGCTACCTGCCGCACCAGGTCACACCGTATCTGCTGATGGCCGCCGGCATTGCCATCGTGGTGTTGCTCGCCCGCTTCGAGCCGCCGCTGTTCGCGCGTCGTACCCAGGGGCGCCGACTGGTTCCCGCTGTCGCACTCATCGGCCTCATTGGCACGCTGCTCGCCGGCGTTCCTGCGTGGTCCAGGATGTATGACCATAATCGCCTGGGCATGGAGCCGTGGTCTGCCGCTGCCAACGCTGGCCACAACGGCGTGGTGACCACCCTCATGCAGTTCCGCCTGCAAAATACCGGCAAGAAGCCGAAGGCCGATCCCGCCGCCGCCATGCAGTTCCTGGGCGATGCCGACGAAATGCTGCGCAACCATATGCAGCAGGCCGCCACCAACACGCGACAGACACCAGACATCGTCATCATTCAAAGCGAGTCGTTCTTCGATCCGTCGATCATTCGTGGATACGAGCACGAAGACTTCGCTCCCAACCTGCATCGCCTGGCCGCCGAGTCCAGTCACGGCTCCCTGCACGTTCCCACGTTCGGCGGCGGCACCATCCGCACGGAATTTGAAGTGCTGACCGGATTGTCGCTGCGCTACTTCGCGGACATGCAGTTCCCGTATCTGCAGATGCACAACAAGGTCGTGCCCGGCATGGTGCGCGCGCTGCGCTCGCACGGCTATGAAACCGTAGCGGTGCACGGCAACGATGCGGGTTTCTGGAATCGCACATCCGCATTCAAGTCGATCGGCTTCGACCGCTTCGTTTCGCTTCCCGACTTCCCGAAAGACTATAAGAAAGACGGCGAATACATGGCCGACAGCGCCATGACCGACGAGATCATGGCTCAGCTCCCCGATGCCGGTGAGCCGCGCCTCGTCTTCGCCATCAGCATGGAAGCGCATGGTCCTTACGACAAGACCATCAACATCGACGCCAACGAACGCGATGCCATTCCGGTGCCCGCAGGCATCGACGGCAGTGCGAAGCTGCAGCTGCAAAACTACATCTATCACATGCGTCATGCCGACGCAGAACTGGGTCGCCTTGCCGATCTGCTGAAGAAGCGCGAGCGCCCGACCCTGCTGCTTTTCTACGGCGATCACCTGCCGGCGCTCGTGGATACCTACAACAAGGCTGGCTTCGCCAACGGCGAAGGCATGCTCACGCAGACGGTGCCCTGGATCCTCTACGACGCCCACGGCGACGGCCCGGCACCCGAGCGCCAGGATCTCGCCGCATGGATGCTTCCCGGCTTCGTGCTTGAGCGCGCAGGTGTGCACGATGACGCCTACTTCGCACTGACCCAGGTTCTCGCCCCGCAACTGGCCGCACTCACCCGCGCGCCGGATGCGCCGGAAGCAAACGAAGACTCCGTGCAGAAAACCACCGACACGGCGATGAGCAACGTGGCCCTGCTCCGATTCAAGAATCACCTCGACCCGCTGCTGGCTCAGTTCGCACTCCCGGACACCGGCTCACTGGCCACGCAGCACGAAGAAGAGCCGAACCATCCGGTTGCGGCTGGCGCGCACCAGTAACAACGGCAAAGGCTGGGCGGCGCATCGCTCCCAGCCTGTGTTCGGCTCGCTCGCGGAAGATCAACCCGGCCATGACGCGATCTGCGTCTTGCCTGAAGTGCGTGCCGCGACCGGGCGCGAAAGATCCCGCTTTTCCCAGGACACAAAAAAAGGCCCCGCCGAAGCGGGGCCCTCTCAGAACAGCGAAGCTGTAAAGACTTCTTAGAAGTCCATACCGCCCATGCCGCCCATGCCACCCGGAGCACCGTGGCCTGCACCGTCGTCCTTCTTCGGCACTTCCGTCACGGCCGCTTCGGTCGTGATGATCGAGCCGGCGACCGAGGCAGCGAACTGCAGGGCCGAACGGGTGACCTTGGTCGGATCCAGGATGCCGAAGGCAACCATGTCGCCGTATTCGCCGTTGGCGGCGTTGTAGCCGAAGTTGCCCGAGCCTTCCTTCACCTTGTTCAGGACGACCGACGGCTCTTC
This sequence comes from Luteibacter sp. Sphag1AF, assembly GCF_014192715.1. GTDB lineage: Bacteria > Pseudomonadota > Gammaproteobacteria > Xanthomonadales > Rhodanobacteraceae > Luteibacter. Next base: position 773,952 of record NZ_JACHYH010000001.1, read on the forward strand.
ACCGGCGTTGGCAACGATGGCGCGCAGCGGAGCTTCCAGAGCGCGACGCGTGATGGCGATGCCGAGATCCTGGTCGGTGTTCTGACCCTTCAGGTTCTCAACAGCCTTCAGCGCGCGGATCAGGGCAACACCACCACCCGGGACCACGCCTTCTTCGACGGCTGCGCGCGTGGCGTGCAGGGCGTCTTCAACGCGGGCCTTCTTTTCCTTCATTTCAACTTCGGTGGCAGCACCGACCTTGATGACAGCAACGCCGCCAGCAAGCTTGGCAACACGCTCCTGCAGCTTCTCGCGGTCGTAGTCCGAAGTGGTCTCTTCGATCTGCGCCTTGATCATGCCGATGCGCGACTGGATGAGCTCAGCTTCGCCAGCACCGTCGATGATCGTGGTGTTTTCCTTGGTGATGACGACGCGCTTGGCGCGGCCCAGATCGGTGATCGTGGCCTTCTCAAGCTGCAGACCCACTTCCTCGGAGATCACGGTGCCGTTGGTCAGCACGGCGATGTCTTCCAGGATGGCCTTGCGACGATCGCCGAAGCCCGGCGCCTTGACGGCGGCGACCTTGACGATGCCACGGATCGTGTTGACGACGAGGGTGGCCAGGGCTTCGCCCTCGACTTCCTCGGCAACGATCAGCAGCGGCTTGCCAGCCTTGGCGACGGCTTCGAGGACCGGGAGCAGCTCACGGACGTTCGAGACCTTCTTGTCGTGGATGAGGATGAACGGGTCGTCCAGTTCAACCTGCTGCGACTGCTGGTTGTTGATGAAGTACGGCGACAGGTAGCCGCGGTCGAACTGCATGCCTTCAACGACGTCGAGTTCGTTCTCGAGACCCGAGCCCTCTTCAACCGTGATCACACCTTCCTTGCCGACCTTCTTCATCGCGGTGGCGATGATGTCACCGATGTTGGCATCGGAGTTGGCCGAGATCGTGCCGACCTGGGCGATGGCCTTGTCGTCAGCGGTCGGGTTCGACAGCAGCTTCAGCTCGCCAACAGCGGCGGCGACAGCCTGGTCGATACCACGCTTGAGGTCCATCGGGTTGATGCCGGCGGCAACAGCCTTGAGGCCTTCCTGGATGAACGCCTGCGCCAGAACCGTCGCGGTCGTGGTGCCGTCACCGGCCACGTCGGAGGTCTTGGAAGCGGCTTCCTTCACGATCTGGGCGCCGATGTTCTCGTACTTGTCGGCCAGCTCGATTTCCTTGGCGACGGACACGCCGTCCTTGGTCACCGTCGGGGCGCCGAAGCTCTTTTCCAGAACCACGTTGCGGCCCTTCGGACCCAGCGTGACCTTCACAGCGTTGGCAAGGGTGTTCACACCCTTGAGCATGCGGGCACGTACATCTTCGCCGAAGCGGACTTCTTTAGCTGCCATGGGATAAATCCTTAAATAGTTGAGGTTTTGAATCGGGGGTTACGCGGCGAGCGATGCTCAGCCTTCGATAACCGCCACGATGTCGTCTTCCTTCATGAAGACCAGATCTTCGCCGTCGATCTTGATTTCCTGGCCGGCGTACTTGCCGAACAGGACGATGTCGCCTTCCTTCAAAGCCATCGGACGGGTCTTGCCGTCGGTCAGGATGAGGCCGGTGCCTGCGGCGATGACCTTGCCACGGGTGGGCTTCTCGGTGGCGCTATCCGGGATGACGATGCCACCGGCGGAAACACGCTCTTCTTCCAGACGCTTGACGATGACGCGATCGTGCAGCGGGCGCAGTTTGCTCATGACTATTTCACCATGTGGTTGATGTAAAAAGAAAAATATCCACCCTGTTAGCACTTGGCCAGGGTGAGTGCCAGAATTTTAGCGCCAGGAATCCGCACTGCGAAAGAGCCTGCCACGGAGGACAGATGGCGGCGCTGCGATGGGGTTCAAGGGGCAAGGGTGAAATCGGGGTAGATTTCCTGATCCGACCACCCGAGCACCTCATGACTTCCGCCATCGTCATTCTTACCGCCTGCCCCGATGCCACCGTGGCAAATGACCTGGCCCGTGAGCTGGTGGAGGCGGGACTCGCCGCCTGCGTCAGCCGCGTGCCTGGCATCGCATCCACCTATCGCTGGAAAGGTGTCGTGGTGACGGAATCAGAAGAGCTTCTGGTCATCAAGGCGACCCGCGAGGCGTTCACTGCCATCGAGCATCTCATCGTCGCGCGACATCCCTATGACGTGCCGGAAATCATTGCCCTGCCCATCGAGGCCGCGCACGCGCCGTATCTGGCGTGGTTACGCGAGGGCAGTCGAGATGACCCGTCGCCTGCAAGCTAACCGCGGGCAGGCCGGTCATAATGACTGATGCTCTTGCGCGCCTGCGCGCTGCCGCCCTGAACCACGGAGTTGCCATGGTCCTCGTTTCACGATTCGTGCGGACGCTGTTTGTCCTTGTTTGCCTTGGCTTCGCCTTCCCGGCACTGGCCCAGAGCGACGACGACCTGCTGCCGGTCACCGATGCCTTCCATCTCACGCCCGATGCCAGCCAGCCGGGGGTGGTGAAGCTGCACTGGGCCATCGCGCCGGACTATTACCTCTACCGGGGCCGGATCAAGATCAAGGCCGAAGACCCGGCCGCCGTGACGCTGGGCGAACCCTCGCTGCCTGACGGCATCCGCAAGCACGACGAATACCTCGGCGACGTGGAGATTTACCACGGGCAGATTGAAGCCACCGTGCCGTATACGCTGGCGGATGCGGCCAGCAAGACGCTGAAGCTCTCTGTCCAGTACCAGGGTTGCCACGAAGTCGATCCGAAGATCTGCTACCCGCCCAACACCGAACACCTGAACCTGACCATCGGTGCCCCGCCTGCTGCCGGCACGCCCGTGACCACCGAAGCACAGGCATCCACGCCCTCCGCTACAGGCGGCGCTGCCCTGCTTGGCGCGCCAGCCGCGCTGCCGGGCACCGAGGCACAGGCCCTGCCTGCCGATCAGGCGTTCCGCTTTGAAACCCTGGTCAAAGGACGTGACGGCTTGCTGCTGCGCTGGACGATGCCCAGGGACTACTACCTGTATCGCGACAAGACGGTGCTGACGATCAAGGGCGCCCCCGGCGTCACGCTGGGCGAGCCGGACTGGCCGAGCGGGGTGGCTCATCACGACGAGCACTTCGGCGACACCATCGTCTATTTCGACCAGGTGGAACTGCCGGTTGCCCTCAATGGCGCCGATAAAGCCAGGACGCTGACGCTCGATGTTTCGTATCAGGGCTGCCTGGAAAATGGCATCTGCTATCCGGTGATGACCCGCGAGGTCAGCCTGGATCTGGAAGCCGGCACGGCCCACGTCAGCACGCCATCATCCGGTCCTGCCGTGGCTGCTGCGCCCGCCGCAGCCACCGAGGAGGTGGCCCCCACGCCTCCGCCCCCGGGTGCCGGCGAAGCAAGCGTTGGCATAGCAGCTGCGCTGGGCCTCGCCCTTCTGGGTGGCCTCATTCTCAACCTGATGCCGTGCGTCCTTCCCGTGCTGTCCCTGAAGGCCATCACGGTGCTGGAAAGCGGCGAGAGCCCTGCCCAAGCGCGTCGTCATGCGCTGTATTACACGGCCGGGGTACTGGTGTCTTTTGCCGCTGTAGGTCTGGCGGTGGTCGGCATTCGTGCGGCGGGCCATGCCGCCAACTGGGGCGCACAGTTCCAGCAGCCCGTGCTGGTAGCCGTGCTGGTGTACGTGATGCTCGCCGTAGGCCTTTCGCTGTCGGGCGTGGTGAATTTCGGTGCCTCGCTGGGCAACGTCGGCAGCGGCCTGGCATCGCGCTCGGGTCGCTCGGGCGACTTCTTCACCGGCGTGCTTGCCGTGGTCGTGGCCAGTCCCTGCACAGCGCCCTTCATGGGCTCGGCCATCGCTTACGCGTTCGCCGCCCCGATGGCCGTGGCGTTGCTGATCTTCCTCGTGCTGGGCCTCGGCCTGGCGCTGCCCTTCCTCATCATCGGCTTCGTGCCGGCGGTAGCCCGGCTGCTCCCGCGTCCGGGTCGCTGGATGGAGACGCTGAAGCAGGCACTCGCCTTCCCCATGTACCTCACTGCCGTCTGGCTGCTGTGGGTGCTGGCGAAGCAGCGTGGCGCCGACGCTGTCGGCCTCGTACTGGTGGGTGCCGTGCTGCTGTCGATGGCCCTGTGGTGGTTCGAGCGCAGCCGCGGACGCTCGGGCTGGTCGCGCGCCCTGGTGCTGTTGCTGGGCCTCGGCGTGGCCAGCCAGCTCTGGTACGTCTATCACCTGCCTGCGGCCACGCCCGCTGCCGTCGCAGGTGATGCCGTCGCGTATTCGCCGGAGAAACTCGCCGAACTGCGCAAGAGTGGCACGCCCGTGTTCGTCGACATGACGGCGGACTGGTGCATCACCTGCAAGGCCAACGAAAAAGCCGTGCTGGACACCGACGAATTCCGCGACCTGCTCAAGCGCACGGGCACGGTCTACATGAAGGGCGACTGGACTGACGTCAACGCCACCATCGCGGCCTTCCTTGAGCAATACCATTCCGTCGGCGTGCCGCTGTATGTGTTCTACCCGAAGGACGGAAGTGACGGGCGCAAGCTTTCGACCGTGCTGACGTACGACAAAGTCCAGGCCGCCCTGGAAGGTCAGACCCACTGATGGCACGCGGCCCCACTTTCTGGTTTGTCATCGCCTCCATCGTGGCTGCCGGAGCGGGGGCCTTCGTGCAGCACAGGATGTCGGCGCCCGTGCCCGCTGCTGCCGGCATGGCGGTGGCGGGCATCGGTGACATGCGCCCGAACGCCACCTACGTGGACGTCAACGGGCGTCCGCACCCGATGGCCAACTGGAATGGGAAGCGCGTGCTGCTGAATTTCTGGGCCACGTGGTGCTCGCCGTGCCGCCAGGAAATGCCATTGCTGGATGCCACGTCGAAAACCTGGGCCGACCGCAACGTGGTGGTCGTCGGCATTGCCGAAGACACGGCGGCCGACGTGCGGGCCTACCTGATCGACTTTCCGGTGAGCTACCCCATCGTGCTTGCCCCGAGTGATGCGCCGGGGTCGTCGCAGTCGATGGGCAACGCCCAACACCTTCTCCCCTTCAGCGTGCTGCTGGGGCCTGACGGGCGCATTCTGCGCCGCAAGGTGGGACCGCTGTCGCAGGAAGATCTGGACGAATGGCTGGGCGCGCCGCCGCGGTAACCTCGCCCTTCCCCCACCACAATGCGGGCATCTCCCACACAAGGTCTTATCCTTGGCGTTTACGGAGCCCTTATCGCATGACCCACCCCACCGACGACGAGGCCATCGCGGCCACCCGCCAATGGCTTGAGCGCGCCGTCATCGGGCTGAATCTCTGCCCGTTTGCCAAAGCCGTAACCCAGAAGGGACAGGTGCGCTTCCGGGTCAGTCACGCCACCACACCGGAGGCACTGCTGGATGACCTGAATGCGGAACTGGAATTCCTGCGCGACGCGGAACCGGTGGACGTGGACACCACCCTGCTGATTCACCCGCAAGTGCTGACCGACTTCCTGGACTACAACGAATTCCTGGAAGTGGCCGATGACGCCGTGGCCGACCTCAAACTGGAGGGCGAAATCCAGGTAGCCAGCTTCCATCCGGACTACCAGTTCGCTGACACGCTGCCAGAGGACATCACCAACTACAGCAATCGTTCGCCCTTCCCGACCCTGCACCTCCTTCGCGAAGACAGCATCGACCGCGCCGTGGCCGCTTTCCCCGACGCCGCGAGCATCTTCGAGAAAAACATGGACACGCTCATCCGCCTCGGCAAGCCGGGCTGGGACGAGCTGATGAATCGTTGAGACCATACGCGCGCGTCTGGAATTCGCCCATCTCCAGCGAACTTCAGCGATCTGCGCCGAACTGGACAATCCTCCGGGCGAGGCGCACACTGCGCCGCGTTCCGGTTCGACTGGCATTGGCCCTGAGGTAACCCGTGGCAAAGATCCTCGTCCTCCATGGACCCAACCTCAATCTGCTGGGTGTTCGCGAGCCGGACGTCTATGGCCGCGAGACTCTGGCGGACATCAATGCCTCGCTCGGCGCCCGCGCCCAGGCAGCGGGCCATGACCTCAGCTGGTTCCAGTCCAATGCCGAGCACGAGCTGATTGCCCGCATTCACCAGGCGCGCGATGAGGGCACGGCTGTCATCCTGATCAACCCGGCCGCTTTCACGCATACCAGCATTGCCCTGCGTGATGCCCTGACCGGTGTCGCCATCCCCTTTATCGAGATCCACCTGTCCAACCCGCATGCGCGTGAGCCGTTCCGGCACCACTCGTACCTGTCGGACAAGGCGCTGGGTGTGATCTGCGGCTTCGGTGGCGACAGCTACCGGCTGGCCCTCGAAGCGTCCCTGTCGCGGCTGGCGGAACCCGCCGTCGCGGCGGTCAACGCCTGACCTCACGATTTTTCCTTGGCGCGCATGCGCGCTGATCCCAACCCCCTAGAAAGGTTTGCCTCATGGACCTGCGCAAAATCAAGAAGCTGATCGACCTGCTCGAGGAATCGAACCTGGCCGAGCTGGAAATCAAGGAAGGCGAAGAAGTGGTTCGTCTGTCCCGCGTGCCCAAGGGCACCATGGCCGCCGCCCCGCAGATGGTCGCCGCACCCGTCGCTGCCGCTCCGATGGCCGCACCGGCACCCGTGACCGCCGCTCCGGCGGCTGAAGCTGCCAATGCGCTGCCCGCCGGTCACGTCGTGAAGGCACCGATGGTCGGCACCTTCTATGCCTCGTCGACCCCGGGTGCTCCGGCATTCGCGACCATCGGCAAGCAGGTGAAGGCCGGCGAGACGCTGGGCATCATCGAAGCGATGAAGATGTTCAACCAGATCGAAGCCGATGTGTCGGGCACTGTCGTTGCCATCCTGGTCGAGAACGGCCAGCCGGTCGAATTCGACGAACCCATGTTCGTCATCGCCTGAGGCCGTGGCCATGCTTGAGAAGGTCGTCATCGCCAACCGCGGCGAAATCGCACTGCGCGTCCTGCGCGCCTGCGCCGCGCTGGGCATCAAGACGGTCGCGGTGCACTCCACGGTTGACCGCAACCTGAAACACGTCGGCCTCGCCGACGAGTCGGTGTGCATCGGCCCGGGTCCCTCGGCTGAAAGCTACCTCAACATTCCCGCGATCATCGCCGCCGCCGAAATCACCGACGCTGGCGCGATCCACCCGGGGTACGGCTTCCTGTCGGAAAACGCCAACTTCGCCGAGCAGGTGGAGCAGTCCGGCTTCATCTTCATTGGTCCCACCGCTGACGTCATTCGCCTCATGGGCGACAAGGTCGAAGCGATCAAGGCCATGAAGGCCGCAGGCGTTCCCTGCGTGCCGGGCTCCGGCGGCCCGCTGGACGACAACACCGACGAGAACATCCGCATTGCCCGTGAGATCGGCTACCCGGTCATCATCAAGGCAGCGGGCGGTGGCGGCGGTCGCGGCATGCGCGTCGTGCGCACCGAGGCCCACCTGGCCAACGCCATCACCATGACCAAGCAGGAAGCGAAGGCCGCTTTCAGCAACGATCAGGTGTACATGGAGAAGTTCCTGGAAAATCCGCGTCACGTGGAAATCCAGGTGCTCGCCGACGGCCAGGGCAACGCCATCCACCTCGGTGAGCGCGATTGCTCCATGCAGCGCCGTCACCAGAAGGTGGTGGAAGAAGCGCCAGCACCGGGCATCACGCCGGAGCAGCGCGCTGCCATCGGCAAGGTCTGCGTGGATGCCTGCCTGCGCATCGGTTACCGTGGCGCGGGTACGTTCGAGTTCCTGTTCGAAGAAGGCCGTTTCTACTTCATCGAAATGAACACGCGCATCCAGGTCGAGCACCCCGTGACCGAGTTGGTGACCGGCATCGACCTCGTGCGTGAGCAGCTGCTGATTGCCGGCGGTGAGAAGCTGTCGATCCGCCAGGAAGACATCGTGCTTCATGGCCACGCCATCGAGTGCCGCATCAACGCCGAAGATCCCGACACATTCATGCCGAGCCCCGGCACGGTCAAGCGCTTCGAGGCACCGGGCGGCCCGGGCGTGCGTGTCGACACACATCTGTACGACGGCTATCGCATCCCGCCGAACTACGATTCGATGATCGGCAAGCTGATCGTGCACGGCCCCGACCGCGCCACCGCCATTGCGCGCATGCGCATGGCTCTGGCCGAGACGGTGATCGAAGGCGTGAAGTGCAACATTCCGCTTCAGCAGCGCATCATGGCGGACGTCGGTTTCCAGCAGGGTGGACAGAACATCCACTATCTGGAAAAGCGTATGGCCGAGCAGAAGGAACAGGCGGCCCAGCAGGGCTGATTCAGCGCTCCGCTGCCGCTACAAGAAAGCCGCCGCTCCCCCGAGCGGCGGTTTTTTCTTTTCTGCGAAGCAGGCTCCCACCGCAAGATGAGCGATCAGCGGCGAACGCCGCTGATGCGAACCCAGTCTTCCAGCGTGGCGATTTCCAGGTCCGTGAACCACTCCGCGTAACGCACCAGCAGCTCTTCATGCTGGCCGAACAGAATGCCCGACAGCGCAAACGGCGCGCCCGGCTTCACGGAAGCGGCGAATGTCGGCGCCAGCTCACCCAGTGGGCCGGCCAGAATATTGGCCACCAGCACATCGGCCAGTTCATCCGGTGCATCGCCCGGCATATAGACGTCCAGACGGCCCTCGACGCCATTGCGTTCGGCATTGTCGCGCGAGGCAATCACCGCCTGCGGATCATTGTCGATGCCAATGGCATGACGCGCGCCGAGCTTCAGCGCCGCAATGGCCAGAATGCCCGAGCCGCAGCCGAAGTCCAGCACGGTCTTGCCCGCCACGTCCTGGCCGTCCAGCCACTGCAGGCACATGTCGGTCGTGGGATGCGTGCCCGTGCCGAATGCCAGCCCCGGATCAAGGCGCACTACCACGATGTCTTCATCGGCCGGTGGCTCGATGTTCGACGGATAGACCCACAGCCGGCGACCAAACGGCATCGGCTTGAACTGATCCATCCACACGCGCTCCCAGTCCTGGTCTTCCACATCACGGAAGGCAAGCTGTGACCTGTCGATGGCGGGCAGCAGGTCCAACAGCGCCTCGCTCAGGCCGCGGCGATCCGTGCCCGCTTCAAACAATGCATTGAGAACGATCTCGTTCCACAACGGCAGCTCACCAACGCCCGGCTCGAAGATCGCCTCTTCGTCCGGCGTTTCTGCATGAGCGTCCTGCAAGGTGACCGAGAGAGCCCCCAGGTCTTCAAGCGCTGATTCGACACTCGGCTGATCTTCGAGCGATACGGTAAGGGAGAGTTCAAGCCAGGGCATGACGGGTCCATCGAGAGGGAGCCTGTCACACAGATGACCGGCTGAGCTTGCGATTCTACCGACCCTGTCACGGGTGCGCAGCCAGCATGACACCGGCATCGGGCTACAATCGCCGGATGTACACCCAGTGCCCCGAGTGCCTCACCGTCTATAAGCTGGATGCCGCGCTTCTTGTGCCGGCCTGTGGCTGCGTGCGTTGCAGTCACTGCTCGGGCGTGTTCAATGCGCTGGGCACGCTGGCCGAACAGCTGCCGCCCGAGCCGTTCAGCCTGCTGCCAGTACACGATCTGGACAGCGAGCCGCCGGCGCTGGACATTGCCGTGTTCCGGCCCAAACCCGCTGCGCCCGAGCCGGTGGAACAGCCCACCGTTGCCGCCGTGCCAGCAGCAGATGAACCCACGGAGGATTTCTCCGAACTGGTCTTCACGCCGAAATTTGCCCGACGCCGGCGCCGCTCATGGCAGGCGTTCACGTGGACGGCCATCTGCACGGTACTGCTGGTGGGCCTCGGTGGTCAGCTGGCCTGGGCCAAGCGCGACACGCTGATTGCCGACACCACGTTCGGCCCGTGGCTGCAATGGACCTGCGACACCCTCGGCTGTGATCTGCCACTGGTCAGCGACATCCACCGCCTGCGGATGCTGGCGCGCGATGTGGAAGCGCATCCGTCGGTACCGGACGGGCTTCTCATCACGGCAAGCGTGCGCAACGACGCGCCCTTCGCCCAGCCCTACCCGACAGTCACGATTACCCTGGCCGACACTGACGGCAAGCGCCTGGCCATGCGGCGATTTGCCCCGGCCGATTACGTCACCGACGCGTCGGCACGTTCACGGGGCATGCGTGCGGGGGCCACGTCAGCCATGGTGTTTGAAGTGCAAGACCCGGGCCAGAAGGCCGTGGCTTTTGAGTTTGCATTTGAATAAAGCTGCACTTTTTTTATTTCGCAAGCCTTAAATTCGCCGACCGGGACGGGTACACTCGATCCCTTCGCGAGCCGATACCCTCTTCCTTGAGAGGCACTCCCGCCCGCCGCAACCATAACGATAACCAGCCCCGAAGCGCCCGCCGCTTCGTTGTGTCACGAGGGGAATGCCTTGAACGCCGTCAGACTGCCTGCCAACGAGGCCGCGAACGAGACCTCGATGCATAGCGCCCTCAGTGAGTGCGTCAGCCTGACCGTGCGCCGTTATCTGGCAGATATTGGTGACACCGAATGCGCGGAAGGCCTGCACGCCCTGGTCATCCGTGAAGTGGAAGGTCCGCTGCTGCGTGAAGTGCTTGCGTTTCACGAAGGCAACCAGAGCCGCGCTGCGGCTGCCCTCGGCATCAACCGTGCCACCCTGCGCAAGAAGCTGGCGGCTCACGGCCTCGTCTGAGGCTTTTCACGCCAGCCCCGGCTCAGCCGTCCGGGCGGCTATAATGGCAAGCTTTCGTACCGGATGCTGCCATGCCCACGCCCGATCTCGTTCCCGTCCGCCGCGCGCTTGTCAGCGTTTCTGATAAGCAAGGCCTGATCGAACTCGGCCGCCGCCTTGCTGCGCGCGGTATCGACATTCTCTCTACCGGTGGCTCGGCCCGCGCGCTGCGCGATGCCGGCATCGCGGTGCGTGACGTCGGCGACCTCACCGGCTTCCCGGAAATCATGGATGGCCGCGTGAAGACGCTGCACCCGCTGGTGCACGGCGGACTTCTGGGTCGTCGCGGTACGGACGACGCGGTCATGGCCGAGCACGGCATTGCTCCCATCGACCTGCTGGTACTGAATCTGTACCCGTTCGAGCGCACGGTTGCCGATGGCAATGCCACGCTGGACGACGCGATCGAGAACATCGACATCGGCGGCCCGGCAATGCTTCGCGCCGCTGCAAAAAACTGGAACGATGTCGGCGTGCTGACCGATCCGGCACAGTACGACGACGCGCTGGCGGAAATCGAAAATCACGGCGGCCTTTCCCGCGCTACCCGCTTCAAGCTGTGCGTTGCCGCGTTCAATCGTGTGTCCAACTACGACGCCGCGATCAGCGATTACCTCTCCGGGCTCACGCTCGATGCAACGCACACGGCCATCGGTGCGCATGCAACGTTCCCCGAGCAGAGCAACGGCCGCTTCGTGAAGATGATGGATCTGCGCTACGGTGAAAACCCGCATCAGGCCGGCGCGTTCTATCGTGACCTCTACCCGGCCGCCGGCACGCTGGCCACCTTCCGCCAGTTGCAGGGCAAGGAACTCTCGTTCAACAACATCGCCGACGCCGATGCTGCATGGGAATGCGTGCGCCAGTTCGACGCGCCCGCCTGCGTGATCGTGAAGCACGCCAACCCTTGCGGCGTGGCTGTGGCCGCCGACCCGCTTGCGGCTTACGAACTGGCCTATGCCACCGATCCGACATCGGCATTTGGCGGCATCATCGCGTTCAACCGCCCGCTGGATGCAGCAACCGCAGCCACCATCCTGAAGCGTCAGTTTGTGGAAGTGCTGATTGCGCCCAGCGTGGACGCGGGCGCCGTCGAGGTCGCCGCAGCGAAAGCCAACGTGCGTGTACTGGAAATTCCGCTGGGCGAAGGCCGCAATACCATCGACGTGAAGCGCGTGGGCTCAGGCCTGCTGATGCAGACGGCCGATCATCGCGAAGTCACCCGCGACGAGCTGAAAGTGGTCAGCAAGCGCCAGCCCACCGCCGCTGAACTCGATGACCTGCTGTTCGCCTGGCGCGTGGCCAAGATGGTCAAGTCCAACGCCATCGTCTACGCGAAGGACGGCCGCACCATCGGTGTGGGCGCGGGCCAGATGAGTCGCGTGATAAGCGCAAAAATCGCAGGCCTCAAGGCCGAAGAAGCCGGTCTCACCGTGCCGGGCAGCGCCATGGCATCGGATGCGTTCTTCCCCTTCCGTGACGGCATCGACGCCGCCGCCGCAGCAGGCATCCGTGCCGTGATTCAGCCGGGCGGTTCGATGCGCGACGCCGAAGTGATTGCCGCCGCCGACGAAAACGACATGGCGATGGTGTTCACGGGCGTACGCCACTTCCGTCACTGAGTCCAGGTTTCACGCATGAAAAGGGCCGTCCGCGAGGACGGCCCTTTTCATTTGGACGGCTTTATCGGGACGGCTCTGACACGCGCACCGCCTGCCCCGCTTTGCGCTCCACTCGTTGCGCGTACTTGCGAGCCAGCACCGCGCAGGTCATCAACTGAATCTGGTGGAACAGCATGATTGGCAGAACGATGGTGCCGAGCGGGTGTCCGGCAAACAGCACCTTCGCCATCGGCACGCCGCTGGCCAGGCTTTTCTTCGAGCCACAGAACACGATGGTGATTTCGTCTTCGCGACTGAAGCCGAGCGCGCGCGATCCGTAACGCGTAACGATCAGGGCGGCCGCCAGCAACACCACGTTGACCACCAGCAAGCCGCCCAGCACCGGCAAGGGCATCTGCTTCCACAGACCCTGCAACACCGCTGCGCTGAAAGCCGTGTAGACAACCAGCAGGATGGAACCACGATCCACCATGCTCAGCAGCGGCATGTGACGGCCGACCCAACTGCCGATCCAGCGCTGCGCGATCTGACCGGCGACAAAGGGCAGCAACAGCTGCAACACGATCTTGCCCACCGAGTCCCACGACATTGGCGCGCCCGCGCCGTGCGAACTGATGACCAGACCCACCAGCAACGGCGTGATGAAGATGCCAAGCAGGCTCGATGCGGAAGCCGAGCAGATCGCGGCAGGCACGTTGCCCCGCGCAATGGACGTGAAGGCGATGGACGACTGCACCGTGGACGGCAGCGTGCACAGGAACAATACGCCCAGATAAAGATCCGGCGTGACCAGCGGCGCCAGCACCGGCTTGAGCAGCAGCCCCAGCAACGGGAACAGGGCAAACGTGCTGGCCAGCACCGTTACGTGCAGGCGCCAGTTGGTCATGCCGGCCACCACCGCATCGCGCGACAGCTTGGCGCCGTGCAGGAAGAACAGGAGGCCGATGGCGACATCCGTCGCGATTTCGAATATCTGCGCGGCCACGCCTTTGCAGGGCAGCAGGCTGGCCAACAGCACCGTGGCAATCAGCGCACAGGTAAATCCATCAGGAAGAAAGCGGCGCAGAGGCATGGCGGCGGGGTCGGTAGCGGACGGGACACTGCTATTGCACACCCGGGAGCTTGATAAGACAAATCGCTTTATCTGATCCGGTGATACATTAATCGCATGAATGTGACCCTGCGTCAGCTCAAGGCTTTTCTGGCCGTGGCCCGCCAGCAACACTTCGGGCGTGCCGCCGACAGCATCCATCTGACCCAGCCAGCCGTCAGCCGCCTCATTGCGGACCTGGAGGCCGAGCTGGAAGTGCGCCTCTTCGACCGCACCACCCGCGAAGTGGTACCCACCGAAACGGGACGCTATCTGGAACAGGCCGTGGCGCGCACGCTGGATGATCTGGACGCCGTGCTCGCCCACGCGCGGCAGCAAGGCGACCCGTTGCGTGGCCGCGTCCGCATCGCGTCGGTGCCCACGCTGTCGGCCAGCATCATGCCCTTGTGCATCGCCCGCTGCGCCGGGGAGCATCCCAGCGTGGAAATCCTGCTTCGCGACCAGAACCAGGCGCAGGTGCTGGAAGCGGTGCGCAGCGGCGAAGTGGACTTTGGCCTTGCCATCGAACCCTCGCCAGATGACGAGTTTGATACGCACGACCTGTTGATGGACCCCTTCTGGCTGGTGTGCCCGGCAAATCACCCACTGGCGGACAGCCATGCGGTCGCGTGGAAACGGCTGCGCGGTGAGACGCTGATTCTGCTGGACCACGCCTCCGGCAGCCGGCGCCTGATCGACCAGGCGCTGGCCACGCACGGCATCGACGCGCATGTGGGCATTGAGGTCGGTCACGCACAGACCGCCTTCCGCATGGTGTCTGCGGGCCTGGGCATCACGGTGACGCCGGGGTTGTCGCTGGATGGCCTGACCCCGGACCTGGCCGCGCGGCAGCTCACGCCTGTCATCCAGCGCCAGGTGGTGCTTGCGCGGCGTCGCCAGCGGTCACTGAGTCCGCCCGCCGAAACCATCTGGACGTGGCTCGCACAACGCGCAGCAACCATCCTCACGTCAGATTGAACGCAGCGCCGATAGGTTGATGCGGATCATTCGGCCCGGAGACCTTCATGACTTACAAGCTCTATTACTGGACGGGCATCCAGGGCCGCGGCGAATTCGTGAGGCTGTGCCTGGAAGATGCGGGCGCGGACTACGTGGACGTCGCCCGGGAAGAAGGCGATGACGTCATGCAGCCATGGCTCAACGGCGATCACGAGGGCCCCCTGCCCTTCGCGCCGCCTTTCCTGACGTCAGGCCGACTGGTAATCGCGCAGGTCGCGAACATTCTTCACTATCTGGGGCCTCGCCACGGGCTGGTCCCGTCCAGCGAATCCCGGCAGCTCTACGCCCATCAACTGGAGCTGACCATCACGGACCTGGTCGCCGAGGTGCACGACACGCATCACCCGGTGGCGTCAGGGCTGTATTACGAAGACCAGAAACCCGAGGCGAAGAGGCGTTCGGCCGACTTTCGCAGCAGCCGCATTCCGAAATATCTGAGCTATTTCGAGAAGGCCGTGGAACGCGGCGGCGGCACGCACCCATTGCGCGAACATTCCTACGTGGATCTGTCGCTTTTTCAGGTACTGGCCGGGCTGGATTACGCGTTCCCCAAGGCCATGAAGGCCATGTCACCGAAGATCCCGCGGTTGCGGGCTCTGGCCGAACGCGTGGCGAAACGGCCCCACATAGCGGCGTATCTTGCGTCAGGGCGACGGTTGCCGTTCAACGAGTCAGGCATTTTCCGCCATTACGCCGAACTGGACGCCTGAGCGTCCTGTTCGGCGCGCGAGGGCGTGTCAGTTACCCGAGCCCGCCGGCTTGGGCGCGGCGCCCCACTCGTACACTTTGTAATACACGGGGCTGACCGGACCATCTTTGGGATCGTGGTACAGCTTGCCGCTGGAATCGGCCATGTAGGTCTGCGGCACACCGTTCTTGGGCGTGACCCGGACCATGAACAATTTGCCGCCCGAGCGGTATTCCTCAACCCGGTCGTCGCCTTCCTGGCGCACCGTGACCTGGGGAGGCTGCTGGCCACGCTGGTCGGTCGTGCCATCGTCGGTCATCGACGGCAGGGCCGTGCCCGAGCGGCGCTCGGGCTGGGCATCCGTGGTGGCCGGCGTGGTCTTGCCCGCCTCGGCACTGTCGTACGGCACGGGACGCGGGATATCCGCAGCACCCGACTTGTCCGGCTCGCCGGCTTTGGTGCCCGGATCGTTCAGTCCCGGCGGCGGCAGGCCCGGTGCGTACTGCGGCTTCTGGGAGCTGCTGTCCTGAGCGGCGGCCGGCAGGGCAGCGGCCAGGGCAAGCGCGACGGCGACAACGGTAGCAATGCGTTTCATGGGGATCTCCGTGCAGGCGATCAGGATAACAGGGGCAGGACCCGGGACCGTGCCCGACAGCGCACGATGAGCATCTAAAGAACGGATGGTGTGACACCCGCGTCAACGTATACGTTCCATGACCGCCGTGCTCCCCCATGCGACAATCCGGTCATGCCCATGCTTACTCTTATCGACGGATCTTCGTATCTGTATCGCGCGTTCCACGCGTTGCCTCCGCTCACGAATCCGGAGGGCGAACCCACCGGCGCGCTGTTCGGCATCGTCAACATGCTGCGCACCACCATGAAGGCCGGTTCCGATTACGTGGCCTTTGTGTGCGACGCGCCGGGCCGCACGTTCCGCGATGACCTGTATCCCGAATACAAGGCCAACCGCCCGTCGATGCCCGACGATCTGCGCGCGCAGATCGACCCGATGATGAAAATCGTCGGCGCGCTGGGGTTTCCCATCCTGTGCGTCCCCGGCGTGGAAGCGGATGACGTGATCGGCACGCTGGCCACCCAGGCGGCGGCACAGGGCATTCACGTCGTCATTTCCACCGGCGACAAGGATTTCGCGCAGCTGGTCGATGAGCACATCACGCTCATCAACACGATGACCAACACGCGCATGGACATCGGCGGCGTCGTCGACAAGTTCGGCGTGCGTCCTGAACAGATCGTCGACTACCTCACCCTCATGGGCGACAGCATCGACAACGTGCCGGGCGTGGAAAAGTGCGGCCCGAAAACAGCGGCCAAGTGGCTGGCGGAATACCCGAACCTTGATGCGCTGCTGGCCAATGCAGACAAGATCGGCGGCAAGATCGGCGAGAACCTGCGCGCTGCCGTGCCACGCCTTCCCCTGTCTCGCGAATTGGTCACCATCCGCACCGATGTGCCGCTGGAGCACTCGCCCACCGACCTCACCATGCGCGAACGCGACATTGATGCGCTGCGTACCCTGTATGCGCGCTACGGCTTCAAGGCAGCACTCAGCGATCTGGATGCCGCTGCCGCACCGCCCGTCGCCGCCACGCCAGAGCTGGCAGCGGTTGCCGCGCCTGCGGCGCCGGAATCGTCCCTGGCGGCTGACGGAGAATACGAACTGGTCTACACCATGGACCAGCTCACCGCATGGCTGGCCAGGCTGGAAACTGCCGAGCTGATCGCGTTCGACACCGAAACCACCAGCATCGACGCCATGCAGGCTGAAATCGTGGGACTGTCGCTGAGCGTCGAGCCGTGCAAGGCGTGCTACGTGCCGCTGCGCCACGATTATCCGGGCGCGCCCAAACAGCTTGATCGCGACGAAGTGCTCCAGGCACTGAAGCCCATCTTCGAAGACCCCACGCGCCCGAAGGTCGGCCAGCACGGCAAGTACGACATCAACGTGCTGTCCCACTACGGCATCGACGTGCGCGGGCTGAAACATGACTCCATGCTGGAGTCGTATGTGTTCAACGCCACCGCCACGCGCCACGACATGGATTCGCTGGCCAGCCGTTATCTCGGTTACACGACCATCAAGTACGAGCAGGTCGCGGGCAAGGGTGCCAAGCAGATTCCGTTCTCGCATGTGGATTGCGATACCGCGTGCCGCTATGCCGCGGAAGATGCCGACATCACCCTCCGCCTGCACCACGCCCTGTGGCCGAAGCTGGAAGCCGAGCCGAAGCTGCGCTTCGTTTACGAGCAGATCGAGATGCCGCTCGTTCCCGTGCTGGCCGCCATGGAACGCCGTGGTGTCCTCATCGACGCGGACGAACTGCGCCGGCAGAGCCAGCATCTGGGCAAGCGCATGGTGGAATTGCAGCACAAGGCATACGCCAGCGCAGGGCACGAGTTCAATCTCGACTCGCCCAAGCAGCTTCAGGCCGTGCTGTTCGATGAACTGAAACTCCCGGTCAAGGTGAAGACACCCACCGGCCAGCCGTCCACCAACGAAGAAGCGATGGAAGCCATCGCCGACGCGCACGAACTGCCGCGCATCCTGCTGGACTATCGCGGCCTGGCCAAACTGCGTTCCACCTATACCGACAAGCTGGCAGGCATCGTCAATCCGCGCACCGGCCGCGTGCACACCAGCTATCACCAGGGCGCGGTAGCTACCGGCCGGATCAGCTCGTCCGATCCCAATCTGCAGAACATCCCGGTGCGCACCGAAGAAGGCCGTCGCATCCGGCAGGCCTTCGTCGCGCCCGAGGGCTGGGTGGTCATGGCCGCTGACTATTCGCAGATCGAACTTCGCATCATGGCGCACCTGTCCGCTGACGAAGGCCTGATGCGTGCGTTCCGCGAAGGCGGCGACGTGCACCGCGCCACCGCAGCGGAGGTGTTCGGCGTCACCCCCGACCAAGTCACCACCGACCAGCGCCGTGCCGCCAAGGCCATCAACTTTGGCCTGATGTATGGCATGAGTGCCTTCGGCCTCGCCCGCCAGCTGGGCGTGGACCGTGGCGAAGCGTCTGACTACATGGGCCGCTATTTTTCGCGCTATCCCGGCGTCCGCGCGTTCATGGACGCCACGCGTGACCAGGCCCACCGCGACGGTTACGTGGAAACCCTGTTTGGTCGTCGCCTGTATCTGGAAAACCTCACCTCCCGCAATCAGGCCCATCGCGCAGGTGCCGAACGCGCTGCCGTTAATGCGCCCATGCAGGGCACCGCAGCGGACATCATCAAACGCGCCATGATTGCAGTGGCCGCGTGGATCGAACCCCGTGACGACGTGCGCATGCTGATGCAGGTGCACGATGAACTGGTCTTCGAGGTCCGCGCGGATGCGGTTGAGGCGGTGCGTGAGGGCGTACGCCAGCATATGTCGACGGCCGCCGAACTCCACGTGCCGCTGGTGGTGGATATTGGCGTCGGCAAGAACTGGGACGAGGCGCACTGAGGATTCTCAGGATGAACGGAAGCTGACTTTCGCAAGATTCCTGAGCAACTTTTGACCAGCCTCCCCCTCTAATCATTCGGACGTCGCAACGGCGTCTCATCGGTGGGCTTCACCTCCCTGAAGCCACCTCAGGACGACGAACCTCACCCCTGGGTTTCGTCTCCGCAGCCCCGAAGGCTCCCCCTGGCCTCCGGGGCTTTTTTTGGTCTGTTCCCGACCCGCCCTTCACGTTTGTGACGGCATGCTCCGATCCCACCATCCAACGGAGCCACCCATGCGTATCGGACTTATTGTCGTCGGCCTCATCCTGGTCGCCGCGGGCATCTGGATCACAGTCGGTGGCGGCAGCTATCGGGATACCAACACCGTCGCCCAGATCGGCTCGGCAAAAATCACCGCGACTCACGACAAGGCCATCCCCCAGTGGGTCGGCATCGCAGGCATCGTGATCGGCGGCCTGGTGGCCGTGGGCGGCATCGCCCGCAAGCGCTGATGAAGCCGGCGGCGGCCTGCACGGAACGCAAGCCGCCGCCGATGCCTCCGGTACAATCCCGGAGATGGATGTTTCCTACCTTCTCGACTCTCTCAACGATGCCCAGCGTGAAGCCGTCAGCGCGCCGCCCGGGCATTACCTCGTGCTGGCCGGCGCAGGCTCCGGCAAGACACGCGTACTCACCAACCGCATTGGCTGGCTGACCCAGGTCGAACGGGCGCCTCCGTGGTCGATCCTGGCCGTCACCTTCACCAACAAGGCCGCGGGCGAAATGCGCGCGCGCGTCGATGGCCTGATCCCCGGTGGCACCCAGGGCCTTACCGTCGGCACGTTCCACGGCATCGCTCACCGCCTGCTGCGCCGCCACTGGCGCGAGGCCGGCCTCCCGGAAGGCTTCCAGATTCTTGACTCGGACGACCAGCAGCGCCTCATCAAGCGTGTGGTGGCCGGCATGGGCCTGGACGAGGCGAAATTTCCGCCGCGTCAGGCCGGCTGGCAGATCAACAACTGGAAAGACGAGGGCAAGCGCCCCCACGAAATTGAACACCGCGACCATCCGGTCACGCGCACGTTCGTGGAAATCTACAAGGCCTACGAGGAAGCCTGCCAGCGCGGCGGCCTGGTCGACTTTGCCGAACTGCTGCTGCGCGCCCACGAGTTGTGGCTGAAAGACCCCCAGGTGCTCGCGCACTATCGCGAACGCTGGCGCTACCTGCTGATCGACGAATTTCAGGACACCAACACGCTGCAATACGCGTGGATTCGCGTGCTGGCGGGCGCCACCGGCCAGGTGTTCGTCGTGGGCGACGACGACCAGGCCATTTACGGCTGGCGTGGCGCCAAGGTGGAAAACGTGCAGCAGTTCCTGCTCGATTTCCCCGGTGCAAAGACCATCCGCCTGGAACAGAACTACCGCTCCACCTCCACCATCCTCAAAGCCGCCAACCACGTCATCGCCCGCAACGGCGGCCGGCTGGGCAAGCAGCTTTGGACCGATGGCGAAGAGGGCGAACGCATCGCGCTGTACGCCGCATACAACGAGCAGGACGAAGCACGCTTCGTTATCGAACGCATCCGCGAACACATCGCCGAGCACGGCCATGCGCGCGATTGCGCCATTCTTTACCGCTCCAACGCACAGTCACGCAACTTCGAAGAACAGTTGATCCAGCGTGATCTGCCGTACCGGGTGTATGGCGGCCAGCGCTTCTTCGAGCGTGCCGAAATCAAGGACGCGCTGGCCTATCTACGCCTGGCCGCCAACCGTCACGATGACGCGGCATACGAGCGCGCCGTGAACACGCCGCCACGTGGCATTGGCGACCGCACGCTGGACGAACTGCGCCGTCGCGCCCGCAGCGAAAATACCTCGATGTGGGAAGCGTCGCTGTCGGAGATCACCACCGGCTCGCTGGCTGGCCGCGCAAAGAACGCGATCAAGGCGTTCGTGGCATTGATCGACGATCTGGCGCGCACCTTCTCCGGCCGCGCCAATGATGCCGAGTCGCCAACCGCGCTGGACCTGGCCGAACAGATGGAACACGCCATCGTTCACACCGGCCTGCGCGACTTCTACGAAAACGACCGTCGTGGCAACGGCGAAGCGCGCGTGGAAAACCTGGACGAACTGGTCAACGTGGCCAGCCGCTTTGAAATGACGCCCGAGGACATCGACGCAGGCCTTACCGAACTGCCCGCGTTCCTGTCGCACGCGGCGCTTGAAGCGGGCGAAGGTCAGGGTGAAGCCTGGGACGACTGCGTGCAGCTGATGACGCTGCACTCGGCCAAAGGCCTGGAGTTTCCGGTCGTGTTTCTCGTCGGAATGGAAGAAGGCCTGTTTCCCAGCCAGCGCTCCACCGAAGAAGACAACCGGCTGGAAGAAGAGCGCCGCCTGGCCTACGTCGGTATCACGCGCGCGCGGCAGCGGCTTTTCCTGAGCCACGCCGAATCGCGACGCATGCATGGCACGGAAATGCTGGCTCGTCCATCGCGCTTTCTCGGCGAGATCCCTCCGGAACTCATCGACGAGTTGCGTCCCCGTGTGCAGATCAGCCGGCCGGCTTATGCAGGTCGCTATACGGAATCATCGCCCGTCGAAGAAGCCCTGCCTGTTCGTCTGGGGCAGCGCGTCGGGCATCCGAAGTTTGGCGAAGGCACGGTTGTCAGTGCGGAAGGCAGTGGCGCGCACATGCGCATCCAGGTCAATTTTGAGGAAGCGGGCACCAAGTGGCTGGTCTACGCTTACGCGAACCTGACCGCACTGTAAGCAAAGGACAGCACGGATGATCGTCGGCATCGACCTCGGCACGGCCACCTGTCTCGCTGCCGCGTGGAAAGATGGCCGTCCGCGCCTCATTCCCAACGCGCTGGGTGACGTGCTGACGCCATCGTATGTTGGCATTGAAGACGACGGCAGCGTGGCCATCGGACGGCCCGCGTTCGAGCGTTGGGCCACGCATCCGCATCTCACGTCCCGACCGTTGCAGGGCCGCTTCGACGAAGTACCACCGCTGCGCGATGGTGACCGCGAACTGGGGCGGGACGAGTTGATCGCGCTGATCCTGCGCTCGCTGTGTGCCGATGCGCACGCCTTTCTCGGCGCGCCAGTCACCGCCGTTGTGATCGCCGTGCCCTGCGCACTCACCGATCCGGAACGGCGCGCCGTACTGCACGCGGGCAAGCTCGCTGGCGTGCGCGTGCTGCGTCTTCTGAATGCGTCCACGGCAGTGGCGCTGCATTACGCGCAGCCTCGTGCCGATACCAACAGCCGCTTCCTCGTCATGGACTTCGGCAGCGGTGGCGTCAACGTGGCGGCGGTCGATACCTTCGACGGCATCGTTGAAGTGAAAGCATGCGCGGGTGATCGTTCGGCCAGTGGTGACGCGGTGACGCGCCTGCTTGCCGGTCACCTGCTTGACGAAGCCCATGCGTCTGCGGAACTGCGCGCGGACGATGCCTTCATGCGCCGGCTGATGCTACGCGCGGAAGTCGTCAAGCGTGAATTGTCGGCAGGCCGGGATGTGACCCTCCCGGTCATTCCGCGCAGCAGCGATACCGTCCATGTGGGCGTAAAAACCTTCGAAGCCCTGCTCACCCCGTGGCTGGCGCTATTGTGGCGTCCTGCCGAACGCGTCATGCGCGATGCACGCCTGCGCGCCGCCGACCTCAACGCGGTGATCATCAGCGGTGGCACCAGCCAGCTGCCGCAGGTACGCGCGTTTGCCGAACAGCTGTTTGGCCGCCCACCCGTCGAGGGTGTTCCCGCCATGGAAGCGGTGGCAGCCGGGGCGGCCATGCTGGCCGGAATGATTGCGGGCGACGTGGGCCTGTCGCGATTCGCGCTCACGGATGTCTGTGCCTACACACTGGGCAGCATCGAGGACACCAGCGGCGGCACGTACTCGCCCGCCATCGAACGCAACACCGTCATTCCTGCGAGCCACACCCGGCGCATGCTGCCCTCGCCTCCTGACCGCCAGACACTCACGCTGGATCTCTACCAGGGTGAATCCCGACGGCGCGAAGACAACGTGCCCGTGACCAGCGTGCGCCTGCCCTTTGCAGACGGCGAAGGTACGGACATCCGCTTCAGCTATGACGCGAATGGCCTGGTCAGCATGGAGCGGGCCGAGGGACGTCAATGGATTCCTCTGGCAGGCGAAGGCTTGTCCGACCTGCACAGCGCCGAGCGTCGCGTGGCACTGGACGCATGGACCGTACCCGCCCGCCACGCGGTGCCACATCGCATGTTATTGACGGAGGCCGGCCGCGCACTGGCTGAGCTGCCACAACCCACGCGCGCGCGCCTCGCCCGCGCTATGCTTCTGCTTGGCGATGCGCTGGCTGCGCGCGACCGCGCTGCCAGCGCGCAACACGCGGCCACGCTACGCGAGATGCTTGCTGCGAACCCGCGCAGGGATGCACCGGCCACCACCTGATTCCACGGAGCCCGCGCATGATTCAGCGATTCATCCGCGACCGGCTGAAGCCGGACGAGCGCAGCGCACTCAACGAGGACCTGTGTGTGCACATCTTCACGACGTCAGCGGCCATGACGGGCGTGTGCCTCACCGTGATCGGCATCATCCGCGTGGTCATCAGTATCCGCGGCACGGACACCATCGCCGACGACATGCTGGCTGCCGACGCCATGCTTTACGTGACCGCCTGCTTTCTTTCCTATTGGTCGCTGCGCACCGTGCGCGCATCCCGCTCGCGCATCACGGAACGGCTGGCCGACACCATCTTTCTCGCAGCGCTGCTGCTCACCGTGGCCGCCGCTGGTGTGATTACCTGGGCCATCTCCGTCGGGTAGACTCGTAAGTTATAGCGGCACAGGGGTCGCGACGGACGACCGATGGACACGCCATGGTTTCTTGATGTGCTGCAACTGCCGGACTCGGCCGACGAGCGCTCGGTTCGCCATGCCTATGCCACGCTGCTTCGCCGCATCGACCCCCTGGCCGACCCGGAAGACTTCATCCGGCTGCGCACGGCCTACGATGAGGCGCGTCGCTGGACCGCCGAGGTTGCATCGAAAGAAGTTGCGGCCAGCGGGCCTGCACGGGACAACCGCGACAACTCCGAGGCGCCCGAAGCCAGCACGGCCGAGTGCCTGGCCAGCGAGCTGATCGAACGCTTCGTCACCCGCGCCCAGCGAACACCGCCAGCCGCGCTGCCTGCCTTGCTGGAGTCCACGCTGGCAGCACTGCGGCTGCAATACATCGACGCACCGGGCATGTTCGAGCACCGGCTGGTGAGCCTGCTGGAAAGCGGGGCCATCGCACATCGCGTCATGCTGTTCGACTGCGCGGCAAAGCTTTTCGTGTGGGATGAAATTGGCCACACCCGCTCGCTCGGGCGCGAAGGCGCCTGGGTGGATGCCGTACTGAGTCAGCGTACGCAATGGGACATCCACGTCGCACCATCACGCAAAGACTGGAATCACTTTCTCGATACGGCCGGCGGTGCCACGCTGCCGGAGCGACTGGTGCGAGACTGGTCGTGGTTCGCGCCACTGGCGGAACGCTACCCCGCGTACCTCAGCCTGTATCTGCCTCCCGGGCGCATCGCACAATGGCGGGATCGCTACTCCCCTGCGCCGGGAACCACGCCTGCACGTAAGGCGCAGCGTCAGCGCAAACTGCCCGCCTGGTTGATGCGCAGCGCGGCCGCCGTGATGGCGCTTGGCCTGATCGCCTTTGCGGCAGGCGCATGGCTGCGCCGCGAAACACCTGCCGACGCCGTGACGACCACACGCTGTAACGAGGTTCAGGCTTTGCTCGCCGGGCCGATATCATGGCGTCCTCGCGCCGGCACGCCCGAGGCGCTGGCACTGGATCGCGACAGTCGCGCATGCCGCGCACTGCCACCTGTTCATCACAAGGAGACACCATGAAGCACTTCAAACTCGCTGGCCTCGCGCTGCTGCTGTCACTCACTACGCTGCTCGTCGCCTGCGGCGCAGGCAAGCCGGAGAGCGCCGCGAAGGATTTCTACGGCTACGTGGCTGACGGCAAGACGGACAAGGCTGTGGACATGTTCTCCTATGGCGACCTGAAAGACACCGAGATGACCACCGCGCGCGGCAAGGTCACGGTCATTGTGGGCCAGATGCAGGCCACGATTTCCGGCGCCAAGGGTCTGGATTCGGTGAACATCGACAACGTGCAGAAGCCGGACGACGACACCGCCAACGTCACCTCCACGCTGAAGTTCGGCGATGGCTCGCAGAAGAAGGACACGCTGCACCTGGTGCGCGAAGACGGTCACTGGAAGATCAAACTGCGTTGATGAGCAAGCGCCACGCCATCCTCGCCGCGGGCGTGCTTGCCCTTGCGTCGCTGACGGCGTGGCGTTATCTGGGCCCCTCGGCCACAGCGGGCTCCATCGTGTTGCCCGCTCCGGTCGTAAACGATCTGCAAGCGGGCGACCTGATTTTCCGCGAAGGGCGCGAGCCGGTCAGCGATGCCGTTCGCGCCGTCGACATGGGTGGGTACAGCCACGTAGGCATGCTGCTGGGATCGCCCGGTCACTGGCAGGTCGTGCATGCCGTGCCGGCCGAACAACCGGATCGCATCGACGGCGTGGTGGACGATTCGCTGGACGATTTCCTGCTGCACGCCCGCGCGCGACGCGTGGCCGTCGTACGCGTGGAGGCCACGCCATCACAGCGCCTTGAGGCAGTGGCCCATGCGCAGGCCCGGCGCGGAACGCCGTTTCGGGTGACAGCGGATGGCACCTATTGCACCGAACTGGTGTGGCGCGCGTATCAGGACAGTGGTGTAGACCTGCGCGTGCGCTTCGAGCACATGAATCTGCCCTTGCTCACACCGGGCGATTACCTGCTTCCCTCGGCGCTACTGGCCTCACCCCGCCTGACGCGGCTCTACGAATCACCCGAAAGCTGACTGACGCGTGTGGGCCCGAATGGGGTCCACATCCGTGTGGAGAACTTCTGTGCGGCGCGGACGCTGCATCCTTGAAGGACTCCATTGTTGCTTTCGGTCGTCACGTCGTAGAAGACGAAAATTCTCAAAAATCAGGCTAAATAAAATGAGAGGCGTCCATCGCGGGCAAGCTCGCGATTCCTGCGCAGCGAGGCAACGAACGACCTCAGGGCGATAGCCGTGGCACGCCATGTTCGTCGCGCTCTTCCACCGCAGTCACCCGGGTGTCGATGCGGACATTGCGATGCTCAGGCAACACCTCGGTCAAGTCACCGCGGGTGAGCGCCAGTGCGTTGCGATAGCAGCGCTGCGCCATCTCCGCATTGCCCTCGCCCACATACACATCACCCAATGCTTCCCACGCCGCAGGCGTCGGCTCGATGGCGATGGCACGTTCCAGCCAGGGGCGCGCCTTGCCCCACAGTCGCACACGAACACACATGCGCCCCAGCGCCGTCAGCAGTGCTGCATCGTTGGGGTGCGCATCCACCCAGCTTTCGGCGCGGCGCAAACGACCTTCGATATCTTCACTGCCCAGCGAACCGTACGTGGTGATGAGCAGCGGCGACCACTCGCGACGCAACGCGGATTCCAGCTCGTCCATCGCCGCCATGCTCTGGCCAAACGAGGCGGCCCGGCGCGCATACGCATCAATGGCCAACGGCAGACGGCGCTGCCCTTTCGGCAGCTGTGCCCAAAGCGCAGCCAGCGAAGCCCCATCCGGCGTCTGTTCGATCTGTGCCGCAATGACGCGGGCTTCGATGTCGGCAAACGCACGCGGACCCAGTTCGCCACTCTTCTGCAACGGATCAAGCGCCCGGCTCGCGCCACGCGCATCACCCGCCCACAGCGAGGCTTCAATGAATTCCACCCAGCCCGCTGGCGTCAGTGCGCCACTATCGGCTTCGGGCGAAAGCAACGCCAGCGCTTCCGCACCGCGTCCGGAGCGACGGAGCAAGCGCGCACGAAGGATGCGCGCAGCGCGCGGCGTTTCCTGCGCGGCCTGATCCAGCGTTTCCAGCGCGCGGGTGGTTTCCCCATGACGCTCCGCCGCTTCGGCGGCAGCGAGCAATGCCGGACCACGCACGGAGGGATAGCGCGCCGCGCGATTCAGATCACGCTCGGCTTCGCCATGACGCCCCTCGATCAACAGCACCAGGCCGTCCGCCAGACGGCGGCGGCTGAGCCGGCGATGACGGCGGTTCATGGCACCGAACGGCCAGCGCACAAGCCGGATCACCGCACTTATGACCGCCCAGGTCACCAGCAGGATGGCGACGCCGGCAATCACCGAGGTTTCGACGATGTACCCGCGCATGCGGATCAGCACATAACCGGGATCTTCGGCCACCCAATGCCAGCCAAACGCGGCAAGCGCTGCAATCAGAAGAAGAGCAAGGAGCCAGCGCCAGAGCTTCATGGCGTGCCCCTGGCCGCGTCAGCGGCGATGCTGGCCGCATGTGCCGGGGCCGGGGCCGATGCCGACGACGCCGGCGCAGCCGTGCCACCCTTCACAGGTTTCAGCGCATGCACGGAACGCAGGTTGCGCAGTTCATCCAGCGCGCTGCCAAGCTTCGGAGCCGCACCTTTCGCCGAACTTCTCACCAGTGCGGTGATGCTTGCCTGCGCCTCGCGCACGGCCGGCATCGAAGTGTCGAACTGGCTGGCCAGCGTGGCCGCTACACGCTTCAGCGATGCGTCGCGTGCCACGTCGTCGTACGCAAGAATCGCGGCCTCGGCGTGGGCAATGTCCAGCATGGCCAGTTCACGCGCAATGCGCCCGTCGGCGGCAGCCAGCGGCGTGGAATCGTCGCGACGCACGCTGACCACGGAGCTCAACGCCTGCTTCGCGCGCTGCCAGAACCCGGTGGCGGCTGCATCATTCTGCGGGCTGTCCAGTGGTTTCAGGGGAAGCGACGGCAACTGCGCACGAAGCGCCGCCAGCGTATCCAGATCATGACCACGCGCGATGGGCTGCACGGCGGCGAGCGCGGCGCGCTCCGCACCCAGGCTCTGGCGCACGCCGGAGAAGGCCGCATCGTTCACGGCAGCCAGCGTCTTGTCTGCAAGTTCATAGGCCGACAGCGCGCCGGATGCATCGCCGAACAGCGCAAAGCGCTCTTTGGCCATGCGCAGCAGTGACTCCGCTTCGTCCAGCAGCATGGCGTCATGTCCGGAGAGACTCTGCTCGGACAGGTTGGCCACGGCATCTTCCAGATTGCGCGTGCGCTCGGACACACCCAGCACTTCTTCGCGCAGCGAGCGGTTCACGGCGTCCG
Organism: Luteibacter sp. Sphag1AF; assembly: GCF_014192715.1. Lineage (GTDB taxonomy): Bacteria > Pseudomonadota > Gammaproteobacteria > Xanthomonadales > Rhodanobacteraceae > Luteibacter. The sequence goes on from NZ_JACHYH010000001.1 coordinate 801,738, forward strand.
AATCACCCATGCGTTGACGCAGCACATTACGCTCGTCGCCCATCGTGGACACACTGGCAGAGAGCGTCGCAACCTGAGCCTTCAGGGTATCCACAGTGCGTGCATTTTCACCGTCGCGTTGTTCAAGCTGCCACACGCGATAGCCGGCATATCCCGCTGCGCCCAGGGCAACCAGCGCGAACAGCACGGCAACGGCCAGCGTGCCACCGCCGTGGCGCGCAGCAGGTGCGGGGCGGCGGGGTTCCGGGGCGGCTGCACGCGGCGCGGCATCGTGGGCCGGCGTAGCCGGAACGGAGTCGGTCTGTGGGGAGTCGGTCGTCATCGGGGCATGCTATCAGGGCAAATGTGAGAGAGGTTCACGCACGTCAAATACGGGTGAAATCGAGTGCGGCGGCCGCTGCCACCAGATCGGCGGGCTGGACCGACCGGGCCACGGCAATGCGGGTGAAGCCCGCAGCGCGGGCAGCCTCCGCAAGGCGCTCGCTGCTGACCACGGCCACCGACGCCACCAGCCGCCGCCATGCCGGCGCGGGCAGCGCCCGTTGCAGATGATCGAGGGCATCGGCGCTGGACAGCATGACCGCCGCGCGCCGGGAAAGCTTGAGCAGGGGATTCACGTGGCGCCCGTCCAAACGCGGGGCGCCCCGGTGGTAGACGTGCACTTCGTTCAATTGCGCGCCCCGGGCCTTCAGTTCCGCACGGATGAGACCCCGTCCACCCGGCGCACCGACCAGCGCCACACGCTTGCCGGCGATCTCCCGCAGGGCTTCCAGCGCCAGCACGCCTTCGCTGTCCTGCGACTGCGTGGGGCAGATGACCCCGGAGACGCCGGCCTGCTCCAGCGCGCGCGCCGTGCCGTAGCCCACGGCGAGCACCCGGGCCGAGGTCGCCAGCGGGTGCACAGCGGCCGCAAAGCGCACGGCGGCAGGACTGGTGAACAGGACGATGTCGCCGGTCAGAGCGGCAGCCAGAAGCTCACCGGTCGCGACCGCGTCATCCACGGCGCGCAGCGACAGCCCCGGCACGGTGATCGCCACGCCGCCCAGCGAGCGCACCCGACGCACCAGCGGCGAGGCTGTTCCAGCGGGACGGGTGACGACAATGGTCACGTTGTGGAGCGGGCGACCGGGCTTCACGGCGCTTCCTTCGCATATGCTGATACGCCAATCAGTCTACCCCGGCTTGCCGTGGCCGCCGCGCGTCGGTCAGACTCGGCGGTCTATGAACGACCGTACCGACGCTATCACTGCTCTCGAGACTTTCATTCTCAACGGCATCCCCCTCGCCCGCTCCATGAATCTGTCGATTGCCTCCTACGATGGCGACCGGCTGGTCATGGCGGCGCCGCTTGGCCCGAATATCAACGACAAGGGCTGCGCCTTTGGCGGCAGCCTTGCCAGCGTGATGACCCTGGCCTGCTGGGCCCTGGTCGAACTGGCCTGCCGCGAGCGCGGCGAGGACTGCGACGTGTTCGTCGGCGAGTCGACCGTCCGCTATCTGGCGCCCGTCTGGGACGACATTCGCGCGGAGGCCTGCCTGGCGCCGCATTCCAGCTGGAAGACCTTTTTCGCCACGCTGGCGGCGCGAGGCCGGGCCCGGTCGCACTTCCGCTGCTTCGTGCCGGGCCAGGCCAAGCCGCTGGCCAGCCTCGATGCCGTGTTCGTTGCCAAGCGGCGGGCAGCGTAATCGGGCAGAATTCGCGCGACCTATCGCAAAGGACACGTCATGCCCCGTTCCCTTTTACTGCTTCTTGCCGCCGCGCTTCTGGTTCTGGGCGGCTGCGCCACCAGCAAGAAAAACGACGGCATGACCAACACCCTGAACCGCTACGGTTCCACGGTGCGCTGGGGCGACTTCGAGACGGCGTCCATGTTCCTGGACCCCAAGTACCGCGAGGAACACCCGCTGACCTCGCTGGAGCTGTCCCGTTACCAGCAGTTGCGGGTCACCGCGTATGACGACGGCAACGGCCCCACGCCCAGCGGCGAGAACGAAGTGACCCAGGTCGTCCAGATCGGCGTGACCAACGTGAACACCCAGGCCGAGCGCATGATCATCGACCGCCAGGTCTGGCGCTATGACGCGGCAAAGAATCAGTGGTGGCTGGTGTCCGGCCTGCCCAACGTCACCCCCCAGTAACCCGCTATAATCGCGCGTTTACCCTTCAGGGCGCGCGCGTCCACGGACTGATGCAATGAACGACGTACTGCACAAGCTGCCCACCTTCCTCACCAACCACATGCTGCTCGCGGCATTGTTTGTGGTGATTCTTGCGGCGCTGATCGCGAACGAAATCAGCCGCCTGTTCCGCAAGTGGAAGGCCGTGACGCCCGCTGGCCTCACGCAGATGATCAACCGCGAAAACGCGCTGGTCATCGACATGTCCAGCTACGCCGACTTTGAAAAGGCCCACATCCCGGGCTCGCGTCACGTGGCACCCAGCCAGTTTGATCCGGAAAACAACAAGGATCTGGTCAAGGCGAAGGAACTGCCTGTCGTGCTGGTCGACAAGGATGGCCGCAGCGTCGGCAAGGCCGCCAACCGCCTCATCAAGGCCGGTTTCCAGAAGGTGTTCGTGCTGGACGGCGGCGTGTACGCCTGGCAATCGGCTCAGCTGCCGGTGGCCAAGGGCAAGAAGTAAGGCCGCCGCATCGCTGGCGGCGCGGCGGCATCAACGGGTCAAAGCCCGTGGATGCCCGCCCGGCCCTGAAGAATCGCCGACAGCACGTCTGGCGCGTAGTCAAACGAATCGAAGTACAGCCTCTCCTCCGGCAGGTTCGCATCGAGGAACAGCCCCTTGCCCGCCGAAATCATCGCGGGCGGCCCGCTCATGTAGACGTCGAAGTCCGTGAGGTCCGGGTGGTCTTCCAGCAGGGCCTCATGCACCAGGCCCTCGCGCATGCCGCTTGCAGCGGCCTCCTGAGCATCTGAAATCACCGGAATGAAGCGCAGCGTCGGCATGTCCGTTGCCCATTGCGTGGCCATGTCGCGCAGATAAATGTCGGCAGCCGTGCGGGCGCCCCAGTAAATGTCGATGGGACGGCGCGTGCCCAGCGCCAGAAAGTGCTCGACCAGCGCCTTGACCGGCGCAAAGCCGGTGCCGCCGGCCATCATCAGGATGGGGCGCTCGGAATCCTCGCGCGGCACGAAAGTGCCCAGGGGGGCCTCAATAGTGAGCCGGTCGCCCACTTTCAGGGATTCATAGACCCAGGACGTGAAACCGCCTCCGGCCACGTGGCGCACGTGAAGCTCGATGGCGCCATCCGCACGGGGGCAGCCGGCAATCGAAAAAGGCCGGTGTTTGCCGTCTTCCAGAATCACGTCCAGATACTGCCCGGGCAGCCAGTTCACACGCGTTCCGTCCACGGGGACAAGCCACACGCCCACCACATCCGGTGCCAGCATGCGGCGCTCGGAAACAGCCACCTCTACGCGACGGTGCGGAATGTCCTCCACGGAGGCGATCTCGCGGGCCTCGATCACCAGGTCGCCGCAAGGCACCGCCTGACACAGCAGCACGGCGTGATGGCGCTGGGCGGCGGCACTGAGCGCCACGGGAGGATTGCGCGGATAGGCGCACTCGCCTTCCACCAGCGTGGCCTTGCAACTGCCACACACGCCGCCACGGCAGGAGTAAGGCAGTGCGACACCCGCGCGCTGAGCGGCTTCGAGCACAGTTTCGTCCACGGCGGCGTCAAACTGGCGGCCGGACGATTTCAGGGTAACAGTGGGCACGTACGCATTGTGGCGGGAGGTGGGGCCAGGAACAATGATGGCGAACTGGCCCGGACTCAAGGGAGGCCCTGACGCCGGGCGGCCACGCACGTAGACTTGGCCGATCATTTCCCCGGAGTCACACGGCGCATGTCCATCTGGAAGCAATCGACCGAGCTCGCACGCATCAATGCGTGGAGCGCCAACACCATGATGCAGACGCTGGATATCCGCTTCACCGACGTGGGCGACGACTGGCTGCGCGGCACCATGCCCGTGGACCCGCGCACGCGCCAGCCGTTTGGCCTGCTGCATGGCGGCGCCTCGGTGGTACTTGCCGAAACCCTGGGCAGCACGGCCGCGCTACTGACGCTGGACATCGAGAAAGAACTGGCCGTGGGCCTGGACATCAACGCGAACCACATTCGCGGCGTCACCGCAGGCGTGGTCACCGGCACGGCCCGTGCCGTGCATCTGGGCCGTACGACCCAGGTGTGGGAAATCCGCATTGAAAACGAGGAAGGCGCGCTGGTTTGCCTGTCGCGCCTGACCATGGCGGTGATCGCGGCACGCGGCGGTATCCCGGCGAGCCTGCGCGCGTGACGGCGCGGGCGCCCTATGCGGCGCTGTCGCCCGATGTCGTGCTGGCTGCGGTGGAAGCCGCCGGCCCCTGGACAGACGGCCGCCTGCTCACCTTGAACAGCTACGAGAACCGTGTCTTCCAGATTGGCCTGGAAGATGGCGGCTTCCTCGTCGCCAAGTTCTACCGGCCTGATCGCTGGACCGATGAAGCCATCAGCGAGGAACATGCCTTCGCGCTGGAACTGGCCGGCGCGGAACTCCCGATGGTGGCGCCCATGGCTTTCGACGGGCACACGCTGCTGCGTCACGAAGGCTTCCGTTACGCGCTGTATCCGCGTCGCGGGGGGCGCGCGCCATCGCTGGAGTCACCCGAGCAACTGCAATGGCTCGGCCGCCTGCTGGCCCGCATGCATGGCATCGGCGCGCGCGCCCGCTTCGAGGCGCGCGGCACGCTGGATCGCGCCAGCATGGTCACGGCCCCCGTGCAGGCCGCCCTGTCATCGTCGTTGCTGCCGCCGCATCTGCATGATGCCTACCGGCGTGCCAGCGAGCGCGCAGGCGATGCGATTGACGCCCGAATCCATGCCGTGGGCCCGGTGTCCCGCCTGCGGCTGCATGGCGATTGCCATCCGGGCAACGTGCTGTGGACCGACAACGGCCCCCATTTCGTCGATCTGGACGACGCCCGCACCGGCCCGGCCGTGCAGGACCTGTGGATGCTTGCCGGCGACGACGCCGCCATGGATGCACTGCTGGACGGCTACGAGCAATTCCGCGATTTCGACCGCACCGAACTGGCCCTGATTCCCGCCCTGCGCGCGATGCGCCAGGTGCATTACGCGGGCTGGATCGCGCAACGCTGGCATGATCCGGCCTTCCCCGCCGCGTTTCCCTTCGCCGCTGAAGCGCGCTGGTGGGAGCAACACATCGCCGATCTTCACGACATGGCCGACGACCTCGGCTGACGCCTTACCTGTACTGGAGTGTTCATGCGTTCGCTGCTATTTCGCATCATCGGTGTCTTTCAAATCGCGGGCGGCCTGTTTGGCCTGGTCGCGCTGATCCATCGCGTGCTCGGCGCTGGCGGCATCAATGCCGTGATCGCCGTGCTGGGCTTTCTTGCCTTCGTCTTCGTGATGGTGGCCGGCGTGCTTCTGATTGCCGGCGATGCGCTGGGCGAGCGGCTGTCTTTCTGGGCACAACTGTTGCAGACGCCCCTGCTCGCCACTCCCATGATCAGCTATGCCTTCAACAGCGGCGCTTTCGCCAATCTGTTCCTCACGCTGCAGTCCTCACCGCGTGCCGGTTTTGACTGGTCCATAGCCACACACGGCTGGCTGCTGGCGTTCAACGGGCCTTCGGTATCGCATATCGGCGTGAACCTGCTGGCGCTGGCGTCGGTGTTCATCCTGCGGTTCAGCCGCTAAGACCGCTACAATTGCCGGATGAACACGCCTAATTCCCGCCCCACCATCCGCCTCAAGACCGACCGCGCCCCGGGTCATCCCTGGGTCTGGTCCGCACAGGTCATCAAGCCCGACGACCGTCTGCCGCCCGGCAGCGTTGTCGACATCGTGCAATCGAAGGGCGGATTCGTCGGTCGCGGTTTCTGGAATGGCCACGCGCGCGTCGCGCTGCGCGTGCTGACCACGTCGCCCGACGAAGCCATCGACGACGCCTGGATCGCCGCGCGCATCGCGCGTGCCGTGGACATGCGCCGCACGATGCTGCGCCTGGACGAGCACAGCGACGCATGGCGCGTGGTGCACAGCGAGGGTGATGGCCTTTCCGGCCTGGTGGTCGACCGCTACGCCAATCATCTGGTGGTGGAATATTTCGCGGCCGGCATGTGGCGTTTCCGCGAAACCATCCACGCCGAACTGCTGCGCCATTTCCCGGGCAGCTCGCTGTACTGGTTCGCTGAGCAGCACGTCCAGCGCCAGGAATCGTTCGACGTACGCTCCGGCGACGCACCCGATGCCGTGGAAGTCCACGAGCATGGCCTGCGTTTCCACGCGGCACCGGGTCTTGGCCACAAGACTGGCTTCTTTGCCGACCAGCGCGACAACCGCCGCCGCTTCGCCGAACTGGCGCGCGGCAAGCGCGTGCTTGACCTGTGCTGCAACGCCGGCGGATTCGCCGTGCACGCCATGGCGGCTGGCGCGCGCGAAGCCATCGGCGTGGACGCCGACGCGGCCATCCTCGAAGTGGCCCGCGCCAACGCCGCACTGAACAACGTGCAGGCCACGTTTGAACAGGGCGACGTCTTTGAATGGCTGCGTGCTGCCGTAGCCCGTGGCGAGACCTACGATGCCGTGGTGCTGGACCCGCCCAAGCTCACCCGCGACCGCAACCAGGTCGTTGCTGCGCTGAAGAAGTATTTCGCCATGAACCGCACCGCGCTGGACGTGGTGGCTCCCGGCGGCATCCTGCTCACCTGCTCGTGCACAGGCCTGGTCAGCGAGGGCGACTTCGTGGAGATGATCCGCCGCGTGTCGCTCAATGCCGGTCGCGAAATCCAGATCCTGCAAAGCGCCGGCGCCGGCGCCGATCACCCGGTATCGAGCACCGTGCCCGAAGGCCGGTACCTCAAGGCGGTGTTCTGCCGCGTCGACTGACGGGTCGTTCACCGGCTCTTGATCGCATGCCGGCACACACTGCCGGCATGACGAAGAAACCACCCGCCGAGGCGCAGGTCATGGCCAGCGCAGAACAGGCCCACGCGAAAGCGGCGGGCCTGATCTACGTTTGCGATACCGACCAGGGCATCACCCGCTGTCGACAGGGGAAGGGATTTTCGTATCGGGATGCCGACGGCAAACGCATCACCGACGACGACGTGCTGACCCGCATCCGCGCACTGGCCATTCCGCCAGCTTATACCCGCGTCTGGATCTGCCCCAGCGCACGCGGACATATCCAGGCCACCGGCCGTGATGCCCGCATGCGCAAGCAATACCGCTATCACGTGCGCTGGCGCAGTGAGCGCGACCGGGGCAAGTTCGAGCACATTCTGGCGTTTGGTCAGGCACTCCCCGCCCTGCGCCGACGACTGAAACGCGACCTGGCGCTGCCGGGCCTGCCACGGGACAAAGTGCTCGCACTGATCGTGAGCCTGCTTGAAGAAACGATGATCCGTATCGGCAACGATGCCTACGCCCGCGAGAACAACTCCTTCGGCCTGACCACGCTACGCTCGCGCCACGTGGAAGTGCGCCGGGGCCGCATCGAATTCCGCTTCCGTGGCAAAAGCGGCCAATGGCGGGAAGTGGCGCTGGACGATGCGCGGCTGGTGAAAGCGGTGCGCAAAGTGCAGGACCTGCCCGGCCAGCGCGTCTTCCAGTTCATTGACGATGAAGGACACCGGCAGCCAGTGGACTCAGGCATGGTCAACGATTACCTGCGCGAGGCCACCACGGGCGAATTCACCGCCAAGGATTTCCGCACCTGGGGCGGTACCGTGCAGGCAGTGGCCGTACTGGCGCGCACACCGCTTCCCCAGACCGGTGGCGAACGGGCGATCCGTTCGGCGCTGGCTTCGGCCGTTGCGGAGGTCGCGCAGGTCCTGGGTAATACACCGGCTGTATGTCGGAGGTCGTATATCCATCCGGAAGTGTTTGCCGGATGGTTGGACGGCGATTTGCACAAACGTGTTCCCGAAGACAGCGCGCGTTACCCGCGCAAGCTGGAACGACTGACACTGGCCTGGCTCAAGAAGCGACTTCGTGCCGGAACAGGCGCACATCGAAAGCGGACCCCGATATAGTGACGGCCAAGGGACAACCGACGACAGCGCAGAGGCGCGGCATGCGGCAATTCATAGCTCGACTGATACTGTGCGGCGCGCTTGGCGTGGCCGGCACAACAGCCGTGCCTGCACGCGCTCAACAGGAGGCGCCGATCCCGGTGCCGCTGGCGCTTCCCGATGCGTCATCGCACCAGGGCGTGGTCGACGAAAGCTGGATCATCGCCCCACGCAACCTCCCTCACGCCACACTTGCCGCCGTCAAGAATTACGCCGACGAAGGCGATCTGGCCGCAGGTGTGTCACTGCGCTATCGCATTCCGGGCGCGGACTGGATCATCGCCGACGTCTTCATCTACCCAGCCGGTCAGGGCGACACGAAGCGCATGCTGAAGCAGGCGGTGGAAGATTTTCGCGAATCCATCGCCTACGCCGAACGCCAGTCGATCTACCGGAACATCTGGTGGGGTCAGGAAGAGGACTATGCCACGCCGCTGACCGGCGGTGACAAGCTGGCAGGGCGATTCCTGCCGCTGGTGTTCGACGCGCAGAACGACATGCTCACGTCGCGTACGTACCTGTTCTACCGCAAGCTCTATTTCCTGAAAATCCGCCTGACCACGACCGTCGATGCCGTGGACTCGCTGTCGGACATGGCCGATGGCTTCATTCGCGACGTGGTCAACGGCGTGGACATCGTCAGCGTGGGTACGTGTGGCCGCTCGTTCGATCTCCAGGTACTGGCGCCCGGCCAGTCACTTCCCTCGGACATGTCCGATGGCGTCAGCCCGGAAGGTTTCCGCGCGATGCTGAAGACGCAGCCGGGCTCGGCAAGCTACGCCACCCAGCTGAGCAAGGCACTGGCGCTGGCCGGCAAGCGCCAGCGCGCGCAGGGCTGCACCAGTCTCGACTACCACCCGCCCGCCGACGACCCGACGCATGCGGTCCTGCATCTGCGCTTCGGGCCGAACGATTGGGGCGCCGCACCGCGCCAGTAATTCTCAGGCCCTGAGAAGCCAGCGGGTAGACTGTGTGCCTGTCACACGGATCGCCCCATGCCTCTTACCACTGTGCTGCTCATCCTCACTCTCCTGATCGCACTTGCCTGCGTCGGCCTGCTGGTCATTTTGGTCGGCCGGGGCCGCAACGACGGCGCACTGGTCGAGCGCCTGGAAGCCATGCGAGAAGACAACCGCCGGCTGGAAGCCGCACTGCGCGAAGAACAGCGTGCGGGCCGCGGCGAACTGGGCCAGACCTTCGCCCAGTTCCGGGGCCACATGCAGGAACAGCTCACCGCCATGTCGCAGCAGCAGCAGGAGCGCATCGAAGGCTTCGGCCGCCGCCTCGACCAGCTGACCGAGCGCACCGACAACGGCCTGCAATCGCTGCGCCTGGGGCTGGCGGACGACTCCCGCAAAACCCGCGAGGAATCGGCGCTCACCCTCAAGCACTTTGGCGAACTGCTGGACAACCGCTTCACCGCGCTGGGCGCCGAAAACGAAAAGCGCCTGACGGACATGCGCACCACCATCGAAACGCGCCTCACCGCCATCCAGCAGGACAACGCCAGCAAGCTCGAACAGATGCGGGCCACCGTGGACGAAAAACTCCAGTCCACGCTGGAAACCCGTCTGGGCCAGTCGTTCAAGCTGGTTTCCGACCGCCTTGAAGCCGTGCAGCGCGGCCTCGGCGAAATGCAGACGCTGGCCGCCGGCGTAGGTGACCTCAAGCGTGTGCTGACCAACGTGAAAACGCGCGGCACCTTCGGCGAAGTGCAGCTCGGCGCCCTGCTGGAGCAGATTCTGGTGGCCGAACAATACGCCGCCAACGTCGCCACCATCCCGGGCTCCGCCGAGCGCGTGGAATACGCCATCCGCCTGCCCGGCACCACCGATGGCGAGCCGGTGTGGCTGCCGATCGACGCCAAATATCCCATCGAGGATTACCAGCGCCTGCTCGATGCCCAGGACGCCGCCGATGTTGACGGCGCTCTGGTGGCCGGCAAGGCACTGGAGCTGCGCCTGCGCGAGGAAGCCAAACGCATTCGCGGCAAATATGTTTCGCCGCCCCACACCACCGACTTCGCGATCCTGTTCCTGCCGACCGAAGGCCTCTACGCCGAGGCGATCCGCCGACCGGGCCTGTCCGATCAGCTTCAGCGCGACTACCGGGTCACCATCGCCGGCCCCACCACGCTGACCGCCCTGCTCAACAGCCTGCAGATGGGCTTCCGGACGCTGGCCATCGAAAAGCGCTCCAGCGAGGTCTGGCAGGTGCTGGCTGCGGTGAAGAGCGAGTTCGGCAAGTTCGGCACGGTGCTGGAAAAAACCCGCAAGCAACTGGACACCGTGCGCAACAGCATCGACAGCGCGGGCGTCCGCACCCGCCAGATCGAGCGCCGCCTGAAGGGCGTGGAATCGCTCAGTGCCGACGACAGCCAGGCCGCCCTGGCCCTGCTGCCCGGACTGGACGATGAGGCCAGCCCGGAAGTCCCTGACGATGGCGACGAGTCCAGCTGAGGGCCAAAATTCCAGCCACGACAGGTACAATGCCCGTTTATTTTCCCTGAGGATTGCCTCGATGAGCGACGACGCCAAGAAAGGCAGCGTGACCCGCGAGCAGGCCGAGGAAGCGGTTCGCACCCTGCTGGTATGGGCCGGCGAAGATCCTTCCCGTGAAGGCCTTCTCGATACCCCCAAGCGGGTTGTCAAAGCCTATGGCGACTGGTTCGCGGGCTACGCCGTCGACCCGGCCGAGTACCTGCGCCGCACCTTCGAGGAAGTGGCCGGCTACGACGAAATGGTCGTGCTGCGCGACATCGAATTTGAAAGCCATTGCGAACACCACATGGCGCCGATCATCGGCCGCGCGCACGTGGGCTACATCCCCACCGACCGCGTCGTGGGCATCAGCAAGCTTGCCCGCGTGGTCGACGGCTTCGCCCGTCGTTTCCAGGTACAGGAAAAGCTCACCGCTCAGATCGCCCATTGCATAGACGACACCCTGCGTCCCCGTGGCGTCGGCGTCGTGATTGACGCAAGCCACGAATGCATGACCACCCGCGGCGTGCACAAGCGTGGCGTGTCGATGGTCACCAGCCAGATGCTGGGCAGCTTCCGTGAAGACCCGCGTACCCGCAGTGAGTTCCTGCGGTTCGTCGGCGTCGATCGTCGCTGACCTTGGCCGACGCTACCGACCACTCGCCCACCGACGAACGTCTGCAGGATCTCTTCCGCGACGGCATCGTCGCTGAAGACCTGCCCAGCGCCTTCCCGCTGCTGCGCGGACGTGCGCTGCTGCGTGCGTTCAGCGCACTGTTCCATGGCAGCGAAGCGCAGGTGCTGCTGCGCCTTCTGGTGTTGCGTACGCTGGGCAACCGTTCTCATGCGCCCGAATGGGCACCCCCGGAAATCCGCGAAGCACTCGCCTTCGTGGATCCGGTCAAGCTCGACACCGTCGTTCAGCGCCTGAAGGACCACGAACTCCTGGTCTGGGACAGCGAAACCCTGCGCTATCGCCTGGGTCAACTGGGCCGCAAGGCGCTCGCCGCGCTGGCCACCATGCTGGAATTCGAGCGCGACGATGACGATGGCCTGGGCTATCTCACCGCGCAGCTGGCCGCCGGTCAGGCCGTGGGTCGCATCTCCGTCGATGAGCTGGGCCATCTGCTATCGCGACTGTCGGAACTGAAAGACGACTTCGACCGCGCGGTGCTTTCCGGCTCCGAACACCGTATCCGGCGCGCTGCCGAACGGCTGGATTCGGTGTGGACGTGGGTGGAGAAAGGCACCGAAATCGTGTCGCGCATCGGCGAGCAGGAAGACATTGATCCTGCCGCTCATCGTCTTGCCCAGGCGGTGGGTCGCGCGCAAAGTGCGCTGCTGCGGCAGGCGGGCACGTTCCAGCGTGAACTCAACAAGATCGACCAGCATCGCGTGCACCTGGGTCGCACCGGCCTGTCCTCGTCCGACCTGGTTGGCTGGCTGCGCTCGCTGGATGTGGAAGCGCTGGCGGCACACGCCGACGGCCAGTCGCTGATGCCGTTGCCCGCGCCATTCATCCACGATCAGATCGCGCTGGACGTTGCCGAGTTCGAACTGCTGGAGCGCGAGCGCGTCGCCGCTGAAATCACGGCGCTGCCGGATGCGGAGTCCACCCCGGACACCGCCGACCTACCCATGGACGACGAAGACCTGCGTCATCTGGAATCGTGGCATGCCCAACTGGCGGCCATCACGGCTCCGGTCACACTGGAATCCACGCTGGTCGGCGACGATTACGCACTGAGTGCGTATCGCCTGTCGCTGCTGGGCCTGCTGGGCGATCCGGAATCGGCCGCACTGGAAGGTGGCACCGCGGAGCTTGCGCGCCTCCCGCTCGCACTCGACATTGAACCTCATCTCATCGACGTCGATCTCCCCCGGATCGCGCTGGTCAGCGCCGGACGCCTCGTGCCGCGCGCGCCAAACGGAAAAAAGACCGATGCATGACGAAACCGCCACCCTGGTGACGCGCCTTCTGGCGCAGCGCTGGCTGCCGCGCGAAGACGTGCAGGCACGCCGCGCGTTGCTGGACGACACTTTCCGCGAAGAACTGGACCGCCGCCTCGCATCGGTGGGCCTGGAACTGCGCGAGCACCCCTATGCCGCCTATATCGGCCTGGCCGTTGCGCGCAGCAGCGAACGCGCCGTATTCGGAGGCAGCGACAGCTGGATTTCCAACACGCTGCAACTGGATCGCGATGCCGTCGCGTTGCTGGTGGTGATCTGGGCGTTGATCGTGCTGCCCAAGCGCCAGCGCCAGCTGGAACGCCAGCAGGCAGAAGCCGACGCATCGCAGACGCAGATGTTCGCTGAAGGCAAACCCATTCCGCGCGATCCGGCCATTGCGCCTGTGATTGCCGAACGCACGCTGCTGGCCGATTTCGGCGACAAGCTGGGCGGCAAGATGCGCATCAACGTCAACCTCGGCATGCTGGCGCGCCTGGGCTTTGTGCAGCGGCGCAAGGGCGAAGTGTCCGAAGGGCCGCTGCTGGACCTGGCCTTCGACTACGACCGCACTGCACGCCGCATTCTGGATGGCGCACTGGGCGATCTGCTGGCCAACACCGTGCCCCGTGACACACGGCACGACACCGCCGACGACATGGACGACCTCGACGACCTGACCGAGACGACCGACGAGGAAGTGCACGATGTTTGATATCCGCAGCCTGGAAGTCGTGCATTGGGACTACTGGCAGCGCTTCAGCCTGCCGCTGGATACCAACATCGTTACCGTGGTCGGCCCCAATGGCTCGGGCAAGACCACGCTGCTCGACGCGCTGCGCACGCTGCTGACCATCGACTGTGCCGGCAACCGCGACTACAAGAGCTACCTGCGCCACAACGGCAAGCCGTTCGCATGGCTGCGCGCCCGCGTGGGGAACACGCCGGGCCCCAGCGGTGAGCGTCCGTTCTTCCCGCTGATGGATCGCGAAGTCACCCTCGCCTGCCGCATCCAGAAAAAGGGTGGCGAGTGGCAACGCCAGTACGCGGTCATGGGTGGCGACGTCAGCATTGATGACATCGAGGCACGTGGCGAATGGCTGGGCCTTCGCGAGTATCGCGTGCGCCTGGAAGGCGCCGGCCTGTCGCAGGCCATCCGTCGCGTGCTCACGCTGGAACAGGGCGCAACAGACAAACTCTGCCAGATGCCGCCCAAGGCGCTGCTGGATCTGGTCTTCGACGTGTTTGGCGACAAAGTGGTGCTGGAAGACTACCAGCGCGCGCGCAACGAACAGTTTGAAGCCGACCGCGAACAGCACGACCTCGAACACCAGCTTTCACTGATTGGCGTCAGCCTGCAGGAAGTGGACGGCCGCACCCGCTCTTTCCAGGAGTGGAACGCACTGAAGCGCGAGCGCGTCGACCTGGTGGCCGACGTGTTGCCGCGCACCGAATTCGCCGAACTGCATGGCGGCATCCGTGGCGCGCGTCCGCAACTGATCGGCCTGAAGCGCAAGCGCGACGAGCTGGAGAAGCGCGACCGCGACATCGAGGCGAAACTGGGCGAACTCGACCTCGCCGAACAGACGCTGCGCAGCGAACAGAACACGGCCGATATCGCCCGTCAGGCCGCTCGCAAGAGTCTGGACGAAGCTCGCGCATCTCTCACCGAAAACGACCTGCTGCTTCGTCAGGAGACCCGCCTGCGTGAGCAGGTCGCCGCGCAGGGTGGCGCCGATCACGAGCAGCTGGCCAACGTATTGGTGGAATCGCGCGCAAAGCTCGCGATGCTGCAAACCGACGAAGCCCGGCTGCGCAACGAACTGGCCACGCTGACCTCGCAGCTGTCTGCATGGCGCAGTGGCCGCCGCTACACGCCGGAGTTCGAGCAATCGTTCCGCCGTGCGCTGGACGATGCAGGCATCCGCCACAGCATGCTCAGCGAGATCGTGGAGATCACCGAGCCGCGCTGGCAGGCTGCGGTCGAAGCCGTGCTGGCGGGCTTCCGCCACGTGGTACTGCTGGACGATCCGCGTGATCGCGACAAAGCCTGGTCGCTGGGCGAAACCCATCGTTACAAGCATTTCGTCGTCGCCGATCGCGCGCCCGCCACCGGCAAGGTCACGCGCGGCTCGCTGCTGGAAGTGGTGGACTTCACCGCCGCCGCACCCGAATGGCTGCTGCGCCAGCTTGATCGCATCCAGCGCGTGGACGACGTGGCCGACGGCGCGCGCGTCGCGAAGGACCAGGACTGGATCACGCCGCAGGGCTACTTCCGCGAACGCCGAGGCGGTCGTCACCTGGGCGTGGACGATGTGTACTTCGGCGCCGCCGCGCGCGAGCGCCAGTTGGCTGATGGCGAAGCGCGCCTGCAGTCCATCGAAAAGGATCTGCGCGCGTTCGCTGATGCCCGCAAGGAATGGCAGCGAAAAGCCGGCGATGCCGAAAGCGTGCTGCGCGGCGCCAACGCCAGCGGCCAGCTGGCCGACCGTGCGGACGAGTTTGCCGAAGCTCACGCCCAGCAAGCGGGTCTGCGTGAAGACATGCAGCGCTGTGCCGACAGCTATGCAGCCGCCGAAGCCCATTACGAAGCCGTGCGCGAACGCCGGGTCAACAACTCGCGGGCGCGCGACAACGAAGCGCGCGATCATCGTCAGGTGCAGAACCAGTTGGCCGACAGCGTGCGCATGTACGCCCAGGGCCGCACGGAACAGATCGAACGCCTGAAGGCGATCCGCGCGCGCCGTGAACACGTGCGCATTGACCAGCGCACGCCCAAGGCCATGGCTGCCCTGCGCGAACGCTATGAATCGCCCGCCGCCGTGCGCCGCGAAATCGAACGCATCGAGCGCCGTCTGGAAGAAGGCCATTGGGAAACCGACGCCAGCTGCGTGCCGTTGCGCGACAAGCTCAGCGCCGACCACGAAGGCCTGAAACACGATCTGGAGCGTCGCCGCGTGCATCTGGAACGCGCCTCGCGCATCACCAATGAAGCGCGCGGTGCCTACATCCAGGTGCTGCGCAATACCGTGCGCCGCTATGCCAAGAACCTGAAGGTACTGGCAGAGCTGGCTGGCATCGGCGTGGAAGTGGACCTCCCCGAACTCAGCAACGACGATCTGGCGCTGGCGTCAGCCGCGCTCAACGTCCGCTTCGAGTTCGACAAGAAAGGCTGGATCGGCATGGATGATGGCGAGGCGTCGGGCGGCCAGCAGGTGATGAAATCATTGCTGCTGCTCGTGGCGCTGATGCGCGACGAAGATCGTCCCGGCGGTTTCGTGTTCATCGACGAGCCGTTCGCGCATCTGGACATCTTCAACATCGACAAGGTCGGTGCGTTCCTGAAAACCACCAGCGCGCAGTACATCCTGACGACGCCGGCCACGCATAACGTCAACGTGTTTCAGCCGTCCGAAATTACCCTGGTCACCAGCAAGCGCCGTCCCGGTGCCACCTGGGCGCAGCCACTGGCCGTGCTGCGCCGCCGCCCGGAAACGGCGGGAGAAACGGCGTGATCCGCTCTGCCATCGCCATCGCCCTGCTGTTTGCGGCGGGCGGCCTGTGCGCCCAGGCACTTCCCGGCAGTCCCGGCGAGTATCTCAAACGCATGGACAGCAACGGCGATGGCAAGGTGAGCGAGGCGGAATACGTTCAGTACATGAGCGAAGGCTTCCGGCGCATGGACGTCAATGGCGATGGCGTGCTGGACGCCAGCGACGGTCCCATGCGCCCGGGCGCCCGGCCGGTGCGACTGGAAGACTTCCAGCGCAACCTGATCCGGCAGTTCCATAAGCTGGACCGGAATCATGACGGTTTTCTTAATGCGCGCGAACTTGTACAACCGCCGCAAGAATAATGCGACCCTGTCGGCATTCTCGTAAGATGTGACTCTTCGCAGGACAACGCGACGGTCGGGGACGTGCGTTTGGACAACCAGCTCTGGGAAAGCAAATACCACGCGGCGCTTGAGCGCATGGATCGGGAGGCCAGCCAATGGCGCTCGGTCGAAGTGCTGTTGCGTCAGCTGGTGGGCAGCCTGGGTCAGGTCGCGCGCGGCACCCACGAGGAACTTGAGCCGCATCTGGATGGCGTGGAACATGCCATCCGCGGCATCTACGACGTTTCGATCCTCACTCCTCTTGTCAGCGGCCTGAGCGACGCGGTTGCTGCCTTGCGGCGCCCCCGGGCCTCCCCTGAAGGATCTTCAGCGGCATCACGCGGTGGCCTCAACGAAAGCGGCTCCTCCGTCCAGTCGGCCTTGAGCAGGTTGCTGGATCGCCTTCTCGTGGTACCCCGCCTCGCGGAACGCGCTGCCGCTCTGCGCCGGGACGTCGCCAACGCGGGCAGCCTTGTATCGCTGGCGGCCTGCGGCGAGAAGCTGACTGACCTCATCAACGAACAGCGACTGGCCCTGCAAAAGGAAATCGACGCACTTCAGTCGATCCTGCGCCACGTCACCGGCCGTCTGGATGAGATGACCCAGTACATGTCCCGGGAGCTGAACGATCAGTCGACAGGGCAATCCCACGGCCATGCGCTGGAAGCCAGCGTCGCCAATGAACTGCGCCTGCTTGGCGAAGCAGCCGTGGAACTGGAAGACATCGCCGACCTGCGCGTGCAGGTGAACGAGCGGCTTGATGCCATCGGCGAATGCTTCCGCGAATTTCGCGAACGTGAAGACAACCGCCTCACCGCGTACCGCGAGCGCGCGGAAACGATGCGCCAGCGCATCGAGCAATTGGAAACCGAACGGGCCACCCTGCAACGTTCACTGGAACGCGAGCACGAACTGGCCCAGACCGACACGATGATTGGCATGCCAAACCGGCTCGCCTACGAAAAGCGCATCGAAGCAGCGTTTGAAAACTGGCAGGCAACAGGCCGCAACCTCGCCATTGCCGCCATCGACATCGACCACTTCAAGAGCATCAACGACACCTACGGCCACACGGCAGGTGACGCGGTGCTGCGAGTCATCGGCCAGGCGCTGGTAAAGCACGTACGCCCCTGCGATTTCGTAGCGCGCTATGGCGGCGAAGAATTCATCGTGATCTTCGATGACGCCGATGAAGAAGAGTCGCTGCTGGTCTGCGAGCGACTGCGCGGGAAGATTCAGCACCTGTCCTTCCATGCCAGCAGGCAGCCCGTGCGGGTCACCGCATCCATCGGTGTGGCGCGTTTCCTGCCCGGCGACAATCCCCGCTCGGTGTTCGAACGCGCCGACCTGGCGCTTTACACGGCCAAGAACGGCGGCCGTAACCGTTGCGTGGTGGGCTGACGCCGCCGGTCAGCAGAAGCGCTGCCGCTCCACAAACCTGTCGCGATCATGCGCGGGAGCCTGATCGCTCTGGAAGCTGTGCCCGGCAGCCTCAAGATGAACGCAATCGTCCAGGACGCCTGCGTCGTGTTGATGTACCGGCGCCTTCGCTGCGCGCAACAGGGCCGCTGAAGGCGCCACGTGTTCGTCCATGCGGGCCATCGACAACGACAGGCCAAAGAACCAGGCCATCACCAGCAGTACGAAATATCGCTGCTTCATGTCATTGCTCCTCGCATGCGGGCCACTCTCTCCAATGTCGGAGGGCAAGCCATTTTCTTGAGAGTGGGCGCAGGCACACCATGAGCTTCGCGCCCTTTACGCCCTTCCTGTCTCCGCTGCCCGGCGTGGCTGCTCACCTACACAGCCTCACGATTCAGGCCACGCCGAACAGATAACCCACCGCAGAACTGGCTGCCATGGCCGCCGCCCCCCAGAAGCCGATACGCCAGGCACCCCTGATCATATTCGCACCTCCAAGTTTCGCCGACATGGCACCCAGCCCCAGCAACGCCAGCAGGGCAACCACAATGACAGCGGCGGCCAGATAAGCCGCAGGTGCAAGCCATGCGGCCAGCAACGGAAGCAGCGCGCCACTGGCAAAACTGAGTGCGGAGGCGGCCGACGCCTGCAAAGGCCGGGCGGCGGTGCTGTCGTGCATGCCCAGTTCGTCGCGGGCGTGGGCCTGCAAGGCATCGTGCTTCATCAGCTGCTCGGCTACCTCGTGGGCAAGCTCGCGGGAAAGACCGCGCATCACATAGATTTCGGTCAGTTCCTTGTGCTCTCCCGTCGGATCATTGGCCAGCTCCCAGGACTCAAGCTCCAGTTCGGCACGTTCACTGTCAGCCTGCGACGACACGGACACATACTCACCGGCCGCCATCGACATGGCACCAGCCACAAGTCCGGCCACACCCGCCACCAGCACACCGCCCGCTCCCGCTTCAGCCGACGCCACGCCAATCATCAGGCTGGCCGTAGAAAGGATGCCGTCGTTTGCCCCAAGCACAGCTGCGCGCAACCAGGCCATCCGGCCGGTGCGGTGGTGTTCGTAATGGCGCCTCATGCGTCCTCTTCCCGGGTCTGTTGGTCGATGAAGCGTGCCTGCACGCGCGCGGTCAGCCAGCTCACCGTGAGCGCGCATGCCGTGCCCAGCGCCACCTCGCCCACCCGGACGAAGGCCAGCTGCCAGGCGGGCCCGGTGGAAGGCACGAGGAGAATGATGGTCGCGGTGATCGCGCCCAGCCGGGCCGAGGCGCCAGCGTTGAGCATCCAGCAGACCACGATGACAAGGAAGACCGCCGCCACGTAGGAATAGATCTGCCCGACATCCAGATACAGGCCCAGCAGACCGGCCACGGCGCCCAGCGCCGCGCCAATGCACTGGTCACGGGAAGAAGTGCGCGTATCGGTGTAGTTGAGCTGGGTGACGGCAATGGCCGTGATGGCAGCCCAGAAGGCCTGATGGGTGTGCAGCAGCAGGCCGATGCCGTAGGCGGTGAGAGACGCCAGCACTGCCTGAATGCCCATCAGCAGGCCTTTCAGCACCCGATGGCCGATGGGCATGGAGCGGAACAGGTAATCTAGCGCCTGCTCTGCCCGGTCCAGCCGCAGCATCCTGTAAGCGGCCGCCGAACGGCGGGGGCTGCGGGTGCGCTCGTTGTGTGTCATCGAAAGATGATCCTCAACCACTCCTCCCGGAGTAATGCCCCATGGTATCGCGCTGATTCCCCGACAGGCCGACTGGCCGCACAATAGCGGGAGTTCAGCGCCCGGCAACGGCCCGCTTCCCACCCCACCAGTGAGATCTTCGATGTCCATCACGATGTATCACGCCACAGTGCCCGGCCTTGTCCGCGCGCTCAACGCCCTTTCCGCCGTTCTGAAAAAAGGCGAAACCCACGCCACGGATCGCAAGATCGCGCCGGAAGTACTGCTCAATACGCGCATCACGCCGGACATGTTCCCGCTGATCCGCCAGGTGCAGATCGCCACCGACATGGCCAAGGGTGCCGTGGCGCGTCTTGCCGGCGTCGAGCCGATCCGCCTTGACGACAACGAAACCACGTTCGCCGAGCTGTACGCGCGCATCGACACCGTGGTTGCACTGCTTCAGAGCTTCACGCCCGAGCAGATCGACGGCAGTGAAGACCGCGACATCGTCCTGAACATGCGCACCGGCGACATGCACTTCAAGGGACAGGATTACCTGCTGGGCTTCGTGCTGCCCAACGTGTACTTCCACTGCACCACCGCGTACGCCATCCTGCGTGGCGTCGGCGTGGTGCTCGGCAAGTCCGACTTCATCGGCAAGCCGTAAGCACGCAAAGAAAGGGAGGTGGATGACCCACCTCCCTTTCAGCATCAGGCTTTCAGTTTCCAGCCCGTGCGGAAGATCCACCACACCGCAATCAGGCACAGCGCCATGAAGCCCAGTGTCATGCCGGCACTGACCACCACATCCACGTCGGCCTTGCCGTAGAAGCTCCAGCGGAAGCCCGAGACCAGATAGACCACCGGGTTGAACAGCGTGATCTTCTGCCAGATGGGCGGCAGCATGCTGATCGAATAGAAGCTGCCACCCAGGAAGGTAAGCGGCGTCATGATCATCAACGGCACCACCTGAAGCTTCTGGAAGTCGTCAGCCCACAGACCGATGATGAAGCCGAACAGGCTGAACGTGACGGCGGTAAGCACCAGAAAGCCGATCATCCAGAACGGATGTTCGATGTGATATGCCACGAAGAAACGTGCGGTCACCAGAATCAGCAGACCGAGCACGATCGACTTGGTCGCGGCGGCACCCACATAGCCGATGACCACTTCCACATACGACACGGGCGCCGACAGAAGCTCGTAGATCGTGCCCGCCCACTTGGGCATGTAGATGCCGAAGGCCGCGTTGGAGATGCTCTCGTTGAGCAACGACAGCATGATGAGGCCGGGAATGATGAACGCGCCGTACGACACACCATCCACTTCGCCCATGCGCGAGCCGATGGCGGCACCGAACACCACGAAATACAGCGAGGTGGAAAGCACCGGGGAGGCGATGCTCTGCATCAGCGTGCGGAAGGTGCGCGCCATTTCAAAACGGTAGATGGCCCTGATCGCGTGGATGTTCATGCGCGCGACCTCACGAGGCTGACGAAAATGTCTTCGAGTGAACTCTCACTGGAATGCAGATCCTTGAAGTCGATGCCCAGTTCGCTCAGGCGACGCAGCAACGGAGCGATACCGGTTTCTTCCGTCTGGGTATCAAAGGTGTACACCAGCTGCTGGCCATCAGCAGACAGCTCCAGGGGCAAATCGGCCAGGTCGGCCGGAATGGCGCTCAGGGGCGACTGCAATTGCAGTGAGAGCTGCTTCTTGCCCAGCTTACGCATGAGCGTGGTTTTTTCTTCCACCACGATCAGCTCGCCACGGCTGATGACACCGATGCGATCAGCCATCTCCTCCGCTTCTTCGATGTAGTGCGTGGTCAGGATGATAGTGACACCGGCCTCGCGAAGCTTGTGCACCATCTGCCACATGTCGTGCCGAAGCTCCACGTCCACACCTGCGGTGGGCTCGTCGAGGAACAGCACGCGCGGCTCGTGCGCCAGCGCCTTGGCGATCAGTACACGGCGTTTCATGCCACCGGACAGCGTCATGATTTTCGCATCACGCTTTTCCCAGAGCGACAGGTCGCGCAACACGCGCTCCAGATACGCCGGGTCCGGCGCGCGGCCAAACA
Source organism: Luteibacter sp. Sphag1AF (assembly GCF_014192715.1). GTDB lineage: Bacteria > Pseudomonadota > Gammaproteobacteria > Xanthomonadales > Rhodanobacteraceae > Luteibacter. The sequence goes on from NZ_JACHYH010000001.1 coordinate 823,319, forward strand.
GGCCGCGACTGAACTTCACCGTGGCCCACACGCTTTCAAAAGCATCGGTGGACAGTTCCTGCGGCACCAGACCGATGAGGCTTCGCGCCGAACGGAAGTCGTGCGCGATGTCATGACCGTCCACCAGCACATTGCCTTCGCTGCCGGTGACGATGCCGCATACGATGCTGATCAGCGTGGTCTTGCCTGCGCCGTTGGGGCCCAGCAGCGCAAAAATTTCGCCGCGACGAATATCCAGATCAACGCGCTTCAGCGCCTGGAATCCACTCTTGTAGGTTTTGGACACGCCACGTATGGAAACGATGGCTTCGGCGGATGGCGCAGCATCCGGCCGTGATTCGATCACTGGCATGGGGAAACCGGTCCTTGGGGAATTCAGCTGTGGGCGATGGTAGACCCACCTGACGCCCTCTGTCGCGGGATGCACCTGAAGCCTTGCCGCAGGGCCATCGGCGCCACTAGCCTTGGAACGATCACACCGAGGAATACCCGCATGACGCAGGCCCATGACCCAGGTACGCCGCGCGTGAAGCGTTGCGCATGGTGCGATACCGACGACACCATGCGTGCGTACCACGATGAGGAATGGGGTGTGCCTGAATACGATGGCCGCGCGCTTTGGGAAAAGCTCATTCTCGACGGATTCCAGGCTGGCCTGTCCTGGCGCACCATCCTGCTGCGCCGCGAGGGCTTTCGCCGCGCATTCAAAGGCTTCGATCCGGTGAAGATCGCCGCCTTCACGGCAAAGGACGTGGAACGCCTCATGGGCGACGCGGGCATCATCCGCTCCCGCTCCAAAATCGAGGCCACCATTGGCAACGCCCGCGCCTACCTGGCCATGCAGGCGGCCGGACAGGACTTCAGTAAGTTCTGCTGGAGTTTCGTCAACGGCAAGCCGGTGCAGACGCGGGGCCCGCGCCCCACCCAGACCGAGGCCTCCGTCGCCATGTCCAAGGCACTGAAAAAACTCGGATTCAAGTTCGTAGGGCCGGTCATCGTCTACGCGTGGATGCAGGCAACCGGCCTGGTGAACGACCACGAGAACACCTGTTTCCGTCGTCGCGAAGTGGCGCCGTGACCGGTTAACGATTTTCTACCCGACCCGGGCGTAGCGTGGGTCCTCACAGGGCACATCAAGAGCGAGGACGTCATGGCTTCGAGCTCCGCACAGCTTTTCATTCCCCACTGCGACGCCACGCAAGGGCCATGGATTGTCCAGCGCGCCTCGATGCCCCTCGGTCGCTATTCGTCTCAGGCCCAGGCTATCGAAGCTGCGGAAGCCCTCGCGCCTCCGCTATCGGCAAGCCTGGGCCGTCCTGTCAAAATCCACGTGCAACAGGCGGATGGCGCGTGGCTGGAACACACGTTCGTGGCTGCCGGGCTGGTTAATCAGGCCAGCCCGCCCTTGCCGGGCAACCATCACGGCGCGGCGCGCTGACCTCAGCTTCATGAACGGGCCCGGGGTCCGGAGACCGGTTTCAGCTACCCTTACAGGGTTGCCGTACCGATCTGAATGCCCATGCTCACCGAAGACACCAAGACCGCGATCCGGGCCTCCTACGGACGGCTGAAGGACGGCCTGACGGGCTTTCGTGGGCGCACGTCCCAGCTTCGCATGATTGCCGAAGTGGCCCGCGCGCTGGCCGAACCGGCGGGCGCCGCCGTTATCGAGGCGCCGACCGGCACCGGCAAATCCATGGCCTATCTCATCGCCGGGCTGGAGGTGGCGCGGTCGCAGAAGAAAAAGCTGCTGATTGCCACGGCCACCGTGGCATTGCAGGAACAGCTGGTTCAGCGCGACATTCCCCAGTACCTGTCGTTGTGCGGCGTCGAGGCAAAAATCGCGCTGGCCAAGGGCCGGCAGCGCTACCTGTGCCCGCGCAATCTGGCCATGGCCCGCGCCGAGCCCGCCGCTCAGGCGGGCTTCGGTTTTGACGCCGAACTGGCCATCTGGGCGAAGCCCCCTGCCGCACGCGACACCCAGGCCATCGACAAACTGACCGAGGCGTTTCAGTCCCACGCGTGGAATGGCGACATAGACACCAGCCCGGAGCCTCTTTCTGATCTGGTGCGGGGCATGGTCACCACCAGCGCGGGCGGCTGCACCGGGCGCAAGTGCGGTTCATTTGCCGTGTGTCCGTTCTTTACCGCACGCCGCGCCATCGGCGAGGCAGACATTGTGGTGGCCAACCAGGATCTGGTGCTGGCCGACCTCACCATGCCGCGTGACGAAGACACCTTCGGCGGCGTGATCCTGCCCAAGCCGGAAGACACTCTCTATATTTTCGACGAAGCGCATCACGTGCCGTCCAAGGCGATTGACCGGGGCGCGTCGGATGTTCATCTGGCCGTGGCCGTGCGCCGCATCGGTCGCCTGCAAAACCAGGTGCATGCCGCCTATTCGCTGACCGACAAGGAAAGCATCGGCAACCTGTCGCTGGATGCTGGTGACGAGAAGCTGGCAGAACTGTCCGCGTCGCTGGAAGAAATCGAACGCGAAATCCGCATGAGCTGGACGCCCTCGTCCAACGAGCTGGAGCCGGTATTCCGCGCCTCGCTGGGGCAGCTTCCGGACAACTGGAAAATTCACGCACAAAGCCTGCATCTGCTTACCCGCGACATCCAGCGCTGGCTGCGCACCGTGCGCCGCACTGTCGTGGAGATGGAAGCGGGTGGCCCCACGCAGGATGCGCTGTCACGCGAGCTGGGCATCGCGCTGGAGCGCATGGAGCGCCAGGTGCGCACCTGGTACGCCTGGTCTGCCGACGACCGCGAGAACAGCCCGCCGCTGGCCCGCTGGGTCACGCTCACGCCGGAGCAACAACTGGTCTGCCACGCCTCTGCCGTGTCTGCGGGCGGCCTGCTGCGCAACGTGTTGTGGGACAACGCATCGGCGGTAGTGATGACCTCGGCCACCCTCAGCGCGGGCGGCAATTTCCGCGGTTTCGCAGATTCCGTGGGCCTGCCCAATGAGGCGGTCACCGTCAGCCTGCCATCGCCGTTTGATCTGGAGAAGCAGGCCACGCTGGCCGTTCCCGCGATGAACACCATGCCGGACGACCGCGAAGGTCATGCGCGCGAAGTGTCCGAATGGCTGGCCGCAAATCTGGACTGGGCGGCGGGCAATCTGGTGCTGTTCACCTCGCGCGCGAAACTCGACCGCGTGTTGCAGGTGTTGCCCATCGAACACGTGCGCAAAGTCCGTGCGCAGGGATCACTGTCGAAGGCTCAGCTCATTGCGGAACACCGCGAAGACATCGAGGCCGGCAAGGGCAGCACCCTGTTTGGTCTGGCCTCGTTCGGCGAAGGTCTCGACCTCCCCGGCAAGCTGTGCGAAACCGTTGTCGTCACCCAACTGCCCTTCGCGGTGCCTACCGATCCGGTGGGTGCCACCTATGCCGAATGGCTGGAGTCACGCGGCCGCAATCCGTTCATCGAAGTGAGCATCCCCGACGCCACGCGCCTGCTGACGCAGTACTGCGGTCGCCTCATCCGAACCGAAACCGACACAGGACGCATCGTGCTGCTTGACCGCCGCGTCATCGTCAAACGTTACGGGCCGGGCATCCTCCGCGCCCTACCGCCCTTCGCCCGTGACATCGAGCGTGCCGCATGACCATCATCCGTGCCGAATCCCTGGTCAGCGTGCCGTGGAAAAACGGCGGCGGTACCACGCGCGTCATTGCCACCGACCGCGAGAACGCCACGCTGGATGACTTCCACTGGCGGGTCAGCATTGCCCAGGTCGATACGGCCTCGCCGTTCTCGGTGTTCCCCGGTATTGATCGCACCATCGTGCTGCTCAATGGCGCGGGCTTTCACATGACGCTGGATGGCAAGGAGCGCCATGCACTGACCACGCCTTACGAGCCCTTCGAGTTCGCGGGCGAATCACGCGTGGACATCGAACTGGCCGGCGGTCCCACACAGGACTTCAACCTGATGACGCGCCGCCCCCACGCACGCGGCTTTGTCGCCGTGTGCGCAGGCAACGTGACGCTGTCCGCCAGCGATTCCATCGCGCTGGCCTATCTTGTCGTCGGGGAAGCCCACGTCGACGGCGTGCTGCTCCAGCCGGGCGACTCATGGCGCCCCACCACCGAAGCGGCCATCCGCCTGGGCGAGGGTGCTCTCGCCATCGTCGCGCACGTGGCTTGACGCGCGATTCACGCGCTCCGGGCGTTGATGGCAGGCCTCACCACCCGGAGCGTTACTCATGCGACTTGCTGCTGCCATGGTCAGCCTGATGGCCATCACTGTATCCCATGCTGGCACGGTCACCGCCGTGCCCCACGTGGATCTGGCCCGTTACGCCGGACAATGGCATGAGATAGCGCGCCTGCCGATGTACTTCCAGCGTCAGTGCGACCGCAACGTCACGGCCACCTATACACCTCATGCGGATGGCACCATCGGGGTGCACAACGCCTGCGTAAAGAAAGATGGCAGTTCCATCGCCTCCGATGGGGTGGCGCGCCTGGCCGATCCCAAAGGACCGTCCTCACGGCTTCAGGTGCGCTTCGCACCCCGCTGGCTCAGCTGGCTCCCGTTCGTGTGGGCTGACTACTGGGTAATCGCCCTTGACGATCACTACCGCTGGGCCATGGTCGGCCAGCCGGGGCAGAAATACCTGTGGATACTGTCGCGTGAACCGTCGCTCGACCGCGCCACATTCGACACATTGAAAACCCGGGCAGTAGGGATGGGCTACGATCTCACCCCTCTTATCATCTCGGGCACCGTCGAGTGACTGCCAGCACCTGTCCCTGCGGTTCCGGAAAAACCTTCGCCGCATGCTGCGCGCCACTGCATGAAGGCATAGCGGCAGCCACTGCCGAAGCGTTGATGCGCTCGCGCTATAGCGCCTATGTACTGGGCAACGAGCCTTATCTGCTGGCAACGTGGCATGCAGATACACGCCCCGCGTCACTCGACCTTGCCATCCAGTCACCGAAACCCACCTGGCTAGGACTGGACGTCAAACGCCACACTGTCACAGGCACGGACTCGGCTGTCGTCGAGTTCGTTGCACGCTTGCGCCACGGTGGTGGTCGCGCCGAACGACTGCATGAAACCAGTCGTTTCGTGCGCGAGAACGGACAGTGGTTCTATGTGGACGGGGATATCGCTTAAGGCGAGCATGACGGTTACACGATGGAGCGGACCACACCCCCGTCCACGCGCACCGCAGCACCCGTGGTGGCAGACGCCTGTTCCGACGCCAGATACACCGACATGTTCGCCACCTCATCCACGGTGGCCAGCCGCTTGATGAGGGACGACGGCCGATGGTCGGCGATGAAGTCTTTCTCCACCTGCTCCAGCGACACGCCCTTCTCCACGGCAATCTTTCCGAAGAAGTCGCCCACGCCTTCGGAGCGAGTGGGGCCGGGCAGGATCGCGTTGACGGTGACGCCTGTGCCAGCCAGCGTCTCCGCAAGGCCACGTGACACACCCAGCTGCGCCGTCTTCGTCACACCGTAATGCACCATCTCCGCCGGGATCTGGACACCTGACTCGCTGGAGATGAACTGGATGCGACCCCAGCCGCGCTCGGCCATGCCACGGGCGTAGTGGCGCGACAGACGCACGCCGGAAAGTACGTTGACGTCGAAGTAGTGCAGCCACTCGTCGTCGGAAATGTCCGCAAATGCCTTGGGCTCGAAGATGCCCAGATTGTTGACCAGGATGTCCGCGTCACGCACTTGAGCAATCAGGTGCTCCGCGCCCTCGCGGGTACCCAGATCGCCGGCAACACCGATAAGGCGGGCCTGGGCCACATCGCTGCGGATGTGCGCGATGGCGGCATCCACGCGGGCCTGGGTGCGTCCGGTTACCACGACCTCCGCGCCAGCGCGTGCCAGCCCCTGAGCGATGGCCAGTCCGATACCAGCGGTGGAACCGGTAACGATGGCGCGACGTGATGCGAGATTGATATGCATGACAGGTCCGGAATGAGTGAACAACGGGAACTCATAGCGTCGGGGCGTTGCACAGGTGAATCAATGGCGACAAACGCAAAGAACCTTTTCCTCCAGGGAAAGGATCAGGCGACATCGTCGGCGGTATCGACCCGCGTCTGTCCGAGGAAAACGCCATCAGGCCCGAAGCGGCGTTCGATGATGGTGGCGTTGTCCTCGTAGTCGATCATGATGATCGTGCTGGCACGTGTGCCGTAGCTCTCACCGGCGATGAATGCGCTGGACAGGAAGCGCTCGCGCTCCACGCCGATACCGGTATCGGGAAGCAAACCATCCGGCCAGCGCTGCCGGTCGGACAGCATGTCGAACAACGCCTCCGTCTCATCGACGCCGCCCTTCTCGATCCACAGCGAAAGACGCTCAGTCAGCGCATGCGTTTTGGGCCACGGAGCATTGAAGTCAGCGTTGGAAAGGCCGTGAATGCCATCGGGAACCGCCTGGACGCGCGTGTCCGGATGGTTGCCCATGAAGAACGCGTCGTTCGCGTCAAACGTCAGAAAGTTGAAAGGCCGGTACCGATGGGCCGTGGCTCCGAGTTCCTGCGCGTGATCGCGCGCGGGAATCGACGCGTCCAGATAATCTGCCGCCAGCAATCCGCGGGACAGCCCACTGTGGTCGGCCGCCGGATCGCGTACGTTGGTGATGACGCATGCGCGACCGTGATCGGCCACACCCATCCACGTACCACCGGCTTCAAGATCGCGCCCGGCCACAATGGCCGGAGCCTCGTCCCATCGCGCAAGTGGCGCGGTCGGACGCACGTGAAACTCGTCGCGATTGCCAAGCATCAACAGCCGCCAGCGCGGATGCGCCTTCCAGGCGAATGCGATCAGGCACATGGATGCCGCCGTTTTTGTAACGAAGCCATTGCGCCATTGTGCGCCCAAGCCACGCACTCGGCCAGTCTCGGCGCGTGAAGAGGCGGCTCGGACCCGCCTCTTCACCTCAGGCGACTGCCGCCACCGCCTGCTTCTTGCCAGCGAGCATCCGCACGATGGAACCCGCTGCTTCGCGACCGTCAAACACGGCGCGGACCACGAGGTCGGCTCCACGCACATTGTCGCCACCGGCAAAAATCTGCGGGTGGCTGGTCTGCAACGGAAGCGCTCCGTCCTGGCCAACAAGAATGCGACCACTGCTGTCCAGTTGCACGCCGTGGCCCTCGCACCAGTCAGGCGGACTGGGCTGAAAACCAAAGGCCTGGATCACGACGTCGGCGCGCAGTTCGGTTTCGCTGCCAGGCACGTTGCGCGGACGTGGGCGCCCATCGCCCTCGTCAACCAGCTGCGTCTGCACAACCTTGACAGCGCGCACGCGGCCCGCTTCACCGATCAATGCCATCGGCTGACGCTGGAAGAGAAAACGCACACCCTCCTCTTTGCTGTAACCCACCTCACGAACGGACCCGGGCATGCTCGCCTCATCACGGCGGTACACGCAGGTCACCGATGCAGCGCCCAGGCGGATCGCCGTACGGTTGCAGTCCATACCTGTGTCGCCGCCACCCAGCACCACCACGTGCTTGCCCGCCAGATCGTATTCCGGCGAGGGTTCGCGTTCGTTGAGCAGGCGCTCGGTATTGGCGATGAGAAACGGAAGCGCATCATGCACGCCACCAAGATCGCGCCCTTCCAGTTGGCCATCCACATAGGTGTACGCGCCGGTACCGACAAACACGGCGTCGTATTCGGCCAGAACCTCCGCGAAGTCGATATCACGACCGATGGTGACGCCGAGGTGGAACACGACACCCATGCCCTCAAGCACCATGCGGCGGGTACGCACCACGTTCTTGTCGAGCTTGAAGGGCGGAATGCCAAAAGTAAGAAGACCGCCGATTTCGTGCTGCCGGTCGAACACATGGGCTTCGATGCCTGCACGGCGAAGGCGATCCGCACAGGCAAGACCCGCAGGGCCTGCGCCCACGATGGCAACGCGCGAGCCGGTTTCCTTCACGTGCGACAAGTCCGGACGCCAGCCCTGACGAATGGCTTCATCCGTAATCCAGCGCTCCACACTGCCGATGGTCACCGCGCCGAACTCGCCCTGCTCGAGCGTGCATGCCCCTTCGCAAAGGCGATCCTGCGGGCAGACGCGACCGCAGATTTCCGGCAGAGGATTGGTTTCGTGCATCAATGTGGCCGCCTCGAACAGACGTCCATCCTGCACAAGCTTCAGCCAGTTCGGAATGTAGTTGTGGACGGGGCAAGCGTGTTCGCAGTACGGGTTGCCGCAGTCAATGCAGCGCTCGGACTGCGATGCCGCTTCCGATGGCGCGAATTCGCCGGATATTTCGCCATAACCCAGCACACGCACAGCCACAGGAACGGTGCGCGGCGGTTGCCTCGGTACGTCGAGAAAGCGGAAGTCTTTGGAACTCATGCCGCGCTCCTCAATTCTTCGGCCAGCGCATCCAGGCTGGCGGCCTTGGGCTTGACCAGCCAGAAGCGCTGCAACAGGCCGCGGAAGTCACCCAGCACACGACGTCCCCAGGCGCTCTGGGTCAGCTCGACGTGCCGGGCGATCAACTGGCGCAGGTGCTGCATGTAGTGCTCCATGCCTTCGGGAGAGATGCGCACGATGTCCACGAGTTCGTGGTTGTAGCAGTCCACGAAGTCACGTTCGAGATCCAGCACATAGGCGAAACCACCGGTCATGCCCGCGCCGAAGTTGAGGCCGGTCCCGCCGAGTACCGCGACGATCCCGCCAGTCATGTACTCGCAGCAGTGATCGCCCGCGCCTTCCACCACCGCCAGCGCGCCGGAGTTGCGCACGGCAAAGCGCTCGCCCGCCTGCCCTGCCGCGTACAGCTCGCCGCCCGTGGCGCCATACAGACACGTGTTGCCAATGATCGAGGCGTCCTGACTGGCGAACGGCGAATCGGCGGGCGGACGAACCACGATACGGCCACCGGCCATGCCCTTGCCCACGCCGTCATTGGCTTCGCCGATCAGGTCGATGTGCACGCCCCCCGCGTTCCACGCGCCCAGGCTTTGACCCGCCGAGCCTTCCAGATGCAGCGCTACCGGATTTCCGCTCATGCCTGCGTCACCCCAACGACGGGCGACGTCGCCCGACAACCGCGCACCAATCGCGCGGTCGGTATTGGCAATGGCATAACGGAACGTGCCGCCAAGACCGTCGGCAATCACCTGACGGGTATCGGCAGAAATGCGGTTCGCCAGAGCAGCCGGATCGCGCATGGGATTGCGCGCCAGCGTGCAGGCGAAGTCCACCGTTTCGCCGAGCGCGTCTTCGGAAATCAGCGGTGCAAGGTCCAGTTGATCCTGTACGGGCGTGACACCATGGCGCTGTTCCAGCCGCCCGCTCTGGCCGATCAGTTCGCCCAGCGAACGCACGCCCAGGCGCGCAAGGTGCTGACGCACGTCTTCCGCGACGAAGCGGAAGTAGTTCATCACCATCTCGGGCAGGCCAAGGAAGTGCTTCTGACGCAGCACCGGGTGCTGCGTAGCCACGCCGGTAGCGCAGTTGTTCAGATGGCAGATACGCAGGTATTTGCAGCCCAGTGCGACCATCGGGCCGGTGCCGAAGCCGAAGCTTTCAGCACCGAGCATCGCCGCCTTGATGACATCGAGGCCGGTCTTCAGCCCGCCATCGGTTTGCAGGCGCACGCGACCGCGCAGGTCGTTCAGGCGCAGGGTCTGCTGGGTTTCAGCCAGACCCAGTTCCCACGGCGTCCCGGCATATTTGATGGAGGTGAGCGGACTGGCACCTGTGCCGCCATCGTGGCCGGATACGGTAATCAGATCAGCCCCCGCCTTGACCACCCCGGCAGCCACGGTGCCCACGCCTGCGTGCGACACAAGCTTCACCGACACGAGCGCCTGCGGGTTGACCTCCTTGAGGTCGTGAATCAACTGCGCCAGATCTTCAATCGAATAGATGTCGTGATGCGGAGGCGGTGAGATCAGGCCGATGCCGGGCTTTGCGTAACGCAGCCGCGCGATGGTCGCATCCACTTTGTGGCCGGGAAGCTGGCCACCTTCGCCAGGCTTCGCGCCCTGTGCCACCTTGATCTGAAGCACTTCGGCGCTGACCAGATACGACGGTGTGACACCGAAACGACCTGACGCAACCTGCTTGATCTTCGACGCCTTCTCGGTGCCGTAACGCGCCGGATCTTCGCCACCTTCACCGGAATTGCTGCGCGCGCCAAGGCGATTCATGGCAATGGCCAATGCTTCATGGGCCTCAGGCGACAGCGCTCCCAACGACATGCCTGCCGAATCGAAACGCTTCAGGATGGCTTCAACCGGCTCCACCTCATCCAGCGGAATCGCCGTACCTTCGCGAGGTACCAGCAGGTCGCGCAGTGCGGACGGAGGACGCGTGTCCACGTGCTGGGCATAACGAAGGTAGTCGGACCACGCGCCCGTGCGCACCGCCACCTGAAGGCTGGCGATCACATCCGGGTTGTACATGTGGAACTCGCCACCGTGAACGTACTTGTACAGGCCGCCTGCACGCAGGCTCTGCGCCTCATCCCACGCTTCGGCCGCAAGCAGACGCTGCTCCTGCTCCAGATCGGCAAAGGTCGAACCGCCAATGCGCGACGGCGTGCCCGGAAAACAGACCTCAACGACATCCGGCGCCAGTCCCACGATTTCAAACAACTGCGCACCGCGATAACCCGCCACGGTGGAAATACCCATCTTCGACAGGATTTTCAGCAGGCCCTTGCGAATGCCACGACGATAGTTGCGGCCGATTTCGCGCGGCGCGCCTTCGCCATTGCGGATGTATCCGCTACGGCCCATGTCGAACAGGCTCTGGTAGGCAAGCCAGGGATAGATCGCCGTGGCACCGAAACCGAGGAGGCAGGCAAAGTGGTGCGGGTCACGCGGTGTCGCTGTTTCCACCATGATGTTGCATTGACAGCGAAGGCCCTTGTCGATCAGGCGCGCATGCACCGCACCCACAGCCAGCAAGGAGTGAATGGGCAGCAGGTCGCGGCGCGGATAGCGATCACTGAGGAACACGATGCGCACGCCTGCGCGAACCGCCGCCTCCACCTCGTCGCAGATGCGCAGCAAGGCGGACTTCAATGTTTCATCCGCGCCATACATCAAGTCAAAACGCGGCGTATCAGCGTATTCCTCCTGAGCCATGATCTGGCGCAGTTTGCGCTGCGACAACACCGGCGAATTGAGCAGGATCTGTTTCGCGTTCTCAGGACCCAGGTCGAAGATGTTCCGCTCCTGACCAATCTGCGTCACCAGCGACATCACCAGCCGCTCGCGCAACGGGTCGATGGGCGGATTGGTCACCTGAGCGAAGCCCTGACGGAAGCGGTCAAACAGCGGACGAATCTGCCGCGACAGCACGGCCATCGGCGTGTCGTCACCCATCGAACCGGTGGCTTCCGCCTCGCTCTCGGCCAGCACTTTCAGAACCGACTCGCATTCTTCCCGCGAGAGGCCATAGAGCTTCTGATAGCGCTTGAGTTCATCAGCGGGCAACGGTTCCGCAGCCAGACTGGGGTCGATGAGATCCGACTCCAGATAGCTGACGCCAGCACGCAGCCAGTCGCGGAACGGCGCGCGCGCACGGTTGATGGCGTCAATGTCGCCATCGCGCAGCAGACGATGTTCGCGAAAATCCACCGCGATCATTTCACCCGGCGCCAGCCGCCCCTTCGCCACCACGCGGGAGGAAGGCACGTCCCACAACCCTGCCTCCGAGGCGACAATCAGATGATTGTCATCGGACAGTGCCCAGCGGGCAGGACGCAGGCCGTTGCGGTCCAGCGTGCACGCCGCATAGTGACCGTCGCACATCACCAGTCCGGCCGGACCATCCCAGGGCTCGCTGTGCAGCGCGTAATATTCGTAGAACGCGGCGAGGTCCTCGTCGATGTCTTCGCGCGCCGCATAAGCGGGCGGCACAAGCACGCGCATGGCCGTGAGCAGATCCATGCCGCCCACGAGCAGCACTTCCAGCGCGTTGTCGAGACTTTCGGAATCGGAGCCCTTCTGACGCACCAGCGGCCCGATGTCCGAGAGATCGACGCGTGGCGAACGCATCACCGCCTGACGCGCCTGCATCCAGCGCCGGTTGGCGCGAATGGTGTTGATCTCGCCATTGTGCGCGAGCAGGCGGAATGGCTGGGCCAATCGCCACTGCGGTGATGTGTTGGTGGAAAAGCGCTGGTGGAATACCACCGCATCGGCCACGAGCGCCGGATGCGTGAGGTCACCGTACACCTCACGCAGATGCCCCGGAGCCGCCATGGCTTTGTAGCCAATGACCTGAGCTGACAGAGACACCACATAGAAATGCTCATCGTCCGCCAGCGCCTGCTCGGCACGGCGACGCGCGCGGAACAGGGCAACCTCGAACGCCGCCTCGTCCATGCCTGCTGCGGCATCCACGAACACCTGGCGCACGCGGGGCATTGCAGATGCCGCAAGGGGGCCGCACGCCTCGGGATTCACCGGCACATCGCGCCACCCGGCCACATGAAGACCGGCCTCGGCAAGGTGCTGATCGAGCGTCGCCGCCGCGTCATCACCACCGGCCGGATCAAGAAATACGACGCCAGCGGCAAACCGTTCAGCAGGACCAATGTCTGCCCCGGCCGCCAATGCGCGCAGCCAGTCCACCGGACGGCGTATCAGTACGCCGCAACCATCGCCACTTACGCCATCTGCGTTGACCCCGCCGCGATGGGAAAGCTTTGCGAGCGCCGCGAATGCCGTATCGACCAGTGCGGCGCTCGCACGGCCGTCTATCTGCGCCACGATGCCGAAGCCGCAGCTGTCGTGTTCAAACGCCTCATCATAGAGGCGCGGAATGCCTTGCTTCACCATCCGCCTCCTCCTGGCATTAGGTTTTGCTGGGCGTCCGGAGCGCAGCTTCCCCGCGCGGCGAAAGTTCCGCCACACTGTGAAGCGATCCGGACATGCGCCTCACTTTACGCACATTTGCCGCGGCGCGTCAAAACGTCTGGACGTCCAAACGTGATGGCAACACGAAGCCAACGAAATTCTTACCCGCCGTCCGCGCAGACCACTGGCCAGGAGTGGCGTCACGACGTGGGCCGCGGGACATACCAGCGCACAGGCGGCGCGGTCGTCATCGGCGGCCAGGAACGCCGGATATCCCCACCCCAGGCCCTGCCGCATGGGTAATAATCCCCGGATGCACCCACGCACCCGATTCCTCGTCCTTTGCCTCGCCATGACTTTCGCCACCGCCCTCCCCGCCGCCGCGCAGGAGGCCAAGGCGCGCTCGGAGCAGGCTGAGACCCGGCAAAAGCTGGACGACGTTCGCAAGAACATCGACGCCCTGACCCGCGAACAGCGCGACACCGCCAATGCGCGCGACAGCGCCAACGCCGAACTGGCCCGCCAGGCCGAGCAGGTGTCCGCTGCGGCAAAGGCCGTAAGGGACACCGACGCCCAGCTGGCCGCCCACCGCCAGGACCTTCAACAGCTGGGCCAGCAGCGTGACGGCCTGCAATCGGGGCTGGACAAACAGAAGGGAGCGCTCAACGACCTGCTTCGCGCGACCTATACGCTGGGCCGAAGTTCTGACCTCCAACTGCTTCTGGGCGACGAAGACATCGCAAGAATTTCCCGTGCGCTGGCTTATTCGCGCTACTTCCAGGAAAACCGCGTAGCGCGCATTCGTTCGCTGCTGGCGGATCTTTCCCGGCTTGAAGAGGTCGAAGCTGCCATCGTGGCAGAGCAGGATGCGCTGCAGGCGACTCTGGCGGAACGGGAAAAGCGCGCGCGCGATCTCGAAGTCCAGCGGTCGAAGCAGCAGAAGGCAGTGGCAGACGCAGATTCCAGATATAAAGACCAGGGCCAGCGCCTTGCCGCACTGAAGCAGGACGCCGAGGCGATGAATGCGCTGGTGGCCAAGCTCCAGAAGGTGATCGACGAGGCGCCCAGGGCCGCCGCGCCCAGCGCCCCGAAGGGGGAGCCCGCCGGCACGCCCACCGCCAACCTGCGCGGCGACCTTCCCTGGCCGGCATCAGGCCCCGTGCACGCATTCGGTGCCGGCGTGCTCATCGGCGCCCCGCGCGGCGAGCAGGTGCACGCCGTGTCGCGCGGCCGCGTGGTTTTCGCCAACTTTCTGCGTGGCTACGGCATGATGATCATCGTGAACCACGGCAATGGCTGGATGAGCCTTTACGGCAACAATGAAACACTGCTGCACAACGTTGGCGACATGGTGGAAGCGGGTGAATCGGTAGGTACCGCCGCCCCGTCAGCAGGCACCAACAGCGGCGTGTATTTTGAGCTGAGACAAAACGGCAAGCCGGTCGATCCCAAAGCCTGGCTGAGCCGTCGCAAGTAACGCGGATACCCACACCCCACAAGGCAGTACCGGAGACTGGCATGCGTCCTAACCCCTTGAGCACGGCACTTTGCACGGCAATCGCCCTCGGGCTGGTTGCCACCAGCCTGCCCTCGCATGCCCAGGCGCTGAAGCAGCCTGACGCACCCGCTGCATCGGCGACCACGGCGGCCGCGATAGCCAGCAAGGCCGACGAACCGGTCAGCCTCGACGACATTCGCAACTTCACGCGCGTTTACCAGATCGTACGGCAGGCGTACGTCGAGAAACTCGACAACAAGACCATCATGAAAGCGGCCATCAGCGGCATGCTTTCGGGCCTGGACCCGCACAGCGAGTACCTGGACAAGGAAGGTCTGGACGAGTTGGACGAAGACACCACGGGCCAGTACGGCGGCCTGGGTATCGAAGTGCTGCAGGTCGACGGGCTGCTGAAAATCGTGTCGCCCATCGACGACACGCCCGCCTCCCGCGCCGGCATCAAGCCGGGCGACACGATCCTGAAAATCGACGGCAAGCTGATTGATGCGCAAAACATCGACGAGTCGTTCAAGAAGCTGCGCGGCGAGCCGGGCAGCAAGATCACGCTGACCATCCTTCACGAGAAAACCGACAAGCCCGTGGACATGCCATTGGTGCGCGAGCGCATCGCCATCACCAGTGTGAAAGTGCGCGAACTGGTTCCGGGTTTTGCATACATCCGCATCAGCCAGTTCCAGGAAGACACCACCAGCGATCTGGACAAGAAGCTTGGTGAGCTCATCGCGAAGAACGGTGCACAGAAGGGCGCAGTGCTCGACCTGCGTTCCAATCCCGGCGGCCTGCTGACGGCAGCGGTGGGCGTCAGTGATGCGTTCCTGGACTCCGGCAACATCGTCACGACGAAGGGCCGCCTCCCCGACGCGAACCTGCGCTTCGATGCCCATCCTGGCGATCTGCTGCACGGCGCGCCGATGATCATCCTCACCGACAACGGCACGGCATCGGCTGCGGAAATCGTGTCTGGCGCACTGAAAGACAACCACCGCGCGCTCACCATGGGTCGTCGCACGTTCGGCAAGGGCGTTGTGCAAACGGTGCTTCCGCTGGACGACGAGCATGCGGTGAAGATCACCACGGCGCGCTACTACACGCCCAACGGCACGTCGATTCAGGCCGAGGGCATCAAGCCGGACATTCCGCTGGCCGACCTTGCCGTGAACAAGGCAGACACGCCGCCGCAGCTCATCGGTTCGGAAGCCGACCTGCCCAATCATCTGGTCAACGAGAAAGCCACGGTCGATGAGCAATCCACCGGTGACGATGAGGGCAAGCTTGCGATGGAAGACTATGCCCTCTCGCAGGCGCTGAATGTGCTTCGCGGCATGGCGCTGAACCGCCCCACCACAGCCGCGAAGTAACAAACGCATACCGCCTTGATCCCGGCACGTTCGCGACGCAATTTTCAAGCCATGGAAATGGACGCTACCTACAACCGATGCCTGATGGCACCGGGATGGTGTGGATAGCAGGATGGTCGCGCGATCCGCTTGAGCGGATCGCTGCCCCCATCTCACCACAGGAAGAAAGCCATGGCCAAGCAGACCAAAGCACAGATTCTCAGCCAGATTTTCAAACTGGGAGACGCGGTTCAGCGAAGCGAGAAATGCCGCGACCTGAAGCCGGAAACGGAGATCGACTACATCTCTGAGTCCGGTTCGCTCGACTCCGTGGTGACGAAGGTGGAAGGCATCTACGGCGTGAAACTGGACATGAAATCATTCGCCACGATTGATGACGCCGCCAGCTATATCGAGAAGAACCAGACCAAAGGCGGCTGACTGGCTCGTGGCATCTGCGCGTGCCGTTGAAGCCGTGTTTGCAGGTGCGATCATCAGCCAGCCCATGGCGGATGATCGCACTGCGCTGGACAGCGCGCGGCGCACCCGCACGCACGCGCGCAACGCAAGTTTCAAGCCATGGAAATGCACACTGCCTACAACCGATGCCTGATGGCACCGAAGTGTTGTGGATAGCAGGATGGCCGCGCGATCCGCTTGAGTGGATCGTCGCACCCACCCTCTCACCACAGGAAGAAAGCCATGGCCAAGCAGACCAAAGCACAGATTCTCAGCCAGATTTTCAAGCTGGGAGACACGGTTCAGCGAAGCGAGAAATGCCGCGACCTGAAGCCTGAAACGGAAGTCCGAATCATCGAAGAGTCCGGTTCGCTCGACTCTGTGGTGAAGAAGCTGGAAGGCATCTACGGCGTGACATTGAACGTGAAGTCATTCGCCACGATTGACGACGCCGCCGGCTACATCGAGAAGAACCAGAAAGACGGCTGACTGGCTCATGGCATCTGCCGGTGCCAGTGAAGCCCTGTTGCAGATGCGATCATCGGCCAGCCCATGGTGGATGATCGCACTGCGCTGCAAAGCGCAGCACGCGTGGGTCAGGGAACCAGATCAGTGGCAGGTGTTGGCTTGAGCAGGAAGCGCACGGCCAGCAGGCCAACCTCGTAAAGCAGGCACATCGGAATGGCCAGCATCACCATGGACAGGAGGTCAGGCGGCGTGATGAAGGCGGAAATCGCAAACGCGCCCACGATGGCGTAAGGGCGCCCCTTGCTGAGCTTGGCCGCATCGACCACACCTACCGCCGCGAGAATCACCACAGCCACGGGCACCTCAAAACACAGCCCGAACGCAAAGAACATCAACGTGACGAAGTCGAGGTAGTGCGTGATGTCGGTCATCATCTGCACACCCTGCGGTGTCACGGCTGTCAGGAATTTGAAGGCCGCGGGCATCACCACGTAGTACGCGAATGCGCAGCCCGCGTAGAACAGAAAGAGCGCAGCCACCAGTAGCGGGCGCGCGAGCCGCTTCTCGTGCCGGTACAGGCCGGGACTGACGAACGCCCACAGCTGATACAGAATCATCGGCATGCTTATGAACAGTGCCACATAGAACGCCAGTTTCAGCGGCGTGACGAAAGGACTGGCCACCTCGGTCGCAATCAGATGCGCGCCGGCTGGCATCTTCTCCACCAGCGGCAGCGCCAGCTCGGCGTACAGCCAGTTGGCAACAGGCACCAGCGCCAGCAACACAAGCAACAGGGTGACAATCGCGCGCAGCAGGCGGGAGCGCAGCTCGATCAGGTGGGAAAACAGTCCTTCCTCAAGCACGTCCTGAGGCGACGGATCGGGATCAGCCACGGTCATGCGTTGAATTCCTGACATCCGTTTCGGGTTCGGGCGCCGCATCCACCGGCGTGGGGACCTTGTTCAGCGGCAACATGTGCTCGTTCGGGTCGGGCGCTGGCTGGGGCGTCGAGGTAATGCGCGCGTCGGCGATCACCTCACGAACGCTGTCGTGGGCCGATTTGACCTCACCCTGCCACTGTTCCGCCGTACCCCGGATGCCGTCGCGGACACTGTCCTGGGCCTGGCGTGCCGTCTCTGCCGTCTCCCGCAGCGTTCGGCGGATTTCCTCAGCCTGGATTTCGCGCTCCACTTCCGCACGAACGCTGTCCCAGCCGTTGCGCATGCGACGTATCAGGGCGCCAGCCGTGCGTGCGGCCCCGGGAAGTTTCTCGGGGCCCAGCACCACCAGAGCCACAATCGCCAGCAGCAGCAGTTTGCCGAAGCTGATCTCGATCATGAGCGGGGTGGATCAGTTGCCGCGGTCGCGCGGCGTAGCGTTGTTGTCGGCGCTGGACGGAGGAACGGGATTGACCGGCGGCGGGTCGGCGCGCAGGTGCTCGGCATCCTGACGCTCACGCTCGCCCTTTGCCTCTTCGTCGCCGCCATCCATGCCCTTCTTGAAGTCGCGCATGGCGCCGCCAAGGTCAGATCCGATGTTGCGCAGCTTCTTCGTACCAAAAATGAGTACGACGACGAGTAACAGAAGAACGATATGGGTGATGCTCATAGGGGCCTCGATGCGCTCGCCCGGCAAAATCGCTTTACCGGGCTACCGCAGGATTGGACGGTGTTACCGCTGAGTGTACTCCTCCAGGCGGTCGCGGAAGTCGACGACCTGGCTCGGCACGTTCTGGACGCCACCTTCAAAGATACGCCGGGGCGTCACGCCGCTGCCATAGATGGCCTCGTTGGCGTCGTTGTCGATGCGCAGGGAGGCGCCGTCCAGCGCAATGCCCGCAAACAGGCCCTTGGAGCGCGAATAGGAGTAAATCTCAGCCTTCAGCTGGCCATCGGTGGACGCGGTGGCCGTGCGGCCCACGGGACCGGCGGCGGCCGAGGCATCGGCACCAAGGGTGAATTTTCCGTTGACGATCGAATCCACACCCCGTTCGGTGCGGAACACCAGAATCAGGTCGGTGGACGAAATGCCGATCTGGAAGCCCACGCTGGCGCCCGTGATGCTCATGAAGCTGGGGTTGGACCAGGTGCCGTCCGGCCCCTTCACCGAAATGAGGCCCTCACCCCGGCGGCCGCCGAAGACAAAGCTGGCCTTGACCATATCCGGCACCACGGCAATGGCACGGGCGTTTTTCAGCAGGTCGCTGGGGATGGCCTTGTCCGGCGCATCGTTGACCATGTCGTTCAACACCTGCACCGCGTTTTTCGCGCGCACAAGCGGCGGGTCTTCGGCGTGGGCCGCCATGGCGGGCACGAAAGCGAGCAGGCCAAGAATCAGCAGGCGATGCAGGCGATAGGTCATCGAAGAAGCTCCTTGAGTTTCAGGTTCGTTGGCGACTGCGGCATCGCCACCACATGGTGGGGCTGCAGCCTTGTGGCAGACTCTTAAGCTTCAGACCGCTTGTGAAGTCGAAAATGCCAGGTACCCCGAACTATACCGGCCTTGCCGGGTATTCCCATGACGTGCCGGCGCAGGCAGCCGTCCTGCTGGTTAATCTTGGTACACCTGAGGCACCTACCGCCGCCGCCGTGCGCCCGTACCTCGCGCAGTTCCTGGGCGATCCGCGGGTGATCGAGTATCCGCGCTGGCTGTGGAAGCTGATTCTGCACGGCATCATCCTGCGCGTCCGGCCGGCCCGCTCGGCGCACGCCTATTCGCGGGTATGGACACCGGAAGGCTCGCCGCTGCGCGTCGGCAGCGAAGCGCTGGCCGCGGGTTTGCAGGCCGAGCTCGGCCGCCGTCGATCCGGCCCGATTCGCGTGGCGCTGGCCATGCGCTATGGCCGTCCGGCCATCGCCGACACGATCCGCCAGTTGCAGAACGAAGGCGTGCGACGCCTGCTGGTGCTGCCGCTGTACCCGCAGTACTCGGCAACGTCCACCGGCACCGTGCTGGACGCCGTGGCTGACACGATCAAGACGATGCGCTGGCCGCCCGAACTGCGCACGATCAACGATTATCACGACGAACCGGCCTACATCACCGCGCTGGCCGACAGCATCCGCGCGCACTGGGCCACGCATGGCCGCGGCGAAAAACTGCTGATGAGCTTCCACGGCATCCCCGAACGCTACGTGCGCGCGGGTGATCCTTATTTCTGCCACTGCCACGCCACGGCACGCCTGTTGCGCGAAGCGCTGGGGCTCAGCGAAGCGGAAGCGCTTTTCAGCTTCCAGTCGCGCGTGGGTCGCGAGCGGTGGCTGCACCCGTACACCGACGAAACCGTGCGCGAACTGGGCGCGGCAGGTGTTCGCCGGATTGACGTGGTGAGCCCCGGATTTGCCGTTGACTGCCTGGAAACCCTGGAAGAAATCGCGATGCAGAACGCCGAATTCTTCCGCGAGGCCGGCGGCGAAACGCTCAGCTACATCCCCTGCCTCAATGCCGGTGCCGCCCACGTCAATGTGCTTGGCGACCTGGTACTGCGCCACACCCAGGGCTGGCCGGAGTTCGCCCAGGACTACGACAACGCTGCGGTTGCTACCCGGCTGGCAGCCTCGCGCCAGTGCGCCCGCGAGGTGCAGAGCCGTGCGTGACCTGACCATCAAGACCCCGTTCCTGACCCTCGGCGCACGCGAATGGGGCAACCCGGATGGCGAGCCGCTGGTGATGCTGCATGGCTGGCTCGACAACGCGTCCAGCTTCGACCTGCTGGCGCCCTTGCTGGCAACGCGCTTTCGCGTCATTGCGCTGGATCTCCCCGGCCACGGCCATTCGGACCATCTGCCAGCAGGTGTGGACTACCACTACATCGACTACGTACGTGGCGCGCTCGCGGCTGTCGACGCGCTGGGTCTTCCGCGCTTTCATCTGCTGGGGCATTCGCTGGGCGCGGGTGTGGCCACGCTGCTGGCCGTGGCCGCTCCCGAACGGGTGCGACGCCTGCTGCTGATCGAAGGCCTGGGGCCACTTGGCGATGATGGCTCGCGCACGCTGGACCGCTTCCGCGACGCGCTGTCCGCACCACCGCGCCAGGACCGCAACCTGCGCGTCTTCCCGGACATCGACACTGCCGTCGCGGCGCGCGTCGCCGTCGGAGGTCTTGCAGAACATCTGGCCCGCCTCATTGTGGAACGCGGCCTGCGCGAGGTGCCCGGCGGCTTCAGCTGGCGAAGCGATCCGCGCCTGTCCGGGCAGACCGTGATCCGCTTTGCGGAAACACAGGTGATGGCGCTGCTGCTTGGTCTTGCCGCGCCCACTGCCCTGCTGCTGGCGCGGCCGCATGCGCCGTACCTGGAACCGGAAGCCATGCAGGTGCGCATCGACTGCGTCGAAGACATCCGCGTCCAGACCATGGACGGCGGACATCACCTGCACCTGGAGCACCCGGACGCTGTCGCTGCCTGGGCGCTGGCATTCGCCTGAGGTCAGACCACCGGGTCGAGACTGAAAGCCGGATGGATCACTGGCTGCACCAGCCAGTGATCCGCCAGCAGGAACGCGAACAACACCATCAGGTACACGATGGAATAGTTGAACGCCTTCATTGCAAACAGTTCGTCCGGCGGGTTGAACAGGCGGATGGCGTAGTAGAGAAAACCAACGCCCAGCACCACGGCACCAAACAGGTAAATGAGCCCGCTCATGCCTGTGAAGTACGGCAGCAGCGTCACCAGGAAAAGCAGCACGGTGTAAAACAGGATGTGCCAGCGCGTGTACACGACGCCATGGGTCACCGGCAGCATCGGCACCTGGGCACGTGCGTAATCGTCACGGCGGAAAATGGCCAGCGCCCAGAAGTGCGGCGGCGTCCACACGAAGATGATGAGCAGCAGCTGCAATGCGTACGGATGCAGCGAATTGGTGACCGCGACCCATCCCAGCACGGGCGGCGCGGCACCGGCAAGGCCACCGATCACGATGTTCTGTGGCGTGGCACGCTTCAGGTAAGCCGTATAGATCACGGCATAGCCGATCAGCGAGAAGAACGTGAGCACCGCGGTCAGCATGTTCACCAGGAACACCAGCACCAGCATGGCGAGGATGCCCAGCGACATCGCAAACACGAACACCTGGCGCGACGTCAGATTGCCGGTGGCCAGCGGACGGTGCGCCGTACGCGCCATGACCTTGTCGATGCGCTGATCAATCAGGTGATTGAATGCCGCTGCCGAAGCCGATGCCATCCAGATGCCGATGGTGCCAAACAGCGCGGCATGCCATGTGGGCAGCACACGCACGCCGTTGGAATCCACGGCGAGAAACATGCCGATGACCGCGCAGAACACCAGCAGCGCCACCACGCGCGGCTTGGTCAGTTCCATGTATTCCTTGAACTTGCTCATCGTCAGCGTCCCGCCGTCAAGGCAAGTTGTAGGGATGGCAGCCGCTGCACACGCGCAAGCGCGGCCAGCAGCGTGAACAGCAACAGCGCGGCCACACCGTTGTGTGCCGTTGCCACCGGCAGCGGAAGCCCCAGGTGAACGTTGCCGATGCCGAGCACGATCTGCGCCACGAGCACCACGCCCACCGCGATGCCCAGCTTGCGCAGCCCCGCCCGCGCGAGGCGGTGCGACAGCCAGCCGAGGTAGCAAAAGACCACCAGCGCGCCGATGCGGTGGGTGATCTGGATCGCACTGCGCGCACTCATGTCCAGCACGCCGCCTTCGTAATTCACGCCCACGCCGCGCCACAGAATGAACGCTTCATGGAAATCCGTATCAGGCCACCAAGCGCCCAGACACTTCGGGAAATCCGTACCGCAAGCCAGCGCCGCGTAGTTGGAACTGGTCCAGCCGCCCAGCGCAATCTGGATCACCAGCACCACGATGCCCACAGCGATGGGCGCACGGAGCGCGCGCAGCGCGTCGTCACGCGTACCGACACCCGCGTAACGCAACGCGGCCCACGCAAGCAGCCCGAACGTGGCCAGACCACCCAGCAGATGCCCCATCACCACGATGGGCTTGAGCAGCAGCGTGACCGTCCACATGCCAAGCATGGCTTGAAAAATGATGACCGCCAGCGCAACCACGCTGACCTTCCACGCGCCCGGACGATCCAGCCGCGCTGCCACAATCAGCGGCAACGCGATGGCGAGCGCGGACAACGCAGAGGAAATCATGTGCTCGCCCCGCATGTACATGACCACACCCACGGCGGCGAACACCGCAGCAGCCGCCAGCGTGGCCACCGCCCAACGGCGGCGCCATGCGGCGATCAGCGCCATGGCCAGCGTCATCATGCCGAGGCCACCGGCAAGGAAACGGTGCACCTGCTCGCGCCATGCCTTGTGGTTTTCGTACGGGCGATCCGGGAAGGCCTCGTTGGCCTGCGCGATGTCCTGCGCATGCCCCGGCCACGTGGCCTTGCCGTAGCAGGTGGGCCAGTCCGGACACGACAGTCCGGCGTTGGACAGGCGCACGAACGCGCCGAACATCACAATGCAAAAAGCAAACACCGCCGCCAGCAAACCCAGCGTGCGAAGAATTTTCAGCGTACGTGCCGACATCAGCGGATCACCTTCTGCATGTCCTTGCGCAGGCCCGAAGGATCGAAGCCCGCCGGGTACAACGACAATGCGGTGGTATTGGATTCCACCAACACGGCCGACACGGTATCTGGCTGCGTGGGGCGGAAGGTCTCCAGCTTGCCGGCAACGTCCGCACCCACGGTCCAGTCGTTCATCACCACTGGCTGGGTGGCGGGCGGCTTGCCGACGTAGAGCAGTCGCAGGCGATCCGCGTTGCGATTGAGCGTGATGCGTGCGTTGCGCATCAGCTCCAGTGTGCTGATGCACGACGTGCTGCAATCCGGGCCCGGAAGCGCCACCAGCGTGAGGCGTGGCTCGCTGTCGCGCCACGCGTACGTGCCGCCCTTCGCAAGATCAATGCGCACATCAGCAAAGCTTCGCTGCGGCTGGATGGGCTGACCATTGCCCTTGCCCGTGGGCTGCCAGCCGCTGAGCGTCAGCACGCCCGCCGCGACAATGGGTGCCAGGAAAACCAGCATGATGAGGATGAGCTTCAGCCGGCCACGGGAGGCGGGCGCGGGCTGCGAGACGTTCGGTTCGGTCATGGTGATGAGGGCCGTGTCGGGCGTCGTTTGCGATGCAGGAGAACGAAGATCACCACGGCCGCGAGGGCAAAGGTGAACCACTGAAAGGCGTAAGCGCGGTGACGGGCCGGAGGCATGACGCCCGGGGTCCATTCGCGCGTGTAGATGCTGGCCGGATCGGCGTCCAGCAACAGCACGCGAGGATACAGCGTGTGGCCGAAGTCGGAACCGATCTCGTCGAGGTCCACGTAGACCACGGTCTTGCTGGCCCCCGTCTGGCGCAGCAGCGCGTCGCCACCCATGCGAATGCCGACGCCGGGCGACGGCACATAAAGACCATGGATCGACTGCATGCCTTCCGCCAAAGGCGGCAACGCCGGCATGGCGCCACTGCCTTTCGGCAGGAAACCCAGATCCACCAGCAGCGCCTTCTCCGAATGTTCCGGAAGAAAGGGCACATAAACGTGGATTCCGACCTGACCCGCGTGGGTCTGATCGTCCAGGATATACACCCGGTTACGGACGAACTCGCCCGTGACAGCAAGGCGGGGATAGCGGTCAGCGGGCGCCCCACCCTCCACCGAGGACAGCGGTTCCTGCGGCGCATTGACCGATGTGGCATACCGCCGCAGAAGCGCTTCCTTTTCGTCCGCGCGATGGAGCTGCCAGACGCCCAACCCCACGAATGCCAAGGCTCCGGCGACCGTCAACAGCACGGCAAAGGGTGTGGGACGACGTAGCCAGCTCACGCCAGACACCGGGGATCGGCCGCTATACTCCGGCCATGCCATTGGGAGGGAACGATCACGTGGAAACCATCTACAAGTGGGCGCTGGTGATATTGCTGCTGGTCGTTCTGTTCAATCTCGGCCAGGCGCTGTTCTTCATGATGACCGACAAGGGCCAGAGCAAACGCACCGTCTGGGCGTTGACCCGTCGCATCGGCCTGTCGTTGCTGCTCATTGCCATGGTGGCGCTGGGCATCTTCATGGGCTGGCTGCACCCTCACGGCGTGGGCCAATTCTAACCCGCGCCGCCCGCCACGGCGGGACCTGCGGCAGGTTGTCACGGAATGCCCCGTCCGCCCCCGTGCCATAGGGCATGGCCGAAGCGCGACGCATCACGGTCGTGGGGCATCGGCGCACTGCCCACCTTCGCGGAACGCGCGGAAGCCCTGCTCCACGCCGCTCATGGCCGCTGCCTGAAACAACGGATCGTGCGCTGCAGCAACGTCATCGGCGTTGCTGAGGGAGCCGACCGAAATGGTGACCGATGGCATGTTCGCCAGCCGGTTCTCGGTGCGATTCACAGCCATGGAATGGCGTGCCACCGGATACGACCGATACGTTGCTGACGATGCAGCAATCTGCTTCTGCATGTGGCGAAGCACACAGTCACCAAGCATTTCGTCCGCATCGCGCCCAACCTGGTGGTACACACGAATACCACGCGTCGAGGTATCGGCATGTGTGTCCGCATGAAGATGAAAAGCGACCACCGCGCCAATGTGATTCGCCACCAGCGGACGGCTGCGCGCATCCTCACGCCGCTCCCTGTCCGGCGCGGTCGATCCGGGTAGAGAGTTCCACACCTCAGGTGCATCCGGGTGCTCAAGCTGAAGCCAGTAGCGCGCGGCAATCTTCCACCACGGCTTTCCGCTTGCCGCGTGCACATTTCCCTCGCCGCCCGGCTTCAACGAGCGAGCCAGATGTACGAACACGAGGCTTTCGGAACGAAGGAGCGCATCCAGTTCGCTGGCAAAGTCCTGGGTGATGTCGTCTTCAATCGCACCGGAATGTGCGTTGCCCTGTTGCCGCCAGGCGCCAGATCCGTGGTCGAAATAGAAACCATGCGCTGCCGATACCAGGGCCGTTTCAAAAGCGCCGGATGACGACACAGGCTCCGGCCCGCGCTCTTCAGGGAACCAGTGGTATAGCTCCTTGCCGCCGTAGAGGAAGTCGACGCCGCCGACTCCCGGCGTCTGTTGTATCCAATCGAATATGGCGTTTTCCAGATCCGACTGGACACGTTCCATCTCCAATTCCAGGGCTTTCGGCCCGTAGACCTCGCCCAGATCGACTACAACCAACCCCCGAGTGAGGTCCACCTTCGCCGTCACCTCAATGGGCCCGATCTGATCCGGAAAATATCGATATCTGTTTAGATCCGCGTTGAGAAGCAACGTGAGCTTCGCGTCCAGTGACGCGCGCTCTTCCAGGCCAAGCGTGCTGATATCGCGGGTGCCCAGATAGTCCTTATAGTCGGGCTGATCCTGTGCACTCACTGCGCAAGCGATTCCCATAAGCACGGTGAGCGCCAGTGCTCGCACACGCCCCCGACGCACCGGGCGGAAACCTGCTGTGGTGACCTTCATGACACGCTCCCTCAATGTTTGCCCTATCGGCTTTGGGAATGTGCCTTCGACGCGTCACCCCTGCTGTCCTCGTGAGGTGGCGCGACGTAAAGCGATCAGCGCGGCGCAAGTTGGGCTCGTCCACTCGTGGGGCGCAGCTTATCTGACACTCGTCCATGCATCTGGCGCGCGCGAGCAATGCACAAAACTCCTTACGCATTCCCGGGAACAACCGCCAGCCTTCCGGCCATACACGACCAACAACAAAAAAGCCCAGCCCCGGCAACGACCGGAACTGGGCTTGAGGTTGTCCTGGCGCGCGTGATATCGCGTGGCGATATCTGCGCAGCTGGGTTACTTCCTCACAAGCGCATGCCTTCAAACGGGTTCCAGCCGTCCTGGCCCTTCACCTTCTTGAGGTACACCGCGTAGTTCGTGCAGATGGCACACAGGAAATTGAAGCCTACGCCCAGTCCACGCGATGCGGCCGGCGGCGCACCGACTACGGCCAGCACGATGCTCACCGCAATGATGATGCCGAGCAGCGACAGCGCCTTGCGCCACGGGCCCATGATGGCAATGGCAAGCGGGCCGAAGAAAAACGACCAGACGTTTGCGTTGATCAGGATCTTTTCACCGAACGGCAGCTTCTTCAGCTCGTCCTTGTATGCGGGGGCATTCGGCGCGCCGTACTGGTCGAAAAACGCGAAACGCTTCTTCCACTTCTCGCTGATGCCCGGGTCCGAGCGGTAGTCCACAGTAGCCATTACAACTCCTCGTTAGCCGTTACGTAGATCGCACGTCAAAGGTGCGACCGACCGATGCTACGCACGTAACGCGTTTTCATCACCGTGCACACTCGTGGTTTCTATAAGTAAATTCGGTGCATTACCGTTACGGCTTACGCATTGATATTCGGTATTCGAAGCAATCAACTTCGACGTGCCCATAATCAATGAATAAAAAAACCGCTTTATCCGCGTGTATCAAAACCTTTCAAAGGCGTTTGACACAGGCTGATAAAGCGGTTTTTTTAGAAGGACTAATTGAACTTAAAGCACGTATACAAACAGGAACAGCGCCAGCCATACCACGTCCACGAAGTGCCAGTACCACGCCACGGCCTCAAAGCCGAAGTGGTTGTCCTTCGTGAAGTGGCCCTTTGCGCAACGGAACCAGATCACCGCCAGCATGATCGTGCCCAGCGTCACGTGCATGCCGTGGAAGCCGGTGAGCATGAAGAACGTGGCACCGTAAACGCCGCTGCGCAGCGTCAGGTTGAAGTGGGTATAGGCCTCCATGTACTCATGGGCCTGGAACCACAGGAACAGGCTGCCCAGCACCACGGTGGCACCCAGGCCAACCAGCAGGCGCGCACGATGGCCCGATTTCAGGGCGTGATGCGCGATGGTGATCGTGACGCCCGACGACAGCAGGATCAGCGTATTGAGAAGCGGCAGGCCCCAGGCCGGAATCGTCTGGAAGAAACCGCCGATCTTCTGTGGACCACCGCCACCGCTGGCACCCCAGGATGCGGTGTAGCTGTCCCACACAAACTGATGGGTCAACACACCGTGACCTTCGCCGCCCAGCCAGGGAATGGCGAACATGCGTGCGTAGAACAGCGCACCGAAGAAGGCACCGAAGAACATCACTTCGGAGAAGATGAACCACATCATGCCCATGCGGAACGAGCGATCCACCTGGTCGTTGTAGCTGCCCGCCAGCGATTCGCGGATGACCGAGCGGAACCACCCGAAGAACATGCCCAGGATCATCGCAATGCCCACGTAGAACAGGCTCTTGCCGAACAGGGCTTGCCCCGGCTGTGCATTCAGCCAGTGCGCGGCACCGAATACGGTGACGAACATGGAGACGGCGGCAATGATCGGCCACTGGCTCTTGCTCGGTACGAAGTAAGCGTCTTGCTGGTGACCCATGGTGACGTTCCCGTGGATGTCTTGTTTCTGTTGCCCGGAATCAGACGTGGAGCATCTGCACGATGGACAGTACGAAAATCGCAATGGCGACGCATGCCATGATGAGCGCGGTACGGCGGGCGCGCTTCTTGCGCGCCGCCATGTCCTGATCCTGCAGCGTCTGACTCATGTGCACGCTCAGTGGTCCGTGTGGCCGTGAGCCAGCTCGTCGTCATGAATGACGGGCGGCACATCGAACGTGTGGTGCGGAGCCGGCGACGGCACCGTCCACTCCAGCCCCTTTGCGCCTTCCCACGAACGGTCAGCTGCCTTCTTCTTCGCGAAGTACACGCAGTGGATGATCACGCCGAGGAAGATGAGCTGCGAGGCACCGAACCAGAAGCCGCCGATCGAGCTGATCATGTTGAAGTTGGCGAAGGCCACGTTGTAATCCGGGATGCGGCGCGGCATGCCGGCCAGACCCAGGAAGTGCTGCGGGAAGAACAGCACGTTGACCGAAATGACACTGGACCAGAAATGGATCTTGCCCCAGGTCTCGCTGTACATGTTGCCTGACCACTTCGGCAGCCAGTAATACGCTGCGGCCATGATCGAGAACGCCGCACCGGTTACCAGCACGTAGTGGAAGTGCGCCACCACGAAGTACGTGTCGTGGTACTGGAAGTCAGCCGGAGCCAGCGCCAGCATCAGGCCGGAGAAGCCGCCGATGGTGAACAGGATGACGAACGCGATGGAGAACAGCATCGGCGTTTCGAAGGTCATCGAGCCGCCCCACATCGTGGACACCCAGTTGAACACCTTCACGCCAGTGGGCACCGCGATCAGCATCGTGGCGTACATGAAGAACATCTCGGCACCCATCGGCAGACCCACCGCGAACATGTGGTGAGCCCAGACGATGAACGAGAGGAAGGCGATGGAAGCAATGGCGAACACCATCGCGCGGTAACCGAAGATCGGCTTGCGCGAGAAGGTGGGGATGATTTCCGAGATGATCCCGAACGCGGGCAGGATCATGATGTAGACCTCGGGATGCCCGAAGAACCAGAAGATGTGCTGGTAAAGCACCGGGTCGCCGCCGCCAGCGGCATTGAAGAAGTTTGTGCCGAAGTACTTGTCGGTCAGCAGCATGGTCACGGCGCCTGCCAGCACCGGCATCACTGCAATCAGCAGGAAGGCGGTGATCAGC
Organism: Luteibacter sp. Sphag1AF; assembly: GCF_014192715.1. GTDB lineage: Bacteria > Pseudomonadota > Gammaproteobacteria > Xanthomonadales > Rhodanobacteraceae > Luteibacter. The sequence continues at coordinate 852,469 of NZ_JACHYH010000001.1, forward strand.
CAGCTCCACACGAACACCGGCATCTTCAGCAGGTCCATGCCCGGGGCACGCATGTTGAGGATGGTGGCGATGATGTTGATCGCACCCATGATCGAACTGATGCCCATCAGGTGGATCGCGAAGATCACATAGGCAACCGACTCACCCTGTAGCGAGAGCGGCGGATACATCGTCCAGCCACCGGCAGGACCACCGCCGGGCATGAACAATGTGGACAGCAGCATGATGAAGGCGAACGGGAGAATCCAGAACGACAGGTTGTTCATGCGCGGCAACGCCATGTCCGGCGCCCCCACCATCAACGGAACCATCCAGTTGGCCAGGCCGACGAACGCCGGCATGATCGCGCCGAAGATCATCACCAGCGCGTGCATGGTGGTCATTTCGTTGAAGAAATACGGCTGCACGAGCTGCATGCCGGGCTTGAACAGTTCCGCCCGGATAACCATGGCGAACGCGCCGCCAATGAAGAACATCGTGAGCGAGAAGATCAGATAAAGCGTGCCGATGTCCTTGTGGTTCGTGGACAGGAGCCAGCGCTGAATGAAGCTTTGTGGGGCTCCATGGTGATCGTGATGGTCGTGGGTGGCTGCGTGCGCCATAGCCTTGAACCTCTGCCTGCGATACGTGTTCGGTTAGCCCTGGTTGGCCGGGGCGGGAGCGGTCTGCGCGGTCTGCTGAGCCTTGGCGGCCTTCGCTTCTTCCTGCTGGGTGGCCAGCCATTGCTCGAATTCCGCCTTGGGCACGGCCTTGACCACAATCGGCATGAAGCCGTGGTCCTGTCCGCACAGCTCAGCGCACTGCCCTCGGTAGACGCCGGGCTCCTTGATATTCGTCCACGCCGCATTGGCGATGCCGGGGATGGCGTCCATCTTCCAGCCCAGTGCAGGCACCCACCAGGAGTGGATGACGTCACCGCCGACGATCACGAAACGGATCTTGGTGTGGATGGGCACGACGAGCGGCTTGTCCACATCGAGAAGATAGGTGTTGTAGCCGTCGACCTTGATCTTTTCCGGGTCGAGGTTCGACTTCAGCTGACGGGTGCGGTCGCTGGATTCTTCCAGCCTCGACACAAAGCCCACCTGCTCAACGGCTTTGCCCTTGTAGTCGACATAGTCGTAGCGCCATTTCCACTGGTAGCCGGTGACCTTGATGGTCATTTCCGAGCCGGTGGTATCGGCGAACGACGTGAGGCCGCCGGTCGCAAGGCGTGCCAGCACGATGAGAATGATGACGGGGACGACCGTCCAGACGATTTCCAGCTTCGTGGAGTGCGTCCACTTCTCGGCGACAGCGCCGCGGGACTTGCGGAAGCGGAACATGGCGATGAACATCGCGCCAAAAACGAGGATGCCGATAGCGACGCAGACCCAGAGGCCAACCATATGCAACGCATAAGGAGACCACTCACTGACGCCCTTGGTCATGTTCAGCTGGTTTGGCTCGGGATTGCCCCATGCCGCCGTACCGAACGTCGCAAAGGCGACTGCCGCCCATGCCGTAACCGATCGCCTGATGACGCCAGATGTCATGTCTTGCACCTTTTATGAACCTACCTGCGCGTCTGGCCCTTTGCATCTGCCAGCAGCACCATGAGTTTCTTTGACAGCTCGACCCTTTCCTCTTCACCGAGAAACGCGCCGATTTCCAGCTCGTTCCCGTGCGACGTGAGCAGCAGGCGGTGACGCCCATTGCCCGGTGCGAGCATGACCCGCACCCAGTGTGACTGGAACCGTCGCGTCCGGTGACCTGGAAGCGTGCGGACCTCTAACGTATCCGGGCCGATGACAAGACGCTCGCCCCGGCCGCCAGCCCGCCAGGCTGCGCCAAGAGCAAACGCCACCAGAAAGCACTCAACGAGCGCAAACACGGGAGCAAATACATTCCCCTGCCACGCCCCAAGCCCTGCCGTGGTCAACGCCATCGCAGCAAGCCCCCCAACGAGTCGACGAAGGCCGCGCCGGCTGAGCGCGCGATTGGGCCGGAGCCACATCACGCGCGGATGACCCGCGACGGTCGGTCGAAGCACGATCACTGGGAGTCCCGCGTGCCTGGAACACCCGGATGATAGGGGTGACCGGAGGAACGGGCAAGGACAGGCATGACAGGTTGTCGCAGGCACCCCACCCCCGGCTCCCGTCCCTCACGTACAATTATCCATTCCCCCAGGTCCACCCGAGCCCCACCGTGAACCCAAGCATCCTCAGTCCCGAACTCCCGACCGGCAGCGAGCCGGCGCGGGCACGCATCACATCCGCGTGGCTGCGCGACGAAACCGAAGCCGTCAACGATCTGCTGGCGCAGGCCACCCTGCCCCCCACCGAGCGCGAACATGTGATCGACGTGGCTGCGGGCCTGGTCTCGCGTGTACGCGTGCGCGCCAAGGATCAGAGCGCGGTGGAGTCCTTCATGCGCCAGTACGATCTTTCCAGCGAGGAAGGCGTGCTGCTCATGTGCGTGGCCGAAGCGCTGCTGCGCATTCCCGACAAGGTCACGGCCGACAAGCTCATCCGCGACAAGCTGGGTGAAGCGGACTGGAAAAAGCACCTGGGCCAGAGCGAGTCGCTCTTCGTCAATGCATCCACCTGGGGCCTGATGCTCACCGGTCACCTGGTGAACCTTGCCGAAGAAACCCGCCACGACTTCGCCAGCGCGCTGCGTCGCCTGGTGGGTCGCGCGGGTGAGCCGGTGGTGCGTCTGGCCGTACGTCAGGCCATGCGCATCATGGGCCACCAGTTCGTGATGGGGCGCACCATCAAGGAAGCGCTGGATCGTTCCGCCGAAAAAGAGCACGCGGTCTATCGCTATTCGTACGACATGCTGGGCGAATCGGCGCTCACCCAGGAAACCGCCGAGCGTTACCAGCAGGACTACCGCGACGCCATCAACGCGCTGGGTGCGCGTGGTCCGTTCGCCAATAATCTGGACGCACCGTCCATCTCGGTGAAGCTCTCGGCGCTGCATCCGCGCTATGAAGTAGCCAACCGCGCACGTGCGCGCGCCGAGCTGGGCGCCAAGCTGCTTGAACTGTCGCAGCTGGCCATGAAGAACGGCATTGCGCTGTCTGTCGATGCCGAAGAAGCCGACCGCCTGGAACTGTCGCTGGACATCATCGGTGATGTGTTCGCGCACCCGTCGCTGGAAGGCTGGAACGGCCTGGGCATCGTCATTCAGGCGTACCAGAAGCGTGCTCCGTTCGTCATCGACTGGGTAACCGAGAAGGCACGCGAAACCGGCCGTCGCTGGTACGTGCGCCTGGTCAAGGGCGCCTACTGGGATGCCGAGGTCAAGCGCGCGCAGGAAAACGGTCTGCCCGGCTACCCGGTGTACACGCGCAAGCCGAATACCGACGTGTCCTACCTCGCCTGTGCGCGTCGCCTGTTTGCGGCCGGTGCGGATGCGGTGTATCCGCAGTTCGCCACGCACAACGCGCACACCATCGCCGCGATCAACCACATCGCACAGGGCCGCGCATACGAGAACCAGCGCCTGCACGGCATGGGTGCCGATCTTTACGCCGAGGTCATCGGCAAAGACAAGCTCAATGTGCCGTGCCGCGTGTATGCACCGGTCGGCAGCCATGAAGACCTGCTGCCGTACCTCGTGCGTCGCCTGCTGGAAAACGGCGCGAACACCAGCTTCGTCAATCGCGTGGTCGATGAAAGCGTGCCGGTGCGCGACCTCGTCGCCGACCCGTGCGAAACCGTCCGCGCCTTTGCTTCGATCCCCCACCCCCGTATCCCCCTGCCGGTCAATCTCTACGGCGAACTTCGGAAGAATTCCATGGGTATGAACTTTGCCAACGACAACGAACTGCGCGAGCTCGCGGAGTCCGTCAACCGTCACAGCGGCCCGTGGCACGCCGCTCCCCTCGTCGCTGGTGCGTCCAGCGCCGGTACGAAGGTGGAAGTGACCGATCCGTCCGACCGTCGCCGCGTCGTCGGCACGGTGGAGCTGGCCGACCCGTCGCTGGTGGAGCGCGCGCTCGCCAACGGCGTGGCCGCCCAGCCCGCCTGGGATCGCCTGCCGGCCGCCAGCCGCGCCGCCATCCTTGAGCACGCCGCTGAGCAGCTTGAGCACAACCGCGCTGAATTCATCGCCATGTGCGTGCGTGAAGCGGGCAAGAGCCTGCCGGACGCCATCGCTGAAATCCGCGAAGCAGCCGATTTCCTGCGTTACTACGCCACCATGGCGCGCCGCCACTTCGCACAGCCGGAGCAGCTTCCGGGGCCGACCGGCGAAAGCAACCAGCTGTTCCTCAACGGCCGTGGTGTCTTTGTCTGCATCAGCCCGTGGAACTTCCCGCTGGCCATCTTCCTCGGCCAGGTCGCCGCTGCACTGGCAGCGGGCAACGCCGTGGTCGCCAAGCCCGCCGAGCAGACCTCGCTGATCGGCTTCGCCGCCGTGAAGCTGCTGCACACCGCTGGTGTGCCCGCCGACGTGCTGCAGTACCTGCCGGGCGATGGTGCCACGGTAGGCGCCGCGCTCACCCGCGATCCGCGCGTGGCCGGCGTGGCCTTCACCGGCTCCACTGAAACGGCATGGGCGATCAACCGCGCCCTGGCGGCCCGTAACGCTCCCATCGCCGCACTGATCGCCGAAACCGGTGGCCAGAACGCGATGATCGCCGACTCCTCCGCGCTGCCCGAGCAGATCGTGAAGGACGTCGTGGCGTCCGCCTTCCAGTCGGCCGGCCAGCGCTGCTCGGCAGCACGCGTGCTGTTCGTGCAGGAAGACATCGCCGACAAGGTCGTGTCGATGCTTGCCGGTGCCATGGCCGAACTGAAAGTCGGCGATCCGGGCCTGCTGTCCACCGACGTGGGTCCGGTCATTGATGAAGACGCCCGCCAGATCCTGGTGGACCACGCCGCACGCATGGACCGCGAAGCGAAGAAGATCGGCGAAGTGAAGCTCACCGACGAAACCGCTCACGGCACGTTCTTCGCGCCGCGCGCCTACGAAATCCCGGGCCTGTCCACGCTGACCCGCGAAATCTTCGGCCCCGTGCTGCATGTGATCCGCTGGAAGGCCGACGAGCTGGACAAGGTGATCAACGAGATCAACGCCACCGGTTACGGCCTGACGCTCGGCATCCACAGCCGCATCGACGACACCATCGAGCACATCCAGAGCCGCGCGCGCGTGGGCAACTGCTACGTCAACCGCAACCAGATTGGCGCGGTCGTCGGTGTGCAGCCGTTCGGCGGCGAAGGCCTGTCCGGCACCGGCCCGAAGGCTGGCGGCCCGCACTACCTGTTCCGCTTTGCCGGCGAACGCACGCTCACGATCAACACCACGGCAGCCGGCGGCAACGCCTCGCTGCTGACGATCGGCGAGTAATACCGCGTCAGGGCAACCTCCAGAGCCGCGCTCCGCAAGGGGCGCGGCTTTTTTACGCCGCCGCTTCCTGCGGTATCGCTGCGCGCAGGCTCCTGACGCATCCGCGACGGCGCTCGCGCTAGGATGCGGCTCATGACCGATCTCATGAGCCTTCTCCAGCGTCAGCGCGCCGCTGCACTCGCCGAACCCCTCCCGCACTGGGTGACCCGGCAGCGCCGGCTTCGTCAGTTGCGCGCCCTGCTGATAGAGAACCGCGATGCCATCGGAGCGGCCATCGACGCCGACTTCGCAGGTCGTCCACGTGAGGAAACGGATCTGCTGGAGATCTTCCCCAGCCTTTCCGGCATCGACTATGCCCTGAAGCACACCCGTCGCTGGATGAAACCAAAGCGGCAATGGGCCAACCTCATGTTCCTGCCAGCGCGCACCACACTGACGCCGCAGCCTGTGGGCGTGGTGGGCGTGATTGTGCCGTGGAACTATCCGCTGTATCTGGCGGTGGGGCCGCTGACCGACGCGCTGGCGGCGGGCAACCGCGTGATGCTGAAGATGTCCGAGCTTACGCCCGCGTTCTCCGCGCGCTTCGCCGAACTGGTATCACGCTATTTCGCCGACGATGAAGTCGCGGTCGTGCAAGGCGACGCCGAGGTGGGCAAGGCGTTCTCTGCCCTGCCTTTCGATCATTTGCTGTTTACCGGCTCGACCGCCGTGGGACGGGAAGTGATGCGGGCGGCAGCAGAGCACCTGACCCCCGTCACGCTGGAACTGGGCGGCAAGTCGCCTGCCATCGTCGGGCCGGGCGCCCGCTTCGACAACGCCGTTCAACGCATCGTGTATGGGAAGCTGGTGAACGCTGGCCAGACCTGCATTGCACCAGACTACGCGCTGGTACCACGTGAGCGGGTGGATGAATTCGTGCAGCAAGCCACCGCTGCCATTACCGCGTCGTATCCCGACCTGCGCAACAACTCGCAGTACGCGAGCATCATTTCATCACGACACCGCGAGCGCCTGGCAGCCGTACTGGATGACGCGAAACAACAGGGCGCCACCATCCACACCGTGGCAACGGTGCGAGATGCCGCATTTGCCCCCACGCTGGTAACCGGCGTGAGTGACAGCATGCGCATCATGCGCGAGGAACTGTTCGGGCCACTTCTTCCTGTGGTGGCCTATGACACGCTGGATGAAGCCATTGCATATATCAACCGGCATGATCGCCCGCTGGCGCTGTATGTTTTTGACGACAACGACACCAACGTGCGCAACGTGCTGGAGCGCACGCATGCCGGCGGCGTGACCGTCAACGACACGCTGTTCCACATCGCGCAGCATCATTTGCCGTTTGGTGGCATCGGGCCGTCGGGCATGGGGAGCTATCACGGCGAGGCCGGGTTTCAGCGGTTTTCTCACAGGAAGCCGGTACTACGCCAGGCGCGGCTCAATGGAGCAAAGATGCTGGCGCCGCCATATGGACGTCTATTCAAGAATCTGGCGTCCCGGCTTTTGCGCTAGGAAAGCACCGCGAGCAAGATCCCTCTTGCCAGAACGAAAAAAGCCGCCCGAGGGCGGCTTCTCTCTAGGCATCAACAACTGCCTTACTTCAACCCACGATCCTTGAGCATCGGCTCGATGCTCGGCTCCTTGCCGCGGAAGTCGCGGTACAGCTTGCCCAGTTCGACCGTGTTGCCACGCGACAGGATCTTGTCGCGGAAGATCTGGCCGTTCTCGCGGGTCAGGCCGCCGTGCTCGGTGAACCACTGGAACGCATCTGCATCGAGCATCTGCGTCCACAGGTAAGCGTAGTAGCCAGCGGCGTAGCCGTTACCCCAGATGTGCTGGAAGTAGCTGCTGCGGTAGCGCGGCGGAACCTGCGCCATCGTGAAGCCGGCCTTCTTCAGTGCCTGGGTTTCAAACGCGTCGACGTCCTGCTTCGGAGCGCCGGCGGGCAGCATGTGCCACTGCATGTCGAGCAGTGCCGCCGAGATGAGCTCGCTCATCGCATAGCCCTGGTTGAAGCTGCCAGCCTTCTTGATCTTCTCGACCAGTTCGGCAGGCATCGGCTCGCCCGTCTTGTAGTGCTTCGCGTAGTTGGCGAACACCTTCGGATCGGAAGCCCAGTGCTCGTTGAACTGGGACGGGAATTCCACGAAGTCGCGCGCCGTACTGGTGCCCGACAGGATCGGGTACTGCTGGTTCGCGAAGATGCCGTGCAGGCCGTGGCCAAACTCATGGAACATCGTGACCACGTCGTCGAACGACAGCAGCGCAGGCTGTCCATCAGCCGGCTTGGTGAAGTTGGCCACGTTGTAGATGACCGGCTTGGTGCCGAACAGCTTCGACTGTTGCACGAAGTTGCTCATCCATGCACCGCCGCCCTTGTTGTCACGCTTGAAGTAGTCAGCGTAGAACAGCGCCATGGACGTGCCGTCCTTGTCGAACACTTCAAACACGCGGACGTCCGGCTGATAGACCGGGATATCCTTGCGCTCCTTGAAGGTCAGGCCGTAGAGCTGGTTGGCGGCGAAGAACACGCCGTTCTGCAGCACACTGTCCAGCTCGAAGTACGGCTTGATCTGCGCTTCGTCGAGGTCATAGCGGGCCTTGCGGACCTTCTCCGCATAGTGATCCCAATCCCATGCCTCGGCCTTGAAGCCACCCTTTTCCTTGTCGATCACGCTCTGGATGTCTTTCGCTTCCACCGTGGCGCGGGCGACAGCGGCGGGCACCAGACGCTCCATGAACTTCTCGGCCGTCTGCGGCGTCTTGGCCATCTGGTCGTCCAGCTTCCATGCGGCGTAGCTCGGGAAGCCAAGCAGCTTGGCCTGGTCAGCGCGAAGCTGGGCGATGCGCGACACCAGCTCGCGCGTGTCGTTGGCATCGCCATGTTCAGCGCGATCCCACGAGGCCTTGAACAGCTTCTCGCGGGTGTCACGGTCGTTCAGATCTTTCAGGGCCGGCTGCTGCGTGGTGTTCTGCAGCGTGATGACGTACTTGCCGTCCAGCTTGCGATCGGCAGCGGCCTTGACGGCTGCATTGATATCGCCATCGGAGAGGCCGTCGAGCTTCGCCTTGTCGTCCACCAACAGCGCACCACTCTTCGTGGCAGCAAGCAGGCGGTTGGTGAACTGGGTGCTGAGCGCCGACTCTTCCTTGTTGAGCTCTTTCAGCTTCGTCTTGTCTGCATCGGACAGACGCGCGCCAGCGTGCACGAAATCGTTGTAGTAGTACTCAAGCAGACGCTCCGATTCCGGATCGAGCTTCAGCGTGGCGCGCTCGTTGTAGAGCGTTTCGATGCGCTTGAAGAGCTTGTCGTTGAGGCGAATGGCATCGCTGTGTTCGGTGAGGCGCGGCGACTCTTCCTCTTCCACCTTCTGCAGCGTGTCGTTGGTGTTGGCAGCGGTTACGGCGCTGAAGGCCAGCACCACGCGCGTCAGCAGCGCGCCGGACTTCTCCAGGGCGACCAGCGTGTTCTCGAACGTGGGCGCTTCGGTCTGGTTGGCGATGGCCTCGACTTCCACCAGATGCTGCTTCATGCCTTCTTCCAGCGCGGGCTGGTAGTCGGCATCGTGGATCTTGTCGAAAGGCGGTGCCTGGAACGGCAGCGTGCTCTGGGCGAAGAACGGGTTCTCGGACATCGGTTTCGCTGCCGTGGTGGCGGCCGACGCAGGCGCTGCGGGTGCAGTGCTGGCCGGTGCGGGAGCGGCCTTGTCGGCAGGTTCAGAGGACTGAGAGCATGCGCCCAGCGCAAGCGAAGAGGCGATCACGAGAGTACGGATCCGGAGCATGTGGCGCATTTCCCTGTTCGGACGGCAAAGCGACGACTCTAGCGTCGCCCGGCCGCGCCAACAACCGCCGTCGGTCATGCCCCCGGCGGTGCTCCGGGCTCAGCGCATGTCGCGAAGCTGCCAGTTCGGCCCGATCAGCCAGGTCAGCCGCTGCCTGACGATGCTCATCGGCAGCGTGGTAACCAGTTCGATATCGGCGCGATCACTGCCCTGCTTGCCGGTAGCGCTGGCAGACGGGTCGGTGACACCCAGTGCCGGACTCACTTCGTCCGGGTCTGGCTGCATCGCCTTCCAGCGCTGGAACAGCGCGTCGTTGCGGAGTGCATCGGCGAGATCGGCGGCCAGCTTTTCCGGGCCAATGCCCTCGAAGGCCAGTGACGGCTCGCTGCCGCGTGCGCCGGGCAGATCGGCGACGGAAAGGTAGTAACGGTGAGTGGTAGCCATTGGATGAGCTTAGCCAGTGGACGTTGTGGGAGCGTGAATCGTCAGGCGAACACGGACACGTCGATCAACGACGCCGCCTCTTTCGACGACATGCCATGCGGGACGATGCCCAGGCACGGCGCAGGCAGCAGCTCCCGAAGGGTCTGAATGTTGTCCTCGCGCAGCGCCATGTCCGGGTCGATGGCGTTGCCGATCCATCCGACCAGTGGGCAGCCGTCCGCCAGGATGGCACGCGCCGTCAATTGCGCATGACTGATGCAACCCAGCCGCAAGCCGACCACCAGCACCACCGGCAAGCCCCATGCACGCGGAATGTCGCTGGCGCACAGGGTGGGCGACAACGGCACCATCCAGCCGCCTACGCCCTCCACTACCACGCGGTCGTAGCGGGCAGACAGGCCATCGAAGGCGGGCATCAGGGACGGCAGGTCGATGACCACGCCCGCCTGACGGGCAGCCAGGTGCGGCGCCACGGCTGGCTCCAGCGCCAGCGGATTCACCAGCGCGTAGTCCGGATGCGGATGGCTGGCGGCTTGCAGCGCCAGCGCATCTTCGTTGCGCAGCCCGTCCGGCGTGAGCTCGCAGCCACTGGCCACCGGCTTCATGCCGGTGACGCGCTGCCCCCGCGCTGCGAGGGCGTGAATCAGGGCACACGCGACGTGGGTCTTACCGATGCCGGTATCGGTGCCGGCGACAAAAAGACTGGAATTCATGGGACTCCGGGCTTGCACAATGGATAGGAAACCACCATAGAGGTGGCCTCACCCGACAACCTGCAGTGTCCCATGTTCGAGACGACCACGATCCGCACCGACGACAAAGCCACGCTCTACAAGGAGTTGGCACAGCAGGCTTCCGGCATTCTTGCCGGCGAAACGAATCTGGTGGCCAATGCCGCCAACTTCGCCGCCCTGGTGTTCAACGCGCTGCCGGACATCAACTGGTCGGGCTTCTACCTGTTCGACGGCACGGAGCTGGTGGTCGGCCCGTTCCAGGGCAAACCCGCCTGCGTGCGCATCGCACTGGGTCGCGGGGTATGTGGCGCGGCCGCCAGCACCCGTGAAACCCAGCTGGTGGTCGACGTCCACCAGTTCGAGGGTCACATCGCCTGCGACGCGGCTTCGCAGTCGGAAATCGTGGTGCCGCTGGTCAGGGCCGACGGCACGCTGCTGGGCGTCTGGGACGTGGACAGCCCGTCGGTGGGTCGCTTCGACGATGAAGACCGCGCTGGCATGGAAGAACTCTGCCGCGTGTTCATGACCAGCGTGGCCTGATCGGCGCGGCGCGCCCTTACAGTTCGTGAGCGCGCGGAGTCTTCAGTAGCTCGATGATGCGGGCGCGGGCTTCGTCCACGCCCGTTTTCGCCGACGAAGAGAACACCTGCGCCGTACCGGGGACGCCATCGGTGCGCATCTGCTTGCGCAGTGCTTCCAGGGCGGCGGATGCCTGGCCGCGGGAAATCTTGTCCGCCTTGGTCAGCAGCACGTGGCAGGGCAATTCGGTGTCGGCGCAGAACCCGAGCATCATCCGGTCGAAATCCTTGAGCGGATGGCGGATGTCCACGATCAACACCACACCACGCAGGCTGCGGCGCATTTTCAGGTAGGCGTCGATCTCACCACGCCAGTGCATGCGCATGGCCTCAGGCACCTTCGCGTAGCCATAGCCCGGAAGGTCGATCAGGCGCGCCACCAGCGGCGCCGTGCCCTCCTCGCCCTTCAGCGGCGGCAGATCAAACACCACCATCTGCTGGGTGCGACCCGGCGTCTTGGACGTGCGCGCCAGACCGTTGTGTCCCGTCAACGCATTGAGCGCGCTGGATTTACCGGCGTTGGAGCGGCCGGCAAATGCCACTTCGGCGCCCGCGTCGTAGGGGAGCTGGGTGATCTCGTGGGCGGCCAGCACAAAGGTGGCGCCATTCAATACGTTATGGATCGGAGGCATAAGAGGCACATGCGTCAGCCGAAGACGGCGACGGAAAGCTTGAGGATGGGCGGGCAGTGTATGCGATGCTGCCCCCGGCGTGCGTTTGACCGCCCCCTGTGTGAAAAGGAATAATTCTTCGGTTGCGACGTGTGTGCGCACACGGTCGATCCAGCAGCACCCCCTTTGGAGAGAGTGTATGAAGTTTCGGCACGCCGCCGCTGCCATAACCGTTGTACTCGTCATGATGAGTACCGCTGCTGCACAGACCGCCACACCCGCCAAGGCAGGCACAGCTCCTGCCGCCGCGACCAGCGCCGCCAAACCAGGTGCCAATCCGGCCGCCGATCCGGCCACTCCGGGGATGCCCACCGCTCCCGCCACCGCTCATGACGCCACCGCCGCAGTGAAGCCGGGCGATGCCGCGCAGGGACAAGGCAAAGCTGCCGTCTGCGGCGCCTGCCACGGGATGGATGGCAACTCCACCGATCCGCAGTACCCGAAACTTGCCGGCCAGAGCGAGGCCTACATCGTTCGCCAGCTCACCGACTTCAAGGCGGGCACCCGCTCCAACCCGATCATGGCGGGCTTCGCCGCTCCGCTCAGTCCGCAGGACATGCACGACATCGGCGCCTACTTCGCCACGAAGAAGCCGTTGCCCGGCGTCGCCGACCAGGCGCTGGTCGAGCAGGGCCAGACGCTCTTCCGCTCAGGCGATGTCGCCCGCGGCATTCCCGCATGCATGGCCTGCCACGGCCCCGATGGACGCGGCAATCCGGGCGCGATGTATCCGCAACTCACCAGCCAGCACGCCAACTACATCCAGGCCACGCTCAAGGCCTGGCACGACGGCGGCGCATGGGGCACCGATGCCCACGCCAAAATCATGCCGCCCATCGCCCAGAAACTGGATGACAAGGACATCGCGGCGCTCGCCAGCTACATTGAAGGGCTGCATTCCGCCGAGTAATACCGAACGGGCCCCAGTGGCCCGTTCCTGTTAAAGGACCACAGGACTCCCCATGCTCAAGCATCTGCCGTTACTTTGCGTTTCCCTGCTCGCCCTCGCGGCGTGCTCAGGCCAGTCCGATTCGTCGTCTTCGGCAACCACGCCGACGCCCGCCGCGTCTGCCCCGGCACCCGCACCTGCCGCCACGGCTCCGGCAGCACCGGCAACCGCCGCCGCGCCGGCCACCGCTGGCACCGCCGCCGCCGCAACGCAGGCCCCGGCAGCGCCAGAGCCCACTCCCGCAGCGCCGAAGGTGGCCGCCGCCCCGTTCGTGGACAACGGCAAGTGGGAGGAAGGCAAGCACTACTTCCGCATCGAGCCGTCGCAGCCCACCAGCACGCCGGGCAAGATCGAAGTCACCGAAGTCTTCTCCTACGGTTGCCCTGCCTGCTTCCAGTTCCACGGCATCGTTGATGAAATGGCGAAGAATCTGCCTGACGGCGCGGTCATGACCTACACGCCGGCCTCGTTCCGCCCTGACGAAAACTGGCCGCTGCTGCAGCGCGCCTACGTCACCGCGCAGGCTTTTGGCGTGGCCGACAAGGCACACGACGCCATGTTCGATGCCGTGTTCACCAGCGGCGAACTGGGCATGATGGACACCAAGACCAGCAAGCCGAAGCCGCAGTCGGCATGGCCCACCATCAACGACGTGGCGAAGTTCTACGCAAAGTACGGCGTGAACGCGGATGAATTCGTGGCCACGGCCAACTCGTTCACGATCAACACGAAGATGAAGCGCGCGGATGAACTGATTCGCGCCTACGGAGTCGAAAGCACGCCGACCATCGTTGTGAACGGCAAATACCGTCTCACTCCCATTACCGCTGGTGGCTATCCGCAGGCGGTCGAGCTCACGCAGTGGCTCGTCAGCAAGGAAGCCGCGGGCAAGTAACCCGCCTTACATCCGTTTTTCCTGGAGATCCCATGTTCCAACGTCTCGCACTACTCGTCTGCGGCGCCCTGCTCGCCACGGCCTGCACCGCCGGCCCGGCCGACAACTCCGGCGCAGCTGCAGCGGCTTACGCCCAGGACACCAACTACGTAGCCATCAAGGCTCCAGAGCGTGCTGGCAAGCAGGGCAAGGTTGAAGTCGTGGAAGTGTTTTCCTACGGCTGCATCCATTGCGCCCACTATGAACAGAGCGCTGAAGCGCTGCAGAAGAGCCTGCCCGCTGGCGTGACCTTCCGCGCCATCCCGGCTGCCTTCAACGACGCATGGCTGCCGTACGCTCAGGCGTTCTATGCCGCCAAGAAGCTCGGCGTGCTCGAAAAGACCCACGCTGCGCTGTTCAAGGCGAAATTCAACGACAACTACCCGCTGCACACGCTGGAAGAACTCGCTGCCTGGTATCACACCCAGGCGGGCGTCGATCAGGCCGCGTTCCTGCGCGAAGCCAACAGCGACGCCACCAAGGCACAGATTCTGGCGGACACCCGCCTGATCCAGGCCTGGGGCGTCGATGGCACCCCGTCCATCGTGGTTGACGGCAAGTACCGCGCCACCAACTTCAAGGACTGGGACGACCTGAATGCCCTGACCCTCTTCCTCGTGAAGAAGGAACTGGCGGGCGGCAAGTAAGCTCGAAGGCCCGCGCTGGCACACGCCGCGCGGGCCCTCGCCGGATGCCCGTCGTTCACACGGCGCCCGGCATGCTCGTCACCCAAGGCCCGTCCGCATTGTCAGTCACGCCATGAATCGCCCCGAGACGCCCCGCCCCGCCGCTGTCTCCCATGCCGCTCCCGAGCGCACGCTGAGACTGCTGAGCTGCAACATCCTCGCGGGCGCCAGCGTGCAGCGTTACAGCGACTACGTCACCCGCAGCGTCAACGCCGTGCTGCCGGGTCGCAGCAAGCTGGACAACCTCGACTCCCTGGCCAGCCTGCTCCACGAATTTGACGTCGTGGGCTTGCAGGAAGCCGACGCCGGCAGCCTTCGCTCCGGTTTTCTCAACCAGACCCGCTACCTGGCAGAAGCCGCCGGCATGCCGTTCTGGAGCCACCAGCCCAACCGGCCCATGGCCCGCGTTGCGCATTCGGCCAATGGCCTCATCAGCCGCATCGAGCCCACCGAAGTCATCGACTATCCGCTGCCGGGCCGTATCCGCGGTCGTGGCGCGTTGTTCGTGCGCTTTGGCGAGGGCCCGGCCTCACTCGTGGTCGTCATCGCCCATCTGTCGCTGGGCGCCGCCGCCCGCGTGGGCCAGCTGGCGTTTATTGCCGAGCTGCTGGCCAATCATCCGCACGCCGTGCTGATGGGCGACCTCAACACCGTGCCGGAAAGTCCGGAAATGCAGCGATTGTTCGAAAAAACGTCGTTGCAGATGCCTGCCGTGCACACGCCCACGTTTCCCAGCTGGAAGCCCAAGCGCGCGCTTGACCACATTCTGACCTCGGCCGACATCAAGCTGGATCGCACGTGGACATTGCCCCGCGCATTCTCCGATCATCTGCCGATTGCTGCTGAAATCCGTCTTCCAGCCATGCTGGCGGAGGCCGCTGCGTCCCCGAAAGGAAACACCCGCTCATGAAGACCCGCCTGCGCCTTGCGGCGCCCTGGATCGCCGCCATCGTCATCGGGGCCATTGGCGTCGTCCTGCGCTTCTACGTGGTGGAGCCGCAGTACATGCAGCACGCGTGCGAGGAAGGCGTGGCGATGTGGTGGTGTTCGTACCGCCAGGCGGTTGTCGTGGGCTTTCTGACCAATGGCTACGGCTACGCCGCTGTCGCAGCCGCGCTGTTGTCACTGGTGTGGCGCCATCCGTTCCCGGCCGCGCTGGCCGCTGGCCTGGGCCTGCTGGCGCTTCAGCTTTACTGCTTTGAAGCGGGCGCCCTCGCCCTTCTGATTGGCGCCCTGCGCCTTGTACGCGTGCAGTCGCAACCGGCTAGCGCGGCACCCGCCGCAGCCTGACGCTCCGCCAGCCCGGCGCTCCTCTTGGGGAGTGAGCCCGCTAACGCCCGGGCACTCGCCCGATGCCTGCATCCCGGCCCTTCACCTGAAGCGCTCGCCGGATCACTTCCGCAAGGTCAAACCCTGGCCGGCTCGGATGCCGCCGCACGCCGCCCCAGCCACCAGGCCCGCAGCACCGGCAATGCCAGCGCAAGGTTCAACACGAGCCACGTCCAGCTGACCAGATTGACGCCCATCTCCTGCACCACCATCGACGCGCCCAGCACCGGAATCCAGACAGCCATCAGGCGCTCTTCCACCAACGGAAGACTGCGATCCATGGATGTGCGCAGCAGCCCCAGCAACGCGAAACCCATGCACGGCACGGCGAAAAGGCCAATGGGAAAGTCGCGGTAGCGGCCGCTGAACACCAGCAGCAACCCGTACAGCGTCAGCACAAACATCCAGAAGAAGCGCTGCGTGGTGAATACATCCACCGTCCAGCGACGGGCCGTGACCGTCGCTGCGGTGACCTGCATGGCGCTTTCCACGATGCGCACGCTTGCCAGACGGGTGGCAATCGCACGGGCCAGCGTCAGCGCCGTCAGCAGGGCGATCGCGCCCGCAGCGATACCGACGAGCCACTCCGTGTTGTTGCGGCACGCATACGACAGCAAGCGCACATGCGCAGCCAGCGCCGTGCCCGTCGCAAAGCCGGCCAGCAGCAGCGCCAGCGCCCCCGCTGCACCACGCCAGCGACGGCGCACGCAGCCCGCGGCCAGGAACAGCAGCGAGCCGACACCGCCCGCACCCATCGCCCACAGCCAGCGCGGCTCTTCCACCACCGGGCCCTGCATGGGGAACTTGGGTTTCGCATCTACATCGAAAATGCCCCAGTAGCCACCTACCGTGCCTTCCAGGTCGCGCTTCCACGGTTGATCGAACGCTTCGATCACGTTGTAAGGCATGTGCACGGAGGCGGCGTAAGCCAGGAACTCACGCAGATAGCGCGCTTCGTTGACCAGGCTCGCGCTGGCGTACTGACGGGTACGCCCCTGACTGGGCCAGCCGGTTTCGCCAATCATGATTTCCCTGCCGGGGAATTGCGCCTGCATATGCGCATACACGCCAGCCACATGGGCCACGGCGCGCTCCGGCGCCACCGGCTCGTCTTCCCAGTAAGGAAGGATGTGGATCGTGAGGTAGTCCACCGCCTTGGCAACCTGCGGATTGCGCAGCCAGAACTCCCACACGTCGGCGTAGGTGACAGGGACGCTGGTGTGCGAGCGCACCCGCTCGATATACCCCATCAGCTGACGCGGCGTCAGTTCGCCACGCAGCAGTACCTCGTTGCCCACAATGATGCCGCGCAGATTGGCGTGCTGGCGCTTGGCCACTTCCAGGCCGTGAGCAATTTCGCTTTCGTTGACGGCCGGATCGCGCGCAAGCCAGATGCCCATCAGCACTTTCATGCCATAGCGGCCGGCGATTTCCGGAACGACGTCCAGACCATGCCCCATCGAGTAAGTGCGAACGCAATCAAAACGGGCGGAGAGCGCCTTGAGATCAGCGTCGATCCGCTCCGGCGGAATCACTGCGTACACATCGAACGGTGTCTCGCCCTTTAGCCGGAACGGTGCATAGGACACGCAGGCGATGCGCGACGTGGGCGCTTCGGGAAGGTCTACCGGACGGCCGAGTGCCCACCAATAAGCGGCGCCAGCCAGCGCGCACAGTACAAGCACAATCCATGCGAGCGGTCGCGCGAGACGCGCAAGAGGGGTGTGGGGCGACATGCGGGTCCTGGTAAACGATAAGCCCGGCAAGCTTAGCGGCAGGAGGGCGCGTGGCGAAGCCCCGCAGATTCATCCGGTCTGCGCGGACTCATGAACTACAATCGGACGGGACCCCGAAAGCTATCGAAGGAAAGGCACATGCCCGCACACCCGGCATCGCGACGCCCAGTCTCCCCACTGCGCCGCCTCGGCCGTCACGCCATGCTGTTTGTGGGCGCCTGCCTGCTCGCCGCCCAGGCGCAGGCTGTCGGCACTGACTCGCAGCGAGCCCGCTTTCGTCAGGCCTATGCCGCCGCCCAACAAGGGGGCGACGCCTGGCGTGCGCAAGCTCAAGGCCTGGAGAGCTATTCGATCTATCCCTACCTGGAAGCGGCCGCTCTCGAACACGACCTGCGCCAGCTCGACCGCGCCCCCGTGGACGCCTATCTGGCCCGCTACCCCAACATGATCCCGGCGAACGACCTGCGCCGCGATTACCTGGGCGAACTGGCCCGGCGCAAGGACTGGACCACATTCGCCTCGATGTACCAGCCGGGCCTGGGCGACAGCCTTACCTGCTTTGCCCTGCAGGCCAAACTGGCACGCGGGGAGCCGCTGGATTTCAATCGCGACCTCGCAGACCTCTGGAAAAAGGCCAGCCTGCCCAACGCATGCGATCCGGTGATTGCCGCTGCCCACGATCAGGGCCTGCTGACGCCTGATCGGTTGTGGTCGCGCATCCAGATCGCCACCGATGCTGGCAAAGGGGGCACCGTCGCTTCTCTGGCACCGTGGTTGCCACCGACCGATGCCAGCGCCGCCCGCAATATTGCGCTGGCGATGACCGACCCGACCCGCGCCGTAGCCGACGCCGCCAACTGGCCCGACACACCCCGGCACCGGCAGGCCGTGGTGCTTGCCGTACAGCGCCTCGCGCGCCGGCAGTCCATCGCGGCCGACGCCGCCTGGACGTCGCTGTCACCGCGCTTCCGCCTGGACGATCAGCAGCGCGGCGCCGTGCTCAACACACTGGCGCTGTTTCACGCCACCGACTTCGACGAAAGCGCACTGGATCGCCTGGCCGCGCTGCCGCCCGGCGCACAGACCGACGCTACCCGCGAGTGGCGCGTACGCGTCGCGCTGGCGCGCCAGGACTGGACAGCCGCTCTCGCCGCGCTGGATGCCCTGAGTGAATCGCAGAAGCAGGACGGCGAGTGGCGTTATTTTCGTGCGGTGGTCTACGGCAAGCTTGGCCGCAACAGCGAGTCGCAGTCGATGTATCAGTCGGTATCCCAGGAGGCCACCTACTTCGGCTTCCTCGCCTCCGACCGCCTGAATACGGCGTACGCCATCTGCCCGTCGTCCATCGCCACCGATCCGTCGCGCGAACGGGCGCTGCTGGCCGACCCGTCACTGGACCGTGCGTTTGAGCTCTACGCCGTGGGCCTGCAAAAGCTGGCCCGTCGTGAGTGGAACCAGGCCATGAGCGGCGCCACGCCCGACACCCAGCGCCTTGCCGCTGACCTGGCCTACCGTCAGGGCTGGTACGACCGCGCGGTGTTCACCCTCAGCTCCGGTGATGCATTGCGCCTTTACGAGCAGCGTTTCCCGCTGGCCCGTCAGGATGGCGTCATCGAGCAGTCGAGCCAGGCGGGCATCGAACCGTCCTGGGCTTACGCCATCATTCGCGCTGAAAGCGCATGGATGAGCGACGCACGCTCAGGCGCCGATGCGCGCGGCCTGATGCAGTTGCTGCCGGATACCGCATCCAACGTCGCACGCCGTAACGGGCTGCCGTGGAATGGCGGCGAAAGCCTCTACGATCCGCCGACCAACATTCAGTTGGGCACACGCTACCTCGCGCAGATGGCCGCGCGCTACAACGGCGCACCCTGGCTGGCCAGCGCCGCGTACAACGCCGGCCCCGGCAAGGTGGACCAGTGGCTTGCTGCGCGCGGCACGCTGGACCCGGACCTCTTCGTGGTCAGCATTCCCTACAAGGAAACCCGCGAATACGTGGCCCGCGTGATGGCATTCGCCGTCATCTACGACTGGCGCGTCAACGGCAGCGCCATACCGCTCAGCTCGCGCATGACGGCCATCGGCCAGACCTACACGTTGCCCACCGCTGGCACGCTCCGTCGTCAGGTCACCTGCCCCGCACCAGCCGTCAGCAAACCTGCCCCGCCCAGCGTACCTGCCGTGCAGCAGTCGGCGCCGGATGCCGCATCGGCTTCGTCGGTGGGAGAGCAGCCATGAGCCTTCTGCCGTCGACCATGAAAGCCGTGGAGATTTCCCGGCCCGGCCCGCCCGACGTGCTGACGCTGGTGGATCGCCCCGTGCCTTCGCTGCGCCCGGGCGACGTGCTGATTCGCGTGGCGGCCGCCGGCATCAACCGCGCCGACACCGGACAACGCGCCGGCACCTATCCGCCACCGCCGGGCGCCTCTGACCTTCCCGGACTGGAAGTGTCGGGCCGCATCGTCGCCATGGGCGCGGACGCGGGCGACTGGAAAGTGGGCGATGCCGTATGTGCGCTCGTCGATGGGGGCGGGTACGCCCAATACGTGGCGGTACCGGCTGGCCAGTGCCTGCCGGTGCCCAAAGGGCTCAACTGGATCGAAGCGGCTGCCCTCCCGGAAACCTGCTTCACGGTGTGGACCAACGTGTTTGATCGCGCACGCCTCATCGCGGGAGAAACGTTCCTCGTGCACGGCGGCAGCAGCGGCATCGGCACCACGGCCATTCCACTGGCCCGCGCATTGGGCGCGCGCGTATTCACCACGGTGGGCACGAAGGCGAAGGCTGATGCCTGCCTTGCGCTGGGCGCCGAACGCGCCATCAATTACCGCGATGAAGACTTCGTTGCCGTGGTGAAGTCCCTGACCGATGGTGCAGGCGTCGATGTAATCCTCGACATGGTCGGCGGCGACTATGCGCCACGCAACATCAATGCGCTGGCCATGGATGGACGGCTCGTCATGATTGCCCTGCCCCATGGCCGCCAGGCGGAGCTGGATCTGGGCAAGATCATCTTCCGCCGCCTTACCGTTACCGGCTCGGGCCTGCGCGCCCTGCCGCCTGCCCGCAAGGCGCATATCGGTGCCTCGCTGCTCGCGAAGGTGTGGCCCCTGATCGAAGCGGGCACCTTCCGCCCGATCATCCATGCCACGTTCCTGTTAAGTGATGCTGCGGCGGCACATGCATTGATGGAAGATGGCAGTCATATTGGCAAAATCATGCTGGATGTCGACCCGACCCTCGCCCAACCCTGAAGGCAGCACATGAAACCGCAGCGTATCGTGATACTGGGCGGCACGGGATTCGTGGGTAGCACGCTGGTGCCTCGTCTCGCTGCGGAAGGGCATCAAATCGTGCTGCTGTCGCGCAACCGGCAGGCGCGCCGTCAGCACTCCGTCGCTCCCGGCGTGATGCTGCATACGGCCGACATCTACGACGCCGCCGCGTTACGTCCTTATTTCGCCGATGCAGACACCGTGATCAACCTGGTGGGCATTCTCAACGAGAGCGGATCAGATACCTTTCAGCGCGCGCACGTAGAGCTGACCCAGACGGTGATCAATACCTGCCGCGATACCGGCGTGCGTCGTCTGCATCAGATGAGCTCGCTGAAAGCCGGCCAGGGTCTGTCGAAATATCTGAAGACCCGCGGCGAGGCCGAATCGCTGATCAAGCACTCTGGCCTGGACTGGACGCTTTATGAGCCCAGCACCATTTTTGGCCCGGGTGACGGGCTGGTCACACGCTTTGCCGGATTGCTGAAAACCCTTCCCGTCATGCCGCTGGCCAGGCCGCGCGCAAAGATGGCGCCGGTATACGTGGGCGACGTCGCGGAAGCAATGCGCCGATGTATCGCCAATCCAGCAGTATCGCTGAATCGCAGTTTCGAGCTGTACGGACGCGAGACGCTGACGCTGCTGGATATCGTGCGCCACATCCGCGATGCGGCCGGCCTGAAGCGTGTGGTGCTGCCGCTTCCGGACAGCCTGGGCATGCTCCAGGCCGAAGTGGCGCAATGGATGCCCGGCAAACCGTTCACCCCGGACAATTTCCGCTCGCTGCGCACCGACTCGGTGGGCAAGACGGATGGCCTGGCCATGCTGGGCATCCAGCCCCAATCGTTCACCGCGTGGCTGCCACGCCTGCTGGGCAAACCAGTGCGCCAGCGTCGACTGGACGACGCGCGGAGCATGCGCCGTTAATATCGCGGCATGAAACGTTATCTGGTTGGCGGCGCCGTCCGCGACAAACTCCTGGGCCGTGCGGTGGTTGACCGCGATTTCGTGGTGGTAGGCGCCTCGCCGCCCGAGATGATCGCGGCCGGCTACAAGCCGGTGGGCAAAGACTTCCCCGTATTCCTTGAGCCCGGGACGGGCGAGGAATATGCGCTGGCACGTACGGAACGCAAGACCGGGCGTGGCTATCACGGGTTCTCATTCCAGGCCGACGCGTCGGTGACGCTGGAAGAAGATCTGGAACGCCGCGATCTGACGATCAATGCCATCGCCGAGGCGGAAGACGGCACGCTGGTCGATCCTTACGGAGGCGTGCGAGATATTGAGCAGCGCGTGTTGCGCCATGTGTCTGCCGCATTCGTGGAAGACCCGGTTCGCCTCCTCCGTGTTGCGCGCTTTGCGGCGCGTTATGCCCCGCTGGGCTTCACCGTTGCAGACGAAACGATGACCCTCATGCAGCAGATGGTCGCCGATGGCGAGATCGACCATCTGGTGCCCGAACGCGTGTGGGCGGAAACGCGCAAGGCACTGGCCGAGCCGCAGCCTTCCGCGTTCCTTCGGGTGCTGCGCGAAAGTCATGCGCTTGCCGTGCTGTTTCCCGAAGTGGATGCGCTGTATGGCGTGCCGCAGCGCGCCGAATATCACCCCGAGATCGACTGCGGCATTCACGTGGAGATGGTGCTGGACATGGCTGCACGCATTGCGCCCGGCGATGCGCTGGTGGGCTACTGCGCGCTGACCCATGACCTCGGCAAGGCGCTTACGCCGGCCGACGTGCTGCCGCGCCATGTAATGCACGAGCAGCGCGGGATCGCGCCCGTGCAGGAAATGTCACAGCGCCTGAAGGTGCCGAATGATTTCGCCGCCATGGCCAGTGCTGTATGCCGCTATCACCTCAACGCGCATATGGCGTTCGAGCTGAAGCCAGGCACGATACTGAAGCTGCTGGATGCGTTGGGCGCGTTGCGCCGCCCGGAGCGCCTGGAAACGTTTCTGCATGCGTGCGAAGCGGACAAGCGCGGAAGGCTGGGCAGCGAGGATGCTGCGTATCCCCAGGCCAACTACCTGCGTGCCGCTCGTGACGCAGCCGCCGCCGTGTCGTCACAGCCTTTCGTCGAGAAAGGCCTCGTGGGCCCCGCCATCGGCGAAGCGCTGGACCGTGCACGCGTAAAAGCCATCGCATCGGTACCCAAACCGGCCTGACACTGTGCGAGCGCTTACAGGCGCGAGCCGCGGTCTTCGAGCATAAGTTCGGCAGGCAGCACCACGGCATTCAGGCCACGCGCGAAAAGCATGGCCTGAAAGCGCTCGCCCATTTCGTCGGGCATTGTGAGCTTTTTCACCTGCTGGGCGAGTCGATAACGGGTAGCCTCATCCTCGGTACCCATATAGCCCTCTTCAAAAAATTCCTGAAGACCCGAGGCAATGAGGAACTGCGCCTGCGGCACGTACGCCGCCACACCGAAGCCGGCATTGTTGCCCGCCTCCGCCAACGCCGTGAAATCCACCGACGCCGTGATGTCCTGAAGACCCGGCGCATGCAGCGCATCAGCATGCATGTAATGCCGATAGAACGCACGCAGCGTACCGTCTGTGCGCTCGGGCAGATAGAACTCCGAACGCGGGTAACCGTAGTCGATGAAGAGCATCGCGCCCTTCTCCAGCGTGCCCGCGACCGCCTGCATCCAATAGGGAAGCTGCGGAAGAATTTCGGTGCGGTAACCGGCCTCGAAGTCGCGCCCGAGATCGCGCTCCACGTGGCGCACGGCGCCACCCACCAGCGCATCCGCAGGGCGATAGGTAATCCCAAGGCGGCCATCGCCATCCAGTACCACGTATTCTTCGTACACCTCGCCGTCGCGCATGGTGAAACGCGTGGTCGGAAGTGCATCGATCACCTCGTTGGCGAACAGCACGCCAGCCCAACTTTCTTCAGGCGGCGCATCCAGCCACACCACGCGCGCGAAGACATCTGGAGCCAGTGCGAGAGCCAGGCGTTCGCGCTGGCGTTCGCGCAGGTCGGCGCTGGGTTCAAGAATCATGTAACGACGCGGAAGCACGCCCTCGCGCTGCATGGCGCCAATGGCCACCTCGGCAAAGGAACCGCTTCCACCACCCAGTTCGAGGAACTCAGCCTCGTCACCCAGGCTGGCCAGGATGGGCTTCAACGATCGGACCACGCACTGTGCAAACAGCGGACCCAGCTCGGGCGCCGTGACGAAATCGCCTTCCGCGCCAAACTTGGCCTTGCCCGCGCTGTAGTAGCCAAGGCCCGGCGTATACAGCGCGCGCTCCATGAAACGGGAGAAAGGCATCGGGCCATTGACGGCGATGTCTTCGCGCATCATCGCCAGCAGGTGATCGGAATGGGCGCGCTCGTCGGCGCTGGGTTCAGGCAATCGGGCAGTCATTCAGGGCACGGACGTGTTGGGCCAGTGCAAAGGATAACGGATCGCCTGAACCCGCGCCGGAAGGGCTTCAGAAGTCCTTCTGCACCGAAAGGTACACACCACGGCGTGGACCAAACTGCGGCGCACCCACGCCAATGCCCGAACCGTCACGCAGCTCGTAGGTACGATCCAGCACGTTCAGGACGGCCAACTGGGTGTGCAGGGCACCCATGTGATCGAAGTTGAAGTCGTGGGCGATGCTCAGATTCAGCTGGAAGTAGGCAGGCATGGTGGCGCCATTGGGCACCGTGCCATCACGACGAAGGCCCGAGCCGAAGAGGTAGTCCGCACCGATCTTCGTGCTGGAATCAATGGCGTAATTGATGCCGCCCGACGAGGTGTACTTCTGGTCGTGGTCGAGATGGATGTAGTTGTATGCGATGTAAGCGAGATCTTCCGGCGAGAAGTTGTACTGGCCGGTGATGATGTTCTTGCCCAGCGAACGGTTGTACGCAAAGTTGAAGTACGCGGTGAGCGGACCACCGTCGTAGTTCAGTGTGAACTCGGTGCCCTGGATGCGACCCTGATCGTAGTTGAACGTGGAATACACTACGGCCGCACCGAACTGGCCTTCATCCTGGATGCGCGCCACGCGGCGATAGTAGGCATCCAGACCCACCGTCCACTGGCTTCCCAGCTTCTGCGACACACCCACGTCGTAGTAGTTGGAGCGCTCGCTCAACGGCGTGTTGTCGCCGTTGGCCGGAAGCGCGTTCGTCGTGTTTGCGAACTTCTCGATGGATGCCGTGGTGATGGCCTCGGTGGCCGGGGGCGTGAAGTAGCGCGAATAGCCCGCGTGCACCGTGGTGCTGTCGTTCGGCTGCCAGATGGCACCGATGCGCGGACTCAGCTGGCTTTCGGTACGGAACGCATCGTACTTGTCGGCACGCACACCATAATTCACCGTCCAGTGATCGCCGATGCTCCATTCGTCCTGCGCGTAAAGCGCATACGTGCGCGCCAGAACGCGGCTGGTATCCAGAATGTTGAAGGGCACGGTGCTGGTCTGATTGCCAGCATCGTCTGCCGGGAAAACCAGCGAGTTGTTGGTGGAGCGTGCGTTCTCGTACGAGCCATACGCGCCGTAACGCAGCGTGTGGTTGTCGCCCAGCGGCGTCGAGAAATCGGCTTGCAGCGTGGTGGCACGGTTGCTGCGGCGCACATCCGATGCCACGCCGTTGAACATCAGATCGCCGATGTCGTCGGGCGTGAATGTGAGGCCGCTGTAACGCTCACCCACTGACACCTGATACGCGGTTTCGCCCATCTTTCCCTGCAACGACAGGATGCCGAAGCGGGTCTTTTCCTGCTGCTGTTCGTTGAGGCTGGCGGAGTCGAAATGGGTGACATCCAGGTAACCGAACTTCACGTCCTGCCCCGGATTGTTGGGGATTTCAAAGCGATTATTGGTCGCGCCGAACATGAAGCTGATGCGCGTATCGTTGTTGATCAGATACGACACATCACCGAACGCCTTCACCTGATTGGTGTGGTCGTGAATCGGCTTGCGGCTGGACGTGGGATTTTCGATGCCCACGTCACTGGTCAGGTAATTGGCGGTGGCAAACCAGCTCCAGTTGCCTTCGCGCCCGAAGATGGTCGCGTTGGGGTTCAGCGTGCCGAAGCTGCCACCGGTCATGCCGACGCTGCCGCCCGTGCCGTCTTTGCCCGTGCGCGTGGTGATGTCCACGATGGCGGCTGTGCGCTCGCCGTACTGTGCGGGCAACGCACCCGTCAGGAGCTTCACGTTGTCGATCAGGCGCGCGTCCAGCGTCTGACCGAAACCACCGATACTTTCCGGAATCAGCACGCCGTTGATGCGGTACTGCAAATTGGCGTGATCGCCGCGTACGTGCAGCTGGCCGTATGAATCCTGCACAACGCCGGGCGCCTGCAACACCACCTGATTCAGCGGTGTGGAATCGCCCAGCGGCAATGCCTGGATCGTCTGGCGATCCATGACGTACTGGCTGCTTCCGGTGTCCGGCGACAGGCTGTTGCGCGCCTCGTCCAGTCGCGCGCTCACGTCCACCGCACTCAGATTGGTGGCTTTCTGAGGAGCGGGCGTTGCGTCCTGCGCAAGGGCGGAAACAGCAGGCAGGCCAGCAAGTGCGACAGCGATGGCCAAAGCCAGGCGAGCATTCTTCATGAGCGTCTTCTTCTGAGGTCGGGGACGATGGAGCTGAATGTTATAATGTTTCATTAGTATCCGGATCGGTTCCTTTCGTCCGGCTTTCGCTTCATTCAGGGCTCACAAAGCTGCCGACACCATGGTCGCAGACGCCATGGCGGAGAACATGATGCCGAAAGACACACAGACCTCCGGGTCGAAAGAAATTGTGGCTGCACGCCCGATGCACGAAGAGAGCCCGGTAGCGCGCGCCATACTGGAATTTGTGAGTCGCATTCCTGAAAGCGAGGTTCCGCGCAGCGCTGATGCCGCAGAAACTTGCCGAAATATCGCCAGTGCCGCCGCCAACCGCGCCGCACTTACTGCGGGCTCACTGGCCTTGCCGCCGGGTCCGTTGGGCTGGCTGACTGTCTTGCCCGAACTCGTCGCCATCTGGCGGATTCAGGGTCAGATGGTCAGTGATATCGCCGCGGCGTTCGGAAAAACACCCAAACTCGGCCGCGAACAGATGCTCTGGTGCCTTTTCCGGCATACGGCCGCCCAGGCCTTCCGCGACGTGGCCATTCGCGTGGGTGACCGCCTCATCTTCCGCACCACGGCTACCAGCGTCCTGCAGCGGCTTGCCCAGCGCATCGGCGTCAGCGTGTCCAAGCGTGCCGTAGGCAAGGGCATTTCGCGCTGGCTGCCCATTGTGGGCGCGCTGGGCGTGGGCGCTTATGCGTATTACGACACGGGACAGGTAGCGAAGACGGCGATCGACCTCTTCAGCGGTGACATCCACGTTGAAGACGGTGACGGGGAGGCACCCGCCCCGGCAAAAAAATCGCGTAAGGCGGCCGCTGCCAACAATAAGGCGCCCGCCGCTGCCGTGACCACGGTCGCCCGGAAGAAGGTTGCGGCCAAATCGCCGGTGAAAAAGAAGGCGGCAAAGTCCGCCGCCCGCCCCGCGACAGCGAAGAAGCCGTCCGTACAAAAAAAGGCGGCAGGCAAGACTGCCGCGGCGAAGAAATCCGCCACGCCGCGCAAAACTGCCACGAAGAAAACGACAGCCAGCAAGGCGACGAAGAAATCCGTCGCCCGCCGGCCCGCGGCCAGCCAGTGACCTTCACGCGTGATTCCGGCAAGCTCCCGCTTCATGACTGACAGGGAGAGCCCCATGAATGCGAAGCGAGTCGTACTGGTTACCGGAGGAGGACGTCGCGTGGGCGCCGCCATCGTGCGGCGACTGCACGAAACAGGCTGCGACATCGCGCTGCACTACCTTCGCTCCGACGTGGAGGCAGCCGCGCTGGCAGAGGAACTGTCTTCGCGACGCGCGGGCAGCGTGACCACCTTCCGCGCGGATTTGTCCACGCCCGAGGCACCACGGCAGATGATGGATCAGGTGCTGGCGCATTTCGGGCAACTGGATGGCCTGGTCAACAACGCCTCATCGTTTTACCCCACGCCCATCGACACGGCGACACAGGCCCAGTGGGACGATGTTTTCGCGGCAAATGCGCGTGCGCCGTTTTTCCTGGCCCAGGCTGCAGCACCCGCGTTGCGCGCCGCGCATGGCAGCATCGTGAACATGGTGGATATCTACGGCGAGCGCCCACTCGCCGGACACGCGATCTATTCGATGGCAAAAGCCGCGCTTGGCATGCTGACGCAGGCGCTTGCCAAAGACCTCGCTCCCGACGTGCGCGTTAACGCGGTGGCACCGGGTGCGATCCTCTGGCCAGAGTCGGGCAAGGATGCCGCCGCCGCAGCAGCGCTGATGGAAAAGACACCGCTGGGTCGCTTGGGACAGACCGATGAAGTGGCCGAGGCCGTGCGCTGGCTGCTGTTTGATGCGAAATACACCACGGGCCAGACCGTGCGTGTGGATGGCGGCCGGGCATTGATGATCTGACACAGTAAGCTGCGTGCATCAGGTTTACCGAAACCTGTATCTGCGAGCTTGACCGCTACAGGACGCTAGCCTCATTCATTCAAGGCCGCGCCGCCCAAAGACCTCGCCGTACGTCGGCACACATAAAAAAAGGGAGCCATCCTGGCTCCCTCTCAGGTCCTTGCGGGACAGTTTCGTGCTGGTTGTGCGTCCCCACACCTTCATCGAAACGATCGCTCCATCGACAGGCGAATCTTAGGCGCCACACGTCGATGCAATCTTGAGATCCGTCTCACCCATGCCTCACACCTTCGAGCGAAACGCACCTTCCAGCAGAAGCGTATCGAAGCCGCCGCCCGCGCGTCCCTCTTGCGCGTAGCGATACAGCGCCGCGGAATAGATGCCCTGCAATGCAGCCTGGATCAGCGATGCCGCCAGCAAGGCCAGGCATGTGGCGAATCCCACCACATAGGCCAGCTTCATCCACTCCATCGACACCAGCAGCAGAAACATGCCACCAAACGTGACGAAGATACCGAACGTGACCAAGCCAAAAGCCAGGCCCAGGCCACCGTTGCCGATAAGATTTTCGCCCCACGTTTTACGCAGCAGTTCAACGCTGCGCTTCAACGCATCCACCGGACCAATATTCTGACTGGCAAGCACGGGCACCACGAGAAACGACGCCACCGTCCACCCAAGCCCCAGAAGGCCCGCCACCAGACGCCCAACGATTCCCATCCGCTCCTGCGCGGCGCGCAGCAGCACGCCGACCGTGGCAGAAATCAGTGCATATCCGATGATCGCCGGTAGCCGCGCCCATGCCGCATCCAGGCCATCCTTCAACGTGGGCGTGCCGCCACGCAATCGCACCAGCGCCGAAGAAACCAGCGCCGTGTTGAAGAAAAAAATGATCGTGTACTGCACGAGGTAAAACAGCATCAGCGCAACGAATGCCACGGGCGAAAAATGCTCCCCATGCAGACCTCGTCCTTCACCATAGCCAAGGAAAGGCACAAAAAACGTTGCCGCCACAATGATCGAGCAGATGCCCGAAAGCAGCGGAAACAGCGCCAACACCTTGTCCTGCTGAAGCACCTGCGCACTGACCTTGATCAGGCCCCAGCTACGGGCAAACTTTCCAGTCATACCAACACTCCCCCTGTCGAGTGGCGACGTTTGTAGCACGATGTCGGGGATTGCGGCAGTCGGCCAATTCCAGAAAAAACATCAAAAAGGCAGATGTTTTCCAGCAAGAGTGTTGCACCACGTACAACTTAACTTAGGTACTTTGCATCACGCTTGTCGAAGGCAGGTCTAGTGCCTTCCAAAATATCGACAATCTTCTGATTGATGAGCGGGTCTTCAATCGAACCAGTGATGTACGTCACCTCATGGCTCTGGTCCTTCTTCATCTCGGCACAGATGGCGGTGGCGCTTAACTTGGTGCCGCCGGATGTCTGAGGAGCCGGCTGCGCGCTACAAGCCCCCATGGTGACGAAGATAAAAACCAAGCACAGCAAAGAGGGTGACTTGTTCATGGCGTCCCTTTCTTGGGCATCCCTTTCTAAGGACAGTGACCGATTCTCGTCCCACCGGAGCGTTAGGATCGTAACGCTTGATTGCGTTGCTCGGTGTGCCAAGGATTGCAAGAGTGATAACGCGATCCGCGTTCTGCATAAACACGAGCACCTAGCTAGTTTGAGGCTTTATCAAGGAATCGAGCCATCCGCGGTGCTCTTCTTTGATGCCTGGCCCAGTAGTAAGCACCTTGATCACGTAAGCGACAAATGATCGAATCAGATCGTTATCGTCAGAGAAGTCCCATTTTTCAAATATCTTCCAGTCGCGTTCGTTCAATGTGCAACCGGCTTCATCCGTATATACATAGAGCTCGACCAATAAATCTCTCTGGACAACTTTTGCGTATTCGTACACCTCATGCTTTCCACGCACCAACTCAAACTGAATAGGTTGCAGACGGCGCAAGGCCATCTCTTTGGCGAGAGCAGCAATGCATCTTTCGGAGAAGCTAGTCATCACCATTTACCCGCATTCCAGAAATCAAAGTGTGCATCACCTGTAACGGCTTTCTCCAATTGTCCTGCCACGCGGAAAACTTTAGCACCGCCGTTCCTGCCGTAACCGACACGCAAGTACCTATTGCTGTTCGTCCAGCCACAAGGAACAAACGATTTCGATGGCAGCGACCCTCCTAAAGCTGCAGCGCCTTCGATCTCGCCTGCGATATGGCTATATCGGCACGCGACCGAACAAGGGTCTATTCCGCCATCAATGCCCATGAGGTCTCTCACGTCTTGCAAATTACCAAGCCCAAACGTGATCCCGCTGTACCTGTGTCCGCATGCCGCGCACCTCTGGCTTAATGACGGTCCTTGCCCATGAGAAGAGTTTCTCTGACCACCGAAGGATCAGTCTTGCCCCGGTCAATCATTAGGTTGCAGTAATCATCCACCGTGGATACGACGAGCTTTCCTTGCTCAAATAAACGCAATGTCGCCCGGTCAGCAACATCGTGAATATCGTCATTCACACAATCAAGCTCATTTCGACTGAAGTCCGATCGGGAGCTTGCTTCCAGATCAACACCAAACTTCCATTCCGGCTGAATCTTCTCAACCGGCATAGAGAAGATCAATGCGATGCGGCGCAGCGAGTAAAGCCGAATCTCCGACTCAAAAGCATCCATATCCATCACCTTTCGCACCCGCAATTCTCATAAGAAACTGCATGGTACATAGCCTGCGCTTCAATGCTGAGATCGTAAAAACCCTCAAAGATTGTAGCTCCGGTAGCAAAAACTCCGGCTGCCATACCGAGCGGCGTCCTTCCAAGCATTCGCAGCGAGCGCGTTCCAAAACGACCCGACCAACGACTGAGCTGGCTCGTATAAGGATTCAACTGATCAACAGAGACGCCAAGCCCTCGAAGCTCCGATGAAACCTTCGGCGTGGTGCCAACACCAAGCGTCAAGCTTAGGTTCCTGCAACTGCAACAGGATCGAATCGATTCTGCTCAACGAAGTCAGCGAACGCAGCGAAATCGAACTTCAGGTATGACTTCTTCAGCGCATCATACTCATCACGCTGCGGGCCCGGTGCAAATGTCCACGACCCAATTGCTTCCAGCCCAAGCGGGTCAACGAAGCTCAGCGGATTGCCGTCCACATAGGCATAGCTATTCAACCCTCCCCAAAGTTGAGCCCGATACTCACTGACGATCTGAGCCCGCTCCGGAGCGTAATACCGCGCCCGGTAATAATAGAGCCCCCTCCCATCATTCTCCCTGCCCGTGTATCGGTAGCCATTGTCCGCCGACACCACCGAATGACCACTACCATAAGAATCATTACGAGTAGCGCTGGGTCGGACTGCCACTTGAGTCTGCAAGCGCCAACACGCTCTCCAAAGCGTCCGTCATGAAATAGCTGGTCAACTGGCCATTCTATCCTCCGGACACAAAACCAAGCGGATCGATTGCGTTGAGCAGATCACCGGCCAAATTGGCGTATATATCCACACTACCTAGATCGATCTCCCCACTCTGCAACAAAGCCGTTAATGAGCAAGGCAAGTGCGGCGATGGTGATAGATAACCAGAAACTAAGATGAAAATCGTGACACTCTCTTCAGAGGAAGAACGGAAATCATCAGGTCGCCAATCGTTTCGGGCGCGTTCTGAAGAGAGTCAATGCCATTGGTCTTCAACCATTTCGCAAGCGCTTCCTGCCCTTTCCCAAGAGCCCAAGAGTCAATCGCCTCGAGGCTGGAAAGAGGGTCATCCAGCCTTAGATTTTCTGGCTTTAGCCCATACGACAGACCTATCGCACGCAGAACTTCTTCAGCTTGACGATGATCAACACCATCCGGAAGCTCTCTAACAATCTCCGAAATCGCCATCGCGTGCCTTCCTCGCAGGAGCTTCCAGCGCGACCAATAACGGCCTACGAAGTAGGACATGGTTACGACCAGAACTATTGCGATCAATGTCTCGGCGTTTGTCATCGCTAGTTACCACATTCGCATTTGGAATCCGAAGGCGGGGCATTCTTTGCTGCATAGATGAAGCCCTCCAGTTCAATGGTGGCGTCGTACATTCCGATTGCAACAGTGGCAAGACCGATAACAGCAGCAGTTCCTTGCACTGCTGCGGAGCTTCCGCCAGGCACCCCAAAGCCGCGCGCGACACTGGTCAGAACGTTCCTTGATCCCAAGAGGGGACCGCGAAAGCCACCAGCAGGGGCAAAGGATTTCGGCATCACGCCACCTGCAAGCGCAACAGCTGCAGGGCCCACATTGATTGCGTGATCCGACACGAAGTCCAAATAGCGATCCCAATAGGTGCTGCAATCACGTGCTGGACACAACCCCAATGGATCGGTCGCACTCAGCGGGTTTCCACCGACATAGGCATAGGTGACTGGACCGCAGTTGAGTCCAATCAGATCACTCTGAATATATCGACCTGGTGCCGATTCGTAGTAGCGGTGAATGTTGTAGCTCACCCCGCTCTCGACATCGTAGTACTGGCAGGGAAAGCGCATGCTCGAACTTACGGACAAGCAGCATGTGCACACTAGTTCCCGCGTTTTTTGCCACTTCTTCGATCTTCCAGTTCAGCGATGAACCCATTGAGCAATAGCGCACCTGCGCCTACGCAAATCCTGTCCAAAATCCAGGTGTGCCATGTAGATTCCGCAGTACCAATTCGCACCATTGGGCAATCATATCTAAACAACGAGACCCTACTTCAAGAAACTAGTCGCACCTTCAATCACTTCTGGCGCCGCCAGCAAACAAATAGCAACAGCGCCTTTACCCGGCTCACGAGGCGATCCGAATGATCCTGTACTAATGAGCAACCGGTGCGGCTCTTGATAGACAGTAGCTGTTGATCTTCCCAGAAAAATTGATCTAATTAAGTATTTTTTATACGGTTTTGGACAAACCAGCGATTCAGATCTTGCAACTTCAGGATCATCAATCACAAAAAGACTTTTCGTCAACCGATCCAGCGCTTCCGGATCATCGCCGAGATCAATATAGAGTGCAGCTGGCACTTCTTGCGCGTTGAAGAAACCCTTAGATTCGGGTAACCACGCCTCGCTCGCAGTCGCGGCGCTGGACATTGCCAAAGGAACGATCAATATCGAGAGTGCCTTCATTAACCTCATCGCTGCCACCACCGTTTATGAGCTTGAATGATTGCCTTTACATCCCTAGGAGACACCGTGCCATTGAAGTCGCCCATGATGTCGCCCTCCCAGCCCGGGGCCGGCTGGGTTTCTCGGACTCCACCATCACAGAATTCAATGTAATGATCGCGCAGCCCCATTAGATGACCGGCCTCATGCGAGACGACCCAGTCCTGTCCATCTTCATACCATATACCGGTATTGCCACCCACCTCACTCACTTTCGACGTACCCTTTCCGGGCATAACAGTGATGGTGTTTGAATCCTTAACACCGGGTCCGCCAGGAACAACTTTAGTCCTGACATCGTATCCACCCCATGTTCCTGACCACTGAGATTCAATCTTGCTATTCCAAGCGGAAATTTTTTGCTGACTTACAGAGATACCATTTAGACCTACGTAGGTGATTGGCAACGTAATAGTCACAATATTCCCTTTCACATTTACTGTAGCCGCCAAACCCATACTATCTCGGGACGAAATCGGCGCTGCCCCGACATATTGATAACTATTCAGCCCACCCCCAAGCTGAATGGGATCCTCACTGATAAACTGCGCCCGCTCCGGATCGTAATACCGCGCACGGTAATAGTAGAGCCCCGTCCCATCATTCTCTCGGGCGGTGTACTGATAGCCATTGTCTGCCGACAGTATCGAGTGACCATTGCCATAAGCGTCATACGAGTAGCGCTGCGTCAGGGCGCCACTTGAATCTGCAAGTGCGAGCACGCTCCCCAAAGCATCCGTCATGAAATAACTGGTCGACTGGCCGTCCGTGCGTGCAATGCGCTCGTCCACGCCCAGGCCGTTCAAGAATGTGGTGGTCATGCCCGGCTTGGTTTCCATCACGGAATTCAGTCCGTCGTACAGGTAGATGGTCTTGATGCCATCGGTGGTCTTTGACACGCGGCGGCCGAACGGATCGTAGGTAAATGTCGCCAGGGTCTGCGTGCCCTGCGTCACTTGCAGCAGCCGGTTTCTGGCGTCCCACGTGTATGAGCGAATGCCGTCGTTGAGGACATTTCCGTTGGTGTCATAGGAAATATTTCGTCCGTTGAACGATGTCTCCCTGTTGTTCGCATCGAATGTGGCGAGGGAACTCGTCGGGTTAGTGAGGACGTTGGGCGCGAAGCTACCTGTCTGCGCTGTCCGGTTGCCACTTGCGTCGTACCCATAGCCCATGTCGCCCAAGGTCGTGCCGTTCTTGTCGACGTAGCGGATGGCCGTCAGTTGGTTCGCATCGTCGTATGCGTACGACTTGATGATGCCGTTGGGGAGCGTGAACGTCGCCAGACGGTCGACGGTGTCGTAGTCGTATGCAACGTGCGCTGCGCCCTGATCAATGGTCTTGACCTGGTTGTTTGTGTCGTATCCGTACGTCACCACCGGCAGCGTGCCGACCTGCATGCTTTTGCGCAGGCCGTTGGCGAAGTACGCATAGGCTACGGCGCCCTGGGGCGAGGATTCACTGACTACCCGGTCCAGTCCGTCGTAGGCGCGGGTGATGACGCCATAGGTGGAGTCGCTGACCTGGGTGGGACGTCCGGCGGCGTCGTAGCCATCCACGGACACGGTGCTTCCGTCCGCGTAAGTCACCCGCGTGAAGCGGTTCAGCGCATCCACGGCATCGAACTGCGCTACCTGGCCTTTTCTGTCCGTGTGGGAAAGCGGGTTTCCTGCCGTGTCATAGGACCAGCGCTCCGACTGATGGAGCGCATCGGTCCTCTGGATGAGACGGTAGGCGGCATCGTAGGCGTACTGAATGCTCCCGCCACCGGGCAAGGTCACCTGCATGACATGCCCTTCCCCGTCGTATGCAAGCTGCGTGACCTTGCCACGCGCATCCGTGGAGGTCAGAAGACGGTCGTTGGTGTCGTAGCGTCGAAGCGAGTAGTTGCCCAGCGGATCCGTCACCGACGTCATTCGACCCAGGCTGTCGGTTGACAGAAGCGTCTTCCGGCCCAGCGAATCTACGATGCTGCGAAGATCACCCAGCAGATATTCGAAGCGCGTCTGACGCCCGGCGAAATCGGTGATCAGCACCGGCTGCCCGCTTGTATTGCAGGTAATGCTGGTGCTGCGTCCCAGCGGGTCCATGACGCTGCGAAGGCAGCCGTCCAGATACGTATATCGCGTGACCCGCCCAAGCTC
The DNA here is from genome assembly GCF_014192715.1 of Luteibacter sp. Sphag1AF. Lineage (GTDB taxonomy): Bacteria > Pseudomonadota > Gammaproteobacteria > Xanthomonadales > Rhodanobacteraceae > Luteibacter. The sequence goes on from NZ_JACHYH010000001.1 coordinate 887,718, forward strand.
GTCCTCCGAACTCAATGGATGATTGTCATCCGTCCAGGTGAAACGGCGGGTCACGGCATTCGGCGTGCCTGATAGTTGCGTGATCGACAGCGGATTGCCGCGCTCGTCCCAGGTAAAGCTCGTCGTTCGACCGAGCGGATCAGTTCGCGACAACACGAGGCCATTGGCATCATGGGTGTAGCTGGTGGTGGCCTCAAGTGGCTTGCCCGCAGCGGCCGTTTCGGTCGCCGGATACCCGGACGCATCGAAGACAACTTTTCGTACGTGACCCAGCGCATCGGTAACGTCGGTTTCGGACCCGCTTGCCGGATAGCTGAACTGTAGCGCCGCACCGCCGGCGCCAACCTGCTTGACGACCTGCACGCCACAATAGGTATTCGCGGCGACAGTGGTCCCATTTCGATCCACTATGCTGGAAATCGTGCTCGGCACAGGACTGGCGCAGCCACCTGTACTTGCCGTGGGCAAGCTGAAATCTTCGTTGTATTTGTACCGTGTCGTGGTCTGATCGGGATAGGTGACCGTGTCCAGAAAGTACATGGGCGTCGACACAGGAGAACTCCCCGCGCCACCCGCCGACCATCCAGCGACCGGAAAGTTGGTCTTGTGGTAGCTATACGTCCAGGTGCGTCCGATATTGTCGGAAATGGAAGCAATATTGTTGTCGCTGTTGTACGTGAAGCTCAGAAAGCGACCACTCGGCGAAATCACTTGCTGGATAAGGCCGCCCACGCGAATGATCTGTACCCGGTTGTCGAAGTTGTCCCTGATCTCGTAAAGACCAGTGAAGGGATTGAAAAAGTAGTGCATGCCGTCGGGTGTGTTTACGACGTAGCACTCGGTAATGGTAGGGCCACATTGCGCGGGAGTAAGTCGCGCGTCCATGGTGGTTCCCGCATAGGCCTTGACGTTACCCGTGTATACCCAGCTTCCGTCGCCGCCTGGATTTGGCGGTACGGCAGTAAGCGGGGAAAGCAATGTGCCGTCAGGCAGGCGTACACCCGTGTTGGTCCAGACGCCGTTTACATAGGTGTCGAAGTTGGAGCGCCAGCTGCCAAAGCCGCGTCGGTCCTGAACGGCGCTTGCGTCCTTGAGCGCGGAGTTGCCTATGGAGTGCCACGTGCGGGTGATGCCGATGGGGATGACGTCCTTGATCGCCACGTCCGTCACGTTTTCCACAAGCGTGCCGCTCAGCAGGTCAACCGGATCACCACAGCACGCACCGCCGGGCTTCGCCGCGTCGGCATCCCCCGGATGCTGGTTGCTCATGTCCCAGCTCGCGGCGGTGAGCGTCGCCAGATGCACGCCCGCCTCTGCTTTCAGTTGAGTTCCATCTGACGTGACTTCGCCCTTTCCGTACGCACGCCACCCATCCGTCGGGCTATAGGCAATAAAACTGGCAACGTGACCCGCAGGCACATGACCGTAATTCGGATACGTAAGCGTAATTCCCTGAGGCTGATCAGACCTTACGTTCTGAACCGCCCCGCCGCCAGGCTGCAGACTGAAGTACACCGCGAAATTGACGGGAGTCGGGTAGGGAGCCCGATCGGTTGGCATGGGAACAATGGCGATTTCACTGACAACTTTTCCATTCCGATCCCGGAATACCGTGCCTGCCGGAATATGCACTTCCAGGCCGGGCATGTCCGGATGGGTGACGACCATGTCGTGAATGGTGGGCGAAGGGAGTTCGATACGATCCCGTTCCAATATCCGCGGCATGTACATGCGGAATGGCAATGTTGTCCCACCCGTCACGACATTGACGCTGACCTCGAACTGTCCGTAACGATGGCTCGCGTCATTCGCGGAGCTACCGTCCACGAACAACGTCGCGTCACCCACGGGAACACCCGAAAGAAGGAATGTGCCGTCTGCCATGGTAAACGTGGAAGCCTTACCCGCGCTGATGCGCGCACCGGCCATGGGACGGCCGTCAACCAGACGAACCTGGCCCGAAACGGAGGAGACGTCGGCCGATAACAGCGCTTTTGCGACTTTCTGCTGGCGCTTGGGTAGTGCGCGAACCACATCGCCGGCTGCCATATCGGGCACGTTTACACGCCAATGTCCGCCATCCGGCGCGCCAGCGTTGTCCTGACCCGGATACCAGGCGCCATCGGCGAAGTAGCTCTTGTCCCGACATAAACGGATTGTTCCGCGCGCGCCCTTGGTACACACGTGAGAGCCGTCGCCGCGTTCCTGTGCTCCATCGCCAGTGCTTCGATAAAGGGTCATGGCGGCAGGCGCTGTCGATCCTGCTCCGCGCACGGCAGCGGAAGCCGAAGCGGCGGAAGACGCCGCGCGGGCATCGGAGACATCACCATTTGCATAACCGATGAATTCGGTGGTGAAGCCAAATGCAGTAAAGGGAAGTTGCTGCTTTGCGAGGCCCCGAACACCCGCAATGGCTACCGTGTAATGCGTCCCGGGTAGAAGGTCCGCCTTGGGCGTTACAAATGCCAGCCGCCCCTGAACACCGACAACCGTTGCATCAACGGGACCGGCAGGTCCGACCAGGGAAATGGTTGCTCGTGACGCGGTTGCTGGGTCCAGGTCGGTACTGAAACGCAAGCCTACTGTTCGCCCGACCTCCACACCGGAGGCATCTCGCGCAGGAGAGGAAGCTACAAGCGACAGCGACGCCGGATCGGATACGACCGTTGCGCTGTCGGCGAACGTGTTGGATACGGCATCGAACCGCTGGGCCTCCTGAATCGCGTGGAGGCTGGCATCAAAGCCACCCCACACAAGAACGCTTCCATCAGCCTGGAGTTCGCTGGACTGAAGAAAGCGCGGCTGAGCGGATGTCGCAATATTGATCCTCCGGCGTCCGACAGGGTCCCAGACGCTTGCCTGCTCAAACAATCGCTGTGTTCTGTTCCAGCCGCCCGTGACAAGCACGCGCCCATCGGTCAGAACCGTGAAACGTAATCCCAGGCCAGAGGAAAGCTCGGGAATAACGGCCGGATCGAAGGTGCCCGATTCTGGATCGAACCAAAGCCCCTCATCAAATAGACGGCCATCATTGTCGGCGCCACCCCAAATGAGGACTTTTCCATCGGGCAAAACGACAGAAGCCGCGCCCATTCTGCGTTCCGGCAAGGGAATCGCCTGTCGCTCACTGGAATTCGCACGACGCATGAAAACGTGACGGGAATCGACGCTCAGGGAACGCCCATCCGGTAGCAGCACGGACTGCGCCTGGCTCGCCATACCATCCAGGTCTTCCGGAGACACAACCAGATCGGGCCCCAGAGGCAACTTGCCAGCGACGACGGAACCTATGCTTAGGCCAGCGAGCGCCGCAACGCCCAAGCCCAGCGCCGTAATCCGGAAACCATCCTTCAGCCCGATCATTCAAAGTCCTTTAGTGCTTCTGCGAACGGGCCGCACTGAACGGCCTGTCGATAAACATGCATTCGTTGGGCAAAGCTACTGGAGCGAAATTGTCATCGTCGCGGGAACGCCGTTGTTGGGAGCCAGCGTCACCGTGTAAGTACCAGTCACTGGCAGGCTCGGCAGCGTGTACTTGCCCGACGTCATGGACGTGGATGCGATACGCGCGCCACTTGGCTGGTAGACCGATACGGCCATGCCTTGCCCGGAAGGCGTGCTCACGTAGTTGGAAAGGTTGATCGAAACCACCTGCCCCGCCGTTCCACCGAACGTCAGTCGCGCCACCTGTCCCTGACGAGGAAGGTTCACTCCCAGTGAGTTACCGAACGCCAGGGTCCCGGTTACGTCTCTGGTCAGCGTCGCAGCAGCGGTGAAGGATGCCGCCCCCGGATAGGAGGAAACGACAACCGAGTACGTTGCCGCCGCCAGTCCCGAGAGCGAAACTCTGCTCGCGCCCGCGCTTGCTGACTTATCCAGGGATCCGCTTGTCAACAACGAACCGCTCGGGTTGTAGACGTAGTAGTTGATACCGGTCGAAGGCGTGCTCATCGAAAGAGCACCAAATCCAAGTTCCAGGTTGTCCCCAACCGATGTATCAAAGGTGTAGTAGACGTTCTGTCCCAAGCCTGCGGCAGGAGACAAACTGGGACCGTCAGCGACAAGCTTCCCCCCTGCCTGCGGCAGCAGGCTCACTTGCCCGGAAGCGATCGCCCCGTTGTCTGGACTGATGACGACGGTATAGGTGCCGCTGGCCGCGAGATTTCGGACGTTGAGAAGTCCCGCCGTCGCGACGTCAGACGTGGCCAGACGCGTGCCATCGGGAGCGTAAACGGACGTGGTGACCGTGGTTGCCGAAGGCGTGGTTGTAAATGCCGTAGCTCCTACGGCAAGCGTTTGCCCGGATGTCCCGCTGAAGTTCAGCCGAAGCGCCTGACCCTCGCGGGTCAGATTGAAAGATTGAGTTTGGCCGAAGTCGATCGAACCGGTGACGTTGCGGGTCAGCGTTACCGATCCGGACGTCATGCAGTTTGAAATCACGACGGAATAGCCGCCACCCGCCAGCGCCCACAAATGGACGCCAAGGCGGCCCGTGTTCGCTGTTCCACCGCCCACGTAGGTGTTTTTAGAATCGTAGACCGAGACCGTTGCCGACGAACAGCCACTTCGTAGCGTTATGCCCGTGACAGCAAGCTCCAGGTTGTCCGCCGCTGCCGCGCTAAACGTGAAGTAGCTGACCTGCCCGGGAATGGGTGCGGGCTGCTGAGATGGCCCGTCCACGGTCAGAGAGCCACCTGCCTGAGGCGCCAGCACCAGTTGGAGCGACATAGGCAAACCATAGGACTGCCTCACCAGCACGGTATAGCGTCCCGAGGCGGGCAAATTTTGCAGGTTTACCGCACCCGGTGCCGTAAACGAGGTGCTGTCCACGAGGGTCACGCCATCCGGTCGGACAACACTGATCTGCACGGCTTTCGCGCTGGGTATCGTGGTGATATTGCTTAAACCCAGAGCCAACGTGTCGCCCGCGGACGCGTCGAACGTCAACCTTCCGGACTGCCCCGGTCGACCGTAAGAAAGAACAAGGGGTTGTCCAGGCACCAGTGATCCGGTGACATCACGCGTAAGCGTGGCCTGGAACGCCATGGGGCCACGATCACCCGACGCGACGGTAATTGAGTATGAACCGCCAGCAAGATTCGGCAACGGTACTCGACATGACGCGCCATCATTGATCGCTGTGCAGAAAATGGTTCCGGCGATGTACGTGTTACGTGAGTCGTAGACCGATACGTTGGCTTGTGTGTAGCGTCCGCCGGCCATCGCAATACCGCTTAGTGCGAACTCAAGGTTGTCGCCCGCCGACGCTGTAAAGTTGAACGTCGCATTGACGCCCGCCGTAGCGCTTATCCCAACCGATGGGCCGTCTATGGCAATCACGCCTCCCGGCTGCGTGGAAATGCGGATCGAGGCGTTCTCTGTATAACCCGACGCTGGCTTGACGATAGCTTGATAGATGCGCCCATCAGCGAGGGATGGCAGGTTCAGAGCTGCGTTTGCTGTTCCCGAAGAGGAGCCCATCGACGCACCGCTTTCATCGGTTACAGCAACGGAGACCGTACCGCCCGTCGGCGAACTGAGAATCGAGGGAAGAATCGCCGCAATGCGGGGGCGTGCACGGAAAACGAATCGCTTCGATTCATTGGCAACCACGCCCACGGCAGGAACCGCATTCGCATCATCAACCATCAATGTGGGAGCGGCCTCCATGGCCATCGTGATGCTCAATGGCTGCGAGGTACCCGCCAGGATGTAAATGCCATAGGTGCCGGGAACGATCAATTTTGGCAGATGAATCGAGGGTGCGGCTGGCGAGAGCGTTCCTGCTACCACGACGCGATTGCGAGGATCGTAGACCGTGTAAGTCGCGGATGATGCACCTGATAGTGCGCGCTCCTGCAGGCTGATCCACTGGGTTTCTGCCGTGGAATCGCCATCAAACAGGAACACGCCAGTCTTTGTGGCGGGAATGACTATCGACTGCGGAGCGCCTGGAGCCATCCGGACTACAGGACCGATATTCGCGGCTTTAACGTTGGCAGGCGGAATGACCAGTTCCGAGTCGCTGATTGCGACGCCGAAGGGTGTCTGGACGATAACCTTTCCCGATCCCACGCTGGCTGGCGCAACGAAGCCGATGGACTCGTCGCTGAGGGCGCTCGTGACGATGGTTTGCTGGTTTATGGCTACGCGGGTTTGCCCGACCACAGGAGCAAGATGCGAACCGCTTACAAGCACACTTGAACCGACATCAACAATCGTCGGTGCAATGGACGAGATCACCGGGGGCAGCCCGGAACCGTCCACGATAAAGGACTCGTCACTGGCAACCGTCTGGCCGTTCGCGGTGACGGATACAGGACCCGTTATGGCTCCGGCAGGAACCGTCACGGAAAGCGTCGTCGCGGTTCCCGACGTGACTGGCGCGGGCGCTCCATTGAAGTTGACGGTATTGGAGCTGAAGGGTGTCGCGAAACCGCGGCCCTGAATCGTTACGGGAACACCTGGTGAACCATGATTCGGCAGGAGAGAGAAAATGGTGAGCTGATTGCCCGGGACGCCAACCACCTGCAGCAAATTCCCGAGGTCGTCGTAGACGTAGCGAACGCTTTCACCGGAAGCAAGCGTCGCGGCCACCACGCGGCCGTTACCGTCATAGGCATATGTCTGCGCACGCGCGACAGGCAGGGCAGCAGCAAACAGAAGCATCAATAGGGCGACGGCTGATCGCGCGAGTCGCCACCAGACAACCGATTGGCGCGCATGCGCCCCGGAGCGAACTGCTCCGTTTACATCCCTGTGCATTTCCCGCCCCTGTCGAGTCGCTTCGAGCGGCAAGGAGATATCCCTGCCACGACACCCTGCTTTCTCTCGTACAATAATTCGAGATTGCGAAAGTAATTGTCAAGCGCACATCGTTATTGCGATGCGTTACCGCTTCGGCATTGATCAGGGGATGTTTCTAGTCATGGATTTTCGCAAGACGCGCTTGATGATCTGCGTAGCCATATTGCCGATTTTGCTTATCGCAATTTTCGTTAGTACCGGACTGTGGGCAAAGGGAGAGCGCCCCGAGACGCGTAATGCGGAAATGATTTCTCTGGGGGAGCGGCTGTTTTTCGACGCCTCGCTCAGCTCGGACGGACAGACCCGCTGTGCCGCTTGCCATCAGCCAGAACACGCATTCGCGGATAGCCGCGCTACCGCCCGAGGCGCGTTTGGTCGCATCGGCACAAGGAACACTCCCAGCCTCCTCGCACTTACGGACGAGGCGCCCCTGTTTTGGGACGGACGACGAAGCACGCTTGAAGCCGCTTCCTTCGATCCACTGATTCACCCCAGAGAGATGGGACATTCGGATGAAAACGAGATCATCGCGGCCCTGAGTTCTCCGTCGTATAGGGCGGCTTTCGCCCGGGCATTCGGCACGGGAAGCGCCGGGGCCCCTGGCAGGGAAACCGTGTCCCGGGCACTGTCTGCATACATCCGAAATCTTCCTCGCCCGCCGGTACCGTTCGACCGCTATGTCGAGGACAAGAACCCGTCCTCTCTCAGCAGGGAAGCCAGGGAGGGCTTTCGGCTCTTCACGGGGAAGGCGGGTTGTGATTCATGCCATAAGCTGTCCGGCAAGCCGGTTCAGTTCACTGACCACACATTTCATCCCACAGGAACAGGCTTGCAGACGCTTGATGGCCAGCTGCCCTTGCTGGCGAAGGATGTTGTGACGGGATCCACGGATCCCGGTGCCATCGGACGGCTGATTGCGGAGCGTCCCGATCTGGCTGCCACCGGGCGCTTTTCGGTCACCCACGAACCGTCCGACCTCGGCCTCTTTCGCACGCCGTCGCTACGCTATGTCGCGGACACCGCACCTTACATGCACGATGGCAGCGTTCCAACGCTGGAGGCTGCCGTAGATCAGGAGATCTACTGGCGAAGCCTTTCGAGTGGGCATCCCATTTCCCTGACCGTATCAGAGCGCGCCTCACTCATTGCATTCCTGCAATCCATTTCGCTGAACACGGGTGAGGCCCCCCCCTCGAAGTCGCCCGACTAAGCCGGCTCGCGAATCGCCGTAAGGCGAAATTGCGCGCCGTTTGCAACGGCCGCTTCACGAGCGCGAGCCGATGCACCCGCCACTCCGACATAAACCACCGTCAAGCCCGCCCCGGACTTTTCAGGAAGATCCCTGAAGGCCTCCACGATGACGTCAGTCACCTCGGTCGAGTCGGGGCCGGTGAGTACGATCATGTGGTGGGGAAGGGCCGTGTTGGTCAGCAGTCCCCGGATGGCATCAACCATGGCGGCGCGACTCTCTTCAGCATCACGGCCATGCCCCGCCGGAACGACAAACGAATAGGGACGCACCGTTTCGTCGTGAGTCTGGGAGAGAACCACGGTACTGAGGAAGCTGCGCCATGCATTGATATCAGCGTTGCGCGACGGCGGGGCCAGGAGTGCCTGCGTGGAATCAGAAGACACGGCCGGATCGACCTGTTTTCCGCATCCCGTGAACAGCATGGTTGCCACAAGCAAGCCGAAAACCGCTGAATGACGCATCCCGCATCCTCTGATGAAATGGACTTATAGACGTCCGCACGCAACGCGCGGCAGTTCAACCGATGAAACTGGCATGGCTTCAATGGTCAAGCGACTCTTCCTGCATGGGCTCGCTGGCAGAAGGAAATGCAGACCAGAGTTCGGCCATGGTGGCGCCACTGACTGGATGCCGCAGTTGCGGTGCAATGTCTGCCATCGGTCGCAGGACGAACGCGTGGCGCAATTCGCCACGGGGAATTTCCAGATGTCCGTCGCCGGTCAGCACCAGGTCGTCGTACAGCACGATGTCTACGTCGAGCGTGCGGTCAGAAAAGCGCGGGCCGCCGCGAACACGGCCGTGGCGATCTTCCAGCGCGTGCAGCCAGTCGTTCAGTGCTTCGGGCGCGAGGTCGCTGTTGATACCCACGGCAAGATTGACGAAGTCGGGGCCGTCGAATCCCACTGCCACGCTGCGATAGGCCGGCGACACGGTCAGCTCGCCGAAGCGCGCACGCAATTCCTCCAGCGCCGCCCGGAGGTAACGGTGGGGTTCAACATTGGAACCAAGGCTCAGGTAGGCGCGTCCCATCAGGCCGGTCGCACGCCGCGCTCGATACGAACACCTACCGCTTTCGCGCCACGTACGGCGCCGGGCTTGGACAGCTTCAGCCTGACCCAGCTGACTCCAAACTCTTCGAGCACGATAGCGGCGCAGCGTTCGGCCAGCGTTTCGACCAGGCCGAAGCTGGATGCCTCCACGTACGACTGAAGACGCTTGGATACCGACTTGTAGTTGAGTGTGTCGGAAATGTCGTCAGTGGCAGCGGGACGGGTGTTGTCGAACGCCATTTCCAGATCGAACGAGAGCGTCTGGCGAATGCGGCGTTCCCAGTCGTAAATGCCGATGACGGCGTCGATGCGCAGGTCTTCGATGAAGACGATATCCATGGGATGGCTTTGTCTGAAATCCGGAGTCCTACAGGGTCGGCGAGGCCGACCCGTTTCGCAAGAGCGCGTGCCGCTTTTTCAGGCGGCAGGCAGCGATTCGAGGCTCCAGCGCGGATGCACCTCGATGGTTTCGTCCTGATGCTGGCCGGCGGCCAGACGAATGGCTCCCGCCAGGGCGATCATCGCGCCGTTGTCCGTGCAGAACGCCAGACGCGGGAAATACACCTTGAAACCGTCCTCACTGGCGGCCTGCGCCAGTTGCTCGCGCAGGCGCTTGTTGGCACCCACGCCACCGGCGATCACGAGGCGCTGCGCTCCCGTGGCAGCAAGGGCGCGACGGCACTTGATGGCCAGGGTGTCGACAATGGCTTCCTGGAAGCCACGGGCGATATCCGCGCGGGTCTGGTCGCTGCCATCACTGGCCTGCCAGGCCAGCAGCACCTGCGTTTTCAGGCCAGAGAAGCTGAAATCCAGGCCGGGACGGTCGGTCATCGGGCGCGAGAAGCGGAATTTGCCCGGCGTGCCCTGCTCGGCCAGCTTCGCGAGGGCGGGGCCGCCGGGGTACGGCAGGCCCATCATCTTGGCGGTCTTGTCGAAGGCTTCGCCCGCAGCGTCATCCAGGGTGTCACCGAGGATGCGGTACTCGCCGATGGCCTTCACTTCCACCAGCATGGAGTGGCCACCCGACACCAGCAGCGCCACAAAGGGCGTTTCCGGCGGGTCGTCTTCCAGCAGCGGGGCCAGCAGATGCCCTTCCATATGGTGCACGCCGATGGCCGGCACACCCAGCGCCCACGCCATGGCACGGGCCGCCGAGGCGCCGACCAGAAGGGCCCCGACCAGGCCGGGGCCGGCCGTATAGGCCACGCCGCCCAGGTCCGCCGTGGTCAGCCCGGCCTCCTTCAAGGCCTCCCTGACCAGCGGCAACAGCTTGCGGACATGGTCGCGACTGGCCAGTTCCGGCACCACGCCGCCGTACTGGGCGTGCAGCGCAATCTGGCTGAAAAGCGCATGGGAAAGCAGCCCGCGACCGGGTTTTTCAGGGTCCCAGCGCAGCAAGGCGACCCCTGTTTCATCGCAGGAGGTCTCGATTCCCAATATGGGCTTTGAAAAATTCTGTTCGGTCACGTTATAATCCACGGCTCGCCCGATCTCACGGGTCAGTTTAAACATTAGTGGAGTTTCCATGCCGAGCGTTAAAGTCCGCGAGAACGAGCCGTTTGAGCTTGCCCTTCGCCGCTTCAAGCGTACGTGCGAAAAGGCTGGCGTGCTGGCCGAAACGCGCAAGCGCGAATTTTACGAAAAGCCCACTCAGGAGCGTAAGCGCAAGCGCGCCGCTGCTGTGAAGCGTCACCTGCGTCGCCTTTCGCGTGATACCACGCGTCGGACCCGCATGTACTGATCCCGTCTGCCCTATCTTACAGGGCAGGTGTGACCAACGGCAGGCGCGGTAACGCGGCCGCCGTACGCATGGCGAACTCCCGAGCCGGCTTTGCCCATGGCAAAGCCGGCTTTTCGTCGTTCCGGAGAATATTATGTCCCTGAAACAACAGCTTACCGATGACATGAAGAACGCCATGCGTAGCGGCGACAAGCCGCGGCTGGGCGTCATCCGCCTTGTGCAGGCGGAAATCAAGCGTCGCGAAGTGGACGAGCGCATTGAGCTGACCGACACCGACGTGCTCACCGTGCTCGAAAAGATGCAGAAGCAGCGCCGCGACTCCATCGACCAGTTCGACAAGGCCAACCGCAGCGATCTCGCCGATATCGAGCGCTTCGAAATGAGCGTGATCGACGCTTACCTGCCCGCCAAGCTCTCCGACGACGAGCTGGATGCGGTCATTGCGACCGCGATCACCGAATCGGGCGCCACCTCGGCGCGCGACATGGGCAAGGTCGTCGCCCTGGTGAAGGAAAAGGCCGCCGGCCGCGCCGACATGGGCACGGTCGCGCAAAAAGTGAAGGCAAAGCTCGCCTGACGCATGGCCGGGATGCCGCCTCGGGCCCTGGCTGACGGCGGCATCCCCCCCACTACTTCACGGCATCGGCACGGAAGCCTGCGCATCCTCCGCTTCCAAAAGGAGGAACCCATGCTCAAGTTCGCCATCATCTTCGGTCTTATCGCGCTCATTACCGGCGCTCTCGGCTTCGGCCGGATCTCCGGCGCGGCAGCCACGATTGCCAAAATCTGCTTTGCCATCTTCCTGATCCTCTTCCTGATTGCCCTGCTGGCGATCTTCGGAGTGCTCCACCTCGCATTCTGACGGGGGCGCCATGCGGTGCTCCCATCGGGTGCACCGCATGGCATCCTAGTCGTCTTATGCGTGGCCGAATTCCTGACAGCTTCATTGACGAACTGCTCGCCCGCGTCGACATCGTCGACGTGATCGAACGGCGCGTCCCGCTGAAAAAGGCGGGCCGCGAATGGACGGCGTGCTGCCCGTTCCACAATGAGCGCTCGCCCTCGTTCTACGTCAGCCCCCAGAAGCAGTTCTTCCACTGCTTCGGCTGCGGGGCCCACGGCAGCGCCATCAAATTCCTGATGGACTACGAGCGCCTGGAATTTCCGGACGCCATCGAGGAACTGGCCCAGTCGGCGGGCCTGAAAGTCCCTTACGAGGGCGGTCGCGACAACGCGCCAAGGGAAGACAAGACCGATCTCTACGGCCTGCTGGACGATTGCGCGACCTTCTATCAGAAGGAACTGGGCAACAGTCCGGAGGCAACCGCCTACGTGGACCGCCGTGGGCTCGATCCTGAGACCATCAAGCGCTTCCGCATTGGCTGGGCTCCCGCCGGTTTTGACGGCGTGATGAAGGCGCTGGGCACCAACGACCGTCGTCGCCAGCTGCTCAACGAAGCGGGCATGGTCGCCAGCAATGAGCGCGGCTCGCGCTACGACCGCTTCCGCGAACGGGTCATGTTTCCCATCTTGGACCGGCGCGGACGCGTGATCGCTTTTGGCGGACGCGTGCTGTCGGCCGAGCAGAGTCCGAAATATCTCAATTCACCCGAGACGCCGCTGTTTCACAAAGGCCGCGAGCTTTTCGCGCTGTGGCAGGTCAAGCAGGCCAACCAGACCCTCACTCGCATCATGGTGGTGGAAGGCTACATGGACGTCATCGCGCTGCATCAGGCAGGACTTCCCATCGCCGTCGCCACACTGGGCACGGCGACCACGCCCGATCACGCCGAAGTGCTGTTCCGTGCGGCCCCCGACGTGTTCTTCTGCTTCGACGGCGACCGTGCAGGCAAAGCCGCAGCGTGGCGCGCGCTGGAATCCGTGCTTCCGCGCATGCGCGACGGACGCCAGGCGTTCTTCCTGTTTTTGCCCGACGGCGAAGATCCGGACACGCTGGTGCGCAAGGAGGGCAAAGACGGCTTCGAGAAGCGCATGAAGGACGCCATGCCGCTGTCGGAGTACTTCTTCGAGGAACTGGCGCGCGACGTCGATGTCACCCGCCTGGACGGACGTGCACGCCTTGCCGAGCGCGCACGCCCCCTGATTGCCAAATTCCCCGATGGCGCCTTCCGCGATCTGATGGCGCAGGAACTGGAACGCCGCACCGGCGCCCGCGCCGTGCTGGAACCTGAGAAGCCCGTCCGCCACGCCCCACGCAACGCGGCCGTGCAGCGCAGCCTTGTCCGCACCGCCATCACGCTGCTGCTCGCGCAGCCGGCCATGGCCGAAGAAGTGGAAACGCCCTACCCGTTCCTGCGCCTGGACAAACCTGGCGTGCCATTGCTTGCCGAATTGATCGACATCGCCCGTGCGCGCCCCGGCATCAATCCTGCCCTGCTGGTGGAGCAGTTCGTGGACCGCCCCGAGTACGCCTCCCTGCAAAAGCTCGCTCACGCTGATGTCATCGGCGAAGCGGAGATGCAGAAGGTGGAATTCATGGACGCACTGCGCCAGATGCAGCATCAGGCCGTGGTGCAGCGCCGCGAGGCGTTGATCGCCAAGAGCCGCGAAAGCGTACTCGATGACACGGAGAAGGCCGAGCTGCGGGTATTGCTGGCAGCACGTGTGGTCAGGACTGTTGAAGAATGACGCTCGGGTGCGCGCTCGTAATGCATTCCGTGGGATCATCGCCCACCGAACCTGATAATGGCCCGGCAAGCACAGGGCACGAGCGACGCTGATGGATCTGCTTCAACGACTCGTAGAGATTTTTGGCGAGAACGGCTATGCGGCCGTCTTCCTCGCCCTGATGCTGTGTGGCGCGGGAGCGCCGCTGCCTGAAGACATCACGCTGGTGGCCGGCGGCATCATCACGGGCTTAGGTTACGGCAACGTGCACACGATGGTGGCCATTGCGATGGTGGGCGTGCTCCTGGGCGACTCAACCATGTTCCTGCTTGGCCGCCACTACGGCTCGCGCATTCTCAAGCTGAGGTTTGTCGCACGACTGCTCACCCCGGCGCGCTACGCGAAGGTGCAGGAGAAGTTCGAGCGCTACGGCAATCGCCTCATGTTCTTCGCCCGCTTCTTGCCTGGCATGCGTACGGCTGTGTACATCACCGCAGGCGCGACGCACCGGGTGACATTCCTGCGCTTTTTCGTCCTCGATGGCTTCGCTGCACTGATCAGCGTGCCCATCTGGGTGTATCTGGGTTATTTCGGTGCCAACAATCATGAATGGCTGACCACGTGGATCAAGCGCGGGCAAACCAGTCTGTGGATCGGGCTGGCCGTACTGGTCGTTGTGATCAGCGTGCTCTGGTGGCGCAGCAAGAAGAAAAAGAACTGCTGCTGACCCGCGCCAGGCGCACCTACAACCAACGCCATATACGCCCGCCCTCGTGCGGCGCCTAGTATCGGATGCCATCGTGCCAGATGAGCCACCGGCCATGCAGACGATACTTGTTACCGGCGCCACGGGCTTTGTGGGAAGCGCACTGGCGGCATCCATGCTGCATGCCGGCGATCACGTTGTGGCCGTGTCGCGCAACGATCCAGACGGGCAACGCACGCGCGATGCCATCGCCGAAGCCATCGCGGGTTTCGAGCTTCCTGCGAACGACGAGGCGATGGCGCGACTTACAGTGATCAATGCTGCGGATCAACGACTGCCCGATGCCGTGGACGACAGCACACTGCGCAAGGTGAACCTCGTGTGGCATTGTGCGGCCGACATGCGCTATTCGTTCCGCCATATCCAGGCGTCGTTCGACACCAATGTCGCAGACACGGCGATCCTCTATGACAGAGTCAACACGGAAGCGCCCGCCTGCAAGCGCTTCTATCACATGTCCACCGCGTACACCGTAGGCGCGAACGTGCCGGTGGTACCCGAGAAGCTCGCCGCCTCCAATCCCTGCTTCAATGCGTACCAGATGACCAAGTGGGGTGCGGAGCACATGCTTCGCAGCATGCATGCAGCGCCCCGCGTGCCCGTGACGCTGTTCCGTCCCACAGCGGTCGTGGGACACGCGCGCACGGGATGGTGCGTGCGCAATGACTATGCCTTTTACATGTTTGCCTCCGCTATCGTGGAGGCAGGCAAGGCAGGCCACCACTCCCTGCAACTGGATCTGTCACTGGAGGGTCACCCTGACCTCGTACCCGTGGATCAGGTGATAGCCGATGCGGTGGCGCTCAGTCAGCGCGACGATCAGGGCTACGCCTTCGAGGTGTTTCATTCATCGACCGGAAAACTGCTGAGCACGCTTCGGATGCTTCAGCTTGTCGGACGACACGCAGGCGTGCGGGTAACGTTTGGCGCACCCGTGTCCGATATCGATCAAGCCATCAATGCATCCATTGCGGTCAACAAGTTTTTCGCCGACGGCTCCTGGTCCTTCGAGCGCACGAAACTGGATGAAGCCATCCATGCCCCCGCGAGGGTGCCCCAGATGGACGAAAAGATGCTTACCCGGCTGATCCGCTGGTATTACCCCGCCTCATGACTCTTTCGCGGCGCTCACAACCTTCCATCCTGTGACGGATGTCCGGGCCCGCCACTTCGTCACCCCGGCCATTTGTGCGACCATCGGCGCCGGAATGGCGGCCCGCCTGCGGCGCGGCGCTCGATGGAAGGAATGACAGGGGACTGCAATGGTGTTCATGGAATGCTCGCATCGACGCGAGCTGGCGGCAGCGATGTGTGTGGCACTGGCCTTCACGGCCGGCGCAGCAAGAGCACAGACCTCTCCGGCCGAGATTCACGTTTCGTCTCAGGCACTGGTTCTGGATCAGGCCGAACGCACCCAGCACACGATTTCCGATCGCCTGACCGCGATCACGCCTGCTGATGGTGGCGGTGTGTGGGCTGGGCTCACGGATGGCAGCGGCGACCTCGAAAAACGTGGCTACGACAAGGGCAGCTACAACGCCCACGGCCTGATGATCGGTGCAGACATGCAGGTGGGCGAAAACGGCCTCGTCGGCATCGTTGTTCAGGCCGACAGCTCGTCCGCCGATTTCGACCATTTGCCCGGGCGCGCCAAGGCCAAGAGCACAGGCGCCACGGTTTACGGCAAGCTGGAAGGCGAAACCTGGTATGCCACGGCGACCGCAGGCGGTGCCAGCATCGACGCCGACACCAGCGCCACGCGTGTTCCAGACGTCGGCACGCTGACGCTGCACACGAACAGCTCGCGCACCGATACGCTGGGCTCCGCCCGCATCGAAAGCGGTCTGCGCGGCTATGCCGGACACACCATCTGGATGCCGTTCATCGCGCTGAACTACGACCGCCTGAAGCGGGATGCTTTCCGTGAAGAAGGCGCAGGCGATCTCGGCATTCAGGCCGCCAGTGCATCGTATGGCCAGCTCACGGCACAGGTCGGCGTGCGTATGTCGCGTGTGTGGTCCTGGCGCGGTGGCGACACCACCTGGCACGCCTATGCCCTGTATCAGCAGATCGCCACCGGCAACGCGCTGACGTTCAATGCATCGTTCGAAGGCACGCCGGACGCCAGCTTCGTGGCGTCAGGCGTGAACATGCCACGACGCTCTGCATGGGTTGGCGTCGGCATGAATACTGAATTCAGCGACCACTGGAGCTGGTATCTGAATGTGGACGCCAAGGCTGCGCGCGGTGACGTGCAGGCCGCCGTGGCCTCCGCCGGCATGCGTCGCATGTTCTGATAACCGGCGCAGGGTCAGTCCCACGGCCACGGCCGTGAGACTGACCCTGTGTAGCCCGGCAGCTAAGCCACTTCGGCGAACAGCCACTCACGGAAGATGTCCGTTTCCGGACGCCCCTGCGCATCCCGCGCCACGCACAGGTAATAGGCGTGACGCAGCGGGACATCCATCTGGAACGGTTGCACAAGACGCCCTGCGGCCACGTCGTAGGCCACCAGCAACTCCTGCGCCAGCGCCACGCCCTGCCCTTCAATGGCGGCCTGCAACATCATGGTGCCGTCGCCAAATCCCATCTCACGTGACACGTCACCGAGATCCATGCCGCCGCGCGCAAGCCACTGATCCCAACCGGGCGACGGAGCGGCGCGACGATTCTGCCGTTCGTGCAGCAGCGTATGGGCGGCCAGATCGGAGGGGCCGTGCAATCCCCCGGCGAGCGCGGGGCTGCACACAGGCGTGTATCCCGTACTGACCAAAAGCACCTGATCGCTGCCTTCGGAGAGCCGGTCATCAATGGCGATATCCCACCCTGAGGCATCTGGCTGACCGTCCGTGACCACTTCCACGCCGATGTCCGGGTAGCGATCGAAGAAGCGGAACAGACGCGGCACGAGCCACTTCGTGCCAAATGTCGGGGGCACCAACACCCGCAACGACGCGTTCTGGTGATCCAGAAGCTGGTCGGTCGCGTGTTGCAACGCACGAAATCCTTCGCGGATGCGGGGAAAATAATTTTCACCGGCCGGCGTCAGTGACAGCCTGTTGTTGCTTCGCACAAACAGCGGCATACCAAGCCACGATTCGAGCAACTTCACTTGCTGACTCACAGCAGCGGCGGTCAGCGACAACTCTTCCCCGGCTTTGGTGAAGCTCAAATGCTGCGCTGCAAGCTCAAACACACGCAGCGCATTGAGGGGAAGCGAACGCTTCATCGCATACTCATTAAGAAAAACTTGGGGAAGCCCCCGACGAAATCTAGTTTGCCACGCCTGACGCCGCTGCCAACAATCCGCCGCGATACATAGCGGACAGCGCATGAACATCCTCACCATCGACACCGGCACGACGAACACCCGGGTCTGTCTCTGGCACAACGGTCAGGTTGTGGCCAACGCGGCTCGCCAGGTTGGCGTTCGCGACACCGCCATCACCGGCAACCGCGACAAGCTGGAAGGCGCGGTACGCGCGACCATCGAAGAGGCGCTGGCGAACGCAGGCGTTCACGAGGACGAGGTGGAGCTGGTGCTCGCGTCCGGCATGATTACCTCGAACATGGGCCTGTGCGAAATTCCCCATGTCACCGCCCCTGTCAGTCTGGATGCACTGGCCAGCGGCATGCGCGAGTCGATCATTCCCGGCGTATGGAAGCGGCCCATCTGGTTCGTTCCCGGCGTGCGCAACAACGTGGAACACATCGGCCTGCACAACTGCGAGGCCATGGACATGATGCGCGGCGAGGAGGTCGAGTCCTTTGCGCTCGTGCAGCGGCTCGACATCCGCGAACCCGCCGTGATCGTGCTTCCGGGGTCGCACTCCAAATTCGTGAGTATCGACGGATCGCAACGCATCGCCGGCTGCGTCACCACCCTGGCAGGCGAACTGCTTCATGTGATTTCGCACGACACGATTCTCGCCAGCTCGCTGAAAGATGGTTTCGCCAAGCGCATCGACAAAGAGATGCTTCTGACCGGTGCCCGTTCTGCCAGGCAGATCGGGCTCGGACGCGCCTGCTTCAGCGTACGCATTCTTGACCAGTTCGCGGTGTACGACGCCAACGCACGCGCCAACTTCTTGCTGGGTGCAGTGCTCGGCTCTGATCTTCTCACGCTGAAGAATTCCAGCGCCATCCGCATGAGCCCCGGTACGCGCTTCGTGGTGAGTGGCAAACCCATCCTGCGCGAAGCCATCGCGCTGCTGGTGGAAGGCGACGATTTCTTCTCCGGCGCCGTCACCGTATTGAGCGACGACGAACAGCGCGACCTCGCAGGTCATGGCGTCATCGCCGTCGCCCGCGCACGTGGTCTGGTCGCACCCCATGAGCACGCGCCTGGCTGATGCCCGGCTTAGCGTGACGAACGATCCTACGAGGGAGGAAGTATGAAAATCCGATTCGCTCTTGCAATGCGCGCACTCGCCGTCGCCCTGGCCATGGCCAGTGCTCCCGCCTTTGCTGCCGACACCGTGAAAATCGGCTTCGTGGTCAAGCAGCCCGAGGAACCCTGGTTCCAGGACGAATGGAAGTACGCCGAACAGGCAGCCAAAGAGAAAGGCTTCACTCTGGTGAAGATTGGCGCGCCCAGCGGCGACCAGGTGCTGACCGCCATCGACAACCTGAAGGCCCAGCATGCCCAGGGCTTCATCATCTGCACGCCCGACGTGAAGCTCGGCCCGTCCATCGTCGCGAAGGCGAAGATCAACAATCTCAAGCTGATGACGGTCGATGACCGGCTCGTGGATGGTTCCGGCAAGCCCATCGAGGCCGTGCCGCACATGGGTATCTCCGCAAGCAAGATCGGCGAACAGGTAGGCGAGGCCATCGCCGCTGAAATGAAAAAACGCGGCTGGAAACCGGAAGAAACCGGTGCGCTGCGCATTTCGTACGACCAGTTGCCCACGGCCCGTGACCGCACCGATGGTGCCGTTGCGGCGCTGACCGCCGCCGGCTTCCCGAAAGCCAATGTGGTCACCGCGCCGGAAGCCAAAACCGACACAGAAAACGCATTCAACGCCGCGAACATCGCCATCACCCAGCATCCGAACTTCAAGCATTGGGTCGCCTTCGGCCTGAACGACGAAGCCGTGCTCGGCGCGGTACGTGCGGCGGAAGGTCGTGGTTTCCGTGCGGACAACGTGATCGGTGTCGGTATCGGTGGCAGCCGCTCGGCACTGAACGAGTTTGCCAAGGCGCAGCCCACCGGCTTCTTCGGCAGCGTGCTCATCAGCCCGAAGCGTCACGGCTACGAGACCTCGATGAACATGTACAACTGGATCACCAGCAACAAGGCGCCGCCGATGCTCACCCTCACCACCGGCAAGCTGGTCACGCGCGACAACGCCACCGAAGTGCGCAAGGAAATGGGCCTCTGATGTCGTTTCTTCAGTTCCAGGGTATTGGCAAGACGTTCCCCGGCGTACGTGCGCTGTCGGACGTGAGCTTCGCCGTGCGCGCCGGAGGCGTGCACGGCCTGCTCGGCGAGAATGGCGCGGGCAAGTCGACCATGATGAAAATCCTGGGCGGCGAATACATTCCCAATGAGGGCCAGCTGGTCATTGATGGCCAGCCCCGCGCGTTCCGCTCCGCCGCTGACGCCATCGACGCAGGTGTGGCGATCATTCACCAGGAACTGCAATACGTTCCCGAACTGACGGTCATGGAGAATCTGCTTCTCGGCCGCCTCCCCACGCGCTTTGGCCTCGTGGATCGTGGCCGCGCGCTGGCGTGGACGCGTGAGAAACTGGATGCCCTCGGCGTCGATCTTGATCCCCGGACGCGACTGAAGCAGTTGTCCATCGGACAGCGCCAGATGGTCGAAATCTGCAAGGCCGTGCTGCGCGATGCAAAGATCCTCGCACTGGACGAACCGACCAGCTCACTGTCACACCGTGAAACCGACGTGCTGTTCCGCCTCGTCCGCGACCTGAAGGCGCAGGGCAAGGCCATGATCTACATTTCGCACCGCCTGGATGAAATCTTCGAGCTGTGCGACGCCGCCACGATCTTCCGCGACGGCCGTAAAGTCGCCGACTTCGACACGCTGGAAGGCGTTACCCGCGACATGCTGGTTCAGCGCATGGTAGGCCGCGAAATCTCCGACATTTTCGGTTACCGCGAACGCGCACAGGGCGACGTGCGGCTGGCCGTGCGCAATCTGACCGGTCACGCGGTGAAGGAGCCGGTCAGCTTCGACGTGCGCGCTGGCGAAATCGTTGGCTTCTTCGGACTGGTGGGCGCGGGTCGCAGCGAAGCGATGCGCCTGGTGTACGGTGCCGACCGCCGCGAAAGTGGCACGGTAGCCATCGACGGCACGACGCTGCGCCCGTCGGACATCCGTTCATCCATCCGTTCCGGACTGATGTTCTGCCCGGAAGACCGCAAGGAAGACGGCATCATCGGTGTGCGCTCGGTTGCAGAGAACATCAACATCAGCGCGCGTCGCAATCACCTTCGCGCGGGCCTGTTCGTCAATGATGCCAACGAAGCCCGCACAGCCGACAGCTTCATCCAGCGCCTGCGCATCCGTACGCCGCACCGTCGCCAGGAGATCCGTCTTCTGTCGGGCGGCAATCAGCAGAAAGCCGTGCTCTCCCGCTGGCTGGCGGAGAAAGACCTCCGCGTGCTGATCGTGGACGAACCCACACGCGGCATCGACGTGGGCGCAAAAAACGAAATCTACAACGTGCTGTACGAACTGGCCGAACGCGGCGTAGCCATCGTGATGGTATCGAGCGAACTGCCCGAAGTACTGGGTGTGTCCGACCGTGTCATCGTGATGTGTGGTGGTCGCATCACCGGCCAGTTTGCGCGCCACGAAGCCAACGAAGAAGCGGTGCTCGGCCGGGCGCTGCCCGAAGGCGCGGCGCAACCGAGCATGCATTCCACGAGGACCGCCTGACCATGACTGACCGCAACACCGCCACGGCCCTGGACCCTGCGGCAGGTAGCCAGCCCGCGCGCCGCAACGCTGCCCTCTGGCAGTTCGTCGATGACTACAGCCTGATTCTCATTTTCGTTGCCCTGTTCGCCGTACTGAGCTGCACGGTGGAATATTTCTTCTCGTGGGACAACGTCGTTGGCCTCGCGCTTTCCGTGTCGCAGATCGGCATGGTCGCCTGCACGATGATGTTCTGCCTGGCCTCGCGTGATTTCGACCTGTCGGTAGGATCGACGGTGGCGTTTGCCGGCGTGCTCTGTGCCATCGTGTCCAATGCCACCGGCAGCGTGACGCTCGGCATAGCCGCGGCGCTGGTGGCAGGCGCCGTGATTGGCTTCGTGAACGGCACGGTGATCGCCAAGCTGAAGATCAATGCCCTCATCACCACGCTGGCCACCATGGAGATCGTACGCGGTCTCGCGTTCATCTCGTCGCAGGGCCAGGCAGTCGGTGTATCAAACGAAGCATTCTTCAGCATCGGCAGCGCCATCCTTTTCGGTCTTCCTGCGCCGGTATGGGTCACGCTCGCCTGCTTCGTGCTGTTTGGCGTATTGCTCAACAAGACGATCTACGGTCGCAACACGCTGGCCATCGGCGGCAATCCGGATGCGGCCCGGCTGGCGGGCGTATCGGTGGACCGCACGCGCATCATGATCTTCCTGATCCAGGGCGCGGTGGCCGCGCTCGCCGGCATCATCCTCGCGTCGCGCATGACCAGCGGCCAGCCCAATGCGGGTGAAGGCTTCGAGCTGAACGTGATCTCCGCATGCGTGCTGGGCGGCGTGTCCCTGATGGGTGGCCGGGCCAGCATCAGCGGCGTGCTCGTTGGCGTTCTCATCATGGGAACTGTGCAGAATGCGATGAGTCTGATGAACATTGATGCGTTCTATCAGTACCTCGTGCGCGGCACGATCCTCCTGATCGCCGTGCTGGTCGACCAGCTCAAGAATCGCCGGCAGTCCCGCTAATGAATCAAACCTCTCCGTTTCATCCACTCGGCCCTTCCCGCCACGCGCTCGCCGAAGGCGTGCTCTGGGACGACCTGTGTGGCGTTATCCGCTGGACGGACATCCACGCTTCCCGTCTGTGGCAGTTTGATCCGGCAACGGGCGAGAGCCGCGACTGGGCGCTTCCCGCGCGCCTGGCCTGCTTTGCCCTGACTCATCGCCCCGGTCATCTTCTGCTCGCGCTGGAGAACCAGCTCGCCCGTTTCGACACCGCGACAGGTCAGCTCGTGGTGCTTGAAGACATCGAGCCGGAAGTGCCGTTCACCCGTGCCAACGATGGTCGCTGCGACCGCTCAGGCAATCTCGTGTTCGGCACGCTCAACGAAGGCGGCAGCGACAAGATCGCCTCGTTCTACCGCTACAGCGCGCAGGGCGTGCTGAGCCGGCTTGCGTTGCCCAAGGCCGCCATCACCAACAGCATCTGCTTCAGCCCGGATGGCGAAACGATGTACTTCACCGATTCGCCGACGCTGCGCATCATGGCCTGCGACTACGACGGACGCACGGGCGACATCGACCGCATCCGTGGATTCGCCGAACTGGACCCCACACTGGGTGGTGAGCCCGATGGCTCCACCGTGGATGCCGACGGCTTCCTGTGGAATGCCCAGTGGGGCGCATCGCGCGTGGTGCGCTACGCACCTGATGGCCGCATGGATACCGTCGTGCACGTGGATGCGCGCCAGCCGAGTTGCGTCGCCTTCGTAGGCCACGAACTCGATCAGCTTGCCATCACGTCTGCGCGTCAGGGCCTGGAAGATCTGGAGCTTTCGTCCCATCCGCTGCACGGCGCCGTGTTTCTTGGCAAGGCGCCGACGGGACGGGGCCTCCGTGAAAGTCGCTACGGCCACGCGTCACAGGCCTCGCACGCATGACCGCATCGGCTCATCGCGCGGACCCGCGCATCACCCCGCTGCCGAGGCTCGCAGGCAAGGTGGCCATCGTCACCGGCGCAGCGCAGGGCATCGGCGCGGCGACAGCCCGCCTGTTTGCCGCGCATGGCGCGAAGGTCGTCATCAACGTGCTGGAAGACAACGCCGCCGCGCGTGAAACACTGGACGCCATCGGCACAGCTGATGCCATGCTTTTTCAGGCAGACGTGACCGATACGGCTGCCATCGCCCGCATGGTGGACGCCACCGTGCAGCGATTCGGCCCGCCCGACGTGCTGGTGAACAACGCAGGCATCAATGTCTTCAACGATCCCCTGGCGCTGAGCGACGATGAGTGGTCGCGTTGTTTTGAGGTGGACCTCAAGGGTGCATGGAACTGCGCCAAAGCGGTGCTGCCGCACATGCTCGCGGGCAAGGCAGGCAGCATCGTCAACATCGCCTCCGTGCACGGTCACAAGATCATCCCCAACTGTTTCCCGTATCCGGTCGCCAAACATGGGCTGATCGGCCTCACGCGCGCGCTGGGTATCCAGTACGCGGCGCAGGGCGTGCGGGTGAATTCCATTTCGCCGGGTCTCATCCTCACGGCCATCGCCGAGGCCGGCTTTGCCGCCGCAGCCGATCCGGCCGCCGAGAAGAAGCGCCAGGCAGACATCCTTCCGACCAAACGCATCGGTGAGCCGGACGAAGTGGCCTATACCGCCCTCTTCCTGGCCAGCGACGAAGCACGCTTCATCAACGCCACCGACATCCTCATTGATGGCGGCCGATCACAGCTCTACCACGAGTGACCGAGATGACCTGGCCCACTGCCCTTCCTCTTATCGCCATTTTGCGCGGCATCACGCCGCCAGAGACGCTGGCCCACGTTGGCGCGCTGATGGATGCCGGGTTCGATGCCATCGAAATCCCGCTCAACTCGCCCGACTGGAGCCTCAGCATCTCTGCCGCCGTGGCCCGCTTTGGCGACAAGGCGCTGATTGGCGCGGGCACGGTACTGACCCCGGAAGACGCCATGGCGGTGGCAAGCCTGGGCGGCAAACTCATGGTGACGCCCAACACCGATCCTGCCGTGATCGCCCAGGCCCGTGATTGCGGCATGTACACCGCCATCGGCTTCTCCACGCCCAGCGAGGCGTTTGCTGCGCTGAAAGCGGGTGCGCAGTCACTGAAGCTGTTTCCGGCCACGATCTACGGCCCGGCATACATCAAGGCCATTCGCGCCGTGCTTCCGAAGGACGTGCCCTTGCTGGCCGTCGGAGGCGTCACGCCGGAGAACCTGCATGAGTTCATCGCTGCCGGCTGCATTGGCGCGGGACTGGGCAGCGACCTGTACAAGCCGGGCCAGTCTCCCGAAGTCACCCGCGAACGCGCTGACGCTTTCATCCACGCCTACCGTAGCTGCCACCCATGAAGATCACCCGAGTCACCACTTATCGCGTTCCGCCGCGCTGGATGTTCGTCAAGGTAGAAACTGACGAAGGCGTTACTGGCTGGGGCGAGCCTGTTGTGGAAGGGCGCGCAAAAACCGTGGAAGCGGCCGTGCATGAACTCAGTGAGTTCATCATCGGGCAGGACCCGGCGCGCATCAACGACCTCTGGCAGGCGATGTATCGCGGCGGATTTTATCGCGGCGGCGCCGTGTTCATGAGCGCCATCGCCGGTATCGACCAGGCGCTGTGGGACATCAAGGGCAAGGTGCTCAACGCGCCCGTTTACGAACTGCTGGGCGGCCGCGTGCGTGACCGCATGAAGACGTACTGCTGGGTGGGCGGTGATCGCCCGGCCGATGTCATCGAACATATCCGTCAACGCATGTCCGTTGGTTTCGACACGTTCAAGATGAACGGCTGCGAAGAGATGGGCATCATTGATTCGAGCAAGGCGGTGGATGCTGCCGTGGCGCGCGTGGCCGAAATCCGCCAGGCGTTCGGCAACGACATCGAGTTCGGCCTGGACTTCCACGGCCGCGTCTCGGCGCCCATGGCCAGGGTGCTTATCCGTGAGCTGGAACCGTATCGGCCGCTGTTCATCGAGGAGCCCGTGCTTGCCGAGCAGGCCGAGTACTACCCCCGCCTGGCGGCGCAGACACACATCCCTCTCGCAGCGGGTGAGCGGATGTTCTCGCGCTTCGAGTTCAAGCGCGTGCTGGAACAGGGCGGCATCGCCATCCTTCAGCCGGACCTGTCGCACGCAGGCGGCATCACCGAATGCCTGAAGATCGCCGGCATGGCCGAAGCGTACGACGTGGCGCTGGCACCGCACTGTCCGCTGGGCCCGATCGCACTCGCCGCGTGCCTGCACGTGGACTTCGTGAGCTGGAACGCCACGTTGCAGGAACAGAGCCTCGGCATTCACTACAACAAGGGCGGTGACCTGCTCGACTATGTAGTGAACAAGGAGGTGTTCAAGCTGGACGATGGTGGCTACGCGCTGCCGCCGACGAAGCCTGGTCTTGGCATCGAACTGGATGAAGCCATGATCCTCGAGCGCGCAAAAGATGCGGCCGACTGGCGCAATCCGCTCTGGCGCCACAAGGACGGCAGCGTTGCCGAATGGTGATGCGCACGGGTTCAGCGACGATTGTGCCGATGAGCCCGTAGGACTTTGTCTCCGCACGCGTCCCGGCGATTCCGCAGCACGGGTAAGCGCCTAGACTCCTTCGCCATCACTTGCAGCCGACGTTGCAAGAACCAGCCATGGAGGGCTGATGGCCATGCTTCGCGTCACTTCGTGTTTGTTCGTCCTGCTTCTTTCCGCATTTTTTTCGATGCTTTCGTTTGCAGGCGAAAAGCGGTTCCGACCCGCTGCGCATGTCGTCACGTCGTTCGACGACGCGGTGTCTGCCGGGCTTCCACGAAGCATGCGTCTACCCACGACAAAACATCACGCACGCCATGCGAAGGACGATGGCGAATTGGTGATCGAGTCCGAGCTGGACGTCGGCCTGCGATTTCCCGGTGACGTGCCAGGCAAGATGTACGTCGCGACCTGGCAGGGCCAGCATGCTGTCGTGACGCGCTCGGGCGATCATCTGGACATCAGCGTGCCGGCTGCCGAGGGCGTCGTTGTGACCGGGTTCGACAATGAAAGTGATGTGCCCCATCACGTTGATACATCGCTGACTTTCGACAAGGGCCAGCGACAGACAACGGCGCCACCCGCCTCCCCTTCAACGTCGCGTGCCATGAACCCTCGGGCGTCTTCGCTACCGCAGATCACGTTCTGGATGTTTCTTCACGACGACGTACTGGACGTGGATCGCCAGCACATCCATGCCCGCTACGTGGCCTGGTGGATTGCAGACCTGGCAAAAGTGCTCCCCAGCCATCGCCTGTGGGCGATCTACAGTCAGCAGATCGCCGGTGTCACCGACATACCGTACGGCCACACGCTGGCCTTGCAGGACTGGACGGACGCCATCGACTCCTGGAACACCCGCGAACGGACGCCCCGGCCTTCGGCCACACTGGACTTCAAGTTCATGCTGATCACACGGGACAGGACAGCGCCGGGCACGTCAGGCCAGGCGTGGCAGGGCGGTGAACAGGCCATGGCATCCCTCAATGGCCGCTATTCGGTGATCGCCCACGAATTCGGACACACCCTCGCCGCTGTGCACGACGATGCCGAAGTGCGATACGCATCAGGATGGCCCTGCGAAACCAACATGATCCCGGTCACCAGCGTGCTGCGCGCCAATTGCTATCGGTACTCGGCGAAGAACGAACGCAACATGCGCGTTCATGTCGCGCGGGAATGGACGATTCCGTCCATCCCGCATTTACCCGATGAGCCGAAATACATCATCATGGATGCGAAGTCACCCGCCTCGGACTGAAGCGGGCGCACGCATCTGCCACGACTTACTCGCCGTCGCCTTCGTCTTCAAAGCGCAGGTGCTTCACACTGCGGCCGTGACGACGCACGAGCTTCAGTGCTTCAACGCCGACCTTGATGTGCCGCTCCACAAAGTTGGCGGTCACGCTCTTGTCGCTGAGCTCGGTCTTCACGCCCTCGGGAATCATCGGCTGATCGGATACGAGGAGCAGCGCACCGCAGGGAATGTGGTTGGCGAAGCCAGCAGCGAAGATCGTGGCGGTTTCCATGTCCACGGCCATGCAACGCGTGCGACGCAGGTATTCCTTGAACGCTTCGTCGTGCTCCCAGACGCGGCGGTTGGTGGTGTACACCGTACCGGTCCAGTAATCGTGGCCGAGGTCGCGCACCATCGTCGAAACGGCACGCTGCAACTGAAACGCCGGCAGCGCAGGCACTTCGGGCGGCAGGTAGTCGTTGGACGTGCCTTCGCCGCGAATGGCCGCGATGGGAAGCACCAGGTCGCCGATGGCGTTCTTCTTCTTCACGCCACCACACTTGCCGAGGAACAGCACGGCCTTGGGCGAGATGGCACCCAGCAGGTCCATGACCGTGGCGGCGTTGGGGCTGCCCATGCCGAAGTTGATCAGGGTGATGCCATCGGCCGTGGCATTGGGCATGGGACGGTCGCGGCCATTGACCGGGACCCCATGCTCTTCTGCAAAGCGCTCGACGTAATGGCCGAAGTTGGTAAGCAGGATGTGCTCGCCGAAAGCCTCCAGCGGGGTGCCCGTGTAACGCGGCAGCCAGTTGGAAACGATTTCATTCTTGGTTTTCATGGGGATCACGATGGGCTTGAAGACGCCCGCAGCACCACGGCATGACCGGATGGAGAGTGGGACGGCCTTGGGTTACCGGCGACGCCACGCCGGCGAGGTGCCAAAGTATTTGCGCAAGTGTAGCATCCGGCTCACAGGGGCAGACGAAGCGGAGCATGAGCTTCTCACTGCCTTGCCGCCGCCTGCGGGCATGAGAGAAGGGGTAGTTTGATGCGGATTGGCGTGGCAATCGACGCGGCCTGCGATGTGCCGCAGGAGTTCATGGAGCGCAATCGTATCGCCGTGATGCCCATTACGGTGCGGGTGGACGGTGAGGTGTTCAAGGACGCCCGGGACCCGGTTGAAATCCAGCGATTCATTGACCGCAAGCTGGGCAGCCGGGGCCATTCGGCGGAAACCGAGCCCAGCACCGTCGAAGACGTGCAGAACCTGTTCCTTGACCGGATGGTGAAGGAGTACGACTGCGTGATCTGCCTGACCATCATGGCCACCCGCAGCCCGATCCACGACAACGTCATCAAGGCAAGCTTCGCCATCCTGAAAAACTACCGGCCGATCCGCGAAGCCGCTGGCATCACGGGGCCGTTTCTCATGCGCGTGGTCGACACGCGCAGCGTGTTTGCGGGGTCCGGGCCTGCAGTGGCTGAAGCCGTGCGCCTGATCCAGACCAATCAGCCACCGCAGCAGTTGCGAGAACGGGTGGCGCACATCGCCAACCATTCGTACGGCTACATGATGCCGCGCGATCTGCATTACCTGCGTGCCCGCGCCAAGAAAAAGGGCGACCGCAGCGTCAGCGCGTTCAGCGCCATGCTGGGTTCCGCACTGGATATCAAGCCGATCCTGCGTGCGCATCGCGGGGAAACGGCGCCTGTGGGCAAGGTCCGTGGCTTTGAGCAGGGAGCGCAGACCCTCTTCGACTACGCAGCCAGGCGCGTGCAGGCCGGCTTGCTGGTGCCTTCGCTGTCCCTGAGCTACGGCGGCGATCTGGACGAAATGCGCAACCTTGTCGGCTACCACGCGCTGACCCGCGCCTGCGGCGATGCGGGTGTGGAACTCATGGAAAGCCCGATGAGCATCACCGGCATGGTGAATGTCGGTGAAGGCGCATTGACCCTCGGATTCGCTTCTGAAGATCACGTGGCCGACTTCACATGAAGGCCGGCGCGGCCGCCCTCTGGCTGGCGCTGGCTCTAAGCGCACCTGCCACGGCATCCACCGTGTACAAGTGCGCGGGCCCTGAGGGGCAGACCATTTACCAGCAGCAGCCCTGCGCACGCGGGCAGAAGCAGCAGACCATCGAGTTGAACGACGCGGCGCCCGTGGCCGACGTTCCGGCCCCAACTGCGGCTCTCCCGACAGCGCCCGCCAAGCCGCGCGAGGAACCTGCACCAGCCACATTTCAGCCGGTGCCTCCCGACGTACCCCCTCCGCGTGTTTATGGCTGCATCCGCGCAACCGACGGAAAGCCCTATACCAGCGCCAACGGCCATCCCGATCCGTATCTCGCTCCCTTTGGCATGCTGGGCGCGGTGCAGCAGCCCCTCGCGGATGTCTATGGCGGAGCGAACGGTGGTGGCGGATCGGCGCCCGAATTCAACCGGGGCCAGGTGACCTCCACCCTGGTGGCCAACAACTATGTCTGGGTACAGGATCAGTGCCGCGAGCTGACCCCCGCCGAGGCATGCAGCGCGCTGCGCGATGAGTACGAGCAGAACGACCGCAAACTGCGCAACGCATTCAAGAGCCAGCAGCCCCCTTTCGAACAGGAAGCTGCGCGCCTGAAGTCACGCATGGCCGGCTGCGGTCAGAACCCGTAACGCAGAAATCCGCCGTCCACGGCAATGATTTCGCCGGTGACATAACTGGATGCCGGCAGGCAGAGGAATGCCACGGCGCCCGCCACTTCTGCAGGCTCACCGATGCGGCGCATCGGCGTGCGATCCAGCACCTCCTCCAGATATTCGGCATCAGCCAGTGCGGGCTCGGAACGCTGCGTACGGATATACCAGGGTGCTACGGCGTTGACGCGGATGCCATCTTTAGCCCATTCACAGGCGAGGTTGCGGGTGAGCTGATGTAGCGCTGCCTTGGTCATGCCGTATGGCGAACCGGTGCGCACGTGCGTGATGCCCGATACCGAGCCAACGTTCACGATGGCAGCATGAGCGTGCTGCACCAGGTGCGGGTAACCCAGGCGGCACATTTCAAAGGCGGAAAACACGTTCAGTTCGAACAGCCGCCGATAGTCGTCTTCCGCGTAGTCGAGCGTGGCGCGCGGCACGTTGCCACCCACGTTGTTGACGAGCAGCGACAGATTGGTATCCAGGTCGGCCACCCAGTCGAACACCGCAAGGCGGTCTTCCTGGTCGGCGAGGTCTGCTGCGAAAGCCAGTACGCTGACGTCAGGGCATTCGTCCTGAAGATCGCTGCGCACCTGTTCCAGCGCAAGCTCATCGCGCGCCACCAGCAGAATGTCCGCGCCCAGCGCAGCCAGTTCGCGCGCGCAGGCATAGCCGATGCCCTTGCTCGCACCGGTAACCATGGCCGTCCGGCCGTCCAGTCGCCAGCTGGCGATTCGTGGATGCATGGTGAGTCTCCGTCGTGATGCACGCATCGTACAACGTGCGAAGATGCCTGACGCCATGCCATTGCCGGAGACGTGTTTTGGAAGCCGCCGAACCCTTGCTGGACATCGACCGCGCCACCGTCGTGCGCGACCGCCACGCCTTACTCGACAACCTTTCGCTGCGCATCGAAGCCGGCCAGCACACGGCGATCCTCGGTCCCAACGGGTCGGGAAAATCCACCCTGGTGAAGCTGATCGAACGACGCATCTACCCGCTGGTTCACGATGATGGCACGCCAGTGGTGCGCGTCTTTGGTCGTGACCGCTGGAACGTGCTGGAACTGCGCAGCCTGCTGGGCGTGGTGTCATCGGACCTCCGGCGCGAGTTCGAAGGCATGCAGCAGAATGCACGCGACGCGGTGCTCTCCGGCTTTTTTGCATCGCTGACGCTCGGGCTGGATCACGAGGTAACCGATGACATGCGGCGCGAAGCGATGCTTGCGCTGGAACGTGTGGACGCGGCGGGGCTTGCTGATCGCGAAGTGGCCACGCTGTCCACGGGCGAAGCACGGCGCGTGCTCATCGCGCGTGCGCTGGTACACCGTCCCCGCGCATTGCTGCTGGACGAGCCCTGCGCAGGACTGGATCCGGGAACCCGGCGGCGGTTCCTCGACCATCTGCGCGCACTCGCCCACCAAGGCACCACGCTGATCCTGGTGACCCATCACATCGAGGAAATCGTGCCGGAGATCGACCACGTGGTGATGCTGCGCAACGGCTCGCTTTTCGATCAGGGCCCCAAAGTGCGCCTGCTTCGCGACGAACGCCTTTCGACCTTGTTCGACTGGGATATCGCCGTTGATACCGACGACGCATTCTATGCGGCGCGGCTACGCTAGACTGCGGACGAATGGAAGGGAGGGCTGCGCCATGATCCGCATGTCTATTGGCATCGCCGTGCTCACGCTTGCGTGCGCAGGCTGCTCCAAGCCACCCGAGCCACAGGCCCCCGCGCCGGTGGCCGCCGCCTCCGTGCCGCGCGTTGCCACACCGTGGGATGCACTGGAAGCAGACAAGAAGCGCGCACAGGATGTGCAGAAGACCGTCGACGAACAGGCGAAGCGCCAGCGTGACGCGGTCGAACAGCAGACTCAGTAGGCACCCATCGTTGCCGATGGGTGCCTGGAGGTACTTAGCGCGGCGAGCAGAAGCAGTAAACGTAGACGTTGGGCTTGCCCGGAACCGCTTCACGGAACAGTTCAAGCTCGGGCGCCATCTGCGGCAGACGGGCAACCCACGACGGCAGACGCACGCCATAGGCCAGCGCAATCTGTGCCGACGAGCTGCTGCCCACGCTGGCCACCAGGCGCTCGAACGCGCCCATCGGCGGTTCGACGTAGCGAACGGTAAAGTCCTTGCCGAGCTTTGCCCGCGACGCCGCATCGTTGACTGCGTCGGTCAGGTTGCCTAGCTGATCCACCAGGCCGCGATCCAGCGCCTGCTGCCCGGTCCACACGCGACCCTGCGCAATCGCATCAATGGCGGCGAAGTCCTTGTTGCGCGCCTTCGCCACGTTGCCGACGAAGTCGCGATAACCCTTGTCGATGATGCTCTGGATCAGCACGCCGACTTTCGGGTCCAGCGGGCGGGTGATGTCGAATGCGCCAGCCAGCGGGCCGGTGCCCACGCCATCGGATTTCACGCCCACCTTCTGCAAGGTGTCAGGCACGGTGAAGAACATGCCGAAGATGCCGATGGAACCGGTGATCGTGTTCGGTTCGGCGTAGATGCGATCGGCATTCATCGAGATCCAGTAGCCACCGCTCGCCGCGGTGTCACCCATCGACACCACCACGGGAATGCCGGCCTCGCGGGTCAGCTCCACTTCGCGACGGATCTGTTCGGCGGCATACACTTCGCCGCCCGGTGAATTCACGCGAAGCACGAGAGCGCTGGTTTTCTTGTCGTTGCGCGCCTGGCGGATCAGCAGCGCGATGGACTCACCGCCGATCTTGCCCGGGCCCTGCTTGCCGCCGACGATTTCGCCTTCGGCAACCACAATGGCCACACCTGGCGTGGTCGACAGCGGATCGGCGCCCACATTGCGGTCGGCCAGGTAACCCGTCAGTCCCACGGCACGGAAAGGCTGATCGCGGCGCCCGGCAGGCACGCCGTCCTTGCGCAGCATGTCGACGAGCTGCTGCTCGGTGGCGATGCCATCGACCAGGTGCTCGTCCATGGCCAGCTGCGCGAGGTCGCCGTTGGTCGACCTGATGCGGTCAGGCAACTGATCCACGTCGGCGCGCAGCACCGCCGGGTCGATGTTGCGGCGCCTGGCCACTTCGTCGATCCACGTGGTCCACAGGCCGCCCAGCCAGAAGGCATCCGCCTGCTTCGATTCGTCCGATGCGTGGTCGAGGATGAAGGGCTCGGCGGCCGATTTGAACTGCCCCACGCGGAACAGGTGCACCTGCACGCCCAGACGGTCGAGCAGATCCTTGTAGAACAGGCGGTAATTGGCCAGACCGGTGGGAAGCACGCCGCCCTGCGGGTCGATGAGAATCTTGTCGGCGTGCGAGGCGAGGTAATACTGGCCCTGGTCCAGATTCACGCCCCACACCAGCACCTTCTTGCCACTCTTGCGGAAGCGATCAAGCGCCTCGCCCACTTCGCGCAGGCCGGCGAAACCGCCTGCCTCCAGCTGGTCAGGCTTCAGCAGAATGCGACTGATGCGATTGTCTTTCGCGGCAGCGTCGATGGCGCCCACAAGGTCGCGCACCTGCGTCTGCTTGGGCTGCTCACCGGAAAGGCGGCTCATCGCGCGGGACAATGCGTCGATGCTGTACTGCTCGACCAGCTGCCCTTCGGGCGCCAGCACGAGCACCGTTTTGTCTTCGATACTGGTGGCCTTGCCACCCGCCCAGATGCCGATGGCAAAAATCAGCAGCAGGCCGAAGAAGATGACGTTGATAACGATGAGCCGCACCACATTGATGCCGCGGCCAATACCGGCCAGCACCCCGAAAAACCCGCGGCGACGCGGCGGTGGTGCAGCGCGCGGCAAGGGCGGCGGGAGGGCATCGTGGCGATCCGTCATGGGGCGTTCCTCGTGAAGTTGTGTGCAGCGTAACGTGTCAGGAGGTCAGCATCACGTGTGGAAGGACACAGGCGCGGATGAGTCCACATTCTGCCGCCAGCGTTCGGTGGCGCTGATCCGGCAGAATCTTGCGAAAAGCAGCACGGCCGCCATCGACAGACCGGCAATCAGGCCGATCCACATGCCGCGCGCGCCCATGTCATGCACGAAGGCCAGCCACCAGCCGACGGGCATGCCCACCACCCAGTAAGCGAACATGGTGATGACCATCGGCACGCGGGTGTCTTTCAGGCCACGCAGCGCACCGTTCGACGCCACCTGGATGCCGTCTGAGAACTGGAAGAAGCCCGCCAGGATCAACAATTGCGATGCCATGGCGATAACGGCCGGGTCACCGGTGTACAACCGCGCGATGTGTCCGGGGATGGCCAGCATCACGCCGGACGACACCAGCTGGGTCACCAGGATCAACGCGATGCCGCAGAATCCCGCATAGCGAACTCCCAGCGCATCGCCGCGACCGGCGGCATTGCCCACGCGAACCGTGATCGCCATGGACAGGCCCAGTGGAATCATGAAGGCGACCGAGGCCACGTTCAGAGCCACGTGGTGACTGGCCGTGACCGTTTCACCGAGGCGTCCGATCAACAGGGCCACGGCGACAAACAGGCCACCCTCCATCAGCAGCGTCACCGCCATGGGCACGCCGATGTGCAGCAGCTTGCCGATCGGTTCGCGCCGCGGGCCAACGAAACGCTGGCGCAGATTCAGATCGCGGTAGTTCCGGTGCTTCAGCACGTAGATGCCAAAGCCGATCATCTCCAGCCACAGCACAATGGCCGTGGCTATGCCGCTGCCACGTGCACCCATCGGAGGAAAGCCCAGCTTTCCGTACATCAGCACGTAGCCCAGTGGCGCCAGCACCATGAGGCCGCCGAAGCTGAAATACATCGAAGGGCGCGGCATCGACAGACCCTCGGACAGGCCGCGCAACGCGAAATACGTGGTGAGCGCGGGCGCAGCCCAACTGATGGCATGCAGGAAGCCGGTTACGTCCGGACGCAGCGAAGGCACCACGCCGAACGCGCTCATCAGTGGCGCCGCATGGCGCACGCCAAACCAGAGCAGCACGCCAAGACCCCAGGCAATCCACAACGCCTGATGGAACACGGCACCCACTTCGCCACGACGACCTGCGCCATCGAGCTGAGCGACTGTCGGTGGCACAGACATCATGGTGCCGATGCCGGCCACGATGGCCAGCGCCCAGATGCTGGCGCCGGTGACGACGGCCGCCTGGGTGTGTGCGTTCAAGTGGCCGGCAAGTACCGCGTCCACCACGTTGGTGCCGATCGCGCTCAACTGGGCAATCACCATCGGCAATGCCAGCCGGAGGGTGGCGCCAATGTCGCGCCTGGCGCGGGCACGGTCGATGGACATGGACTGGCTCAGAGGGTCGGCACGCTAGTGTACCTCCCGCCTGTGTCCGCGCCATGCCATCATTCCCACTCATGTCGGGGGACACGTAGCAAATGAACGAGCTGAAGCCGTCACCGGCGCTGCTGTGCGCCAACTGTGCCACGGAGCTCCAGGGGGAATATTGTTTTCACTGCGGCCAGTCAGTGAAAAGCGTGCTGCGTCCTGTCTCGCACATGATGGAAGACGTGGGCGACCTGCTGTTCCATCTGGACGAGCGCGTGATCCACACGCTGCCTGCCCTGTACTTCCGTCCGGGCTTCCTGACCCTCGAATACTTTGCAGGCCGCCGCGTGCGCTACATCGCGCCGTTCCGCCTGATGTTCGTGTTCTGTCTGCTCGCGTTCTTCTTCAGCCACATGGCGATGAATGTGAGCAAGGATGTTGCCGTACACGAGCGTAACGCCCCCTCCGCCGAGAGCACCGGCGACTCCGCCACCCGGCCCAAAGACGCCGCCGCCGCGTTTGCCGCGGCAACAACGCCCGAGGAAGTGCGCAGCATCTACGCGGCGCGTTCGGAAGAAATGCGCAACGCGGCGGACAATGAAGAGCTGCCGACCATCGCCCGGATGGGCATGGAGGCCGGGCAGACGATGCTGTGGAAATCGGCCAACGAGCGCCTGATCGCCATGAAGGCCGAGGCGCTTCCACCGCCCGACGCCCTGCCCGGCAACGGCCACGACAGTGACATGTCGACGTTTCCGGTAACTGTGCACGTCAGCTGGCTGCCTGACGCCGTCAACGAGC
This sequence comes from Luteibacter sp. Sphag1AF, assembly GCF_014192715.1. Classification (GTDB taxonomy): domain Bacteria; phylum Pseudomonadota; class Gammaproteobacteria; order Xanthomonadales; family Rhodanobacteraceae; genus Luteibacter. The sequence goes on from NZ_JACHYH010000001.1 coordinate 923,357, forward strand.
GGTTGAGCGAGGGCATGGCGCACATGAAGGCCAACATCATCCTGGTGAAGAACGGCGGGCCGAAGCAGAAAGAGGCAGCCCGACGGATTCTGGATGGCGTGTTTGGCGTCCTGCCCCAGGTGATGTTCGTGCTGCTGCCGATTTTCGCCCTGATCCTGAAGCTGTTCTACGTCTTCAGGCGGCGGCTCTACATGGAGCATTTCATCGCCTGCCTGCACAGCCATGCGTTCATGTTCCTGTCCCTGTTGCTGCTGTCGGTGCTGGGGATGCTCGCCGGCTGGGCGAAACCCCATGTTGCCCCTCTGGCCTCGGCCCTGGGGCTGATCCAGCTCGTGATGTTCCTGTGGATACCCATCTATCTGCTGATCATGCAGAAGCGGATTTACCGGCAGGGATGGCCCATGACGGTGATCAAATTCTGGCTGGTGGGCAGTATTTATTTCTGGTTGCTTATGGCCGCCCTCTGCATCGCCGTGGTCATCTCACTTGCCCATTGACGGATAGGATTTTTTCCTAGCGAAACGAGGTTGTGCACAGGCAGCGTGGTGTCTTCGAAGATGTCAATATCTCGGCAACATCGGATCTCAGGCGATCCCGGCAATTTTTTAAGTCATTGATTTCAGATTATATTTCAGTCTGGTTAAAATGTACCCAAGCTGACTCGAAGGGCCTAACCATGCGCCTTGGATGGCCCCCATACGATGCTCATCCACAGACTTATCCACAGGACTTGTGGATAACTCTTAAACCTCCATACGGGCGGGCACTTACCTCCGACTCCTGCGGAACGCCGCGTCATCCCACGGCAACCCCATGATCGTGCCCGCAAAGGATTGGTCAAAGATTGACCAGCCCGACAGGTGACCACAGGTACACTTGCAGGCCATGTCCGCCGTCCTTCGTGTAGCCCTTCCCGTACCCCTGCTCACCCTGTTCGACTACCTGCCCCCTGAGGTGGGCGTCGCAGCGGCTGGGTCGCGTGTGCGTGTGCCCTTTGGCCGGGGAGAAATGGTCGGCATCGTGATCGACCCGGCCGCCGAAACGGCGGTCGGCAAAGGGCGCCTGAAGCGCGCCCTGGAAGTGCTGGATGACGCACCCTTGCTGGATGCCGAATTGCTCACCACCCTCAGTTGGGCGGCTGAGTATTGGGCCGGAGCACCGGGCGAGGCGTTTTCCAATGCGCTGCCGCTGGCCCTGCGTGAACCGCGCCAGCTTCCTGCGACAGGCCGGGAAGTCTGGGCGATGACTCTTGCAGGGCGCAGCGCCCACGACGCCCGCAGCCGCAAGGCAGGAAGCGCTGCGCTACTGGCCGCGCTCGCAGACGGCCCACGGGCCGCCGACGAACTGCACGACACACTCCCCGGCTGGCGCGCCGCCGCCCGTCGACTGGCCGAAGGCGGCCTGGTAGAGAAGATGGATCTGGAAGAAGTGGCCCTTCCGCCCTCCCCCGCGCCAGGCCCCGCCCTCAGTGACGAACAGCAGTTGGCCGTGGACACCGTGGCCGCGGCCCTCGGCCGGTTCCAGCCCTTCCTGCTGGACGGGGTGACTGGCAGCGGCAAGACCGAGGTTTACCTCGCGCTGATCGAACAGGCACTGGCGCAGGGACGACAGACCCTTCTGCTCGTGCCGGAAATCGGCCTGGCACCGCAGACGGTGCGCCGACTGCGCGAACGCCTTGGCGTCGCCATCGAGGTGTTGCACTCCAACCTTGCAGAAGGCGACCGTGCCCGCGCATGGCTGAGAGCCCGCAATGGCACGGCGCGGGTCGTGCTCGGCACGCGGTCGGCGGTATTCACGCCGCTGCCGAAGGCCGGCCTCATCATCGTGGATGAAGAGCACGACCCTTCTTACAAACAGCAGGAAGGGTTCCGCTACCACGCGCGCGATCTCGCCCTCGTTCGTGCCCGGGCGCACGGCGTACCCGTTGTGCTCGGCTCGGCCACGCCGTCGCTGGAATCACTCGCCAACGTGGATTCCGGACGCTACGAACGGGTTTCCCTGAAGGGACGCCCGGGCGCCTCCCAGCCCACGCAGGTGCGTATCGTGGACATGCGCGCGCAGCGACTGGATCACGGCCTGTCGCCCACGCTGCTGGCGGCCGTCACCGAATGCATCGGGCGCGGCGAGCAGGCACTGGTGTTCCGCAATCGCCGTGGCTACGCGCCGGTACTGCTTTGCTACGACTGCGGCTGGCACGCCGACTGCCCGCGCTGCGACAAGCCGCTGACGCTGCATGCCGGGCGCCGCCGGCTCATTTGCCACCACTGCGAATACACCGCGTCGGTTCCCGAGGCCTGCCCGCAGTGCAAGTCCGCCAACATCAGCCCCCAGGGCCAGGGCACCGAGCGGCTGGAAGAAGCGCTGATCGCACGATTCCCGGATACGCCCGTCATCCGGGTGGACCGGGAGACCACGCAGCGCCGCGATGCGTTCGATCAGCTGCTGGCCAGTTTGCGCGAGGACAAGCCCGCCATCCTTGTGGGCACGCAGATGCTGGCCAAAGGCCACGACCTGCCCAATCTCACCCTGGTAGCCATCGTCGGCGTGGACGAAGGACTGCACAGCATTGATTTCCGGGCCAGCGAACGCCTGGCCCAGTTGGTGGTGCAGGTCGCCGGCCGGGCCGGCCGGGCCCGCAAGCCCGGCAGCGTGCTGCTGCAAACCCACCACCCGGATCACCCGCTGCTGCACACGCTGCTGAAGTCCGGGTATGGCGCCGTGGCAAGGTCGCTGCTGGCCGAGCGCAAGATGATTGAACTGCCGCCGTTCGCTCATCAGGTGCTGCTGCGCGCGGATGCCCATGACCGCCGCGAGGTGGACGCCTTCATGGCGCAGGCGCACGAGGCCACGGGCGATCCGGGCGACCTGCGCGTGGCGGGCCCCATGCCCGCTCCCATGCCGCTCAGGGCCGGACGCCACCGCGCCCAGCTGCTGATCGAGGCGACCACGCGGGCGCGCCTGCACGCGTTCCTGCGCCCCTGGCAGACCGCACTAAACGCGCTGCCTACAGCGCGCAAGGTAAGGTGGTCGCTCGACGTGGACCCCATCGACCTCTATTGAATCCCTCCAACGGCCGGAGCTTCCATGCAGAACGACGATGCAACGCGAGCGCCCAGACACCGTGTCCTAATTATTGGCGGCGGGTTCGGTGGCCTGTCCGCCGCCCGTGCACTGGCCCGCGCCCCGGTCGATGTCACGCTGGTGGACCGCCGCAACCACCACCTCTTTCAGCCGCTGCTTTATCAGGTGGCCACGGCAGGTCTGTCGGCCCCGTCGATTGCGGCGCCACTGCGCTTCATCCTTCGTGAGCAAGCCAATGCCTTCGTCTACATGGACGAGGCCCTGGAAATCGACCGCACCCGGCGCGTGGTGCGCTTCGCCCACGGCGAACGCGAGTACGACACGCTGATCGTGGCCACGGGCGCCGGCCACGCGTACTTCGGGCACGATGAGTGGGAAAAGTACGCTCCCGGCCTGAAGACACTGGAAGACGCCTTCCACATTCGTCGGCGCATCCTCCTTGCCTTCGAGAATGCCGAGCGCGAAACCGATCCGGTGAAGCGCCAGGCATGGCTGAACTTCGTGATCGTGGGCGGCGGCGCGACCGGGGTGGAACTGTCCGGCACGCTCGCCGAAATCGCCCGGCACACGCTTCCCCGCGAATTCCGCAACAGCGAGCCGCGCAACGCCAACATTCTGCTCGTGGAAGCAGGGCCGCGGGTATTGCCGGCGTTCGATCAGGACCTCTCCGAGAAAGCCCGCAAGCAACTGGCAAAGCTGGGAGTGCAGGTGCGTACGGGTCAGGCCGTCACGTCCATTGATGCGCACGGTGTGGAACTGGGTGAGGAACGCCTGGTCGCGCGCACCGTGCTGTGGGCTGCGGGCGTAGCCGCCTCACCGCTGGGCGCGCTGCTCGGCGTACCGCTGGACCGCGCCGGCCGTGTGCAGGTGAACCCCGATCTCACCATTCCCGATGACCCCCACGTATTCGTGATTGGCGACCTTGCCAGCGTATCGACTGACGGCAAGCCCGTGCCAGGCGTTGCCCCCGCAGCCAAGCAAATGGGCGCCTATGCTGGCGAAGTCATCGCTGACCGCGTGCAGGGCAAGTTGCCGCGCGCCCCATTCCGCTACAAGGACGATGGCTCGCTGGCCACCATCGGCCGCATGGCCGCCGTGGCGCAGTTTGGCAAAGTGAAGCTTTCCGGCATCGTGGCCTGGTGGGTCTGGCTGATTGCCCACGTGTACTTCCTGATCGGCTTCCGCAACCGGCTGGTCGTGCTGATGGATTGGGCATCGTCCTACTGGACCTATCAGCGCCATGCGCGCATCGTGCAGGGAGCCATCAGTCGTGACGACCCACCACGATGAAATAACCGTGTCTCGACATTGTCTGGACATGCTCTACCCCCAACCTATGGGTGCTTACCCCCGACCGCCGATCGGCGCGACAATGGGGGTCTTACCGGCACAGGAACCGCTCTCGTGACGAACCAGCTCGAACAACTGCGCAAGATCACCACCGTCGTCGCCGACACCGGCGATATCGAAGCCATCGCGAAGTACAAGCCCGTCGATGCGACCACCAACCCGTCGCTGCTGCTGAAGGCAGCCAGCATCCCGGCGTATGCGCCGCTGCTGGACGAAGCCATTGCATGGGCCAAATCCCAGGGCAACGACCGCGCACAGCAGCTGGTGGACGCAGGCGACAAATTGTCGGTGCTGGTGGGCAGGAAGATTCTGGACGTGGTGCCCGGCCGTGTGTCGACCGAAGTGGACGCCCGCCTGTCCTTCGATACCGATGCCACAGTCACCAAGGCCGAGCGCCTGATCGGCATGTACGCCGATGCCGGCATCTCGAAAGACCGCATCCTCATCAAGACCGCTTCCACGTGGGAAGGCATCCGTGCCGCCGAGAAGCTGGAAAAGAAGGGCATCAAGTGCAATTGCACGCTGCTCTTCAGCTTTGAACAGGCGGTGGCCTGTGCCGAAGCGGGCGTGTTTCTGATCTCGCCGTTCGTCGGCCGCATCTTCGACTGGTACGTCGCCAACACCGACAAGAAGATCTATGCACCGGAAGAAGATCCGGGCGTGCAGTCGGTGCGCAAGATTTACGACTACTACAAGCTGCACGGCTACGAGACCGTGGTGATGGGTGCGAGCTTCCGCAACATCGGCCAGATTCAGGCCCTTGCCGGCTGCGACCGCCTGACCATCAGCCCGGAACTGCTGGGCGAGCTGGAAGCGAACACCAACGATCTGCCGGTTGCGCTGAAAGACGGCGGCAAGAAGGAAGAGCCGGGTGAGCGCCTGTCGGAAGCCAAGTTCCGCTGGGGCCATAACGAGAACGCGATGGCCACCGACAAGCTGGCTGACGGCATTCGCAAGTTCGCGGTTGACCAGCGCAAGCTGGAAGCGCTGCTGGGCGCGAAGCTCTGATCTGCTGCAAATGCTGATAAAAGAAGGCCGCTCACGCGGCCTTCTTTTTCAACGCCCACGCAAGGATTCAGGCGCCCGTCGCGGACCAGCCACCACCCAGTGCACGGATCAGCTGCACACTCGCCCGAAGCTGGCGGGTCTGCAAATCAAGCACACTGCGCTGTGCATCCAGCGACGCCGTCTGTGCCTGCACTACATCCAGATAGCCAATCGCACCCGCACGATAACGATCCATCGACAGATCCACCGAACGCTGCGCCGCGTCCGCTGCCGCCTTCTGATCGGTGAGTGCCGAACCCAGATCCCTGATAAGCGTGAGGTTGTCTTCCACCTGCTGGAATGCGGAAAGCACCACGCCGCGATACTTCGCGCCCGCCTCATCCGTAGCCGCCTTCGCGGCTTCCACGCCCGCCTTGCGACGACCGCCATCGAACACGTTCAACAGCAGACTGGGGCCGATGGCCCAGAAGCGATTGGGTGCGTCGATGATGCCGCCCCAGGCGCTGCTCTGATATCCGCCCTGCGCGGTCAGCGTCACCTGCGGGAAGAACGCCGCACGCGCCACACCCACGCGCGCGTTGGCCTCCGCCGTGCGCCGCTCGGCGGCCGCGATATCCGGACGGCGCTGAAGCAAGGTTGACGGTACATCCAGCGGAATGGTCGGTACCGCGACGATGTCTGTCTGCACCGGCACATGGAACGACGATGGCGACGCGCCCACCAGCACCGCAATGGCATGTTCAACCAGTGCGCGTTGCGCCTGTGCCTGCTGCAACTGCGAGCGTGCCGACGACACCTGGGTCTGTGCACGCGCAACATCCAGGCCGGACGCAATGCCACCCGTGTGCCGCGTCTGGGTGAGCTGCAACGCCTTCTCGAAGGCGTTGATGCTCTCCTGCAACAGTTTCACCTGCCGGTCCAGACCATTGAGCGCGAGATAGTTGTCAGCAAGCTGCGCCTGAAGGCTCAGCCGTGCCGAAGCCAGGTCGGCCGCCGAAGCCACCTGTTCGGCCGTGCCTGCTGCCACGGTGTCACGCACGCGGCCCCACAGATCCACCTCGTAATCAACTTCGCCACCAAGGGTGTACGAGTCGTACATCGCAGGCGATGTGCCACGAAGCGGCTTGGTATCGGACTGGCGATCACGCTGTCCGTTGCCATTGAGGCTTACCTGCGGGAACAGCCCGGCACGCACCTGCGAGGTGAATGCTTCCGCCTGGCGATAGTGCGCGAACGCAGCAGCGAGGTCGGCGTTGTTCGCCACAAGCTGCGCCTGAAGCTCATTCAGACGTCCATCACCGTAGAGCTTCCACCAGCCGTCGCGATCCAGATGATCGGCAGGCCGGGCATCTGTCCACGGCGTCTGGGCACCCGCATATTCGGGGGCAGCCGGTACCTCCGGCGCTTTATAGGTGGGTGCAAGCGAGCAGCCGGACAGGCCAATCGCCAGCACCGCCACGAGTTCAAGCTTTCGCATGGGTTGCCTTCGCTTTGTCCGGAGCCGCAATCCGTACCGTGTCACCATCCGCCAGACCATCGGGCGGGCTTTCGATCACGCGGTCGCCGGCCGCGATGCCCGAACCGAGTTGCACGCTCTTGCCATAGTCGCGCGTGATGGTCACCTGCTTGAACGCAACCTTGTTCTGCGCGTCCACCACGGCAACACGCAGACCCTTGTCGTCGAACACCAGCGCGCTGGCCGGCACGCGCAACGAACCCGCGTCGGAGGGAAGATCGAACTTGACGCTGGCGTAGCTGCCCGGAAGCAGCTTGCCATCGCGGTTATCCACAGCGACCTGCACCAGCGTCGTGCCCGTCGCCGCATTGATGGCGTTTGCCGATGCCTCGACCTTGCCGGTGAACGTCTGGCCCGGATATTCCGGCACGCTCAGCGTGGCGCTGGCGCCTTCGCGAATGGACGGCGCGTAGTTCTGCGGCACGTTCACGTACATGCGCAGCGTATGCGTGTCCGATACCACGAACAGCTCCTGGCCACCGCCGCCAGCATTGATGAGCGCGCCGACGTCGGTCTCGCGCGCCGTCACCACGCCATCGAACGGCGCAACGATTCGCGTGAAACTCTTCAGCGCCATGATGCGATCCACATTGGCCTGCGCCGAACGCGCGAGCGCCTGCTTGGCCGTGAAGTCGCCGGTCTTCTCATCCACTTCCTGTTTGGATACGGAGTCGGAGTCACGCATCCCTTCCCAGCGCTTCGCCGTGGTGCCTGCCAGCGCAGCGTTCGCCTGGGCACTGGCCAGATCAGCGCGTGCCTGAAGGAGTTGCTGATCGAGGTCCGGCGTTTCAATTTCCGCGAGCAACTGGCCAGCCTTCACCTTCGCACCGATGTCGGCACTCCAGGACTTCAGATAACCACTCACACGCGCATAGATCGGTGCACGGGCATAGGCCTCCAGACGACCGGGTAGCTGGAGGTCATGGCCCTTGTCACCACTTTCAGGCTCCACCACGGCGACCGTGGGCGTGGCCTGCTCGTCGGTCCACTTGCTGATGGTGCGGGCATCGTTGGCGCGCGTGGCCACACCTGCCACCACGATGGCCAGGATGACGATGGCAGCGATGATGCCCGCCACGCGCAAGCGGCGGCGCGGGGTCGGGGACGGGGATTGGAACGAATCAGACGACATGGACGGGCTCTCCGGAAGCGGGCGCCGGTGATGAAGCGCGGCCATGCCGCGCGTGGATGATGCTGAAAACGACGGGAACAAACATGAGCGTGGCGACGGTGGCGAAGATAAGGCCACCCACGACGGCACGGCCGAGCGGCGCATTCTGCTCACCACCTTCGCCCAACCCCAGCGCCATGGGCGCCATGCCGATAATCATGGCAAGCGCGGTCATCAGCACCGGGCGGAAGCGCACGAAACCGGCTTCGATGGCAGCGCGCGTGGCGTCACCATGCTCGGCAAGCTTTTCGCGGCAGAAGCTCACGACCAGAATCGAGTTGGCGGTGGCCACGCCCATGCACATGATGGCGCCGGTCAGTGCGGGCACCGACAGCGTGGTATGCGTGGCAAACAGCATCCACACGATGCCTGCAACGGCGGCCGGCAGCGCGGTCACGATCACGAATGGATCGCTCCACGACTGGAAGTTGACGACGATCAGCAGGTAGATGAGCACGATGGCGCCGAGCAGGCCGAAGATCAGGCCGGAAAATGCCTTGTTCATCGTCTGCACCTGACCCAGCAACGCAGTGGTCGAGGCTTTCGGCAGGAACTGTCTGTTGGCATCCACGACCTTCTGGATATCCGCCGCTACCGCACCCAGATCGCGATCCTGCGTCGAGGCAAAGATTTCGACCATCGGCTGGATGTTGTACTGGCTGACAACGGCATTGCTCATCTGGCGCGTGATGGTTGCCAGACCACCCAGCACCTGGGTGGTGCCGCCGGAGGTCGAGCTGATCGGCAGGTTCTCCAGCGCCGGCAGCGAGTCCAGCGCGTACTGCGGCGTCTGCATCACGATCGGGTAGGAGATGTTGTTCAGCGGATTCAGCCAGAAGGTTGGAGCCACCTGACTGGAGCCGGCCAGGTTCACACCCAGGCTATTGGTGACGTCACGTTCGGTGATCCCGACCTGCTGGGCACGCGAGCGATCCACGTCCACGTTGAAGCCAGGATTGGCCTGCGACTGCTGGATGCGCGCATCGGCCACACCGGGGATGCGACGGATTTCCCGAAGCAGACGGTTCGCGTAGGCAAAGTTGGCAGGCAGGTTCGAGCCACGAATCTGCAGGTCGATAGGCGCGGGCGAACCGAAGTTCAGGATCTGGCTGATGATGTCGGCTGGCGGGAACGAGAACGTCGTACCCGGGAATTCGCGCGGCAGTTTTTCGCGCAACGTGCGCACGTAGTCAGCCGTCGGCGCGTGGCCTTCCTTCAACGACACCTGGATGTCGCCGTCCTGCGCACCGATGGTGCCGGTGTTGTTGTACGCCGTGTTGATGCCGCTGGCAGACAGACCGATGTTGTCGACCACGGTGCCCAGTTCGTCTGCGGGAATGACGCGGCGGATCGACTCCTGAACCTGCGCAAAAATGCGTGCGCTTTCTTCCACGCGGGTGCCGACTGGCGCACGGACGTGCATCAGGATCTGGCCCGAGTCAACCGAGGGGAAGAAGTTGCGCCCGAGCATCGGCAGCAGGGCAAAGGAAAGAATCACGAAGCTCATGAAACCGATGACGAACACGCGACGGTGTTCCAGCGCCATGATCAGCAGATCGTTGTAGGTCGCACGCACGCGCTCGAATCCACGCTCGAAAGCCTGCTGGAAACGTACCAGCGGATTGCGCGAGCGCGGTTTGCCGACGCCGGTTCCGTGTTCATCGGTGTGCGGTTCGTGCGGATGAAGAAGATACTTCGCCATGGTCGGCACAAGCGTGCGAGACAGGATGAACGACGCGATCATCGCGAACATCACCGCCTCGGCCATCGGCACGAAGAGGAAGCGCGCCACACCATCAAGGAAGAACATCGGCACGAACACGATGCAGATGCACAGCAGCGACACGAAGGCAGGCGTCACGATCTGCGCTGCGCCATCGAGAATCGCCGTCTCCACATCCTTGCCGTTCTCGAGATGCCAGTTGATGTTCTCGATGGTGACCGTGGCATCGTCCACGAGGATGCCCACGGCCAGCGCAAGACCACCCAGCGTCATGATGTTGAGCGTTTCACCCACGGCAGACAGGGCCGCGATGGAGCCGAGAATGGCAAGCGGAATTGACGTCGCGATGATGACGGTGGAGCGCCAGCTGCCAAGGAACAGCAGGATCATCAGACTGGTAAGCGCGGCAGCAATGATGCCCTCGCGCGCTACGCCCGTGATTGCCGCGCTGACGAACAGCGACTGGTCACCGATGGGCGCGATCTGCAGCGTGTCGGGCAGCGAGTCTTTCATCGCCGCCACGCGCTCCTTGATGCCGGAGATGATGGCCAGTGTGGATGCGGAACCATTCTTCAGCACGGTCATCAGCACCGAACGGTTGCCGTCCACGTGCACGATGTTGGTCTGCGGAGGATTGCCGTCGCGCACGTTGGCCACGTCGCGCACATAGACCATCGCACCGCGCACGCTCTTCACCGGCAGATTGCCCAGCTCCTGAATGTCCGACGGTGCGTTATTCAACTGAAGCGTGTACTCAATCGATCCGATCTTCTGCGTACCGACAGGCGTGATGAGGTTCTGCGACGCCAGTGCATTGGCCACGTCCTGCGCCGATAATCCGCGCGCCTGCAAGGCGGCCGGATCAATGTCGATCTGCACCTGACGCGTCTTGCCACCAAACGGCAGCGGTATCGAGGCACCCGCCACGGAGGTCAGGTTCGGACGCACGGCATTCAGGCCAAGATCGCCGAGGTTTTGCTCGGTGAGACCTTTACCGGACAACGCCAGCTGGATGATCGGCACCGTGGACGCGTTGTAGTTGAGGATCAGCGGCGGCGTCGTGCCCGGCGGCAACTGCTTGAGCAGGGTCTGCGCGACGGCGGTGACCTGTGCATTCGCCGTGCGGATATCGACAGTGGGCTGGAAGAAAATCTTGATGACACCGAAGCCTGCGATGGACTGCGCTTCGATGTGCTCCACGTCGTTCACCGTCGTGGTCAGCACGCGCTGGAACGGCGAGGACACGCGTCCGGCCATCTGGTCGGGAGGAAGGCCCGTGTACTGCCAGACCACCGCAATCACCGGAATCTTGATGTCCGGGAAAATGTCGGTCGGAGTGCGAAATGCCGAGAGCGGGCCTACGATCAGGATCAGCAGGGCGAGGACGACGAATGTATACGGTCGCGTGAGAGCGATCCGGACAATGCCAAGCATGAGGACGGGTTCCGTGCGCGATGGTGCGACGCGCAAATTTTGCCCCTGAATACCTGTTCAGCGTAGTGAAGAATAATTCATGCTGGTTTTAAAAAGGCTCACGTCACCGCGAATACGGCAATCAGGCGGCCTTCGGATAGCAGATGACCGTGAACTGCGCGCCATGATCGTCACCGCCAATTTCCAGTGAATAACCATGCAGTTTCACGATGGCGTTGACGATGCTGAGGCCAAGGCCTGAACCCGGCTGCGCACGCGTGTTGTCACCGCGATAGAAGCGCCGCAGCACGGCTTCACGCTCGTCGGCGGGAATGCCCGGGCCCGAATCGGAGATGTCGATGCGTGCATTGCCCGTGGCATCCACGCCAGCGCGCAGCCCCACGGTGCCGCCGCGCGGCGTGAATTTGATGGCGTTGCCGACCAGATTCGCCAGTGCCTCAAACAGCAATTGCGAGTCACCACGCAGCGACGGAAGCTCGCGGATGTCCAGATCAAAGTGCAGCCCGCGGTCTTCGGCCAGTGGCGCGTAGAACTCGTGCACGTCGCGAATCACCTGCGAGAGATCCATATCAGCGAAGCAGGCGCTGCGCTGGCGGTCTTCCAGCTCAGACACGCGCATCAACGCACGGAAGCGGGTGAGCACCGTGTCGATGTCTTCCACGCAGGCATCCAGCAGCGCTGCCTCGGGACGATCACCAATCTGCTGTTGCGTGCGATACAGGCGCGTGCGCAGGCGCGTAAGCGGTGTGCGCAGATCGTGCGCAATGTTGTCGCACACGCCCTTCACTTCACCGAGCAGTCGTTCGATTTCACCGAGCATGGCATTGACGATGCCCGCCAGCAGATCCAGTTCATCGCCGCGGCGACTCACCGGGAGGCGCCTGGTGAGGTCCCCCTCGCGAATGGGAGCGGTGGCCTCCTGAATTTCACGGATGCGACGTGCGGGCCCGCGTGCAATGAGGATGCCGCCGAGCAAACCGGGCAACAGCGTCAGCGACAAACCCCACAACAACCCACGGCGTATGATCGTGCCCACGCCGTCGATGGTGTTGCTTTCCTTGGCCACCACCAGGCGCTGGCCATTGGACAGATGAGCGGCCACACCGCGTGCGCGCGCTGGCCGCCTGGCATCCGGGTCAGCAAGGCTGGCACGCAACGGATACACCACGCCGTCTTCCACAAGCTCGTGCGGCAAACGGGTGATGTTGCCTGCCAGGGGCTTGCCGTTCGCGTCGAACAGCCCGACCCACATGATGCCCTTCGGGTCGATGATGCTTGCCGCTTCCACCGTGGCCTGAAGGCGTCGTGGATCGGAGACTTCAAGGTAATGAATGCGCTGGAGCAGCATCTGGTCGATGACGCGGACCAGGTAGCGGGAGGTCTCCCACTGCACAACGCCGAGCAGGATGACCGACCAGATGGCGAACAGCGCGCCATAAATGAGGATGAGTCGCGAGGTGGCGGAACGCCAGACGTCAATCAGCGGGCGCAAGGGAGTACCCCGAGCCGCGCACGGTACGGATGAGCGGCGATTGCCCCGGCCCGTCGATCTTGCGACGCAGCCGGCCGATGTGAACGTCGATCACGTTGGTGCCCGGATCGAAGTGGAAGCCCCAGACCTGCTCAAAAATCATCGTGCGGGTGAGCACCTGACCCGCATTGCGCATGAGGTATTCGAGCAGCCGGAATTCGGTGGGAAGCAGCGTCAGCGGCTGACCGTTGCGATTGGCAACGTGACGCATCAGGTCCAGCTCCAGCTCACCCACGCGCAGCCGGTTGGACTCGGCATTGGGCTGGCGGCGGCGCAGCAGCACTTCGGCGCGCGCGGCCATTTCGTCCGGTGCGAAAGGCTTGGTCAGGTAATCGTCCCCACCTGCCCGCAGGCCGCGGACACGGTCGTCCACATCGCTGAGGGCGCTGATCATCAGAACAGGAGTGTCGTTGCCCCGGTCGCGCAAGGCGGCAACCACGTCGATGCCATCCATGCCCGGCAACAGACGGTCGAGCGTGATGATGTCGTAGCCATCGTTGAGGGCGCGGGTCAGGCCTTCGCGGCCGTCGGCGACCCAATCGGCATTCATGCCATGCGACGCCAGCTCCGTCACGATTTCGCGTGCGGTGACCTCGTCGTCCTCTATGACCAGCACCCGTGCCATCTGCACTCCAACCCATCAGATCAGGGAAAAACGAAACGGCCCCGCGTGGGGGCCGTTTGTCATCTTACGCCTTGAGGCCGATCAAGCCGCAATAGCGACGCGCATCTTCTTCATGGCATTGGCTTCAATCTGACGGATACGCTCAGCGGAGACGCCATATTCGTCGGCCAGATCCTGCAGGGTGGCCTTGTTGTCTTCTGCCAGCCAGCGGCGCTGGATGATGTCGCGCGAGCGGTCGTCCAGGTTGCTCAGTGCCGAGGACAGCGCACCCATCTGGCTGTTGCTGGCGTCTTCATCAGCCACGTTGTCGTACGGGTCGGCGCCCTCGTCAACGAGGAAGGCGGCCGGCGCCGGCTTGTCGTCGTCATCAGCGTCGGCCGGGGCCTCAAAACCGATGTCGCGACCGGACAGGCGCGATTCCATCTCGCGGACGGTGGCTTCGGGAACACCCAGATCCTGGGCAACCACGCGCACTTCTTCGGCGTTCATCCAGCCCAGGCGCTTCTTGCTCTTGCGCAGGTTGAAGAACAGCTTGCGCTGAGCCTTGGTGGTTGCAACCTTGACGATGCGCCAGTTGCGCAGGATGAACTCGTGCATTTCGGCGCGAATCCAGTGCACTGCAAAACTGACCAGGCGCACGCCCTGATCCGGGTCGAAGCGCTTCACCGCCTTCATGAGGCCGATGTTGCCTTCCTGGATGAGGTCCGACAGCTGCAGGCCATAGCCGTTGTAGCCGCGGGCCACATGGACGACAAAGCGCAAGTGCGACATGACGAGCTGCTTGGCGGCGTCGAGATCGGTCTTCTCGTGGAAACGACGCGCCAGCGCCTGTTCCTCGTCCAGACTGAGCACCGGGATGCGGTGAACCGCCGAGATGTAGGAATCCAGGCTGCCAACGACACTCGGGACACCGAAATTACGGGTGGCGAGGGCTTGGGACATCTTGGAACCTCCTGAAAAGTCTGCTGCAGGTTAGCACTGTCAATGTGAGAGTGCTAAGTCCGATAAAGGTTCATCGGTTAACTGTACGCAATGGTACAGAAATACCCTGCCGGTGTCCAGAGGGAGCCCACGGCCATTCAGGAGAGAGCAGGAAGTCGGCCTGCTCATGGATCAAAGTTGGGGGCTAAGCCCCGGATTTCAAAGGGGCGGCGGGCTGACCGCGCGAACCCCACTCACATCGTGGCAGGCAGCGACCAGTCGATGGGCTCTTCGCCATGTGCCACGAGGTATTCGTTGGCCTTGCTGAAATGCCCGCAGCCAATGAATCCCCGATGGGCCGACAGGGGCGACGGATGGACCGATGTCAGCACGCAATGCTTCCTGCGGTCGATGAGCTGGCCTTTCTTCTGTGCGTAGGAACCCCACAGCATGAAGACGATGCCCTCGCGCTCCCGATTCAGCGCTTCGATGGCGGCATCGGTGAAGCCCTCCCAACCTTTGCCCTGATGGGCGTTGGCTTTGCCCTCTTCCACCGTCAGCACGGCATTGAGCAGCAGCACGCCGCGGTCGGCCCAGGCAGTGAGGCAGCCGTGGCGAGGCGGAGGAAAACCGAGGTCGCGGTCGATCTCCTTATAGATGTTGACCAGCGACGGCGGCGTCCGCACGCCGGGGCGCACTGAAAAGCACAGGCCGTGGGCCTGCCCTGCCCCGTGATAGGGATCCTGCCCCAGGATCACGACCCGCACCCTGTCGAAGGGCGTGCGGTCGAAAGCGGCAAAGATGTCGGGGCCGGGCGGGAAGATGGTTTTGCCCGAACGCTTTTCCTCACGAAGGAAATCGCCCAGAGAGCGCATGTCGGGGCGATCCAGATAGTCGCCGATCCTCGCCTTCCACGAAGGCTCCAGTTTCACCCGATCACTCATTCGGATGCGGCCCTGTGTTCGCGCAGGTGCAGCGCGACGCGAAGCTGGAACAAGAGCTTGGTGATGAGCAGTTTTTCTTCAATCGGCTTTTCCACCAGATCATTGGCCCCGGCGCGCAACAGCGCTGCCTGGTTGGCCGGATTTTCGTCGCCGGTCATGATCAGAACGGGCAGGCGGCCCTTGCCATAGCCAAATTCAGTACGGATGCATTCGACGAGATCGCCGCCGGTAAGCTCGCCCTTGAGACTGACATCGGTCAGCACGATGTCCGCCCCCACCTCGCCCTTGTGGCGCGATTCAGTCAGGCGGGTGATGGCGTCTTCCGCGCTGATGACGTGGTGCACGGTGAGGCCATATTTCTCCATCATCCGACGGGTGGCCAGGGCGACGACGCGACTATCTTCCACATAGAGCACCTCGCCTTCGGCGCCGCCCTCAGGACGGACGTAGCCCCGGATGAACTCCGCCAGCGCGCCGAATCCCAGCGACTTGTCGAAGTAATCCGTGACGAACTCGCCCAGTTCACGCCGGTGCAGGCGCGCCTCCACGTCGCCGGACACCACGACGATGGGCATGTAGATCTGCGGCGCGGATTCACGCACGAAGCGCGCCAGCTCCAGACCGTCCATGTCGGGCAGGCGCAACGCGATGGTCACGAAGTCCATCACTCCACGCTGCAATTCGATCTGCGCTTCGGCGCCGGTGCCACAGCCGATGACTTCGACGTCGGGCATTTCGGCAGTAACCACGCGGGTAATCAGCTGGCGGACGACCCGGGATCCGTCGACCACAAGGATTCTCGGCGCCGCCCCCGCAGCACGCGAGCCAATCTGACGATCCATTCCCCCTCCCCCAACTTCAGGCCGCGGCCGCGCGGCGTAACTGACGGGCGCTGACCAGACGCGCTCCCAGCCAGCCCAGCACGGCCGAGACCAGCGGAACCACCAGAAGCAACCATGCCGGCAGACCGCCGAACGTAACACTGCCATCGTACGCGGCCGCGAGTCGCGCAACCGGGCCGGCCATCGCAAGTTCGAGCAATACCGCCAGCGCAACGGCGAGCACGCCCGCGAACAGGCCGAGCCAGATGCCTGCATACAGATACGGGCGCCGCACGAACGACCGGCTTCCGCCGATCAGCAACAGCACGCCAATTTCTTCCGAGCGACTCTGGATGTCGACGCGAATGGTGTTGCCCACGACCAGGAGCGCCGCGATGGACAGCAGTATGGCCAGCACCGACACGGCGCGCGTGCCGACGCTCATCAGTGCATCAAGGCGCTGACGCCAGGAGCCGCTGTCCTGCACGAGATCCACGCCCGGCATGTCGTGCATGGCTTTGATCAGCGCATCGACAGCCTCCGCCGACTGGCCGGGCCTGGGCTGGACCTGGAGAACAAACGGCAAGGGATTGCTGTCCAGCGCCTGCATGGCGCCGGAGAAGCCCTGCATCTGGCTCAGTTCGTCCATGCCGTCCTTGGGCGTCTTGATGGTGACCTCGGCCACGTCCGGACGTTCGCGCAGCGCGGCGGCGGCCGTCTCGGCGCCGCCTGCATTCTGGCTGGACTTGAGGAAAACGCTGATCGACTGGTTCCGACCCAGCGTGTCGCTCATGCGCTGGACGTTGCCCAGCAACAGATAGAACGCCAGAGGCAGGGCCAGCGCGAAGCCCATCACGGCGATGGTCAGCGCGGTACCCAGCGGGCGGGCCCGCAGACGCTTGAAGCTGGAAGCGAGGCTCCACAGGTGGTGCTCGCGCCAGGCAGAAAAATGCTGCGGGCCGCTGCGCTTGCTCGGCGCAGGTTCGGCACGGCGAGGTTCGCGGGTCGCGTTCATACGATCTCCGTCGCGGGCACGTCGGCCATCAGGCGGCCGTGATCGAGAACGACCACGCGCTTCTTCATCCGCTTGATCAACATCAGGTCATGGCTGGCCACAAGAACGGCTGTGCCTACCTGCTGGAATTCGGCGAACAGGCCCATGATCTCCATGGCCAACTGCGGGTCGAGGTTGCCGGTGGGTTCGTCGGCGATCAACACGGAAGGTTTGGCCACAATGGCGCGGGCGATACCCACGCGCTGCTGCTCACCCGTGGAAAGTGCGGACGGCAACTGCTTCTCGTAGCTGAGCAAACCGACTTTTTCCAGGGCGGCACGCACGCGACGACCGCGATCAGCGGGAGCCACGCCGGAGATGACCAGCGGCAACTCCACGTTGGCAAACACGGTGCGGTCCAGCAGCAGACGGTGATCCTGGAACACCATGCCGAGTTTGCGGCGCAGCCTGGGGACATCGCCGGGGCGAACGGTCGAGAGATTCTGGCCGTCCAGCGTCACGATGCCGTTGGTCGGGCGCTCAATCAGCGCCAGCAACTTGAGCAGGGTGCTTTTGCCCGCACCGGAATGACCGGTGACGAACGCCATTTCGCCGGCCTCGACCTTGAACGACACATCGCTCAGGGCCTGATGGTTGCCCTCGTATCGCTTGCTTACCAGATCGAAACCGATCACCGAATCACCCATGCGCAGCACCAGCGCGAAGCATACGGGATGCAGACAGGCCTTGGGGGAACGGCACATAAGCGGCAACGGCCACGACGTGCGACCACCTGAACGACATGAGGCCCGGCAAGCCTCCGCGTGAGCGGGGCTTACCGGGCCTCATGGAACCGACCGGATGGCCGGGCTCGAGCTTACTTGCCGCCGAACAGACGACCCAGGCGCTTGAAGAAGCCGACCTTCTCTACAGCCGGCGCCGACTGCGACGGACGAGCAGGAACGGCAGCGACGTGACGCGACGGACGCTTCTGCTCGCTGCCCTGCGCGTTGTCACGGCGAGGACGCTGTTCACGCTCGCCGTGCGGACGCGCTTCGGCATTGCGCGGTGCGCTGTTCTCGCCCGTTGCGCCTTCCTGGCCACCCCGGCCCTTGCCACCACGCCGGCGACGACGCTTGCGCGGGGCAGCACCCTCAGCAGCAACGGCGGCGGCAGCGGCGGGAAGATCAGCCACGGTCTCGGCGACAACGACCGTGGTGACCGGCACTTCGGTCGATGCAGCCGGCTTGTCTTCACGGGGCGGACGCGGGGTGCGGGGGCCACGCGAGCGCTCGCCCGGACGACCGCCACGACCACCCGCCGACGCACCGCGACCACCCTTCTCCGGCGGCGCGCCGCGGGTGGGGATGTGGCCGCCATTGTCGTTGTCTTCCACTTCGTCCTGCAGGCCATCGGCACGCGGACGCGGAGCGGGCATCACCAGGAGTTCGGCGTCGATCGACGCCGTGGGAATTTTCTGGTTGATGTAGGTTTCGATGTCCGGCAGCGCCATCGCGTACAGGTCGCACGCGAAGCTGATGGCGTCGCCTTCCGCACCCAGACGGGCTGTACGGCCGATACGGTGCACGTAATCTTCGGCGTCCTGCGGGAGGTCGTAGTTGAATACGTGGCTGACGGCCGGGATGTGCAGGCCGCGCGCGGCCACATCGGTGGCCACCAGCATGTCGATCTGGCCGTCCTGGAAACGCTGGAGCAGCTTCTGACGCTTCACCTGCGGCACGTCACCGGAGATCGCACCCACGCGATAGTTGTGACGCTTCAGGCGATCCGTGATGCGCTCGGCGGCGGCCTTCGTGTTGACGAAGATGATGCTGCGATCGACGCCGGTGCGCTCCAGCAGGTTGAGCAGCAGCGGCATCTTTTCTTCCTTGGACGGGAAGTAGATGACCTGACGAACGCGGTCGGCGGTGACGTTTTCCGTCTCCACGACCAGCTTTTCGGCGTTGTGCATGTGCTCGTAAGCCAGCTCCAGCACGCGGTGGCTGAGGGTGGCGGAGAACAGCAGCACCTGGCGGGCTTCACGCGCCGGCAAACGGCGGAAGATGAAGCGCACGTCCTTGATGAAGCCAAGGTCGAACATACGGTCGGCTTCGTCGATGACCATGACTTCGACGCTGCCGAAGCTGAAGACGTCCTGCTTGTAGTAATCGAGCAGGCGACCCGGCGTGGCAATGATGATGTCGCAGCCGTCACGCAGCTGCTGGCGCTGCTTGTCGTAATCGACGCCGCCGTAAATCAGCGCGGTGCGCAGGCCGGTGTGGGCGCCAATGGCCTTGGCGTCTTTCTCGATCTGGATCGCCAGCTCGCGGGTCGGGGCGATGACCAGGGCGCGGGGGTCGCTGTCCTTGCGGTCAACGTGGGCCGGCGTGCTCAGCAGGCGATTCATCAATGCCACGAGGAACGCGCAGGTCTTGCCCGTGCCAGTCTGGGCCTGACCCGCCACGTCACGACCGGTGAGGGCGACGGGCAACGTCAGCGCCTGAATGGGCGTGCAGCGGGTGAAGCCGGCATCGGCGAGACCCTGCTGAAGCAGGGGATGAAGATCGAGGTTTTCGTAAAAGATGTCAGTAAGAACGGTTTGGGACATGGGTAGGTAATGACCGGATCGGGCGGCCGCGAAGGCGGGCGCCGGTCCCATGGGGCCAGGAGGGCCAGGGACGGTGGGGTGATCCGACGACAACGTCGGGAGGTGGCGGCGGCAAAGCCCGGTTGGCTTCGCCTGCCGGCGACACGCTCCTGGCATCAGGCCGGAGGCGGGCGGCGCTTGGCGCCCGACCCGACAGTTCCCGCTGGCATAGGTCAGGAGGCTTCGTCCGCAGGCTGAACGCCCGCGAGCCACCTCACCTATGTCAACGGAAACCGTCCGCCGGCGCCCTTGAATCGCTTGAATCGCGCCCCGAGTTGCGTTGGAATGAAGCACAGGGCCGCAATGGCCAAAGGCTTCCGTCCCGGTTCAAACCGCGCAACAAGGTTCCATAAGTGTAGCCGAAGCAGGCCGCGCGGTCGTCAACCCCTCTTAACAACTATCTGGAGAACGCGGTGAGCGATCTGATCACCCATGTGAGCGACGAGGCCTTCCAGCGCCACGTCCTCGATTCCGAGACCCCCGTCCTGCTCGATTTCTGGGCGGAATGGTGTGGTCCCTGCAAGTCGATCGCCCCGATCCTCGACGAATTGGCGGCCGAGTATCAGGGCAAGCTGAAGGTCGTGAAGATCAACATCGACCAGAACCAGCAGACCCCGCGCCAGTTCGGCGTGCGTGGCATCCCCACCCTGATGGTATTCAAGGGCGGCAAGGTGGAAGGCACGCAGATTGGCGCCGTCGGCAAGGGCGCGTTGCAGGAACTGATCAAAAAGGTGGTCTGACCACCGATTCCGCGGTGAGGCGCTTTACGGGGCGCCTCACCCGGTGCTAGGCTCTTTCTGGTTCGCCAGGACTGTTCTGTCCTCCCTTCTGGGCGAACCCCCTCCTTTTTCTTCCAACGGCGCCCCGTGAGGTTTGCCCGTGTCCGATATCGAAACCAAGAATTCCAACGACGCCACCAGCGCCGGCACCCCGCCTGCGGCCGAACCGCGCCCCCGCGCGACCCGCAGCAGGGCGAAAGCCGCTGTGGATGCTCCGGCACGCAGCGCGGACGCCACTCCGGCGGCTCCGGCTGAGCCGAAGGTCGTCGCTCGTCCGCCCGCTCCCCCAGCACCGGCACCGGCACCGGCACCCGCTCCGGCACCCGCGCCGCAGGCTGAGCTCGCGCTCGGCGGCGGCTCGCAGGACGGCAACGTTCAGACCCGCCCGCCGGAGCCTCGCGAAGGCAACGGCAATGGCAGCGCTCCCCAGCCGCAGGGCCAGGGCAGCGGTCAGGCTCAGAACAACAGCCCGAACCCGAACAATCAGGGTGGCGGCCAGAATCAGCAGCAGAACAACCGCAACGAGCAGCGCGAAGGTCGCGATGGCCGTGGCCGTCGTCGCCGCAATGAGCGTGGCAGCAACAACAATAACCAGCAGCGTCAGGGTGGTGGCAACAATCACCCGCGCAACAACAACGGCTATCCCGTCGATGACGACGAGAACGCCGACGCTGGCAGCAACGATCGCCTGATCAACCTTACCGAACTCAAGCGCATGAACTCGGTCCAGCTTCTGGACTTTGCCGAGTCGCTGGGTGTCCGTGAAGGTGTGGCCCGCCAGCGCAAGCAGGATGTGGTCTTCAATATCCTGAAGGCGCATGCCCGCTCCGGCGGCGGCATCTGGGCGGAAGGCGTGCTGGAAATCCTGCAGGACGGCTTCGGCTTCCTGCGCTCGGCCGATGAGTCCTATCTCGCCGGCCCCGACGACATCTACGTGTCGCCCAGCCAGATTCGCCGCTTCAACCTGCGCACCGGCGACTACATCACCGGACGCGTGCGTCACCCGAAGGAGGGCGAGCGTTACTTCGCCATGCTGAAGGTCGACGACATCAACGGCGATCCGCCGGAAGCGTCGAAGAACAAGCTGCTTTTTGAAAACCTGACCCCGCTGTTCCCGCGCAAGGCATTCAAGCTGGAACGCGGCAACGGTTCGACCGAGGACATCACCGGCCGCATTCTGGACCTGGTGGCGCCGATTGGTCGCGGCCAGCGCGGCCTGATCGTCTCGCAGCCGAAGTCCGGTAAGACGATGATGCTGCAGAACGTCGCACAGGCGATCCAGTACAACCATCCGGACGTCCATCTGATCATGCTTCTGATTGATGAACGCCCTGAGGAAGTGACGGAAATTGCCCGCACCGTTCGCGCCGAAGTCATCAGCTCCACGTTCGACGAGCCGGCAGTGCGCCACGTGCAGGTTGCCGAAATGGTCATCGAGCGCGCCAAGCGCCTGGTTGAGCACAAGAAGGACGTGGTGATCCTGCTCGACTCCATCACCCGCCTCGCCCGCGCCTACAACACCGTGGTTCCCAGCTCCGGCAAGGTGCTGACCGGCGGTGTGGATGCCAACGCACTGCAGCGCCCCAAGCGCTTCTTCGGTGCCGCGCGCAACGTCGAGGAAGGCGGCAGCCTGACGATCATCGCCACGGCGCTGACCGACACGGGTTCAAAGATGGACGAGGTGATCTACGAGGAGTTCAAGGGCACGGGCAACATGGAAGTGCACCTGTCCCGCCGCATCTCCGAGAAGCGCGTCTATCCGGCCATCGACATCAACCGTTCGGGCACGCGCCGCGAAGACCTGCTCATTGAGCCGGACCTCCTCGCGAAGATCTGGATCCTTCGCAAGCTCCTGCACCCGATGGACGAACTGGGCGCCATGGAGTTCATGCTTGAGCGCATGAAGAACACCAAGTCGAACGACGAGTTCTTCGCCTCGATGAAGCGCTGATCCGGCGATTCATGAAGAAAGGGCCGCCTCCGGGCGGCCTTTTTTTGTCTGCGGCTCGTCGTGGGCACCCTCCTTCACATCCCGCTCTCTTTACTGCCGGGGCCTCCCGGTACAGCAATGGTTTCCATTGCCACCGGCAGGCGATACGCTGCGCTCCGTCGTGCCTTTTGAAGTCGCCCGGTCGCCCCCATTGAGGGCGCTCCTGAAGGCCAGCCATCGTCAAGGAAGTACCCGTGTCCATTCCCTCCGCCGCAAAGAGCACGCCGATTGGCGACCGCAATGAACTGGTCGACTACCTGGCGCAGGGAGAGAAGCCACGCGACGCGTGGCGTATTGGCACGGAGCACGAGAAGTTCGGTTTTCACACCGACAACCTGCGGCCGCCCACCTTTGAAGGCGAGCGCGGCATCCGGGCGATTCTTGAAGGCGTGGCCTCGCGCTACGGCTGGGATATCGCACGTGAAGGCGAAACGCCCGTCGCCCTGACCCGCGGCAAGGCCAACATCACACTGGAACCGGCGGGCCAGCTGGAACTCTCCGGCGCTCCCCTGGAGACGATCCACGACACCTGCGTGGAAGTGATGACCCACCTGGACGAAGTGCGATCCGTGGCCGACCCGATGGGCATCGGCTTCCTCGGCATGGGCTTCCAGCCAAAGTGGCGCCGCGACGAGATGCCGTGGATGCCCAAGGGCCGCTACAAGATCATGCGCGAATACATGCCCAAGGTCGGCTCGCTCGGTCTGGACATGATGACGCGCACCTGCACCGTGCAGGTGAACCTCGATTTCGCCTCCGAAGCGGACATGGTCAAGAAGTTCCGCGTTGGCCTGGCGCTTCAGCCCATCGCCACCGCACTTTTTGCCGATTCGCCATTCACCGAGGGCAAGCCCAACGGCTATCTGTCGTATCGCTCACATGTGTGGACGGATACCGACAATGACCGCACGGGCATGCTCGATTTTGTGTTCGAGGACGGCTTCGGTTACGAGCGGTACGTGGACTACATCCTCGACGTACCGATGTACTTCACGTATCGCGATGGCAAGTACGTCGACCTGTCGGGCCAGGACTTCAAGCGCTTCATGAAGGGCGAACTTCCCGCCCTGCCCGGCGTGAAGGCCACCATGAAGGATTGGGCAGACCACCTGACCACCGCCTTCCCCGAAGTACGCCTCAAGCAGTACCTGGAAATGCGTGGTGCTGACGGCGGCCCGTGGAATCGACTGTGCGCGCTGCCCGCCTTCTGGGTCGGCCTGCTGTACGACGACGAAGCACTGGATGCTGCGTGGGACCTGGTGAAGGACTTCTCCCGCGAAGAACGTCATGCGCTGCGCGACGGCGTTCCGAAGCATGCCCTCAAGCTGCGCTTCCGCCAACACACCGTGCGCGAGCTCGCGCTGGAAGCGCTGAAGATCGCGAAGGGCGGACTACAGCGCCGCGCACGCATCAACAGCAAGGGCGCTGACGAGTCGGTCTACATTGATCCGCTTTTTGAATTCGCGCTGGCTAACCAGACGCCCGCCGAGCGCAAGCTCGAACTTTTCCACGGAGAATGGGCCGGCAGCGTCGACCCGGTTTTCCGTGAATTCGCTTACTGATAAAGAAGACTTTTTCCATGATGCTTTCCGAGGAAAAACTGGAGCGGCTGGACGCCCTGCTGTCCAGCACTGATCGCTTTTCCATCGAGACCATTGATGGCCTCTTCAGCGCAGCGATTACAGGCCCCGCCGAAGCGCAGCTGGAAGATTGCATCGCCATCCTGGACGCCGACAGCGTCAAGCCCTGGGCATCGGCGGCCGACGAACGGGAAGCCCACGCTCTGCTGGAGGCGCTTTGGAAAATGATCGCCTGGCGCGTCAGCCGCGACCCGGACGACCTGGAAGACGAGGCCATGCCGCTGCTCGACATGCCCATCGAGTTTGAAGAACTGGACGATATCGACCAGTACAAGGGCGACTTCCCGATTGCCAGCGACTGGGCCGTCGGTTTCCGCATGGGCGTAAAGGAGTGGGTCAGCGAGTGGTCGGAGCTGGAAGATGACGAGACCAGCCAGTTCCTGGGCATCGTGACCACGCTGTCCAGCGATCAGGCACCCTCAGGAGTCGACGAAGATGGCGCAAAGCTGCCCTCCTTCAAGGAGCGCATGACGCTGCTCAACGTCATCCCGCATTACCTGTCGGCATTTCACCGTCGACGTGTACGCGCCGCCCATCCCGGCACCATCCGCCACGAGGGCGACAAGGTTGGCCGCAACGACCTGTGCACTTGCGGCAGCGGCAAAAAATACAAGAAGTGCTGCGGCGCCGGGTAACCTCGCCGCCGGCACACAAAGCAGGCAACACCATTTGCCTGGTTGCAAAAAAAAACCTCCCCGTCGCCGGGGAGGTTTTTTGCTTTTACGAGGAAGCGACGCTTAGAACGCGTACTTCGCCGAGAAGCTGAGCAGGTTGCCCTTGTCATCGTTCTCGCCGACCAGCAGGTCGTTGGTGGCGCTCTTCGCGCCGCCGATGTGTGCGCTGTTCACGAAGATGTGAGCAAAGCCGGCGTTGAGTTCAAACTTCTCGGAGGCCTTGTAGCCGACACCGAACGAGATCCACTGACGGGTGGAGTCAGGCACGCGCGGCGAGCGGGTGTCGTCGTAGGTCGGGGTGCTGTCGATGGCCACACCGGCGCGCAGGGTCAGCTTGTCGTTGACGTAGTACTCGCCACCGACCGATGCGAACCAGCTGTTGCGCCAGTTGTAGACTTCGACGCTGGCCGGCTGCGACGGGTTGCCGTAGTTGACGCGCAGTTCCTTGAAGGAATCCCACTTCGTCCACGACAGGTCCATACCGAGACCGAACTTCACGTCCTGATGCCAGAAGCTGGCGGTTGCCACGGCCGGGGTGGTGAAGCCCGCGGTACCGGTGGTGTGGGTGAACGGGGCCTGGCCCGAACCCAGCAGCGAACCGATGGCCGGGTTCGACAGAACGGCGCTGACGTTGACCGGCACGGTGTAGTTGGCGGTGCCTTCCAGCGTGTGGTCGATCTTCGAGCGGTAGTTCAGAGCAATGCGATCGTTCGCGGTCAGCTTCCACAGACCGCCGAGCTGCCAGCCGTAAGCCCAGTCGTCACCCTTGATGCGGGCGGTACCGTCGCTGCCCGGCGGGACCACGGTGGCCCAGGTGGTGGCCAGAGCGCGGGCCTGCGCGGCCGGGATCTGGCCGGAGGCTGCAGCCTGCTGGATGAGACCCAGGCCGACGCTGTTGAAGTTGATGGCGCTGGTCAGTTCGGCGCTGGTCTTCTGTGCGATGGCACTGACGCCGAGCGAGAAGTCGTCCGTCACGTCGTAGGACAGCGACAGGGTAGCGTCCAGCGACTTGAAGTCGGACTTCACGCCGTTGTAGCGGCCAACCCAGTTGGAGTCATATTCGGTCTTGAAGCCGAACGGGGCGGTGAAGCCCACACCCGCGTGCCACTTGTCGGCGAACTGGGTCGCGAAGTAGATGGCCGGAACCGGGATGGTCGTGCCGGCGTCGCCGCCGTTGCCACCGGTGAGCGGACGGCCCTGGGCGTCGGTGCCCGTGCCGTGGAACTTGGTGCTGAAGTTGATGCCCGTGATGTCAGCCTGGAAGACGTTGCCCTTCAGGAGGGTCATCGCTGCCGGGTTGTTCACGATGGCCGAGGCGTCGTCACCCGCGGTCGTGGAGCCGGCGAATGCGCGGCCGAGCGCCTTGGCGCTGTTCTCTTTCAGCTGGAAAGCGCTCGCATGTGCAGCGTGCGGGGCAATCAGGGCACCAGCGATGGCGACGGTAAGAGCTGCAAGTACCAGCGGACGGGTACGGCTGAGGAAATTCGGCTGCATGCGATTAGGCTCCTGCGTTTCTTCGGGCTGGGCGTGACGACGCAGCGAAATTCTCACCGCATTCATACGCGCGTTTAACATCTTGGCGTGGAACTCTGACGGGATTGACAGCGATTTTGCAAGTGCTGGTGCAACAAAGCCGAAATGTTGTTGTCGAACGCGCGCCACCCTCACATGTAGTGTTGGTAAGATGACCTGCCGAGCCGCCTGCGAGACGACGCTTATGCAGTGCTATGTCTATGCCAGCCAGCGAAAACCCGACACATACGTATGGCTCTCGCGTCGCGAGGGCTACGATCTGCTGCCCGAGCCCCTGGCCCTGCTGCTCGGCGACCTGCGCTTCATCCTTGAGGTAAATCTCACTCCGCAGCGAAAGCTGCCACATGAGGACACCGAGCGGGTGCTTGAAACCCTGGGTCAGAACGGCTGGTATCTGCAGTCGCCCCCCAATGAAACGCTGAGCGTCTGCAATCAGCCCAACCACAACCGCGAACTGAACATCGACGAAGACGTCGCCCGCATCTGACCCGGAACCGGTTCCTATGTGCTGTGTGTAGCGTCGGTTAACACGACGTTACCGCGCAGGCGTTTCGCGCTCCGTATACTGCGGCGTATGGCCAATCCCAAACGTCGACGTCCGCCGCTGCACAAAGCGCTGCTCTGGTTCCTTCCCGCTATCGCCGCCGTGGCGTGTGCGGGGTTTTCCGCTCATCCGCTTGCGCTGATCCCACTCCTGCTGGCCAATGCGCTGGCGATGGGAGCGGTCTGCCATGCCATAGGGTTTGATCCGGAACCGAGTTTCATCCGCACCGTTCTGCGCAGGGGCTCGGCCCACGTTGTCCTGTTCACCGGTTACACGTTTGCCGTGTTCGTACTGGTGGCCTGGCCTCTGTTGAAGCTGACCCAGACGCCCAGCCTCGGCTATGCGCTGATGCTCGCCGGCATGCTGGTGGTGGCGCTCGCATCGCTGTGGCGTGTGTGGCCTGCTTTTGGCCTGCTGTTCCTGTGGGACGACGCCTACCCGGAACACAGCGGCGAGGGCTCCTGGATTTTCACCGCCGTGGCCCGCAGCGTCGCGTTCGGGCGCCACCTGTCGAAAGAAGACCGCTTCTTCTCGCACTTCATTCCTGCGGCGCTCAGCCTGCTGGTGCTGGCCTTCTGTGCCGTGGCACTGAGCGGCCTGTACGGCGTGTTGCCCGCCGAAATGCGCATTGCCGCGCTCGCCATTTATGGCGTGGTGCTGCTGCCCCTGGCCTGCATGGTCATTGCCAATCGCACCCTGCGCGCGCTGCTGTGCGACCGCCGTGGCCACATCCGCCCGGCGCTCGTACCGGCCAGCACGCCCGCAGCGCAGGCTGAAGCACCCAGGCCGGTCGTTGCCCGGGAGATCCCGGTGCTGACGGCAGAAGAAACCCAGCCGGGACAGCGCGAGGCCGAGCTGCTTGCCGCTGTCCGCGCGGGCGACATCGAGCGCGCCATCGCCCTGGTGGAAGCCGGGGCCGACCCGAACACCTCGGCAGAAACCGGCGACCGCGACCAGCGACCGGTACTGACTCTGGCCGCTCTTTTGCCGGATACGCGCCTTCTGCGCGCACTGATTACGCGGGGCGCGGACATCAATCGCTCCCACGGCGGCATCACGGCGTTGCTGGCCGCCACGCGCGACAGCTGGCACGGCCGACCGGATGCGGTCATGACGCTGCTGGCCAATGGTGCCGACGCGGCTCTGGCCGATGCCGAAGGCAACACGCCGCTGCACGGCGCCGTACTCAGTGCCGAACCCATCGTGGCTGCCATGCTTCTGGATGCAGGCGCTCCAATCAGCGCCGTCAACGCTGCCGGCGTCACGCCGCTTGGCGTGGCCTGCCGCGCCGCCAACTGGACGCTGCTGCGTTTCCTGCTGGAACACGGGGCACGCGCCGCCGTGGCGGATGCCGAGCCGGCCCTGGTTGCCGCTGCCGGCATTCCGGATGACGACGCCGAAGGCGTGAAACTGCTGCTGCGCCACAAGGCGCCGATCAACGCCACGAATGCCGAGGGCCGCACAGCGCTCCTGGTGGCCGCTGGCGAAGGTCACGAGCAGATCGTGCGCGCGTTGTGCGTCGCCCACGCCGATCCCAACATTGCTGATCGCAATGGCACCACGCCGTTGATGGAAGCCGCCCGCGCGGGCGCGCACGGCATCGTGCAGTTGCTCGCGGAAGCCCAGGCCAATGCGCGCGCCCGTGACAGTCACGGCCGGGATGCACTGATCCTGGCCTGCCAGTCTTCCCGCGCCCAGCCGGCCACCATCCGCGCACTGCTCGCGCTCGGTGCCCAGCCGAAGGACGCCGGCCCGGACGGGCGCAGCCCGCTCGACCACGCGGCTTCGACGGGTCGCTGGGACCTCGTCGCGCTACTGGACCCGGACACACCACTGCCCACCTCGCTCAGCGAGGCCGTGATGCCCGAGGCAGGCGCCGATTCCCCGGAGCACCTGGTGGACGCGCTGCGCTTCGGTCATTGGGCCGTGGCGTCGACCTTTGCCGGTCGCGTACGGGAGTGGCCGCAGCACGAGCTGGCCGCCATGTATATCGACCTTTGCGGCAGCGGCCTGGAAGGGGCGCGCCGCTGGCTGCTCGACCATGGCCTGCAGCCGGAAGCGCGTCTCGCGACCATTGCAGCCGAGGAAGACGCTCCCACACTGCTCGCCGGGCGCCGTCTTTTCGATGCTGTGCTTACCCAGCTGCCCAACGCCGCCGATGCCGCGACCCAGCTGATGCGTGCAGGGGCCAGCCCGTCAGGCGCGGGCCTGCTCGCTCTGGCAATCAGCCGGATGGAAGGCAACACCGACGAACCCCTGACGCTGGCGATGCTGGAAGCCGGCGCCGACCCGTTTGGCACCGATGCCCGCGGGCGCACGCCGCTGCACATGGCTGCCGCCACCGGCCGCGCCAATCTCCTGAGCGCCCTTCTGTCGCGCGGCGTCAATCCGAACGTACGCGACATGGGCGGCCGCACGCCGCTGCACGCTGCGCTGGAACAGGGCGGCGACAGCCTGCCGCTGGTGCGTCTGCTGGTGTCGCACGGCGCTGATCCGGAAGCCTCTGACGTCAATGGCGAAACGCCATTTGGCCTCGGTATCGGCCATGGCGATGTCGAGCGCTGGCTGACCTGGCCGCAGTGGCAGTTGCCGCGCCGTGCACTGCGCCCGGACGACCTGCCCGCCGCCGCGGCCGCAGGCGACACGCACGCCGTTGACCGCATGCTTGAACTCGGCTTCGCCATCGACACGCGCGACCCGCAGGGCGCAACAGCGCTGCTGCGCGCCTGCGGCGCCGGACAGACCGACGTGGCGGCCCATCTGCTGGCTGCGGGCGCCGATGCCACGACCACGGCCAGCAGCGGCATCACGCCGCTGGCCGCTGCGGTCAACGCACGGCGCGAAGCCGTGGCCGCCCTGCTCATCGGACACAAGGTCCCGGTGGATCAGCGACTGCCCGGCGATGCCACGGCACTGATGGTGGCTGCGACGCTCGGATTCCCGGAAATGGTGGAGGCACTGCTGGATGCAGGCGCCGATGCCAACGCAGAAGACGCACACGGACACTCCGCGCTGCATGCCGCTGCCCAGTACTGTTTTGGCAGCACCGACAGCCTGCGAGCACGCCGTCTTCTCGACGTGCTGATCCGTCACGGCGCTGATGTGAACAAGGTGGACCGCGAAGGCAAGACGCCGCTGCTTCTGCTGCTGGGGGCGCACATGCGGCCGGGTAGCGCAGCCGATGCCACGCATCTGGGTGCCCTGCTTCCCGCCATGCTGGATGCCGGCGCGCGCATCGAGCACGCCGACCAGCGCGGCGTCAGCGCGTTGCACGCCTGCGCCATGCACGCCCTGCTTCCGCCCGCACGTGTACTGCTGACGCGCGGCGCCGACCGCAACGCCGCCGATGCCTTCGGCCGCACCGCCTCTGACGTTGCGCGTCACCTGGGCTTCGTGGACATCGCGCACGAACTGGGCGCCCGCAACACGGCCATTCCCAGCGTGCGGCAAACGCTGCGACAACCGGCCCATCCGTCGGAATGAGCGACATTAAGAAAGGGAGCGATCATCGCTCCCTTTCTTATGTAACGAAAGAACATCAGTTGGCGCGCTCGCGCTCTTCCGCCGAGTCGGCCTCAAACAGCTGTTGCAGATCGACCAGTGCGTCCTTCGAAGACTGCACCAGCGCCGCTTCGTCGTCGTACACCAGATACTGCGAGCGCAGCAGTTGTTCGTCGTGCTTGCGGAAGCGTTCGACGCGCGCACGCGCCACGTCCTCTGAGAAGCCCAGCGACTGCAACACCTGCCGGGTCATCTTCAGACTGGAATGGAAGGTCTCACGCACCGGTTCTTCCACGCCGATATCCATCAGGCGGAACACGTGCTGGCGGTTGCGCGCGCGCGACACGATCTTCAGATGCGGATACTGGCGGCGCACCAGTCGGGCGGTGCGGATGTTGGCTTCCGGATCGTCGGTGGCCAGCACGAACACTTCTGCCTTGTCGGCCTGCGCAGCGCGCAGCATTTCCGGTCGCGCCGGATCACCGAAAAACAGCGACGTGCCTCCGAAGCGGCGTGAGGTTTCCACCTGCTCCACCGAGCTTTCCAGTGCCACGAACTGAATGCCCTGGGCGCGTAGAAGACGGGCCACGATCTGACCCATGCGACCGAAGCCCGCGATGATGACGCGCGGTGCATCGACCTGGATTTCGTCGAATTCCCGGTCGGGCTTTTTTGCCTTCTCGTTGACGATTTTCGAGGCGGCAATGACCAGCAGCGGCGTGAACGCCATGGACAGCGAAATGGCCATTACCATCAGATTGCGCTGGCTGCCGTTGATGAGACGGTTCTGCAACGCAAGGTTGAGGAGGACGAAAGCAAACTCACCGCCACTGGCAAGGATAGCCGCCAGTCGCAACGAGTCGCCGTTGGTCAGCGAGCCCACCACGCGCCCGAGGGGCCAGATGAGGAAGGCTTTGACCGCCAGCAACAGGCCCACCATGCCCAATACCAGCAGTGGCTTGGACGCGAGCAGGGCCAGGTCCACGGACATGCCCACGCTGACGAAGAACAGGCCCAGCAGCAGGCCCTTGAACGGCTCGATGTTCGATTCGAGCTCGTGACGGTATTCGGAATCGGCAAGCAGCAAACCGGCGAGGAATGCGCCCAGCGTAGTGGACACACCAGCAATTTCCATCAGCCATGCCGTGCCCATCACCACCAGCAAGGCGGTGGCAGTGAAGACTTCAACGCTTTTGGCGCGCGCCACAAAACGGAACACGTGGCGCAATACGACGCGGCCGCCGACGATCACCGCAACGATCACGCCGACCACCTGCAACACACCCATCAGGTCGACCGGATGCGCGCCTTTGGCTGCGCCCGCACCCAGCAACGGTACGGCCGCGATGAGCGGAATGGCCGCCAGATCCTGAAACAGCAGGATGGCGAAGGCCTGGCGACCGTAGACCGAGCCGGCTTCCTTGCGCTCGGCAAGAATCTGCAAACCAAAGGCCGTGGAAGACAGCGCGAGGCTGCCGCCGACGATGACGGCCGCCTTCCAAGTGAGACCGAAAAGGAGATACCCGACCGCGCCCAGCGCCGTGGCGCAAACCACCACTTGCAACGAGCCGCTGCCAAACACGGCCCGACGCATCACCCACAGGCGCGATGGCGACAATTCCAGGCCAATGACGAACAGCATCAGCACGACGCCGAAATCGGAGATGGCGGCGACGCCTTCCGTATCGGCAACAAGGCCCAGCGCAGACGGCCCGATGGCAACGCCTGCCAGCAGATAGCCCAGCACCGCCCCAAGACGAAAACGCTTGGTCAGCGGTACTGCGACAACCGTCGCCAACAGGAAGACGACGGCCGTCTTCAAGAATTCATGGTTTTCCATCCACGCGCTCCCGGATGATCGCCCGGGATTATGTCACGTGGGGTATGTCAGGTTTGGGGGAAAACCGCCGTCGCGGTCATTCCCTGAGCCAGCGGGCCACGTCGATGGCGAAATAGGTGAGGATCGCATCGGCACCGGCACGCTTCATGGCCAGCAGCGATTCCATCACCACCGCGCGCTCATCCAGCCAGCCATTCTGTGCGGCGGCCTTGATCATCGCGTACTCGCCGCTGACCTGGTACACGAAGGTCGGCACGCCGAAGCTGTCCTTCACGCGGCGCACCACATCCAGATACGGAAGGCCCGGCTTCACCATCACCGCGTCGGCGCCTTCGGCGATGTCCAGCTCCACTTCGCGCAATGCTTCGTCGCTGTTGCCGATGTCCATCTGGTAGTTGTGCTTGTTGCCCTTGCCGAGGTTGCCCGACGAACCCACCGCATCGCGGAACGGGCCGTAGAAACTGGACGCGTACTTTGCCGAGTACGCAAGGATGCGGGTGTGGATGTAACCCGCATCTTCCAGCGCTTCGCGGATGGCGCCGATGCGGCCGTCCATCATGTCCGAGGGAGCCACGAAGTCCATGCCGGCTTCGGCCTGCGCGAGCGACATCTTGATGAGCGCCTCGACAGTGGGCTCGTTCATCACGTAGCCCGTTTCGTCGATGAGTCCATCCTGGCCGTGTGTGGTGTATGGATCGAGCGCCACGTCACCAATGAGGCCAAGGTCCGGGAAGCGCTCTTTCAGGGCGCGCGTGGCGCGCTGGAACAGGCCCTGCGGATTCCACGCCTCGCGGGCGTCCTCGGTCTTCACGCTGTCGTCCACCGACGGGAACAGCGCCAGCGCGGGGATGCGCAGATCAACGCACTCCTGCGCAAGTTTCAGCAGTTCGTCAATGGAAAGACGATCCACACCCGGCATCGAGGCCACCGGCTGACGCACGCCCTCACCCTCCACCACGAACGCGACCATGATCAGATCGGAGGTCGTGAGCACGTTCTCGCGCATGAGCGCGCGGGAGAAGGCATCACGACGCATGCGGCGCATACGGACGGCAGGAAAGGTCATGGGCAGGAGCCTTGAGGGAAACAATCCCGCCATTTTACTCCTGCCCCGCCGCCAGCGAGGGTGGCAGGGCGTCGCAGGTCAGCGGGGCACGATGGCCCAGCCGCCTGCGCTGTATGTCTGCCGCTCCAGAGCAATACCGTAGACCTCCGACAGCATGGGCGCGTCCAGTGCCTGCTCCGGGGTGCCATGCCGGACGATGCGGCCCCCGGCCACCACGGCGATGTCGTCGGCGTAGCGGGCGGCGAGGTCCAGGTCATGCAGGACGGCGATCACGCCGAAACCCGTGGCGGCCAGTTCGCGGGCACGTCGCAGGATGAAATGCTGATGGGCGATATCCAGCCCGGCTTCCGGCTCGTCCAGCAACAGCCACGCGCCATCGGCAGCGGCGTCCCATATCTGCGCCAGCACGCGCGCCAGTTGCACACGCTGCTGCTCGCCGCCGGAAAGCTCAAGGAAGTTCCGGCCCCGGAACGCCCACGCATGAGCGGCGCGAAGGGCCGCATCCACGATCTCCGGATCACGCCTGGCGTCTTGCGGATGCGGGCTGCGCCCGAGCGCCACCACTTCGTCGACCGAGAAGCCGAAGGTGAGCTGCACGCGCTGCGACAGCATGGCGCGACGGCGTGCCAGCGCCTGCGGCGGCAGGGCGGTCAACGCCACGCCATCCAGTGACACTTGCCCCGCTGCAAGCGGAAGCAGCCCCGCCATCGCACTCAGCAGCGTGCTCTTGCCCGCGCCATTGGGGCCGACCAGCACCAGTACCCTCCCCGGCTGTGCAACGAGGCTGGCGTCGGCGATCACGTGCTTCGTGCCACGCACCACGTCCACGCTGTGGCAGACCAGACTGCCCTTCGGCAGGAACGTTGCGCTCATCGCACGCCCTCCCCGACCCGGCTGCGCAACAGCAGCCACAGGAAGAACGGGCCGCCCACGATGGCCGTGAGCACCCCGATAGGCAGCTCCGCAGGCGCCACGATGGTGCGTGCCAGCGTGTCGGCAGCGACGAGCAGGGTGGCGCCAGCCACTGCCGAGGCGGGAAGCAGCAGACGATGATCCGGACCCCAGATCATGCGCAGCAGATGCGGCACGACGAGGCCGACGAACCCGACCACACCGGTCGTGGCGACCGATGCGCCCACCGCGAGCGCCACCAGCGAGATGAGCATCGGTTGCAGTCGATCCGGGCGGAAGCCAAGTAGCGACGCTTCGTTTTCGCCCAGCAGCAGAGCATTGAGCGCGCGAGCCACGCGCGGAAGCAGAACCAGCGGAATGATGATCCACGGCGCGACTACTCCCAGACGCTTCCAGTCGGCGCCACCCAGACTGCCCAGCGACCAGAACGTCAGGTCACGCAGCTGGTTTTCGTTCGCGAGGAAGGTCAGCAAGCCCACTCCCGCCATGGCGATGGCGTTGATCGCCACGCCAGCCAGCAGCAGATTGGCCACGCCCGGACGTCGACGGCCGATGCCGTAAACGATGCCCGTGGTGAGCAGGCCACCCACAAACGCCGACGCGGCGATGCTCAATGCGCTGGCAGCCGTGTGACCCGAACCTCCCAGCACGATGGCTGCCACCGCGCCCAGCGCGGCGCCTGCTGAAACACCGATCAATCCCGGATCGGCGAGCGGATTGCGAAACAATCCCTGCATGGTGGCGCCACTGGTGGCGAGTGCCGAGCCAACCAGCACCCCAAGCAGCAGGCGCGGCAGTCGCAGCATCAGCACCACGTGGTCATCTCCCACCGCTTCGTGCCCCGTCAGCCAGCGGCCGATGGCGCCCGCCACCTCGCTGGCCGGCACGTCCATCGCGCCCGTGGTGAGGCTCCACAGCGCAGCGCCCAACAGCAACAGCCAGAGCGCCGGCAAACTCCACCGGCGCCCACTCCGTCGCATCACGCCGGGCAGCGGGATCGCGTTCATGGCTTGAAGGAAGCCCAGGTCGATTGCAGCGCCTGCGCGGTGGTGGCCATGCGCGGGCCGAAGCCAAGCAGTGCCTGCCCATCCACGAACTCGATGCGACGCGCACGGCCCGCAGGCGTCTGCGCGACACCGGGCATGGCCAGCACGCCATCCACACCGCCCACGGCCTTCTCGCTCTCGCGCATCAGCACGATCACGTCAGGTGCCAGCGCCACCAGCGCTTCCGCCGAAATGGCCTTGTAGCCCGGGAAGCTGTCTACCGCGTTGCGGCCGCCAGCCAGTGCCAGTGCACGATCCGCCGCCGTTTCACGACCAGCCGCCATCGGGCTCCCGGTGCCGGTGGACATCAGGAACACGGCACGCGGATGCGTCGGCATGGCGGCCACGGATCTGGCCAGCGCGGCAAAGCGGGCGTCCACGTCGCTGGCAAGGGTCTCGGCATCCTTCTCGCGACCGAGTGCCTTGCCGATCTGGCGGATCTTCGCCGACACATCAGCCGCCGTACGCGACGCGGGCATGGTTTCCATGCGGACGCCGGCATCGTGCAACTGTGCGATGGCCGTGGCCGGGCCCGCGTCGTGCGTGGCCAGAATCAGCTCCGGATGCAGCGCGAGCACACCTTCGGCACTCAACTGACGCACGTAACCTACCGAAGGCAGTCTGGTTGCCGCTGCCGGGTACTGGCTGGTGGTGTCGACCGCCAGCAGGCCGTCCTCGGCGTGCAGCGCGTACACGGTTTCCGTGATGTCGCCGCCCAGCGACACGAAACGTGTCGCGGCGGTGGCGCTGGCCGTTGCGGCCATCAGGGCGAGAGCAAGGACCAGGCGCTTCACGGTGCACGCTCCAGATCAGCGAGCAGTGCACGCCAGTCATCACGCTCCGGGATGCCGGGCTTGCGCTTGCCGAACACCTGGACGATCTGCGTGCCGTCCCCGGCGTAGAGCTCCAGCGATGTCACCACGCCCTCGGGCACAGGCTTGCGCACGACCCACGATTCAACGATCAGCTCTTCGCGAAGATGCAGATTGAAACCCGGGTCCAGCACATTCAGCCACGGACCTGCGACCTTGATGTTCACTACCAGCCCGGTATGAATCTGCACCACGCCCGGCGAGCCGACGAAGATCATCAGCGGTACTTCTTTCGCTGCGGCGTTTTCCAACATCGTGCGCATCGCCGCGTTGCTCACGCGTTCGGCAAACTCGGTGCCAACCAGACGCACCGCCTGCATGCGGGTGGTCTTGTGACGCTTGAGCAGTGCAAAGAAATCGTGCGGATCGCGCAGCGCACGCCAGCCCGCGCGCAGCGATTCCACATCAATGGCGTCATCGGCCAGCGCGGCGGGCAACGGATCGGCTACTTCTTTCAGGTCGATCAACGGCGACTGCACGGCGGCGGTGAAACGATGCACCAGCGCACGCCAGCCGGAACGATCCGTGTCGTCCGTGAGGTAGATCTTGTGCACGGCGCGACCGTCGCCATCGAAGAACTGCAGGCTTTCCAATTCGCGGCCACGCGATGTTTCGCGCACCGCGAATCCGAAATGCCAGTGGCGCATGAACAGGCGCAGGTCGATGTCGTGGGCCAGCACGATGCCCATCGGGCCGGTGATGTCGATGTTCTCGTAGCGCCCTTTCTTTTCGTGCACGCAGTAGTCGTTGCGGGTCAGCGCCATCACGCGACCCAGCGTGGGAAGCTCGCGCAGAAGGTCGGCAAATTCGCCATCCAGGCGAATCACGCCATCGCCACAGCGACTTGCCACCAACTCAGCCTCGCTCACGCCCAGGCGCGTGGCCACGTCGCGTGCGCGCAGCATGGGCTCGTCCTCGCGCAACTGCTTCCAACCCATCCGGAGGGCGGGGATATCAACGGGGGTCGGCTGGGAATTCGTATTCTCAAGCATGGCTTCGTCTCCTCAGAAGCTGTAGCGGGCCGATACGCTGACAGAGCGTCCCGGCATGGTCAGGCGTTGAATCTGTGCGGACGCCTGCTGCACGTCGTCCACACCGCCGCCCGTGGCGACATTGGCGAGCACACCGCCGTGCAGGCTGCCCCAATCCCAGTAGCGGCGATCAGCGATGTTGCTG
Source organism: Luteibacter sp. Sphag1AF (assembly GCF_014192715.1). Taxonomy (GTDB): domain Bacteria; phylum Pseudomonadota; class Gammaproteobacteria; order Xanthomonadales; family Rhodanobacteraceae; genus Luteibacter. Next base: position 960,696 of record NZ_JACHYH010000001.1, read on the forward strand.
ACGCCGGCAGAAAGCTCCAGTGCAGGCAGCGGCGTCCAGTGCGCGTAGAAGTCCAGCGTCGCGTAGCCCGGTGCGGAGAATGCGGTCGGGTTATCCAGGCGATCTTTGCGCCGGACGCCCTTGCCGATCAGCTCCACGCCCCAGTTCCTGGCGTCATATGAAATGCCCAGCACGGCCGAGCCCGGGTCCACGCTGTTCAGCGGCGACCAGCCGGCGGTGCCGTAGACCTGCTTGTCGCCCTTCGACGTGCTGAGGCTGCCTTCCAGCTTCCAGCCGGCAAGCGAGTCGTTCAGCGAGCCGAGGTTCAGACCACCGGTCGCCTCGGCGCCCTTGATGGTGACCTTCGGAAAATTCACGGCCTGCATGACGATGAACAGGTTCTGCTGGATGGCCCACTGCGGCCACTGCGAACGGTCCAGGGTGTAACCGCCGTAGATGAAGTCCTTGTAGCGCGTGTAGTAGACATTGGCCGTGAAGTAGCCGATGTCACCCGTGCCGCGCAGGCCAAGTTCGACGCCGCGGCTGGTTTCCGGCTTCAACTGCGGATTGGGAACGATGCCGTACGCACGCGGCGTACCCCAGGCCACGGCCAGCTCGCTGTACAGCGGCGGACGGAAGCCCTGCGAATACTGAGCGTAAGCGCTCAGGCCATCAGTAACCGCATATTCGACACCGAGCTTCGGCGAGATGCGGCTGTGCCGGACGTCACCCAGACCGCTCTGCGCGAACGAATTGTTGTAGTACGGATCGTTGGCGTCGGGCTTGAACGTATAGCGGTCCATGCGAACGCCCGGCGTCACGCGAAGACGTCCATCCATGAACGCCATCTCGTCCTGCGCGAAGATCGCGTAGCGATCGGTGTCATTCCTGGGGAAGAAGTTCAGCGGATAATTTTCGGGCATGTACGGCGTACTGCTGGACACCATGCCGGTAGCAATGTTGCGTCCTTCACCGCCAAGCTGACCCGTGGGCGTGGTGCGTGACACTTCCACGCCGTAGGCGATGGTGTGCTCGACAGATCCGCCGGTCAGTGACTTGAAGACACTGAGCTTGCCGCCGAAAAGGCGCTCGTCAAGATTGCTCAGATACAGGCGGTCGTAAGTTGCGGCCCGCGACGGCACATAGGCCAGCGTGCGCGTCTGCGACTCGGTTTCCGTCTTCTGCCAGTACACGTTCCACTCGATGCGGTCGGCGAGCGCGGTGTCCAGATTCTTGTAGCGTTGTTCGAACGACGCGCGAATGCGCGAGGCACGGTCTTGCGCACGGTCATCAAGCAGCCTGGTGGTACCGCCCGCCTGGTTCATCGCGCTGTAGATGTGCGTGTTGTTCTCGTTGCGAAAAAGGTCGACGGTGAAGCGGTCTTCGCGACCGGATGCCGCGGTGTGCACGTACTTGCCGAGCACGCTGTTGGTGGTAGACGTCATCGGGTCCGGACGCGTGCGCAGATAATTGGTGGTGTCGACATCACCCTTGTTGTTCAGCGCGTTGGCTTCGCGATGATTGGCCACGAACACCACACCGTTGGTCTTGTCGCCACCGGCCAGCGTCAGCGACGTGCCGAGCCCGCGGTCGGCGCTGTTGTACTGCTCTTTCACCGACACATAGGTGTCGCGACCGTCGTGCAGATAGTCGATGGGATCGCGCGTCACATAGCGCACGGTGCCTGCAAGTGCGTCGGACGGGTCCAGTGCGGAGGCCGGGCCGCGCACGATTTCCACACTCTTTACCGAGTCCAGATCCACGAAGTCGCGACCGGCGCGCATGCCGGTGGTGGAGAAGCCAAAGGAGTTCGCCGCCGACACGCCGTCGGTCTGAATATTGACGCGATTGCCGTCCAGGCCACGGATGCTGAAGCCATCGAGACCCCAGCGCCCTGCCGTACCCACGGCAGATACGCCGGGCTCATAGCGCACCAGATCACGAATGTCGGTAACCAGATGGCGATCCATCGTCTCCCGGTCGATGACCGACACGGTGGCCGGCACATCGAAGCGGAAGGCCGAACCAATGGCGGTAACGGTGACGCGCGGGAGCTGCTGGGTGTCGTCAGTGGACGGCGCGGCAGGCGCGGAAGCAACGGCAACATCGGCCGCGTGCGCGGATACGGCGCATCCGAGCGCCGCGCAGATGAGCGCGGCGAGAGAGGTTTTCTGGAACACGGTACTTCCTTCGCATTTTCAGGCGCGCGCTCATATGGCGCGCATCGGGGCTTGCGAAGGAGGTCTGGCCTCCGGGCTGGCGACCGGTGATGGGGACAGGCGTCTTCACTTTCGTGGACGCCGCCCTCACATGGTATTGAGAACCATTCCTATTTACAACCGTCCCGGCGACGCACTTGTTACACGTCGATGCGACGCGTGCTTTCCGGATCGAAGAAATGCAGACGTTCCGGCGCGAAACCCAAAGACACATCGGTGCCCGGATGCACCACCGAATGCGGCGGCGCGCGCGACACCAGTTCACCACCGGCATAACGCATGTTGAGGAAGATCTCGTTGCCCACCGGCTCGACCACTTCCAGATGCGCGTGCAGGCGGCTTTCCACGTCGCCCGCACCGGCGAGCAGAAGATCTTCCGGACGAATGCCCGCAATGATCGGCTTGTTGATCCATGCGGCCAGAGCGTCCGCTTCCGTGCCGAGCTTCACGGTGCCTTCGGCCATCTCCAGCACCAGGCCGTCGGCGCGACGCAGCGTACCTCGGAAGAGGTTCATCGCCGGGCTGCCAAGGAAACCTGCAACGAACAGATTTGCCGGCTTGTTGTACAGATTCATCGGCGTATCCAGCTGCTGGATCACGCCGCCATTCAACACGACAATACGCTGGCCGAGTGTCATCGCCTCGATCTGGTCGTGGGTGACGTAGATCATCGTGGCCCCGACGCGGCGATGAATGCGCGCAATTTCCACACGCGTGGAAAGACGCAGTTTGGCGTCCAGGTTCGACAGCGGTTCGTCCAGCAGAAACACCGCCGGATCACGCACCATCGCGCGTCCCAACGCCACGCGCTGACGCTGGCCGCCAGAAAGCGCGGCCGGCTTCGACGTCAGGCGCTCGTTGAGGCCCAGCATCTCGGAGGCTTCAGCCACGCGACGGTCGATTTCTTCCTTGGGCTGACCGCGCAGGCGAAGACCGAAGCCGAGGTTTTCACGCACCGTCATGTGCGGATACAGCGCGTAATTCTGGAACACCATCGCGATATCGCGATCCTTCGGTGCCACATCGTTCACCACGCGGTCACCAATGCTCAGTTCGCCACCGGAGATGGATTCAAGGCCAGCGATCATGCGCAGCAATGTGGTCTTGCCACAGCCGGAGGGTCCGACGAGCACAAGCAGTTCGCCATCGGCGATCTCGAAGCTGGCCTCGGCGACGGCGACGTGCCCGTTCGGGTAAACCTTGCGTACCTTGTCGAGCCGAACACCAGCCATTTTCTTCTCCGTGGACGCGCGCGCTGCGCAACGCCATTGATCAATCGTCAACCCGTGGATGGCGGGCCATGGAAGACCTGCCCTTTGCCGGGACAATCCGGTATTCTGCCGATGTAATCGTTTACGTCCAAGTGCTGGCTCCAGCAATCGTTCTTTGAAGCGGCCCTCGGACCCGCAAAGATGCGCCACCGGAAACTGTCACTAGACGTCAGCCCCCGCGCGAGGCACCCTTGCGGGCTCAGTGACATGACAGGTTCTTGATAATGGCTAACGGTAGCGCTTCGGCGAAGACCCTGCTCGCCGATCTAGGCGGCACCAACGTTCGCTTCGGCATCGCCGATCCGTCCCTCGATCAGCCGCTTCTGCTCGACACTGTGAAGCGCTATCGCGTGAAGGACTACGAGTCGCTGACGCACGCTGCGCGCGAGTATTTCAAGGAAACCGGCCACAACGCCGATCGCGCCATCATCGCGGCCGCAGGTCGTATCGACGACGGTGAGACGGTCAAGGTCACCAACAATCCGTGGGCCATCTCGGCAAAGAAGACGGCGGCTGAGCTGGACCTGGAATGGGTCCATCTGGTCAACGATTTCGCGGCCCAGAGCATGGCCGTGATGCTGCTGAAGGGTCAGGACCAGGGCGGCACGGACCTCATCCAGGTCGGCTCCCCGCCCGTTCCGCGCATTGGCGCGACGGACGAACAGACCTTTGTGGTCGTGGGCCCGGGCACGGGTCTGGGCGTCGGTGGCCTGCTGATCCGTGGCGACAAGGTCAGCGTGTTGCAGACCGAGGGTGGCCATGCCGGCTTCGCGGCGCATACCGCCGAAGACATCGAGATTCTGAAAGTCCTGAACCTGCGCTACGGCCGCGTCTCGAATGAGCGCCTGATCTGCGGTCAGGGCCTCGTGAACCTGTATGAGTCCATCTGCCAGATTGCCGGCCAGAAGGCGGAAACGCTGACGCCGGAAGATGTGACTGATCGTGCGAAGGATGAGTCCTGCGCCATGTGCGTGCGCGCCGTTGAAACCTTCGCGGGTATCTTTGGCAGCGTGGCAGGCGACCTCGTGCTGACGCTTGGCGCCTGGGACGGCGTGTACCTCACCGGCGGCATGATTCCCATCCTGCTGCCGTGGCTGGAGCGCGGTCACTTCCGTGAACGCTTCGAAGCCAAGGGCCGCTTCCGCGACACGATGGAGAAAGTGCCGACGCAAGCCATCATGAATCCGGAACCGGGCTTGGTGGGCGGCGCTGCACTGGCGGTGGTTGAATCGGGTCGGTCGCTGCTGAAGCGCTAAGCCGGATCTTTCAGGATCGCGTCGCCATCGCGACGCGATCCTTCGGTCATACGAACGAATCGCTTATTGCGCAGGCGCCAGCAAGGCGTCCAGATCGTTTTCGTCGAAGCTGAGTTTTTCGCGGCTTCCGCCGCCTTCCAGCACGGCTTCGGCAAGCTCCGCCTTGCGCGCTTTCAGTTCTTCGATGCGCTCCTCGACCGTGCCCGCCGTAATCAGGCGATACACAAACACCGGCTTGTCCTGACCGATGCGATGCGCGCGGTCGCTGGCCTGCGCTTCTGCGGCCGGATTCCACCACGGGTCGTAGTGGATCACGGTATCGGCGGCAGTAAGGTTGAGGCCCACGCCACCGGCTTTCAGCGACAGCAGGAACATCGGCACGTCGCCATTCTGGAAGCGCTCAACCGGCTCGGCGCGATCACGCGTTTCGCCGGTCAGCATCACGTAGCTCAGGCGACGGCGATCCAGTTCGGAGGCAATCAACTTCAGCATTTCGGTGAACTGACTGAACAGCAGCACGCGACGGCCTTCGGCCAGCAGGGCGGGCAGCATGTCCATCAGCAATTCGAACTTCGCCGACTCGCGCACACCGCGCGCCGCTTCAAGCTTCACCAGGCGCGGATCACAGCAGACCTGACGGAGCTTCAGCAGTGCATCCAGCACCACGATGCCGCTGTGCGCGATGCCGCGCTGGGCAATAACCTCGCGCAATTCTTCAGCCAGGGACAACCGCAGGCTTTCGTAGAGGTCGCGCTGACGCGGCTCCATGACCACACGGCGGGTAATTTCAGTTTTTGCCGGGAGCTCCGAAGCCACCTGCCCCTTCGTGCGACGAAGGATGAACGGCGCGATGCGCCGGTTGAGGCGCTCCTGGCACTCCACATCCTGCTGACGCTCGATGGGAATGCGGTAATGGCGGCGGAATGCACCCTCGTCGCCCAGCAAACCGGGCACGGCCAGATCGACCTGTGACCAAAGTTCGCCCAGATGATTTTCCAGCGGTGTGCCAGTGAGGCAGAGGCAACGCGGCGCCTGCAACGCAAGCAGCGCGCGCCGTGCCTGCGTGCGCGGATTCTTCACCTGTTGCGCCTCGTCCAGCACGACCAGCGAGAACGGCTGCTTTTTCAGTGCCTCCACATCGCGCGGGAGCAACGCGTACGTGGTGAGGATGACGTCGTGTTCGGCGATGCGCGCAAAGGTTTCTGCGCGCTGCGGACCATGCAGCGCCAGCAGGCGCAGGTCCGGGGCAAAGCGCGCCACTTCGGCAACCCAGTTGGGTACGAGGCTGGTAGGCACAACGACCAGTGCAGGCGCATTGAGCGAACCGCTTTCTTTCAGGGCCAGCAAATGCGTGATGAGCTGGAGCGTTTTGCCCAGGCCCATGTCGTCCGCCAGGACACCGCCCGTGCCGGCTTCGGCCAGAGCATTCATCCAGCGAAGGCCGTCGCGCTGATACGGGCGCAATTCGGCGCGCAGGCCGGCGGGCACCGCGTCACTGGCGCGCTCGGCCGCTTCGCGCAAGCGGCGGGTGAAACCACGCAGCCGCTCGGGCGCTTCGAATGAACCGCCCGAAGGCAGAGCCTGGGCGAGTTCTTCCAGGCGGCCTGCCTGTACACGCGGCAGATGCAGTTGCTGACGCGGCTTTTCCAGATACTCGGCCAGCGGCGCCAGCAGGCCGCGAAGCTCTTTCAGGCGCACGGGTACGCGGCGACGCTCATCGACCGGGGCATACCAGACGGAGTCTTCCGCCTCGTTGGGGGCGGGACTGAGACTGAGCTGGTGCTCAGCCAAAGCCTGCGCCACGGCGGGCAAAAGGTTGACCCGCTGCCCTTCGACCTCGATGCCGATTTCCAGATCGAACGCCTGATCCTTGTCGTCCTCCGCCGCGCGTCCGTACCAGTGAACAGGACCTTCCAGCACTTCGAACGGAAAACTCGGCGCGTACTCCAGCACAAAGCCGTCCGCTTCCAGCTTCGGACGCAGTGCCAGCCACCGGGCGGGCGTGTTCACTTCCAGCGCACCGGCATAGCCTTTGCCAGGAAACAACCACGCATCGTCGGGAAGCGTATCGGCCATGTCCCAGGGAAGGCCCTCGGTATCCACGGCGGGATTGAGGCCGGCGGATTCCAGATGCTCCATCGACGCCAGTTCTTCGGCGCGACGGCGGGTGATTTCATGCAGCGTGCCGTTGCGCACGCGGCGCACCAGCGGCTCGCCCCCGCGACCGGGCAGGCGCTCGCCTGCGTAATCGAAGGCCAGCCGCCCATAGGCCAGTGGCGGCGTGCCTGCCGCCAGGCGCGCGTGACGGGTCAATGCGTGCAGCACCAACACCGGACGCGGCGAAAGCTCAGCGCGGCGCATGTCCTCGAACACCTGAGGCGCCGGCATGCGCTCGGACAGTGCCGTGCGCGCCAGCGTGCTGCGGAAGATGCCGCTGTTTTCCGGCGGTAGCGCGGGGAGGTCCAGCCACTCACTTTCTTCCGGCGCGCCGTCCAGCTGACCGACTTCGGCATGTTCGGCGTCCAGAAACCACAGAGCACCCACGCGAAGCAGGCGCTGACTGGCCGGCACCACAGGCACCAGCTTCTGGCTGCCGTCCTTTTCCAGATTCCAGCGCCAGCTCAGCGCATGCGCCTTGCCGTGCGACAGATGCAGGCCGGCCACTCCGCCAAAGAAGCAGGGCGCGGTGTCGAGAATTTCGGTCAGCAGCGAGTCGCCCAGTGCTCCCGCAAAACGGGCGTAGGTCCGGCTTTTGCGCAGGGTCTGCGGCAGCCCCAGCACCGTGGCGGCGAGGCGCTGTTCAATGGGGGTCAGCAGGGACTGGAGCAGATGCTTGCTGTCCAGCGGCGTCGGTCGCGTATAGCGGCCTTCGCCCGCGACGGTCAGCAGGACGGGCGCTACATCGAGGTGAGCCGATGGCTCGTGGTCGTCGTTGACCGCCTCCAGGAAGAACCCCAGCACCACCCTGTCGGCCACGCGAGCAGCCGTCGGCGCTTCCAATGCCTTTCGCCAGGCCGCAGGCAGAGATTCCGCCTGTCCGGCCGAGGCATCAAACCGACTCCGTTTGTCGTCCGGCTGGTGCATCCGTTTCGATCCGCCTGCGCGACCAAAACAGGAAGCTTAGCAGGGGCGAGCTCGAAGACTTGTAGGACTATTTCCTGTTTTGGCCCTTCCGGAACGGAAAGGTTCAGCGACGCCGGAGCTCGTCCGGCGTCGCTGAAGGCCTCAGGAGCGGGACGATCCGAACAGATCGACCGGATATTCAGGCTTGCGCTCACGCGCCATGAGGGTACGCAGCCCCTCCACCGGGGTGACGTCTCCGTGCAGCACGGAGCGGACGCCAGCGGCGATGGGCAGATCCAGCTGGTGCTTGGCGGCCAGACGGGCCACCTCGTCAGCCGTAACCACGCTTTCCACGACCTGACCGATCTCGCGGACGGCCTGATCCATGGGAATGCCCCGACCGAGGGCGAGGCCCAGGCGGCGGTTTCGCGACAGGTCGCCCGTGCAGGTCAGGACCAGATCACCGAGACCGGCCAGGCCCATCAACGTTTCCGCCCGGGCACCGAGAGCCACGCCGAGGCGCAGCATCTCGTTCATTCCACGCGTGATGAGACCCGCACGTGCATTAAGCCCAAGCTCCATGCCATCAGCCACGCCCGTGGCGACCGCAAGCACGTTTTTCATTGCGCCACCGAGCTCCGCTCCCAGGATGTCGCTGCCCGTGTAAGCGCGGAAATTCGGCGCATGCAGCATGGTGGCGAGCTGGTGAGCGAAGTCGGATTCGTCCGAATGCACGGTCACCGCACTGGGCAGTCCTGCTGCCACTTCCCGCGCAAACGACGGCCCCGTGACCACGGCGGCCGCGCGACCCGGCAGTTTCTCGTGCACCACTTCGTGCAGGAAGCGGCCCGTGCCCGTCTCGAAACCCTTGGTGGCCCACGAGATGGAAGCACCTTCGTCCAGCAAGGGCGCAATCTCGTCCAGCATGGACGCGAAGGCGTGACTGGGAACGACGATGAGCACCACGCCGGCACCGCGAAGTGCCTTGGCCAGGTCCGGCTCGTAAGTCAGCTCGGGCGGCAGGTCCAGATCCGGCAAATACCGGGCATTTCGGCCGGTTTCTGCCATCGCGGCCAACGCTGCGGCATCGCGCCCCCACAGCCTCGTTGGCACGTTGTTACGTGCCAGCAAGGCGGCGAGCGCGGTCCCCCACGAGCCGGCGCCGAGAACGGCGACGACGGGATGAGCGGCGGTGGTCATGGATCAGCTGTTGAGCGTGCGCGGTTCTTCGCTGCCGCCAACGGCCTGGGTGCGCTGCTGTTCGGCATACAGGGCGTCGAAGTTGATCGGCTGAAGCAGGAACGGGGGGAAACCGCCTTCCTGGATCATCGAGGACACCATCTGGCGGCCGTACGGGAACAGCAGGTTCGGGCAGTAGCTGCCGAGGATGCCGTCGCGGTCTTCATCGCTGAAGCCGGCGATGCCGAAGATGCCTGCCTGGTGGACTTCCGCCAGATATGCAGTGCGCTCGCCGAGGTTGCAGGTCAGCGTGAGGCTGAGCACCACTTCGTACATGTCGCCGCCGATATCGGTGGCCTTGTGACCGAGGTTCAGCTGGACCTGCGGCTGCTGCTCGTTATCGCCCATTTCCTGGAAGATCTGAGGCGCGTTGGGCGCCTCGAACGACGCGTCCTTTACGTAGATCTTCTGCAGCACGAGCTGCGGCTGGCCTGCCTGGCCGTTTGCGTTGATCTCTGCCATGCGCTTAACCCCTTCGGAATGGAAGCTTTTGATGAATGAAAGACGGATACACGAAAGGGGTCGATTGTTTCATAGAACCCGCAGCCCCGCACAGCCCCGGGTTGCGTCAGGACGGGCAATTCTGAGAGAATGCCCGGCTTCCCTATGCCGACCCGATTCTTCGGGCAAGTCCGCCACGCGATGCGGGCCTTACGGACAGGACTGCTTTACCCCCTCCAGCCATCGCGTGGCGATCCTTTTCGCCGCTGGGCCGATGCCGTCCTGGCCAAAGGGCGGTCCAACGAATTACGGAGGTCATCATGGCCCGTAGATGCCAAGTCACCAACAAGGGTGTGCAGACCGGTAACAACGTGTCGCACGCAAACAACAAGACCCGTCGCCGCTGGTTGCCGAACCTGCACGAGCGCCGCTTCTGGGTCGCCAGCGAAAACCGCTGGATCAAGCTGCGCGTTTCCAACCACGCGCTGCGCACGATTGACAAGAAGGGCATCGAGGCTGTGATCGCCGACCTGCGTGCCCGTGGCGAGAAAATCTGAGGAGCATGAGACATGGCTGGTAAGCGTGATAAGCATCGCCTGGTTTCTACCGCGGGTACGGGACACTTCTACACCACGGACAAGAACAAGAAGAACATGCCGGAAAAGATGGAGTTCATGAAATATGACCCCGTCATCCGCAAGCACGTCCCCTACAAAGAAGCAAAGATCAAGTAATTGAAGAAACCCGCCGCAAGGCGGGTTTTTTTTTGCCTGTGTGATCGGTGAGACAGCCCTGGGGGTCCGCGCTCCGCCCGGATCGGTTGCTCCGCGGCTTGATCAGCGCGCCCACCGGAGCCTTTCGCGAAGACCAAAAAAAAGCCCGCCGAAGCGGGCTTCTCCATAACTTGCGAAGCCGCTTATGCAGCGCCGACCGCCGAATAACCCTTCAGGCGCTGAGCGAACTGCTGAAGCGAGCGGATGCCGCTTTCTTCGGCTTCCACGATCCACTGCTGAAGCGCCTTCAGTGCGTTGTCGGCACCACGCTGCTCCATCAGGGCGACCAGACGGGCGCGGAACTCGCACACGGTGGTCAGCGTCGGGCGCTTGGCCATCACGGCCTGCAGGCGCTCACGACCTTCGCTGTCGAGCCAGCGGCCACCATCAGCCAGCGCACGACGCATGCGACGCGGCACGGCCTTCATGTTCTCGCCGGCGTGACCCACTTCTTCGCGCAGCGTCGGCAGGATCACGTCACGGTAGTAGTCCGTGGTGGCCTGGAAACGCAGCGCCAGCACACCCTTGAGGGTTTCGGCATCCGGAAGATGCACATTGGGGCGAATGTCGAGCGTGGGAGCCACACGCAACACCTTGGCCAGACCCACGGCGCGCAAACCGCAAATCACTGCCCAGCCAATATCGAACTCCCACTTGCGCAGCGCAAACTTCGCCGAGCTGGGGAACGCGTGATGGTTGTTGTGCAATTCTTCGCCGCCAATCCAGAAGCCCCACGGCGAGATGTTCGTCGCGGTGTCGGAGCTTTCGAAGTTGCGGTAGCCCCACCAGTGGCCGATGCCATTGACGAAGCCTGCGGCCCAGAACGGAATCCAGATCATCTGCACAGCCCAGATCGCCAGGCCAGCGGCGCCGAACAGGGACAGATCAATGATGGCCATGAGGGTCGGACCCCAGTACGGATGACCGCCGAGCAACTTGCGCTCGATCCAGTCGCCCGGGGTGCCGCGGCCGTACTTCTCCATGTCGGCCTTGTTGTAGCTGGCCTCACGGTAAAGCGACACGCCGTCCCAGAACACCTTCTTGATGCCGTAGATCTGCGGGCTGTGCGGGTCTTCCTCGGTTTCCACCTTGGCGTGATGCTTGCGATGGATGGCCACCCACTCGCGCACCACCATGCCCGTCGTCAGCCAGCCCCAGAAACGGAAGAAACCGTTGAGGGTCCAGTGAAAGTCGACGCCACGATGGGTCTGGCTACGGTGGTAGTAGAGCGTCACGGTAAAGATCGTGAGCTGCGTCACCACGAGCAAATAGACCAGCATCCCCACCCAGCTTGCGCGGGTAAGGCCATTGGCCAGGAAATCGAGAATGGAATCGAGCATGTAGGCGATAACCACGCGGCAAGTGAAGGAGTCGTGCAATGTCAGTCTAGCCGTACCACTCCATACCCACCAGCACGGTGGCGGGCCTATTTGTGAAGGGGTCGGTTGTATGAAATGGGGGCGCCCGCGACAATCGCCACATGACCCGATGCCACCTCGTTCAGCTTGCCCGTCCCGCCCTTGTGGATGCGCTCCTGATGCTTGCACGTTTACCGTCGTTCGCCGACGTAGCCGCATGACCGGCGCTGCTTTGCTGAATATTACGGCCGTTTCCCGCCGCCGTGCCGGTCGTCAGGCCGTGGCCAACCTCACCTTCAGCCTGAATCGCGGCGAAGTGCTGGGGCTGCTTGGCGTCAATGGCGCGGGCAAATCGACCACGCTGTCGATGCTTGCCGGAGCCCTGGCGCCTGATTCGGGCAGCATTCTGCTGGACGGGCGCGACTTCATGACGCGCCCGGAACTGGCACGCACGCTGATCGGCTGGCTGCCGGAAGCGGCGCCGCTATGGCACGAGCTGACCGTACACGAGCACCTGGTAGCGTTCTCGACCCTTCGCGGATCGTCCCGAAAAGACGCGCGCACGGCCGCCGACACCATCATCGCCCGGCTTCAGCTGGGCGATCTGCGTCACCGGCTGGCGGGTGTGCTCTCCCACGGGCAGCGTCAGCGCCTCGGCCTGGCCTGCGCCCTGGTCCACTCCCCCGCCCTCATCATCCTGGACGAGCCGGCTAACGCGCTCGATCCGGTGCAAGTGGGCGAACTGCGCAAGCTCATCCGGGAGAAGGCCGCCGCCGGTTGTGGCGTGATCCTGTCCACGCATGTGTTGAGCGAAGTCACGGCCGTGTGCGATCGCGCCGTCATTCTTCATGAGGGGCAACTGCGTCACGATGCGCCGCTGCGCCACGACGCGGACGGGCACGCCCTGGAAACCACTTTCTTCTCCATCGCGACGGGAGCGGCCGCCGCATGAGCCTCACCGCTGTTACCCGCCTGGAACTCCGGCGCCTGTGGGTGCGCCCGCTCGCCTGGGGCCTGGCCGCCCTCACCATCGCGTGGCTGGCGTGGACATTCACGCTGTCGCTCGGCACCTTCCTGGCCATCCAGGTAAAGCTCGCTGCCAGCCCGGATGCAGGTGGATTCACCGACTACGTGTCGATCCCGCTACTGGCCGCCCTGGTGGGCATGTCGCTGCTTGTCGTGCCACTGCTGACGATGTCGACACTGGCCGGCGAACGACGTGCTGGCACGCTGCCGCTGCTGGTCTCCACCGGCATCGCGCCGTGGAAACTGGTAACGGGCAAATATCTCGCCGTGCTGGCGTGGCTCATGCTTTGGCTGCTGGTCACGCTGGCCATGCCGCTGGTATTGGCCGCATCCAGCACACCCGACTGGGGCAAGCTGGCCGCCGCCACGCTGGGCACGGCACTGACGCTGGCTACCGTCGCCGCCATCGGCATGGCCTGCTCCGCGGCTACCAGCTATCCGGCCATCGCGGCGGCACTCACGCTCGTGATCACGCTGGCGTTGTGGGCCGTGGATCGCGGTGCGCAGATGGCGGGTGCCAGTGGCGGATTCCTTCAATGGCTGAGCCTCGACACGCACCTGCACAACCTGCAGCGCGGCCTTGTGGTCAGCAGTGACCTGATCTGGTTTGCGCTGGCCATCGCGCTGTCGCTGGTACTGGCCACCCGACGACTGTCGGCCGACCGGGAGCGTCACTGATGCGTCGCCTTGATCGCTGGCTCGTCCTTCTTGCGCTCATCATTGGCACCGGCTGCATCGGTTACCTCAGCACGCGCCATGTCTGGGTCGCCGACTGGACGCGCGGCGCGCGCGCCAGCCTTGCGCCCGAAAGTGTCGCGGTACTGAAGAAACTCGACGGCCCAGTCGATGTGGTCGCCTATCTCTCGCCTGCTGGCCCACTGCGCGAACAGATCGCCGCCGTCATGGAACGCTACACGCGTGAGAAACCGGATCTGAAGCTGAGCTTCGTCGATCCCGACCTCGACCCCGCCGCATCACGTCAGCTGGGCATCACGGGCAACGGCGCAATTCTCGTGCGTCATGGCACGCGCGAAGAACGCGTGGAAAGCGATGTCAACGAACGCAGCATCAGTAATGCGCTGGAACGCCTGACACGTGGCGGCGAGCGCATCGTCGCGTTTGTCACCGGCGATGGCGAACGTCAGCCGGACGGCAAGGCCAATGCCGACCTTGGCCAGTTCATGAGCGACATGGAGCGCCGCGGTCTGCGCGCGGTGCCACTCAACTTCACCCAGGTGATGGGCGTTCCCGAACACACCGATCTGGTCGTGCTCGCCAGCCCATCCGCGCCATTGCCTCCGGGCGCCGTGCAGGCGCTCGTGGACTACGTGCGCGGTGGCGGCAACCTACTCTGGCTGACCGAACCGGGCGATGAAGATCTGGGCACCGGTCCCCTGGCCGAAGTGCTGGGCGTACGCGTGCTTCCGGGTGTGCTTGTCGATGGCCAGGGCGCCGCGCTCGGCTTGCAGGACCCGCGCCTCATCACACTGGGCGACTATCCGTTCCATGCCGTGACCCGGGGCTTCCGCCTCACGACCCTGTTCCCGCAAGTGGCCGCACTGGCCCAGGTGTCGGATCACGACTGGGCCGTCGTACCGTTCCTCCGCTCGGGGGATCGCAGCTGGACAGCATTCCACGGTATCGACAATGACAAGCCCTCCACCATCCGCTTCGACGCCGCAGCCGGTGAACTGAAAGGCCCGCTGGACTTCGGCTTCGCACTGAATCGTCTTTCCCCGCGCCCGGATCGCAGCGAACAACGTGCGATGGTAGTGGGCGACGGCGACTTCCTCTCCAACACGTTCCTCGGCAACGGCGGCAACCGGGCGCTGGGCGAGCGCATGATCAACTGGCTGCTTGGCGACGACGTGCTGATCGACATGCCGTCGCGCGGCGCACCCGACCGTGTCGTGCCTCTGACCCAGACAACGCTCAACGCGCTGACATTCGGGCTCCTCGCGCTGCCACTGGCGCTGATCATCGCCGGCACACTGATCGCCTGGCGCAGGCGCAAACGCTGATGTCCCGCATGCTGCGACGTCGCGTTATCGGCGCCCTGGTATTGGCCACGCTGCTTGGCGGCGTGGCGTGGCAGTTCCATGAAGACATCGCGGACATGCGCGCCTACACGCTTCTCCCACTGGAGCCTGAGGCAGTGGACAGGATCGAGGTCACGCTTCAGGGCCACCCACCGGAGCACTTCGAGCGCCGTGAGGGCCGCTGGTCTGGCGATGCGCACAGCCCGGAGGATCTGGGCCGCATTGAGGAGCTGGCGTCGCTGGCCGCTACGCCCGTGGATCACTGGCAACCTGCCAGCGACTTCGTGCCCGCGCGCATCGGCCTGGCGCCGCCCTCGGCCATTCTGGTACTGAACGATCAGCGCGTGGAGTTCGGCGAAATGACGGCGCTGGGCAAGCAACGCTATGCCCGCGTGGGCGAGCGCATCGCATTCGTACCCGCACAGGCCCTGCCCCGCGCACCCCGCACCGCCTCGCTACCCACGGCCACCAACGCCCCCTGATCCCGCGTGAGCGTACGGGGCAATTGCTTCCCGCCGCGCCTGCCTCCATCTTGTGGCTCATGCCTGAGCTTCCCGAAGTCGAAACTACCCGCAGGGGCATCGAGCCTCACGTCGTCGGACGCCGCGTCAGCGGCGTGGTGTTGCGCCGCGCCGATCTGCGCTGGCCGATTCCGCCCGAAATCACCAGCGACCTGCCCGGTCAACGCATTGACGCCGTGGGGCGCCGGGCGAAGTACCTGCTGCTGCGAACCGCCATCGGAAGCGCACTGGTCCATCTGGGCATGACTGGCGTGCTGCGCGTGCTGTCGCCCGACGTACCCGCCGGCAAGCACGACCATGTCGACATTCTTCTCGATTCCGGCCAGCTGCTGCGCTACACCGATCCGCGCCGGTTCGGTTCGGTGCTGTGGCAGGCCGAAGGCGAAACGCACACCTTGCTGACCAGCCTGGGCCCGGAACCGCTGACCGACGATTTTGACGGCGACCTGCTGTGGCATCTTTCGCGCGGTCGCAGCGCACCGGTAAAGACCTTCCTCATGGACAATGCCATCGTCGTGGGCGTGGGAAACATCTACGCCAGCGAAGCGCTGTTTGCCGCGGGCATCGACCCGCGCCGCCCGGCGGGCAAGGTGTCGCGCGCACGTTATGGTGCGCTTGCGCAGGAAGTGAAACGCATCCTGGCGCACGCCATCGCGCGCGGCGGTACGACGCTGCGTGACTTCCTGAGCCCGGATGGCCTGCCTGGCTACTTCTATCAGGAACTGTTTGTGTACGGACGCGCAGGCGAGGCCTGTAAGGTGTGTGCCAGCCCCATACGCTCCGTCGCCCTCGGACAACGCGCGTCATTCTTCTGCCCCACCTGTCAGCGCTGACCCACACAAAGAGTCGGCGTCGCCCGATCCGCGAACCCGTTATTCCCTGAATCGAAAAAAAAGAGCGTAAGCCTACGCTAGTGCCTCCACGGAACGGAGGCACGCATGAAGAAGAAATGGACGTCCATATGGGTGAGTCTCGCACTGGCCGCAAGCAGCGGCGCTTACGCTCAGGCTGCAAAGCGGCCTTACATCCATGACATGAATCAGCCGTTCGACAAGTACACCTGGGTCACGACCCACAACTCGTACAACACATGGTTTTCGCCACTGCCCAGCCAGCTTCTTGGCGTGCGCGCGCAACTGGACAGCGGCGTTCGCGGCCTCGGCTTCGACATCCACGAGGTGGGAGGCCGTGTTTATGCATGTCACGGCTCATGCCTGGCCGGTGGCAAGCCGTTATCGGAATACTTCAATGAGTCGGTGATGCCGTTCCTCACAAAGGAACCCTACGCCGTGCTGACCATCTTTCTGGAAGACTACGTATCGCGCACCGCCCTGCAACGCGAACTCAGCCGGATACCTGGCCTCGGGCGCATCACGTTCAAACCCAACACGTGGAACACCACCACATGGCCTACTCTCCGGCAGATGGTCGATGCCAACCAGCGCATTGTGTTCTTCGATGTGCAAAAGCCCGAGAACGCCGGCGACTATTCGCTTCCCGATGGCACCGCGACCATTCTGGCCGGCAATGCCGGCACCACCGAGAATCACTGGGAAATGGGCAAGACCATCTTCGAGCACGACTGGTCATGCAAGCGTCGCTGGTCAGGCATCCCCCTGGCGCCGTCACCGGTGGCGTTCGCTGGCAAGACCTGGACTCGTCCGTTTGTGATGAACCACTTCCATGGAGGCGCGGAAAGTTCGCATTCGGGCTACGACAACCGCTATGACGTGCTGGGCGCGCGCGTCGATGGCACCTGCAAAGCTGAAGCAAAACGCGCACCCAACTATCTGGTGATCGACCATTTTGAAAAAGGCGACGCCTTCGAGCTTGCCGGCGTGTTGATGCAGGGCGGCATCGTTCTTTATGAAGGAAACAACGCCTCGCAGAATGTGGTGTGCGGCATTCCCGGCCGCATGGCCGCGAACTTCAGCTTCAACCAGAGCGACCGTCGCGGCTGCGAGAACGACGAAGCTCGTTCTGCCACCATCGAGAACGTGCCGGCAGGAACCATCTTCCAGCTTTATGACTCTCCCTCCGCCAGCGGGAATGACGACTACTTCAGCGTTAAGGTAGTGCGTGATCTCACAGGTCGTAAAGTGACCATCCCTTCGTTTGAGCGCTCGTATATGAACGAAGACGTCGTCGTACTTGCGGGTAGACGCAACGGTCTGGATGGCAAAGTGTCGTACGCTCGCGTCATTGTGCCCACCACGGCGAAGCACGCAGGGACCCCGCCCCCGTGATGTTCTTCGGAAAAGTCTTCGCCATGGGCAGCGCAATGCTGCTCATGGCACATACGGCGGCCCATGAGGCATCACCTCCGCTTCTCGACCGCCGCTTCGACCAGGTAGCGTGGTTGACGACGCACAACTCGTTCAACGTAGGCACAGGTGGCAATCAGGACCAGTCGATCTCCCGTCAGCTGGCCGATGGCGTCCGCGGCCTCATGATCGACATTTACGATCAGGATGGTCGCGCCGTCGTTCGCCACACCCGCGTGACGCGGGGCGAGTTTCTGGCTGACCTGCTCAACCGGGAAGTCATTCCCTTCCTGCAGCTCACCCCCGACGCCGTGGTGACCATTTTCCTCGACGACCACGTCAGCGCCGAAGTGCTCAACAGGGAACTGGACAACTCACTGGGCCTCGCACCGCTGGTATTCGATCCGGATACGTGGGACACAGCGGAATGGCCCACTCTGCGCGACATGATTGATCGTGGCCAGCGGTTGCTCATTTTCAGCTATGAGCTCGATCACCCGACGGCACGCCGGTACAACACGCCGGAAGGTGCGGTGCGCGTTATGGCAAGCACCGCCGGCACGGTCGAGAATTACTGGAGTCTGGGACTGACCCGCTTTTCGCATGACTACAGCTGCGTCAGTCGGTGGAAACCCGGCTTGCCGTTAACCACCGCCAACGTGTCGTGGCAAGGAAAAGCGTGGTCACGCGTATTCGTGATGAATCATTTTCACGGCATCTCGCTGCTCAGCGACGCCCACCACGACAACCGCCTAAACACCCTGACCGAGCGCCTGAACGATTACTGCTATCCGGCCGCCGGTCGCAAACCCAATTTCGTTGCGCTGGATTACTACAACCTCGGCGACGGCATGCGCTTTGTGGAAGGCATCAATAACGGAAACATTGATCCCGGCAAGTAGACATCCACCCATTGTCCACGGAAGGACTGGCTCATGAAGGCAGGAATCATTGCGACGTTGCTCGCGCTGCTCGCATCCGGCACGGGCGAGGCACAGGTTGCTCCACGCCCTTACGTGCACGATCTGGACAGGCGCTTCGATCAGTACACATGGGTGACTACGCACAACGCGTTCAACACGTGGCTGTCACCCGTACCCAATCAGAGCCGCAACATCACCCGGCAACTGAACGATGGCGTGCGAGCCCTGATGCTCGATCTGCATGAGCATCAGGGCGGCGTGTGGGTATGTCACGCCAGCTGCCTGCTGGGAGGCTACCCGCTGTCGAACTATCTCAACCAGCACATCATTCCGTTCCTTGCACGCAACCCGGAAGCCGTACTGACGCTGCACCTGGAAGATCATTCCACGCGCAGGGAGCTTCACAGCGAGTTGCTGAGGGTGCCCGGACTTGGTGCGCTGACGTTCGATCCGCAACGATGGAGTTCGACGGAATGGCCGACGCTGCGCGAAATGATTGCGCGCCATCAGCGCCTCGTCATCTTCGATTTGAACAGGGAAAATGCGGGGGACTATCCCTTGCTGGACGGAACCGCGACCATCCTGGCAAGTCAGGACGGTACCAGTGAAAATTTCTGGGAACTGGGAAAAACCACGTTGACGCACGACAACGGCTGCCGCTCGCGCTGGCCGGATGTCGGCCTGGGTCCGGCACCCGTGGCCTTTGAGGGAAAGACGTGGCAGCGGCTCTTCGTAATGAATCACTTTCACGCGCTCAGCGAGTACTTCCATGCGGGAGTGGACAATCGTTACGACGTCCTGCGCGATCGCGTGTACGGGCATTGCATGGATGCAGCGGGTCGCGTGCCGAACTATCTGGCCATCGACTACTACGAGCAGGGTGACGCGTTTGAACTGGCAGGCGTGATTCGCCAGGGCGGCATCGTTCTCTACAAAGGACGCGATGCGACGGGCACGCCAGTGTGCGGCGTGCCTGGCCGGATGGCCACGGGCATCAGCATGAAGAGCAGTGACCGGCGTGGCTGCGAGAATGATCAGGCGCGTTCGGCCACAGTGACCAATGTGCCGGCCGGCACCGAATTCACTGTTTTCGACTCACCCCAGGCGTCCACAAAGGACGATTACGCGGTCGTGCGCGTGCTTCGTGACCTGGACAACCGGACGGCGATCATCCCATCGTTCAACCGTTCGCTGCGCACGGAGGACATTGAGCTGACGGTGCACTATCGCAACGGTCTGGACGGCAGCATCTCGTACGTCACTGTTGTACCGCCATCAGCGGCATCAAGCCGCTGATGGCGGGCTGGGACGGCGTCAGTCCGGCCAGCGCATGTCCGCGTGGCTGTTGTTGTAGCGGGGATCACTTTCGTCACCGCCCAGTTTCACCGTCAGGCCGCCGGCGATGCCGTCGACTTCAACTGACTGCCCGTCGTCAAAGCGAGCGCCCAGTGCCTGCAGTTCCACAAGGTTTTCGGCCAGCGCACCGGCACGATCAATCTCCCGATCCGGGACATTGGACAGGCTGATGTCCGGGCGACCGAACTTGCGCATGCCGCGCGTGCGCACCCAGGAACGGCCACGCACTTCCTCGGGGCTGCACAGGATCAGCACATGATGACGCGGAGGCGCGCCACCGGGCACCAGATAGTGTTCGCGCCACGACGGCGCATCGAACAGGGTGAGGATCTGCGGGTCGATCACGACCTTGCCACCAATGTCGGTCAACCCGGCGATCACGCCCAGTGTGTCGCGCAGATAGTCGAGCTGGGGGCTGTCCGGAAAGCGTCCACGAATGGCCATCACGTGCGGTGCGGCCTTGGCGGCCGCCCAGGCTTCCGGATTGTCTTCCTTCAGCAGTTCGCCCAGCGCACCGGCCAGCGGATAGCCTTCCCAACGCGCCAGCACGGTGTTCTGGAAACGCTGCATTTCCACGCCGTCGGGCAAGCCCGGGCTACCGTATTTTGAGGTGGGAATGACCAGGTCTTCAGGAAACGCGCCGAATACGAAGAACAGCAGCAGCCCTTCCTCGTTGGATTCCTGCCAGTAGGGACGGGGCCATTGCGCTTCGTTGGTGGTGTCAGTCACGCGAAATTCCTTTCAGGTCGCTTCAGGCTTCGCCCAGCGGGAGAACGGGTTGTTGCAGCTCGATTCGGCCTTCGCCCGCAGTGATGGTCTTGAACTCGGCTCGGCTCACGGAGACATAGCGGTCGTTGCCACCAATCTCAACCTGCGGTCCCTGGGTCACGGCGCGGCCGTGTTCATCAACGCGCACAACCATGGTGGCCTTGCGCCCGGAGTGGCAGATCGTCTTGATTTCATCAAGATTGTCGGCCCAGGCCAGGAGGTACTGGCTGCCCTCGAACAGTTCACCGCGAAAGTCCGTGCGCAGGCCATAGGCCAGCACCGGAATGTTCAGGCGATCCACCACATCGGTGAGCTGCCATACCTGTGCCTTGGTGAGGAACTGGGCCTCATCCACCAGCACGCAATTGAGCAGGCCGCGGGTGGCGATGTCTGTTTCCACGGTGGAGTAGATGTCTTCCTCCCCGGAAAAGCGCACCGCGCGGGCCTTCAGCCCGATCCGCGACGCCACCATCCCCTCGCCATAGCGGTTATCCAGCGCCGGGGTGAGGATGAGCGTGCGCATGCCCCGCTCATGGTAGTTGTGAGCGCTTTGCAGCAGCGTGGTGGTCTTGCCGGCATTCATCGCCGAATAGTAGAAATACAGCTTGGCCATGGTTGCGCCCCGAACGTGACCGCGCATGGTAACCCGCGAGCCCCCAAGGCACGAAACGGCCGTGCCGGCGGTCCCACGGGACGCGATCCCCGGCTCTGCTACCATCGGCCCCCGCCTGACCCCATTCACGCCCGACGGCGCCCACTCCATGCTCAATCCGCAACAACACGCGGCGGTCGAATATTGCGACGGCCCGCTTCTCGTGCTGGCTGGCGCCGGCTCCGGCAAGACACGCGTGATCACCGAGAAAATCTCGCACCTGATCACCCGGCGACATCTGGCGCCCGAGAAAATCGCGGCCATCACCTTCACCAACAAAGCGGCGAAGGAAATGCGCGAGCGAGTCGGGAAGCTCATTTCCGATGATGCGTCCAAGGCAGTGACGGTCTGCACGTTCCACGCGCTGGGCCTGAAATTCCTGCAGATCGAGCACGACCGCGCGCAACTGCGCCGCGGCTTCTCGGTGCTGGATGCGGACGACAGCGGCAACATGATCAAGGAACTGTCGCCCAAGGGCATCAAGCCCGACGTCTTGCACGGCATCCGCAACCTCGTGGGCCGCGCGAAGAATGCCGGGCTCACGCCCGACGAGGCGATGGCCGCCGCGCGCAGCCCGCGCGAACTGGAAGCGGCGCAGATTTACGACATGTACCAGACGCGCCTGGCGGCGTTCAACGCGGTGGATTTCGACGATCTGATCCGCCTGCCGCTACGCATTCTGGAAGCCGATGAAGAAGCCCGCGCCATCTGGCAGGAACGCCTGCGCTATTTGCTGGTGGACGAGTACCAGGACACCAACGATGCCCAGTACCGTCTGCTGCGCACGCTGACCGGCACCAAAGGGCGCTTCACCTGCGTGGGCGACGATGACCAGAGTATCTACGCCTGGCGCGGCGCCAACCCGGAAAACATCGACCAGCTGGGCAAGGACTTCCCCGAGCTTCGCGTCATCAAGCTGGAGCAGAACTATCGCTGCGCCAAACGCATCCTGCGCGCCGCGAATCACCTGATCGCCAACAATCCCCACGTGCATGAAAAGCGCCTGTGGAGCGATCACGCCGAAGGCCCGCCAATCCGCGTGCTGGAATGCAAGGACAACGAACACGAAGCCGAACGCGTCGCTTCCATCGCGGCCAGCCTGCACGAGAAGTACAAAGACAAAGTCCGCTGGAGCGACTTCTGCATCCTGTACCGCGGCAATTTCCAGGCCCGCGCACTGGAAAAAGCACTGCGCCTGGCGCGCGTGCCGTATCACCTCAGCGGCGCGCTGTCGTTCCTGGACCGTGCGGAAGTCAAAGACATCCTGTGCTATCTGCGGCTTCTCACCAATCCCACCGACGACGCGGCGTTTCTGCGCGTCGTCAACGTGCCGAAGCGTGAAATCGGTGCGACCACGCTGGAACGTCTGGGCACCATGGCTCAGACGCGCAACGCATCGCTTCTGGAAGCGGCGCGCAGCGATGCCGTGCTGAAAACCATCGCACCGCGCTCGGCGTCCGCGCTGGCGTCGTTCTCGCGCCTGATGGATGAACTGCGCAGCGCGTCGATTCACCAGACCGCTGCCGATCTGGTGGACACCGTGCTTGATCGCACCGGTTACGCCGCACAGATTGCCGCCACGGTAGCCGACCCCACGCTGCGCGACCGCAAGCTGGGCAATCTGCGCGAACTGTCCGACTGGTTCCGCGCCATGGGCAAGGATGGCGGTCGCACAGGCGATCTCACGGCGCAGCTTGCGCTGCTCAGTCACGCTGATCGCGACGATCCTGGCAATGCGCTACGCATGATGACGCTGCATTCAGCGAAAGGGCTGGAGTTCCGCTTCGTATTCATCGTCGGCTGCGAAGACGGCACGCTGCCGCACGAAGGCGCGCTGGACGAGGGGCGCCTCGATGAAGAACGTCGCCTGATGTATGTGGGCATCACGCGCGCCAAGGAATTGCTGACGCTGTCCTTTGCCGCACGCACCCGCAAGTACGGCGAGGTACTTTCCAATGATCCCAGCCGGTTCCTTCAGGAACTGCCGCAGGACGACCTGCATTGGGACGGCAAGGACCCGGAAGCCGACGCGGAGGTGGTGCGCGAAACCGCCGCCACGCACATGGCGCGGATCAAGGCGATGCTTGC
Source organism: Luteibacter sp. Sphag1AF (assembly GCF_014192715.1). Taxonomy (GTDB): domain Bacteria; phylum Pseudomonadota; class Gammaproteobacteria; order Xanthomonadales; family Rhodanobacteraceae; genus Luteibacter. The sequence continues at coordinate 983,932 of NZ_JACHYH010000001.1, forward strand.
CGGTGGTGGCGCCTGATCAGATCAGGCGCTGCGCTTCCAGCTCGCTTTTCAGATAAGCGTAGTAAATGGGGCCGGCCACCAGGCCGGCGATCCCGAACGCGGCCTCGAAGACCAGCATGGCAACCAGAAGCTCCCAGGTGCGCGCACGAATCTGACCACCCACGATGCGGGCGTTGAGAAAGTATTCGAGCTTGTGCACCACGATCAGGAAGCCCAGCGCCGCCACGCCCACCCACAGCGATACCGACAACCCGGCTATGGTGATGAGCGTGTTGGAAATGAGGTTGCCCACCACCGGCAGCAAGCCGACCACGAACGTCAGGATCACCAGCGTTTTGGCCAGCGGCACTTCAATGCCGCACAGCGGCAATGCCACCAGCAGGAACAGCGCAGCGAGCACGGTGTTGATCGCGGAAATCTTCAGCTGGGCAAAAATGATGTTGTGGAACGCCTGCGCCAGCCGCTTGGTACGGGTGGACAGTTCAAAGGCCAGCGGACGGGTGGGACGCCCGGCCGACCCGTGGCTCAACGCCACAATGGCGCCCAGCACTAGGCCGATAAGGATGTGCGCGAAGACGCGCGCCGCCGTCGTGCCGACCAGTCGCAGGTCTACGGCATGGTTCTTGGCCCAGTTCATTCCCCGCTCACGCATGTCGCCGAGGCTGTCGGGAAGATGCGAGGTGAGAAAAACGGGAAGCTGCTCATGCGCCTTGGTCAGCAGCGGCAGGAGCTTGGTGTTCCACAGTTCGTCGGGATTGCCGAGATCCCGGCGGTAGAAGCCAAGCCCGCCCGCGACGATCAGGATGATGGCGCCCACCACGATCACGCTGACGAACCCCACGGCAATCAGACGTTGCCGCTCGCCCGGCAGGAAGCGGCGAAGCAGCGGGGTCAGCGACTCCACCACCTCATAGACCAGCAGTCCGGCCAGCAGCGCGGACACCAGATGCAGCATCAGCACGCCCCAGAGGGCGAGCGCGGCCAGCACGTAGCTGGCAAGTCGAACCATGCGGGCGTCCGCGGGCGTGGCGATCATGCAGTCCTTCCGGCATCAACGCCCGGCGGGCGTGGTGGCGGCATTTCAGCAGCCACCGGATGAATCCTAGATCAATCGCTCCGCTTCCAGCTCACTCTTGAGGTAGGCGTAGTAGATGGGCGCAGCCACCAGACCGGGCAAGCCGAACGCCGCCTCGAAGGCCAGCATGGCCACCAGAAGCTCCCACGCACGGGCGCGGATCTGTGTACCCACGATGCGCGCATTGAGGAAGTATTCGAGCTTGTGGATCAGGATGAGGAAGCCCAGCGCCGCAATGCCCACGTACAGCGACACCGACAGGCCAGCAATGGTGATGGCCGTGTTCGACAGCAGATTGCCGATCACCGGCAGCAGTCCGACGATGAAGGTGATAACGATGAGGGTCTTGGTCAGAGGCATGTGCACACCGAACATGGGCAGCACCACCACGAGGAAAATCGCGGTAAACAGCGTATTGACCAGCGATATCTTGATCTGCGCGAACACGATGTTGTGAAACGCATCGGCCAGACGCGCGGCACGCAGGCTCAAAGCCGCGGCAAACGGCCCCACCTGATGCGCCGGACGGGCGCGGCTCAGTGCAACGATGGCGCCCAGCACCAGACCGATGATGATGTGCACGAACACGCGCGCCGCTTCCTTGCCGGCCAGTTGCAGGGCAACCGCGTGCGAACGCGTCCACTCCAGTGCGGTCAGGCGAAGATCGTCCACGCTGTCGGGCAAATGAGCCACGATGGATTGCGGCAACTGGGCACGTGCACGCTCCACCAGCGGCATGAGCTTGTTCTGGTAAAGGTCTTCCGGGTTGCCCACTTCGTTGCGGAAGAAGCTGATGGCGCCGAGGATCAACGCGATCAACAGCCCCACGACGATCACGCCAATCAGTGCCACGGCCAGCACGCGGGCACGGTCACCCGCCAGCCGCCGGCCCATCAGGGGCGCAACAGAGACCACCACCTCGTAGACCAGCAGCCCCGCGAGCAAGGCAGGCAAAAGGCGCAGATAAAGTACGAGAAAGAGACCGGCGGCGGCTCCGATATAACTGGCAATGCGTACAGCGTTCGACGGCTTCTTTTCGACACCCATGGGACACACCGCAAAAACAGGAGCACCGAGTCTGGCAGGTGCCATGCCCGGGAACCAGTGGGGGCGATGACCTCGCGCCCCGGGCATGCGGCGATGTCTTGCCGCTGTCGTAAACTCCCCGCATCATCGGTCGGCTAAAAAAATCAGGGTTCCCCATCTATGTCGTACAAGTTCCAGGCGCTCGCACTGGCGTCCGCCCTCGTCCTCGCTGGCTGCGCTTCTGCGCCGGCCAATCCGCCGAAACACGCTGATGCCGCGCCTGTAGCGACAGAAAAGGCGGCCGCTCCCAAGGGTCCGGCCGGTGACGACAACCTCAATGCCGTGATCTGGTCGCAGCGCGCCGTCGAGCACGACCTCATCTACTCGGAGGTTTATCGCCAGGCCCAGGAACGCCTTCTCATCGCAAAGAAAGACTCGACCTGGGACGCCCTGGCAAAAGATGATCGCGCCATTCACAAGGACCTGAAGGGCTTGAAGCCCGCCATCGTCCTGGACATCGACGAAACCGTGCTCGACAACTCGCCCTATCAGGCACGCCTGATCCGCTCCGGCGGCGAGTTCAACGAAGCTGACTGGGCGGCCTGGTGCAAGGAAGCGGTCGCCCGTCCCCTGCCCGGCGCCGTTGAATTCACGAAGTTTGCGGCTGACCATGGCGTCGCCGTGATCTACATCTCCAACCGCGCCAAGGATCTGGATCAGGCCACGCTGGCCAATCTGCGCAGCGCCGGCTTCCCGGTCTCCGGACCCGATGCGTTCCTGGGCCTGGGCACGTTCGTGGAAGACTGCGAGCAGGTGGGCACCGAGAAGGGTTGCCGTCGCCAGCGCGTCGCCAGCCAGTACCGCGTGCTGATGCAGTTCGGCGATCAGATCGGTGACTTCGTCAACGTGCTGGCCAACAACGACGAAGGCCGTGAAAAGTCGATCGCACCGTACCGTGCCTGGTTTGGCCAGCGCTGGTTCATGCTGCCGAACCCGACCTACGGCGCGTGGGAGCCGGCCCTGTTCGACAACGACTACACGGCGCCGCGTGAAGATCGCCGCCAGAAGAAGATTGACGCCCTTCGCGTCAAATAACAAAAACAACAGGTTACACAGACATAGCTAAAGCATTGCTTTAGCTATGTCTCCCAACTATCATCGCACTCGCCGAAACCCGCTGATCCGCAAATCCACGCGGGCGAGGCCATTTCCCTTACCGGCTTCGGGCCGGATAGCCCCGTGAGGCCTTGCGCCTCCGGGGTTTTTCTTTGCCTGTTGTATGGCGCCCCGTCGCCCGCGTACGCTGACTGACCCCATGCGTCCCGGACGCCTGTCGAGATTCCGCCATGCGCCGCCGACTGCTTTTGCGTTCCCTGTGGTTCGCGCCGTTGCTCATCATCGCCCTCGTCATTGCCTGCGGCAAAAAAGAAGCCCCCGCTGTCGCCTCCCCCGGCTCGCCCGAGGAAGCCGTACGCGCCTCTTTGCTGATGCTGCGCGATGGCCAGTTCGACGCGTACTGGCGCCATTCGCTGCCGCCTGCGGACTATCGCAACCTCAAGGCCGACTGGCCGCATCGCGAGATGGCCACCGATCCGGTCACGACCGAGGAGCGTGAGCGCTTCATTGCCGGCGTGAAGCGGCTGACTGATCCGGACGCCGAAAAGAAGCTGTTCGCCGATATTCGCCCGAAGCTCGTGTCCTACGACAAGGAATACAAGGATCAGATGATTCTCATCCTTGGCGTGTTCCAGTCTGTGGCGCTCACCGCCATCGACCAGGCCAAAGACCTCTCGCTCTCCCAGAAACGCCAGCTTCGCGAAGCGATGACGATCATCAATCCGTGGGCGCAGACCGTGCCCTGGGGCGACCAGGCGCGTGCCAAAGCGGTCATCGCCATCCTGACCGAAACAGCGCGCAAGCTGGATCTGTCCACTCCCGAAGCGCTGCGCAGCCTGGATTACGACACCAGCATGGCCCGCTACGCCATCGGCTGGGACGGCATCAAGCGCGCGCTGAACGTGTATGGCCTCTCGCTGGATAAGAGCTTCGACTCCGTGGAAATCGAAACGCTGGAGACCAGCGACGGCTCGGCCCATCTGAAAATCCGCTACACGCTGCTGGACAAGCCCATGGAGACCGACGCGACGATGGTGCTTCTGGACGGGCACTGGTACGACAGTGATGTACTGCAACGGGTGCGCGACCAGCACGCACGCCTGAATCCGCCCGCTCCTGCCGCGCCGGCCACCGTGCCGGCGCCCGCTGCGACGGTGGCCAGCCCGGTCAGCGCACCGGTCGCCGATGCACCTCGCCGCTGAGGCCTTACAATGCGCGAATGCCTGATATGCCTATGACTCCGGACCAGCGCGTCCACCGCGCGCGATCCCCCTGGTGGTTCAACCTGCTGGGAAAGCTGCTCGAACCCTGGGTGCGCATCAAGCGCGAACCCGCGGAACCCGCCACCCTGCTCGCCGGACAGACGGCGGTCTGCTACGCCATCGAGCGAGATGGCGTCTCCGATGCCCTCATTCTTGAGCGGGCCTGCCGCGAGGCTGGCCTGCCCAGCCCGATGCAGATCCTTAACCTGCCCGGTCGCCGCAGGCGCTCCGTGTTTTCGCTGAGCCGCCGCGATGGCTGGCTGTTCGGTCGCACCGATGCGCGCGGCCCCAAGGAACCCATCGGCCAGCTCATCCAGGCGCTGGAAGATGCGCCGGAGCGCGATATCCAGGTCGTGCCCGTGTCGATCTACGTGGGTCGCGCACCCAACCGCGAGAGCGGCTGGTTCAGTGTGCTGTTCGCTGAGAACTGGATCGTGGTCGGCCGCTTCCGCCGGATGATCGCGCTGCTGCTCAACGGCCGCGATACCGTGGTGCACTTTTCGGCACCAGTGTCGTTGCGCAGTGTGATGACCGAATCCAATGGTCTGACGCCCGAGCGCCTCACCCGCAAGATTGCCCGCGTGCTGCGCACACACTTCCGCCGCATTCGCGCGGCCGTGGTCGGGCCGGATCTGTCTCATCGCCGCACCGTGGTCGATGCCGTGCTCAATGCCGAGCCCGTGCGTGCCGCCATCGCATCCACCGCCACCAAAGAGAACATCCCGCTCGCGAAGGCGCAGCGCCGTGCACGTGACTTCGCGTTGGAAATCGCCGCGGATTACTCGCATCCGGTGGTTCGTTCGATGTCGTTCCTCCTGTCCAATTTCTGGAACAAGCTGTACGACGGCATCGCGATGCATCATTTCGACAAGGCCCGCGCTGCGGCGCCGGGACACGAAGTGGTGTACGTGCCGTGCCATCGCAGCCACGCCGACTACCTGCTGCTGTCCTATCAGCTGCATTACTCCGGTGTGGTTTCACCGCACATCGCGGCGGGCGTGAACCTGAACCTGCCAGGCATCGGCCCCATTCTCCGTCGCGGCGGCGCGTTTTTCCTGCGCCGCAGCTTCAAGGGCAATGCGATGTATTCGGTGGTGTTCAACGAATACCTGGCTCAGCTCGTGGACCGCGGCGTGCCGCTGGAATACTTCATTGAAGGTGGCCGCTCGCGAACCGGCCGCCTGCTGGCGCCCCGCGCCGGCATGCTGGTGATGACGGTGCGCGCCTTCCTGCGCGCGCCCCGTCGCCCGGTGCTCTTCCAGCCGGTATACATCGGCTACGAGAAGCTCATGGAAGGCAAGTCCTATGCGGGCGAGCTGTCCGGCAAGGCAAAAGAAAAGGAATCTCTGCTCGGCCTGATTCGCGGCCTGAAGGTGCTGCGCCAGCGCTACGGCCACGTGACCATCAACTTCGGCGAGCCCATCGCGCTGACCCCGATGCTGGAAGTGGCCTCGCCCGACTGGCGCGATGTCACCGGCGATGCCGATGCGAAACCGGAGTGGCTCAACCGGGTGGTGGACGATCTGGCTGACCGCATCCAGATCAACATCAACCGCGCCGCCGACGTCAATCCGATCAACCTGCTGGCGCTGGCGCTCCTGGCCACGCCCAAGCACGCCATGGCCGAAAGCGACCTGCTGGCACAGCTTGAGCTGACCAAGGCGATGCTCATCGAGCTGCCGTATTCCGACCGCGTGACTGTCACATCGATGAATCCCGCGGGCATCATCGCTTACGGCGAACAGATGGGCTGGATTCGCCGCGTGCGTCATCCGCTGGGCGATGTTCTCGTCGCCGAAGGTGAGCAGGCCGTACTGCTGTCGTACTTCCGCAACAACGTGCTGCATCTCAACGCCAGCGCCGCATGGGTTGCCACGTGCTTCCTCAACAACCGCCGCATGTCTCGCTCGTCGGTGTTGCGCCTTGGCCGCATCATTTATCCCTTCATCCAGGGCGAACTGTTCCTGCCGTGGGACGGGGAAGGCTTCGCGCAGCAGGTGCAGGACACCATCGATTTCTTCGTGCGCCGCGGCATCCTCGAATCCACGGGCGACGGTCGCCTGCTGGAGCGCGGCCCTGGACAGGATGACGGTGCCTATCAGCTGCGCGTCATCGCACGCAGCATGTTGCAGGCATTCGAGCGCTACTACATCGCCATCGCAGCGCTGGTGAAAAATGGTCCGCACACCATGAGTTCGGCGGAGCTTGAAAACGCGTGCACGCTCACGGCCCAGCGTCTGAGCCTGCTCAACGAATTGTCTGCACCGGAGTTCTTCGACAAGGCCCTCTTCCGCGGCTTCATCCAGAAGCTTCGTGAAGCACGGATCGTGTGGACGGATGAGGAAGGCAAACTCGATTTCGACGCGGTGCTCGAAGACATGGTGCGCGATGCCCGCGTCATCCTGGCGCGTGAAGTGCGTCATTCCATCCTGAAGATCACGCCGGGTGACAAGGGCGACCGTGACCTCGACGCGCGCCCTCCGGTCGATCCTGACGGCTCGTCGGCTGGCGACTCACTGCATGATCGTCACGTCGCCAACGAGCAGACGCGTCACGCAAAGCACTGACGAAAGCGATACGAGCGGCGGCGCGCAACCCGCGCCGCCGCCACATGTAGGAACCGCGCCTTTTTTGCCGCGCATCAACGCCCCGAAGCACAGGCCGCCGATCCTCACGCGCAGCGACGCGTGCCATGCGGAATCAGCGCCCTGAACCCTGCGACCCCATCGCAACGTGCAGGAAATCGGCACAGCACCGTGCGGGAAATACCGGCACCGTGACATCAGAGCAGGCGCCATCCCCTGCCTAGAATGCGCTCCTTGTTTCCAAAGGACGCTTCCCGCCCATGGATATGGCACCCCCGCAAGCGCCGCCGGCGCTGACCCGCACCACGGCGGATGACGCCGCCGCCCTCATCGACCGGTTGGGCGAAAGTCATCAGTGGCTTTCCGATCAACAACAGTATCTCCCCTTGCCACCCACCGATGGCGACATGTCGCGGCAGCCCTTGTTCATGGACGAACTGGCGGCGTACTGGCGTGCTCCTGTCTCGTCGGATGGCCCAAACGTCGCCCGTGCTGCGGCGCTGGCCCTTCGCCTCAGTGCCGTGATGCGCGACAACGCCAGCCTGCTTGCCGCCGACGGCTTCCTGAGTGCACGTGCAAACGATGCAGTGCATGCACTCACCGCCGCGCACGGCCATATTCTCCCCAGCCATCTCACCGCCCGAGCGCTGCGCGCCGGGTCCGCCACCTACGCTGGCGCGCTGGTACTGGAAGACAGCCAGGCAGGGGATCTCGCCCTGCTTTTCACACCAGGCCGGGGATGGGAGGAATTCAGCCATCTGGATGCACTTCACGATGAGTTTGAAGAACGCATGCGCGAAGCGCTTGCAACGACGCAGCAGCTTCCCGGCTTGTCCGATGACGACATGGAAGGACTGGAAGCATCGCTGGAGGTCTCGTCCGATGCGCTGACCGGCAACGTCATGGATGCGCTGGTACGCCAGATGATTGATGTGCAGCGGCGCAAAGTGAACGACGCATGGGGCGTGCTTGACCGCAGCGAAGGACATGCGTCGCGCAAGGCCGATCGCATTCAGGAGGCCATGTCGCCCGATGCCTTGCTGGACGTTCCGTCCATGCTGTTGAGTCGCCAGGCACGGTTGCTGACCACGGCCAGTCAATGGCGCCTGGAAAAGCTTCCCGTGATGCTGCGCGCCAGCTGGCTCGATGCGCTGACCCACTATGCCCGGGATCGGGAAGACACGCAGACCATCCTGGAAGCCAGCGGCTTCAATGATGTGGAGTCACTGGATCAGTTCGCCCGCCGCGAGCTGGCCATCCGGCTTCAGTCCCTGGGCGTCATGGAAGACCCCGCGGACATCAACATCGAGATCTATGCCACGACGGTCGTGCCGTCCAATGGCTACACGGGTACGGATGTCGAAATCCTGCCAATCATCGAACTGGCACGGCAGAACTTCGGCTTCATCGACCTTCGCGCCATCCAGGCAAAGACGGTGAACGGTCGATTCCTTCTGCAGCTACGACGGGACGATGTGATCGGCATGATCCGCGACCTCGATCTGCGCAATCGCTATCAGCGCTATCTTTCCCAACGCATGAAAACCTCGCCGGAAGGCCAGGTCGCACGTTCAGCCATGAGCCGGTTGCTTCAAAGCCGCATGCGTTTCGAGCTGGAAGATGCGCGCGCTGCCAATTACATCGCGGAAGAAACGCCCGCCTTTCTCGACGATCGCGCGGAGCGCGGCTACCACTGGGTGAAGTCGGTCACAGACGCGCCGAAGATGTCTGACCGTCCGCGTACGGACGGCCATATCGTGACAGCACGACATATTCTGCTCAACGGCATGCGCATGAAGGACGTGCTTTCCATCGGAGCGCAGAACGAGGAAAGCGTGCCGCGCATCGTGCTGTATACGCCAGATGCACCGGATCACCGCCACTTTCGCGAATTCGCGGACAGGCAGACGGCTACACAACAGTTCTTCAACCACCCCGATTTTGCAGATTACCTCCGTGCACGCCTTCCCACGCAGGACGAGGCGATCGACACCACGCAGGCGCGCTTCGCCGACGAAGTCATCACCAACGACGTCTTTCTTTCGTCCTACGACACGGCACTGGCCCAGCTGGGGCTCGATGCGGAGCGATTGAGCCGTTCGACCGTTGTTGCCGACCTTGAGAAAGCGCAGTCGTTTGGCGTGCTTGCACTGCGCACCGCCTCAGGTTTTGCCCCGATGCGCGTGAGCCTGGCCGTGGCGGGAGCTCAGGCCCTGTGGTCGGTGTGGGAAGGCGCGCGCAACGTCGCTCACGGCACGCGGATCGAAGCGGTGGAAGATTTCATCAGCGCGTTCGCCTCAGCCACATCGCTCATGAGCCAGCACTCGTTCAAGCATGCCATCGGCCGTGTGGGGCTGGCCCGGCTTGGGCGTACACGGGCACTGGTGAGTACGCCGTCGCGCCTGCCCGACACGGAGCGCATCTTCGACGCCCGTTATCTGGCCACGGGCGTGCGCCTGAAAGATGCGCGCGCGGCGGGCCCCGGGATTCTGACGGTGAACGACCAGTTCTACATCCAGCATGGCGGCGCGCTGTACGGCGCACAGTTTGATCGGGCCAACGGCACCTGGCGATTGCGTAAACCACAGCATGCCGCCAGTGATTACGGCGCGCCGGTAATCCGCGATGCCCACGGATACTGGAGCCACAACCGTTCCGTTGGCCTTCTGGGCGGCGGCCGTCGCCCGGACCTCAGCGACAAGGATGCCCTGGAGGTCCTTCGGGAATATCGAAGCCTCAGCACCGAGACAGCCGGCCTCTCCGAGGCGTCCATGCAACGGCTGGTACGCAAGCTGAAGAGCGACGGCCTTCTGGATGCCACCGCCAAGCGGCTGATCTACGACCGCACGCACGACCTGCCCACCAGCGCCACCTTTGCCCGACGCTGGGAGGCTGCCCTGGACGAGGTGCGCTTCGGCAGCCCCGACCTCACCCCCTCGCCTCCCACTTCACCAGAGAGCAGCAGTTACAAGCTGGTAAAGCTGGAACGCAGTCGCTGGCCTTCCACGGTATGGCACTACACGACACCCCGCCGGCTGGACGAATTCAAGGGACACCCGCTGTCGTTGCGCCAGTCGCAACCGAGCGCAGGCGGCCCGGCAGGCGTGCACGTCATGACGCTTGATCCGACCAGCCCGTCGCGGGACATTGTCACCCTCATGCGTGGCCGGCGGCGCACCTCCAGCTTCTCCGAGAGTCGCGTGGACACCATGGCAGGCGCGTATGTGGAGATCGACATGACCCAGTTGCGCAACCGGCAGCGCTTCGATGGCACCTACGAATTCAACCTCTACACGGTGACCAACCGTGGCCCGAAGGAGTTCGTCATCCGGGCCACGCAGCCGGCGCCGACGAATGCCTACGCTCCGCTGTCTCCATCCCGAAGCCGGGTGCGGCCGGACGTGGTCCTGAATGCCAGCGAGTTCAAGCTGGGTTACCGGACCATGACGCCTCCCCAGGCGTCTCCCTGACCTCGCCCATACCCGCCAACCCGAGTAACATCGCGGGCATGGACAACGAAAAAACCACCCATTTCGGCTTCCGCGACGTTCCCCTGGCTGACAAGCAGAAACTTGTCGGCCAGGTGTTCACGTCCGTCGCGCGCAATTACGACCTGATGAACGACTTGATGTCCTTTGGCATCCATCGTCTCTGGAAGCGTCATTTCGTCGCAGTCAGCGGCGTTCGTCGCGGTGATCGTGTGCTGGACCTGGCCGGCGGTACCGGCGACATCGCCGCACTGCTCAAGCCGGTGGTCGGTACCGAAGGCGAAGTGGTGGTGGGCGATATCAACGCGGCCATGCTTGGCGTGGGTCGTGATCGCCTCACGGATCGCGGCCTCGTGTCGGGTCTGCGCTGGGCGCAGATGAATGCCGAAGCCCTGCCGTTCCCGGACGCCAGCTTTGATGCGGTCACCATCGCCTTCGGCCTGCGCAACGTCACCGACAAGGACAAGGCGCTGGCGGACATGCACCGCATCCTGAAGCCGGGCGGTCGTGCGCTGGTCCTGGAGTTCTCCAAGGTGACCAGCCCGCTCTTCAGCAAGCTGTACGACGTGCACTCATTCAAGATCCTTCCCAAACTGGGCAGCCTCTTCGCCGGTGACGCCGACAGCTACCAGTACCTTGCCGAGTCCATCCGCAAGCATCCGGACCAGGAAACGCTGAAGGGCATGATGCTGAATGCCGGTTTTGGCCATGTGGAAGTGCGCAACCTCACCAGCGGTGTCGTGGCCATTCACAGGGCCTACAAGCTCTGAAAGCCCGCGCGGCCCACCCGGGCCGCGCAACGACGTCCAGCACGGGTCCGGCTATCCCCGCGATGGCATACTGGGGGCTGTCCTCCCCATCGGATCGAATCGATGCGCCTGTTTCCGCTGCTCGGCCTGACCCTGGCCTTCCCCGTCGTGGCATTCGCCGCTGACCCGCACAGCTACGCACAGCCCGCCCAGGTGCGTGTCACGCACCTGGACCTGGACCTGAAAGTCGACTTCGCCCAGCGTCAGCTGGACGGCGGCGCCACGCTCAAGCTCGACTGGAAAGATCCCAAGGCCCAGTCCCTCGTCCTCGATACGCGTGATCTGAAGATCGCCAGCGTTGACGCCGTGGGCGCTGACGGCAAAACCCAGCCGCTGAAGTTCGCTCTGGCTCCGCGCGACAAGGAACTGGGCAGCAAGCTGACCATCCAGGCGCCGCAGCACCCGGCACAGGTACGCATCGTCTACACCACGGTGCCTGAGGCCTCGGGCCTGCAGTGGCTGCCGCCGGAACAGACGGCCGACAAGAAGCTGCCCTTCATGTTCTCGCAGTCCGAGTCGATTCACGCGCGCTCGTGGGTTCCGCTGCAGGACTCGCCGGCCATCCGTTTCACCTATAACGCGCACGTCACCGCACCGAAGGACGTTCGCGTCGTGATGAGCGCGCTGAACGACGCAAAGCATCCGCTCAACGGCGACTTCAGCTTCTCGCAGCCGCATCCCATTCCGTCCTACCTCCTGGCCATCGCGGCCGGTGGCATCGACGTTCGCGAAACCGGCCCGCGCAGCGCGGTGTATGCCGAGCCAAGCGTGGTGGCGAAGGCAGCGCACGAGTTCGAAGACACGGAAAAGCTGATCACCACCACCGAGAAGCTTTACGGGCCTTACGCATGGGGCCGCTACGACATTCTCGTGCTGCCGCCGTCGTTCCCCTATGGCGGCATGGAAAACCCGAACATGACGTTCGCCACGCCGACGGTGCTGGTGGGCGACAAGAGCCTCGTGTCGCTGGTATCGCATGAGCTTGCGCATTCGTGGTCCGGCAACCTGGTCACCAGTGCTGCCTGGCGCGACATCTGGTTGAACGAAGGTTTCACCACGTACGTGCAGGGGCGCATCACCGAGGCGGTGTACGGCAAGACGCTGGCTGACGAAGAAGATCTGCTGTCTGCGCGTGCGTTGCAGAAGTCCATTGGCCAGATGTCGGCCAACTCGCAGAAGCTCACGCCCGACCCGCGTGGCGTCGGTGCCGACGATTCACTGTCTGCCGTCGCATACGACAAGGGCTCCTGGTTCCTGCGCACGCTGGAACAGCGCTTCGGTCGCGAAACCTTTGACGCTTACCTGCGCGGCTACTTCGCGCACTTCGCGTTCCAGAGCATCGACACCGACACGATGTTTGCGTACCTGAAGGCCAATCTGCTCGACAAGTACCCGGGCAAGATGAGCGAAGCCGAAGCACGCCAGTGGATCTGGCAGCCGGGCATTCCGAAGGATGCGCCGTTGCCTCAGTCGGCACGCTTTGACGGCATCGACAAGGAGCGCGCGGATTTCCTCGCCGGCAAGCTCGCCGCCGACAAGCTGGACGCGAAAACGTGGAACACCCAGGAATGGATGTTCTTCCTTGATCGCCTGCCGGACGTGACGCCGCTGGACAAGATCCGGGAAATCGACGCTGCCTGGCATCTGACCGGTACGCCCAATGCCGAGATCGGCATGCGCTGGTACGTGCACGCCATTGCCGCGGGCGACAAGGACGTGTGGAACGCTGCCGGTGAGCACATGACCCGCATCGGCCGCCTGTACCTGACCACCCCGGTCTACCGTGCTTTTGCCAGAACGCCGGAAGGCCTCGCGTTTGCCGAAGGCATCTATGCCAAGGCCAGGTCGGGCTATCACCCCATGACGCAGGAAGCGGTTGAGCGCATTTTCGCGAAGGCAAAGAAGCCGGCCGCGAAGTAAACACGGTAAGGGCGGTGCTTGAAAAGCGCCGCCCTTCTCCCGCATCTGTCAGGCACATCACACAAGACGCTCAACCATGGCCAAGCCCAAATCCATCACCGTCGGCAAGACCGACACGCGCCCGCTCTGGAAGCGCCTCCTTTACCGTCGCCTGAAGTTTCTGGCCGTGGTGGCCATCCTGCTTGGCGTTGGCTTTGGCGGTGTTTACATGTTCGCGCCGCGCCTGCTGATCAAGGCGGACTACGCGCGCATGGCCATGGCCGCGCATCTGGAAAAACACACCGTCCAGGCCGGCGACACCCAGTGGTCGTATTACGAAGGCGGCGAAGGCCCCACTCTCGTGCTGCTGCATGGTTTTGCAGCGCGCAAGGAGGTCTGGCTGGAATCGGCCAAAGACCTCACCAATCATTTCCACGTCATCATCCCGGACCTTCCCGGCTGGGGTGAGTCCTCACGCGTCGCTGATGGCAACTACAACATCAACGCGCAGGCGGATCGCCTTGAGACCTTCTTCAGCACGCTCAACATGAAGGGCTTCGTGCTGGTGGGCCATTCGATGGGCGGCGCCATTGCCGGCGTTTTCGCGGCGGAACACCCCGATCGTCTCAGCAGCCTCGTGCTGATGGATTCGCTGGGCCTCACGTTCAAGGAAAACGACTTCGCCCGCGAAGCACTGGCGGGCAAGAACCCTTTCATCTTTGACGACCGCGCGGGCTTCGAGAAGGCTTCCGAACTTGCGTTCCTGCATCCGCGCAAGATTCCGGGTCGTCTGGAAGATGCGCTGATTACCGAGAACCAGGACAACCGCGCCTTCATCGAGCGCACGTTTGCTCAGCTCAATGATAAGTCGCAGTTCCTCGCACTTGATCCGGTGATCGGCAAGCTCACCATGCCCGTGCTGGGCGTGTGGTGCCACGACGACAAGATCATCGACGTGTCGGCACTGGATACGCTGCGCAACGGCCTGAAGTCGTCGCCGTCCATCGGCGCCACGGTACTGAGCGGCTGCAACCATATGCCGATGATGGAACGCCCCACCGAGACCGCGCAGATTCTTACCGGTTTCGCCATCGCTCACTGAGTGATGACTGGCCTGTTGCCTGCACATATGCGGGCAACAGGCTTCAGTCGGCGACGTCTGCCACCAGACGGTCCAGCTGTGCTTTCATGCCACTGCCGTTGACCCTCAGCCAGTCTCGCTGTTCCTTGTAGTCAGGCAGAATGCTGCCCACCCAGTTCCAGAAGCGCGGCGAGTGGTTGCGCACCTTCAGGTGACACAGCTCGTGCACCAGCACGTAGCGCAGCGCGGCCGGCGGCGCCAGCGCCAGGGCAAGATCCAGATTGATGCGATCGCGCGTGTCCAGGCTGCCCCAGAGGCTTTTCAGCGGACGGATGCGCAACGCCGTCGGTGCCGCGTTGATCAGCGGCACATAGATCGGCAACCAGCGCGACACGTCGCGACGAATCTGCATTTCGAAGAATGTGGCCAACAGGCCACGTGCGACCATCAGCGCCCGCGTGTGTGGACGCGGCAGCACCAGCGTGAGCCGGTTACCGTGATGTTCCACCTTGGGATAAGCGCCTTCCGCCCAGTCGAGCTCCACGGCCTCGCCACGCAGCGGGAACGAGGTGTCGTGGCCGACCTTCAGGGGGGGAAGCGGCTCGGCGTCCAGGTTGAACTCACCCAGCTTGCGCTCCAGCCAGTCCGCGTGATGGCGCAGGAAGGCCGTCATCTGCGCCGTGTGCGTACCGTTGGGATAGGTGAGCCGTGCGCCCTTGGGGGTGACCGTGAGACGCAGGCGGCGCGCGCGCGGGTGCGCCGACTTCAGCACCCGGATGGTGCCTCCCGTCGGCGTCGCCAGTTCCAGCCATTCGCCTTGTTCGTACGTCATGCGGCCCGTCTCGTAGTCGTCCCGACGAACATCCCACAACCCCATCTCAGCGACCGCGACACCCGGCGGGGCTTATTCCGGACGAGGCAGCTTGAACCACTCTTCCAGTTTGCCCAGAAGGCGCTCGAACTCCAGCGCCATCAGGGCGAAATTGGCATCCATTTCCGCGGCCTGCGACTCGTGGCTGTCGCCCTGCTCGTCCAGCACCACGTCCGTGAACTTGATTTTACGCAGGATCAGGTCTTCGCCGAGCGTGAAAGTGATGCGGTCGTCAAACACCAGACCCAGCTGGAATACCTGCTTGCCGTTGCGCAGATGCTCTCGAATCTCATCCGTGTCGAGATCCTGGCGGCGGCAGCGGGCAATGGCGCCCGTGGCGGTCGCGGGGTCGCGCAATTCGCACTCATCGCCCAGGGCCAGCCCGGCCGGAAGGTTGCCCGAGGACACCCAGTCGGTCATGAGCACGCGGGGGGATTCCTCCGGCGCCAGCGGCACGGCGGGGAAGCTGCCCAGGGCCTCGCGGACCTGGGTCAGGGCGTTCTCGGCCGACTTGCGGCTGGAGGTGTCGAGCACCAGCCAGCCATGCTTCTTGTCCGCGTAAAGCGACATGCGTGAGCTGCGCACGAACGCGCGCGGCAGCAGCTCGTTCATGATGTCGTCTTTCATGCGCTTGCGCTCACGACCGCTGACCTTGCGGCCCTCTTCGTCAGCAATTTTCTGCACGCGGCGGAAGATCTCGTCGTTGACGACGGCAGCAGGCAGCAGCTTGTCCTCGCCACCCACGGTGATCATCGTGTTGTGGCTGACATTATGCGTCAGCGCTTCTTCCTGACGGCCCAGCGGCGAGATGAATCCCTTCGTGCCCATCTCAAGCGGGCCTACGGGGCGCAGGCGGTGCTCGGGAAGCACTTCGTCGAGGCGCTGCAGATCGGTGGCAACAGGGGCAGAAAAACGGAAGAGCGTCAGATTACGAAAAAACATGCGTGGACGGATCTCGTTCAAATAGGTGACCGGAACGGGCGCCGTGCGCCCGCTCGGGAAAGACCTCCCTCAAGGCGGGAGATCGAAGAATCAGCGGCTGACCTGCGCGATGGCTTCGGCCACGCGATCAAGGTTGCCGTGATTGAGTGCCGCGACACAAATGCGCCCCGTGCTCACGGCGTAGATGCCAAACTCGCTGCGCAGACGCTCCACCTGCGTGGCCGTGAGGCCCGAGTAGGAGAACATGCCGCGCTGCGCCTCAATGAAGCTGTAGTCGCCCTGCGCGTGGTGAACTGCCAGACGCTCGACCAGACCACGGCGCATCGCGCGGATGCGCTCGCGCATTTCACCGAGCTCGGCTTCCCACGTGCTGCGCAGCTCCGCGTGATTGAGCACTGCCGACACCACCGCCGCGCCGTGCGTGGGCGGGTTGGAATAGTTGGTGCGGATCACGCGCTTGACCTGCGACTGCACACGCACCGCTTCGTCATGGCTCGCCGTCACGATGGACAATGCGCCAACGCGCTCGCCGTACAGCGAGAACGACTTGGAGAACGAACTTGCCACGAAGAACGGCAAGCCCGACTCAGCGAACAGACGTACCGCCGACGCATCGGCGTCGATGCCGTCGCCAAAGCCCTGATAAGCGATGTCCAGGAACGGCGTCAGCGAACGCGCCTTGACCGTTGCGATGACCCGCTTCCAGTCCGCGTCGGTCAGATCGACGCCCGTGGGATTGTGGCAGCACGCGTGCAGCACCACGACCGAACCGGCGGGCAACGCTTCAAGGCCGGAAATCATGCCGTCTACGTTCACGCCGTGCGTGGACGCGTCGTAGTACGGGTATTGCACCACCTCGAAACCCGCTGCTTCGAACAGGGCACGATGGTTTTCCCAGCTGGGATCGCTGATGGCGACCGGCACGCCCGGGTTCAGGCGATACAGGAAATCTGCACCCACGCGCAGCGCACCCGTGCCACCCAGCGCCTGCGCGGTGACGACGCGGCGTTCGGCAATCAGCGGCGAGGAAGCGCCGAACAGCAGCTGCTGCACGGCCAGGTCATACAGGGCGATGCCGTCAATGGGCAGATAGCCTCGCGGCAACTGCGCTTTCAGACGCGCTTCTTCGGCCTGGCGCACGGCGCGCAGCAGAGGCACGTGGCCGTTATCGTCGTAGTAGACGCCCACGCCAAGATTGACTTTATCGGCACGCGAATCTGCACCGAAAGCTTCGTTCAGGCCGAGGATCGGATCGCGCGGGGCGAGTTCGACGGAAGAGAAGAGAGTCATGGTCGGTATGCCGGTTACGGTTCGGAAGAAGGTTCGTCGCTGGTGTCACCACCGGCAAGCCACGCATGCGCATCTGCACGGGCAGCGCCCTCGCGGGCTCCCAGCGACGCAAAATCGAACAACTGGCGATCAACCAGTTGCGACGGTGCGATGTTGCCCATGGCGCGGAAGATGGTCTCACTGCGGCCGGGGTGGGATTTTTCCCAATCCTCAAGCATGCGCTTGACGACCTTGCGCTGCATGTTTTCCTGCGACCCGCAAAGGTTGCACGGAATGATGGGGAAGGCACGTGACTGCGCATACGCGGCAATGTCGTCTTCGCGGCAATACGCAAGGGGGCGTATCACCACGTGGCGTCCATCGTCGGACTGCAATTTCGGAGGCATGGCCTTCAGGCTGCCCTGATAGAACATGTTGAGGAAAAACGTACCAAGAATATCGTCGCGGTGATGACCCAGCGCAATCTTGGTGATGCCGTTATCTGCGGCCCACTGGTAAAGCGCGCCGCGCCGCATGCGCGAACACAGGCTGCACATCGTCTTGCCCTGCGGAATCACCCGCGTGACGACGCTGTAGGTGTCCTGCTCGATGATGTGGAACGGCACACCGCGCTCGCTGAGATATTCCGGAAGCACGTGCGCGGGGAAATCAGGCTGCTTCTGGTCGAGATTGACGGCAATCAGCTCGAACCTGACCGGCGCTTTGGCCTGAAGCGACAGCAGCATGTCCAGGAGCGTGTAGGAATCCTTGCCGCCGGACAGGCACACCATGATCTTGTCGCCATCTTCGATCATGCCAAAGTCAGCAATGGCCTGGCCGACCTGATGGCGCAGCCGCTTGGCCAGCTTGCCGGCCTCGTAGGACTGCTTGCGTTGAATTTCAGGACGGGCGGACATGGGCTCGGAAACAGGAAGAGGGCCCCCCATTGTAGCCGCTGCCGAAGCCCCCGCCCGGCGAGGTACACTCAGGATCTTCTCCAGCCGCGCCGGCCATTGCCATGCAGGTTCAGGATCCAGCCCAGCTCGCTCAACGCCTTGCGGAATTGAAGGTGGAACACCGCGACCTCGATTCGGCCATCGACCAGCTGGCCGCCAGCATTGGTCGGGATGAGCTTCAGCTCACGCGCCTCAAAAAACGCAAATTGCTGCTCAAAGACACGATCGCCCGGATCGAAAGCCGGCTGATCCCCGATCTGGATGCCTGAATGACGCCTTCCGAACCCCTGGAAAATGCCCACGCCGTTCTGGAGCCGCTGACCCGGGCCCACATCCAGGAGCTGGAAAACGCCGCCGCCGACGGCGAACTGTGGAATCTGTGGTTCACCTCCGTCCCCTTTCCCGGCGGCATGAGCGATTACGTGGACAAGGCGCTCAGGGGCCAGGACGAGGGCCTGATGCGCCCTTTCGCCATCCGCGAAAAGACCACCGGCCAGATTGCGGGCACCACGCGCTACTACGACATCGTGCCGGATCCGGCCCGGGCGGCCATCGGCTACACCTGGTACGCGAAGCGCTGGCAGAAAAGCCATCTCAATACCGCCTGCAAGCATCTCTTGCTGGCCAACGCCTTTGAAAACCTTGGCCTGGTCGCCGTCGAATTCCACACGGACGCTTACAACTTCGACTCCCAGCGCGCCATCGAGCGCCTGGGCGCGAAACGCGAGGGCACGCTGCGTGCCCACAAAAGGCGCCCGGACGGCAGCCTGCGCGACACGGTCTGCTTCAGCATCCTGGCCACCGAATGGACCGACGTGAATCGCTGGCTGCAACTGCGCCTGTCGCGCCTGACCTGACGCCCCTCAGGGCGTCGTGGTGGGGTCGCCGCTGGGGTGCACCACCAGGGTCGCGGTCATGCCGGCAGCCAGCACCACGCCCTTGGGAAGGTGCTCGGGGTCGATCTTCACGCGCACCGGCACCCGCTGCGCCAGACGCACCCAGTTGAACGTGGGATTCACATCTGCCAGCAGGTCCGAGCCGGTGGGATTGTCGGCATCGGTAATGCCGCGCGCGATGCTCTCCACGGTGCCCTTCAGATGCACGCCGCCGCTCATCAGGCGAATGTCCACCGGATCGCCCACGCGCAGGCTGGGGAGCTTGGTTTCTTCGAAATAGCCGTAGATCCAGTACGAATGACTGTCGATCAGCGCCAGTCGTGCCGTGCCCGCGTTGGCGTAATCACCCACGCGTACGTCCAGGTTGGTGACATAGCCGTCCACGGGCGCACGCACCTGCGTGCGATCCAGATTCAGTTGTGCTGCGGCCACTTCGACCTGAGCCTGCGCCACAGCTGCCAGCGCCTGTTCCTGCGAGGCGCTGGCCTGCTTCTGACTGGCCTGAGCCTGCTGCCAGCCAGCACGAGCCGCGTTGGCCACCGCAACGGCGTTGGCCTTGTCTTCGGCGGAAATCACGTTGTTGATGAGTTTCTGACGGCGCTCGGCCTGCGCTTCGTACATCTCGAAGTTGGTACGGCTCTGCGCGATGCCGGCGGTGGCTGCATTGATGGTGGCGCCAGCCGCACGCGCGGCGGCTTCCGCTGCGTTGAGGTTGGCCTGTGCCTGAGCGACGGCATTCTGGTAGCGCGCTGGATCTACCACGAAGAGCAGGTCGCCCTTTTTCACCGCCTGGTTGTCGACCACCCGCACTTCGGTCACCAGCCCGGCGACGTCCGGTGCGATGCGCACCACTTCCGCGCGCACGCGACCGTCCCGCGTCCATGGCGAGTACATGTAGTGCTTCCAGAGCGCATGACCGATGAGTGCCGCGACGATGACAACCACCGCGGTAACGGCAAAACGGATGAGGGTCGGGAGTTTCATGGGATGGACTCAGAACAGGGTGAAGGCGATGGCGCCAAAGACGCACACAAACAGCGCAAGACGGAAAAGCGGCGGATGCCACACAAGCCGGTACAGACCGTAGCGGCCAGCCAGCCAGTCCAGGAGCCACAGGATGGCCAGGGTCAGGACGAACAGCACGAGAATGCCGGGGACCAGTGCGTCACCGAGCGCGATTTCACGGGGCATTGGACACCTCCCTCGAAAGTGGAGCCGTGGGCATGTACGCGGCCAGGACCGATTCGCCGTCCAGCAGCGCCATGCGGATCAGATGAAGATGTTCAAGCAGGAATTGTGAGGATTCCTGCTCGCTGGCCGCGGCAATGGCCGTGGCGGTGGCGTCGCGCGCCAGAAGATATTTCGCAGCATCGGGAGACTCGTAGAAACGAGCCAGCGCAGCGATGGCCGTGGTGACGTAGCTGCGCACCTCGGGTGACGCCTCTCCACGGGCGAGGTCATGGCGCAGCGCGATCAGCGCGCGGCCGGTTTCATGCACCGCCAGCGCCCAGGCCAGCAACGTACGCGAGTCCGCGCTACCCGGCTCCGTGTGCGACACCACCTGGCTGACCAGATCGTGGTTCACGCTTTCAAAGCGATGGCGCAGACCCGGGAGCGGCGCTTCGGCAGCAAGCGCCACTTGGCCGCGCAGTCGCGCGAGTTGACGGGTACGCAGCCAGCGGCTGCCGATGATGGTCGGCACAAAAACAAAGGCGATGGCCGCGGCGCTCAGACCGACGATCTGCGCGATGGCATCATTGATGAAGTGCACCGGGTCGTAAACCATCGGATTCTTCAGGGCCAGGATGTACGCAAAACCCATGGAATAACCGAGGCCCACGCTGCCCCACGTGCTGCTCATCATCATGGCTAGCCCGATCATGAGGAAGGGCGCGATGCCCATCACCATCAACGGATAGCCATCCACCTGGGTGAGCACGAAGAACACGCAGATGAACCCCATCACCATGCCGACGAGATATCCGATGGTGACAACGCCGGTGACGCGCGTGGGATTGGGTGCCGCGGCAAACAGGCCTGCGAAGATCGTCGCCAGCAGCATCGCGCTGGACCCCATGGGCCACGCGCTCAGTATCCAGAAAGTACCCAGCGCCAGCATGGTCAGCGTGGTGCGGAACGTGGCCAGCAACGCGCCTGCATAATCATTGCCACGCGCAAAGCGTACGCGCTCGGCGGAGGCAGCCGTGATGCGCGGCGCCTGTAGCGTGGCCGCACTGTCCACATACGCGTACAGCTCATCAGAGAAGCGACGCAGAAGCGCGGCGCCCGTGTCGAAGTCGCGCACGTCCTGCGGATCGCTGAGACGAGAGCGCAGCCTGCTGCTGTCAGCCGCCATGATGCGGCGGGCGTCAATCAGTCGCGGCAACAGCACCCGAGCAGCGGCGCCGGCCTCAATGGGGGCATCCAGCGCCACACTCAGCGGGGTGTAGAGCTCGATCAACGCTTCACTGGTGGCGTCACGGCGCGCGCGCTTCAGGCGATTCACCAGATGATGCAGCGACTGGAAACTGGTGGACGCCGCCATGAAGCGCTGGTTGAACTCCTGCAGATGACCGCTGCGTGCACGCGCTTCAGCGTCTTCAAAGATCACGGAACTGCGCAGATCTTCCAGCGTGACGGCCGCACGCACGAAGCGAAGGTGGGCGCGCTCGATGGTGCCGCGCGGCTGCGAACCGGAGGTGGCCGCGCGCACGAATTCCACGAAGTGGGCGAACTGCTCGCGGGCAGTGCGACGAAGCACATCACGCATGCGGCTGGGAAACACCACGTCGTTAACGACGCCACTGACCAGCAAACCGAGCAGCACTTCGCTGATGCGCGACGTCGCGGAATCAAACACGCCGGGCGGATTGTCGATCACCGGAATGGCAATGATGGCTGCCGTATAGCCGCCCAGAACAAACGCATACGACTTGAAGTTGCGGTACAGCGTGGCGCCACCGGAACAGATGCCGAGCCAGAGCGACAACGCAACCAAAAACATGTCCCGCTGCTGCGGGAAGGCCGCAACGATGATGAACGCCACCACGGCGCCACCCAGCGTGCCGATGGCACGATAAAAGCTCTTCGCCAGCACCATGCCGGACTGACGGTTGGCCACGATGATCGTGGTGAGCATCGCGGTAGCCGGTGCCGGCAGCGACAGGCGCATCGCAATCCAGCCGGTCAGGAAAAAGGCCAGCATGGTCTTGAAGACAAACAGCCATACCGACGCCTGCTCACGCAGCGTGTCGACGACGATCTGGCGCGTCGCCGGGGCCTGATTTTCGATGTCGACGGTGGACATGACGGTCGCCGGCTATCAGGCCGGGAAGCCCTCCACCATTTTCTTCAGCAGACGCTCCAGATCGGCCTGCTCGGTGCTGTCGAGGTGACCGGTCTGTCGCTTCAACAAAGCCGTGATATCGGGAAGGAAGCTCTCGATCAGCGCAATGGCGGCCGGAGTCAACGTCAACGTGACCTTGCGGCGGTCGCCGTCGCTGCCAGTGCGTGCAATCAGCCCCTTCTGGCACAGCTCGTTGGTCAGCCGGGTGACGTTGGCCGATTTCTCCCCCGCCGCCTCAGTCAGCTGGGACGGATTCATGGCGGTGTCCGGCGTGCCGTACATCATCATCAGGATGTTGTACTCAGGATGGTTGAGCCCGTAGGGGCGCAGCATCGCATTGGCTTCGTCGTGAATCTGTTTGTACAGATGCTTGACCAGACGCACGAGCGCCGCCGGCTGACGCGGAAAGGCGGGGTATTTGCCCAGGGTGACATCCAGGCGTTGTTCGGTCGGGGCAAAACTGGCCATGGGACGGTGTCCGGATGAATTACACGACCAGTATATAGTTCAGTTCTGAATTATCAATATATGGATAACTTTCAAGCCCGCCATGACTTTATATCTTATTGTTTTTCCTCAATTTGCCGATAGAGAGCCGCAAGTTCTTTCGTCTTGGCGCGGATCACGGCGACGTCGGCGTCCACGAAATCCACCGGTTTCACCGGCTTGCCGTAGAACCGGGCCAGCACATTCTCGGGTGGCGCATCGAAGCCGCCAGCCAGCAGACGGTCGTAGCGGGAAGCGAATTCCTTCGGGTCGCGTACCGCGCTGTCGAACAGGCTGGTGGCCAGCAGCCCCGCGTAGAGGTAATTCACCAGGTATAGCGGGTCCTGGTACATCAGCCGCTTGGTCATCCACACATGAGCCAGCTGCGGATCGCGGTCGGGCCAGATTTCAAAGCGGCGTGTTGTGGCGAGGGTCAGTGCGTCCAGATCGGCGGCGTTGCTGATCTTGCCGGCGACCACGCCGTCGTAGATGGACTGCTCCAGTTCGCCCTCTTCCGCCGAGCCGTAAATCTCGAAAGTCATCTCTTCGAGCTGGGTTTCCAGATAGAACGCGCGCAGCGCAGGATCGCGGGTGGACTGATAGAGGTCTTCGTAGAACAGCATCTCGTTGAGGATGGCGAAACCTTCGTGCATCCAGGAAGGGCCGTGATTGAAGAATGGCGACACGCCGTGATCGTTCATCCATTGCGAGTGAATGGCGTGGCCACCCTCGTGGGCTACAACACTGGTGTTACGCACGCTTCCACTATAGGTCGACACGAACAGACCGGACGGCACGCCGGGTGCAGCAATGGAAAAGTTGTCGCTGACGCGATTGCCGACATTTTTGGCCAGATCCGTGCGGTGCGCCGTCGGATCAAGCAGCGACGCGAAGCTCGCCACGTAGGACGGGCCCAGGGGACGCAGCGCATGAAGGATGGATGTGCGCATGGTGTCGTAGGTGAACTTCGGCGGCGTAGCGCCGTGAGGCAAGTCCATATCCCACGAGTGCGCCTGCGCCACGCCCATCATCTTCGCGGCGTGCGATGCGCGAAGGCGCTGGTAGTCCTGCCATGCGTCGGCGCGTGCTTCGAGAGCGTGCGTCGCAGCATCTACGTCAGCGCGATTGAAGCGTCGGCCGAAATAGGCAGCAGAGGGTGCATCCGGAAAATGACGCAGCCGCGCAGACTGATCGTTCAACCGCACCACGCCCAGAAGCAGGCTGGCGTAAATATCACCCTGTCGCGCATAGGCGTCCCAGCGGCCCGTCCATGCCTTTTCGCGAACGGCCCGGTCGGGATCAGCAGCCAGCGCGTCGGCGTCCTTTCCAATGTCCCTCTCGCCTGCCGCCGTGGTGATCTTTCCGAATTGGGCGCTGCGCCGGGTCTTCTGATACGTGCTCCACAGGGCGTCTGATGCCGTGTCTCCAACCTCATCGAGCACCTTTTGTTCGGCCGCTGGAAGCTCATGTGGCAAACCGCGGACAGCGCGATCCAGCAGGTATGCGTACCCCCTGAGTGCCGGCTCGCGCTGTGCGGCGGCATCAAATCCGGGCTTGCCAAGTGCGCGCAGCCAAGCGAGCACCTTGTCGACCAGTTGGCTCTGGGCGCTGCTGACCGACGACAGCGCGTCGGCGGTGGCGTGGTCGTCGATGTCCAGTGCAGAGCGCAGGTGCAGCCAGGCGACATGGCGCTGCGAGGCAGCCAGAAGCGATTCCACCCCGTGCAGTGCATCAAGCAGTTCGCGCGGCGAAGGCGCCTGTGGCATGGCCTCACCCGTCATCTTCGCGATGAGCGCGGCACGATCCGTGGCTTCAGCAGCCGGGCTGGCGAAGTACGCCGTCTGGTCGATGTGCACGTCTTGCGCGATGGCCGTGGTCATGGCGGCCGCAAGCGCGCCAGCCAACGCGAGTTTCCCGATCAAACGCATATGCGCCGCTCCCTGTGGATAGCGCTCTATGCTGCGCGATCTGCACGCGCGAGGCTTTGCACCGGTTAGCGTGTTTGCGTCCGTCTAGCGCGACGATGCCCGGAATTGCGACGGCGAACATCCCATCACGGCGCGGAACGAGCGCGAAAATTGCGCCGCCCCGGTGAATCCACAGCCCAGTGCAATATCCAGCACCGACTGACGCGTCTCGCGCAGCAGGCGCGCGGCGCTCTCCACGCGAAGCTGGCGCACGTATTCACCCATAGGCACGCCATATGCCGCGCGGAATGCGCGGGACACGTGGACCGGGTGCCGCCCGGCCACCGCAGCCCATGCTTCCTGCGACAGCGCAGCGGAAGGATCTTCGTGCAGCACGTCGCGCAACCGGCGCAACCACACAGGCGGTTCACGGCGGGCCTCGCGTCGCGCCCGGGCCCATGTGGCAATGAGTTCCAGCGCGATGCCCTGCGCCGCCATCTGCGAGAAGGGATCGGCCAGTTCGAGTTCGGTGGCCAGACGATGGCCCAGGGCCAGCAAAGGGCGGGAGCCTCGCACGAAGGGTGCATCGGCAAGGCGCACGCCGCCCTCTGACAACACGTCTTGCAGGCTGTCGTCCGGGGCGAACAGCACCTTGCGCGCACCGTCGTCACCGAAGCTCTGCTGATGCGTGGTCAATTCCGGGCAATACAGAAGATCACCGGCACGGTGCTCGTGCGTACGGGAACGGATGCGCTCTTCGTAGCTTCCTTCCAGGACCAGACAAAGCCACGCCTCATCGTGCTCGTGCGCATCCATGATGGAACGCGGCGCGTAGCCCGACACATGCAATTGACTGATTCCGCCCATCGTCCGCCCCCGCCGACACAATACGTCTCCGGGGCCTGAACCCCGGAGCTGACCGGGTGCCAGACTACACCCGACTCAGTTCTTGAGCGGAACGGTCTCGAAACCACCCTGCGGTGCAGCGCCCGACGGCGGCGGGGTCGGTGCAGGAGCGTTGCTGCGACCCGGAGCCGGGCCACGGGCACCACAGGTATACGCGCCCCAGGGCTGCGAGCCTTCGGAGGGTTCGGACAGCGGCTTGATGGTGTCGGCGTGCATCTTGGCCGCTTCGTTGCGGGCCAGCACTTCCAGCTCGTCGCGCACCTTGAGGTCGTTGCGGTCCACCGGACCCACGCGATTCATGACCTGAACGGTGACCTTGCCCAATTCCTGGCAACTGGAAACATCGCCATTCCATGCGGTGCGAACGCTCCTGGCGTCATCGTCGAGCTTGATGCCCCACGTGCAGGCGGACAGGACAACGGGAACGAAAAGGACGAGGATCTTGCGCATGTAAGGCTCCATGAACGTGCGGACGCCGCTATCGTAGCCGATGGCGCGGCCCCATGAGGGCCGCGCCATCGTGTCCGTTAATGCACGGGCTTCCCGTCAGCGTCGATGATCTGCACGTCACCCAGCTTCAACGCACGTACAGGGGCTTCGATCTTGCGCAGGTCACCCACGATCACCCAGGTCAACGCACTGGGGGAAACCACGCCGGCCAGTGCCGATTGCGCGCTCTTCTGGTGCACGGCTTCAATCTGCGGCACAAGGGTCTGCACGTAGTCATCCGGGCGGCCGTACACGACGATGCCACCCATCGAGGAAAGCACTTCGCTGATAGTCTCGTAGCTGCCGGGCAAGGCGCGAACGCTTTGCGCACGCACCTTGCTGATTTCATCCTCGGTGAGCGGACGATTGCCTACAACGCCCTGCACTTCCTTGAGAATTTCTGCCGCCGAATCGGCAGTCTTGTCGGTCTGCACCGGTGCGTAGAGCAGCATCGGACGCTGACCCTTCGCGTCGATCAGGAAGCTGTTGGCGCCATACGCCCAACGTTTTTCCTCACGAAGATTCATGTTCAGCCGCGACGTGAACGAACCACCGAACGCATCATTGGCAAGACCCAGCGCCAGCGCATCCTTCGCTTCGGTGGAGGGCGCCAGGAAGCCGGCCAGAATCAGGGACTGCTGGGCATCCGTGCGGTTGATGAGAAACACACGCGGCTTCGGCTGTACGGCTACCTTGCCGATGTTGCGTGCCGGGATGGGCGAAGCGGGTGCCTTCCAGTCACCGAAGGCCGCTTCCAGTTCCGGCAGGATCTGCGCGAGCGTCGTATCGCCCGCGACCAGAATGCGGGCGTTGTCGGGACGCAGGATATCGGTCTGGAACGCCTTCAGATCTGCCACCGTGAGCGAGCGGATGGCCTCTTCGTTGCCCGATCCGGTGAGCGGAATGCCATACGCATGATCTTTGCCATAAAGCAGCGGCGGCAGCGCACGGAGGGCGAGCGTCGTAGGCTCGGTTTTTTCCTGGGCAATGCCCGCCACCCACAGCCGGCGAACGCGTTCGATGTCGTCAGCCTTGAAGGCCGGGTGGCGGACCACGTCGGCAAACAGCTGGAGCGACGGCTTGAAGTCCGCATTCAACGCGTTGAGGCCGGCCGAGCAGGTATCCAGCGAGCAATACGCGCTGATAATCGCGCCCAGGCGCTCTTTCTGGCGGGTGATTTCCACCGAGTCGAGACTGGTGGTGCTTTCGTTCATCATCGCGGCAGTGAAGCTCGCGGTGCCGGGTTTGCGGCCCTCATCTGCCGCATAACCCCCATCGAACAGCAGCTTGATCTGGGTGACCGGCACGGTGTGACGCTCTGCCAGCACAACTTCGATACCGTTCTTCAGCTTGCCGCGCTGTAGCGCCGGGAAGGTCAGCGACGGGAACGAATCGACGGTAGGCAGGCCCTTCGAGCGATCCACCTGGCTCGGCGTCACCGTGTAGGCCTGAGCCGCCGGACGAATCGGCGCGGGCCTGTCCGGTGCCACACCAAGACCCTTGACCGCCTTGTCTTCTGCGACCGGATCAAAACCCTCACTGGCCGGCAGAATCGTCAGCGTGTAATCACCCTTCGTCAGCCATTTGCGCGAAGCCGCCAGTACCGTCGCGATGGTGGCATCGTCAGAGCGCTGAATATCCTTCTTGTAGGCGGACGGATCATTCCGGTACACCTGACCGCTGGCGAGCAACGACGCCTTGTCGCCCACCTTCTCCAACCCGCGCACGAAACCTGCACGGTTGGTCACCTTCGCGCGCTCCAGCTCGTCGGCCGTCGGGCCATCGGCAAGGAAGCGCTTCCATTCTTCAGCGACAACTGCCTCGACCTTCTTTGGATCCACACCTTCCTTGACGTCCACCGTCAGATCGAACTGACCGGCCAGGGCGTAGGGAGCAATGCTGACCGACACGTCGTCAGCCAGCTGGTCCTGGTAGACCAAACGCTGATACAGGCGTGAGGTCTTGCCGCCACCCAGCACGGTGGAGGCCAGATCAAGCTGCACGCTGTCGTCCGTTCCTGCACCGGGGATGACCCACGTGCGCTCGATACGCGTTTGCGCGACCTGATCGTGCTGAACACCCCGGGTTGAGGTGGTCAGCGGGGTGGTCCACGGCTGCTGGCGGGGCACCGGCGGCCCCGACGGGATGTCGCCGAAGTACTTTTCGACCTTGGCGCGCGCCTGGGCCACCGTGATGTCGCCCGCGAGCACCAGTGTGGTGTTGGCCGCGCCGTAGTAGTCGTGGAACCAGCCCTTCACGTCAGCCAGCGAGGCGGCGTCCAGGTCCGCCATCGAGCCGATCACCGTGTGGTGGTACGGGTGATTCGCAGGGAAGGTGTTGAGCAGGATGTTCTCGACCGTGCGGCCATACGGCACGTTTTCGCGCTGGCGCTTTTCGTTCTGGACAACGCCGCGCTGAGTATCCAGTTCCTTCTGGCCGATGGCGCCGAGCAGATGGCCCATGCGATCCGATTCCATCCACAACGCCATGTCCAGCGCCGTGGTCGGCACCGTTTCAAAGTAGTTCGTGCGGTCGTAGGACGTGGTGCCGTTCAAGTCGGTAGCGCCCGCCAGCTCGAATGGCTGGAAGAACGTGCCCTTGTGGTTCTCCGAGCCGGAAAACATCAGGTGTTCAAACAGGTGAGCGAAGCCTGTCTTGCCCTTCGGCTCGTCGGCCGAGCCCACGTGATACCAGACGCTGACGGCGACCACGGGCGCCTTGTGGTCCTCATGCACCACTACCGTCAATCCGTTGGGGAGGGTGAAGCGCGAGAAAGGGATGTCGGGAACGACCTGCGCGGACGGAGCCGCCCACGCCACGGACAAGCCAGTGAAGGCCACGAGACTCGCGGCAAGCAACACGATGGTTTTTTTCATGCGGGTTTCCTTACCGGCCCTGATGGCGGCACTCCCCTGAGGCTAGCCCGCCTCACTCACACGAAGCAATTGCCCATGGGCAGAAAGCGGCAAGTGTCCGGGTGACCGCGTCCGGTGTCCGCGGACGCCGCACCAACGGGGCATCACCTGACAAACATCATGTAAATCAGCTTATTGCAGTGCGTGGTTTTGTGGCATGGCGTTTGCCTTACTAGCCCTGTCGGAACCGACAACCTCACTTTCTGGAGATACGGATATGGTCATGAAATACGAACTGCTGATGCTTCGCGGCCTGCTTGTCGCCTCGCTGCTGGTTTGCGGGCTGATCCTCGGCAACATGCTGGTTTCGCCCTACACCGCCATTCAGCTTGCCAGCCATGGCAGCACCGGTGCCGCGGTCGGTTTCGCCAAGGGTGGCTGCGCCGTACTTCCCGATGGCGTCATCTGCCCGCGGGTACGCTCATAATGCGGGGATGCTCAACGTCATCCTCTTCCGTCCCGAAATTCCGCCCAACACGGGCAATGTCATTCGCCTGTGCGCCAATACCGGCGCAGCGCTGCATCTGATACGACCACTCGGTTTCGAGCTGGATGATGCGCGCCTGCGCCGTGCCGGCCTCGATTACCACGAGTACGCCACACTGGCCGTACACGACGACCTGGATACCTGCCTCGCCGCGCTGGACCAGCCACGGGTGTTTGCCTTCTCCACGCGAGGCCGCGTCGGCCTCACCAATGCCCGGTTCGTTCGCGGTGACGCCCTGCTCTTCGGCTGCGAGACCGCAGGCCTGCCCGATGCTGTACTGGACGCGCTGCCGGAAGATCAGCGCCTGAGGCTCCCCATGCGTCCGGGCAGCCGCAGCCTGAACCTGTCCAACACTGTCGCTATCGCCGTCTTTGAAGCCTGGCGGCAATTCGGCTTTGAAGGTGCGGCGTCCTGACGACCATGAAAACGGGCGCCCACGCTACAATCGGGCGATGACTCCTTCACGCCCCACGGCCGATGCCGGCCCCTCGCGGTTTCTACCCCGACCGCTGCGCGTCCTGGCCGGGCGCGCGCTCGAATCGGTACTGAACCGCGCCGTCGATCTTGACGTCGAAACCCGCCAGCGCCTCGACGCGCTGGACGGCCGCAGCATCCAGATTCATCTGCGAGGCCCCGAACTCGCGCTCCGCATCAGCGTGGAGAAAGGCCGTCTGCGCGTGGGCCCGGCTGAAGAAGATGGCAGCAACTTGCGCGTCGCCGCGTCGCCAGGAAGCCTTCTGGCCATGGCACTGCGCCGGGACGATGACGGCGTGGCCCCCGGCTCCGTGGACATTGCCGGTGACGCCGAACTGGCCCGTCGTCTGGAACGACTGGCTCGTCAGTACGCGCCGGACGTGGAAGAGGCTTTTTCGCAACGCTTTGGCGATGTGATCGGCGTGCCGCTGGCCCGCGCTCTTCGTGAAGCGCTCGCCCACGCACGCACGACGGCCACTCACCTGACCGAAGACGGCGCCGACTGGTTGCGCGACGAAGGCCGCGTTGCCGTGGCCCCCGGTGAAATGGACGGCTACCTCGACGGCGTGGACGCCGCCCGCGAACGCACCGAACGCCTCGAAGCGCGCCTCGCGCGCCTGGAACGTACTCTCAAGGGACATCGCGCATGACGCCTCTGCGCCTGGCGCCGCGCCTTCTGCGCGTCGCTGCCATTCTTCTGCGCTACCAGTTGGACGACCTGGTCGACGGTGCACACCTGTTCCGCCCGCTGAAAATTGTGCGGGTATTCCTGCCCAAGCCAACGGCCGAGGTGCGCACCATGCCGCGCGGCGCCCGCCTGCGCTTGGCACTGAACGAGTTGGGGCCCATTTTCGTGAAGGCCGGCCAGGTTCTGTCCACGCGACGCGACCTTGTGCCCGCCGACGTCGCGGACGAGCTTGCCCTGTTGCAGGACCAGGTTCCGCCCTTTCCGGGTGCCGAAGCGCGCGCCATTGTGGAAAGTCAGCTGCGCGCACCGGTAAGCACGCTGTTCGCGCAGTTCGACGAGAACGCCCTGGCCTCCGCCTCCATCGCGCAAGTACATGCAGCCACGCTGCATGACGGGCGCGACGTCGTGGTCAAGGTGCTTCGCCCCGGCATCGACCAGCGCATCGCCCGTGATGTGGATCTGCTGCATGCGCTGGGCACGCTCGCTCAACGCTGGCATCCCAATGCCGACAAGATTCGCCCGATGGATGTCGTGGCGGAAGTGGAAAAAATGCTGGCTAACGAGCTGGATCTCCAGCGCGAAGGCGCCAGCGCCAGCCTGCTGCGACGCAATTTCGCCAGCGGCGTCGACTTGTATGTGCCGGAAATCTTCTGGGACTACAGCACCGAACGCGTGCTCACACTGGAGCGCGTCTATGGTGTCAGCGCCGATGACGTCACGGCCATCGAAGCCGCAGGCATTGATCGCAAACGGCTGGCCGCGAAGGGCGTGCGGCTCTTCTACGAACAGGTATTCCGCGACAACTTCTTCCACGCCGACGCCCACCCGGGCAACATCTGGGTGGATGTCAGGCGCGTGGATGAGCCGCGCTTCATCGCGCTGGACTTCGGCATCATGGGATCGCTTCCCGAGGCCGATCAGTACTGGCTGGCAGAGAATTTCATTGCGCTGTTCGAGCGCGACTACGCACGCATCGCCCAATTGCACGTCGCTGCCGGGTGGATGCCCGGTACCGTGCGCATCGACGAGCTGGAAGCTGCTGTACGCACAGTCTGCGAACCCTACTTCACGCGACCGCTGGCACAGATTTCGATTGCCGAGCTGGTCGTCAAACTGTTCCAGACAGCGCGCCGCTTCCAGCTCACGCTGCAGCCGCAGCTGATCCTGCTGCAGAAAACCCTTCTGAACATCGAAGGCGTCGGCCGCATGCTCGACCCGGAAATCGACATCTGGGCCGTGGCGCATCCGGTACTGAAGCGAATTCTCCGCGAACGCTACAGCCCCCGCGCCACACTGCGCGAGTTCCGTCGCCGCGCACCGGAATGGATTCAGATGGCGCCACAGGTACCCGAGCTGGTTCGCGATGCCCTGCGTCGCGTGGGTAGCGGTGAGTTCCGCCAGGTGGCTGATCCGGCAGCGCTTGCGCTCGCCCGCGACGATGCCCGGCGCACCCGCCGCCTGCTGGCCTGCTCGATGCTGGGCAGCGCGCTGCTTGTATGTGCCGTTCTGTTTGCCACATTGTTGCCCCATGGCCACTGGCCGGCAGGGCTGACGGCCGCAGCGGGCGCCCTGGCGTTTCTCGCTGGCTGGCCGCGCAGCGCGCGCTGAACTGTCGATGCTGGAAATTCTCTATCAGGACGACGACATCGTCGCCGTCAACAAACCGGCCAACCTTGCCGTGCACCGGTCGAAGTTCGTGGGTCCCGACGATGCGTTTCTCGTCGACATGGTCCGCGAACAGGTCGACGGACGCGTGCATCTGGCCCATCGGCTGGACCGCGCCACGTCAGGTGTCCTGCTGATTGCACGATCGCCAGAAGTAGCGGCTGCGCTCGGTGAGCAGTTCATGGGGCGCACGGTACGCAAGCGCTATCTGGCAGTGGCACGCGGCTGGCCAGATCCCGGTGAAGGGGTCATCGACTACGCGCTGCCTGGATCGCGCGACACAGGCCCACGACGCGAAGCGAGCACCGACTACCGCACGCTGGCCACCACCGAAGTGGAAATTGCGCTGGGCCGGTATGAGCGCCAGCGCTACAGCCTCGTGCTGGCTGAGCCGCGCACGGGACGCTTCCGCCAGATTCGCAAGCACTTCGCCCACATACACCATCCGTTGATTGGCGACAGCCAGCACGGTCGCGGCGACCACAATCGCCTGTTCAAACAGCATTTCTCGTCGCACCGGCTGTTGCTCCATGCGCTGCGCCTGGACATCCTGCATCCCGTCTCCGGCCAGCCGCTGGCCATCGAGGCCGGTCTGGATGACACCTGGAATCGCCTGCTGGACCGCTTTACCTGGAGTGACGCGCTTACATCTGCATTGACTGACGACTGCTAGAATCGTCGCCATCATGCTAGTCGTCACGACATCCATCGCCATTCCCGAGAACGAGCTGGTCGAGCGCTTCCTGCGTGCCGACGGCCCGGGTGGCCAGCATGTCAATCGCACGGAAAGCGCTGTGGAGCTGCGTTTCGACGTTGCCTCCTCACCGTCGCTGTCCGATGCAGTTCGCGAACGCCTGCTGGCACGCCGCGACCGACGCATGACCGACGCGGGCATTCTTGTCATCCAGGCGCGCCGGTTCCGGGATCAGGGCCGCAATCGCGAAGATGCCCGCGACCGTCTCGTCGACATCATCCGCGAAGCCACCGTCGTGGCTCGCAAGCGCGTGGCGACCAAACCTACCCGCGCATCGAAGGAACGGCGGCTCGTGGGCAAACAGAAGCGCGGCACCATCAAGAGCAATCGCAGCAAAGACTGGGGACGTGAGTGAGCGCGCTGC
The DNA here is from genome assembly GCF_014192715.1 of Luteibacter sp. Sphag1AF. Lineage (GTDB taxonomy): Bacteria > Pseudomonadota > Gammaproteobacteria > Xanthomonadales > Rhodanobacteraceae > Luteibacter. Next base: position 1,017,688 of record NZ_JACHYH010000001.1, read on the forward strand.
CTGACGCACCCCCACCGCTTGCCCCCTCGCTGCCGCCCTCGCTCTGGATGCGGCTTTGCCGCTGGGTCATCGAGCGAAGCGGCTGGCGCCTTGCCGGCGAATTGCCCAACGTGCCCAAGCTCGTGGCAATCGGCGCTCCGCATTCCTCGTATTGGGATGGAGTGTGGGGATTGATGATGAAATCCGGTGTCGGCATCGACATCGGTGTGATGATCAAGCGCGAAGTATTGAACGGCCCATTCGGCCCCATCGTGCGCCGCCTGGGCATGGTGCCCATTGATCGCAAAGCCGCCACCGACGTGGTGGGTCAGATGATCGAGCGGTTCCATCAGCAGGACCGCATGTGGCTGGGTATTGCCCCGGAAGGCACCCGCAAGCGCGTGACCACATGGAAGTCAGGCTTCCTGCGCATCGCCCGCGGCGCAGGCGTGCCCATCCTGCCAATTTTCTTCGACTATCCCAGCAAGACATTCACCCTGGGCGCCCTGTTCCATCCCACAGGCAATGACGAAGCCGACATGGCGGCCATAAGGTCAATGTACGCGCCGTATCGCGGAAAACACCGCGGCGCGTAACTTACACGTAGAGGCGCCATCCGCCTGCGTCTCATGCGAATACGTCAATGCGCGGCTGCAACCGGAGCAAATCAATAACCTCCTTCAGCTGCGTGGTCGCGCGGGAAGCGCACGCATATTCCCTGGCCGTCTCGGGCCCATATCGCGAAAAATCCTTGCTCCAGAAGCGAGCCGCCTCAGCCATGAATGCCACCGCGTCAATGGGCTCGTTGCCATCGGCGGGAAGGACAAAGAACGTTCCCGAGGATCGACTGGACAGATGGCCTTCGTCGAAGAGGCGCCCCATCACCTGTGCGAGATCTTTGGGACGAATATGATGAAGGTCCACGGCCTTCAAATATTCCCGCGTTGACTCGGGCATACCCGCAAGCGCCTTTCTCGCTGGTGCGAACTCCAGAGGATTGTCGACGTAACCACGCAGGCTTGGTTCGATCGCAAGGTACTTCTTGCCGTACGAGTCATAAGAAGGACGGTGAATCGGTGGCACATCCATGCGGCGCATCCTGCGAAGAGAGTTGTCTGGCCACTCTGGTACATCGCGAGCCTCCTTCCACCCGGAAAACGCCGCGCAGCGCTGCCCGCTTTCCGGCCTGTCATGACCGCCAATTTCTGACGCGTGGGCATCCTGAAAGAGAACACGTAAGCGAATCCATTGACGCGTGTGATCCCCATCCAGGATGGCAATCGGATTGTCTATGTTTATGCGGCGCGATAAAGCGCACCAGGAGATGTGATGGTGATGACTCACTCGAGATTTTTGATTGGCTTTCTGACTTCCGCCTTCGTGATGAGCGCGATCGCACAAGATCAGACCACCCCTGACACCAGAAGCCCTCGTAGCGTCGAGGTCAACCATTCGATCGCAGAACGCGGCTGCCCGTTTCGGATACATAACGGCAGAGCCACCGGCAAGCTGGGTAACCGGGAAGAAATGGAGTCGTATCGCTGGAGCACGAGTTGCGAGGGATTCGTCAATGTACGCGTCACCGGTAGTGCCGTGCATTTCCGGCTTCAGGAACTGAGCGGCAACAACTGGCGGACGATCGCGGACAGCCAGGCTACGGGCACAAATACGTACCTGCCGATGGTAGGGGCAGGTACGTATCGAATTGTCACCTACAACTCGTGGACGCGATCTGTAGATTTTGAAGTCGCCTATAGTCACGGCATAGGCTGATAGCGAATACAAAATCTATCGCGGTGCTAGTATCGACACGGGTGTCACTGCGGGTGTGCGACAACGCGCGCACCCGCAACACGCGGCACGAAGCGCACTATTGCGCTTCAACGCTCCGAATGCCCCGACTCATCGTAATCGCGGTGCGTCAGCAGGCCCGGCTTGATGAGATCAATGAATGCCCGTGCTTCGGGACTCAGAAATTTTCCCTTGCGCATCACCACGCCGTAGCTGCGTTGAGGAAAGTACTGGCGCATGTTGCGCACCACGAGGCGCTCGCGGTCGGCGGGCGTGATGCAGATGCCGGTGACGATGGAAATGCCCAGCCCCATCGCGACGTACTGCTTGATGACGTCCCAGCCGCCTACCTCGATGGCAACGGTATAAGGCACCTGGCGTTGCTGGAACACCATGTCCACCAGGCGATAGGTCGTCAGTCGCTGGGGCGGAAGAATCAGACCGTAGGGTGAAAGGTCTTCCAGGCGTAGCCCGGCCCGTTCCGCCAGCGGATGATCCGGCGGCATGATGAGCATCGGGTCGTATTGCTGGAAGGGCGCCCACGCAATGTCATTGGGCACATCAATCATGGATCCCACAGCGATATCAGCTTCGTCGGCCCGCAATAGCGCCAGCCCGTCCTTGCCGGTGACGTTGGCCAACTGGAGTTGTACGTCCGGGTAGCGTTCGCGGTAGGCCTTCACCAGTTCTGGCAGCAGGTACTGGATGGTGGATGAGCCGGCGGCAATGGTGAGTCGGCCGGTCTGGGCACCCCTGGCTTTCGCGTGGAACTCCTTATCCAGGTTTTCCCAGCCTTCGACGAGCGGGCGTGCCATGTCGTAGAGCGTCTCGCCCGCATCCGTCAGTGTGATGCGGCGACGGGTGCGCTCAAGCAAGGGCATGCCCAGTTCGCGCTCAAGCGCTTTCAACTGGAGGCTGATGGAGGGCTGGGACAGATACAGCGCCTCCGCCGCCCGGGTAAGCGTGCCAAGCCGCACGGTATAGACGAACGCCCGCAACTGCTTGAGCCGGTTTCCCTTGTAGTAGAAGCGCTCGATGCTTTCGGGGGGCGAGCCCTCCCGCCGCGTGGCGATACGGGGCTGCGCGGAGCGTGCGGGGCGCGTCGATGCGGGAGTATTCAGCTTACGAACCACAGGAAATTCCCAGGCCAAACAGTGAAATACATCCATCATTAACTTAGTTAATTAAACCAATTGAAACATTTGCTTTGTCAACATGGCATGCACAGGCCTAGCTTGCAATCCAGGACTTCCCGGAGAGCAGCTCATGGCCGTACCCAGAGATCTGATTGACCCGACGGCAGGCATCGTCGTCCGCCCGACCGGCCGCGACACCTACGCGGACATCCTGAGCCCCGCCGCCCTGGCCTTCATTGGTGCGCTCCACCGCCGCTTCGACACGCGTCGCCGACAGCTCCTGAGCGAGCGCGAGGCGCGCCAGGCGGCGTGGGACAGCGGTGCCCTTCCGGATTTCCGGGCCGACACCGTGGATATCCGCGAAGGCCAGTGGAAGGTGGCACCCATCCCCGAGGCCTTGCAGGACCGTCGCGTGGAAATCACCGGGCCGGTCGAGCGCAAGATGATCATCAATGCGCTGAACTCGGGCGCGCGTGTATTCATGGCCGACTTCGAGGACTCCAGCGCGCCGACCTGGACCAATCAGCTGGATGGGCAGCGGAATCTGCGCGACGCCGTTGACGGGTCCATTGAGTACACCAGTCCGGAGGGGAAGACCTACCGCGTCGGCGTTGATCCGGCCGTACTCGTGGTCCGCCCGCGTGGCTGGCATCTCCCCGAGCGCCACGTATCGGTCGATGGCGAGACGCTGGCCGGTGCCCTGCTGGACTTCGGACTTTTCGCGTTTCACAACGCCGCGACCCTGCACGCCGACGACCTGGGCCCCTACTTCTACCTGCCCAAGTTGCAGAGCATGGAAGAGGCCGCGCTGTGGGAAGACGTGATGACGTTCGCCGAGCAGGAGCTCAGCCTCCCCCGCGGCACCATGAAGGCAACGGTGCTGATCGAGACGCTGCCCGCCGTCTTCCAGATGGACGAAATCCTGCACGCGCTGCGTCGCCGCGTGGTCGGACTGAACTGCGGCCGCTGGGACTACATCTTCTCCTACCTGAAAACCTTCCGCGCGCACGCAGACCGCCTGCTTCCGGAACGTGGACAGGTCGTCATGACGGTGCCCTTCCTGAAGGCATATTCCGAGCTTCTGATTCGCACCTGCCATCGACGCGGCGCTTTTGCGATGGGAGGAATGGCTGCACAGATTCCCATTCGTGGCGACGATGAAGCCAACGAGGCGGCGATGGCCAAAGTTCGCGCCGACAAGCTGCGTGAAGTCACCGCAGGCCACGACGGCACGTGGGTGGCCCACCCGGCGCTGGTGCCCATCGCCCGCAGTATCTTCGACGAACACATGCCTTCACCCAATCAGCTTCATGTATTGCGCGAAGACGTCAGTGTGACGCGGGATCAACTGATTGCCCCGGCCATCGGCACCGTGACCCGTGGAGGCTTCGACAACGCGGTGGAAGTTTGCCTGCGCTACACAGCCGCGTGGCTCGACGGGTTGGGATGCGTACCTATCCATAACCTCATGGAAGACGCGGCGACCGCTGAAATTGCACGCGCACAAATCTGGCAGTGGCTGCATCACGGGCCCGTGGAATTCAGCGACCACGCGCAGATCACTGGCGCCCTTTTTGACCAGGCGCTTGCCGCCCACGCCTATCGACTGAAGCACAGCAAGCATCCCGGCCATCAGCGCGCGGAACAAGCGGCCTCATTGATTTCCATGCTGACACACGCCGATCAGCTGCGCGATTTCCTCACCCTGCCCGCCTACGACCAGCTGGCCTGATACCGACCACTCTGACGGAGATTCATCATGAAGACGCAGACCCCCGAACAGATCACGCTGGACTGGAAGAACAATGATCGCTGGAACAATGTACAGCGGCCCTATACCGCAGAGGACGTCGTCCGCCTGCGTGGTACGGTGCAGGTGGAACACTCGCTCGCACGCCGGGGTGCAGAACGCCTGTGGCATTCGCTGCACGAGCAGCCTTACGTCAACGCACTGGGCGCTCTCACTGGTAATCAGGCCATGCAGCAGGTGAAAGCCGGCCTCCAGGCGATCTATCTGTCGGGCTGGCAGGTCGCGGCTGACGCGAACACCGCTGGCACAATGTATCCCGACCAGTCGCTGTATCCGGTGGACTCGGTGCCCAACGTGGTCCGCAAGATCAACAAGACGCTGCTGCGCGCCGATCAGATCCATCATGCCGAAGGCAAGGATGGTGTGGACTGGCTTGTTCCGATTGTGGCGGATGCGGAAGCCGGCTTCGGTGGTGTCCTCAATGCCTACGAGCTGATGGCCCACATGATCGAGGCCGGTGCGGCGGGCGTGCACTTTGAAGATCAGCTGGCAAGCGCCAAGAAGTGCGGTCACATGGGCGGCAAGGTGCTGGTCCCCACGCAGGAAGCCGTACAAAAGCTGATCGCCGCACGCCTGGCCGCCGACGTCGCAGGCGTGCCGACACTCATCGTTGCGCGCACCGACGCGATGGGCGCAGGCCTGGTGACGTCCGATGTGGACGACCATGACAAGCCCTTCCTTACCGGCAAGCGCACGGTGGAGGGCTTCTACGAAGCCAGGCAGGGCATTGACCAGGCCATCAGCCGCGGCCTGGCCTATGCGCCGTATGCCGACCTCATCTGGTGTGAAACCTCCACGCCCGACATGGCACAGGCCCGTCAGTTCGCGCAGGCAATTCGCAGCAAGTATCCCGGCAAGATGCTGGCTTACAACTGTTCGCCGAGCTTCAACTGGAAGAAGAATCTCGACGAGAAGACCATTGCCAGTTTCCAGAAGGAACTGGGGGCGATGGGCTACGCCTTCCAGTTCATCACGCTGGCAGGATTCCATGCGCTGAACTATTCGATGTTCGAGCTGGCGCGCGGCTACAAGGAACGCCAGATGGCCGCTTACGTGGAACTTCAGGAAGCCGAGTTCGCTGCCGAGAAGTACGGCTACACGGCGGCGAAGCATCAGCGCGAAGTAGGCACCGGCTACTTCGACCAGGTGAATCAGGTGATCGCCGGTTCGCTCAGTTCGCTGTCGGCACTCAGTGGTTCAACCGAAGAAGAACAGTTCCACGCGTCCGCGGCGTAACCTCTGCGGCAGCATCACCGGCGCGTGCTGAAAGGAATTCAGCGCGCGCCGTCGTTTTCGGAAGGCGGAACCAGCGCAATCACGGTCCAGGAAGGTCGCGGCTCGAGGTCATGCATGCCGCCTGCGATACGCAGCTGCTGCTTGTCATCCACACCGAACAGCAGCACCGTTCGAGAACCGTACTGTTCGATGAAGTGCGGCCAGTCGAATGTCTCGGTGAGGCGCGTGGATTTGATGTGCCAGCCCTCATGTAGCAATTCGCCGAAGCGCGCGTGGGTCATGTCCTCGGCGAAAAGCGCGGGCGCCAGCAGGCTGCCCGCGAGGGATGCCCTGCCGTGGCTTTCTTCCGGCGAGAGATTGCGCAGGCGATACACTTTGTCCCGGCCAAATGTCTCGCGATAATGCACGCTGACCAGCGAGTTGAGTTCGCGGTGGGTCGACATCGCCAGCAGATGCCCCACCCCGGTGAGATCGAGTTTGCGATCCGCTGCCTGCGACGCGGGATTGCCGAAGAAGGTGGTGATGCCATCCATGCGCGCCCGGCGAATGCCGTTCCAGTCGTCGTCGGCCACCACCACGCGGAAGTCACCTGCCTGTTGCAGCGCGCGGGCGATTTCCAATGCCACTTCATCGGCACCAAAAATCAGTACGCCCCGCGGCTCCGGCTCAGCCACACCGAGCCAGCGCGCGATGGGGCGGGCGGTAGCGCTTTGAAAAACCACGGTTCCGATAATCAGCAGGAACACCAGCGGCACCAGTCGATCGGCTCCGGCCATGCCCGCTTTCTCCAGACGCAGCGCGAACAGCGCCGACACGGATGCCGCGACGATGCCGCGTGGTGCGACCCATGCAATCAGGGCGCGCTCGCGCCACGTGAGGCCGCTGCCGACGCTCGAAATCACTACGGAAAGGGGGCGGATGAGGAACTGCGCCACGAGGAAAATGGCGATACCGGCAAACAGGATGCCTGGCGGCAATGGCCAGCCAAGACGCGCGGCCAGCATGATGAACAGCGATGACACCAGCAGCGTGGTGAGGTGTTCCTTGAAGTCCATGATGTCGTCGACGTGGACGCCACGCATGTTTCCCAGCGCAATGCCCATGATCGTGACGGCGAGCAGGCCGGACTCGTGCGCCACGTAATTGGACACTCCGAACGCACCGAGTACAGCAGCGAGCGTGCCGTAGTTCTGCAAATATTCCGGAATGCTCTGACGCCGCAGCAGGCGCCCGAGGACAAATGCCGCGATGGCCCCGACAAGCACGCCACAGGCGATGGTGCCCAGAAACACCTGTATCGAATGCCCTTCCCGGCGCGACACGATGGCCTCGTAAACCAGCACCGCGAACAGCGCACCAATCGGGTCGATGACGATGCCTTCCCAGCGCAGCACGTTGGCGATGCGCGCGTTAGGACGAACCGTTCTGAGCATGGGCGCAATCACCGTCGGGCCGGTGACGCACGTAAGCGCACCGAACAGCAACGATAACTCCCAACTGAGCCCCGCGATCACGTGGGCGGCGACGGCAAGCAAAAGCAGCGCAAGTACAGCGCCGTAGGAGACCAGCCCGCGCACCGCATTCCCGATGCCTGACAGCTCGGAGAACCGCAACGTGAGGCTGCCCTCGAAAAGGATGATCGCCACGGCAAGCGACACCACCGGGAAGAGCAGATCGCCCATCAGCTTGTCGGGTATCAGCACACCGCTGACGGGCCCCAGGCCAATGCCTGCCACCAGCAGAAAGAGAATGGCCGGAAGACGGACGCGCCAGGCAAGCCATTGGCAAGCGAAGCCAACGACAAGCATCAGGATCAGGACCAATCCGGGTTCAAGTCCCATGCGGCATTTCCCTGTCAGGTGTGTCGGCCGGGCCGACGCAAAGGGAAAGATAGTAGGCAGGCGGCCGTGAAGAAAGGCCGAGCCCCGGTATCGAAGCGGGGGAGGGAGGGGATCCGATACCGGGGCGGGCGGGGCAGTACATTAAAGAACTGCCCGGTACAGATTATCCGCGCGCCCTGGCTATTCGTCAACTACCAAGTACAGAAATAGAGCCTGCGCTATGGGAGCACCCACCAGAAGCGTGAGGCTATTCGCCCTTTTCCGTCGGCAGTTCCCGGACAGCCGGGCGGCCCCTGCCCAACCGCTTGTACAGCGTGGTGCGTGAGATGCCGAGCTGGCGAGCCGTCAACGCAACATTGCCGCCATTGGCCTCAAGCGCGTGGGTAACTGCATCCCTCACCTGCTCGCGCAGCGGCGGCGCCGTCAGCACCCCGGGCTCGTGCTCACGCACGCTGTCGGTGCGCCCTCCGGTCAAAGCCGGGCGCCACCGCAGGCTGTTGCGACGGTCGGTCGACGCAAGCGGGCCACGAATTACGTGAGTGAACACGTGCGAGCGGTCAGGCAACGGCAAACGTCCGGGGATGCTTGCCGACTGAAGCAGCCGACGCCGCTGGGCAGGAGACGCGTGCGGGAAGAGGGATGCCAGCGTCACGCCTTCAACACTTCCTGTCGGGGCCAGACCCAGCAAACGGCGACCGATGCTGTTGGCCGCACGCAGGCGCCCTCCTTCGCTGATGGCGATCAGGCCCTGTAGTGGCGTGTTGAGCCAGCGCATGTCGTGCTGAATGGCCACGAGGTAACAACCATGCAGCCGGGCAAACATCGCGTTCTCGATGGCAAAGGCAGCCTGGCGGAAATAGCCGCCCAGAAGATCCATGTCGCGCTCGCCGACGCCCGTGATATCCAGCGCGCCGGCCACCTCGCCATCCACGTCACGAAATGGTGTGGACAGGCAGAAGATGGATTCGAATTCAGTAAGGTAATGCTGACTGCCTAGCACCGTGACCGTCGCGCCTTCGGCCAGTGCGCATGCCGGCGCCGTGGTTCCGACATCCGCCTCCAGAAGCCGGCATCCATTACGGATGGCGCGCAGACCGGCAGGCACCGAAACACCACTGTGGCGCGCATGCACGATCACACCACGCGGATTGACACAGAAAATGGTCCATTCAGGGCCGCCGAAGCTACCCCAAAGCTGCTCCACTTCATCGCGAACGCTCTGCATGAAGTAGCGCTCACCCTCGAAAATTTCCGCATCAACGCTGCGCGACGCGTAGCCAAACACCGGGGAATCCGAAGGCCGCACGCCCGCTGAGCGTGAGCGCTCCCATGATCTGCGCACGGGCTCGGGAAGAAGCTGGGCGGGCAAGGAATCACCTTCCGCAAAGCGCTGACGCGCCGTTGTCAGATCAGGCTGTTTCGACTGAAAGGAGTTTCCCATCGTTCGCGTCACCGCAGGCAGCAAGTCAGGGACAGCGCCGGACCCGGCGCCGTCCCTCACAAGAATACACCCGCGCAGAAAACCCCTCCGCCAGCGATCTCAGCCGATCTTCAGAATGGGCTTCAGCGTCACGCCACGCGTGCTGTCTTCGGCGGCCTGATTGATCTCGGACAGCGGATAGAACTTCACCAGCCGGTCAAACGGGAACTTTCCCTGCTGATACAGAGCGACCAATTGCGGGATGAATATCTGCGGCACGCTGTCACCCTCCACGATGCCGCGAATGCTCTTGCCACCCAACAGAAGATTATTGACGTCGAACTCGGCCTTCGTGCCCAGTGGCGGCGCACCGACAACCCCCATGACGCCCAGGCCGCCCAGCGCTTCGATGCCCACCGCAAGCACGTCCGGGCGCCCCGTCGATTCAAGGGCGAAATCCACACCGCCTCCCGTGATCTCACGAATGACCTCCAGCGGATCAACCTCACGACTATTGATCGTGTGCGTCGCACCCAGCGAGATGGCAAGTTCCAGCCGTGAAGGCACAACGTCTACGGCGATGATCGTCGTCGCGCCCACAGCGCGCGCCGCCATCACGGCACTGAGGCCCACGGCCCCTGCGCCGAAGCTGGCAAAGCTGCTTCCGGCGCGCACCTTCATCGAATTCATCACCGCACCGGCACCGGTCTGAATGCCACAGCCCAACGGACCAAGCAGTTCGAGCGGCGCATCGGTGGGAACCTTGATCGCGTTGTTCTGCCGGCTGATCGCATAGGTGGCGAAAGACGACTGCGCGAAGAAGTGGTCGTGCAACGCATGGCCATCCGGGTCCTGGATGGCGGTATCGCCATGCAGGTCGGCGCCGCTGAAATTGAGGCCAAAGAAATCGCGGCAATATGCGCCATGCCCACCGCTGCATGGGTTGCAGTGACCACACGCGCCGTAGGTCAGCACGACGTGATCGCCCACGGCCAGTGTGGTTACACCGGGACCGACCGCCTCGACCACACCCGAGCCTTCATGACCAAGCACGGCCGGAAGCGGCACGGGATAGTACTGATCGCGCACGATCAGATCGGTGTGGCAAAGCCCTGTTGCTACGACACGAACAAGCACTTCATCGTCTTTCGGGGCACGGATGCGCGCCTTCTCGATGGTGAACGGAGCGCCTTTGGAGCGGACGACGGCAACCGTGATGTCGCGCAATGCCTGAGAAGCTGTCATGGGTTTCCTCCTAATGTTCAGATCGGGTACGCGGGTGCGTCGCTCTTGATGGTCAGCCACTGCCACTGGGTGAATTCTTCCCCGTTGGCCGGGCCACCGATGCTCGTTCCGTTACCCGATGCGCCCACGCCGCCGAACGGGTTGATGACTTCATCGTTAACGGTCTGATCGTTGATATGCAGCAAGCCGGTACGCAACCGCTCGCCCAGCTTCAACGCACGCCCCACATCGCGCGACATCACACCCATCGACAGGCCGTACTCGGTATCGTTGGCAAGCTCCACCGCTTCTTCGTCAGTGTCGAATGGCACCAACACCGCCACGGGTGCAAAGATCTCTTCGTGGAACGCCGGGTTTTCCCGCGTCACGCCGCTCAGCACCGTGGGCTCGAAGAAAAGCTCGCTGTAGTTGCCACCCGTTTCGACCGTGGCACCTGCGGCTTTCGCTGCCGCAACCACGCGGGCAGCATGGTCACGCTGTGCGGCGTTGATGAGCGGCCCGATGGCGACGTCACCCCTGGCAGGGTCGCCCACGACCAGACTGCCTGCCTTTGCGACCAACGCCGCAAGGAAGCGGTCGTAAATGCCACGCTGCACAAGCACCCTGCCCGTCGCCATGCATATCTGCCCCTGATGCAGGTAAACACCCCAGGCCGTATTGGCGATCGCCAGGTCGAGGTCGGCGTCGTCCAGAATGATGAGCGAGTTCTTGCCGCCCAGTTCCAGCGATACTTTCTTGAGATTGCGGCTCGCCGCTTCACCCACCTTCCGTCCAGCTGCCGTGGAACCGGTGAACTGGATCATGGCCACTTCAGGTGCACTGGTCAGTGCCGCACCCGCCGCGCCGTCACCCGGCAGGACATGAAGCACACCCTCGGGCAACCCAGCCAGTTCAAACAGCCGGGCGATGACGAAACCCCCGCAGATGGACGTGCGCGGATCGGGTTTCAACACCACCGCGTTGCCCAGGGCCAACGCAGGCGCAACCGCGCGGATGGCGAGGTACAGCGGGAAATTGAAGGGTGAGATTACGCCCACCACACCCAGCGGGCGTCGACGCGCGAGACTGATGCGTCCTGCGTTGGACGGAAGCACCTCGCCTACGCTTCTGGACGGCAGGGCCGACGCTTCATGCAGCACCTTGATGGATACTGCCACTTCAAACTGCGCCTTCAGGCGGGTAGAGCCGCTTTCGCGCACAAGCCATTCGACCATCTCTGCTTGATGCGCCTCGGCGAAGGATGCCGCGCGGCGCAACGTGGCACTCCGCTCATCATAAGCAAGCGCTGCCCATGCGATCTGCGCCACGGACGCGGTACGGGCAGACTGGTTGACCTGGCTGGCATCAGCCATGCCGATCTTTGCGAGGATCTCACCGGTGGCGGGCTCTACGACGTCAGCAGCGCCGAGGGCGCCCTTCGTCCATTGGCCTGTAAACAACTTGCCGTCGAGCACGTCTGGCGGCAAGAGGGAGGTGCGGTGCGTGGTGTCCATGGAGCCCTCTCACGATGTGTTGTCGCCCTATTGGGAGCGCATGGGCACGGATTGGGTATTGGACCTTTGACAACGCCCGCTTCGGCCTTGTGGCATCCCGGGTGTAGCACGCGGGGTGTTCAGGTTCTGAACACACGGCGCCTCAGAGGGTGAGCCATTCCAGCTTCATGGCACCGAATTCTGCCGGCGCCATGCCATAGGCGCGGCGGAAGGCGCGGGTGAAATCGGAGGCATAGCGAAAGCCCAGACGCGAGGCGATCTGCGCAATGGGAACGGGCGCCGTCTGCGCCAGCTCGTCTGCCGCCTGACGCAAACGCGAATTGCGGATGTACGCGTGCAGGCCGCCCTCGTGCTCGAACATGCGATAGAGCGTCGGGCGGGCAAGAGGGAACATGCTGAGCACGTTATCCGGCGTCAGATCACGGCGATGAAGGTTCCCATGGATGTAGTGCTTGATGCGCCCGAGCATCGCATCGCGTGCCGCCGCCCTCACCTGGCCGCTGGCGCGTGCCTGCTTGCCGAATGCCGCAAGAATCAGCCCGGCACAGGTGCGCAGTGCCCGTTCGGCTTCAGCGGGCGCCATGCCTGGAAGCTCGTCACACAGGTCAAGCAACGACTGCCGCAACAGCATCGTCAGCGGGGACGTGTAACCAAGCACCTGCCCGTGAATCGACTCAGCCTCGGGAATGGCTGCATTCACCACGCTGCGCGGAAAGAAGAATGCAAGAACGCGCGCACGGGTCGGGCGCTTCATCAGCATCGGCTGACTCATGTCCAGCGCGAGAATACCCGGCACGTACTGGGTCGACTTGCGCTGATGGGACGACAGGGTCTGGGTATCGGCAATGCCTTCCACGGCCACATGAAAACAGAAGTCCGTCATGTTGTCGGTGGAAATCCGCGCGAGGGTGCGTTCCTGCGATACAGGGTCGGTTCGGCTGTCCAGATAGATCAGGCCATCCAGCACAAATGTCTCGATCTGCCCGTCGAAACCGCGCTTCACATGGGCACGGGAGATCGGCACGTCGAGGATGCGACCGACGTAATCGCTCCACGCCAGCATCTGCAAATCCACCCGCTCATTGGCCACGGAAAACTGCTCACGGATGAGCGTGGACCCTGCGTCGCCGGAAGCCATGCGCGTGTGCCTCAGGTAACGGGCAGACATGGCCTGAAGAACGGCCTCGGAGTACGCCCGGATGGGGGGAGTGGGTTGCCCCATATGCGTTTGCTGACGTGGTGAAACGGTGTGGGAGCGGATCGCCCTGAAAGGGCGATGCTATCTCAGATCAGTATGCAAATTCAGCCTCGTTGTGAGGGTGCCAGGGCGCCCTCTTAACCGTGCGTCTCACTTTTGTTCTGGCGGAAGCCGGGGCCCTCCTCCTTGCCATATGCTCGCGCGGACTGAGGCCCCGGATGCGTTTACCCGGGGAACAGAACGTCATTCAAACAGGGGAAGTCAGCATGAGCGTCGCATGGCAGTCACGGCCGAAAGAATCCCACCTTCTGCACTTCAGCCTGCCGAAGGTCGAGGAATCGCACGAGCTCACACTGAACGTGTGCCTGCAACGCTTCCCGCTGAAGCCGCATACCGAAGCGACGCGACTCGCGGCGCGCGCAAAACATGGCTTTCTGCGCCACGCCACGAATGATGACCTGACCCACTACATCGAAGTGGAACTGCCCGGAGACGCGGTTGCGCTGATGGAGGTGACCCGGGTCGTTCTGGTCAATGGCCTGCCCGCCGAAAAGACCGTGCATCTGGGCATCCACCTTCCCAGAAGTGGTCTGCGCAATGCGGTGCAGACCATTCGTGAGCAACCCGGCACGGAGATGGAAAGCCATCCGAAACTCATCCGGCTGGCGAAGCTGCTGGCGAATGACGCGCACGTCGATGACGCAGAGCCGGAGGATCTCGCTCTGTGGCAGACGCCTTACGAGTGCGCCGCCTCGCTGCTTTTCCAGCATCCGGACATCATCTATCTCGATGCCAAGAACGGCACCGACGACAAGCCCGGCTACATCATGGAGCGCTGCATCCGCAAAGCATTGATGCGGACGGGCGAGCTGATCGAAATCATCAGCATGCTGGGGGATGACTGGGTGGATACCCAGGTCGCGAAGGGTCCGGACGACAAACCGCTGGTGGACGCAGCGGGCAACCCGGTCTACACGCGCGTGCTGCATCCCGAAGTGCAAGCCGCGCTGCGTGCCCCGCTCGCCTATGCAATCAAGCTCATCAAGAGCGACAACGTTCTGCGCGATGTGAAGTGGAGCTTGCAGTACGGCACCACCACCGATACCTATGGCGCTTCTGCCGACGATGGCCTCGCCCCGCATCAGGCGCTCCTGGCCAGCGATAGCAGCGCGGTGGCCGCCGGTCCCTATAAGTGGTCGCTGGCCAATCGCACGCCGGGCTCCGGCCTGTCGGTCAATCCGTCGCTGGAATTCAAGCCTGCCACTCAGCAGAAGGTCTTCAACACGACGGACATCTGGCTGAACTCCGAGCCAGGAAAGGCCGCGCTTAGCCCCGAAGCAGTGAAGGAACTTCTGGCTGGCGGCATGTTTGTTTCGTTGTGCACGCCGGAGCATCCCAGCGGCATATTGCGTGCGCAACTTCTGCCCAGGGGCCCGGTTGTCGACGGCAAGGAAGTGGAATTCGATGCCGTATTCAGCGGCGATGCCGCCGTGCCTCCGGTATCCAGCAAGGCCAGCGCGACAGGGCGGTTCAAGCTCAACGACCTGCGCACGGCGCTCACCTTCAGCATTGCGGCCAGGGAACTGGGCCCCTCGCCCACGGGCATGCTGGGTATCGGCATTCCTGGCCAGCGCGATAAAGACGTTCGCCCGTTTCCAATTGCAGATGACAGCGCGTATGGCACGCTGACGCTCACCTGCACGAACGAATGGCTTCGCCACCTTTCTGCATGCGTGCGCTATCTGGATGAAAGCGGAAAAGTCATCACTCCCACGAACTGGTCCGAGAAGATTCCCAGCGGCCTGCGCTCGCTGTTTCAACAGGACGACAACACAAAGTTCCTGGACCTGGTGCCGCCGGTACGCACGGTATTTGCCATTCCTGTACCGCCTGATCCGACGCGGATTTCCATTCCGGTTCCAGCAGACGCGCGGTCGGTGCAGATCTATTTCGGGGGTCTGGGAAGCGGCGGCAGCTATGACGGTGCAGTGTGTCCGGTCGGCTTCGCGCTGACGGTAGTGATGGAGATGGCCGTCCCCATGATACTTCTGGTGGCCGGCACGGCGGTGACCAACTCCAAGACCGTGGTTGAACTTGTGGCCAATACGGAAGTCCTGTTCGCCGTGTGCACCGTCGCGGCCTTCCTGGTGGCGGGAGGCTCTGCGGCATATATCGGCACGTCACAGGACCCGATGATCGCGGTGAAAAATTGCGCGATTACGCTGGGACCGATGCTGCTGTCGCCCGCGACTGCACTTGGCCAATATCTGCTGAAGGAATACGCCGCCGGCATGGCCGCGCGCGCGGTTCCCTTCCTCAACGTGCTGACCACCGTGGTCAGCGGTGCCGTCACGGCGGCCCAGCTGGCGCAGACCAGTATCGAAGTCGCATCATCGCCATGGGTGTTCAACGCCGAGATTACCCGAGCGATTGACCTGGATGTGACGCTTGTTCCGGATCACAACTTCCATCGTTTCCCGGACGTTGCCACCAGCTACTCGGTAGCCGTGGTGTACGACAAGGGCGCCACATTGCCCAAGCAGGAATTCCAGCTGCGCAACGGGCCGCCGTGGAGCAAACCGATCAAGGTGATGTTCAAGGACATTCCGGCAGGCGGACGCCTGAAGGTCTACGTGTTCTTCTACGCGGCCAACGGCTGGCAGGCGGGCCAGGGCGAATCGGGCTGGATCGACGCGCGCGGCACAAAGGATGCCACCCTCGTCATCAATGGCCTGGAGATCACCACCAACGAAGTGCCGTTGACGAAAGACTCGGTCTACACGCACGCATCGAAAATCGCTTACGACCAGGCCCGTGGCGGACACTACTGGCATGCTGTGAAGGTGTCCCCGGATGCCACCTCGGCCACTGCGCCAACGGACCCGAAAAAGTCCATTCAGCGGCTGATGTCGATCACCACCGCGCAACGTCCGGCCATGATGGCTTATGCGTGGCAGGCCACGGGGCTCAACGTTCCCCTGGATGACGCGTCCGCGACGCCAGTCAATCAGTCGATGTATACGCTGCAGAATCTGTCGACACTGGAAGATCCCGATAGCGCCTATGCCACGCCGGCCGTCGGCTTCAACAGTCCTCCGGGCGTGTTCTATGACGTTGCCAGCCCGCAGAACGGCACCGGCCGCAACTTCTTCGCCGACTCCACGCGCGGCGACTTCGACGCCGTACGAAACCCCGCCGGTGGCATGCACATCCGCCGCGTTGCGCTGACTTACCGGGGCCAGCCACCCGCATTCAAGACACGAAGCAATGAAAGCTGGGGGCGCTTCCCGATGGCGATGGATCGCTACATCCTGCATCCGCAGGGTGCGGTAATCGGTATCAACTACTCCACGCACAAGATCTACATCCTGCAATTGCCGACCGCCCATACCACTGATGACAAGGCACCGCTGGCGACAATGGCATCGGGCGAAGGGCTTCGCGAGGGAATGCTCAGCGGGCCGCGTGCCATTGCCACCGGCCTGGATGGTCGCGTGCTGATTCTGGAGAGCGGCAACAATCGCATTCAGGCATTCGATCTTCAGGGAAAGCCTGTCGCGTATTTCAAGGATGCGAAAAGCGGTCAGAAGACATCGATCATGGCGCTCAGGGATTCGGAGAACTCAACGTATCTGGACCTAGCCGTCGAGGCCAAGGGGTATCTGTACGTACTGCGCTGCCGGAGCCCGGTCAGGCCGGAGAACTACATGGTTGACCTCTATCAGCCCGATGGCACGTTCCTGACGTCCACACCGAGGGTGACGGCGGACAAGATCACGGTTGATCTTTTGCGCAACATGTTCTCGCTGAACTACGAGGTCATCTACGGCAAGGACGGGCGTCCGGAGCCTTCCGTCAGTCTGTGGATTCCCCCCGCGCCTTCTGCCAGTTGATGGAAACATCTGTGCACAAATCGCTCGACAAACACATCGGCTCCGGAGGCGGGGCCGATTTCGACCTGCTCTTTCGCGGCAAGTACAGGCTGTCGATGGAGGTCGCACCCCATCGCTACTTTCTTGCCGGAAAGAACAACAGTGCGGAAGTGGCACTGACCACCAACGCGACCGAAGCGATGCTGTTCGCCCTGTATGACTTACGCTTTCCGGATGGAACAAAAAACGTCGTCGTACTCCAGGCGATGCCTGGAAATCTGACGCTGCCCATGTCTGGTGGCTTTGTCGTCATCATGGGAGATAGCGACGCCGTAAGCGGCATGAATATGTTCGACTATCACCAGGCCACGCAATTCATCACCGAACCGCGTGGGCCGGGCGAACTTCGACTGATGCATCGGCGCCGCAACCGCCGCCTTACCGTACGCGCGACGGGAGGCAGCCCCACGTTCTGGCTAGCTCCTCAGAATCAGTTCGACGATGCACCATGGCGACTGGACGCCGTGCAGGAGTGGCGCGACGGCCCCATGGACAATGCCGACCTGAGTTATGTCCTCGGGCTGCGTCACAGGATTCATTCGGGGCAGTCGTTCAAGGGAACGAAGCTTGATTACGCAAGCTTCACGTCAGCCTTCCTGGGGAATGCCAGGTTCAACGGCGCCAGCTGCGTGGGAACGGCATTCAACAATGCCGACCTGGCCGGTGCGGACTTCACGGGCGCCAACCTCACCGATGCCATTTTCAGCGGCGTTGACGCACGGGGTGCGAAATTTCCCGGTGCGAAGTTCTCTGCAAAGAGTTTTGATCGCACCTACGCGATGTTCGATACCCGCTTCGAGAAAGCCGTGCTCACCAAGGCTGTTCTTGATGGATGCAGTCTTGGCAAGGTCTGTTTCACGGGAGCCACGCTCGACGAAGCGAGCTTCAAGAAAGCCGATCTTCTCCATGCAGACTTCACGGACGCAAGCGCTGCGCGCGTCGCATTCGATGAGGCCAATGCCGCCGGAGCCCTTTTCAAGAACGCCAACCTGACCGGAGCCACGTTCCGCAAAACCAGAATCGGTGGCAGCACATTCAAGGCGAGCACGCTTACCGACGCGTCATTTGAAAATGCCTCGCTCGACCTGCCGGCCGGCTCGCCGCTCGTGGATTTCACGAGCGCAACGCTGTACCACATCGATTTCAGTGGTTGCGATCTGCGAATGGCAACGATTGTCGGACGTCCTGCATTTCACAGAAGCGACGCACCCTCACCGGATAGCTCAACGAACTATGCCAGATTCAAAAGCGCCCAGGTGCCCCTGGCCGTCATCGGCGAGACGAACTGGCGCATGCTCGACCTGACCGGTGCAACGATTCATGGGTCGCTGAAAACACTCAGGAATTTCCAGGGGCATTACGCCATCCTTCCTGACAACTATAGTTTTGCGGACGGCATCGACCTGACCGGAGCGAAATTCGTGGGTGCACGGTTGCGCGGCGCACGACTGAGCGGTGCGAAAGCAACCGCTGTGTCGGGCAAGCCCGAAACCTTCCCTGACTTCACGGGAGCAGATCTGACCAGTGCGAAGATGGCCAGCTGCGTCATCTGGCGCACTATCTTCACGAACGCCATCATGCATGGCGTAAATCTGTCGGGCTCGGAACTGTCCTACGCCATGTTCAATGGGGCGCGTCTTGATTCGAAGCCCGGTGAGCGCGCGGGGGCATCGCTGGTTGCGGACTTGAGCCAGGCCAGACTGACTGAAACCAACTTCAAGGGCGCCTACCTCAATGGATCTCCGGATTCACTGGGTGCGAACCTCAGTCTCGTACGTTTCAGCGGGACGATGGCGGACGCCACGCTTACACGAGCCGTGTTCACGGGAGCCTATCTGGCCGCTGTGGATTTCAGCGGGGCAAAGTTGAAGTCGATGGCAGGGGTGAACTTTGCCGGGACCTGTCTGGTCAACTGCAACTTCAAGGGCGTTTCGCTGCAGCAGGCGATACTTACCGGCGCCTGCCTGCTGGGTGCTGACTTCACCGATGCGGATCTGGGCAGCGCAAAGATGGCGAGCGCGCTCATCGCCGGTGATGAAATGGTGCAAGACGAGAATACGCTCGCCATCGAGGGTTTCACGGTGCCCATATCGCTGGCTTACCAGCGCACCATCATCGTGGAGAGCATGACGGACGACGCAACAACCTGCCCCAACCGAGACAACGGTCCCTGTGCGGAAGCCTCATTGCGCAGAGTGCGCGGGCCGCAGGTATGGCAATACAAGGCCAAGAGTACGATGACTGAACATGGCAACCCGACTACATCGCCCGAAACAGATGCACATGCGCTCGACTGACCGGCAAGATTTCCTGCCTGCTGCGCAAATGAATCTCGGCCGTTTCGTTTCCAGCGCGAACAACGTGTGACACCGCGTGCACATTGACGAGCACCGAGCGATGCACTTGCAGGAATCGCGTGGGATCGAGCTTCGCGGCAAGTTCCTTCAGCGACATAGTCAGAATGGCCTCGCGCGGATGGCCCGCATCATCGTGCCAGGCCACGCGCGTGTATCGGGCGTCTGAACGAAGATAGTCGATGGATTCCACCGGAATCATCTTCAACGTCTGGCCAATCTGCGCGCTCAGCCACTTCAGTGGTGCTTCGGCAGGGCGCGTGGCAGCGTCCAGGCGGACGCTCAATTGACGCAACTGTTCGGCCATGTCGACGGTCACCGAGGTTGAGCCAAGCCGGGCCTTCACGCGCGCGACGGTGTCGATCAGCCGGGACAATTCCACCGGCTTCACCAGATAGTCGAGCACGGCGTGCGCGAACGCCTGCACAGCATAGTCGTCGTAGGCAGTAACGAACACGACATGCGAGCGCCCCTGAACAGCCTGTGCCACATCGATGCCCGACAGGCCCGGCATCCGGATATCCAGAAAACAGACGTCCGGATGATGCAGGTCAAAGAGGCGTATCGCGTCCTTGCCATTGCGCGCTTCTGCCACGATGCGCAGATCGGGCCATGCCACGCCGAGCTGACGAATCAGCGCTTCACGAAGCAGCGGCTCGTCGTCTGCCACCAGCGCGGTGGGCCTCGTATTTGTCATGTCACCTCCCGTACGGGCACGAACACTTCGGCGCGCATGCCACGTGGCTGAAGGGGCTCCATGCGCAATTGGGCCTCGTTCCCGAACTCGAGAAAGAGCCGGTCCCGCAACGTGTTCAATCCGGTCCCCAGGCCCGGCGAAGCCGTCGCGACCTGCGCCCCCGTGTCGTCCACCCGCAGACACCATCGCCCCGCATCAGATCGCGCGGTGACTGTGATCCGGCCACCTTCTTCGTTGGGATCAATGCCGTGCTTCACTGCATTTTCCACCAGCGTGAGCAAGGTCAGGCCCGGACAGCATGGCGTAGCCGTATCGCCCTCGGCATCCACGCTATACGTAAGTCGATCAGGCATGCGCATGTGCATGAGCGCCAGATAGGCGCGGACCAGAGCAAGCTCGTCGGCCAGAGGAACCAAAGGGGTGTGCAGGCGCGGCACAGCCGCACGCAGATAGGCAACAAGGTTGCGCATTACCTCCGCCGATTTTGGCGAACCTGAGTCGATAAGCGCCTGGATGTTGGCCAGCGTATTGAAAAGGAAGTGCGGTGCAACCTGACGTTGCATGAGTTGCAGCTTCGCATCAGCCGCCACACGGTCAAGCTGAGTACGCTGAAGGTCGAGTTCCAGAGCCTGATAGCGCGCCAGCGCGTCTTTCTGCCTCACCAGTGCCGTCAACGCGATCCACGGAGCGACCAGTACGCCACCGACACTCAGAGTCCAGAAGCCGCTCATACGGTCGCCATCGTGCCAGAACGGCGGCGCTCCCGACTTTGTCGACGCGATATAGATAATCAGAGCCACCAGCGGGATGATGATTGCCACACCCACCACCTGAAGCACCCAGCGCGCGATCCAGGATGGAAGGCGACGCGGCCAGCGCTCGAACGCGGCGAACACCAGCAACGCAGAAAAGCCCAGTGCAAACACCCGTACGACTGCCTGCATCCAGTGATCCCAACTTAGCGACACAAGAGCACCGAAAACGGCGCACAGGGCTGCCACTGTCAGCAGACGCCGGATGCTCAGCGGCGATGGCAGTGTTTGCGACAACGGCATGGACGCCTCGGGTGCAGTGAAAGCCAAGCATAGCCAAAGAACGGGTGGCCGCTCGATGGGCCCGGTTAGCCGGCGGTGGGCAGCATGTTGGGCCACCACATGATCGCCGCGGCGGCGGCCGAGCCGACAAGCGTGGCCAGACCGCAAACGATCAGCATGCCGGCCGTGGCCCACTGAATGACGGGACGGGTTTCTTTGGTTGCACGTAGCCACGCCTCAAGCACAGCCAGTGGCAACAGCGTCTGCGCGAAGGCCAGTAGCGTCAGGAAGGGGCCGGTGAACGTCCTGGGATCGAACCCCACCGGCCCCTGATTCACCACCAGCCAGAGCATCAGCCCCACCCTGAAGAACCACACACCGCTCACTACCAGAAACAATCTCAACGCAGCACGACGATGCGCATCGAAGCGACGGGCGCGGGCGTGTCGCCATGCCGCTCCGGCAAACGCAATGATCAGAACAGCATTGAAGCTCGTACCCAGATGTTGCGACAGGTCGCCCGCAGCGCCACCGCGAATCCATATCAGGGAAAGGCCGCCGACACCCATGCCAAGCGCCAGCAACATGTAGATACGCCCATTCCAGCGGTGAAATCCAGGCGCCAGTTGCCGCCATCGCGGCATCAGCTGAAGAAATCCCCCCAGCATGATGGCTACCGCCATCGCCAGATGCAGACCGAGCACCGCATTGAACACCACGTCGCCCTTGACGTATCCGCGATTCATGATTTCGTTCCAGCGCTGCGGCTGCGATGCCAGTTGCGCGCGCCCATAGAAAAGCACCACGTAACTGGCAAACACCAGCTGACTCGCTCCCGCCATGCTCACCCACGCCGTGGCAGCGATCCTGAGCACCCGGCTGGCACGAGAGATTCTGGGCCGTGCAGGCCGCGCAGACGCCCCGGCCAATACCGCTGAGGACGAAAAGATGTCGGACATGAGCAAACGACTCCGTTGAATGACGGAGCCCATTGTTCAATCAGGTGTCGGTGGGATGTGGCGCGTTCTGTACCAGTAACGCCACAGAGCGGATGGACGGTGGCGTGGACGGATGAATGGTGATCCGTTGCCGGTCAGCCCCGCCTGTACATCAACGCTTCGGCCAGATGATTTTTCTCCACGCACCCGGTGCCACCCTCGATGTCGGCGATGGTCCGTGCTACGCGCAGCACGCGGTGATAGGCGCGGGCGGAGCAACCCAGTTTTTCCAGCGATTGTTCGAACCAGCGACGTTCGGTGGGCGGTAGCGCGCAGTCGCGCTCAAGATTGACGACGCTGAGGTTGGCGTTGGGCTGACCTGCGCGAAGCAGGGCTTTTTCTCTTGCGCGAATGACACGGGCGCGGACGGTGGCGGTGTCGTCATCGCCGGGTCCCGGGGGGGCGCTGAGTGCCGATAACGGCACGCGCGGCACGTCCACGCACATGTCGATGCGATCCATCAGCGGGCCGGAGATGCGCGAGCGGTAGCGCTGCACCTGGTCCGGGGTACATCGGCAGGATTGGCGACTGTCGTCGGTGTAACCGCAGGGGCAGGGATTCATCGCCGCGACCAGTTGGAACTCGGCGGGGAATGTGCACTGACGTGCGGCGCGGGAGATGACGATTTCGCCGGACTCCAGCGGCTCGCGCAGCACTTCCAGCACGTGGCGGCTGAATTCGGGCAGCTCATCAAGAAAGAGGACACCGTTGTGGGCAAGCGAAATTTCGCCTGGCCGCGGCGATGAACCGCCACCCACCAGCGCAGCGCCTGACGCCGTGTGGTGCGGAGCGCGAAACGGGCGGTGGCGCCAGCGGGAAGGATCAATGACCTCACCACTCAATGAGCGCAGCGCACAGCTTTCGAGCGCTTCGGTTTCCGTCATCGGCGGCAGAATGCCGGGCAGTCGCTCGGCCAGCATGGTCTTGCCCGTGCCTGGCGGCCCCATCAGCAACAGGTGATGGCCGCCGGCGGCGGCTATTTCCAGCGCGCGCCGCGCTTGCCACTGCCCGCGGACGTCGCGCATGTCCGGGCCAGCGAACGGCGGGTGGTCAAGGTCGCATGCCTCCGGCGACGCCAGCTCCCCTACCCCGCGAAGCCACGCACAGACTTCCGCGAGACTGTCAGCCAGGAGGATGTCTGCCGGGCCGACCAGGGCGGCTTCGGCGGCGTTGGCCCGGGGAACGACGACCCTGCGACCACGTGCACGGGCACGGAGCAAGGCAGGCAGGATGCCGGGTACCGGACGCAGGGCGCCGGAGAGCGCCAGCTCACCGAGGAATTCACAGTCATCCAGCCGCTCCCTGGGAACCTGCGAGCCAGCCGCAAGGATGCCCAGCGCAATGGCCAGGTCGAAGCGACCACCATCTTTGGGCAATTCAGCAGGGGCGAGATTTACGGTGACGCGACGGTTGGGGTATTCAAACGCGGTGTTCTGAATGGCCACGCGGACCCGGTCGCGCGCTTCGCGCACCGCGGAGTCGGGCAAACCGACAATGGACGTGCTGGGGAGGCCACCTGACAGGTGAACTTCCACGACCACCTGTGGCGCGGAAACGCCCTGCTGGGCACGCGACAGAGTGACCGCAAGGCTCATGGGAGCTTCGAGCCTGCCTGACCGAACGTCGATCTGGCTGACATACGCGCTCCTTGCGTCATTGGATAAATAACCGCCCCCGACCGCTCTCGGGGTGAGGGTGACGAATCGGGGGCGGCTCCCGGGAGGTGGCGAACAGGCTACTGTCCGCGAGCTGCTGCACCGGCTTCGAGCTCGGCGAGGCGCTTTTCCAGCTGTTCCAGCTTCTCACGTGTCCGAGCCAGTACCTGGCTCTGGACATCGAATTCTTCTCTGGTTACGAGATCGAGGCGGCGCAAACCTTGCGCCAGAATATCTTTGAAGTTGGCGTGCAGATCCTCACGCGCTTGCGCCAATCCTGGCGGAACCAACGATGCCAACCGCTGTGCGAGTTGATCGATACCCTGCACATCCATCTTGCGCACCCCGATGTCGTAGTGAAAATTCTAGATGAGTCACAGAAAGCTGCCATAGGCGCTCGCCGCTGTGTAGTGTAGGGTTTTTCCTACAAAAGTCCTCCCCGTGATGGTGGGCCGGGACGGCGTCGCGTTCAGGTGGCACAATGCCCCGTCAGGGTGTGCGCATGTGGCGCGCCCCATGGGAGTGAAGCAATGAAGCTCGTGGTGGCCATCATCAAGCCGTTCAAGCTGGACGACGTCCGTGAGGCACTGGCCGATGTCGGCGTGCAGGGCGTCACGGTCACGGAAGTCAAGGGATTTGGCCGGCAGAAGGGCCATACGGAGCTGTATCGCGGCGCGGAATACGTCGTGGACTTCCTGCCGAAGATCAAGCTGGAAGTGGCGGTCGCCGACGATATGCTGGAGCGCGTGCTTGAGGCTATTTCAGCCGCCGCCCGCACGGGCAAGATTGGCGACGGCAAGATCTTTGTCAGCTCGCTGGAGCAGGTCATCCGTATCCGTACGGGCGAGCTGGACAACGACGCCCTGTAGGCCTCAGGCCGCCGAAGCGGCCAGGCGATGCTGGCGGTGACGCAGCAGCACGCCAGCCAGGTAAGCGATGTAGTAACCAATGTTCAGGCCAATGACCAGCATGGTCAGCGGGCTGTTGCCCGGCGCCGGGCCGTGGACCTGGGCCGCATGCTCCGCACCGGCAAACACCGGAGCCAGAGCGGCGAAGCGCCAGATGAGGCGACCGATCAACAGCATCGACAGCGCGCCACCGATCCACGGATTGGGCGTGTAGGTATCGCCCGCTTCATTGCGTCCGAATCTGGTGAACCGCAGCCCCACCAGACCGAGCGCCGCTCCGAGGATGAGCCCGCCTGCCGCACCCTCGCCCAGACGCACGTCCTGAAGGACGGATGACAGCATGGCGCAGGCAATCATGGAGAAAATGACCAGTCGGGTCGTCATTCGCCTGACCCGGATGGGCTGCTGGCCGAAGTGGCTGCGCAGGCGCCGGTAGAGCATCAGGACGATCAGCGGGGCAAAAAGAAACGGCGCGTAGGTTCCGAAATCGAAATGCATGATGTGTGCCCCTGACTGGTAAGTGGGTTCACTTTAGCTGGCGGCCCCAGGCCTTCCGACTGTCGGGCGCCATCCATCGCGCGTGACGGGTGTCATGCCCGCCACAAAGCCAGGGCAGACACCCGCAAGGGAACGCGATTACTTCGCTTTGCCCTGATTGGCCACGGCGGCCATCTTCGCCGCGATCTCCTCGGCGTTGCCGAGGTAGTAGTGCCTGACCGGCTTCATGTTCTCGTCGAACTCATAGACGAGCGGGATGCCATTGGGGATGTTGAGTTCCGTGATGTCGTCATCGGAGATGCCATCGAGGAATTTGACCAGGGCACGCATGGAATTGCCGTGGGCCGCCATCAGCACGTTCTGGCCAGACTTGATGGCCGGAGCCAGCACTTCGTGCCAGTACGGCAGCACGCGCTCGACGGTGTCCTTGAGGCATTCGGTCAGCGGCACGGCAATGCCCTGGCGCTGGTAGCGCAGATCAGCCGGCTCGTCGGCTTCGGCCTGGGCCGGCGGCGGAATGTCGTAGCTGCGGCGCCAGACCTTGACCTGATCTTCGCCGTACTGCGCTGCCGTCTCAGCCTTGTTCAGGCCGGTGAGGCCACCGTAATGACGTTCGTTGAGGCGCCAGTCGGTAACCACCGGAATCCACATCAGGTCCATCACGTCCTGCACGTGCCACAACGTGCGGACGGCACGCTTCAGATACGACGTGTGCGCGACGTCGAACGTGTAACCGGCTTCCCTGAGCAGGCGGCCGGCTTCCTTTGCTTCCTCGACGCCCTGCTCGCTGAGGTCGATATCGGCCCAGCCGCTGAAGCGGTTTTCGAGGTTCCAGGTCGACTGACCGTGGCGGATCATCACGAGTTTGTACATGGCAACGTCAGCTTGAGGGCTAAAACGGAGATGTTGGAACCTCGGGTGCGGGCCGTCAACTTGGCGCCCCTGCCGAAGGTCACGCTAAACGAAGCGCGGATCTGGCGCATCCTAGCGTCACATTCAACGCCGCGGAGTCACCCATGCATCGCCAACTGCTGTCCCTTCTGGTCGCCGCTACCCTTTCTGCCTCCGCGTTTGCCGGGGACACCGACGTCAGCAAGGTCAATGGCGCTGCGCGCGTCGAGGCCGGCCAGACCGCTGGCGACGTCAGCACGGTCAATGGATCGGTGCAGGTGGAAGCGGGCGCACATGTGAAAAAGGCCGATACCGTCAACGGTTCCGTGAACCTCGGCGACAGCGCTACGGCCAACGCGCTGGAAACGGTCAATGGCGCCATCTCGATGGGCGCCAAAGCCCAGGTCGCCACCACCGTGGAAACGGTCAACGGCGGCATTCATCTGAATCAGGGCGCGGACGTGCGCGGCCGCGCGTCCAACGTCAACGGCTCAATCGTGCTTGAGGCTGCCCACGTGGGTGGTGGCCTGGAGACGGTCAATGGCGATATCGACGTGGGCGCCAACTCGCGCGTCGAGGGCGGCATTCTGGTCAAGAAGCCCAGCTGGTTCAGCTCGTCCAGCCGCCTGCCGCGCGTGGTGATCGGCCCCAACGCCGTGGTTCAGGGCCCCCTGGAATTCCGCCGCGACGTGGAACTGCACGTCAGCGACAAGGCCACCATTGGCCCCGTGACGGGCGCCACGCCGGTCAAATTCTCCGGCGCCACGCCGTAACGCATCACACCCAGTTGCGCGGCTTGAGGTAATCGTTGAGCCGCGCTTCCGGACTGCCTTCCTCCGGTGCGTACGCGTATTCAAAGCGCACGCGCGGAGGCAGGCTCATCAGGATCGACTCGGTACGGCCGCCCGACTGCAGCCCGAACAGTGTGCCGCGGTCGTAAACCAGGTTGAATTCGACATACCGGCCGCGCCGATAAAGCTGGAACTCCCGCTCGCGCTCGGTGTACGGCGTGTTCTTGCGGCGTTCCACGATAGGCAGATAGCCGTCCAGAAAACCCTGGCCCACATCGCGCGTCAGTGCGAAGCAGCGGTCAAAGCCACCGGCGTTCAGATCATCGTAGAAGAGTCCGCCGACACCGCGCGTTTCATGGCGATGCTTCAGGTAGAAGTATTCATCGCACCAGCGCTTGTAGTCAGCGTATACGTCGTCGCCATAAGGCGCGCACAGGTCGCGTGCCACCGTGTGCCAGTGGGTGATGTCCTCATCCACCGGATAGAAGGGCGTGAGATCGAACCCGCCGCCGAACCACCACACCGGCTCCACGCCCTCTTTGGACGCTTCAAAGTAACGGACGTTGGCGTGCGTGGTCGGCACATGCGGATTGCGCGGATGCAGCACCAGCGACACGCCGGTTGCCACGAAACTGCCACCGGCGAGGTCCGGACGATGTGCCGTGGCGCTGGGGGGAAGCTGCGTGCCGTAAACGCGGGAAAAGTTGACGCCCGCCTGTTCAAACACAGCGCCATCGCGCAGCACGCGCGTGCGACCACCGCCGCCGGCAGCGCGAGTCCATGCGTCTTCCTCAAAACGGGCTGAGCCATCCACCTTTTCGATGGCGGCGCAGATGCGGTCCTGCAGTTCCCGAAGGAACGATTCGGCAACGTCGGCTTGCTCGGACATGACTTCGGTTCTTGGTCGTTGAGTTCGTGGAGAAGCTTAGCAAGGAGGCGACGCGCGTCCCTGCGGCAGGCAGTCGCGGGGGAGCCGGGACCGTTCTCAGGAAATGCGCTCGCCCATGCGGCGATTGCCAATAAGCGCGGCCCAGCGCAGGCCGATGTCGGTCCACATGATGTAGCCGGCCTCCATCGCTATACGTGCGACGTATCGTCGCGAGAGGGGCAAACGCGACTCCGCAGCGATGGGCATGGCGTCGAAACCCAGCCTGCGGGCCAGCAGCATGCAGCGGGCAAGATGATAACGACTCGTGATCAGTGCGACGGGCGGCAGCGCCCCTTCACCCGTGCGCAGCATGTTGCGCGCGTGGCGCAGGTTTTCCAGCGAATCAATGGAAGCCTCTTCCAGTTCCAGCGGCACGTCGCCCGGCCAGTCCTGCGTGACCAGCCAGCGCCGCCCCGCCTCGGCCTCGGAGACATGGCCGCTGCTTATGCCGCCCAGCAGCAGCACGCGGCCAGCGCGGCCCATCCGCGCCGAGAGCAGCCCACGGCGCAGCCTGCCCTGGTAGTCGTGTTCGGGAAGGTCATCCTCCAGCCGCCGGCCGAAGACCAGCAGCACCATGGCCGAGGGCGGCACAATCGCGCTGCGCGACGCCATGCGCCATACGTGTATCAGATACCCCACGTACACCAGCCCGCCGCTGGCCAGCACGGCCACCAGGGTGACGAGGCCCGCGTGGAGGATGTCGGTATCGGACAGATATCGCCATACGCCACGGCGGAACGGCTTCAGAAGTCGGGTCATCGAAGGGACGGAAGCGGGCAATAACGAAAGTCTGCGCAGCGGCGACCCGATGCGCAATGCCTGAACGATGGCTGCCTTTTCACACCGCTGTGCTAGGCAAGTGCGAAGGCGCCCGCTAGGCTCGCCTGCATGCCTCATTCCATGCCTCCTCTTGCCATACGCGCATTTACTGCAACTTCCGCACTCGGCCGCGGTGTTGACGCCCATGCGGCTGCACTTGCCGCCAGCCAGACCGGCCTGCGCCGCAATGATTTCAGCTCCGCTCCCCTGGATTGCTGGATCGGACGCGTCGACGGACTGGAAAACGAACCGTTGCCCGACGACTTCACCTCCTGGGACTGTCGCAACAACCGCCTTGCATGGGCCGGCCTCGCGCAGGACAACTTCATGGATGCCGTGCGCACGGCCCGGGAAACCTACGGTGCCTCGCGCGTCGCCGTGCTTCTTGGTACGTCCACCTCCAGCATCGGCGCCACAGAAGAAGGCTATCGTCGCAAGGAAGACGGCCGGCTGCCCCGTGACATGGCGTTCGCAAACCTGCACACCCCGCATTCGCTGGCTGGCTTCGTGGCGACGGCGATGGAACTGGAAGGCCCCTGCATCACCGTGGCCACGGCGTGCTCGTCCAGCGCCAAAGTGTTTGCCACGGCAGAACGGTTGATTCGCCTGGGTCTGGTCGACGCGGCTGTCGTAGGGGGCGTGGATACGCTCTGCGACAGCGTGCTGTTTGGTTTCAACTCGCTTGAGCTGGTGTCGCCCGAACCCTGCCGTCCGTTTGATGCGGCACGCCGGGGCATCTCCATCGGTGAAGCGGCCGGGTTTGCCCTGCTGGAACGCATCGAGGCCGCGCCCGACGCGCCGCGTTTCGTGGGCTATGGCGAATCAAGCGATGCGCACCACATGTCCACCCCGCATCCGGAAGGTCTGGGCGCGGAGCTTGCGCTCAACGATGCACTGGCCCGCGCAGGACTTTCCCCCACCGACATCGACTACATCAACCTGCATGGCACGGCCAGCCTGAAGAACGACGAAGTGGAGGCCGCGCTTGTCACACGACGCTTCCGGGAAAGCACACGTGCCAGCTCGACCAAAGGTTTCACCGGTCACACGCTGGGTGCCGCCGGCATTCTGGAAGCGGTGATCACGCTGCTGGCGATGCGCGACAGCCAGGTGCCCGCGAACATCCATGCGGACACGCCCGATCCGCAGTGTGGCCCGCAGATGGCATGGACGCGCGAACAGCGTCCCGTCCGCGTGGCACTGAGCAACTCGTTCGGCTTTGGCGGCAATAACGCCTGCCTCGCCTTCGCTGCCGCGGAGCGTCTGGCATGAGCGCCGCACTGACCCTCTGGGTAAAAGGCATGGGCCTGTGGGCTCCGGGCATCGCTGACTGGTCGCAGTTTTGCGACGTGGTTCGTGGCAACGCGACGCCTGGCGAAGTGACCCGCCCGCTCGCCGATGCACTGCCGCCGAACGAGCGTCGCCGTGCGCCGGAAAGCGTGTTGCTTGCCGCCGCCGCCGCAGGACAGGCCGTAACGATGAGCGGACGTTCCGCCGCCGACCTGCCGTGCGTGTTTGTGTCCGGCCACGGCGATCAGACCATCACCGACTACATGTGCGAAACGCTGGCAACGGCTCCGACGGAGCTGTCCCCCATCCGCTTCCACAATTCCGTGCATAACGCGCCGGCGGGCTACTGGACCATCGCCACGCATTGCCACGCAGCGTCGAGCGCTGTGTCGGCCGCTGACTTCAGCTTTGGTGCCGGCCTTCTGGAAGCGGCCACGCTGGCCGTTGCCGATGATCGCGACGTGCTGTTCGTGGCGTACGACATTGCAGGAACAGGCCTGCTCGGCGAAATGACCCGCTCGACGGGTGCCTTCGCCGCCAGCCTGGTGCTCAGTCCGCATGAGGAGCCCGGCGCCATCCGCGTAGACGTGTCTCTGGTTGCCGGCAACATCGCGGCAGGACCGGGCGACGTGTCTGTGCTTGCTCCCATCGCTCGCAGCAATCCCTCCGCCCTGGGACTTCCGCTGATGGAAGCTCTGGCGCGCGGTGCGCCACAGGCCGTGCGGATCGCTGCGGCAGGCAACCTCGACCTGCACGTGGATATGGAGTCACTCCGGTGAACCAGACGACGACGCGAGTATGCATACTGATTCCCTGTCTCAACGAAGAGAAGGCCATACGCGGAGTCGTCGAATCAGCGGTGGCCCTGGGGCTACCCGTCATCGTGGTGGACGACGGCTCGGACGACCGCACACCGGACATAGTCAGCGAGCTTCCTGTCACCCTGCTTCGTCACGCATCGCGGCAAGGCAAGGGCGGTGCATTGCGCACCGGCTTTCGCCACGCATTGGCCGAGGGCTATGACGCGGTGCTGACGATGGATGGCGACGGACAGCATCAGGCCTCTGACATCCCGCGCATGCTTGCCGCGTCCGCCCGGCACCCCGGTGCCATCGTGGTGGGCGCCCGCCTGCTCGACCGGGATCAGCAACCCAAGGGGCGGCGTCGCGCAAACGCGGTGGCTGACTGGGGCATTTCATGCGCGTGCGCCCAGCCCATCGCCGATACGCAGAGCGGACAGCGCCTTTATCCGCGTGCAGCGCTGGCGCTGGTCGACCTGCCTGTCGAACACTTCGTCTTCGAGGCTGCACTACTGATCAGCGCATCCCGTGAACTGGGCATGGAGGTCGTTTCCGTGCCTATTCCCTCGCGCTATCAGGGCGAGTTTCGCCTGAGCCACTTCAGCCCCGTTCGCGACGTGACGCGCATCACCGTCTATACCGTGGGCCGTGCATTCCACTACGGTAACGTCATGGCCAGCTACCGCCGTTCACGCGCCCGCCCCCCCACCATTGTGGATATTCCGCAAACGTAATCATCGGAGAAGGCCATGGGCGCTGCCCTGTTGCTCGTGCAGTTGGTGGTCATCCTGCTTACGGCGCGGGCGCTTGCCTGGGTGCTTCGATGGTTCGGCCAGCCGCCGGTCATCGGCGAAATGATCGCGGGCCTGGCATTGGGGCCTCTCGTGTTCGGAGCCATTGCGCCGGATACCCAGGCCGCACTGTTCACCAAAGCCAGCCTGCCGGCCCTGCAAAGCCTCAGCACCCTGGGGCTCGTGCTCTTCATGTTCGTGGTGGGGGCCGAACTGCGCATGCCTGGTGGCGCGAGGCGTCAGCTTGGGCATGCCACGCGCGTCGGCGTGCTGGCAGTCGCCCTGCCCATGCTGCTGGGCGTCGCCGCCGCCCCCGCCCTCTACCCGCGTTTTGCACCGGAGGGCGTGGCGTTCTGGCCGTTCGCCCTGTTTCTTGCCACCGCCGTCGCCATCACCGCATTGCCCGTGATGGCGCGCATCCTCAAAGAACGTCAGCTCACGCAAAGCGAACCGGGACGGCTTGCGCTGGCCTCGGCCGCCGTGGCCGACGCACTGGCCTGGGTGGCTCTGGCCATGGTCGTCGCGCTGATCTCGGCGCATGGCAACTGGGTTCCGTTCTGGCAGACGCTTGGCGGCATGCTCGGCCTGGCGGCCCTGTGCTTCGGGCTGTTCCGTCCTCTCCTGACCCGCATGCTGGCCCGCCATGCAGCCGACGGTCGGCCGCATGGCGGCACGTTGGTCGTGTTGCTCGTGGGTGCGCTGGCCTGTGCTGCCGCCACCGAATGGCTGAACCTGCACGCCGTATTTGGCGCCTTCCTGTTTGGCGCATGCCTGCCCCGCGATGACCGCCTGCTCGCCACGCTCACCGAGCGCATCGAACATGTGGCCGTGCTGTTGCTGCTTCCTGTCTTCTTCGCCCTGGCAGGCCTCAACACCAGCCGGGACGCCTTTGCCGGCGGGGCAGGCCTCGCCCTGCTCCTGATCCTGCTGGTGGCCATCGCCGGGAAGGTACTCGGCGGCATGGCCGGCGCCCGTTGGGCCGGGCAAAGCTGGCGGGATTCCTTCGCCATCGGTTCACTGATGAATGCACGGGGGCTGATGGAATTGATCGTGATCCGCGTCGGCCTGGATGCTGGCGTCATCGGCCAGGAAATGTTCACTATGCTGCTGGTCATGGCCATCGTCACCACGGTGATGACCACGCCAATGCTTATGTGGTTCATGAAGCGTCGTCCCACGGAAGCGCAGGCCACACGCCGACAGGAACGCATAGCGGGATCTTGATGTTTCACAGACATGTTCCGTGCGTGAATGGCGGATCAAAACGGGGATCTGCATGAACGAACCAATGGCTACGTCTGTCCGGCACGACATCGTGATTCTTGGCGGCGGCCTCGCCGGGCTTACCCTCGCCATGCAGCTGAGGGCTCAGCACCCGGAGCTGGACATCGTGGTCCTGGAGCGGCGCGAGCATCCCCTGCCCGTGGCAGCACACAAGGTCGGCGAGTCCACGGTGGAAATCGCCGCGCATTACTTCGCACACACGTTGGGGCTACGCGAGCACCTTGAAAAAGATCACATCCGCAAGTTCGGTTTCCGGTTCTTCTTCTCCGAAGGCCGCAACGATCTGGGCGATGTGACCGAACTGGGCGTCAGTCAGGTGCTTCCCACACCCAGCTATCAGCTTGACCGCGGCATCCTCGAAAACTTTCTCGGCGAAGAGGCGCTTCGGCGCGGCATCGACTTCCGCGATGGTGCCAACGTGAAGGCGTTCGACATCGGTCACGGTGACGACGAACACACAGTGCGCTACACCGACGCGCAGGGAGCGACCCATCACCTGTCCTGCCGCTGGCTTCTGGACGCATCCGGCCGCACGGCCTTCATCCGGCGCAAGCTGGACCTGACCCGCGACAACGGCCATCACGCCAACGCTGTGTGGTTCCGCATCAACGACCGCCTCGAAATCGACGGCTGGTGCGACGACACCGTATGGAAAAGCCGCTGCACGCCGCCGGAACGCTGGCGCTCCACCAATCACCTTTGTGGCCCCGGCTACTGGCTGTGGCTCATTCCGCTGTCCTCGGGCGCTCACTCGGTGGGCATCGTGGCCGATGCGCAGATGCACCCCATCGAAACAATGCGCGACTTCGACAAGGCGATGGAATGGATGAAGATCCACCAGCCGGTGGTCTATCGGGAAATCGACAAGCGCCGCGACAAGCTGCTGGATTTCGCCTTCTTCCGGCACTTCTCGTACGGATGCTCGCGAATGTACTCCGCCGACCGCTGGGCACTGACCGGTGAGGCCGGCGCATTCCTCGACCCTTTCTATTCGCCCGGAAGCGATTTCATCGCCATCTCCAACACGTATATCTGCATGCTGGTCGACCTGGACCTGCGCGGCGAACCGCTGGCTCCGTATGCACGCATCTACGAGCGGCTGTTCATGTCGTTCTACGAAAACACGCTGCAAATGTACCGGCACCAGTACCCGCTGTTTGGCGATGCCGAGGTGCTTCCCATCAAGGTCATCTGGGATTACGCCTATTACTGGGGCGTCCTTTGCCAGCTGGTGTTCCAGAAGCGACTGGGCGACACCGCGCTGATCGCCAGCCTGGCGCCCGAGCTGGAAGTGGCGAAGGTGCTCAACGAAGACATGCAGGCGTTCTTCCGTCGCTGGCACGGCGTATCGCGCGGGCGCAATCCGAAGGCCATGCTCGATCAGCGCGAACTGGCCTGGTTCTCGGAAATGAATCGCACGCTGCACGATGTGCTGGATGATGGCGCGTTGATGGCACGCCTGCGCGACAACGTGGAACTGCTCCGCTCACTTGCAGCCACGATTGTGGAACGCGCCGCAGCGCACGAACCCACATTGCTTGACGGCGCATCGCACTTGGTCACACCCGCCGCCGAACGCACCGACCTCTTTGCAGAAGTGGCGTGATCGTCAGGGATGAATGACAGCAGCCCGGCCGCTGGCGAGCAGCACGCCAGCGTGTTCGATGCGGAAGGTGTACTGCGCACCTGACGTGT
Source organism: Luteibacter sp. Sphag1AF (assembly GCF_014192715.1). Classification (GTDB taxonomy): domain Bacteria; phylum Pseudomonadota; class Gammaproteobacteria; order Xanthomonadales; family Rhodanobacteraceae; genus Luteibacter. The sequence continues at coordinate 1,052,202 of NZ_JACHYH010000001.1, forward strand.
CGGCGTAAAGACATTCCGCATGAATGTCCAGCGGGCCAGTCAGCGCATCGACATATTCCACGGTCAGTTCCACACCACGAAGGCTTACCAGCATGCCGGGACGCGCGGCGCCCTCGCCGGCCGCGCGTGCGCGCAGCGCGCCATGTACCGCCGTGGCCTGTGCGCCGTACTCAGCAAGATGCACCGCATGGAGGCCACCGCTGCCGCGCAGCGGATGCGTGGGCGATGTGTGGTTGGTGCTTTGCCCGTGGATCACGCGCTCATCCCAAGACAGCACCGTGTCCACCAGGCACATGTCAGCGGCATGCGGGATCAGGTCGATCCAGTCAGTCTTGTCGAGCATGGGGAGCCATGAGAATGGACAGGCAGAAATGGAATGCGACACCGAGACTCACGGTGAGCCCGATGGCGCGCAATACCGGTATGGATGACCAGCCGAGCATGCCGAACACCAACAGTGCAGACACCACACAAACGACCGTGGCGTGCAGCGTGCGCCTCTGTTCGGCAGGGTCGCCCGTGTCGCGCTCGAAGAACAGCGCGTAGTGCAAGCCAAGGCCGGCGGCAAGAATCAGCGCCACCAGATGAAACAGTGACAGCGGAATACCTGCCACGCGCTCCACCGCAAGCACGAGGAACGTAGCCAGCGTCATCGGTGCCAGCACGTGCCAGGCACGACGCACACTGCGAAGCGCCAGCGTGATCGTTACCAGAAGCAGCGCCGTGGCAGCCAGCAGCGCATGAAGGATGCGCGTGCGGTATTCCGCCACCAGTGACTCGGACGCCTCTTTCAGGTCAAGCAAACGCAACTGACCACCAAACTGCGGCGCCAGCGCCGAAATGGCCTCGGGGTCACGCACGCCACTCAACGTGGCAAGTCCGACCCAATGGTCGCCACGCTTCACCAGCATAGCGGCCAGTCGCTGACCCAGTGCGGATTGGGCAAACAGCTCCGGGGTCAGCAGCGGCGCAGTGCGTGCTGCCTCCACGTCGTGTACGAAGGGCGCGAACAGATCCTTGCGAAAAGGCATGCCGGACAGAGCAGCGGTCAGTGCCGCGTCCAGTGTCGCCTGATCGGGCAGTTTTGCCTGACGCGCACGCTGCACGGCTTCGCTGGGCAGATAGGTCGACGGAAGCTCAAACGCGTCCAGCGCTTTGGAAGACACAAGCGCCTGCATGCGCGGCTGAACGGACTGCGATAACGCAATGACATCGTCAGCCGTCTTGCCCTGCATCACCAGCAGGTAGCGCACATCCGGCGCACCCAGTTCGCCGCGCAGACGCGCATCCGTCATCAGCAGGTCGCGAGGCAGCGGCGTCAACGCGGAGAGGTCGTTCTGCCAGAACGGACCCGGCGCGAACACAAGCATGCCCACTGCAACCAGCGCGATGGGAATGGGCAACCAGCGAGGACGCGGAAGGTTGTCCAGCCACCGACGGAACGCGCCCAGACCGGGCGTACTTTCCACGTCGCGCACAGTGTCCGGCAGCAGATAGGGCAACGCGTAACGCGTGGTGAGGCCCGCGGCAAGCAAGCCGGTAATGGTGAACACGGCCAACTGCTTCAGCCCACCCACGCCGGATGCATAAAACGCAAGGTACGCGATACAGGCCGACGCGATGGCCGTGAGCAACAATGGCCACAGACCACGCACGCTTTCAACAGCCGACTCACCCGCACGACGATGACTCAGCAGCCGGATGGGATATTCCTGCGCAACACCCAGCAGCGTGAAGCCGAACGCCAACGTGATGCCATGCACCTGCGGGAAGGCCAGCGTCATCACTGCAATGCCTGCCAGGCCACCACTGACCACCGGCAACGCGCCCAGCAACAGACTGCGCACGCTGCGATAGGCCAGCAGCAACAGGATGATGAAGCCCATGGTGGAAATGCGTCCGATCCAATCCGCTTCTTCACGGGTCTGCGCATTGACCAGCACGCTGAAGTAGCCGGGGCCACTCAACGTCAGGTGCGCTCCCGCGCTGCCCGGCAACGCAGCGAATGCGCTGCGAAGGTGGTCGATGGCAACGCCCTGTGCTTCAGGATCAAAACCGGCAGCGCGCGTCTGCACGAGCATCAGCGCTTCGTGGCGGGACGAGAACCACACACCGTCACGCACCTCGGGTGAACGTACGGGCGTCCAGAGCTCTGCAAGCTTCAGCACTTCCAGCGTGGGGTCACGCGGCAACAGGCCTTTGAGCAAGGTACCGGCAGGCGAACTCAGATCGTCCAGACGCTGTTGCAACTGGTCGGACAGATAGTCCTCGTCCAGCGCCTGCGTATCCAGCGTGGGCGAAAGCAGATACCGGTAAGGCAACAGCCTGTCATCGAGCACGCCCATGTCGAAGTCGCCATTCACCACCTGGGTGAACTGGCTGTCATTCACGAGACTGGTGCGCAACGACCGGCTCAACTGCGCCAGCTGCTCCACAGGCAAACCGTCAATGGCAACAAGCAGCAATCGCGAGCCGGGACCCTCGCCCACCTGCTCCATCAGCAGTGTCTGGTCAGGCGTAGTGGGAGCCGGCATGAAGCTGCGCAGGTCCGTGCTGATGACCAGGCGCTGCGAGATCAACAGACCCAGCGCCGCAAGCACCAGCAACCAGCCAAGCAGCAAGGCGAAACGTGCGCCGCCCCGCATTCAGCAAGCCACCGTCACGGCGTACCGCCGCAGAGCGCAGCAATGGCATCACGCGTGGGGGCATCCGGCATCTTCGTGGCCAGGTCGCCCAGCAGATCCATGGTCACATCACCGTCGGGCTCTTCCATGCGCATGCAGCGCGCCTCGGTACCGGCACCATCGACGCGGATGGACGCAATCTGTTTGGCCACGCGCGGATCGCGCGGCTTGAGCGTCAACGTCCACTGCGAACCCGCATGGGCCACGGTGACATCGAACGAATCGGCCAGACGGGACGGGTCACCACCCAGCAGAGCAACGAAGCTGTCGAGCAGCACCTTGAGCTGGGGCGCGCGTTCCAGTGAAAAACTGCGCGGCTTCCTGCCCTCGCGTTGCTGAGTCACCTGGCCATCGGCGATGGTTGCCGTCTCTTTGGTGGGCAGGTCCACACGACGTTCCAGACGATCACCGCCCAGCCACGACAGCTCGCCGGATACAACCAGCGGCTTGTCCAGCACGCGCATGAAGCGCGCTTCGGCAAACGGCGTGCGCGCGGGCGCGGGGCGCTTCAGCGTGGCAATCAGCGTGTGCGCGTCATCAGCCTGAGGCGTCTGCGCGATGACCGAGGTGAGCGGCGTCAGAGCCAGGATCAGCGCCAGTGTCTTGCCAGAAGTCATAGAAGTTGAACCAGTTGTAGGGGGCCAGGCGCGCGTAATGTTCTAAACGCTGAGCGTACCGGGTAATGATGTCGTCCAGTGCCTGCTGACGACTCTGCCGGGGGATGTCCACGCGATCACTCAGCGACTCGAAGACCAGCCGGTAGCGGTTGCCGCCCTCATACAGGCCCATGCACAGCACCACGGGCACCTGCAACGCGGATGCGACGAGCCAGGGGCCCACGGGAAACGGTGCGGGAGAGCCCAGCAGCGGCGCATGCCGGAGCGCTTCGTGAGCGCGGCCACGATCCGCCAGCAGTGCGACCATGCCGCCGGCCTGGGTGGCCTCAGCCATGGCCAGCGTAATGGAGGTGCCGTCCAGCGACGCATCAATCACGCGCTCACCCACATCCGGCGCGAGGGCTTCCAGAAGCATGGTCAGTGCGGGCGTCTTCTGTTTGTCGAGCACCACGCGCAGGGGAACGTCCGGCCGGCGCGCGCCCAGCGCACGCAGCGCTTCAAAGCTGCCCTGATGCGATCCGATGAGCAGCACGCCCTTGCCCATGGCAATGCGCGCGTCGAGCACGTCGAGGCCTTCGGTATCGATCTGGAAGCGCTTTTCACCGTCTGCCAGCAGAAAAATGCGATCCAGCAGTGTCGCCGCGAAGCAGTGAAAGTGGCGAATCACTTCGGCGGGAGTGGGTTCGCGATGGAGAACCCGCCGCAGATACGCCTTCGACGCTTCCCGCTCAGGGCGGCGTCGAAGATAGAAATAGAAGGCGATGGGATGCAGCAGCAACCGTGCGGCGGGACGCCCCACATGCAGGGCGATGGCGCGGATGAGCCAGATGGCGAAACGGCCGCCACCTTCCCGTTGATTTTGCCAGTGTTCGGTCATGTCGATCCTTCGACGGTGCCGCGTGCCAGCGTGGTGCCGGCATGAACGATCGTAAAGCGCATGCGATGTTCCGCGATTTCAGTGAGGGTGAGCGTTGCGTCCTGCCCAGGCAGCAGGGGCGCCACGAATTTTGCGTCCACAATCGCCTTGAGACGAAGGCCACGCCACTCGCGCAATGCCGTGGCGACCTGTTCCATCAGCAACACCCCCGCCACGATCGGACGCCCCGGGAAATGTCCCCGGAAGCTGGGATGATCGGCCGGGAAATGTATGCCGCGGGTGATTTCGGCAGGCGTGCTCATGGACCACCCCGATGCCAGTTGCGCAGCAGGTCGGGCCAGCGCAACGCGATCTGCGCAGCCATGGCCACGGGATCGGAATGCGGCACACCCCGAAGTATCAGTCGGCGCACGGGATATTCCAGGATAAAGGCCGCCGCTATCACCAGGTAGCAGCCGATATGGGCATACGCCATGTAGAAGCTTCCTCCCAACCGGATGGACGACTCGATGCCAAGGGCGACCAGCAGGCCACCCGGCACGGCGAAGCAAAACACGAGGGCCAGGAGCGACGCCTGAACGGCCAGCAGAACCGCCCAGAAAGCTGTCAACCATCGCGCGTAACGCGCCACACCGGGCAGTTCGAGCCGGTCCCGGCCTTCAATGGTGGCGATGAAATACGCGATCAGTGGCTGACGCCCCCGCATCAGCGTGCGACCGAAGAACCACGCGATGGCACCGTTGATGACCGCAGGCAGCGCGTCCATCAGGACGCCCAGCCAGCCAGACGACGCCAGGGCCACCAGCGCAAGGGCCAGCACGGGCCATGCAACGAAGGCATACGCACGGCGGGCGACGAGCGCCGGCAACAGCAGTGCCGTCAGCAGCGCAAGCATGGCCACAAGGGACATCCACGAGCGATGGGTCGTCGCGCCAACAAGGGCGAGCACGGCGTATACGCCGATGCACACGATCATCGCCGGACGAGCGCGCGTGACGCTCATCGCGGCGGCATCAGGGTGCCCGGTGCTGCTCGATGTGCTCGGACAGCGTGCGCAGGCTGGTGAAGATCCGGCGGTTGTCCGGATTGTCCGAGCGCAACTGGAAGCCATAGCGCTTGGAGACCGCCAGGGCGATTTCCAGGGCGTCGATGGAGTCGAGGCCGAGATCACCGCCGAACAACGGTGCATCGGGGTCAATCTGCCCCGGCTCGGTACCTTCAAGATTAAGACTACTCACAATGAGGGTAGCCAGTTCGTGTTCTGCTGCGGTCTGTTCTGCCATGCTCGTTCCAAATCCCCAAGATCTGCCTCCCCCCGGATGGCAGCGGCCGCGGAGTGTAGCATGCGGCCCCGTTGGCGGGCGGATTCACAGACGTGAAAAGCGTCAATTATCAGTAGCCTGCGTCGTCAGGGATACCTGACGTTATATGATGGACGCCAGGCTTGAAGAACGGAAGAATTGATGACATCCGGCAGTGAACTAAGGGAATGTGATCCGACCGCAGCCCATGCCGCGCCCGACGTCCGCTATGTAAAGCACGACCAGCCGCTGACCCAGGGCGTCCTCGCCTCGCTGGGTTTTGGAGCCACGGCTTTGAGCTCCGCTGACCCGCGCCGTTTCAACGTGGCCCTGGAGCCTCTGGGAACCGCTGTCGCAGAAGAATGGCATGTCACCGGCCCGGTCATATCCGGCACTGACGGTGCCCTGCAGTGGTCGCGTGGCGGTGGCTGGCTGTTCGCTGCCATTGAACTGGATGAAGGCCGCCACGGCGGTGCCGAAGAAACAGCCCGCCTTGCGTATGCTGCGCTGTCCGAATTTGTGGCCGCCTCACCGGAGCGCCATGTCCAGCGCATCTGGAATTACCTCGGCGCCATCAATCAGGGCCAGGGTGACGATGAGCGCTACAAGCACTTCTGCCAGGGTCGCATGGAAGGCATGGGAGACATCTTTGCCCACGGATTTCCGGCTGCCACGGCCATCGGTCACCACGCCACCGCGCATCGTCTGCAGGTGTACCTGCTGGCCAGCAGCCAGCCGGGCACGCGCATCGAGAATCCGCGCCAGGTCAGCGCATGGCAGTACCCGCGTCAGTACGGCCGCACTCCGCCCAGTTTTGCACGGGCCACGCTTCTGCCTGCGGGCGACGTGCTTGCCATTTCCGGCACCGCGTCTGTCGTGGGGCATGCATCTGCGCATGCCGGCAACCTTGACGCCCAGCTGGACGAAACACTGGTCAATCTGGAAACGCTGCTAACCGCCAGCGCACTGCCCCGTAGCTTCGACGCACGCGCACCGCTGAAGGTGTACGTGCGCCACAGGGAACACGAGGCACGCGTGCGCGCCTTTCTCGCTCAACGCCTGCCCGATGCACCGGCACTGCTGCTTCATGGCGATATCTGCCGCGACGACCTGCTGGTGGAAATCGACGGCTGGCGCTACCGCACCTGAGGCATCACCTCGTGCCGCAGCGTGGCACCTGCTGGCGGTAATAGAGCATCAACGCATCGGCCAGCGCCGCATCCGCATCAGGAATCGCCACGTCAATGCTGTGCCAGAACGGATCACCGGACGCATCGAAAGTCGCCGCTTCCCGAACCGGCGGCGAATCAGGCGTGTCGTAGCGAAGCAATACCGTGCACTTGTCCGGGCGGGTCATCGACTTAGGCCTGGGCAGGATGGCCGGCCGGGGTGTGGGGCCTACCATGTCCTCGCGCATGGCGTGCACCTGCGGAAAGAACATGTCGGCGGCATCGTAGATGCAGCCAAGGCATGCGGGGATGTCATAGGTCGACAACCAACCCTGCGCGGGACCGCTGGCCGCCGTGAACAGGAACGAGCTGGTGCCGTCGACGCCGAAGCCGGCGGCATACACTTTCCAGCCGCGTGGCGTGACCATCCAGCCACCGCCGCTCGCAAAGAAGAGCTGGACGCGCGCCAGGACGTCCGGGGTCAGGGTGCTCTTGAAGGGCGGGAGTTTTTCGTCAGCCGACTCCCACTCCCCTTCCATGTCTTTGAGCAGAATGCGCTGCACGGTAACGCCAGGAATGACTTTCCCTGTGGCGTCCTTCGCGACAGCCGGAACCAGTCGATAGTCCTCGCCCTGCACGGACGGGTCGCGGAATGGCGGGCCGCCCAGCGTGTTCTCGCGTGTGGCCGCCACAACCAGGCCACTGATGAGAAGCAGCGCGACCGCGAGAAGCGGCCTGTGCACGTAGCGAAACATGGAAATCCCTTTGGCCCCTGTGATGGCGCGCAGTGTATCTGCGTGCCTCGCGCAGCGGGAGGGATCGGATGGCAGAAACCCGCGGCCTTACTTTTTCTTCACCGGTCGGTGCCAGCCCTCGATGGACGACTGCCGCACGCGGGCCACGGTCAACGCATGAGCAGGCGCATTACGGGTGATGACCGCACCGGCACCGATGGTCGCGCCTTCGTGCAGGGTGACGGGGGCCACCAGAGAACTGTTGGAACCCACGAAAACGTGGTCTTCGATGGTGGTGGTGCTCTTGTTCGCGCCATCGTAGTTGCAGGTGATCGTGCCGGCGCCGATATTCACGCCCTTGCCGATCACGGCATCGCCCAGGTATGTCAGGTGGTTGGCCTTGCTGCCCTCCCCTATGGACGTCTGTTTGGTTTCAACAAAGTTGCCGACGTGCACGCCGGATGCCAGCACGGTGCCCGGACGCAGGCGCGCAAACGGGCCGATGGTGCAGGGGCCATGCGTGACTACGCCGTCGATATCGCAATGCGCCAGCACCACCGTACCCGACGCAAGCTGCGCGTTGCGGATGCGGGTGAATGGCCCGATACGAACGTCATCACCCAGGGTGACCACACCTTCCAGAATGACGTTGACGTCGATCTCGACATCGCTTCCCGCCGTGACGCTTCCACGGACGTCCAAACGTGATGGATCCGCCAGGCGCACGCCCGCCAGCGCGAGTTCGCGTGCCATGCGCTCGCGATACATCGCTTCCAGGCCCGCGAGTTGCCACGGGTCGTTCGCACCGGCGGCTTCCACCTCGTCGCAATCAACGCACAGCGCAGGAACGTTTTCGTCTGCCGCCATGGCGAACACGTCGGTGAGGTAGTACTCGCCCTGCGCATTGCTGTTGTTCAGATGCGATGTCCAGGCCAGCAGCTGCGCTGCATCGCCGGCCACGATACCCGTATTGATGAGATCCACGGCGCGCTGCGCAGCAGTGGCATCTTTTTCTTCGACCACAGCGCGCACGTGGCCGCTGGCATCAAGAATCACGCGGCCGTAGCCCTTGGGCTGATCCAGGCGGGTGGCCAGCATGGCCAGCGGCTCATCGGCCGTGACCAGACGTGCGAGCGTGTCACCGCGAATCAGCGGAACATCACCGTAGAGCACCAGTACACGGCCTTCCAGAACGCCCCGCTCGCGCAGGTGCTCCAGCGCGGTGCGTACCGCGTGGCCAGTGCCCAGACGTTCCGTCTGCTCGATCCAGTCCAGGCTGGAGTCATGCGCGAAAGCGGCAAGCACCTTGTCACCCCGGTGCCCGTGCACGACGTGGATACCGGCAGGGTTCAGCGTGCGCGCTGCATCAATCACGTGCTGCAACAGAGGACGGCCTGCGAGGGGCATCAACACCTTTGCCGACGCAGACTTCATGCGCTTGCCTTCGCCAGCGGCGAGGATGACGACGTGGACGGGAGCGGGAGTCATGGGCAGATTCGATGTTTCGGTGACAGGGCGCCACTTTCGCCGGTTTTGGCAGGCGTGCCAAGTATGGCGGCTTATTCCTTCTCCGGCCTGGCAGTCAGGTGTTCCAGGTTGGGCTTGTATGCCTGCACGAATGCATTACGAAGAATGCCCACGATGGCAGCGAACGTATCGAGGTTCTTTTCGTCAATGTGGCCGCTGATGGGCACGCGCGTGGCGAACTGGTCCTTCTCGTGGTTCTTGAAAATCTGCACCACGCCTTCAGCCACCGCTTCGTAGGCAATCTTGAGCGGCCCCTTCCTGTCCTGCTCCACATCCTGCTTCCAGCTGAAGATCTTCAACCCGTGAAACAGCGGCTTGGCGTAGCCATTCAAATTACGGTCGCGGGCTTCCAGCTCCATGACGAAATCACCCTCACCACCCGCGAAGTCGAGACCTGAATAAGCGCGTGCCAGATCGTTGGCCTTCACCAGCTTGATGTTGCGCACGGTCAGCGAATACTTGAAATCGCCCAGCCGCTCCAGCGGATCAAACGTCGCCGTGGCTTCCAGCGGCGCATCGCCCAGCACCCTGGCTGTCACGTGCAGCCGGGCCACGCGTGAGCCCGCCTGGCTGTCCACGTTGGTCAGATTGGTAGCCGTTCCGTTGACGTCGGTCATCTTGAGATCGACCTTCGGGCTGGATACGAAGTTGTGGAACGTGACCACGCCATCGCTCACATTCACTTCGTCGAGGCGAATGGGCGACAGCGCCTTCAACTGTTCGCGCCAGTCCACACCCTTGCCGGTCTGCGTGTCGCCCTCGCCCTTGCCGTCCACGAAGTTGAGTTCGGGATGGAAGAAGTCGACCTTGCCGCGCACGCGACCGCGCGTGAGAGCACGCCAGCTCAATGCGATATCGGTTCGCTGCGCATTGAACAGAGGTACCGGCACCTTGCCGTCCACCTTGGTGATGACCAGCTGGTTGATGCTGTAAGAGCCGCGCCACAGATGGATGTCGATATCAGCCATATGGCCCGAGTACGAGCCCATGCTGGCCATCCGACCGTTGAGGTAGTTCAGCACCACATAGGGCAGGGCAATGCGCGCCGCAATCAGTACGACGGCAACGATGCCCAGGATCCACAGGCTGCGGCGGTAACGGGTCTTCATGGCGCGAAGCGTCGCAGGACGACGGTGGTCGCAAGATGAAGACGAACGCCGGAAAAAACGAAAAGCCGGCGCAAGGCCGGCTTTTCGCAGAAACGCGGGTAACCGCGACTTAGTGCTTGAGCGTCTTGCGCAGGCGCTCCAGCGCCTGCAACTGTGCCAGGGCTTCGGCCAGCTTGGCCTGTGCCTCGGCAACGTCCAGCGTGTCGCCACGGTTGGCCAGGGCGTCCTCGGCTTCCTTCTTGGCAGCCAGGGCAGCAGCCTCGTCCAGGTCCGCGGCGCGCGCCGCGGTATCGGCGAGGATGGTGACCACCTGCGGCTGCACTTCAAGAATGCCGCCAGACACGTAGAACTGCTGGCGTTCGCCACTGGCAAGCACCACGTCAACGTGGCCGGGCTTCAGGCGGGTGATCAGCGGCGCATGCCGGGGTGCGATACCCAGCTCACCGAGTTCACCGGTGGCGACCACCAGCGTGGCGTCGCCCGAGAAGATCTCGGCTTCGGCGCTGACGATGTCGACACGAATGGTGTGGTTCATGGGCATGTTTCCGTAAACGAGGAGGTATCGGGGTAAGAAGGTGTCCGGGGCCGGCGGGAGGCACCGCTATGCGGCGCCGTCCGTCCGATGACCTCAGGCGGCCTTCTTGGCGCCCATGTCCTCGCCCTTCTTGATGGCTTCGTCGATGCCGCCGACCATGTAGAACGCCTGCTCCGGCAGGTGATCGACTTCGCCGTCGAGAATCATCTTGAAGCCGCGGATCGTGTCCTTCAGCGGCACGTACTTGCCCGGCGAGCCGGTGAAGACTTCGGCCACGTGGAACGGCTGCGAGAAGAAGCGCTCGATCTTGCGGGCACGCGACACCGATTCCTTGTCTTCCTGCGACAGCTCGTCCATACCGAGGATGGCGATGATGTCCTTCAGTTCCTTGTAGCGCTGCAGCGTGCCCTGAACGCGACGGGCAACGTCGTAGTGCTCCTGGCCAATCACGGCCGGGTCAAGCTGGCGGCTGCTGGAATCGAGCGGATCCACGGCCGGGTAGATACCCAGCGACGCGATGTTACGGCTCAGGGTCACGGTCGCATCAAGATGCGCGAACGTGGTGGCCGGCGACGGATCGGTAAGGTCATCGGCGGGAACGTAAACGGCCTGGATCGAGGTGATCGACCCGGTCTTCGTCGAGGTGATGCGCTCCTGCAGCACGCCCATTTCTTCGGCGAGCGTCGGCTGGTAACCCACGGCCGACGGCATACGGCCGAGCAGCGCGGACACTTCGGTACCGGCCAGCGTGTAGCGGTAGATGTTGTCGACGAACAGCAGGACGTCCTTGCCCTTGCCCGACTCGTCCTTCTCGTCGCGGAAGTACTCAGCCATGGTCAGGCCGGTCAGTGCCACGCGCAGACGGTTGCCCGGCGGCTCGTTCATCTGGCCGTAGACCATCGCGACCTTATCAAGGACGTTGGAGTCCTTCATCTCGTGATAGAAGTCGTTGCCTTCACGCGTACGCTCACCCACGCCGGCAAACACGGAAAGACCCGAGTGCGCCTTGGCGATGTTGTTGATGAGCTCCATCATGTTGACTGTCTTGCCCACGCCGGCGCCGCCGAACAGGCCGACCTTGCCGCCCTTGGCGAACGGGCACATCAGGTCGATGACCTTGATGCCTGTTTCCAGCAGTTCGTTCGCGGCAGCCTGGTCGTCGTACGACGGGGCTTCGCGATGGATGACCCAGCGGGTGTCTTCGCCGATCGGGCCGGCTTCGTCGATGGGATTGCCCAGCACGTCCATGATGCGACCGAGCGTCTTGACGCCGACCGGCACCTTGATGCCTTCACCCGTGTTGCGGGCGAGAAGGTTGCGGCGCAGACCGTCGGTCGAACCGAGGGCAATCGTGCGGACGATGCCGTCGCCCAGCTGCTGCTGGACTTCGAGCGTGATTTCGGTTCCGTCGATCTTCAGTGCGTCGTAAACATTCGGCACCTGGTCACGCGGAAATTCAACGTCAACCACCGCACCGATGATCTGAACAACTTTGCCCTGGCTCATGGGTATAGCTCCGGATGAATCTTTCTAAGGTATGTGTTGCGGCGCCGCCGAAACGTCGCCAACGATGGAGTGGATCAGACTGCGGCAGCGCCGCCGACGATTTCCGAGATTTCCTGGGTAATCGCTGCCTGACGGGCCTTGTTGTAGACCAGCGTCAGTTCGTCGATCACCTTGTTCGCGTTGTCCGACGCTGCCTTCATGGCAACCATGCGCGCAGCATGTTCGCTGGCGAGGTTTTCCAGCGCAGCCTGGTACACGACCGACTCGATGTAACGACCCATCACGTGCTCAAGCACCGTGCGGGCATCCGGTTCGTAGATGTAGTCCCAGTCGTGCGTCTGCTCGACCTTGACGTTATCGGCACCGGCACCTTCGGCCTTTTCCATTTCCGTCGCCACCAGCTGCAGCGGCAGCAGGGCGTGGACGGTCGGCTTCTGCACGATGGTGTTCACGAAGTCGTTGTAAACGAGGAACACGCGATCCAGGCGGTTCTCGGTGTATGCGTCAAGCACCACCTTGATGACGCCGATCAGGTCTTCCAGCTTCGGACGGTCGCCCAGATGCGTGGCGCTGCCGATCAGATTCACGCCCTTGATGCGGCGGAAGAACTGAACAGCCTTCTGGCCCACGGCGACGATATCGACTTCGACGCCCTTGCCCTGCCACTCACGTATCGAAGTGAGCGTGCGGCGGAAAAGGTTGGAGTTGAGGCCACCGGCCAGACCGCGATCGGTCGACACCACGAGAAAACCCACGCGCGCAACGTTCGCACGTTCCGTCAGGAACGGATGCGTGAAGTCGGTGCTTGCCTGGGCCACGTGTGCGATGACCTTGCGCATCAGGCGCGCGTAAGGACGCGACGCCTTCATCATGTCCTGCGCCTTGCGAATCTTCGAGGCCGAGACCATTTCGAGCGCGCGCGTCACCTTGCGCATGTTCTGCGTGCTCTTGATCTTGGTTTTGATTTCGCGTCCGCTTGCCATCTCGTACTCGCAGTTGGTGATTCGTCGGGTCGTACAGCGTGAATCCGTCACGTTGCCCGGCAGTGCCGGGCAACCTCAGGTGACGGTTACACCCTTACCAGCTGCCCGTCTTCTTGAACTCGTCAGCGGCGGCCTTGAAGGTGGCCTCGATGTCGTTGTTCCAGTCGCCGGACTTGTCGATCTTGCTCATCAGTTCGCCGTGGTTCGAACGCATGAATGCGTGCAGACCCTTCTCGAACGCGAGCACCTTGTTGACCGGCAGGTCGTCCAGATAGCCCTTTTCAGCGGCATAGACCGACACGCCGAGCTCGGCGATGGACAGCGGCGAGTACTGCGACTGCTTCATCAGCTCGGTCACGCGCTGGCCACGGTCAAGCTGCGCGCGCGTGGCGGCGTCGAGGTCCGAGGCGAACTGGGCGAATGCGGCCAGCTCACGGTACTGGGCGAGCGACAGCTTCACGCCGCCGGAGAGCTTCTTGATGATCTTCGTCTGCGCGGCACCACCGACGCGGGACACCGAGATACCGGCGTTCACGGGCGGACGGATACCTGCGTTGAAGAGGTCGGTTTCCAGGAAGATCTGGCCGTCGGTGATCGAGATCACGTTGGTCGGAACGAACGCGGAGACGTCGCCGGCCTGCGTTTCGATGATCGGCAGGGCCGTCAGCGAACCGGTCTTGCCCTTCACTTCACCGTTGGTCATCTTCTCCACATATTCCTCGCTGACGCGCGAAGCGCGCTCAAGCAGGCGGGAGTGGAGATAGAAAACGTCGCCGGGGTAGGCTTCGCGACCCGGAGGACGCTTCAGCAGCAGCGAAATCTGGCGGTAAGCCACAGCCTGCTTGGACAGATCGTCATAAACGATCAGTGCGTCTTCGCCGCGGTCGCGGAAGTACTCGCCCATGGCGCAACCGGAATACGGTGCGACGTACTGCAGGGCAGCCGCTTCCGATGCCGACGCCACGACAACGATGGTGTTTGCCAGCGCGCCGTTCTCTTCGAGCTTGCGCACGACGTTGGCAATCGACGAGCGCTTCTGGCCGATGGCGACGTAGATGCACTTAATGCCGGAGTTCTTCTGGTTGATGATCGCGTCGATGGCGACGGCGGTCTTGCCCGTCTGACGGTCACCGATGATCAGCTCGCGCTGGCCACGACCGATGGGGATCATCGAGTCGATGGACTTGTAGCCCGTCTGCATCGGCTCATCGACCGACTTACGCCAGATGACGCCCGGCGCAACCTTCTCGATGGGGCTGGTGCCCACGGCGTCGATCGGACCCTTGCCGTCGATCGGGTTACCCAGCGCGTCAACGACGCGGCCAAGCAGGCCCGGGCCGACCGGCACTTCGAGGATGCGGCCGGTGGTCTTGGCGGCATCGCCTTCGCGCAGGTGGGTGTACTCACCCAGCACCACCGCACCCACCGAGTCACGCTCGAGGTTCAGCGCCAGCGCGAAGGTGTTGTTCGGCAGTTCGATCATTTCGCCCTGCATCACATCGGCCAGGCCGTGGATGCGCACGATGCCGTCGGACACGCTGATGATCGTGCCTTCGTTGCGTGCCTCGGCGCCGAGCTTGAACTGCTCGATGCGGGTCTTGATCAGCTCGCTGATCTCGGACGGATTCAGTGTGGTGCTGGACATGGTCGGTTCCTTGGGTTGAGCCGCGCTAGCGGCGCCCGGTGCTATGAGAATCTGGTTAGTGCGTCAGCGCGCTGGCGAGCCGCTGAAGGCGACCGCGCGCAGAGCCGTCGATGACCTGCTCGCCCGTGTCGATGACAACACCGCCAAGCAGCGCCGCGTCCACATGCGTGTCGAGCTCGATCTCGCGCTTGAAGCGGCGCTTGAGCGAGGCACGCAGCGACTCGGTCTGGGCGGCATCGAGATCCAGGGCACTGGTGACCCGGACCTTCATGGTCGACTCGGACTCAAGCTTCAGTTCGTCGAACAGCGCGGCGATTTCCGGCATCAGGTGCAGGCGACCGTTCTCGGCCAGTTCCTCAAGGAACCGCGCGAACGGAGCGTCGTTACCCATGCCTTCGGGAAGATGCAGCGCGACCAGCTGTGCCGGAAGCACGCGCGGGTCGTTAATCAGGCCGGCCACCCGGACGTCCGCCGCCACAGCGGCAGCGAAGCCAAGGGCACGGGACCAGTCGGCCAGCGAACCCGACGCATGCGCCACTTCAAAGGCGGCACGTGCGTAGGGGCGGGCAAGGGTGAGAGCCTGGGCCATGATCAGATCTCGGCAGCAAGCTGGTCGAGAAGCGCCTTGTGGGCCGCCGGATCGATTTCGCGCTGGACGATCTTCTCGGCGCCCTTGATGGCAAGTGCACCCACCTGTTCGCGAAGCTGCTCACGCGCACGCTGAGCCATCGAAGCGATCTCGTCCTGGGCCTGGGCCTTCAGACGGTTGATCTCTTCCGTAGCTTCGGCACGGGCCTTCTCAAGCAGCTGGTTACCCTGCTGCTGGGCCTTGTCGATGATCTCGGTAGCCTGCAGACGAGCCTGCTTGATCTCAACGGCGACCTTGGCGTCCGCGTCCTTGAGTTCCGCGCGGGCACGCTCGGCGGCGGCGAGGCCATCGGCAACCTTCTTCTGACGCTCTTCGATGGCACCGCTGATCTGGGGCCAGATGAACTTGGTGGTGAACCAGACCAGGATCGCAAAAGAGATCATCTGGCCCAGGAAGGTCATGTTGATTTCCATGATCTCTCCGTTTACTCCGAACGCGTTTGGACGAACGGTTGCCGTGGCGAAACGCCACGGCAACGGCGATCACACTATTAGTGAGCCAGGGCAGCCTGGAGCACGCTGATCAGCGGGTTCGAGAAGGCGAACAGCAGGGCGACGGCCAGACCGATAATGAACGCGGCGTCGATCAGACCGGCGAGCAGGAACATGCGACCCTGCAGCAGCGGAACCAGTTCCGGCTGACGAGCGGCCGACTCGAGGAACTTCGCACCCATGAGCGCGATACCGAGACAGGCGCCCAGCGCGCCGAGGCCGATGATGATGCCGATGGCAATGGCGGTCAGGCCCTGCACGTGTGCGATGAGTTCCATGGTGTTCTCCTGCGATGCGTAATTATTAAAGGTGGACTAAACGAAACAGAATGGGACTAAAGGGTCTAACGTCAGTGCTGCGGTGTTAGTGGTGTTCACGCGCCGTGGCGATGTAGACGATCGTCAGCATCATGAAGATGAACGCCTGCAAGGCGATGATCAGGATGTGGAAGATCGCCCACGCCGTGTTGAACACGACGCCAGGAACAAAGCTGATCCAGCTAACCATCAGACCGGCAATCAGCATGAACACCAGTTCGCCACCGTACATGTTGCCGAACAGTCGCATGGCGAGCGACACAGGCTTCGACAGAGTTTCGACGACGTTGAGAAAGAAGTTGGGCAGTACGAGGATAGCCTTGAACACCGGGTTTTCCGCGTGGAACGGTGCGGTCACCAGTTCCTTGCCGAAGCCGAAGCCGCCCTTGGCCTTGATGCCGTGACCAATGACGATGAACAGCACGGCGACCGACAGGCCGACGGTGGTGTTGATGTCTGCGGTGGGCACCATGCGGAAGAACGTGTGGTGCGCCGTCTCGGGGCCGCCAACCATGTGCACGACCCAGCCCGCCAGATCCACCGGCAGGAGGTCCATTGCATTCATGAAGAACACCCACATGAAGATGGACAGCGCCAGCGGCGTAACCGTGCGACGGTCGCCGTGGAAGGTGTCTTTCACCTGGGTGTCGACGAACTCGACGATGATTTCAACGAAAGCCTGACCCTTGGAAGGGACACCCGACGTGGCCTTGCGGGCATACAGCCAGAACCACAGGCAGAACAACGCGCCCAGGACGAACGAGACGACGATCGAGTCGACACGCACGTTCCAGAACGCACCTGCGTCCGGACGGAAGTTGATCACCATGTGGTTCAGGTGATGCTGGATGTATTCGGTCAGACCGCCCTGCGGTTCGCTCACCATGCCTCAACCCTTGAATCTGAATGCAAATACATTGACCGCGAAGGCAGCCGCGAGCCCGGTCAAGGCAGCAAGCGGCGGCAACTTCCAGTAAGCCAGGACCAGCAGAATGCCACCAATGTAGATGATCCATTTCAGGAACATCCCCATCAGCAACCTCCCCGTCGCAACTGTCGCACTGCCCAGTGTGCTGAAGAATCGCGCGGCGAACAGCGCGTTACCCAAAGCAACTATCAAGGCGCCCGCAAAGGCGGCCAGACCAGCCGACCGTCCCTGCAGTAAGAATGCGATGCCCACCAACACGGCCACCACCAGCTGCGCGAATACAACGCGCATGGCTAAACGACGACTTGCGGCAAGACTGTTCAGCAACGCGAGGCTCCCGTGAGGTTTCGCTCAAAGGCGGCACCAGATGGTTCAACGGGCCACGGTCTAATCTGGAAAAGTATACCAGTGCCGCAAACTTGCGGACAAGCTGCCGGGTGGCGACAAGACACGGCGGCGTGACGAAGATCGCGCCGGACGGGGCACATCGGGGTGGAAAACTCACGCGCCGGGCGTGGGCACCACCATGGCGGTCAATGTACCGGCAGTCTGCCGGGCCACATCGAAAATTTCGCCGGCAGCGGCAGTGGCGCGAGCCACGCCATCACGCTGGCAGTCACTTCCCTTCTCCCACACCGCACGCAACGCATCCGCGTCCTGACACACCACGGCGTCGGCAAAGAGGCCGGCCACCGATCGCGCCTGATCCTCAATGGCCTGCAACTGCAGGTCGGTCATGCGCTCCAGACCCCGCCACGCCACAGCCTGAGCCTGAGCTGCCTGCTCAACGAATGCGGCAAACGAACGGGTATCAGCGAAAGTCATGGATCAACCCGAGGGCAGAAGGTGCCCGAGTGTAACGACTGCTGCTGCGGCGCACCATCCGCCTTCCGGCACACAGCCACTCAGAGGTCGGCGATACCGAATTCGGCGCCCGAAGTGCAGGTCTCGTGGACCACGACCTTTACCAGGCCCGGCACGTCCACGCGCAGACGCTCGAAAATCCATCGGCACAGATTCTCGCTCGTGGGATTTTCCAGGCCCTCGATGTCGTTGAGGTAGTGGTGATCCAGGCGGTCGTACAGCGGGGCGAAGCGGGCCTTCAGCTCGGAGAAGTCCATCACCCAGCCGAAATGCGGATCAACACCACCTTCCACGTGTAGTTCGATCTTGAAGGAATGGCCGTGCAGCCGGGAGCACTTGTGGCCCTCGGGGACGTTTGGCAGGCGGTGCGCTGCCTCGACGTGGAAAATCTTGAAGATGCGCATGGGTTCGCAATGGCTTACGGAAAACAGCGCCTATTGTACCGGGCGACGACCTAGGAAAAATTCCTAAGTGGTATTCACAACACAGTTCTCAATTTCCGCCATTCATGGCGCGAAGTTATGGACTTTTCGCACGGATCGGGATGCAGTGGTATCTTCCGCAATCTTCTGCGACTCTCGTAAGTTCCCGGTGTCTCGCCGCCACGGAGGCTTCGATGTGCCTGACAATTAACGCGCTGCCTGGTCCGCCGTCACAACACACATGTGGATTGGCAGAAGAAGTGTTTGCCGCCTCGCCGCTACCTTGCCTTGTATGGCGCAGCGACGCAGGCGATGCCGTGATGGTCAACGCGGCATTCGAGCGGGAGTTCGGTGTGGGCCAGGGCCAGGCTGGACCGGCGTGGCTTTCCGACTGCATGCAGCCTTCCGGCGACGATGGCGAATGCACATATTTGGCAGGAGGCGCACCTCGCGGCCGTTACCGGGTGACCCGGCAGACGGTAGACCTGTCGCCCACCATCTTCCATGCCGTATTCCTGCAACCGCTGCCCGAGGAGCCCCCGCTGGGTTACGACCGGGCCCGCGAGGCCCTGACAGCACTGCGCCCCGATGTGTCGCTCACGCCCCGGGAAACGCAGGTACTGGACGGCATCATGCGCGGCAAGCTCAACAAGGTGATCGCCGGCGAGCTCAACATCAGCCAGAAAACCGTTGAGCTGCATCGTGCCAACCTGATGGCCAAGCTGCGCGTACACAACGTGGTTGAGCTGACCAGGGCCGTTCTGGACACCGGCCTGAACGCACAACCCACCGCCTCGGCAGCCATGACCGTCTGACGGCAATACGGATTCACGAACAAAAAAACCGCGCCGAAGCGCGGTTTTTTTTGGCCGGGCAAGCCCGGCGCGGTATCGCTATATGGTGGCTAGAGGCGGGCTCGAACCGCCGACCTCAGCATTATGAGTGCCGCGCTCTGACCAGCTGAGCTACCTAGCCGTGGAACCTGGTCGCCATGGGCCTTTCGGCTCAGGGAGGCCGGGCAGTTTAATCGGGGTATCGGTTCCGTTCAAGTAGCGCCTTGCCGGTTCTTTGTAGGCTATGGTTGAATCGGGCTGCGAGCACACGCTGCCGCGACCTTAGGGACACTTCCCTGGCCGCATGGCTCCGGGTGAGGAGGCGAGATGATCGACGCTGATGGCTATCGACCGAATGTGGGGATCGTGCTGCTGAACGCGGATGGCCGCCTGTTCTGGGCGCGCCGCGTGAATCGCGACGGCTGGCAGTTCCCCCAGGGCGGCATGCGCAGCGACGAAACCCCGCTGGAAGCCATGTATCGCGAACTGGAGGAAGAGACCGGCCTTTCGGCCCATCACGTGGAAGTGCTGGCCGCAACCCGCGGCTGGCTGCGCTATCGGCTGCCCAGCCGGTTTGTCCGCCACCATCAGCGCCCCACCTGCATTGGCCAGAAGCAGGTGTGGTTCCTGCTGCGCCTCACCGGCAGCGAAGACGCCCTGAAACTGGATGCCTGTGAAAAGCCGGAATTCGACCTGTGGCGCTGGGTGGATTTCTGGTACCCGGCCAACCATGTGGTGAACTTCAAGCGCCAGGTCTATGAACGCGCATTGCGCCAGTTTGCCCCGATGGTGGAAACGGTCTGCTCTGTCAGCGTGGGCAACTGCCCGCAGTCAGCCCCTCCGGAACGTGCTGCCGGCTGAGCCCGCCCGTTCACATTTGCGCGGTTGACAATCGTTCGCATTCGCGTTCAAAATCCGCCCCCATGTACATCTGCATGTGCAATGCCGTCACCGACCACGCCATCCGCCGCGCCGCGGCTGACGGAGTCCATTCGTTTGCCGATCTCCAGGCGCGCACCGGCTGTTCCGACTGCTGTGGCACCTGCGAGTCCGAGGCACGCCAGTGCCTGTCCGATGCGGTGAGCGAAGTCCGGGCCTCCCTGTCATTCGTCCACGTCACAGCCTGATCCAGGCCGCTTGCTGAGCACCGGCTCGCACAAGCGAACCATGTTCATTCTCGTTTCGCCCTCTCCTTTTTCTCTTGCGTATAGTCTGGCCTGAGCTATCAGGGAGATCCCTCATGAAGGGCGACGCGAAGGTTATCGAATTCCTCAACAAGGTCCTCTACAACGAGCTGGCCGCCATCAACCAGTACTTCCTGCATTACAGGATGTTCAAGGACTGGGGCTACAACGAGCTGGCTGACCACGAGTACAAAGAGTCGATCGAGGAAATGAAGCACGCCGATAAGCTTATCGAGCGCATTCTGTTCCTGGATGGCCTGCCCAACCTGCAGCACCTCGGCAAGTTGCGTATCGGCGAGAACGTGGTCGAAGCCCTTCAGGGCGATCTCGATCTGGAAATGGTTGCCACGAAGGACCTGCGCGAGGCCATTGCCTACAGCGAAGGCATCCACGATTTCGTCAGCCGTGACCTCTTCCGCCACATCCTGGCCGAGGAAGAAGAGCATATCGACTGGCTGGAAACGCAGTTCAGCGTCATCAAGGACATTGGTCCGGAGCGCTACATGCTCAGCAAGGTCGGCAAGATCGAGAGCTGATCCACGGTTTGAGAGGCCCCGCTGCAAAGCGGGGCCTCTTTTCTTGACGGGCGCCGAAAGCTGCGGGTATACCTTCACGCCGCCTGCACGGAATCGTCCATGGCCTCTACGCCGCCGCCCCGCTTTGTTGTGCGCACGGCCGACGATGTCGGCCGTCAGCGCCGTACGCGGCTGCTTCTGGCCGGAGCCTGGGCGACAAGCCTGCTGGTTGCCTGCCTCATCACCTGGGCGCTTACCGCCCACACGCCCGCGCTTTCGTCCCATCGCGGACAGATCGCGAAGCTCACCGCCCGGAACGACGAGTTGCTGCAGCAGCTGGCCAATGTGCAGCGCTCCGGCCAGGTCAGCGACATCGCCACCAAAGAACTCAAACGCAACCTGGCGGAGCGCGACGAGGAAATCAGCGGACTGCGCACCGACCTCGCCTTCTACTCACGCCTGGTAGGGGGAGGCGCACAGCGGGAAGGTCTGCAGATTCAGGACACCCGGGTATCCGCCGTCACAGGCACGCCACGGGCCTGGAATATCGTGCTGACACTTACGCAGAACGCCCGGCGCGGCGACGACATCAAGGGCAAGGCGACGCTCGCCATCGAGGGCATCCGGGGCGACAAGGTCGTGACGCTCGAAGGCAGCGCGCTGGGGGAAACCGGCCAGGGTGACGGCCTCGCGTTCTCGTTCAAATATTTCCAGCAGGTCCACGGCAGCTTTGTGCTTCCCGCGGACTTCAAACCCACCCGCCTGCGGATCACGGTGACCGCCGACGGCAGCACTCCGGTGACACGCAGCCTTGCGTGGGCCGAGGTCACTCAAGGCGAAAAGGAAAGCGATGTTCAACGGTAATCGCAAGAACCAGGGCCCCAGCGTCAGCGCGTCCGATACCAGCCTTATTTCGCGTGGCATGACCATCCGCGGCGACGTGCGCTTCAGCGGCACGCTGCACCTGGATGGCGTCATTGAGGGCTCGATCCATTCCGACGCCGGCGACCACAGCGTACTCACCATCAGTGAGACGGGGCGGGTCAATGGCCAGATTCATGTGCCGCATGCGGTCGTCAATGGCCACGTGGTGGGTGATATCGAGGTTTTTGACCGCCTGGAACTGGCAGCACAGGCCCGGGTGGAGGGCGACGTGCGCTACCAGGTGCTGGAAATGGCCGCCGGCGCCCAGGTCAACGGAAAGATGGCTCATCGCAGCCCGGAAGCCCCGCGCCATCTCGAAGGGCCGGTCGCCGACGCTGTTCCCGAACTCGCCGAGGCTTGACCTCCAGCCAATCGGCGCCATTATGGTCAGCATGAATAATCCGTTTCCCATGGCCCCCGACTACCGTAGCAGCGGTGCGCCGCTCGTTTTCACCGAAGCCGCCGCCAGCAAGGTGCGCGAGCTGATTGAAGAGGAAGGCAACACCAGCCTCAAGCTGCGCGTATATATCAGCGGTGGTGGCTGCTCGGGATTCCAGTACGGATTCACGTTTGACGAAGATCAGGCCGAAGACGACTTCGCCGTGTCGCGCAATGGCGTCACGCTGGTGGTTGACCCGCTGTCCCTGCAATACCTCACGGGCGCGGAAATCGACTACGCGGAATCGTTCAGCAGCTCGCAGTTTGTCATTCGCAATCCCAACGCGAAGACGACCTGTGGTTGCGGCTCCTCCTTCAGCGCCTGAGTGACTTCCCGATGAGCGTCGAACAGGAACGCGACCGCGCCGTCGCAGGTCGAGCGCGGCAAAATGTGTTTGCCGGCATCGACATGGATCGGATGGCCGAACGCCGCGACGACCGCCTCTGGGTCGACGAACTGGAAGCGAGTGCTGATTCGCACTTTCTCGTGCTGGACAGCGAGGGCATGGCCTTCAGTGCACCGGACGACGAGCGCATCGCATGGATGACACCGGCCATGCGCTCCGAACGCTTCGGCGATGTGCCCGCCACGCTGCTGGGCATCGCCAACGGCCGCGCGTACTTCACGCTGGTGGTCGACGAAGTTCACGCAGAAATCTTCACCGCGCTTTCCCATGCACGCCGCGTCGGATTGCGCGATGCCGGCCTGCTGTTCCCCACGTTCGAGGCGGGCCTTTTCGCGTACGCAAAGGGCATCACGCACTGGCAGAGACAGACGCGCTTCTGTAGCTCGTGCGGGTCGCCCGTACTTCTGGTGGCGTCAGGACATCGCGCCCAGTGCACCAACGCCGACTGTGCGCACATGCATTTCCCGCGCACCGACGCCGCAATCATCGTCATCGTGGAACATGGCGATGCGTGTCTGCTCGGCCGCCAGCGCGGCTGGCCCAAGGGTCGCTATTCCACGCTGGCCGGCTTTATCGAGCCGGGCGAATCGCTGGAAGACGCGGTGCGCCGCGAAGTCCGCGAAGAGTCCGGCGTGGAAGTGGCGCATGCCACCTACCACTCCTCGCAGCCATGGCCGTTGCCCGCGTCGCTGATGGTGGGCTTCACCGCCACAGCGCGCACCACCGATATCCGCCTGCGCGACGATGAGCTGGAAGACGCCCGCTGGTTCACCGCGCAGCAGATTGTCGATGGCATGAAAAGCGGCACGCTGGCGGTGCCGCCGCCACTGTCAGTGTCCTACAGGCTGATCGAACACTGGCTGGCATTGCGCGGCGTTGACCTCGGCGAGCTGACTGGCCACAAACAGGCGTAGCCAACCCCGCGGGGTTGGCTACAATCGGCGCGTCCCCTTCGGATCGCACCCATGGCTCTAAGACTTCTCGCCGCCCTCATCGCCCTGCTTCTGGCCTACGGATTGCCACAGCTGGCCCGCTGGCGAGACGACCGCTGGTTCCGCGCATGGGTGAATCGACTCGGAGACGGCTCAGGTGCCGCACGCGTCGCCGTGACCATCCTGGTTCCCGTGCTGCTTTGCGCCGTATTCGGGGCTATTCTCGGCACCCTGCCCTTCTTCGATCTGGCGTGGCTCGCCTTCGCCGTCATCGTACTGGTCTACGCACTGGGACCGCGCGAAGTCGAAAGCGACATCGACGCGATCCTGAAAGCACCCGACACGCTGCGCCGCGATGAAGCCATTCAGCAACTGCGTGCAGGCGACGAGCCCCTGCGCTGGTTCGCGCCGGCGCTTGTGGAAGCCGCTTTCTTTGCTGCCCTGCGTCGCCGCTTCGGCGTGCTGTTCTGGTTTTTCCTGCTGGGCCCATGCGGCGCGCTGGCGTACAGGCTGGTCCAGTTGATGGGCCGCGACCTGGCCTCGCGACTGGATGACGCCACCCGCGTCGTCGCACAACGCGTGGCTGACGCGCTGGACTGGGTGCCCGCGCACCTGATGGTGTTCGCCATGGCGCTGGTCTCGGACTTCGATGCGGTGGTGGGCTCGTGGCGCCACTGGCATCACCATTCGGGAAGCCCGCGCACACGCCTGGACCCAGACTTCCTCGGCGCCGTCGCACGTGCCAGCGTAGATGCCGACGTCGAAGCCGGCGATGGCTACGTGGAAGACGTCAGCGACCCGATTGCAGAGCTCAGCGATGCGCGCCGCGTCATTCGTCGCGTGTTGATCGTGTGGCTGGCGGTGGTGGCCGTGATCGTGGTGGGCGGCTGGTTCGCCTGACCCACCCCGTGATTACGCGTGGTCACCGCGCAACGCGGCCACGCGCGTTTCCAACGTGCTTGCATTCGCCTGATCAGCCGGCACCGGTTCGCCGCCCACCAGCTCAATGCGCGACCAGAATCGCCTTGGCACACGCATGCGATGCAGCGCGGTGTCGCGGCGACTGAAGATGCTGCCCCACATGCCGCGCAGCGCCAGCGGCACCACAGGCACCGGTCGACGCGCCAGAATGCGATCCACGCCCGGGCGGAAAGGAGCGATGGCACCATCGCGGGTCAATGCCCCCTCGGGGAAGATGCAGACCAGTTCGCCATCGGCCAGCGCTTCGTCGATGCGCTCGAACGCTGCTTCCATCAGCGCCTCATCTTCCTTGCGCCCCGCGATGGGAATCGCCCTGGCCGTGCGGAACACGAAACGCAGCACCGGAATGTTGAAGATCCTGTAGTACATGACGAAACGCACGGGGCGCCGCACGCTGGCCATCAGGATCAGCGGGTCCATGAAGCTCACGTGGTTGCACACGAGCAACGCCGCACCCTCTTCCGGAATGTTGCGCAGACCATCCACGCGCACGCGATAAAGCGTATTCACCAGCATCCAGGTGATGAACCGCATCATGAACTCGGGCACCAGCGTGAAGATGTAGATCGCCACCAGCACGTTGATAAGGCCCACCGCCAGGAAAATCTGCGGCACCGTGAAGCCCCAGCGTGTGAGAGCGATACCGAAGCCCGACGCCATGCAGATCAGCAGCGCATTCACGATGTTGTTGCCGGCAATCACGCGCGACAGGCGATCAGCTGGCGCACGGCTCTGCACAAACGCGAACAGCGGCACCACGTAGAAGCCGGCAAACACACCGATCATCGTGAGGTCCAGTGCCACGCGCCAGGCACCCGCTGATGCAAGGAATCCGTGCCAGTCCAGTTTCGTGACCGTGGCAAATCCCGTACGCGCGAAGTACAGGTCCACCGCAAACACGGTGAGGCCAAAGGCACCCATAGGCACCAGGCCAATTTCAACGCGACGCCCCGACAGCCGTTCGCAGAGCAGCGAACCCACACCCGTACCCAGCGAGAACAGCGCCAGCACCAGCGTGCTTACCGAACCGTCGCCGCCCAGGTGAAGCAGCGTGTAACTGGGCAGTTGCGCAATCATTACGGTGCCGAAAAACCAGAACCACGAAATACCCAGCACCGCGTTGAACACAGCGCGGTCTTCGCGTGTGATGCGTAGCACGCGCATGGTTTCCGTGAGCGGGTTCCAGTTGAAGCGAAGATCTGGCGCAGTCGCCGGAGCAACAGGAATGGAACGGCTCACGAAGTAACCGACCACGGCAACAAGTATGGTCGTGACCGATGAAGCCAGAGGCCCATATCCCGCAATGAGCATCAGCGAATTGCCCACGATGATGCCGATCAGCACCGCCAGCTGCGTGCCGGTTTCCACCAGCCCGTTTCCGCCTACCAGTTCGGATCGACTGAGCGCCTGCGGAAGAATGGAATATTTGATGGGACCGAACACCGTCGAATGGACGCCCATCAGGAACAGCACGACCAGAAGCAGCGACACGTGATGCGTGAAGAATCCGATGGCCGCGATCATCATCGCCACGATCTCGAAGAGCTTCACGTAACGGATGATGCGTGTCTTTTCAAACTTCTCCGCCAGCTGCCCGGCCGTGGCGGAGAACAGGAAATACGGAAGGATGAACAGGGCTGGCGCGAGGTTGGTGTAGAGCGAAACCGTGTTTGCATCCAGTGCCATCTGGAAGGCTACGAGCATGACCATCGCGCTGCGGAACGCGTTGTCGTTGAACGCACCCAGGGCCTGCGTCCAGAAGAACGGGGCAAAACGGCGCTTTCCAAGCAGGCTGAACTGGCTCATAAGGCCTTCATGGCGGAATGGTGGCGCCCAGCGTAACTGGAAATGATCCAGGCGTGGTTTACGTTTTCGCGACGGGCGGCGGCAACATCGCCGCCCGTGTGCGCCTCAGCGCAGCGCGCGGTGCGCGATGTCGTGACGGTAGAACGCGTCGGCGAAGCCCACGTGGGTCAGCGCCTCGTACGCACGGGCCCGTGCTTGGGCAAGATCATCACCCAACGCGCAAACCGTCAGCACGCGACCACCCGCCGACACAGCGAGGCCTTCTGCATTTTGTGCGGTGCCCGCGTGGAACACCTTCACGTCCGGGCCGAAGTCGGCATCGGCACCTTCAATGAGGTCGCCGTTGCGCACCTTGCCCGGATAGCCGCCTGCCGCGAGCACCACGCCCAGCGACGGACGCGGGTCCCATTCGGCATCGACGCGGGTGATATCGCCGTCCAGTGCCGCTTCGATCAGCGCCACGAGATCCGATTTCAGACGCAGCATGATGGGCTGCGTTTCCGGGTCACCGAAGCGCACATTGAACTCGATGACGCGCGGCGCACCGGAAGCGTCGATCATCAGGCCGGCGTAGAGAAAGCCCGTAAACGGCGCGCCATCTTTCGCCATGCCATCGAGCGTCGGCTGGATGATTTCGCGCATCACCCGGTCGGAAATGTCCTGGGTGACGACCGGTGCAGGCGAATAAGCGCCCATGCCGCCGGTATTGGGACCCTGGTCGCCATCATCGCGACGCTTGTGGTCCTGGCTGGTGGCCATCGGCAGCGCCTGTTTGCCGTCGGCAATCACGATGAAGCTTGCTTCCTCGCCTTCCAGGAATTGTTCGATCACCACGCGCGACGAGGCGTCCCCGAACGCCTGCTGGCCCAGCATGTCGTTGAGCGCGTCTTCGGCCTCGGCAAGCGTCATGGCGACGACCACGCCCTTGCCCGCCGCCAGACCGTCCGCCTTGATGACAATGGGCGCACCCTTTTCACGCACATGAGCGAGCGCGGGCGCCAGTTCGGTAAACACGGCGTAGTGCGCTGTGGGAATGCCGTGGCGCTCAAGGAATGCCTTCGCATAGGCTTTGCTGCCCTCAAGCTGCGCCGCGTGGGCGCGCGGTCCAAAGCAACGCAGGCCGGCATCAGTGAAGCGGTCCACCACGCCAGCCACAAGCGGCACCTCGGGACCGACCACGGTCAGCTCAACGCCCTCCTCCTGGGCAAGTTTCAGCAAACCATCGATGTCGGTGACCGCCACGGCGGCGTTGCGCAGTCCCGGCTCCCGCGCCGTGCCAGCGTTGCCGGGCGCCACAATCACGTCAGTAACGCGGGGGGACTGGCTGAGCTTCCATGCGAGGGCGTGCTCACGACCGCCGCTGCCGATGACGAGGACTTTCATGCTTTTGCTCCGGGAATAGGGGCGCGCCAACGAAGGCGTAACACCATATTGTACCGGGGGCATGCCCGGGTATCGCCATTTTCCCGCCCACCGGGGGTCGCAACGTCGGGGCAGACTCGCGCCATTCCACCCCGAGGAGCACCGTCATGCGCTCATGGCTCTATTTCGTTCCAGCCCTTCTCCTGCCCCTGGCCGCGTTCCAGGCACAGGCCACGACCATCAAAGAGCGTCCCGAGTGGGCCGCGATTTTTGATGACGCGAAGACCCGCGGCACCATCGTCGTCTACGACGAGCAGGCCGATCGCATGGACGTGTTTGACGCAGCCCGTGCCAAACAGCGCTACTCGCCAGCCTCCACCTTCAAGCTGTTCAACGCGATGGTGGCATTGGACACAGGTGCCGTGACGGACGAGTTCGACGTCATTCCCTGGGACGGCAAGGTGCGCATGATGGGTGGCGCGCCAAAGGTCGAATGGAATCGGCCCAACTCGCTGGCCAGCGGCATGCGCTATTCAACCGTGTGGTTCTTCCAGGAAGTCGCACGTCGCGCCGGCGAACCGCGCATGCACGACTGGCTGCATCGGGTGGGCTATGGCAACGAAACCCTGGAAGGCGGCATCGACCAGTTCTGGCTGAATGACACGCTGCGCATTTCGGCCGAGGAACAGGTCGCTTTCCTGCGCAGGCTGGCGGACGGCAAGCTGCCCTTTTCAGAACGTGCGCAGGAGGCCGTGCGCCGTATTTCCATCACCGAATCGCAGCCCGAATACGTTTTGCACGCAAAGACCGGCTGGTTGCCCGAGGCTGCGCAGAACGGCAGCAAGGGTCACAAGGCAGACGGCATTGGCTGGTACGTCGGCTGGGTGGAAGCGAAGGGACGCCGCTGGTTCTTCGCCGCGAACATGGATCTGAAGCCCTCTTCCGATGGCACCCAGCGCGTACTCATCACCAAGCGCGTGCTGGCGGCGGAAGGTGCGATTCCGCCGGTTCAGCCCTGACCGCGACCGATCATGTCCAGCAGCTGCCCACGGGGCAGCTTGCCGGTCTCGTTGCGCGGCAGCGCAGCCACCCGCCGCAATGGACGCGGCAGGAACACCGGGTCAATCGACGCGCGCAGCGCGCTGATGATGGCGTGTTCGTCCAGGTCCGGCGCCACCACCAGCGCGGCAATGCGACGCACGCCGATGATGTCCGTGTCATCGAGCTGGAAAATCACACCGTCCTGCACGCCGGGAATGGCGAGCAGGCGACGGTTCAAATCGCCCAGCGAGGCACGCTTGCCCGCAATTTCCAGCAGGTCGGTGTTGCGGCCGCAAAGGCGGAAACGGCGCCCGTTGTCGTGCAGCGTCACGATATCGGCCAGCGCGATGGGCTCGTCGAGCTGCGGTGCTTCCACCAGCGTGCCATCGGGTTGCGGGTGCAGATGAACACCGTCGTAAATCGCCCAGTCGTCCTCGATGGACGTACGGCGACTGGCGAACACGCAGGTCTCCGTGGAACCAAACACTTCGTGCAACGGCGCACCAAAGCGCTGCTCGGCCGCACGGGCAAGCTCCACCGGCATAGGTGCGGTGGCTGATACAAAAGCCGCCAGTTCCGGCAACTGGATATCCGATTCCACCAGAGCGCGCAGATGAACCGGCGTAGTCACCAGAATGCGCGGCGACGGAACGCTGGCAAGCGCCTGCGCCACATCCGCAGGGAAGAACGGCCGGTCAGCATGGACCGACACGTCGCTGAAGAGCGGCATCACCACCGACATTTCCATGCCGTACATGTGCTGCGGCGGCACCGTGGCCACCACGTGGAACGGGCCACCGGCAATGCCGGTCATGCGTTCCACGTTGCCCAGGTTGCTGGCATGGAAGCTGCCCCATGTTTTCACATTCGGCTTGGGCTTGCCGGTGGAACCGGACGTATAGCCCACCGCGACAATCTGGGAACGGGGAACATGCGGCGGCGAGAAATCCGCAGCGGGATCGACTGCGCCATCGTCGAGCATCATCCGCACATAGCCTACCGGCGCCGGCTCCAATGCCTGCTCACCCAGTGCGTAGCAGCCTGCATGCGCCTGCATCACTTCGTCCACGGCGCGCGGTGCGCGTGACGGTGGAAGAAGATTGACCTGTCGGCGCGACACCAGTGCACAGAAACCCACCAGGAACGCGTAGCGGTCCTCGCAGAGATTGACCGCGGCGGGAGCCTCGGGAAGCTGCGCGGCAACCGTCCTGACGTGATGCAGGAACTGCGCGGCGGTAACCGGATGGCCGTGGCGCCATGCGACGACACGATGTGCGGGGCCTGCCAGAAGGCTCAGTGCAGCATGCGGTTCCTGCCCCGCAGTTTCACAAACGATCGACACGTGCTTCAGCTCCAGGATCAGGCGCGAATGATAGCGCCGCTGAGCGCGTCGCGAATGATGGTAGGTGAGGCCAGGCCACCTGTGGGGCCATCGAGCACGCCATCGAGCGCATCGCCGAACCAGCCTGCCAGTGGACCGGTATCCCGTGCCGGCGGCACGCCATGAGGGTTGGCGCTGGTGGAAACGATGGCCCCTCCGAAGGCCCTGCAAAGCGCCGCCGCAGGTTCATGCGCCGTGACGCGCAGCGCGATGCCCGCATGCGCACCGGCGACCCACGACGGAACGCGGGCGGTACGCGGAAAGATCCAGGTATTCGGGCCCGGCCAGGAACGATAGACCTCATCAAGCACGGCCGACGGTACAGCTGCCATGTCGACGTACGGCTCAATCTGCGCCACATCGGCGGCGATCAGCAGCACGCCCTGCGTGGCAGGGCGGCCCTTCAGTGCGAACACTCGCTCGAAGGCCACGAGATTATGCGGATCGCAGCCCAGACCAAACACGGCCTCGGTCGGATACGCCAGCACACCGCCCTCGCGCATTAGCGCGGCGGCGGCATCCACGTCAGTCAGATCAAAGCGCTTCACGTCACGACGCCGATTTTGCTGCTGTCTTTGTTGCGGCGCTCTTGGCAGCCGTTTTCTTCACGGCGGTTTTGCCGGCTGCGGTCTTTTTGGCTGCCGCCTTCTTTACGGCCGTTTTCTTGGTCGCCGTCTTCTTGGCCACCGTCTTCTTGACTGCTGCCTTCTTCGCCGGGGCCTTCTTCACGGCAGTTTTCTTCGCAGCAGCTTTCTTGGTCGCTGTCTTCTTCGCAGCACGTCCACCGCGCGGCTTTTTCACCGGAGCGGCAGCAAGCAGCTCAAGGCACTCGGCCTCGGTGAGGGTCTTCGGATCGCGATCCTTCGGAATGCGAGCGTTCTTCTCGCCGTCGGTGATGTACGGGCCGTAACGGCCGTTCAACACCTGTACGTCGTTGCCGAAGTCCTGAATGATGCGGTTCGCGATAGCTTCGAGTTTTTCCTGCACCAGCTGCAAGGCGCGCGGCAGTTCGATCACGTACGGATCGTCTTCCGGTTTCAGCGACGCATACACGCTGCCCTGCTTCACGAAGGGTCCGAAGCGGCCGATGCCCACCGTCACGTCTTCGCCCGCTTCAGACTGGCCGAGATTGCGCGGCAGCTTGAACAGTTCCATCGCCTCTTCCAGCGTGATGGTGTGCATGCTCTGACCCGGACGCAGGCTGGCGTAGGTCGGCTTATCTTCGTCGTCCTTGCTGCCGATCTGCGCGTATGCGCCGTAGCGGCCCAGGCGTACCGATACCGGCTTGCCCGACTTCGGGTCTGCGCCGAGTTCGCGCGCACCGGTAGCTTCGCTGCGATCCACGCTTTCGGTCTTGTCGTCTACCAGCGTCTTGAACGGCTGCCAGAAACGCTCAAGCAACGGCACCCACTTCTCTTCGCCACGGCTCACGGCATCCAGTTCGTCTTCGAGCTTCGCGGTGAAGTCGTAATCGACGTAGCGGGTGAAGTGCCCGGAGAGGAAGTTGCTGACCGCGCGACCCACATCGGTGGGCTTGAAGCGGCGACTGTCCAGCAACACGTACTCGCGATTGAGCAACACCTGAATGATGCTGGCATACGTCGACGGTCGGCCAATGCCGAATTCTTCCAGCGTCTTCACCAGGCTGGCTTCGGAGTAGCGCGGCGGCGGCTCGGTGAAGTGCTGGTCGGCTGCGATGCCGGTCACATCCACGACATCGCCTTCAGCCAGACGCGGCAGGCGACGCTGATCGTCTTCGTCGTCGCTCTTCTGATCGCGGCCTTCCTCGTACACGGCGAGGAAGCCCGGGTCGATCACCGTCGTGCCGGTAGAACGGAACGAGGAATCGGCCACGGCAAACTCCACGGATACCGTGTTCAGCGTGGCGTGAATCATCTGGCAGGCGACGGTGCGCTTCCAGATCAGTTCGTAGAGCTTGCGCTGGTCGTCGTTGAGGTACGCGGCCACGCTGCGCGGCGTCAGCATCGCGGACGTCGGGCGCACGGCTTCATGCGCTTCCTGCGCATTCTTCGATTTGGACTTGTAGACCTGCGGACCATCGGGCAGCGCATGCGTGCCGTAGTCGCGGGCGATCAGCTCGCGAAGCTCTGCCACCGCATCGTTCGACAACGCCGTGGCGTCCGTACGCATATACGTGATCAGACCCACATTGCCTTCGCTGCCCAGCGACACACCTTCGTAAAGGCCCTGCGCGATGCGCATGGTGCGACTGGTGGTGAAGCCAAGCTTGCGCGCGGCTTCCTGCTGCAACGTGGATGTGGTGAAGGGCGGTGCCGGGCGACGCTTGCGCTCGCGACTGGTCACTTCGCTGACGGTGAACTTGCCGGCGGCTGCTTTCTCAAGCGACGAGCGCGCGGCCATCGCGTCGGCTTCGTTGGTCAGGTCGAACTGCTCGAACTTCTTGCCGTGCAGCTTCGTGAGTTTTGCCGTAAACGCACCGTCGGTGTGTCCCAGCGCCGCTTCGATCGTCCAGTATTCGCGCGCCTTGAAGGCTTCGATTTCTTCCTCGCGCTCGACAATCATGCGCAGCGCGGGCGACTGCACGCGACCGGCGGAAAGACCGCGCTGAACCTTGCGCCACAGCACCGGCGACAGATTGAAACCCACCAGGTAATCCAGCGCACGACGTGCCTGCTGCGCATCCACGAGGTCGTGCGACAGCTTGCGCGGATTGGCCACCGCTTCCTTGATAGCCTTGGGCGTGATTTCGCTGAAGACCACGCGTACCACTTCCTTGCCTTCAAGCAGGCCGCGCTCTTTCAGGATCTCGCTGATGTGCCAGGAAATGGCTTCACCTTCGCGATCCAAGTCGGTTGCCAGATAGATGGTGCTGGCCTGCTTTGCCGCTTTCGCTATGGCATCCACATGCTTTTCGTTACGGTCGATGACCTCGTATGCCATGGCGAAGCCGTGGTCCGGATCGACAGCGCCCTCCTTGGGGCGCAGGTCGCGGACGTGGCCATACGATGCCAATACCTGGAAATCGGTTCCCAGATATTTGTTGATCGTCTTGGCCTTGGCCGGCGATTCGACGATGAGCAGGTTTTTTGCCATGGATAACGCGTTTCCTGGTCCACCCGGCAAGGCCGCGGCGAACAGCCGGTTTTTGTTTGACGAATTGTGGGGAAGCGGGAGGAGATCTCCCGTCCACGGCGGGACGGCTTCACTCTTCTATATATCTAGTTAGAGACACAGCGCCGTGATAACTGTCAAGCGACAGGGGATTCAGGAAGCCTTTGGTAACGGTTACCACCCACGCCTGCGACCTGACCTTCCAGCTCAAGCATCATCAGCATGGAGGAGAGTGCACCGGGAGCAAAGCCCGTGGCTTGAACCAGTGTGTCCAGCGGGGCGGGATCGTAACCCATGGCGTCGAGCAGGCGGCGATATTCAGGATCAGACCGCCAGTCGAAAGGCTGGGAATGACGCCCACGTCCCGCTTTCTGGGGTGACAGCCCCAGCCGGGCAGCCAGCTCAGCCCCCAGTTCCCTGGCCGCGGGGGCCAGGGCCTCGACGATATCGTGCGGACGCTGAACCAGCCTGGCACCTTCGCCAATCAGCTCGTGGCAGCCCTCCGACAGCGGGTTGTGAATGGACCCGGGCAGCGCAAAGACCTCCCGGCCCTGCTCGCCCGCCTGGCGGGCCGTGATGAGCGAGCCGGAGCGCAAACCGGCCTCGGCGACGAGCACGCCCAGACTCAAACCCGCGATGATCCGGTTGCGACGCGGAAAGTGGTAGGGCTTCGCACCCGTACCTGGCGGATGTTCGGTGACGATCGCGCCCTGTTCGGCGATTCTGCGGGCCAATGCGTGATGTTGACGGGGATAGACCCTGTCCGGCCCTGTACCCGTGACGGCAATGGTGGGTGCGCCCGCGTCGAGTGCGGCTTCGTGGGCGGCGCCATCAATGCCGTCGGCCATGCCGCTGGTGACGATCAGGCCCGCGCTGGCGAGTTCCGCGGCGAACCAGCGCGCATTGGCCAGCGCGGGCGCCGTGGCTGCCCGTGACCCTACGATGGCCACCTGTGGGCGAAGCAGGAGCGACGCGTCGCCCACCACGAACAGCGCGGCCGGTGGCTGGGGAATGGACTCCAGTTGTGGCGGGAAATCCTCTTCCGTACAGCGCAGCAGCCGGTGCCCCGGCTCGGCCAGCCAGGCCAGGTCGCGCTCAAGCAGCGTCTCGTCCGGGGCATCCAGCCAGGCGCGCGCTTCATCGGGAAGCACCCCCGGGTGCCGACGCAGACGCTCCAGCGCGCCGGTAGCCCGCCGCGTGGCGACCAACGCCTCGCGCAGGGCCTGCGGAGCGAGATGCGGGGTACGCAAAAGAACGAGCCAGTCGCGGTCTTCGGTGTTGGTCATCCCGGCAGTGTAGGGTCTGAACTGGTTCGGCGCGGCATGGGATCCGCCCGCGACGAGGAGACGGGATGGAACGCGGGCCGCTGTAGCGCTGGCCAGACAACGTCAGCAGCGACTCGGTGCTGGCCCATGGCCTGCAAAAAAAACCCCGGTCTGGGACCGGGGTCTGGCGCCACCTGATCGACCGGGAGTTACTCCGGCGCGACCACGCGGTCCCCCTTGTGCAGCGGGCGCAGGCTGTCCATCACCAGTGCGTAGCTCACGTGCTCGAAGGTGCGGAACACCATCACGTGGCCGCCAAACTCATCCGGCAGCTTCACACTGCGACCCGTGCCGCGACGCTCGCTGTTGCTGGCGACGTCGTCGGGAATGGTTTCACCCGCCGACATCACGGTGAACGTGGTGCCGTTGTCGATGCCGTCCGCCGAACCGGCCGAGATGGCGATGACCTGGCGGCTGCCCACGGCATCCAGCGCGTCGGAGAACGCGATGACCCGCGGATCGGACGGCATGGACTTCGGTGCGTGCGGGTAGAAATACGGATCGTACGGCGCGTCATCCACAGGAAGCAGACGGTCGCCCTTGCGGATCTCAAGGGTGGAATCAACGAGGATGAGCGATGCGGTATCGCCTGCACGCAGCGTCTCTGCCGTGCCCACCACCGTCACTTCCAGGCCGCGCGAATCACCCCTGCCGAAGTGGCCGTTGTTGGTCGAATCCTCGTGCCAGGGGCTGTTGGACATCGACACGTCGCTGTCCAGCGGATCGGCGACGAAGCTGCCGCGATCCATGGTGCCCACATCCTTGAAGGAGCGGAAACGATGGGTCGGGCGAACAATGGCGAAACGCTGGCCAGGCTGGGCATCGAGGTCACGGGCGTAAATCTTCTGGCCCGGCGCGGCGCGCAGACGGCCCTCCTCGAAGCCGACCACGTACGGCGACTGCTCAACAGCATCCGGGTCCAGAACGCGGGTGTCCTTGAGGAACATGCGCAGTTCGTTCAGCGGAATGGCCGTGATGGGCTCGCCCTCTTCACGTACGCGCGGCTGCAGACCCAGATGCGGGCTGTTGCCCGACATCGACAGATTGAGCACGTCGCCCGGATAAATCTTGTGCGGGTTGCTGACCTGGGGATTCGCCTGCCAGATTTCCGGCCAGAGCCAGGGTTTGCTGAGGAAGCGTGCCGAAATGCCCCACAGCGTGTCACCCTTGCGCACCGTGTAGGTGTCCGGGTGATCGGGGCGGAGCTGGGCTGCGGCTGCGTAAACGGCCACAGTAAAGAACATGCCGCCCAGCAGCATGGCGAACTTCTTGATCATGCGGGATTTCCCCCTTCCCCGGTGCTGTCGCGAGTGTAACTGAATCGTTAAAGGGCACAATACGTTGCCGTGCTCGCCCGGCCTGCCGGGCCGGCGTAGAATACGCGGCCATCCTACCGGGTCGTGATGATTGGATTTCGCCGATTTGCCCGCAAATCGAGCACATCGCCCACACCGATCCGAGACCGAAGCAGGTATCACCGTGTCCGTCCTGACCATCATCGAATTTCCCGATCCGCGCCTGCGCACCGTTGCGGCTCCCGTGACCGTGTTCGACGCCGACCTGAAGCAGTTCGTCGACGACATGTACGAGACCATGTACGCCGCCAACGGCGTGGGTCTTGCCGCCACTCAGGTCAACGTTCACCAGCGCGTGCTGGTGGCCGACATGAGCGACGACCGCAGCGGGGCGCTGGTCCTGATCAACCCCGAAATCCTCGAAAAGGATGGCAGCCAGGTCTACCAGGAAGGCTGCCTGTCGTTCCCGGGCATCTACGCCGACGTGACACGCGCGCTCAGCGTCAAGGTCCGCGCGCAGGACGTCACCGGCAAGGAGATCGTGGTGGACGCCGAAGGCCCGCTCGCCGTATGTATCCAGCATGAGATGGATCATCTGGCCGGCAAGGTGTTCGTGGACCACCTGTCGCCGCTCAAGCGCAGCCTTCTGTTGAAGCGCATGGAAAAACAGCGTCGGGCCAGTGCCTGACCCCATGACCAGCCCCTTGCGCGTCGTTTTTGCGGGAACGCCGGAATTTGCCGTTCCCTGCCTTGAAGCCTGCCGCGCCTCTGGCGCGAATGTGGTCGCCGTTTACACCCAGCCGGATCGCCCGGCCGGCCGTGGCCGCAAGCTCACGGCCAGCCCGGTGAAAGAAGCGGCCCTGGCCGCCGGCATCCCGGTGGAGCAGCCCGAATCGTTCAAGGCAGATACCGACCGCGATACGCTGGCCGCTTACGAGCCGGACCTGATGGTCGTCGTGGCCTATGGCCTGATCCTGCCCCGCAAGGTGCTGGCCATCCCGCAACTGGGTTGCTGGAACGTCCATGCGTCACTGCTGCCGCGCTGGCGCGGCGCCGCCCCCATCCAGCGAGCCATTCTGGCGGGCGATGCCGAGTCGGGCGTCGACCTCATGCAGATGGAAGCGGGGCTGGATACCGGTCCCGTGCTGATTGAGCGCCGCACGCCCATTTCGGGCGAGGAAACCGGCGGCACGCTGCATGACCGCCTTTCAGCGCTCGGCGCCGATGCGCTTCTTGAAGGCCTGCGCCGGGTAATGGCAGGCGAAACGCTGATACCCCGGCCGCAGCCGGAAGAAGGCGTCGCCTATGCGCACAAACTGGACAAGGCCGAGGCGCTCATTGATTTCGCGTTACCCGCCGACCACGCGGCACGCAAAGTCCGCGCGTTCGACCCGTGGCCGGTGGCTGAAGCCGATCTGGCCGGGGAGCGCGTACGCATCTGGGCTGCCGTCCCGGTACAAGGCGCGGCGGGTGCGACGCCCGGCTCGGTCATCGCCGCCAGCAAGCACGGCATTGACGTCGCCTGCGCCGAGGGCGCGCTGCGCATCCTCTCGCTCCAGCGCTCCGGCGGCCGCCGCATCGGTGCTGCGGATTACCTCAATGCGCGGCCCGAGCTTCGCCAGGCCCGCGCGTGACCACGCTGTCGACCCGCGCCCTGGCGGCCGAGGCCATGGCCGATGTGGCGCTGGCCGGCCACTCGCTGCGCGAAGTCATCGACCGCACGTCAAAAAAGATCCCCGACGCCCGTGACCGCGCGCTGCTCATGGCGTTGTTGAGCGAAGGTGCCCGCTGGTGGCCGCGCTATGACGCCGCCATTGATCGCCTGCTCGACAAGCCCCTGCGCCGCAACGAGCCGACCATCCACGCCCTGCTGGTCCTCGGCATCATTCAGCTTGAAGTGCTGGAACTGC
Organism: Luteibacter sp. Sphag1AF; assembly: GCF_014192715.1. Taxonomy (GTDB): domain Bacteria; phylum Pseudomonadota; class Gammaproteobacteria; order Xanthomonadales; family Rhodanobacteraceae; genus Luteibacter. Next base: position 1,089,987 of record NZ_JACHYH010000001.1, read on the forward strand.
CTGGCTACGCGGCCGTGGCCGCCACGGTGGAGGCCGCGCGCGAACTGCGCCGCCCGCGACTGGCCGGCCTGGTCAACGCGGTGCTGCGCCGCTGGCAGCGCGAACGGGACACCCTGATAACCGCACTGGACGCCACGCCGGCAACCCGCCACGCCCATCCGGCATGGCTGGCCAAAGCGATATCCAGCGACTGGCCCGGCCACGCCGAAGACATTTTCGCCACCAACAACCAGGAGCCATCGCTGATGCTCCGGGTGAATCGCCACCGCGCCGACCGTGAAGAAGTGGCCGAGGCGTTGCGCGTTTCCGGCCAGAACGTTGCCCTTCATCCCTGGCTGACCGACGCGCTGGTGCTGCCGCACAGCACGGATGTCACCCGTTTGCCGGGTTTTGCAGAAGGCCATTTCGCCGTGCAGGATGGCGCCGCCCAGGTGCCCGTCGATCTGCTCGACGTTCGCGATGGCCAGCGCGTGCTTGATGCGTGCGCGGCTCCCGGCGGCAAGGCATGTCACGTGCTTGAACGCGCGGATGTCACGCTGACCGCCGTCGAATTCGAAGCATCGCGCGCGTCACGCATTCAGCAAAATCTTGATCGTCTCGGCCTCCGCGCGAGCATCATCATTGGCGACGCTGGCGCTCCAGATGCCTGGTGGGATGGTGTTCCGTTTGATCGCATCCTGATCGACGCGCCCTGCTCGGCTACGGGCGTCATTCGCCGTCGTCCCGACGTTCGGCTGCACCGTCGCCCGAATGACATTGCCGCACTCAATGCACAGCAATACCGCATTCTCGATGGCCTCTGGCCCACGCTGGCTACCGGTGGCCGGCTGGTCTACGTCACCTGCTCGCTACTGCGAGCAGAGAACGAAGCCATCGTGCTGCACTGGCTCTCAACACGAAGCGACGCGCGCGCTGTCGACATCACGCTGCCTGTCGGACAAGCCGCCGCCGTGGGCTGGCAGATTCTGCCCGGCAACGGCGATCTGGACGGCATGTATTTCGCGGTAATCGAAAAGCTCTGAGTGCATTTGCACGACACCACGTCGTGTCGTGCGCTGCGTTGTGCTCTTGCGCACAACTTTCGTCGCTGCTAAGTCTCCACTAAGAGCGATCAGCGTCGCACTGTGTACCATAGGGGTCTGACTGCTCGAAGCACGACCCTGAAAAGTCGTACCCATCCCCGGCTTCGCATCAAGAGACTGCTCGACTCCATGCATTCGTCCACGCCCGCCACTCCGGCTGACCGTCGCGCCTTCTGGCTGATGTTCTTGTTTGCGCTGGTTGTGATCGGCGCAGGTATCGGCCTGCGCGATCCCTGGCCATCGGACGAACCGCGCTTCGCACTGGTGGCTCACTACATGATCGAGAGCGGGGACTGGCTATTCCCGCACCGCGGCTCGGAACTGTATTCGGACAAGCCACCGATGCTGATGTGGCTTGAGGCCACCAGTTATCTGCTGGTGCGTGACTGGCGCATTGCATTCCTGTTGCCGTCGCTGCTCGCCACGCTGGGCAGCGTGCTGCTGGTGTACGACCTCGGCCGCCGACTGTGGAATCGCCAGGCTGGCGTGTACGCGGGCATGGCGATGCTGATGTGTTTTCAGTTCGTGTATCAGGCAAAGCGCGCGCAGATTGATCCGCTGGTGGGCTTCCTGATTACCGCAGCCAACTACGGCTTGCTGCGGCATACGCTGCTCGGCCCCAACTGGCGCATGTACTGGTTCGGCTGCTTCTGCGCAGGCCTCGGCGTCATCACCAAGGGCGTTGGCGTTCTTGCGCTGCTGATGCTGATCCCGTATGCCATAGCGGCACGGTGGCGCTGGAACGGTGTGCCGGTCATGGGCCGTGGCGCATGGTGGCGCTGGCTGCTGGGCCTTCCCGCCATGCTGCTCGCCATCTCGCTGTGGCTCGTTCCCATGCTGCTCGCCGCGCGGGCGCACGCCCAGACGAATCCGGAATACACCGCGTACGTCAACGACATCCTGTTCCGCCAGACGGCCGGGCGCTATGCCCATCCGTGGCAGCATGCGCAGTCGACGTTCTATTTCATTCCCGTCATTCTCTTCAGCTGGCTGCCGCTGTCGCTGGTGTATCCGGGCACGGTGCCACGCTGGTGGCAGGCACTGAAGGCCAAAGATGCGCGCATTCTTCTGCCGCTCGCATGGATCGTGCTGATCCTGATTTTCTTCAGCGCATCGCCTGGCAAGCGCGATGTGTACATTCTTCCTGCCGTGCCCATGCTGGCCCTGATCACGGCCCCCTATCTCAACGAACTGCTCGCCACGCGCTGGCTACGTACCGCAGGCCTCGCGTTCATCGCCCTGCTCGGCACCGCCATGCTGGTGGTGGGAGTGTGGTCACTGGTGGGACATCCCGGATTTGCTGCCACTCTCGCCACGTCTCGGGGACTGAGCGGCGGCGAACATTCCATGTGGTGGATGTGCATCACGGTGGGCGCGGCGCAACTGGTGCTCGCAGCCATCTTCCGCGTGCGTCATGCCGTGTGGGCCCTGGTCAGCGGCATGGCCGTGCTCTGGCTTGCATGGGGACTGTGGGCGTCCCCACTGCTCAATGACTCCAGTTCATCCGCCGGGATGATGCGTGACGTGCGCTCGCATCTGGCACCCGGTGACGATATCGGTCTGATCGACTGGACCGAACAGAACCTCCTCATGCTGGGCCGACCCGCTGTCGATTTTGGCATCAAACAGTCCACGCGAAAGCAGTTCACCGCCGGTACGCAATGGCAGGCGCAAGCGCCGGACACGCGCTGGCTGTTCGGACAGGATGGTGCGCTGGGCGAATGCATCCGCCGCGACAAGGCTATTGATCTGGGCTACGCTAACCGGCGCCAATGGTGGCTCTTCCGATCTGATGCCGTCGTGCCTGGCTGCACGCCCGCCAAAGACGACAACCAGCCTACGAATCCGGATGATCCCGACTAACAAGCGGTGCCAGCTGATCGCGCGAGACAATGGCGCAGGACTGAGTCGTGATGTTCTACGCATAGCCGATGCCCTGCGTGCTTGCGGAAACGAAGCCACTCCGCTTGGACTTCCACACCGGGGCCGCCTTGCCGAATGGATGACGCGGCTGGCATGGAGTCGTCGCGCGCCCGCATTCGACCTGAACCTGATGCTGGAGCGCATTCGCCCCGAGTACCTGCGGGCCGCGATGCGCAATGTGCTCATACCCAACCCCGAATACTTTCGTCCGGAGGACCGCGCTGCGCTCAAGGACATGAATGCGGTGTGGGTAAAGACGCGTCACGCGGCTCATCTGTTTGAAGCGCTCGGCGTCGAAACGCACTTCATTGGCTTTGACAGTGAAGATCGCCAGCGCCTGGACGTGCCACGAAAGCACGCCTTTTTCCATGGCCCCGGGCGCAGTGGCAATAAAGGCACACAGGCGCTGCTCCGGCTGTGGGCGAAGCATCCTGAATGGCCCATGCTTAACGTCGTGTGGCGACGCAAACGCGTAAACCTCGATACCGTCCCGCCCAACGTCACGCTGCTACGCGAACACATCAGCGACGACGATTATCGCCGCATGCAAAACGAACACCGTTTCCACCTGTGTCCTTCGCAAACCGAGGGCTATGGACACTACATCGCCGAGGCAATGAGCTGCGGTGCCGTGGTGATCACGCTTGACGCCGCCCCGATGAATGAACTGGTCACACCAGAGCGAGGGGTGCTGGTTGCCGCACGCCAGGGCGGTACGCAGGATCTGGCCACGCTTTATGCGTTCGACGATGCATCCATGGAAGCAGCCATTGAGCACTGCCTGTCCATGGACGAGCAAACCACCGCCGCACTGGGGCAGGCAGCCAGGCAATGGTTTGAAGACAATCGCGCCTCATTCCCCGCACGTTTGCAGGAAGCGCTTGTCGCACTGAACTGACACCCGGCAATGACTCAGCGTGCCGCGCCAAACTCGGCCAGATGTCCGTCGATGCCGCGTTCGCAGCGAACGATATGCTGCTCCACCGTGTCACGAAACAGCCTGTTGTTCGACAGACTCATGTCGTTGACATCGGGCTGGGCACGCGATGCGTGCTCAAGATGCAGCGCCAGCGCCGCCCACTTGAGCTGACGCCGCTTCACACCCGCGTTACCAAGGCGCGCCGCCAGCTCACGATCTTCCGCGCCGTAGCCTTCCATGCGCTCGTCGAAGCCGTTCACACGCAGAAGATCGTCGCGCCAGAAGCTCATGTTGCAACTCATCACGCGGCCGCCATTGCGCTTGCGTGCCTTCCAGCGCGCAAGCATCGGCTGATGGAACGCGTACAGGCGACGGGTTCCATCGAAGACGTTGAAATCAGCGGGAATCCACGGCGCAAACACGGGCTTGCCACCGGACAACAGTCGCGCCGTCTCTGCATCCGTGACCTTCAGGCGACCACCCTGAAGAAAATGGCCACGCTCAGCCAGCATCAGATGATCGGCGACGAAGTCGCGATGCAGAAGCATGTCGCCGTCGATGAGGATCACGTAATCGCCCCGCGCAGCAGCGAACCCGCGGTTTCGCGCACGCGCTGCACGGAAGCCGGCGTCTTCCTGCCACACATGGCGAAGCGGTACGGGGAAGCGTGCAGCAAAGCCTGCTACCAGCTCGGCCGTCTGCGCGGCTGAGCCGTCGTCGGCCACAATCACCTCGTCCGGCAGCGTGCTTTGCGCCGCCACGCTGTCAAGCACGACACGAAGCGCATCGGGCCAGTTGTAGGTAAGGACGACGAGGCTGACTTTCATGCGGGCTTACTTCTTTCCACCGCGCATGCCATGGGCAAGAATCGCCACCGCACGCTGCAGACGCTTCCAGCAGGTGGCAGGGCCACGCAGTGCAATGTCGGCATACATGCAGGCTTCCTTCCAGTCAGGGCGCGCCCGGGACTTGAACTCCTGCTTGACCAGATCCAGCGTATGGACGTCCAGATGCATGCGGTCAGCGTAGAAGTTGATCAGGCTGCGCGAACGGAATTTCGCAAGAAACTCGCCCGCTTTCTTCTGATCGTGCCACCAGCCGTTACGCCCGTGAATGCGGTAATCGACCTGTCCGGTCGGAAGAAAATATTTCTTCGCGCCCAGCACGCTTGCACCAAACACCAGACAGTTGTCGGCGGAAATACGCCACTGCGCCACGAAGTCCGGCGGCAGATCCAGCACGCGATTGGCCAGCGTGCGACGCAACGCCAGCGCGGAGGTGGGAGCACCGTACCAGTGTCCGCGCACCCAGGTGGCAAGCACGGTATACCCGATGTCCTGCGCTTCGTCGGCATATCCCTGGCGACCGCTCTCGTTGCCAATCAGCTGCACGTCCGAGAACACGAAGTCGATGTCTGCACGGGTGTCGAAAACCGCTGCCAGCTCGCGCAGATAGTGGGTACTCCAGCGATCGTCCGCGTCCAGGAAGCACACGACGTCGCCAGCAGCCTGCGCCAATCCCCGCTGAAATGCGGCTAGCTGGCCACCATTGGGGCCAGTGATCAGGCGAACGCGCGCATCGTTCCCATAGTGCTCGCCAAGCAGTTCGAGCGAGCCATCCGTCGAACCATCGTCGACAACAATCACTTCCAGTGGCGCGCGGCTCTGGGCCAGTGCACTGTTGACTGCCTCAACGACGAAGTCGCGGTAGTTGTAATTGGTAACGACAACCGAGAACGTCAGTTGCGCCATGTCACTGGCTCAGCATATGGCGGAAATAGCCGATGGTTTCGCGCAGGCCATCGTCAATGTGCACTTTCGGCTCCCAGCCCAGCTTTTCGCGGGCCAGAGAGATATCAGGCTGACGCTGACGCGGATCGTCCTGCGGCAGCGGCTGGAAGATGAGCTTCGACTTGCCGCCGACCATCGCGATGACTTTTTCAGCCAGCTCGCGGATGGTGTGCTCGTGCGGATTGCCGATGTTTACCGGGCCGGGGAAGTCGGGGTCGGTCTCCATCATGAGCGTCATCGCGTCGATCAGATCGTCCACATAGCAGAAGCTGCGCGTCTGCTGACCATCACCGTAGATGGTGATGTCTTCGCCCTTCAGCGCCTGCACGATGAAGTTGCTGACCACGCGCCCGTCATTGGGATGCATGCGCGGGCCGTAGGTGTTGAAGATGCGCACGACCTTGATCGCCAGCGCGTGCTGACGGTAATAATCGAAGAACAGCGTTTCGGCGCAGCGCTTGCCTTCGTCGTAGCAGCTGCGGATGCCGATCGGATTGACGCGGCCCCAGTAACCTTCCTGCTGCGGGTGGACTTCCGGGTCACCGTACACTTCGCTGGTAGACGCCTGAAGGATCCGGGCATTCAGCCGCTTGGCCAGACCCAGCATGTTGATGGCGCCATGCACGCTGGTCTTGGTCGTCTGAACCGGATCGTACTGGTAGTGAACAGGCGATGCGGGGCAGGCCAGATTGAAGATGCGGTCCACTTCGACGTACAGCGGGAACGTGACGTCGTGGCGCATCATCTCGAACTGGCTATGGCCCAGCAGGTGAGCGATGTTCTGCTTGCTGCCCGTATAGAAATTGTCGACGCACAGCACTTCGTGGCCATCACGGATCAGTCGATCACACAGGTGCGACCCAAGAAAGCCGGCACCACCGGTCACAAGAACTCTGCTCATTACACCATCTCGAAGCCGTGAGCGAACACGGCGGGTTGTTAATTACCGGGAATGATATCCGGGCTGCCCGCTTCGCGCTTGCGAAGAGCGAGAGCCACGGCAAGGGACACCGGAAGCCAGACGAGAATCCAGCCCGGCCGGGGGCTGTCCAGCAACTGCGGCATGTCGAACTGCAGAACGACCGAGGCATACACCCAGAGGCCCAGCAGGATTCTGCCCCGGAATTCGTGACGCTGACGCCAGCCCTGCCAGCCTGTCAGGAACCACAGCGCGAGGGTGAGTGCCAGCCCGGGAATGCCCAGTTCCAGCAGCACCTGGCTCAGCACGTTATGACTGTGCGTATAGACCTGGCCGGCGACCCAGAGCGAGATGGGCGTGCCCTGCCCCTGACCCAGCCAGGGGTGCTGCGCGATTTGCAGCAGCGATTGCTCCAGCAACTGCGGGCGCAGCGACGTGCCGCGCTCGGTCAGCAGGTGCGTGGGAATCGCGATGGCTACGGCCAGCACCAGAAGACCGATGGCGATCAGCCAGTGACGCAGCCGCATCGACTGCCACAGAGGCGCCAGCACCACACAGGCACCCAGCGCCAGCCACACGCCGCGGGTATGGGTCATGCCCACAAAGGCCAGCAGCGCGAGGATGGCAAGCCAGCGCAGCGCGGACAGCGTGCGCATCGGCAGGCGCAGCTGGGTCAGCCAGATGACCACCGCGCCCATCAGCGCAGCGGCGTAATTCGTAGTGGCGATGGTCCCGTCGCCCGAGATGCGCTCGGACGGGTCCGGGTGCAGCAGGAAAAGCACGCAATAGAAACCCGCACACAGCGCCACGCCCATGCCGCCCACGAAAAGCAGCGCATTGGGGTAGTCGTCGGTGTCGGCGTCCCATATCTGCCAGGCCAGCACAAAGGTCATCACGCTGAGCAGACGCCCTAGCTCATCACCGGGTCGGCGCAGGGCGGCCCACGCCAGCGACACCGTTGCCCACGCAAGCATCAGCAGGAACACGCGAAACAGCGGCAGGGGCCAGAGACGGCGCCAGAGGCGGCCACGATGCGCAAAGGCCAGGCAAAGCGCTGGCAGGTACATCAGCACAATCAGGCTGCCCTGATAGGCCTTGCCCGGATTGAACGACGCGCCAGCGGGCATGACGACCATGCCGAGCAGGAGCCACAGCACGCCAAAACCGAGCACGAAACGCCATGGATCGCGACGGAGCGAGGTCAGCATGTCGGCGACGGTCGTGCCTGAAATGCGCGTCGTCCCTTGCGCGTCCGCCAGGTCGCGCTTGACTCCCTGCGGCGAAGGAACCGGATCACTCATACGGACAGACATTCCCGACGCTCAACTCCGTAGATCAAGTGGCTCATTTTAAAGTGGATATTGCGGCGCACATACTGCGGGATCTGACCTGAAAACCAGCCGACCACGAAAACCTGCCACGAATTCAATCCACTAAATCACATTCGGGATGCCCTGTAGCTAGAATACACGACATGCCCACGCTCCCCATCACCCTCGTCGTCATCACCCACAACGAGGCCGAGAACATCGCCCGTTGCCTGGACAGCGTGCCGTTCGCGGCGGAAAAACTCGTGATCGACAGCGGCAGCGAGGACGACACGGTAGCCGTAGCGCAGGCGCATGGTGCCCGGGTGGTTCATCAGGACTGGCTGGGCTTCGGCCCCCAGCGCAACGCGGCCGCCACGCACTGCACCCACGACTGGATTCTGGCGCTGGACGCTGACGAATACCTGTCTCCGGGCCTGGCCGCGGAGCTCGCCGAAAAGCTTCCGGCCCTGATGGCGGGCAACAGCCCCGCCATCATCCTTCGCCGCAGCACTGTGTACATGGGCCGCCCCATGCGCTGGTACCGGCCCGCCATGGGCGAAAAGATGGCGCGCATCTACCACCGTGCCCGCGCCCGCTGGGCGGATGTGCGGGTGCATGAGTCGCTGCGCTACGAAGGCTCGGCGCCGGTGATGAAAACACCGTTCAACCACGCCAATAACCCCACTCTCGTGCACAAGCAGCTCAAGGTGCTTCGCTACTCGGAGCTCAAGTGCATCGACTGGCTGGACAAGGGCAAGCCGGTTCGCATGTGGCAGGCGCCGTTTGTTTTCTTCCTGGCCTTTATCAAGGACTATCTGTTCCGACTGGCCTTTCTGGACGGCTGGCGCGGCTTCATGATCGCGCAGACCGCGGCCAGCTATGCCCTGTACAAGCGCATGCGCTACTACGAAATGCGCAACAACCCCGATTCGGTACGCATGGCCAAGGCCGCCCTCACCCGCCACAAGATTGATCGCTGACTCATGCCGGATAAAAAGAAGCATTACCTCCTTTATGGCTCGGAGCGCTACGCGCTGGCGATTCTTCGCCCGCTTCAGGAGGCCATCCGGGCGCGCGGTGATGAGGCGGCGTGGTTCTTCGACGGCCCCGGTGGCGAAGACCTGGTGGCTGGCGAAACCTGGCTGCGCACGACCGAAGAGGTCCGGCATTTCAACCCCATCGCCGTGGTCACTTCCAGCAATGCGGTGCCGCATTTCTTCCCGGGTGTGAAGGTTGAGACCTTCCATGGTTTCGATGCCGGCAAGCCCCGGCATATCTATATCCGTGGTTTCTTCGACCTGTACTGCACCACGGGCCCCCGCGACACGAAGGCCTTCGGCGACATCGCCAGCAAGGTGGGGCACTTCACGGTGATGGAAACCGGCTGGCCGAAGCTCGATCCCTTCATGAAGGAAATCGGCGAAGGGCCGGTGCCGCCCGTGCGCCAGCCGCCGGTGATCCTGTACCACTCCACGTTCTCGCCCTCGTGGAGCGCGGCTGAAATCCTGTACGACAAGGTCCGGCAGATGTCCCGCGATGGCCGCTATCGCTGGATCGTGACCTTCCATCCGAAGATGAACCCGGAAACCACGGCGAAATTCCGCGCGCTGCAAAACGAGCACCTGCGCTTCGCCGACGACGACAACATCCTGGATCTGTTCGGTCAGGTCGACATGATGTGCTCGGACACCTCCTCGGCACTCAACGAATTCCTGCTCACGGGCAAGCCCGTGGTCACCTTCAAGAATCGCCGGCCGGGTCCGCAGCTGATCGACATCGACGATCCGGCGCAGTTCGAGCCGGCAATTGAGAAAGCACTTTCCCGTCCGCCCGAGCTGATGAAGGCCATCCGCGACTACGCCGATTCGATCCACCCCTACCGGGATGGCCATTCGAGTGAGCGGGTGCTGGACGCCATCGACCGGTTCATCGCGGCTGGCGGGCGCAGCCGCAAACGCAAGCCCATGAATTTCTGGCGCAAGCTCAAGATCCGTCGCCGCATCGGTTACTGGGGCCCGGCCTGAACCCCTGCACCGTCCATTGACGGCCGCCGCGGTACGCAGTTGCACGTCGTAAGCGATATGCACCTTCAAGCGTTTAGACTGACCCACACTAGAAAACGGTGACGAGACCCTTGCCCGCCAGCGCCTTTACCCGCTCCGAACACCTTCGCGCCCTCTGGCCCTGGCTGCCTTTGTGGGCCGCGATGTCCCTTCTGGCCATTTTCTCGCATGGCCCGATGCCGATGTTCTCCACGCGGACGCTCGCCGTGGCATGGGAAATGTGGGCGCACGGTCACTGGCTGGTGCCCTACATCAACGGCGCCCCGTACAGCGAGAAGGTGCCGCTGCTGTTCTGGTTCATCCATGCGGGCTGGTTCGTCTTCGGCGTCAACGACATCTGGCCGCGCGTGCTCGAAGTGCTGTTTGGCGGCATCCAGCTTGTGCTGGCTACCGTGCTCGCGGCGCGCATGTTCCCCACCCGTCCGTGGGTGGCTCGCGCTACGCCCTGGTTGCTGATGTCGCTGTCGTACGCCTTTCTGTTCGGCCAGCAGATCATGTATGAGGTGCTGCTGTCCGTCTGGGTGCTGGGCGCCATTTTGTGCCTGACGCCCACACGCCGTCGGGCTGAACCGCGCTGGTGGCTGTTCGGCCTGCTGGTGGGCGCGGGCCTGCTCACCAAGGGACCGGTGATGCTGGTCCACGTGGTATTCCCCCTTCTTCTGGGGCCGCTGTGGAACGACTGGGCACGTCAGAACAAGGCGCGCTGGTACGGCTTTGGCCTGCTGGGCATCCTCCTTGGCCTCGCCCTGCTGCTTGCATGGGCCATCCCGGCCGGCTTCGCGGGGGGCGATGAATACCGTCAGCGCCTCTTCTTCACCCAGACCGCCGGTCGGGTTGTGGATGGTGCACACGCTCACGCATTGCAGAATCACGCGCGCCCGGCCTGGACTTACCTGCTGTGGCTGCCGGCCCTCCTGTTCCCGGCCATCGGCTGGCTGCGTGCCGTCGTCGGTGTTCCCGGCATGCTGTTCCAGCGCCCGTGGAACCGCCTGGTCGCGCCCGCGCTCGCCCTGTCGGCGATATCCGGCGTCGCCCTGCTTGTGATTGGCCTGGCTCACCTGAGTGTGCCCAACGGGCTGCCCCAGATACTGGTCATCGCATTCATCCTGCCGCTGTTCATCGCCCTGCTTGGCCAGCCGCTTGAGCCGGGTGTGCGCATGCTGCTGTGCTGGCTGCTGCCCACCCTGCTGGTCTTCTCGCTGATTACCGGCAAGCAGGCTTACTACGTGCTGCCGGAATTCGGGGGCGCCGTCATGCTGATCGCGGCAGGCGTGGCTCACCTGCGCGAACACCACCCCCGGATGGCCTCGCGCTATCTGCTGGGCACCTGGCCGCTCGCCGTGGGCGGATTTGTCCTGGCAGCGGCCCTGTTCGCCATGCCCACCCTGGTGGCGCATGGACACCTGACCGGCGTATGGGTCGTGGACCTCGCGCCCTACGCGCGCTTCTTCGCCGTGGTGTTCGTCGTGCTGGGCGCACTCCTGCTTCTGCACGGACGCGGCGAAATGCGACGTCTGGCCTTCGCCGGCCTGATCGGCACCGTGGCCATCAATGCCCTGTGGACGCTGGGCGCCTGGCACAACTACGACTTCCACCCGGCGGCACGCTACCTCAGCGCAGCCGACGCGGCAGGCCAGCCCATCGCGAACCTTGGTCGCGGTTACAACGGCCAGTACCACTTCGCCGGGCGGCTGATGCATCCCATCGTGCGTATCAACGAAAGCGGCAACGCATCAAACGATGCGCCTGACGACGACGATGACGACAACACGCCGCACAATGGCGACAGCCTGTACGAATTTGCACGCAAGAGCCCCAATGGCGTCGTCGTCTCCTACGCCAGCAAACTGACCCCGACCGACCTGCGCTACGCGCGCCTGGTCCAACCGGCGTTTTCCAGCTGGCTGCTGATCTGGGACGCGCGCACCCTGGCAGCGCTCCGCGCAGGCCGGGTGCCGCCTGACCCGAGGCAGCCCACGCTCATGTATCCCACCGACTACTGGCGCTACAAGGTGGTGCGTTGAACGACGACATGCTCGACCGGCTTCGCGCCCAGACCGGCGGCGTCCGCGATGGCGCCCTGTTGCGGTTCTCCATCGCCAACACGCTGCTGGGACTCAGCCGTTATGCCGAGGCGGCGGACGAATTTCGCGAAGCCCTGCGCTTCGACCCGACGTACTCGGCCGCGTGGAAGCTGCTGGGCAAAGCGTTGCTGGCGGCAAACGACGAACCCGGCGCTGCCGCCGCCTGGACCTCAGGCATCGAAGCGGCGGTACGCCGCGGCGACAAGCAGGCCGAGAAAGAAATGACCGTGTTCCTGCGTCGGCTTCCTGGCCAGTAACCGCAAGCCGGACACCGGATCAGCGATACGGGCTCGGCCGGTCGCCCGCCGTGTAGCGCTTGTAGTGCCACTGGTACTGCGGAAAAGCCCGCTCCACGCACGCCTCCACACCACGGTTCAGCGCAGCGCACGCCACCTTCAGATCGTTGCTGGCCAGTCCTTCCGGCGCGGGCAGGATGTGAATGCGGTAACCCGCCCCGTCAGGCAGCCGCTCGGCAAAGCTGAACAGAACAGTCGCCCCCGTCCTGGCTGCCAGGCGGGGCAGGAGAACGCCAGTGAGCGCGTCCACGCCGAAGAACGGCGCGAACTCGCCCTCGCCTTCGCGGGGTTTCTGGTCCGGAAGAATGCCCACCGACCCGCCGGCCGCCAGACGCTTGTACAACGCCCGCACGCCCGCACCCTCAGCCCGCACCTGCTCCGGCGCCAGCGCTCCACGCACCTTGCGCAACAGGGCTTCAATGGCGGCGATGCGGGGCGGCCGATACAGGATGGCCATCGGCGTGCGGCTGCACAGCCAGTAGTTGAGCAATTCCCAGCAGCCCAGGTGCGGCGCGGCGATGATGACTCCCTTCCCGGAGGCCAGCGCCGCATCAAACAGTTCCACGCCACGCACGTCGCGGATCAGCTTCAGCGCACGTGGGGCGCCGGCGCCCCAGATACTGGCCATCTCCGTCACGGACTTGCCGCTTTCCTCCATCGTCCGCGTCAGCAATTCCTGCTGCGCAGTGTCGGTGAGGTCGGGGCGGGTGAGCCGGAGATTGACCGCCGTGTACCGCGAGGCGCGGGTGCCACGACGCAGCGAAAACCGCCCGATAGCCGCACCGACGGCATGAACGGTGCGCAAAGGGGTCAGGCTCACGAGCCGCAGAAGGAGATAAACGAGGTAGATGTCCGGACGCATCCACACAGTTTAGGGCATGCGCGACAGATCCCCCTTCCCCGCGCGCGCCCTTCCGTTAAGCTGTGGGCCACCTCGCCGTTACAGCACCCCATGATTGCACTGATCCAGCGGGTCGACTCCGCGCGCGTCGATGTAGAAAACCAGACGGTGGGGGCCATTGGCCCGGGCTTGCTTGCCCTTGTGGCAGTCGAGCCCGACGATGGCCAGACCCAGTGCGTCCGCATGCTGGAGCGGCTGCTGGGCTATCGGGTGTTCTCGGACACAGAAGGCCGCATGAACCTCAGCCTCGGCCAGACCGGTGGCGGCCTGCTGCTGGTCAGCCAGTTCACCCTGGCGGCCGACACCCGCAAGGGCATGCGCCCGAGCTTTACCTCTGCGGCACCGCCCGAACACGGCCGCCGGTGGTTCGATCGACTGGTGGAATTGGCCCGCCAGGCCCACCCGGGGGTGGAAATCGGCCAGTTCGGTGCCCATATGAAAGTTCACCTGGTCAACGACGGCCCCGTCACTTTCCGTCTGGAAGTGCGTTGAACCATGCATGGCAGGCAAGCCACCCTTTCCCCTCCCGCCCACGTGGCGCGTCCGGCCACATGCGGCCATCTGGCGCGATTCTTGCGTTGGTGCGCGGAGGCCGATCCACTTGAAAACTGGTCAAAAAATCATCAAATGACTATACTGATCGGTTCCTGTAACCCGCGGCGGTCGGCATGACTAATAAAGCTCACGAGCAGCAGTCGGAAATCAAACAGCTCATCTCCAAGGGTTTGGAGCAGGGCTACCTGACCTATGCCGAGATCAACGACCACCTTCCGGACGACATCGTCGACCCGGAGCAGATCGAAGACATCATGGCGGTGCTCAAGGGCGTCGGCATTGAAGTGCACGACTCCGCCCCTGACACCGACACCATCGCAGATGGCGCGGCACCCGGCACCAGCACCGACGACGAGTCGGCAGCTGAAGAAGCCGTGGCGCTGCTGTCCGCTGTCGACGCGGAAGTCGGCCGCACCACCGACCCCGTCCGCATGTACATGCGCGAGATGGGCACGGTTGAACTGCTGACCCGCGAAGGCGAAATCGCCATCGCCAAGCGCATCGAGGAAGGCCTGAACCAGGTTCAGACCGCCCTGGCCAGCTTCCCGCTGACCATCCAGCTGCTGCTTGAAGAGTACGACCAGCACGTCGAGGGCAAGCGCCGCCTGAGCGAAATCCTGGCCGGCTTTGCCGACCTGGAAGAAGCCGCTGACGCTGCCCAGGCAGCCGCCGCCGAACTCCCGCCTGCCGATGACGCAGATGTGGAAGACGAAGACGACACCGAGGCGGCAGGCGACGAAGAAGAAGCCGGCCCCAGCGGCCCGGACCCGGAAGAAGTGAAGCGCCGCATGGAAGAACTGCGCGCGCTCCACCAGAAATTCCAGAAGTCCGCACCGAAGGCTGAAATCAACGACAAGAAGGTCGCGAAAGTTCGCGAGCAGATGTCGGAAGCATTCCTCAAGCTCAAGCTCCCGTCGGCCCTCATCGACAGCTTCGTGCGCAAGCTGCGCGAAGTGGTGAACGACATCCGTCACCACGAGCGCCTGCTCATGGACATCTTCGTCAAGCAGGTGAAGATGCCGCGTGCCGAGTTCCTGAAAACGTTCCCGAGCAACGAGGGCAACCTCGAGTGGGCTGCCGAATTGTCGCGCAAGCGTCAGAAGTGGTCGCCGAACATCAAGAACTTCCGCGAAGTCATCGACGGCGAGCAGGAAAAGCTGGCCCAGATCGAGCGCACGCTGTACCTGCCGCTCACCGACATCAAGGAAATCAACCGCGCCATGTCGGTCGGCGAGGCGAAGGCCCGTCGCGCGAAGAAGGAAATGGTCGAGGCCAACCTGCGCCTGGTCATCTCCATCGCCAAGAAGTACACCAACCGCGGCTTGCAGTTCCTCGACCTCATCCAGGAAGGCAACATCGGCCTGATGAAGGCCGTGGACAAGTTCGAATACCGCCGCGGCTACAAGTTCTCCACGTACGCCACGTGGTGGATTCGCCAGGCCATCACGCGCTCCATCGCCGATCAGGCCCGCACCATCCGCATTCCGGTGCACATGATCGAGACGATCAACAAGCTCAACCGCATCTCCCGCCAGATGCTCCAGCAGTTCGGCCGCGAGCCGACGCCGGAAGAACTGGCGAAGGAAATGGAGATGCCGGAAGACAAGATCCGCAAGGTCCTGAAGATCGCGAAGGAGCCGATCTCCATGGAAACCCCGATCGGCGACGACGAAGATTCGCATCTTGGCGACTTCATCGAAGACACCAACGCCAGCTCGCCCATCGAGTCGGCCACGGAAACCGGCCTGATGGAAACCGTGCGCGACGTGCTCGCCGGCCTCACCCCGCGTGAAGCCAAGGTGCTGCGCATGCGCTTCGGCATCGACATGAATACGGATCACACGCTGGAAGAAGTCGGCAAGCAGTTCGACGTCACCCGCGAGCGCATCCGCCAGATCGAAGCCAAGGCCCTGCGCAAGCTGCGTCACCCCAGCCGCTCGGAAACCCTGCGCTCGTTCCTCGATATCGACTGATCGGTTTCGACAAGGCAGACAAGAACAACGCCCGCGAAAGCGGGCGTTTTTTGTGTGACATTCTGGCCAGCCCGCACGTGACAGGCGTGCACTACGAATTTGCTCAACACAGAACGTGACGCCCTCCGCATTGCATCAGGACCGCTGAGCCTATTCTCACGCGCCCATGTTCACGGAGCGAACGATGTTCAAGCCAATTCAAATACCACCACGCATGTATCGCGTGCATCTTATGGACAGGGTCATGTCACGGGGCCTGAAAGGTGCGTGCCTGGGTGCCACGGCGCACTGGCTCATGGACCTGATGTGCGGCAAGACAGACACCTTCGAACTTGTCACCGCCTTACGCGCCATCCACTACCAGGCGTACTACGAAAACATCGCCCCGCCATCGAAGGGCATTCGCAGCGTCTACCGCGCCGTGCAGCACTTCCTCATGCCCTATGGCTGCACAACAACGTTTGAAACAGCGGTACCGGCCATGGATGCCGCGCTTTACATGCCCGGCAACACAGGCGCTCTTCTGGGGTTCGCCAACAGCAAATCCAGCCATTCGGTTGCGCTGATGCGAACGAGCAGCGGTCGTCGCTTCCTCTACTGCATCAACGTAGGTGTGCACGAATGGGTCTGCTCACCCGCCAACTCGGTGCGGGACCTGATGCGCGAGTACAACGAGCTTTCCCGGCAGGAATTCCGCACCGTCACGGAGGGCATCATCTGCACGACGCGCAACACCCTCCCCATCAACGGCATCGCCTGACATGTTCCGTCCTGTCGTGGAAAACAACGATGCGCACCAGCACATCACTGCGCTGATGAAAATGGTGCATCACGTGGAGAGGGGGATGTGCATGGGTGGCGCAGTGCATTGGGTGACCGACATCATGTCCGGCGCCGTGCGGCATCTGGATGTGGTGGCAGCGCGTCGCGCCGCGGTGTATCAGCGGCACTACGACCGCGTGTGGACGTTCGACGTCAATCCGTGGAAGTACGGCGCGTCGGTGGTGGAGTGGAGTCTTCGCTCATCCCACTGCTTCACCACGTATGAAGAACCCCCGAAACATCTCGCCCGCGCGCTGCGCTCACCACACAACGTGGCGACGATCCTGATTCTTCAGTTTGAACAAAGATGCCATGCCATTGCCCTGCTCAAACTCCGCAGCGGCCGCATGTTTCTGTATTGCGTGAACAACGGCGTGCACGAATGGATGGGCTCCCGTCATGCGTCGCCGGACGAAATCCGCGCCACTTACAACGGGCGATTCACGGAGTACTTTGAACGCATCGCCGCTGCCATCGTCGTCCGCACGCCCCTGAGGCTGCCCATCAACGATCGGTATTGACGATCAGTGAGTGCGCTTCAACCGAATGAGTGCAGAGATATCGTCATCGCCATAGCCCTGCGCCTTCAGTTCGGCAAAGTCGGCCAGCGATTTCTCGATGACGCTGCGATCAGTGCCGGCTTCGTCCGCGATGCCACGGACAATGCCCAGATCCTTGTGCAGCAACGCCAGCTTGAAGCCCACCGAGAACTCGTTGCGCAGCATCGTGGCGCCACGCCTGTCGAGGAACCAGTTGCCCGCAGCGCCAGCGGCCAGCGTGGGAATCAGGCGATCCGCTTCCAGACCCAGGGCTTCGCCGAGTGCGAGGCCTTCGGTCACCGCCTGCGCAATGCCGGCCACCAGTACCTGATTCACGGCCTTGGTGGCCTGCCCTGCACCCACCGGGCCCATGTGGGTGATACGCGCACCATAGGCTTCCAGCACCGGCATGGCCCGTTCAAGAACATCGGCGTCGCCACCCACCATCACGGAAAGCTTTCCGTTCTTCGCGCCTTCCACACCGCCGGAGACCGGCGCATCGAGGAAGTGGGCGCCGACTTCCGCGAGACGCCGCGCCACGCGCTTTGCCGTAGCAGGCGCCACCGTCGAGTGATCAATCACGATGGCGCCCTTCCTCAACGAGGGCGCCAGCGCATCCACCACACCGATCACATCGGCGTCCGCACTCACGCAAAGTGCAATCACGTCACACGATGCGGCAATGCCTGCCGCATCGGGCGCAGCCACCTGCCATTGCGCGGCGAGGTCATCGGCTTTGGACTGCGTCCGGTTGCCAACGGCGGCCAGCAGGCCCTTATCGTTCAGATGGCCAGCCATGTGCGCACCCATGGCGCCCAGGCCGATAAAGGCTGCTTTGATGGTCATGTACTTGTCCGCGGTCAGGGGCCGGTATGTTCGGCGAGGTAGGTGTAACCCGTAAGCCCGGCGTCCAGTGCAGCGTACAGCTGCTCGCCTTCCGTGCCCCCAATGCCAGCGGCGGCGAGGCGGTCGGCGTACGACTGGCGAAGTGCCTTCAGGTCGTAACCCACGTAGTCCAGCATCAGGTCGGTCGTGTCACCGCGACGGATATGGGCAAACTCATAGCCCTCGTCAGTCGCACGCACGTTCACCGCATCCGTGTCGCCGAACAGGTTGTGAATGTCGCCCAGTGTTTCCTGATAGGCGCCCACCATGAAGATGCCAAGGCGATACGACTCGTTGGCGCGCAGCTCATGCAACGGCAGGCTCACGTCCACGCCCTCGGCGTCCACGTAGTGGTCGATACGGCCGTCCGAATCGCAGGTCAGGTCGGCGATGACACCGCGACGCGTGGGTTCTTCGTTCAGGCGGTTGATCGGCGCAATCGGGAAGATCTGGTCGATGGCCCAGATGTCCGGCACCGACTCAAAGACCGAGAAGTTCACGAAGTACTTGTCGACCAGCTTCTCGTCCAGATCATCCAGTGCCTGGCGATGCGCACGCTCCGCCGGCAGCAGGCGCGGACGCACCGCATTGGCGATGGCATAGAACAGGTCGTCCAGGCGCGCGCGGTCTTCCAGATCCAGTTGGCCCAGCGCATACAGCGCCTGACCTTCGGCAAAGTGATGTTGCGCTTCGTGGAACAGCTCCAGCGGCGGACGCGAGTCCAGTTCCGCGTGGGTTTCGCGCAGGTGGCGAAGCACGGTGGGCTCGCCATCGCGTTCCGGCGGAATGGCGCCCGCGGGCACGGCTTCCACTTCGCTGACGTTGACCACCATCACGGCGTGATGCGCGGTCATGGCGCGGCCGGACTCGGTGAAGATCACCGGTGCGGGCATGCCGTACTCGGCCACCGCCTCAGCCAGCGGCTGAACGATGCTGGCAGCGTACTGGCCGAGGCTGTAATTGATGGAGTTGTAGCTGCGCGAACGGGTGCCTTCGTAATCCACTCCCAGGCCGCCGCCCACGTCCACCACTTCAATACCGACGCCGAGGCGGTGCAGTTCAACGAAGTAGCGCACGGCTTCGCGCATGCCTGCGGCGATGTCGCGCACGTTGGAAATCTGCGAACCCATGTGGAAGTGCTGTAGCTTCAGCGTGTGCTTGAGGCCGGCGGCATCCAGGCGGGAAATCAGTTCCAGCACCTGACCGGGGCTGAGGCCGAACTTGCCCTTGTCCCCGCCCGTGTTCTGCCACTTGCCGGCACCGATGGAAGCCAGACGCACGCGCACGCCGAGCAGCGGCTCGACGTTGAGCGCCTTGGCCTCGGCAAACACATGATCCAGCTCCGAAAGCTTCTCGATCACGATGTGCACGCGCAGGCCCAGCTTCAGGCCGATCAGGGCCAGACGCACGTATTCGCGGTCCTTGTAGCCGTTGCACACCACCATGCTGCCCGGGCGGGCATGCGCCAGCACCGCCATCAGCTCCGGCTTGGAGCCGGCTTCAAGACCGAATCCCTGCTCGCCGGCAGCCACCAGCTCGCTGACGACGCCGCGCTGCTGATTCACCTTGATCGGGTAGATGGCCGTGTAGCTGCCGGCGTACTCGATATCGTCGATCGCCTTGGCAAACGCCTGCTGCAGGCGGGCCAGCCGGTCGGCCAGGATGTCAGGGAACCGCACAAGCAGCGGAAGGCGCAAACCCTGGGCCTTCGCCTCGTTCACGATGTCCGAGAGATCCAGTGACGGACCCTCTTCGCCGCGCGGGCGCATCAGAAGATTGCCATTGGCGGCAACGTCTACGTAGCCGTTGCTCCAGTGGGGAATCGCGTAGGTCTGTCGCGCGCGTTCGATGTTCCAGGTCGCCATAAGCGTCCGATCTCCTTGCAAAATGGTCGTGCCCCCTGGGGGCCAGAAGCAGTCGCAGCGGCGAACCTTGACCTGAAGCGTGTCTGGCGGCCGGGAGCCTCGCACGCCGCGGGGCCAACCAGACAGGGCCCGTCGGCGCCGGAGCGCCTGACAGACCGCCTATTGTAATAGCCGATGATGACGGGTGCGTAGCACCCCGTACGGGTAGCCGCTCAAAGAACAGGTATCGCCGGGAACGGCGTACGCGCCCGATAGCCGGTACAATCAGACAATTCCGTCCCTACACGATCCCCAGGAACAGCGTCATGTCGCAGCTCAGCTGGTTCACCGAAGCCTTTCAGGCCTCCGGCTCCTCCATTGGTTTCCGCGTCGAGCGCCTGCTGCATGCTGAAAAAACGCCGTTCCAGACGATTGAGATCTACCAGACGACCGATTGGGGCAACCTGATGGTCATCGACGGCTGCGTGATGCTGACCGGCCGGGACAACTTCCTGTACCACGAAATGATGACCCACCCGGCGCTGTTCACCCACGCCCGCGCCAAGCGCGTCGTCATCATCGGTGGCGGCGACTGCGGCACGCTGCGTGAAGTGCTCAAGCACGAGGAAGTGGAATCGGCCGTGCAGGTCGAGATTGACGAGCGCGTGACCCGCCTCGCCGAGCAGTACTTCCCGGAACTGTGCGACTCCAACAACGACCCGCGCGCCGAGCTGCTGTTCATCGACGGCATCAAGTACATGGCGGACGCCGAGCCGGAATCGCTCGACCTGATCATCGTGGACTCCACCGACCCGGTCGGTCCTGCCGAAGGCCTGTTCAACGCCGCGTTCTACGCCAGCTGCTACAAGGCCCTGCGCCACGGCGGCATCCTCGTGCAGCAGTCCGAATCACCGCTGGCCCACGTCGAACTGATCAAGGCGATGCGTTCGGCCATGCGCACCTCGGGATTCCAGGCGGTGAAAACCCTGCCTTTCCCGCAGCCGTGCTACCCCACCGGCTGGTGGAGCTGCACCATGGCACGCAAGGGTGGCGACCTGTCCGGCTTCCGCGAGCGCGGTGCCCTCAGCAAGAACTTCCCGACCCGCTACTACAACGCCGACATCCACAAGGGCGCGCTTGCGCAGCCTGAGTTCATGCGCGAAGCGCTGGGCGAATAAGCCCCCGCGCAGCAGAAAAACCGCCCCGCATGGGGCGGTTTTTCCATGGAAACCCGCATGTGCGCCATCCCTTCGCGGCGGCGCAACGGCCGATCAGAACATCTTGGCCCGTACCCTGGGCAGCACGACCAGAATCAGCGTAGCGATTGGCCCGAGCAAAGCTGACAGCAGAAACCACACCAGCCCGCTACGATTCTTGCCCTGTGCCAGGCCCGCGTTGACCAACATCAACGTGCCCCAGCCAGCAAGCCAGCCACCCCGGTCGCTGGCGATCAGCGCTAATTGTTCCATCGTGTTCTCCTGTTCTGTCGCAGGATTGATATGAGCGCGGGGTCGGCCAAGGCTGCACGTCCCCCGACGTGAACGCCGATAGTAGCAAGACGTTACGACATCGCACGGTTCGTCACCCACGTTCCGTTCATGCGATAGCCGTATCCTTACCCTTTTGTGACGGAGATGGCCCCATGCGCGGATGGCGCGTTGCAACTCTGGCCCTGATGGCCGCGTTATCGCTTCCCGTATTTGCCGCAACGCCCAAGGCGGCGCCGGCAACCTCCAAGGCTCCGGCCAAAGACCAGACCAAGGCGCTGCTGCAGTTCCAGCGCGATCTTGCGTCGGTCATTGCCCTGCGCACGGATGCGGAGCCCCTGCTGGCCGCAGCACTGCTGGCCCGCCCTCTGACCGGCACTCCGGAAGTACTCAGCTACCACGCCCTGCTTGAGCGTGCCTCGCGCAACGAGGACGCCGGCCCGGCCGTCACCTGGGCGCAGCTGGCCGATTGCAGCAACAAGAGCGGTGACTGCCCCAATACCGACGCCCTGGCCAAGCTGGAGCAGCAGGCCCCGGACAACGCCGCCGTGTGGCTTCTGAAGCTTGCCGTTGACGACCACGCGGGCAACAAGGACAGCGTCCGCGCTGACCTGACCCGCGCGGCCAGCGCCAAACTCTACGATGACTACATGGGCAACAGCCTGAAAGCGCTCGCCAATTCGGTGAGTCAGCTGCCCCCACCTGCGGACACCTTCAGCCCGTTGCAGGGCGCGGGCGCCGCTGGCGTACAGATGGTGCTGGTGTACGGCCTGGGCGCCGCTCAGCCCATGCCCGGCTTCCAGGTCACCGCGCGCTTCTGTGAAGACAACAAGTCCGACGACGGCGTTACGGCCGACTGCCTGAAGCTGGCCAAGGTACTGGAATGGGGCAGCAGCCCGCTCGGCCGCTCGCTGGGCCTGCATTTGCGTGAAACGCTGTCCACCGACGCCGCTCAGCAGCAGGGCGCCAGAGTCGCTCGCCAGAACCTCGTGTGGCAGATGCAGCGCTTTGCCCAGCTCACCATGCAGGGCCAGGGCGACAAGGTCACCGCACAGAAGCTCCTGGCGCTCGCCCGTACGGGTGGCACCGAAATGAGCGTGGTCCTTTCCGCTCTTCGCGCGTACGGCATCCCTGCCGAAGCGCCTGCTGGCTGGGAACCGGCCAAAGCAGAAAGCTGATCGCCTGGCGACGCTGCGGCCATAACGCCGCAGCGTCGTTTCCACCTCGCCATCGGCCGCACGGGTGGGTTAGCCTTGGACCATCGTTCGGGGAAGGTGACAGCCGATGCTCACGACGGTGGTAGCAAGCAGCAAGGGTGGTTGTGGCAAGTCCACACTGGTGACCCAGATGGCCTCCTATTGGTCCCAGGCTGGCAAACGCACCGCCATCGTGGATGCCGACAGGCAGCAGTCCAGCCTGCGCTGGGCCGGAAGACGCCCTGAGAACAGCCCATCCGTGGCCGCCGTCGAAGGCAGCCGCAAAGCGTTCGACCGCGTGCCCGACAACACCGAACGCGTCATCGTCGATACGCCTGCCGGCGTCACCGAGCGCGATCTGGAACCTTACCTCGACAAAGCCGACGTCCTGTTGGTGCCCGTGCTGCCATCCGGCTTCGATCTGGAGGCCACACTCGACTTCCTCCACATGCTGCGCGGCATCGGCCGCATCAAGCGCGGGAAGCTGCCCGTCGGGCTGGTAGGCAACCGCCTGAAGCCCTGGACGAACGCCAGCCAGAATTCCCTGACAGAGCTTGCGGAGCGCGCCCCCTTCCCTGTGGTTGCGGAACTACGCGATTCTCAGGCGTACGTCTTGCTCACAGGGCTCGGTAAAGGCATCTTCGACTATCACTCCGAACAGGTGCGCGGACATCAGGAGGACTGGGCCAAACTGCTGCGCTGGATAAAGCGTCATGGTTGAGGCCTATGCTCCGAACCCGCGCGACACGATTCCGCCGCGCCCGCGCGGCTTGCAGGAGGCAACACCATGCACGAACTCATCCTGTTGCGTCACGCCGAGGCCGAGCCCCCGGAGGGCAAAGACGACCGCTCGCGAAAACTGACCGAGCACGGCAAGAAAGAAGCCCGCGCAGCCCATGACTGGCTGGTCAAACACCATGTGCAGATTGACCGCGTGCTGTGCTCCCCGGCCACACGCACCCGCGAAACCGCCATCCTCGCCCTCCCACACAGCGAGGCCGAACTGGTCGACGATATTTATGACGCCACCCCCGGCGACCTGATGGCCGTGCTCGACAAGCACCATGGCGTCGGCCGCGTTGTTCTGGTGGGTCACAACCCCGGTATCGAACAACTCGTCGCCCTGCTGGTGGACGGCCGCTCGGAAGACTACCGAGGCATGCCGCCCGGCGGCCTGGCCCGGCTAACGATCCACAAGAAAGGCTCGATCGAACCCGGCGTCGCCACACTGGACGCGTTCTGGTCGCCTTGAAACGGGTCATCCGCCATCTCGTCCCGGCGGTTCTGCTGATGTGGTCGGTGGCGCTATGCGCCGCCGACCTGCGCATTGATCCGGACAAGTCACACGCCGAGTTCGGTGTGCGACTGCTCTGGGTAAGTACCGTCTCCGGCGTGTTCGACAACATCCGCGGTGATGTCTCGGTCGACCACACGAAAGAAACCGCCATCGTCAACGCCGTCATTGACGCTGAAAGCATTCGCATGGAATCGGCGCGACTGCGCCGCTGGGTTCTGGCGCCCGAATTCTTCGATGCGGTGCATTACCCGCAAATTCTTTTCGTCTCCGCACCCACGCCACTGGAATCGCTGATCCATGGCGGCACATTGCACGGCAACCTCACCATTCGCGGCATCACCCACGAAGTGGACTTCCGCCTGATCGCAAGCCCCTGCGACCCGGCGACCATGCGTGAGTGCACCATCCAGGTTCAGGGCATCATCGACCGCACGCGTTTCGGCATGCAGGGACGCAGGGGCGCGCTGTCCGACCGCGTCAACCTCGGCATGGTGATCGTCGTGACGTTGCCGGTCACGAATCCAACTCCCTGATTGCCCTCGCTGTCCCCTATCATGCGGCGATGCGACAACTCGTTATTGTTTTTGTCCTTGTCACCGCCGCGCTTCTCGGAGGGTGCTCGCTGTCGCGCGCGCAAATCCATCGGGCGGACGTCGTCGTGGGCCAGACCGTGGACCGCGAACAGACCTGCGACCAGCCGGACCACTGCGCCACACCGTCTCCGCTGATCGCCGGCGCCGAAGAAGCGGTGTCCGCCTCCACCACCGAACGCCCCGTGCATCTGGCTGTGTTGCTGGAAGATGGCGAAACCGCGCTGGCCGCCCGCGTCAACCTGATTCACGCCGCCCGCCGCTCCATCGACGTGCAGACCTACATCTGGGAACAGGACGACGCCGGCAATCTGGTGCTGGACGAACTCATCAAGGCCGCAAGGCGCGGCGTGCAGGTGCGCATCCTCGCCGACCAGCTGTTCTCGTTCCGCGATGCCACCCTGCTGGCCAGGCTGGCACGCGCCAGCGACAACATGCAGATCCGCCTGTACAACCCCACGTTTCAAAGCGCGCGCACCCCGCCGCTGGAATTTGCCGCGGGCATCCTGTGCTGCTTCTACAAATTCAACCAGCGCATGCACAACAAGCTATTTCTGGTGGACAGTCTGGTGGGCATCACCGGCGGCCGGAACTACGAAGATCGCTACTTCGACTGGGACGGCAGCTTCGATTACATCGACCGCGACGTCATGGTCGGCGGCCCGGTTGCCCAGAGCATGGCCGCGAGCTTCAATCTGTTCTGGGAACACCCGCGCTCGGTGCCGCTGACGCATCTGCGCGACGTCAACCGCGCCATCACCTCGGACGACGAGGGCCAGTTACGCTGGACGCCCCCGATTTACGAGAACCCGGCACGCGTAACCCGCCTGCTGCAGGAGTCGGACGACAAAGACTGGCTGGACACCCACATCGCACGCGATGCCCTGCGTATGAACCGCGTGGAATATCAGTCCGACCTGCCCGGCAAAACGGAAGAGCCCAAGCTTCGCGAGGCACGCGCACTCACCCGTCACCTGATGGGCCTGATGCGCAATGCCAGGACGGAAATCGTGCTGCAAACACCGTATCTGGTGTTGAGCAAGCCCGCGCGCAAAGTGTTCAAGGACATTCACGACCGGGCTCAGCCGCCCCGCGTCATCGTGTCCACCAACTCACTGGCCTCCACCGACGCCTTCGCCGTGTACGCGATGTCGTACAAGCATCGCAAGCGTTACCTGGACTCGTACGGGTTCGAGATTTACGAGATGAAGCCGCATCCGGTCAGCAGCGATGGCGACACCGCTGACGGCGCTGCAAGCGCGCCTCCGCCGTATCTGGCCACGATGGGCAGCGGTAGTGGAAGCGGCGGCCGCGACCGCCGCACAGAGACGCTGAGCGCGCCCAGCGAGAGCAGTGGCCTGCTGGCCGCGGGTCGCCGGTCGCGTCGTGGCGCCCGCAACCGGCCGGCGCCACTGCTGACGGAAGGCGTGCGCATCGGCTTGCACGCCAAGTCCATCGTCATCGACGACACGTTCGCGATGGTGGGCTCGCACAACTTCGACCCGCGTTCGGATCACTACAACACCGAGTCGGGCGTCATCATCTACGACAAGCGCTTCGCGGATCGGCTGCGCCAGTCGATCATGCAGGACACCGGCCCTGACCGCGCCTGGGTCATCGGGCCGCGCGAAAAAACCCTCGGAGTGCTGTCACAGATCAACGAAGCCATCGGCAATGTTTCCGAACGCCTGCCCTTCTTCGATCTGTGGCCATTCCGTTACGCCACCAGCTACGACCTGAAACCGGGGTGCATCCCGATGCGCTGGACCGACGAGAAGTTCTTCGAGTGCTACACGCCGGTGGGTGACTTCCCGGAAGTGGACGTCTCGCTGAAGCTGATCTACACCCGCATGATTACCGCCTTCGGCTCGTCCGCCGCAGGCATTCTCTGACGGACGACTGGGGGCCTCAGAGGCCCCGAGTCAGCTCGAACCGTACCGGCAATTCGGCCGTATACGACGTGAACCGATGCTCCACCTGCGCGAATCGCCAGGTGCGAACGGCCTGCTGCGCCGCCCGATCCAGTTCCACATCGCCACTGGATCGACCGACAGCCACGTTGGACACATCACCGTGCGGCGTCACCGTCACGCTGAGCACCACCTTGCCTTCGCGCTGAGCGCGCAACGCTGACATCGGGTAGCGGGGCGACGGCATGTACACCGGCACCAGCGCCGGAGCAGGCGGCTCCACGCGGCGCGGCTGCGAAACACTGGCATCGACGGTCGCCACCTCATCCCGGGGGATGGGACGCATGGCCGTGGCCACGTCCATGGCGGGACGCGACGGAAGCGTGCCCACGGCGCGGCGCGCCAGCGGCCCGCGATCATACGTCAGCGCCGTGAGCCAGGTGGTGCCGGCAATGCCGACGATCAGTGCCATCAGGCTGAGGGCCGTGGTACTGCGCATGGAAACCATCAAAAACCTCTGTAAACAAAGACGCCCCACGCGCGAACGCGTGAGGCGCCGATTCGACAAGCCGGTGTTACGGGCGTTCGAGAATGGCGGTCACACCCATGCCACCTGCCGTGCAGATGGAAATGAGACCACGGCCGGAGCCCTTCTGTTCCAGCATCTTGGCCAGCGTGGCCACAATGCGCGCACCTGTCGCCGCAAACGGGTGACCCGTGGCGAGACTGGAGCCGAGCACATTGAGCTTTGCCGGGTCGATGCTGCCCAGAGGGGCATCCAGACCAAGGCGGTCGCGGCAATAATCTGCCGACTCCCATGCACGCAATGTGCAGAGCACCTGCGCCGCGAAGGCTTCGTGGATCTCGTAGAAGTCGAAATCCTGCAAGGTGAGGCCCGCCTGCTTCAACATGCGCGGCACGGCGACCGTCGGCGCCATCAGCAAGCCCTCGCCATGCACGAAGTCCACCGCCGATACCTGGGCGTGGGTGAGGTACGCCTGGATGGTAAGACCGCGCTCGGCAGCCCACTCATCGCTGGCCAGCAGCACGGCGGCGGCACCATCGGACAGGCCCGTGGAGTTGCCGGCAGTCAGCGTGCCCTGCCCCGAGGTCTTGTCGAAGGCCGGCTTCAGCGAAGCCAGCTTTTCCATCGTGGAATCCGGACGCAGGAAGCCATCGCGCTTCAGGCCACGGAACGGCACCACCAGATCATCGAAGAAGCCCGAGTCATACGCGGCACCCAGCTTGTGGTGGCTTTCCATCGCCAGCTGGTCCTGCGCCTGACGGGAAATGTGCCACTGCTTTGCCATCATTTCGCAGTGGTCACCCATGGACTTGCCCGTGCGTGGCTCGGCCACGCCCGGGAACGAGGGCTTCAGTTCCTTGAACGAGAAGCCCCGCGTGGCGGCCGTGAACTTCTCTTTGAATGTCTTGGCGCGGTTCATCGCCAGGAGGCGCTTGCGCAGGCGCTGGCCATACACGATGGGCACGTCACTGGTGGTGTCCGAGCCGCCGGCGATGCCCGCGTCGATCTGCCCCGTGGCGATCTTGTTGGCAATGATGATCGCGTTGTCCAGCGAGGTGCCGCAGGCGCGCGCGGTGGTGATGCCCGGCGTGGTGGGCGCCAGGCCCGACGACAGCAGGGCTTCACGGGCGAGGTTCCACTCCGAGGAATGCTTGATGACGGCGCCCATGGCGACTTCGCCCAGTTCCACGCCGTGCAGCCCGAACTTCTCGACCAGCGATCCCAGCACCTTGACCGACATGCCGAAGTTGCCGACGTCGGCGTAAGCCGTGTTGTTGCGACAGAAAGGGATGCGGACGCCGCCGACCACACCTACACGCTTTTGCGTCTTTTCCATGCTCAAGGACAATCCGAAACCAAGGGAGAGCCGATACCGGCCAAAAGGAGCGCAGACGGCGAAGATCGCCGACGAACGCGTGTCAGCAAGGCTAACCCGCATCACCCCGTGGCGAAAGCCCTGATTGGCCGGATGCTAGACTTACGTTCCTTTACCGTTCGGATTGCCCTTCGTGAACCAGCCCCTGATTGCCTGCCCCGCCGTACTGGCGCTGGAACTGGCGGAGGGCGAACGGCCCTCGCGACTGGAATTGACCCGCGACGAAGCCCAGACGCTGGGCGCCCTGATCGCCGATGACCTGCGGGCCCTGCTGCCCGGCGTGGAAGCATCCCGCTTTGCCCTGGCCGGCGCCCTGTTTGATGGCGTGGAGCTGCTGCGCCCCGGGTTCCCCGTGTACGCCACGCTGGAAGAACTGGCCCGGCGCGTCCCCCGCGTCACTACCGCGGGCGGCGTTGTCTCATTTGGCACCCACGAAGGCCACATGCCGGCACAACCGCTGGTTCCCGACGCGATGTATGCCGACGGCCCCATGCGTCTGATGCCCTGGATGCTGCTGGCACCGGCGGATCTTGCCGAATCGCTGACTGAACGCATGGAAATCGAGCTGGTAGGCCGCGGCGAAGCCGGTGCGGCCACCGCCGACTTCATCATGCGCACCCTCGGTGTCCGCCTGGAGCACGCGCGCTATCTAAGCCGCGACGACCTGTTGGCGCTGACGTGCGTGCAGTACGAGCATGTGAACCTCGCGCCCCTGTGGACGGTGCTGGAAGCCGCGCTGCTCACGCCGTATCGGGAGGAAACGGCGCTGGGCTCACGCGGCCTGCCCCTGCGTTACGCGGAAGGCCGCATAGGCATCCCCGGCCCGGCCACCTGGTTCGCCGCCTCCGGCGCCCGTCGCGAGCGCCCCGACCACGAATTCGCAGGCACCCTGTTCGAGTTGCGTCAGTACGCCGCCCTTCTGGCAGCCCACCATGTACCGCTGCATCTGGAAGGCGCCCCGGCCCAGACGGCGGGCTATCTGATCGAAGCGCTGGCCGAGGCTGACGCCTCGCTTCCCCGTCCGCAGCTGTTCGCCCATGAGGCCGCGGGCCTGGGCATCGTGGCCATCACCGTGGCGCAGCCTGCCCCGGGCCGCCCCAACGTCCTGGCTCACGGCTACCCGCTGGCACCGGATGCGCTTGGCCCCATGCTGGACGCCCTGGCCACCCGGTACGATTGCGACACCGATGTTCACGCGCTTGGCCGCGTTCTGCTGGATGACAACGCGACGCTCACGGCTCCGGCGCCCGCCCTGCACTGAAGGCGCGCCACGCCTTCACGCGTGGCCGGTTTGTATGGATATACGACCGCCCCGCCACCGATTAGAGTGGGCCATCGCCCCGATGGCTCACTCATGCGCGACCCGGCCGACATCTACCCCGAGCCCGAAGAAGGCTGGCCTGCCTACGTTCTGGCGCGCGCCCCTGCGCTGGCCGCGTATGTCGACGCCACACTCCGCTACCAGTACGCCAATGCCCGCTACTTTGAATGGATGGGCGTGGATGCCGTCTCCGCCGTAGGCGCACGGTTGTCCGACGTGATGGCCCCCGACCTGTACACGGATATCGAGCCGTGGCTGATCGCCGCACTGGGCGGTGAGCAAGTCGTGTCTGATCGGGAGCTCGGCAGCGGCGACAACATCCGCTACGCGCAGGCCACGTTCAACCCCGACTTTGCACCCGACGGCACCGTGCGCGGCGTCATCATCGCGGTGGCCGACATCACCGAGCGCCGCCATCTGGAAATGCGCCTGCTCGAAAGCGAAAAGCGTTTCTCGCAGGCATTCCAATATGCGGCCATCGGCATGGCACTGGTGCGACCGGATGGCCGCTGGCTCCAGGTCAACAGCGCCGTCTGCGACATGCTGGGCTACAGCACCGACGAATTGCTGTCCTCCGCATTCCAGGACATCACCCATCCGGACGACCTCGCGGCAGACCTGGCGCAGGTGAAGAAGTTGCTGGACGGCGAGATCCCGTCATTCCACATGGAAAAGCGCTACATCCATCGCGATGGTCACGTGGTGCATTCGCTGCTCAGCGTGTCACTGGTGCGCGATGAAAATCATCAGCCACTGTATTTCGTCTCCCAGTTGCAGGACATCACCGCACGCAAGGCCTTTGAAGACGCCCTGTTCCGCGAGCGCGAACTGGCGGAAGTCACCCTGAAATCCATCGGCGATGCGGTCATCACCACCGACCCGCACATGATCGTGACCTCGCTCAATCCCATTGCCGAAGCGATGACGGGGTGGCCCAGCCACGAAGCCGTCGGTCGGCCGATGGATGAGATCTTCCATCTGCGCGATCCACTGACGCGGCAGCCGATTCCCAATCCGTTGCTCGCGGCAGTCGCAAAAAATGCCATTGTGGGCCTGACCACGGATGCCATCCTGGTCCATCGCAACGGATTCGACAGCCCGATTGAAGATTCCGCCGCCCCCATTCACGACCACGCAGGCAACGTGGTAGGTGGTGTCGTGGTGTTTCATGACGTGAGCGAAACCCGCGCACTTGCCCTGAAAATGGCGCATCTGGCGCACCACGACACACTGACCGGCCTGCCCAATCGCGCACTTTTGCAATCACGCATCGAGCTTGCCGTGACCGTGGCCAGACGTCGTGTCCAGCGCGCCGCGGTGCTGTTCGTGGATATCGACCACTTCAAGCAGATCAACGACAGCCTGGGCCACGCCGCAGGCGACGCCATGCTTCAGGAAGTGGCGCGACGCATCCGCATGAGCGTACGCGGGGAAGACACCGTCAGTCGCCTGGGCGGCGATGAGTTCGTGGTACTTCTGCCCCATATTGAATCGCAGCGCGACGCATCTGCGGTGGCGGAAAAGGTACTGGAGGTGTGCAGCCAGGCGGTGGCCGTGGAAGGCTCCGAGCTGGCCATCAGTTTCAGCATCGGCATCAGCCTGTTTCCCGACGACGCCAGCGACGCGGAGTCGCTGCTGCGCAACGCCGACACGGCGATGTATGAAGCGAAGATGCAGGGACGCAACGGCTTCCGGTTCTTCAACGCTGCCATGAACGAGCGCAACGCTGCGCGCGTACGCATCGAAGTGGACTTGCGCAAGGCACTCGCACGAAACGAACTGTGCCTGCACTACCAGCCGAAGATCGACATACGCCTTGGCAGCATTGTGGGCGCCGAAGCGCTCCTGCGCTGGCAGGTGGATGGCGTGGACATCTATACGCCAGAGCAATTCATCCCGGTCGCCGAAGATTGCGGACTCATCATCCCCATTGGCGAATGGGCACTGCGCGAGGCATGCAGGCAAACGGAAGCATGGGCACGGACTTACCGGCCCATCTCGGTGTCGGTCAACGTATCACCCCTGCAATTTCAGCAAACCCGCTTCTACGAAACCTTGCGTGATGCGCTGGAAGAAAGCGGCCTGCCACCCACCCTGCTGGAGCTGGAACTCACCGAACGCATGGTGATGGAAGGCGGCGACCATATCGCCCATTTGCTCCGACGCATCAAGGAGCTGGGCGTCGTACTCAGCCTGGACGACTTCGGCACAGGCTATTGCAGCCTGTCGTACCTGAAGCAGTTTCCCATCGACACCCTGAAGATCGACCGCGCCTTCATTCGCGACATCGCATTGGACCCCGACAGCGCCGCCATCACCAGCGCCATCATCGCCATGGCACAAAGCCTCAACAAACAGGTGCTGGCCGAAGGCGTGGAAACCATGGAGCAAGCCACGCTGCTCGGCGAAGCCGGGTGCCCGCAAATGCAGGGCTTTCTTTTCGGCAAGGCGGTATCCGCGAAGGACTTCGAGGCCCGTATCGCCGCCATCGACACGGGCAACCCCGTTGCTCCGACGTGACGCCTAAAGCATCGCCTCGTACATGTAGTAATGGCAACGCTCCATCCCCAGGCCCGCATAGGTAGCCTGGGCGCGTTCGTTTTCCGTCTCAACGTACAGGCGAATACCCACCGCACCGGCACCATCGGCCATCGACTTCACGTGCACATACATCTCCCGGAACACACCGGCGCGACGTGCCTCGGGTACGACGTAAACACTTTGAATCCACCAGAAGTCGCCATTGCGCCAGTCGCTCCACTCGTAAGTCACCATCAGGCAACCGACCGGCACGCCGTCCAGTTCCGCGATCAGATAGAAGCCTCGCCGCGGCTCATCAAAGATCGCGGCCACACCGCGCGCCAGCACGTCGTCATCGAGACGTTTTTCTTCCGTTTCCCACGCCATCGCGGCGTTCCAGCGGGCGATGTGCGCTGCGTCGAGCACTTCGGCCCGACGGATGTGAATGGTGTTCATGACGATCGGTTCACTCCGCGTGGCGCGCCGCTTCCACGGCGCACCTGTTTTTCAGGGAAAGGCAGGGCGGCAGGCGCGAGCGCTGCGACCGCATCCCAGCGGCGCACCCGAGGGGATGGACACAACGAGGCAAACCGCATGCGATGAAGTGTATCTCCTGGCGCCCAGAGCCGGGCGGCCCCACGACATCTCTCCCTCAGCCGGTGCCCCACCTCTGCCGAACAGCCTCCCGTTGCCGGGTCCTTACTATCCGGCGATGGATGGCCGTCTTGACCATCGACAAGCGGGCCAGCACGCGCTGATGGCGGTTCAAAAAGTCTTCGTGCTTCTCCATAAGCAAGTCACATTCGACCAACCGTTGAGGATACTTTTCCGTCGAGGTAAGACGGTCCAGGTCATGGTTGTGAATGCAAACCCCGAACGTCTTTACCAGAACCGGGCGTAGCCCGCTGGCGAGCAGACGTATGAAGAACTCGGTGTCCTCGACAAATCGAAGCGAGGGATCGAAATAGCCGACTTTTGCAAAACACGCCCTTTTGACCGTGACGCCGAAGCCCGTGCCGATGGACGTCGCCTCGAAAACAAGCTCCTCGTCGCTTGCATAGTCTTCCCGGAACTCCTTTCCACGCATGACAGAACGCGACCCCGCGTCGTTAATGAACTTCACATTGGTCCAGCTGAATCCGATGGATTCTGGCGTGCCCGAAAGGACCATGGCTGTTTTTTCGAGGAAATCGGGAAAGAACTCATCGTCGTCATCAAGAAAGGATACGTACTCGCCGCATGCCGCACGAATTCCCCTGTTCCGGGCCGCCGCCGCACCGAGACTGCGCTCATTCCTGACGATAGTGACCTTCTGCCGCCAGCCCGGGTCGATCAGGTCAGCGGCGCGTAGTTCAAGCTCAGAGCCGTCGTCCACAACAATGACCTCGAACGCCTGGTACGTCTGGTTCATCACGCTTCGCAAAGCGCGCCGGAGCATGTCGGGGCGATTGAGCGTGGGGATGATAATGGAGAAAACCGGACGATCTGGACAATGATTATGCATATCCTCAGAGTCTCGAAAAGTCGGCCCGGTTGCTCCACCGCCACACAGAGAGGACGCCCGTGTGCCCTTCAGGCGCTCACGCCGGGGCCCTACTCCGGGCCACCGAGGACATGCCGACGTGACACGTCAGCTCGATGAATTCCATTTCGCACACAAATCCGCCACGTCATACAGGCTGTCGGCTGCGGTGGCATCCACGTCAATATCGTCAACGTCGGCGCCATCCTTGAATATCACGATTGCCGCGTCGTTCGAGTACACGGTTGTGTAGTAATCAGATGCAATCGCCTCATCCATATCGCAAAATCTGAAGGCCAGGTTCGGGTATTGGTTGGCGCTGCTGTCGATACCCGACACCAGCCTCGTACAGAAATTGTTGTATTGGTCGCCGAAGACCACCAGCACGATATGATTTGAATTCAGCGTCGCATCAAAATTGCTGTCGTTAACAGTGTCCACGACACACTCCTCACCGATGGGTGATGCTCTGAATTTCCGTCCAAAAAGCGGAATGATGTCGCGATCCTGCGGCTACTAATGTTCGGCGGGTGGCCACGAGTGTCAATAGATGCATGGCACACAGGATGCCTGCCGCGGCCAGACGCCCATCGTTGGGCTTATTCCGGTGAGATGCGCGCTTACGCATCGTGCTCATGACTATCGTTTGTTCCGCAGGAGAGCGCCGCAGGTTAGTGAGCAACACTACCTGGGGCAGCGTGTACTCGATGAGGGCATCGCCAGTGCGCTATCGATGCAATCAACGCCCCTGCTCCAAACGCCTCGCCATCCTCCGACGAATCAACTCCGTTGACTCGGAAAACCTCGCCAGTACGCGCGGGTGGTTATTGATGAAGACCTCATGACGTTTCATCAGAAGGTCGCATTCAATCAACCGCTGAGGATAGTGCTCGGGCGCTGTAAGACGGCGCATGTGATGATTGTGCACGCGCACGCCAAAGGTATCCACGAGCACCGGGCGGAAGCCGGCCGCGAGCAAACGCACGAAAAAATCCGTGTCCTCGACGAATTGCAGTGAAGCGTCAAAGCAGCCAACACGTTCAAAACATGCCCTCTTTATCGTGACACCGAAACCCGTTCCGATGAATGCTGCATCACAAAGAAGATCTTCGTCGTCGGCATATCGGCCCGCGAATTCCCTTCGTCGCGTCAGCCCACCAAATCGCGAGTAGCAAACGTACGCCACATGGGTCCAGCTGAAACCAATCGACGTCGGCGTATAAGCAAGAGCTGCTGCGGTTTTTTCAAGAAAATCAGTAGCAAACTCGTCATCGTCATCCAGAAATGATACGTATGTGCCGCGCGCCTGGCGAATGCCTGTATTTCTTGCGTGTGCCACGCCCATATTGCACTGGCTGCGGATCACGATGACCTTCTTTCCCCAGCCTGCGTGGTCAGCGACACGCACATCCACATCCGAACCATCATCCACAACGATGATTTCGAAGTCATCACAAGTCTGGCTCATCACGCTCGTTATCGCCCTCACGAGCATGTCGGGCCGATTGAACGTGGGAATCACAACAGAAAAAAGGGGCTTAGCCGGAAGTTCGCTCTTCATGTCGCGATAGCCCCTCAAATCGACAGACGATGATGCAACGCGACGGGAGCCCTGGCATCAGGGCGGCTGATTCCACTTGCCGCATAACGATTTCACACAATCGAGAACCCCAGCGTCAGAGCTATTTACTTCGCGTCAATCGACATTCTTACCACCCTTGAACATCACCAGGCTTAAAGAGCTGGCATAAACGCCGATGTAATAGTCGTAGGAAACATCCTCTGCCGCATCACAAAAATTGAAGGTGATATTCGAGTAATCGGATCTGATCCCATCTATCTGCGAGAGCATGCTCGTACACGAACTATTGTTCTTGTTGCCGAACACAACCAGAACCGGATGGTCAGTGTCCACGATGGAATCAAACGTATTGTCATCGACGGCATTCACAGCGCACCTCTCAATCCCCTGTGGGCATGAAGTGTTCTGAAACAACATGCGGAGCCGGGCTTCGTTCCGGCGACGAGCAATGTTCAGCCAGCGACGCGGCGTGTCAATAGATACGGAGAAGCCAGGCCATGGTCACGGGGCGGTTCTCATGTCGAAGTGCGACGCTTGCGCGAGGCGCCAAGCTTTCGGGTAAGCGTGTTGCGGCCCACGCCGAGTGCCGCCGCCGCATGCTGGCGGTGACCGTCATTGGCGATCAGCGCGGCCTGAAGCAGGGTGCGATCCAGTGCATCGCGCGCGTGCGCATGAACGTCTTCGTCGCCGCGTGCCAACGCCTCTTCAGCCCAGCGGCGCAGTGCATCTGTCCAATCAGCATCACGCGTGCTGCTCGCCGACACATCGCCAAGATCCGCTGCCAGGATTTCCTGCCCGGGCGCAATCACTGCTAGCCGGCGGCAAAGATTTTCCAGTTCGCGAACGTTGCCCGGATAGTCGCGCTGCTCCATCAACTTCATTGCGCCACGCGAGAAGCGCTTCGGCGGTAGCTTAAGCTCGACAGCAGCCGTCGCGAGGAAGTGTTTCGCAAGCAGTGGAATATCCGCACGCCGCTCGCGCAATGATGGAAGCGCGATGCGCACCACGTCCAGACGATGCTTCAAATCCGCGCGGAAAAGACCACTTGCCACGCGCGCATCCAGATCCTGATGCGTGGCAGCGATGATGCGCACGTTGCCGCGCATCAACTCGCGCCCGCCCACACGATAGAACTCGCCACCGGCCAGAACACGTAGCAGGCGCGTCTGCAAGGCAATCGGCATGTCGCCGATTTCATCGAGGAACAGCGTGCCGCCGTTGGCCTGCTCGAAGCGACCAGCATGTCGGCGCGTTGCTCCCGTGAAAGCGCCCGCCTCGTGTCCGAACAGTTCGCTCTCAAGCAACTCAGACGGAATGGCGGCTGTATTCAATGCGACGTACGGGTGACCGTGGCGCGCACTCTCTTCGTGCAGAGCACGCGCCACAAGCTCTTTGCCCGTTCCGGTTTCGCCGGTGATCAACACATTCAGATCACTCGCCGCAACGCGACCAATGAGCCGGAATACTTCGCGCATCGCGGGGCTTTCGCCCAGCAACGCATGCGCATCAGGCTCGGGCGCGGGTGCGATATCTGTCGTCACCACACTGGCGAGTGCGCGCTCCACCGCTTCCACCGCCTGATCGAGGTCAAATGGCTTGGCGATGTAATCCGCCGCACCCGCCCGATACGCAGCCGCCGTTGTGGCCACGTCGGTGAACGCGCTCATGACGATTACAGGGCCAATGCCGCGCGCGTTCAGGTCTTCCAGCAAACGCAGACCATCTTCGCCAGGCATCCGCACATCTGTCAGCAGCAACGCGGGGCGATCTTCATCAAGCGCAGCACGCACCGCGTCCGCCGAGCCAAACTCCCGCACGCCATGACCTGCATCGCGCAGCGCTTCGGCCAGCACGAAGCGCACGCCGCGATCATCGTCGGCGATCCAGATATCAGTCATGGTGACGCTCCATGGGAAGGAATAGCGAGAACACGGTCTCGCCCGGGCGACTGGTAAAGCGCAGCTCACCGCCATGCTCACGCGCAATTTCGCGGGACAGCGCCAGGCCAAGCCCCGTGCCATCGGGCCGGCCCGATACCAACGGTTGAAACAACGTGTCGCGCAATGCGTCCGGCACGCCCGGACCATCGTCCACGACATCAATACGCAAGGCGCTGCGCACCGTGCGCTCGCCAAGGCGCGCACCATGCTCCACACGCGTGCGCAGAAGAATCGACGCTGCACCTGCCTCCGTCGCGTTACGCGCCAGATTCAGCAGTACCTGCAACAGGCGGTCGGGATCGCCCAGCGAATCAGGAAGACTCGGATCAAAGTCATGCCGAATACGCGGCGCATCCGGCTGCGCCTCCACCAGCGCCTCAAGACGCTCCAGCAGCTCGTGCACATTCACCGCTTCAATCCGCGCCGCGCCACCGTGCCGCAGCAGACCGTCGGCCAATGCAGCAAGCCGGTCAGCCTCCGCAATGACCATCGCAGCGAGCTGCTTCAGATCCGCTTCGACAACGCGCCGCTGCAACAACTGCGCAGCTCCGCGCAAACCCGCCAGCGGATTCTTCACTTCATGTGCAAAGCCCCGCAGCGTGGCCGACAACGGCGTTGACGCCGCATCCAACCCCGCCGCCAGGGGATGCAGCTCCAGCAACAGAAGCCCGTTGTCCAACGGCTGCACCGCCAGATCGGCCACCAACTCCCGCCCCCGTGTGATCCCCAGCGTGACGTTGCGCAAATGAAACGCCCGCTGCTCCGCCAGCGCCCGCCCCAGTTGCCCAGGCAACGAAGGCTCCCGCATCAACCCACTGACCTCCTG
The DNA here is from genome assembly GCF_014192715.1 of Luteibacter sp. Sphag1AF. Classification (GTDB taxonomy): domain Bacteria; phylum Pseudomonadota; class Gammaproteobacteria; order Xanthomonadales; family Rhodanobacteraceae; genus Luteibacter. Next base: position 1,127,984 of record NZ_JACHYH010000001.1, read on the forward strand.
CCCCAGGGCCGTACGCGGCCCCACATCGAGAATCTCCCCCAACGCAGGATTCAGCCAGACCACCCGCAACGCCCCGTCCACCACGGCCAAACCCGTGCCCATGAGCGTTGTGAGGTCGAGCGAGGTGGGTGCATTCATTGCACCAATGTAGGGCGCACCCGAGAGCGGCGCAATCGGAACGTCAGAGCCCGACTGGACGGATTCCCATAGTTGAGGCAGCTGCACTGGGCTGCGGGCGCCGCAGCTTCAGACTGGTCTGCGCGTGAGCCGAGTTCAGGGCGAGCAGGAGCACCGGGGCCCAGGCAAGTGCGTTGAGCCGTGACCGGGATGAGCGATTCATGGCGTCACCCCCGTCGTAGGGGCGTGATCGACGGCCGCCTTCATGAGGCCGCGTGACTGCATCCACCAGACCAGTTCGTCGAACCAGTGGTCGCTTGTCACCCCTTTCGGCGTGAGGTCAAAGCCGTGTCCGCCCCGCTCATAGATGTGGAGTTCGGCAGGGACACCAGCCTTTCGCCACGCCGTGAATAGTTGCACTCCGTCGGCCGGCACATATTCATCGTCCGCCGCCGCTGCGATGAAGGCAGGGGGCGCATCGCCCGGCACGGGCGTGCGGAGCCCGCCATAGATCAGGCCGACGAAATCCGGACGGGTCGCCTTGTCGCCAATGGCAAGGTCTGCGGCAAGAAAGGCGCCGGACGAGAAGCCGATGACACCGACCCGCCGCGCATCGATGCCCCATTCCGCAGCATGGCCACGCACGATCATCATGGCGCGCATACCATCTTCCACCGCGTGCGGCTCCCCGGCGAAGCGTGGCATCTCTACGGGTGTGCCACTCTTTGCACGGGCCATGATCTCGTCCATCTCCGTCATGTGGACTTCGGGCATGTGCATCGCCGTATCCGGACTACGGATCGTGCGGTATTTCAGCACCAGCGCGGTGACGCCGCGCTGGGCCAGCTGCCGCGCGATGGCCGTGCCGGCGTGCTCGTAGGCCAGCCCGACGAACCCGCCACCAGGCGCGATGATCACGGCGGTGCCATTGGCGCGCCCGGGCGTGGGGCGGAACAATTCAAGCGTGGGATCGCTGACGTTGAAGATCATCGTCTCGCCCGAATCGCCCATGCGATCACGGCTTTCCGGAACGCCGAGCGAACCAACGGCACCCCTCGCGTACAGGGGAATGATCGTGCCACCCCTATCCGCCTGGGCGGCCACCGCGATCGGCATCCCCGCTGCCACCAGCGCTAGGCCCGCCATGGCCGCAACATGCTTCGCGAACATAGCCATGATCAGAGCCTCACCTTGAGGGTGACATACCCGGATCGCTCCTGGCTTGGCGCCACGACCGGGTAGCCCATGTACGAGTAGGGGTCCCAGGTTCGACGACCAGCCAGGTTACTCACTGAGACACCGAGCGTGAATCGCCCGATCTCATAGGCCGCCTGCGCATCAATGACCCCATAGCCGGGCACCGAAATGGTGTTGGGCAGCGTCAGTTCGCGCGCGCTGAAGGCAGTCATGCCTGCCCCGAAGGAAAGCCCCTTGGCAGGCCCGTTGAGGATTCGGTAGCGCGCGGCGATCCGGCCGCTACGCGTGGGCACCCGCGCGAGCGTGTCATCGGGTGCGACGCCGTCGTCGCGGGTCTGCGTAAATGCGTAGTTGGCCAGGAGCGAGAAGGCGGGCGTCGGCTCCCACACGACGTCGGCTTCTGCGCCCCGTGCCCGCTGACGGCCACTCTGGAGGTAGAAGCCGACGTTGTCGGGATCGGAGGTGACCACGTTCTGGTGAGTCTGGCGAAATAGCGCAAGCGTGCCGGAGACGTGCGTTTCGGGGACGGCCAGCTTGAGACCACCCTCGATGTTGCGCGAGGTTTCCGGCTTCGGCGCCTGCCGCCCGATGAAGCCAAAGGGCGCGCGGAAAGACGTCGCATAATCGGCGAACAAAGCGATACCGCTCACAATGTCAACCGTCGCGCCAAGGCGCGGGGAGACGTGCCTGTACGTCGAGTCGTTGGCAACGCCGAAATCGCTGTGCTCGACGAATTTCAGCGAAGTCAGTCTCGCGCCGGCGGTCACGTGCAGCGGGCCGTAGGTGGCCTGATCCTGCACATACGCCGCGGTGGTCTCATATCGATCATCGGTGTACGAATTCACCGGCGTCTGGGCGGTGTACCTCAGGTTGTAGCTCGGGTCGGCGAGGTTGATGGTGCCCGACGGGCTATCGCTGACGAACAAACCCATGGCGCTGTAAAAGCGGGTCCGGTCATAGCTGACCCCGCCTAGCCATTCGTGGGTTCCTCCAAGCATCTCGGTCTTGGCGGCCAGATTGGCATCAAAGGTGGTTTCCCGGGTCCGCGTCGCCATCGTGATGGGGAACACGTCATAGACCGGAGGCATGGCGTCGGACGGGACCAGGCCTGGATAGACGAAGCTTCCGCTCTCGTCGACCGTGCTCCGGTAATACCGTCCGATGACGGTCAGCTTCACGTTATCGGAGAAAGTGTGCCGCAGGGTGGCCGTGCCCATGCGGCTATCGATCTCGGTCAGGGGCTGGTCGATCGGCGAGCCGGGCAAGGCCCAGCGGTCGAGCCGGCCGGCCAGCGCCTCATCGGCCGGTAAGCCGGAGTATTCGAGGCTATTGCGGCGATTGAATTGGCCCTGGAGCAGAAGGTCAGTAGCATCGTCGATCTGGAACGCGAGCCCGGGCTGCACGGAGCGGCGATTGCCGTGGACCCTGTCGATCCAGCTGTCGTTGCTCTGGTAGTCGGCGGCGATGCGCGCGGCGATGCCCGGTGCCAGCGGCACATTGATGTCCGCCGAGGGACTCCACGTCGAGAAGCTGCCTGCGCGCAGGCCCACATAGCCGCCCAACGCATCGTCAGGGCGCTCGGTGGTGAGGTTGATGACGCCGCCGAGTGGGGAGCCGAGGCCGCCACCGTACAGCGTGGCACTTGGCCCCTTGAGCACCTCGATTCGCGCGACGCCCACCAGCCCGTTGGGGTCGTAGGCCTGCTGGTTGCCCGCGAAGAGCGCCAGGCCATCCACGTAAACCTCGGCCGGGAAGCCGCGCACGATCGGGGGGATAAACAGGACTTCATCCGAACGCGTGGGCGTCACACCCGAGACATTGACCAGGGCCTCGCCGAGGGTACGGCGGTCCTGCTCGTCGAGCAGTGATCGGGTAAGCACCTGTACGGACTGCGGTACCTCGATGATCGGGGTATCCGTGCGGGTGGCTGCACTGGTATTAGGCGCGGCGTAGCTATCGGCGTTGGCCGTCACCACCACCGGCGAGCTGGTCCAGCTGGGCTTTCCGGCGATGGATTGGGCTGAGGCTATCGTCAACGGTTTCCCCGCCGAGGCTTGCACGGCTGGCGTTTCGGCATCCATGGATGGCACAGCTGTGGCTCCCGCAAAGGCGGGGAACGCGAAGGCGAAAACAAAGGGCAAAGGGCGACGCGCCCAGCCTTGAAGGCGAGCGGATGCGCACGGGCAAGCCGCGCGAGGATGCGAATTCATAAATAGGTCCTGACGTGAGAACGCCGGCCATCTAGGCCGGAGCGAAGCGGGTCAGGCCTGATTGGGTGGGCCCCGGGGCGCGGCGTCGAGCAGCCACGGCGCCATGCGCGCGCGGGTGGAGAAGGCAGCGAGCGGTGTCTCGGCGGCAGGCAGCGGCGGACGCATGACCATGACGGGCAGCGGCGGCATCCCGGCAAAGTGAGCCAGGAAGCTGCAGTAGCCGCAGGCGTCCAGTGGCGCAGCAACGTGCTGGTTGGGATGAGTCGGGGCTTGGGCCGCGGGAACGATCGCGTGAGCCATGTGGCCGGAGCAATCCGGGCCCATGTCGGGCATGCCACCGATGCCCTGCATGACTTTGGCTGCCGGCATGGCGTGCGCCATGTTCAGCTGCGAAACCACAGGCATCAGCGACGCCAGGCCCATCGCCACGAAGGCGAGCCAGACGAAGATACGCTGATATGGGCGGTTGCGAGTGCGCATGGATCCCCTGGCGGCGGACGGCCGCACGGACATGATGCCTGTGGCGTGCGTCCAAGGCTCTGTGGCACGGTGCCGCGCCTGGATGCTTACGGCAAGACCAGGCCATCAGCTGGACCAGGGTCCAGGCTTGAGCGGCGGCTGTAGTCGCAATGCTTTAGGCAGCGTCTCGCCGGCGCCTCGCCTTGCATCGGCAACCGGTAGCCAGCCAGTGCGCGGTCTCGGCCACGCTTCATCAAGGCCGGGCCGGCACCTGTCCGAATCTGCAGAGTTGTGTGATGCCTGCCGACCATCCCGTGGCGCCGAAGGCCGCGATGTCGCTGCACCAACTATGAGAATTGCAGCGTACCAACTATGGGAATCACAATGCTCCGGAATTTGGCAATTGCCGTGGCTTCAAGCCCTCCGGCTGGGATTCGCCCGATTGGAATTCGAAGCGCTGCAGTCGCTCCTGCGACTGGACATCTGTTTCAGAGAGCGCTGATCGTTTTTCCGACGATGATCAAGCACGGTGCTCAGAAGGCCCTTCCTTGGAACGCGCCTACGACTCGTAAGTTTTAGGATTTGTCGGCAGGCCGATCTTTTGCACGGAGCACTCCAGGTCCGGCCGTGGAGTTTGGACGGCAGTCGAGTCAATCAGCCATTTCAGTAGCAGAAATTTCGTCCAGTGAAGCCGCCCAACCAGTGATCAATACCCCAATAAGTACGAGGATGAGACCCCATGCGCCTCCAAACAACGAGAAAGCCGGAACGGCAAACACCAAGAACGCATAAGCAAAGTAAAAGCACTCAGCTTTGCTTGGGCCGGCCTGAACATCCCTCCTGTCGCGCAGTGGCATTAGCGGCCCTTCGAACACCTCGCTCTGCTTGAACTTCAACAAGTAAGTTGGCATATCGAATGCGTGCACCGACCGGATCTCTTCCGCAGGAAGCAGGATGTCGAAATCCTCGATAGGGCGCTGATCTGGGTCAGCCGACCCGGCGTGCAACCACGAGTAGTCGGTGACTGGTTCGAATTGGTGCCTCTCAGTTCGATAGCCTGATAGAAATGGTTCAATTCGAACCCATTCACGCTCGCCGCGGTTGGTTGAGGTGTCAATCGCGTAGCCGACGTACACCTTTCCGGAGGCCATCGTGAGCATCACAGGAAGTTTACGGGCTCGTGGCCCAAAGGAATTCCTCGAGCTCACTTAGGCAGCTTAACCGCATCAATAACGCGACCCGTAAGGATTTGCATAAGATGAGGGGAAAGTTTAATACCCAGGCGAGGGCTATAGCCAAGGGAACAGATGCAACTGCCACCGAACCTAATGAGCTCGAGCCTGCATCGCTTCCGAACGCCTTAAGTAGTCGTGCAATGCAGCCCTGGAAGAACGAGCCAGCAATAGGTGCCAGGAATACCTCGTGCACCGTAAACGCGCTAAATGCCGCCATCGCCAATGCGGCGATTACTACTAGAAAATACAGAGCGTGCCCATCACTGCGGAAAACGTGGGGCCGCCACATCAAGCTCCGACGCGCAAGAAGGTATCCTGCCGCAAGAATGAGCAATGCATAAGTCGTGCTATTCATCCTTGAAACGCTTCCCAGGTGCGAGCGACCCGCCCGGAATAACTCATGCGACTATGGATTAAGACTTCCTGGCGGCCATCTGCCTGGAGAGTTCAGCGAGGGCAGATACCTGACGCTTGTATTCGGGACTTTCGTGAAGCTTTTTCCTATCCGTGGAAACGCCGCCGTCCTTAGCATTCCGGAAAGCTGCGAACGATTTCTGACCTTCAGATTTTATCTCGCCATTCTTCGACATTTTCGTGCCTCCTTCCTCCGAATGCACAGAATACGCAAAACTCTGACCTCACGTGTAACCAATTGATTCATCAGTCGGTGGTAGCTGTTCTATAGAACATCTCAGCGCAGCCAGAGATCGGAAGCAGCCCTTACTCCCATTCGTTCTGGCGCTCGGGGCCCTGGTGCTGTGGATTCCCGGTCGACTCGCTGTCTGGGGCCCGGAGCGGCTGGCTGCCCGTGTGTCTCTGATCGTGGCGATGCGCACGGCGCGAAAAGAACGCGCTTCCCTGTTGTGAGATAGTCGCCTCCGCGACAGCCTCACCCGCCGACGCCGCATGTGCATTTTGCCGACTCCACGGGACAACACATGAACGCAGTCCAGCTTCGCCGCACCTTCCTCGACCTGACCACCCCGCACATCGCCGATGCCTGCATGCGACTGGGCATCCCCGTTCGCTTTGCGCCAGCAGGCATGCGGCCGCTGTGGGAGAACGCGCGGGTGGTTGGGCGTGCGCGGCCGGCACGGCATTACGGAAGCGTCGATGTGTTTCTCGAAGCCATCAGCCATGCGTCGCCCGGGGATGTGCTGGTCATCGACAACGGCAACCGGCAGGACGAGGCCTGTGTGGGCGATCTGGTGGCACTGGAGGCGAGTCGCGCGGGCATCTCGGGGATCGTTATCTGGGGTCTTCATCGCGACACCACTGACCTGAAGACCATTCGTCTGCCCGTCTTCAGCACGGGAACGCTTCCCGTCGGGCCACAGCGGCTGGACCGTCAGGAAGACGATGCGCTTGCCTGCGCGTTGTGCGGCCCGCACCGCGTCACTGCCGACGACGTCGTCGTCGGCGACAGCGATGGCGTGCTTTTCATTCCGCTCGCTCGCGCAAGCGAAGTGGCTGAGGTTGCCGCTACCATTCGTGACACCGAACGGAGCCAGGCTGCGCTGATGCTCATGGGTACGTCGCTGCGCGAGCAGACCCGCTTCGATGCGTTTCTTGCCGCGCGACGCGCGAATCCCAGCCTCACATTCCGCCAGCACCTGCGCTCGGTGGGCGGGGAAATCGAGGAATAGTGTCCGCGATTACCGGACGCAATGCCGCGAGGGGAAACGCGACATTGCACCAGGCCGCTGCATGCGCTTAAACACCCGCCCGATCATTCTCCGCACTGATCTGCTGCAAATCCAGATCGCGTTCGAAGTAGTGCAGTAGTTCGTCATGGATTTGACCGCTGCGATGCAACCGCAGCAGTTCAGCGCGGCCTGCACGGATCGCTTCCAGAATGAGCGTGTAGTGCGCTTCGCGGCCACCCGCAAAATTGGCGGGTGCCAGGTTGTATTCCTCGCCGATCTTCACCCGATAGCTGTATTGCTCCAGCAGGCGCGGATGGATCACGCGGCCCTCGCTGTCGTGCGCGTGTGCATGGATGACCGCCAGTTGCGCCTTGTCGATGAGCAAGCCCGCCTGCCCTTCGTTCAAGTGGCCCGCGTCGCTTTCGCTCAGGCGATCCAGTCCCAGCCAGCGAATGATCGGGGCCATGGTGCCGCCCTGCACCACCACGGTGACGAGGATCACGGCGAATGCGGCCGCCAGGGTCAGGTCGCGGCCGGGCATGGCTTCGGGCAGCGACAGCGCAATCGCCAGCGTCACCACGCCGCGCATGCCCGCCCAGCTGAGCAGGAATGATCCCCTGGGTGACGGCGGCGCGGGTCTGCGCCCAACGAGGCGGCCGAGGGACACGCGCAGATAGTCCGTGGCGTAGACCCAGAGAAAGCGGGACACGATGACGGCCGCCAGCACGGCAAGAATGGGATAGCCCAGCGCATGCAGCGCATCGCCCAAACCGCCCAGGCGCTGCACCACACCGCGCAGGGAGAAGCCAATCAGGATGAAGACCAGAGCCTCGAGCAGGAAGATCATCACTCCCCAGAACGACGTTGCGCGGACACGCACGTTCGCGGAGAAGATTTCATGCTGGAACCAGCCGAAGATGATGCCCGCCGTGACCACCGACATCACGCCGGACACATGCACCGACTCGCCGCCGATGTACGCCGCCCATGGCGACAGGCAGGCCACGGTGATGGCCAGGAACATGTGGTCGATCCGCTTCAGCACCTGCACCACCGCGAACCCGATGACGGCACCCACCGCGATGCCGCCCAGTGCGAGCAAGCCGAAACTCATCACCGCTTCCTGTGCGCTGAAGGCACCAGTCAACGCCGCAGCCACCGCAAAGCGGAACAGGACCAGGCCCGTTGCGTCGTTGAGCAGGCTCTCGCCTTCCAGCAGCACCATCAGCCGGCGCGGCAGCCTGACCTTGCCCAGCACCGCCTTGGCGGCCACGGCGTCGGGCGGCGACACGACCGCGCCCAGCGCAAAACACGCAGCCCAGGGCAACGACGGCAGCACCCAGTGCACCGTGGCGCCCACCACCAGCGTGGTGAAGATCACCGCACCGACGGCCAGCCACAGGATGCCGCCCAGATAACGCCGAAAGTCCGCCCACACGGTATAGAACGCACCGTCCATCAGCAGCGGTGGCAGGAAGACCACCAGCACCAGTTCCGGATCAAAGGTGACCGGCGGCACACCCGGCAGAAAGGCGATGCCGATGCCGCCTGCCAGCAACGCGGCGGCGGTCGGCAGGCGCAGGCGCCGCGCGATCAGCTCCAGCGCCACGATGGCAACCAGCAGGATGAGAACGAACTTGAAGGTATCGGTGGAAGTCATGGCGGCAGACGTCAGCTTCGGGGCAACGGCGCCAGCATAGGGGAAGCGGTGCGGCCCGACACTCCTGCATTCGGTCAGGCCGCACGCGTCGTAATTACAGCGGCGAGTGGCAATCCATGAAGGTCACGCCGGAACCGCGCGTCTGATCCAGAATCCAGGGTACGGCGACCAGCGCCTTGGGATGAATGTCATGGAACAGGATCACGCCGTGGCGCCACAGCAGCATCAATGTGAGCACGCGCTGCTTCACCTGATCCGCATTGACCTTGTTGTTCCAGTCCTGCGAGTCGATGTTCCACAGCATCACGCGAATGCCCTGGGCGTCGAAGAACTCGCCACTGTCTGCGCGACGCTGGCCATAGGGCGGACGGAACAGCGGCTGGTAGCTTGCCGGCATGGTGTCGTGCACCAGCGCGGTGGTGCGCGTCACCGAGCTTTGCCAGTCCACCCATGAGCTGTGCGACTTGTGTTCCCAGCCATGGGCACCCACGCACATGCCTGCATAGTTCTGCGCGAGCTGTGCTGCGGGCGTCTGCTTCAGGCGCGCCTCCAGATTGCCGCCCAGCACGAAGAACGTTGCGTTCAGATGCGCGTTGCGAAGCATGGCCTGCGTCTTGTCGGTGGTGCCATCCGCGCGGGTCGGACCATCGTCGAAGGTCAGGAGGAAGGTGCGGTCGGCCGGTTCATTGCCGCTGAGTTCCTTCGCAGAGAACGTGTCCACTTCGCTGCTGATGTGTGGGAAGAGCGCACCCAGACGCAGCAACTCGTTCAGATAGACGCGATGAAATTCGCGCGCGTTGGCGAACCAGGCGTCGTAGCGTGCGGACGGTGCTGACGCGAATGCCATCGCGGCCTTGCGGAACGATGTCTCGTCGCTGGCCTTCGGGCAGAACGGCTCGTCACCTGCGCAGCGGGCAGAAGCCAGCGCGTAGCCTGTGGCGAGGCGCTTCCAGTATTTGCTGCGGATGGTTTCCACCGAAGCGTGATCCACCTGCTTGATCTTCAGCAGCGCCATCAGATCGTCGTCACTGAGCTTTTCGCTTTCCGCCAGCTCGTGTCCGAACACCAGCATTTCAGCGCGCGACGCGCGATCGAAGGCGGCAGTACTGTCCACACTGTCCGGCCAGAGGGTGCGATCGGGCGCAGCCACCGCGCTGGGGCCCACGGCGAAGGCCGGAGCGCTCATCAACAGAAGTACACCAATAACGAATGGCTTGATCATGTCTCGTTCCTTATAAGAAACAAGGCACCCGGTGGGTGCCTTGTTGTCACGCATGAAACGTAAGGAGTTACGGGGTGCCGCCAAGGCGCTGGATGGCCTTGTCGTATACCGGGTTCGCCTTCTCGCGACGGGCCGACTTGTAGTTGTTCAGCGCGTCTTCGTTCTGACCGGCGTCTTCATACAGCTTGGCGATGTTGAAGTACGAGCTGGCGCGGATGGTCGCGGCGTTGGGGCCCGATGCCAGCGCAATTGCCTTGCGGTCTGCCCAGATGGCTTCGGCTGCGCGACCCGCCTTCTGATACGACAGGCCAAGGTTGCTGTACGCCTGACCGTTGTTCGGGTTGAGCTCGATGGCGCTCTGGAACAGCGCGATGGCGTCATCCAGACGACCGGCGTGGTACGCCGATTCGCCAGCGAGGTTCTGCGCCTTAGAGCGCACCGGGTTTGCCGGGCCTTCGTTGGCGGCAACCACGGCCGTCTGCTCGTTGGTGTAGCTGGACACCTGACCGATCACGTTCTGCGAATCGGTGTTGACGCCGCGCACCGTGTTGATGTCCTGGAACTCGCCTTCACCCGTGATGCGGAACACCGTCCACAGGTTACCCACCTTGCCGGTCGGCACGTAGTACGTGCGCACCAGCGACTGACCCACATACACGAACACTTTCGCTTCGCTTGCAGACAGATCAGTGGAGCTGGGCGAACCGCGATGCGTGTAATCGTGCACGGCGTAAACATACGTTTCGCCTTCGTGCTTGCGCTCCAGCGTGATCGTTTCCGGGCCGAAGCTGTCGGTGTCGTCAACGTCCAGATTGGCGTCCGTGCCACGCTTGGAAGCGTAATAGATGTTGTTGCCCGGATATACGATGTGCGAATCCAGATCGCGCGGATTCGCGCCCCAGGTCAGCACGATGCGCATGCCGTCGAGGTTGCGCATCACCGGGCTCATGGCATAGGTCATGCCTTCGCACGGGCACTTGGCCACGAGGTTGGAGTAACCGTCTTTCTTCAGGATGATCAGCGTTTCGCCATTGTCCGGAAAGCCCGGGGCCAGCTGCGCCTTGCCCTGCGCGTCACTGAGCGCCGAGGCGGATGCCTCGCCATTCTTCTGAAGAATGACGGTGGCGCCAGGAATGACCTGGTCCTTTACGGTGGCGCTCAACACCTGCACGGAGGCAGCGTGGGCACCCACGGTGGCAAACAGCAGTGCGAGAGCGGAATACTGCATGCGAAACGCGGCTTTCATGAATCGTCCTTGGTACTCAGGTTGAGTGGCGTGGCGGCATCATAGGGACGCCTCACGAATAATCGGGGCTTAATTTCTGACAAATTCGGGATGATGGAAGGCGAGGTCGTCAGGCGGCCAGCGCAATGGCTCCGGCAAAGATGGCCAGGGCGCCGCCCAGCCACAGGCCCAACATCGGCCGGTACATGCGGGTGCGATTGATCACGCAGAACATGAAGCCCGGGATCACAAAGCACAGCATCGCCTTCATGGGGTCCATCACAAACGACATCACGCCCGCGATGCCCTGCGCCAGCACCATCGACGCCATGCCCGCCAGGATGACGATGCCCCAGATATGTTCCATCCCTGCTCCCTGTTCTTTCACGCTACGGCAGCGCGTGCGCTGCCATCCCCAGGCGCGGATCATCCGGCATGAACGCGCGTAGCGCCAGCCCCTAAGGCTTCAACCAACACGGGTATCTGATAGCGCGTGCTGCGCCCGCCACCGGGCAAGCGCACGAGACATCCCTTTTCAACAAGGTCTGCAAGGTGACGCGTCGCCGTCGCCTTCGACACCTTTGCCACTACCTGATAGTGCGCAGCACTGATGCCGTGGGCGAATCCACGCTCGCCACCATCGAGCAACCGGTTCAGTACACGCGTCTGCTCGGTCGATAGCGCGATCTGTCGATGGACCTGCCAGAACCGCGCGTTCATCAGCACCCGTTCGATGCGCTCCAGTGCATGAAGCAGGCTGTCGTGCAGCGTTTGCAGAAACCAGCGCAGCCAGTGAGTGATATCCAAACCGGCCTTCTGACTGGATTCCAGCACGCGGTAATAGCCTGCGCGATCCGCGAGGATGCTCGCCGACATCGCATAGAAACGAATGGCCTGATGCTCGGCCTGCGCAAGCGCCAGATCGGTCAGGGCACGCGTCAGGCGACCGTTGCCATCATCGAACGGATGCAACGTCCCCAGCCAGAAATGCGCCACCCCTGCCCGTAGCAGCGGATCAAGTGCAACGTCACGGCGGCTGCGGTCAAACCACTGAAGGAACGCATCGACCTCACTTTCCAGCCCATCGCGCAGAGGTGCTTCAAAGTGCACAACCGGACGATCCATGCGACCGGATACGACCTGCATCGGCTCATTGCCCCGAAGGCAGCCGACGCGCACGTGGCGATTGAAAATCGTCTGCCGCGGCGCCCGCCATGCCCAGCAATCGCCCCTGCGCCTGCTGGCAGGCACGCAGAAGGGGAGCCAGCTCGTCAGCTTGCCAATGAAATTGAGGCCAATCAGGCTGTTGCCAGATCCAGCGAGGGGACATGAGGCTTCGGCTCCCGAAGAGGGTGAGCCGATGATAAGGCCTATTCGGCTCAGGCCGCCGTGCGGCGCTGTACCTGATAACGCTCCAGCCAGTGCGCATAGGGCGCGGGAAGCACCCACGACGGCTTCTCCACACCCAGTTGCTGTGCGGCTTTATAGGTCCAGTGCGGGTCGGCCAGGTGGGCGCGGCCAACCATCACCAGATCCATCGAGCCGTTGGCGATCACGCGTTCGGCCACAGCCGGATCATCCATGCCCCAGGACGACGCGACCGGCAGGCCGGCTTCGCGGCGCACGCGGGCGGCAATCGGCTCCAGGAACGCGGAGCCCCACGGGATGCGGGTTTCCGCGATGGTGAAGCCCACGCTCACGTTCAGCATGTCCAGACCGCGCTCGACAAAGTGGCGGGTGATAGCGATGGACTCGCTCAGCGTTTCTTCGTCGCGACCGTCGTATTCGAGGACGCCGAAACGGGCCGTCAACGGCAGACTTTCGGGCCACACGGCGCGCACGGCAGACAGCGTTTCCAGCAGGAAGCGGCTGCGCCGGGCGAAGTCGCCGCCGTAGCCGTCGGTGCGCTGATTGGTGTGCGCGGAGAAGAACGTCTGCGCGAGATAGCCATGTGCGAAGTGCAGTTCCAGCCATTCAAAGCCGGCGTCGCGCGCGCGGATTGCCGCGGAAACGAAGTCAGCCTTCACACGTTCAATATCGTCCAGCGTCATCGCACGCGGCACGCGCGGCAAGCCGCCGCCGAAGGCTATCGCTGAGGGAGCAATCGTTTCCCATGCGCGCGCGTCGTCCGGCGCGATGTGATCGTCGCCTTCCCACGGAGAGTTCGCGTTGGCTTTGCGACCCGCATGGGCAAGCTGGATGCCAGGCACGGCGCCTGCCGATTTGATGGCCGCTGCAATGCGCGCCATGCCTTCGGCCTGACCGTCGTCCCACAGACCGGCACACGACGGGGTGATGCGACCTTCCGGCGACACCGCCGTGGCCTCCACGATCACCAGACCTGCGCCGCCACGCGCGATACCCGCGTAGTGCACGGCGTGCCAGTCGCTGGTCACGCCATCAACGGCGCTGTACTGGCACATCGGAGGCACGGAAATGCGGTTGCGCAGGGTGACATCTTTAAGTTTGAACGGGGTAAACAGCGAGGACATGGGACGACTTCCGAATCAGGCAAGCCAGCCAAGGTTGGGCGAGGCCACTATAATCAAAAGGCATAATGACTTATGGACTTGATAACGTATCGTTATGGTCAATCCCGCCTGGCTAAAAAGCTTCGCCACCCTGGCCCACGTGGGCAACTTCACCCGCGCGGCCGAGCGGCTGGGCGTCACCCAGGCCGCCATCAGCCAGCATGTGCGGCGCCTGGAAGACCAGTTCGGCCCAGTGGTGATTCGCCGCTCGCGCGGCATTGAACTGACCCCGGGTGGCCACGCGCTGCTGGCCTACGCCAGCGAGATGGATCTGGCGGGAGCCCGCCTCGCCCAACGCCTGGGCGACACCGATGAACTGAAGGGCGAGGTCACCGTGGTCACGCCGGGCAGTGTCGGGCTATGGGCGTATCCCGTGCTGCTGTCGCTTCAGCAAGCTCATCCGGGCCTCGCCATCCGCCATCGCTTCGCACCCGATCCCGGCGTGCTGGAAGACGTGCTGGCCGGGCGCTCTGAAATCGGAGTGGTCACCACGCGGCCGAACGACGAGCGCCTGCACGCCACGCATCTTGCGGAAGACGCGCTCGAACTTGTCGTCCCTGCCGGCCGTTCGGTGAAAGCATGGAGTGATCTGGAAGCGCTCGGCTTCATTGATCATCCCGACGGCGTCGCGATGGCCACGCGCCTGCTTGCGCGCATGTTCCCCGGCAACAAGGGCGTTCGCTCGCTGCCGCAGCACGGCTTCACCAACCAGATCGGCCTCATTCTGGAGCCGGTGGCACGAGGCCTCGGTTTCACCGTCATTCCGCAATATGCGCGCCGCGCCTTCACCAACACGGCGGCGATCAAAGTCCTGATCTGCGGTGCGCCCGTGCGCGACACGCTGTGGATCGTGCGCCGCTCGGAGTGGCCGCTATCGCAGCGCGCAGCGCGCGTCGTGGCCGAACTGATGCTTGCCGCGGGCAACGCCACCGCCTGACGTTCGTGACGCCAGGTCGTACCGAATCCGAGCGCGCCCCGCCATCGTTCAGAACCTGGCGGACGCCACTGCGTTTCACGGCGTGTAACGAAGAGCCTCGACGAAAAGTTTCAGTGCCGGCGCTGCCTGCCTGCGGTTGGGGTAATACAGGTGATAACCAGCAAACGGTTCGCACCAGTTCTCCAGCACGCGCACGAGCCGCCCGTCTTCAACGTCTTTCAGCACTGCGTCTTCGGGAATCCATGCGAGTCCCAATCCCGCCCGCGCTGCGTGCAGGATCTGAGTGAAACCGTTGAGCACCAGCTGGCCTTCCACGCGAACGCGGACTTCGCGACCGTTCTTTTCAAACTCCCACACGTACAGCCCGCCACGCGTTGGCACGCGCAGGTTGATGCAGTTGTGACCGGTGAGGTCTTGCGGCGTTTTGGGACGCTTGCGGCCGGCGAAGTAAGCGGGAGTGCCCACGACGGCCATGCGCAGCGGTGGACCGATGGGCACGGCAATCATGTCCTTCGCGACCTGCTCGCCAATTCGTATGCCCACGTCGTAGCGCTCAGCCACGATATCCACCAGGCCGTAGTCGATGGCGATTTCCACCTGGATATCCGGATACTGCGGAAGGAACGTTTCCAGTGCCGGCCACAGAATGGTGTCTACGGCGTGCTGCGCCGTCGTGATGCGGATGGTGCCGGCGGGGCGATCACGAAGGTCGCTCAGCGAGGCCAGCTCCGCTTCGATTTCCTCGAACCGTGGGCCCACACTCTGCAAAAGACGCTCGCCTGCCTCCGTGGGCGACACGCTGCGCGTCGTGCGCGTCAGCAAACGCACCCCCAGCCGCGCTTCCAGCGCGCGAATGGTGTGACTTAACGCCGACTGCGACGTGCCCAGCCGCGCGGCGGCACGGGTGAAGCTGCGCTCGCGGGCCACGGCGAGGAAGGCCATCAGGTCGTACACATCCTTCCGCATGATTGATGCCCCTCATTCATAAGCCCGCGTTGATCGTAGCAGTGCGTGCATCAGGCAAACGCGGCTCGCATCACCGGTCGATTGATGAATTCTACATATAGGACCTTGCGGCCATATGGGATTTATCCATGAACGGCGCGGGCTTAGCATGGGTTTTCAGCCATGAGGACACCCCGATGACGCAAGAACCGACCGCCGCGCGTGAGTCATTTGGCGAGGTCGCACCGAAGCTCGCCGAAATCAGCGACAAGGTGCTGTTTGGCGACGTGTGGGCCGGCGACGGACTCTCGCCGCGCGACCGCAGCCTGGTGACCATCACCAGCCTCATCTCCCTTTACCGCACCAACGAAATGCCTTTTCACATCGGCCGTGCGCTCGACAACGGCGTCACCCGTGACGAAGTCATCGAAATCATCACGCACCTGGCCTTCTACTCAGGCTGGCCCACCGCCATGACCGCACTGAACATCGCAAAAGACGTGTTCAGGCAGCGCGGACTTTGACCGGAGTCTGTATTCCATGAATTACCGCTATCTCGGGCGCAGTGCGCTCAAAGTATCGCCGCTGTGCCTTGGCACCATGATGTTCGGTGGCGAGACCGACGAAGCCACGTCCCGGCGCATCATTGATATGGCCTTTGATCAAGGCGTCAACTTTCTCGATACGGCCGACGTGTATCACCTTGGCAAGTCCGAAGAAGTGGTCGGCCGCGCCGTGGCTGCACGTCGCGACAGCTGGGTCCTGGCCACCAAGTTCGGCTTTCCCGGACGGCAGGAGCCGAACACGCAGGGACAGTCACGCAAGTGGATCGTGCAGTCGGTGAACGAGAGCCTGAAACGCCTGGGCACCGACTACCTGGACATCCTGTATTTCCATCGCGCGTTGACGGACGCACCCCTTGAAGAGGGTGTGCGCGCCATTGGCGACCTGATTGCTCAGGGAAAGATTCGCTACTACGGCGTCTCCAATTTTCACGGCTGGCGAATTGCGGACATCGTGCGCATTGCCGACCAGTTGAATATCCAGCGCCCGACGGTCAGCGAGCCGCTGTACAACCTGGTGGATCGCAGCGCCGAGGTGGAACAGCTTCCTGCCGCTGCGCACTTCGGGCTGGGGGTGGTTCCGTACAGTCCGCTGGCACGAGGTGTGTTGAGCGGAAAATACGCAGTAGGCGCCGCGCCTGACCCGGACTCGCGCGCTGGCCGGGGTGACAAACGCATTCAGCAGACCGAATGGCGGCCCGAATCATTGAAGATCGCGCAGACTATCGCGGAACACGCTGCGAAGCGCGGAACCACGTCCATTGCATTTGCGCTGGCATGGGTACTTCGCAACAGGCATGTGAGTGCGGCCATTGCCGGGCCAAGAACACAGGCGCAGTGGGACAGTTACATGGCTGCGCTGTCGCTGGAGTTGAATGACGAGGATGAGGCCCTGGTAGATTCGCTGGTGCGTCCGGGACATACCTCCACACACGGCTATACCGATCCGGGATATCCCGTCGAAGGGCGCCGCTGAGTCGCTGGCACCCCATCGTGAGCAAGCTCACTCCCGCCTTTCGTGTGGGAGCGAGCTTGCCTGCGGCCGGCGATGAAATTACTTGTCCACGCGCTGCTGCAAATGCGCCGGATACCGCTCACCCACAATGGTGATCTGGGCAAGCGCCGCCTCGATAGCCGTCAGGTCGTCGGCACTCAGTGAAATCGCAGCCGCACCCAGGTTCTCCTCAAGACGACTGATTTTCGTCGTGCCAGGAATCGGTGCAATCGAAGGCTTCTGCGCCAGCAGCCACGCGATGGCGATCTGGGCCCGCGTGGCGCCCTTTCCATCTGCGATGCTGCCCAGCACCTCCACCAGCCCGGCGTTAGCCTTGCGATTTTCTTCCGAGAAACGCGGCACCACGTTGCGGAAATCGCTGCTGTCGAACGATGTGTCCTTGTCGATGGCACCGGTGAGGAAGCCCTTGCCCAGCGGGCTGAACGGAACGAAGCCAATGCCCAGTTCGTCCAGCGTGGGGAACACCTTGTGTTCCGGCTCACGCCACCAAAGCGAGTACTCGCTCTGCAACGCAGCCACCGGATGCACGGCATGCGCGCGGCGAATGGATTGTTCGCCCGCTTCAGAAAGCCCGAAGTGCCTGACCTTGCCCTCTTCAATCAGCCGCTTGACGGTACCTGCCACCTCTTCCATCGGCACGTCGGGGTCAACCCGGTGCTGATAGAACAGATCAATGTGATCGGTCTTCAGCCGCTTCAGCGATGCATCGGCCACCGCGCGAATCGTCTCCGGCCGACTGTCCACACCCTTGGTGGGCACGCCGTCCACGAAGCCGAACTTCGTGGCAATGACCACCTGATCGCGGAACGGCTGCACGGCTGCACCAAGCAACTCTTCGTTCGCGCCTGGCCCATAGGCCTCGGCCGTGTCGAAGAACGTGACGCCCAGTTCAAACGCGCGACGAATCAGTGCGATGCCGGCCTGCTGCTCCACTGCCGGACCATAGCCAAAGCTGAGGCCCATACATCCGAGGCCAATGGCCGATACCTCAAGCCCCGTGTTGCCGAGCTTGCGTTTGTGCATGATGAGTTCTCCGCTCACGACCCGGCTCAGGCCTTGGGTGTATCAAGCGATGCCATGTCGATCACGAAGCGATAGCGCACGTCGGAACGTTCCATGCGGTCGTAAGCCCCGTTGATTTCATCCATGCGGATCATTTCGCATTCGGGAAGAATGTTTTTCTTCGCGCAGAAATCCAGCATCTCCTGCGTTTCGCGAATACCGCCAATCGGCGAGCCCGCCACGCGACGGCGGCCGAGAAGCAGCGGCACGGTGTTGTACTCGGCCATCGGGCCCACCTGCCCCACGATCACCAGCGTGCCGTCCACATCAAGCAACGGCAGGTACGCATTGAGGTCGTGCTTCACCGGAACGGTGTCGATGATGAGATCGAAGTGCGACGCGGCGCCAGCCATCGCCTTGTCGTCAGTGGACAGCAGCAGGTGATCCGCGCCCAGCGAGAGCGCATCCGCCTTCTTGTCCGGCGAGCGGCTGATCACGGTTACGTCAGCGCCCAGGCCAGCGGCAAGCTTCACCGCCATATGGCCAAGGCCGCCCAGACCGATCACGGCAACGCGGCTGCCCGGGCCAACATTCCACGTGCGCAGCGGCGAATAGGTCGTGATGCCTGCGCACAGAAGGGGCGCGACGCGGGAGAGGTCCAGGGCATCGGGAACGCGCAGCACGAATTCCTCGCGCACTACCAGATGCTTGGAATAGCCACCATGCGTCGGCTCCTTCGTGATGCGATCCACGCCACTATAGGTGCCCGTCATGCCTTCGCGACAAAGCTGCTCTTCGCCCTTGCGGCATTGATCGCAATGCATGCAGCTGTCGACCATGCAGCCCACGGCCACGTGATCGCCCACTTTGTAACGGGTGACGTCCGGCCCCACCTGGGTGACGCGGCCAACGATTTCGTGCCCGGGAACCACCGGATAGGTGGTCCAGCCCCAATCGTTGCGCGCGGTGTGCAGGTCGGAGTGGCAGACGCCACAGTAGAGAATGTCCATCGCCACGTCGTTGGCGCGCAGGGCACGGCGCTCGAAGGTGAAGGGGGCGAGCGGCGAGGTGGTCGACTGAGCGGCGTAACCAAACGTTTTCATGGGAAAGCTCCGGATGCGTGATGGGCCAGCGGGTCGGCAGAACACCCCATGCTACGGCGGTGGCGTCCTTCCAGTCAGAGGGGCAAATCGCTTGCCGTTATATCGACAGCTCATGAATGCCGAGAGCCTTGAGTGATACAAATACGGCAAGTGATTGTCGTAAGTAATTGCCAGATAGACGAAACAGCCCTGACAGGACGATAATGCGAGTAATTCGCATTCATTATATCGCCTTTCAAGGACCGCCCGTGTTGTCTTCGCCGCAGTTCCGTCGCCTCCTCGTCCTGTCCATCCGGACGGCCCTCGTCACCGCGGCCCTGATCGCAGGTCCGGCTTTCGCCTCCGATGATGCGGCCGCAGCCGATACCGCGAAGAAGCGCGAAGACAACGCGACGTCGCTCTCCGGCATCCAGGTGCGCGCCGACGTGGCCGCTCCCACCGCCGCGTATGCGGGCGGTCAGGTGGCACAGGGCGGACGTTTCGGCGTGCTGGGCAACCAGGACCTGATGAATGTTCCTTTCAGCATGACCAGCTACACCGACAAGCTGATCCGCGATCAGCAGGCGCACACGCTGGGCGATGTGGTGTCGAATGATCCGGCCGTGCGCACGGGCTTCGGCTACGGCAACTATTCGCAGACGTTCGTCATCCGCGGCTTCCAGCTGGACAGCGACGACATTTCGTTCGACGGCCTTTACGGCCTGCTGCCTCGCCAGCTGATCGCGCCGGAGCTGGTCAGCCGCGTGGAAGTGTTCAAAGGCGCCAGCGCGTTCCTCAATGGCGTGTCGCCGGGTGGTTCCGGTGTGGGCGGCAGCATCAACGTGGCACCGAAGCACGCCACTGCCGCACCGATTACCAGCGTCGGCGTGGATTACGGCAGCGATGGCCAGGTGGGCGCAAGCGTGGACATCGGTCGTCGCTTCGGTGCTGGGGATGCGTTCGGCCTGCGCATCAATGCGGTGTCGCGTGATGGCAGCACCGCAATCGACGGCGAGAATCGTCGCGTCAACGCCCTTTCCGTCGGCTTCGACTATACGGGCGAGCGTTTCCGCCTGACCGCCGATCTGGGCTATCAGAAGCAGGTCATCAGCGGCGGCCGCTCGGTGGTGTACGTCACTGACGTGGTGCCGAAAGTGCCGTCGGCCACCACCAACTACACGCAGCCCTGGTCCGGCTCGTCGCTGGAAGACACCTTCGGCGTCGTCCGCGCGGAGTTCGACTTCACGCCCTGGCTCACCGGCTACGTGGCGGCAGGCGCGCATCACGGACACGAATTCGGCGACTACGTCAGCCCGTCGGTCATCAACGCCGCAGGCGACGCGACCGAATCGCGCTTCACGGTGCCCTACGTCGCAGACACAGGCACGGGCGAAGCAGGCCTCAATGCGCACTTCGACACCGGCCCGGTCACCCATAAGGTAAATGTGGGCTTCTCGGCGCTATCGACCAACAAGGCCGCGGGCTACGCTGGCTCTGCCACGTTCAATACCAACATCTACAACCCGGTTGCCGTGCCACTGCCCTCGTACATCTATGACGTGGGCCCGATCAGCAACCCGGGCATCACCGGCCGCACGCAGCTTCGCAGCGTGTCGCTGTCCGACACCCTGGGCTTCTTCGACGATGCCTTGCAGGTCACCGCAGGCGCGCGTCGCCAGAAACTGCACGTGCTGGGCTACGCCTATTCGGTCAATGGCGTGGACGGTGCGAAGACGGCGGAATACCTGAAGTATTCGACCAGCCCGATGCTGGGCATCAACTATCGCCTCAGCGACCAGTTCTCCATCTACGCCAATCACATCGAGGCGCTGACCGAAGGGGACACGGCTCCCGCCACCTTCAACAATGCTCCGGTGACCAACGCAGGTCAGGTGTTCGCCCCTTACAAGTCGCGCCAGAACGAAGTGGGCGTGAAGTGGGATGGCGGCAGCATGGGCAGCAGCCTCGGCCTGTTCCAGATCAAGCGCCCGAGCGGCCTGGTGGATCCGGCCAGCAACACCTACGTGGTCAACGGCGAGCAGCGAAACCGTGGCGTGGAGTGGAGTTTCTTCGGTGAACCGGTCACGGGCATTCGCCTGCTGGGCGGTGCCAACTACATCCAGGCCACCCTCACCAAGACCCAGAACGGTACAGACAACGGCAACGAAGCGGTGGGCGTGCCGCGTTTCCAGGCCAATGCCGGCGTGGAGTGGGACGTGCCGAACACAACCAACCTGACGCTGAGCGCCCGTGCCGTGCGCACGGGCCAGCAGTACGTCAACACCGACAACACGCTGAAGATTCCGGCGTGGACGACGTTCGACCTGGGCGCACGCGTTTCCAGCACGCTGGAAGGCGTGCCTGTGACCTTCCGCCTCACGGTACAGAACCTCACCAACAAGGGTTACTGGGCCTCGGCAACTGGTGGCTACCTGACGCAGGGTGCACCCCGCACGTACTTGCTGTCGGCCAACTTCGACTTCTGACGTTCAAGGGAGTGGAGGAACCGGGCCCTCAACCGGTTCCTCTCCCCCCTGGACGTCGAAAGCATCCGGCTTCCGGCGCCCAGGGCGGTGATCGGGGGCTGTTGCGCGATGGACGCACAGGGGCCCCTCTCGCTATGATCCCGGCCGCAACTTCATGCGGGATGCCACGTCGTCCCCACCCAGCCAGCCGCTCATCGAAGCGCTCCGCCAGGTAACTCATCTCTACCTGCCGGATACACCCATGACTATTGCCCGTGGCGCATGCCCGCCTGACCTTCAGGGTTAGCGGTGGTGCCAGAGAACGACCCAGGCCGCCTGTACGAGGCGCATGCCGAACGCGTGCGCCGGTTTCTGCTCGCGCGCACCGGTGAGCCCGAACTCAGCGCGGACATTCTGCAGGAATGCTTTGCACGCCTGATCGTTCGCCTGCGCGATGGCGTGCCGGACAACGTGCTGGCGTATCTGTACACCGTCGCCACGCATCTGCTGATTGATCACCGCCGCAACCACCAGCAATCCCGAACCGCGTCTGTGCCTATCGAAGATCTCCACGACATCCATGACGCGGCACCTGGACCGGACGCCACCGCCGAGACCGCGCACCGTCTCCGAACCCTGCGCAAAGCGATGGCCGAACTTCCCGTGCGCACACGTCATGTGTTTCAGCTGTGCCGCCTTCAGCACATGACCTATCCGCAGGCAGCGCGTCATCTGGGCATCTCGGTCAGTTCGGTGCAGAAGCATCTTGCGCTCGCGCTGCGCTTCATCACCGAAACGCTCAATGCACCGGAGCGTGACGCGTGACCTGCACGAACAACTTTACCTTGTTGGCATGTCCCATCCGTTCTTACCCATGTGAGCCAGCCTCGTCGTGAGCCAACAGGAAGCCGGAGCCGCAACCATGTCCGCCAGCACACCCGCCAGCCATGCACATCAACGCCTCCAGGCCAGCCGGTGGGCCGTCACAGTGCGCATGGAAACGCTTTCCGATGACCAGCTGCACGCACTGAGCCAGTGGCTTGCCGCCGATCCGGTGCACGCCCAATGGCTCGCCCGCGCGGAGTCCGCATGGGATATCGCAGGCGCGCTGCGTGATGCGCCGCCCTTTGCGCAGGCTGTGCCGCGTGCGCGGCCCTGGTCGATGGGCGCTTTCATGCGCGGTCTGTTTCAGTGGCAGCCGCTCATGCCAGTGCGCTGGGCCGGCGTGGCGGCCACCATCGCTTTTGTATGGCTGGCAGTGGCCGCCTTGCATCCCTTGACCTCTCTGCGTGCCGATTACATCACTGGCACCGGCGACATTCGCGACGTGTCGCTGCCTGATGGCAGCCACGTCACGCTGGGCAGTGACAGTGCACTGGCCGTGCACTACGACAACCATGTGCGTCGCGTTCAGTTGCTTCGCGGCGAAGCGGCGTTTGCGCCACTGCCGCGCACCGGCAACGAACATCGCCGCTTCATCGTCGATACGGCCGATGGCCACACCACGGCACTGGGCACGCGCTTTCTTGTGCAGCGGCAAAGTAACGGCAACACCTGGGTGGGTGTGCTGGAGCACACCGTGGAGGTGCGCGTGGACGAGACACCCGCGCCCGCCACCTCGCAAATGACGCTCGGTGAGGGGGAAAGCGCGGTGTACAGCGCGGCGGGCGTGGTTCGCTCGGACATTGAACCGGAGCTGGCGGCGGACTGGACCCAAGGCACGTTGCAGTTCGACAGGGTGCCGCTGTCGCAGGTGGTTGAGCGCCTCAATCACTACCGCCGCGGCTGGGTGGTGCTGGCCAATACATCGGCCGGACAGCGGCCGGTGAGCGCACTGTTTCATATCGACAACCTGGACGAGGCCGTGACGACGCTGGGGCGTGGCCTGGGATTGAAGGTTCGCAGTGTGGGGAAGGTCACGGTCATTTACTGAGCTTTCCGCTGTGCGGTGACCCCAGCCGACGCGCGAGCATCGTCCTCCGCGGATTTTTTTACTCGCTTGCCTCACCCCACCCGTCAATGAGAACGATGCGCATTTGCATCGCTCGATGATGGTTGGGGTTTGCGCGTGAGGAAACACAGTACACACCGCCGGGTGCTGCTCGGCCTGGCCATTGCCGTTGCCATCCACAGCGCGGCGCATGCACAAACGCAGGCCGCTTCTGCGGGCGCGAGCGAAAACATGCACGTGATCAACGTGCCTGCGCAGCCGCTCTCGCAAGCCGTACTGGCGTATGCACGCCAGGCAGGCATCGACGTTTACGTGGACGACGCCGCGCTGGCAGGCCGCCAGAGCCAGGCTATGGAAGGCAACTACACCGCACTCGGCGGCCTGGAAGCCTTGCTGGCGGGCAGCGGCGTGGGCTATCGCCAGCGCGTCAGCAACAATGGCGCGCGGGTGAACGTGCAGCTGTACAACCTCCCCGCCGCCGGCACCGTTGTCACCGACTCGCTGCCCGTGGGCGCAGGCGACGCCGCGCCGGGCGGCGACAGCCGTGACATGCGCGGAGCCAACGATGTTTTCGACAACGACTTCTCCAGTGTCTACAAGGGAAAGGCCGAGCTTGAACACTATCGCGGCACGCAACCGGCAGACGCGCTCAAAGGCATGGTCAACGTCTTCAGCGGCGACATGCGCAACGGCGGTGCACTGGACCCCAACGTGCGCGGTATCGAAGGCCCCGGCCGCGTGCCGGTCATCATTGATGGCACGGAACAGGCACTGACCGTATGGCGTGGCTATAACGGCGCCAACAACCGCAGCTACATCGACCCCAGCCTGATCGGTGGCATCCAGGTGCTGAAAGGGCCGGGCATCACCCGCGACGTCAACAGTTCGGTGGGCGGTGCGGTAGTGGTGAAGACGCTCAGCGTCGATGACATCGTGAAGCCCGGCAAGAACTTCGGCATCGAAGTGAAAGCTGAAGGCGCCAACAATTCAACGTCCCCACGCCTGCCAACACTGCTCACCGGACAGGACTACCGCAACGTCCCGGGTTTTCCAGGCAATACCGGCAGCGCCGCATGGTCGTCGCCCAATGCCCCCTACACCGACCCCACCCTTCGCGAGAAGCTGAAAACCGACCGCGACAACAAGACGCTGTCGATGGGTGATCGCGCGTGGCGCGCGGCCATCGCGGGCAAAACCGGTGACTTCGACCTCCTGGGCGCGTACGCGTACCGCAACCGCGGCAACTACTACTCCGGCCGCAACGATGCGCAGTACTACGAGCAGGAAGGCTTGCCCCAGAACACGCAGACGCTGATCCGCCGACTGGCAAACGACTATCGCCCGGGCGACGAAATCCCCAACACCTCAAGCAAGATGCAGTCGTGGCTGTTCAAGACGACCTGGCACATCACGGACGACCAGAGCCTGGAACTCGGCCTTCGCGACAGCCTGTCCCATTACGGCGAAATCATGCCGTCGCGCATCTTCGTGTCGGGCGTCAACGACATTGGCGCGATCCAGTGGCCTGAAAGCAAGGTTGATGCGAAGGCATACAACCTCAAATATCGCTGGAATCCCGACAACAGCCCGTACATCAATCTGCACGCGAACGTGTGGACCACGCGCACGGCCAGCCACACGTATACCTCCGGCGGCTTCCCCAACTACGCGCAGGGCCCGGACAACCCGATCATCTACAACACGGCACTGGCCAACTCGCAGAACAACCGCGTCGGCTTCACCGTCAGCAACAAGATGCACTTCGGCGAAAACGTCGATCTGACGATCGGCGGCGACATGCAGCATGAAAAGCTGAGCTCCAGCGACGTGTACAACGGCGTGGTGGACGGATGGCGCCAATATCCGCGCGCCGGCCGCCGCGACGAATACAACATCAACTTTGCCGCACAGTGGCGACCGCTGTCGTTCCTCACGCTGGACGCGGGCATGCGCTATTCCGCATACCGCGCACACGATGATTTCCTTGCATCGCAAGTGCGCGCAGGAAAGGGATCGCAGTTCGGCGTGGTGGCTCAGAGTAGCCGCGAGTTCTCTTACGACACCATGGAAACCTCGCCTGAAGCCTTCATCAAGGCTTACCGACCCAGCCTGGTGGAAGCAGGCTCCACGCCGGAAGACATCGCCGCGTGGGAAGACATCGTTCGCCAGATATACGAAGGGCAGACCTATCAGCTGACCAACACGGTGCCGTGGCTGCCGGACAGCAAGGGCAAGTACAGCCGTGGCGCCGATCCCTGCGTGAACGGCACGGTGAAGAACCTGCCCAACTATGTGGCAGACACCTGCATGGTCACCACAGGCGGCAAGTACGACCTCGTAACCGGTTCACCGCGCACGCGGCGTGGACATGCCTGGGCGCCCATGCTCTCGGCCACATTCAACTTCACCCGCAACAGCCGCGCATACATCCGTTATGCCGAGGCATACCGCTTCCCCAGCATGTTCGAAAGCACCATCGGATTCTCTGCGTCGATCAACCCTCTGAACGAACTGCGGCCGGAGCATGCGCGAACCTGGGAAGTGGCGTACATCCACGACCTGCGCGACGTCTTCAGCCTCACCGACGACCACCGCGCCGACGTCAAGCTGACCTACTTCCGCAACAAGACCACGGACGTGATCGAACGCGGCAACAATCTGCAATTCACCAATCTGGACAAGCAGGTCATCCAGGGGCTGGAATTCCAGGCGCGTTACGACAACGGCCGTTTCTTCACCGATATCGGCGTGGCGAAAACGCTGAAGAACAAAGCCTGCGACGAAAGCGTCGCCATCCTTCTTGACCCGAACTTTGGCCGCGTTCCGTCCTGCGTCAATTACGGCTTCATCGGCAGCTACCTGCTGACGCAGGCCTCACCGAAGCTCTCCGTCAACTGGACGCTGGGCGCGCGGTTCTTCAATGAAGCACTGGAAATCGGTGCACGAGGCGTCTACTACCGCGCCTACGACAACCCGCAACTCACGCAGTTCGTCGAGAAAGACAAGATAAGCGGCTACGGCCTCAACGTCCCCTACACGTGGGGAACCATCGTCACGTACGACGCATACGCCGACTACAAGCTGAAAAACGGCCTCACCTTCGAACTGGCCGGCACCAACCTCAGCAACCGCTACTACGTCGACCCGCTCACGCGCTCGCTGATGCCTGCGCCCGGCCGCACGTTGCGCATGAGCGTGACCGCCAGCTTCTGAACCTATCCATGGAGTTCAAGGATGGGCCGCAGGGACGCGGCAACGTTCCAGTACTGATCAATCCCCTCATTGTTGGAGAAGTACCATGAAACGTCTCACCATGAAGGCCTTCGGCCTCGTATCACTGTCCGCCTTCGCCTTTGCTGGCGCCACGCAGGCACAGGTTGTCGGCGCGTCCAGCAACACGAACATCACGGCCGGCGCGTCCGTCGTCAACGGCGGGCCGCACCACGCTGGCCTGCCCGGCATCGGCGTTCCGTCCACCGGCATCGACCAGCGCGTCGATTTTGCTGGCCTTACCGCCTATGGCGTGACGGATGCGAAGGGCGTCACCACCCTGAATTTCGCCAGCCCGACCCCGCCGGAAGGTTCGCCGCCCGACCACTCCAGCCTCGGCTTCTTCCACTTCGCCAAGGTCAGCGGCGCCAACGTGTATTACGGCGAATGGTCGCAGACGGTCAGCGCGACCGATGGCACGCACGCCACCTATTTCGCGGGTGACACGACCGGCACGACCGTGCCGACCACCGGCACCGCAACTTATGCCGTGCAGGGCATCAGCGATTACGCCAACAAGGGCGCACTCGCCGGTACCTTCAACGCGAACTTCGGCGCGCACACCCTCACCGGCAGCGTGACCAACGGTTCGTACGCCGTAAACATCGGCACCGCGCTCATCAGCGGCGCCGTGTTCACGGGCAACGGCGCCACGGCAAGCGTCGGCGGCGCCAACGTCGCCACGGGCGGTGCCGTCAACGGTCGCTTCTTCGGTGCCAACGCCGCCTCGCTGGCCGGTATCGCATCGTTCGCGAACGCTCGCCAGTACAACGCCTCGTTTGGCGGTACGAAGCAGTGATGCACGCATGGTGACAGTCCGTCACCCGCGCCACCACGGACAGGGGCCTGCTTGCAGGCTCCTGTTTTCGCTTGTCCTGGTGTGGGCCGCGACAGGGGCACACGCGCAATCGGCGCAGGATACGCGCCTTCGCCTGGACCAGGGCATTGAACTGAAGGCAGCGGACGACGAAAAAGATCGCGTGAAAGACGCGGACGCGTCAGGCCCCGATGCTCTGGTGATCGACGGAACGCGCTACGAAGTAGCCCACAACGTCAGCGACGTGGGGGAGGCACTTTACGTGTCGATCGTCCGCAGGCAATGGCCCGACGTTCGCCGCTTCTTCGCGATGTACGAAGCGATGCCCGAGCGCGATCCGATGCTGGTGCTGTATGCGCGGGGTGCGCTCGCGCGCGAGGACGGCAAGCTGGACGACGCGGAGAAAAACTTCCGCGACCTGCTTGACCTGCAATCGGACTTTCTACCCGGCCAGCTGGAGCTGGCACGCGTGCTGTTCGAGAATCAATCCGACCGCGAAGCGCTGGCCCTGTTTCGCCGCATCGAGGCATCCCTCGACAGCCACGATCCGAAGACGACGGGTGTGCGCAAGTCGGTGGCCACGTTCATCGCCGCGCTGGAACGGCGGCGCGCCTGGCAGGGCTCATTCGCGCTGGGCCCCGGATTCAACGACAACCTCAACCAGA
Source organism: Luteibacter sp. Sphag1AF (assembly GCF_014192715.1). Taxonomy (GTDB): domain Bacteria; phylum Pseudomonadota; class Gammaproteobacteria; order Xanthomonadales; family Rhodanobacteraceae; genus Luteibacter. Next base: position 1,156,198 of record NZ_JACHYH010000001.1, read on the forward strand.
CCTCGGCGAGCGAAACCTGCCTGCTCGCCATGGACGGCCTGTGTTTCATCAACCGGACCATTCCCGGCCCGGAATCCGCACGCGGCCTCGACTACGAGGCCACGCTCAACCGGCGCATCCCGCTGGCCGGCCACGGCGGCGTGTATCTGCGCAGCGTGGCGTATGGCGATGTCTACGACAGCAAGACCCAGTACAACCAGAGCACCATCACCACGCAGATGGGTTACGACGTGCGTACGGCGCGCGGCAGTTACGCGGTGGCGCCCACGTTCGATACCGGCACCTTCGGCACAGGCATTCTCTATACCGCATGGGGTCTGCATGGCGAATGGATTCGCAACCTGTCGCCGCAGACGATGGTTCGCCTGGAAGGTGACGTACGGCAGATGCGCTACCGGCAGCGCGCGTATCACGACTTCACCGGCCGCTTCAGCGACGTGTTTGCCACCGTGTGGCACGCGCTTCCCGGCCAGTGGACTGTCTTTGGTGGGGTGGATTACATCGACAAGCAAGCCCGCGACGACACCAATGCATACACCCAGCGCGGATTGCGCCTTGGCGTGACCCGTCCGCTTGGCCCTGGCTTCAACGCGTACCTGTCCACGTCATTGCGCTCGCGCAACTACGGCGCATGGAGCGAGTTGCTGGAAGCGCGCCGTCGCGATCATGAGCGCAATGTCATTCTCATTCTGGGAATGCCGAAGTTCGCTTTCGCCGGACTGACACCGAGCCTCAGTCTTCAATGGAACCACGTGCGCAGCAATGTGGACTGGCTGTACTCCTACGATCGTCGTGTCGTTAACTTCAAGCTTGAGCATCAGTTCTGATGCGGACCCTGCGCAGCATGCAGCGGGATGAGCGCTGGCCGCGCGTGGCAGGCATGGCCTGCGTGACGGTTGCGCACGCGCTTGCCCTCGCTGTGCTGCTGGCGGCGCGCCGGGACGAACCGCCCGTTACCCCGACAGCCGCATTGCAGGTTGTACGCATCGACATGGACATGATCCCTGCGGCGCCACCCGCCCCCGCCATGGAGCTGCCTCCCGGCCCGCCACGACGGGCTCAGGCTGCCTCTGCCGCGAGAGCATCCCGCCCCGCGAAGGTTCCCCCAACACCCTCACCCCTGCCCGCACAGCATGCGCCAGCACAGAGCGAAGAGGTCGGGCAGGCAGAGGCGTCTGCCGTGGCGTCGCAAGCGGTGGATCAATCCACCGCGCCGCCGCACGTGGAGGCTGCGGTGGCGGCGAGACTGGCAGCACCAGTCACCTCCGCAGCGGTACACAGTCAGGCCGAAGTCACCTGGCAAGGGATGCTGCTTGGTCATCTGAAGCGCTTCCGCCGCTATCCACGCATGGCCGAGCGCGCACGCCAGAGCGGCGTGGCGTATGTCCGCTTTGCTGTTACCCGGCAGGGCGATGTCATCGGGCCGCGCGTGGAGCGAAGCAGCGGCTACACCCTGCTGGACGAAGAAAGCGTAGAGACCGCCCAGCGCGCCAGCCCTGTACCGCCGCCTCCCGCACAGATTCCGGGCGACCCGGTAGACGTACTGGTGCCCGTAGAATTTTTCCTGTCGAAACATTGATTTGCTCGCCAGGCGACGCCAAGCATGCTGCGCTTCGCCTGGCGATGGCCCGGCCCGCTCACGGCTTCACCTCCGGGAGGAAAGCCCGGATCTTCTCTATGTTCGCACGGCTGTAGTAACCGCAATTGGCAAGCAGTGCGTTCGAATCGGCTGCCATGTTGGTACGGCAAAGCCACCAGGTGAAGTCCGTATGGGCAAGACCATGAAGGCCACCGATGGTGTGTCCGAATTCATGCGCGATCACGCTGTATGGTCCAACCGCAGAAGCCAGGGCAGCGTCGCCATATTCATAAGCCACGCCAGAACTTTTCCCATTGGGAGAATGCTGCGTAAAGAGCAGGAACCGTCGGTGGCCCGTGCGTGCGAGGCCTTCGCGCGACACGAAACGATCCACGACGTTGTCCCACCTGTCCAGACTGTCCTCGTCTCCGTAGGACATGTTAGTCACGCCTTTAATATTGCGACGATAAATGACGTGAATGACTTTGTACGGAAGGACGTTCCTGGCGAGATCGGCAACCCACCAGGACACATAATTGTTCTGCAACGTCCGGTACATGTCGGCCCCCGTATCGTCGTGCGTGAATATCCAGAAGCGCATCAACGGCTTTCCATTGAGCGCGATGTCGGTGATATCGCCCAGGGACCCTGACCTTCCGGTGCCCCCACCCGCGGTGATGGGAGAGGGTGCCGGTTCGACATCATCGGGCATGCCCGCAGATGGCGGCGCGGCGAACCAGTTTTCCTCGACGTCGTTGCTTTCCTCGGTAATCACCCTGACCCGGATGCCTGATGTGTCCTTCTCCACAATGTCGATCCGGTCGCCGCTTCGCGTGACGACGACGGGAGCGTCATTCCACGTTCCCGTAAACATCTGGCCGCCCGTATCGTCGGGAAATACAACATGCACGGGAAGCTCGGAGGTTATGGTCAGCTCACTGGGTGCCACTGCATTACGGTGATGACGCGAAGGACTCAGCGAGATGGACTGGGGAAGTCCTTCGGCCACACGACGGTCGAAAAGCTGGACGAATGACGGAGCAACCGTGGACTCGTGCTGTTCCGTCACGACCGAGGACTGTGCGCCCTGTGCCGCAATTAACGTCATGGCGATGGCGAAAGCCATCAATGACTGGCGAAGACGTGTCGTTTTCATTTTTTTCCTCATTGCGTCAGTCGGGATAACTGGGGGAGCCGCAACGGGTGATTATTTGCATTGACACACCACATGCCTGGAGGCGTTCTCTCCAATTCGATCAGAAATCAACTGCCTGTGCGTAGGAGGCTGGCCGACACCGCGTGATGACCCATCGCGCACCCTCTCATGCTCGGCACCTCGCTCGACACGGTACATTCCCCGGCGCAGTTGCCAACCGGCCACCGCCATACCGGTTGACTGTGCCATCAGTCATGCTTCGTACGGCCATGGGCCGTGCCAGACTCGGGCGATCATTCAAGCGAGACACGCCATGCGACCGATGCGCCCTGCCCCTTCGTCCGTCAGCACCGCATTGTCACTTGGCATACTTACCGCCCTCTCCGCTTTCTCAGGTGCGTCCACGGCACAGGCCGTCCAGACGGCCGAACAGAAGGCGCTCGTGGCCAGGCGCAACGATCTTGAGAAGCAGCTTGAAGACATCGCCATCATCGACCGCAAGGTGATGGTGAAAATGCGTGACGGCAAACGCATGGCCGCCGACGTATACCGACCGAAGAATGCAACAGGCAAAGTGCCGGTCATCTTTTCGCGCACACCCTACAACTTCAATTTCTGGGACGTAAAGAACGGCGCCCCGCGCGACATGTCCCGCGAGCTGGCGGCCGTGAAACATGGCTACGCATACGTGGAGATGAACGAGCGCGGCCACTACTTCTCCGAAGGCAACTACGAAATTCTCGGCGCGCCAGTCAGCGATGGCGTGGACGCCGTGCGCTGGCTGAGCACGCAGCCGTGGTCGAACGGCAAGGTCGGCACCACCGGCTGCTCGTCCACCGCGGAATGGCAGATGGCGGTGGTCGCGCAGGACGAGCCTGGCTTCGCCACCTTCAACGTTCAGGGCTTCGGTGCGGGCGTGGGTCGTGTGGGACCGTATTACGAGCAGGGCAACTGGTATCGCGGTGGTGCCGTGCAGATGCTCTTCATCGACTGGCTTTACGGTGAGCAGAACCAGGTGCGGCCGATGTTCCCGGCCAACACCACCCAGGCCGACCTCATCCGTGCATCCAAAGCGTTCGACCTCGACCCGGCCATGCCGCCTGTCGATTGGGAAAAGGCGTTCTGGCATCTTCCGGTGCGCGACATCATGAAGTCGGTAGATGCGCCACGCGGCATTTACGCCGACGCCATGGATGTGCCGACCGGCGGCAACATGATTGCCCGCACGCCCAACAGTCCGGACTGGTACAAGGGCGGCCTGTGGCACGACACCATGTCGATCAAGAAGCCCGGCCTGTGGTTCATGAGCTGGTTCGACGTGTCGGTGTCTCCGAATCTCGCGGCCTACAATCACGTGCGCGCCACCGCGCCCAAGGCCGTTGCCGATCAGCAGTACGCGATCATTGCGCCCTCGCTCCACTGCGGTTACACCCGCGCCACGGAACACACGATGATCGGCGATCTTGACGTGGGCGACTCGCGGTTCGACTACGACGCCCTGGTCTACGGCTGGTTCGATCACTTCCTGAAGGGCGAAGACAGCCCGGCCCTGAACAAGCAGTCCAAGGTCATGTACTACGTGATGGGCGAGAACAAATGGCATGACTCACCCAGCTGGCCTCCCGCTGGCGCCGTCACGCGCGACCTGTACTTCACCAGCGAAGGCAAGGCCAACACGTTGTACGGCGACGGCAAGCTGGTAGAGGCGGCCGGTGGCAGCGACCATCCGGATACCTTCATTTATGACCCGGCCAATCCGGTTCCCACGCTGGGAGGTGGCGGTTGCTGCCAGGGGCCTTCGGTGAAGTTCGGTTCGTTCGACCAGAATCCGCAGCTCGCCCGCAACGACATCCTCGTTTACGACTCCACGCCTTTCAGTGAAGGCACCGAGGTCAGCGGCCCGGTGACGGTGACGCTGTACGTATCGTCCAGCGCGAAAGACACCGACTTCACCTTCAAGGTGATGGACGTGATGCCGGACGGCAAGGCCTTCAACATCACCGAGAACATCCAGCGCATGCGTTACCGCGAGGGATACGAGAAGCCGCCGGTATGGATGAAGGATGGCGAGGTTTACAAAGTGACCTTCCAGCCCATCGACACCAGCTATTTCTTCAAGCCGGGGCACAAACTGCGCGTTGCCGTTTCCAGCAGCAACTTCCCGCGCTTTGACCGCAACCTCAATACCGGCGGCAACAACGTAGATGAAACGGCGTGGGTAATCGCCCGCAATGCCGTGCATCACGACGCAGAACATCCGTCGAAGATCACGATTACCGTGGTGCCGCGTTCCGGGCATTGAGTTTTGACTGTCTGCGATGGGGCTGGCACTCCCATCGCAGCAAGCCTCCAAGGGGGCCGCCCGAGACAATGCGTCGCACCCTGTCCAGGCATGCCCGCCTGCGATAATCGGTGCGATGAGCAAGTCCAAGACCCGTATTGCCGATGTCGCCGCCGCAGCAGGGGTGAGCATGGCGACCGTGGATCGCGTGCTCAACGCACGCGGTGGCGTGAGTGAAAGCGTGCATGTACGCGTGCTTGAAGCCGCCCGGCGCCTGAAGATCGACCGCGTATTGCACGCCACGCCCGGGCGCTGGCTGCGCGTGGCTGTGCTGATGCAGGCGCCGACGATCCACTTCTATGCCGAACTCGCAGAATCTTTCGAAGCGCTGGAGCTTTCGCTGGAAGCGCAGCACGTGCGCTGCGGCATGTCGTTCTATCCATCACTTGAGCCGGCGGTCGTAGCGGCGGCACTGCGTGAAGCGTCAACGCATGCCGATGCATTGATTACGGTGGCCTATCAGCACCCTCTCGTGAACGAGGCCATCGCCGATATCGCAGCCCGCATGCCCGTCGTGACACTGGCGTCCGACATTCCGGACAGCGGCCGACTGGCTTACGTCGGCTCCGACAACCTGGCCGCAGGCCGCGTGGCAGGCGAGTTGATGGGTCGATTCATCGGCCGTGAGCCCGGGACCGTTCTGGTCATCACGGGATCACGGGGATTCCTCGGCCATGCCGAACGGGAAGACGGGTTCCGCCAGACCATCGCCGGGTTTGCCGGCATCGAGGTGCTGCCCACCGCGATGAGCCATGAAGACCCACTTTCCACCGTGACCGTGGTGGAAGCGGCACTCAACGCACGGGCGGACCTGCGCGGCATCTACAACATCTCGGTGGGCGACGAGGGAGTGGCCGCGACGCTGAGCCGCCATACGGGCGTGCGCCCTTTTTTCATTGGCCACGATCTGACGCGCAGCAACACAGATTTGCTGGCACGCCGTGCCATGGACGTCGTGCTGGAGCAAAACCCCGGGGCTCAGGCCGCTGAAGCCATGCAGCATGTTCTTGCGAGCTTCGGGCGAGCGGCGCGGCCGGTGACGCGTCCCTACCCCGTGAGCGTGGTTCTTCACGCGAATTTGCCGCAAATTTCCCGATCCTGCGGAGAAGGCTGAGGGTTTTACCTCAACCGCCGTAGCTACACTCGTGCAGCTTTGTGCGCCGCACCATTGCCATTGCGCGATGACGCCCCGCCGCCACTCCAGCCATCGCCAGAGGTGCCGCATGCATGTGCCCCCCGCGCCGTCGCCCGCCGACGCGCCATCCAGTCCGTCACGTCGCCGGCTGATCGTTTCTGCCAGCCTGGTTGCCGCCGGCGCCGCGCTGCTTCCCTGGTCGCGCATGGCCTATGCGCAGTCGCCCGCTCAGGCCAGTCCTGCGGAGCTGGCCGGATTCCTCGCACTGTCCTGTCTCCTGACCTCACGGCCGCATCTGGACGCGGCTCTTTCGCAGCGGGTCTTCGTGGCACTGGCCGACGGAGACCGCAACTTCGGTTTCAAAGTGCGTTCGCTTGCCGATGCCCTGGGCCGTGCAGGCATCACCGACATGAAGGCGTTCAAGGATTCGGCCGTCGATAAAGACCCGGACAGCAAAGCGCTGGTCGTGCTGATCGTTTCGGCCTGGTATCACGGATACACGGGTACGCCGAAGTCGCTCACATCGGTCGATGACACGCGCTTCATCACCTATACGGAAGCCCTAATGTTCGCGCCCACCCGCGACGTGACGGTGATTCCGACGTATGCGCGCGCAGGTACCGACTACTGGGCCCATCCGCCCGCCAGCATCGCTACCGACTGATCGACGACATCGACACAACGGCTGGCCGCACCTGCGCCGCCCTGCCTCCTTCAAGGCCATACCCCCATGAATCCCCAATACGACGCCGACGTCATCGTTATCGGCTCCGGCGCACTGGGCAGCAACGCTGCCTATGAGCTCGCCAAGCTAGGCCGCTCCGTCATCATGCTGGAAGCCGGCTCGCGCATCCCGCGCTGGAAGATCGTGGAGAACTTCCGCACGTCCTCGCGCAAGAGCAACTTCAACGATCCCTATCCGAATGAGCCGTGGGCACATACCTCCTACGATCCGGACTACATCGAGAACACCGGCTCATTCAACTTCAAGCCCGGCATGCTGAAGCTGGTGGGTGGCACCACCTGGCACTGGGCCGCCGCCTGCTGGCGCTACCTGCCCAACGACATGAAGCTCAAGACGCTCTACGGCGTGGGCCGCGACTGGCCCATCGAATATTCGGAGCTGGAGCCGTACTACCAGCGCGCCGAGGAGGCGCTCGGCGTCAGCGGCAACGGTGACGAAGACCAGAGTGGTCAGGCAGGCAAACCCTGGCCGCCGCGCTCCAGGCCCTATCCGCTCCCGCCGGAAGCCACCACGTACATGAACCAGCGGCTCAACGAGCGGCTGGCCAAAGAGGGCTACCACTACATCCACGAGCCCAACGGCCGGGTCACCCGCCCGTACGACGGGCGCCCTGCCTGCTGCGGCAACAACAACTGCATGCCGGTATGCCCGATTGGCGCGATGTACAGCGGCGACATGCACGCCACGCATGCCGAGAAGGCAGGTGTGAAGCTGCTCACCGAATCCACCGCGTACAAGCTGGAAAAAGGCGCCGGCGGGCGCATCGTGGCCGTGCACTACAAGAAACCCACGGGCGAGGACATCCGCATCACCGCGCGCTACTTCGTGGTCGCTGCGCACGGCCTGGAAACACCCAAGCTGCTGCTGATCTCCGGGGTCGCCAACTCGTCCGACCAGGTGGGCCGCAACCTCATGGATCACACCGGTATCGGTCTGACGATGATTGCCGACGAACCCCTGTGGCCGGGTCGCGGCGCCGTGCAGCAGGGCGGCATCTTCAACTGGCGCGATGGTGATTTCCGCAAGCAGCACTCGGCGGTGAAGCATTCCATGGCCAACGCGGTGCCGAATCTTGCCGTGACCAATCGCCTGTTGCACAAAGGCGTTGTCGGCCCGGAGCTTGACGAGCGCATTCGCCACGACGCCGCGCGCTGGGTCGATGTGGGCACCGTGTTTGAAATGCTTCCCGAAGCCGGCAACCGCGTGACACCCAGCGACAAGAAGGATGCCCTCGGTATCCCGATGCTGCGGGTGAACTACGACGTCGGTGACTACACCAAGGCCGGCAAGGTCATCGCGAAACAGGACTATGCGAAGTTCGCAAAGATCCTCAACGCCGAAGTCATCGAAGACGAAACCGGCTGGCAGAATCGCGACCACATCATGGGCTCGGTCATCATGGGCTCTGACGCGAAGGACTCGGTGGTCAACAGCGAGTGCCGCACGTTCGATCACGACAACCTGTTCCTGGCCACCACCGGGGTGATTCCTGCATCGGGCGTCATCAACCCCACGCTGACCGGCGTGGCGTTGAGCATCCGCATCGCCGACACCATCCACAGGGAGCTCTGAGAACGCCATGTCCTTTTCATTGTTCCGTGGGGCGATCTTTTCCTCCCTGATGGCGCTGGGCGCCCTGTCTGCCGCCCATGCACAACAGGCCGATCCGAAGCTGATCGAACAGGGCCGCTACGTGTCGCTGGCCGGCGATTGCGCCGCCTGCCACACCAACGCAGGCGGCAAGCCCTTCGCCGGGGGCCGGCCCATCGGCTCGCCGATGGGCAACATCTATGCCTCCAACATCACACCGTCGGCGACCAACGGCATCGGTGGATACACCGAACAGCAGTTCGCCGATGCGTTGCGTAAAGGCGTGAACGCAAAGGGACAGCATCTGTATCCGGCCATGCCTTACACGGCATACCGCGGCCTTAGCGATGAAGACATGCATGCGCTGTATGTGTATTTCATGCAGGGCGTGCAGCCCGTCGACAATGCTGTTCAGAAGACGAAGCTGCCGTTTCCTTACGGCATGCGTGGCGTCATGTTCTTCTGGAACACGCTGTATCTGGACAGCGGCAGCTTCAAGGCCAGTGACACCGCATCGGCGGCAGTCAACCGCGGCCACTATCTCGTCGACACGCTGGGCCATTGCAGTTCCTGCCATTCGCCGCGCAATCTCCTGATGGCCGAGCAGTCAGGTGCCTACCTCGCAGGTGCGAAGATCGACGGCTGGATTGCCCCCAACATCACCAGCGACCCGGTCAGCGGCATTGGCGGCTGGAGCACCGACGAGATCGCCCGGTACCTGAAAAACGGCCACGTGGATGGCAAGGGCCAGGCGGGCGGCGGCATGGCCGAAGCCGTGGAGCAAAGCCTGCGATACCTCAGCGACGATGACCTCACGGCCATCGCCACGTACCTGAAAACCGTAAAGCCTGTACGCGATCCGAAGGACAGCAAGGCGGCATACGAGTACGCCGGCGGTTCGCCGTTGCCCTCCATCAGCGAACTGGAGCCGCAGCGTCCGGACAACAGCGCCAACCCCGATGCGATGCGCGACGTTTCAACCACCGATGGCACCGTGCTCTACAGCGGCGCCTGTGCAAGTTGCCATCAGCCGGGCGGCAAGGGCACCGAGAACCAGTACTTCCCATCGCTCAGCCACAACAGCGCCACGGGAATGAGTTCTCCGGACAACGTCGTGATGACCATCCTGCACGGTATTGAACGCCAGGGCGCCGATGCGCATGTGCTGATGCCTGCGTTCGGTCGCGACATGAACGACGAGCAGGTCGCGGCGGTCACCAACTACGTGACCGCACACTTCGGTAACCCGGATGCCCGCATCGACGCTGCCGGCGTGGCACAAATCCGTGCAGGCGGCCCCAGGCCGCTGCTGATCCGCCTGACGCCGTGGTTGATGGGTGGCGGCGTCGTGGTGGCCCTGCTGGTGATCTGGCTGATCGTGTCTGTGGTATCGCGTCGCAGGCGTCGCCGCCGTTAAGTTGCCGCGTCAGAGACCGCCACCTTCGGGCTCCGGCCACACCTGCTGCACTTTCTGGATGTCCGCGACCTTGTATCCCAGGTCGCGGACCCGCGCGACCAGCGCGTCGTAATCCGGCTGGCTGATCGTGGGTGTGCGCGCCATGATCCATACGTAGTCGCGCGCATCGCGGGCGATGATCGTCTGCTGATAATCGGGCGACAGGTACGCAATCACGTACTGTGCCTTCACCGGCCACACGATACGCACACCCCATACCGCATTGTTGGTGCCCTCGCGGACGAATCCCGTGGAACCGATATGTTTCACCGGCGCATCGAGCGACCGCTTGCGATAGCGGTAATCCGTGGCGATGGTACCGTCGGGTGAGAGTTTGTAGGTCTCCACGGCATTGACTGCGTTCTTCTCGAAGACGCTGGGAATCGTCGCAATGACGTACCAGCTGCCCATGAAGCGCGGCAGATCGACCTGATCCACCGGTTTGACCGGAGGCATGGCAATCGCCGATGAAGCGGCGGTCGCCACATACAGGCCGATTGCGCGAAGAAAAAATGGAATGCGGTGCATCTGTCGTCTCCTTACGGCCGCACGAAGCGGTAATGGGCAACCAGCCATTCCTGGCCGTCGTCGTAGCCGAACAATTCGGCGCATGCCATCCAGAACATCCGCCAGCGCTGAAACCAAAGCGGGGCTGCGTCCGCACCATAGGCCTTCACCAGCGCACGCATCACCTCATCGCGATGCGCATCCTGATTGGCCAGCCAGTGGTTGGCGGTGCGCTCGTAGTGGCGGCCATCCACGTGCCAGCGCTTCTCGATGTCCAGATCGCGCTGGAACCACAACAGCGTGTCCGACGAGGGCATCAGTCCGCCGGTAAAGAAAAACCGGCCCATCCAGTTGTCGTCACCCTCGGTTTCAAAGGGATACATGAGCGTGCGGTGAGCGAAGATGTGCACGAACAGCTTTCCGCCTGGCTTCAGCCAGCCGGCGATGTTGCGAAGGAGCGTGTCGTAGTTGCGCATGTGCTCGAACATCTCGATGGACACGCATCGATCAAACTTCGGCGCGTCCAGCTGGAGGCGGTTCACGTCCTGGGTGATGACCCGTACGTTGGCCAGTCCCAGTTCGCGGCAACGTCCCTCGATGAATTCGCGCTGCGGCGACGAATTGGATACCGCGACGATGCGCGCGCTGGGATAGCGTGCCGCCATCCACAGCGTCAAAGATCCCCAGCCGCAGCCAAGCTCCAGAATCTCCTGACCATCGGCCAGCTGTGCGCGTTCGCCGTACAGCTCCAGCATGGCCTCTTCCGCCTGCTCCAGCGTTTCATTGCCGAACGGGTAATAGCACCCCGAATACTTCAGGCGCTTGCCAAGGCAAAGCTGGAAGAACTCCGGTGGCAGCTCGTAATGCTGCGCGTTGGCCGCATCGGTATGAATGGCCACCGGGCTGGTACGAAGCATCTCGATGCGCGCACGGAACCGGTCAGCCTGCTCGTCCAGCCCGCCCTGGCGTTCTTCGCGCAGACGCTGCGCGCACAGCCGGCGGATGCCGAGGCGCAGCAGCGCATCAGGAATGAAGCCGCGCTCGGCCAGGCCGGACAACCCTTCCGAGGGGCGGTTGCCCACTGATTCGGCTGCGTACAGTTCGGTCGTGCTCATGAGCGTTCCTTCTTCGGAAACCACGGAAACAACATCGGGGTGCTGCGCTGGTAGGCGCGATAGTCATCGCCGCGCGATTGCAGTGCGCGCTTCTCTGTAAAAGGGATACCGCTCAGCCAGCGCAGGAAGACAAACATGACCACCGGCCCGGACCACGCCAGCCACCAGAGCGGAGACCCCGCGGCCAGCAGTACATAAGCGAACCAGTGCAGCCATTCGAAGAAATAGTTCGGGTGGCGCGAGTAGCGCCACAGTCCGTCGCGACACGTGCGCCCGCGATGGGCCGGCACCGCGCGAAAGTGCGCCAATTGGGCATCCGCCACCGCTTCGCCCAGTACTCCCAGAAGCCAGACAAGCACAGCCAGCACCACCAGCGGCATGCGTGTTTCCGGATTGGTCGCCACGCTGACGAACGGCAGCGCGAACAGCATCACCAGCCACGCCTGGAACTGGAAGAATGCGAAGAACTTCCACTGATTTCCCTGCCAATGCTCGCGCAGATTGCGGTAGCGGCCATCCTCATCCTCGCCGAGGACACGACGCGCCAGATGCCACGCCAGCCGGGCGCCCCACAGGCCACCAAGGATCGTGAGGGCGATCCTCGGTGTCGGGGCCCCATCACCCACGATGGCCAGCCACACGGCAGACGCGCCGACGCAGCTGGCCCACAACACGTCCACGATGCCGGCGTTCTGGTGCGCGCGCTGCCATGCCCAGCCAGCGCTCATCACCACAATGGCCAGCAGCCACACTCCCGCAAGGGCAAGCCACGGTGACATGCTCACATCACCTGCTGCCGCTCGGGCAGCGATGACGGACGTCGGTTGCCGGGGCGTGCCATCAGCAGGTGCGCCACGCCGATCGATCGCTCACGGAAGCCGCCTTCGCAATACGCGAGGTAAAACTCCCACATGCGGATGAAGCGTTCGTCGAAGCCCTGCGCGCGCACGTCGGCCAGCCGGGCCATGAAGCGCGTGCGCCATGCCTCAAGCGTGCGCGCGTACGACTCGCCGAAGTCTTCCATATGCACCAGCGCAAGATCGCTCGCACGTGACTTGGCGCTTATCAGTGCCTGCACCGAGGGAATGAAGCTGCCCGGGAATACGTGGCGCTTGATGAAGTCCACCGAGCGCAGTGCCTGGGCATAGCGGTGATCTTCAATCGTGATGGCCTGCACCAGCGCCAGCCCATCGCGATGCAGCAACCGGCCGATAGTCGCAAAGTACGTATCCAGGTAGGACGCGCCGATAGCTTCCACCATCTCGATGGACACCAGCTTGTCGTACTGACCATCCAGTTCGCGATAGTCCTTGAGCAGCAGCGTCACCCGATCCTGCAATCCCGCCTCGGCAACGCGCTGACTGGCCAGCGCATGCTGTTCGCGGGAGATCGTCGTGGTGGTGACATGGCAACCGTAGTGCTTTGCCGCATGGATGGCGAAGCCGCCCCAGCCTGTGCCGATCTCGATTACGCGATCCGTGGGCGCCAGTTCCAGCTTGCGACAGATGCTTTCAAGCTTGGCGAACGAAGCGTCCTCCAGCGTGTCGTCCGGACGGGTCCAGAGGGCGGAGGAATACATGAGGTCGTTCGAGAGGAACAGACCAAAGAAGTCGTTGCCCAGGTCATAGTGGGCGGCGATGTTGCGCCGGCTGCCGGCGACCGTGTTCCGGCGCAGCGCGTGCCATGCGCGCATCGCGATGCCACCCACGCGCGCCAGACCGGTTTCCATGCCATCGAGCATGTCGCGATTGCGCACCAGCAGACGGATCAGGCTGACCAGGTTGTCGCAACGCCAAAGTCCATCCATGTATGCCTCACCAGCACCCACGCTGCCATGCGTTGCTACCGCGCGATAGAACGCCGGATCACGCACATCCATGTGGATCAGTGGCAGATCGCCCGGGGTGGAAGCGCCGAAGGTATGACGGCCCAGCGCATCCTCGATCACGACCTGGCCGTGATCCAGTTGACCAAGGGTGGAAAGAAGCTGTCCGCGCAGCAGGCGGTCCAGGCTGCCCGGAGCGGGAGCAACGGCGGCGGCGATGTCGTTCATGGGGAGTCCCGATGCAGTGCCGGATGGTCGTGGACAGGATTCCGCTTCAGCCAGAGCCGGAACGCCTGCCAGTGAATGGCGCCGACGACCTTGGCGGTCATCAGCGGATAACGCCACAGAACGCGCGCGAGCGATGCGGCGTCCAGTTCCCTGCGGTGCAGCGACAGCGTGGCATCGAATGCGCGCTGCCCCTCGCGAATCACGTCCATGTGCACATGCAGATCATCGCCCGGTGCCGTAAAGCGCCAGCTGTATTCGCAGTCCATGGGCATGAAGGGCGACACGTGGAAGGTCTTCGGGAAATCCCAATGCCATGCACGCCCATGACGGGTCGCCGTGTCCACAGGAAGGACATACGCGTGCCGTTCGCGCCATGGCGTGTTGGTGATTTCGGCGACGACGCTCTCCAGCGTCTGTCCGTCCGCTGCGTAGCAGTAGTAGAAGCTCACCGGGTTGAAAACGAGTCCCGCATAACGCAGGTGCGTCAGCAAATGCACCGGACCTTCCGGGCGATGGCCGGTCGCTTCGTGCACGCGCTGGCGCACGGCTTCACCCAGCGGCATATCGCCAGGCCCCAGATAATCGCTGCGCCGGAACGAGGCGACATTGGGTCGCTCGGCCGACCACAGCCAGCGCTTTGCAAACACGGCGTCCACTTCGTCCAGATCGAGACAAAGCTGCGCCATGGTGTATTCGAACGCATGCGCATGTGGCGCATGACGACGGTGGCGTACGCGCCCTTCATAGACGGCGCTTCGCCAGGGCGTGTTCATGCTGCCACTCCGCGCATCGCCGGTGGCTGTCGCGCCGATGCATTCATTGGCCACGCGGCACCCAGCGCGGTGGCCACTTCCACGGCACTGCGCATGCCGTCTTCGTGAAAGCCCCATCCCCAGTACGCCCCTGCAAACCAGGTATGCCGCTGGCCCTGAATTTCGTCCTTGCGTGCCTGCGCCGCCACAGATGCGGTGGAGTACACGGGATGGTGGTAACGCATGCGCGCCAGCACGCGATCCGGATCAATCGCGGCCGTGCGATTGAGCGTCACCACGAACGGCTCAGGTGACTCGATGCCCTGCAACAGGTTCATGCAGTAACTGACCGTGCATGCTTCACCCGGATCGCGCGGCAACCACGCATTCCACGCGGCCCATGCCTTGCGACGACGGGGCAGCAGCCGCGCATCGGTGTGCAGCACAGTGTCGTTGGCCTGATAGGGCATGGCGCCCAGGATGTCGCGCTCCCGGTCACTGGCGTCATCCAGCAGCGCCAGCGCCTGATCGCTGTGGCAGGCAAGCACCACGCGATCAAAATGGTCCGTGCCACCATCGCTTTCAATGCTGACGCCGTTCACATGACGACGCACAGCGTGCACCGCACAGTTCAGGCGCTCTCGCACTGACCAGCCGGCCCGCATGGCCCGCACATAGGTAGCCGAACCACCGGTCACTACGCGCCACTGCGGCCGGCCACTGATTTGCAGCATCTGATGGTTCGCCATGAAGCGGATCAGATAGCGCACGGGAAACCGGAGAATCTGCTGCGCAGGCGATGACCACAGGGCGGACGCCATCGGAATCAGGTGCTCATCACGGAAGGCGGCGCCGTAGCGGCCACGTTCGAGATAGTCACCCAGCGTCATGCCATCGTCAGGCAGCGCCAGCACGGCAGGCGCCTCGCGGTAGAAGCGCATCAGGTCGCGCACCATGCCGTGAAAGCGCGGCGAGAAGAGATTGCTGCGCTGGCAGAACAACGTGTCCAGCGTCGCGGCGTTGTACTCCAGGCCACTGGCTTCGTTGTGCACCGAAAAGCTCATGGTGGTGGGCTGAGATGCCACACCCAGCTGCGCGAACAATCGCGTCAACAGCGGATAGTGCGCGGGGTTGTGCACGATGAACCCGCTATCCACGCTATAGCGCTTCCCCGCCTGCACCACATCGTGCGTGTGGGTGTGTCCGCCGAAATAGCCCGATGCTTCGTAAAGCGTGACCTCGTGAATGCGCGACAGCAGCCACGCCGACGCCAGCCCCGCAATGCCTGATCCCACCACGGCAATACGCATGACCGTCAGCTCCTCGCCCGTTGCAGTACCCAGGCGGGCACGGGTTTGAGACCCCGAACGAGTCCAAGGGCCGACATCGCCTTGAGGCCATACCAGGTCAGGTCCACTTCCCACCAGCGGAAGCCCTGGCGACTGGAACCGGGAAAGAAATGATGATTGTTGTGCCAGCCCTCGCCGAAGGTCAGCAGTGCCAGCCAGAGGTTGTTGCGACTGTCGTCCTTGGTGTCGTAACGACGGCTGCCAAAACGATGGGCCAGCGAATTGATGGTCACCGTGGCGTGGAACAGCACGATGGTGGACACCACAAAGCCCCATACCAGCATCTGCGCACCGGAGGTATGCAGGCCTGGCGCCACGCGTTGCAACAGCACGCCCAGGCCGAAGAGTGCGGCGGCCAGCAGCACCGGCACCAGCGTGTCGTAGCGGTCCAGCCAGCGCAGTTCGGGAAACTTCGCCAGATCGGGCACGCGGGACAGATCGGTGCGGAAGTTGCGTGGCGTCAGGAACCAGCCGATATGACTCCAGAGAAACCCATGGATCTTTGGCGAATGCGGGTCGTCCGGCGTGTCGGTGACCCGATGGTGATGACGATGGTGCGCCGCCCACCACAGGGGACCGCGCTGGACGCACGAGGCGCCGATCACGGCAAACACGAACTGCACCGTCCGCGACACCTGGAAGGTCCGGTGTGAGAAGTAGCGGTGATAAAAACCGGTCAGCGCGAACATGCGCACGGCGTACAGGACACCCGCAACGATCAGGGCAATGGGCGACACGCCGACCCAGATCACGCACACGCAGGCCACATGCAGGGCGACAAACGGGGCGGCACGCAGCCAGTCGATACGGTCCTCACGCGACGCGTCCACTTCCTCGGCGGCCGCACTGTCGAACCAGCGGCGCACGCGCACCGCCAGGTTCGGCCGGGCGGTGGGGAGGGTCGCGGTGGGGTTGGACGAAGCCATGAGCGTTGCCTTTGCACGTGTCATAGCTAGGTACGGACAAAACCCGTATCCGGATGCACGCAGACGGCAATCATTTTCAATACAGCCGATCCGGCCGCCACGAAAGTGGCGGCCGGATGCATGGCAGGGAACTCAGGCGGTGGGGCGATCCGTCCGGCCGGCGATCACACTTGCCGTGTGCGGCCCGGTAGATTCAGGGGCTCCGGTGATCGCACCCCTGGCGATCACGGCGCCAGTCGGCTGGCCGGTAGGCGAGCCACCCAGCGGTTCCACGGACACGGCCAGGGCAGCCGTGGGTCCGAGGCGGGCCAGCATGGCGCGGTCCAGCGCGAGGGTGGTGGGCTTGTCGCGCTCGATCATGCCCACCGATATGGGCTTGCCGCCCTGCGGAATGAGCCACAGTTCGGGCGCCCGGCCGGCCTCCAGGGCAACCGGCGTACCCGGCACCACGATCATGCGTGCGTTCTTCAGGTCCATGGTCGCCGTCCAGCCCGTGGCGCCGTTGTCCTGCTGAATGGTGGACGCCATGTAGCCCGCGGCCTCTCCGACCGGCGCCGCAGGATGGATCAGGCCAGGTACGGACACGACCAGCGCCAGGGCGGCAGCCACCGCTATCGCGCCAACGCCAACCCATCGCCACAGGCGCAGGCTGTCCCAGATCGAGGGCGTTGGTCGGCTACGAGCCTGAATGTCCAGTTGCAGGGCCTCGCGGATGCGGGCCCACAGATACGGCGGCGGGGGCACTTCCCTGATGGAGCCGGTCAGTGGGGCCAGCCGCTGTTCCCACAGCGCCACGGCCGTGGCGGCTTCAGGCAGCGTCTGGATTTCGCGTGCCACCTCGGCACGGGCGTCGGCATCCAGCACCCCGAGGACGTATTCGGCGTAGCGAAGCTCGTTGCGTTCGTCGGGGGTTGTCATGAGTCCAGGCACGCACGTAGTTGAAGGAGGCCGCGACGGATCCAGCTTTTCATGGTTCCGAGCGGCACATCCAGCCGGGCCGCCAATTCCTTATACGTAGCGCCGGAGAAAAAGGCTTCACGCACCGAGCGTTTTTGTTGCGGCTCCAGCGCCTCCAGGCAACGGGCGAGTCGTCCGTACTCCTGACTGGCCTCGGCGCCGGCGGCCGGCGTAGGGTCTTCATCCACAAGGGTATTGAGGTGATCCGGGTCGCCCAGGGTTTCTTCGCGGTGCTGCCTCAGCCGGTCGATGCCCTTGTTGCGCGCCAGCGTCGTCAGCCAGGTCATGGCGCTGGCCTTGCCCGGATCGAACGTGGCGGCGCGATGCCAGACGGTGATGAATGTTTCCTGGAGCACCTCGTCGGCATCGCCCCGATCCCGCGCCATGCGCAGGCACACGCCATACAGCTTCGGCGCCGCACGGCGATAAAGCTCGGCAAAGGATGCCTGATCGCCCCGTCCCGTGCGGACGAGCAGGCCATTCAATTCGTCACGCTCGGAAGCAGTGGCAGTCATCGTGAAGCGGTTCCCCGAAAAAGGTCTGGCGGCCGGCGAAGGATGCGGGGGCCATCGTGACGAAGCCGTTGATCCTTCCATGACGCCACGCCTGCGCTCGCGCCATCCCCCCAATGTATAGCGTCACGTGGGGTGCCAGCCAGCCGGCGCGGGTCCATAGTGGGCACACCTACCCACCTGAAGGAGACATCCCATGCTCGACTGGCTTGAATACCGCAAGGAACTCGGCGGCCGAATCAGCGAAATCGGCAAATTGAGTCCCGATACCATCGCCGGATACATGACTCTGTCCAAAGCCGGACAGAAAACCAATCATCTGGATGCGAAAACCCGCGAGCTCATTGGCCTGGCCGTGGCTGTCACCACGCGCTGCGATGGATGTATCACGGTGCACACGGGCGAGGCGCTGAAACACGGCGCCACGAAGGAGGAAATCACCGAGGCGCTGGGCGTGGCCATTGCACTCAATGCAGGCGCCGCGCTGGTGTATTCGGCGCGCGTGATGGATGCGCTGGAGCAGCACAGCAAGGCTTGACCGGGCCTGTCATTCGCACGGGGCGCAGGCCCCGTGCGAATGGATAACATGACTGCTCAGCCCTGCGATTCGCAGCCCCAGCCGTCGTTTTCGCCGCCCAGCGGATGGGCGCCTTCAGCCAGCAGGGTTTCAAACCCCGTGATGTTCTCGATGGTCGGCAGCATGTATGGGTGAACCTGTACCTGCCACGGAAACTCCTCGCTTTCTTCGTATTCCGAGAACGACACTTTCATGTCGCTGCGCAGCAGATGCACCGCGAACTCCAGCGCATTTTCCTCCGAGGTGAAGATCACGGAGAAATCGAATTCACGCGGAATCGAGAGGTCGTCGCCCTGTTCAACCATCTGGTCGAGCACGGCCTGGTTTTCGTCTTCGGGGGAAAAGCTGATGTCTTCAGTCATGATCGTTCGCTCTGGTGAACACGCAGCTTAGCGCACGGCGCATTGCGATCGTGCGTACCTGTTCGCGCATCCGCCCCCATTCCTTTGGCTAAGATGCGCCACAGGGGCAGGGTCACAAAGTGAAAGATCGGGGTGTCACGAGGATGAAGGGACGCAGAGATGACCGACGCGGCGAAGCGACTCCACGATTTTGACTTTCTGATCGGTGGCGGCGACATGGGCCGCCGCACTCGGGCGTTCGACTGGGCCGCCACTCCGCTGGGTCCACCCGGGCAATGGCCGCAAGGCCTGAAAACGGCTACGCGCCTGTTGCTGGGCACGCAGCATCCCATGTTCATATGGTGGGGCGATGAGCTCATCCAGTTTTACAACGACGCTTATGCCCGCTCGCTGGGCCCGGAGCAACACCCGAGCGCGCTCGGGGCGCGTGGCCGTGAATGCTGGGCGCACATCTGGCCCATCATCGGGCCGCAGATCGAACAGGTCATGGACAATCGCGGCTCCACCTGGAACGAAAACCAGATCGTTCCGATCCTGCGGCACGGCGTGCTTGAAGACGTCTGCTGGACCTACAGCTTCAGCCCGATCAACGAAGTGACGGCAGGCAACGGCGTGGGTGGTGTACTTGTCGTGTGCGCCGAGACCACCGAGTTCGTACTGGAGAAGCAGCGCCACGAGGCGCGCGCGGAAACCATGGAGCGCCGGTTCGCCACCGCCGTGGCCGAACGTGATGTCCTCGCCGACGTAGTCGAAGCCACCGATGACATGATCCAGGTACTGGACATGGATTTCCGCATCCTTGCCGCCAATCACGCGCACGCGGACAGCTTCGAGCGCCTGTTTGGCATGCGCCCTCAGCCCGGCGACCATCTGCTTCGCATACTGGATGCGTTCCCTGAAGCCCAGGCGCGCATCAGCAAACACTGGACGCGCGTGCTCGGCGGCGAAGACTTCGCCATTCGCGAACAGTACGAAGACCCGCAGGGCGAGCAAATCATCTACGACGCCAGATTCAGTGCCATGCGTGCACCGGATGGACGGCAACTGGGTGCCTACGTCATCGCGCGCGATGCGACCCGGCAAGTGATGGACGAAGCACGCCTGCTGGAAGCGGAGGACCGCATCCGGCAAACCCAGAAAATCGAAGCGCTGGGCCAGCTCACGGGCGGCGTGGCGCACGATTTCAACAACTTGCTGACCGTGGTGGCTGGCGGCCTGGACATGATCGACCAGCCCATGCCCGAAGAACGGCGCCAGCGCATGCTCGGCGCCATGCGCCAGGCGGTGGAACGCGGCGCCGGCCTCAGCCGCCAGTTGCTGGCGTTCTCACGACGGCAGCAACTACGCCCCGAACCGATCGACCTGGCCACCCAGATTGGCGGCATGCGCGAACTTCTGGAGCGCAGCCTGCGCGGGGACATCGAGGTGTCCATCCGGGTGGCCGAAGACACATGGCCCATCGAAGTGGATGCCGGCGAACTGGAACTGGCCATCCTCAATCTTTCGGTCAACGCACGCGATGCCATGCCCGAGGGCGGCAAGCTGGTCATTGAGGCGAACAACACCTCAGGTGACGAACGCGCGGAACTGCCCGGTGACCTGGTTCACCTGACCATTACCGATACCGGCAGCGGCATGAGCGCCGAGGTGTTGCGGCGTGTCTTTGAACCCTTCTTCACCACCAAGGGCATGGGCAAGGGCTCCGGCCTGGGGCTCGCGCAGACCTACGGATTCGTGCGCGGGTCAGGCGGCGCCATTCATGTCGACAGCCGGCCGGGTGTGGGCACGACAGTCGCCATGATCTTCCCGCGCACACATGGCATACCCACGAAGCGGCAGGCGCCGTGCACGTTCCGTTACGACCAGCCGCCGCCGGACTCCCAGGGCATCGCGCTCGTGGTGGAAGACGACGAACGGGTGGCTGCACTGGCTGTCGAAATGGTGCGTCAGCTGGGTTACGACGTGCTGCACGTAAGCAGCGCGGAGGCGGCGCTGGGCGCACTGGCCAACGGGCGACCAGTGGACGTGGTGTTTTCCGATGTAATGATGCCCGGCTCGATGAACGGCGTGGAGCTGGCGCGCGAGGTTCGCCTGCGGCAACCCACGCTGCCCGTGCTGCTCACCAGCGGCTACGAATCGGTGATCGGTGCCGAGGATCTGGAGCGGTTCCCGCTATTGCGCAAACCCTACGGGCTGGAAGATCTGGCCAACGCCCTGCGTCTGGCGAGGGGGCTGTAATCCGGCTTTCAGGGCGTGGCGGCGAAACGTGACGACTCGGTCTTGCCGGTGCGCACGCTGCGCTCCGGCGAGAAATCAATGGCACCGCTGGCGAAATAGCACATCAGTTCGCGCGCGCAGTGGGCCGGATCGACCTGACCGGCCAGGCTGCGCAGGCAGTAGGTAAGCGTGTCGGCGAAAAACAACGCCGATACCGGCACGTAATGACCACGCAAGGACACACCGGCGCCGGAAAGCTCCATCGAGACCACAATCCGGCTGAGCGTGGCGCGATCGCCACCCGCCGCTTCCAGTACCCGGGCAAGTGCCGGGTCCTTCTGGTAATGCGCCCACACACCATTGACGGCGTCCACGCGACGACCATGACTGCATAGCGCCGCTGCCGCCTTCATCGCGCGGGCACGGCGAAACGATCGGATCACTCGGGAGAACAAGGTGGCCTCACTCCGTCAGCATGGGGGCCCGTCGCCGGGCCTGCCCGGCCAGTGTGTGCCCCGATTCTTATCGAAAGCTTAGGAAGAAGCATCGGGACACCCGCTGAGCTATGGTCTCGTCTGCCCGGTACTGCTGAAGGAGACGATGGGTGCATATCATCGTGGTCGAAGATGACATTCCGTTGGGAACGGCCATTCAGGCTGCCCTGGAACGCCTGACCTACACCGTGTCCTGGCTGCGCAACGGCACCGAGGCACTGATAGCCCTGCGCGACCAGACAGCCGACCTGATCCTGCTGGACCTGGGCCTGCCCGGTAAAGACGGCCTGGACGTGCTGGTGGAAGCGCGCAGGGCGCGCGTCGGCACCCCGGTCATCGTGATGACGGCGCGTGATTCCGTGGAATCGCGCATTCAGGGGCTGGACGCCGGAGCCGACGACTATCTGGTCAAGCCGTTTCACCTGGACGAACTGGCCGCGCGCATCCGCTCGCTGACCCGCCGTGCTCAGGGGCTGGCCGACAATCTGGTGGAAGCCGGTGCCCTGTCGATGAACCTCGCCACGTCCGACGTGACCTGGCATGGCAACCGGGTGGAGCTGACCCGTCGCGAGTTTTCACTGGTGCAGATGCTGCTGGAGCGCGCGGGTCGCCTCGTGCGCCGTGATGCGCTGGAAAACTCCATTTACGGCCTGGACAACGCGATGAGCGCGAACGCGCTCGAAGTGCTGGTCCACGGCGTGCGCCGCAAGCTCAGCGCCACCGCCATCCAGACGGTGCGTGGTTTTGGCTACATGATTCCGCGTGATCCCCGATGACCTCCCGAAGCATCCTTTCGCGCCTTCGCTGGCTGATCATCGGCCTGATGCTGCTCATCCTGGTGCCGCTGGGCATCTTCAGTTTCAGGAAGACACTCAACGAAATTGACGAGCTGTCCGATGGGCGCCTGGCCCAGGCCGCGCGTACGCTGGACGTGCTGGTACAGCACGTGGGCATCGCCGCGCTGGCGCGCGGATCGGACGAACACCTGAGCGTTCCCATCAACGCGGTGCGCAATAATGCACTCACGGTTCAGGGGCACACGTACGAATCGGAGGTGGGCTATCAGGTGTTCGATGCCCACGGAAGCACGATTCTTGCGACCGAAAACATGGCCGCACTGCCGCCACCTGCCGGTGCCGGGGACGCGGAAACATTTCACGACGTGCAGGCCGGCAGGCACCTGTGGCGCGTTTACATGCTGACCGATACCGACGCGGGCGTGACCATTCGCGTGGGTGAGCGCTACGACAGTCGCCACGACATCACCCATGCCCTGTGGATCGAACATGGCCTGCCTCCGCTGCTGCTGCTTCCGCTGCTGGCCCTGTTGATCGGCTGGGCAGTGCGGCGCGGGTTGCGTCCGCTGGAAACGCTGACCAATGCGCTGTCCGCACGCGAGCCGGGCAGTCGCGAATTGATTGTGCTGGACGATGCACCGCGTGAAATTGCCCCCGTGGTGAATGCGCTGAACACGCAGATCGCCAGCATCGAGAACGCCCTGGAACGCGAACGCCGCTTCAGCGCCGACGTGGCGCACGAACTGCGCACGCCGCTCGCGTCCACCATGATCAACCTCGAAAACGCGATGGCACTGGCGAAGGGCGCGGAAGCTGACCTCGCCATCCGCTCCGCGCACGAATGCCTGGAATCGCTGGCCCGGCGTACGGAGCAGCTGCTGGCGCTGGCGCGACTGGAGTCTGGCGCCGCGGCCGGCCCGCGCGTGGCGCTGGACATGGTGGACGTCGTGCGCGACACGCTGGACGACATCACGCCGCTGATCGCCACCGGCCACGTGGAACTCAGCGTGACCTCCCTGCCCGACCACGTGCCGCTTGTCGGCTATGGCGCCGCACTGGGCGCGATGCTGCGCAATCTGCTGGAGAACGCGCTGCGCCATGTGCCTGCTGGCGGCCACGTCGGACTGTCTGTCACCCAGGATGCCGATACCGTCACGCTGGAAGTCGTCGACGATGGTCCGGGCATCGCGCCGGAGCGCCGTGAGCACGTGTTTACGCGCTTCCACCGGGAACCGGGTTCAGGCGGTGACGGGCTGGGGCTTGGCCTTTCCATCGTGCAGCGCGCCGCCTGGTTTCATGGCGCAACCATCGAACTGCTGGATTCACCCCACGGCCAGGGGCTCCGGGTGCGGGTGCGCATTCCAAAATCGGCTCACGCCGGGTGACGCTGCTGCCGCTACAATCGACCTGACTCTGCTGATCTGACGTACCGACATCATGCGCAACCCTCTCCAGGAACAACTACTTAAAGCCGGCCTCACGACAAAATCGAAGGTCTCCCAGGCGGTTCGCGAGCAGACCAAACAGCGGCAGGGCAAAGCCCCGGCACCGCCGTCCGCCGACAAGGTGGATGCCGCACGACTGAAGGCCGAGAAAGCCGAACGTGACCGCGCCATCGAAGCGGAACGCAAGGCAGCAGCCCAGGCCGGCGAGATCCGCGCGCAGATTCGGCAGATCATCCAGACCAACACCGTCAAGCGCGAAGGCGAACTGGACTATCGCTTCACCGACGGCGACCGCATCAAGTCCATCCTGGTCAACGAACTGCTTCGCACCCAGTTGTCGCGCGGCGTGCTGGTGATCGCCCGCGATGGCGATGGGTATGCGCTGATTCCGCGTGCCGCAGCCGACAAGGTTCATGCACGCGACGCGTCGTATATCGTGCTGGATCACGGCACCCCTGGGCAGCCCAGTGCCGATGACGAAGATGATTACTACAAACAGTTCCAGGTGCCTGACGATTTGATGTGGTAATTGCAACGCCACGTCATGCGCGAATGACGTGAAGAAAGCGTCAACATCCGTGTGAAAAATAGTGTCCGGGTGGCTATTCCATTGCCCGGCGCCGCACGCCAGAATCAACCTTCTTTATATTGGGGATTCAACGATGGCGGCACTTGCCCGGCAAACGACGGACGCAATGGGTTCCCACGAAGCAGCACTGCTGGCCGAGTGGCGAGCCAATCTTGAAGCAAGCGGTGCCGCCCGCGGCCTGAGCCCGGAAGAGCTTGCCCGGCAAACGGCCGAGTTTCTGGGCTTGGTCATTACCTGCGCAGTAAACGGCGATGCATCCAACATCTCCGGAGCCGATTGGGACAGCGCCAGACAGTTCCTCGAAAAACTGTCGCGCACGCGCGCCACGCAGGGTTTTGAATCCCACCACACGGCCAACTTCATCTTTTCGCTGAAGCGTCCGCTGTTCGCGCTGCTTCAGCGCACGTATGCCACGGACCCTGCCACGCTCGCCGATCAGATGTGGGCAACCACCGAACTGCTCGACCAGCTCGGCATGCATACGACCCGTACCTTCCAGAAGTCGCGCGAAGAAGTCATCAAGCGTCAGCAGGAAGAACTGCTGGAGCTGTCGACGCCCGTGGTCAAGCTGTGGGACGGTGTGCTGGCATTGCCCATGATCGGCACCCTGGATTCGCAGCGCACGCAGGTGGTCATGGAGTCGCTGCTTCAGCGCATCGTGGATACCGGTTCGGAAATCGCCATCATCGACATCACGGGTGTACCCACGGTCGACACGCTGGTGGCACAGCATCTGCTGAAGACGGTCACCGCCATCCGCCTGATGGGCGCCGACTGCATCATCAGCGGCGTGCGTCCGCAGATTGCGCAGACCATCGTGCATCTGGGTCTGGACCTGCAAGGCATCGTCACCAAGGCCAACCTCGCTGACGCACTGGCGCTCGCACTGCGCCGCTCGGGACTCACCGTCGTCAAGGCATCCTGACACCATGGACCGTATCCCGATCCTCAGGATGGGTGAGTTCCTTCTGGTGACGATCCAGGTCGACATGCACGATCAGCTCGCGCTGACCTTGCAGGACGACCTCTCCGAACGCATCAGTGCCTGTTCCTCCAAGGGTGTGCTGATCGACATCTCGGCGCTGGACATGGTCGACTCGTTTATCGGTCGCATGATCGGCAACATCTCGGGCCTGTCGAAAATCATGGATGCCGACACCGTGCTGGTGGGCATGCAGCCCGCAGTCGCCATCACGCTGGTGGAACTTGGCCTCACGTTGCCCGGCGTCATCACCGCCTTGAATGTGGAACGCGGCATGACGTTGCTGCGCGCACGCCTGGACCACCAATGATCGTTCGCGACAGTGGCACCCAACCCGTTCGCATCGAGCAGGACGTGGTGCTGGCGCGCCACACCGTGCGCCGGCTTGCCGTGGAGTGCGGTCTTCGACTGATCGACCAGACCAAGATCGTCACTGCCGCCAGCGAGCTGGCGCGCAACACCGTCGTCTACGGCGGTGGTGGCGACATGGACTGGGAGATTCTTGAGGATGGCGCCCGCCACGGTCTGCGCCTTGTGTTCCGCGACGAAGGCCCGGGCATTGCAGACATGAAGCTGGCCATGACCGACGGCTGGACTTCGGGCAACGGCCTTGGCCTTGGTCTTACCGGTGCGAAACGCCTGGTGGGCGACTTCGACATCGACAGCCGGCCTGGCGTGGGGACGCGCATCACCATTGCGCGATGGACATGAGAATTGCAGGCACGCCTGCGCACGTCGTAGCCGTTGAAGAGATCAGCCAGGTCGGTCAGGCGCGGCGCACTGCGCAGCAGTTGGCCGAAGGCGCAGGTTTTGATGAAACGGACGCCGGACGCGTTGCGCTGGTGGCAACCGAACTTGCCAGCAATCTGTTGAAGCATGGGCGGCACGGCGCCGTTTACCTGCGCTGCGTTCCCGGCCGCGATGCGGTGGGAGTCGAGATTCTCGCCGTGGATCGCGGTCCTGGCTTCGACCTCGCCCAGTGCCTGCCCGATGGCGTATCCAGTCGCGGCACGCAGGGCATCGGGCTTGGCTCGGTCATGCGTCAGGCACAGGTATTCGACCATTACTCCGATGAACGCGGTTCGGTGCTGCTGGCGCGCTTGTATCCCCGTGTGCTCAAGGAGCAAGACCACCGCTTCGGCGCGGTACAGCAGTCGCTGCACGACGATCCCGCCTGCGGCGACAGCTGGGCCCTCACCTGCAACGGCGACGCGCTTGCCTGCATGGTCGTGGATGGGCTGGGCCATGGACCTGATGCTCAGGTAGCCGCACACGCCGCCATCGCCGCGTTCCTCGCGAGCCCGTTTGGCGACCCTTCCGAAACGTTGGCCGATGCGCATAGTGCAATGACCGGCACGCGCGGCGGCGCCGTGGCCATTGCACGCCATGAGCGCCAGAATGGCCGACTGCGGTTCAGCGGCATCGGCAACATCTCTGCCACTCTGCTGGGGCCAGACAGCTCGCGGGGTCTCGCATCGCATCCGGGCATAGTTGGCGTACAGTTCAGACGAGCCCACACCTTCGACTTTCCCCAATCGGGAGGGCAACTGCTCGTCATGCACAGCGACGGCCTGCAATCCCGCTGGCGGCTCACGGACTACCCCGGTCTGTGGCACAGGCATCCGGCGGTGATTTCCGCCGTGCTTCATCGGGATTTTAGCCGGGGTCGTGACGACGTCACCGTTCTGGTCATCGCACTGGAGGCCCCGCGTGGCTGATAACGACGCAACTGCCATCGACGCCCTCCGCCGCGAGAACGAAGCGCTTCGTTCCGAACTGGAAGAGACCAATCACGGGGTGGTCGCGCTGTACGCCGAACTGGACATGCAGGCCGAAGAGCTGCGCCAGGCGTCGGATCTGAAAAGCCGCTTCCTGTCGTACATGAGCCACGAATTCCGCACGCCGCTGGGCTCGATCCTGAGCATCACGCGACTGCTCAGCGATGAGCTGGATGGCCCGCTGAACGACGAACAGCACAAGCAGATCCAGTTTGTCAGTGGCGCCGCCCGCGAGCTCAGCGACATGGTGGACGATCTGCTTGACCTGGCCAAGATCGAGGCAGGACGCATCACCATTTCGCCTGCCTGGTTCGACATGCTGGATCTGTTCGCGGCGCTGCGCGGCATGTTCCGCCCCATCGGGGATGCCACGACGGCGGACCTCATCTTTGAAGATCCCGAGGGCATTCCGCGCCTCTTCACCGATGACAAGAAGCTGGCGCAGATTCTGCGCAATTACATTTCCAACGCGCTCAAGTTCACCCAGCACGGCGAAATCCGCGTTTGCGCGCGCATGGAAAACGAGCACGAGGTCTGCTTCTCGGTCAGCGATACAGGGATCGGCATTCCGCCGGAATCCATGGACAGCCTGTTCGATGATTTCACGCAGGTGGATTCACCGTTGCAGAAGCGCTGGCGCGGCACGGGTCTGGGCCTTTCGCTCTGCCGCCGCTTCGCCGCCCTGCTGGGTGGAAAAGTGGGGGCCACCAGCGTGCCGGGCCAGGGTTCGGTTTTCTTCGTGATCGTCCCCGTGGCGCTACCGCAGGAGACCTCCGATGGCGCTTGACATTCATCTGCTGATCGTTGACGACAACGCAGCCACGCGGTACGCGATGCGACGCGTGCTGGAACGCCATGGCTACCACGTCGAGGAAGCAGGCACAGGCACCGATGGGCTGGTCCTTCTGGAACACTCACGCGTGGATGCGCTCGTGCTGGACGTAAACCTGCCCGACATGAGCGGCTTCGATATCGTGCGCAAGTTGCGCGCAGAGAATCGTACCGCCCTGCTTCCCGTGATCCATGTGTCCGCCGCCTCCATTGAAACCGGTGACCTCATCACCGGGCTGGATGCCGGCGCGGATGCTTACCTGATTCATCCGGTCGATCCGGACGTGTTGCTGGCAACCCTGCGCACGCTGCTTCGCGTGCGTGACGCCGAACTGGCGCTACGCGAGAGCGAGGCGCGCTTCCGCGAAATCTTCGACAACGTTGCCGCCCCCGTGGCCGTGGTGAGTGCCACGCTTTGCGTGCACGAAAGCAATCAGGCTTTCGCACGCCTTCTTGACGACAAGGGCACAGGGCCTGCACTGGCCGAACGCATCGTCGAAGGGCAAGACGCGACCCTCACCGAACTCGGCGAGCACCTTGCCCGCGGTGACCGCTGGCATGGCACGATCCTGCTGAGCACCCGTCGTGGCGTGCGCGAAACCGAATGGCGTGTTGCGCCTTACCGCACGCTGGGCACCGGCATCATCTATGTGGATGACATCACCGAGCAGCGCCAGCGCGAACGCGAGCAGATGGCCGAACTGGACACGACCACCACGCAGCTCGCACGCGAGGTCGAAGAACACGCACGTACGGAAGCACAATTGTTCCAGGCGCAAAAAATGGACGCGCTGGGCAAGCTCACTGGCGGCATCGCGCACGACTTCAATAATCTGCTCACCAGCATCATCACGGGGGTGGAGATCATGAATCAGCGCATATCGGAGGGGCGTCACGAAGGCGTGCAGCGCTTCGCCGATGCCGTGCTTGGCTCGGCACGCCGTGCCGCAGCGCTGACACATCGCCTGCTCGCCTTCGCCCGCCAGCAGCCGCTGGATGCCCGTCCGGTGGATGTGAGCCAGCACGTGCGTTCGCTGGGCGACATGCTCCGGCGAACCATCGGTGAAACCATCCAGCTCGACATGGAGGCGCTGGTGGACGGCGCCTATGCGCGCGTGGACCCCAATCAGCTCGAAAATGCCGTCATCAATCTGGTCATCAACGCGCGCGATGCTTTACCCAATGGTGGCCGCATCATCGTGGCGACCAGCCGGCTGGAAGTGCGCAACCATGCGGAACTCCTCGGCGGCGAGTACATCTCGCTGTCGGTGCGCGACAACGGCACCGGCATTGAGCCGGACATTCTCGACAAAGTGTTCGATCCGTTCTTCACCACCAAACCGCTGGGTCGTGGCACGGGGCTTGGCCTCTCGATGATTTACGGATTTGCACGACAGTCTGGCGGTGAAGCACTGATTCGCAGCTGGCCGGGGCGCGGCACCGAGGTCACACTGATCCTTCCCGCCACGGAAGCACCGGACGTCGAAGAGCCCGTCGCAGCAATCAAAGTCACCCGGGGCACCGGGCAGCACATCCTGCTGGTGGAAGACACCACGACCGTCCGCGTGCTCACCGCTGAGCTGCTGACTGACGCAGGCTATCGCTGCACGCACGTGGCCGACGTAGACGCCGCGCTTGTGTTGCTAAGAGGTGATACCGCCATCGACCTGCTACTGACCGATGTGGGCATGCCGGATATGGACGGCCGCGCGCTGGTGGATATCGCCCGAGCCTGGCGCCCGCGCCTGCCCGTGCTGTTCATGACCGGATACGCCGAGAACGCGCTGGATCGCGACGCGTTTCTCGGCGCAGGCATGGACATGGTCATCAAGCCGTATGCCATCGACGATTTGCTGGCGCGCGTACACACCATGCTGTTGCGCCGGTAGCTGAAGTTCAGTCGAGCGCGGTGGCCGGACCATAAAAGCCGTAACGCGTGCGCTCCGCCGGTATGCCCAGCTCATCCATGCCGGCCTTCATCGCCTTCATGAAGGCGATGGGGCCCAGCACGTACACATCCACGTCGCGTGTCGCCGGCATCCACGCGGCGAGCAGCGCGCTGTCGACAAGACCGGTGGCATCCGGCGGGTTGTCCGGCTGGTCGTGTAATTCATAGCAGGTGTAATGCTTCAGATGGGCGTGCTCACTGGCCAGCATTTCCACGTCGATGCGGAAGGCGTGCGCACATGCGTGGCGCGCCGCGTGGATGAAATGCACGGGGCGTTGTTCTGCCAGTGCAGATTCCAGCATCGGCAACGTTGCGGTGATCCCGATTCCGCCGCTGATAAGCACCAGCGGCCGACCGCTGCTCTGAAGCACGAAGTCTCCCGACGGCGGGAATAGCTCGAGCGTATCGCCGAGGTTCACGCGATCATGCAGATAGCCGGAGACCACGCCACCGGGCTGCCGTTTCACACTGATGCGATACGTGGAACCATTGGTCAACGATGAGATGGCGTAGTTGCGCCGTGTCTCCACGCCGTCAATATCCACACGCAGACCGATGTGCTGCCCCGGCTCGTGCAGCATCACCGGGCCGTTGTCGTCCGGTGCGAAGGTCAGCGAGGTTACCTCGCTGCTTTCGCGGGTCTTGGCCACCACCACAAACTGACGGGCGCCACGCCAGCCGCCGGGCTTCTTCGCCACGCTGTCGTAGATCTTCCGCTCCTCTTCCACCAGCAGGGCCGCCAGTTGTCCGTACGCGGCACCCCAGGCATCGAGCACGGCGTCGGTAGCCACCTCGTGCCCCAGCACCTCGCGAATGGAACGCAGCAAGGTGGCGCCAACTACCGGATACAACGAAGCCGGTACCTGCATGGCCACGTGTTTGCACACGATCACGCGAACCAGGTCCGCAAGCACGTCAAGCTGGTCGATGTGGCGCGCATACGCCAGCACGGCGCGCGCAAGGGCACGCTGCTGCGCGCCGCTGTGCTGGTGGGAGGGATTGAAGTACGCACGCACCTGTGGATTCTCTGCCAGCAGCGTGCGGTAGAAGTGCCGGGCAAGCACCTCACTGCCCGTCTCCAGCAGTGGCACGGTGGCGCGGACGATGGCACGATGTTCGGGAGATAGCATGGTTGATCCTTCGATGGTGTCCGCAGACAACATCAACGACCGTGCCAGCAAGGATGACACGGTCGGAACAACCACTTAGACCGTTCGACGTCGTTTTGACTGCCACTGCGCGACGTCTGATCGACCCACGCTCCAGTCAATATGACCGAAGGCCGTACCGCCATACAGGCGAGACGGCCCTCGCTGCATCAGCGACCGATATTGCGCAGGCGTTCGCCGTGCATCAGCTTTCGCTCGATCTGCTCCAGCGTCACGCCCTTGGTTTCCGGCACCAGCCAGAACGTGATGAGGATGAACAGCGCATTGAGCGCGCCATAAAGCCAGAACGTCTGCGCATTGCCGATACCGCTCAGCAGCGACAGGAACGTGGCGCCCACAATGGCGTTGGCCGCCCAGTTGGTAAAGGTGGAACAGGCGATGCCGAAATCGCGTCCCTTCAGCGGTTGCACTTCCGAACACAGCGTCCAGATCAACGGGCCCGCCGACATCGCGAAACCAACAATGAAAACCAGCAGCATCGCGACGGTGAAAATCTGCTCGCCGTGCGACTGGATGCCCAGATGCATCATCGTGCCCACCACGCCCAGCCCCGTGGCCATGATGGCGAAGCCCGCATACAGAATGGGCTTTCGACCCAGACGATCAACGAACGCGAACGCGATCAGCGTGGCGAGCACATTGGTCAGACCCACCGCAGCGGTAAACCACATCTGCGCATGCGTGTCGTATCCCATGTCCTTGAAAATGCGCGGAGCGTAGTACATCACCACATTCATGCCGGTGAACTGCTGGACAACCTGCAACAACACGCCCAGTCCCACGGAGCGACGGAAGTTGCTGTTTCCGAGGAACAGGCTCAGGCCATGCTGACGCGTCTTCAACTGCTCTTCGATGTCGGATATTTCACGGGCGATCACGGTGTCGTCGCCGCGCAGCTTCTTCAGAACCACCTGGGCTTCATCCTTTCTTCCCCTCATCAGCAGCCAGCGCGGGCTATCGGGAAGGAAGAACAGACCCACGAGAAACAGCACACCCGGCACCGCGATCACGCCGAGCATCCAGCGCCAGTTGCCTGACGAACTGAAGGCGGTATCGGAAAGGAATGCCACCAGAATGCCCGTGGTGATCATCAACTGATAGACGGAAATCATCGCGCCGCGAATGTGCTCTGGCGCAACCTCCGCCAGATACAGGGGCGCCGTGAACGTCGCCACGCCGATGGCCAGACCCAGCACGAAGCGTGCAACGATCAGACTTTCCGGTGACCAGGCGGCTGCACAGAACAGCGAGCCCGCCACGAACAGCACGCCGGCAAGCAAAAGCGAACGCTTCCGTCCCAGGACGGCAGACATCCAGCCTGCCCCGACCGCACCCACCGCTGCACCGCCCATCATGCTGCTGACGATGGCCTCGATCATGTGATCAGAGACTTTGAATTCCGCCTGGATGAACTGGGTGGCGCCGGAGATCACGCCGATGTCGAGGCCGAACATCAGGCCAGCGAGGGCAGCCAGTACACAGGTGGTGAACACCGCTCCGCGTACCTCAGGCGGAACGGTGGCAGCTTTGACTTGAGCATCCATGGGTGATTCCCCAGCGTGAGAAGGGGAAAATTGAATGCCGTGGCATGTGTTCTTGCTGTCATCAGCAAGTGCGCATGGCGTTAGTCCTCATCTGCGATTCATGCCGCACGGGTATTGCGAGCCAGGGATCGGGCTATGCCCAGCCACCATCCACGATGAAGTTCTGGCCGGTGCACATGCGGCTGTCATCAGCGGCGAGGAAGAGGGCGGCACGTGCCAGGTCTTCCGGGAGAAGATGTCCGGGCATGCACTGCACTCGCCTGATCTCTGCTTCGCCTTCCTCGTCCAGCCAAAGGCGCTGCTGCTTCTCGGTGATGACCCAGCCGGGAACGAGGCAGTTGATACGGATGCGCTGCTGACCCAGTTCGCGGGCCATGCCGTTGACGAATCCGCTGATGGCGGCCTTGGCCATCGCGTACATCGGGTAGCCCGCGTTCTTGCGCATCCATCCTGTGGAACCAAGACATATGACGGAGCCACCACCCAACGACTGCATGTCGGCGAGCACTGCCTGCGTCGCAAAATATTGATGACGAAGATTCGTGGCCACGCTTTGATCAAACGCGGCTGGCGTCGTGTCGGCGAACTGATGGCGCACGTCGTTGGCGGCGTTGTTGATCAGCACTCCGATGGGGCCGAACGCCGAACGCACCTCGGTCACGGCCCGGTCCAGCGCGGCGGGGTCGGACAAATCGCATGGCACGAAGCGCGGTGGATGCATGGCGTCGGCCAGCGTTGCTGCCAGTCGCTCGCCGCCTGGCTGATCCAGATCGAGAAACCCTACTTTAGCGCCCTGGCGCGCGAAATGCTCGACGAACGAAGCGCCGATGCCACTGGCGCCTCCGGTAATCAGAACGACTTTGTCGATGAGACTGGGATAGGTCGCGAACGCGCTCATGCCTGGACAATTCCTCGGGAAAAGCGAAGTGATCAAAGTGACGACTTTGTGAGAATGGATCGCAATTGCACATCGTAACGCTGACGTCACGTGCCCCGGAGGGATCATCGGCAGCGACACAAAAAATCATAAGCACTGTGCCGTAGATGCTGTGTTAGTTTGGCTGATCCTCTTCTGCTCGAACTTCCATTTGGCCACCCAAAGCAAAAACGATCTATCTCCCGACGACGATCCCACGCTGACCACGCGGGACGCTGCGAATCTTTTGGGGGTTTCGGTGAGTACCGCGCAGAAATGGATTGAAAGTGGAGAGCTTGCGTCCTGGAAAACGCCCGGTGGACATCGTCGCGTGCGACGCAGTGCGGTGCTTGGTTTGCTGGACCAGCGCACGGCCGGTGGATCGCGGTCTACTGGCGCGCGTCATCTAATTGGCGAAACGGCCGCCGAGATGCAGCCGTTGCGCGAGCCAGGCTATGTCACTCCCGCAGACGAAGACGCCCGGCTCCGCTCGACGGCACGCACCGGCCTTGTGGATTCTCACGCTGATCCTGCATTTGACCGGATCACCTGGCTGGCCAGCCTGATCGTAGGCACACCGGTATCGCTGTTGACCGTGCTGACCGCGAGGCGCCAGTGGTTCAAGTCGCGCCAGGGCACCGACATGGTGGAGACGCCGCGCGAATGGGCGTTCTGCAACCACGCGATCCTTGCCGACGGCGTGCTGGTCGTGGAAGACGCGTGCGAGGACGAGCGCTTCCGCGACAACCCGCTGGTCATCGGCGAACAGCACGTGCGCTTCTACGCCGGGTACGCGGTACGCGCTCCGGACGGACACGCGATTGGCACGCTATGCGTGCTGGACCGCAAGCCTCGCACTCTGGACCCGGTGCAGGAACGCGGGCTGCGTGCACTGGCTGCCATCGCCAATGACGAAATCCGTTTGAGAATGTGCGAACGGGGCCTGACCTGAGGGCTGCATTGCGCGCACAATGCAGCGGCAACTCACCGTCATGGAGCTTCCTCATGCGCTTGAACGTTCTTGCTTTGTTGCTTGCCGCCTCACTGCCTGCCGCCGCACTGGCGGATCAGGCGACCACGCCCGGCGCCGTTCCGGCCGCCGTCACGGCGGCGGTGAACGACCCTGCCCGGCAGGCCGATGCCGTCAATGACTCTCGCCGCAAGATCACCGAACTGGCCACGTTCGCCGGTGTGCAGCCGGGTCAGCGCGTGGTCGACCTGATCCCCGGCAGCGGCTATTTCACCCGGGTGTTCAGTCAGATCGTGGGCCCGAAGGGACGCGTGTTTGCCGTGTGGCCCACCGAGTACGCGAAGGAAGCGGAGTCGGACGTCAAGGGATCGCGCGCGCTGGCTGCCGATCCGCATTACAACAACGTCGTGGTGCTGGTGCAGCCGGCTGCTGCCGTCAGCCTTCCCGAGAAGGCCGACGTGGTATTCACTTCGCAGAACTACCACGACTACCCCGACCCCTTCATGGGCAAGGTGGACCTGGCCAGGTTCGACAAGCAGGTATTCGACGCGCTGAAGCCCGGCGGCACGTTCGTGGTGATCGACCACGTGGCGGAGGCTGGCTCCGGCCTGCGCGACACCAACACGCTGCATCGCATCGACCCGGCCATCGTGCGCAAGCAGGTGGAGGCGGCTGGCTTCGTGTTCGACGGCGAAAGCAATGTACTGCGCAACCCGGCCGACGATCACACGCTGAAAGTCTTCGATCCGAAGATTCGCGGGAAGACCGACCAGTTCGTCTATCGGTTCCGCAAGCCTAAGTAAAACAACGGAAGTTACGGCCCCTTCCAGGGGTCGTAACTTCCGATGTACCAGAGATGGCCTTCAGGGTCGCGCGCGCTGTAACCAGCCCCGCCATACTCTTTCTCCGAATAGGCATCGACGATGATCGCGCCTGCTGCCACGGCGTTGTCGTAGTGCGCGCGGCAATGGGTGACCGTGATGCATGAGCACTGGGTCTGTCTGCCGCCCGCCTCGTCCGGCTGCATCATCAGCTGGCCGAACGGCGTGTCGTCGCGCACGCTGCCCAGCATGACCATGCCGGAGCCGTAAGTCAGCTGGGCATGTTCCACCTGGCCCTGAGCGTCTTCGTAAACGGCTTGTTGGGTGAAGCCAAAGGCCTTGCAGAGGAAAGCGATGGCGGCATGCGCGTCGCGATAGCGCAGGCACGGAATGATCGTACTGCCCGTTGACATGGCGTTCTCCGGCGTAAGTTGGAAGCAACTTACGCCGAAGTTGGCGCTCAGGCGAGTTCCGCCACCGCGCGGCGCACCACGTCAATGCCGCCGGCCTGCGCATCGGTCGCGTGGGCCACGTCTGCCACCCGCTCGCGCACGGCAGACACCGAGGTGAGGATGTCCCGCATGGCGGCGCTGGCATCCGTACTGCGCGCGCTTCCTTCTTCCACGCGCAGCAGCGTCTTCTCGATGAGCGTGCGGATTTCCCGCGCCGACTCGGCACTTCGTTGCGACAGCAGGCGGACTTCCTGAGCCACGACCGCAAAGCCGCGACCGTGCGCACCGGAGCGCGCCGCCTCGATGGCGGCATTCAACGACAGGATGTTGGTCTGGAAGGCGATGCTGTCGATCATGCTGACGATTTCCGCGATGTCGCGCGCACCTTCATGGATGGCCGCCATCGTGGCGATCACGGCGTTGACCATCTCGCCGCCATCGGCAGCCGAACGGCTGGCTTCGGTAGCCAGATCATTGGTCGCGCGCGCCTGCTTCGCGATGGCCGGCACGGTGTCGGCAAGATCGGCCAGCGAGGTATGCAGCGTGCGCGTGGCGCGCGTCTGCGCCGTGACGTCGGTGGCGTACTTCACCACTTTGAACGGGCGACCGGCCATGTCGAAGATCGGGTTGTAGGTGCCCTGAATCCAGATTTCCCGGCCGGCGCGATCCACGCGACGGTACAGCGATGCGTCGTATTCGCCCCGACCGAGCTTTTCCCAGAAGGCGAGATACTCCGCGCTTTCGCGCTCTTTGGGGTCCACGAACATCCGGTGATGCTGGCCGATCACTTCCTCACGGGTGTAACCCATGGTTTGCAGGAAGTTGTCGTTGGCCTCCAGGATGATGCCGTCCAGCGTGAAGCTGATGACGGCCTGGGCCTTGTCGATGGCGGCGAGGCGGCCTTCCATGTCGGCAATCTGGAGACGTCGCGCGGTGACGTCGGTCGCGCACTTCACCACTTTATAGGGTTTGCCGTCGCGCCCCAGCACAGGGTTGTAGCTGGCCTGAATCCAGACCTCGCGCCCGTCGGAGGCAAGGCGCCGGTACATGGCCGAATCGGCCCGTCCCGCTGCAAGGTTTTTCCAGAACTCCGCGTAAGCGGGCAGTTCGGCTTCGGCGGGGTCCATGAACATGCGGTGGTGTCTGCCCACGATGTCCTTCAACTCGTAACCGAAGGTGTCGAGGAACAACTGGTTGGCCGTGAGCACCGTGCCGTCGACGCGGAACTCGATGACCGCCTGGGTCCGGTTCAAGGCGTCCATCTGGCTACGTACATCCGTGCGCGTGCGGCCTCCTGCCCGTTTGAAGACCGACGTCAGGCCGGCCAGCATCGTCATTGTCACGGTCATTCCTCCCCCACCCACAGGTCCGGCCCGGACTCATGCTCCGGACTTCGCCTTGAGGTCGGTTATCGGCCCTGTGATGAGGGGCTTGAACGCCGGACGGCCGCCCGCGCGCCACATAAACCTCGCCAAATCAATGAGTTAAAAAATGAGCGTCAAGACCATGTGAAGCCATGCCGATTCTGCGTAGCGAGCATGCTGGTTGGATCGTGGCAAACCGTGCAGGTCAAAGCTTCGGAATGCGGATGCGGCTGATCATCAGCGCCCCGGAACCTGCAAAAAGCAGCACCAGCGGATGCAGTTCGAGCCGACCGAAAGACAGCGTGCCACCCCACAGGCTGTCGCCCAGGGCACCGTAGAACGCCGCCACGGCCAGCATCGCGACCAGGATCAGCGTGGTCGGGATCGGCGTTCCCTCGAAATATTTGACCTTGTCGCCACCGGCCGACATGGCTTCGGCCGTGACGTTGTAGCGGGCCAGACGCGATACGCCACAGGCGACGAACGCCACGAGCACTACGCGATCCAGCGAACCCTGCATGCCGCATCCGTAAGCGATGGCGGCGGGCACTACGCCGAACGAGATGACGTCGGCCAGTGAGTCGAGCTCACGGCCCAGCGCAGAGCTTTTCTGACGCCAGCGGGCGACACGCCCGTCCAGGATGTCGAAAACCAGCGCCACCACAACCAGTGAGCAGGCCAGATAGATGTGCCAGACCTCGCCATACTGGAGATAGGACATCATCGAAAACAGCGCGCTGACACCCGCCGCGGCATTTCCCAGCGTGAACCAGTCGGCGAGATGGAACTCGCGAATCATCGCAAAGGGTCGGCGCGCATTCATGGGCGGATGGCAGTCCTGTGAGGTCAGAAAATACAGATGATCGGTGAGCCTAACCCGACACGCGGCCGGGGTGAAGGCAGACTTCCGGCAGGTCGTAAGATCAGGCGGCGTTGTCGTTGATCTGCAACGCCACCGCCTCGGCCACGCGAATGCCATCGACGGCCGCCGACAGAATGCCGCCTGCGTAGCCCGCGCCTTCGCCGGCCGGATACAGACCATGCGTGTTGAGGCTCTGGAAGCGCTGGTTTCGTTTGATGCGCAGCGGCGACGACGTGCGGGTTTCCACGGCGGTGAGGATCGCATCGTGCATCGCGTAACCTCGCACCTGGCGCTCAAACGCGGGCAACGCCTCGCGAATGGCGGCGATGGCGTAATCCGGAAGCGCGCTGGCCAGGTCACCCAGACGCACGCCCGGCTTGTACGAAGGCTGCACGTCGCCGAACGCCGTGGACGGCTTGCCCGCGAGGAAGTCGCCGATCAGCTGCGCGGGCGCCTGATATTCACCACCACCCAGTTCGTAGGCACGCGATTCCCAATGGCGCTGCAAGGCGATACCCGCCAGCGGGCTGCCACTGTTGTCGTACGGCGCGAAGTCAGCGGGGTCGATGCCGACCACGATGGCGGCATTGGCGTTGCGCTCGTTTCGCGAGTACTGGCTCATGCCATTGGTGACCACGCGACCCGGCTCCGACGTGGCAGCCACGACGGTACCACCCGGACACATGCAGAAGCTGTAGACCGAGCGGCCGCCCTTGCCGTGATGCACCAGCTTGTAGTCGGCGGCGCCAAGAATGGGGTGCCCGGCCTGCGGGCCGAAGCGCGCCTTGTCGATCACCGACTGCGGATGCTCCACGCGGAAGCCGATGGAGAATGGCTTCGCCTCCATGTAGACGCCGCGTCCGTGCAGCATTTCAAAGGTGTCGCGCGCGCTGTGACCGATAGCCAGCACCACGTGATCGGCGCGGATTTCTTCGCCGCTGGCCAGAGTGACGCCACGCACGTG
This sequence comes from Luteibacter sp. Sphag1AF, assembly GCF_014192715.1. Lineage (GTDB taxonomy): Bacteria > Pseudomonadota > Gammaproteobacteria > Xanthomonadales > Rhodanobacteraceae > Luteibacter. The sequence goes on from NZ_JACHYH010000001.1 coordinate 1,195,453, forward strand.
ACGCTCGCCGGCCGCATCGGTTTCCACCAGCACGTCCTCCACGCGGCTGCTGAAACGGATTTCGCCGCCCTGCGACTCGATGGTCGCGCGCATGTTCTCCACCATCGTCACCAGACGGAAGGTGCCGATGTGCGGCTTGCTCACGTACATGATTTCTTCGGGCGCGCCGGCCTTCACGAATTCAACCAGTACCTTGCGGCCATGGTGCAGCGGATCGGAAATCTGGCTGTAGAGCTTGCCGTCGGAGAACGTGCCTGCGCCGCCCTCGCCAAACTGCACGTTGGACTCGGGGTTGAGCTCGCGCTTGCGCCACAGGCCCCAGGTATCGACGGTGCGCTCGCGCACGGCCTTGCCCCGGTCAAGGATGATCGGGCGATAGCCCATCTGCGCCAGCAGCAGGCCGGCAAACAGGCCGCACGGACCCGTGCCGATCACCACGGGACGATGGGAAAGACCCGCCGGCGCCTGAGCCACAAAGTGGTAGCTGGTGTCCGGCGTGGGCTGCACGTGCTTGTCGTCGGCGTGACGGGCCAGCAGCCCGGACTCGTCGGCAACGTCCACATCCAGTGTGTAGATCAGCTTGATGGCGCCGCGCTTGCGCGCGTCGTAGCCCCGGCGAAACACCGTATAGCCCCGCAGCGCGGACGCGCCGATGCCAAGCCTGGCCAGAATCGCCTGGCCGATGGCGTCATCGTCGTGATCGAGCGGGAGCTGGATGTCGGTGAGTCGAAGCATGGCGGGGGGACTTCAGAAGTGCGCGAAAGACGCATTTTCGCATGCCCTGCCCCGCCACGCCGACTTATCGCCCTGTAGTGGGCTGGCAGCCGGAGGCGCAGCGAAACCACGCGGCGGCGTGGGCGTAGTCCAGCGTCAGGACAAAATGCCCAAACACGTTGCCGCCCATGGCGCCCTGGAGCGGGCGATCCACGTAATCATCCAGCGCGCGAAAGGCGCTGTCGGGACGCTCCGTGAACCATACCGGCCCGACGGTCCAGCCGGCGACGTTGACCTGCGGCACCTCGATCAGGCGCGTGCCATGGCCCAGCAGGTTGTCGCCATCGGTGACGATGCGCCACTCAGGATGCGCGGCGTGCCAGCGATCCAGCGTGCTCGTGATGACATAACTGGTGACCCCGACCCCACGCACCGTCGGCGTTCCCGACGCCTTCGCGCCGGCCGGCGTCGGGCGGGCTGTGGCGCCCGTATCCAGCAGCATGGGAATGACCTGCCCATCCACCCGCATGTCGATGCGCACGAGCCCGGCCACATGGCCCGCGCCATTGCGTTGCAAACCCAGGTCCGCGCGATGGTTCGTGCTGGACTCTGTGGCTTTCCAGTGGACCGGTTCGCGCCACATCTTTTTGGCGGGATAGTCCAGCGTCCAGGTGAAACGGGGAAGATAACCCGCACCCAGAATGCCGTCCTCGCCGTCCACCAGGATGCCCTTGTCGAGCACGAACGCCGCCGCGCCGCAGGGCGTGCCTGCCACCAGCGGAATGCGGGCATCGCCGCCGAAGACGCCCGCGCCCGCGACGTTCATCGCTTCATCGCCATGGCCGCAAGGCGACACGGCGAGCTGGTGCGCATCGGCTGCGTGGCGGTACAACGGGAACAGGCCGTTGCCACCGCCAGGTCCGCCCGTGTCGACCAGCAGGCGCAGCGTGCGGCCATCGGGCAGCGTGGGCGTGACGTAGAAGTGGCCCGCTTCATACACGGCGGGCATGAGCGTGCGTTCGTCCGCGTGTGCCATGCCGGCAACAGGCGCCAGAACGGCGAGGAGCAACCCCGCCGCCTGCTTCATGTGCTGTGCCATCCGGTCAGGAGTGATCGGTCGGCGTGAGCAGGGTCAGGCCGCTACCCACCAGGTACAGGCCGCCTTCGGGCAGTGCATCCGCTGCGCCCGCACTTTCGTCTTTCGCCTTCGGCACAGCATCCAGCCAGGCGATGTGCTCCTTCGGACCCGGAACATAGGCTTCCCACTGGCCGTAACCGGCCTGCTTCGCGACACCGTCCTGGTTGAGACGGAACAGGATAGGGACGCGCACGACCCACGAGTCGTCGCTGATGTGCGAACCGGTCGTGGGCAGCGCAAACGTCCACTTGCGGGCAGCGGCCACCGAGGCGGTGGCGAACATGCGGCGCAACGCGCGCATGTCTGGCTCGGCTGCCACCGCTTCCAGGTTGATCTGCTCGGCGTCCACATTCATGACGTGGCCATCCCGGCCCACGCGCAGCAGCAGATATACGGCCGCAGGAACGCGCGCGCGCACGGCAAGCTCCGGGTACGTCGGCGGCTTGTGATCAACGTAGGTGACCGAATCGCTGGGCGTGCCTTCGCCAAAGTTGGCACCCTTCACGCGAGCCACATAGGTGCCATCGCCGTTCGGCGAGGCGACCACGCGCAGGCTCATGGTTGCGTGTGCGTTCACCGGCTTGCCGTCCAGCAGCACCGGCTTGAAACGCCACTGCGCCGCGCTGCGCTGAATCAGCGAGACCACGTCGGCGGGAATCTTTTCCGGCTGGTCGACTACGTACTTCGTGACGGCGCCTTCGGGCGACACATCCACGGAGCCGGTAACGACCATGCTGGCTTCAATCTGCTTTCTCACCGCCGCCGGCCCCCCGGCGATAGCCAGTCCCGCTACCAGAAACGCGCCCATCCCCACCGCAAAACGTGTCATGCCGGCATTCCTTGTGATGAATGCCAAGTATGACGTGCGCACGAAGGGCAACGTCAAGTGCATGGTCAATAGCGAATGGATGCCCAGCGCTCGCCACGCGTGATGCATTCCAGTCGCTCACCGCGTCCGCGCACCCACTCGGGCACAAGAAACAATGTGTTGCGAAAGTCGGGCGTCGACAGCGAATAAAGATTGGCCGTCGCGTCAAAGGCGAAGCCTGCATGTATATCGAGCAACGATGGCAACTGAAACGTGCCGCAGCGGTAGGTGTTTTCGGTCCACACGTACACCGGCGACGATTCCACTTCGTACAGCCGTCCGATAAATCGTGCGAATCGGGAATGCAGACGTTCGTCAAACGGGATGTTGCATGCCATGTGTTCCTGGCGCGGCGGATGCAGCAGACACCGGCGCATCCGCTGCGCATCTTCAAGCGAACCCACTTCTTCCTCGGACACGGTACGTCCGGCAATGGCTGCCAGTTCAATCAGGTAGTACGGCAAATGAAATGCCCGCGTGCGCAACTCACCGGGGGACGGGGAGTACGGGGCGGCGTGGCGACGCAGTGACGTTCGCTCCGCACGGTTGTGATCCATCACCTGTTGCTCCTGAATGGCGGTGCGTGAAGGGGCGCCGGAAGCGCGACCGCCCCAGACGTTAGTCACGTTTGAGCCACGTGTCAAAGTACATGTTTCGATTGGCATTTTCGTACCAAGCGCTATCAGACGAGTCTGAAAATAACGGCCAATCCCTGCCCGCCATCACACCAGAATGCCTACAGGTCCGCAGAAATCGACAACGGCCTGGAATCGCTGCGCCCACGGTCATCCACCACACGCACCACAAATTTGCCGGTGCGTTCCGGTTGCCACATCAACGTCTGGCCAGCGGGTGTGCTGCCGAGGTACGCATCGTCAACAAACCAGTAGAGCTGGCGGCTGCTTGCATCGGTGGTAGCTGTGAATGCGATGCGCTGCTCGCCGATGCGCGATGCACGCATCGTGTAAGTGCTGCCGCGCAACGGGGAAGTGATGCGCGGCGGATCGCCCACCGCCACTGCCCCGCCCTGGCAATCGGGCAACGCGGGAGGCGTGCGGCGCGCCATGCCAGCCTGCGCGAATACGCGTTGCAGATCGGACGGCCAGTATTCGTAGACCTCGGTGCGCGTGTGTTCCGGATCAAAAGGCGGGCACGCCGGTTTGCCCGTTGCGATGTCGACAATCACCGGGCGATGCACGGTGCTGACCTTGATCGGCGACTTGCCCGGGATGAACCACGTGGTGCCAAGCTGCGGGCACCACGCGTTTGGCAGATCGCCACTGGCGAGGCATATCGACACGCGCCGCACATTGGCCGGATTGCGGCGTACCGGTTCGGCAAGGCCCGGCCGCTCGGCGCGCAGCGCGTCAGCGATGCGGAAGAACAGAGGCGCGGCTGCATCCACACCGACAAACGCGGGGTTGCCGGTGCCATCGAAGTTGCCGATCCACACCACCAGCACATAGGGGCCAAAGCTTCCCGCCGTCCATGCGTCACGGAAGCTCCATGACGTGCCGGTTTTCCAGTAGACCGGCATGCGCGACGGTTGCGCAGCCACGGCATCATCTGGCCTCGGGTTCTGGCGCAGCATGTCCATGGTCATGAAGCTGGCCTCGTCGCTCAGCATGCGCGTGCCCGCGGTCTGCGGATCACTGGCCAGCGTGCGCAACGGCTTCAGGTTGCCGCGATTGGCCAGCATCGCGTAAAGGCCACCCAGTTCCTGCATGGTGACTTCACCGCCGCCCAGCACCAGCGCCAGGCCGTAATGCTGCTCGCCCGCCATGCGGCTGACGCCGGCGTCGTGCAGGAACTGATACAGGTTCGGGCTGGCCAGACGCGATGCCACATATACCGCCGGAATGTTCCGGCTGCGGATCAGCGCCTGGGTGGCCGTGATGGGGCCGAGGAAATGACCGTCGAAGTTTTCCGGCGAGTACGGCCCGAACGACGTCGGCACGTCGCGCAGCACCGTCTGCGGATGCAACACGCCCTGATCGAAACCCAGTGCATAAATGAAGGGCTTCAGCGTGGAACCGGGCGAACGCTTTGCCTGCGTGCCGTTGACCTGGCCGGCAATGGACGAATCGAAATAATCCGCCGAACCGACCATCGCCTTGATGCCCATGTCGCGCGTATCGATCAGCAAGGCGGCGGCATTGCGGATGCCGCGATCACCTGCGTGCGCGATGTACTGATGCACCTGGCGCTCAAGGCTGTGTTGAAGGCGCAGATCGAGCGTGGTGGTCACGCGCATGTCGCCGCCGCCTTCCAGGCGGCGCGCGGCCAGGATCTGCTCCACAAAATGCGGCGCTTCAAACGGCAGTCGCGACAGGGGCCGCAGGCGCAGCGGGAGATCGAACAGGGGTCGGGCCGACGCATCGGCCGGGTGACGTGCAATCCAGCGCTCGAACAACCGGTTGCGCGACGCAGCCAGCCATGGCCCAATCACCGCGTCACCGGCATCGCTGTCGCTTTGCAGGCGACGGGACGGGTCCTGCGGGATCACGGCCAGCGTCAACGCTTCGGGCAGGCTCAGCCGACCGGGCGCCTTGCCGAAGTAGGCGAGACTCGCCGCGCCCACACCTTCCACGTTCCGGCCGTACGGCGCCGCGTTGAGGTAAGCCTCCAGGATGTCGTGCTTGGAATAGCGCAGCTCCAGTTCCATGGCGCGCGCCATCTGCCGAAGCTTGCCGCCGGGTGTTCGCGTGTCCAGCTTCCACAGCAGGCGTGCGAGCTGCATCGTGATGGTGGAGCCACCCTGTGGATGACCTCCACGGACATAGGTGACCCACGCACCGCGCATCAGGCCGTAGGGATTGAAACCGGGATGCCAGCGGAACCAGCGATCTTCATGCAGCAGTACACCTTCGGTCACGGCGGGCGAGATGTCCTCCAGCGGCACCCACAGGCGATAGCGCTGATCGGACGCCAGCGTAAGGCGCAGCAGGCGACCATCCGCATCGTAGACCGCCGTGGACGACGGCAGCCACGCGCGAAGCGGCTCGTGCGGCCACAGGCGCATCGCCAGCGGCACGGCCGCCACAAGCAGCAATGCCACCAGTGCGTTGTGCCAGCGGATGCGCGCGATGCGCGCAAGAATGAGGCGGGGCGACTTCATGAGAAACGCTCAGGAGACGCGCCACCCACCGGGGTGGCGCGCCTTCGGCATCACTTCTTCCGTTCGACGTTCATGTACGTGCCACCCACGGAACGCGCCTGCACCTGGCGGTCGTAGAGCGCTTCACCGAAGGCCGGCGGAATGATGAACTTGCCCGCGTTGGTAGCCTTGATGCGATACACGAACTCCTGCACGTTGCTGTTCGCCACGCCGTAGATGACCACGCGATCCTCGCGGATGTCGGCGTACTCCAGCGCCCACGACGAGCCCGGCTGGCCGATCGGCGAACGCCAGGTCGGCGTCGGTGCCGGAGCACCATCGTCTTCGGATTCTGATGCGCCTTCTGAATCGTCCGGACTGGACGCGTCCGCCGTGGAGCTGTCGTCGGCCACCGGGGGCGGATTGATCACCGGCTCGAAGCCGCCGGGCAGAAGATCGGTGATGGCGACACTCTGCGACGCGTTGTCCGTGGTGCGGATGCGCACGTGCACGTCGATCTCCTGACCCACGGTGACCGTGCCCAGCGACTTGCCGTTGGTGTCGGTGTAGTCGCGGGTCACTTCCAGGCCCTGCTTCAGCGCCGTCATGGGTGCCTTGCGGTCGTAGCCGCTCTGCGCCACGCCATACCACGCGGTGTTGGCCGAATCGTTGACCAGTCGCAAACGTGCAGCCGATGGCGACCAGTGGCCTTGCTGCGTCACGCCTGCGGCCGAGCCGATGGCTTTCAGCGCGCCATTGGCCGCCACTTCGTTGATGGCCAGCTGGTTGACATCATCAGCCGCCTGGGAAGCCCATGCATCAAGCGCCAGGATCAGCATGCCGGAGGACAGCGTGTTGTAGTGACCCTTGCCCAGCGGGCCCACGAGGTTCTGCACAACCTGCGGCGGCAGGCTCTTCGCACGCTCGGGGAAATGCCTGGCCAGGATGTACAGCGTGGTGGCATCGCGGATCACCGGATCGTAGTAGCGCGCGTAGTTGTACGGCTCATCGCTGTTGGTACGCACGAGCTGCTTCTGCAAATCGGCAATCAGCGCATTGGCCTGCTGATCCTGATGCAGCAGCTTGAACGATGCGGCAAGCCACGCGGCCGCCAGATCGCCGTGCCATGCCTTGGGCAACACTTCGTCCAGGCGGCGCTGCACGGAGGCCAGGTCGTTGGTGGTAACGTTGCCCTGGCGGGTCAGCAGATAAATGGCGTATGCGCGTTCGCGCAGCGAATCGAGCGTGTTGCCGCTGTCGTCTGCCGCAATCTGGCGGAGGGCGCCGTTGGCCGATTCCAGCATGTCCTGCGGAACGGCCACGCCGCGCTCACGCGCTTCGATCAGGTAGTGCGTGGCGTAGTCGGTCACGAACGCATCAGTGTCCGGCGTGGCAACCCACAGGCCAAAACCGCCCTGCCCGTTCTGGCGTCCGTGCAACGTGTCGAACAACGCCGCCACCGGATCGGTTACCGGGGTGCCGTCTGCGGTGAGCGCCGGATTGATGTGGCCGAACTCCGGCCGCTTGCCAAGAATCAGCGCCGGCATGGCCGCCGACACGACCTGCTCCGTGCAGTAATGCTGGAAGTCGACCAGGTACGCTGCCAGACCGCGCGCCAGCACCACCGGAACAGTGGAGAGGGAGACGTCACGGCGTGCATACGCGTCGTACATCGAGCGTACATCCGTCACATCCGCCTTGCCGTGCGCGTCCACCTTGCCGAAGCTCATCTGCGACATGTACGGCGACGCAGGGCGAACCGACAGGTCCACGCTCTGCTTCGCCGACTTGTCGCCGTAGCTGGCGGTAAAGGTGAAGTTGCCCGAACCCAGCGTGTCGGTGGCGCGTACGCGGAAGATGGCCACACCTTCGCGCATTTCGCCGAGGCTTAGCTTCTGGCTGGCATCGCCCACGACCTGAAGCTGAGGGCCGGTCTTCAACTGCACGCTGACCGGCACTTCCTTGCCGCCCAGACCCGTAAGGTTGTTGGCCACGCCCACGCTGACTTCCACTTCGTCGCCCGGCGCCACCGTGGTGGGCACGTTGGGCGAAAGCACGAAGTCGCCTCGCACGGTGGTGGAACCTTCAAACGTGCCGATCTTGTCCGGCGACACGCTGATGGCCATCACGCGCAGCTTGCCGTTGAAGTAATCGGGCACGCGATAACTCAGGTCCTTGCTGCCATCCACGTCCACGATGCCCGACCAGTAGGCCACGGGCTTGTCACGCTTGCGCTTGAACGGGTTGAGCTGGCGGCCGATGCCACCGTCCGCATCGCCGCCGGGCGCTGCCATGGACATCACCTTTTCGATGTCCGGAATGATGAGGTCAAGAATCTGCGACGTACCCACTTCCAGCATGCGCTTGCGGAAGAAGAAGTCGAGCGGATCGCCCAGTTTGTAGCGCGCGACCTGAAGAATGCCTTCGTCAATCGCGAACACCACCATGCGCGTGGGCGTCGGCGCGGTGACATGGAAGGTGACTTCCTCGCCCGGCTTCACGAGCGCGGGCGATTCCACGTTGATGGCGTTGCGACGTGCATCGCGGTTGACCGAGAACGGCACCACACCGAAGCTCAACGGACTCATGAAGATTTCATCCGACGACGGATCGCGGATGTACTGCACGTTGATGTAACCGTTGCCTTCAAAGCCGGCGGGCACGGTGATGTGCTGCACGCTGCTGGTGGAGTCGGCATGGAACCATGCATGCGCGTACACCTTGTCGCGCTCGATGGTAATGAGGCCACTGCCCGCGTACGGCGCGCGGATGGCGATATCGACCGCTTCACCCGGCGCATAGTCCTTTTTCGACAGCGTGAGCTGAAGCTCGGCATTGCGTTCCAGCGAACGCGACACGTTGCCTTCGCCGGCCACCGAATACGCGACGCGATTCACTTCCTTGCCGTCGCCATTCTTCACCACCAGCGCGAAGTTGCCGGGCTTGTCGGTGGGTAGCGTCACATCCAGACCCGCTGCCGGAATGGTCAGCGCGCTTTCGCTTACCGTGGTTTCGCGGGCCTTGGATTCGTACTTGTAGACACCGGAGTCCTGCTTGGTCAGCACCGACACGTAGCGGGTTTCCACAATAGCCTGCTTCATGCCATTGAGGTCGATCTTCTTCGCCTTCGGATCAATGGCGATGAGGTTGACGGTGCGTTTTGCGTCGCGCGCCACGTAGTCGAGGTTGTCTGCCGCGCGGTAACCGACCAGCCAGTCGTTGGACGACACCATGCCCTGGGTTGCCGCAGCGACACCACGGCCTCCATCGGCTTCATAGGCCTTGGCCAGGAAGTACAGCTGGTAGGTGGCGTCGGCGTACTTGGTCAGGTCCAGGCGGAATTCCGCATGGCCCTTGTCGTCGGTAGTGGCATCTTCCAGCGATTCCTCGAAGCCTTCCTTCGCGCGGCGCACGTCGTAGAAGTGATAGTCGCGGTAGCTGCGGAATGCCGGATACGCAGGACGCAGCGTCAGCGAACCTTCCACACGGCGATTGGCCGCTGGCGTGCCGAAGAGGTTCTGCACATCCACCAGCGCTTTCAGGTCCGCCGGCTTGACCCAGCCTTCGGCTACCTGATCGGACAGGCGTGCCACGACCTTCATGCGGTCGGGCTGAAATTCCTTCACCTGCACCGTGGTGCTGCCGATCTGCGACGCCGGCTTGCCGTCCTTCGCGATGTAGAGATTGACCGTCCAGTTGCCGGTCGGCGCGGTCTCCGCCGGGGTGTAGCTCAGTTCCGCAAACCCGGATTCATCCATGGACACCGGCTGCTGTCGCACGGCGGTGCCGCGCGGATCGACGATTTCGGCGACCAGCGGCATGCCTGCCACGCTGCGCGTCCAACTGGACGCACGCACGATCATGCCAATGTGGAAAAGATCGCCCGGGCGGTAGATGCCACGGTCGGAGAACAGATACGCGGACAACTGGCCCTGGCTGCGCGCGTTGGGTTCGCCACCGATATCGAAGCGCGAGTAGTCCAGCACGCGGTCGTAGGCGCCCAGCGGCAGGAAGGACAAGTCCTCGCCCTGACGCACCACATACATCTCCGGCGTTTTCTCCTTGTCGAAACCCTTGAGGCTGGAGAAATGCACCGTGCCGTCCGCGCCAGTGGTCTGGGTGAACAGCGTGCTGCCGTTCTTCGCGATCACGGACACCGTGGCCCCGGAGACCGGCGAGCCCGTGCGGATGGATTGCACGAACACATCCTGACTGCCATCGACAGAGCGCTTGGCGAGCACGCCCAGGTCGGTGATGACAACCAGGCGGTCGTCGGTTGGCCAATCGCCGGTATAGCGGTTGGACGACGAACCTTCCTCGTCGTCACCGTCGCCTTCTTCGTCGCCATTGGCCTGACTGCTGCTGTCCGCCGAAGCGGCGACTTCTTCCGGCGTGCCGCCTGCCTGCTGCGCGGCGAGTTCACGGTCGACTTTTGCTTTTTCAGCGGCGGCTTTCTTTTCGGCTTTTTCGTCGTAACCACTCAGGCGCAGCAGGAACACGCCGCGCTTGCCGGACGCGAGGTATTTGCCCAGATCCACACCTTCGTAATGCGCCTTGCCCGGCGCGTCGGTGGGGAAGGAAATCTTCTGCTCGAAGCGGTCAACGATGTGGTCGGAGGTCAGGCCATACATCTGCGGACGCGTCGTCGTGCCGCTGTTCATCGACACAAGATGCTGCAACTGGTCCGGCTGCACGCGACCGATTTCAAGCGTCATGCCCGGCATGTTGCGGGAAACGACCGAGATGCGCCTGGACCCGCTCATCGACAGCAGCGAACCATCCGCCATGAAGCGGAGCAGCTTCGGATAGTCCGGAACCGTCAGCGTCTGCGCGTGCGGCGCGCCCATGATGTAGCCACCAAACGACGTCAGGCCCTTTTCGACGCGAACATACACGCGCTGACCGGGCTGCGCCTGGTAACGGATGCTCTGCATCTGGGAATAGGCGTTTTCCGTCGGCACCACATCGAGCTTGAGGATAGTGGAGCGACGCAACACGTCGTCGCTGACCTGGGAGTCGGACCAGGGGTAATAGCCATCGTCACCACCACCGGAACCATTCGGGCCGGTGGCGGGCAGAAGCCAGGCATGCACTTTCTTCGCAAGATCGCTGTCGCTGACGGCACCGGTGGCGTTGAGCACCATCACCTGCTCGGGCTCGAAACGCGCGTTGTCGACCAGCGTGGCCGAAATCTCCGAGATGCTCAGGCTGTAGAGGCCAGGCACGCGCACGGAGGTGGTCAGTTCCTTCGGCGTGCCATCACCGCCGCGCGAGCTGCGCAGGCCTGAATCAAGCGACACGCCCACGGCGCCGTCGTCACGCGGGAGGTCCAGCGGCTGGGTATGCACGAACGCATTGAGGCGACGCTCGTCGTAGGTGACGCTGAATTTCAGATCATCCTGCGGCTTGCCTGCGCGGTTGAGCATGCTGGCGTGCACGCGCTTCTCGAACTGCGCGGCGTCCACCGGGTAGTTGAAGCCGACCTGCACGATCGCCTTCTTCATGGTGGGATTTTCGGGGTCCTGGTAGAACTCGCCACGCACGATGCGCGCGGTGAACGCGGCCGTGTCGAACGTGAACTTGTCCGAATTCATCGGCACGTGCGGCGCAAACACCTTCGCCTTGTCGAAAGAGACCTCGACGTGACGGCCCACGGGCCAATCCTCGGCCGGCACGAACTTCAGGGTGCGGTCGTCTTCCCACGTCCACTGGCCCCCCAGCTTCGGGTTCATGACGATGCCTTCGGTCACGGGCTTTTGCAGGCTTTCAATGCGCGCTGCCGAACCGGAGAAGCGGACATACAGCGGATGGATGATGACCGGCGTCTGCTCGTACGCGCTGGGCGGGGGCGAGGTGACGTCGAAGGTCACCAGGTGGGGCTCAACCGGCCTGGGGCGGTTCTCGTACCAGTGCCAGCCAAACCAGCCACCGGCCACCAGCACGAACACGGCGGCGATGATGCCCGAGGAACGGACAGGATGCTGGCGAGCCTGGTTGCCTGCGGCTGACACCCAGCCAGGTGCATTCCAGGACATCTGGCCGAATATCGGGCGCAGGATCCGTCCGAGTAACCAGAACAACCCGCGCACGAGGCGCAGGGGCAGCGTGGCGATAAAACGCAGCAGATCCATAGTCCCTTCCGATCCTTACTGTCTTGGCCGTGTACGCTCGCGCCGTCCTGCGGAGCGGGCCGCGGACGGACGGTGAGTCTGATTGTTGATCCCCATCAAAGCCTGCCACCCAGTCGTGGCACGAGGGCGCCGGAATTCTGACACAGTGCTGGCAGCATCACCGTGCGCGAATGCGCTTAACGCTCGATCGGCGAAAGTGTGGCCCGGGTAGGTGCATACCCACACGCCTTGGCGTTGGCCACGCGCTGCTCAGCCGTCATGTCGGCCGTTGCCAGACGTGCCCGGCATTCATCGTAGGACTCTCCCGGCGGGCGCATGAGGAAGTACACGAGCAGCACCAGCGCCACGATGGTCAGCGCAATCCACGGTAGCCAGCCCACGAGGCGTGCGGCCAGAGTGGGCTCGGGAATGCGGTAGGGGCTCATGCGCCGCAGGGTACCCGAAAGGTGAAGCGCGTGAGTTCAGGGCTGGACGCCACGTCCAGCGTGCCGCCGTGGGCGCGCGCAATTTCCGAGGCGATGTACAGGCCAAGCCCGAGTCCCGGCTGCGGACGGCTGGTTCCCTTGCGCGAGAACGGCTGGAACATCCGGGCCAGCAGGTGCGGCGGAATGACCCTGCCACCATTGGACACCGACAGCACGAACTGGCTGCCGATGACACTCGCATCCACTCGCACGGGCAGCTCGGGATCGCCATGAGCGAGCGCATTGTTGAGCAGGTTGGACAGAAGCTGCGCCACCCGTCGCGGATCGCAGGTCACCGGCCGGTCGATGGCGATGTTGACGTCCAGCGCGCGCGCCGGGTGGCTGGCCTGACTCTCTTCGACCACGTGCCTCAGGTCGTCGGCCAGGTCGTGGCTGGCCCGGAGTGCCAGCGGAATGCCTCCGCCCAGACGGCCACGGGCGAAGTCCAGCACGTTGTCGATCAGATCAGACATGCGGTCGCAGCTGCGGCGCATGGCTGACACCGTACGCCGGGCACGGGCATCCAGAGCCATGGCTTCCAGTGATTCGGTGCCAAGACGGATGGCATGCAGCGGACTGCGCAGATCATGTCCCACCACGGCAATGAACTGCTCGCGCAGGACGGCAACCGAGTGCGCATCGGCCAGGGCCGTGTCGCTGGCCTGAAGGCGTTCTTCCAGGTCCAGCTGGGTGGCGATCAATTGCGCCAGCAGGGTCACGGTCGGCACGACGACCTTTTCATCCAGCGACAGCGGGCGCGGATCAAGGGCGCACAGGGTGCCGAAAAAGGTGCCGTCGACACGTACGATGGGAATGGAGATATAGCTTTCAAACCCATAGCGCCTGGGCGTGGGATGCCCGGCGAACTCCGGCATGACGCTCGCGTGTCCGAAGATCACGGGCTGGCGATGCTGGCGGATTTCGTTGCAGATGGTGGACTGGAGGTCCAGCGCTTCGCCGGGTTTCAGTCCGAACTCGATGTTGTCCTTGACGGCGCAGGCCACCCAGGATTGTTCGGTCACGCGCGCCACAGCCGCGAATCGCATGCCCGTGGTATGCGCCACCACTTCCAGAATGGCAGGAACCGCAGCAATGCGAGCCACTGCCTCGATATCTTGCGCTATGCCCGGTTCCATTGCCCCTTCACGCCCACCTGTTTCGACCCTGTCAGCATAGCGGTTTGCACCGTGGTACAGGCAGCGACAAATATGAGCGTCCGCTTGTGCACAGGCTGCACAGCGGCGCTAGGATAAGGTTCGACGCCCGGGTCTGGGGATCGGGGCTGCATCGTCAGGGTGAATCCATGAACGAAGACGCCGGAAGCCACTTTCCCAGCGCAGCCGGTATCCGTGACACGGAGCTTCGGGAATTGGCCGACTTCGCGCCCGTGATGATCTGGCGAGCGGGCAAGGACAAGCGGTGCGACTGGTTCAATCAGTCCTGGCTGCGGTTCACCGGCCGCAGCATGGACGAGGAACTTGGCTATGGCTGGGCCGAAGGCGTGCACCCGGATGACCTGGACCGCTGCGTCGACACCTACAACGCCTCCTTCGATGCCCGCCAGCCCTTCTCCATGGAGTACCGGTTGCGCCGCGCCGATGGCGAATACGTCTGGCTGCTGGACAACGGCACGCCCTTCAGCCGGAACGGCGAGTTCGCCGGCTACATGGGCAGCTGCGTGGACGTCTCCCATCATCGGGAGTCCACCCGCGCCCAGCGCATTCTTATCAACGAGCTCAACCATCGGGTGAAGAACACCCTGGCCATCGTGCAGGCGATGGCGAGCCAGACCTTCCGCAGCGAGCGGCAGCCCGACGATTCGCTGTCGATCTTCGAGGCGCGCCTCCGGGCGATGGCCGATGCGCACGATCTGCTGGTGGCCCGCTCGTGGGAGGACCTTCCCCTGCAACGCATTATCGAGGCCGCGGTAGCGCCTCACGATCCGGGTGGCGCGCGGGTCGTAACGCACGGCCCCAATGTCATGCTGCGGCCGGAAACGGCCGTGTCCGTGGCGATGGCCTTGCATGAGCTATTCACCAACGCGACCAAGTACGGCGCGCTGTCCAACGCGGTCGGCACGGTCACTGTGTCCTGGACGATTGATGATGCCTCGCCGCCCATCCTGACGGTGAACTGGAAGGAGCGCGGCGGCCCACCCGTGATCGCACCCACCCAGCGGGGGTTTGGTACCCGCTTCATCGAACGGGTGCTGGCTAACCAGGTGGGCGGGACGGCCGAAGTCCGCTTCGCCCCGGACGGCCTGGAGTGCCGGTTTGAAGCGCCCATCGTGCCGCGCCACAGTGGCGCACGACGCCGGCGCGCGTGAGTTTTTCTGCATCCGCTGCCCGTTGGCTGGGGCATGCTCGGGAGTGAGGATCAAAAAAAGAAAAATTATTTCTGATCCCATGTCGATTCGCGGTCCTCTCGTTCGACGTCATGACGAGAACGCGGATTTCCCGCGTCCTGCCACCGACCTTCAAGGAGCAAAAACATGCGATTCATGGTGATCGTCAAAGCCAGTCCCGATACCGAAGCGGGCGTCATGCCCAGCACTGACCTGCTGACGCAGATGGGCCATTACAACGAGTCGCTGGTAAAGGCCGGCATCCTTCTGGCGGCCGATGGCTTGCACCCTTCGTCGCGGGGTGCCCGCGTCCGCTTCAGCGGCAGCCAGCGCGAAGTGATCGACGGGCCGTTTGCTGAAGCGAAGGAACTGATCTGCGGCTTCTGGATGATCCAGGTGGGCTCGATGGCCGAGGCCATTGAATGGGTCAAGCGCTGCCCGATGGACGACTCGGTCCTCGAAATCCGCCAGGTCTTTGAGCCGGAGGAGTTCGGCAACGAATTCACGCCCGAAGCCCGCGAGCAGGAAGAGCGCATCCGCGTCCACCTGTCTGCCCAGCACTGACCGCCCCTCACCCACCCAAGGAACACATTGATGAAACTCAATCCCTACCTGATGTTCAACGGTAACTGCGAAGAGGCCTTCAACTTCTATCAGAAGGCACTTTCGGGCGAGATCACCATGCTTTCCCGCTATGGCGACATGCCGCAGGAGGAAGGCGGCGGTGGTGAGGGGCCGGGGCCGATTCCGCCGGAGTTCCTCGACCGGATCATGCACATGCGCATCGTGGTGAAAGGCCAGACCCTCATGGGCTCCGACGTCCATCCGCGCTTCGGATACAAAGGCATTCAGGGGTGCAGCGTGGCGCTGGGCTTCAACGACGTCGCCGAGGCCGAGCGCGTCTACAAGGCACTGTCCGAGGGCGGCAAGATCGAGATGCCTTTTGCGCCCACGTTCTGGTCGGAAGGCTTTGGCATGTTTGAAGACAAGTTTGGCGTGCCCTGGATGGTCAACGGGCCGGAACGCTGAGAAGTCCCGATGCGCTTCCTGATTGTTCGCAAGGCAGATGCCGCCACCGAAGCGGGCGAGGCCCCCAGCCATGAACTGCTGGTGGCCATGGCCCAGCACCACGACACCCTGGCGGCCGAAGGCCGCCTGCACGGTGGCGAAGGCCTGAAAGCCAGCCGGCATGGCGTCCGGGTCCGCTTTGCGGGCGACGAGATCACGGTGACGGAGGGGCCATTCGCTGAAACCCATGAACTCGTGGCCGGCTTCAGCCTGATTGAAGCCGACTCGCTGGATCACGCTACCGAATGGGTGCGCGAATGGCCCATGGCCGATGCCGGCGGCAACGTCTGCATCGACATTCGCAGCGCGGGCTGCCCTGGGGGACTTGCCGGCATTGCAGTGACGGACGTGGACGATGACACCTCCACGACACGCTTCGCCATCCTGCTGAAAGCCGACGAAGCCAGCGAGCGGGACGTGAATCCCGGGAGCGCCGTGCTTTCGGCCATGGAGCGCGCCAATCGGCAGGGCGTCGAGGCGGGCTTCCTGCTGGCTGGCGAAGGTCTCAAATCCAGTGCCAGCGCCCGGCGTGTCCGCTTCACCCGGGGCGAGGCCACTCTCATCGACGGGCCGTTTGCCGAGATGAAGGAGCTGGTGGCGGGCTTCTGGATCGTGCGGATGGCCTCCATGGAAGACGCGGTAGCCTGGGTGAAAACCTTCCCCTATCCGCGTCGTGAGTCGGCCACGGTGGAAATCCGTCCGCTGTTCGAACTGGCGGAACTGATGGCAACTGCCACCTGACGTGTCACGGCAAGGCACGCCGCCTTTGCGGCGGCGTGCCTTGCACCTGCTCGGTGCCGATGATGTGATCCCCGGTCATGACCGCGACCGACGTCCATCGCACCATCAATGAACTCTGGCGGATCGAATCGCCGCGGCTGATTGCCGGTATCGCGCGCATGGTTCGCGATGTGGGGCTTGCCGAAGAGCTCGCCCAGGACGCCCTCGTGGCTGCGCTGGAGCAGTGGACGGCACAAGGCGTGCCCGACCGCCCGGGTGCGTGGTTGATGACCACCGCGAAACATCGCGCCATCGACCGCATCCGGCGCGAACGCATGGCGGGCCGCAAGATGGAAGCGCTGGCGTACGAAGCCGATGCGCTGGGCGAACTGCCCGCAGATGCCCTCATGGATGCGCTTGATGACGACATCGGCGACGATCTTCTTCGACTGCTGTTCGTGGCGTGCCACCCGGTGCTGTCCATCGACGCACAGCTGGCGCTCACGCTGCGTCTGCTGGGCGGCCTGACGACCGGGGAAATTGCCCGCGCCTTCCTGGTGCCCGAAGCCACCATGGCGCAACGCATCGTGCGCGCCAAACGCAGCCTGTCCGATGCGGGCGTGACCTTCGAAGTGCCGGGCGCCAACGAGCGGCAGGCGCGGCTGGACGCCGTGCTGCGGGTGATCTACCTCATCTTCAACGAAGGTTATGCGGCCACGGCGGGCGACGACTGGATGCGCCCATCGCTGTGTGAGGAGGCGATGCGCCTGGGCCGCGTGCTTGTCGGCCTGATGCCACGCGATCCGGAAGTGCATGCGCTGGTCGCGCTGATGGAAATTCAGTCATCCCGCTCGGCGGCGCGCACCGACGCGCACGGCAATCCGGTGCTGCTGCTGGAACAGGATCGCTCACGCTGGGACCATTTGCTGATCCGGCGCGGCCTGGCTGCACTGGCGCGCGCCGGGCAACTGACCGATGAGCCGGGACCCTATGCTTTGCAGGCTGCCATCGCGGCGTGTCACGCCCGGGCACTCGCCCCGGAACAGACGGACTGGCAGCGCATTGCCATGCTCTACGACGAGTTGCAGCACCTCACGCCTTCGCCCGTGATCGAGCTGAACCGCGCGGTTGCCGTGCTTATGGCAGAGGGCCCGGAAGCGGCCCTGGCTCTGGTTGAGCCATTGATGGACGAACCCGCGCTGAAGCATTACCACCTGCTGCCCAGCGTCCACGGCGATCTGCTGTTCCGGTTGGGCCGGCTGGCGGAAGCGCGCGATGAGTTTCATCGCGCAGCCTCGCTCACCCGCAATGCGCGCGAGCAGCAACTGCTCACCGCGCGTGCCCGGATGTGCGCAGACGGCCTGAACGGGTGAACTCAGTGCGGACGCTCGGGAGCGTCCGGCACTTCAAATTCGATGTCCGTACCGTCAGCAAGCCCCTGGATGGCCTCGATCATCTCACCGGTTTCGCTGAAATGCTGAATCGCGGTGACGGGACGCAGGTTTTCCGGCTCGTACAGGCCATCGGCGAAGATCGGCAGCGTGTCGTACGTGTAGCACTCGCCCGGCGCCAGCACCTTGCCCTGCTCATGCAGTGCTTCGATCAGACCCGGCAGCAGCCAGTCGTCCTGCACTTCGGTATCGCGCAGCAGCTCGTTGAACTCAGGCACCGTCCCGGCAACCTTGTCGTTCTCACCCGTACCGGTGTTGAGCCAGTAGACGCCGCCCTCGTCCGCCTCGTAGAACATGTCGCCCAGCGCGGAGAACAGCAGCGGGGTGAATGCGGTACCGACTCGCCATTCCCAGGCCTTGGCCAATGCCGCGATCGCGTCAGCGTCGGGCTTGCAGATCAGATCGTCCCAAGTGAGGGCCATACGGGATTCCAGCGTCTTTCGGGTAGAGGAACCGGCATTTTAGGCCCTCCGGGCGGGACGAGGTAGCGATCCGTTCGTGCAGACCCCGACATTGTGCGATGGCGGGCCTGCTACTGCGCAGCCGCCGCCGTTACCGCATCAACAAACGCCTGGCGGTCACGCGCCTGCACCGCATCCGTCGCCACGGGCCATGCCGCTAGCTGCACGATCACGAGACGGCGCGCCGGGTCCACCCAAAGCAGCTGACCAAAAATGCCGATTCCCGCGTAGCGGCCGCCATCAAACGTCCACCACTGGTAACCATAGCCTCGCCCCGGCAGACCGATATCGGCATGGCTGCGCGTGGCATCGGCAAGCCAGCCATCCGCCAGAACCGGTTTCCCCTGGGCGACGCCGCCATCAAGCAGGAACTGCCCCATGCGCGCATAGTCAGCCAGGGTAGCGGACACGCCCGAGCCACCGGCTTCCACGCCATCCACAGGGTCCTTCAGCCACAACGCGTCGCTGGCCATGCCATACGGCTTCCAGATGGTTGCCGAGAGGTAGTCCGCCAGCGTGCGACCGGTGGCGCGATTCACAAGGATGCCGATCAGATCGGTTTCGCCCGTTTTGTAGACCCACTTCGAGCCCGGCGCGGACTCAGCTGGCAAACGTGCCATGTACGACACCAGCAACGGCGTACCCGGCTGACGCACCCCCTCGTACATCTGCGCCACATCCGATGCGGGATCGGCGTAATCCTCATTCCAGCGCACACCCGACGTCATGCTGAGCAGCTGCCGCACAGTGACGTGTTGGTAGCCGCTGCCACTCAGTTCGGGAATGTAGCGGGTGACCGGGTCATCCAGATCATGGATGGACCCGTCACGCAACGCCGCGCCCACCAGCGTGGAGGTGAACGATTTGGCGACAGAGAACGAGGTCCAGCGTTGCCCCGGGCCAAACCCCAGCCCGTAACGTTCCAGCCGGACCTTCCCGTCCTGCAACACCATGATGCCGGCCACGTGGTGCGCGGCCATGTAGCTGTCCAGTGTGGTGCCGTCCGTCCAGCGCGGCACAAGGGGGGTGCCGGGCACCAACGCATGCACGATGGACCCGTGAGGCACGCGATTGCTGGCGTACTGGGTTTCCATCGCGCGGAAATGGGCTTCGCGATCCGGCTGATTCCAGAACAGCACATCGGTGCGACGGGCGTGAGGTGTGGACGCGCAGGCGGCGCAGAGGCCAAGCGTGGCGATAACAAAAAAGCGCAGGAATGACATGGCGCGACTATACCGGCCGGGCGCTCAGTGCGCCGATACGCTGACCCCGCGCCGCACACGCGAGCGGCGCCGGATTTCGAACGCCACCAGGGCCAGCGATGACACCACGAAGGGGAACAATCCGTAGATCACCCGATACGCCAGCAACGCGGCCAACACCTGCGGTCGCGCTTCTTCCGGAAACGAGGCAAGCGTCAACGCTTCAAAAGCACCTATGCCACCGGGCGCGTTGCTGACAATGCCCGCGATCACCGCGCCCATGTAAATGGGTATGAAATCAATAAAGCTGCCTGCCAGCTCGGGGGGCAGAAGCAGATACATCGCGGCGATGGCGGCGGTCATTTCCACCGTGCCGATCACGATCTGCGCACCCGCCGAACGAGCCGACGGCACGGGGGTGGAGAATTTGCCGATGCGAAGATCGGTGTGCTTGCCCGACAACCATTTCAACAAAATGGCGAACGCGAGAATCAGCACCACGCCCGGCCAACGCCCCCAGCCATGCGTGATCGATGGCTCCAGCATCAACGCAATGCACGTGATGGCAGCAAAACCCATCGCGACACTGAAGCCCACCAGCCCGACAATGCGCGCCACATCCGGTGCCGTGACGCCGCGCGTCGACAGAAGGCGATAACGCAGCGCCGTGCCGGTAATGGCATGGAAGCCCAGCGCGTTGCAGATGGCGTGCGACGTCGTGCCCGAGAACAGCGCCATCCGCGTGGACACTTGCCCCGGCACCACCGTGCGCACCGCGAACAGGTCGTATGTGGCGAGTGCTGCCCAGCTCACCAGCGTGGCCGCCACGGAACCGACGACATGCCAGCGGGGCGTGCGTTCCAGTGCAGCCAGCACGTCGCGCCACGACATCTTCGAGATGTATTTGTCGAGCACCCACGCGGCGGCAGCCACGACGAAAATCGCCAGGGCATAGTGAATGACGGGGCCGAGCCAGGCGCGGCGGGGCCGGGGTGCGTCGTTGCGGCGGGTCACGGGAGGTCGCTGTCCATGCGCGTTGGTGGCGCGGCTGATGTCGTGGATCGCGCATCTTCCCACAATCGTCCATCGCGGATTTCGATCGTGTGACCCTCCAGCGCAACCACGTCAGCCGGATCGTGCGTGATGACCATCAATTGCAGATCCAGGCGCGCCTGCCATTGAAGCAACTCGCTGCGCATGCGTTCGCGAAGCGCCGGATCAAGCGCCGCAAATGGCTCGTCCAGCAACACGATACCCGGCTCGGCGGCCAGCGCACGTGCCAGCGCCACGCGCTGACGCTGGCCTCCGGAGATGCGCGCCGGATAGCTGTGAGCCACCGCGCCCAACTCGAACATCTCCAGCCAGTGAGCGACCACGGGCGACATGCGCCGACGCGGCGGGTTGAGCACGCCACGGGTGAGCCCGAAGCCGATGTTCTGAGCCACGGTCAGATGCGGAAACAGCGCGTAATCCTGAAACAGATACGCCACCTGGCGATCACGCGCCGGAAGATTGATACCCGCCCGCGCGTCGTAGAGCGTTCGCCCGCCCACCCGGATATGCCCGGCATCGGGCGTCAACAGGCCCGCGATGGCCCGCAGGGTGAGGCTCTTGCCGGCGCCGGAAGGGCCGAACAGCACAATGCGGCGACTATCCGATGAGAAGGCCACGTCCAGCGAAAAACGCCGGTCGTCGGCCGTGAGCTGTCGGGAGATGGCGACGTCGACGCTCATGAATCGAGCCGCCGTACCGGTGCATGTCCGGGCGCCAGCCACGCGGCAAGCAACAGCGCCACCACGCAGGTGACCGAGGTGACGATCACCATCAGCCCGGCCACCTCGTCGTGGCCCGCACCCACGGCGGCGTAGATGGCGACGGAAAGGGTCTGCGTACGCCCCGGCAAATTGCCGGCAATCATCAGCGTGGCACCGAACTCGCCCATCGCGCGGGCGAAGGCGAGCAGCGCGCCGGCAGTGATCCCGCGCGCCGCCAGCGGCAACGACACCCGGAAAAACACAGGCAGCTCGCGCAGCCCCAGCACGCGCGCGGCGTTTTCCAGTTGAGGATCAACATTTTCAAAGGCGGCGCGTGCCGCCTTCTGCACCAGTGGAAAGGCCACCAGCGTGGAAGCGACGACCGCGCCCTGCCAGGTGAACACGAAGCGGATGCCATGCCGGTCCAGCCACTCCCCAACGACGCCGTGCGTTCCAAGCAGCACAAGCAGGTAATAGCCCAGCACGGTGGGCGGCAGCACCAGCGGCAGCGTCAGGATGGCGTCGACAAGCTCGCGGACGGGATGGCGCCAGCGCGACAAGCCGTACGCCACCGCCACGCCCAGCACGAGGTTGATGCCCGTGGCCCATAGCGCGACCTTCAGCGACAGCGCGAGGGGAATCCAGATCTCGCCCATGGCGGCCGATCAGGGCGCGCGGAAACCGAAGGTCCGCAGGATCGACTGACCTTGTGCCGAGAGCACGAAGTCCCCGAACGCGCGGGCGTCGGCCTGCTGTTTCGACCCGGCGACAACGGCAAGCGGGTAGCTGATCGGCCTGGGTGTCGGCACAACCGCCACGACCCTGACCTTGTCTTTCATTACAGAGGCATCGGTCGCAAACACGAAGCCCGCGTCCACTTCGCCACGCGCCACGTAGTCAAGACTCTGCCGCACGTTCTGGGCGAGCACACCCTTGGCCGAAACGCCCTTCCACAGGCCGGAGGCTTCCAGCGCTGCCTGCGTGTAGCGGCCCACGGGCACGGAGCCGGGATCGCCGTACGCCACGCGATGCACGTCCGCATGGATCAGATCCGCCGGGCCCGTGATCGACAGCTTGCCCGCCGCCGGTACGATGAGGACCAGCGCGTTGGTGGCAAAGTCGCGGCGCGTGGCCGGGTCCACGGCCTTCGCACTGACGGCCTTGTCCATCGCCGTCTGATCCGCGGAAGCGAAGACATCAGCGGGCGCGCCCTGGGAAATCTGCCGGAGCAGGATGTCCGAGGCGGCAAAGTTCAGCACGACATGTGTGTCAGGGTGCTTTGCTTCGTAGGCCTTGCCCACGGCCTGGAAGGCGTCCGTAAGGCTGGAGGCCGCTGATACCACCAGATCGCCGGCCGATGCCGTGACCGCTGCCGTCGCGAGAACGACGGCGAAGAGCAGACGGGGAACAGGTCGGCGCATGGCTTGGCTTCCTTCAGCGTGAGTGGCGATAGTAACCGGGGGACCCGCCCACGCCATGGCGCGGGCATCGCGCGGCGGTTTGCCGCAGAACCCCTTCGGCGCGGTCGTGCGATCATCTCTGGACCCGGGTCCAGGGTATGAGTTTCAAGGGGATGCTGGTGCATCGCAACGTGACGCAAAGCCGGTGGCTGACAGGGATGGCGATGTTCGCCCTCTGGCTGGCCATCCTGGCGCCGGTGGCCTCCAGGGTCATGCCGGCAGCGGACGCGTTGGACACCATGGGAGCCTGGTGCGAAGGACGCGCCGGGCTCGTCGACCACCCACCGTCGCATGCCGAGGACTCACACGACATCGGGCACATGGATGCCTGTGGCTACTGCACGCTGCTGGCCCAGCAACCCGGGCTCGGCAGCGTTGCCTTCGTAGCGCCCTTCGTACCTGTCAGCGGTTTCATTGCCGCCCCCCTGCCGTCACTGCAAGCGACGGATACACCGTTTGCGCGTCACGCCCCTGCTCGCGGACCACCTGGTTTCAAGAACGCCTGATCGCTTCGATTGGAAGTTTTCTTAAACCTACTGGACTGACTGCATGTCGATTCGTTCGCTTTACGAAGGCGGGCCTCTGGCCGTCGCCATCGCCTGCGCGCTGATCTCCCCGGCCTATGCCGACGAGCCGCAACGCACGCAAACCCTTCAGGAAATCCGCGTGTCCGCGCTGGGTAACGCACCCGCCGTGGACCCCAACATGCCGGCGCCGGTGGAAAGCGTCACGGCGGAGAAGCTGGCTCGCCTCAACGTGGTGAACGTGGAGGATGCCGTGAAGTACATGCCGGCCTTCGGTATCCGCAAGCGCTTCATCGGCGACGAAAACGCCACGTTCTCAGTGCGCGGCACCAGCAATCAGCAAAGCGCCCGTGGGCTCGTATATCTGGATGGCTTGTTGCTGAGCAATCTTCTGGGCAACAACTGGGCCAATCCGCCACGCTGGTCGATGGCGTTTCCCGACAACCTCGCCCGTGTCGATGTGATCTATGGCGCGTATTCCGCGTTGTATCCGGGCAATGCCATCGGCGCGACGGTCGTCATGACCACGCGGATGCCCACCCGACGCGAAATCACCGCCGAAATGCAGGGCTTCACCCAGCACGTGGATACCTACGGCGTGAATCGCAATTACGGCGGCAGCCGCCAGTCGGTGACCTACGGCGATCGCGTGGGCAAGGTGTCGTTCCTGCTGGGCGTCTCGCACCTTCAGTCCAACGGTCAGCCGCTGGTGTACGCGACGCAGAACGCGTCGGCCATCACGGGCAGCACGCGGCCGGTGAGCGGCGCCATCGGGGATACCGGCACCACGGGGCTTCCCCGCCAGGTGCTGGGCATCAACTCCGAAGGACAGGAAGCGACGAGCCAGAACGAGGCGAAGCTCAAGGTCACCTACGACATCACGCCGACGCTGCAAGCCGGCATCAGCGCCGATTACTGGCAACAGGACATGTCCCACCGCACGCAGAGCGCGCTGCGTGATGCGGCCGGCAACCCGGTGTATGCCGGCGTGGTGAGCATCGCGGGCAAGCAGTACACGCTGCCGGCGAATTTCTTCGCACCCAGCACGCGGCAAAGCCGCAACTATCTGTACGGCGTATCGCTGGGCACGCATCGGGCGTCGGGCTGGAACATCGAGGCAAACGCCTCGTACTTCGACATGGACCAGAACCGCGACCGGGTGGCCTCGGCCTATACGTACAACGGCGCGGGCCAGCTCACCGCAGGCGACGGCAGCCGCTGGCGCACATTCGACCTTCGCGCCAGCTACCGGCCCGACGCAATCGCGCCCAACACGCACTGGCTGAGCTTCGGTTATCACTACGACGGCTATGCGCTGGCCAATGATGTCGCCTCGCTGGCGCAATGGCGTACGGGTAGCGCCACGGCGGATCTCGGTGGCAACACCGGCTCGACGCAAACCCAGGCCCTGTACGTGCAGGACGCCTGGCAGCTGACCGACCGCTGGCAACTGACGACGGGCGCCCGCTTCGAACAATGGCGCGCATTCGACGGCACACGTTCGACGGCAACCGCTTCCATCGGCTACCCCGGACGCAAGGAAACGCATACCTCGCCCAAGGCGTCCCTGAGCTGGCAGGCCGCTGACGAACTGGTCCTGCGCCTTTCCGCCGCGCGCGCCTACCGGTTTCCCACCGTCAACGAACTGTTCCAGGGAAGTTTCAATGGCCTGGCGCTCATCAACAACAATCCGAACCTGAAGCCTGAAAACGATCTCTCCCGTGAGCTGTCAGCCCAGTGGTATCGCGGCCACGGCGTCACCCGCGTGTCGCTGTATCGAAGCGACACGCGCAACACGCTTTTCAGCCAGACCAACACCACGGTTTTCCCCACCGTGACCAATGTGCAGAACGTGGGTCTTGTGCGCACACGCGGGGCGGAAGTCAGCTACGACGGTCAGGGAGTGGGATTTAGCTGGCTGGACGTGACGGCAAACGCGACGTACACGCAGGCGACAACGGTACGCAACGATCAGAATCCAGCGTCTGTGGGCAAGCAGTTCTATCGCATCCCCCGCTGGCGCGCCAACCTGATCACCACCTGGCACACCTCCGCGCGCACCCTTCTGACGGTGGCCGGACGTTACTCCGGACGCCAGTACAACACGCTTGATCACAGCGACATTAATCCGGACACGTTCGGCGGCGCCAGCGCATTCCTCACCTGGGATGCGAAATTCGTCTACAGGCCCACCGACCAGTTGGACCTCGGTGTTGGTGTGGATAACCTCACTGACCGGCGCTATTACGTGTACTACCCGTATCCGTCGCGCACCTTCATGGTGGAGGCAAAGCTGCACATGTAGCGGATGCGGCGCTTCGCCGCGGTTGAAACAGGATAATTCGCCCTAAAATGAGGCACGGGAGACACGACGGCGCATGGGCGCCGTCTCATTGACACGCACGCAACGCCGGCGTTGGGGGAAATCCGGCGGATGTGTGCGCGGAGCAGCGTCATGGTTCAGCAGTTTTCCCTCGGTGGCCACATTGCGTGGCTGAAGCGCTATGAGGCCGATGGCGCCTCGCGCCGGCTCCTTGTACGCGTGTGGAATGCGCTGGTCACCCGGCTCGGCATCACGCCGCTGCGCTCACCGCCCCGTTATGTGGGCGAGGACGCCAAGATCATCGAACATCGTCGCATTGAGGTATTGCGTGCCTGCGGTGCGACCGTGCCCGACATTCTCGGCGAAGGCCCTGCCAGCCTGATCCTCAGCGACATGGGCCCCACCCTTGCCTCGCAACTGAAAAAACTGCCCGCCAGTCAGCGCGATGAACTGGTGGAGCAAACGGCACGTGCCATCGGCGACCTGCACGCGCGCGGCGGTTATCTGGGTCAGGCATTTGCCCGCAACATCACCGTGGGCCCGAACGGCGTGGGCTTCATCGACTTTGAAGATGATCCCGGCGAGGTGATGTCGCTGCCTCAGGCGCAGGCCCGCGACTGGATTCTGTTCGCCGCCGGCATGGGCAAGCATTACCGCGGCCGCGTGGATTTTCTGGCCCGCATCCTGGCCCGCACCTCCAGAGAGGCCGATGCCGAGGTGATCAGCGAAGTGGAAAGCGCGGTAAAGCGACTGGGCTTCGTGCGCCGCATCGGCCGCTTTCTCGGCCGGGGCGCACGCGATACCGCTTCGTCAGTCGCCGCACTGGCGCGCGCTTTCGGTAGCGCATCGGTGCTGGCGCTGATGGTGGACGTGATGAGCGATGGTGACTGCGACCTGTGGATGGGCTTCGTCGCGGCGCTTCAGGGCTGATCCGCCATGACGGCTCGTCGACGCGGGACAGACAGGGACGTTCTATCCTTGCGCGATGACCACCACCCGTGACAAATCCGGCTTCGTGCGCGTCCGTGGGGCGCGCGAGCACAACCTGAAGAACGTCGACGTCGACGTGCCGCGCGATGCGCTGGTGGTGTTCACCGGCGTCTCCGGCTCCGGCAAATCCTCGCTGGCGTTCGGCACGCTGTACGCCGAAGCCCAGCGTCGCTACTTCGAATCTGTCGCGCCCTATGCGCGCCGCCTGATCGACCAGGTAGGCGTTCCCGACGTGGACGACATCGAAGGACTGCCGCCGGCGGTGGCTTTGCAGCAGGCACGCGGCACGCCCGGTGCACGATCCTCGGTCGGCAGCGTGACCACGCTGTCCAGCTTCGTGCGCATGCTCTATTCACGCGCTGGCGAATACCCGGCAAAGCAGCCGATGCTGTTTGCCGAGGACTTCTCGCCCAACACACCGCAGGGGGCGTGCCCGCATTGTCAGGGTCTGGGCAAGGTCTATGAAGTGACCGAAGAGACGATGGTGCCCGATCCGTCGCTGACGATCCGCGAGCGCGCCATCGCGTCCTGGCCTCCGGCCTGGCATGGGCAGAACCTGCGCGACATCCTGGTCACTCTGGGCTATGACGTCGACATTCCCTGGCGCGATCTGCCGAAGAAGGACCGGGAATGGATCCTTTTCACTGAAGAGCAGCCGGTCGTCCCCGTCTATGCGGGCTTCACCCCTGCTGAAACACGGGCAGCGCTGCGCCGCAAGACAGAGCCCAGCTACCAGGGCACGTACATGGGTGCACGCCGCTACGTGCTGCATACCTTCACCACGACACAAAGCGCCATGATGAAAAAGCGCGTTTCGCGCTACATGCGCGGCAGCGTGTGCCCGAAGTGCGACGGCAAGCGGCTGAAACCTGAGTCCCTGTCGGTGACGTTCGCCGGGCTGGACATCGGCGCATTGTCACAACTTCCTTTTGATCGGCTGCTGGAGGTGCTGCGCCCCGCCGCCGAAGGCCGTTTTGACGAGGCGCGCGAGGTTGCGACCCGCAGCCGCGCCGATGGCATCAGCGATGCCGCGAAGCGCAAGGCAAAAGGCGGGGCCGCGCATGTGGGTTCGTCCGATGTGCGCCGCACGCCCAATCTGTCTGAAGAGAAGCGTATCGCGGCACAGCGCATTGCCCATGATCTGGTCGGCCGCATCGAAACCATGCAGTCGCTCGGGCTGGGTTACCTGTCGATGGAGCGCAGCACGCCGACGCTGTCGCCGGGCGAACTTCAGCGGCTGCGGCTGGCTACACAGATCCGCTCCAATCTCTTCGGCGTGGTGTACGTGCTGGACGAGCCTACCGCCGGCCTGCATCCGGCCGACGGCAACGCGCTGCTTGCGGCGCTGGAGTCCCTGCGCCAGTCCGGAAACTCGATCTTCGTGGTGGAACATGATCTGGACACCATGCGCCGCGCCGACTGGCTGGTGGACGTGGGCCCGGACGCTGGCGAACGGGGCGGCCGCGTCCTCTACAGCGGGCCGCCTGCCGGCTTGCGCGAGGTCGCCGAATCGCGCACGGCACGCTACCTGTTCAACCTCACACCTCCCGCGCCGCGCGAGCCGCGCCAGCCATCGGGCTGGCTCGAGCTCAAAGGCATCACCCGCAACAACCTGCGCCAACTGGATGCGCGCATTCCGCTGGGGGTGTTCGTGGCCGTGACCGGCATTTCCGGTTCGGGCAAATCCAGCCTCATCAGCCAGGCTCTGGTCGAACTGCTGGGGCAGCATCTGGGACACGACGACGAGGAACCGGACAGCGCCGACGCGGACGACGGCGAACCGGTCATTCTGGCCACGACGGGCGGCCGCATCGCGTCGGGTGCCGATCAGGTCAAGCGGCTCATCCGCGTGGACCAGAAGCCCATCGGGCGGACACCGCGCTCCAACCTGGCCACCTACACCGGCCTGTTCGACCACGTGCGCAAGCTGTTCGCGGGTACGCCTGCGGCAAAAGCCAAACGCTACGACGCGGGGCGCTTTTCCTTCAACGTGGCCAAGGGGCGCTGCGACACCTGTGAGGGCGAAGGCTTTGTCAGCGTGGAACTGCTGTTCATGCCCAGTGTTTATGCGCCCTGCCCTACCTGCCACGGTGCGCGTTACAACGAGCAGACCCTCAAGATCACCTGGAACGGCAAATCGATTGCCGAGGTACTGGGCATGACCGTGGAAGAAGCCCACGCGTTCTTCGCCGACGAGACCGCACTCCTGCGTCCGCTGTCGCTTCTGATGCAAATTGGCCTCGGCTATCTGCGGCTTGGCCAACCGGCCACCGAACTGTCCGGGGGCGAAGCCCAACGCATCAAGCTGGCCACCGAACTGCAACGCACGCAACGCGGACATGCGGTGTATGTGCTGGACGAGCCCACCACCGGCTTGCACCCCTTTGACGTGGAGAAGCTCGTCGCGCAATTGCAGCGGCTGGTGGATCAGGGCCACACGGTCGTGGTGGTGGAGCACGACCTGCGTGTCGTGGCCGGCAGCGACTGGGTCATGGATGTGGGCCCCGGCGCGGGCGACGAGGGCGGAAAAATTGTGGTCAGCGGACCTCCTGCCGAGGTCGCCGCCTGCCCATCAAGCCGGACTGCGCCGTATCTGCGCCCGCTGGTTTCCTGAGCGAATTCGCAAGTATTCGTGGTGAATGCGCCCCCGGCTCCGGTATGCTGGATGGCCGCATCCGCGGTCCAACCCTGGAACTGCACGCCCGTGCCCGTACTTCGACTTGCCTTCGTCGTCATGCTTTTCGTGTGCGGCACCGCATCCGCCCAAAGCGTGGAATCCGATACGCGCGTGGAAGGCATTGGCATCGTGAAGCACTACGCCACCATCCGCGCGATGGCCGGGCAGCTTTGCGGCATGGATGCGGATGACCTGGCCGCTTATGACACCCACGTGCGGGCCGTGATCACCGCAACGCCGGGTGGCCAGCAGGCATACGACGCGTCCACGACCACGGCCAATGGGCAGATTGCTGCTGTGCTGACGCGGTCGCCGACGGAAATCGACGAAGCGAAGCAGGCCACCTGCCCGCAGGTAAAAGCAACGTTCCTGCAATTGGGCATCCAGCCCTGATCCCGGGCAACCCCAACCGATAAGTGTTGCGGGCCAACGGACGCGCTACCATCCCGCTCCCGGTCACGCGCCGCCGAAACGATTCGCCTGCCGTCCATGAATGCCGAGCAAAGCGTCTCCACGCCCACCTTTCTCGCCCGCGGCGGCGAACTGGGCTCGATGATTGCAGCCCTGAACTGGGCAGCCACGCCACTCGGCGCACTGGACGAATGGCCCGCCTACCTGCGTCACACGGTCGCCCTGATGCTTCGCGCCAAAGTTCCCATGGTGATTTTCTGGGGACGGGCAGGCCACATGATTTACAACGACGCATACCGCGACATCGCCGGTGCCCGCCACCCGGAGGTGCTGGGTGTCAGCGTGCTGGAGGCATGGCCGGAACTGGCGTCGTTCAACGCCCGCGTCATTGATGAAGTGCTGGCCGGAGGTACGCTTGCCTACCGCGACGAGCATCTGGTGATCCTGCGATCCGACAAGCCCGAAGACATCTGGCTGCACATCGACTACAGCCCCATCGTCGACGACGACGGGACGCCGGTCGCCGTGATGACGCTTGTTAAAGACACGACCAAGCGGGTCCAGGTGGAGCAGCGCCTGCGCATTGCCCAGCAGGCGGGCGGCGTAGGCACCTTTGAGTGGTTCCCCGAAGACGGCCGGCTGGAAGTGTCGGACGAGTACCGCCGGATCTGGGGGCTGGAAGGCGATGTCGCCGTCACCGAATCCCTGCTGGTTGGCCTGGTGCATCCGGACGACCGCCACGCGGCAGGCACGAATCGCCTGGACCGCCCCAATCCGCTGGACTACGCCGAGTATCGGCGACTGGACCCTGTTACCGGCAGCATCCGCTGGATAGCACGCCGTGGCGAGGTCATCGCGGGCCCCGAACATGCGCGTAGCCGCTACCTCGGCATTGCCATGGACATCACCGACCGCAAGCTTGCCGAACAGGCGGTGCGGGAAAGTGAGTCGCGCTGGCGCAACCTGTTTGAGCAAATGCAAGAAGGCTTCTTCATCGGCGAAGCTGTCCGCGACGAGCGAGGCCAGATGATCGACTTCGTGTTCGTCGAGCTCAACCCCGCGTTCGAGCAACAGACCGGCGTGGAGATTTCACTCGCCATGGGCCGGCCGCTGAGCGAAGTACTGCCCGGCACACCCGTCGAACTGATGCAGCGCTACGCCAAAGTCCTTGCGACCGGTGTCCCCGACGAATTCGAACTGCAGGTCGCTGCGCTGGAGGATCGCTGGTTCGAGGCGCGTGTGCGCCCTGCCGGCGGTGATCGCTTCGCCGTGCTCTTTGTGGATATCTCGTTGCGCAAGGCCAGCGAACGGGTTATTGCCGAAAGCGCCGAGCGATTCCGCAGCATGGCGCAGTCCATGCCCAACCACGTCTGGACGTCACGCCCGGACGGCCTGCTGGACTGGTTCAACGAGCGGGTTTACACCTACGCGGGCGTTCCCCACGGCACGCTGGATGGCGAGGCCTGGGCCACGCTGGTGCATCCGGAAGAACGCGAGGAAGCGGCCCGCGCGTGGGTCGATGCGATTGCACGCGGGCAGAACTACGAAACCGAATTCCGCATCCGCCGACACGACGGTGAATGGCGCTGGCATATCGTGCGTGCCGTACCGCAACGTGACAGCGATGGCCGCATTGACCGCTGGATTGGCACGAACACCGACATCGAAGATCAAAAAGCGGCGGAAGCCGCACTATCCAACCTTGCAGCAACGCTGGAAGACCGCGTTGCCCAGCGCACCGGAGAACTGCTGCGCACCCAGGATGCCCTCCGGCAAAGCCAGAAAATGGAATCGCTGGGCAACCTTACCGGTGGCGTGGCGCACGACTTCAATAATCTGTTGCAGGTCATCAGCGGCAACCTGCAATTGCTGAGTGCCGATATCGCCGGCAACGAGCGTGCCGAGCGGCGCGTGGCCAATGCGATGTCCGGTGTGGCGCGCGGGTCCAAACTTGCCACGCAGCTGCTTGCCTTCGGACGTCGTCAGCCGCTGGCGCCCAAAGTGGTGAATATCGGGCGCTTCATCCGCGACATGGACGACCTGCTTCGTCGTGCACTGGGTGAAGCCATCGAAGTGGAAACCGTGATCGCGGGCGGCCTCTGGAACACGCTGATCGACCCGAGCAATGTGGAAAACGCACTGCTAAACCTGGCAATCAACGCACGCGACGCGATGAATGGCCAGGGACGCCTGACCATCGAGGCAGGCAATGCCTTTCTCGATGCCGCATACGTGGACGCCCATGAAGACGTGACCGCAGGCCAGTACGTGTTGCTGGCGGTCACCGATACCGGAACCGGCATGCCGCCGGACGTGGTCGACAAAGTGTTCGAGCCATTCTTCACGACAAAACCAGAGGGCCGCGGTACGGGCCTGGGGCTTTCGATGGTGTACGGCTTCGTCAAGCAATCCGGCGGCCACATCAAGATCTACAGCGAACCCGGCCACGGCACCACCATCAAGCTTTACCTGCCGCGTTCCACGCAAAGCGAAGACCTCATCGTTGACGTCGACACCGGCCCCGTTACGGGCGGCACCGAGACCATTCTGGTGGCCGAGGACGACGATGCCGTGCGCGATACCGTGGTGGCGATGCTTGGCGATCTGGGCTACCGCGTGCTCAAAGCCCGGGATGCACAGAGCGCCATGTCGATCATCGAAAGTGGCGTGCCCATCGACCTGCTGTTTACCGACGTGGTGATGCCGGGCCCGCTGAAAAGCCCGGAAGTGGCGCGTCAGGCGCGCGAACGCCTGCCCAACATCGCCGTACTGTTCACCTCCGGCTACACCGAAAACTCCATCGTTCATGGCGGTCGCCTGGATGAAGGCGTCGAATTGCTCAGCAAGCCGTACACGCGCGAAATGCTGGCCCGACGCCTGCGTCAGGTGCTGGCAAATCAGGCCCAGCGGCGCGTTCCCGCGCATGCCGATGCGAAGGTTGCGCCAGCACAGACGCTACAGCCCGCGCGCATCATCGTGTGCGAGGACGACTGGCTCATTCGTGCGACGGTGGTCGAAATGTTGCAGATGAAAGGCCACGACGTGCGTGAGGCTGGCGATGCGCTGGCCGCCCTTGCCCTGCACTCGCAGATGCCGGCCGACGTACTCATTACCGACGTGAGCCTGCCCGGCATGTCCGGCGTGGAACTGGCACGCACGCTGCGGACACAACACCCGGAACTGGTGGTGATCTTTGCCACCGGGCATGCGAATGTCGCGGGCGTCGAAGCGGGGGCGCGTACGGCGGTATTGTCCAAGCCTTATGGCTCGGAACTGCTCGTAACAACGATGGCCTCGCTTATCCCCGGGGCGCACACAGCCTGAGCCGCGTGCCCGCGCAACGCGGGCGCTGCTTTCCAACATGTCGGGCGGCTCCGGCAGGCCTCGCATGCCCGATTCCGGCAGTCTCACGCCCCTTCGGGACACCCCGCACACGCCCTCCGGGCCGATCCGTTGTAACCTTTGCGGCACAACGACGTAATCGTTTTCACGTAACGCGCGTTACATGGCCCCGAAGCGGCTTTATCCCGGTATGCTTTGCGGCTTCTCAAGCGCTGAGTCCGACCTTCGGGCCGCCATCCCCCATCGCAGCAAGAGTGTTTGCCCATGACCCGTGATCCCCGCATCGAAGACCTGATCGCCCGCATGACCGTCGAAGAAAAGGTCGGCCAGTTGGGCGTATTCGCCGATGCGGTGCGTCCGTTCGCCCCCGACATCAATCCGGAAGTGAATGCCCGGGGTGCCAACGAGGTGCTGGACCAGATTCGTGCCGGCCTGGTGGGTGCACTGTTCAACGGCGTGGGCGCTCTGGAAGGTCGCGAAGCGCAGCGCGTGGCGGTCGAGGAAAGCCGTCTGGGCATTCCGCTGATTCTGGGCGCAGACGTGATTCACGGCATGCGTACCGTGTTTCCGATTCCGCTGGGTGAAGCGGCCAGCTTCGAGCCGGATCTGGCCGAGCGCACCGCACGCGTCACGGCAGTGGAAGCAACGGCTGCCGGCATTCACTGGACCTACGCGCCGGCCGTGGACATCGCGCGCGACCAGCGCTGGGGCCGTGGTGCCGAAGGCGCCGGTGAAGACGTGGTGCTGGGCAGCGCTTTCGCTGCCGCCCGCGTTCGCGGCTTCCAGGGCAGCGACCTCACATCCAACGATTCGCTACTGTCCACGCCCAAGCACTTCGCCGCTTACGGTGCGGTCGCGGGCGGCATGGAATACAACACGGTCGACATCTCCGAGCAGACCCTGCGCGACGTTCACCTGCCGCCGTTCAAGGCCGCGTTCGATGCGGGCGCCCTCACTGTGATGAGCGCCTTCAACGACATCAACGGCGTGCCGGCCTCAGCCAATCGCGAGCTGATGACCGACATCCTTCGTGGTGAGTGGGCATTCAAGGGCTTTGTCGTATCCGACTACACGGCTGACTTCGAACTCATCGCACACGGCTATGCTGCCGACGAGCGCGACGCAGCCCGCCTCTCGTTCATTGCCGGCGTGGACATGAGCATGCAGAGCGGCCTGTATGCCGCCCACCTGCCCGACCTGCTCGAAAAGGGCGAGGTGTCGATGGAAATGCTGGACGAGAGCGTGCGCCGCGTCCTCTCGGTCAAGTCGGCCATTGGCCTGTTCGACAACCCGTACCGCTCGCTTGATCCGGCCCGCGAAGCGGACGATTCGCTGCGTCAGGCGCACAGCGAACTGGCGCGCGACGCCGCACGCCGCTCCATCGTGATGCTGAAGAACGATGGCGTGCTCCCGCTTCGCAAGACGGGCCAGCGCATCGCGCTGATCGGCCCGTTTGCCGAAGATCAGGACAACCTCGAAGGTTGCTGGACACTGTTCGGCGACAAGACCCGCCACGTGGACATCGCCACCGGCCTGCGTGCCGCCGCGCCGGACATCGTCGTCGTCCCGGGTTCGGGCATTGAAGAACCCATCGAGGGCGGTATCGACGCGGCCGTGGCCGCTGCGAAAAACGCCGACGTCGTACTGCTTGCCGTGGGCGAGCCCCAGGTCTATTCCGGCGAAGCACAGTCGCGCACGCAGATCATCGTGCCGCCTGCTCAGCAGGCGCTGGTGGAAGCCGTGGCCGCTACCGGCACCCCGTACGTCATCCTCCTCAAGAATGGTCGTGCGCTGGCCCTGACCGGCGCGGTTCGCGCCGCTAACGCCATCCTGGTCACGTGGTTCCTCGGCAGCCAGACCGGCCCGGGTATCGCCGACGTGGTGTTTGGCGACTACAACCCCGCAGGCCGCCTGCCGATCAGCTTCCCGCAGGATGCCGGCCAGCAGCCGTTCTTCTACAACCACCTGCGCACCGGCCGTCCGGAACTGGCAGACCAGCCGCCGGCGTTCAAGTCGCGCTGGCGCGAGATCACCCACGAAGCGCTGTATCCGTTTGGTCATGGCCTGAGCTACACCACGTTTGGCTACAGCGCACCGCGCCTCAGCACGGCAAGCCTCGGCTGGGACGACACGCTGACCATCAGCACCACAGTCACCAACACCGGCACGGTCGCGGGCGAAGAAGTGGTGCAGCTTTACGTGCACGACCGCGTTGCAAGCCGCGTGCGCCCGGTGAAAGAACTGAAGGCCTTCCGCAAGATCCACCTGGCACCGGGCGAATCTCAGGAGGTCAGCTTTGAACTCACCCGCCACGATGTGGCGTTCACGCTGCGTGACGGCACGTTCGCCGCAGAGCCAGGCACGTTCCACGTGTGGGTGGCCGGCTCGTCGGCGCAGGGCGAAGCGGCAGATTTCACGCTGCTGGCTTGATCCATTGCCGCCGGATCAGGCCCGACATGGACCTGATCCGGTGCGCCGCAGGGCTGCGCGTGTTTCATGCCGTCATCCCGAACGACCGCGCATAATGGCGCGAGTCACTTCCGGGAGATGTCCTCATGCATGACCTTCGCAACAAGGTTGCAGTCGTTACAGGCGCTGCCAGCGGTATCGGCCGCGCCATCGCCGAAGCGTACGCCAAGGCTGGCGCGAAGATCGTCATCGCAGACATACAAGCTGACGCCGCCCAGGCAGCAGCCCGTGCATTGCAGGACGCAGGAGGCACGGCCCTCGGCATCGCGATGGACGTCACCGACGAAGACCAGGTGAATGATGGCTTCGCACGCGTTGCCGACGAGTGGGGCCCTGTCGACATTCTTGTCAGCAATGCCGGCGTCCAGATCATCTCGCCCATCGTGGACTTAGCGTACGCCGACTGGAAGCGCATGCTGGCCATCCATCTGGACGGCGCGTTCCTGACCACGCGCGCCGCCATGCGCCAGATGACCGCTGCGGGCAATGGTGGCTCGATCATCCTGATGGGCTCGGCACACTCCCACGTCGCATCGAAATTCAAGGCGCCTTACGTCACCGCGAAGCATGGCCTGTTGGGGCTTGCCCGCACTATCGCGAAAGAAGGCGCTGAACATCGCATCCGCGCAAACGTCATCTGCCCGGGGTTCGTCCGCACGCCGCTGGTGGAGAAGCAGATACCCGAACAGGCGCGCGAGCTGGGCATCTCCGAAGAGGAGGTGATTCGTCAGGTCATGTTGAAGGATACGGTGGATGGTGAGTTCACGACGCTGGAAGACATCGCTGATGTTGCTCTCTTCCTGGCAGGGTTCGGGTCTGCCGCGCTGACCGGGCAGTCGCTTACCGTGAGCCACGGCTGGTCGATGAACTAGGGCGACGACCCGCACTCCGCAGGCGACTCGCTTACTTCGCTCGCGCGCCCGGATCACTAACGTTGGGTCTTTTCCACGGAAGGACCTGACAGTGAAGACACACACATTGCGCCAATGGATCTCCGCGCTCCTGATGGTAGGGCCGCTATCGGTCGCCGCCACTGAAACACAGCCGCTACCCCGCCCCGTTCCGTCGGTGCCCGCCACCACGATCACGTGGGGTGAATGCAGTTCCTCGCTGGTTGCGGCGCCGGAAACACTGAAAAGTCGCGTTCAATGCGGGCAGCTGGACGTGCCGCTGGATCACCACAATCCGGATGGCAGAACCCTCACCGTCGCACTCGTCCGCATTGCCGCCGGTAACCCTGCAGAACGCCGTGGTTCGATCTTCTTCAATCCGGGCGGCCCGGGCAGCAGCCCCATGAGCGTGCTTCCGCTTTACGCCTGGCTCTGGAGCAACATCACGCCGGGTGATCCCATTCATGGGCTTACACGGGAGGTGGGTGAGAAGTACGACCTCATCGGAGTCGTGCCGCGTGGCCTGAATGGAGGTACCACGTATTCGTGTCAGTCCCCCGAGGCCGATGTCGCCTTCAACGACGTGATAGCGGATCGTAGTCCCGCCAATATCGCCGCCGTGGATCTGGCCGTACGCCGCTACGTCGCTGCGTGCAAGGACCATCCATTCCGCCCGTACATCACCACGGAACAGAACGTCTTTGATCTCGACCTGGTGCGGCGTTCACTCGGCGAAGCGAAACTCAACTACTTCGGCATTTCATACGGTACGTGGATGGGTATCTGGTACGCGTCCCTCTATCCGGCGTCCACTGGCCGGATGCTTCTGGATTCCAGCATGGACTGGACCGGTACGATGGAAACCAACCTGCTCGCTTCTGCACCCGAGCAGCAGGCTCGCTTCAATCGCACCGTGGCAGATCCCATGGCGGCTGCGTCGACACGCTACGGCATGGGCAACACCCGGGATGCGATCATTGCGCGCATTCGAGCCCTGTCACCGCGTGTACGTGAAGCATGGGCATCGGACTACCGCTACCCGGAAAGCGTACTCGCCGCAGTTGCCGCATCCGAATGGCTTACCACGAATCCTGATCTCGGTTCCGACGATATGAAAAGTATCGCGTCCTCGTATGTATTCAGCACCGATCCGCAGGTGAATGAGCGTGCGCAAGCGGAAGCGCGAAGGATGGTTTCGTCATATTTCCTGCCCAACAATGCTGCCAACCGGATTTCGCTGACGCCGGCGTACTCCGTACTGTTGTCCACGACGTGCAACGACAGCCCCACCGTTCGCGACACGACGTGGTGGCAAAACACCATCGCCGACTACTCGCATCGCTACCCGGCCGCGGTGGGCGATCATCTGTTCTATCACTGCGCCCTTTGGGGCGGCCCTCAGACCGTCCAGCCAACATTGCAGGCGCTGGTGAACGTGCCGGACATACTGATGATCCATTCCGAGTACGACGTGGTGACGCCGCTGACCAGCGCGATGCGATCATTCGAAGCGACACCTTCTGCTCACATGATCGTGGCAAGAGGTGCCGATGAGCACGGCTTTTTTGGCCACACGGAGACGGCATGCATTGAGCGCGTAGTAGCTTCGTTCCTGCTTGACGGCATCAAACCGGCGGATCGTCTGACCAACTGCCAGATCGCGTTGCCATCCCCCGGTTCGAGTCCGTTGCCTTCGGGCTATAGCGATCCCTTGCTGGCAAAAACCCTTCGCGAATATCTGCTGCGCTCACGAGGATTCAACGGGTGGCGGCCCGGCTTTCGCCAGTAGGTTTCCGTCAGCAGACTACCCATCGCGATGGTCTTCGCTGACGCGCATCTGGCCGACCGAAAGCTAGAGTGCTCGTTTTTCCGATCATGGACGAACGATGCGCGTACCTTCACTTCATGCCGGCGGACATCCCGCCGGCTTTTTCTTTACATGGCTGATTGGCATCGGCTGCTCTGTAGCCATCACGGCCACCGCATTCGCCACACCGGGCGCACCGTCCACACCGCCCGTCATCTCCTGGGGAACGTGTGGCCCACACGTGCAAGGCCAGTCCGTTGATGCTCTGGGGGCCCGGCTGCAATGTGGGCACATGGAGGCACCCGTAGATCATCTTCGCCCGGAAGTGGGCACGATCGACGTGGGGTTGATCCGGGTGACGGCGGCAGACCCCCAACGCCGTGAGGGCACGATTTTCTACCATCCCGGTGGACCGGGTTCAGAACCATCCGGCCCGCTCATCGAACTCGCGGAGCTGTGGAGCATCACCGATGCGGCTGATCCCATTCACGGCGGCCAGCGCGAACTGGCCGACCGATATGACCTCGTGGCCGTTGTTCATCGCGGACTCCCCGGTGGAAGAATCTTCGACTGCTCTCCTGTGCTTTCCACCTTCCACGTGCTGGCATCTGATCGCAGCAAGGAAAACCTTCATGCTGCGGACGAAGCCGCGCGTGATCTTGGCTTCCATTGCACGCGCGATTCATTCCACGCCTATGTGAGCACTGAACAGGTCGCTTACGACATGGACCTTGCACGGCGCGCATTGCACGAAGACAAGCTCAACTTCTACGGTGTGTCTTACGGCACGTGGGTGGGCGCGTGGTACGGCGCGATGTTCCCGCAGAACGTGGGACGCATGCTGCTTGATTCGAGCATGAACTTCACCGCGAACTTCGCGGACGCCGCCACGGCAACGGCTCAGGAGCGCCATCGCCGGTTCGTGCGACTGGCACTGAAGCCCGCCATCGCCCAGCCAGCGCTGTATGGACTGGGAACCGATGAGGAGGCCATCCTCGCCCGTTTCCGAAATATGCCGCAGCGCGCGCTGGCCGAATGGGCAACGCACATCACGAGTGCCGAAGCGTTGACGGCCGCGCTTGTAATGGCCGACTGGGTTCGCGCACACCCTTTCATCACGGAGAAGGAACTGACCGAGCGCGTCGAAACGCAGACGTTCAGCCACGTTCTGGGGATCGATGCCGGCATCCGGTCGTTCGCGCGACATCTGGTCGCGCGTTATTTTGGTGACGTGAACGAACCTTCCTACATGGCCGGTGGCAGCGCCCTGTCGGTATATCTGGCGGTGAACTGCAACGACACGGAAAGACCCACTGATCCGGCCTACTGGAACGCGCTGGCACAAACCCATGCCCGGCTGTATCCGGGTGGCAGCCGTAACGAGGCCTTCAATCTTTGCGGTTACTGGGGCAAGCGTGTCACCCGTCGTCCATCGCTGGAGCCGCTGCATGCGGCACCGCCGATCCTGATGGTGCATGCGGAATACGACGATTTCACGCCGCTGTCCAATGCGTCCATAGCCTGGAATGCACTGGGCAACGCCAGCATGATCGTGGCGCGCGGCATGTCCGGCCACGGCATTTTCTCCGACTCCGACACACCGTGCGTGGAACAGGGTGCGGCAACCTATCTGCTCACGGGCAAGACACCGGAGCACAAATTCTCTTCTTGCAACGCGGTGGTATTTGGCCAGGGTCGAAACGGGCGGTCTTCTGCCGCCACGGAACAGCGCATCAAGGCGCTGCGAGCCCAGCACGCAGCACGCTGGGCCAGCGACTTCTGAGTGAGCGTGTGCGCCGGGATGCAGCATGCCGGCGCACACCCCCGTCAGAACATGATCTGCGCGCGCACCTGCACGACATTCGGGTCGATACGTACGC
Organism: Luteibacter sp. Sphag1AF; assembly: GCF_014192715.1. GTDB lineage: Bacteria > Pseudomonadota > Gammaproteobacteria > Xanthomonadales > Rhodanobacteraceae > Luteibacter. The sequence goes on from NZ_JACHYH010000001.1 coordinate 1,235,638, forward strand.
CACGCCGGTCGCTGTTGGCGTGAACGTAGTTTCCCTGCAACTTCAGGTAACGGTTGATGTACCAGTTGATGCCGAACGTCCAGTCACGCTCGGTGCCGCCCAGGATCGGACCATCGTCCAGATCAAGCTGGCTGTAACGAATGGCCAGCTCCACCGCTCCGTAAGCGCCCTTCGGCTTCAGGTCGGCCACGTTGCCGCCGCTGTAGCCGCGTGATTCGCCGGTCAGCACCCAGCTTCCAAACACGTAAAAGCCTTGCGCGTGATAGGCAGGGCGGCCGTCGTCGAGTTTGACCTTCGCACTAAGATATTCGCCCTGCACCGACCAGGGACCGCGAATCCAAAGCGATTCAAAACCACGCCGATCCACGTGAGTGGTGGGCGTAAGCGCCCCGGAATCAATCAGGCGCTGATTGAGAAGGCCCGCCTCAGGGCGGGCCCGTAAACGCGCAGACGGCGGGTGATACACGCCGCGGCCATCGGTGGTGCCCTCGGGCTCTTCACGGGACGCCGAAACACCCAGGTGCAGCACGTTGCCCGCTGCATTCAATGGAACCCAGGCAGCACGCGCGGCCCACATGCGTCCGTCTGCGTCACCCTGAAGATCGCCTCCCGAGTAATAGCCAACATTCAGGACGAAATGCGGACGCAGCAGCGCCCAGTCCACGCCTATGCGACGCCCCGCGTAGATGGCCTGCACCGGCAGAGCCGTCTCCATGAAGGTCGTGGAGCCGGTGCCGGTAACGCCCTCGAAGCCCACAAAGGTCTTGTCGTAGCCCACGCGAAGCGAGCCGTAGTCCGCACCAAGCCACGGCCTGGTCTGCACGCGGGCGTACACATCGAGCCAGGTTCTTGCCTGAAAGTCGAAAACCGCCGTCGCTTCGTACACGTCCTTCTTGCGGACGAAGACGCCGAACTCCTTGCGCCGGTTGGTCTGGCTGTCCTCGAATGCGCCTCTATCGCTGGAGAAGCGGTCCACATCGTATTGGTATTTCACGGAAACACCGAGGTCGGTTCCGTCGGCGAACACATAGTGCGTGGGCCAGTTGCTGCTGAAGTCATAAGGGCCATTGGTGGCGTGCAGCGACGTGCACGCCACCAACGACAAAACGAGCACCGGAAGGCGCTTGTACATAATTCAAATCCCCGGGAAGCAGGCGACGGCACGCCCGCAGGCTATTTATCGCATTAAATAGCGACCGGAAATTCAACTTCTTGAGCGTCATGGTATTTTCAACCGCATAAAATCGCGGCTCAGCTCGCCGGGAACCCATGCGACCGGGCGTTCCATGCCACGTACCACCCGGCAACAAGCAACACCACCGCAAGCCAGGGCAGTGTGGACGCACCGCCCCAGTCCAGCCAGATGCCGCCCGCCAGACCACCACCGGCAATGGCGAGGTTCCATGCGGTAACCAGCATGGATTGTGCAGCGTCGGCTTCGTCCGTGGCGGCTTTCGCCGCCGCAGTCTGAAACAGCGTGGCCGATCCGCCGAACGCCACACCCCATACCCCGACGGCGACGTACACAACCCAGGGTATGGCCCCCGCAACGACAAGACCCAGCATCGCAGACAGGAACAAAGCCGTGCTCAACAACACGAGTTGGCGCAAATGCCGGTCAACAAGCGTACCCGCGACCCAGATGCCCAGAAGTGACGCCCCGCCGAACAAAAGCAGCGCCGCACCCAGCTGCTTCCCGATCTTCGCTGCCTGTAGCAACGGTTCGAGGTAGGTATAGAGAATGTTGTGGGCAAGCACGAACAGGATCAGCGTGAGTAGTACCTGACGCACGCCGGCACGTGCCAGCACGGAAAACACGCTGCGTCGCTTCGCCACCGGTGCCGCTGCCATGTCAGCCACTGCCCAGCGCATCCACACCAGCAACAGCGCGGCCATGATCGACACGATGCCAAAGGTCCATCGCCAGCCCACTGCAGCCCCGAGCCAGGCACCGGCCGGAAGCCCCAATGCGAGCGCCAGTGGGGTACCTAGCATGGCAACAGCAATCGCTTTGCCCTGAAGCTCTGGCGTCACCATCCGACTTGCCATGCCCGCAAGCAGCGACCACAGGATTCCCGCGCTCACGCCCGCGGCGAAGCGAGCCAGCAGCGTGACGTAGTAAACGGGCGACAACGCCGTCACGATGTTCGATACGGCAAAGCCCGCCACCGCCAGCATCAGCAGCGGGCGACGGCGCCAGCCGCGCGTCATCGCCACCACAGGGATGGCGGCAAGCAACGAACCCAATGCATAAAACGTTACCAACTGGCCAACCAACGCAGAGGAAACCTGCAAGCCCTTCCCCATTGGCACGAGCACGCCGGCAGGAAGCGCTTCCGTAAGAATCGTGATGAATCCCCCCGTGGCAAGCGCAAGCAACGCAGACCACGGCAATCGCGCGGATGACGCCACCGTGTTCAACGGCGCGGCATCCAGATCCAGGCGGGTCATGACGCACGCTCTGCGTCGATAGCCGCATAGATCACATCACGCAGTTCGCTCACGAAGCGGCCCGACATGCCCTCGTACAGCGTGTTGGTGAATGCGACGACGGTAAGTTGACGGGCCACGTCCACGAACCACGAGTGGCCATAGGCTCCGCCCCAGCGCCATGTACCTGCGGCCTCGGGGGTCTGCGCAACCTCGGCATCGCGCAGGACCGAGAAGCCAAGCCCGAAGCCAAAGCCGGGTGCATCCGGCGGCCCGTTCTGGCCCACCTGGTTGCGTGCCATCTCCGCGATCAGCATCGGGGAAAGGCCCGGATGCTTTTCCTGGCGCAGCGCCTCAAGAAAACGCAGCATATCGGGAGCTGTACCCACCATGCCCGCGCCGCCGGAAGGAAACGCTGAGGGCGTCGTAGCGCGCGCGGGCGAATACATGATGCCGACCGCACCTTCGAACGGCGTCACGACATCACCTTCGCGCAGAAGACGAAGGCCTTCGTTGTCCAGTACGTAGGGTTGAGCAAGGCGCGTTGCATCGACCGCATGGAAGTCCGTATCCACGATGCCGATGGGCGTGGCGATCAGCTGACGAACCGCCTCCGGCAAGGCCATGCCGGTCGCCGCTTCAATCAGCCCACCCACGACATCCACCGCGATGGAGTAGCGCCACGATGTACCCGGTTCAAAGAGCAACGGCACCGAGGCGATGCGTCGAAGGTTTTCCTTAAGGTCGATGGCGCTGTCGTCCATGCCGTCGGATACACCCGCCCGCGCAAATGGACCTTCCGTGTCCTCCTCCAGAAAACGATATCCGAGCCCGGCCGTGTGAGTCAGCAACTGGCGTAGCGTGATATCGGGCGTCCGGCCATCGGCAAGCCTCGGCCGGAATTCAGCTAGCCACCGATGAATCGGTTGATCCAGCTCAAGCGCGCCGCGACCGACCAATGCCATCGCGGTCGCCGTTACCAGCGGCTTGCTGACGGACGCCAGGCGAAACAGGGTGTCCTGCTGCATGGGAACGTCGCGCTCCCTGTCTGCAACACCGGCCGCCTTGGCAAACAGCGGCTGGCCGCGATAGACAGCCAGCACCACGGCCCCGGCAAGGCGGCCCTCCGCGATAGTGCGGTCGATCAGGTGTTCCACAGCACGCGTGTCGATGGCGCGCCGGAGGAGTGGGATGGCAGACATGGATGAGACTCCGCAAAAAGGAGCCTCACGATAGAAACGACCCTATTGAGGAAAAAGCGGGATGATGTTCGCTAGAGTACGGACAACATCGTCCGCAATGGAGGTCTCATGGACCAGTTCGCCAGCTTCCGGGTATTCGCCCGCGTGGCCGAAACCCGCAGCTTCGTCGCGGCCGGGCGGGCACTCGGCATATCGGCTTCGGCTGTGGGCAAAAGCATCTCGCGCCTGGAAGATCGCCTGGGCGTGAGGCTGTTCCATCGCAGCACCCGAAGCATCGCCCTCACGACCGAAGGCCAATACCTGCTGGAGCGATGCCGTCGCATCTTCGCGGAAGTGGACGATATGGAGGCCGAGCTCACGGCCACCACCAGCCGGCCGAAGGGACGCCTGCGCATCAGCCTGCCGCTGGTCAGCAGCCTGGTGCTGCCTCTGCTGGCCGACTTCATGCTGGCCTACCCCGACGTGCAGCTGGATCTCGATTTCAGCGACAGACTGGTGGACGTCGTCGAGGAAGGGTTCGATGCCGTCGTTCGTACCGGCAAGCCCGCCGACTCGCGTCTGACAGCACGGCAGGTTGGGTCGTTCCGCCTGCGGCTGGTCGGCTCGCCCCGGTATTTCGAACGCGCAGGCACGCCGCACACCCCGGCCGAACTGGCCACCCACCTGTGTCTGCACTATCGCTTTCCCACCAGCGGGCGGCTCGAACTCTGGCCGCTGCGGACGGAGCCCGGCACCCCGGAGCCGTGCATCCCCATTTCCATGGTGTGCAACAACATCGAGACGCGACTCTGCTTCGCTCAGCGCGGCGTGGGCATCGCCTGCCTGCCCGACTTTGCCGTGGGCAATGCGCTGGCCGATGGCACGCTGGTAACGGTGCTGGACGATTTCATGGAACGCACGATCCCGCTGAATGTGCTGTGGCCATCAAGCCGACATCTGACGCCACGCCTGCGCGCCTTCATTGATTTCTTCAGCGAGCGGGTGACCATCGCCGATCCTGCCTGCCGCAAACCAGCGCCCGAACCGTCCTCAATCAGATCGCGCGCGGGCCGCGCCACACGGGATACCACACGCAAGGCCTGATTCACTGATCAGGCCACTTCCGTCGTGGCTCCCATGGTTTCCATCTTTTCGTCCAGAGACTTGATGCTCTTCCGAGGCCCGCGAAGCAGCAGCGCGCCAGCCGCGCATACCAGCATGATGACCCCCGCCATCAGGAACACATCGCTATAGGCCTGAAGTAATGCCTGCTTGTGAATCACCTGCTGTATCTGCCCCAGCGCCCGCTGCCGCAATGTCGCAAAGGCAGCGCCCTGAAGCGCATCGTCAGGTGCCACCGCATGCCCTGCGAAGCGACTGACCAGTGCAACGATGCGATCCCGATATGCTTCCGCAAACGGCGTCACGTGCTCGCCAATACGCATGGCGTGGAACTTCTCGCGCTCCACCACCCACTGACTGGCAATGGCGATGCCGATGGCGCCACCCACGTTTCGTACCATGGAGAACACGCCGGATGCCGAGCCGAGGTCCGACTTGCTCATGCCCTCGATGGACATCACACCCAGCGCCACCACGATCAGCGACTGGCCAATGCCACGCACGATCAACGACGGCACGATTGTGTTCTGCGCTGATTCCTGGCTGAGATGCATGTTCATAAGACAACCCACCGCCATGATGGAAAAGCCCAGCACGATGGCGATGCGTGGACTGGTCCGCCGCATGAGCGGCGGCGTGGCGAACGACATGATGAATTGCACGACGCCGTAGGGAATCATCACCACGCCGATATCCCTCGCGTTGAAGCCCTGCACATCGGCGAAGTAGTTCGGCACGAGAAACACCACGCCAAACACCACGGCCCCGAACAGGAACTGCATGAGGCTGGCCAGACCGAAGTTGTAGCTGCCCAGCAGGCGCAGATTGATGAAAGGTTCCTTGCGGCGCAACTCGATCCACACAAACGCCACAAGCCCCAGTGCCGCCGCCATGGCTGCCGACACGATGAAGGAAGATGAAAGCCAGTCCTTGCGTCCGCCTTCTTCCAGCATGATCTGCAACGCCGACAAACCCAGCGCCATCGCCGCGATGCCACCCCAGTCGCCATGCTTCAGACGCGCCAGTTCCAGCGGCTTTGCGCGGATGGACCAGCCGATGGCCGCCAGCAACGCGAGACCCGGCGGAATCTGCAGGTAGAAGATGTACCGCCACGAATACATGTCGGTGAGCCAGCCGCCCAGCGACGGGCCAGCCGCCTGAGCCACGTTGTTGGACACCGCAAAGAGCGCCATGCCCAGCGCGTGCTTTGATCGGGGCAACTCCGTGACGATCAGCTGGAACGACAGCGGAATCAGCACGCCGCCAAAGGCACCCTGCAAGGTACGCGCGAAAATCATCGTGCCGATGTTGGGCGCAACCGAACACAGGATGGAGAAGACGACAAAGCCCAATGTTCCCGTCATCAATACGCGGCGCATCGAAAATACGCTGGCCAGCCACGCTGACAACGGAATGACGATGATTTCAGCCACAAGATAGGCCGTGCTGATCCACGATCCTTCTTCGAATGTGGCACCCAGCGAACCGCGGATGTCCGGCAGCGACGCGTTGGTCACGTGGACATTCATGCCTGCCATGAAACAGCCCACTGCCCCGCCAATGACCGCGACCCAGGTTCGCAGCGAGACGGTGTCTTCGCTGGACGCGCTCATCGTGAATGTGTGTCGATGGTAGTGACCACGGACATGCCCGGACGCAACAGCGCTGCGCTGTCGCCATCCAGCGCGATGCGCAGCGGCATGCGCTGTACCACCTTGGTGAAGTTGCCCGTAGCGTTGTCCGGCGGCAGCAGCGCGAACTCCGCGCCGGAGGCCGGTGCGAAGCTTTCCACATGGCCGTGCACCACACGCCCGCCCAACGCATCCACTTCCACATCTACCGGCTGTCCGCGCTGTACGCGGCCGAGCTGGGTCTCCTTGAAGTTCGCCACCACATACGTCTGTCGCGGCACGATGGCCAGCAATGGCGTGCCCACGGCCACATATTGACCAGCGCGGAGGCTGCGCTGCCCGACCATGCCAGCAGCGGGTGCACGGATCTCGGTGTGTGCAAGGTCGAGGCTGGCCAGATCAAAGGATGCCTGCGCCTTGGCCAGCTCCGCGTGCGCCCCATCCAGTGCCGCCTGTGCACGAACACGATCCGTACGCAGCGAGGTCAGAGCCTGCCGTGCCGCCGAAAGGCGTGCGCGCGCGGCAGCGGTCGCGGACGCGCTCATGGCGGCATCCGCCTGCGCGGCTTCCCATTGTTGCTCGCTGGCGATCTGTTCGCGTCGCAGCGACTTCTGCCGATCCATCTCCAGCGACGCCTTGCGCGCCGCTGCCTCACGCGCTTCCAGCTCGGCTTCAGCGGCGGCAATCTGGCTCGTCTGCTCGGCGGCCTGCGCATCCAGATGGGTGATGGCGGCCTCCCGACCTGCGATATCTGCTTTGGCTGCGGCCACGTTGCTGGTTGCGAACGCCACGTGAGCGGCGTAGTCGCGGTCGTCGATGTGTGCCAGCACATCACCGGCCTTCACTTCCTGGTTGTCCTGCACCAGCACGGTAGCGACGTAGCCGGATACACGCGGACTCACACTCACAATATCGGCTCGCACGTATGCGTCGTCCGTGCTCTCGTGATAGCGCGCGACGATCCACCAGTACATCAGCGCGGCAACAAGGACCACGACGCCCGCCGCCATCGCGAGCACGGCCAGCGGCTTTCTGCGCGCCCAGGAGCCGGCTTCGCCGACGATCACGTGAGGAGCATTTCGGTTGATCATGGATATTCCTGGAATCAGTGTGATGTGCCGGATAGGAGGATCGACGCTGTGGTGTCGGCGCGTTGCCAGCCCCCACCCAGCGCGCGAAACAGACCCACCTGCGCAACGGCGACATCCGCATGGGAGGCAGAAACGGCCTGGCGCGCCGCCACGTCACTGCGTTCGGCATCCAGCAGGTCGATGGCGGTGGATGCACCGAGCGAATGGCCGATTTGTGCCAGTCGCAGCGCTTCGCTGGCCTGGTCGCTTGCACGTTGCAGCGCTGCGTAGTGCTGCTGTGCGGCGGCGTAGCTCGTCAGCGCCATACGGACGTCTGCGATGGCGTGCAGGATGGTCTTGTCGAACAACGCCAGCGTCGCCTGCTGGTCGGCGTGTGCACCCGCAATACGCGCACGCGCCACGCTGAGATTCGGAAAGCTCCACGACAACAGCGGACCCACGCGCCAGACAGTCGACGAACGCTGATCCAGTCCACCGATAGTCGGCGCTGAACTCAACAAACCTGCGCCAAGCGATATCGACGGATACAACTGCGACGTGGCGACATCAATGCCCGCCGTGCTGACCTTCAGTCGCTCGTCCGCCGCACGCACGTCGGGACGACGGCGCAGCAAGCCGGCGATGTCCCCGGTGGGCAGGGGGGAAGTGAGACGGGGAACGGCGTGACAGGACGTCACATCGTCCGGGAGCGTCGTCGCCGACGTGCCCATCAGCAATGCCAGCTCGTAGATCGCGTTGTCGTGAGCGGCCTGAAGCGGCGGAATCGCGGCGGCCGCTTCCTCGGCCAGCGCCTGTGTTCGCACCACGTCCAGCTGATTGCCCGCGCCGATGGCCCGCATCTTTGCGTGCAGCGCCGCGCTTCGGCTCAACAAATCCAGGGATCGCTGCGCGTCGGTGGCACGCACGGCAAACGCACAGATGTCGATGTAGGCACGCGCGGCTTCCGCCGCCACGTCGATACGCACACCATCGGCGTGCGCCTGCGTTTCTGCCGCGCTGGCGCGCGCCGCGCGGATGGTCGCGCTCTGGCGGCCCTGGATGTCGGTATCCCATGCGAAGTCCAGACCCGCGTCGTAACGCATGCCGGTGCGAATCGGCGTGTCGTTGAGCGCGGCACCCACCTGATCGGCCAGGGTGCTCCCGTAGCCTGCACCTGCCGTCACACTCGTGCTGGGCAGCCGTGCACGGCGACTTTCGTCGATCACACTGCGCGCTTGCGCGACGCGTGCGGCAGCCACCCGGATATCAAGGTTGTCGCGCAGCGCATCGTCCACCACGCGGACCAGGACCGGGTCGTCGTACAACGTCCACCAGGCGTCGACCGGGGCGTCGGAAGACACGCCGTTCAACGGCTTCACCAGTACATTGCCGCTCTCCGGCGTGCGGGCAGAAACACTGACACTGCCTGTCCGCGCACAGGCACCGAGCAGAAGCAGCAACAGGGGGAACGCGATGTATCGGCGCACCATCGGACAGGCCTGAAATGAGAACGGCCCTCATTTGGCCACGGCGATCACTTGTCATCCATGCTTCGGTAAGACCACAATCGTCGCGAAATGGACAATCCGCGCACTCTCGAAGCCTGCGAAGCCTGTGATCGCCCCGTAGCGGCACTTGCCGACGACTATGCGCACGGCGCAGAGGTTTCGCCTCACAGTCATCGGCGTGCGCAGCTCATTCACAGCGTGACTGGCGCAATGACTGTCACCTCGACAGGCGGTCGCTGGGTGGTGCCTGCCGGCAAGGCGGTCTGGATGCCCGCAGGCATGTCGCATCAGATACGCATGGCGGGTGATGTGCGCATGCGCACCGTGTTTGTACGCGACGATGCGCGCGAGGGCCTGCCGAAGATCTGCGAGGTCATCGGTGTGTCGGCGCTGTTGCGGGAAGCCATCCTCGCGGCGATGGATATTCCGCTGAACTATGCCCGCGAAGGCCGCGACAGCCGTGTCATGGAATTGATCCTGGATGAACTGGAGCAGGCCCCACGCCTGTCCATGCACGTGGCGTTTCCCAAAGATCCGCGCCTGATGGCGGTATGCCAGCACCTTCTCACCCGGCCAGCTCACGCACCCTCGCTGGATGAACTGGCGGCACGCATCCACGTCAGCGGCCGCACACTCTCGCGACTGTTCGAGCGCGAACTCGGCATGACGGTCAGCGCATGGCGGCGGCGCATGTGCATTCTGCTGAGTCTTCCACGACTCGCCGAAGGTGCGTCACTTGCTGAGGTCGCCATGGAATTTGGCTATGACAGCCCAAGTGCCTTCACCGCCATGTTCAAGCGGGAGCTGGGCATGGCGCCCACGATGTACGTGGCGAGCAGGGATTCCCTGCACCGCTGATCCGCCTGCGGGAGCGGGCGCAAAAAAAGCCTCGCGAATGGGCGAGGCTTTTCCGGTTGCGGCGGAGCGAACCCCGCCGCGGTCGATCAGATGGCGTAGTACATCTGGAACTCAAGCGGATGCGTGCTTGCGCGGTAGCGGGTCACTTCCTGCATCTTCAGCGCGATGTAGCCGTCGATGAAGTCGTCGGTGAACACGCCGCCCGCCTTCAGGAAGTCGCGATCCTTGTCGAGCGCAGACAGCGCTTCGTCGAGGCTTGCGCACACCTGCGGGATGTTCTTCTCTTCTTCCGGCGGCAGGTCGTACAGATCCTTGTCGGCCGGTGCACCCGGGTCGATCTTGTTGATGATGCCGTCCAGGCCGGCCATCATCAGCACGGTGAACGTCAGGTAGCCGGACTGCATCGGGTCCGGGAAGCGGATTTCGATGCGACGACCCTTCGGGCTGGACACATACGGAATGCGGCAGCTGGCCGAACGGTTGCGTGCCGAGTAGGCAAGCATCACCGGCGCTTCAAAGCCCGGCACCAGACGCTTGTAGCTGTTGGTGGTGGAGTTGGCGAACGCGTTGATGGCCTTGGCGTGCTTGAAGATGCCGCCGATGTACCACAGCGCCAGCTGCGACAGGCCGCCGTACAGATCACCCGCAAACAGGTTCTCGCCGTTCTTGGACAGCGACTGGTGCACGTGCATGCCCGAGCCGTTATCGCCAACGATGGGCTTCGGCATGAAGGTTACGGTCTTGCCGTTCTGGTGAGCCACGTTCTTGATGACGTACTTCATCGTCATCAGTTCGTCGGCCTTCTTCACCAGCGTGTTGAAGCGCGTACCGATTTCGCACTGGCCCGCGTTCGCCACTTCGTGGTGATGCACTTCCACCACCTGACCCAGCGACTCAAGCACCTTGCACATGTCGGCGCGCAGGTCGCCCAGGCTGTCCACGGGGCTGACCGGGAAATAGCCACCCTTCACGCCCGGACGATGGCCGGTATTGGTGCCGTCGTACTTGTAGCGCGACGACCAGGCCGCTTCTTCGGAGCCGATTTCATAGAACACGCGGCCCATGTCGTTCTGCCAGCGCACCGAGTCGAAAATGAAGAACTCGGGCTCCGGACCAAAGAACGCCGTGTCGGCAATGCCGGTGGACTTCAGGAAAGCTTCGGCGCGCTTCGCGATGGAACGCGGATCGCGGCCATAAGCCTGCATGGTGCTCGGCTCAAGCACGTCGCAATGCAGGATCAGCTGCTTGTGTGCGCTGAACGGATCGAGATGTGCCGTTTCCGGATCGGGCATGAGGACCATGTCCGACTCGTTGATGCCCTTCCAGCCCGCGATGGACGAACCATCGAACATCTTGCCGTCTTCAAACGTGGACTCATCAATCTGATGAGAGGGGAACGTGACGTGGTGATGCTTGCCGAGGATGTCGGCGAAACGAAAATCGACGAATTCGATTTCTTCGTCCTGGATCAGGTTCAGCACTTTCGCGGCGGCGGACATAGAACAAACCTCAGTGGATGGCGGGATGCTTTTAGCAAGGCGTGTGCCAAGCGGGGATGCCAGCAGGATCAAGCCTTTGCATCATAGACGGCCCTGGCTGCGGTGACCAGTTGCACCAATATGGCGCAATAAGGAGCGCAAACGCACCACGGCGGCACAGATCCCCATCGCCTCAGCATGGACCCGCTGGCAAGCGCACCGGAACCGCGTGCGCCCGTACCGGAAGTTGCCCTACTATCGCGATATGCAGTCTTTGGGCGCGCTTTGGAAGCATGCCGCCGCCGCCCGATGCCGGATACCCGGTATCGGCGACAAAACCGGAGACTGCGGGGGCACAACAACATCCGGGCATTTCAGGGGGAAAGCGCATGTTGGACACGATCAGACTGCTCGAAGCCATCGGTAGCGATGCGTCGCCCTGTCGCGCGTCGGCGATCAACATGTTCGTCCAGCACGGCGCCCAAGTTACGTTCTGACGTTGCACGGTCACCGCCATCAGTTACCGGAAGTAACTGCCTCGAACGCTCACAAGAATGCAGGCGCTGCAACATCCCGCAGCGCCACACCCCTACATACAGACTGACCATTCATGACCACGCCCCTTATTCCGCCGTCCACCAAACCGTCCCGCGGCAGCATTGCCTGCGTGGGGATGGGCATGACGCTCGGCTCGCATCTGACGCCGCTGTCGCGCAGCCATATCGAGCAGGCTGACGTCGTGTTCGCGGGACTCTCCGACGGCATCGTCGAAATCTGGCTCAAGCGCATGAACGATGATGTGCGCAGCCTTCAGCCCTATTACAAGGAAGGCAAGTCGCGCCTGCAGACGTATCGTCAGTGGGTTGACCTGATGATGGACGAGGTTCGTGCAGGCAAGCGCGTGTGTGGCGTGTTCTACGGCCATCCGGGCATCTTCGCCTGGTCGCCGCACAAGGTCATCGAAGTGGCGCGTGCCGAAGGCTTTGATGCGCACATGGAGCCGGGCGTCTCGGCAGAAGACTGCCTCTATGCGGATCTGGGCATCGACCCGGGCCGCTTTGGTTGCCAGCATTTCGAAGCCAGCCAGTTGCTGCTGTTTGAACGCCGCATCGACCCCACCGGCTATCTGGTGCTGTGGCAGGTGGGTCTTGTGGGCGACCAGTCGCTCGCGCGCTTCCAGACCGGCTCGGCGTATCGCCAGGTGCTGGTGGATCTGCTCGCAGAGGACTATCCGCTGGATCACGAGATCATCGTGTATCGCGCGGCCACGCTGCCCATCGAGAAACCGCGCGTGATCCGCGTGGCGCTTCGCGATCTGCCGGAAGTGAAGATGACGGCAGAAGAGACCGTCGTCGTTCCGCCGGTATCCACGCCGAAGCCGAACCTGGCCATCCGCGCGCGACTGGATGCACTGGACAAGCAACACGCACAGGGCGAAATCGCCTGATCGACTTTCATCAAGCCGATGCCGGTCGGCATCGGCATGCGTCACCCGCAAGCTACGTGACCATCTAAGGACCAGGAGAAGCACATGCCAGACACGATCGAGTTGCTTGAGGCCATCGGCCGCGATGCATCGCTACGCCACGCATCACCCGCCGCACTGAGCATCCTGCTGGACGAGGCCCACGCCTCGGGCACCCTTACCAGGGCCGTGGCTTCCGGCGACACTTCGGAACTGGCACGGGAATTCAGGGCATCGGACACCTTTGTGCCACAGAGCATTCAAACGTTCTTCATCGAGTTCTGATTTCAACGGCGAGTCGCAACACGCACTATCAAGAACTGGCGTCGCTGGCCGTCACCCTGCTCTGCCGGGCTGATGGCCTTATTGCCAAAAGTTTTTCAGGCACGTCAGGCAATCGCATGACGATTACAGGAACAGGGGAAACACATGACAGACACGATTGATTTGCTGGAAGCCATCGGCCGTGACGCATCGCTGCGTCACGCATCTGTGGACGATCTGACCGCGGCACTCACCAACGCACAGGCCTCCGAAGCACTCACCGCTGCCGTCGCTCACGGTGATCCGTCGCTGCTGTGCGCCGAGTTGGGTCACAAGCCGATGGTCGTTCCGCAGATCTCGCAGTCTCCGGGTCACGAGGAAGAAGAGCGTCAGCCGGACGAAGAGAACGATTCGACTGAATCGCCGGCTCCCGACAAACTTGCTTCTTCGCGCGTCCACTAAACCGCACCCGCATGCGCCGGCTGCCGGGCCGATTCAAAGCACTGTCCGCTCTGGCGGGCATGGCTCTGTGCGTGCTCGTGCAGACCGGTCATGCAACGACACCTGTGGTTGATGCGGCGGCCACGCTCAACGAAGCGGAAAGCATCCGCACCAAAGATCATCCACGCTTCGTGCGCCTGCTGGAACAGGTTCAGGCACACGCGGACGAACTCGCACCCAGCGTCCAGTGGCATCTTCGCTACCTGACCGCGTGGGAAGTGATGTTCAGTGGCGACTATCCGAAGTCGGAAACACAGCTGCATGAAGTGATCGAGCGCTCGGGCGATCCCGTGCTCGTCGCCAAGGCATCGGCCCTGCTGCTTACCAACCTGGGTGCCAACCGCCGCTACGAGGAAGCGTACGCGCTGGCCAATCGCCTGACTTCCGGGTTGCCCGATGTAAAGGACCCCGTCGCCCGTTCCATGCTGCTGATGAACCTGTCGCAGATGCTGGACCTGGCGGGCCAGACCGATTTGTCCATCCAGTACTCACACATGCTGGAGAACGCGCTTGCCCCCGGCGAAACACTTTGCCATCCGCATTCGCTCCAGGTGGCCGCGCTTTACAACGGCAGGCGACTGAACTCCAGCAGCGCGGAAATTCAGCGCGCCATTGATACCTGCGTCGCCGGCAACCAGCCGGTGCTGGCCAACACGAACTGGCTGGTGCTGGACAGCCTGTATATCGCGGAAAAAAAGCCCGCCAAGGCCCTGGCATTGCTAGATCGCATCGCTCCGAGCATCCGCACCAACCAGTATTTCCCGCACCTTTTATCGCTGTACTTGCAGCGCGCGCAGAGCCTCGCGCAGCTGGGTGACGACGAAGGCGCACGGAAAGCAGCGCTTGAAGTGGTAAGCATGAGTAGCGCTGTCGAGATCAGCGAATGGCTGAAAGAAGCGTACGAAGTGCTGTACGGCATCGAGAAGCGACGTGGTAACGCGGACGCCGCGCTGGCGTACTACGAAAAATATCTTGCCCAGGACAAGGGCTATCTCAACGACGTGAGCGCACGCGCGCTCGCGTACGAAGTGGCACAGCAACACATGCTGGTGCAGAAGTTCGAGACCGAGCGACTCAACAAGCAGAACAACATCCTGCGACTGCAACAGGCACTGGACACCAAGGCTGTGGAAACAAGCCGGCTGTACATTGCGCTGCTGCTGGTGATCCTCGCGTCCATCGTCGTACTGCTGTTCCGCCTGAAGCGCTCGCAGATGCGCTTCAGGGAACTGTCGTGCCGCGACGGGCTCACGGGCATCCACAACCACCAGCACTTCATGAGTGAAGCCGAACGCCTGCTGCGCGCGAAGGAAAAGAAGGGCGGCATGGCCTGCCTCGTTTCTATCGACCTGGACCATTTCAAGCAGGTGAACGACACCTACGGACATGCGGTAGGCGATGCCGTGCTGCGACGTACCGTGTCGGCCTGCCAGACCCATCTGCGCAGTACCGACCTGTTCGGACGTCTCGGCGGTGAAGAGTTCGGCATCCTGCTTATTGGTTGCTCACGCGAGGAAGGCGTGGCCATTGCCGACCGCATCCGCATGGCCATCGCAGCCACGCCTGTGGAGGAAGACGGTCATGTGGTGTCGTTCTCGGCCAGCGTGGGCCTGGCCTGCACAGGCGCTTCCGGTTACCAGTTGCAGAAGCTTTGCCGCGACGCCGATGCGGCGCTTTATCGCGCCAAGCGCACGGGCCGCAATCGCGTGATCGCCGACAACGATACCAACCGGTTGATTGTGGCCTGACGCCACGCGGTCATTTGCCAGTGCGTGTGACGGCCTGACGACGCACGCGGCGTTCGTCGCGCACCACGAACCACGCTCCTGCGAGCGTCATCAGCGCCAGCACGAACCAGGTGATGGCGTACTGCAGATGATTGTCCGGGAATGAGATCACCGTGAGACCACCCACCGGGGACTTCGCCGGATCGGCATGCCCATCGGCCTCGGCGTCGATGAAGTACGGCGCCACGTTGCCAAGATGACGCGATGCGGCGATGGCCTGCACGTCGCGGGACACCCAGCGATCCTGCGCAGGATCGTTCTTCTGCAGCATCGCGCCATGCGGTTCGCTGATGCGCAGCAGTCCCGTGATGGTCACCTCGCCCGTGGGGCCAGCCGCACAACCACCCTTCACGCCGCACCAGTCGCTGGTGACGAAGCCACGGTTGATAAGCACGGTCTGCCCGTTGGCGGTGGTCAGCGGCGTGAGCACCCACGAGCCGCTGCCAAGCTCGGTGCTTGCCCGCACGCGAGCTTGCTGATCGTTATGGAGGGTGCCGGTAATGCGGACGTGGCGGTATTCGTCGCTGGCCGCCGTGATGGACGGCCAGCGGTCGGGGCCGGGTGCCTCGACCGCCGTGTCATGTACCCGCTGATTCACGCGGGCAATGAGATCGTGCTTCCAGCCCAGGCGGTAAATCTGCCACGCGCCAAGAGCGATGAAGCCTGCAAAGAGCAGTGTGCCGACGAGGCCAAGAAGGGTTAGCGCCATGGGACCGCGCGGCCCGCGTTGAACCTCGTCGTTCACAGCCTGACTCAAGGCATGTTTTTCATGGCCGCGGCATCGTCGTGCATCATGCCGGGCATCATGTTGTCGTTGAGGTGGTACATGACCCAGATGGAACCGGTCAGCGTGATTACCACCAGTACCAGCGTGAAGATCAGAGCCAGCATGTTCCAGCCGCCTTCCGAGCGCGCGTTCATGTGCAGGAAGTAGATCATGTGCACCACGATCTGCACGGCGGCAAGGCCGAGCACCACCGAAGCGGTGGTCGCGCTGCTGGTGAAGACATGGCCCATTACCACCCAGAACGGGATGGCGGTGAGGATCACGGCGAGCACGAAGCCCGTCATGTAACCCTTCATCGTGCTCGGGCTGTGGCCGCTGTCGTGATCGTGGCCGTGATCATCATGGCCGTGACCGTGCGTTGTGTCGGTGTGGGTGCTCACTTCAGCACTCCCATCAGGTAAACGAAGCTGAAGACGCCGACCCAGACCACGTCCAGGAAGTGCCAGAACATCGACAGGCACATCAGGCGGCGACGGTTTTCATGGATGAGGCCCTTCTTGCCGACCTGCACCATCAACGTGATCAGCCAGATGATGCCGAACGTGACGTGCAGACCGTGCGTGCCCACCAGGGTGAAGAACGACGACAGGAATGCGCTGCGACCCGGGCCCGCGCCCTCATGGATGAGGTGCGAGAACTCCCAGAGCTCGATGCCGAGGAACGCGGCACCGAACAGGCCGGTGATGGCCAGCCACAACAGCGTCTGGCTCTTGCGGTTGCGCTGCATCTCCAGCACGGCGAAGCCATACGTGATCGAGGACAGCAGCAGCATCGCCGTATTCACGGCAACCAGCGGCAGCTCGAACAGGTCGGCACCCGAAGGGCCGCCCGCATAGCTGCGACCCAGCACGCCGTATACGGCGAACAGGGTGGCGAAGATGAGGCAGTCGCTCATCAGGTAGAGCCAGAAGCCGAGGAGCGTCCCGTTTTCCGGGTGATGATCCTCGGTCATCCAGAACTGGAGCTTTTCCGGATTGGCCGCGGCGTTCGCGGCGATTGCGTGTGTATCAGACATGGGCGGCCAACAGCTCCGTACGCGCTGCCTCCTCGCGGGCGACTTCGTCCGCCGGGATGTAGTAGTCGCGCTTGTAATTGAACGTATGCACGATCGCGGTCACCACCAGGCTGACGAAAGCGAGGATGGCGAGCGGCCACATGTGCCAGATCAGGGCAAAACCGATAACCAGGCTGATACCCGACAGGACGATACCGGCCCAGGTGTTCTTCGGCATGTGGATGGGCAGATAGCCTTCCAGACGACGCTCGTGACCGCGCTGCTTCATCTGATACCACGCGTCGCCGTCGTGGATGATCGGAGTGAAGGCGAAGTTGTACGGCGGCGGCGGCGAGGACGTCGACCACTCAAGCGTACGGCCATTCCACGGATCGCCGGTGTAATCGCGAAGCTGCTCGCGACGACGGTAGCTGACGACCAGCTGGATCAGGAAGCACGCAATGCCGATGGCAATGAGGAACGCACCGAAGGCAGCGATCTCGAACCAGATCTGCAACGAGGGGTCTTCAAAGTGGCTCATGCGACGGGTCACGCCCATGAAGCCCAGCACGTACAGCGGCATGAACGCGAAGTAGAAGCCGATCAGCCAGAACCAGAACGAGCACTTGCCCCAGAACGGATCGAGCTTGTAACCGAACGCCTTCGGGAACCAGTAGGTGATGCCGGCCATCAGGCCGAACAGCACGCCACCGATGATCACGTTATGGAAATGCGCAATCAGGAACAGGCTGTTGTGCAGCACGAAGTCGGCGGGCGGAATCGCCAGCATCACGCCGGTCATGCCGCCGATGACGAAGGTGACCATGAAGCCCACGGTCCACAGCATCGGCACGTCGAACGTGATGCGACCGCGGTACATCGTGAACAGCCAGTTGAAGATCTTCGCACCCGTCGGGATCGAGATGATCATCGTGGTGATGCCGAAGAACGAGTTCACGCTGGCACCGGAGCCCATCGTGAAGAAGTGATGCAGCCACACCAGGTACGACAACACGGTGATCACGACGGTGGCGTAAACCATCGAGGCGTAACCGAACAGGCGCTTCTGGCTGAAGGTGGACACCACTTCGGAGAACACGCCGAACACTGGCAGCACCAGGATATAGACCTCCGGATGGCCCCAGATCCAGATCAGGTTCACGTACATCATCGCGTTGCCGCCAAACTCCGTCGTGAAGAAGTTGGTGCCCACATAGCGGTCAAGCGCCAGCAGCACGAGCACGGCCGTCAGCACCGGGAAGGCGGCAACGATCAGCACGTTGGTGCACAGCGCGGTCCAGGTGAAGACCGGCATCTTCATCAGCGACATGCCCGGCGCGCGCATCTTCACGATGGTTGCGATCAGGTTGATGCCGGAGAGCGTTGTTCCCACGCCCGCTATCTGTAGCGACCATATGTAGTAGTCGACACCGACGTCGGGACTTTGCGCGATACCGGACAAGGGCGGATACGCCAGCCAGCCCGTGCGCGCGAACTCACCCACGAACAACGACATCATGACCAGAGCCGCACCGGCGGTGGTCATCCAGAAGCTGAAGTTGTTGAGGAAGGGGAACGCGACGTCGCGCGCGCCGATCTGCAGCGGCACCACGAAGTTCATGAGGCCGGTGACCAGCGGCATGGCCACGAAGAAGATCATGATCACGCCATGCGCCGTGAACACCTGGTCGTAGTGGTGCGGCGGGAGGTAACCCACCGAATCACCGAACGAGATGGCCTGCTGGATACGCATCATGATGGCATCGGAGAAGCCGCGAAGCAGCATCACGATACCCAGCACCATGTACATGATGCCGATCTTCTTGTGGTCGATGCTGGTGAACCACTCGTTCCACAGGTAGCCCCACGCACGCTTGTACGTCAGGAAACCGAGAAGAGCAGCGCCACCCAGTGCGACGGCACAGAAGGTCACGAGGAGAATCGGCTCGTGGAACGGAATCGCCTCCCAGGTGAGGCGGCCGAATAGCAGCTTGGTTAGATCTGGCATGGTCATGACCGGTAATACGAAGGTGTTGTCCGGGGGGCCGTCACAGAGGACGGCCAGCCGGCGAAACGGGGGAGCCGGTGATGTCCCGGCCAACGCACAGGGCGCCGACGTAAGACTTGACCGGTGCGTCGACCAGACCGAGGCGGTTGCGCGTGGCGCTGTCCAGCGAGGTGACGTTGTACGCACCCACGATGCCGGCACCGCCCTGGGCGTCCATGGCCATCATGTCGCTGACGCACATGCGGTTCGCTTCCACACAGCGGTTGACGATGGCCTTGTACAGGCCGTCGGACACGCTGCCGTAGCGGTGCACGGGGTCTTTCTCGCTCGGCTGTTCCAGCTTCAGGTAGCTGTCGCGGTCCAGGGCGTCGGGGCTGGCCTTGGCTTGGGCCACCCACTTGTCGAAGTCGCCCTCGCTGACACCCAGGAACTTGAAGCGCATGCCCGAGAAGCCCGCACCGCTGTAGTTGGCCGAGAAGCCTTCATACGAACCGGGCTTGTTCATCACGGCGTGCAGCTGGGTCTCCATGCCCGGCATGGCGTAGATCTGGCCAGCCAGCGACGGCACGAAGAACGAGTTCATGACCGTGGAAGCGGTGATCTTGAACTGGATCGGGCGATCGACCGGGGCAGCCACTTCGTTGACCGTGGCAATACCCTGTTCCGGATAGAGGAACAGCCACTTCCAGTCCAGCGCGACCACTTCGATCACCAGTGGCTTCACATCGGCAGGAATCTCACGACCCTCCGAGATGCGGTCCAGCGGGCGGAACGGGTCGAGCTTATGGGTGCTGACCCACGTCACCGCGCCCAGCGCGATGATGATGATCAGGGGAGCCGACCAGATCAGCAGTTCCAGCACCGTGGAGTGGTGCCATTCCGGATCGTACTCAGCGTCCTTGTTGGAGGCCCGGTATTTCCAGGCAAACAACAGGGTGAGGAAAATCACCGGAACGATGATGATGAGCATCAACACCGTGGAAATAATGATCAGGTTGCGTTGCTGTACCGCCACGTCGCCTGCCGGGGAGAGCAGGACGGCGTTGCAGCCCGAGAGAAGGAGGGCAACGAACGGGATCAGTAGTCCGCGCAGAGTCTTAATGGACATTGCCTGACGACATAACCGTGGGAAGAGGGGAAAAGTACGCCTATAGCCCAGTTTCGAGAATAGGACATTTTGTCTCATCGCTTTGTGATGGCGTTTTGTGGCAGGGACCTTGTAGCAATTTTGACGTCTATGGTGCGATGCTGGGGTCACTGGATGCTCACACCCAAAATCGGGGTTACCGATGACGACCATTGCACATGCTGGTACCGGGGGTTCCGCAGGAGCGGAACGTGATGTTCGCAACCTCCACGCCGCTCACGCGGCGGTGGCTCCCGGCGAGATTGCCGTAGGCGTCGTCATTGGACGAGCCTCTGAATACTTTGACTTTTTTGTTTACGGCATCGCTTCGGTGCTGGTGTTTCCGGCGGTGTTTTTTCCGTTTCTGAGCCCGCTGGACGGCACGCTGCTCTCCTTCACCATCTTCTCCTTCGCGTTCATCGCCCGGCCGTTCGGCACCATGCTGTTCATGGCCATCCAGCGCCGCTGGAGCCGGGGCACCAAGCTGACCGGCGCCCTGTTCCTGCTGGGCACCGCCACGGTCGGCATCGCCTTCCTGCCGGGATACGCCACGGCAGGCTCCAAGGTCATCGTGATCCTGTCGGTGCTGCGCTTCCTTCAGGGCATTGCTTTTGGCGGCTCATGGGACGGCCTGCCGTCGCTGCTTGCCCTGAACGCGCCCAAGAACAAGCGCGGCTGGTACGCCATGATAGGCCAGCTCGGCGCCCCCATCGGCTTCTTCATTGCCAGCGCCCTGTTCCTTTATCTGTGGCTGCAGCTGTCTCGCGAGGACTTCCTCGGCTGGGGCTGGCGTTATCCGTTCTTCGTGGCCTTCGCCATCAACGTGGTGGCGCTGTTCGCCCGCCTGCGCCTGGTGGTAACCGAGGAATACACCCAGCTTCTGGAAGAACGTCAGCTGGAGCCCATCGGCTTTGGCGAAATGGTGCGCTCGCAGGGCTACAACCTGTTCATTGGCGCTTTCGCGGCCCTGGCCAGCTACGCGCTGTTCCATCTGGTCACGATCTTCCCGCTGTCGTGGATTGCGCTGCACTCGGCCCAGTCCATCCCGGCCGTGCTGACGGTCCAGATGATCGGTGCGGTGGTCGGAATCATCGCCACGGTGGCGTCGGGCCGCATCGCCGACCGCATCGGCCGTCGCAACACGCTGGGCACGCTGGCCATCCTCATCGGCCTGTTTGCGCTGATTACGCCATGGCTGCTGGACGGGGGCCGGATTGCGCAGGACGCCTTCATCATCGTGGGCTTCGCGCTTCTGGGCCTGTCGTACGGCCAGGCCGCCGGTACCGTGACCGCCAACTTCGCCCGCCGCTTCCGCTATACGGGCGCCGCGCTGACCTCCGACTTCGCCTGGCTGATCGGCGCGGCATTCGCCCCGCTGGTGGCCCTGAGCCTGTCGTCCCGCTTCGGCCTGGCAGCCGTCAGCGTGTACCTGCTCTCCGGCGCAGCCTGCACGCTGCTGGCCCTGCGCATCAACAGGGCGATCGAAGCGCAGAACTGACCCGATGGGTCATCCTTGAGAAAGGGGCCGCAAGGCCCCTTTCTTTGTGGGAGGAAGCTGCTCCCGGCTAATCTCCTTTGGGTCAGCAAGGGCCGTTGCGCCCCGCAACATAAGCATCGACGTCCCGCGCGCTGTAGCCAAGCAACCGCCCTGTCAGACCGAAGAACGCATCCGCTCCCAGCCATTTCAGCATGCGCCCGTCGGTGGACTTGTCGATGGCCAACATCTGCAACACGGCGATTCGCCAGGTTTCGTCGGGCAATGAGAAATAATGGTGTTCGACGCCCCACGCCGGACAAATATGCCACCGGTGCACGAACGTGCCGGCGCGCACATGTGCAAAGAAGACGTCGCCTTCTCTGCCGTCCATCGGACAATCTTTCTCATAGCCGAACATGGCAGCGGGCTTCTTACCCGCCAACATCAGCGAAAGCTCTCGCCCGGCGTGGGGGCTGATCTTTCCTTCGGTCATTCCGCGCCTATGCCGGTCAGCGCCAACGTTGCGAACGCAAACCTGATTCCTGTCAGTCCGTGCATGAGGCCTTCCATTCCATGGGGAGGCGCAATCATGAATCGGGCCTCATGTGGCCGGCATCAGGCAAGCAGGTAGCGAAGGTAAGCGCCACCCGTTATGTCAGGTAGTCCGGTGAGACTGGTGGAGCGGCGGACGCCCGGTCGCGAGTAATGTCGCTTACCTGAGCTCGGGGTCTACTGCCTCAAGTGAGACTCAGTGCCCCGGCGTACCACCGGACGCAAACGGCGGGCGGGTGAACCAGATGGCGATCATTGCCAGGCCGAACATCAGGCCGAAGATCCAGAAGACATCGTTCACCGCCAGCGTCGCGGCCTGCAGATTGACGATCTGGTTGAGGGCTGCGTTGGCCGGAGGGCCCTGGACGCCGAAGGCCTGCATCTGGTTGAGGTATTCGGTGGTGACCTGACCGCTGTCGACGTGCTGGGCCAGGATGGCGTGGTGGTACGTGGTGCGATGGCTGTACAGCGTGGTGCTGACGGCCGTGGCGATGCTGCCGGCCAGGGTCCGGAAGAAGTTGGACAGCCCGGATGCGCTTGCCACTTCGGAGTCGGGAATGCCCGAAAGGATGATCTGGTTGATCGGCACAAAGAACAGCGCGACGCCCGCGCCCATCACCAGTCGTGGCAGGGCCATGTCCCAGTAGCTCGCTGTGGTGTTGAGGCCGGCCATCCAGAACGAGCACGCCGCGAACATCGCGAACCCGATGGTGTTGAGCAGGCGCAGATCGAACTTGTTCTGGAAGGCGCCGACCAGGGGTGAGAGGAAAATGGCCAGCACGCCGATGGGCGCCACGACGAATCCTGCCCAGGTCGCGGTATAGCCCATCACTTCCTGCACCCACGCAGGCATGACCACGGTGCCACCAAAGAACGCGAACATGCCCAGCGACAGGCACAGCACGCCAATGGCGAAGTTCCGCCGGCCGAGCAGGCGCAGGTTTACCACCGGATTCTTGTGCATCAGTTCCCATGCAATAAGGAACGTGATGCACACGAGTGCCACGATGGCCAGCACGACGATCAGGTGCGAGGAGAACCAGTCGTTGTCATTGCCGTTGTCCAGCATGAATTGCAGCGAGCCCACCCCAACGGCCAGCAGGAACAGCCCCACGGCGTCTACCGGCACTTTGGCTGTCTTCGATTCGCGCCCGCGCAGCAGCGTGAAGGTAATGATGATGGCGAACAGGCCGACCGGGATGTTGATGAAGAAGATCCACGACCAGTGATAGTTGTCGGTGATCCAGCCACCAAGAATGGGCCCGAATACCGGCGCCACCACGACGGTCATGGCCCATAGCGCCAGCGCCAGCGGCCGGCGCGCCACGGGATAGTTGTTGAGCAGCAACGTTTGCGACAGCGGCACCATCGGCCCGGATACCGCGCCTTGCAGCAGCCGGAATACGATCAGCATGGTCATGCTGTTGGACAGGCCGCACAAGACGGAGAACACGACGAACAACAGCACGGAGAAGCTGAAAGTGCGCACCTCACCGAACCGGCGGGCGATCCAGCCGGTCAGCGGCTGCATCACGGCGCTGGCCATGGAATAAGCACTGATGGCCATGGTGCCTTCCGTGCTGCTCACGCCGAGGTTGCCAGCGATGGTACGCACCGACACGTTGACGATGGACAGGTCCAGCACTTCCATGAAGGTGGCCAGCGCCACACCCGCCGTCAGCAGCGCCAGCGCGCCACCGCGCAATGGCTCAGGGGTGGCCCCTTGCCCGCTCGCCGCCATTTCAGCGACCGCGCTTCACGGGTGGCGTGGGGTCATCCACCATGTTGGCCTTGATGATGGCCTCGGCGCGGGCGTCCGCTTCGCCAAGCTCCTGCTCGTAAACCGCCGTGCTGGCGAGGGGTTTCTGCCGTGGCGTTTCCGCCAGCACCCGACCATCGCGGTTGTGCGTGTCGACGGTCACGTCCGTGGAAAGGCCGATGCGCAGCGGCCACTTCTTCAGGTCCTGCGGGTCCAGGGACACACGCACCGGCACGCGCTGAATCACCTTGATCCAGTTGCCGGACGCGTTCTCGGCCGGCAGCAGCGAGAACGCACTTCCAGTGCCCGCATTCAGACCCACGACCTTGCCGTGATAGGTCACGTCCGAATACATGTCGGTCTTGATCTTCACCGGCTGGCCGATGCGGATGTGCTCCAGTTGGGTTTCCTTGAAGTTGGCGTCCACCCACAGATCGGACAGCGGAACGACGGTCAGCAGATCCTGCCCCGGCTGCACGCGCTGCCCCACCTGGACCTGCCGGCGCGCCGCATAACCTTCGATGGGAGAGACGATGGCGTTGCGCCCACTGTTCACCCACGCATTCTGGAATTGCGAGCGCGCCTGAATCACGGCGGGGAAATCATGGATGTCTGTGCCATCGACCTGGGAATGGGCCGCCGCTGCCTGTTTCTGGGCCTGCTGAAGCGCCGCGTAGGCCGCTTCCATCTGCCGCTTGCCGCTGTCCACTTCTTCCTTGGCCGCCGCCCGGCTGGCCAGCAGCGGGCGCCGGCGCTCATAGTCGTCACGCTGCATTTCGTATTGCGCGCGACGCTGCGGGATGGCCGCGTCGGCCTCGGCCGCCTGATGACGCGCCTGCTGGGCCTGACGTACCGCCTGGGCGAGCTGGCCCTCGGCGTTCATCAGGCTGTCTTTGGCATCCACCGGGTCCAGCCGGACCAACACCTGCCCCGCGTGCACGCGCTCTGTTTCCTCCACGGCCACTTCCACCACGGTGCCCTGCACCCGCGACGATATGGTGACCATGTCGCCTTTGACGTAAGCATCGTCCGTGGTCTCGCGCTGGCTCATCACGAAGATGTAGTAGAGCAGCCACGCGAGGCCGGCGAGGATGAAGACGGCCGCGATGATGATGAGAACGATGTTGCGCTTGCGCTTCTCGCGGCGTTCGTCTTCGGGCGACTTCTTGTTGCTGTCTTTTTTCTGCTCGTCCCCTTCTTTCTGCTCGTCCCCTTCTTTCTGCTCGTCGTCATCGTCTTCGTGCTTGTGCGAGGCGTGCGCGTGCTGCGCCTGGTCACCCTCTGCCGGGGACACATCACCGTACTTGTGCAGATACTTGAAGCGGTACTTGAACGGCAATGGCGCCGTACGCTCGCTGTCCGGCGGTGTGCGGTCGTCGTTCTCGGCGGTCATCGGGTGGTGTCCTTCGCGGCGGGGGCCGGGAGTGCCGGCAGGTCGTCGGCGTGATAGCCGCCGCCCAGTGCGTGGATCAGGGCCAGGTTGGTCGAGAGCATCTGGCCCTGCAACTGAAGCTGGCCGTCCTGCTGCTGCATGAGCTGGAGCTGGCTGCTGAGGTACTTGCGGTCGTCGTCGATGCCGCGGTCACGGCGATCCTTCACCCGCCCGGTGGAGGCGGCGGTGGCGGCAAGCTGTCGATCCTGCTGCACCCGCTCGGCATCCAGGCGAGTGAGGCCGACAATGCGCTGGGCCACATCCTGCGCCGCCTGCACGATGGCGCGGTTGTAGCCCGCCACGGCCAGATCAAGCTGCGCCTGCGCATTCTCGAACTGCGCATCCAGCCGTCCCCCGCTGAAGATCGGCAACGACACGGAGGGACCGATGCTGCCCACGGCCAGGTCCGTGCGTGTGCCCGAGCCCAGGTCTGGATAGGTGCGCAGAAAGCCGCCCAGGGCCATGAGGCTCACGTCGGGGTAGTACGAGGCGCGGGCCTGATCAATCGAACGCGCCGACGCTTCAATCTGCCAGCGCGCGGCGGCGATGTCCGGCCGGCGCGCCAGCAGGCCCAGTCGCGCGTCGGGTGGCAGGGCAGTGTCCGGCGTGGGCAACGGGCGCGGTTCCAGCGGCCCGAGGTCCGCCGGCGCCACGCCGGCGAGGGCCGCCAGTTGCACCTGATCGAGCGTCACCCCCGCTTCCACCGAGGCGAGGCTGCGCCGCTGCTGGGCCAGTTGCACCTCGGCGCTGTCCAGCGTGGTCGGATCTTCCACGCCCGCATGCACGCGCAGCGCCACGAGGTCCCGGTATTGCGACGCGGCGTGTTCCGCACGACGGGCAATCACGAGGCGAGCCTGCATCGCCTGCCAGTCGAAATACGTGTTGGCGACGTTGTACTGAAGCGAACTGGCCGCCACCGCACGCTCTGCCTCGGCGGCTTTGGCCTGGCCCACCGCGGAAGCAACGGCAGCCTTCTGCTTGCCCCAAAGATCCAGATCCCACGTGGCCAGTGCCCCGGCCAGTCCGCTGTTGCTCCAGCTTTTGCCAGGGCTTAGTTCAAATCCCTGCGCGCTGCCCGATGCGCCCGGAATGCCGCCTGCCACGGTCACGTCGCTGTAGCCATGGGTGCCGCCGACCACGCCCTGGACCTTCGGCATCAGCTCGGCCTTCTGGGCCTCCACGGCCCGTTGTGCCGACCGATAACGCGCTTGGGCCTGCTCCATGTCGGGGGAGCCGCGCATGGCCAGGTCGATGATCCGGTCAAGCTGGGGGTCGTGGTAACGATGCCACCATTCCGGCTCGGGCCAGCCGGCCATGCCGGTGGGAAGTCCGGCCAGCGGCACCTGTTCGCGCGGCGCGAATGCCGGCGGGCGAACGTCAGGGGCGCAGGCGGTAAGACACGCGGCGAGGACACACCAGCCCGCCACGCGTCCGGGCCACGATGAAAGTTGCGGCATGGCGATTCCGGATCGGCAAGCGGCGAAGGTAGCAACGGAGGGTGTGCGTATTTTGTGAGCGCAGGAACATGCGGCGGGGCGCTGACTTAAGCTATGCGCCCCAGCCCCTTGAAGGATGTAAGCGCACCGTGCCCGATTTTCTCAACGCCATCCTCCTCGGCATCATTGAGGGCGTCACCGAATTTCTGCCCATCTCCAGCACCGGCCATCTCCTGATCGCCGAACGCTGGCTCGGCGCGCGCAGCGACCTGTTCAATGTGGTGATCCAGGCCGGCGCCATTCTGGCCGTGACCTTCATCTACTGGGGGCGCATCTGGGAGCTGCTGGTCAACTGGCGCCGACCGGAAAACCGCGACTACCTGATGAAGCTGATCGTCGCGTTCCTCATCACCGCAGCGCTTGGACTTATCGTCACCAAGATGGGCTTCAAACTTCCCGACCACATCACCCCGATTGCGTGGGCGCTGGTGATCGGCGGCGTGTGGATGCTGGCCGCCGAACGCCTGGCCGCCCGCCAGGCAGACCGCACCGAAGTTACCTGGCGCGTGGCCATCCTGGTGGGCCTGGCCCAGATTGTGGCGGGCGTGTTCCCGGGCACGTCGCGCTCAGCCGCGACCATTTTCACCGCGATGCTCGCCGGTACCAGCAACCGCGCGGCGGCAACGGAGTTCGCCTTTCTGGTCGGCATCCCCACCATGTATGCCGCCAGCGCCTATGAGCTGTTCAAGCAGTTCCGCCACGGCGGGGCGGTGCAGGAGGACTGGACCGCGCTGGTCATCGCCTTCGTGGTGTCCACGATCACCGCGTTCGTGGCAGTGAAGTGGTTGCTGGGCTACATCCGCTCGCATCGCTTCACGCCGTTCGCGATCTACCGCATCGTGCTTGGCGCAGCGCTGTTGCTGCTGCTTCCGGCGGGTGGCTGAAACCGGTGACAGACCACTATCGTCTGCTGGACCTTGTCGTCGATCTGCCGCGTCAGCGTGTGGAACGGGACGGAGTCGCCCTGGACGTCAGTGGTCTGAGTTTCCAGTTGCTGGCGTATCTGCTGGCGCAGGGGCAGCGCGTGGTCCGGTTCGATGAACTGATCGAACAGGTGTGGGCACCGGCCATCGTCAACGAAGAAACCGTGACGCAGCGCGTGCGTCTGTTGCGTCAGGCGCTGGGCGACGATGCCAGGCGACCCCGCTATGTGCGGACGGTGCGTGGGCAGGGTTATCAGCTCGGTGCCATGCCAGCGCCTGTGGGCGAGATGGCGCATCGGCCGACGCACCGTGCGTGGCTGGGAATGGCGGCGGGTGTGGTGCTTCTGGCGGGTGGTGTGCTGGCGTGGACGCTCACACGCGTGCCGCAAGCCGCACCCCCGACGGCCGCACAGGAAATGCTGGACCGCGCGGCCTGGTACGCCAGCATGGGCCAGCGCGACAACGACAACCGCGCCATCGACCTGTATGAGCACGCGCTTGCCGATGCCCCTGATGATCCGCAGGCACTGCTGGGACTGAGCCGCGCTTACAGCGCACGCACCTGTCTTTATAACGATGGCGCCGAATGGGCCACGAAGGCGCAGGTTCTGGCCGAGCGCGTTTTGCGTGCACGGCCCAATGATGCCGCCGCATGGTCGGCATCGGGTTATGCGCACGATTGCCTGGGTGACCTTCCCGGAGCGCTGGCAGGCTACGAGCGCGCCATGGTGCTGGACCCCACCGACGATGCGACCCGCGCGTCGGCCGCCTACCTTTATCAGGAGCAGGGCCGCCTCGCAGACGCGCTGCGCACGAATCTGGACATGCGCGGCGACCCGGCCAAGGTCCGGTTTCGCAACGTGGCGGTAGCACGCGAGCTGGAATTGCTGGGCTTCACGGGCGCGGCCGAAGCCCGCCTGCGCCGCGTCTTTCTGCTGACCCCGGACAACGTGTTCGGCAACATTGCATGGCCATCGTTCCTGTTCGCGCGGGGCCGTGGCGCGGAGGCGCAGGCGGCCATTCAGAGCGCCGAATCGCACGGCACCCAACGTGCGGAGCTTGCGCAGTTGTCGGGTGAGCTTGCCCTGCTGGACAACAATCGGGCAGCGGCCGCCACGGCATTTGCCCGTGCGCACGCGCTGCGTCCGGAATCCACCATGGCCGAAACGCTGGCCGGACTGTATGGCCCCGTCCCGCCTTCCCCCACGTGGATCAGCCACCGGATCTCGGAAACCCAAGCCCGCCTTCAAAACGACGCATGGGCGCCAGCCCGCGTGGAACTGGCGGTACTGACGCTGGCCAAGGGTGATCGCGAAGCCGCCGCCGCAGCGGTGCAGGCGGCGGTGGATCTGGGCTATCGCGATGCCGCGTGGTTGCGCATCACGCCATTGCTGGCCGGATTGCATGGCGATGCGGCGTTCAACGCCGCGCTGGCCGCCATCGACCGACGCGTTGCCGCCGAGCGGCAACGCGTGCTGGAGGCACCGTGGTGCCCCCCGGAACTCAAGGCAACGCCTTGAGCACCACGTCGCGGAAGATCGCCTGCGATTGAGGGTGGGCAATCTTCTGGTTGAACGCCTGACTGGTCACGACGACCACCAGCTTTTGCCCGGGAATCACGAAAACATAGTTGCCGCCGTTGCCGCTCATGGCCCACACCGCCGTGGACACACCGTGTACCGGGAAGTGGAAGCACCACCACAGATACCCGTAGTCAGCGTCGTCCCGTGCCTGGGCATGCGGGGTCAGCATGGCTTTGACCCATGCCTCGGAGATCACGCGTTTTCCCTGCCATTGGCCACCATCTGCGATCATCTGGCCGATTTTGGCGAGATCACGCGAGCGGTAACGGGTGCCGCCTCCGCCCATGCCGATGCCTTCGGGCGACTTGTTCCACTGACTCTGGCGGATGCCGAGCGGCTTCTCCAGCACCTCCGCCGCAAAGGCCGGCAGCGACATTCGGGTCGCCCGTTCCACCACCGCGCCAGCCACGAAAGCGCCAGCCGTGCAGTAGGAAAAGGCGCGCCCGTAGGGGCTGTCGGCAGGCCGGGTCATCCACGGTGCGAAACCCTTGATGGGCAGTCCCAGCGCGAAATCCAGCCAGTGCTCGGAGACGTACATGCGCTCTTCGTGCCCGCTGGAGAACTCGTTCTCGTCGTCGCACTCCCACATCGAGCTCATGGTCAGCAGATCTTCCAGCGTGATCGTGGCCTTGCGCGGGTCCGGATTGGCCGGATGGTGGTCGGGGAAATACGCGTAGACGGGGGCCTGCACGTTCGGAATCAGTCCGCGGTCGATGGCCGCTCCGGCCAGAATCGCGGTCACGCTCTTGCTGGCCGAGCGTACGTCGTTCAGCAGGTCCGGCTTGCCGTCGTTGAAATAGCCTTCGTAAACGAGCGACCCGTGATCGACGATCAGCACACTGCTGATTTTCTTGTACGTGCCGTCGGCCATCCGGTCATTCAGGCTGGCCAGCAATTCGGTGTTCCAGCCCAGCTTGCGGGCGTCCCCGACGGTCCATCCATCGGCCTGTTTTTCGGGAATCCGATACGTACCGGCGAGAGCCGGCAGGGTGAGGCAGGCGGCAAGGGCCGCGACGATGAAGCGCATGGCGAGGATCTCCCTGTGGTGGAAGATCCAGTGGGCCACTGGCGCATCTGAAGTGCCTGATGCGCCGATGAAGAATTCTGAAGGGGCCGTTTTCGCCCGTCAGGCCACCATTTCCAGCTTGCGCTCGGGCTTCATGGCCGCACGCTGCGCCGCGTCCTTGGCCAGTACGCAGGCCGGGGTGCTGGTGCGCTGGAACAGTTCGCTGGTCCATTCGATGAAGGCCTGGACGCGCGCGGACAGGTGACGCTTCTGCGGATACACGATCCACAGCGGCGAACCGGTGGAGATGGTGTCCTGCATGACGATTTGCAGCATGCCCTTGTCCAGCGCACAGGCCGCCAGGCAATGGGGCACCTGGATCACGCCCAGGCCCGCAATGGCGGCCTGAATCACCGACTCGCCGTCATTGATGAGCATGTGGGCATCCACATCCACGCCCACGCGACCGCCTGGCGTATCGAACTGCCACTGGTACGGCTTGCCTGTGGTCGGGTGAACAAAATTCACGCAGCGGTGGGTCTTGAGATCGTCGATCGTGGTCGGGGCACCGTGCCGGGCCAGATAAGACGGGGAGGCACAAAGCACGTTGCTGAAGTAGCCGATCTTGCGAGCAATGAGGCTGGAGTCGGCCAGCTCGCCCATCCGGATGGCGCAATCGAAACCTTCCTCGTTCAAATCAAACGGGAAGTCGCACATCGTCATTTCCAGACGGATATCGGGAAATTTTTCCTCGAAATCGGCGAGGTTCGGAATCAGCGCCGCCCGTCCGACCGCGGAGGATGCGGCGATCCTCAACTTGCCCGCCGGCTTGGTGCGGGCGTAGCCGAGCGCCTCCGTCGCCTCACTCAGATCGGCGAGGATCTCCTTGCAACGCGCATAGAACGCGGCGCCATCGTCGGTTAAACGCAAGGCGCGGGTAGAGCGGAAAAACAGCCGCGCGCCGAGGCCTTCTTCCAGCCGGGAGATGGCCCGGCTGACGCCGGAAGGGGTCATTTCCAGGTGCTGGGCCGCCGAGGAAAAGCTCTTGGCCTCAACCACGCGGACAAACACGCTGATCGCGGAAAAATCTTCCATGGGGGTCTCCAGTGACAAGGCAACGGAACGATTAGTGACTCAGGGTCACAGGCGGAGTGATTCTAAACCTGTTTTTAGCCTGTCAGGCAAGGACTAGATTGCGCACCCTGAGCCGGTATGCCGGCGTGACTTGCCTCCAGGGACTCCCCATGAAGAAGAAACTTCTGTTCGGCACCGCCGCACTGGCCGTGGCCATCGGCTCGGCGCTATGGCTGACCGGGGGACCGCCCCCCACGCACGCGGCCGAGCCCATGCCCGCCCCGGAAGTGACCGTGGCGCAGGTTCTGCTGCGCACGGTGGACGATTCCAACACGTTCACAGGCCGCATCCAGGCGGTGGACACCATCCAGATCCGCCCGCGCGTGGGTGGCTACGTGGACACGGTGCATTTCCGCGAAGGTGCCATGGTGAAGAAGGGCCAGTTGCTCTTCACCATCGACCCGCGCCCCTTCCGTGCGGAGACTGATCGCCTCGCCGCCAACCTCAGCCAGGCGCGCTCGGAACTGGCACTGGCCGAAGCGAACGCCGCGCGCGGCGCGAAGCTGGTGGAACAGCACGCCGTGTCGCGTGAAGAGGCCGACCGCCTCAACACCGCAGCCGCCAGCGCGCGTGCGCAGGTGGCATCGACCGGCGCGGCGCTGGACGCCGCCAGGCTCAATCTCAATTTTACCGAAGTGCGCGCCCCCATCGACGGTCGCGTCAGCAACGCGGTAGTGACCCCGGGCAACCTGGTGACAAGCGCCGATGTGCTGACCAGCGTGGTGAGCGTCGACCCGATGTACGTCTACTTCGACGTGGACGAGCAGACCTTCCTCAAGCTGGACCGTCTGCGCCGTCAGAACGGCCGTGCGCCCGAAGTGGCCATGGGTCTGGCTGACGAAGACGGCTATCCGCACGCCGGCAAGATCGACTTCATCGACAACCAGCTGCGCACGGGAGCAGGCACGATTCGCCTGCGTGCCGTGTTTCCCAATGCGGACTCCGCCTATACGCCCGGCCTGTTCGCGCGTGTGGAGCTGCGTAGCGGCGAGCGTCAGCCACGCGCACTGATCGACGACCGCGCGGTCGGCACTGATCTGGGCAACAAGTTCGTCTACACCGTCGGCAAGGATCGCAAGATCGAATATCGCCGCGTCACTACCGGTGCGCTGGTGGATGGGCTTCGAGTGGTCGACAACGGCCTCACCGCGGAAGACGTGGTGGTGGTGAACGGATTGCAGCACGTACGTCCCGGTGTGGAAGTAAACGCCAAGCGCGTTGCCATGGCTACTCGCGGCGCCGATGCCACGAAGCAAGTGGCCGGCACGCCCCGCGACGCAGGCAGCGTCGCGCTCAATACGCAGGACTGATCCATGAAAATCGCTCAATACTTCGTCGACCGCCCGATTCTCGCGGGTGTGCTGTCGGTGTTGTTCCTGATCGCCGGCGGTGTCGCGGTGTTCAAGCTGCCGATCAGCGAATATCCGGAAGTGGTTCCGCCGACCGTCGTCGTGCGTGCCAGCTATCCGGGTGCCAACCCGGAAGTCATCGCCGAAACGGTGGCCACGCCGCTGGAAGAACAGATCAATGGCGTCGAGGGCATGCTGTACACATCCTCGCAGGCCACCAGCGATGGCGCGATGACGCTCACGGTGACCTTCGCGCTCGGCACCAACCTGGACAACGCCCAGGTGCAGGTGCAGAACCGTGTGTCGCAGGCGTTGCCGCGCTTGCCCGAAGAGGTGCAACGACTCGGCGTCACCACGCAGAAGAGTTCGCCTGACCTCACGATGGTCGTGCATCTGACCTCGCCCTCACACCGGTACGACATGCTGTATCTGTCGAACTACGCACGCCTGCACATCAAGGACCAGCTCGCCCGCCTGGATGGCATTGGCGACGTGCAGCTGTTTGGCGCGGGTGAGTACAGCATGCGCGTGTGGATGAATCCGGAAAAGCTCGCCGTACGCGACCTGACGACCGGTGACGTGCTCAACGCCATTCGCGAACAGAACATCGAAGTGGCCGCTGGTGCGCTGAACGCACCGCCGGGTCCGAACACGTCGGCTTTCCAGCTCAACATCAACACGCGTGGCCGCCTGGTCACGGAAGATGACTTCCTCAACATCATCGTCCGCAGCGATGCCAGTGGCTCGGTCACGCATCTGCGCGACGTGGCGCGTGTTGAACTTGGCTCCAGCAACTACGCGCTGCGCAGTCTGCTGAACAACCAGGAAGCGGTGGCCATTCCGATCTTCCAGCGTCCTGGTTCCAACGCGATCCAGATTTCCGACGAAGTACGCGCCACGATGGCCGAACTGAAGAAGGAATTCCCGCAGGGCATCGAGTACAGCATCGTCTACGATCCGACCGTGTTCGTACGCGGCTCTATCGAAGCGGTGGTGCACACGCTATTTGAAGCCATCGTCCTCGTGGTGCTGGTGGTTATCCTGTTCCTGCAGACTTGGCGCGCGTCGATCATTCCGCTGGTGGCGGTTCCGGTGTCGCTGGTGGGTACGTTTGCCGTGATGTACGTGGTGGGCTTCTCGCTCAATGCGCTGTCACTGTTCGGACTGGTGCTGGCCATCGGCATCGTGGTGGATGATGCCATCGTCGTGGTGGAGAACGTCGAGCGTCATATCGAACATGGCCTCTCACCGAAGGACGCCACGCGTCAGGCCATGACCGAAGTCACCGGTCCCATCGTGGCCACGGCGCTGGTGCTGTGCGCGGTGTTTGTGCCCGCTGCGTTCATCAGCGGCCTGACGGGCCAGTTCTATCGCCAGTTCGCACTGACCATCGCCATCTCGACCGTGATCTCGGCATTCAACTCGCTGACGCTCAGCCCCGCGCTGGCAGCCATCCTGCTGAAGGACCGCGACGCACCCAAAGACAAGCTCAGCATCCTCATCGACCGTGGCTTCGGCTGGCTGTTCCGTCCGTTCAACCGGCTGTTTGAAAGCGGTGCGAATCGTTACGTTGGCACGGTGCAGAAGATCCTGCGTTTCGGTTCCATCGCGCTGGTGCTTTACGCCGGCTTGATCGGTCTGGCGTGGCTCGGCTTTGCCAAAGTGCCAACCGGCTTCGTGCCGCCGCAGGACAAACAGTATCTGGTGTCCTTCGCACAGCTGCCGGACGCTGCATCGCTTGACCGCACGGAAGACGTGATCCGTCGCATGAGCGACATTGCCCTCAAGCAGCCGGGTGTGGAAAACGCCATCGCGTTCCCTGGCCTGTCGATCAACGGTTTCACCAACAGCACCAACTCGGGCATCGTGTTCGTGGCGCTGAAGTCATTTGACGAACGTCGCAGCGATGATCTGTCTGCCGGTGCCATTGCCGGTGCGCTGAACCAGAAGTTCGCCACGATCCAGGACGCCTATATCGCCACGTTCCCGCCTCCGCCGGTCAACGGCCTTGGCACGATCGGCGGGTTCCGCATGCAGATCGAAGATCGTTCCGGCATGGGCTTTGAAGAGCTGTACAAGCAGACGCAGAACATCGTGCAGGCAGGCAACACCACGCCGGGTCTCGCAGGCCTGTTCACCAGCTATCAGGTGAGCGTGCCGCAGATCGATGCCGACATCGACCGCGAGAAGGCCAAGTCCGAAGGCATCAACCTCAGCGACGTGTTCCAGACGATGCAGGCGTTCCTCGGTTCGCTTTACGTCAACGACTTCAACCGCTTTGGTCGCACCTATCAGGTGAACGTGTCGGCTGAGCCGTCGTTCCGTCATGAAGCCAAGGACATTCTTGGCCTGAAGACGCGCAACGCGGCGGGTGATCTTGTGCCGCTGGGTTCGTTCCTCACCGTGCGCCAGTCCAATGGCCCTGATCGTGTGATGCACTACAACGGTTACCCGACGGCGGAAATCAACGGCGGTGCCGCCCCGGGCTTCAGCACCGGTCAGGCGCAGGCAGCGATGGAAAAGCTTGTTGCCGAGAAACTGCCCAACGGCATGACGTATGAATGGACGGAACTGACCTATCAGCAGATTCTGGCCGGCAACACCGCCGTGCTTGTATTCCCCTTGTGCGTGCTGCTCGTGTTCCTGGTGCTGGCCTCGCTGTATGAAAGCCTGAGCCTGCCGCTGGCCGTGATCCTCATTGTGCCGATGGTGCTGCTGTCTGCGATCTTCGGCGTATGGATCACCGGTGGCGACAACAACATCTTCACCCAGATCGGCCTCATCGTTCTGGTGGGTCTGGCCTGCAAGAACGCGATCCTGATCGTCGAGTTTGCACGCGAAGCGGAAATCCACGGCATGAGCCGCGTGGATGCGGTGCTGGAAGCGGCCCGCCTGCGTCTTCGCCCGATCCTGATGACGTCGTTCGCTTTCATCATGGGTGTGGTACCGCTGGTGGTATCGCATGGGGCGGGCGCAGAGATGCGTCACGCCATGGGTGTGGCGGTGTTTGCCGGCATGCTGGGCGTTACCTTCTTCGGCCTGATCTTCACTCCGCTGTTCTACGTGCTGATTCGCGGCATGAATGAACGCATGGACGCGCGTCGCCGCGCTCGCCATGAGCGCCTGGGTCTTGGCGCACCCGTGATCGAGGAGCATTGAGATGGCAATCGTATGGCGTAGTACCGCGTTGTTCGCGGCCCTGGTCCTCGCTGGCTGTGCCAGCGTGGGGCCGGATTACAAAGCTCCGGTGGAAGCACCGGTCACGCTTCAGGGCATGGATGCGGCTCACCAGAACAGCGCGTCGTTTCAGGCTCGCTGGTGGGAGCAATTCAACGACAGCACCCTGAATGCACTGATCGGTCGTGCGGCGAAGAACAGCCCGGATCTGAAGATTGCCGTGGCGCGGCTGGATGAAGCGCGCGCACTGCTTGGAACCGCGAAGTCGCAGCAGATTCCCGACATTGAAACGCAAGCGGCGTACTCGCGCAGCCGTCAACAGCAGCCCGGCTTCACCGATCAGCGCAATACGGTGACCAGCTATCAGGCAGGCTTCGATGCGTCCTGGGAAGTGGATCTGTTCGGTGGTGTGCGTCGGTCGGTGGAAGCCGCCGGCGCGGACGCCGCTGCGAGTGCAGCATCATTGCAGGATGCGCAGGTCACCCTGTTCGCCGAAGTGGCGCGCAATTACTTTGACCTTCGCGGTACGCAACTGCGTGTGGAGGTCACCCGTCGTGACATCGAAAACCAGCGCGCGTCATTGAAGGTGATCGACGCACGCGCCGAGGTAGGCACGGGATCGGAGCAGGACGTTGCAAGCGCGAAGGCGCGGCTTGCGGCGGTGGAAGCGCAGCTCCCGTTGCTGGAAACGCAGGCGCAGGCCGA
Organism: Luteibacter sp. Sphag1AF; assembly: GCF_014192715.1. Lineage (GTDB taxonomy): Bacteria > Pseudomonadota > Gammaproteobacteria > Xanthomonadales > Rhodanobacteraceae > Luteibacter. The sequence goes on from NZ_JACHYH010000001.1 coordinate 1,272,441, forward strand.
TACGTTCCGTCTGGCGGTGTTGCTGGGCGAGCGCCCGGGTGAACTGGACATCGACCTGTCACCGGCGACGTTCCGCCCCATTGATGTCAGCCTGCCGATGGGTGGTGCTGATGAGGTGCTGTCACGTCGTCCGGACATTCGCGTCGCCGAGCGCGAGCTGGCTGCCGCCAATGCGCGCATTGGCGTAGCGAAGGCGGATTACTTTCCACATGTGTCGCTCGGTGGCTTCATCGGATTTCTGGCGGGAAGGAGTAATGATTTTGGCAGTCCCGGTACGCGTGCCTGGTCGCTGGCTCCCAGCATTTCCTGGTCGGGCCTGAATGTGCAGCGTGTGCGTTCAGGCGTGAAAGCCAGCGAGGCAAGGGCGGATGCTGCCCTGGCCAACTATCAGCGCACCGTGCTTCGCGCACTGGAGGATGTGGATAACTCGCTGGTGTCATTCAACCAGCAGCGCACACGCGTGCAGAAGCTGATGGAGCAGGCCACTTTCAGTCAGCGTGCGGCTGCACTGGCAAAGATTCGCTATGAATCGGGTGCGACGGACTATCTGGAATGGCTTGATGCAGAGCGCACGCAACTGTCGGCTGAAGATCAGCTGGCCGAAGCGGAAGCCGCAATCAACATCAGCGCAGTGGCTTTGTACAAGGCGCTGGGTGGCGGCTGGGAAGCGTGCGGTGACGCGCGCTGCACGCAGGTGGCCGCAACGCCATGAGCACGCGCAGCGCGGATATCCGGCCCTTCCCTTCCCGCATGGGCCGCCGCGCCATCGTTCCGGAGCCACCGCTGTCTCAGCGCGTGGCTCTGGTCACCGGCGCCAATCGTGGCATCGGTCGCGAAGTGGCGCGACAACTCGCAGCGCTTGGCGTCACTGTAGTGATGGGATCACGTGATCTGTCACGGGGCGAAAAGGCAGCCCGTGCATTGCGCGAAGAAGGCGGCGATCTCTTGCCGCTTCGACTGGACATCACGCGGCCGGAAGATGTGGATGCGACAGTGGAAGCCATCCGCACGCGCTATGGACGTCTGGATATTCTGGTCAACAACGCCGGCGCCCATTACACGCACGGCGAACGTGCCACGACCGTCGACATGAATGAAGTGCGTGCCGCGCTGGACACCAACCTGCTGGGCGCGTGGCGCTTGAGCGAAAGCGTTGTGCCGTTGATGAAGTTGCATGGGTATGGCCGGATCGTCAACGTGTCCAGCGGTTGCGCCAGCAATGTGGCCGCCGGAGACATGTGCCCGTCCTATCGCGTGTCAAAGGCCGCCTTGAACGTATATACGCGGATTCTTGCCGAGGAACTGACCGGCAGCGGCATCCTGGTCAATGCGGTGTGTCCTGGCTGGACGGCGACGGACATGGGTGGAAGTGGTGGCCGTGCCGCGACAGTGAGTGCAGATGGCATCGTGTGGGCCGCGACCCTGCCAGACCGGCAAGCGGCCAACGGCGCCTTCTTCCGCGACCGTCAGCGGATCGCCTGGTGACCCACGCCACGAATTAATCGTGCCATTTTTCCGATTTCTCTTAGAGCCGCGCGCGCGTCCGATGACTATCGTGGCGGCTCTGGGTAAAGACGGATCTCATGGACATGAAAGCATGGATGGGCGTGGTCATCGTGACCACCGGGTGGATGGTGACGCTGTCTGCCCGCGCGTCCTGCGACGACTATCCCGTGCAGGGACAGCCACAGCAACTGACCTTCACCACGCAGACTCCACCGATGACGCTGAATGTCGGTGAGGTCATTGCGCAGGGCGAATCGTCACCCTCGTATCGGGTGAGCTTCTGGTGCCGTTTCCCGCAATCGGCATTCCGTCCTGTGACCTATGCAGCGCCCACGGCGGCAGGAGCAAACATCTTCGCTACCGAAGTGCCGGGCGTCGGCATCCGCATCTATGTTGGCGGCGACAATACGCCATGGGATGTGCTGCCATTTTCCAAGTCGCAGTCCGGTGCGCTGTGGGCGGTCTACAAGAATGCCCGCTACCGCGTTCAGCTCATCAAGACGGGCGACATCCGCAGCGGCACCATCGCGGGTGGCATCGTGGGAAACGGTGGTGTGGATGGCATCGACCAGCTCAGTGTCCGGCTGGCACCTGTGCGCATCGAAGCGCCGTTGCCCACCTGTACATTTCTTTCTGCCAGCCTCGCTTTTCCTCTGGGAGTGGTCGACCTCGAAGATATCGCGCGGGAGGGTCACAGCCACTGGGTCGACGGTCGCCTGGCGGCGGGCGGTTGCCAGCACGTCAACCAGGTAAACATGCGGTTTGAAGCGCAGAAGGACGCCGCGAACCCCGCGCTGTTCGCCGCCACCGGAGGCAGTGGCGGCGTAGGTATCGAGTTGCGCAGCGTGCGACCGGATGCGCCGGCAGACCCGTCCGGCGCAACGCCGATTGTTTTCACCCCGCGCGATGCAGGACAAACCTACGACTTCCGCGCGCGCTACGTGCGCGATGGCTTGCCACTGAAATCAGGGCCGGGCAACGCCAGCATCACCGTTCGCGTGTCGTACGACTGACCGGATCAGCGCTGGATCATGTGCGCAAACCATGCCCAGCCGCGCAGTTTCGCGGTGATGAGTTTGGCGCATGTCAGCATTGGCACGGCCAGCAGCGCGCCAGGAATGCCCCACAGCCAACCCCATACCAGCAGCCAGATAAGGATGGCCACGGGAGACAGACGCATGCGCCGCCCCTGCAACATCGGCGTGATGAGATTGCCTTCGACCGCCGTCATGCCTGCGAACGTCATGGCAGGAAGAATCGCCGGTCCCAGCTCCTGGAAGTGAAGCACGCCCACCACAGCCAGAATGGTGGTCGTTGTGATCGCACCGACGTAAGGAATGAAGTTGGCCACCATGGCCACGGTGCCCCACAGCAGGGGATCAGGCACGTTGTACGCCCAGAGCATGCAGGCCGTCAGCAGGCCCAATGCCATGTTGATGGCTGCCGTCAGCAGCAGGTAGCTGGAAATTTCTACCTGGATACTTCGCACAATCGACACCGTGTGCCGCTTGTACGCAAAGGTGGGCGATATCTCCACGGCGCGCCGCAGTATTTCGTCGCCGTATACAAGAAAGAAGAACACCAGCAATGCCACTGTCAGCACGCTGGCGAGCACCTTCGGTGCGTTGGATACCACATCCCACGCAGTGAACGACACGGCGGGTGTGCCTGTGCTGGCTGCGCCGCGCCCCGTCGTACCCCCGACAAGATTCTGCGTGGCGCGGCTGGCCGCCTCCAGCTGCTGCGTCATCGGTTTGATCTTGGGCGCGAAAGTACGGATGGCCTCCGGCGCCTGATGGAACCAGTTCATGGCCGGCGTGGCAATCATGCCGACGCCACCGGCCAACGCGCCGATCAGCGCCACCATCACCACCCACGCGGCGAGCCAGCGCGGCACGCGAAAGCGCGCCGCAGTTACCACGATGGGATTGAGTGCCAGGCCGATGAACGCGGCCAGCACCAGGGGAATCAGGAGTGATTTGCCAATCGTGATCGTGAAAATCAGCGCCAGCAGAATCATGCCGGTGAGTGAGATGCGAATGGCTTTCAGGTGACGCGAAATGCGCCGCGTGCTGCGGCTGCTGCGTGGGATGCGTCGTGATTTGGGTTGCAGCGTGGTGACCGCCATACCCGGCGCCGCCGTGGACGGCAAAGGGGTGGGAAGCGGACTGTGCGCGTCACTCATGGATCGGTGTCACCGGAGGAATTGAAGAGGCTGCCCGCAGCCAGCGAAACCAGCTGCCCCACCAGATCTGAAGCGCCGCCGGCTACCAGCGTGCTTACACCCGGCACGGCAAGCGGATTCATCTTGACGTTGCTGAGGAAAAATCCCACGCCTGCGGCCATGCCCATGACAGTGAGAGGGTGTTCGTAGCCCTTGGCCACCAGCGCGGCTGCCGGCTCCGTGGTTTCCACGCGCGCCACCGCCATGCGTGCCCGGGCTTCGGTCACCGCCGCCATGTTGCTCAGAATTCCCATGTTACTTACCCCTGTTCGCGTTCGCCTTCCGCCCGACCCTGCTTTACTGCATCGCGGGCCAGCGTGGCCAGTTCAGCGCGTGTGGCCGGAAGGGTAAGCCAGTGCATGCAACGGCGAAACACCAGGATCGCCCCGATCAGCAGGATCAGCTGCAAGGCCGACAAAGCACCCAGCGCCCAGGCCCATGATCCAAACCATTGCGCCAAACCCCACCCCGCGAGTGCGAGCAGGGTCAGGCCCAGCGCCACCGCAAACACGATGGCAGCCAGACCCATGAACAGCATCAGCACGACGCCGCTGCGGGCAAGCCCAATCTCAGCCAGCAACAACGACCACTGCGCTGCGAAGAGATGTTTCAGCCCGGTGCCCAGGCGACTTACGTCGCCGAGCCATTCCGGCCGTTGGAACGGGACACCGTCAGAACCGGCCGTTGCGCGTTCGCCGTCGCCCGGATCAGCTGTGTTGGCGTTGGTACCGTCTTCAAGCATGCCCGTCCCCTGGACGCAGATTAACCAGCATCAGTTACGGAAAATGCGGCCTGCGAGCCAGCCTGCGGCAACCGCGATAGCCAGCGACTGTACCGGCTTTTCGCGCACATATTCACGGGCGGTGTCGAGCCAGTCGTTCGCCTTGTCCACGGCATCCCCATAGACCTCCTGGCCGCGAAGCTTCACTTCTTCAGCCTTTTCGGCTGCGCGGGTAGCACCTTGCGCCGCCTTGTCGGTGGCCTGATGCAGGCCCGCTTCGACACGGTCAGCGGCGCGGTCTACAGCTTCTTTCGTATGGTCGACGGCGTCGGACGTGGCCTGCTTGACGCGCTCGGCACGAGCCTCGATGCGCTCGGCGGCAGTGGCAGCATTAGCGGCTGCATTCGCGGCATTGGCGGCGGATTCGACGGACTTGTTCATAACTCGATTCTCCGATGGACGATAGGGCGGCGCATGCGTATCAGGGCGGTGTGCAGCAATGGGAACCATATGGACATGTCGCGGCAGGCGATCCGTGGGGATCGCCCACCGCGCGTCCGTTAGTGGGCAGGTCGGCCAGTGAGCCGTCCTTTCCGGTATCACACGCTTCGACCGCGGAAGAACGAAATGATGGCAAGGATCAGAAACACGACAAACAGAATCTTGGCGATACCAGCGGCCGTGCCGGCAATGCCGCCAAAGCCGAGTACCGCAGCAATGATCGCGATGACGAGGAACACGAGGGCATAGTGCAGCATGACGGGTCTCCCAGGACTGCCGGTTTCACCAGAGAAGACATTTGCTCTGGCGCCCGAACATTTAGACCCGCGTGGCGCGCATGCGACGTGAACGCTGCATGGCTCCGTACAGCTTGCTTTCCGAGCGTTCAGCCAGCGCTGGTCCGTTCACCCGCTCGTCACGCCTTTACCTTCGGATTCAGGCTGTAAGTGCCCGTAATCGTCGCTTCGTCAACCACGTGCCCCTTTATTACGTCACGAAGCTCCTGAAGGGAGAAGCCATTTTCGAGCGGCACGGTTTCCACATCCAGCGCATAAACATGGAAGTGGTAGTGATGGACGATGGAATCGTTCCACGGCGGGCACGGGCCATCGTAGCCGTGGTAATGGCCTTCCATATCCTTATCGCCCTTGAACCAGCCGGTATAGTCGTTCAGCCCCTGCACGGAGCCCGGCGGGCCCACGGGATGCTTCTTGCCCCGCGGCACGATGCCTTCGCCGCACGCACCTTCGCCCAGTTCGCGACATTCCAGCGGAATGTTGGCCATCAGCCAGTGCGTGAACTCACCGCGCTTCAATGAGGCGGGAACGGTGCGACCTTCCACGTTCACATCGTCGGGGCGCGTCGGTACATCGGTGTCGATGCAGGCGATGGCAAACGATTTGACCGTGGCAGGCACTTCGGTCCAGACCAGATGCGGCGTTGCATTGTCGGACGGCGACACCGGATCGCCCGGCGCCATGAAGGCGAAACGCGGCGGAATCGGCTTGCCGTTCTGGAAGTTGTCGCTTTTTACCTGCATGTCTGGTCGCTCCTGTTACTTACTTTGAATACGTTACGCGATAGATGGCGCCGTTGAGGTCGTCGCTGACGAGCAGGCTGCCGTCGGGCAAAACCTGCACATCGGCTGGCCGTCCGGTGGCTTTCTCATCTTTGACGAAGCCCTCGATCAGCGGCTCGTAGCTCACCACCTTGTTGCCGTTCAAGCGGGCAACCATCACGCGATAGCCGGATTTCTTCGTACGATTCCACGAGCCGTGCTGCGCAATGATGAGCGCGTCGCGATAGCTGGCGGGGAACATGGTGCCTTCGTAAAAGCGCAGGCCGAGTGCGGCGACGTGCGCACCAAGCTTGTATACCGGCGCCGTATAGTCTTTGCACGACTTGCCCTTGCCGAACTCCGGATCAAGCGTGTCGCCCTGATGGCAATAGGGGAAGCCAAAATGCTCACCCTTGTGGGTGATGTGATTGAGTTCGTCGCTGGGCATGTCATCACCCATCTCGTCGCGACCGTTATCGGTAAACCACAGCGTCTTGTCGCCCGGGCGCCACGTAAAGCCCACGGTGTTGCGAATACCGAAGGCGACGTCTTCCACCCCGGTGCCATCCGGATTCATGCGGATGAGCTTGGCGAACCCCTCGCGATCACAAACGTTGCAAGGCGCGCCGATGGGCACATACAGCTTGTTGTCCGGACCAAAGGCGATGAAGCGCCAGCCGTGATGGGTTTCGGTGGGCAGCTTGTCGTAAACAACCTGTGGCTGGGGAGGCGCGTCGAGATGGTTTTCGATATCGCGCAGCACCACGATCTTGCTGACGGCCGACACATACAGATCGCCATTGCGGAACGCCACACCCACGGGAAGTTGCAGGCCGGTCGCGATGGTCCGTACCGTGTCGGCCTTGCCATCACCGTTCGTGTCGGTCAGTGCATACACCTTGCCCACATCGCGGGAGCCCACAAAGACGGTGCCTTTGGCACCCACCGCCATTTCGCGTGCGTTGGGCACCTGATCGGAATAGACCGAGATGTGGAAGCCCGGTGGCAGGGTCAGCGAGTCAAGTGGCGGCGTGGCAGCCAGTGCGGGCGTGGCCAGAAAGGCCAGGGCAAGGGTCAGCGGAAGGCGCATGGATCGTGCTCCGTGTCTGGAAGCCGGATCGTACTTCACTTAACGGTGCGCACAAGCGCGCCGCGTGGGGAAACGATGGATTCTGGACGAAGGAACGCGAAGGTCAGGTATGCGCGTTCGCCACGGCGGCGAAGCGGGCAGCGATGTAGTCGTCGGTGAAGCTGGTCATGCTGAAATCGCGGATGAATCCGCAATGGCCACCGTAGGTGGCGATATCCAGTTCCACTTGGGGAGGCAGGCGTAATTGCTCGAACGCGTCGACAGGAATGACCGGATCGTCCCGCGAGGTGAGGATCGTGGCCGGGATTTTCAGATCCATAAGCCGGTCGCCTGCGACCGAGTAGCCTTCCAGATACGCCTCCAGCGACTCGAAATCCGTGTGCCGCAACACCAGCGAGCGGGTAAGTTCGCGCAGGCTCTGTTTCAGCTCGGTGAGCTCGAAATACTCACGTGACGGAAAGGCCTTCTGCTTGAGGCGCAATGAGCGGCGCCACTTGTTCATGAAGTACGCCTGGTAAATCCATGGCGCCTGCTCTTCCAGCGAAAACAGCCCTTCGCCCGGATCAATGATCGGGCAGACCGCCAGCACATAAGACAGCGGAAGCCCCTGCGAGCCAGCCAGCATGGCGGCGCGCAAGGCAAAGTTTCCGCCCAGCGAGAATCCGGCCAGCGCCATCGGGCGCTGCGGGTAGAGGCGGGCGATCTCGCGAAGCGCGATCACCACTTCGTCGATGCGGCAGGAGTGGAACAGCGCCTCGTTCAGACCATAGCTGTCGCCGTGATCGCGGAAGTTCAGGCGAAAAATGTCCCACCCGTCTTCCAGCAGACGGCTGCCGGTCTGCAGGACATAGGTCGAATCAACACTGCCCTCCCAGCCATGGAACAGCACAGCCAGCCCGCGACTGGGAGCGCCGGTGTGCTGCGGCGTGAACTTGCCGCTCAGCCTGTCACCGCCACCCACGTCGATCAGCACATCCTGCGCACCCTCACGGACGCGTTGCGCCCGGCGAGGCAACAGCTGCCGGCGCACGCCACTGGACGACAGCATGGTCTGGATGTGGCCACTGCGCAGTGGCCACGGAGGAAGGAAGTCGGCGCCGCTGGGAAGACTCATACCGACGAATCGGCGTCCAGCGCGGCGGCAATGCGTTCCCGCGAGGTTTCGGCCATGCGGCGGCGAGCGTCCGGGGTAGCCGGCACGGGCTCGAGGAAATGCACTTCAGCGTCCAGCGGCGCTTCGCCCAGAAGGCGAATGATGTTGCCGAGGAAGCTTTCGCCTTCGCGGAAACCGATGTCGATCAGGCGACGACCGTTGCGCGCGAAACGCAGCGCCACGGGCTGAACCGGGACGTCGGCATCCAGAGCGGCCTGGAAAATGCGGGCATGGAAAACGCGCAACACACCGTTGTGGCCGGTGCCGCCCTCGGGGAACACGGCGACGGATCGGCCTTCACGCATCCGCTCGACCATCACGCCCATCACCGAAGCCAGCGAATGGTTGTTGCCGCGACGGTGGAAGATCGTGCCGCCACGGGCGGCCATCCAGCCCACCAGGGGCCAGCGGGCAATCTCGGCTTTGGCGACGAAGCAGGCGGCGCGCTGGGTATGCACCAGTTCGATGTCCAGCCACGAGGTGTGGTTGGCCACGAACAGAACCGGGTCCGGCAGCGGCGTACCAAAACGGCGGCTGCGGAATCCAAAAATTCGCAGCAGGCCGGTCGACCAGAAGCGGATGGTCCGGTGCGCCAGTGGCTCGCGGCCGTTGCGCATCACGCCGCCAGCCCAGCTCAGAATGAAGGCGCAGACGAAAATGCCGAATACGATATGCAGCAACAGCAGCGGCACCCGCCACAGATAACGTAGCGGACGAACGCGGTCGCGAGGCGGCAAGGTGTCGGTGGTAGCTTCCATCAAGCGTGCAAGAGTAACGAGGCCAGCGCTTCGTCGCTAGGGGAAGTAAGGAATTTCTTAAGACGCATGCAAGAATCCCGTGCTATCGAAGGCGCTGTCGCCCCGCGATTACCGCGTCGACAGCGGTAGATTTCCCGAGTCCTTGACCGTACGCAAGACAAAGCTTGTGTTGACGTCGGCCACGCCTGCGGCATTGAGAAGTTTATCGAGCAGGAAGCGCGAGAATCCTTCCAGATCCGCAACATAGACGTGCAGAAGGTAGTCCATGTCGCCGGTAAGCGCATGGCAGGCCACCACTTCTTCCCAATCCCGGACCCGCTCGACAAATCCCTCGATGGAGCTTCCGTCGTGTTTGGCCAACTGCACGCGCACGAAGGCCTGGAGGCCGAGGCCCACCGACTGCGGATTCACCCGCGCGCCGTAGCCAGCAATGACGCCGTCCGCTTCCAGGCGCTGGACCCGGCGCAGACAGGCTGACGCCGACAGGTTCACGACATTTGCCAAGTCGGAGTTAGTCATGCGGCCGTCGGTCTGCAAGGCGGCCAGAATCCGCAGGTCGATACGATCCATGGCGTGGTCTTGCATGATTAATGTCCTCAAAGTCACATTGACACAATTTTATTGCACCACCATACCCCTGGCATGCAACAAAGCAAACTCATTGCGCGTTTGCCGCGCTACGCTGGATGTCAGATCAAGCTGCGCCTTATAAGGAGGCCCCCATGGACATCCCCCGTCGCGTCGAACACCAACAGACCGATCGTGGCTACGTGCCCGTGTATGCCACAGGAACTGTGGAGCAGCCGTGGTCCAGCTACTCGCGTACCGACCATGAGGTGTGGGACACGCTCTTCAAACGCCAGCGAGAGATGCTGCCCGGGTATGCCTGCAAGGAATTTCTGGAAGGCGTAGAGCGTTTTGGCCTGGGCGACGGCGGCATTCCCCGCTTCGACGACCTGAACAAGGTGCTGCGTGCGGCGACCGGCTGGGAAGTGGTGGCCGTGGAAGGGCTGCTGCCCGATGAGGTGTTTTTTGACCATCTTGCCCATCGCCGCTTTCCGGTGAGCTGGTGGATCCGCCGGCCGGATCAGCTGGATTACCTGTCCGAGCCGGATCTGTTCCACGACCTGTTTGGCCATGTGCCGCTGCTGCTGAACCCCGTGTTCGCCGATTACATGGAGGCGTACGGCAAGGGCGGCATGAAGGCTCACGCCATCGGGCCGGAGGCGCTGATGAATCTGACGCGCCTGTACTGGTACACGGTGGAATTCGGCCTGATCCGCACGGATGCGGGTTTGCGCATTTACGGCGCAGGCATCGTCAGCTCCAAGGGCGAGTCCATCTATTCCATTGATTCGGCCTCTCCGAATCGCGTCGGATTTGACCTTGAGCGGGTGATGAGCACGCGCTACAGGATTGATTCCTACCAGCAGACGTACTTCGTGATCGACAGCTTTGAGCAGCTTTTTGACGCCACCGGCCCGGACTTCACACCCATTTACGAGCGTCTGACCCAGCGGGCTCCCGTCGCCGCTGGTCAAATCCTGACCACTGATCATGTTTTCACCACAGGAAATCGCGAAGGCTGGGCCACAAACGCGGACAACTGAACCTCATCTCAACGGCCGCCTAACAATCAGCCCCGTAGGATGGAAGGCAATCCCACTCATTGAAGAGCGCACCGTGGTTGTCTTCGACATTCCCTTTGAATCGGTTGGTCCCGGTCTCTGGCTGCTGCAGAAAAACGAGTCGGAGTACGGGGAGTTCTGTTCGCGTGACGATGCGCTGGAATGCGCGATCACCGAGGCCCGTCGACTTGAGGCAGCCACGCAAACCTCAAATGTGGTGTTGAACATTGAAGGCATCGATGGCGTGTGGCGTGCCTTCGACACTTCCATCAAGCCGTACCACCGCCTTTCCTGAGACCACATCAACACCCGCAAGAAAACGCGCCCTCGAGGCGCGTTTTTTTTGCCCTACGCAAACGCGGCCAATCCGCGTACGCGGACTACACGGTTTTGGCATGTGATGAGAAACGACAGCGCACGATGTAGCTACGTTTCGGGAGCGGAAAAAATAAAACCCCGGCATCCAGGGGAGGAGATGCCGGGGTTGCAGTCGGACCCAGGCCAGCAGGGGAACTGGCGGGGCCCGGGACAATCGGTAACAACAAACGCCGATTGCCAACAGGTCGCTTCGCAGCGATCGAATACTTAGATAAGGGGAGCGCGACTAAGTTCAAGGAGACGAGGACGTTTGATGGCATTCGTTCAGGTAAAAAACGTACCCAAAAAAATGCCCCGGCATCCAGGGGAGGAAATGCCGGGGCCTTGTGTCGGATCCAGGCTGGCAGGGGAACCAGCGGGACCCGGGACAGACGACAAAGGAACACGACGTCTGCCAACAGGTCGCCCTCGCGGCGATCACTGACTTAGATAGGGCGTCACGGATGAAGTTCAACGCGGGAGACGAAAGTTGATGCCATTCGTTCAGGGAAGAACGCCGGAAAAACAAAACCCCGGCATCCAGGGGAGGATTCGCCGGGGTTTACGTCGGACCCGAGCCAGCAGGGGAACTGGCCAGGTCCGGGGCAATCGGTAACAACAAAACCCGCTTGCCAACAGGTCGCTTCGCAGCGATCGCGTGTATAGATACGGGGCGAGTCGTGAAGTTCCCGTGTCACTGACCTTCGTTATTCGGTGTCTGTTTAACTTCAGCCGATTTTGCATGCAGTTCCAGCCATGGTTCGACCTTGGCCGTCCAAATGGCGTAGCCCGTGCGATTCATGTGCAGGCCATCTTCGATGAAAAGCTCCGGACGCGGCTCGCCGTGGGCATCCACCATCTGCGGAACGATATCGATGAACGAGACGTCCTTCTGTCTGGACGCCCATTCGCGAATAAGTGCGTTGCTCTTCAGAATGTTGGGTAGCAATGCGCGGCGCGACACGCTCGGCTTGATGGAAATGAAAGCCACGGGAACGTGCGGCTGATCTTTGCGAACGCGCCCAACGAAGGCTACGAAGTCATCGCGCACCTGTTCGGGCGTGTCGCCGTTCATCAGATCGTTGTCGCCGGCGTACAGCACGATGGCGGCCGGCTTGTACGGCGTCACGATGCGACCCGCAAAGGCAGTGGCGTCGTCGAGGTCAGACCCGCCGAAACCACGGTTGATGACACGAAAACGGGGGAAGTCCGTGGAAAGATCTTTCCAGAAGCGGATGGACGAACTGCCGATGAAGAGCACGGCCCCGGGGGCGGGAGCGGAGGCCTTGTCCTGGGTTTCGAAAGCCTGGATGTCCGTTTCCCACTTGCTGTGGTCCGGCCCCCTGGCAAGGACAGGAGCGGCCAGCAGAAGAGCGGCGGCGGCAATGAGCAGTCGTTTCATGAGTTACCTTTTGCTGGGGACTTGGATTCTTTGGTCCGTTCCACGGCCTGCACCTTCAATACGGCGGCAATGCGCTTGCCATCCCATCGGTAGATGAGGTGCTCGGCCTGCGTGCAGGGCGACATCAGGTCGGGGAAGAACGCGGCGACGCACACGCCGCCGGGGTCACGCACGCTGTCGTACACGATGCCGTTGGAACCCTCGGCGCGCAGCTGGCGAGCCAGCGTCACGCTGCGGGCGTAGCTATCCGGGTCGTGAGCATCAGGCCAGCCTCCGCGCAGATCATGCAGGCGCCCCTGAATACCCATCGTGTAGCAGCGCATTTCGATGTCGGTGGGCGGCTCGTGGGTGGCGGCAAGGAAGTTCTGCCTGTGGAACACGGTTTCTTCGATGGCCGTGGCCAGCGAATGCGCGGCGTAGAACACACCCCAATGGCCGTCGGAAAAGCGGCTGCCTTCCGGGCTCAGGTGAGTAAAGGCGGCCATGATCGGCGTGGTGCCGTGGCCCGACACCCGACGCTCTGGCGGCACCAGGCGCAGCGCGCCGATTTCTTCGCGCAGTCGCGGGTTAGTCAGGGATTCGACGGCCAGCACGGCGTCGATATCTGCCGGGTCGGCAATCCGGTCAAACACGCCCACGGGCGGAAACCGGCTGGCGACAATCCGCCAGGCACGCGCCCAGCGAATCCGCCGGATCGGCGGCGATTCGCTCATCCGTTCCAGCCGCGCTGGGCGTCCAGGTATTGGCGCACCACATACAGGTCAGCCACATTGCCCGAAAGCATGCGGGCCAGTGCCGGCGCGCCGCCGAACAGCGAGGCGTCATTGGGCTTGCGAATCCACGCGTCAGCCTGATCGGAGTCGGGGAACAAAATCTGCAAGTCCTTGTAAATGCCCAGCAGATAACTGATGCGTTCGATCACATCGCGTGACGGCGTGCCGTCCTGCTGGCGTTTCCATTTGTAGAACGTCGATTCGGGCGGATCACCCAACAGGGTGCGCTGCTCGGCAACACGCAGATCCCAGCGCTCGGCCAGCGCGAAGAATGCGCGGAGGGCCGGGCCACCCAGATCCGCCATTGCGGGAGGGCTTTCACCGTGAACGACTGCGTGCATCGCGAGCTTTCCCTGTGAAGTTAAGCGACATCATACTCCATAGGGAAAGCTCCTGCTTGCAGGGAATCGTAGGCGCTGCGAGTCAGCGATTCCGTGCGCGACCTCACGATTAGCGGCGCGCGGCAATCCAGGCATCCACCTGTTGCTCCAGCACCGGCAACGGCACGGACCCCAGCGCCAGCACGGTGTCGTGGAACGCGCGAAGGTCGAATTTCTCGCCAAGTTCGCGCTCGGCGCGCTCGCGCAACTCGCGGATTTTCAGATAGCCCAGCTCATAGGACAGCGCCTGACCCGGCCAGCTGATGTAGCGGTCCACTTCGTTGGCAATTTCGCGCTGGCTGAGCGCCGTGTTGACGGTGAGGTAGTCGATGGCCTGCTGACGCGTCCAGCCCAGGTGGTGAATGCCCGTATCCACCACCAGGCGGCAAGCGCGCCACATCTGATAGGTAAGGTAGCCGAATCGCTCGTAAGGAGTGTGGTAAATGCCCATCTCCTGACCCAGGTATTCGCTATACAGCGCCCAGCCTTCGCCATACGCCGAGATGTAGCTGTCACGACGGAATTCCGGCAGTCCCACCTGCTCGTTGCTCAGAGCCAGCTGAAGCGCGTGGCCAGGCATGGACTCATGCAGCGTAAGCGCCGGCATGTTGAACAGGGGACGGGACGGCAGATCGTAGGTGTTGACCAGATACACGTCCGCGCCGCCGCGGCCGGACGTGTAATACGGCGCGATATCCGCCGGTACCGGCTCAATGGCAAAGCGCTGACGGGGCAGCAGGCCGAAGTAACGGCCGAGCTTCGCGTCCACCTGCTTGGCAACCCAGGCGGTACGCATCAGCAACTCGTCGGGCGTCCTGGCGTAGAACTGAGGATCGGTGCGCAGGAAGGTCAGGAATTCCGGAAAGCTGCCCTTGAAGCCGGTTTCCTTCATGGTCGACACCATCTGCTCATGCAGCTTCGCTACTTCGCGAAGGCCGATGGCGTGGATGTCATCGGGCGAGAGCGTCAGCGTCGTGTATTCCAGAATCTGCTGCTGGTAGTACGCCTTGCCGTCGGGCAAGGACTCGGCAGCCAATGTGGTGCGCGCCTTCGGCACGTACTCGTCGCGGAAGAAACGCAACAGCTTCGCGTACGCCGGGATCACCTGTTTGCTGATGACATGGCGGGCATCGGCACGCAGCGCGTCGGCATCGGCCGCCGGAATGCTGGCAGGCATGGAGGTCAGAGGATCGTAAAGCGCACTTTTCTCGGGCGCGGTGAGGTTGGCCACGGCGGCAATGGACACATCTCGCCCATTCAGAACCTCGCGGGGAACGGTGAAACCGCGCGCCAGCCCGAGGCGCATGTTGGCGATTTCCTGGTCGATATACGCCGGAATGTCGCGCAACCGCGTGACATAGCGCTGATAGTCGGCCTTGGTGTGCAGCGAATCGCCGCCCAGCTGATAGCCAATGTCGGACCAGAAGGCCGAGTCGCTGTTGAAGGGCATCTGCCACTGCGCGAAGCGCTGCGTCGCGACGAAATTGGCGATCTGCGCGCGATAGATCGCGAAATCGATCTGCGTATTCGGGCTCAGGGACTTCGGATCCATCTGATCCAGTTTCGCCAGCACGTCGGACCAGTAGCGGAGCTTGCGCTCCTGGCTGGCGGCGTCGACCTGATCCAGGCGTCCACTGCCCGGCTGGGATTCGCCCGATGACTGGATACCCGACTGACCATTCCGCCACGCCCACTCGGTGGTGTAGATGTTCCTGAAGGCGGCGTCGGCGGAAGTGCTTGCTGGCTCAGTGGCATGTGCCGCGCCGGTGGCCAGGGCAGCCAGCAGCAGGCATCGGGTCCAACGATTCATGCGTAACGTCCGGGAAAAGCAGAAGAAGGCATCGATGATCGCATTCACGGGCGCGACTGGGGGGTGCCGAAAGTCCCCGGCGGGTTACTCGAAGCCGTCGTAATCGCCGCGCATGATGGCCAGATAGGCCGCCACGTCCCGACCGGCCACGGGTTCAAACGTTTCACCCGGCAGACGGCAGGCGGCGATGCGATCGGGCCGGAAATTGCGGAACTGCTGCCGCATGCGGCACCAGCTGCCCAGCGTCCATGCCCCGCCCCAGAACGACAGGCACAGCGGCTCGACCTCGCGCACGCTGGTACGGCCCTCACCGTCGCGATAATCCAGACAGAGCACGTGCCGCGTAGCGATGGCCGCGTGCAGCTGATCGAGCAGCACGGCCACCTTGGACTGTTCTGCGTCTCGCCAGATGGGTGCATAAATGCGCGACTGACGCGACTTCTCGCGCAGGTCCGGGGGCAGCACCGCCTCGATCTTGATGAGCGCGGACTGCGCCTCGCGCGCCAGCCGCTCGCCTGCAAACGCGCGGACAAAACGCGTCCCGGCGACCAGTGCTTCCAGTTCGTCTGCGGAAAACATCAGCGGAGGGATATCCGAGCCCTTGCGCAGCACATAGCCGACACCCGCCTCACCCTCGATAGGAACGCCGGACAATTGCAGGTCGGCAACATCGCGGTAGACCGTGCGCAGCGAAACCTCCAGCGTGGCTGCCAGCTGACGCGCTGGCAGCGCCGTGCGCCTGCCGCGCAAGGCATTGATGATGAGGAACAGACGGTCAGCTCGACGCATGAATTGATCTTTGCGGAAGAAGCAGGCCGGCGCCAGCGCCGGAAGGCAGGGTGCATGGGAAGCATTGCGAACACACTTTCAGCGGGCCGCGCCACGCGGCCGGTGGGCATAAAGCCGAAGGGTGCGCGCGGTGCTGGAGCGGAGCCGTGCCACGCGTTTGTCGGCCGGCGCGAGGGCGGGAGCCTCAGGTGCGGGCTCTTTCGCGGCGAACTGATACTGCCCATCAAACAGGAGGCCGCGCTGACCGAGCGGGGCATACGCTTTGGCGAGACGATCAAGAAAACGGTTCATTTTCAATGTCCCTCAGGCAGTTGCCGGGTGGCCGTGCTTGAACAACCGGTACCAGCTTTCGCGGTCACCGGGCTCGTACAGATCCAGGGCGGCGATGACACCGCGGGCAAACTCCAAGCCTCCGTGCTCGGGCGCGCACACATAACGTGAGCCGCCGGCCAGGTGAGAGGTGGCCAGCATGGCCGAGCCGCTGGCGGCGACGGTGCCTCCCGCATCGTGGACGCGCTGCGCGGCATGTGCGGCGTAGTCCAGACGACCGCGTTCCCACGCATGGCCACCCGGCAACACGATCAACGCCGCGTGCGCGGGTTCCAGGGCATCGAGCGTTTCATCCGGCGTGACCCGCAAGCCACTGGCTGACTGCACCGGGGTCATGGTCTGCGCGATCACCCTCACCCGCCAATCGCATGGCCGACGAATTTCGTAGAGCGCCAACGCCGTCTGCCAGTCGGCAAATCCGTCGAAAATCAGGAAATACACTGCATCGCGCATCACCGTGCCCCTCTCCCATTCCGTGGACACCAGTGTGTTCCCCTCCTGCTGACAACGTACTGTCAGCAGCCCCTCTGGCGCGGTTCATGCGACCCACGGACAATGCGGTCTTTCGCGCCAGGAATCCGCCCCGCTCATGTCACGCCCTATTTCGCTGATCCAGTTCCTGATCGAGGAAAAACGCGCAGGTCACATCAATGCGCAGCTGAGTCTTCTCATTGAAGTGGTCGCGCGTGCGTGCAAGCGCATTTCGGTGGCGACCGGCAAGGGCGCCCTCGGCGGCGTGCTGGGAAACGCCGGCACCGACAACGTGCAGGGCGAGGCGCAGAAGAAGCTCGACGTCATTTCCAACGAGATCCTGCTCGAAGCGAACGCCTGGGGTGGCCATCTGGCGGCCTGTGCGTCGGAGGAAATGGAAGATCCGCAGCCCATTCCGGACATGTACCCGAAGGGCAACCACCTGCTGTTGTTCGATCCGCTGGACGGTTCGTCCAACATCGACGTGAACGTGTCGGTGGGTACGATCTTCTCGGTGCTGCGTTGCCCGGATGACGTGACCGAACCCAAAGTGGAGCACTTCCTCCAGCCCGGCACCGCTCAGGTGGCGGCCGGCTATGTGGTTTATGGTCCCAGCACGATCCTGGTGCTGACCTTCGGACACGGCGTGCACGAGTTCACCCTCGACCGCGAGCACGGCAGCTTCGTGCTGACCAAGCGCGGCATGATAATTCCCGAGGACACCGGCGAATTCGCCATCAACATGTCGAACCAGCGCCATTGGGAAGCACCCGTGCAGCGCTATATCGGCGAGCTGCTGGCCGGCACCACGGGCCCGCGCGGTCGTGATTTCAATATGCGCTGGGTGGCCTCGATGGTGGCCGACGTGCATCGCATCGTGACCCGCGGCGGCGTGTTCATTTACCCGATCGACGCGAAGATCAAAGCCAAGGGCGATACCGGCAAGCTGCGCCTCATGTACGAAGCCAATCCCATGGCCTTCATCGTGGAACAGGCGGGCGGTGCGGCCACCACCGGACGCGAGCGCATCATGGATCTTCAGCCCAACGCCCTGCACCAGCGCGTGCCGGTGTTCCTGGGCTCGAAGAACGAAATTGCCATTGCCACGCGGTATCACACCGAAGCTGACGACACGCGCGACTGACGTCGCCGGGCGCGCCCGATGGGGCGCGCCCTTTCCAAGCCATATTGTCGCCTCCGGCCTGTCGCTCGCGCAGGTGACGATCACGCATCATCACGCCCTGCCCCAAGGCTTTCCATGTCGCTGCGCCGCGCCCGCCCTCTCCTGATCATTTTGACGACCGCGCTGCTGGCCGGCTGCTTCGGCACCAAGCCCAGCACGCCGCCGAACCCGTTGCCGGTACTGAGCCCGACGCCGCATATCGGCCTCGCGCTCGGCGGCGGTGCGGCCAAGGGCTTTGCGCACATCGGCGTCATCAAGATGCTGGAGGCCAGCGGCATCCATGTGGATGTAGTCTCGGGCACCAGCGCGGGCAGCGTCGTGGGCGCGATGTATGCCAGCGGCATGGATGCATTCGCGTTGCAGCAGCAGGCGTTTTCACTGGATGAGTCGAAGATCCGCGACGTGCGCCTGTTCTCCGGCGGCCTCGTGCAGGGACAGAAGCTGGAAGACTACGTCAACGAACTGGTGCACCACCTGCCCATCGAAAAACTGCGCATGCCGTTCGCCGCCGTGGCCACCGAGCTGGAAACCGGCGAACGGGCCATCTTCGTGCGTGGCAACACTGGCCAGGCCGTGCGGGCGTCCAGCAGCATTCCTGGCGTGTTTGAACCGGTGGCCATCGGCGGCAAGCATTTCGTGGATGGCGGCGTCGTCAGCCCGGTTCCCGTGGATGCGGCGCGCCAGCTGGGCGCGAACATCGTGATCGCGGTGGATATCTCATCCAAACCCAGCGGCAGCAATCCGGACGGCATGATGGGCATCGTCGGGCAGTCGATCACCATCATGGGCAAGAAGCTGGCCGAGCAGGAACTGAGCCGCGCCGACATCGTCATTCGTCCCAAGGTCGGCACCATCGGCCCCACCGATTTCGATCAGAAGAACGTGGCCATCCTGGAAGGTGAGCGCGCCGCGCTGGCTGCCATTCCCGCCATCCGCGCCAAGATCGCGGAGAAGACCGCTGCCATGGGGCAGCTGCCTGCTCCAGCGCATTGATCAACCCGCCGCCGGACGGCCGAGTGCCATGGCTGCCTGACGACCGCTCTTGAGCATCTGCTCAGACAGAGCCTCATCGTCTACCGCACGGGCCAGCGCAAGGCTGCCCACCAGCGAGCCATAGACCGCGAGCGCGCGGGCCTGCCTTGCCTCCCGCGTGAGGTCTTCAGGCAATTGGTCACCAATCAGCTCGACCATGGCTTTCACGCCGCCGGTGAATACCTCGCGCGTGGCCGCCGTGCGGCGGCCGATTTCCGGCGCCAGCGCCGCTGCGGCACACCCGCTTTCGGGGTGATCGCGATGCTGCGTGCTGAGGTAATGGTCTACCAGGGTGGCCAGACCGTCATCACCCGTCGCCACCAGCGCGCGAAGCGCATCACGGGCGGCGCAGAATCCACCCGTCAGCGTTTCGCGCACCAGATCCTCCTTGGAGGAAAAGTGGTTGTAGAAGCCGCCCTGGGTAAGGCCAACGTCGTTCATCAGGCTGACCACGCCCACCGCCTCGATGCCTTCAGCACGGAAACGTGACGCTGCCGCATCCAGGATGCGTTGGCGCGTTTGCTCTTTGTGCCCTTTGTCGTAGCGCATGATCAGGCCGCCTCTTGCGTTTTCAAATTATGGTCATCATATTGGATGACAGTCGTCATTGCAAAGCAGCGGCGACGCCATTCTTTCCTTTCGAGACCCGGGAATCACCATGAATATCAAAGGCTCTGTCGCACTTGTCACCGGCGCCAATCGCGGATTGGGACTGGCATTCGCCAAGGCGCTGCTCGCCGCGGGAGCGACGAAGGTTTATGCGGGAGCACGCAATCCGGCCAGCGTGCCCGGGGATGTCGGGCTCACGCCTGTGCAACTGGACGTTACCGATCCGGCCAGCGTGGCCGCCGCGGCCGCAGCGCTGGGCGATGTGCAGATCGTGATCAACAACGCCGGCATCAGCGGTCACGGTTCGGGCCTGGCCAGTGACAACGGCGAGCGCGCATTGCGGGATGTTTTCGAAACCAACTTCTACGGCGTACAGCGGGTGGCGCAGGCGTTTGCGCCTATTCTTGCCCGCAATGGCGGCGGTGCGCTGGTGAACATGCTTTCGGCGCTCAGCTGGACGCATGTGCCCGGCATTCCGGCTTACTCCGTGTCGAAGGCAGCCGCGTGGTCGCTGACCAATGCGCTGCGCCACGAGCTGCGTGATCAGGGCACGCTGGTGGTGGCCGTACACGCCGGATACATCGACACGGACATGGTCCGCGCCGTGGACGCTCCGAAGGTCAGCCCCGAAGAAGTGGCCCTGCGCACCGTGGAAGGCATCGCTGCCGGCACCGAGGAAGTGCTGGCTGACGACACGGCCCGCGCCGTGAAGGCGGGTCTCAATGCCAACCCGGCCGTGTACCTCGCGCCGTTTGCCTGACCACTGCGGCGGGCAGCCGGCACATGCCGGACTGCCCGCCTGAGCGTGCGTCAGATATTCCAGCGCAATCCAAGGGTGGCGTTGTAACCCCGGAAGCCGTTGCTGCCGATGGGCGCAAGATAATCGCCTTCGCCATACAGCGACCAGTTCCGCGCGAATCGCCAGGTGGCGCCCACACCCACGCGGTACTGATTGCCTGCGCGCCCCATGTCGAACGCCGTGCGGTACGTGCCGGCGCCGGCAACCAGCGCACCGCGACCGCCTGCGTTGCGGATCACGTCGACGCGCGCATAGGGCGAGAACGTCGGGTCCACGAAGCGGCCGATACGCATGCCCACACGCTGGGTCAGCCGTCCGACACGCGTGGCGCCCACTTCCACACCATCGCGATCGGTGAAAGCCTGCGTCCGCAGGGACTGCCAGCTTGCCTGCACCTGTGGTTCCACCATCCAGCCCTCGCCCATGGCGAAGGGATGTCCAAGCTCCACGGAAACAAACGAGTCGGAGCCGCGCACTCTGGCCACATTCTCGCCACGCAGGTCGGTGCCCACGTCACCGCGGAACTGGCGGCCACCGGCAATGGCGTCAGCGTAGAAGCCACTTTCATCCTGCCAGGTGAGCCATGCGGACACGCCGCTGGCGTCGTATCGTGCACGGCTGTTGCCATCGGCCGCCGAAGGCGTGACGTGGATCGTGCCCTTGTCCAGCGCCCACCCGGCACGCAGCACAGAGGTATCAGCAGCAAACGCAAGAAGACTGCCGCCCAGCTGCAACGCGTTGTCCTGCTGGCGGAAGTTGTAACCGAAGCGATCAAAGCTCAGGTCCGTGCGATAGGACTGACGGGCGCCAACGTAACGCGCGAATACTTCGCCCCCCAGATCGCCGGACGGCACCACGTGGCGGATTTCTCCCAGGCGCTGATGCAGCGTGTCCATCAAACGACCGCCATACGCTCCCAGCGCCAGCGGTGTCACCAGATAAGCCGGCAACTGCGGCACTACGGCCGGACGCATGCCTTCGGGCAAGCCCTCGCCGGGGCCTGGACCCGCACCCGAGCCTGAACCCGCTCCAGGGTCCGAGCCCGGGTCGGGCCCCGGAAACAAGGGGCCGCAAGGCTCAACCTGACAAACGTAGCGATTGCCGAGTCGATAGTCCCAGTTCAACGGTCCCGCCAGAGCGCTCTGCGTGGGATCAACCTCGCCGGGACCGAAGGCCTGCAACTCGTACTGGAACGGGCCGGCTGCCACGTAACCTTGAAGAAGCGCGAAGGCGTCAGCACGCGACTGGCCACTGACCTGCACGAGCGAGATGCCCTCGCTGGCGTCGATAACGCCGTTGTGATTGCTGTCGGTGAGGGCGCCGGAACCCTGCGCCTCGACGTCGAGCATCGTGGTGCCGGACGTGGTGACGTTGCCTTCAATCAATACCCGATCCGATATATCTGGCAGGCGGCGGGGGTCGCCAAGACGAGCCCGCATCGAAATGACGCCGCCCGAGCCGCCAAGATCATTGGCTACACGCAGCGACGACCAGGTATCGGGCTCGCCCTCGAAGGCCACGAGGCCATCGAGCCCCAGGGCGCCGATGGACGAGTCACCCGTCAGCGCCCACGCGCTGCTGCCGTCGACATTGACCGATTCCAGCCCCATGCCACGTCCGGTCCACAGGGCATTGTCTTCCAGCGAGATACGGGCGGCTCCGCCCGTCGCCACGAGGGCGTCACCCAGTGCAGAGGAGCGGATCACCTGCAATGTCATGTCCGCACCCGCCGCTGCGTCCAGCAGGGTGGTGCCGCCGTGCAGATGCGCATCTTCTGCACGCACATGGCTGCGTCCGCTACCCGCCGTGATGAGTGTTCCCGTGGTGCTGGTCAGCTCACTGTTGATCACATTCACGACCGTCGGCGCCATGCTGCCGCCGTGCACCTGAAGCGCGACGGCGCCGTCACGGTCCACGGCAATGCTGCTGCGGTTCTGCACCGTCACCGTCGCGCCATTACGCGCCTGAATGGCCGGGGCATTGCCGTGACTGAGCAGCTGGGTGTTGTCCACCGTCACCGAGGCATCGTTGGCCGACACGGCGCTGGCATTCCCATTCGTGGTGACGGAGGTACTGGAAAGATTCGCGCGCGCACCGGCCGCGGCAACCACGCCGTGCGCACCGTCCCCCGTCGTCTGGATGCCGCCATTGGACAGCGTGGCCTGTGAACTCACACCGGTGACCGTGATGCCGGCTGCATCTGCGCCTCCGGTAACGATCGTGGAGCCCGCGAGGATGGCCACCGCGCCATCGCGCATCGCCACACCTGCAGCGCCCTGGCCCTCGGTTTCAATGCGCCCGCCCTGCACCGTGATGCGGCTGCGCGCGCCGTCCCCAACCAGGGCATGTGATCCGGCGCCATGCGTGAGCACATCCACATTGCCATTGAGCGTGGCGCTGGCCTGATCCGTCACGTGCAAGCCGTAGACGTCGTCGGCCATGGTTTCGATTTCGGCCTTTGAAATGGTGACCACGGAACCCGCACCCGTGGCGCGCACCGCGTGCGCCCCCTGCCCCATGGTCTGGATGCGCATGGGGTTGCTGCTGTCCACGCCTGCGATGGCAACGGTCGCGCCCGCCTGCGCTGAGGCACCGAACGCATTGGCTCCCGAGGTGAAAATGTCACCGCCTGTCACGGTGATGGTCGAGTCGAGGCCTTCGCTGGTCACGCCATAGGCATCGGCGCCGGAGGTGCTGATGAATGCACCGCCCGTGGAGTTGATCAAGCCGCCGTCGTGCGCCCAGAACCCATGCTCATCGTCTCCTGTCGTGAAGTAATTGCCTGGCGGTGGCGACACGATCTGTCCACTGCCCGCATTAACCTGTGCGACCGATACGGTGGGAAACAGCAACGTGGCCAAAGCCAGCGCAAGCGCGCGCCGCGGCGCGCCCACGTGTGTGGGAACCGTGAACATGGAACCTCCAGAGTGTTTTGCACGGCAGCAGAGCCGCGCGTAGGAGGCGCCATGGTCACGAGACAGCCAAACGCAAAACAGGGCCAAATTCTGAAAAAAACCGTTTTTATGCGGCGAAGGACTACAGCCCCTTGTCGGTGAGGCTCAACGTCCCGATGTCTTTGAGACCTTATCCTCCACGCAAGGGTCCAACTCATGACAACGCAAGCGAACGCGGCGGCATCCGGGCAATTCCTTATTGGCGGCGACATCGAGGTCAATCGCCTCGGTTTCGGTGCGATGCGTATCGTAGGTAAAGGTATCTGGGGCGAGCCGGAAAACCCTTCCGGTGTGCGGGCAACGCTCGCGAAACTCCCCGAACTCGGCGTCAATCTGATCGACACGGCCGACAGCTACGGCCCCTATATCAGCGAAGATCTGATCCGCGAGGTTCTGCATCCCTACAAGAACACGCTGATTGCCACCAAGGGCGGCCTCACCCGCCATGGACCGGATATCTGGGCGCCTGTGGGCCGTCCTGAATATCTGCGTCAGTGCGTGCTGATGAGCCTGCGCCGCCTGAATGTCGAACGCATCGACCTGTGGCAGCTGCATCGTGTCGATCCCAAAGTGCCCGCCGAGGAACAGTTTGGCGTGATCGCCGACATGCAGAAGGAAGGGCTGATCCGTCACGTTGGTCTGAGCGAAGTCGATGTGTCGCAGATTGAAGCGGCGCGCAAGCACTTCGAGGTGGTCACCGTGCAAAACCTCTACAACCTCGCCAATCGCCAGAGCGAGGAAGTGCTGGACTACTGCGACAAGCACGGCATCGGCTTCATCCCGTGGTATCCGCTGGCTGCGGGCAAACTTGCGTCGCCCGATTCAGTGCTCAGCAAGATCGCCACACGACTGCATGCCAGCAATGGTCAGGTCGCATTGGCCTGGCTGCTGAAGCGCTCGAAAGTGATTCTGCCCATTCCCGGCACGAGCAGCGTGGACCACCTGCTGGAAAACGTGGGCGCGGCCCAGCTTGAACTCAGCGAGGACGACTTCGCCGCACTGGAAGCGGCCGCCAAATAGGCCCTCGGGTAATTTAGCGCCAATTTTCAGAATTTTCTGATTCCCCCTGCCGGAGCGACTGCCCAAGATGATCGGGCAGTCGTTTCTGGTGGGCGTACCGGACACCCCATCCGGTTCTAATCCGTGTCCGGCCATTCCGCCGGTGCGCCCGCCTCCTTGCATCAAACGGTGCGCGTAGCCTCCACGGGCGGCACTTTCGACGCGCGCATCGCCGGCGCCAGCACCGCCAGTTGTCCAAGCAGCAACAGAATCAGCGCACCGATCACCACGTAGCTCAGCGCCAGCGCAGAGGTTTCAAACTGGGACATCAGCCAGCGGTTCATCACCACCGCGAGCACCACGCCCACCGAGACGCCCCCCAGGCTGATGAGAAGATTTTCGGTGAGGAAGTAGGAAAGAATGTCGCGACGCGTCGCGCCCAGCGCACGGCGAATACCAATCTGCCGACGCCGCTGTCCTACCCAGAAGCTGGTCAGACCCACAATGCCCGCTGCAGTCACCCCGAGCAGAATGAGGCTGATGCCACCCATCATCCATGCCAGTCCACGGTCGCTTCGATAAGCCTCTTCGCGAATGTCGGTAAAGGCGATCACTCCGTGCGGCTCAGGAATGACGCGACGCCTGCTGATCGCCTTCAATGCGGCAGGCACACTTTTCAGCAACGCATCACGCTGGCCCGGCTGCGCCCGCACGACGAAAAATACCTGTGACCAGGTCAGATGCATGGGTACCAGCGTCACGTCTTTCCAGCGGGCGTCTTCATCAATGCTTGTTTCAGCCGACTGCAAATGCTCCACGATGCCGATGATGGTGCTGGGTCGTGCCGCCGAGTTACCGATGTACATCACCTTGCCCAGCGCCGACCCTTCCGGAAACAGGCGCGTTGCCAGTGATCGCGTCACCATCACCACCGGCGCATCGGGAGTGCCATTCTCTTCCAGCGAACCGATTTCATCGCTGCGGAAGTTGCGCCCTTCCACCAGCCGAAGCCCCAGCGTATTGACGGCGTGGTCATCCACGAAATACACCGCCGTGGCCAGATCGCCGTTTCCGACATCTGGCTTCGTGCGCACGCCGCTTTGCCAGCCGCCGCCCATGAGCGGGAAATTGTTGGTGGGGTAAACGTCCGCCACGCCCGCCAGGCTGCGCAGCGTCGATACGTCGGCAGCCTGGCGCGCGGGCACATCCGCGATGGGGCCCACCCACTTGTTGTTGACGACGATGAGGCTGCTTTCGTCGATGCCGGTGGGACGCGACAGGCGCTCAATGCGTGCGTGAATGATGAAAAGCGCGTTGCAGACGACGGCCAGCGTCAACGCAATCTGCATCGCAATCAGTGTGGTGCCGGCCTTGTGATGACCCAGCGCGGCGAGAATCGGTTTGATCTGCATGAGGCCGCCGTCGGTCAGTTGGATTTCAATTGCCACGCCGGCTGCACCTGAGCAGCGCGCCACGTGGGATAGAAGGCGGCCAGCAACGTACTGGCCAGGGCAACACCAACGGTGAGGCACAACAGCGAGATACTGAGGTGCGCCAGTTTCGCAATGGCAGGCTCGAACACCAGCCCGATGCCCAGCACACCCACACCCGTCAGCAGCACACCAAGCACACCACCGGCCAAACCCACCGATGCGGCCTCCACCAGGAATTGCGCATAGATGTCGCGGCGGGACGCTCCCAGCGCGCGACGGACGCCGATTTCTGGCGCGCGGCGCATGAACTTGGCCAGCAGAAGGCCCACGACGTTTACCAGGCAAATGACAAGAAATGCGAGTGCAATCAAAAGACTCATGCGCGCCTCGGGCGGTACGACGTGGCGGAATGCCAGCCATTCCATGACGTTGCGCAAACGCACGTTGGGCTCCCAGGTGAAGCGCCCGGCATCGCGTTGCTGATTGGAGTAGTCACGCAGGAAGCGCCTATAGTCAGCCGCCGCTGCGGCAGTAGGTAACTCCACCCAGAGGCTGACGAAGATGCATTCGGAACGGATGAAATTGTCCCAGCCCGGCTTGGACGGGCGATTGCACACGTTGCCACCCTCAGGCATCCGGTGATCGTCGATGGCACGGTGGAAAGGCATGTAGAGCTCGCCCAGATCACCGAAGCCGCGATGATTATCCAGGTCGAAGAAGCGCGGACGCGCATCCCAGCGCTGCGTCACGCCCACGATGCGGAACTTCGCCCCATCCAGGTCCAACTCGCGCCCCACACTGTTTTCACCGTGAAACAGGCGGTCATTCAATGTCTTTCCTATAACAATGACGCGGGCACGGGACTCGTCGTCTTCAGCCGACCAGGGGCCACCGTACTGAAACGGCACGTCAAACATCGGGAACATGTCCGCGAAGGCGGCGTAGCCCCTGACCGGTGAGGCAAGCTGGGTCGGATCATCACTTACCACCGACGCACCGATGGGATAGAGCGCCGTCTGCCGTTTGGCCCTGTGCGCATTCATCAGCGCCAGCGAATCGCGCCAGGTCAGCCAGGGCATGGGCTCGCTATCTGATTCCCCGGGTCCGTAGTTGTCCAGCTGCGCGATGTACAACTGCGATGACTTCTGCGGAATGGGATCGCCGGAGGTGGCGCGAAACACCGAGTACGTCGTCATGGACGCCGCCACACCCACTCCGATGACCAGCACCATAAGTGCCGTGAGCACCGGATTGCGGCGCAGGCTGCGAAACCCGAGCTGGAGGTAATACCCGAACATGCTTCGTCCCTGTAGACGTCTTTACCAATATGGCTGCAAGCGTCGTGCCACCGCTGAAATGAGCCATCATGCGGCATGACGTGGCCAGGCGGTTGTCCGCGGACAAAGCCAGCGCGGACAGGGCGGACACCGCCGTTGTCAACGCAGACGATTCCGTGGCGATTTCTTTCGACACCATGCCTGGCTTACGTTATGCCGTTTCCCCGCTATCCTGAAGCACTGCGTCTCAAGGTGCTTCTCATGTCCCGTGTTTCGATGCTTGCCACTGCGTTGCTGGCCATGTTCGTTCCATGGGTAAGCCATGCGGCCAGCGCGATGTCTGTGCCGTTTTCACCCACGTCGCCGCGTGCCGGCTCCTCTGACATCACCTGCCCGTCCGCTGGCACGCCCGTCATCGAGCTGACCGTCACGTCGCGATACGGTTCGGATGGTCCGCAACGCGACACGGAAGATGCCGCCGCCGAGGCAGAGCAGGATGCGCAGATGGCGCCCGTTCGGGCATACGCGCGCAACGTCGTGGCAGCCGCGAATCGTTATACGCGTCGCGGTCACCTCGCCGATGCTGATTGCGCACTGGCACTGCTGCATGCATGGGCCGGAGCCAACGCGCTCACTCACCCCACGAACGCCAATGCGGAATTTGAGCGCGGCAGCACACTGGCCGCGCTGGGACTGGCATGGTTGCAAATTGCGCCAGCCGTCAAAGACGACCCTCGTGCCTCGGTCGTCCTTTCGTGGATGCACGGACTTGCCAGCGCGAGTGCGCAGTACTTCGACAGCACATCGGGTTTACGCGGATCGCGCAACAATCATCTGTACTGGGCCACGCTCGGCACCGCCAGCGTCGCGGTGGCAACAGGCGACCAGGCATTGCTCGACGGCACAGCACGTGTGTATCGCGACGCTGTCTGTGGCGCTACGCCGGAAGGCGCGCTGCCACTTGAAGTGGGGCGTGGCAAGAAGGCGCTGAGTTATCACCTGTTTGCGCTGGATGCACTGGTGCCCTTGGCGGCCATTCTGCAAGCCAACCATGTGGATGCCATCCACGCCTGCGACGGCGCGTTGCAGCGCGTGGTGAATTTCTCGCTGACGTCCATCCATGACCCGTCGACCATGGCGAAGCTTGCCGGCAAGCCTCAGGAAGCGTTTCCGGGCGGCGCGCCGAATAATGGCCGGCTCGCCTTCATCGAGCTGTATCACCGATGGTTTCCCGGACGCGCCCCCGGGGAAAGCGATCTGCTCGCGCGGCGCCCGTTCGTCTCCACCAACATGGGTGGGGACCAGACACTTTTGTATTCAAGATGACCGCCCGGCATGCGACACTTCCGCCCTCGACAAGCGCTAGTGGGGGGCGGCATGCAGTTTCTGAGTTTGAGTGATTTCGCGAACCTGTTGAATCAAACGTTCACGGTAAACATGGATCACGATGGCAATACGCCATTCGTTCTGGTGGAAGCCCGTCCGCTGGAGGGCGCAGCGCGCCTGCGCGACGCCGTTCGCGACCCATTTTCGCTGCTTTTCCGCAACGAGGCTGCCATCGTTTTCCCGCAGAAAACCTACGCGATGAAACACGCCGCATTGGGCGAGTTCGGCATCTTCATCGTGCCCATCGCCCGCGACCGCACCGGCTTCATTTACCAGGCGATATTCAACTAATCCGCGCGGCCCGGTGCCCAGCGCATCAGTAAATGATGCCCATTGACCGCGCCGGCCGAAAAACCGCACGCCTCGTATAAGCGCCGTGCGGCGGTGTTGTTGATCTCCACGTACAGCGTGACGGCGGGCGGCCCGAAAGGCCCCACCATCGACTGAAGCCATGCGATCAGCGCGTGGCCCACACCGTGCCCGCGTGCCTCGACCTGTATGGCAATGTCGATCAGGTGTATTGCCTGTGTACCGACATCGACGTAGATGCGCCCAATATCCTGGCCGTGCTGATGCACGACCAGGAAATGAGCGTTTGGAAACTTCATCACGTAGTGCTTGTGTTGCAGGGCGAACTGCATGTCCACGAAGGGCTGGCGAGCCTCCACCGGCCATCCGGCGGCCTCCAGCTCAGGCGCGCGCACCTGGCCGTACAGTCGCCGAAGAAATGGCAGATCAGCCGACGACGCCTGCCTGAGCGACAGGCCGAACTGCCCGAGCGCCGCACCGATCCATGGATCGGGCGACGCCACGGGGAAGCTGAGTTCGCCCGATGCCAGCATCAGGGACGCTGCGGGTAATCGCCATACAGGCAGATGCAGAAGTTCACTGCCAGATAGGGCTGCTGGTTGTTGTGCGACTGGTTGCCACCGACGATACCGGGGACGCCATTCGCGAACGGCGTACTGACCAACTGCGCTGAAAACGGCACGAACGTGCCCGGAGCGGTGAGGGAATCGTTGTTGGCGGGCGTGGCGTGTTTGTTAGCCGCAGTGCGCTGGTTATAGATATTGATCGGATGGGTGTGAGCTGGCATCTCGCTGGAAAGCAGCGTGTGGGTCGCTTCACCTGCCTGCTCACCCACAGCCCACGGCGACAGGCCCGGGCCCTGACCCTGACCGCACGCTGCGTTGTTCTGGAAATTGGGTAGACCGAAAGTCGAGGTGCCATTGCCACCGAACTGCGTACCCAGCAGAGAAAAAAGAGCCGTGTTTTGCTGGACTGTCATGATTTGGCCCGCACAAAACGCCCAGTTCACAGGCGCAAAGTTGAAGCCGAAGATCTGAATTTCACCGGTATATGGATCGCTCATGCGACGTTCCCCTGGAATGCGTGAATGAATGGTTGGCGAAGCGGATCAGGGACGCGACGGATAAACGCCTTCAAAGCAGATACAGAAGCGCGTGGCCAGGGTCGGCATGACGTTGTTGTGCGGCAGGCTTTGGCCAGAGATGGACAGCGAGCTCGAATTGAGCGCCGTGGGGGTCAGCCCGTTGAGCACCTGGGTGTAAAGCAGGTCGCCACTGACCACACCAGGTATGTTGGTCGCGCTCGGCGACTTATCCGTAGCCGCTGCGGTGCTGGCCTGAAACGTGTGCGAGTGAGCAGGAAGCTGGGCCTGGGTCAGCGTCACCGATTCCGTACCGCCGATCTCACCGAGCGTACGCGGGCTGACGCCCGTAGCATCGGAACCGTTGTGCAGGGGAACGCGACCGCGAAGGTCCGGCAACGCGAACGTATGTACACCATCGCCACCCCAGGTCGTACCCAGCAGGGTATACAGAGTCTGGTAGTCGCTGATCGAAAGCAGCGCACCGTCGCAGTCGAGCCAGCCGATCGGCGCAAAGTTGTACGGAAAGAGGCGAATTTCGCCTATGAAAAGTGAGCTCATGATTGTCTCCGGGCGGCGTCAGCTACGCGAGGGATAGATGCCCTGGAGGGCAATGCAGAAGTTGAGCACGCTGTACGGCTGCATGTTCGGATGCGGCAGGCTGCTACCCGCATTGCCGATGGCGGCGATGGAAACGGGGTTGCCTTTCGCATACATCGGCACAGACGTCGTGGCGAAGTAAGCTTTGTCCGGGCTGCGGGCATCGGCCGTTGCCGTGGTGGCGGTGGCGGTATGCACGTGAGCCGGAATTTGCTGGACGGTCAGTGTCACCGTCTCCGTACCGCCGGGGGTACCCAGGGGCAGCTGTTGGCTAAAGCCCACCGGGGTACGACCGCGCAGGTCGGGAAGTTGGAAGTTTGTCGTTCCATTGCCGCCGTAATACGTACCGACCAATGAAAAAAGAGCCTGATTCTGCGTAATCGGCAAAAGCATGCCGTTACAGGCAGCAAAGTTTCTGGGCACGAAGTTCAATGCTGTGAGTGTGATCTGTCCAACAAATGGATCAGCCATGGATTCCCCCTTGGATTCGCCGACAGATCGATACGGTCTATCGTGCTTATCTACTCTGGCGTACTCCCGGTTGCTTGACAAGCAACCGGGAGGATCGAAAATGCGTGACGTGCCGCACGCTTTGAATGACGTCGGCATGACAGGGGACGGGGCTCGCACCGCAATCATGGGTAGCTCGTTCCATCCAGGGTAACTACGGAACGAGTGACCTGCCGGGGCATCGGCGGGCCATGGGGGAAGGGAAAAATGCGACATACGTCTTCGGCGCATCGCTCAGCGATGCGCTTTTCATGCTCTGTGATCCGGCGCTTTGCAGCGCGGACGGCACTGACACTTCTGGCCCTGCTGGCGATGCCAGCCACCGCCCTGGCGGTCTGCCCTGACTTCCATGTGCCGGATGCGAACACCACTCCCTCCACCTCGCCCATGGCTAATGGCGGCAAAATCGTCATTGATGCCACGGCCTGCGACAACGGTTTTGGCCTGGGTCTCGTCATCACCAACCCCGCGCATGGTTACGTGAGCATCGACCCGTTCGCTGACACGGTGACGTACACGCACTCCGGCGACAACGCCACGAGCGACCAGTTCGTCTTCTCCGACGACCATGGCGCTCACATCAACGTGTTCGTGTCCATCGCGCCAGCCGCTTCGCCCATCGTCGTTTCCCCGGCGTCGGCTCCGGCCGTTCAGGTGGGAACCCCCGTCAATGTGGCGCTGGGCGCAACGGGCGGTACCGATCCCTACACGTTCACCCTGACGTCGGGAACGCTACCCGATGGTCTGTCGTTCACCGGCACCGCCATCACCGGCATCCCGACGAAACAGGGCACGTTCACGTCGACCTTCACGGTCACTGATGGCGCCACCCCTGCGCTGACGACGACGAAAACATACAGCTTCACCGTTCCGAACCCGACCATCACGCTCACCACGTTGCCCAATCCGGCCATCAACATTCCGTACAGCGAGCAGGTCTCGGCGTCGGGTAGCCTGGGTCCGTATACCTTCACGCTCGACTCCGGTTCATTGCCCACCGGCCTGACGCTCAATGCCAACGGCACGGTCAGCGGCACGACCACGGCAGCCGTGGGCCAGCAGTTCACGTTCTCGATCAAGGCCACGGACAGCACGACGAGCCACTATTTCGGCGCACAGAGCTTCACGCTGACCGTGCAGGCCGCGCCTCCGATCTCGGTCACGCCGACGACGATCACCACTCCGCAGGTGGGCGCTTCCTACACCCAGACGCTTGGGGCATCCGGTGGCACGGGGCCGTACGCGTTCGCCGTCATCAGTGGCTCGCTTCCCGCCGGCCTGACGCTTACGGGCAACACCATCTCCGGCACACCGACATCCACGGCACCGGCCAACTTCACCATTCGTGCCACGGATGCGCTGAGCAACACCGGCAGCCGGGCCTACTCGGTCACGCCGAATCAGCCGATCATCAACATCGCTCCGGCGACACTCCCCAATGGCACCAAGGACGTGGCCTACAGCCAGGGAACGACGGCGTCGGGCGGCACTGCGCCGTATACCTATTCCATCGACTCCGGAACGGTTCCGACCGGCCTGTCTCTGAATCCAGCCAGCGGCCTGCTTTCCGGCACGCCTACTCAGGCCGGCACGTTCTCGTTCAATGTGGCTGTTACGGACAGCACGACGGGCACGGGTCCCTTCAGCGCCTCGCGGTCTTACACGGTCGTCATCGACCCGGGTGCTCCCGTCATCACGACCAGTTCGCTGGGCGATGCGCAGGTGGGTGTTGCCTACAACGGCGCCGTTGCCGCTACCGGCGGCACGGCACCGCTCACTTTCTCGGCCACTGCCCTGCCCCCCGGCCTCAGCATTGCGGCCAATGGACAGATCACGGGTACGCCGACGGCAGGCGGGACCTTCAATCCGTCCTTTACGGTTACCGATAGCGCTTCGCTGACGGGTAACACGACGCTGCAACTCAGGGTCAATGCGCCTGCCCTCAACATCACCCCGGTCACGCTTCCGAATGGCACGCGTTATGCCGCGTATGACCAGACGCTGATCGCGTCTGGTGCCACCGCGCCGTACTCGTTCCAGTTAAGTGGTGGAACGCTGCCGACCGGCATCACGCTCGATTCCAGCGGCCGGCTGCACGGCTCGACCACCCAGCACGGAAGTTTCCCGATCACCGTCACGGTCACGGATTCGTCCACCGGTTCGGGGCCGTACTCGATGACCCGCGCTTATACGCTGGACATTGACGACGTGGTCATCGCGATCACCCCCGCCACGCTTGTGCCGGCAACCGCAGGCAACGCCTATCCGCCGGTCACGTTCGCCTCGTCAGGTGGCGTGCAACCGTACACGTACATCCTCAGCGGCGCGTTGCCGCCAGGCATGTCGTTCACCGGGAGCGGCACGCTTTCGGGCACGCCCACGGCCACGGGTACCTACAACTTCACCGTCACGTCGACGGATGCCGGCAGTTCGCAGGGCTCGGTGAGCTACACCTTCGTCGTGAACCATTCCACGATGACGTTCGATACGTCGCCGGTTCCGGCTGGTGCCGCGGGCCAGGCGTACAGCCATACCTTCCCGGTCTCCGGTGGCGTGGCGCCTTACCATTTCGCGATCTCGTCGGGTGCGCTTCCCTCGGGCGTGACACTCAACCTGACGACGGGCGTTCTTTCCGGTACGCCTACCATGTCGGGCACGTTCCCGTTCAGCATCACCGTCACCGATTCGGACTCCACCAGCCCGAACCAGTCCACCGGCAACTTCACCCTCGCGGTGGCCGGGCCCAACATTGTGGTGACACCCGCCACGCTGCCCAGCCTGGTGGTTGGTTCGCCGGTATCCGAACAGTTGAACGCCTCCGGCGGTATCGGCGCGTCCACCTATTCGGTGAGTTCCGGCGCCACTCCGGCTGGCATCACGGTCAGCAGCAGCGGCCTGATTTCGGGTACGCCCACCACTGCGGGCCCCTATGCCTTCACCGTGACGGCCAAGGACAGCCTCAACTTCACGGGAACGGTGGCGTACTCGGGCACGGTTGCGTTCGCGCCGCCGGTGGCGGTGGCGGATACCGCAACCACCCAGGCCAATGTGGCGGTCACCATCCCGGTGACCACTAATGACACCGGCTCGATCACCAGCGTCACCGTGGTCCAGGCACCGGGCCATGGCACCGTCTCGGTCAGCGGCCTCAATGCGATCTACACACCGGCCACGAACTTCTTCGGCACCGACACGTTCAACTACACGGCCACCGGTCCGGGCGGCACGTCTACCGCCGCTTCCGTCACGGTGACCGTGACGCCCGCTGCCGTACCGGTGGCTCAGCCGAAGACTGTCACCCTCCTTGCCGGCAAGTCGGCCACGATCGCAGCCACCGATGGTGCGACGGGCGGCCCGTTCACTGCGGTGACCTTGTCCTCGGCCCCGAGCTCCGGCTCAGCGGTGGTCAGTGGCCAGAACATCGTCTATACCGCAGCCACTGATGCATCGGGCCCGGTGACCTTCAGCTATACGCTGAGCAATCCGTTCGGTGTGTCGCAGCCCGCCGCGGTCACCGTCACGGTGAACCCGCTGCCCGTTGCTCCGCCGCTGAATGCGAGCGCGCAGGCAGGTACCTCGGTGCAGGTTGACCTCACCGCGTCCGCGCACGGTGGTCCGTTCACGGCCGCCAGCGTGGTCTCGGTCTCGCCGGCCAATGCGGGTACGGCTACGGTGCAGGCCAGTGCCACCGGCTACACGCTGAACTTTGCAGCCGCGTCCACGTTCAGTGGCCTTGCGCAGGTGACCTATACGCTGAGCAACGCGTATGCCACCTCGGCGCCGGGCACGGTGTCGATCTCGGTGATCTCACGCCCTGATCCGACCAAGGACGCCGAAGTGATGGGTATCCTGGAGGCTCAGGCTGACGGCACGCGCCGCATGGCTCAGGGTCAGATCAGCAACTTCCAGCGTCGCCTGGAAAGCCTGCACGACGGCGCCGCCATGGGCGTGTTCAACAACGGCATCAGCTTCAGCTCGGCGGGCGCACGTGATACCCGCGATCCGATGCTGGCCCTGAAGAACGACAAGGAAGACAACAACCGCCGCTACCTGGTGCAACCGGACGACACCTCGCTGGCCCGCGCAAAGAGCGGCACCGCAGCCGATGGTTCGCTGCCCGGTGACCTGTCCATCTGGACCGGCGGTGCGGTGAACTTCGGTCGCAGCACGCCGGGTACGTCCGCAAACGGCACGGACTTCACCACCTCGGGTCTCTCGGTAGGCGCCGACAAGCGTCTGAGCAACGAGTTCACGGTGGGTGGTGGCGTCGGCTACGGTCACGACAATACCGACGTGGGCCGCAACGGCAGCCGCAGCAAGATCGACAGCTACAACGTCGCTCTTTACAGCAGCTACCACCCGAACGGCTCGATGTATGCCGATGCGCTGATCGGTTACCAGTGGCTGCAGCTTGATGCCCGCCGCTACGTGACCGAAACCGGTGGCCGCGTGCAGGGCAGCCGCGATGGCAAGCAGTGGTTCGGATCGTTTGCCCTGGGCTACGAGCACCGCGCCGATGACATGCTGGTGTCGCCGTACGGGCGCCTGGACATCGCTCACGCCACGCTGGACCCGTACACCGAACACGGTGACAACCTGTATGCGCTGTCTTACGACGGCCAGACGGTGAAGACCACCACGGGAAGCCTGGGCGTGCGTCTTGAGTGGGCTGCCAAGCGCGACTACGGCATCTGGTTGCCGAGGCTGCGTGCCGAGTACCAGCACGACTTCCAGGGCTCCAGCGATGCCACGATGCGCTATGCCGATCTGCTGAGCGGCCCGGTGTATCGCGCCAGCCTGCTGGACCAGTCGCACAACCACATGCTGCTGGGTGCCGGCATCCAGTTGCAGATGTTGCGCGGCTGGCTGATCCGCTTCGAATATCAGAACCTGCTCGACAACACCACGCGCGACAACCAGTCGGTCACGTTCGGTCTGGAGAAGACGTTCCAGTAAGTCGAAAGACTCGCACTACCACGAAAGGCGCACGGAGCAATCCGTGCGCCTTTTTTTATACCCGTATGTGTGGAAGTGATTTGCTCGCGACAGGATGCTTGCCGGTAGGCGTCAGAGCTGCGCTTCGCACGGACTGCTTGCAGACTCACCCTTGCAACGAGCCTGCTGTCCTTGGCGGACAGGCTCCTCGTCAGAATGCGTTTACGAAGACTGTCGATCTTCGCCCCGCATTAAGCAATGGATTCATACAGACATCCCGCGTGGGAAAGAGCGTCATACACCGCTGGCCGGAGCCCGTCCGATCAGCAGCGAACAGTCGCCTTCTCCCACACGGAATTCCGATATGGATATCGCAAAACCTTCTCGCCCGGCACGCTGCAACCAGCGCATCCCGATCTTCCTCGCGGCCCTTTCGCTTGTCTTCGCAAGCCCGCTGGCCCTGGCACAGACGAGCGATGCCGGCTCCGGCAGCCTGGCCATTACGGGCAGCAAGATCATTTACGTGGACAAGGTCTACGACAACTCAAAAAAATCGGACGACATCAAGACGTTCGTGTTTTCGTTCAACCGGCAGGATGACCGGGTTTTTTCGTTCGAACTCAACGATCACCTGATCGCCAAGTTCAACCGGGGCAAAGCCGCCATCATCCGGCGCAACGCCGGAACCAACGTCGCAGGCCAGATGCTCTACGAGGCTCGGCTATCCGAACATGCCACACAGGCGGCCATCGCCTTTGAGGTGATGCCCGATGACGTGAACGCCATCCAGCTGATCGAAACCGACGAGCAGCACAACTATGTAAACGCAAGTCCGATCTACACGGTAGCCACCGCCGCACAAGGGCACGACACGCCAGGCAACCTGCCAAACATTGTGGCCATCGACAACGATGCCGACCGTGGCACGTTGCAGGTTCATCGCGTGTCGTTCGATACCCGTGCAAATGTTCATCTTCGCAACACGCGGTCGCTACATGCCTATCAGCTGGAATGTCTGGTTCCGCTTCTTGCCATTGCCAACAAGCTTCTGAACACACCGTGCAATCTCATCAAGGAAGTGCTGACGCCGGTCCACGGCTATAACGAAAACATCAGTGGCACGAATACGCCGAAGCCAGCGTTCGACGGAAAGGAGCTCGAATGGCGGCTGACGGATCTCACGCTGACGCACGGAAGAGATCCTTACGTGGGATACGCGGCGAGCGAGTCATGCCATGTACCACTACGCGCCGTGTTCTCGACCCGAAAAAAGCGCGCACCGGACAACGACTGCGTCTTCGAGGTATTCGACGTCCTCACGCCGTACCTGATTCTCATGGACTACGACTTTGACAGGGAGACATTCGGCCAGGTCGTGCAAACCATTCTTGCGACCCGCTCAACTGGCCTGGACGTACAGAACCCCGATGTCGAAACCGAGTTGATCGACGCGGTCTTTGCCGCACAGGCCCGAGCCAGCGCTGGCCAGGGTCGTGCCGCAAGTGAACTGGCCGAGGAACTCCGCACGGCATCAACTCTTCACGCATCTACCCTGACGTTTCAGGAGGTGGTTCCCAGCGCCCCGGCGGGGGTGTCTCACGCATTGGGTACCTATGAACTTCAACTGGGCGCCTATACGCAGGCACAGTTTCGCGCGCAGTACCCGGAAGTGATGCCGCGAACCTGGAACGGTCAGCGTTGGGTGCATGCGAATGACTTCTTCACAACCGAGGTGGTGAGAAACCCGTCGCGCGATCAAATCACGATGGTGCAGAACACACTCCGTGACTGGTATCCCGCCATCCAGCTGGACAGGGGCCTGACGGGTGAGAATTCGCTGCTTCTATCGGGATCACGCATTGCGCACGCCATGGAAAATGATCTGGACACTCCGGACGAGAACGATGTGATTGTGATCGTTCGCTACCAGGGACGCATTGTGAACCTGTTGCAGGGCGGCATCGCGAACGGTTCTCCGTACTCGCATCTTTACTACGCGGTCTCTGCACCCACCAGCCTGCGAGTGCCTTATACGACCGAAGCGATTCGTGGCGGCGGCCAGCGGGCTCTTCAACAGTTCATTGACCACTCTCTGGGTTACGGCGCCCGCGTGATCACCACAAATGCCGCGACGCATGTATCGGCTGAGGTGAAATTCCGCTTCGGGTTCAGGCACGAAGACGAGCTTTAGCGATTATCGCCATCGAAACCATGACGGTTCCGATGGTGTTTCCATGCAATCACATCATTCGGAACGAGAGGGATATGGACATCATCACAACAAGACCTACGGCTTCACGACGCCGCCTGTCCGCCCTTCTGGCAGGCGCATGCGTTGCTGTCGCTTCGTTTGCGGCATACGCGAAAACGCACCAGGCACTTGATGGCCTTCACGAGATCAAGGCGACAGAAACCGTGTTTATCGACCGTCTTTACGACAATTCAAAGAAGTCGGACGATATAAAAACATTCGCTTTGTCGTTTCCCCGGCAGGACGAGCGCGTATTCACATTCGATCTCAACGATCACCTCGTTGCAACGTTCGACCACGGCCAGGCGACCATACGGCGGCGCGCCGCGAATCCTGCCTCCGAGGGAGACGTACTCTTCACCGAGACATGGGGCAATCGCGTCGCTCACGTATCTGTCGCATTTGAAGTCACGTCAAACAACATAGACTCCATCCAGCTGGTCGGCACCGATGGCGACCACAACTACGTGACGTCCAGTCCCATCTACACCGCCACCTCCGGCGATGCCACCGGCGCCTCCCCCGGAGATCTTCCCAATATTCTCAGCATCGACAATCGTGCTGATCTTGGCACGCTGCGTATCGGGCAGGTGTCGTTCGCGATGCGGAAGAATGAGGTACTTCGCGGGAAGCGTTCCATCCACGGCTATCAGCTGGAGTGTCTTTTCCCCTTGATGGCCATTGCAAACAAGCTGTTGAACACACCGTGCGACCTCATCAAGAACGTACTTACGCATGTGGCCGGAGACGAGGGAAGTCGCGCTGGCACCGGGAAAGGGATCTCCATGCCAGAAGCCAAAGAGCTTGAATGGTCGCTGGCAAATCTGACCCTGACCCACGGCAGAGATCCGTACGCCGGGCACGCTGCCAGCGTCTCGTGCAATGTGCCTCTCGGCAATGTGTTCTCAAATCGAAAGAAGCGGTCGGCAGGAGATGATTGCGTCTTCATGGTCCTTGACGTGCTGACGCCGTATCTGATCCTGATGGATTACGACTTCAATCCGACCGTGTTCAATCGTGTGATACGGAATATTCTGCGCAGCGGTTTCACGGGAATCGTGGGTGGAACCGATCAGGTTCATAACGAGTTGATCAACGCGGTAAGGTCCGCTCAGCAGCAGGCCAACGAAGCCGGCGGTCGTGCCATGCATGCTCTTGAGCAGGATCTGCGCACGGCATCGTCTCTGTATTCAGCATCAGTGACCTTCTCAGACGTAGTGCTGCCGGCACCGAATCCTGCCAACGCCATCGGCGAATACGAAATGCAGCTTTCTGGCATGTCGGTGGACAGCTTTCGCGAAGCCTATCCGGAGGTTCGCCCCCGAACATGGTCCAATGACCACTGGGAACCGACGGACGATGCGTTCACTGTAGAGGTGATGCGGGATCTCCAGACGGATCAGATCGCCGATATACAGAGTCAGCTTCTGAGCTGGTTTCCGGTGCAGCAGGACGTTGTTCCGCGAACGGCGGATAATAATGACTGGCTCAATGGCGAGGGCATCAGTCGAAACTTTTATCTCGACCTGAACGATCGGAGGAATACCCACGTCGTCGTTGCTGTGCGTCACCGTGGAAGAATCGTTTCGCTACTTCTGGCAAATGTTTACCAGAACGCACTACGTGCAGAAGTCGAGTTCAGTGTGTCGGCCCCTGCCAGCCTGCTTCGTCCCTACTCAGCCCAGGCCATTCGCGGCGCCGGGCAACGTGCTTTGCAGGCGTTCATCGAATACGCGCTGTCGCAGAATATCCGGGTGATCGGCGCGACGGCTGCAACAACCACGTCCGCGCGAGTGAAGCAGAGGCTTGGCTTCCGCTCTACCGACGAACTGTAAACGAACTTCCGCGAATAGCGACTCATCATCACCACCGGAAGCTTGCGCTCCCGGTGGTGATGGCGATCATACGGATCGTGTTGCAACCACGGGCGGCACGGCTGCTGCGCGAATGGCCGGGCCAAGGACAGCGAGCTGGCCAAGTATCCACTGCACACACGCACCTGCCACCAGGTACGCCACCGGCAGGCGCGGTAGTTCGTAGTAGCGCATCAGCACATCATTGAGCACATACGCAGCCGCCACGCCCAGCACGACACCAAAGGTCACGATCAGCAGATTTTCGAGCTGGAAGTAGCGGAGGATGTCTCCACGTGTTGCACCGATAGCGCGGCGAATACCGATCTGCTTGCGGCGTCGGTCGACCCAGAAGCTCGCCAGCCCAACGATACCCAGTGCGGTCACCAATAGCAGCGACACGATCACGCCGACAAGAATGCGAGCCATCGCGCGATCACTTCGAAAGTAGTCGTGGCGGAAATCCGCGATGGTTTTCGTGTTGTCCCGATCAAGCACGGCTTCAGGAACAATGGTTGCTATCGCATTGCTGGCGTCGCGCAACACGCGCGAGATATCGGCAGGATCGGCACGAAGGAGATAGGTTCCCGAGAATGCCGTCCCCGGCTGTGCGGGCGTGAACACGGACCAGTCCACGCTTTCCGGTCCCCGGCCGCCCGGCTGTGCGGTAGCCAGATGCTCGACCACTCCGGTGACCCGGAAGTGAAACTTGTCGACCCAGAATTCTTTGCCAAGCGGGTTGGCGCCTGGCCAGAAATGTTGTGCAAGGGTTCCGGTCACCAGAACGTTGGCGTTCGCCGGCACGAAGCTGTCGATCGGGCCGTAGTCGTCCGGCTTTGGCGCCTCGCCCGCGATCAGCTTCAGCCCCAGCGCCTCCCATGTGCCGGGGCCGGATACGTAGAAGTCCACCACGCCACCGTTACGCTTCTCTTCGCGATCAAGTGTGACACCGGCCACCCCCGCTTGCCTCGCAAACGGCGCGGCATTGATGGCACTCACTGACTTCATGCCCGGGATGGACTGTAGCCCTGCGATAACGCGCGCATTGATATCTTTCGCCTGGGTCTCGTCGTACCCGGTGATGCTTAGTAGCGCCAACGATGATTCGTTGATACCACTGCTCAGTTCCATGGCATGCCAGCGATTGGCGATCAGAAAACATGCGTTGCACAACACGGCGCAGGCCAGAGCGATCTGGAGTGCAATCAGCGTGGTGGCCAGGCGGTGATGACGCAGAGCCGAGAGAATGGGTTTGATCTGCATGTCGTCGCGTCCCGTCACAACGTCTTCAAATGCATGGCCGGAGCCACACCGCCCGCGCGCACCGCAGGTATGGCGCCGGCCAGGAGACTCACCACAACGGCAAGAACAAAGGTCACCACGAACATCGAAACATCCAGATGCGCGAGGTCCGCATAGGCAACCGGCTGCTGCCGCACCCACCACAGACCAAGCAACGTCAGCACCCAGCCGCCCAGGCCGCCCAGCAGTCCGATCATTCCCGCCTCGACCAGACACTGCGCAATCACGGCTCGCCGTGTTGCGCCAAGCGCCCGACGCACGGTGATCTCGCCGCTGCGCCGCAGGAATTTCGCGAGAAGCAGTCCCACGGTGTTGAACAGGCAGATGGTGAGAAAGGCAAAGGCGAGCCATGTTTGCAGACGCACATCGCTCGGCACAATGCGGTTGTACTCCATCCACTCCGGCATGCTGAACATGCGCGTCAACGTGCTGTTGAAGCGTCCGATCGTCTTCTGTTGTTGCGCGTAGTCGGCCACAAACTGGCGATAGGCGCTCACCTTCGCCGGATCATTGATCTGTACCCACAGCGTCACCCACTCGCATGGCGAGTTA
Source organism: Luteibacter sp. Sphag1AF (assembly GCF_014192715.1). Lineage (GTDB taxonomy): Bacteria > Pseudomonadota > Gammaproteobacteria > Xanthomonadales > Rhodanobacteraceae > Luteibacter. Next base: position 1,314,456 of record NZ_JACHYH010000001.1, read on the forward strand.
ACCAGATGACCCGGCGTGTCGGGCACACGCCAGCAGGTGTACTGCTGGAAGTGGCCGTCGTTGATCTCCAGGCCGCTGGTAAGTGGAGTCATCACCTCGTGCGGTTTGCTGTAGAAGTCCGCTGTATCTCCATGAGCGAAGCTTCCGCCGCGTACCATGTAGAACAGCGGCGATGGCCGCCAGGGAGCCAGAACGCCCACGATGCGCACGTCGGTGTCACGCAGGCGAATCGTCCGGCCCACACTGTTCGCACCCGCGAAGAGCTTACCGTTCAGATCGGCGGAAATAACCACCACGCGCGCGTGCTTTGTGTCGTCGTCCTCGCTCCACGCACCGCCATATTGAAACGGCACATTGAACATGGAGAAGAAGTCCGTCGTCGTGGACAGCATGCTCTTCATCATGGGAGGAAGCGTGGTTTCCGGTGCCCGCACCTTCAGTTCGCTGTCGACGATCAGTGTTTGCCTGTCGGCGCGATGCGCACTCCACAGATCCATCGCCGAACGGTAGTCCATGACGTCGGGAGGATTGACCCGATTGGGATACGTGATATCCGGGTTCACCTGCGGATAAAAAATCTGCGCGCTGCGGCCCGGCAGCGGATCGCGTGACAGCAGATGCATGACCGTAAGCGTGGTCATGCTGGTACCGATACCAACCGAGATGGCCAGCACCATCAAGGTCGTAAGTACCTTGTTGCGCTTCAGACTGCGCAGCGCGAGCTCCAGGTAATAACCAAACATGCCATCGGGCTCCTTGTATGAACGCAGGCGCCGCCGCTCGCCCGTTCATATCGAGCAGAAACCGACATCCCCCATGCAAGGCGTTGGCAAGCTCCGTGCCATCGCCCGGTAGTCCACGGGACTGTTCTGTTTCAATAACTTAGAGGGAACGACACGCGCATGTGTCCGCAAGATCCGTGTCCGCGGACAAGGTATATCGTCCGCGGACAGGGCACCTCAGCAGCGCGCTGTCCGGCTATTCAGAACAATTCGCCTTGCGGCGAAGCCACCCGTGGCGGCACGAACATCGAGGTGTCCAGCACCGTTTCGCGTGCGCGGTTCAATCCGAAACGGCGCGATGCGATTTCGAAGCGGTTCTTCAGCAGGTCGGCAAAGACGCCCTGCCCGCGCATGCGCGTGGCAAAGTTGGAATCGTAGTCGCGCCCGCCGTTCATTTGCTGCACCAGACTCATCACGTGCGATGCCTTGTCGGGCACATGGACGTCCAGCCATTCACGGAACAGGCCCTTGAGCTCATGCGGAAGACGCAGGACGGTATAACCCGCCGAACGGGCGCCAGCCTGCGCGGCTTGTTCAAGGATGGCTTCGATGTCGCGCTCGTTGAGCGCCGGAATGATGGGCGCCACCAGTACGCCCACCGGGATGCCATGGTCGGCAAGGTTCTGAATGGCCTGGATGCGACGGTGTGGTGCACTGGCCCGGGGTTCAAGGCGCGCCGCCAGGCGGTTGTCCAGCGAGTTGATCGAAACGAATACCTGAACCTGATTGCGTGCAGCCATGGGCTCCAGCAGATCAAGGTCGCGCTCCACCAGCGCATTCTTGGTCACGATGGTGCACGGATGCCCGGTATCGTGCAGCAACTGGAGCGCCGCACGGGTCAGGCGCCAGTGCTTCTCCACCGGCTGGTAAGGATCGGTGTTGCTGCCGATGTTGATCGGCTTGCACACATAAGACGGCTTGGTCAGCTCGCCCAGCAGCACCTCGGCCAGATTCGTCTTGGCGTAGATCTTGGTTTCGAAGTCGAGACCGGGCGAGAGGTTGAGGTACGCGTGCGATGGACGGGCGAAGCAATACACGCACCCGTGCTCGCATCCCCGGTAAGGGTTAAGTGCCTGATCGAAATGGATGTCCGGCGAATCGTTGCGGCTGATGACGCTTCGCGCCCGTTCTTCCCGCACGCTGGTTTCGACGCGAACGGGTTCGGCTGGCTCGCGCAGCCAGCCGTCGTCTTCAGCCTGGTGGCGAATGCGCTCGAAGCGGCCTTCCGGATTGGAGGCGGCGCCGCGGCCCTTGATGACGCGCGTGGTGGGGAGTGGCTCGGACATGGCTCGAGCATAATCCGGCTGCGTCTCAAGTCCTGCGAACGGCGCCACGGCTTGCCTACCGACGTTGACCGGCCAGGTTCGATGAATCGCCGGGGCGTAGAATGTCCACATCGTTAGCCGCGAGCCCGCCATGATCGCCCGTACCCGCACGCCGTCCGTTGCCTCCCTGCTTTTCGCGCTGAAGGGGTCAATCATCCCTGTGATCTGGCCGCGCGTGCTCTACACCATCCTGTTTTCCCTGCTGGTGGTGGTGCTCAATGGCTACGCGTTTTCCCTGCACATCGGCCTCAGTGCAGCGCCGCTCACGCTGATGGGCCTTACGCTGGCCATCTTCCTGGGTTTCCGCAACACGGTGGCATATCAACGCTGGTGGGATGCACGCACGCTCTGGGGCGAACTGATCATCGTGACGCGAAACCTCACGCGGCAGACGCTTGGCTTCCTGGCAGATCAGGACGAGCCAACGCGGCGCCAGCTCGTCTATCGACTGATCGCATTCACCCACGCCCTTCGCCATCACCTGCGTGGATCGGACCCCACCGATGACCTTTCACGCTGGCTCAGCGCGGACGAAGCGGCAGACGCGCTGGCGACACCCAACCGGCCGAACACGGTGCTGGGTCAGCTGGGCCGCGCATACACGGGAACCGCGAAACAGACGGCAGTGGACCCGATACTGCTGGCTTCCATCGACGCACAGATCAGCCGATTGTCGTATGTGCTTGGCGGCTGCGAGCGCATCCAGGGCACGCCGATTCCCTACGCGTACATTCTGCTGCTGCACCGGACAGTGCACATCTACTGTTTTCTGCTGCCGTTCTGCCTGGTCGGAACGATGGGCTGGACCACGCCCCTGGTGGTGGGTGTGCTGGCTTACACGTTCTTTGGACTGGATGCGCTGGGCGATCAGATCGAAGATCCCTTCGACCTGATGCCCAACGATCTTCCCCTGGATGCCATGAGCCGCAACGTGGAGATCAACCTGCTCTCGCTGCTGGGAGATACCGATCTTCCGGCACCCATCCAGCCGCGTGATTTCGTGCTTCCCTGAGGCTCAGTGGTCGATAGCCACGTCCTTGGTTTCGCGCACGAAGAGAAGGCCGATCACGAAGGTCATCAGGGCAACGCCGATGGGATACCAGAGGCCGTAGTAGATGTCGCCTTTCCAGGCGACCAGCATGAATCCGATGGTGGGCACGAACCCGCCGAACCATCCGTTTCCGATGTGATACGGCAGGCTCATCGAGGTGTAACGGATGCGGGTGGGGAACATTTCCACCAGCCAGGCCGCAATAGGGCCGTAGACCATCGTGACGTAGATCACCAGGATGGCCAGCAGGATCACCAGCATCGGGTAGTTGGATTTCGACGGGTCTGCTTTCTCCGGATAGCCCGCGGTGGTCAGCTGAGCATTCACCTTGTCGGTGAACTGCTTGTTCGTTGCCGTGAAGGTTGCCTTGTCGAGCGAGCCACCTTCAAAGGATTCGATCACCTCGTCGCCAATGGTCACGGTGGCGATGCTGCCGGCAGGTGCATCAACATTGGAATACGGGATGCCCTTTTTGGCCAGCAGGCTCTTGGCCACGTCGCACGAGCTGGTGAAGGTCTTCTTGCCCACCGGATCGAACTGGAAGCTGCATGCGTTCGGGTCAGCGGTGACTTTGACCGGCGCCGCAGCCGCGGCCGCTTCAATGGCGGGATTGCCGTAATGCGTCAGTCCCTTGAAGATCGGGAAATACGTCGCCGCTGCCAGGAGGCAACCGGCAAGTACCACGGTCTTGCGGCCAATGCGGTCAGAAAGCCAGCCAAAGAAAACGAAGAAGGGCGTGCCGATCAGCAAGGCCACCGCAATGAGCAGATTGGCTGTGGTGCCATCCACCTTCAGGCTCTGGGTCAGGAAGTACAACGAGTAAAACTGCCCCGTATACCAGACCACCGCCTGCCCGGCCGTCGCACCAAACAGCGCAAGGATCACCAGCTTCAGGTTCTTCCACTGACCAAATGCTTCAGTCAGCGGCGCCTTGGAGCCCTTGCCCTCCGCCTTCATCTGCTGGAACACCGGCGACTCGTGCAACTGCATGCGGATATACACCGAGACGCCGACCAGTACGGCAGAAATCAGGAACGGAATGCGCCATCCCCACGCCTGAAAGGCCTCATCACCCAGTCCAAGACGCGACCCCAGAATCACCAATAGCGAAAGGAACAGCCCAAAGGTCGCGGTGATCTGAATGAAGCTTGTGTACAGGCCGCGTTTGCCGGCAGGCGCGTGTTCGGCCACATAAGTGGCTGCACCGCCATATTCGCCACCAAGCGCCAGCCCCTGGAGCAAGCGCAGAAGAATCAGAAGCACGGGCGCTGCCATGCCTATGGTGTTGTAACCGGGAAGCACGCCCACCAGGAACGTGGAGGTGCCCATGATCACAATGGTGACCAGGAAGGTGTACTTGCGGCCGATCAGGTCGCCCACGCGCCCGAAGACGATGGCACCAAACGGGCGCACGGCAAAACCCGCGGCGAACGCCAGCAGCGCGAAGATGAACTGGCTGGTTTCATTGAGGCCGGTAAAAAACTGCTTGCCGATCAGTGCGGCAAGCGAGCCGTAAAGATAGAAGTCATACCATTCGAAGACGGTACCGAGGCTGGACGCGAAGATCACGCGCTTGTGGCTGGAGCCAATGGGCTTCGCGCCTGGCAAACTGCTGACGGTCGTGGACATGCGTTTCCCCTCGCTCAGAACTTGTAGTTGCCGTTGAGGGTAAATTCGTTACCCGACGTCTTCGAACGGTTGATGCCGTTGGTGGTGGAAGTAAGGTTGGCGTGGATCCATTCCACGCTGAAGTCGTAGGCGCCGGCCGAGTACTGCAGACTCAACGCCGCCTGGCGGTTCTTCAGGAGCCCGGTGGAGCCACGGTTCAACCAGCGCACCACGTCGTCCGAATCGGGCTTGCTCTGCGAATAGAAGGCGTAAGCGCTCCAGTTCGGCGTGAACTTGTAACCCGCCTGCAGGTATCCGCCCTTGTCCTTGATGTCGCCGAACTGCGAAAGGTCGCCAAACAACTGACCAATGGCGGTGCCGGTGTACACCAGGCCCTTGAATACCCACTGGCCGGGCGACCACATGCCGCCCACTTCGTATGCCGTGCTCTTGATGTTGCTTTCGATCGGCGTCACGGTTTCGCCGTCTACACCGTGCAGGTCCACCTTGCTGTAGTGCGCGGCGGCGAACACCATCCAGGTCTTGTCGCGAACACCCAGCCGCGCTTCGATCTGCGGCTTGAAGCCAGCGTTGCCCGCAGTGAGATAATTGGTGGTCAGACCCGGACCATTCCATGAGCCTTCAAATGCACCGAGGTCCAGACGCCATTTCGGGCCGTCGCTGCCATGGTTGAGGTCCTGCATCCACACCACACCCGGGAAGCGCCAGCCGATGATGCCGGTGCCGTAACCCAGCGGGAATGCCACGTGCGACAGTGACGTCGGAGTCGTTTCCAGGGGGAACAGAAGATCCCACTGCTGGCCAATGCGAACGGTGCTTCCGGTCTCCGCGTTGGTCAGGTCCATATAGGCCTGCCGCAGGCGATTGATGGGCTGCTGCTGCGCGTAGGCACCAGTCCCATTGAAGCCGCCGAAGAAGTCCATTTCGATACGGCCGCCGCCGGTCCAGTCGCCGGCGAACTTTGCGCCGCTGAAATCCAGCCAGAAACGCGTGTTGCGCACATCCACGCCACTCAGCGAATTGTTGACGGCGCCTGTGTTGCCCGGGATCGGGTACTGCGCGTTCTGGCCGTTGCCGTAGGTGTAGTTTTTGCTCTGGCTGAAGGCCGTGGCATTGATGAAGCCATGCAGTGCCACCGATACGCCCGGCGAACTGCTGAAAACAGGCTTGCTTGAGGAGGCTGGCGTGGCCGCCACCGTGTCGACACGCGTCTGGGTCTGCTGGGCCTGCGTCTGCGCCGCCTGAGCCGTGGCTGTGGCCTGGGCGGTGGCGGCTTTCTGTTCCTGGATCATCGCCTTCAATTCAGCGAGCTGCTGTTCCAGCTGATTGACGCGTGTTTCCAGTTGCGCTTCGCGGGTGCTGGTGGATTGTGCGTGGGCCGCCAGTGGCAGCATCAAGGCACAGGCGATACTCAAGGCGATAGCCTTCCGGCCGCCGACTGCGTTCGTCTTCATCATGGTCTCCCCAACCATTGGCGAGCCGAGCATGACCACGCGGGCCCGCCCAGACCATTCGCCAAAGGTCGAACCTCGACCAAAGTCGTAGCCTTGCACACCCTCCGCGCGACGCGGCAACGCTACACTGCCGTATTGCCGCCTCAACACATCCCAGCATCAGAGTTCGCAGGAGCCCGCATGTCCGAGAAACACCCGGTCGATCCCGCCTTCGCCGCCCAGGCGCGTATCCGCAAAGACGACTACCAGCGCATGTATGCGCAGTCGGTGAGTGATCCGGATGGTTTCTGGAAGGAGATGGCCCAGCGGGTGGACTGGATCAAGGCGCCCACCCGGATCAAGGATGTGTCGTTCGCACCGGACGACCTGCACATCCGCTGGTTTGAAGACGGCGTGCTCAACGTGTCGGCGAACTGCCTGGACCGTCACCTCGCCGAGCGGGGCGACAAGACGGCCATCATCTTCGAGGGCGACGACCCGGGTGAATCACGCAGCATTTCCTATAAGGAACTGCACGCCGAGGTCTGCCAGTTCGCCAACACGCTGCGCAACCTGGGTGTCTGCAAGGGCGACCGCGTTGTCGTGTACCTGCCGATGATTCCGGAGGCCGCCGTCGCCATGTTGGCGTGCGCCCGCATCGGCGCCATTCACTCGGTGGTATTTGGCGGCTTCTCTCCTGACTCGCTGGCCGGCCGCATTGCTGACTCCGGGGCCAAGCTCATCATCACCGCCGATGAAGGGTGCCGGGGTGGCAAGCGGATTCCGCTGAAGGCCAACGTGGATGAATCACTTACACGCCCGCGCACCAACAGCGTGGAAACGGTGGTGGTCGTGCGCCGTACCGGTGGCGCCATCGGCATGCAGCAGCCGCGCGATCGCTGGTATCACACCCTGATGGAAGGCCAGTCCACCGATTGTCCGCCGGAACCGATGAACGCGGAGGACCCGCTGTTTACGCTGTACACATCGGGCTCAACAGGTCAGCCCAAGGGCGTGCTGCATACCAGTGGCGGCTATCTGGTTTATACCAGCCTGACGCATGAGCTGATTTTCGACTTGCGCGAAGACGACGTGTACTGGTGCACCGCCGATGTGGGCTGGATCACCGGCCACAGCTACGTGGTGTATGGCCCGCTGGCCAACGGCGCGACGGTAGTGATGTTCGACGGCGTGCCGAACTATCCGGATTTCAGCCGGTTCTGGCAGGTGGTGGACAAGCACAGGGTCACGCTTTTCTATACGGCACCTACGGCCATCCGCGCCCTCATGCGCGAAGGCGACGAGCCGGTGAAAAAGACCTCCCGCGCGTCGCTTCGCCTGCTGGGCACAGTGGGCGAGCCGATCAATCCGGAGGCCTGGAACTGGTATTGGCGTGTGGTCGGCGGCGAGCGTTGCCCCATCGTGGATACGTGGTGGCAGACCGAGACCGGCGGCATACTCATCTCGCCGCTGCCGGGCGCCATCGACACCAAGCCGGGCTCAGCCACGCTGCCGTTCTTCGGCATCAAGCCGGCCATTGTAGATACGGAGGGGAAGGTGCAGGACGGCGCGTGCAGCGGCAATCTGATCATCACCGATTCCTGGCCGGCGCAGATGCGAACGGTATATGGCGATCACCAGCGCTTCATCGACACGTACTTCAAGACCTACCCGGGCAGCTACTTCACCGGAGACGGCGCACGGCGGGATGAAGACGGCTACTACTGGATCACCGGTCGCGTGGATGACGTCATCAATGTGTCAGGTCATCGCATCGGCACCGCCGAAGTGGAAAGCGCTCTGGTGGCACATCCGAAAGTCGCCGAGGCGGCTGTGGTCGGCTGCGCGCACGACATCAAGGGTCAGGGCATCTATGCGTTCGTGACACTTACTGCCGGCGTGGTGGGTGACGAGGCGTTGCTGAAGGAACTGATCGCCGGTGTGCGCAAGGAGATTGGTCCCATTGCCGCACCCGATCACCTTCAGTGGGCACCGGGACTTCCCAAGACGCGCTCGGGAAAGATCATGCGCCGCATCCTGCGCAAGATCGCCGAGAACCAGCCGGATCAGCTTGGCGACATCTCCACGTTGTCCGACCCGTCGGTGGTCAGGAATCTGGTCGATGAGCGACTGATCAAGTAAACGATTGAAACCTCGATCCGTCTGCATTTTCTTTACGTGGTAACGACGAAACTCAAGCCATGCCCGACGTACTGATTGCCGACGACCATCCGCTTTTCCGCGATGCACTGCAACGCGCAGTGCTCGCGGCATTGCCAGGTGCTACCGTGCACACGGCAGACAGTGTGAATGCGCTGCTTGCCCTGGTGGAGGCGCAACCAGACGCTGATCTGTTGCTGATGGATTTGCATATGCCCGGAGCGCGCGGCTATTCCGCGCTTGCTCACATCCGAGGCCAGTATCCGGGTTTGCCGACGATTGTGGTGTCGGGCCATGAAGAGGCGCAGGTGGCGCGACGCGCCCTGGCGCACGGCGCGTCTGCCTATATTCCGAAGTCCGCCGCAGTCGACGACATCGTGCAGGCCGTGCGTGCAGTGCTGGATGGTGATGTCTGGCTGCCGCATCAGCTACTCGGCGGCAACATTGAACTGGTGGCCGACGAAGCGAACGTTGCCGCGCGCGTGGCTTCTCTCACGCCCCAGCAGTTCCGCGTGTTGAACATGATCGCGGAAGGCTTGCTCAACAAACAGATCGCCTACGATCTCGGTGTATCCGAAGCCACGGTCAAGGCACACATGACCGCGATCATGCGAAAGCTCGGCGTATCCAATCGCACGCAGGTCGCGCTGGCTGCCAGCCATCTGGATGTGGAGAAGGAAGCGCTGCCAGGCATGACGCTGCCGCCCGGCTGAACTCAGGCTGCGGGGGCACCGGATCGTTTCACCAACGCGACCAGCATGGCGCGCAGTGCGGCGGGCCTGACCGGTTTGTGTAACAACGGGTAACCAAGTGCCCGCGCGCGCTGCTTCAATTCCGAGCTTCCGTCTGCTGTGACCATCGCGGCAGGTGGCATGGAGGCGACGTGTGAGGCCAGATACTGAAGTCCCTGAAGACCATCCATGCCCTCGCCAAGATGATAGTCGGCAAGGATGAGGTCGACGCTCGTTTCGTTGAGGACATGCAGCGCATCGTCGATGGTCAGTGCAACGCGGCAATCGACACCCCACCGGCCCAGTAGCGCGGCCATGCCTTCCAGGATCGACTCGTCGTTGTCCAGGCACAGTACCGTCAGTGGCAACTGTTCACCGCCGGGTCGCGCCATCGGTTGCGCACGCTTGCGCGCCACGCTGGCAGTGCGCGGAACCGTGATGCTGAAACAGCTTCCGTGCCCCACGTGAGAACGCAGGCCCAGCGAGTGACCGAGAATTCCCGCCAGTCGCTCACAGATGGACAACCCCAGACCGAGCCCTTTCTCGCCCCACGGCGAGGGACGTTCCAGTCGCTGGAACTCGCCGAAGATGCGTGCCTGCTGCTCGTCCGCGATGCCTGGACCGCTGTCCCATACTTCAATGCGAAGTTGGCCTCCGTCACGTCGGACACCGAGTAGCACGCCGCCTGATTGCGTATAGCGAAGCGCGTTGGAAATGAAGTTTTGCAGAATGCGGCGAAGCAACTGCGCGTCGGTTCGGACGGACAAGCCGCAGGCAACAACGCGAAGCGATAGACCTCGTTGTTCCGCCACTACCGCAAACTGCTGTTTCAACGAGTCGAACAAATCCGCCAGCGCGAAGGGAGAAACTTCCGGGCGATAGCTGCCGGCATCCAGTCGCGACACGTCCAGCAGTGCGTCCAGCAAATCTTCCGCGGCGCGAAACGACGCGTCGATACGCTCAGCCAGCTGCGCAGCCTCGGTATCCAGACCAGGATGCTGACGAAGCGCGGACGTAAAGAGTCGTGCGGCATTGAGCGGTTGCAGAAGATCGTGGCTCGCCGCGGCGAGAAAGCGCGTCTTCGACGCGTTGGCCGCTTCGGCTTCGCGACGGGCGAGCGCGGTGGCGGTCAGCGCTTCGGAGAGTTCGGCGGTGCGCACGTCAACACGTTGCTCAAGCGTTTCATTCGCATCGATGAGCGCCTGCTCCGCATGCTTGTACGCCGTGACGTCCGTGAACGTTGTGACGAATCCGCCACCGGGTAGCGCACGACCGCGCATTTCAATCACCGTGCCATCCGGGCGGATACGCTGGAACAGATGCGGCGAGCCAGCACGCATGTAGCCGATGCGCTTTTCCACATGCTGGTCCACTTCACCGGGACCGCATTCCCCATGCTCGGCATTCCATCGAATCAGATCAGCAACGGGAAGACCGACATACACCATGCCTTCGGGGTAGTCGAACAGTTCGAGATAGCGACGGTTCCATGCAACCAGACGCATGTCTGCATCAACCACGCTGATGCCCTGTGACACGTTTTCAAGCGTCGTGGATAGCAACTCGCGATTGAAGCGAAGCTCCTGCGATGCTTCGTCCATCAGCGCCATGGCTTCAGCAATATCGAGTCCGGTTCCCGACAGTGCGCCCATCAGCATGCGGCGCGCACTGGCTGCACCCACCGCACTTGCAAGCAGACGCTCGGTGAATTGAATGAGGGGACGATCGGCTGCATCGCTGGGAAGCAGCGTGACCGTGTTTCGCTGTTCGTACTCGGCGAACGCGCGGGCAGTGACGCGATCACCGACGATGCGCCCGGCGATGGTGCCAAGATCAAGCACCGTCACACGACCACGCCAGTCGCCCGCACCGGATGCCAGACGCACATAAGGATCCACGAACATGGCAGCGTGCAATCGTTCGGCAACGCTTGGACGAAAACGCAGCGAGATGAAGATGAGGCACGCCACGTTGAGCAGCAGTGACCAGAACGTGCCGTGCGTGACCGGGTCCCAGCCGCTCAGATGAAACAGCTCCTGCGGCTTGAGCCACGACGCCCCGAATGGTCCTTCTTCCATCCAGGTCCCAGGCAACCATCCAGAACGCGTCATGGCCGGAAGAAGCAGCGTATATGCCCAGCATGTGAAACCCGCCAGCAATCCAACATACACACCCACGCGGCTCGCACCACGCCAGTACAGCGCCGAGACAATGGCAGGTGCGAACTGCGCGACGGCTGCGAATGCGAGAAGGCCTGTGGCTGCCAGATTTTCCGCGTCCGCGATGATGCGATAGTACGCATACGCCATGGCTGCGAGCACGATGATCGCCACGCGCCGTACGCGTAGCACGATGTGCGAAACGTCGCTGCGTTGCTCAAGTTTGAGCGCGCGAATGCGCAGCAGCGCGGGCATCACCAGATCGTTGCTTATCATCGTGGACAGCGCGACAGCTGCGACGATGACCATGCCTGTTGCTGCGGAGAAGCCGCCGACAAAGGCGAGCAGTGCGACGGCGTTGTCGCCGAGTGCGAGTGGAAGATTCAGAAGCCACGCATCCGCCGCGCCATTGCGAACCGACGGGATACTCATGCCGGCACTCACAATGGGCAGCACCGCGAGCATCACCAGAAGCATGTAGGCAGGAAACAGCCAGCGCGCCTTGCGGAGATCTCGCGGGTCTTCGCACTCCACGACGCCGATCTGGAATTGCCTGGGAAGGCAGAACATTGCACAGAAGGCGAGCAGCGTCTGCGCGATGAAACCCGGCGGAAGTCCGCCGTGGTCGATCTGATTCAGGGGCTCGCGCAGCGTTTCAACCGCGCCGGGTCCTTTGACCCACGCGTATACACCGATAGCTACGAACGCGAGAAGTTTGATGAGCGATTCGAGTGCGACAGCCAGCATCATGCCGTGATGATGTTCAGTGGCGTCGATGGTGCGCGTACCAAAGAGGATCGCAAACACGGCGAGGAGGGCAGCGCACCACAACGCCGTATCGCGAAGCCACCATGACGCGTGCGTCGTACCAACATCGGCCAGCACACCGAATGACATGGCCACGGCCTTGAACTGCAACGCGATGTACGGCACCACGGCGAGCACCGCAATGATGGCAACGAGCGCGGCCAGCCCATGTGACTTGCCGAAGCGTGCTGCGATGAAGTCGGCGATGGAGGTGATGTTGCGCTGTCGGGCAACCAGGACCAGTCGTTCGATGAGTCCGAACCCGAGCACGAACAGAAGCAGCGGGCCGAGATAAATGGGCAGATACGCCAGGCCGTCACGCGCAGCCGTGCCCACCGCACCGTAGAACGTCCAGGACGAGCAATAGACGGCCAGCGCCAGGCTGTAGACGATGGGCCTCAGGTGCGGCTTGCTGGGATAAAGCGGACGGCGGTCGCCGACGTACGCGACACAGAACAGCAGTCCGACATATACAAGCGATACGAGCAGCAGTAGCCAGCCTGCAATCACATGGTGCTCCCCAGTGGTCCCCGATCCATTCTAGTGCGTCAACGGACGTCTTGCCGGACGAGGCCTCACCCCTCACCATCCCATCCATGGACGCATCGTCGCTTTCGCTTGCCGCTGCCTCGCTGGGCACGGACGTACACATCTGGCAGGTTCCATGGAACGGCGTTTCAGCCGAGGCGTTGTTTCGTCCCTGGCTCGCGGCCTATGCATCTGTCGATGCGTCCTCGCTTTCCGTCGTACGCGGACCGCACGGCAAGCCCTGGCTGGAAGCCCCGTTCGATGATCTGTCCTTCAGCTGGTCGCATAGCGGTGACCAGGCATTACTCGCGGTGGGGCGGGGCGAACCAGGGTTTCAGCTGGGCGTGGACATCGAGCGGGTGCGTGCGCGACCCCGCGTGCTGGCACTGGCCGAGCGATTCTTTTCAGCGGACGAATTCGTCCTGCTTTCCGCGCGCGATGAACCGGAGCGACTCGACGGTTTTCTTGCTTTGTGGACTGCCAAGGAAGCGGTTCTGAAGGCAAACGGCGGCGGTCTTTCCTATGGCCTTCATCGTGCATCGTTTCGCATGGAAGGCGGCGTCGCTGCTCCCGAACAATTCGACGGCGAAATTGCGCCGGCCGATGCATGGTGCGTGCGCTCGCTGGAAGTGGGGCGCGGATTTGTTGCATCGGTGGCCTGGCGCGGCGTTGCGCGAACCGTGCGCTTCATGAACGGCGAGCCTGCCGTCTTCACAACTGCGCCTTGAACCTTTTCTTCGCGAACTGTGTCTGATTTCTGTAAGCCGTGGAAGTTCGCTACAGGGACGTAGCGCGTTATGCTGGGACGACAGTCATTGCGCACGCCGCTTTCGGCGTGCGCTTTTTTTCAGGCGTCCTATGACCGTTCTCAGCGTTAATCTGAACAAGATCGCCGTCCTGCGTAATTCGCGTGGCGGACACGAACCCGATATCGCCACGGCTGCCAATACCTGCATTGATGCAGGGTGCGGCGGTCTCACCGTGCATCCGCGACCAGACATGCGCCATGTGCGCCCGGATGACGTACGTACGCTGGCCGGCCTGCTGCGCGGGCGGGTGGAATACAACATCGAGGGCAACCCGTTCGCACCCGCACGCGGCGCATATCCGGGCCTGATCGAACTCGCCCGTGAAGTGCGTCCCACGCAGGTCACGCTGGTACCCGATGGCGATGGCCAGCTCACGTCAGACCACGGCTTTGACCTCACTACCGACCTGCCGAAGCTGACGCCCATCGTGGCGGCGTTTCGCGAGATGGGTTGCCGTGTCAGCGTCTTCGTGGATGCGGGCGGACAGGGGTTTGAAGAAGCGGTAGCCATCGGCATCCAGCGCATCGAGCTTTACACCGGCCCGTATGCCGAGGCTTTTGCGAAAGGAGACGCCCGGTCCGAACTGGCATCGTTCGCTGAAACGGCGCAACGCGCGCAGCGGGCTGGCCTGGCGGTCAATGCCGGGCATGATCTCAGTCAGGCCAACCTCGGCACGTTCAAGTCTGCGATTCCTGGACTGGCCGAAGTGTCCATCGGGCACGCGCTCATCAGCGAGGCGTTGTATCAGGGCATGGCCAACACGGTCCGAGCGTATCTGGGCATCCTGGCCTGAGAACAAGAAAAACCCCGCGAAAGCGGGGTTTTTGCTTGGAACCGGAGGGACGGACCAGAAAGATCAGTTCGAATTGACGAAACTGATCTTGGTCAGGCGCTGACCCTTGGCATCGGAAAGAACCCGTGCCACGACTTCGTACTGTACCGCGTCGTCAGCATCAATCTGCAGTTCCGGCTGGTTCGTCAGGCGGCCGACGTCTGCGATCTGGACCTTGAGGCCCAGCTCGTCAACCGGCGTACCGTTCCAGTAAAGCGAACCATCCTGACGGATCTGAAGGTGAATGGGGTCGGGCGGATTATCGGGGTTCTGAACGTTCGGATTCGGCTGCGGCAGATCAATCTTGATCTTATGCGACAGCATCGGAGCCGTGATCATGAAGATGATCAGGAGAACCAGCATCACGTCGACAAGCGGCGTGACGTTGATTTCCGACATCGGACCACCGGAATTACCTGAACTAAATGCCATGGTGTGTCACTCCTTGCCGGTGGTGAGGAAGCCGACATGAACCATGCCTGCTTCCTTGGCATCGCCAAGAACCTTGCGCACGACCTTATATTCGGTCGTGCGATCGGCGCGGATCTGCAGCTCAGGCTGCGGCGACAACTGGGCCTTGCTCAAGAATTGACTCTTGAGCTCAGCTTCCGTGACCTCAGCGTCGTTCAGGAAGTACGTGCCGTCCGGCTTGATCGCGAGATCCATCGGTTCGACCGGGGTGTCATCCGGAATGTTCGGATTAGCCTTCGGCAGATCGATCTGGATCCGGTGGGACATCAGGGGAGCCGTGATCATGAAGATGATCAGCAGAACCAGCATCACGTCGACGAGCGGCGTGACGTTGATTTCCGACATCGGACCGCCGCTGTTGCCCCCGCTACTCATAGCCATGGGTCAGTTCCTCACTTCTTGACGGTGACGACCGGCGTACCGGTGCCTTCGACGCGGGCACCCGTGGCGAAGAAGTCGTGCAGGTCATGCGCGAATTCGTCGAACTGGGCGTACGTCAGGCGGTTGGAGCGCATGAAGAAGTTGTAGGCAAGAACGGCCGGGATAGCGGTGAACAGACCGAACGCGGTCATGATCAGAGCTTCACCGACGGGGCCGGCAACCTTGTCCATGGAGGCGCTGCCGCTGGCTGCGATACCGATAAGAGCGTGGTAAATACCCCACACCGTACCGAGCAGACCGATGAACGGAGCGGACGAGCCGACCGTTGCAAGCAGGGTCAGACCACCTTCAAGGCGCAGGCTCTCACGAGCAACTGCCTGACGCAGGGCGCGGTCGATGAATTCCGAACGCGACAGGGTCTCGGCCAGACGGCCGCCAGCAGCCTGCTGGTGATGGGCCACTGCCGAAGCAGCGTCGAGCGCGATCTTCGAGAACGGTTCGCCCTTGGGCTGTTCTTCAAGAACGCGGATCGCTTCCTGGGTGGAGCTCGTGCTCCAGAAGCCCTGGATCACCTTGTCAGCGCGAGCGCGGACAAAGCTGTTGCGGATGAAGTTGGCAACGATGAAGTACCACGAGAGTACCGACATGATGACCAGCACGACGAAGACGATCCAACCCAGCGGGTCGAAGTTGTGAATCAGATGGTCGAAACCCATCTGCTTCAGCGCGTCAGCGTTGGAGTTGAGGCCTGGTGCAGCAGGCTGAGCGGAGGTGTCTTGCAACATAACGCTACCCTTGGGAAGTCAAGCGTGAAAAATTAACTGTAATGAGGAAGTTACAGCTGATTTAGGTTGAATGTAACGGGGACACGCGCATAGCCTTCGACCGCCTGGCCGCCACGCTTACCCGGGTTGAATCGCCAATTCCTTGCGGCATCTTCTGCAGCGCGATCCAACTCACGGAAACCGCTGGACTGATCCACCTTAATGTCTTTCGGCGAACCGTCAACACCAACGAGGACCAGAAGTATCACCGTACCCTCGTGTCGCTGGCGAACCGCCTGCGGCGGATACTTTGGCGGGTTACGTTGACGGTACGACAGATTTTCACTCGGCGCGATATCAGCCGGCGGAGCAGGCGGCGCGGGAGGCGCCGGCGGCGGAGCCGGAATCGCGGCGGTCGAGGGCTCATCGACGGCCGGCGGCGGCGGAGCCGGCGGCGGAGGTGTCGGTGGTGGCTTGACCTGTTGAATGATTTTCGGAGGCGGCGCCTTCGGAGGTTCCGGCGGCGGCGGCGGCGGGGGGGGAGGCGGCGGCGGCGGCTCGATAAAGTCCACCTGCACGATTTTCTCCTTCTCCTTTTCCTGCGACTTCGGCGGCGCCATGGGCGCAGCCAGCAGCAGGAAGGCGAACGAGTGCAGTGCGATGGCTACTGCCAACGCGCTGGTACGCCCCCAACTAAACGGCGCTTGGCCGGTTGATTCGTTACTTGAGGCCATCAGTCACTATCAAGAGCTAATCAAGCGGAAGTGAAGCCCGCACTGCTGGCCAGCAACTGCAGCCTGGATAAGCTGAAATCGCGGGTTTCTGCAAGCGGAAAGAGATGCAAGGTACACCAGCATTTGGTGTTTGTATAGCGACCTGAAGGGCAGATTTACG
This sequence comes from Luteibacter sp. Sphag1AF, assembly GCF_014192715.1. Classification (GTDB taxonomy): domain Bacteria; phylum Pseudomonadota; class Gammaproteobacteria; order Xanthomonadales; family Rhodanobacteraceae; genus Luteibacter. Next base: position 1,331,212 of record NZ_JACHYH010000001.1, read on the forward strand.
AAGTAATCAAACCCGCACTTCAGGCACTTTACAACCACTTAATTACTTGCCGGCGCCTGCGTTTTTCAGCCAGGCATTCGCCTTGGCTGCGGTTTCCGGATCCTGCGCTGCCTTATTCATGGCGGCGATTGCACCCGGCTTGTTCTTCAAACCACGCTCGGCTTCCGCGAGGACCATATAGGCTTTGCCTTTATGCGCCACGCCCTTGCTGATGGCATCGTTGGCAGACTTTCTGGCGTCTGCGAACTTGTTCTCCGTGAGCTGCAATTGCGCCACACGAATAGCGGTTTCGCCGTCCTGAGCCAGGGGCAATGCCTTCTGGTAAGCGGCAATAGCCTTGGAGTTGTTGCCCGCTGTGAGCGCGGCATCACCCTGAAGCTTGTAGACGTCGGCAGACGGCTTGACGATGCCCTTGGCCAGACCATCTTCGAGCACCGCAAAGGACGTGTCGGCATTCGAGGTCTGACGTTCGGTATGGTCCTGTCCGTCAACGAGATAGATCTTGGCGAGATTGACGTACTGCTTCTCGTCCTTGAATGCACCCGCAGCGCGGCCCTTCTCAAGAAGAGCAATCGCTTCCGGATACTTCTGAGCCTGCAGAAGCGTCGACGCAGCGTTGTTCAGCGCGGTCGGGTCGTTCGGATTCTTTGCAAGAGCTTCGGTGGCGAGATCCGCGGCCTTGTCGCCCTGGCCGTCTTCCGAGTAGCTGGCAGCGAGGATCTGGTTCCAGCCGTCGATCGAGGTCGGCTTGGCGTCCGGCATCGACTTCGCCTTGGTGATGGCGGCAATCGCGTCCTTGTACTTCTCCAGACGGTAGTCGATGTTGCCTTCCAGACCGTAGGAGTCAGCCGTTTCCTTCTTGCCCTCTGCACGCCAGGACTGCAGCGTGGCCAGAGCCGGTGCGTATTCTTCGTCAGCCACGTAGAACTGCGCGAGCATGTACTTCAACTGGAAGTACGTGTCGTTCGGCATTACGCCGAGATCGAGGGACTGCTTGAGCGTCGCGATGGCGCCCTTAACGTCGCCGTCGTTGTACTTCATGTTGGCGATGCCCTGCAGGGCCAGCGCCTGAGCGTACTTGCTCTTGGTGCTGCTGCCGTCAGCAATCGGCTGGAGCAGAGCGAGGGCCTTGTCCTTCTCGCCGTTGTTGGCAGCGTCGAGGCCTTCGTTGAGGGCCTTCTGGTCTTTCTCGCTGGTCAGGTCGAGCTTGGGTTCCTGGCGCGTTGCATTCGGATACAGCGCTTCCTTCTTGTCCTTGGAAGCGTTGCTGTCCTTGGCCACAGCTACGCCGCTGGCCAACGACAGAGCGAGCGCAATCGCGGCCGCCATATTGATGAAGGAACCCTGTTTCATTGACTGACCTCTGGTTAGGAGTCGACGCACACATCTGTGCTCCGGGGGACTACAGAGGTTAACCTGAATTCATTCCTAAGAACAAGTCGCAGTGCGACAGAAAAGAATAGTCAAAACAATGACTTGTTAAGAGAGTATTGACGGGGGTCCGCGGGCGGGCCTTTTTTCCGCCCGCGGATGCCCTTAAATATCCAGATTTGCCACTTTCAGAGCATTCGCTTCAATGAAATCGCGACGCGGTTCGACCGCCTCGCCCATCAGCATTGAGAACATCTGGTCGGCTGCCACGGCGTCCTCGACACCCACCTGGAGCATGCGGCGCGTCTCCGGATTGACGGTGGTTTCCCACAGCTGCTCCGGATTCATTTCACCCAGACCCTTGAAGCGCTGAATCGTGCGGCCCTTCTTCGCCTCGTCCAGAAGCCAGGTGCGGACTTCGGCGAAGCTGAGCACGCCACGCGAACCATTGCCCCGGCGGACCACCGCACCCGGCTCGAGCTTCAGCTGATGCAGCTGCTGCGAGATCGAGAGGATGGGCTTGTATTCCACGCCCGAGAAGAACGCGTGCGGGAGAATCCAGGTGTGGCTCAGGCCGTGCTGGTTACGCTCCAGCTCGATAGCCGCCGAAGAGTCGCCAATAGCCGGGCGCATGCGCAGCTTGTACGTCGGCTTGCCCAGACCGCTGGCACTCAGGCGCTTCTCAACGCCGGCCAGCCAGGCTTCCATGGCTGAGGCGTCAGTCCACAGCGACTCGTCCATCGGCGTGTGCTCGATGAGCGAGGTGAGCATTGCCGGGTCAAAGCGGTGGTTCAGGCGAGTGATCTGGTCGAGCGCCGTCTGATAGTCATGCAGCAGCTTTTCCAGGACTTCACCGCTGATGCCGGCGGCGCCCTCTTCCGGCATCAGCGAGGCGTTGTCCACCGCGCTGGAGATGAGGTAATCATTGAGGACGCTGTCGTCCTTGATGTACATCTCCTGCTTGCCCTGCTTCACCTTGTACAGCGGCGGAAGGCCGATGTAGACATGGCCACGCTCGATGAGCTCGGGCATCTGACGGTAGAAGAACGTGAGCAGCAGCGTGCGGATGTGGGAGCCGTCCACGTCAGCATCGGTCATGATGATGATGCGGTGGTAGCGCAGCTTGTCCGGGTTGTATTCGTCCTTGCCGATGCCCGTGCCAAGCGCGGTGATCAGCGTGCCGACTTCGGCCGACGAAATCATCTTGTCGAAGCGGGCCTTCTCCACGTTGAGAATTTTGCCCTTCAACGGAAGCACGGCCTGGGTCCGGCGATTGCGGCCCTGCTTTGCCGAACCACCTGCCGAATCACCCTCGACCAGGAACAGTTCGGACAGCGCCGGGTCTTTCTCCTGGCAGTCAGCAAGCTTGCCCGGCAGGCCGGCGATGTCCAGCGCACCTTTACGGCGCGTCATTTCGCGGGCCTTGCGCGCAGCTTCACGGGCGCGGGCAGCGTCCACCACCTTGGAAGCGATGGCCTTGCTCTCGGACGGATGCTCAAGCAGGAATTCGGCGAACTTGTCGTTCACTACCTGCTCAACGACCGTCTTCACTTCACTGGAGACCAGTTTGTCTTTGGTCTGCGAGGAGAACTTCGGATCAGGCACCTTCACCGAGAGCACGGCAATCATGCCTTCGCGCATGTCATCGCCAGACAGCGCCACCTTGGCGTTGCGGGCGAGGCCTTCCCTTTCGATGTAATTCTGCAGCGTGCGCGTCAGAGCGGCGCGGAAGCCCGTCAGATGAGTGCCACCGTCGCGCTGGGGAATGTTGTTCGTGAAGCAGAACATCGTTTCCTGATACGCGTCGGTCCACTGCATCGCCACTTCGACCGTGATGCCATCGGATTCCGAGCTGAAAGAGATCACGCTGGGATGCAGCGCGGTCTTCAGCTGGGAAAGATGCTGCACGAACGAGCGGATGCCGCCCTCGTAAGCGAAAACGTCCTTGCGATCGTTGCGCTCGTCGATCAGCTCGATGGACACGCCCGAATTGAGGAACGCCAGCTCGCGCAGGCGCTTTGCAAGGATGTCGTAGTGGAATTCGATGTTGTTGGTAAACGTGGCCTGGCTGGGCAGGAAACGCACCATGGTGCCGCGACGGCCCGTGTCACCCGATACGGCGATGGGATGCAGGGGTTCGCCGTGGGCGTATTCCTGACGATATTCCTTGCCGTCGCGCCAGATGGTCAGCCACAGCTTCGCACTGAGCGCGTTGACCACGGAAACGCCGACGCCGTGCAAGCCGCCCGACACTTTGTAGGAGTTTGCGTCGAACTTGCCGCCGGCGTGGAGCACGGTCATGACAACTTCGGCGGTGGAACGCCCTTCTTCCGGGTGAGTGTCGACAGGAATGCCGCGGCCGTTATCGGCAACGCTGGCAGAGCCATCCTGGTGGATGGTGACCGTGACGTAGTCGCAAAAGCCTGCCAGGGCTTCGTCGATGGCGTTATCTACCACCTCGAAAACCATGTGATGCAGGCCAGTACCGTCATCGGTGTCGCCAATGTACATACCCGGGCGCTTGCGAACGGCTTCCAGGCCCTTCAGCACCTTGATGTTGCTTGAGTCGTACGAGTTCGGATCGAGAGGTTCGTTCATGCGATGCCCGATGGTGGCGCCAAACAGCGGTCCCGGCACGGCGCGATAAGGCGTCGGGACAGTCGGTCGATTATAGCAGGCCCGCTATGCGACCTTGTTCCACGTGGAACACAGTCTTCGGGGCGTTGAGAAAGGCGTGAGGGATTTCGGTACCCGTCACGAGGACCTGGATGTCGCGGTCGAGAAGTTGGCTGACTACCCACTCTTGATGGGTACGGTCGAGCTCAGATGCAAGGTCGTCAAGGCAGACCACAGGCCACTCCCCGCGGGCCTCGGCATGCTGGGAGGCCTGCCCCAGCAGGCAGGCAAGCGCACAGAGCTTCTCCTGCCCTCTGGAGAGGTGTTCCCGCAAAGGCGCGTGCTCGAAAGACACGACAAAGTCGGACCGGTGCGGTCCGATGGTCGTATGCCCTCGCCCGGCATCTCGTTGGCGGCGATCAACCAACATCTCCGCCAGATCGACGTCATCATCCCAGCCGCGCTTGTAGCGGATGGTCATCACGCCCAGCTCGGGCAACGTCGTTTCCGCGAGTTGCTGGATGTGGGGAGTAAGCGCGGCAACGTACGCCTTCCGCTGGACGTCGATAATTTCGCCCGATTGGGCAAGTTCCACTTCCCACGGACCGAAGAGAGCGTCCGTCAAGGCCGCGCCGGATCGAAGCAACGCATTTCGTTGCTTCAAGGCTCGCTGGTAGCGCCGCCACGCCAGCAAGAAAGAATGTTCCACGTGGAACAGACCCCAATCGAGGAATCGTCGGCGTTCTTCGGACGGTCCGGCAATCAAGGCGTGCGAGCCAGGCTCAAAACACACCACGGCACAGGCTTGCACCAACGCGCCGAGGCTCGCGGCGTTCTCACCATCCACCCTCGCCTGCCAACGGCCGCTCTCCCGGCCAAGCCCCAGGCGATGCACACCATTATCGGCGCGTCTGAGTTCCGCGAACACGGATAACGACGACGCGCCGCGCTGGAGAAGTACATCCCGGGAGCCACTGCGAAACGACCGGCCATGTGAGAGCAAATAGGCCGCCTCCAGCACGCTGGTTTTTCCAGCGCCGTTCGGACCGGTGAACACGTTAATGCCAGGGGCAAGCGACAGCGCCACGTCGTCGAGACAACGCAAACCCGCAATTCGCAGCGATTCGAACTTCATGGACCCGTGTTACCCCGTAAAACGCAAAGACGCCGGGGTGTCGAAGACAACCCCGGCGTCGAGAGCCGAACTATGAGTTTACGACGTGTCAGAGGCGCAGCGGCATGATGACGTGGCGAGCCTCGTCATTGCCCTCTTCCTGGAGAAGACAGCTGGACTGGGCATCACGCAGATTCAAACGAACCTTGTCGCCGCGCAGTGCGGCAAGCGCGTCGAGCAGATAGCCCACGTTGAAGCCCACGGCGAGATCAGAAACCACCGTATCGGCTTCGACTTCTTCCACGGCTTCTTCCTGCTCCGGGTTGTGAGCCACGATGCGCATCTTGCCCGGGCTGAGTTCCAGCTTCACGCCGCGATACTTTTCGTTCGAAAGAATGGCAGCGCGCTGCAGGGCACCGCGGAGCACGTCCCGTTCGATCGTGGCCGACTTGTCTGCGCCGAGCGGGATAACCGCTTCGTAATCCGGGAAGCGGCCATCGATCAGCTTCGAGGTGAAAACGACACCTCCACGGCGAACGCGAAGATGATTGCGCCCGAATTCCAGCTCAACCTGCCCTTCTCCGGTTTCAAACAGACCGACCAGCTCATTCACGCCCTTACGGGGAATGATGATCTGACGACGCGCGGAAACAGAGCTTTCCAGCTGCGTTTCCTTCAGCGCCAGACGGTGGCCATCGGTGGCAACGCAGCGCAGCGTGTGTTCCTGCAGATCAAGCAGCATGCCGTTGAGGTAGTAGCGAACGTCCTGGTTTGCCATGGCAAACGCGGTCCGCTCCATCAGTTCACGCAAAACCTCTTCCGGAAGAGTGACGCGCTCGACGAGTTCGATGTCGTCAATGGTCGGGAATTCCGTGGACGGAAGCGTGGCCAGCGTGAAACGGCTGCGGCCAGCGTTCAATGCAACGCGCTCACCGTTCTGCTTCAGATCAATGCGTGCGCCATCAGGAAGGGCGCGAACGATGTCGAACAGCTTTCTGGCAGGAATGGTGACTTCGCCTTCCTGCATGGATTCGGCGGCCGTGGTGGCAACCATTTCGACTTCGAGGTCGGTGCCGGTGAACTTCACCTCTCCGTCCTTTACCCGTACGAGCAGGTTTGCCAATACAGGCAACGTCTGTCGACGTTCCACCACGCCGACCACCTGCTGCAGGGGTTTGAGCAGTACTTCCCGTTGGATGCTGAATTGCATGCGAATCCCCTGCTTTTGCTTTTAAGAGTTTTTAAGATTTATTAGTGGTGGTTGTAGGGCCGGTGGATAACTGGACAAGTCATTTAACTTGTTAATTATCAATCACTTGGCTTTCATTAACCATCATCGTGAAACGTTAGTTGTGTGTGGGTGCCTTGTGGATAACTTCGAGTCCTGAAAGCGCCCTCAGATCATCCACTTATTATCCACAGGTTCTCAGCCCGTCAATATCCGGATCAACTGCTCCCAGTCCTGACGCATCCGCACGTCTTTCTCGCAGAAACCGCGGATCGTGCGGCAGGCGTGCAGCACGGTCGTATGGTCGCGACCACCGAAGGCTTCACCGATCTCAGGAAGGCTGTGCTCGGTCAGTTCCTTGGACAGAGCCATGGCCACCTGCCGGGGACGCGCCAGGGAGCGCACACGGCGTTTGGAGAGCAGATCAGACAGACGTACCTGATAGTAGTCAGCGACCTGCTTCTGGATGTTGGGCACCGTCACGGCCTGCGCGTGGGTATTGAGCAGGTCACGCAGGGTTTCTTCAGCGAAGTCCGTGGTGATGGGCTTGCGATAGAAGTTGGCCCGGGCCGCCAGCGTGTTGAGCGCGCCTTCCAGGTCACGCACGTTCGAGCGGATGCGGCGTGCCAGCAGCATGGCCACGTCTTCCGACACCGCCATGCCTTTGTCGTGAGCCTTGGACAGCAGGATCGCTGCGCGCGTCTCGAAATCAGGCGGCTCGATGGCGACCGACAGTCCCCAGCCGAGGCGCGACTTCAGGCGCGGCTCCAGCTTGTCCAGCTCCTTCGGATAGCGGTCGCAGGTCAGGATGATCTGCTGCTTCGCCTCGAAAAGAGCATTGAACGTGTGGAAGAACTCTTCCTGCGTCGTGTCCTTGCCGGCGAAGAACTGGATATCGTCGATCAGCAGCGCGTCCACGGACCGGAAGCGACGCTTGAATTCGTCCATGTTCTTTTGCTGCAACGCCTTCACCATGCCGCTGACGAACTGCTCCGAGCGAAGGTAAAGCACCTTGAAGCCCGGGTTGTTCTCCATCATCAGGTTGCCGGCCGCATGCATGAGATGCGTTTTACCGAGGCCAGTGCCGCCATAAAGAAGGAGCGGGTTGTATGCACGACCCGGATTCATCGCGACCTGCATGGCCGCGGCCTTACCCAGCTGGTTCGATTTGCCTTCAACGAAGGTTTCGAACGTGTAGTGGGGGTCCAGGTTGTGGATATGAGCCGCTTCTGCCGGCACATCAGGCATGCGCGAGGGCGTGGCGTATTGCTGCTGCTGATGTTGCGGCGGCGGATACGTCGGCTGTTGTTGATGCTGCGGCTGTGCGGAAGGCACAACCGTGCGTGGCGGCTGCGGACGTCCACCGCTGGAGCCAACCTCGACATGCACGGGCACAGCACGACCGAGCAGATGCTCAACGATCGTTTCGATCTGCGCCAGGTATTGCTCGCGTACCGTATCCAACGTGTACGGATTGGGCGCGAAGAGATAGAGGCCCGATGCATCCTCGCGAGCCTGTAAAGGCATCAGCCAGGTATGCACGTCCTCGGCGCTCAACTCGCCTTCCAGACGCTCGAGACAGCGCCGCCAAAGATCACTCATTAGGTATGCTTGCCACAGAAGGGGCGCTTGCGCGCGGGGTGGACAACGAAGTCTACCAGTCTTGGCCCTCGCCCAGAGGGACTGTGTGGTAACCGGGTGATCACCCCCATTTGACACACCTCCAATAAGCCCGCATACTTTTAAGCCATTTTTTAATCTTCACTCGGATGTAAGAGCCATGAAGCGGACTTTCCAGCCAAGCAAGCTCAAGCGCGCCCGCACCCACGGCTTTCGTGCACGCATGAAGACCGCGGATGGTCGCAAGATCCTCAACGCGCGTCGCGCGAAGGGTCGCAAGCGCCTGATCCCGTAAGCGGTTCGCCGTCGTGCGTGCCGCAGCCATGCCGCGTGAAGCGCGGCTCCGCCGCGCCGCCGATTTCGCCGCCCTACGTAAAGTCAGCGGTCGCCTCGGCGGCCGCTGCTTTCTTTTGCGTTTCGGAAACAACCCGACCGACACGGCCCGCCTGGGCCTGGCGATCTCCAAGCGTTGCTCCAAACGTGCGGTAGACCGCAATCGTATCAAGCGCCTCGTGCGCGAATCTTTCCGTCGCGCCCGGCCCGGTCTTCCCATGGTTGACGTACTGGTCACCGCCCGCGACATCGCGGTCGCCGAGTCCGGCACCGTACTCCTCGCCGAACTTGATGCCCTGTGGAAAAAGCTTCGGCCGTTGAAGCCGGACTCCACGAGCGGCACAATCGCGCGTTGAACTTCTCCTACCCACCGTCCTTCCGCGGCCACAAGCCGCGATGCCATTCGGATCTGGCCCTGCAATGAATCAAACGCGCACGTTCCTCTTCTTCGCGCTCATGCTCGTGGCGTACCTGCTGTGGATGGAATGGGAGAAAGACTACGTCACTCCGCCGCCCGCACCGACGCCTGCTGCGCAAACCACCGGTAGCAACCCTGCTGACAGCAGCGTCCCCGGTGCCACCACGCCTGCCGGCGTTCCTGGCGAAGCGGCTTCGCCGGCCGGTCCGGCCCAGCTCATCACGGTCACCAATGATGTCCTGCGCCTGACCATCAACACGCGCGGTGGCAGTGTCGTCCGTTCCGAGCTGCTGGCTTATCCCAACGAGCCGCGCACGAAGAAGAATCCGGACCCGGCTCCGGTCCGCCTGCTGGACGACGAAGACGCACACTTCTTCGCCGCGCAGGATGGCCTGGTGAGCAGTTCGGGCGCCGCACCGGACCACAACGCCCTCTTCCACGCCGACCAGACCGAATACACGCTGGCCAATGGCGAGAAGACGGTAAGCGTCAACCTTACCTGGACCGACGCGTCCGGCATCAAGGTGGTGAAGCGTTACACGCTGAGCCGCACGAGCTACATCGTTGACCTTGACCAGCGCATCGAGAACGGCAGTTCGGTCGCCTGGACGGGCAACGCCTACCAGCAGCTGCAACGTGTTCCGGCAGCGAAGGTCAACTGGTTCAAGGCATATACCGATCCGGCGCAGCACAGCTTCTTCGGTGCCGCCTGGTACAGCCCCGACACCAAGTTCGATCAGCTGCTGTTTGCCGATTTCCCCAAGAAGCCGCTCAACCGCCAGATCACCGGTGGCTGGATCAGCATGCTTCAGCACTACTTCTTCGTGGCGTGGATTCCGCCGTCGACCGAAGCGGTGACCTACACCACCACCATCGTCAACCCGGACACGGCCACCCCGCGCTACATCGTGCGTGCGTTCGGTCCGTCGCTGGTGGCTGCACCGGGCCAGAGCGTGGACAGCGTCGCGCGTCTGTACATCGGTCCGAAGCTTCAGGGCACGCTGGACGCGATTGCTCCCGGCCTTGAGCTCACCAGCAATTACGGCTGGCTGACGATCATTGCCCAGCCGCTGCACTGGCTGCTTTCCCAGCTGCACGCGATCAGCGGCAACTGGGGTGTGGCGATCATCCTGCTGGTGCTGCTGATCAAGGCCGTGCTGTTCAAACTCACCGACGCGCAGTTCCGCTCCGGTGCCCGCATGCGCAAGTTGCAGCCGCGCGTGCAGGCTCTGAAAGAGCGCTATGGCGACGACAAGGTGAAGATGCAGCAGGCGATGATGGAGCTGTACAAGAAGGAGAAGGTCAATCCGATGGCAGGCTGCCTGCCCATCCTGATCACCTTCCCCATCTTCATCGGTCTGCTTCGCGTGTTGTCGGAAAGCATCGAACTGCGTCATGCGCCGTTCTTTGGCTGGATTCACGATCTGTCCGCGTCTGATCCGTACTACGTGCTGCCGGTGCTCTACATGCTGGTGACGCTGGCCACGCAGCGCCTGACGCCGATGACGGGTATGGACCCGACTCAGGCCAAGATGATGAAGGTCATGCCGCTTCTGTTCGGTGTGTTCTTCGCCTTCTTCCCCTCGGGTCTGGTGCTCTACTGGACGGTGAACGGTGCCACCAGCCTGCTGCAGCAGTGGTGGATTACCCGAAGCGTCGAGCGGGCGGATCAGAAACTCCGCACCACGTAATACCTGAAGCGGCGCGTCGAAAGACGCGCCGCTTTGCTATGAGGCTTCTGAATTGAATCATCACGACGACACCATCGCTGCCATTGCCACCGGTGCCGGCGCCGCCGGTGTGGGCGTCGTGCGCGTTTCCGGTCCGCGCGTTCCGTCCATCGCTTCCACGTTGCTTGGTCGCGAACCAACGCCTCGCCATGCGCACTTCGCGGCGCTACGCAACGACGCCGGCGAACTGATCGACCGTGGACTGTTGCTGTTTTTCCCGGGCAACGCGTCTTATACCGGCGAACACACCCTGGAACTTCAGGGACACGGCAGCGCGGTTCTGCTGGACGCCCTGCTCCGTCGCGTCATTGAACTGGGCGCGCGCCTGGCACGTCCTGGCGAATTTACCGAACGCGCTTTCCTCAACGGAAAGCTCGACCTGGCCCAGGCGGAGGCCGTGGCCGACCTTGTGGCTGCACGTTCTGAAGCCGGTGCGCGCGCGGCGCTTCGATCCATGGAAGGCGTGTTCTCGGCACGCGTGGATGATCTGCTGGGCGACCTGATTGCATTGCGTGTTCACGTGGAAGCGGCCATCGACTTTCCGGAAGAGGAAATTGATTTCCTCGCCGACCCCGCCATCGCTGCACAACTGTCGTCGCTGCGCGAACGACTTGCAGCACTTCTGGTGGAAGCGCGACGCGGCGTACGCCTCAACGATGGCATAGCTGTCGCCATCGTTGGCCGTCCAAACGCCGGCAAGTCCAGCCTCATGAACGCGTTGTCCGGCACTGACCGCGCGATTGTCACCGACATTCCCGGCACCACGCGCGATGTGTTGCGCGAGTCGGTCGCCATCGACGGCGTGTCGTTTGAACTGGCCGATACCGCAGGCCTTCGCGACTCCGACGACGTGGTGGAACAGGAAGGTGTACGTCGTGCGCGCGCCCAACTGGAAAGCTGCGACGTCGCCATGCTTGTGACGGATGCGGCAAATGCCGAAGCCGATCTCGCCCTGTTTGAGGGACTTTCAGAAAGCGCAGAACGCCTGGTAGTCATCAACAAGATCGACGTGGCGGGAAGCGCGGCACACAGCGAGTCACGCGATGGCGCGACGTGGCTCTGGCTTTCCGCAAAGAGCGGCGCCGGCGTCGACGGACTGCGGGAACGATTGAAAACCCTGGCGACAGCAGGCGCTGGCGAAGGTGCGTTCAGCGCACGTCGTCGCCACGTGGTCGCGCTGGAGCGCGTCGCCGCACATCTGGTTCATACCGATCACGTGTTGCAGACCACACGTTCCGGCGAGCTGGCCGCCGAAGAACTGCGCCACGCGCAGCAGGAACTCGGTGAAATCACCGGCACCTATACGTCAGACGATTTGCTCGGCGCGATCTTCAGTTCGTTCTGCATCGGGAAATAGTCCTTACCCCTCATCGCCTTGCTTCAGAGAAACCGGCGTAGAACTCGGTCAGTGAATCAAGAGCTGCATCCTGCGTTTGCATGACCACAATGTCACGATCAAACATGCGCAGGGACAGTTCCCGCAGCGAAGCGTCATCGCCGAGAAACTGGCTGATCTGCCGGAACGACGTGTCGCTGCAGATCATGGCAGTGTGGCGGCCGAGCAGCCGCGGGGACGCGCGATCAAGATTCCAGTCAACCGCATCCATCAGTTCGGGCTCTGACTCATAGATGGATGTGCTGTGGCCTGCTTCTACGTAGGTACGGAGCAGCAAGCCAAGATCGGTGGCGTCTTTGTAACTGTGCTGCTTGCGCCGATCCATCCACGCAAACAGCTTCATCAGCGTCAGCCCGGGAAGGCTGGCAACGTTCATGACCAGTCCGCGACCGAGGTCCACCTCAAGGGCGTTTGCCGCAGCATCGGCGTATCCGGCCACGTTCATCTCCTTGTCGGTGTCTTGTGGCCACAGGTACGGGCTGCCAAGCGAATCACCAAAGGGAAGAAGGTCCAGTGGATAGCTTCCGGCTTCATAGGAAAACCAGAGGCGGTTTGGCGTTTGCTCGACCTTTCTGACATGAGGGAGTTGTTCCAGCCGTTCCAGCATGGCGTTGAACGCCGACCAGTCGGCGACGGCCAGGGCAATGTCCACATCGGCGGTGGCGCGATAGATATCCACGCCGTGGATGTGCGAAAGAACGATATCGCGTGCTGTGGCTCCCACGATGGTCACCCGAATATCGAGGTCGGTGGCCGCTTCTTTCGCTGCACTCAATACATCGGTAAATGCTTTGGGAAACGGAGCGCCGTCACGTAGCGGAATCGCCATTCAGATAACGCTCCTTGATCATTGCAGCGGCTTCTGCCGCACGCGGGTCCATGATGGAAAGCAGGTCGGCATATACAAGTAACGGGGGTACGAGCCCAAGACGGCCGTAATCATCATCGAAACGCCAGAAGCGCTTCAGTATCTCGATCGGACCCTGCGGATCTGCTCTCATGGCGTGCGTGCCGGCTAACGCCCCCGCATTCCGACGTGCGTGTTCCGGGTTGACGTAAAGTGTCTGCGTGGCTGGTTTCAGATAGCCGTCCAAACGAAAACAGGCCACTTCGCTGCCCCAGGACATATCGAACTTCGAAAGATTCGCCTCTTGCCACCAATCCGGATCGAGCGCCCGAAAGCGCATTACCGCAAGCTTCGGTCGAAGCTTGTTTGGATAGTTGATTGCCCATTCATCGCGAAGACGGGGAAGGTCCAGAAAGTGTCGCTCGCCGTGCCGGTCTCTGGCAGTGAGGATTTCCCGAACCTCCAGGTCATGAAATATTTTGCCTACCGCGCCCAATGAAACTCCTGTGGCTTCGACGACGTCTCTGTACGACGCCGATGCCAGGTCAGGCCGGCACGCGAGCGCAAAGTTCATGCGCAATGCGCTCGCACTCGTGCCTCCCCGGTAGTCCAGGGCTTCTGTTGTGAGTGCCGGAGCTTTCCGACCCTCGATCATGACCAGGGTGCCCGGGAACTTGAGATAGACATTTCCGGAGGCGTCCAGATAGTTGACGTCCAGGAGGTGACACATCTGCGCTGCCGCCGGACTCATGTGGCGGGTGACAAGAACAAAGGGCTCGCCCTCGTGTCTGTCCCGTAGTTGTCTGGCCTGCGATACGGCTGCCGGCCCCCGGACGTTGCTCCTGACCTCTGCCCTCAGGAATAGCGGGCCATCGGGCTGTTCCAGTGCCAGCGTCGCGTCCTGCAATCCCTCGCTTTCGCTCACGACTGAAAGTCGGACGGTGTCATGGGATGCGGCTCTTACAGCTGCGATGGCGTCGGTCAGGAGGTTTGAGGGGAACATGGCATTCTCCGGGCATGTTCATTATTTAGCATGTTCATGTAACAAGAACAAAAGAATATTTTGAACAGAATCCCGTGGCCGCATTTAAAAAGAACGACTTACGTGTATCCTAGGCGTGTGGTCGGCAAAATGTCAGCTATCTCAACAGGTTGCGTTACTACTCCCCGTCGCCCCTCAGCAAGTGCGTTAAACTGACTGACTTTGCACGGATGTATGTATGTCCGTGCGCTCACGATAGTCGAATCCACGCATGCTCACTCTCGTCTTCGGCGGCCTCGGCGTTTCCGTTCTCTGGCTGATTCCTCTCTTCTGGCGCGTCGCCCGCGCGTTGCTCAGGCGCGGTTCGGACGTGCTTCGCGGTCCGGGTGCCATCCGCTTCTGGACCGGTGCGCTGTTGGTACTCATCGCCAGCGCGACACTGGAAGGCCTCGTCGTAAGCCATTTCACCGATGATCCGGCAGCGGGCGGCTACCTGTGCCGCGTGCTGGGTCACGCCTTCGGCGACGCGCTCGGGGGCGTTCTGACCACGGCTCTGATGCTTGGCGTCATGGTGGCAGCGCTGCCCTGGTACATCGGCGTTTCGTGGCGTCAGGCGTTCTCTGGCGCCACACGTGGGCTGGAGCCGATGGGTGCTGTGGCCATTGAAGGCGTGAGTCAGCTCTTCCGCCGCGTGCTTGCCCGTGGCCGTGGTCGCAAAGCGGCCGGTGCCGTGCGGCGCGCGGATCGACCCGCCGCCCGCCGCCGTCCCAACGCGGCAGCGGTCCGACGCGCGGTACCGGAAACGCAATCCACACCGCAGTCCACGCACCGTCCCGCTGCTGTGCGCAGCCGTGACGTGTCGGCTCCTCCGCCGCCGCGCCGCCACACCGCGGTCAGCGATACCGTGATTCGGGAGCCGTGGCTTGCTCCCAGGAACGTCCCCGCACCCGAGCCAATCGCGACGTCATCGTCGTCGGGCAACATGTCGTCGCGCTCGTCCGCACCCATCGTTTCCTACGGCGTCGCCACATCCCGTGTGGTGGATCGTTACGAATCGGCGCTCGCCGCCGCAGAGGTGCCGCAGACAACCGCAGCCACTCCGCCGCCGGTCGAGCCAGCACATGTGCTGCCCGTGGACGTTCCGGTGGCGACGGAAGTGAAAGCGCCGGTCACCCCGGTGGAAGAGATGATTCCTGAGGTCCCGGTACCCGAGCCCGAAGTAGCTGATCCGTTTAGCCGTCTGATCGCACCTGCGCCCGTAGCCGCCATACCCGCGCGTTGGCGGGCAGCCAATGAGGAACTGTTGCCAGTCGTTCCCGAAGCAGCGCAGTCAGCGGTACCAGTGACTCCGCGTGTACCCTCACCCGTGGGCATTCCGCCGCTGTCGCTGCTCTCCGCTTCTGCGCACGAAGCGGCTACGCCGCTGGATGAAGCACAGCTGGTCGAGACGGGTGATCTCATCGAGCAGCGCCTGCGCGAGTTCAAGGTGCCGGTAACGGTGGTTGGTGCATCCGCAGGCCCGGTGATCACGCGATTCGAAGTGGAGCCGGCTGTTGGTGTACGTGGTAACCAGATCGTCGCGCTGATGAAGGATCTGGCACGCGGTCTCGGACGGACGTCCATTCGTGTGGTGGAAACCATTCCCGGAAAGACCTGCATGGGTCTGGAACTGCCGAACGAACAGCGTCAGATGATCGCGCTTTCGGAGATTCTGGACTCGGGCGAATATCGGCAGTCCGATTCCCTGCTGACCATGGCGATGGGCAAAGGCATCACCGGTGAGCCGGTGGTGGCCGACCTGGCCAAAGCACCCCACATGTTGGTCGCGGGCACCACCGGTTCCGGCAAGTCGGTTGCGGTCAACGCGATGATCCTGTCGATGTTGTACAAAGCCACGCCTGACGACGTGCGCATGATCATGATCGACCCGAAGATGCTTGAGCTTTCTGTCTACGAAGGCATTCCGCATCTTCTGGCACCGGTGGTGACCGACATGAAGCTCGCGGCCAACGCGCTGAACTGGTGCGTCGCCGAAATGGAGAATCGCTACCGCGTGATGTCGGATCTTCGCGTGCGCAATCTCGCGGGCTACAACCAGAAAGTTCGTGAAGCCCGCGCGGCGGGCAAGCCGCTGTTCAACCCGTTCCCTGCGCATCCGGAAGTGCCCGAGCATCTGGACACGCTGCCGATGATCGTTGTCATCATCGACGAACTGGCCGATCTGATGATGGTGGCTGGCAAGAAGATCGAGGAACTGATCGCACGCCTTGCCCAGAAAGCACGTGCCGCAGGCATCCATCTGATCCTGGCGACACAAAGGCCGTCGGTCGATGTGATCACCGGACTGATCAAGGCAAACATTCCCACGCGCGTGGCTTTCCAGGTGTCTTCAAAGATCGACTCCCGCACCATTCTCGACCAGATGGGCGCAGAGAGTCTGCTCGGTGCAGGCGACATGCTTTTCCTTCCGCCAGGCACTGGCTACCCACAACGCATCCACGGCGCGTTTGTCGCCGACGAGGAAGTGCATCGTGTGGTCGCATGGCTCAAGCAGTTTGGCGAACCGGACTACAAGGACGAGATTCTTGCAGGCCCGCCTTCGGAAGGTTCCGGCGACATGTTTTCCGAAGACGGTACGGATGCCGAACTGGACCCGCTCTATGACGAAGCCGCAGCGTTCGTGCTGCGCTCACGTCGTGCATCCATCTCCTTCGTGCAGCGTCAGTTCCGCATCGGCTACAACCGTGCCGCTCGCCTGGTCGAAGCGATGGAAGCGGCGGGACTCGTCTCGTCCATGGGTATCAACGGTCAGCGCGAAGTGATCGCGCCCGGTCCCGTGGACTGAAAACGCATGTGGGAGCCAACTTGTTCGCGATGTCATTCCATCGTGAGCAAGTTGGCCCCCACAGATAGCCGTGCTTACGGAGCGTCTTTCGTCAGGAGCTTCAGCGGTACGGCAATGGTCTTCTCCACCGGCTGCTTGTCGATCAGCTTCTTCGCCGTTTCAACACCGAGACGACCGATGTCGCCCGGTTGCTGAGCAACGGTGGCAGCCATCGAACCACTCTGCACGGCGTCCTTGCCCGCAGGCGTGCCATCGAAACCAACGATCAGCACGTTGCCGCGCTTGGCGCCATCCAGTGCACGAACGGCACCCAGTGCCATCTCGTCATTCTGCGCAAACACAGCCTGCACGTTGCTGTTCGCCTGAAGCAGATTCTCGCTGACCGACATGCCCTGTGCGCGATCAAAGTTGGCCGGCTGCTGTGCAACGATCTTCAGGCCAGGCGTCTTTGCGATCTGATCGTCGAAGCCCTTGCCGCGATCACGTGCGGCAGAGGTACCCGCCACACCCTGCAATTCGATGATGTTGCCTTTGCCGTTGAGTTTACTGGCCAGAAAGTCCGCCGCCATCTTGCCGCCGGCGATGTTGTCCGAAGCAATGTGCGAAGCGACATCTGCACCATCAACAGCGCGGTCAAGCGTGATGACCGGAATGTTTGCCCGATTGGCCGACTGCACCGCACCAGCAAGCGCAGACGAATCGGTTGGATTGAGCAGGATCACTGACACGCGCTTCTGGATGAGATCTTCCACGCTGGAAATCTGCCGCGCAGGATCGTTCTGCGCATCCACGACCACCAGCGACACGTTGGCATCCTTTGCCGCTTTCTGTGCGCCGTCCTTCAACTCCACGAAGAACGGATTGTCCTGCGTAGACAGCGCGAGGCCGATCGTTGGCGTGCCCGAGGCCGGCGCTCCACCTGCGGTTGAAGAGGATGCAGTGGACGATTCACCCGGTCCCTGCTGGCTGCACGCTGCCAGAAGTGATGCGGCGACGATCAAGGCAAGTTTGCGCATGGATGTTCTCCCGAAAAGGTGGCGGACGATTACCGCCGGTCGAGCAGTACCGCGATAAGAATGACGATGCCCTTGACCACCAGCTGGTAGAACGAGGACACACCCAGAAGATTCAGGCCGTTGTTCAGGAAGCCGATGAGCAACGCACCGATCAACGTACCAAACAGCCATCCGCGTCCGCCTGAGAGGCTTGTACCGCCGAGCACCACGGCTGCTATGGCATCCAGTTCATATCCTGCGCCCGCCGTAGCCTGCGCCGAGTGAAGCCGGGATGTGAGCACAATGCCGGCAAAGGCCGAGGCAAGTCCTGAGACACCGTAGATCGCCAGCTTCATCGGCGCGATGCGCACACCGGACAGTCGCGATGCCTCCTCATTGCCACCAATGGCGATGACATGCCGGCCGAACACCGTCCCACGCAACAGGAACGCGAATACGGCAAACACCACGAACATCAACACAACAGGGATCGGAATGAGATGCGCCACATAGCCATCGCCCAGCAGCGCGAAGGCATTGTTGGTTACCGAAATGGGACGCCCATCGGTGTAGACCAGCGTCAGGCCACGAATCAACGTCATCGTGCCGAGCGTCGCGATAAACGGTGCTACACGTCCCCAGGACACAAGCACGCCGTTGACCACGCCAAGCAGCGCACCCAGTCCGAGTGCGGCGGCTACCGCCAGCCACATGCTGTAGCCTGCCGCCATGAGGCCAGCGCCAATGGCGCCAGACAGCGCGAGGATCGCACCGACGGAAAGATCGATGCCGCCGGCAAGAATCACGAACGTCATGCCGAAGGCGATCAGGGCATTGATGGACACCTGACGAAGCACGGTCAGCAAGTTGCCTGCCGACAGGAAGTCCGGGCTCATGATCGACAGCGCGATGAACAGCAATGCCAGGCCGATGACCGAGCCCAGTCGCTGGATCAGCGTGGCAGCATCACTCCACGTAAGACGCGCGGTCATGTCACTTACCTCCCGTGGCGGCGTGCATGATGGTTTCCTGCGTGGCCGTTGCTGCATTCAGCAGAGCGGTGGCATGCCCTTCATGCATGACGAGGATGCGGTCACTCATGGCGAGCACCTCCGGCAGTTCCGAGGAAATCATGAGAATGGCCACGCCCTGCTCCGCCAGTTGATTGATGATGTGATAAATCTCGGCCTTGCCGCCGACGTCCACACCACGCGTCGGCTCATCAAGAATGAGCACGCGTGGCTTCAGTGCCAGCCACTTGGCCAGCACCACTTTCTGCTGATTGCCGCCTGAGAGCGCACGCACGTCCAGCTCCATGTCGCGCGTGCGAATCTTCAGGCGGTCGATGAGGCCGTGCGTCTGCTTCTTTTCGCCGCTGCGGTCCACCAGTCCCGCATGCGCGGGGACTTTGGGCAAGCTGACGTTTTCGCGAAGACTCATATCCAGAACAAGGCCCAGTGCCTTGCGGTCTTCGGTTACAAAACCAAAGCCTGCATGGATGGCTTCGCTGGGCGAACGCGGCGTGATCGTCTTGCCGTCCAGCAGCACTCGGCCCTGCGAGGGCTTGTCGATACCGAAAAGCAGGCGCGCCAGTTCCGTACGTCCTGCGCCCATCAGGCCAGCAACGCCAAGCACTTCGCCCGCGCGCAAATCGAAACTCACGCCATGCACGGCCGCGTCGCCAATATTTTCTACCTGGAGGCGTACCTCGCCCGGCACCGACGTCCGCTTCGGAAAGCGTGCTTCGAGCGTGCGCCCGACCATCATGCGGACGACTTCGTCCAGGTCGAGGCCCGGCACCGGACGGGTTCCCACGAACTTGCCATCGCGAAGTACGGAGATGCGGTCGCACAGCGCAAAGATTTCTTCCATGCGATGCGACACATAGACGATGCCGCGGCCTTGCGTCCGCAGCTCGCGGATCAATGCGAACAGCGTGGCGGTCTCGCGTTCCGTGAGGGCTGCCGTCGGTTCATCCATGATGATGACTCGCGCGTTCTGGCCAATAGCCCGCGCAATTTCGACCATCTGTTGCTGGCCCACTGAAAGTTTTTCGATGGGCGTGGAAGGATCAAGTGCATCCAGGCCGATGCGGGCAAGCCATTCCTTCGCGCGCTCGCGCATGGCTTTGCGATCCAGCAGGCCGAAGCGGTGCATCTCGCGGCCGAGAAAAAGATTGTCGGCAATATTCAGCGATGGAATCAGGTTCAGTTCCTGATGGATGATCGCGATGCCGTAGCGTTCTGCATCGGCGGGCGTCGAAATGGAAACCGGCTGGCCATCCACTTCGATGCGCCCGGCATCCGGCGCGTAGATTCCCGTGAGAATCTTCATCAGCGTGGACTTGCCCGCGCCGTTTTCGCCCATCAACGCATGCACTTCGCCGGCAACCAGCTCGAAGTCCACGCCTTCCAGCACGCTTACCGGCCCGAAGGCCTTGTGTATGCCTTCCATCCGGATGAGCGGTGCGTTCATCAGAAGGTTACGCCCGCATGCAGAATGACGTTGGAGTAAGGCGAGGCTTCGCCGGTGCGCACGACGGCAACGGCGCGCGCCGTAAACCGCTTGAATTCGTCATGGCTCACTTCGTCCACCTTCACGCGCATGTTGCTTAGCTTTTCAGCGAGTTTTGCGATCTCAGGATTGTGTTCATGGATTTCGCTGGCGAAAGTAACGCTTTCTACCGCCAGCTCTGCGAACACCGCGTCAAACACGATCTGAAATGACGGCGTACCCTGCACCACGGCCAGGTCGATGCACGGCACGCCAGGCGGAACCGGGAGGCCCACATCACCGATCACCAGCGTGTCGGTGTGGCCCATCGTGGCGATGACGCGGTTGAGTTCGGCATGCTGAAGTCCATGTCGTTTCACGATTGCGTCTCCAGAAACCGGGTTACCTCGTCGGCACGTGGCATACCGCCCTGCGCGCCCAGTCGCGACACGGCGATGGCAGCAGTGGCGCATGCCTTTCGCACTGCGGTGGGCAGTCCTTCGGACAGATGTACGGCCAGCGCGGCATTGAAAGTGTCGCCTGCGCCGGTGCTGTCCACGGCCTGTACCTTGAAGCCGGGTTGATGCACGGCTTCGCCGTTTTCGGTGAACCACGCACCTTCTTCGCCGCGCGTCAGCACCACCGGACACGGGGCGCGTCGCATCAGTTCGCGGAAGTCGGCATCCGGGTCAGCATTGAGCACGGTCGCGAGTTCGTGCTGATTGGGCGTGAGGTAGCGGACCATCGACAGCCATTCGGGCGGCAGCCGCTGTGCGGGCGCCGGATTCAGAATGACAGGCACGCCAGCGCGTTTGCCCAGACGAAGCGTTGCCTCCACCGCGTCCAGCGGCGTTTCCAGTTGCACGAGCACGACGTCGGCCTCGGCGAACAGAGCCGCGGCGGCATCCACCTGCGCCGGGGTCACGCGGGAGTTGGCAGCGGGGACCACAACAATCTGGTTTTCGCCACCAGCAACGGTAATGGACGCGGTGCCGCTGCCCTCATCACGGATGCGCGCAACGTGCGTGACGTCGATGCCTTCGCTCACCAGACCCTGATGGAGCTGGCTTCCGAATGCGTCATCACCCACTGCACCGACCATGGCAACGTGCGCACCAAGACGCGCCGCAGCCACGGCCTGGTTGGCACCTTTGCCGCCGGGGATGGTGAGAAATCGGGTTCCGATCAGGGTTTCACCCGGGCCCGCGAAACGCGGCGCGAGAGTGACCAGATCCATGTTGATGCTGCCGACGACGACAATGCGCGCCATGTACTGCTCCAGACCAAAGGAAGGCATCCGTGCGGTACGTAGGGGAATCCGGACGGGACGCCCGATAGGATAAACCCTTCGCCGGGGCGTGGGCTTTTACCTGCCTGCTTTCCCCGTCCGGGATGTCAGTCGCGGGACAGGCCTTTGGCCTGCAATTGCGCAAGATATTCTGGCCACATCACGTCGTAGTTGCGGCCCAGTTCCAGCAAGGTGTCCCAGCCGAAAATACCGCTCGCATGCCCATCGTCAAAGCGCAGCAACACGCCGTAATGGCCCACGGGCTCAATGGCGGCGATGTTGACCGTGCGCTTGCCGCCCACCGTGACCTTCTGCCCCGGCCCATGGCCCTGCACCTCCGCGCTGGGCGAATTCACCCGCAGGTATTCGCACGGAAGGTGGAACCGTTCGCCGTTGTCGAATGACACTTCAAGCACGCGAGACTGCGCGTGCAGCAGGATATCGGTGGGATGCGGTTTCACGGTCGGATCGAGGGGGCTCGTACGGGGTTGATGCGAAGGCTGGTGTCCGGCTCGGCGTTGCTGACGCCCGGCTGGGCGCGGATGGATGCCAGAGCATCATCGAAGGACACACCGGGGGCGGGTTCCACGAGGATGGATCGCGTATCGGACATGTGCCCGACCCGGACGACGCCTGAGGCCTGCTCGGCCGCACGGGCTTCGGAGGAATCGGGGTCGACGTAGTAGATCACGATGATTCGCTTTGCCATGGTCGTCCTTTGCCTGTCGCCGTGAGGCGCGAAAACGTCAGCACCATAAATAGCAGAACCCCCGCCGGGCGGCAGGGGTTCGGTTCACAAAGATCAGTTGGCGTGGCCGACGCCACCACCCGCATCGCCCTGCTCAAGCGGCGGCGGATCGCCCGCGACCGCCAGCAGTGACTGCGCGTAGGCGTCTTCAAGGCTGACGGTGGATACCTCATCCCACGAGAAGAACGACGGCTCGCGCAGCCATTCGGCGTCGGGGGTGATCTCCTGCATGTTGAAGCCGTCTTCTTCCACACTCACAAGGCGGCCGATGTAGCAGACCTCGGCTTCGTCCTCGCTGTCGACGTGAACGCCGATGACGGGAGCGTGCTTCGAGGCCGCTTCAACGACCTGCCCGATGTCGTCCAGCGGAAAGTCCGCCGGCGGCGTGGGCACGATGCCCTTCAGCGCCAGGGCTTTTTGCAGGAACTCCTGGTGCTTGTCAGGTACTTCCAGTTCGGAGATATCGCGGTGACGCATGATGTACATGCCGTCATAGCTGATGCCATCGCCGATGACCCAGAGCAGGAAGAACTCGCGGCCGACTCCGCCCACATAGCCGCAGAAGCTGCCGTGTTCGAGTTCGCCGCGCCACAGACGGATCAGCTGCTGCGTTTCCTGCGCTTCACGCAGGCTCGCACGCTGGCCGTTGGTTTTCAGTTGAATAATCTTGCCCATATACGTCAACAGTTTAGCAGGAGGGGGGCATGGTCATGTTTACAGGATGTAACGGCTGAGATCCTCGTCCTTGACCAGAGAAGCCAGGTTTTTGTCCACATATTCGGCGTCAATCGAATACTTTTCGCCGGACTTGTCCGCAGCTTCGAAGGAGATTTTCTCCAGGAGCCGCTCCATCACCGTATGCAGGCGTCGGGCGCCGATGTTCTCGGTGCGCTCGTTGACCTGGAAGGCCACCTCGGCCAGACGATCCACACCGCTATCGCTGAAGTCGATAACCACACCTTCCGTCTGAAGGAGCGCAACATACTGTTTCGTAAGCGCATTGTTCGGCTCGCGGAGGATGCGCTTGAAGTCGTCCACCGATAGCGCGGAGAGCTCCACGCGGATCGGCAGGCGGCCCTGGAGCTCGGGAATCAGGTCCGAGGGCTTGGCCAGCGAGAACGCGCCCGAGGCGATGAACAGGATGTGATCCGTCTTGATGGCGCCGTACTTGGTGGAAACGGTGGAACCTTCCACCAGCGGCAGCAGGTCGCGCTGTACGCCCTCGCGGCTGACGCCCGCGCCACCCCATTCGGAACGCTGTGCCACCTTGTCGATTTCGTCGATGAACACGATGCCGTTCTGCTCGGCGGCATCCACTGCGCGGCTGCGCAGTTCTTCATCGTTGACCAGCTTGCCCGCTTCTTCCTCCACCAGCAGCGGGCGGGCCGCACGGATGGTGAGGCGGCGCTTCTGGGTCTTGGAGCCCCCGAGGTTCTGGAACATCTTGCCCAGCTGCTGGCTCATTTCCTCCATGCCGGGCGGCGTCATGATTTCCACGCCCACGTTGGCGGCGAAATCGAGCTCAATTTCGCGGTCGTCCAGCGCGCCTTCGCGCAGCTGCTTGCGCAGCTTCTGGCGCGTGTCGCTTTCGATGGCCGGTGCGGTGCTGGCGCTGTCGTCCCAGCCCGATGCCTGACGACGCGGAAGCAGTGCGTCAAGCAGACGATCTTCGGCGGCATCTTCGGCCTGGCTTTGCACGCGGGCTTTAGCCTGATCGCGTACCAGCTTGTACGACACGTCAGCGAGGTCGCGGATGATGGACTCCACGTCCTTGCCCACGTAGCCCACTTCCGTGAACTTGGTGGCCTCCACCTTCACGAACGGCGCATTGGCCAGCGTGGCCAGACGACGCGCGATTTCGGTCTTGCCGACGCCCGTGGGGCCAATCATGAGGATGTTCTTGGGCGTGACTTCGTCGCGCATGGTCGGGTCCAGTTGCATCCGGCGCCAACGGTTGCGCAGCGCGATGGCAACG
This sequence comes from Luteibacter sp. Sphag1AF, assembly GCF_014192715.1. GTDB lineage: Bacteria > Pseudomonadota > Gammaproteobacteria > Xanthomonadales > Rhodanobacteraceae > Luteibacter. The sequence continues at coordinate 1,355,211 of NZ_JACHYH010000001.1, forward strand.
GCGCGCTTGGCGTCGTTCTGGCCGATGATGAAACGGTCGAGTTCGTTGACGATCTCGCGGGGGGTCAGTTCTGACATGGCAGGACTCTCGTGGCGACAGGGGGATCGGAGGCTGGCGCTTCAAGCGCTCAGAGCACTTCGATCGACACGTTGTGATTGGTGTAAATGCAGATATCGCCAGCGATCTTGAGGGCTTTTTCCACGATCGTGCGCGCATCGAGTTCCGTATTTTCCATCAGCGCGAGCGCCGCCGACTGGGCGTACGGGCCGCCTGAGCCGATGGCGATCAGGCCATGTTCCGGCTCCAGCACGTCGCCATTACCCGAAATCAGCAGCGAGGCTTCCTTGTCGGCCACCGCCAGCATGGCTTCCAGGCGGCCCAGGCGCCGGTCGGTGCGCCATTCCTTGGCCATCTCCACGGCGGCGCGGGTGAGGTTGCCGCTGTGCTTGATCAGCTTCTCGTCAAACAGCTCGAAAAGGGTGAACGCGTCGGCCGTGGCGCCGGCGAAGCCCGCCAGCACGTCGCCCTTGCCCAGACGTCGCACTTTGCGCGCGTTGGACTTCATGACGGTGTTTCCGAGCGTCACCTGACCGTCGCTTCCGATGACGACCTGTCCGTTGCGGCGGACGCAGCAGATGGTCGTTGCGTGCATCGATTCCATATCGGGAGAAATCCGTTGTGGGGAGAACGCACGATGTGGGGATGGTCGGCGGACAGACCAAGAGTGTGCTTGACGGGGCCTGTCGCGAGTCGCGTCAGGTTTTGCGACGCGCCCGTGGGTGCGCGCCGTCATACACCTTGGCCAGATGCTGGAAATCCAGGTGCGTATAGATCTGCGTGGTGGCGATATCGGCATGGCCCAGCAGTTCCTGCACGGCGCGAAGATCGCCGGAGGACTCCAGCATGTGGCTGGCAAACGTATGTCGCAGCAGGTGCGGATGAATGCGTTTGGCAATGCCCTGCGCCAGTGCGAGGTGCTTCATGCGCACCTGCACGGCGCGCGGACTGATGGGTGCCCCGCCCCTGCCCTTGAACACGGGAGCTTCGAGGTTTGCGCCACCCAGTGCGGCCAATGCCCGCAGGGCTTCGACGGCGAAGCGTCCCACGGGAAGGATGCGCATCTTGTTGCCCTTGCCCAGTACCCGTACCTGGCCGTCGGCCAGATCCAGATCGCCCCAGCGCAGTCCCACTAGCTCAGACAGGCGAAGACCACTGGAATAGAACAGCTCGAGCATGGCCCGGTCACGCGGAGCCAGCGATCCGCCCACATCGGTTTCGACCAGCTCCTTGGCCTCATCTGCGTCCAGCACCTCCGGCAACTTGCGGCGAACCTTCGGGCCGCGCACGCCGGCAGCCGGATCATGTGCGAGGTGCCCTTCCCGGGTCAGGTAGCGAAACAGCGAGCGGCAGGCCGACAGCAGGCGCTGAATGCTGTTGGGCGCCAGGCCGCCACGGTGCTCGCGGGCAATCATGCCGCGCAGGCGGTCAGGGGCCAGACCATCGAAGCTGGCAAGCCCCTCGGCTTCCATGAAGCGGACGAGCTTTTCCAGGTCGCGCCGATACGCCGACAGCGTGTGCGCTGACGGCGCACGTTCCGCCGCGTAATGGCGGAGAAACGCTTCCAGCGCCTCGCGCGGACTCACGCCACCTTCCGCGCCCGTTCGATGGCCGAACCGACGGTGGTGGAAATCATCTTGAGGAACAGCGTGCCCATACCCGGCTGGAACCGATCCGGGTCAGCACTGCCGATGGCCAGCATGGCGTCATCCCCGATACGCATGAGGGCTGCGGAGCGCACGTCGTCCGCCTCGGCGCCAAACAGGCGCTGCAACTTCGGCTGAGCCAGACGACCCGCCATGGAGTCGTTCTGGGCGAGGAAGCTCTCGAACTCCGGCAGCCCAGCGATCCCGCGCGGCTCGCGCAACAGCCAGGTTTCATCGGGCAAGCCGTGCATATCTCCGTAGAACAGGACGCGAACGCGCTCCGAATGGAAGTCATCAGCCAGGCGGGCGACCACGCGCCGGACGGTGTCTTCCACACTGTCTGCCTGCAACAGGGCAAGCATGAGGGAGTGCACCCGCTGCATCAGCCGTTCGTTGTCGCCGGCGATGTCGGCCAGTTCGGCGAGCCGGGTTTCCAGTGCGGCGTTCTTCTCGCGAAGCGTCTGCAACTGATAGACCGACAGCGATGCGGCGGAGCCGTTGGAGCGTGGCATGACCAGTTCGTTGGCCAGATCCGGATAGTCGGCGAGAAAATCCGGATGACGCCTGAGCCAGGACGCCACGATGGCAGGCTTCAGGTCGCCGTCGAGCGCGGTGTCAGTGGTCATGGTCACATCCTGATGCAGACAAAAGTTAAGGAAAACAACCGGCTGACGGCGCAGTCAGGGACGGATTTCGCCCTCGAACACGAACGCCGCAGGCCCGGTCATCCACAGTGTATGTCCGGGACCATGCCATTCGATGGTCAGCACGCCGCCCGGCAGCGCGACGTCCACCACCGCATCCACGAGACCCCTGCGCTGTAACACGGCGGCAGCGGCGCAGGCGCCGGTACCGCAGGCCCGCGTCCAGCCACTGCCCCGCTCGTGCACGCGAAGGTCGATGCGGCGGCGGTCCACGCGATGGGCAAAGCCTGTGTTCACGCCGCGAGCGAAGCGGGGATGGCCAGTAATGGCCGGACCCAGGGCCTCAAGATGCGGGTCACGCAGGTCGCTGACTTCCAGCACGGCATGGGGGTTGCCCATGGACACCGCGCCGATGGTGACCGGCTGGCCATCTATATCGAGCATGTAGGAGCCGGCTTCCTGCGGAGCATCAAACGGCAGGTGCTCCGGGTTGAACTCCGGCTCACCCATGTCGACCATTACCTGATCGGCTGCCAGCACCCGGACGGTGACCGGCCCCGAAGGGCTTTCCAGTCTGACGTCCGTATTGCGGGCGATAACGCCTTCGCGATACAGCCAGGCGGCCACACAGCGAACGCCATTGCCGCACTGCCCCGAGGGCGAGCCGTCGGCATTCCAGATGCCGTAGTACCAGTCGCAGGATGGGTCGCGGGCAGGCTCGATGCTCAGCAACTGGTCAAAGCCGATTCCCGTGTGGCGATCCGCCAGAGCAGCAATGCGGGCGGCGCTGGGCGTCTTTGCGTCTTCGCGCCAATCGACCACCACGAAGTCGTTGCCGATCCCGTGCATCTTGGTAAAGCGGATGCTCACGGCCGGCTTACTGCACGTTGTGATTGTTGAACGGCGACAGCGGCGCGGTGGTGCTGGCCGCAGGCGCTGCGATGGTCGTGGGCTTCACCGTGGTGGCGGCGCCGGGCGCGGCAGGCTTGGGCGGTGCCGGAACCAGCGGTCCCTTGTTGCCACAACCGGCAAGCGTCAGCGTGACGATCAGCAACGCGAAAAGCGGAATCGTTCGGAGCATGGCTCGAATCCTCTGAGTACGCCCCGGAGTATGGCCTAGGCGAGACGCTTTTCGAAACGGATGGCGTCTGCTCCATCTGCGTAATAGCCCGGATAGCTGCCGATTCGTGTGTAGCCCAGGCGCTCGTACAGGCGGATGGCCACAGCGTTGTCGGTACGCACCTCAAGACGGAGGGCATTGCAGCGACGGGACCGCGCGAGGTCTTCTGCTGCCTCAACGAGCGCGGAGCCGACACCTTTGCCCTGCGCTTCCGGCTTGGTGGCAATTGAATACAGCCGGGCGACCTGCGTGCCGCGACGGAAAAACACGACCGCGGTGCCCAGGAAGCGGCGATGGTTGGCTGTGGCGATAAGTACCTGCGCGGAATCGCTGTCCAGATGACGGCGATATTGGGCGCGACTCAGGCGGTCGTGCGCGAAGGAGCTTTCTTCCAGCGCGACAAGATCATCGAGATCGCTCACTTCGGCGCGACGAACTCGCACCGGCGCGGTGACCGGGGGTGGACGCATGCGGATCAACTCCGGCGCGATGTGGGGCGGCGACGAGCCGGGGATCGTAGTGACACGCGCGGACTCTAGCCCTCACGACTCATGGTTACAACGTCTCTTGCCGAATTTTGTTTACGCGCCCTTCAGCGCACGGCCTTGTGGTTGCCTGATGCCGACGCCACACTGCATGAGTGGCGAAACGCGGGTCCATGACGGACCTCAGACGTGATTCGCCTGCACCCATTGAGGTCACATGAGTCGGCTCGTCATCGTCGTGGAGAAGGCCTCGGATTGGGGCTCCTACTATCCCTCCACCGACGTAGTTACAGCGATGGACTACCTCCGCGAGCCCGTCAGCGGTGACGACGAGCGCACGCACGTCATCAACCTGTGCCGGAGCTACAAGTATCTGGGCACGGGCTATTACGTGTCCCTGCTGGCCGAAGCACGTGGTCATCGGGTGATCCCTTCAGTGCGCAGCGTGAACGACCTGCGCCGTCGCTCGCTGTACGGCCTGGACATCGAAGACCTCAACCAGAAGTTGGCGAACTTCCTTCCTGCAGGCGGCCGCGACACCACCGACTTCGGGGTGCTGGTGTACTTCGGTGAAACCGCCTACCCCGACCTGCAAGATCTTGCGAGGCAGGTGTTTGAAACGTTCCCCTGCCCACTCATGCGCATCGAGTTCGAGCGCGACCGCGTGTGGCAAGTGTCGGCCATCAAGCCGGTGGGACTGCACACGCTGGACGACGCGCAGGAAGATGCCTTTGCCCAGGCGCTGGACAAGTTCTCCAAGAAGCTGTGGCGCAAGCCGCGCATGCGTCGCCGGTTCCGCTACGACATCGCCATGCTGGTTGACCCCAACGAAGCGATGCCGCCGTCGAACCGCAAGGCGTTGAAGCATTTCATTGAGGCCGGCAAGCATCTGGGCATCGAAGTCGATCCCATCGGCAAGAACGATTACCAGCGTCTTGCCGAATACGATGGCCTGTTCATTCGCGAAACCACCGCCAGCAACAACCACACCTACCGTTTCGCGCATCGCGCCGAAAAGGAAGGCATGGTGGTGATGGACGATCCGACGTCCATCCTGCGCTGCACGAACAAAATCTTCCTCAATGATCTGATGGTGTCGCGCAAGCTCGCCACGCCGCTGACCGAGATTTTGTACAAGGATGATCCCAGGCGCGTGCGCGATCTTCCCGAACGCTTGGGCTTGCCCATCGTGTTGAAGATTCCGGACGGCTCGTTCTCTCGCGGCGTCGTCAAGGTGGAAACGCAGGAGGCGCTGGAGAAGGCCGCCGCCGAACTCTTCGGGCACAGCGCGCTGTTGATTGCGCAGGAATATCTGTACACCGAATTCGACTGGCGCATCGGCGTGCTGAATCACGAAGCGCTTTACGCATGCCAGTACTTCATGTCGCGTGGCCACTGGCAAATTTACAACCATGGCGCCAAAGGCACTGCCAAGTCGGGCGGCTTCCGCACGGTGCCCGTGCGCGAGGCGCCCAGCGAAGTGGTGAAGCTGGCGCTCAAGGCCACGCAGCACATCGGCGACGGCATCTACGGCGTTGACCTGAAGCAGGTCGGTGACCGTCCGGTGGTCATCGAGGTCAATGACAACCCGTCCATCGACGCGGGCGTTGAAGATGCCTACCTGGGCGAAGATCTCTACCTCCGCATCATGCAGGAGTTCCTCCGCCGGCTTGAACTGAAGCGGCTTGGCATCGGCAAGTGATGGCCGGGCCTCAGGCCCGCCGGCGCAGTGCCAGGAGCAGGCTGGCCGGTGCCAGAACCAGCCAGAACGTGGGTGTCCAGCCCAGGCTTTCGCTGTGCAGCGGCATAGGCGTCAGCGTCAATACGGCGGCGCCCGCCAGCAGCCATCCAAGGGCGATCAGGGCACGTACGCGGCGCGGGGTAAGCGAATCGTTGCGGTCGATCATGGTCGGTCCTCCCGGGTGTGGACTGATCCTCCCGTGTGCCCGTCTCAGGGATCGCGACCGCTGACACGACCTTGATCGCCATTCGGGCACGCTGACGCGGAGGCTGCTTCCCGAACGAGCAGCCCGTTACAATGCCGGACGCTGGTTCGCGCCGGTGTTCGCCCCAGGAGAGAAAGCATGAGCGCAGCTGCGCACCGTTTTGCCGTGTTCGGTCATCCGATTGGTCACACGCTGTCCCCCGAGATCCACCAGGCGTTCGCTTCCCAGTTCGGTATCGACCTGAGCTATGAAGCCATCGACGCGACCCCCGAGCAGTTTCCTGAAGCCGTCCGCCGCTTCTTCGCTGATGGCGGCCTGGGTGCCAACGTCACCCTGCCACACAAGGGCAGCGCCTTCGCGCTGGCCCAGCAGCACACGCCTATGGCGGCACGCTGCGGCACGGCCAACGTGTTGACCCCGCTGGTTGGCGGCGTCATCGAGGCCCACAACACCGATGGCGACGGCATGGTCCGCGACATCACTGAGCGCCATTCGCTGGACTTGCGCGGACACAATGCCCTGCTTCTGGGCGCGGGCGGCGCGGCACGCGGCGTGGCCTGGGCCCTTATGGACGCTGGCGTCGGCACGCTGACCATCGTCAACCGCTCACCTGAAAAGGCCGACGAACTCGCAGATGCCATCGGCGAACCGGCGCGCGCGCATACGCGCTACTGGGAAGACCTGGCCGACCTCGGCAGCTTCGACCTCATCATCAACGCCACCTCGGCGGGCGTGGTGGGCAACGGACTCGATCTTCCGACCGGCCTGGTAGGCAATCGGGCCCTCTGCTACGACCTCTGCTACGGCATGGCCGCTGCCGGGTTCATTGGCTGGGCGAAGGCGTCGGGTGCGGAATACATTCACGACGGCCTCGGCATGCTGATCGAAACCGCAGCCGACGCGTTCGAGCGCTGGCACGGCAAGCGTCCGGACACCGATCCGGTCTACGCAGAACTCCGTCAGCGCTACGGCTGACCCGTGGGCCTCGTTTGCCGCGCCCGCTGCGGGGCCTGCTGTATCGCACCGTCCATCAGCTCACCCATTCCGGGCATGCCTCATGGCAAGCCCGCGGGTGTGCGTTGCGTGCAACTCACCGACGACAATCGCTGCGCCATATTTGATCAGCCCACACGCCCGAAGGTATGCGGCGGCCTTCGTCCCGAACCTGCCATGTGTGGAAATGATCGAGTTCATGCGCTGACGTGGCTCGCCGATCTGGAACGCGAGACGGTCCCCTGAGACGTCGCTACCCATCCCGATGTCACGGCCGTATAACGAGCGTGATGCGTAAAGCGCCACAACAATGAGCATGAGCTGTCGCGGGCCCCAAAACGGAACGTACCGGATTGTGCTGTATCCGCGGTTGACATCCGACTCTTTCGATCTGCGCTGGGATATTTCGTCACCGAAACCTATAGCTTTGGCGAGACCAATAGTATAGATACATACTTCGTCCGCAGTGCCAATACTCCCAACCGTGTGGCAGAGATCCATACACATCCCGAAAATAAAAATTTTTCGGGGATGACGGCTTTTGGTATGCCCATGGAGCACAACGTGAGAACTGTTGGTCAAACTATCGCGGCGATCTAAATCGCTATTGGTCCTTAGGGATTAATGGCATGGTGGCGTTGCCCAATGGGGGGGATATATGGATGGCATTACAAATCCACGCGAAGCCGTATAGACCGTTTCGGCCCAGAGGCTTTGGGCGACAGCGTTTTTACGATAAGAGGCAGTCACTGATATGAAGCGAGTACTCCAATGGGAAGATCGCCATCGGCCAAGGAGCGTTCGTCAGCTGGGATATCCCGATGCTCCTCGCGCCATGGGAGGCTTTTAAGTCATCCGATACTGTGGAAGGCGTCATGATTAAATTTCCCGATGCCCCCGCGCTCTTGAAGCGCCCGCTCAGCGTTTATCCTCGGATTGTTTATCTGAGGGGAATGTACAGCGCGAAAGCAGCAGGCGTGAGGGAATATGGAGGTGTCCGAACCGGCAGCGCCATATCTGGATTGATCGGCAGCAAGTCACGTTTGCCTGAGTTCCGTACCTGATGTTTTTCAGTCAAGGCCACCCATGAAGCGCGTTCTTTTCTTCATCTTGTTCTTTCTATCGTTCGATGCTGTTGCGCTTGGTCCACAGAAGTCCTGCTTCCGAACAGGAGCAGACAGGGAAGGCATATGTTCAGTGTCGTTGACTACGTTGATTACCCGCGGAGAAGAGTTTGACGGCAAGATTGTCATGGTCACGGGGTACTTTGCGTACGCCGAATACCCGATGATCTTCGTGTCCAAAGAAGCGTTTTTGTCATCCGATGCAGCCAGTGGCGTCGGCATTGTGTTGCCTGAAAGCTCTGCGCTAGCCCGGAAACTCACAAATTCAGATCATCAGATCGTTGAAATAGTCGGCAGATATCACGCGGTAGCGGAAGACGTCTCGGCATTTGGTGCCTTGCGCACCGGCGGAAAAATTTCTGAAATTACCTCGGCCGGCCCCACAGAGGCCATGCCCTGGGGCTATTCACTCCCTGTTCCTTACGGAGTTGAAAAGAAGGCACATTCGGGGGGCGCGGAAACGCCTTGAACGATTCGGACAAAGGAAACGATCGCGCTTTCGACGTCCAAGCGTATGTAGTGATTGAGAGCCGATCGGCGAGGGGTAGTTCTGAGATCTTTTCCGTCGTCCCGAGCGAACCTGTGATCGGGAACTTAATCTGCTGGCGGGGGTAATCAAATGCCCGAAGTATCAGAGGCATCGGATGCACGGCAGAATCATAATTTTTGCGGAACAAATCATGAAAAGAAAGTGGGTTCGATTTTTGCTACTGGGTTCCCTGCTCGCCGTATGTAATGTATTGGCTTTCGTACGCGCGGATATGCCCCTTGAACAGAAAGTTGCGAATTCCGACGTAGTGATTATCGGTTCCGTCGTCATGCAGCGTGTTTACGATGATCGCCTGCATTTCCGTGAATTGGTGGCTCGTGTGCACGTCGAGACGGTGCTTAAAGGCGATCCCGAAACATTTATCGAGGTTCGTTACGACAGTGACATGCCCGAGATGACGCCAGAATGCTGTGAAGCGAACAAGACATATCTTCTGTTCCTGGCCAAAATGCCCGGGTCGGATATCTACCGTATTACCTCCGGTGGTTTCGGCGCCTATCCCATTATGGGAGCGGATTTCGCTGCGGATTGGCCAGGGAAGCCGTCTTCGCCGAAGGCGGCGCGAGTCGTCAGATAGGCAGCAGGCGGGCCACTTTCGCGCAAAGCGTCTACGCCCGCCCTGCGCTGACGATGCGATAAATGTGCCGCTGAATGCCAGTATCACAAGAATCGGATGGAGCCCTCGCGTGGTCAGGTTCACCCTGATGCTTTCCACGCGAGTGCGACTTCGATGTCCTTTGTCATTTCCGGTGTTGATCCCACCCCATTCCTTTCCCTGTATGGCCTTTCCGACGAGGAACTGACGCGTCAGGCGGTTTGTCGCGTTGTGGCAAACGAGCCTCGCAGTTTCCCCGAGCGTGTGGAGCTGCGTGATGCGGAGCCGGGGGAATCGCTACTGTTGCTCAACTACGTGCACCAGCCGACCAATACGCCTTATCAATCCAGCCACGCGATTTTTGTACGCGAAGGTGCGACGGTGGCGGCTCGGTTTGAAGCCCAGGTGCCTGCTGTCATGCAGCGACGTCTGATTTCACTTCGCGCATTCAACACCACCCATCACATCGTGACGGCCGACGTTGTAGACGGCAGCGCATTGGAAGCCTCTATCGCTGCGTTCCTGGCGCGCGACGATGTCGCCTACCTTCACGCGCATTACGCGAAGTACGGATGTTTCGCGGCAACGGTACATCGAGCCTGACATGCGAGCGCCGGCTGCATCGGACAGGTTCTGCACCTGAGCCTAGCGCAGGTCCCGCCCACCCTCGTCAGAACCCCGCCGCCACACCGCTGCAACAGTATCCCGTTAACGTGGCGCGCCCGCCGGGGACGTCCGACAGGGGGACGTCCTGGATGCGGGATTGCCCTGGCGCCACCTGCATGTCTTCACATTTGAACGTTTCCTTCCTACGGCGCGCGGCCATCGCGGTGGCTGTACTGGCTGTCGTGGGTGCGGGCGCAGTCTTCGCGCTTCATCAGAGTCACGGCGAAAGTGGTGAGGTTGTTGCGGCCTCCGACGATACGGCTGATGCCGGCACTCAGGCGAAGGGTGGCGGAGAGGTGGAGATCCTGCTTGGCCTCGCGCGTGACGCCATGAAGGACAACCGGCTGGTGTCTCCGCAGGGCAACAACGCCTACGAGTATTACCTCAGTGTGGTGCAGCTCCAGCCGAACAACGTAGTGGCGCTGGATGCGTTGCGCGAGACGCTGCCTTTTGCGTCCACGGAAGTGGAGCGCCTGATCAATCAGCGCGAACTGGATGAGGCACGGCGCGAAATCGCCCTGCTGCGCGACTTCGATCCCACCAACTACACGCTGGTGATTCTGGGTGCGAAGCTCGATGCACAACAGCGCGTGGTCACGGCTGAAGATGAAGCCCGCGCGTCGATGATGCGCGCTGCCGATGCAAATCCTGCCCGCGCCACCCGCGCGCCGGAACCCGTGGCTGCGCCCGTGGTGGCGACCGCTCCCGCGACGACCGTCCACAACCCGGTGCGCAGCGCCCCCACGCCCGCCGCTCCGGCCGCCGCTGCCGCGGCACCGGCTGTCACAACTGCCGCCACCCGCAGCGAAACGCCACCGATCCTCCGGCGCGAAGTGTCTCCGTCGTATCCGGCCGATGCGCGTCGGCTCAAGCGTCAAGGCTGGGTGGAAGTCAGCTTCACGGTGGAGCCGGACGGCCGCGTGAGCCAGGCGTCTGTCGCCGATGCTGACCCGCGCAACCTCTTCGATCTGGCGGCGGTAAGTGCGGTGAAGCGCTGGGAATTCTCTCCCGCCACCCGCGATGGCCTGCCCGTGCGCAGCGTTCAGCGACGCAGGATTCAGTTCACGCTTTGACCGTCGCGTCATAATGGGGTCACACCTCAATCAAGGCGTGACCCATGCGATCGACTATCCTCTTAGCCTTCGTCGTGGCCTGCTCCGTCGCAGGCCTTGCCGGTTGCCAGACCACGTCTGCGGGCGCGCAGCCCAAGCCCGTGGCCGGTTTTGTCACTGACATGAAGGCGTTTGATACCTTCATCGCCACGCATCCCACGCCGGACCAGTTCCGCGCCGCTTATCCGGATGTGCAACTCGTGCTACCGGGCATGGTCACCACCATGGAAATGCGCATGAACAACAGCCGTTATTCGGCGCAGCTGGATGACCAGGGCCGCATTACCGGCGGCAATTTCCAGTAACGCGGACCTTCCAAGGAGACATTCCATGATTCGTCCTTCCGCAGTATTGCTGGCCCTTGCTCTCGCGGGCATGTCATTGGCCGGTTGCGATGCGGCACATCCTGCCGCGACCCGACCTGTAGCCGGAGCGGTTACCGACATGACTGCCTTTGATGCTTTCATCGCCACGCATCCCACACCCGATCAGTTCAAGGCGACCTACCCTGACGTCATGCTCGTGCTGCCCGGCACCATGGCCACTCGCGAATTTCGCCACGACAACAGCCGCTATTTCGCTCAACTGGATGCAGAAGGCCGGATCACCGGCGGGAAGTTCATGTGAACAATGTTCGACCCTATAAAGGCGTGCTGCCCACCTTCGGCGCACGCTGCTATGTCGACCCGGCCGCCACGCTGATTGGCGATGTGGTGCTGGGCGACGACGTATCCATCTGGCCGGGTGCGGTCGCACGCGGTGATGTGCATTACATCCGCATTGGCGCCCGCACCAACCTTCAGGATGGCGCGATCATCCACGTCACTCACGACGGCCCGTATTCGCCGGGTGGTTATCCCACGATCATTGGCGAAGATGTGACCATCGGTCACGGTGCGGTCATTCATGCGTGCACCATTGAAGATGCCTGTCTCATCGGCATGCACGCCACGGTGCTCGATGGCGCCACGGTGAAGAAGAACGGCTTTGTCGGTGCCGGCGCGGTCGTGTCGCCGGGCAAGGTGGTCGGAGAGCGGGAACTGTGGCTGGGCAATCCGGCCCGGATGGTCCGCCTGCTTACCGATACGCAGGTGGAGCAGCTGTATTACTCGGCCGCCACCTACGTTCGCGTCAAAGACGATTACCTCGCCGAAGGCTAAGCGCCCCGTTTGAGAACGCGGGCTGTGTGCGCATAGCCCGCGTCGACCGCTGCCTGCCAGCCGTTCCAGTCCAGCATGCCCACGTGCTCAAGCGGTGGGGTCAGCAGAAGGTCAGCCAGGGCGCGGCGTTCTGCACTGGCGACTTCAGCGTTCACCATGGCCGCGCGCACCAGCGTAGATACCAGCGAGGGCCGCACGATGCCCCGCCGCCCCTGAAACCACACCCGAAGCGGATGCGGACTGGCCGTTTCGTCCAGACTGGCTGTCAGGGATGTGCCCGCACGGATGTCCACGGCGGTGATATGGCCGATGTCGTCCGCCCGCATCACGTCGGTGGGAAGGTTATCCACCAGCGCGCCGTCCACGAAGACCCCGCCGTCATGCGTGACCGGTGGGAGCACCCCGGGAATGGCGCTACTTGCACGCAGCCATTGCCAGAGGGGCCCGCTTCGATGCACGGCCTTGCCCGCCCCGCTGAGGTTGGTCGACACGCAGAAGAACGGAATCGGCAGGTCCTCGATGGACACGGCGCCGAAGGTCCGCCGAAGCATGCGCGTGGCACGACGTCCCCGCGTCAGGGCGACAAGCGGCAGTGTCCAATCAGATAGAGGACGTCCTGATACGAAGCCGGCGCACATCGTGTCGGCCATGCGTTCCACGGGCCAGCCCATGGCCACTCCGGCGGCCACGATGGCGCCAATGCTTGTGCCACCTACGGCATCAAAGGCCAAGCCTGCTTCGCTGAAAGCCCTCAGCGCACCCAGATGAGCCATGCCCCGCGCTCCGCCGCCTGCGAGCACCAGTCCACGACCGTGTCCGGAAACCAGTCGCGCGATGCGGTCCACATCCGCGCCGGATCGCACGTGATGCTGGCGCGCCCCCGGGGGCAGCCACATCAGCCAGCGCGCGGCCGCGCCCTGAAGTACGTCGTGCCCCGGATGAATCAGGATCAGGTGGTGCGGACGACGGTCGTCGGGATGGTCGGGCGCCATGCCCTGCCACGGCGTCGCCTGTTGGGCGGCCAATACCGGCAGAAGCAGCGAATCGGCCTGGCGGATGCAGCGTGCGCGCCAGACGCCCTCGCCCTCGGTGTCCAGATAGACCGTGTAGTCCAGTTCCGCTTCGCGCTCGGCAAACCACGCACCGCTGCGGCCTGCCCCATGTTCCGGGCCGATCAGCGCCGCCCGGCCGTGCCGCGACAGCGCCTGCACCAGCCGTGTTGCCAGCGTGCGTGCTGGCACGCCGCGGTCATGAGCCAGTACGGCAAAGGTCCGTGGCTGGCCGGTGCGCCGGTCGGTGGAGGTGTCGCGCAACTGGCGGATCGCGCCCTGCGCCGTCGCGAGCATGATGGCGCCGTGGTGTCCGGCCACTTCCGTGAAGTGACGTGAGGGAAGCCAGAGCAGTTCGGTGTCGCGCACGGCGCGCACCGTTCTGCGCCGCGGATCGCCGGTGATCTGACCTACGCCGCCGACGATGCCGCCCGCAGGGATCAGGTAATCCGTGCCGCCCTGGTCAGTGAGTGACGCCAGACAGCCGCTCCGCACCACATACAGGCCATCGGAGATTTCCCCGCTTGTGAACAGCGTTGACCCACCCGGAAGCGACAGCCAGACGAGCCGCCGCCGGATGGCCTCACGCGCCAACGGGTCCAGCGCCGCGAATTCGGCGGATCGGCAGAGCAGGTTGTCCACATCCGCAGGCAGAAGCATGCGGTCAGGCTGGCAGGCCAAGATGACAAACACTTGGCGATCCGGCTTGATTTGACGCCTGCGTAGCACCACGCTTGGCGGTCTAAAGGAGACCCAGTATGGATAGCAATCCGCTGCTTGCCGAAAATGACCTGCCCACCTTCTCGGCCATCCGCCCGGAGCACATCGAGCCGGCGGTCGATGCCCTGATTGCCGCCGAAAAGGCCGCCATCGAGGCCATCGCCGCGCCTGGGGCGCCTCGCGATTTCGCCCATGTGATGCTGGCGCAGGAACGTGTGGGCCAGCGCCTTTCGCGCAGTTGGGCACCCGTCAGCCACCTGCATTCGGTGGCCGATTCCGAAGCTTTGCGCAAGGCGCACGGCGCGGCGGAAGAAAAGCTCACCGACCATGGCATCGAGATGGGCCAGAACCGGGAGCTGTACACCGCCGTGCAGGCCGTCGCCGACAGCCCGGCCTTTGCGTCGCTGTCGAAAGCCGAAAAGGCCTCGATCGAGCACGCGCTGCGCGACTTCCGCCTTTCCGGCGTCGCGCTCGAAGAGCCTGCGCGCAGCCGTTTCCGCGAGATCGGCGTGGAGCTGTCCAGGCTCAGCACCGATTTCTCCAATGCCGTGCTGGACGCCACCGAAGCATGGCACGAGCACATCACCGACGAGCGCGACCTGGCAGGCATTCCGCCCTCGGGCCGTGCGGTGCTGCGCGAATACGCCAAGGAAATGGACCTTGAGGGCTACGTCGTCACCCTCAGGCAGCCCAGCGTGCAGGCGGTTCTCACCTACGCAGAAAATCGCGAACTGCGCGAACGTGTGTATTGGGCCTACCAGACCCGCGCCTCGGATCAGGGTCCGAATGCCGGCAAGTTCGACAACTCCGAGCGCATCGAAACCATCATGGCGCTCCGCCACGAAGCCGCCCAGCTGCTTGGCTTTGCCAACGCAGCCGAGGAATCGCTGGCTACCAAGATGGCGACTTCGCCGCAGGAAGTGCTGGATTTCCTTGGTGATCTGGCCCGCCGCGCGCGCCCCGTCGCACAGGAAGAATTGAAGGAACTGCGCCGCTTCGCCAGCGAAGATCTGAAGCTGGACAACCTGGAACCCTGGGACGTCGGCTTCGCGTCCGAGCGCCTTCGTCAGTTGCGCTATGCGCTGGACGAAGAGCAGCTGAAGCCCTATTTCCCGTTGCCCTCTGTCATTGAGGGCCTGTTTGCGGTCACGCAGCGCCTCTACGGCATCACGCTCGCGCAGCGCGCCGACGTGGATACCTGGCATCCGGACGTTGCCTATTACGACGTTCTGAATGCCGAGGGCAACGTATTTGCTGGCGCCTACGTGGATCTGTATGCCCGCTCGGGCAAGCGTGGCGGCGCTTGGATGGATGTGTGCGTTGCCCGCTTCCGTGACGGCGACAGCCTGCAACTGCCGGTGGCTTTTCTTACCTGCAACTTCGCGCCGCCCAGCGATGGCAAGCCCGCCCTGCTGACCCACGACGACGTGGTTACCCTCTTCCATGAATTCGGCCACGGCCTGCACCACCTCCTGACGGAGGTCGACCTGCCTTCGGTGGGCGGCATTGATGGCGTGGAATGGGATGCCGTGGAATTGCCCAGCCAGTTCATGGAGAACTTCGCCTGGGACCGCAAGGCACTGGACCTGTTCGCCCGTCACTACCAGACAGGCGAGGTGCTGCCTGAGGAGATGTATCAGCGCATGCTGGCCGCGCGTCACTACCACGCCGGCCTGTTCCTCGTGCGTCAGCTGGAGTTCGCGCTGTTCGATTTCCGCCTGCACCTGGAATACGACCCGGCGCGCGGGGCTCGTCCGATGGATGTGCTGGAAAAGGTCCGGCACGACGTCGCCGTGATGCATCCGCCGGCCTGGCAGCGCTTCCCGCACGCGTTCACCCATGTGTTCTCCGGTGGCTATTCGGCCGGGTACTACAGCTATCTGTGGGCCGAGGTGCTTTCGGCCGACGCGTTCGAGCGGTTCGAGGCGGCGGGCGTGCTGGACCGCACGACTGGCGACGCATTCCGTCGCGAAATCCTCGCGGTGGGTGCGACTCGTCCGGCGCTGGAGTCGTTCGTGGCATTCCGCGGTCGTGAGCCGCAGCCGGCCGCGCTGCTGCGCAGTTACGGCCTCGCCTGATCGTCAGCCGCGCCCATCCCCTGACCGGGATGGGCGCAGCGTTTACTGGCGTCCTCGCCTACAATGGCGCCATGAAAATCGCGTCGTGGAACGTCAATTCGCTGAAGGTCCGCCTGCCGCATTTGCAGCAGTGGCTCACCGATGCCCAGCCCGATGTGGTGGCGCTGCAGGAAACCAAGCTGGAAGACAGCAAGTTTCCGGCCGACGAAATCGCCGCCCTTGGTTATCGCTGCGTCTTCTCGGGCCAGAAAACCTACAACGGTGTTGCCATCCTTGCCCGCGGCGAAATCACGGATGTGATGACGGACATCCCGGGGCTGGACGATCCACAGCGTCGCATTCTTGTCGCCACCGTGGGTGGCGTCAGGGTGGTCAATCTCTACGTGGTGAACGGCAAAGCCGTAGGCGATGAGAAGTACGCCTACAAGCTGAACTGGCTCGCCCGTGTCCGTGATTTTCTTGCGGATGAAATCACCCGCTATCCGAACATGGTGGTACTGGGCGACTTCAATATTTGCCCGGACGACCGTGATGTCTACGATCCGGTGGCCTGGGGCGAGGACATTCTGTGTTCGCCGCCTGAGCGTGCCGGTCTTGCCGCCATCACGGCGCTGGGACTGCACGACAGCTTCCGTCTTTTCGAGGCCGAGGCCGGCCATTTCAGCTGGTGGGACTACCGTCAGGCAGCCTTCCGGCGCAACATGGGTTTGCGGATCGACCTCATCTTGATCAGCGATGCGCTTAAATCAGCGGCGACATCGTCAGTTATCGACCGCACCCCACGGACCTGGGAGCGTCCCTCGGATCACACGCCGGTGACGCTGGAGCTTTCCCTTTCATGAATACCCCAAAGTCCGATTGGCCCAGTTCGCTGGACGACAAGGAACTGGAAGAACTCGACCGCTACCTGCGAACTCACGGGGGCGAAGGCGACCTGATGCTCGATGGCGTCCATGGTCTGCTGTCTGCCATCGCGGTGGGTCCGCTGGAAGTGTTGCCTGACGAGTGGCTTCCGGAAGTGCTGCATGATGCCTTTACCGACGAGGAAGAAGGCAATCGCATACTGGCGCTGCTGGCCAAGCTCAACGACTCCATCGGGGCGGAGCTTGAGGTGGACGCCTACGAGCCCATCCTCGGCGAAATCGACACCGAGCAGGGTCCGATGCTGACAGCCGCTGGCTGGTGCGAAGGTTTCAGCCGGGGCATCGACATGCGCGCTGTGCTGTGGGAGACCCGTCTGGCCGAAGATCCGGCATTGATGGAAATCCTGGGGCCGATCATGGCCCTTGCCGTGGACGAGGGCATCCTCGCGGCCGATACCGAGTTCGAGAAGCTTACCGACGACGAGTACGACGACTGCCTGGCGCAGGTTCCCGTGGTACTTGGCGCGGTGGGCGACTACTGGCATACCCATGCGCCGACTCAGGCCGAGGTCGAGGCCATGGCCAAGCCGCGCACGGACGAGGGCGACGACCATCCGCCGCGTCAGCGCAGCGGTCACTGGGTGCACTGACGCCTCGCGGAACGCAGCGTTCACCGTACGGTGCTTGGCGGCCACCCGGCCAGGCACCATCCTTACGGCCTCTCACCCGAGGACCGTCCCATGACTGACCGCACCATTACCCACCGCGTCCGCGGCATGGATACGTCCGATGGAGCGGGCGTCAGGCTCAAGCGCGTGATCGGCCAGCCGGCGCTCGACATGCTGGACCCGTTCCTGCTGCTGGACGAATTCCGCTCCGATCAGGCCGGCGACTACATCGCGGGCTTCCCCGAGCACCCGCATCGCGGCTTCGAGACCGTGACCTACATGCTGGCCGGCCGCATGCTGCACGGTGACAACCACGGCAATCGCGGTGATCTGACCGCAGGCAGTGTCCAGTGGATGACCGCCGGGCGTGGGATCGTGCACTCCGAGATGCCGCAGCAGGAAGAAGGCCTGATGTGGGGCTTCCAGCTCTGGGTCAACCTGCCTGCATCGGACAAGATGACCGCGCCGCGCTATCAGGACATCCCGCCGGAAAACATTCCGGTGACCTCACCTGCGCCAGGTGTCACCGTACGCGTGGTCGCGGGCGATATCGCCGGCACCCGCGGGCCGGTGGACGGCGTGGCGACGCGTCCGATGTATCTGGATATCGCACTGGATGCCGGTGCGCGCTTCGATCTGGATGTTCCGGAAGGCCACAGCGCGTTTGCGTACGTGTTCGAGGGCAAGCAGGCCGAAGTGGCGGGCGAGACTCTGACGCGCAGCGAGTTGGCAGTGCTTTCCAGGGGAGATCGCGTCACGTTCGCCGCTGATGAGCCCACGCGCGTGTTGTTCGTGGCGGGTCGGCCGTTGAATGAGCCGGTCGCCCGCTACGGCCCGTTTGTGATGAACACGCCGGCTGAAATCCACGAAGCCATCGCCGACTTCCGCGCAGGCAAGTTCTGACGGACAACGTGTTCCGATACGCCAGAAGCGAACGAACTTCGCTTCTGGCGGCATTGAACGGGTAGGGCTGTGCCCTTACCCTTCAAGGCATGTCCCGAGCCAAACACGCGTTTCTCTTCGACCTCGACGGTACCCTCGTCGACAGCGTCTACCAGCACGTCCTTGCCTGGAAGGAATCTCTCGATCTTGAGGGTATCGACCTTTCGGTATGGCGCATTCACCGCAAGATCGGCATGAGCGGTGGCTTGTTCACCGACATCCTTCTGCGAGAAACCGGTACCGAGATTACGCCTGAGCGCATCGAGCGCCTGCGCGTGAATCACGCCGCCGCCTATGGACGACTGGCTAAAGCTGGCGCGGTGCGGCCGCTGCCAGGCGCCAAAGAGTTGCTGGCGTGGCTGACGGAAGCGGGCATCCCCTGGGCCATTGCGACCAGCGGACGGATGGAGACGGCCGCACACAATATTGCCGCGCTGGGCGTCGATCCTGAAAAAATCCCGGTCGTCACCCGCGATCAGGTACGCCACGCCAAGCCGGACCCCGATTTGTTCGTGACGGCGGCTGAACGCCTGGGTGTCGACATCCGGGACGCTCTGGTCCTGGGTGACAGCATCTGGGACATGCTTGCCGCACAGCGTGCGCGCGCCCTGGGAATTGGTCTGCTATCAGGCGGTTACGGCGAAAATGAGCTGGAGCGCGCTGGCGCTTATCGGGTCTTCGCCGACCCGGCCGACCTACTGCTTCACATTGATGAAGTGGCGGCGCGTAGCTGAACGCTGTCATCCACTGACATCCAAATGTTAAGTGGGGTTAATCGTTTGGGTGTCTTTCGTCGCTAGGCTGTGAACATCTGTTCTTACAGGACCCGCCTATGCGTCACCTGTTCACGTTGGCCCCGTTGGCTCTGGCCGCGATCCTCGCGGCCTGTTCCCCCTCTTCTCCCGACAGCGCGTCGTCGTCTCCCTCGGCATCCGAGCCCGCCCCTGGCAAGACGGCTCCGGCCAATCCCTCGCTGGGATCGCCCGAGTGGTACGCGTGGGTCGACAAGACACTGGCCATCAGCGATGACGGTCACGGTCCCAAGGCCGGCACGCCGGAATGGGATTCTGCCGTGCAGGCGAAACTGGGCGAGGAAGCCCCGCAGCAGAAGCTGGGCTCGGCCGAATGGCAGCAGTCAGTGGATGCGTTGTTGCGGACGCGGGTCGCTACCCATTGAGGTATTCGCGGGCAAGCTCGCTCCCCTGGAAATCAGGTCACTGTGGGAGCGAGCTTGCTTGCGACGCCTGCGGAGCGCCGCATCGAATTCAGAGAGGGACTTTCAGCGTCGTAACGCCACCCGGCACGACCTTGTCCCCAGCCGGTAGCGACAGAACAAATCCACCCGGCGGTTTCGCATCGCCACTCAATGTCAGTACCGCGTCCTTTCCGACGCGCTTCAGCGTGTAGCCGAGCTTCCCGTACGGCGTACGCATATCCCGCACGATGATGCCCTCGCCTTCCAGCCACGCGGCCGGCACACCCGCGGCGAGAACGAACGCATGGTCTGCCGCGCGGTCATAAGCGAAGAGATCAAGCGCCGAGCGCACGTAGTCCGACGCGATCCACGCGTGCGGCATGTCGCCGACGAAGCGCGGCTTGCGCGGATCACGACCCACCACTTCCGCCCACTGGTTCCATGCGGCCGGACGGCGGTCGGCAAAGAAGAACCTCAGCAGTTCCTGCGTCCGATCCCGCCAGCCAAGCCGCACGAAGGTCGCCACGGTGCGCAATTCGTAAGGTGTGTAGTCGTCCCATTCGAGCTTGCCATCCCGGCGCGCCACGAAGGCCTGCCAGTAACGCTCGAACGTCTGTTGCACCAGCGCGGCGGGCAGACGCGCCTGTTCGCCGCCGGGAGAAATGGCAATCGTGGTGGAGGTGGCGTCGAAGTCGCCCAGTTCCGCCGCACCCGGAATGAAGTCGATGTGCTGAGCCTTCACCGCTGCCGCAATGGACGCGTGCAGATCGGTGCGGAACGCATCCCGCGACGCGCTCATCGTCGAGGCCTGTCCGGGCTTGCCCACAACAGCCGCAAGCTCCGCCGCGTCGTCGTAGCCCTTCATTGCCCAGAAATCGTCCCAGTACGAATGCATCGGCTTGGCGGAATAGCCTTCGTGGCTGATCGACGCCGGCATCAGGCCATACAACGGCGTGCCGCGCTGTGCGTTGGTCTGTTCGCTGCGACGCAGGATGTCCATGTAGGCAACGGCTCGCTCCACGTGCGGCCACAACGCATCGAGCTGAGCGCGGTTGTGCGTATAACGCCAGAGTTCCGCCACGCTGAAAATCAGCTCACCGTGACTGTCGTTCTCCGGCACCGGATCCGATCCGCGCGCATCCACGCAGCACGGCACTTTGCCGTTGGAGAACTGATGTGGCGCATACCATTGAACAAACTGGGCGGCGACGTCGTCGTGCCCGGTGCGCAGCAGGCCTTCCATCATCATCGCGCCATCGCGCACCCAGGTGCGGCCATACGAGCGCGTGCCCGGCTGAAGCGCGGGCCCCTGCCGTGACATCAGAATCTGCGCCACGCCGCTGCGCATCGTGTCGACGATGGCCTGGCCCGCGGGCGGCACACGAACCTGCACGCGGTTGAGCTTCTCGCGCCATTCAGCCGCCGTGCGTTGAAGCGCAGCCTCAGCCCACGCGTTGCTGCTGGAGGTGGGCAGCGCTGGCGCTTTCTCCGTGGCTGCCACCAGAACCACATCGGCGTAGCTGTGGGCCGCCACATGCAAACGATAGAGCATCGCGCCCTGAGCGAATCCACGCTCATCGTGCAGCGAACGGATTGAAGGCGCCTTTCCACCATCCAGTTGTTCGCTGAGTGACCCATCGACGTCACGGCTGCCGATGAAATCGTCTGCCTTACTGAGCGAAATCACCTGCTGTGACTGGTTGACGGTGAGCTGGCGGCCATCCCACGACAGATCGTGAATGGGACTGGTTCCACCTGGCGAGTTGAGGAACTGCGTCGGCGGATTAACCTGGAACGGTCGGGCCATCAGTGCGAGCGTGACATCACGCGCATCGTCGCCATCATTGCGCACGCGATAACGCATCACGGTACGCGACGCGCCCGGCTCGCCCTCGGCGAACACCGTGGTCGTCAGAGCCAACGGGCCCTTCGTCCATGCCACGGACGGAATCGGCAGATAGCCGTCCAGAAGCGACTGCGTGGTATCGACGTCTGCCCACGTGATGAGCTTGCCACCGTCCACGAGAAACGGCTCAATCGAGAAACTGCTCTTGCGTACTTCGACCGCACCATCTTCGGAAATCAACGCGGAATCGGCGCTGCCGCCATCCACGCCAACCAGAGTCCAGTACGACTGCTCACCGGAGAAGCCGCGCGGATACAGGCCGCGGCGCACTTTCTGCGCCTGATTCTGGAAGTAGACATTCGGCGGTGCGGATGCCGTGATCGGCGTTGTGTTCGCAGGCTCCGGATCGCGTGGTATCAACGACAGATGGCTGAAGCACAGTTCGCCCTTTCCACCCTTCTCCGCGTAGACCATCAGCTCGACAGATTCGGTGTGCGACAGCGTGCGATCCTTCGTCGGACCCCATGCAAACTCGATGTCCTTGCGACGGGCTTCGATATGTTCGCCACCACCTGCCACAAAGCCGGGCCGCTGATGCCACCAGACGTTGTCACCACTTGCGTCGATAAGCTTCAGCTGAAGCGTGTTTGGCTGCGTCGATCCGTGCACATTGAACGACAGCGCGAAGTTCGCCGGGAAGTCGATGGGCAGTTTGCGTCGGATCGACGCCGAGCCGGACACGCCGTTGAAGTTGTAATCGAGGCAAAGGCTGCCCTGATCGTTGCGAAGCGTGGCGCTGACATCATCGGTATGTTCAGCCGTCCATCCACCCGAGGTGAAGTTGTCGATGACATGGACACGCGGAGCGGATGCGTGGGCGCAGCCAAACACACAGCCGGCAGCGAGCGCGGCTGTGAGGGTCATGGAGCGAAGAAGCATGTTTTATCCCTTGACGCTGCCGAGCAGCAGGCCTTCGAGGTAGTAGCGCTGAAGTGCGAGGAACAGCACCAGCACCGGCAGAATGGTGACCACAGAGCCCGCCATCATCAGCTCGCTGTCCTGCACGTGTTCGCGCGACAGTGAGGCCAGCGCGATGGGCAGCGTGTAATGTTCCTGACCGGTCAGTGCAATCAGCGGCCACATGAAGTCATTCCATGCGGCGAGAAAGGTGAAGATGGCCAGCGTCACCATGATGGGCTTCAGAAGCGGCATCACGATAGTAACGAAGATGCGCATTTCACCCGCACCGTCGATGCGTGCGGCTTCCATCAGGTCATCGGGGATGCCGCGCGCGTACTGACGCACGAGGAAGATACCGAAGATGGTCGCCATCGCAGGAACGATCACGGCGCCGTACGTGTTCACCAGACCCAGATACTTCAGCAGCAGGAACAGCGGCAACATGGCCACCTGCGCGGGAATCACCAGCGCACCGAGCAGGCCCTGGAAGAGACGCTCGCGCCCCCTGAACTCCAGCTTCGCGAAGGCGTAGCCGGCCATCAGGTTGAATGCGAGCGAGATCGCGGTGATGGCCGTCGACACCACAAGGCTGTTGATGAGATAGCGGCCCATGCCCGCATTGGCGAACAGCTCGCGGTAGTTCGCCCACGTGGCGTGGTGTGGAAGCAGCGGAGCCGGAAGCGAGCTTGCTTCGCCCTGTGTCATGAACGATACGGAGACCATCCAGATCAACGGAAGCAGCGCGATGACGGCGGCGGCGGTCAGCAAGCCATTGATGATGGCCTTGGCCATGCGCGGGTTCATGCTTCATCTCCGCGACGGGACAGGCGCAGCATCACCGCTGTGACGGCGAACATGATGATGAAAAGAAGGAACGCCACAGCCGATGCGGAGCCGAGGTTCCACCATTTGAAGCCTTCTTCGTACATCAGGTACAGCACGCTGGTGGTGCTTTGCAGCGGGCCACCTTCCGTCATGACGTACGGCTCGGCAAACAGCTGGAAATAACCGGACACCGTGAGGATGCTCACCATCACCATGGTGGGTTTGAGCATGGGCAGTGTGATGTGCTGGAACTGGCGAAGCGCCGATGCACCGTCGATTCGCGCGGCTTCGTAGAGGTCCGCAGGAATCGCCTGAAGGCCGGCCATGAAGATGATCATGTTGTATCCGAAGTTCTTCCACACGGCGAACAGGATGATCGTTGGCATGGACCAGTGCGGATCACCCAGCCAGTCGATGGGCGCGATGCCGATGCTGTCCAGCGCGGCGTTGACCAGGCCGTATTTCGTGTTGAACAGATACCGCCAGATCACCGCAACGGCGACCACGGTGGTGACCACGGGCGCAAACAGCGCGGTACGGAAAAATGGCTTGAAGCGCGCAAGCGGCGAGTTCAGCAGCATGGCTGCGCCCAGCGATGCCGCCAGCGACAGCGGCACGCCTACCACCACGAAGTAGACGGTATGACCCAGCGCAGACCAGAACAGGGGACGATGCAGCAGCGTCCAGTAGTTCTCCAGGCCGATGAAGCGCAGGTTGCGGATATCCGCCAGCGCATAGAGGTCGTAATCGGTAAGGCTAAGCAGCAGCGCGGCAAGTACGGGCAGCAGGAAAAACATGCCCAGCACGATCAGCGCGGGCGTCAGGAACAGCCAGGCGGCGCGCGTGGTCGTCACTTTTCGTTACTCCGGGGGTGATCGAGAATCCAGCGACGCTTTTCAAGAATGGCGTCGGTGCGGCGATCCAGTTCCGTCGCGGCGTCATCCACGGAGATCTTGCCGCTGGCCGCTTCGGCGGCGAGCAGCTGCATTTCCGTGACGATGCGTTCCCACTCGGGAATGGGTGGCGTGGGTTTCACGCGCTCCAGCTGATCGCGGAATGCGGCGGCTTCCGGATCGTTGCGCAGCGCATCTTTCTCCCACGACGAACGACGTGGCGGCATGTCGCCAAGAATCTCGTAGAAGCGCGCCTGAATATCGGGACGGGAAAGAAACTCGACCAGCGCCCATGCGTCATCCTTGTGCCTGGACGCACGGAAGATCACAAGGCTGGAACCACCGGCATTGGATGCACCCGGACCATTGGGGCCCGGCAGTGGCGTGGTCGACCAGTCTTTCTGCTGTTCCGCCGGCAGGCGCTTGCGGAACTCACCAATGTTCCAGGGACCGGACAGATAGAACGTGTAATAACCCTGGCCGAACGCAGCCCACGGATTGCCGACGCCCACGTTGGTAATCAGCGGGGCCTGATGCTGCTTGAACGTATCGACATAGAACGTCAGCGCACGCTTGAACCCCGCGCTGCGGAAGTTGCCGTAGCGGTTGTTGTCCCGCAGAGGCGCGTCGTCCTGCTGCAACACCAGCGACAGCAACTGTTCAAACTCGTTGGTCGGGAGAAGCACACCGTAGGTGGTGCCAACCGGCTGGCTGAGCCTGGCCATCATCGTGCGCCACTGTGCCCAGTCACGCGGCGGATGGTCGTAGCCTGCTTTGGCGAGCAGATCCTTGCGATAGAAAAGCAGGCGCGTATCCACGTACCAGGGCACGCCATACAGCGTGCCGTCGATGACGTTGGTAGCCCAGATGCTTGGGAAGTAGTCATCCGGCTGGATGATCTTCGAGGCATCCACGCGCGACTGCAAAGGCTCGATGGCCTCCAGCGCGGCCATCTCCGCAACCCAGGTATTGCCCAACTGGGTGAGGTCTGGCGTGGAGTTGCCGGCAAAAGCAGTAAGCAGCTTCTGGTGGGCAGCAGTCAGCGGCAACTGTTGCACGCTGACATGCAGCCCGGGGTGTTCGCGCTCAAATTCTGGCAGCAGCTTTTCCACCGCCTGGCCTTCGCGGCCGATGGTCCAGAAATTGAGCGTGCGCGTGGAGTCTTCTTCTTTCGCGCATCCAGCAAGCATCATGGCGCCGGTGAGGGCCAGCACCATGATGCTGCTCGATCGAACGTGGCGCATTTTCATTTTGCGTCGGCGCCCTTCTCAAGCCAGCCGCCGGTGAAGCCCGCGCGCTCCAGGCCCTTGCGGACATACGGGTTTTTCTTCATCACGTTCCAGACGAAGTCGCTACGATAGTTCTCGATCATCAGCACGATCGGGCCCTGGTCGATGCCCAGGTGCACGGTGTCGAACCAGCCCACATCGGGAACCAGGCGACCGGTGCGCAGATCGGTCTGCGTGTGGAAGCTCAGGTTGAACGCATCGACGAAGCCGTACTTGGTGAATGCGTACTTGCCGTACTTCGACTTCATTTCTTCCAGCGCGGGAATCACGATTTCCGGAGCGAATGCGATTGAGCCGCCCGCTGCCGTGGGCACGATGGTGCCGTCGTCGGAGATGTAGTCGATGCCGGCGCCACGTGCGGTGTAACCGTGGAACGTGCGCTCGGTGTCGCCCTGCTTGACGATCAGGCCGCCGGGGCCGTTGCTGGCCGTGAGGCCCCACACGTTCTTGCCGTAGCCCGTCCACTTGCCCGGATTGGCCACCGCATAGGCCTGCTGCGAGTACGCCGCGCGACGGCTGTTCTCGAAGTAGTCCAGGTTGTGCTCACGGCTCCAGGCATCGCGAATGCCGCGGAAGTCGACCCACGTGTGGCTGTACTGGTGACCGAACATCGGCGCGAAGCCAAGATGGGTCTGGCCGTAGAACTCGCCCCAGGTCTTTGAATAGGTCGCCGACCAGGCGCTCCACGCGTCATCGCCAATGGGATGCGTCGGCGAGCCAAGCGCCAGGATGTAGACGAGCATGCCTTCGTCGTAGCCCTTCCAGTCGTGCTCGATGAACTTGCCGCCCGGCGTCCAGCCCATGCTGATGAGCGGCGTGCGCTGCTGTGCCCAGGTCCACTCCACGCGACGATAGATGTCGTCGGCGAGTTTGCGGATTTCCTGTTCCTGCGCGTTGTCGCGGTCGTAGTAGCTTTGTGCGAACAGCACGCCGCCAAGCAGCAGCGTGGTATCGACTGTGGACACTTCCACCCAGCGCGCAAAGCGCTTGCCGGTCTTCATGTCCAGGAAGTGATAGTAGAAACCGTGGAAACCGGTGGCGTCATCTTCCGAATCGTTCTGTGCCGATTCGTTGAAGAAGCGCAACGTGGTCAGCGTGCGTTTTGCCGCTGCCTCACGCGTGACATACCCGCGCTCAACGCCCACGCCATACGCGGTGAGGCCGAAGCCCACCGAGGCGATGGAGGCGAACGAGTCGGTCGGGTAATGGTCGGGAATAAGGCCATTGGAGGTGTTCGCACTGTCCCAGAACCACTGGAACGTCCGCTTCTCAAGATCGTCGATCATCGGCGGAACCGCATGCACTTCTTTCAGTGCCGACGCCGTAGCCACCTCCTTTCCTTTTTTGGCCGGTGTCTTGGCGTTGGCGACCAGCGGTACTGCGCAGACGAGCAGCGCGCCGAGGGCGAGGGAAAGATGCTTGAGCTTGTTCGCGATCATGGATGGATCCTAAAAAACGATGCGAGCCGTAACCCAATCTAAGTGGGCCGCGGCGGTGAAGCCTCCAGAAGGGAAGAGTATGCGAGCCAGCCGTGGCACGCACGTAAACGTTTACGCCGAAGGGGCGAATAAAGGGCCCTCGCGGGCCCTTCTTTGATACGGGTGTTACCTGGTGGCTCCGCCGGGGAGCGCCGGAGCCACCAGTTGCTACATCAGAACTTCAGACCGACCGTGAAGCGGGCCGTACGCGGCAGGTAGGTGATGTTGCCGACGGTGTTGTACTGCGCACCGTTGGTGTTCAGCACGCCGTTGGAGCCCCAGTTGGTCAGATAGTCGCTGTAGTTGTGCCAGTTGAACACGTTCAGGATATCGAAGCGGGCGTAGAGCTTCGTGTCCTGGTCGATCACGAAGTCCTTCGTCAGCTGAAGGTCGATATCGCGGTAGCCCCAGATGTCGCCACCGACCAGGAACTTCGAACCGTGCGGCGTGGCCGACACCGGCAGGCAGGCGCTGCCCGTGTTCGGGTCGATTGCACCGTAGCAGGCGATGTCATTCTTCGGCAGCGGGGTCGCCAGGGTCAGCTTCAGCGAGCCGGAGATGCCCCACGGCAGGTCCATCGTGCCGGTCGCCACGAAGCGGTGCTTCGCCACGGCATCGGAGGTGATGAACGGATAGTCGTTGATCGAGGCTTCGTCGAACGAGTAGTGCTCGGCGATGGCGCGGTTCTGCTTGGCGTGCGAGTACGTGTACGCCAGGCTGGTGCTCCAGCCAGAATCCTTCGTGTACGGCTTCTGGGCCGACAGCAGGACCTGGGTGGTGCGCGTGGCGATACCGTTGTTGCCGATGATCAGGCCGCCGAGGTTCGGTACGCCGTTACCCCAGGGCTGGCTGCCGGATGCGTTGAAGAACGAGCCGTTCGGGTAGCGGTTGCCCAGGGTGAACACGAAGCCGTCGCGGGTCAGTACGCGGGTGACCGTGGCGTCGGTGAGCCACTCGCCAACCGTGTTGGACATGCCGAGGCTGAACTGGTCCGAATACGGAGCCTTCAGCTTGTTGTTCAGCATGTCCACTTCCTGGCCGGAGTTGCCGCCCTGGAAGAGACCCTGCAGAACCTGCTGGCCACCGAGGTAAGCCGGGTTCCAGGGGATGCAGTTCGACGCGCCGGTGTCGCACGGGTGACCCGGGGTGTTGAAGAACAGCGTGGTCTGCGGCAGCGAGAGCTTGGTCTGCTCGACCTGCAGGTAGTCATACAGGTTGCGGTCGTACGCACGACCGGCGCCACCGTGGATCACGTGCGCCTCATCGGCGAACAGATCGTAGGAGAAGCCCAGACGCGGCTGCCACTCACCACGGAACGCCTTACGGTTGTTGCCCGTGCTGATGTAGTCGTTCACGTTGACGCCGCCCTTGGCCAGCGACTCGGCGTAGGTCTGGCCAGCGGGCGCGCCTGCGTACGGGTCCTGCGAATTCAGGGCGTCGATGACGCGCTGCGGGGTCACGTAGTTCAGGTACGACGGGGTGACTTCGTAGTCCCAGCGAACGCCGAGGTTCAGCGTCAGGTGGTCGTTCACTGCCCAGTCGTCCTGAGCAAACAGGCCGTACTGGCGCGAGGTCGTCTGGGCGATGCCCGTCTGGCCCGGCAGGTTCTGTGCGTAGAACACCTTCCACGGCGTGGTCGAAGCGCCGACGCCCGGGTTCACGTCATAGAAGAACTGCGGGTTGTTGGCGGCAGCGTCCTGTGCGGTCAGTTCGATGGACTTGAACTTGTAGCCCAGCTTCACGACGTGATCGCCCTGCCACTGCAGGTCGTTGAACGTGAAGGTGTCGGAGATCGTGGGACCTTCCTGTGCCTTGTTCTGCGTCGCGCGCGGATCGGACGAGCCCGTCGAGATGATCAGGGCGTCCTGCTGCGGCTGGTAGGTGTAGTTGAAGCCGTTGGTGTCGTTGATCGGCGTCGGCTTCACGAAGGCGTTCTCGTACGAGAACATCAGTTCGTTGAACCAGCTGTCACCGCTGTGCTGCCACTTGAAGGTGGCGCGCGTGTCGTGGTTCTTGTTGTCCACGCCGGCCGATGCCGTCAGGCCCGAGCCGATGCCCTGGCGCTGGGTCTCGCGACGCACCTGGGTGCTGACTTCGATACGGTCACGATCCGTCAGTTCCCAGTCGATCTTGCCGAAGTACAGCTTCTCGTTGAACGGCAGGTTCGACGAACCGAGCTGCGACTGCACGTCCTGCGGCAGCAGGGCTGTGACGTTGGCGTTGTTCACCGGGTTCGGGACGACCGAGATCGGCGTGTCGAACTTCTTCTCTTCGTAGGCGAGGAAGAAGTGCATCTTGTCCTTCATGATCGGGCCGCCGACGGCGAAACCGTATTCCTTGGAGGACGAAGGGGTCTTCTTGCGGGTGAATTCTTCGGTCGCCGTCGGCGCGCGGAACGCGTCGTTGGTGTAGGTGCCGAACACTTCACCGTGGAATTCGTTCGTGCCCGACTTGGTCTCGGCCGTGATGGCCGCGCTCGACACCTGGTCGTATTCGGCCTTGTAGTTCGAGGTGATGACCTTGTACTCGCCGATGGCGAGCTGCGGGAACGGGTTGCCCTGGCTGGCGTTCTGGCCGGACACGCCGCCTTCCTTCACGTAGCTCTTCTGGCCCACGCCGTCGATGTAGACGTTGGTCGAGCTGTCGTTCTGGGCACCGCCGCGCAGCGAGGTGTTGCCCTTCGCGTCGATGTTGAAAACCATGCCCGGCACGGTGTCGGCGAACTCGAGGAAGTTGCGCGATGCCTGCGGGATCGTGGCGATCTGGTGCAGCGAGATGGTCTGGCCCACTTCCGGCGTTTTCACTTCGGTCATCGTGGTGGCGGCAACCGTCACGCCCTGCAGCGAGGTGGCGTCAGCGGCGTTGGCCGTCGAGGCAGCTGCGGCTTCGGGCGTCAGGTTCAGCGTGGCGGTCGATGCGACCGTCAGCGTGACCGTCTTCTCGGTGCCTGCGCCTGCGTCGACCGAGTACGTACCCGGAGACAGGCCAATGATGCTGTAGGAACCATCGGCGCCGGCCGTGGTGCGACGGGTGGAGCCCGTGGCAACGTTCTTGGCGGTAACCGAAGCGGACGGCGTTGCCTTACCGCGCAGGTTGGCGTCAGCCGACTGTGCGAAGGCGCTCATCGAGGTCATTGCAGCGGCGGCAACGCTGGCAGTGATCACGCTGGCAAGGACTTTCTTCTTGATCTGCATCGAGGCTCTCATTGTTCCCCTCTCCCAAAAAGTTTCTGAAATGTTGTTTCGACGCGACTGGCTCTGAGCACGGGTGCTGACGTCGTTGTCGTTGTTTGTGAAGCTGTTTTCTTTTCCGTGTCTCAAAGCCGTCCCATGTCGCGGTACAGCGGGTGTCGCGCGTCCCTGGATCTACTGCCTTCCTGTAAACGTTTTCACCGACCGGCGATACCTTGCCGGCCGGTCTTTCAATCAGAGTTGCCGCTTGGAGGGTTCGCCGCCGCCGCAGGAGGCGCGTATCACCAGTTCGGTGCCTACGGTCTCGCGGGGTATGGGGCCATCTTCGTCGGGGGATTCGATGATTCCGGCCAGGCGATCCAGCGCCTTGGCCCCCAGTTCGGCGATCCGTACGCGGACGGTCGTCAGCGGGGGCGACACGTAACGTGCCATGGGAATGTCGTCGAATCCGGATACGCCAATATCCGTTGGAACATGTACGCCGGCTTCTTCCAGCGCGGACAGACAGCCGATGGCCATCATGTCGTTCGCAGCAAAAATCGCATCGGGGCGGGGTGACATCGCAAGAATCTGCTGACCTGCGTGGTAGCCCGATTCCTCCGTGAAGTCGCCCGGGAGCACACAGATCGTGTCGGCCTTGCCCGCGGCACTCAGTTCGTCGCGGTAACCGCGGGCGCGCTCCTGCACGTCGTGGTTGACCTCGGGGCCGGCGATGAACGCAATGCGCTGGCGGCCGTGGTCCAGGAAGTGCCGGACCATCGTGCGGGCGCCGCCGTAATCATCCACATCGAGGACGGCATGGCGATCCGACTTCACGTGGCTGTACATCAGCACGGTGGGCAGGAGGATCGGCAGATTGTCGTCCAGGAAGACCTGATCGGCGTGGGGCGACATCACCAACAGACCATCGACACGGCCCTGCATGGCGCGCAGGGCAATGGCCGCCTCGGTGGCGTCGCCATGCGAGCTGGACACCAGCAAATACAGGCCACGCGCACGTGCGGCGATGTCGATGCCGCGAATCAGTTCGGAGAAGAACGCGCCATGCAGATCGGGCAAAAGCGCGCCGATGGTCTGTGTGCGACGGGTGATGAGGCTGCGGGCGGCGCTGTGCGGTACGTAGCGCAGGCGCGCGGCAACTTCCCGGATACGCTTCTGCGTTTCCGGGGTAACACCCCCGTGTCCATTCAGGGCGCGCGACACCGAGGCCACCGATACGTTGGCCATCTTCGCGACGTCTTTGATGGTGACACTCACGCTGGTACGCCTGCCCTTACCCCTGCCCAACCGGGCTGTCGGCGCGGAACGTAAACGTTTTCACATGAACTTGTAAAGCGTGCTAAATCAACCGCTTGCTGCACTGCGGAAGGATGCCCCTGGCACAGGGGTGAAATGAGATTACCCCGTTAAGAAATCATTTTAGCTCAAGAGCTTGCGAGGCAATTCTCAAATGCTGCGATGCACCACGCGATTTCGTGCGGCGTGCAACTTCATGAACAAGCTGCCACGTCAGGCAACATGCTCGACCAGCTTTTCCGGGGCACGGCCAGATCCCGCCCATACGCTATTCGGGTCGCCTTCGATTGTGCGTCGGCGGGTCGCCACAGCCAGCCATCCGAAGCCAACCGCCATGGCGATGGCGACGGCATCCACGCCAGCCACGGCCCACTCACCTTCGGCCATGGAACGTAGCAGCCGATCGTGGTGCAGCGTGATGTCCAGAACGGCCGTGGCGAGTGACAGGAGGGCGGTGGCCCATAGAAGCTCAACCGCTGCGCGGGCCGGGCGGCGCAAGAGGGTCCAGGCCACGGCTGCCGCGAACACGCCGAAGCAAACCGGCTGCACCACCGCTTCAGGACGGGAGCCCAGGAACGGGGACACCACGTTGGCGACGAAGGCCGCGGAAATGGCCAGGCACGAACCGATACAAACGCCTACAGTGGCTGTAGCCATGGCCCGCACCTTCAGCGGCTGGTCGGCCTGGCGGCGCTTGCGGCGGGTCTCGATATACAGAAGGTTGCCCGAGTAGAAGAGGAACGCGCCGGCAAGGCCCAGCAGGAAATAGAGCCAGCGCACGGTCACATTGCCAAAAGTGCCGAAGTGCAGGCCAAACATGCCCGAATACGTGGCGTGGTTGGCATCGCGCTTGCCCGCCACCTGGATCGCCAGCACTTTGCCGTCCACGGCGCTCAGCGCCACCATGCCGTACTCGCCCAGCGTTTTGGTGGAGGTGCCGCGCACTTCGGCGCCCGCGCCTGCATCGCCGTAATGTTTGTAGCTCATGTAATCGGGCTCGAAGTCCGCCGCGCCAGCTGCCAGTGCAGCCTGACGCGCACGCGCAGCCAACTCCTGCGGCGACAGCATCACGGCCGGGCGACCCAGTGGTTTGATGTCCGGCATGGCGCTGGTCATCTGTTCGCTGGCGGGCGCCAGCTTGCCGTCGAAGGCCAGCCTGTCGAACGCCAGCAGCGTCACCAGCGACAGACACAGCAGCGCGCCGGTTACCGCAAAGATGATGTGGAACGGAAGACTGAGAATGCCGATCACGTTGTGGGCGTCCTGCCACAGGCGCTTGAGGTTGTGCCCCGGCCGCAGCGCCGCCAGTTCGCGAACCAGGTGCGGCAGGTGGATCAGCAGTCCGGTGAGCAGCGCCAGCCCATAAATGATGCTGATCACACCCATGAAGTAGATGCCTGCCACCGGAATGCCGAGCGTGTAGTGCAGCTCGTAAACGAAGTCGGCAAGGCCGTGCTCGTGATCTTCACTGGATGTCGGCGCGGCGTCGGTCAGCGACTGCGTCTTCCATTCCTTGTCGAACCAGTAAGCAGCGATGTGGTGCGAGGGGTGGTTTCCGGGCAACGTGACGCCAATCTGTTCTTTCGCTGCCGGCGACGTGGCCACGATGCCATCCAGCATGCGATGCGCCCGATCCATCGTGTCGGCAGCAGCTTCGCTGGAGTGCGGCACGGCCCAGACGTCGATTTCGTCGTGGAACATGGTCAGTGCGCCGGCATAGAACGCGATGAAAAGCGCAAAGCCCGCGAGAAGCCCCGTCCAGGTGTGGACGGTGGTGAACGTACGGATCGTGGCGGCTTTCATCGGATCAGAGGCCCGGGAGGGTGTGCTTCAGCGCCCACAGGAGGGCGAACGCGCCGACATTGGCGACGGCCAGCCAGCTCCAGGCACGCAGACCACTGGGAAACAGATACGTGGCGGCCATGATGCCGGTCCACAGTGGAAAGAACGCAAGAATGGTGAATGGCATCACCACCGATGCACTGGAGCCCGGCCATGCCCAGATGGCACAGGAAATCAGAAGCACGGACAGCGGCAGTCCGAGCACGATGCCAGCGAAGCAACGCGCGAGCATCAGGCGCGCCTCCGTTCGCGGCTGGCTGCCGGTCGAATCCACCAGACCAGGTAGGGCAACGCCACGGCGGCCAACATGGCGGCACTGAGTGTGGCGAAGAAGCCGGGCAACCCGCGTTCTTCCGCAGCCCAGAACGCCACGGCAAGCACGGTCAGAGCGGCCCCAGCAACGCGCCATGCCCGGGACAACGGCTTTTGCCGGAGCCGCTGAGTGGGCAGCGTCAGGTAGACCAGGGTCACGGCGACGAACGCCATCGCACAGGCAAGGAGGTTCATGGGCGCCGGAACTCTGGGAAGGTTTTCTAATTGATAATTATTAGCATTCGCTGAGGCGGGGTCAATGTAACCCACGTGGGGTCATCGTTTGCCTGCCTGCACGGTCGGCTCGCCGAAAGGGTGCCGGGTGGGCTCTTCGCCTGCTCAAGTTTTGACCAAACCGACCGCTGACTGAATAGCTGCGTATGTAAAGCTGGCGTTAACCAGGTTCGTTAAAATACAATTAACCACGCCGTATTCATTGAGATGTCAGTCACTTAGACGGCATCCGCTGAACGAAATCCAGTAACTAACTGATTTGTAACGACATGCACCTCTCTGTCCTCATCAGCGTGATCCTCGCCACCATCGCCCTTGTTGCGATGTCGGTGAAGCGTATCCCCGAAGGCAAGGTGTACAGCGTGCGTCGCCTGGGTCGTCCGGCTGCGCTGTTGAGCGCCGGTACCCACGTTGTGATGCCGGTGATCGATCGCGTGTCGCACAAGATCGACCTCAATGGCCAGATCCTGCACTTCGACGGCGGCACCGTGTACTGGCAGGTGCTGGAGCCGGAGCGTGCTGACGCCGTGATCGACCACGCCACCGACCTGATCCGCACGCGCGCCCAGGCCGCGATGCGCGATGCCGTCGCCCACGCCGTGGATCGCAGTGCCACCGGCAAGCTGCTCAAGCAGGTCATGAACGGCTCGCTGCGGGACAACGGCATGCTGGTCACCCGCGTCGAACTCGACGCCGTCGCCTGATCCGGCTGGCGTCAGGCCCGCCACTGCCGCGATACTTCCCGCCCCGCAATCCAAGGTGGCCGCATGTCCGGGCGCGAAATTCTGCAAAAACAGCTTGAGCGCGGCATCGCCGCGCTGGGCACCGAGCTGCCCGATGGCGCCGTGGACCGTCTGCTGGACTATCAGGCGCTGCTGCAGCGCTGGAACGCCGCCTACAACCTGACGGCCGTGCGCGACCCCGCGGAAATGATCACGCGCCACCTGCTCGACTCGTTGGCCATCATTCCCTTTGTGAAAGGCGACACGCTGGCCGACCTGGGCACGGGCCCTGGACTGCCCGGCATTCCGCTGTCCATCGCGGCGCCCGAACGCGAGATCACGATGGTGGACTCCAACGGCAAGAAGGTCCGCTTCCTGCGGGAGGCCATCCGTTCGCTGAAGCTGACCCACTCCCACGCCGTGCAAAGCCGGGTGGAAGAGGTGGAAGGCACGTTCGACTGCATCACGGCGCGCGCTTTTGCCAGCCTGGCAGACATGCTGGGCTGGGGCGGCCATCTGCTGGCGCCCAACGGCATCTGGCTGGCCATGAAGGGCCGGCACCCGGAAGAAGAGCTCGATGGCGTGCCCGAAGGCTTCACCGTCGAGCGCATTGAAGCCATCCGCGTGCCCGGCCTGGATGCCGAGCGGCACATCGTGGTGATCCGCCGTACGGGCTGATCCGCGAGGTTCCGCCAACTCAAGCTAGGGAGCCACCCCCCGTCGATGCTACGCTAGCGCCCTTTCCGCGTACGGCATCGACGACTTCATGGCTCGCATCATCGCAGTCGCCAATCAGAAAGGCGGCGTCGGCAAGACCACCACATCCGTGAACCTCGCCGCGGCGCTTGCCGCAGCGAAGCGCAAGGTGCTGCTTGTCGACCTGGATCCGCAGGGCAACGCCACCATGGCGTCGGGCGTGGACAAGCACGAAACCAAGCCCAACGGCTGCGAAGTGCTGCTGGACGAAGTGTCCATCACCGACGTGCTGGTCACGACCGAAGCCGGCTTCGACCTGTTGCCGGGCAATGGCGACCTGACGGCCGCCGAGCTGAAACTGATGGATCAGCTCGCCCGCGAGCATCGCCTGAAGGAACAGCTGGCCAAGGTTTCCGACCGTTACCACACCATCCTGATCGACTGCCCGCCGTCGCTGCACCTGCTCACGCTCAACGCGCTGACGGCTGCGCACGGTGTGCTGATTCCGGTGCAGTGCGAATATTTCGCGCTGGAAGGTCTGTCCAGCCTGCTGGACACCATCAAGGCGGTGCGCCAGCGCCTCAACCCGGAGCTGGAAGTGGAAGGCCTGCTGCGCACCATGTACGACGTGCGCAACAATCTCGGCAACGAAGTATCGGCCCAGCTCACCCAGCATTTTGGCGACAAGGTGCTGCGCTCGATCATTCCGCGCAACGTGCGTCTGGCTGAAGCGCCCAGCCACGGTCAGCCCATCCATCTGTACGACCGCGGATCGCGCGGTGCCATCGCCTATATCGGTCTGGCCGGCGAGATCATCCGCCGCGAGCGGAACCAGGCAGCCGAAGAAGCACGCGAGTCCGACGACACCGCGAACGATGCGGCGTCTGACGCCACGCCGTCGACCCACTAGGAGTTCTCATGGCAGCAGCGAAGAAACGTGGCCTCGGGCGCGGTCTGGATGCCCTGCTTGGCGGCGGTGAAGCCGGCCCTTCCGTGGTTGAGCAGGAAGGTGAACTGCGCTTGTTGCCCATCCACCAGATTCAGGCGGGCAAGTATCAGCCGCGTCGCCACTGGAATGAAGAAGCGCTGGACGAACTGGCTGCTTCCATCAAGGCCCAGGGCCTCATTCAACCGGTGGTCGTGCGTGCCATCGGCAAGAACAGCTATGAACTGATTGCCGGCGAACGCCGCTGGCGCGCCGCGCAGCGCGCGCAGATGAGCGACATTCCCGCGCTGGTGAAGGATGTTCCCGAGCAGTCCGTGCTGGCCATGGCGCTCATCGAAAACATTCAGCGTCAGGAACTGACCCCGCTGGAAGAGGCGCAGGCACTCAAGCGGCTGATCGACGAATTCGACCTCACCCATCAGCAGGCGGCTGACGCGGTGGGTCGCTCGCGCGCTGCCGTGTCCAACCTGCTGCGCCTGATGGAACTGCCCGCCTCCATCAAGCAGCTGCTGGACGAATCGAAGCTGGAAATGGGTCACGCCCGCTGCCTGCTGACGCTGCCCTCCACCATCGCCGAACCGCTGGCGCTGGAAGCGGCCCGCAACGGCTGGACGGTGCGTGAGCTGGAAGAAGCGGCACGCCGCGCCCAGCTGGCACCCAAGGGCAAGGCAAAGACCTCGATGCCCGATCCCAATGTGGCCAACCTCGAACGCGAGCTGGCAGAGCGTTTCGCCACCCGCGTGGAACTGGCGCAGGGCCGTGGTGGCAAGGGCAAACTGGTGATTCACTATCACAGCCTCGACGAGCTCGACGGCATCCTCAGCAAGGTTCGCTAGAACCCACTGAAAGGAAATGGCCATGCCTCCGGTCCATAAGGATGTGAACTCGAAGCAGCGACAATACGAAGCCATGGTGCGGGCATGGTCCGCGGATCTTTACCGGTTCGCGTTCTGGCTATGCCGCAACGAAGCGCTGGCCCAGGACCTGGTGCAGGAAACCTTCCTGCGCGCCTGGAAAAACCTCGATGCGCTGCGCGATGCCGAGCTGGCCAAGCCCTGGCTCATCACGATCCTGCGGCGCGAGCACGCCCGTCTTTACGAGCGCAAACGATTCGACACGGTCGAACTGGACGACACCGTTCCCGAAGACACGGCCTGGGCCAGTCCGGAACGCAGCGGGGACGCCGCCCATGTGCGCGACGCAATGATGAAATTGCCCAACAAATACCGCGAGCCGCTCGCCATGCAGGTGCTGGGTGGCATGAGCTGCGACGAGATCGCCGCCGCCACCGAGCAACAGCCCGGTGCCGTCATGACGCAGCTGTTCCGCGCGCGTCAGCGGCTGAAATCCCTGTTGGGTGGCCGGGCCGCCGCCGAGGGAGCACTGTGATGGACTGCCTCCAGTTCCGCCGCCAGTTGATGGCCGAGCCCCGTTCGCACGATCCCCAATTGCTTGCTCACCGCGAGGAATGTCCCGCATGCCAGGCGTTCTGGCTGCGCACACAGCACTTTGAAGATCAGCTGGAACAGGCCATGGACGTACCTGTGCCTGCCGGTCTTGCTGACCGCATCCTGCTGGCCCAGGCCACCGATGCCCGGCGTCGCCAGATGGTTCGCCGCCGTGGCTGGCTGGCCGTGGCGGCCAGCATTCTGATTGCGGTGGGTGGTGGCACGGTGATGTGGCGTCAGGCGCAGAGCCATTCGCTGCCTGTGCTGGCGGTTGCGCACATGCCCAAAGAGATCTCCGCGCTGGCACTGACCGCCGCTATTCCCGACAGCATGGTGACCGAAGGTTTCGCCGAGCGTGGCACCACCATGCGCGGGCCGATGCCTCTGCACGTGACCTATGTTCACGACTGTCAGGTCGGTCCTTACCGGGCGGTGCACGTGGTCAGCCGGGTCGACGGTCAGCCGGTCGTGGCGCTGTACATGCCCGGCAAGATGACCGACAAGCCGGAGCATTTCAGCCGGGGCGGATGGACGGGGCGGGAAATCCCGCTCAACGACGGCACGCTGGTCGTCCTGGCCCAGCATGCCTCGCCGGATGCCCTGGATCAGGCGGAGGCGGGCTGGCGCATGGCCATTGATGGACCCGGCGGTCCATCGCTGACCAGCATTTAATGACCCATCGCTCAGGTTCATAGGCGATAATGCGCGCCTGCACCCTTCCGGACCCCAAGCGATGACTCAGCTCGCCGTGGTCGTGCCCGTTTTCAACGAGCGCGACAACATCCCGCCGCTTCTCGCCGAAATTGCCTCGGCCCTGCGCGGCCGGATCGACTTCGAGATCATCTACGTCGACGACGACAGCACCGACGACAGCGTCGCCGTGCTCGCTGCTGCGCGTGCGCAGTATCCGGAGTTGCGCGTCATTCGCCACATCACCCGCAGCGGGCAGAGCACCGCCGTG
Source organism: Luteibacter sp. Sphag1AF (assembly GCF_014192715.1). Lineage (GTDB taxonomy): Bacteria > Pseudomonadota > Gammaproteobacteria > Xanthomonadales > Rhodanobacteraceae > Luteibacter. The sequence continues at coordinate 1,393,763 of NZ_JACHYH010000001.1, forward strand.
TGGAATGGCGTGCGCGCGGCCCGTGCACCGTGGATCGCCACGCTGGATGGCGACGGCCAGAACGATCCGGCCGACATTCCCAAACTGTTGGCCGCCCGCGATTCGGCCGCTGCGGATGTGCGCCTGTTCGCTGGCTGGCGCGTCACGCGCCGGGACAGCTTCAACAAGCGCATTTCCTCGAAAGTCGCCAATGCGGTGCGTTCGCGCATGCTTCGCGACAACACGCCTGACACGGGCTGCGGTCTGAAGCTGTTCGAGCGTGAAGTCTTCCTGCGCCTGCCCTACTTCGACCACATGCACCGCTATCTGCCCGCGCTGGTGAAGCGCGCCGGGTTTGCCAGCACCAGCGTGCCCGTGGGCCATCGTCCGCGAACGGCAGGCACGTCCAAGTACGGCATGCTGGATCGTCTGTGGGTCGGTCTGGCCGATTTGCGCGGTGTTGCCTGGCTGATGCGCCGGGGCAAGGTCACGAAGACGGAAGAACTCTGAGTCTTTCAGCAATTCACTGACGCACCGCCGGGCGGTGCTCAGTGGTGCCCGGACTGGGCCAGTTCCATCGCCGGATTCCATGCCGCCAGTGATTTGCGTGTGCGCTCGCGCCCCAGCTCGATGAGTTCGCGGGCGCGATAGAACTCATACATCGTGGACACGTTGCGCGGAATTTCGACCAGCAAATCGGGCTGATACGCCGCCAGGCGCAGGCGTGACAGGTTCGATTGCATCAGGTCCATGGCCTGATTCATCAGATCGAACGCGCCCGGATCTTTCGGCTTGTGCCCGTTGTGCGGCATCACCCGGCCAAAAAACGCGCCGATGCGCTGGCGATAGCCGCCCGACTCGTCCGTAGTGGATGCATCGCGCTCGGGCGGCACCTGCAATTCGGCGGCGCCGTCCACGCTCACGGCCACCACGTAGTCGGCCTCCTCGCGCATCAGGGGCATCACCGGCAACGGATTGAGCAATGCGCCATCGACCAGCCGACGACCGCCGATCACGTGGGGGCGGAAGATCGTTGGAATGGCGATGGATGCGCGAATGGCATCGAACAGCGGCCCGCGGGTCAGCCACACCTCGCGCTCGCGGTCGATATCCGTGGCCACGGCTGTATACCCGATGGGCAAGTCTTCGATGTTCACCTCACCGATCAGCTCGCGAAGCGCGCCGATGATGCGATCGCCCTTGATGAAGCCGCCGCCGGAAAAGCTCCAGTCCACCAGCTTCAGCACATCGAAGCGCGCCAGGGTGGAAACCCAGTCGCGGTAGATGTCCAGCTTGCCCATGCCGTAGATGCCGCCGATCAGCGCACCCATGGACGTGCCGGCAATGGCGACGATTTCGAAGCCGTGGGCTTCCAGTTCCTCAATCGCACCAATGTGAGCCAGGCCCTTGGCGCCGCCGGCGCCCAGTGCCAGGGCCACGCGCGGACGGCGCGGCGATCCGCTCGCGGACGGAACGGCGCCGGTTTCGGCAATATCGAAGTCGCTCATGACGCGAACCTCAATGAGAGCGCTGGTAGCCGGTAAGGGCCAGTTGGAGCAGGATCTTCATTTCTTCGCGAAGCGGCAGCGGCGCCACGATTTCAGCGTCCGGGCCGTATTTCAGAACATCCATCAGCAGCTCTCGGGAATTGGAGTAAGGCACCTTCAGCTCATAGCGTCCGTCGGGCAGCCACTCGCCGCGCTGCTGCGAATGCCAGTGCTCGTCGGCCACCCAGCGGGCGGCGTGGGCGGAAAAACGAATGGTTGCCCAGGCCTTGGGCTTGCCGGCGAAGATGCCGTAGCTGGAGGCCAGCATGTCGTTCAATTCAGCGTCTTCGACGTCGCGGGCCGGGGAGTCCAGCGCCTGCGGCTCGGCAATGCGGTCCACGGCGAAGCTGCGCAGCGCTTCGCGGTCGTGATCCCACACGTCCAGATACCAGTTGTCGCGGTAATGGGTCAGGCGTTGGGGCGACACGATGCGGCCGCTATCCGAATTGGTGGTACGAGCGCGATAGCGGAAGCGCAACTGGCGACGTTCCAGTACGGCACCGGCCACGATGCGGAACACCTGCTGGTCCATCTTGCGGGCGCCCCAGGAAATGACCCGGATGCGATCCACCGGCAACGCCCGGCCGCTGCCGTGGTCGGACAGCAGGCGTTCGATGCGTGCCTTGAAGGGCGCCAGGGCGCCGGCCAGAACTCCCGGGTCGGAGCGCCCGATGAGTTCGTTCAAGGCCATCAGGGCCGCCAGTTCGTCGCTGGTCAGCCACAGACCCGGCAGTTCAAAGCTGTCGCCCTCGCCGGATTCGTAGCGGAACGAGGCCTGCTCTCCCGGTACGCTTTGCACGGGTGCGCCAAGGCCGTCGCGCAGGAACGCCACATCGCGGTAGAGCGTGGCGCGCGAGCACTCCAGCTCATCCATCAGGCGGGAGAGCGGAACCGGGTAATGAGCCGATTTCAGCAGGCGGTGGAGGGTGAGAATGCGCTCGTAGCGGTCCATGGATGTCGCCGGCTGTTAACGCGGAAGGTGGTACTGCAAGTGTGTCCACGGGTGCGTGACGCGCACATGTACGTCTTCGTACCGCGCAGGCGTCAAGCATGGGCTCGGCCTCAACGAACCGCAAGCGGCTACAAGGCCAGTTTGCGTCATATGCCGATAGGCGCAAAAATGCTTCCTTTGTCATTCGCCACCAGGACGCTCTTCCGAAGTCATGGCGGAAAATAAAGACGCACCACGCTCCGGCGAGCATGCCGGTATGCGTGAGGACGACGCTTCCCCGGCGCAATCCCTGTTCTCCTTTGCCGGCGTACTCCTGCAGGTGGCCACGGCGACGGGCTACGGCCTGTGGATGGTGCTGGGCACCGCACTGGCCATGGGCCTGTACTCGGACGGTCGCGGGGAGGTGCTGGCACCCCTGACGCTCGGGCTGGTTCTGGTCAGCCTTGGGCTGGTGGCCGCCTGTCTGCACCTGCGTTTCGCTCCGGACTGGCACGGCTGGAACCCGCTGAAGCGGACCATGCCCACCGGCGAGGGCATGATCGCCATGGCCAATTACCTTCCGATGCTGGCGCTGGCCGGTCTTGCCCGTGGTGACAACGATTTCTGGGCTACCCGCGTGGCTGGCGCCGCCCTGATGCTGTGCAGTCTGGCCACGCTGGTGTATTCCGCCCGGGGTATTTCGCGGCGGCTGCCCACTGCGCTCGCCTCGGTCGCCAACGCCCTGCCGCTGGGGCGCACCGTCTCGGCGCTATTTGCCGGTGGCCTGTGGTTCTGGCTGTGCGTGGCCCTTCAGGCCGATTCGCCCGTCGATCCGGTGAGCCCGTGGCGCCTGGCCCTGCTGGCCGTGGCGCTGGTGCTCGGGGTCGTGGAGGGCGCGCGCTGGCAGGCGCTGCGCCGTCTGGCGGAAGAACAGGGTACGATCGTGCGTCTGGATGCTGGCGGCACCGCGTTTTCGCTGCTGGGTCGCCGCTTTGCGGCCGCGGCGCTTTCCGTCGGTCTGCCCTGCCTGTTGCTGGTGATCCACGGCGGGGTGATGCACGCCAGCATGGCGGGTCTGGCCGCGTTAAGCTGCGTTATCGGTCAATGCCTCGAACAGCGGCTGTACGGTTACGCCTACGGCTTCGCCCTGAACGGGTCGAAGACGTAACGGCCGTTACGTTCTACCCTTCCCCGCTGGGATGGCCTTCCATGTGGCCAATGTGTGCGCCGTGATTCGTCATGGCGCTCGGGCAACGCTTTAACTTTTCTTTTTAAAAACACGGGTCGATGATGAACAAACTTTCCCTCGCCGCTCTCATCCTGGCAGCCCTTCCTCTGGCTGCCATGGCCGACGACTACCAGACCGCCACGCCGCCGTCGGGCACTGCTGCCAACAATGGTGGCTGGTCCGGCTCGGGTGAATTCGGCTTTGCCTCCGCCCGCGGCAACTCGCGTTCGGAGAACGCCAACGCGAAGCTCGGCCTCAGCCAGGAAAACGAGCTGTGGAAGAACAACTTCTACCTCAACGGCCTGCGCTCCAAGGGCAACGTGGACGTCGAAGATGGCAACGGCAACACCGTGGACAAGTTCACCACCACGGCCAACCGTTACGACACGGGCGCATCGGTGGGTTACAAGTTTGATCCGCGCAGCTACGTGGTCACTGCCGCGCGTTACGAGCACGACGATTTTGGCGCCAACCTCTGGCAGGGCATCGTCTCCATCGGCTACGGCTACATTGCCCTGAAGAACGAGCGCGCTGAGCTGTCGTTCGAAATCGGTCCCGGTTTCAAGCGCTACCAGGCCGCCAACAGCACGCGCGAAGTGGCTGATCCGGCTAACCCGGGTGCGACCATCAGCGAGTCGTACAAGCCGGATGCGCAGAGCGAAGTGGTCGGCCGTGGCCTCATCAACGCCAAGTACCGTCTGACGGACAATACGGCGCTGGAAGACACGCTGCTGGTCGAAGCAGGCTCCAAGAATCAGTACTACCAGAACGATATCGGCCTGTCGGTCAGCATGACCCGCAAGATGGCGCTCAAGGTGGGTTACCAGATCCGCTACAACAGCAACACGCAGCCGGGTACGGTAAGCACCGACAAGCTGATGACGACGAACCTCGTCTACAACTTCTGAGCGACCCGCGTTAAAGCTTGCGCGGCGTCAGGAAATCGCCCGCGCCAAGTTCCAGCAGCATGTTGGCCACGATGCGCCCCAGTTCCAGGGGCGCATCGGTGGCGCTGTCGGCCTGGGCATGCAGCAGTTCACCCGTATTGGCGTCGCCCACCATGCCGTGCAGTGTCAGGCCGTGTTCGGCCACCACGCACCACGCACCAATGGGCACCGAGCAGCTTCCGCCCAGTGCCTCATTCATCGCGCGCTCGGCGCTTACCGCCAGACGCGTTTCCGGATCGTCCAGCGCCGCCATCAGCTCCGCCACATGGGCGTCGCCCGCGCGCGTTTCCACGGCGATGGCGGCTTGTCCTGCTGCGGGCAGCCAGTCGGGAGCCATCAGGCGCGAACGGATGCGATCGGCCAGACCCAGGCGTTCCAGGCCAGCACACGCCAGCATGATCGCGTCGTACTGACCGGCATCCAGTTTGGCCAGGCGTGTGTTGACGTTGCCGCGCAGGTCCAGCGTCTGCACATCCGGGCGCACTGCTTTCAACTGCGCCTGACGGCGTAGCGACGACGTGCCCACGCGGGCGCCGGGCGGCAACTCGGCGAGATTGGCGTAGTGCAGGCTCACGAAGCCATCCGCCGCATCCGCGCGAGGCAGCACGGCGGACAGGGCAAAGCCCGGCTCCAGTTCGGCTGGCATGTCTTTGAGCGAATGCACGGCCAGGTCGGCACGGCCTTCATGCATGGCCACTTCCAATTCCTTCAGGAACAGGCCTTTGCCGCCGATGGCAGCCAGCGACCGATCCAGGATTTCGTCGCCGCGTGTGGACAGCGGCACCAGCTCGACCCGCAGTCCCGGATGAGCCTGGCGCAGCAGCGCGGCGACGTGCTCGGCCTGCCAGAGCGCCAGTGCGCTCTTACGGGTGGCAATACGCAGCGGCTGGATCATCGGAAACTTTCCTGGGAGGGCGAACGGCGGTCAGCGATTGTCCCGCAATTCGCGCGCTGACGCAGCGCGACTCGGCGTCACAGGTCCGTGGTGCGCAGCATCTGGCGCACGATGGCCAGATTGCGCCGGCTGACTTCAGGCATCACCTCCGTCCCTGCCAGCCGCGCCAGCACGCGTCCATCAGCCAGCGTCTTCAGGCCCAGCAAACGCTGCCGTGGCACCAGACAATTGCGGTGCAGCCTGACCAGCCGTTCGCCGTGCGCCTGTTCCAGCTGGCGCAGGGAATCGTCGATCAGCCACGCGCCGCCCGCGTGATGGACGGCGACGTACTTCTCGTCAGCCAGCAGATAGTGGACATCGTCCAGTGCGACACGCACTTCATCGGCGCCGGAACGCGCTCGCAGAAACGCGGGTGCTGGCTTCGGCCGGGTGAGGCGGCGGGCGCGTACGCGATCCAGTGCTTCGGCCAGTCGTTCAGGACGCACGGGTTTCAGCAGGTAGTCGGTGGCGCCCAGTTCAAACGCGTGCACGGCGTGCTGGTCGTATGCCGTGCAGAACACGATCTGCGGCGCCTGCGACATCACGCCGATCCGCCTTGCCAGCGCTGTGCCGGTGATGCCGGGCATCTCGATGTCCAGAAGAATGAGGTCCACCTGGCGATCCGCGCAGGCTGCCAGCACCGCTTCGCCATCGGCCACGCTGCCCACCACTTCCACATCGGCGGTACCGGCGAGCAAGGTCGCCAGTCGCGCGCGGGCCAGCGGCTCGTCGTCAGCGATCAGCACGCGCATGGATGGCGTTCTCCGGAAGGTAAAGCGTGACGACGAAGCGGCCGCCGATGTCTTTCACGTCCACCAGCGACTGCGTTCCAAAGTGGTACGCCACCCGTTCGCGCACGCTATGCAGACCGTGGCCGGTGCCACCCGTGGCCGGCGCATCGGGCAGCGGATTGTCCACCACCAGCTCTATGCCGCCGGGCACACGCCGACCGCTGAGGCGAACTGTACCGCCCTCACGCAGCGGCTGGATGCCGTAGCGGATCGCGTTTTCCACCAGCGGCTGCAACAGCATGCGCGGCAGCGGGAAATCCGTCGGCACATCCAGATCGCGCTCGATCCGTAGCCGCTGGCCGAGGCGCAGCAGCTCGATGTCCAGGTAGCGCTCCACCAGCAGCAATTCTTCGCCGAGCGTACCGGTCGTGGAGGTGTCGCTGCCCAGTGCCGCGCGAAACAGCTCGGCCAGATTCAGCACCGTGCGCTCGGCAGCATCCGGGTCCACGCGCACCAGCGCCGCCACGGTGTTCATGCTGTTGAAGAGGAAATGGGGGCGAATCCGCGCCTGCAACGCTGCAACCTGTGCGTGCGCGGCGGCTGCCTGCCGGGTCTGCCACTGCGCCACCACGTAGAAATAGCGCAGCAGGCCAGCGCCCAGAAGGCCGGTCGCCAGCGTGCTGTCGCGAACGAACGCGTCAAGTGACGCGGGTGTCAGGCCCGTGCTCATCGCATGGTCCAGCCAGCCAATGACCGTGCTTGAGACCGCCACGGTCGTGACCAGCACCAGCCACACGGCGGCGTAGGGCCAGAGCCCTGCCAGTCGCTGCATGGCAGGGCGCAGTTTGCACAGCGCCACGGTCAGCAGCATCGCCACAAACACCACGAAGAGCATGGCGACGCAATACCCGCGCAGGCTGCTCTGGTTTCCCGGCGCCAGCCACATCAGCGACACCGTCAGCGCGCCCACCACCAGCAGCGCAAAAAGTACCGGGAGACTGCAGAAGTCGGGCAGATCGGCCGAGTGGGCGCGTGTGCGGGTTGGCGTCGGTCGGCGGGTCGGCATGCGGCGGAGTATGCACGATGGCACGTGGGGCCATCGTGCGTTGGATCACCCGTTGGCGGATGCCGCGAAGCGCTGTCCGAGCCACGTGCGCAGGTCGGCAATTTCCTGTGCGCAGACCTGATGCGCCATCGGGTAGGTGTGCCAGTCCACCGTGTAGCCCAGCGTTTGCAGGAGGTCGCGCGAAGCCGTGCCCCGTGCCAGCTGCACGATCGGGTCAGCGGTGCCATGGCCCCAGAAAATGGCGATGTTCTGATTGCTGGCGCTGCGCTCGGCCGTCACCACATCGCGGATGGGCACATAGGTGGACAGCGCGACGATGCCGGCCAGCGGGGTGGCGTGGCAGAGGCCGGCGGCCAGGGCGATGGCGCCCCCCTGGGAGAAGCCTGCCAGCACGATGCGCGATTCGGGGACACCCCGCTCCACTTCGCGGGCGATCAGCGCCTGCACCTGGGCGATGGACTCGCGGATGCCGTCGGCATCCTGCTGGTCTTCCAGGCCGAAACCCATGATGTCGTACCACGCCCGCATCGGCATGTTGTTGTTGATCGTGACCGGTCGCACGGGCGCATGCGGAAACACAAAGCGGATGGCGGGCCATTGCGGGTCCACCAACTCCGGCACGATGGGTGCGAAGTCGTTGCCGTCCGCGCCGAGGCCATGCAGCCAGATGATCGAATGGGTCGGTTGCGCGCGGGTTTCGGTTTCGACGACAGGCAGGGTCATGGGGTGAGCTTGAGTCAGAGGAACGAACGGGGATGGTAGCCCGTCCGTTCGCTCATTGGCTCAAGCGCCATGACGTCCCCGTGGGGGCGACCTCGCTCCCACGGGGGTTTGTCACAGACCCAGTTCGTTGGCGAAGAACGTCATGGACAGCGCGGCATTGCCCACCCGCTGACTGAACGGCGCGCCGATTCCGTGGCCGGCATTCATGCGTGTCAGCAGCAGCACCGGCTTGCCGGACGTGGTGGCGTCCTGCAGCGCGGCGGCGAACTTGCGCGACTGCCACGGTGCCACGCGCGGATCATTCGCGCCGGTCGTGAGCAGCACGGCCGGATACGCGGTGCCGGGCTTCACGTTGTGCAGGGGCGAATACTTCAGCGTGGCGCGGGCCTGTGCCGGATCGGTCACCGTGCCGTACTCGCTCACGTTGTACGGACCATTGGCGAACGCGGTTTCATGGCGTGGCACGTCGTAAATGCCGACGCTGCCCACCACGGCGCGGTACTGCTCGGGATGCTGCACCAGCGAGGCACCCATCAGCAGGCCGCCGTTGCTGCCACCCAGAATGCCCAGGTGGCTGGTGTCGGTCCACTTGCTGGCAACCAGCGCCTGAGCGGCTGCGTAGAAGTCGTCGAAGACGTTCTGCTTCTGCAGCTTCTGGCCCTGTTCGTGCCAGGCTTCGCCGAACTCGTTGCCGCCGCGGATGTTGGCGTAGGCCAGCACGCCGCCACGTTCCAGCCACGCCAGGTTCGCACCCACGAAGCCCGGGGTGACCGGCAGGCCGAAGCCACCGTAGCTGTACAGAATGGTCGGGCGCTTGCCGTTGGCTTCCACGCCATCCATGGACAGCACGGTGACCGGAATCTTGCTGCCATCCTTGGACACGCCCTCGATGCGGTGCACGCGGACCTTTGAATAATCAGCCGCAGGCTTCACTTCAAACACGGTGCGCAGTTCACCGCTCTTGCCGTCGTATTCCACCCAGCGGGTCGGAGTGGTCCAGCCGGCATAGGTGATCAGCGCCTTGTCCTGGCCTGATTCCGACGCGACGCTGTTGATCGCCACGCCCGTGGCCGGGAACGGCAGGCGACGCACCAGCTTGCCGTTGCCGTCGTACTGCTCCGCCGACCAGTCGGGGCCGGCGCTGCGGGTCACGATGAAGCCATCACCCATCGGCGATACGTGCTGGATGGCCGTGTCGCCCTGGGGTAGCACGTCGGTGCGCTTGCCCGTGGCATCCACGGCGATCAGCTTGCCGCGCGGCGCGTCGGCAAACGACACGACGATCAGGCGGCCGTTGATCCAACTGGCCGAACGCACGTCGGCATCACGGCCCAGCACGCGCTGGAATTTGCCGTCGCGGCGGAAATACACCTCGGCCGGGCCACCGTCGCCTTCGTTGGCGAGCACGGCAACGTCCTTGCCTGCGGGGCCTTCCAGCAGGATGTATTCGGCCACCTTCGAGTAGCCCTTGCCGAACACCGTGGTGTCGGTCACCGGGGCATCGCCCAGACGGTGGTGCGCCAGCGTGGCGTCAAACTGCTTCACCTCGGCACCTGCCGCCGGCGTGTCAAAACGCACGTACGTGAAGCCCTTCTCGTCAGCGTCCCACGCCAGCCCCTGCGGCGTGGTGCCGCCGCCGGCATACGGGAGCGAATCGGGGAGTGCCTTGCCGGTGTTCGTGTCCAGCACGTGGATGGTGGTCAGTTCGCTGCCACCTTCGGCGGTGCCGTAGGCCAGGTAACGGCCGCTCGGCGAGGGCCAGTACTCGGTGATGGCCGTGCCGCCACCGTTGGCATTCAGATCCACCAGCGTGCGCGGCTGGCCGTCGGGCCACTTCTGCGCCACCAGCACGGGCTGCGGCTGGGGCGGCGTGTTCTGCATGTAGAACAGCGTGCCGCCTGCCAGCGTCGGGGACGAGCGCGTGGTGGAGGTGATGGCCAGTTCGCGGATGCGTGCTGCCAGTTCCTTGCCATGCGGCATCGCGCCGATGGTGGCCTCGGTGTACGCGTTCTGCGCCTCGATCCAGGTTTTCACTTCCGGGGAGTTCGCATCTTCCAGCCAGCGATACGGATCGTTGACCGGCACGCCCGCCAGGGTTTCAGACACCACGTGCTTCGGGGTGGCCGGGGCGGCGGGAGTGGCGCCATGCGCCGTGCCAGTCAGCGCGAGCGCGGCGGCAAAGATGTAGGGAATGGTGGACCGCATGTTCGTCACTTCCACAGGGGTGAAACCCCGAGGGTAACTCCGCGCGGCCGTCGCGTCAGCGGGACCCCTGGCGGTTGCGGCCACGGGCCGCTCCGCTATGCTTCAAAGTATTTGCCCAAGGGAAAACCCTCATGCGTCCTCTTGTCGTTGCCCTGTTCGCCGCTCTCGGCGCGGGCTCTGCCGTTGCCGCCCCCGTGGACCGGCTCGACATGGAAACCATCATGGCCAATCCGGACTGGATCGGGCCGGCGGTGGAATCGCCCTACTGGAGCGTGGACGGTCGCAGCATCTACTTCTCGCAGAAGCGCGACGGTAGTTCCGTGCGTGATCTGTGGCGCGTGGCGGCGGCGGGTGGCAAACCCGAGCGCCTGGACCCGGCCGCCGTGGCGGGTGCCGATGGCCCGGCCGTGTTCGACGCAGATCGCCATCGCGCCGCTTTCATCCGCCACGGTGACGTGTTCCTGCGCGATGGCGGCCGCACGATTCAGGTCACCCGAACCAGCGAAGACGAGGCCTCGCCGCGCTTCTCGGCGGACGGCCATGCCTTGCAGTACCGCGTGGGCAACGACTGGTTCACCTATGACATCGCCGCCGCCGTTGCCGCGCCCGCGGCTGTGCTGAAGGTCGGCGACGATCCGGACGAGGCCAGCACCAGCACGCTGGAAGACGGGCAGCAGGCACTCTTCAGCACCCTGCGCAAGATCAAGGCGGACAAGAACGCAAAGCGGGATGCCGAGCGCGACCTCGCCGCCTCGGACCCCAGCCGCGCACCGCGGCCGGTGTATCTGGGCAAGGACATCAGGATCGTCGATACCGAACTGTCCCCGGACGGTCGCTGGATGGTCGTGGTTACCGAGCCGAAGGACCGGGATGGTGGCAAGACGCCCCAACTGACCCACTACGTGACCGATTCCGGTTACGCCGAATCGGAGGACGTGCGCACCTACGTGGGGCGCAAGGACCCCGCGCCGCAGTCACTGCTGCTGGTGGACGTGCGCGCACGCCAGCACTTCGCGCTGAAGACCGATGCGTTGCCCGGTATCAGCCAGGACCCGCTTGCCGCGCTTCGCACGGAGAGCGCCACGGCGCTGCGCAAGGCTGGCAAGAACGACGAAGCCGATGCGCTGAAGGCACCGGCCGTACGCCCGGTGACCATCAATGCCGAATACAGCCCGGGCATCGTCTGGAGCGACGACGGCCACCATGTCGCCGTGCAACTGCGCGCGGTCGACAACAAGGACCGCTGGATCGCCTCCATTGATCTTGGCAAGCACGCCCTGGTCAACGAGCACCGCCTCACCGATGCCGCCTGGATCAACTGGAACTTCAACGATTTCGGCTGGCTGAAGGACAACACCACGCTCTGGTACCTCAGCGAGGAATCGGGCTATTCGCAGCTGTACACGCGTCGTGCGGGCGCCTCGTCTGTCGCGTTGACCCGCGGCCAGTTCGAAGTCAGTCATCCGGTGCTTTCCGGCGACGGCCGCTGGTTCTACCTGCGCAGCAATCAGACCGCGCCCTACAGCTACGACGTGTATCGCGTGGCGGTGACCGGTGGCGCGGCCGAGCGTGTCACTCACTACGAAGGTATGGACGACTTCGCCCTGTCGCCCGATGGCACCCAGCTGGCCGTGTTGCATTCGTCGGCCTACGTGCCCTCGCAACTGGCTGTGCAGGGCAGCGACGGTGCATCGCCGCGTGATCTCACCGATACCCGCAAGCCGGACTTCGCTGCCCGTTCGTGGACCGCGCCGAAGATCGTGGGCGTGCCCTCGACGCATGGCGCCGGTACGGTATGGTCGAAGTTCTATGCATCCGCCGAAGCGGCGCCTGCGGCCGGCCGTCCCGCTGTGATCTTCGTGCACGGTGCGGGCTATCTGCAGAACGTGCATCTGTCCTATCCCGCGTACTTCCGCGAGCAGATGTTCCACAACCTGCTGGTGCAGCGCGGCTATGTGGTGCTGGACATGGACTACCGCGCGTCGGAAGGCTACGGCCGCGCGTGGCGCACCGCGATCTATCGCGACATGGGACATCCGGAACTGGACGACCTGCTCGATGGCAAGGCGTGGCTGGTGAAGAACCAGGGCGTGGACCCGAAGCGCGTGGGCATCTATGGCGGCAGCTACGGCGGCTTCATGACGCTGATGTCGCTGCTGCGCGCGCCGGGTGAATTCGCCGCGGGCGCCGCACTGCGCCCGGTAACGGACTGGACCACGTACAACCACGAGTACACGTCCAACATCCTCAACGATCCCCAGATCGACCCGGCCGCCTACCGCACCAGTTCGCCTATCGAATACGCCGACAAGCTCGCCGATCCGCTGCTGATCATGCACGGCATCATCGACGACAACGTGCTGGCCAGCGACTCCATCCGCCTGTACCAGCGCTTCATCGAACTGCACAAGAAGAACTTCTGGATGTCGCTGTACCCGATGGAGCGCCACGGCTTCGTTCACCCAGACTCCTGGTACGACGAATACCGCCGCATCGACGAACTGTTCCAGCAGAAGCTGGGCCAGTAAGTCGCGTCAGAGGGCTCCCACGGTCTTCAGGTAGCGCCCTGGCGATTCACCGAAAGCCTTGCGGAACATTGCGACGAAGGCGCTGGGCGTGGCATAGCCCAGCGCATCGGCCACACTGGCCACGGCTTCACCCGTGGCCAGTCGTTCCAGCGCCCGGGTGAGTCGCGCCTGCTGGCGCCACTGCGCCATGCTGCATTGGGTTTCCTGGCGGAACAGTCGGCTCATCGTGCGCAACGACATCCCTGCCCACGTGGCCCACTCTTCCATGCCGCGGTTATCGTCCGGGCGTTCCAGCATGGCCATCGCCACACGGCGCAGGCGCCGGTCCACCGGCATCGGCAGATGCAGCGACTCCACGGGGGCGCGCCTGATTTCATCCAGCAGCACGGCCATGATGCGTTCCTGCTCGGCCGACAGCTCCTCGTCGAACGTCCAGCTGGTGGCCCGGGTCACCAGGGAACGCAGCAAGTCATTCACGCCCACCACGCATGCGTAGTTGGGCAGGCACTGCGCCGCATCCGGTGCAATGAACACGCCCCAGCCACTACTTGGACCCGCGATGCTTACCGTGTGCATTTCGCCGGGCGGCAGCCAGCCGGCGCGGTGCGGCGGAAGCAGCCATGAACCCTTGGCGGTCTGGGTGATAAAGAGCCCTTCCTCGACATAGAAAAACTGGCCGCGCACGTGCGAATGCCAGTCCGATTCCGCCAGTGGAATAGAGCGTTCGGCTTTGTAGGCCACCAGTGGTGGACCTTCCGCACTTTCCAGTGCGCGTAGCAGGGCTTCGTTGAGCATTGGCCGAATCTCGACATAAGTTGGCCAGATAACGATATCAGGCCCCGGCTGCGCATGGTTAACATGGCGACTCGCCGACTCCGGCAACCGAACCCACGCGCAAGCGCAGAGGCCGGCTTTCCCTATCCCCACGGGAGATTCCGATGCATCGACCTGCCCAATTACAGATCGTGGAGCGCACCGCTGACGCTTCCGACGCCCTCACTGTCTTCGTTGTCTGCGCTCAGGCGATGCTCGATCCGATGACGCCCGAGCCCCTCCGTCGCACCTACGAGAGCCGCCTGGTGGGCCAGCTGACCACGCTTAAAGCCTTGGGTGCATTCGATTTGTTCTCCATCCGGGACCCCGCTCTGGCCGCCCTGGTAAACGACGAACTGGCGACCGTTTCTGGCTGATAGCTGACTAGATTTTGAGAAAGTACTCAAAATACATGTTATTGATCTATTTGCCTTGACAACTATATTTTGAGCAATAAAATGCACGGCCATGAACACCCCCCTCTGCTTCCCGATCGACGACCAGGAGAGACTTGGCGCCCTCGTGGGCCAGGTTCGTACGGAGATCGTGCGCCGGCTTGAGACCGAGCTGGCCGCTCAGGGGGTGGGTCTGCGGTTCACGCAGTTCCTGGTGCTGAAGAAACTGGCCACCTGTGGGCCGAAGTCCGCTACCGAGCTTGCCCGCGCCATCGACCTCGATGGCGGCGCCATGACTCGCCAGCTGGACCAGCTGGAAACAAAGGGTTACCTCCGACGTACACCTCACGAACAGGATCGACGCGCCTTGCGCATCGAACTGACCGAGGCCGGCGAGGCGTTGTGGAAGCACATGTACGACAGCAACGCCGCGACCCTGGAACGCGCACAGCGCGACCTGAACCAGGAAGAGCGCGACCGCTTGCACGATTACCTCGAACGCGTGCTCCGTGCGCTTCGCGAGAAAGACTGAACTGAACTTCTGCCCAGGCAACTATTTATGCGTCTGCACACACTCGTGGCGGCCACCGGATTGGCGTTGGTTCTTGCCGGCTGCGCAAGCAGCGGCGGCCTGCACCCCGAAGGCACCCTGACCGATCCCGCTTCACTGCACGCCGAACGCAGCCTTTCCAAAGGCAGCGTGACGCCGGCAGCGTGGCCCGCTGCTGATTGGTGGACGGGGCTTGGCGACAGTCAGCTCAACGCCCTTATCGACGAAGCGCTGAAGAACAACCCGGATCTGGCTTCGGTCGATGCCCGCGCGCGTCAGGCTCAGGCGCAAGCCGGTTCGGCCGACGCCGCACGCAGCCCGAAGCTCAATGCGGGCGCCAGCGTGGCCGGTGCCCGCCTGCCCAATTCGCTGATCCCCGAGCCCGTCGGTGGTCATTTCTCATGGGCGAAGTACGGCTATGCCAGCTTCTCGTGGGATCTGGACGTATGGGGCGGCAAGCGTGACGCCTGGGAAGCGGCCGTAGGCACCGCGCATGCCAGCGAAATCGACGCCCGCGCTGCGCGCATCGAGCTGTCGGCCAATGTGGCCCGCGCTTACTCGCAGCTGGGCTATGCCTATGCCCAGCTCGATGTGGCCCAGGCCGAACTGGATCGCAGCAAGGCATCGCGTGACCTCACCCGGCAGCGCGTTGCCGCCGGTGTCGACAACCAGATCACCCTAAAGCAGGGCGACGGCGAAGTCGCCAGCGCCGAAGGCGAAGTGGCCGTGGCAGAGCGCGCGATCGATTCCGCCCGCTCGTCGCTGTCGGTGTTGCTGGGCAAGGGGCCGGATCGCGGTCTGGACATCGCCCGCCCCGCCCCGCTGAACCCGGCAGCCGTCGCGGTGCCGTCCACCGTGCCGGCCGATCTGCTGGGCCGTCGTGCCGATCTGGTCGCTGCACGCTGGCGCGTCGAAGCGGCGTCCAAAGACATCGCATCGGCCAAGACCGAGTTCCTGCCCAACATCAGCCTCGGTGCCATGGCGGCGTTGGCGAGCGGCGGTTCCAATGGCCTGTTCAGCTCGCGCGACCGCTTCTATGAAGTGGCGCCGGCCGTCAGCCTGCCGATCTTCGACGGCGGACGTCTGCGTTCCAATCTTGCGAGCAAGGATGCCGAGTACGACCTGGCCGTGGCCCAGTACAACAAGACGCTGGTCGGCGCGCTCAACGAAGTGGCGGACGATCTGTCGGGCCTGGATTCCATGACCACGCAGATCGACGCGCAGCAGCGCGCCCAGAACGCAGCCCAGCAGGCATACGACCTGTCGCAGCAGCGTTACAAGGCCGGCGTGGGCAGCTATCTCGAATCGCTGAGCGTGCGCCAGCAGCTTCTGATTGCTGAGCAGCGCATGGCTGCCCTCCGCGCGCAGCAGGTCGATCTGTCCGTCCAACTCATTCAGGCGCTCGGCGGCGGTTTCCGTCCCGAGGCAGGTGACCTGCCGGTCGCCAGCGCTGCGCCAGTCAATAACTAAGTAACGAGGCTGCCCCGATGTCACAAGAAACTTCCGCCCCGGCCGGCGCCGTCGTTGCGCCGCCCCCGAAGAGCCGTCGCGGCTTCTTCCTCAAGCTGCTCATGCTCGTTGTCGTTCTCGGCATCGCGGGTTGGGTGGTGTGGTACTTCGTTGATGGTCGCTGGTACGAGGACACCGACGATGCCTACGTCAATGGCAACATCGTGCAGATCACCCCGCAGGTGAACGGCACGGTCATCAGCATCGGTGCCGATGATGGCGACCTGGTGCATCAGGGCGACACGCTGGTGAAGCTCGATCCCAGCGATGCCGACGTGGCGCTGGAAAGCGCGCGCGCCAACCTGGCCAACACCGTGCGTAAAGTGCGTGGCCTGTACAACAATGTGACCAGCGCCCAGGCCGACGTCGCCGTTCGCAAGACCGCTGTCGACAAGGCTCGTGCCGACTTCAACCGTCGTCGTGACCTTGCCAGGTCCGGCGCGATTTCGGCCGAAGAACTGTCGCACGCTCAGGACACGCTGACCTCCGCCGAAAGTGCGCTGGCTTCCTCGCAGCAGTCGTACAACAGCAGCAAGGTGCTGGTCGACGATACCGTCGTTGCCTCGCATCCTGATGTTCGCGCGGCAGCCGCCAAGCTGCGCTCGGCCTATCTGGACGACATCCGCACCACGCTGGTGGCACCGGTCGACGGCTACATCGCCAAGCGTTCGGTGCAGGTTGGCCAGCGCGTGCAGCCGGGCGCTCCGCTGATGGCCGTGGTTCCGCTTCATGAAGTGTGGATCGACGCCAACTTCAAGGAAACCCAGCTCAGCCACATGCGCATCGGTCAGCCGGTGGAAGTTACCGCAGACGTCTACGGCAGCGGCGTGAAGTACGACGCGCGCGTGCAGAGCCTTGGCATCGGCTCGGGCAGCGCCTTCTCGCTGCTTCCCGCACAGAACGCCACGGGCAACTGGATCAAGATCGTGCAGCGCGTGCCGGTGCGTGTCGTGTTCACCAAGCCGGAGCAGCTGGAAAAGAATCCGCTGCGCCTCGGTCTGTCCACGAAGGTAACGGTGGGTCTGCATGACCAGAACGGTGCGCTGCTTGCCCAGCAGGCGCCGACCAAGCCCGCCTTCAGCACGACCGTGTACGACGCGCAGCTGAAGAATGCCGACGTCGAGATCGAAAAGATCATCCATGAAAACGTGGCGGCCGGTGAGAGCCAGCAGGCGCCGAAGTAACCGAAGGAAGAACCCCCAGCCGTGGGAGTGACAGGCGACGTGACGTGAAAGCGTGGCGTCGCCGGTCATCCCGGTCACCCCTTCCGGATCAGGCCATACGATGAGCACCAACTTCCGTCCACCCAATCTTGCATTAGCGACGGTCGGCCTCTCGCTGGCCACGTTCATGCAGGTGCTGGACACCACCATCGCCAACGTATCGTTGCCCACCATCGCGGGCAACCTTGGCGTCAGCTCCAACCAGAGCACGTGGGTCATCACGTCGTTCGCCGTCAGCAATGCCATCGCGTTGCCACTCACCGGCTTCCTCACCCGCCGTTTTGGTGAAGTGAAGCTGTTCGTGTGGGCGACGCTGCTCTTCTCGCTCGCCTCGTTCCTGTGCGGTATCGCGCAGAGCATGAGCATGCTGATCCTGTTCCGCGCGATCCAGGGTGCGGTTGCCGGCCCGATGTATCCGATCACGCAGAGCTTGCTGATCTCCATTTATCCACCTGCCAAACGAGGCATGGCCCTGGCCCTGCTGGCGATGGTCACCGTCGTCGCGCCCATTGCGGGCCCGATTCTTGGCGGTCTTATCACCGACAACTACTCGTGGCCCTGGATCTTCTTCATCAACGTCCCCATCGGCATCTTCGCCAGCATGGTGGTCGCCAACCAGATGAAGGGGCGTCCGGAAGTCACCGAGCGTCCGAAGGTCGACTACATCGGTCTCATCACCCTCATCATCGGTGTGGGCGCCTTGCAGATCGTGCTGGACAAGGGCAACGACGAAGACTGGTTCTCCTCGCAGTTCATCGTCATCACCTCGATCATTGCCGCCATCGGTCTTGCCGTGTTCCTGATCTGGGAACTCACCGACAAGGACCCGATCGTGAACCTTCGCCTGTTCCGCCATCGCAACTTCGCGATGGGCACGCTGGCGCTGGTGCTCGCGTACGCGGCGTTCTTCGCCATCGGTCTGCTGGTGCCACAGTGGTTGCAACGCAACGTGGGATACACCTCCACATGGGCGGGATTTGCGGCGGCGCCATTGGGCATCCTGCCTGTGATCCTCACGCCCTTCGTGGGTCGTTACGCGCACAAGTTCGATCTGCGTGTGCTGGCTTCCGGCGCGTTCATCGTGATGGGCGCCACGTGCTTCCTGCGCTCGGAGTTCTACCTTGAGGTCGACTTCTATCACGTGGCCATGGTGCAGCTGTTGCAGGGCCTGGGTGTCGCGCTGTTCTTCATGCCGGTGCTCAGCATCCTGCTGTCCGACCTGAAGCCGAACGAGATTGCCAGCGGTTCGGGCCTGGCCACCTTCCTGCGTACGCTGGGTGGCAGCTTTGCGGCGTCACTCACCACGTATCTGTGGGAGCGACGAGCCGTGGTGCATCACGCGCAACTGTCCGAACACATCACGGCGTTCGATCCCACGGCGCAAGCCGCCATCCAGCAGATGGGACACGGCGATACGCAACTGGCGGCCGCCCAGATCAACCAGATGATCACCCAGCAGGGATTCCAGCTGTCGTTCAACGAGGTGTTCCACATCCTCGGCTGGATATTCATTGCACTGGTCTTCGTCGTCTGGCTGGCCAAGCCACCCTTTGGCGCGAAAGCAGGCCCGGAAGCAGCCGGTCACTGATCCACTCGTGAAGAGCCAAAAACCTGCTGTCAGGACAGATGTCCCGACAGCAGGTTTTTTTTTGCCAGGACCATCCGCGCCATCTCGTCGCGAGACGTGCCTACCGGCAAAGCGACATGGACGGGCCACGTAGCTCCTGGCTCAGTTCGTGTTGCCGCTCCAGGTCCCTCTGCATCTGTCGCTCAACGAGCGCATGGAAATGGTTGTCGCTTTCCAGCGCGGGTGGTGGTGGCGTACTGAGGTCGATGACGGCGTGGGTGCCGGGGGTGAGGCCGGTGAGCATCAGTCTTTCGCCTTCGATATCCATCGTGCGGATATGTCCTGCTTCGATGCCGCCTTTCTTTACCGCCCACGCAATTTGCGCCAGCCGGTCGGGCGAGGTCTCGGCGGGCAAGGCGTCGCGGAGTTCGCGGTGCAGCGCGGAGTTCATCAACGGGGCGGGTCGCGCGTTGATGGGTGACTCGGGAACATGCGAAAACTGGTGCGGGCCATCCAGCGTGTGATCGAAGTGGCTCCGTGACGCGGGCGACCGGCTGGTATCGGCATACGGAAGCGATCGCTTGGAGGGCAGGCCGAGGCCCAGTGGCTCGATGACATCTTCATGCAGGCCCAGGTGCTCCATGTTGATCTGCACCTCCGGTTTCTTGCCGTGAACGGTCGGGCTCTTCTGTTCCGCCTCTGCGATGATCTTCACGGCCCAGTTCCCGTAAAAGTCCGGATAGTCGCCTATGCCTTTGGCGCCCAGCGTCATCACCTGCCGCGTGTCGTCGGGTTGTTTGTGCAACGGGCTGGGGCGGTTGAAATAGTTTTCGCCCATGCCCGCGATGTTGGTGGGGGTGAAGGGCATCGACAGGTCGGGGTTGAGGTGGATGTTTGATCGGGGTAAGGACTTGTCCTGACCTACTCGCATCAAGAAATCTTCTGCCCGGTCGTGTGCTGCATTGAGTATGTCGTCGAGCGTCATATTCGGA
Organism: Luteibacter sp. Sphag1AF; assembly: GCF_014192715.1. Lineage (GTDB taxonomy): Bacteria > Pseudomonadota > Gammaproteobacteria > Xanthomonadales > Rhodanobacteraceae > Luteibacter. The sequence continues at coordinate 1,413,631 of NZ_JACHYH010000001.1, forward strand.
TGGGATTGCTGGACACGACTATGAAGCGCATTCCATCCAGCAATTTCTGCTTTCGCCTCGTCGTCTCTGCTCGACTGAATGAAGCGCCCGACGGGCTGCGTATAGTCGTGTGCCTCTTCCCGGGTGGACGCGACCTTGTGAACGTCGTTATCAAACGTTCTGACCGCCCTGGCGGTGGCGGCGCTGTTGAAGCCATGCTGCGCCTCGTGACCGATCACAAATGTCAGGTCATGGGGCCGGTAACTTCCCTGCGGGTGATGGGGTCCTTTGACGACAAGCGAGGCGCTCGGAAGGTTCAGGGCACGGTGCTCACTGTCATAGCTTCCGCCGACGCCAGCGCCGGCGCGGGGCCCCAGAATCTGGAACGACTCCAGGATCATGGGAGCGGTGTTGTCTTGTGCGTAGGTGGTGGCGGCCCTTTTGACCTCGGCGGCCAGATGAGGGGAGCTGTTCAACGTGTCTTGCAGGTTATGGATCATTTCCGCACAGGGCAGCCGCTTTGTTTCTGTCTCGTCTTCGTACTGCCTCGAGGAGAGAGCGACCACCATCGACTGGATGCGCAACACGGCCCGAAGGTCGGCGGATGGCCGCGTGGTGGGAGGGGTGAACGAGCTTGCCGGCAGGGTGACTGTACCGCTCGTGGGGTTGAAGTGCCCGGTGGGAATGGCTTGTCCGTCAGCGGACTGCACGGCAAAGTGCTTTACCGCACCGGAGGCAGCGGCGGCATTCAATAATCCAAGAAGGATCTTGTCTGCTTTTAGCGTCGACCTGAATTGTTCCATCTGTCCGGGCGACACATTCGGTTGGTTCTCAAGCTGCGTGAGCGCGCTATCGAGTGCCTGATTTGTCCTTGGCATAGTGATTTCCTTTGGTTACTTTAAGTCGAAGGTTTGCACTAGAAGAATGCATTCCCGGTCTTTGGCCGCAATCGAAAAGTCAGTGGACATGACGAAGACAATTAAGTCTCACTTCTCGAAGTTCCATGAGTTGATGCGTTCATGATGTTCGGGCTGTATCCATTCTTTGAATCCACGGGGAATGAGTGCAGAGCGGATTCGATCCAGATCCATGCACAGACAGGCGTTGGGTCAGCAGTGAGATCTTTGTTGTAGAAGCGCAAAGCGAAACCGGGCTTTGTATCTGGCTGGGGTGCCCGGTACGCGACGGAGTAAATCCAGCCTGCCCCGATCTGCCGTTTGGCATAGTGCGTGCCGGGTCGAATTTCACTCAAAGATAAGTGGAACGCCCGCTCCATCGCTGCCTGCGTGATATCCGCTGTACTACTCAACCCAGCAACAAAGTCGAGAAAGCGCGTCGCTGCTTGCTCGGCCACGTCACTGGCAGGGGGATATGGTGGTGTATTCGACGTGGCCCGACTGTCCAGTACGGGCGATGAAGAGATGGGTGTAGATGCTTGCGAAAGCCCTGCCACTGCCATCGCTGCCATAGCGACGGCGGTGATTGTTTTGTTACCCATTGGCATGTACCTCTCGCTGTCTGGCGAGTTGCATGGCGGCGCTTTCGAGCGCCTGATGTGTCCTTGGCATAGTTAATCCCTTTGCTTATTTTAAGTCGCGGGTTTGCACCAACAGCACACACTCCCTGCCATGGCTATCGGTTGAAAAATCTCTGGAAAGAATCATGACAACCAAGTCCTCTTTCTCGAAATTCCATGAGCTGATGCCTCCGTGATGCCGAGGATTTGTCCATTCTTTGAATCCACGGGGAATGAGAGCAGAGCGGATTCGCTCCAGATCCATAACGCAGATGAGCGTTGGATCGGATGTTCGGTCTGGGTGATAGAAATCGAACGCGAAGCCAGCTTTTGTATCAGGCCGGGGAGCTCGGTAAGCGACGGAGTAAATCCAGCCGGCCCCGATCTTCTGTTCGACAAAGTACGTGCCGGGTCGAATTTCACTCAAAGATAAGTGGAACGCACGCTCCATCGCTGCCTGCGTGATATCCGCCGTACGACTCAACCCCGCAACAAAGTCGAGAAAGCGCGTCGCTGCTTGCTCGGCCACGTCACTGGCTGAGGGCGGGGGTGGTGTTTCCGTCGTGGCCTCAATAGCCGGGACGGGCGGTGCCGGGGGGGGCGTTGATGCTTTTGACAACCCTGCCACGGCCAGTCCTGCGACGGCAGCGACGGCGATGGTCTTTTTACCGATGGGCATAGGCCTCTCCATGGTGAGTGCCGCCACTTCCACGGGGGGAAGCAGGCGTGCGGTGAATCGCTTGTCCTGGTAGTAGCGAATCTTCTGGCAGCGCACGGGGTGGGCGATGCCTTCGTAAAGAATCACTTCCTTGTCGGTGCCCAGGGCTTTCAGTTCCTGGGGCAGCATCAACGCACGACGCTCTTCGGTGCGTGTGCGTGATGGTCCTGCTTCGCCGCGTGAGATCGTGTCTCTCGATACGGTGGTGTATCCGAGCATCTGGGAATAGTCGTTCGCGTCGTTCTGTTCGCGGGGCGCGTAGATGATCTGTAGCGCGTGGTTGGTGATGATGGTGCGGGATATGTCCTTGCCGTAGGTCGCATCCAGCTGGGCCATGCTCTGGATGATGGGCAGAAGGCGCAGGTTGTAGCCGGCCATGTAGGACACGGCTCTGGCCAGGATGTCGATCTTCCCGATGGAGGTGAACTCGTCCATCAGCAGCAGGCACTGATGTTTCAGCGTTGCGTCGTTTTGCGGAAGCTCGCGCGTGTTCTCGTTGATGAGCTGGCTGAAGAACAGGTTGACGATCAACTGGCTTTCGGCGAGCTTGTTGGGCTGGATGCCGATATAGATCGTCATCTTCTTTCTGCGCACGTCGGTGAGCCGGAAGTGGTTTCCGCTGGTGGCGGCATCCAGTGCCGGGTTGATCCAGGCATTCAACGGCGCCTTGAAACTTCCCATGATGGAGGAAAAGGTGTCTCGGGCCTGCGACAGCAGGTTGTTGAAGGCGCCTTTGGCCTCCTTACTCAAAAAATCGCTGTTGCGCAGGGTTTCGATATGCTTGCGCAGGTCGCTGCCATTTCCCGAGGAGAGTCGATAGATCTCGCCCAGTGTCGGAAACCGGTGCGTGGAGGTGGGCAGTGCCAGGGTGATTTCCCTGTCGTAGCTTTCATACAGATAGAGCGCGAACGCCATGAACGCATGGCGTGCCTGGTTGACCCAGAATTTCTGTGCCTCGCCTGCGTCCGGATACAGCATCGCGGCCATGGCCTGGATATCGGCGATGCGAAGCGATGGGTCGGGCGACGCGTAGCTGAGTGGATTCCAGCGATGGGTGCGCCCGTCTTCGGCGAACGGGTTGAACAGATACACCTCCTGGCCCTGCGCTTTGCGCCAGCCGCTGGTCAGCTGGAAGTTCTCCTGCTTGATATCCAGCACCACGACGGATTCCTGATAGTCCAGCAGGTTCGGAATCACCACGCCCACGCCTTTTCCCGAACGGGTGGGTGCGGCGAGGATGGCGAACTGCTGTCCGCTCAGTCGAATCAGCTTGCGGCCGAACTTGCCCACGATGATGCCGTTGGGCGACTCGGCCAGCAGACGGCTTTTCTTCAGATCCCGGAGACCGGCGAAGCGTGCGTCACCGTGAAGTGAGCGGGGCTTCGCCTTCAGTAGCGGCATCAGGCAACACACCCATGCAAAGAGTGGCAAGCCGAAACCCACGATGCCCGTGATGTAGACCTTCAGGCGGAAGTGTTTGTATTCGGGAAGTTGCGCGTCCCGGTAGCTATCCCACCAGACGCGGAAGGTCAGCGGTATGTCTGCGTTGATGACAACGAGCAGAAGATAGCCTGACGCATAGGCGCCGGCGACGATGGCCGCCAGAAGCAGCGCTATCGCGCAGACAGCTTTCCATGGGTAGTTCACTTGCGCGGCGCTCCGTGCCTGTTGGGTGTGCGGAGTCTAGCCACAGTGCATCGTGTTGAACGACCGCGCGTGTCATACGCAATCGTCTGGAACGGCTAAGCGCAAGGGTTTGGCGGCGTTTTCTTGTGTAGGCGTTTTCTGTGGATCGTGTTGTCGTGCATGCGGTGTGGTTACGAATTGACTCATCGCATGCCAGCGATGCGTGTTGCATCGCCGATTCAGCGCTCTCAAATAATTCCGACGATTTTTTCGGAATAATCGGATGGCTACGCCTGCGGCGAGTCGGGATGCTTCCCGCGTCGCCGAATCCTCGGCGGCCGGGTGTGGAAGCCCGTATCCATTGTTCACACAGGCGGTTCGCCGCCTGTGTTCTATGCGCACGTGCTTACGGCGGGCGTGTCGGGCAGGCTCGCGCCTGACCGGGTACAGAACGAATGGACCGGTCTTCCACCCCGACACGTCCGCCACCTGCACACGCAGGGGCGGACTCATCGAGGCAAAAGGAACCGTCATGAACCCGACCCGCCAAACCCTTTCATGTCCGTCGTGCCACAGCGACGTTGAACTCAGCAACGACCAGTTGCACAGCGCTGTTGTCGGGCGGCTCAACGATGCGACAGATGTGCTCGACGTGCTCTCTCACACGTTCGAGGCCGACATGAATCCTGCGGTATGGCGGCGTACTGCCCGCATGGCGAAGCGGCTCATCGAAGAGTCGAAGCCTGCGATTGACGCGATCCGCTACAGCCGGGTCGAGTTCATTCCCTCGGATGTGATTATGGGGTTGTGCGGCGAAGCGCGAGGCGACGATCACTGCACCCCGACATCAGGGAAACGCGCGTAACCCCAACAGCAAGCCACAAAAAAAACCTCCTGCCGGAACAGACGTGCCGGCAGGAGGCTTATTTAGTGCAAACCGGTCAGAGATCGAAACCCAGACCCACCAGCGCCATTGTCTCGCCACGGTTCGGCTTCTTGAAGCTGCCGTTGGAAATGTGGCGAACCTGCAGGCTTACGTTCTTGTACTGCCAGCCCAGTGTGCTGACGAATTCGTAAGCGCTGCTGAGTGCCTGCGTGCGTCCGGTCTGGCCAGCGACCTGGAAGCTGAAGAACAGCGGCTGATACCAGTCGCCTGCGCTGCCGTAATGGAAGCGCGCACCGGCGGCACCGATCAGCACGTGATCGGTCACGCCCGGATTGGAACTGGCGTAGCGTTCAATCTGGCGGCCCTTGATGTAGCCCAGCGACACGTCAGGGGACCAGGTAAACCGGCTGTTGCCCATGGGATTGGGTGCGAAAACCGACTCGATGAAGAAGGCAGCCGTGCCGTGATCGTCCATGTAACTGCGACCACCCTGGACCTCGATATGGGTTTGAGCAATTGCCGGGATGGTGGCGGCGAAGGACAGCGCGGCCACAAGGCCGAGGGCAAGTTTGGACGGGCGCATGGAGCGTTATTTCCTGGCAGATTTTTGTTTGTGAACCGAATAGTTCGGTAAATGGTGTCTGCCGGTTGTGAAAAAAGGGGGCCACGACAACTATTTTTCCGATTTGTCGCAAAATGTCCGGAAACCCGCATTCCGCCTAGCCTGCCCAGCCCTCAAGCGCCCCCCTTTGCGGCCGATAGCTTGAGACGGGCGACATTCGCCGGATAGTCTGGGCGCGCGCTCGGGTGCATAGGGGAGATGAATCCAGGTGGTGGCAGCGGCGGAGGACGCAGTAGGTTCGCGAGCGCGCACGCGGCGCTTTCGGGGTGCCACCTGGTCGGTGGCGTCGGTGTTGTCCATCGGCATCATCGTGCTGGTGGGCGCGTCCCTGATCGACAGCTATGGGTCCATGGTCACAGCCGCGCGCCAGCAGGCAGAAGGCGTAGCCGGAGGCATCGTGCGGGTGGTCGATTTGCAGGTGGACGCCAGCCTGGGTCCGCTCATCGCGCTGCGCAACGCCGTGGATTCCCCCGACCTTGGCCTGCTTCACACCCGTCTGGCGGAAGTGCGTGCACGCCACCCTGAGCTTTCCAGCTTCGTCGCGCTGGATGACGAGGGGAAAGTCGTCGCCAGTTCCGGCTCGTTGTCCGTGGACTGGCAGCCTTCTTTGCGTACCGCTCCCCAGGAAATGCTGGGTGTCCCCGTTCGCGTGGCGGTGGCCGCCGGCAATGGCGACGATGCCCCGCGCGCCATCCGGGTGATTGTGGGCTCGCGCATCCGCATGCCTTCGGCCTTTGCCGCCGAGATCGACAGCGCTCGTGTCGGCGAGAGTCTTCGTCATACCGGCCTCGCGCCGGGAGCCTCCATCGCCGTGCTTTCACGGCATGGTCGCGTGCTGGTGTCGAACCATGGCGACGAGTCGACCATCTGGGACCGGCACGTCCCGGCGCCCGGGGAAACCGGACACTTCGATACGGAAGGGCCGCAGGGACGCCTTTACAGCTATGCCGCCTCTGAAACCCATCCCTACATTGTTCTGGTGGGCGTGGACCGGCGTGCGCTCACCCTTGCATGGCAGCGCCAGGCCATGCCCTCGGCGCTGGCCGCCCTCGCGCTCATCCTGCTGCTGGTCGCATTCACCGTATGGCTGGGCCGCGCATACCGGCAACAGGATGGCCTGAAAGCACAGTACCGGTTCCTGTTCGATCACAGCCCTCTGCCTACGTGGATCTTCGATGCGCATACGCAGAAGATTCTCGCGGTCAACGAAGCGGCCCTGGCCACTTACGGTTACGAGCGGGCCGCATTTCTCGAGCTGACCATCAACGACCTGCACGCTGCTGATCAAGAGCCGCGTCTGCGACGCCTGCTGGATGACGGAACGGCGTTCGATGAGGCCCATACGTGGATGCACCGGCATCGCGATGGCCATCTCATCTACATGCGTTGCCAGGGCGCTCATATCGACTTCTTCGGGAAGCAGGCGCGCCTGATCGTCGGCCTCGATTTCACCGCCAAGTTCACGGCCGAGCGTGAACTCGCCGCCAGCGAAGCGCGCTTGCGCATGCTGGCGCGCGCCACCAACGATGCGGTGTGGGACATCGACCTGCAAGGGGAAAGTGTGTGGTGGAGCGACGCCTTCTATATCCGTTACGGTTATTCGCGCGACGAAGACAACGGTCTGTCCGCGTGGCTCGGGCGCCTGCATCCGGACGACCGTCAGCAGGTGGTTGATGGTTTCGCCGCCGCCGTGCGCGGCAAGGCGCTCACCTGGCGCATGGGTTATCGCATGCGCCGCAAGCAGGGCGACTACGTTGACGTAATGGCGCGTGCATACATCATTCGCGATGAAGAGGGGAACGCCATACGTTCCGTCGGCGGCCTCAGCGATCAGACGGCTCAGATGCAGGCGCGCCGCGCGCTGGAAGAGCGCGAGTCCGCGTACCGGTTGCTGGTGGAACAGATGCCGCTGCCGCTGCTGATCGTCCGTAATGACGAGATCGTCTACGCCAACCGTCAGGCGGAAGAACGCCTTGGCCGTGACGGTCGCACGCTGACCGCGCGCGCCGCCGCAGACTTCATGGACAGCGATGCGCTGAACGTTACGCGTGGCCTGGCGCCGCACGGCACGCACATCAATGCATGGCTGAATCCCGATCAGGGCGCACCGTTCGAGGCAGAGCTGGCGTTCTCCGATTATCACGATGCACGCGGCAGCGGCACGCAGATCATCGTGCGTGACATGACCGATCAGCGCCGCTACGAAGAGCGTCTGGCCTACCAGGCCACGCACGACGAATTGACGGGTTTGCCCAATCGGCGCGCCCTTCAGGCGCATCTGGACGAGATGATCATGGAGGCGGCGGCGAGCCAGTCAGGCCTGATGTTGCTGTTCATCGACCTGGACCATTTCAAGTTCATCAACGATGCGCTGGGCCACATGCTGGGCGACGAAGTGCTGCGGGACGTGACGCTTCGACTCACCGATGCCATCGACGACCGTAGTTACGTCGGCCGCTTTGGTGGCGACGAATTCGTGGCGGCGATTCCGTTCTCCTGTTCGCCCGCTCGCGCACTCGATGTGCTTCCCGTCATCCAGCAAGCCATTGAAGCGCCTTTCATCGTGGGTGGCACTGAGCAACACATCAAATGCAGCATCGGGGTCGCCTTCGCACCGCGCGACGGCAACGATGCCGAGACGCTGATCCGCAATGCGGACACCGCCATGTATGACGCCAAGCGCAAGGGCAGGCACACATGGCGTCGCTATTCGTCTGAAATGCACGATGTGGCGATGGCGCGGCTGGCCGTGCTGTCGCGCTTGTCCGGCACGTCGCTGGATCACGAGCTGGCCCTGCATTACCAGTCGCAGCATGGCGCCGATGGCAGCGTAATCGGCGTGGAAGCGCTGTTGCGCTGGCCTGCCGGCCCCGGGGAGCTGTCGCGCGCCGACCGTCTCGTGCCACTTCTGGAAGAGACCGGTGCCATCGTGCACATCGGCAAGTGGGTGCTGCGCGAGGCGTGTCGGCAGCAGCGCGCGATTGCCGCGGCTGTGGGTCACCCCTGTCGCGTGGCCGTGAACATCTCGGCGCAACAGTTGGTGCATACCGACCTGGTCGCCGTGGTTGCTGAGGCGCTGGCAGACACCGGTGCCAGCGCGGATGGTCTGGAACTCGAACTGACCGAAAGCGCGTTCCTCACCGATCCGGATCGCGCCATCCGCACGCTGCGCGAATTGCGCGCGATGGGTGTTTCCATCGCACTGGATGACTTCGGCACGGGGTATTCCAACCTCACTTATCTGAGCCGGCTTCCGCTGGACACCATCAAGATCGACCGGCACTTCACCACCGCGCTGCTGCACGACGAGGTGGATGCCTCCATCTGCCGCTCGATCATTTTCATGGCGCAGAGCCTGCATCTGGGCGTCATCGCCGAGGGCGTGGAAACCGACCGCCAGCGCGAATGGCTGCTGGCAGCGGGTTGTGACCGGATGCAGGGTTTCCTGTTTTCCCGGCCGGTGCCGCTGGACCGCCTGGCCGACATGCTGGGGACCCGGCAGCTCGCCAGCACGCGCTGAAATAATTTATACCCGGGTATATTGTGGCTTCTATTTAACCCGGGTAATATCGCGCCAACGTCACATGGTGCCCTCCCATGCCCCACTCCTATATCGCCTTTGAAGGCACGCGCCGCCTCGCCGCAGGTCCCCTCGCCGAGGTGGCCAGCCACTGCAAGCGCCTTCTGGATGAACGTCCGGACGCCACCGTGTCGCTGTTCGATGATGCGACCGGTCGGGCGCTGGATATCGACTTCCGCGGCAGTGTCGAGGACGTGCTGGGACGACTACAGCCCGCTGAGCCTGCGGCCGCGCGACGCGGGCCGGGTCGGCCGCGTCTGGGCGTCGTCGCTCGTGAAGTCACCCTGCTGCCCCGTCACTGGGACTGGCTGGCTGGCCAGCCCGGTGGCGCGTCAGTTGCGCTTCGCCGGTTGGTGGAGCACGCCAGTCGCGGTTCGGCGCCGGTCGATGCACAGCGCGCTGCGCGCGATGCGGTGTACAACTTCATGTATGCGACCGGCGGCAACCTGCCCGACTACGAAGAAGCGTCGCGTGCGTTCAACCGGCAGGATCGCGACACCTTCGAGCGCCTCATCGCACCGTGGCCGGCCGATGTGCGCGACCATATCCTTTACCTCGCCGACATTGCGCGCGGCCGCACTCCCTGACCCTGGAACCTTATGGCACCGCCTGCTGCTGGCAAGGATTTACTGACGCGGGGACCCATCCCGCTCACACTCCTGATGTTCGCGCTGCCGATCCTCGGCAGCAACGTGCTTCAGTCCCTCAATGCTTCGATCAATCTGGTCTGGGTGGGTCATTACCTCGGGGAATCGGCGTTCGCCGCAACGTCCAACGCCAATCTCATTCTCTTTTTCCTGTTGGGCGTGGTGTTCGGCATCAGCATGGCCACCACCATTCTGGTTGGCCAGACCACGGGCGCGGGCAACATTGCCGAAGCACGTCGTGTGGTGGGTACGTGCACCAGTTTCTTCGCGTTGCTGTCGATACTGGTGGCATTGCTCGGTTTCATTGTCACGCCGTCGCTGCTGCGCGCGATGGGCACACCGGATGACGCGCAACCGTACGCCATCGCGTACCTGCGCATCATCTTCGTGGCGCTGCCACCGATGTATTTCTACAACTTCCTGATGATGACGCTGCGCGGCGCCGGTGATTCGCGCACGCCTTTCATGTTCATGCTGTTGTCGGTCGTGCTGGACGTGGCGTTGAACCCGGTTTTCATCTTCGGTATCGGCCCGATTCCGCGAATGGGCATTGCAGGTTCCGCCGTCGCTACGCTGATTGCGCAGACGGTGTCGCTGGGCGGCCTGATCTTTCATCTGTACCACCGCAAACATTTCCTGTGCATACGGCGGGGCGAACTCGGCCTGCTTCGCCCGGACCCGGCGATTCTTAAGTCGCTGATCGTCAAAGGCTTGCCGATGGGTTTGCAGATGGTGGTGATTTCATCCTCCGCCATCGTGATGATCGCGCTGGTCAATCGCCATGGTTCGCAGACCACGGCAGCCTATGGCGCTGCCGCCCAGCTTTGGACGTACATCCAGATGCCGGTACTGGCCGTGGGTTCGGCGGTGTCGTCGATGGTGGCGCAGAACGTCGGCGCACGGCTGTGGGATCGGGTGACGACGATTGGCCGGGTGGGCGTGATGTACAACTTTGTGCTGACCGGCGCGCTGGTGGCGCTGATCTACCTGTTCAACCGTGCGGCACTGGGCCTGTTCCTGCCAGACGATGGCGACGCCATCAGCATTGCGCAGCATCTGAACGCCATTGTGGTCTGGTCGTTCCTGTTCTTCGGCGTGACCTTCGTGCTGTTTGGCGTGGTGCGTGCCACGGGTGCCGTGATGGCGCCGCTGGTGATCCTGGTGATCTCGATGTGGCTTGTGCGCTATCCGTTCGCGGCCCTGCTGGAACCGCGCTATGGCGCGGATGCCATCTGGTGGAGCTTTCCGGTCGGCTCGCTGGTGTCGGTGACGCTGGCCATCGGTTACTACCGGTTCGGCAACTGGCGCAAGGCGCGCATGCTGTTGCCAGAGCAGACACCGCCAGCGGAACAGGCCCCGACGACGGGCGCCGGAGCGCCCGCCCTCACGGTCACACCTCAGGACTGAGCAGGCCACCCTGGTCGCGGAGTTCGCGGTTTGTGCGGCGAACTTCGCGGCGGTAGCGGCGGGCGTCACGGCGCTCCTTGCGGTCGTGATTCCACAGATAGATGGCGGGCGTGCTCAGCAGGGTCAGCAATTGGGATACGAGCAAGCCGCCTACGATGGCGATACCCAGCGGGCGACGCATTTCCGAACCCACACCAAAGCCGATGGCCAGCGGCAGCGCCGCTCCCATCGCCACCAGCGTGGTCATGGTGATCGGACGGAAACGCACCAGCGCAGCTTCGCGGATGGCCTGCACGGGCGTCATGCCATGTTCGCGTTCGGCGACCAGCGCAAAGTCCACCATCATGATCGCGTTCTTCTTCACGATACCGATCAGCAGCAACACCGCGATGATGGCCATCAGCGTGAGCTGGGTCTGGGTGACCAGCATGGCGAGGAAGGCACCTGCGCCAGCCGCTGGCAACGTGGAGATGATGGTCAGCGGGTGGCCCAGGCTTTCGTAGAGAATGCCCAGCACGATATAGACCGCCAGAATCGCGGCGATGAGAAGCACCATGCCGTTGGACTGTGCATCCTTGAGGCGCTGGTTCTCACCCGTGAAGTCCATGCGGATGCCTTCCGGAAACTGCATTTCCGCAATGGCCTGCTCCACCAGCGCGTTGCCCTTGTCCGGTGAAATGCCGGGCGCCAGGTTGTAGGTGATGTCGGCCGACTCGAACTGGTTCTGGTGGGTCACCGCGCTGGGCGCGGCAATCGGCTCGATATGTGCCACCGCTGACAACGGCACCATCGTGCCCTTGGCGTTCTTCACGAAGGTATTGAGCAGGGCATCGGGACTCAGCGTCTGCGCAGAGGCTGCCGTCAGCACGACCCAGTACTGGTTGATGTCCGAATAGATGATAGACACCTGACGCTGTCCGAACGCGTTGTACAGCGCCGAATCGATGTCTCCCATGCCGACCTCAAGACGCCCGGCCGTATCACGATCCACTTTCAGCATCTGCTGCTTGCCCACGATATCGAAGTCGCTGCCGACGTCGCGCATTTCCTTCATCGTGCGAAGCTTGCGCACCGTTTTCAGCGCCCATTCCTGAAGTGGCTCACCGTTGGTACTGATGAGCTGGAACGAATACTGGCCACGGTTGCTGCTGTTGCCGCCCCCACCCAGGAACTGCACGGGACTCAGGAAGACCTGCACGTCAGACAGTTTTTCGTACGACTTGCCCAGGCGCTCCATCACCTGTTTCATCTTGTCCTCTCGCTGGCCGGGCTGATGCCCGAATGGTTTGAGGTCCACGAACATCGTGCCGCTGTTGCCAACAGCGCCGCCATTGTCGTTGCCCAGAATGGTCGTGACGTCCTGCACGGCCGGGTCCTTCTGCATGATTTCGCCCACCCGCTTGAGGCGACGGGCCATTTCATCCGGTGAAATGTTGGCGTCTGCGGTGACATCCGCCTGCATCATGCCGGTGTCTTCCTCGGGCATGAATCCGCCGCCGGCGGTTTTGACCACACCCATCGCCAGTCCCACCGTGGCAATCAGCAGCAGCAACGGCTGCCAGCGCATCAGGCGGCGATGCCGGAGCGCCCAGTCCAGGGCGTTCTGGTAAATGCGCTGCAAACCGTTGTCGAACCGTTCGAGCGCGCGCTCGAATCGGGACACCTTGCGATCGGCCTCCTCATGCTTGAGGTATCGGCCACACAAGGCCGGCGTCAGCGTGAGCGACACCACTGCGGAGATCAGCACCGCCGATGCCAGCGTCACCGAGAACTCGCGCAACAGCTTGATGATGAGGTTGTTGCCGAACAGTAGCGGCGCGAATACCGCCACAAGGGACAGCGTGATGGAGATGACGGTGAACCCGATTTCGCGCACGCCTTCCAGCGCGGCCTCCATCGGCGAGGCACCCTTCTCCATGTGCCGCACGATGTTCTCGATCACCACGATGGCATCGTCCACGACGAAACCAATACAAAGCACCAGCGCCATCAGGGACAGCGTGTTCAGCGTATAGCCGAGGGTCCACATCATCACGAACGCGCCCGCCAGCGACAGCGGCACGGACAGCGTGGCGATCATGGTCGGGCCGAGGCGGCGCAGGAACACCATCATCACCGCCACGACCATCATGATGCTGATCAGCAGCGCGATCTTCACCTCATGAAGTGCGGACTGCGTCGTCTGGGTGAGGTCGAAGATCGGCGTGACCACCGCGTCGGCTGGCAGCGAACTGGCAAAGCGCGGCAGCGCCTCGCGGATCGCCTCGGCGGTCTCGATGGAGTTGGCCTCGGGACGTTTGCGGATCTGCATCGTGACCGCGCGCTCGCCCTGGAACCATGCGGCCTGGTACTCGTCCTGGGGGCCGCTCTGCACCTTGGCGATGTCGCCCAGACGCACGGGCACGGTGTTGCGCACGGCGATCAGCAGTGAGGCGAAGTCTTTGGGTTCGTGCAGGCTGTCGTTGGCCAGCACCGTCATCTGGGTTGCGCCGTTGCTGATGATGCCCTGCGGCGAGGTCACGTTGGCTGCATGCAGCGCATTGGACACATCGTTGGCCGTCAGTCCCTTGGACGCCAGCGCCTTGGTGTCCAGTTCCACGCGCACCGCGTGCGGCGTGCCGCCGAATACCTGGACACGGGAGACGCCAGGAATCTGCGCCACGGCGGGAGCCAGCAGCGTGTCGACCGTGTCGTACAGCTTGTCTGGCGGCAGCGACTTGGACGTGATCGACACCAGCAGCACGGGAATGGAACTGGTGTCGAACTTGAAATACTGGGGCGGCGAAGGCATGCCGGGCGCAAGGTCGGGCATGGCGGCGTTGATGGCAGCCTGCACGTCGCGTGCTGCCTTCTCGGTGCTGCGATCCATGTTGAAGCGGACCTGCACGAAGCCCGAGCCTTCGGTGCTATTGGAATAAAGCTTGTCGACGCCGGGAATCTGTCCCAGGTGGCGCTCAAGCGGTGCAATGACTGTGGACGCCATCGTCTGGGCGTTGGCGCCTGGCAACTGGGCCGACACGAACACGGCGGGCACGTCGATGGACGGCAGCGCAGCCACGCCCAGCAAGGCGTAGGCAATCATGCCGGCAAGCGTCAGGCCCATCGCAAGCAGCGACGTTCCGATGGGTCTGCGGATAAATGGGGCAAAGATATTCACGAACACTCCCTGTAGCGCGGCAAGCATAACCGCCCACGACAGCCTTTATGCCTGTCGTGGAGCGGGGTTGCGTGTGCCTGAAGTCGCTCCCCTGCCGGAAGGCAGGGGGCGGGAGTGAGGTTTGCCGGGCGACTTACTGGCCGGGCATGTACCGCACGGTGAGATAGAACGTGCGGCCCAGCTGGTTGTAGAACGATGCCGTTTCGTAGGAACGATCAAACACGTTCGCGACCTTGGCCTGGAGACTCCATGCCGGCTGGAAACGCCAGGTGGCGCGCAGGTCTGTCGTGGCGTACCCACCGAGGTGGCGGGTGTTGGCCGCGTCGTCGAAACTCTTGCCTGCGCCGTTCAGCGTGCCGCCGACCGAGAACTGGCCAAGGTCGCGGTCCAGGTCGATACGACCGATCTGATCCGGGCGACGCGCGAGCCGGTTGCCGTCCTGCACGCCGGTCGTACGGTTGCGCGGCTGCTGCCAGGTGAGATACGTGCGCAGGTGCCAGCCGTCCATGTCCGCACCGAACTGGCCTTCCACGCCACGGACGCGTGCCTTGGACACGTTGATCGGCAGGTAGTTGGCGTCGAAGCCGATCAGGTCGGAGTAGTTCGTCTGGTAGGCGTTGACGGCCCAGGTCCAGATGCCCGGCGTGCCGGACACGCCGACTTCCGCATTGCGGGCCTTTTCCGGCTTGAGCTGAACCGGCACGCCGTACGGGTAATAGACGTCGTTGAACGTCGGCGCATGGAACGAGGTGCCGTACGACGCGGTGATCTTCACGTCGTTGTCGAAGCGGAAGCCGTACGAGGCCGCGCCGGTGCTGTGGTTGCCGAACTGGGTGTTGTGGTCGTGGCGGGCCGACAGCTGGATTTCATGCGGGCCGAACACGCCCTGGTACAGGGCAAACACGCCGGTATTGTTGCGGGAATCACGGGCGTAGGCGGTGTCGCTGTCCAGGTGCTCGCGCTGGTAGTCCACGCCGGCACTCAGGATCTGGCCCGGGGCCAGCGTGAAATCGTTCTGCCAGGAGGCCTGATTGCGCTTCGAGTACAGGTAGCCCGCGCGCTCCATATTGGCGTTGAACGGAAGGTTGGTCAGGTAGTCGAACTGCGGGCCGTTCAGGTAGTTGTCCGCGCGGTCGATGTTCTGGCCCACGTTGAACGTCATGCGCCAGATGTCCATGGCGTTGAAGGCCAGCTTCGCACCGGCGACCTGCTGCGTGCGACGGGTGTAGTTCTGGAAGGTGCCGTCGTATTCGATGTCGCCCTTGCTGCGCAGCCAGTTGGCCGAGATCTCGGTGCCGTTGTCGAAGCGGTAGCCACCGCTCAGCGAACCGTTGTACGTACGGTAGGAGTCGTGATCCGGCTCGTCGGCAAAGCAGCCTGCATAGGCTTCGGCGGCGCCCACGCGGCAGGCGTTGATGCCGCTGGTGTACTGGCCGCCGAGGCTGGCGTTGTACCAGCTGTGTGCGGTGCCGCCGGACAGGCCGAACTGGCCGCTGACCAGGCCATGGCTGCCTGCGCTCATGGTCAGCGACGGCGTCGGTGCCTCGCCTGTCTGGCCGTGGCGGGTGAAGATCTGGATCACGCCGCCGATGGCATCGGAGCCGTACAGGCTGGAGCGCGGGCCGCGCACGATCTCGATGCGCTCGATCTGCTCAACGGGGATCTGCTCGTAAGCCGGGATGCCCGCACCCACGGTGCCCACGCGGACGCCGTCGATCAGCAGCAGCGTGTGGCTGGAGTTGGAGCCGCGCATGAACAGCGAGGTCTGCTGGCCAATACCGCCACTGGTGACCACGGCCACGCCCGGAAGACCCTTCAGCAGGTCCGTGACGGACTGCGGCTGCAGGCGCTCGATGTCCTGGCGGGTGATGACGGTGACCGGCGCCAGCGTTTCATCGACCGGCATGGCCGTACGCGTGGCGGTGACGACCACCGGGTCAAGCTTGTCCGCGTCATTGCGGTCGGCGGCGTGAGCCACGGCGATGCACGACAGCAGGGCGGTCGCGAGCAGGGTCTTCTTCATGCGTTCTTCTTCCTTTGCCGCACCCAAAACGTGCGGAAATCAGCCAGACAACACGACCGGCACGGGAAGGCGAACAACGAACACGATCCGGCGCGCGCATGAAAAATGCGGCCGGGCACGATGCTCCCGATTCGCCCTCCGCGAACCAGACGAACTTAAATGGGAACTGCGCACGCGAGAACGCATGCGAGCTATCGGGCCGGTCTCCGGACTCATGAATCACATGCTTTGAGGCATATCGGAACGGGCACCTTCCCGCGCGATAAAGCGCAGTGGCATCTCACCCTTTCCGGAGACCGGACGTACCGGCCTCCCTTCACTTACCGTTGCGGGGGCAGTGCCGGCCTTGTCAGCCCCATGGGGCGACGCACCGGCTTCCCGTTTAATCCTTTGGGCGAACGCCCTCGGGACACCCGAACGGCGCCACTCTAGCCGCCCCCCTCCCGGCGAGCAAGTTAAGAACGTGTTTGCGTCACAACTTCCAATGGGCTGAGAGATATCTCTTGACCTTCGCAAGTTTTTGCGAATAGGGTCGGGGTGAGTCCGGCGTCCGGTCACGAGATGCCTCGTGGTGGCAGGGGATACAACCGGTTTGTGCATTGCCCGGAGGGGGCGATGGGCCCGGCGGTATGGATGGACCGAACTCAGAACAAGAGTGCGACGGCGGCTTGCCATTGCCTCTATGGCTGTTAATTCGGGGAGTGCCAACATGCAGCGTTCTATCTACCGCAGCCCTGTGCTGCGTCGTACCGCCTTATGTCTTGCCCTGGGGTTGAGTCTTTCCAGCGGCGTGGTCCTTGCGCAGTCCAATGCCTCCGGTGTGGTTTTCGGCCGCGTGGCTGACCCGGCCGGCGCCACCGTCCATCTGCAAAACCTCGATACGGGCTTCGCCCGCGATGTGAGCGTCGATTCGGAGGGTCGCTACCGCGTGGGCTCACTGCCCGTGGGCCGCTACAAGGTGTCGGTGGAGCGCGGGGGCGCTACCGTCGAAACCCGTGACGAGGTGCAGGTCGCACTGGGCGGCGGCGTGGATGTGTCCTTCGGCGGCGCGCCCACGGCCACCAGTGCCCAGAACCTGGAAGGCGTGCAGGTCACCAGCAACGTGCTTCCGGCCATCGACGTGTCGTCGGTCGACTCGCGCACCGTGCTCACCTCCCAGCAGTTGCAGAAGTTGCCGCTGGCGCGTGACGTCACCTCGGCTGCCCTGCTGGCGCCCGGCGTGGTGAGCGGCGACAGCCGTTACGGCAACGTGGCCTCGTTCGGTGGCGCCTCGGCGTCGGAAAACCAGTACTACATCAACGGTTACTCGGTGACCAACGCCCTCACCGGCCTGGGTTTCACCAGCCTGCCGTTCGACGCCATCGACCAGCAGCAGATCTTCACGGGCGGCTACGGCGCGGAATATGGTCGCTCGACGGGCGGCGTGATCAACATCGTGACCAAGCGTGGCGGCAACGACTGGAAAGCTGGCGTCGGCATGTACGTGACGCCGCAGTATCTGCGCCAGTCGCCGCGCAGCATCTATCGCAGCAACGGTGTGCTTTACCAGTATCGTGGCGACAACAAGAGCACCGATATGCAGTACACCGGCTACATCAGCGGCCCGCTGATCAAGGACAAGCTGTTCCTGTATGCCGCGGGTGACTTCACCAGCTCCGACAGCATCTTCGTCAACAACATCCTTGCGCCGCAAAAGACTCATCAGACCTCCAAGGCCACCAAGTGGATGGCGAAGGTCGACTGGAACATCACCGACAGCCACCTGCTCGAAATCACCGGTATCGGCGACAAGACCAACGTGGATCGGGGCGTCTATGTGTATAACTACGCCACGAACACGCAGGGCAATTACATCGGTCGCGACAAGCTCAAGAATTTCGATGCAGGCGCAGGTTCGGCGCCAGGTGGTGATGTGTACATCGGCAAGTACACCGGTTACATCACCGACAACCTGACCATCAACGCGCTGTACGGCCACACCACCACCAATCACGTGCGCGATCTGGACTACGCCGGCTCGCCGAATTGCCCGTGGATCACGGACAGCCGCCGCAACATCACCAGCCCCATCGTTGGCTGCGGCCTGGTCAACGGCACCGTGCTGGGCGAAGGCGCGAAGGACAAGACACACGGCTGGCGCCTCGACGTGGAATACGTGCTGGGCGACCACGACCTGCGCGCGGGTGTGGACAACCAGTCACTGGAATCCACGGCGGGCAACATCTACGAAGGCGGCTACCGCTGGGTCTACCGCAATGCCGGCCGGGTTACCGGCCGCCCCGACATTGTGCCGCCGCCGGGCACCGCGTACGTCGTTGAAAAGCGTCTGTTCCAGACCGGCGCCACAGTCAAGGTGGAGCAGGAAGCGCAGTTCATCGAAGACAAATGGCAGATTTCGGATCGCTGGATGGCCTACATCGGCTTGCGCAATGAGCAGTTCAAGAACCTCAATGGCGCCGGCGATGTCTATGTGAAGCAGCGCCACCAGCTCGCACCGCGCCTGGGTGTGACCTGGGATGTGTTCGGTGACTCCAGCTTCAAGGTCTATGCCAACGCGGGTCGTTACCACCTGGCCATTCCGTCCAACGTGGCCATTCGCGGCGCATCCGCGTCGATGTACTACAGCGAGTACTACACCTATTCGGGTGTGTCGCCGAACGGCGAACCCACGGGCCTCACGCAGCTCGGCAGCCGTTCGTATCTCAATGGCGAAGATGGCTCCACGCCGAATCCGAAGACCGTGGCCGCGCAGGGCATTGATGCGTACTTCCAGGATGAATACATCCTGGGCTTCGACAAGGCGATCAATCCGGACTGGAGCTTCGGCGCCAAGTTCACCTATCGCAAGCTGAAGAGTTCCATCGACGACTTCTGCGACTCGCGTCCGTTCGAAAAATACGCCGCGCGCAATGGCATTGATATCAGCAACGCCAGCATTCCGGGTTGCTACCTGTTCAATCCGGGCAAGTCGAACACGTTCCTCGTGGACGTGGATGGCGCGGGCAACTTCGTGCCGTTCGCGCTAACCAAGGAAGACTTCGTCACGGATGCCGGCGTGGGCTTCCCTCCGCTCAAACGCAGCTACTACGCGTTGAACATGTATCTGGAACACCACTTCGACACGCGCTGGTACGGGCGCGCGGAGTACACGTTCTCGCGCAGCTACGGCAACTCCGAAGGTCAGTTGAAGTCTGACATTGGCCAGCTTGATCCGTCGGTGACCCAGGATTGGGATGCGCCGGAAATCATGCAGTTCACCAATGGTCCGCTGCCGAACGACCGCACGCATGCGTTCAAGGCGTACGGCTACTTCCAGGCCACGCAGGAATGGTTGCTGGGTACGAATGTGGCCATCGCATCGGGCCGTCCGGCCAACTGCATTGGCCTGGACCCGGTGGATGCGATTCAGTACGGCGCTTCGTACTTCGAATGCGGATTCAAGCCCGCACCGCGTGGCTCGCGCGGTCGCTTGCCGTACACGTGGCAGCTGGACCTGAACGCTGAATATCGCCCGTTGTGGGCTGGTGCGAGCCAGCCGCTGGCATTTACGGCAGCGGTGTTCAACGTGGCGGGCAACCAGCGTGTCGTCAGCCAGGTGGACGTGGGCGAAACGGCAACGGTGTCACAGGTGACGGGTCTGCCGATTGCCAGCGAGGACTATCGTCGTCCGCTGGCATTCCAGAACCCGCGCTATTTCCGGTTCGGCGTGCGCTACGACTTCTCGCTGTAACCGTACTACGGCGCGCCCGGGCAGCGTATCCGGGCGCGCACTTCAACTCCCCTGTTATCAGCCGGCGCAGGAGCGCCGGTTTTTTTTGCGGGGCTTTTGCTCAGCGGGGGAATCAGCTCAGCTTGCCGCCGATCCAGGTTTCCACGACGCCGAAATTATCGTCCATCACCACGAAATCGGCGCGATAGCCGGCGGCGATGTGGCCGTGGGTTTTCTCAAGTCCGAGGAATGCTGCCGGATATGTCGAGGCCATGCGTGCGGCTTCATCGAACGGGATGCCCACCATTTCCACCGTGTTGCGCACGGCCGTGGCCATGTCCAGCGCAGAACCGGCGAGCGTGCCGTCGGCGGTCTGGCAGATGCCATCGCGCGCGGTGATCGTTTCGCCTTTGAGCACGAAGTCCGGATTGTCCGAACCGACCGGCGGCATGGCGTCAGTGACCAGCATCATGCGTTCCTTTGCCTTGGCGGCAATGGCGACGCGCAGCGATGCGGGATGCACGTGGTGACCGTCGACGATCAGGCCGCACCAGCTGCCGGCATCATCCAGTGCGGCACCCACCACGCCCGGCTCGCGGCTGGTGAAGGGCGTCATGGCGTTGAACAGATGGGTGAAACCGCGCACACCGGCCACCAGGGCGGCACGCGTAGTGTCGTAGTCGGCAGCAGTGTGGCCCGCCGCGACGATCACGCCGTTATCAACCAGTTGAGTCAGCACGTCCGGCGTGGTGCGTTCGGGAGCAAGCGTCAGCAAGGTAACGCCGCCGTGGCGGCGCGCGAGCATGGCCACGTCCGACGCTCCGGCCACACGGAACTTGGTCGCGTCGTGCACGCCCTTGCGTTCCGGCGCGATGAACGGGCCTTCCAGATGAATGCCAAGCACGCCCGGTACGCCCTGCTCCACGGCCTTGTTCACCGCATCAATGGCGCGTTCCATCACTTGCGCATCGTCGCTGATCAGCGTGGGCAGGAAGCCGGTGGTACCGAACTGGCGATGGGCCTGTCCGATGCGCGCGATGGCTTCCACCGTGGGTTCTTCGTTGAACAGCACGCCGCCACCGCCGTTGACCTGGCAGTCGATGAAACCCGGAAGCAGCGTGTGGCCGCCCAGGTCGTGACGCTCCGCCGCGCGGACGCGCGGGTCGGACGGCAGGGCGAGGCCAGTGATTCTGTCGCCCTCGACGAGGACGGCGAAGCCGCTCTGGAAGCCGTGATCGGTCAGTACGCGGCCGTTGACGAGGGCGATAGTCATGCTGAACTCCGGATCAGACGGTCTCGGTGACCTTGTTGAGATGCGGCGGCACGTCGGGATTGAACCCGCGGCGGAGGGCAAGGGCAGCCGTGGCGCGATAGAAGCTCTGCACGGTGACCAGCGGCGCGGCGATGGGCGCCGTGGCGGTCAGTGGCAGGATGTCGTCACCGGTCGCGCCAGGTGCGGCCACCCAGACCTTGGCGCCGCGCTTGCGGAACTCGGCGGCGACGTCCAGCACGCTGCGCAGCGTGTCATCGTTCTGGGCAAAGAACAGCACCGGGAATTCCGGGCCGACCAGCGCCATCGGACCATGCTTCACCTCGGCGGCGCTGAAAGCCTCCGCGTGCAGGCCGCAGGTTTCCTTGAACTTCAATGCCGCTTCCAGTGCACCGGCAAAGCCGAAGCCTCGGCCCACCACGAACAGATTGCGTGCATCCACCAGCCCGTCGGTCAGCGAACTCCAGTCCGCGTCCCAGCCCTGGCGCAGTTGGGCGGGAAGATCCACGAGTGCCTGACTGGCCTCAGGATCTTCGCTCCAGCGGGCGGCCAGATGCAGGATGGCGAACAGTGCGCCGAGGTAGCTCTTGGTGGCCGCAACGCTCTTTTCGGGGCCCGCATGGAGTGGAATCACCACGTCGGCGGTTTCCGCCAGCGGCGAATCGACCACGTTGACCATGGCCACGACATACGCCCCCGCCTTTTTCGCCGCCTGGGCGTTGCGGACCAGATCCGGACTCTTGCCTGACTGCGATACCGCGATATACAGCGCGCCTTCCAGCTGCTGCGGCGCGCGATACACCGAAGTGACCGACGGCGACGCGGACGCGGTGACCACGCCCAGCTGGGTTTCAAAGACGTACTTGGCGTACATGGCCGCGTGGTCGGAACTGCCACGGGCGCAGGTGATGATCATGCGCGGGGTGTGTGCGCGCAGATGTGCGGCGAGCTTGCTGACCACTTCCTCGTTGGCGGCGAGCTGGCGCTCGACGACGTCGGCGGTTTCGTGCGCCTCGCGAAACATCAGGGTGTCGTGCGGCTGGATCGTCATGTGGATGGTCTCATTCGCTTTGCAGTTCCGCGACGAAGTCGTAGATGTCGCCGCGGTACCAGGAGCAGGTGAATTCGACGATGCGTCCGTCGTCGAGGAAGCTTCGGCGCTCGATATTGAGGCCCGCACTGCCGGCATTCAGACGCAGCAGGCGCGTCTGCGCGGGGCCAAGCACCACGGCACGCAGGCGCTGCAAGGCGCGTCGCGGTCGGCAGCCGAGCTTGTCCAGCGCTTCGTACAGGGAATCTTCCACCAGCGACGGATCGGGCAGCAGCGAAAGCGGCACGGCGCTGCGCTCGATGGCCAGGGGCTCATCGCCGGCATAACGCAGCCGGTGCAGGCGGACCACCTGAGTGCCCGGCGACAGGTTCATCGCCATGGATTCTTCGGGAGTTACCTCGCCAATGCCGCGTTCGAAGAATTCCGAGCGGGGATTGAGACCGCGTGCCCGGAGGTCTTCGGTAAAGCTGGTCATCCGCGACAGCGGCTTGACGATACGTTCTGACACGAACGTGCCGGCACCATGGCGCTGGGTCAGGAGGCCGTCTTCCACCAGGCCGCCAATGGCCTTGCGAACGGTGACTCTGGACAGCGTGAGGGCGCGGGCCAGGTCACGTTCGCTTGGCAGGGCGTTGCCGACCTGCACCTCACCGTTTTCGATGACGTTGCGGATGGCACGACGCAGCCGCATGTACGCCAGGGGAAGGCGTGCGGATGGGTCGTGTTGCAGACGTTGATACTCGGCGACGAGAGCGCTTTCCATGCCAATGAAGATACCAATTGGCGACCACTGGAGCAAGCATGTGCCCCCTTCCCGGGGCAGTCAGATTTTCAAACGGCCGTTTGCACGATTTAAATGGCCAATGTAAACGCTTACATTCATAATCATGGCGGTGAAAATCGTAAATTGTCGGCAGCACTGGTACGGGGCTGGTTCGCCCTGGTATGACACTGGTATGATCGACTGCGCCGTCCCCCTCCCCCTCCCGGATCTACTGAGGTGACCACCGTGACTGCTTCTCTCCTGCCGACCGAGCCCTTCGATCTGGTGATTTTCGGCGGCACCGGCGATCTGGCGGTGCGCAAGCTGCTGCCTGCGATGTACCACCGATTTGTTGACGGGCAGATCTCGACCACCAGCCGCATCATCGGCGTGGCGCGCGAAGGTCTGGACGATGCCGGTTACCGCAACCAGGTGCGCGAGGCGGTCGAGAAGTCCGTGCCGCACATCGTGCCGGCCACGCTGGACGCCTTCATCGCGATGATCGGCTACCGCTCGCTGGACGCGCGCAAGGCGGACGGATGGGACGAATTCGCGTCGATGATCGGCGAACATCCCGACCACATCCGCGTGTTCTATCTGTCGACCTCTCCCGAACTCTTCGTGGACATCTGCGAGCGCCTGGGCAGCTATGGCCTCAATGGCGAGCGCTCGCGCGTGGTGCTGGAAAAGCCCATCGGCCGCGACCTTGCCAGCGCCAACGCGATCAACGATGCCGTGGCCCGCGTGTTCAACGAATCGCAGACCTATCGCATCGACCATTACCTCGGTAAGGAAACGGTGCAGAACCTGCTGGCGCTGCGCTTTGGCAACGCCCTGTTCGAGCCGCTGTGGAATTCCTCGCACATCGACCACGTGCAGATCACCGTGGCGGAAACCGTCGGCGTCGGCCATCGCGCCGGCTACTACGACCGCGCGGGCGCGCTGCGTGACATGGTGCAGAACCACATCCTGCAACTGGTCTGCATGGTGGCCATGGAGCCGCCGTCGTCGCTGTCCCCGGATGCGGTGCGCGACGAAAAACTGAAAGTGCTTCGCTCGCTGCGCCCGATCAATGCCAGCAACGCCGGCCAGCTGACCGTGCGCGGCCAGTACCGTGCCGGTGCGGCCGAAGGTCAGGGCGTGCCGGGCTATTTCGATGAGCTGGGCAGCGACCAGTCCCGTACCGAAACCTTCGTCGCCCTCAAGGCGGAGATCGGCAACTGGCGCTGGGCCGGTGTTCCGTTCTATCTGCGTACCGGCAAGCGCCTCCCGTCGCGGGTGTCGGAAATCGTGGTCACCTTCCGCCAGCTGCCGCACTCGATTTTCGATCCGGCCAGCGGCCCGCTGCTGCCCAACCGCCTCACGCTGCGCTTGCAGCCGGATGAGGGTGTGAAGCTGTGGCTGACCATCAAGCACCCGGGCCCGGGCGGTCTGCGCCTGCGCCACGTGCCGCTGGACATGAGCTTTGCCACCGCCTTTGGCGTGCAGCAGCCGGACGCCTACGAGCGTCTGATTCTGGACGTCGTGCGTGGCAATCCCACCCTGTTCATGCGTCGCGACGAAGTGGAAGCGGCTTGGAACTGGGCAGGTCCGATTCTTGAAGCATGGGAAGCCAGCGGCGAAATGCCAAAGGCCTATACCGCAGGTACGTGGGGTCCGAGCGCCGCCGTGGCGCTTATCGAACGCGATGGCCGCACGTGGGCCGAGGACGCAAGCTGATGAACGCTACCGTACATCGTCATGATTTCGCCGACCGCCTGACGCTTGCCGACGCGCTTGCGCACCGCGTGGAAGGACAGCTGCGCGAAGCGATTCAATCGCGCGGCCACGCCACCATCGCGGTCTCCGGCGGCGGCACCCCGAAGGTCTTTTTTGCGCTGCTTGCCCGCGCAGATATCGACTGGTCGAAGGTCACCGTTACGCTGGTTGATGAGCGCTGGGTGGGTGAAGACAGCGAGCGCTCCAACGCGCGCCTGGTGCGCGACATGCTGTTGAAGCAGAACGCCGAGCAGGCCGTGTTCGTGCCGCTGTACGAAGCCGCGCCCACGCCGGAGGACGCGCTGGACAGCGTCAATGCACGCATCGACGCACTGCCGCAGCCGTTTGACGTGGTGCTGCTGGGCATGGGCCCGGACGGCCACACGGCGTCGTTCTTCCCCGGTGGCGACCATCTCGCCCAGGCGCTGGATCTGGACGGCAGGCACGGCGTCGTTTCCATGCGTGCGCAAGGTGCCGGCGAGCCGCGCATCACGCTCAGCCTGCCGCGCGTGCTCGCCACGCGTGCGCTGTATCTGCACATTGAAGGCGACGAAAAGAACACCGTTCTTTCCGAAGCCATCGAAAAGAACTATCCCATCGCTGCCGTGCTGAAGCAGTCGCGCACTCCGCTCGACATCTTCTTCAGTCCGTGACGATGTGAATCGCCCATCAGTCGCCTGGCGCATGTGCGCCGGGCGCAGATATCGCCCTGCCGGCGGTGTCTTCGGATATCGCGCGCGGGGGTCGCACGCGGTACGCCGGTCAAAGCTCAGGAGTTCGCCATGACCATTCATCCCGTGATCGCCGAGGTCACCGAGCGCATTGTCGAGCGCAGCCGCGCATCGCGTGCCGCCTACCTTGCGAAAATCGAAGCCGCCCGCAGCCACGGCACGAAGCGGCATCACCTGTCGTGCGGCAACCTTGCCCACGGCTTTGCCGCATGCGGCGATGACAAAGACGCATTGCGCAACGGCCACGCCGCCAACATCGCCATTGTCACCTCGTACAACGATATGCTTTCGGCGCACCAGCCCTACGAGCGCTACCCGGAAATCATCCGTGGTGTGGCCCGCCAGCTCGGCGCCACCGCGCAGGTGGCTGGCGGCGTGCCGGCCATGTGCGACGGCGTGACCCAGGGTCGTCCGGGCATGGAGCTGTCGCTGTTCTCCCGCGATCTCATTGCGATGGCCACCGCCGTGTCGCTGTCTCACGACATGTACGAAGCGGCGCTGTACTTGGGCATCTGCGACAAGATCGTACCGGGTCTGCTCATCGGTGCACTCAGCTTCGGTCACCTGGCCAGCGCCTTTGTGCCGTCGGGTCCAATGCCTTCGGGCATTCCCAACGAAGAGAAGTCCAAGGTTCGTCAGGCTTATGCCGAAGGCAAGGCCACGCGCGCTGAGCTGCTGGAAGCGGAAGCCCGTTCGTACCACAGCGCCGGTACGTGCACGTTCTACGGTACGGCCAACTCCAACCAGATGCTCATGGAGATCATGGGCCTGCACATGCCTGGCGCGAGCTTCATTCCGCCGGACACGCCGCTGCGCGACGCGATGACGGCGGCTACGGTCGAGCGCATGGTGGCCATCAGTTCACTGGGGTCGCAATACATGCCGGTGGGTCGCATCGTGGACGAGCGCTCGATCGTCAACGGCGTGATCGGTCTGCACGCGACGGGCGGTTCGACCAATCACCTCCTGCATCTGGTCGCCATTGCGCGCGCCGCGGGCGTGGAGCTGCGCTGGGATGATTTCGACGCGCTCTCGGCAGTGGTGCCGCTGCTGGCCCGCGTGTATCCCAACGGCTATGCCGACGTGAACCACTTCCACGATGCGGGCGGCATGACTTTCCTCATCGACCAGCTGCTCGACGCCGGCCTGCTGCATGGCGACGTCAACACGGTGATGGGCGTGGGCATGGACGCGTACCGCAAGCTGCCCGAACTGCGCGATGGCAAGCTGGTGTGGTCGCCTATCGCGAAGGAAAGCGGCAACCGCGGCGTACTGCGGGCCGTCTCCGAGCCGTTCCGCCATGACGGTGGTCTGCGCATGCTTTCGGGCAACGTGGGTCGCGGCGTCATCAAGATTTCTTCGGTCCCCGAAGACCGCATGGTCATCGAGGCGCCGGCCATCGTGTTCGACGAGCAGGATGATGTGAAGGCCGCCTTTGACCGCGGCGAACTGGATCGGGACTTTGTCGCCGTGGTGCGCTTCCAGGGTCCGCGTGCGCGCGGCATGCCCGAACTGCACAAGCTCACGCCCACCCTCAGCATCCTTCAGGACCGCGGCCGTCGTGTCGCGCTGCTGACGGATGGCCGCATGTCCGGTGCCTCCGGTCGTGTGCCGGCAGCGATCCACGTAACGCCGGAAGCCGAAGCGGGTGGCCCCATTGGCCGCATCCGTACCGGTGACCTCGTGCGTCTGGACGCACACGCCGGCACCATCGAGGTGCTGGTTCCCGCTGATGAGTGGTCGGCGCGCGAGTGCGCCACCACCGACCTGTCCATTCACCACACCGGTATGGGCCGCGAACTTTTCGCCATGTTCCGACAGTCGGCAGTCACCGCCGATCTCGGTGCGGGCGTATTTTGATAACTGGAGCGATCCGATGAGTACCGAAGCGAAACAGAAGCTGGTCGAAGACACCCTGCGGCTCGCGCCTGTTGTGCCCGTCGTCATCATCGACGACGCCGCCAGCGCCGTGGGCATGGCTCGCGCGCTGGTCGCCGGTGGTGTGCCTGCCATCGAGATCACGCTGCGCACGGCTGCTGCACTGGATGCCGTTCGCGCGATTGCTGCCGAAGTGGAAGGTGCTGTCGTGGGCGTGGGCACGGTTCTGACGGCGCGTGATCTGGAGAATGCCTTCAAGGCGGGCGCGAAGTTCGCCGTGTCGCCTGGCAGCGCGCCGCGTCTGCTCGATGCAGCCGACGATTCCGAGCTGCCGCTTCTGCCGGGCGCCGCGACGTCCAGCGAGGCGATGAATCTGCTGGAGCGCGGTTATCGCTTCCAGAAGTTCTTCCCGGCCGTTCCGGCTGGCGGCCCGAAGCTGATTGGCGCCTGGGCCAGCCCGTTGCCGCAGATCACCTTCTGCCCCACCGGCGGCATCAGCCTCGCCAACGCGCGGGACTTCCTCTCGCTGCCCAACGTGGTGTGCGTGGGCGGCTCGTGGCTCACGCCGGCAGCGCTGCTTGCCTCGGGCGACTACGCGGCCATCGAAGCGCTGGCACGCGAGGCTGCGGCGCTTCGTTGAGTCCATTCGCGCGCAAGCCTGCTCCCACCGGGTTGTGGGAGCAGGCTTGCCCGCGATTCCCGCACCCGGCTTAAGTCCACGCCCGACGCGCTACCATGCCGCCACCCCATCCCGGCGCAGCTCTTCTCATGCTTTACATTGTTCTGGCTGTGGCCTTCAGCGTCACGGTATCGGTTCTCCTGAAACTGGCGCGTCGCGCAGGCGTGGATGTGGTGCAAGCCATTGCCACGAACTACATCGTGGCCTCCGCGCTTTCCGTGGCATTGCTGCATCCCTCGCTGGACGCGCTCAAGGCGCCTGATGCGCCGCTGGCCGCCCTGGGTCTGCTCGGTATCCTACTTCCGTCGATCTTCGTGGTGCTGGCCTATTCAGTGCGCAGGGCAGGCATCGTGCGTTCCGACGTCGCGCAACGCCTTTCCCTCTTCCTGCCTCTGATCGCCGCGTTTGCCTTCTTCGGCGACACGCTCACATGGCACAAAGGCGCCGGCATCGCCGCTGGCGTGGTGGCTGTGGTGCTGATCCTGATGCGCAGTGAGCGCTCTGAAGCGAAGGACCGTGCAGGCTGGCTGCTTCCGCTCGGCGTGTTCGCAGGTTTCGGAGTGATCGACATCCTGTTCAAGCGTGTTGCGCTGGCAGGCGCGCCCTTCCCGAGCGCCATGCTCGCCTCATTCCTGATCGCCGCAGTGCTCTGTTGGTTGGCGGTGATCTGCCGCGCGGTGGCGGGCCACTCGGCCATTCACTGGCGAAACATCGGCATGGGCGTGGTGCTGGGTGGCGCAAATTTCGCGAACATCCTGTTCTACATCAAGGGCCATCAGGCCGTGGCGTCGCAGCCCTCGCTGGTTTTCTCGTCCATGAACATCGGCGTGGTGGTGCTCGGCACGCTGGTGGGCGCGCTCGCGTTTCGCGAGCGGCTCAGCAGGCTCAACATCGCCGGTATCGTGCTGGCGGTCGTGGCGATTGTGATTATCGCCACGGCCTGATGCCCTTACGCCGGACGCCCTTCCGGCAGCGCTTCTTCGCCAGTTGTTGCCGCCAGTGGCGGCAACGCCTCATCCACGGTCAGCGGTGCATCACTGGCCAGCAGCGCCTTTGCTTCCGCATGCGTTGCCACGGCGGGCGGTGAGCCACGCAGTGGTTTGCCGGCTGTCTCGGCGACGAACGCCATCGTGAGAATGCCGATCAGCGCCGCGCCCATCAGGTAGTACGCAGGCACCATCGGGTCACCGGTACGCTCCACCAGCCACGCCGTGACGAGTGGTGTGGTGCCACCAAACAGCGACACCGACACGTTGAATGCGATGGACAACGCGCTGTAGCGAACCGGCGTGTAGAACAGTGCGGGCAATGTGGATGGCATCGTGCTGGTGAAGCACACCAGGGCCACGCCAAGACCCATCAAGCCAAGGAAGATCAGCGCATCATTGCCTGTACGTATCAGCAGCATGCATGGAATGGCGAGCGCGAACATCGCGATGCATGCGCCGATGATCATCGGTTTGCGTCCCAGGCGGTCGCTGAAAAAGCCTCCCACCACGTTCAACGGCATCATCACCATCATCACGATGAGAATGAGCAGAAGGCCCTTGGCTTCGGAGTATCCCAACGTCACGGTGAGGTAACTGGGCATATACGTCAGCAGCATGTAGTCGGTGACATTGAACACCAGCACCAGGCCGATACACTTCAACAACTGCCGCCCATGCACGGCGACCATTTCTCGAAAGCCGATGCGCTGCGTGTTGTCGTTGGCTTCCATGGCTTCCGCATGCGCTTTGAAGGCAGGTGTTTCTTCCAGCTTCATGCGCATGTAAAGACCGAGCAGGCCGAGCGGTCCTGCAATGAGAAACGGCACTCGCCATCCCCAGTCGAGCATCGCCTGCTTGCTCAGCAATGCAGTCAACGCGGTGACCACGCCCGCGCCTGCGATATAGCCGCCCAGCGTGCCGAACTCCAGCCAGCTTCCCATCTGTCCGCGTCGTGCATCGGTGGAATATTCCGCGATGAACGTAGCGGCTCCGCCGTACTCGCCACCTGTCGAGAAACCCTGCAAAAGACGCGCAAGAAGAAGCAATGCGGGTGCCCAAAGGCCGATGGTCGCGTAGCTGGGAATCAGGCCGATGGCGAAGGTGCCCGCGGCCATCATGATCATGGTGGCAGCCAGCACTTTCTGCCGACCGTAGCGGTCGCCGAGCGGCCCGAAGACGGCGCCGCCAATGGGCCGCACCAGGAACGCCACGGTGAATGTCGCGAACGTCGCGATGATCTGCGCCGTGGGGCTGGAGCCGGGAAAGAACACGTGGCCAAGCGTCACCGCGATGTAGCCGTACACGCCGAAATCGAACCACTCCATCGCATTGCCCAGGGCAGCGGCACCCACGGCGCGCTTGAGCATGCTCTGGTCGACAATGGTGAGGTCGTCCGGCTGAAGATGCTTACGACGGCGTTTGAACCAGCCGAAATGGGCATCGTGCCCCGATTGATCCTGCATGGGAGGCTCCTGTTCTTACAGGCAGGCACACGGGCACGAAGCCGACAAGCCGCCTTTGGGAAGGGTGCGCAACGCGGGGGATGGTGCGTCGCTCGAACGGTCCTAACAGGACACGTGGATGTCGTTGACAAGGCATCGAAGCACGACGCGACACGAACATCAGCCGGCGATAGTAACACAGGGCCTCATTCAGGCCCTGTGAAGAAACCTCTTACAGCCTGCGGGGTGCAGTTGATCCGCGCACGACAAGCTCCGGACTGAAGCCTTCGTTGGCGATGGATGGCGTGGTGTCACCCTGATCGCGTTGCAGTTCGGCGATAAGCCGCTGCGCTGCATGACGACCAATTTCTTCCGTCGCCTGGCGTGCGGTGGTCAGTGCGGGCCAGGACTGTTTGGAAAACGGGCTGTCCTCGAAACCTGCAATGGAAAGCTCCCACGGCACATCAATGCCGCCGGAGCGTGCAGCAGCCAATACGCCTGCTGCGATTTCATCGTTGCTGCCGAAGATCGCCGTGGGCGCTTCTTTGAGTGCAAGCAGCTTGCGGGCGCCGCGGAAACCGTCGTCGAACGAGTAGTCGCCCTCCACCACCAGCTTCTTGTCCAGTGGAAGACCGTATTCGCGCAGCGCATCTTCGTAGCCGCGATATCGTTCGGGACTGGAACGATGCTCTTTGCCGCCCCACAGGAAACCAATGCGGTGATGACCGAGTTGGATCAGGTGTTCGGTAATCGCATAGGCCGCGTCACGGTCGTCCACGAAGACACACGGATAACCATCCTGCGGGTCCTGCCGGGCAGAGATGATCCGTACGAAGGGAATGTTCTGCTCCGCCAGCATGCGAATGAGATCGGGCTGCTCGGACATGGGCGGTGCAAGTACCAGTCCTGCAAGACGCGAACGTCGCACCAGATCGCACAGCTGTTCGGCAAGTCGCGGCGCTGACGAATCGCAGGGATGAATCTGCAAACCGAATCCGCGCTCGCGACATACCGACAGGACGCCGTTCTGCATGGCGATGACGTAATGCGCGTTGGGATTGTCGTAGACAAGGCCAAGCGCAAACGTGCGCGCGCTGCGAAGGCTGCGTGCGGCCTGGTCCGGCTGGTAATCCAGTGCTTCGATGGCACGCAGCACCTTGTCGCGGGTGCGCGCATGGACCGACGGCTCATGGTTGATGACGCGCGAGACGGTCTTCAGCGACACGCCTGCCCGTTCGGCAACATCCTTGATGGTGGGACTGCGCAAACGATGGCCTCGACTGGTTAGCGGTCCATCTTACTGGAGCCGCATGACACAAGCGAAGAGCCGGCCATCAGGGCCGGCTCTTCAGGTCTGGATCAGCGCTCGATCCGGCGCTGCCCCACTTCGTGACCTGCCCAGCCGTAGTAAAGGATATACAGGTAGCAAGGCACCATCACGCAGAGGAACACGGCCTGGAAATCGAAGTGCTGCTTCAGGTGCGCGAAGATCTGCGGAACGATGGCGCCGCCAGCGATGCCCATGACCAGCAGCGCCGAGCCGCGCTCGGTAAGCGTGCCCAGGCCCTTGATCGCCAAGGGGAAAATGGCAGGCCACATCATGGCGTTGGCGAAACCCAGCGCGGCTACGAATCCCACCGACGCGTAGCCGGTGGTGAAGTAGCTGCCTACCGAGAACACGACGCCCAGTACCGCGGAAATCGCCAGATAGCGCTGTTGCGAGACGAAGCGCGGGATCAGCAGCAAGCCGGCGATGTAGCCGATGAGCATCGCGAACAGCGTGTAGGACGTGAAATGTTTGGTGTCTTCGGGCGTCATGCCAAAGCCCTGGCCGTAGGTGCCGATGGCATCACCCGCCATCACTTCTACACCCACGTACAGGAACAGGCACAGCACGCCCAGCCACAGGTGCGGGAAGCTCAGGATGCCTCCCTTGGTGTGACCGATTTCCCGCTCGCTGTTGGCGCCGGACGGCCTGATTTCCGGGAGCGATGAGCGCACGACCCAGACTGCGAGCAGCACGAGCAGCGCTGCCATTACGAGGTAAGGCATGTGCACTTTGGCGGCAAAAGCATTTAGAAGGGCATCGCGCTCTGTGGGCGATGCGGCATCGGCAATCTGCTTGTCGAACGTGCCGATATTGCTCATCACCAGCGCGCCGAAAACAAACGGCGCAAGTGCGCCGGCCACCTTGTTGCAGATGCCCATGAAGGCAATGCGCTGTGCCGCGCTGTCGATGGGGCCGAGGATCGAAATATACGGGTTGGATGCCGTCTGCAACAGTGAAAGACCTGCGCCGATGACGAACAGGCCGATCAGGCCGCCCGGATAAATCCGCATGGTGATGAACTGGCCGAACATCGCCGCGCCGATGGCCATGACGAAGAGGCCAAGACCCATGCCCTTCTTCATGCCCGTGCGCTTCAGTACCCAGGAGGCAGGAATGGCGAGGAAGAAATAAGACAGATAGAAGGCCATCGGCACCAGGAATGCGTTGACGTCATTCAGGTCGAAAGCCAGCTTCACGAAGGTGATGAGTGGTCCATTCAGCCAGGTGACGAAGCCGAAGATGAAGAACAGCACGCCGATGATGATCATCGGCAGGAGAGTGGAATGCCGGGTTTCCCCGACGGTGACCGGTGTGGCTGACATGTGGTGACTCCCCAGTGCTCTTGGCTTCTTGCGTCGGTACCGGCGCCGTGCCGGTACGCCCCGAATGTCCCTTTATTGACCCGGAAGCGTAACGTTGTCAATTGAAGTCATTGCGGGTCAGAGGACGGCCAAAACCCATTTGCACTTTCGATGTGGCGATGCGTCATGGCATTGATGCGACGCGGAAAAACTCTTTGATCGCGATAAATACGGCAAGAAATGCAAATCCGGCAGCCGCCCGGCGGGACGCCATCCGGAGCGATGTTGCAACGCGCTATGGATATCGGGCTGTCTAGGAAATTTGTCCTGTTGACAACGTTGTCATTGCTTTCGCAGACTCGGCAGAAGTTGGCGCGTCACAAATTTTTCATGTGACGGCATCGGATCTCCAGGGGAGCAGTCAGTGGGCGAATCGGCCAAACAGCAGTTGCATGCAAAGTCGGCATCCGGCGTGTTCCTCGCCGCTGACGTCGGTGGAACGCATGCGCGCATCGGCCTCGTCCGTAGCGGCAGTGATGCCGCTCCCATCACCGTGCTTCGTTATGAACGCTACGCGTGCGCCGACTGGCCGAGCCTGACGGCGGTGTTGCAGGACTTCGTTGGACGTCTGGACGTCACCGTGCACATCGAGCACTGCTCGGTAGCCAGCGCGGGCTACGTGCTGGGCGACGCCATCGTCAATGAAAACCTTCCGTGGCCGGTGTCCATTGGCGACATCCGCAGCACGCTGGGCCTGGCCGACCTTTCCGTGGTCAACGATTTTGAAGCGGTGGCGTACGCCACGCAGTTCCTGTCCGCCGACGACACCACCCCCGTGATCGAAACCACGGCCGCGCCAGCCCCGGGGCCGGTGCTGGTGATGGGACCGGGTACGGGGCTTGGCTCGGCGGTGCTGCTTCCGGGTAAGCAGCACGCCACGGTGCTGCCGACCGAAGCAGGTCAGATCTGTCTCGCGCCGGGCAACGAGCGTGAGATGGACATCCTGCGCATTCTGTCGCGCGGACGCGATTATGTTTCCTACGAGACCGCCCTTTCCGGGCCCGGTCTGGTCAACCTCTATCAGGCCATCAGCACGCTGCGCGACACGCCGGCAACGCTGGTGGAGCCCGCCGACGTTACCCGTGCGGCACTCGCAAAGAGCGATGACGCGGCAGTCGAGGCCCTGGATGTCTTCTGCGGTCTGCTTGGCAGTTTTGTCGGCGACCTGGCACTTCTTTACGGCGCACGCGGCGGTGTGTATCTGGCCGGCGGCATCCTGCCCCAGGTACGCGACGTGCTGCTGACCAGCAGTTTTTCAGCAAGGTTTTTCAACAAGGGCGTCATGCGCGCCTTTCTCCAGCAAGTACCCGTTCGTCTGATGGACCACGGCCAGCTTGGCGTGATCGGCGCTGCCGGTCTCTACCTGCACGGCCCGACCGCTCACTGAAGAGCAGGAAGGAAGGACGCGTAAGACCTTTGCATCAAAAGCCGGGCATCCGCCCAGATCGCAACACAGCGTGTGTGGGAGCGAAACCACCGTCGCTGGCATCCTCTGAGGGGAGGACATCATGTCGCATCGTAGAACTCTGCTGGCGGCGAGCATCATCGCCGGACTCTGTTGTTTCACCGGAAGCGTGCTCGCACAGGATGCGACACAGCAGCCGGCGAAGCCCAAGACCGCTCAGGAAAAGGCCGACGCCGCAAAGGCCCAACAGCTGGAAGGCATTACCGTCACCGGTATTCGCGCCAGTCTTGAGAAGTCGCTCGATACCAAGCGCAATGCCGACGCTGTCGTCGAAGCCGTGACGGCCGAAGACATCGGCAAGTTCCCGAACACCAACGTCGCCGAAGCGATGACGCAGATTCCGGGCGTGGCGATTGATCGCCTGTTCGGTCAGGGCGACCGTGTCAGCATTGATGGCACGGACCCCAGCCTCAACCTCACCTTCCTCAACGGCCAGCCGATCTCGCAGACGCCGTGGCAGTACGGCGCACAGCCGAATCGTGGTTTCGATTTCACGATGCTCGCCCCCGAGGTCGTGGGTCGTCTGGAAGTGTACAAGTCGCCCGAAGCGCGTCTGCCGGAAGGTAGCCTGGGCGGCACGATTCTGCTGCACACGCTCAACCCGCTGGATCTACCGGCCAACACCGTGCGCACGTCGTTTGGTCTGAACTACAACGACCAGGCATCGCCGGGTACGCGTCCGTCCGGATCGGCGCTGTACAGCTGGAAGAACGACAGCAACACGTTCGGTATCGTGGGCTCCATCCAGCACTACGAAGAAAAGATCGACCGCCAGGGCATCGAAATCTTCACCTACAGCCCGATCTCCAAGTACGCCGGCAGCCCCGGTGTCGCGGCTGGTCTTGCGAACGGCTCGCTGAGCCCGAACCTGATCGTTCCCGATGAGGTCAACTCGGCTTGGTTCCAGCAGAAGCGCAAGCGCGACACGGCCACGCTGGGTATCCAGATTCATCCGACAAGCAACTGGGACATTGATCTCAACAGCCTGTTTGTCCGCGAGAACTTCAACAACTTCAACCAGTCGCTGTATCCGTTCTTCGGCGCGACGCCGAACAACTTCACGTCGGTCACGACCAACAACGGTGTGGTGACCGGTGGTCATGCCTGCGGCAACGACAGCCCCACCTGCGCAGGTCCTGCTGCGTCGCTGCTGGACAGCCAGGTACGTCACTCCGTCGTGCGCACGTCCGCCTTTGACCTGAAGTCCACGTACCGTGGCGACGGCTGGTCGATCGGTGGCGCCGCCGGTTACAGCAAGGCGGTGAACAACGACATCTCGCAGGCCTTCATGGAGCCGCAGTACAGCGGCGGCTACACTTGGGACATCAACAAGGGCTTCGCCTTCGACAGCCCGGATGCCGCACGCAACCCGGCCAACTGGCACATGGGCGACACGCCCAACGGTGGCGGCTGGGCAGGCAACTACGGCCAGTATTCGGCGCGCTCGCGTGACACCTACGCACAGCTCGATTTCAGCAAGGACTTCGACTCCTTCTTCAATCAGCTGCTCGTGGGCTACCGCTTCAATCGCCACGAAGAAGGCATGCAGGCGCACGTCTACGGCGGTAATGCGCCGATCTCGCTCGCGGGACTCGGTACGGACGGCTACAGCGATACGCTGGGAGGCTTCAGTGGCATTCTCTCCGGCGCCTCCAACCACCTGATCCCGGACCAGAACGCCCTGTACAACTGGGTGCGCTCGACCAACGGTGGCAACGAAGATCCGGGTACCTACCTCAACGGTACGTACAACGTTGTTGAGAAGACCAACGCTGCTTATGCGCAGCTGAACTTCGCCGGTGGCGACTTCCACGGCAACGTGGGTGTCCGTTACGCACACACGGTCACCGATGGTTCGTCGTTCGAGCCGGGCCTGACGTCGCTGCCGCCTCCGCCGGGCTCGTTCGTCACCAACTCCAACACCAGCAAGAACTGGCTGCCGTCGGTCAACGTTGCCTATGACGCCGCCGAAGATGTGGTGCTGCGTTTCGCTGCGGCCAAGGTCATTGCCCGCGTGCCGTACAACCTTCAGGTCGCAAGCAACCTGTTCCTCAACGACACGCCGCTGACCGGCTCGGGCGGCAACGCGAACCTCAGCCCGTACAAGTCGACGAACTTCTCGTTGTCTGGCGAGTGGTACTTCGCGCCGCAGTCGTACTTCGCAGTCACCGGCTTCTACAAGAAGCTGGCCGACTACGTCACGCTGGCCACGGCTCCGGAAATCCACTTCAACTCCGGCAGCATCAACACGCCTGACATCTTTGCAGCCCAGCTTGCATCGGGTCTGTGCACGGCTGATGGCTACTGCACCTACCAGGTCACGCGTCCGGCCAACACCGGTTCGGGCAAGGTGCGCGGTGGCAGCCTCAGCTACCAGCAGGCGTTCGGTGATACGGGCTTCGGTGTGACGGCCAACTACACCTACGCCAAGGCGTCGCTCGATTCCGGCGGTGGTCTGCCGTACAACTCGAAGAACTCCTACACGGTCAGCCCGTTCTACGAGAAGGGCCCGTTCAGCGCCCGCGTCACGTACAACTGGCGCAGCGCGTATCTCGCCGGTGGTTACATCGCTGGCGCGGCACTGGGCACGACCAAGGCGTATGGCGAACTCGGTGCCACGCTGGGCTACAAGTTGAACGAGATCACCTCGTTCTCGCTGTCCGGCATGAACCTCACCAATGAGCAGTACGTGCAGTACATCGGCTCGCCGGATCAGCCGTCGGGCAAGTACACCACCGGTCGCCGTTACATGGCCGCCGTGCACTTCGCCATGTAATTGCCGCATCGCTTCAACGGATCGGGGACCATGGATGGTCCCGCCTCATTCATTGATTTCATTCCCCTCGGGCCCGAACCCCATTGCTCGGGCCCGTTTTTTTAGGTGACTGTTTTACCTGGCGCTGTTCGTGACACCATGCGGCGTCAAACACGGAGTGTACGCATGCGCCACGGTTCGTCAGCCCGACTTGTTTTGCTTCTTGCCACCCTCGCCCTCGGGGCGTGCGCCAATCAACCGAAGCGCGCTGCGGCGCCTCAAGCGCCTGTTGGCCCTCCCTTGGCGCTGTTGCCCCAGCCGGCGAAACTGGAGCGCATTGCAGGACAGTTCGCCCTGTCGTCCACGACGCGGATTGTCGTTCCGTCAGGTCGACCTGATGTAAAGCATGTTGCCGAACAGCTTGCACAGTTCATCCGCAGCGCACGCGGCATCTCCGTCCTCATTGTGGAAGATGGCGCGGAAGCCGGTGCGATTTCGCTGGTGGTGGAGCCGTCGATCAAGAATGCCGAGGCGTACACCATCGACGTGGATGGCGCGCGCGTGCGCATTGCAGCCAGCGATGTACGCGGTCTTTATTATGGTGCGGTGACGCTGTGGCAGCTTGCGACCGACCCTTCCGCGCGCGAAGGCATTCCTGCCGTTCGCATTGCGGATGCACCGCGGTTTGCATGGCGCGGCGTGATGCTCGACTCGGCGCGACATTTCCAGTCAACGGATGACATCAAGCATCTGCTTGACCAGATGGCGCTGCACAAGCTCAACACGTTCCACTGGCACCTCACCGACGACCAGGGCTGGCGTCTGGAGATCAAGCGCTATCCGAAGCTCACCAGCGTGGGTGGCTGTCGCGAGCCGGTGGGTCCCGATGTCGCGCTGACGGGAAGCAAGAACAAACCGTATTGCGGTTTCTATACCCAGGCGCAGGCGCGCGAGATCGTTGCGTATGCGGCCGATCGTCACATCACCGTGGTGCCGGAAATCGAAATGCCTGGCCACGCGCAGGCAGCCATTGCGGCGTATCCGGAATTTGGTGCCAGCGGCAAGAAGACGAAACCCTCCACCGATTGGGGCGTCAACACCTGGCTATTCAATCCGGACGACAAGACCTTTACGTTCATGACCAACGTGATGGATGAGGTCATGGCAGTCTTCCCGTCCACGTACATCCACGTGGGTGGCGATGAGGCGGCCAAGGACCAGTGGGAGCAGTCCAGAGCCGTGCAGGAAAAAATGAAGTCGCTGGGCTTCCACGATGAAGAGCAGTTGCAGGGCTGGTTTGTCGCCCGCATTGGCAAGTATCTGGACGAGCATCACCGCCGCCTGATCGGTTGGGACGAAATCCTCGACGGCGATGTACCGACCTCTGCGGCTGTGATGTCATGGCGCGGTGTGAAGGGGGCGATCAAGGCGGCCAACGCCGGCCACGACGTGGTGCTTGCGCCCTCGCCCACGCTCTATACCGACTACCTGCAGAGCGACCTGCCGAGTGAGCAGCCCGGACGTCCGCAGGTGCAGTCGTTGCGTACCGTGTATGACTTCGACCCGGTGCCGGCCGATATTTCCGCTGACAAGGCAGACCACGTGCTGGGTGCGCAGATCACGGCCTTCAGCGAGTACCTGCCCACATGGCAGCGCACGCAGCACGCTATCTTCCCGCGCATCGCGGCCATTGCCGAGCGCACGTGGTCGACGAAAGCGGACTGGGACAGTTTCATCCAGCGTCTGCCTGCGCAGATGGATCGCTATCGCGAGGCGGGCATCATGCCGGCGGACAGCGCCTATGCAGTGAGCATCAACGTGGCAGCCGCAGCAGGCGACAAGGCCACCGTGACGCTGGCCAACCAGAGTGGCTACGGCAGCATCCACTACACGACGGACGGCAGCGCGCCGATGCCGCAGTCGCCGACGTACACCGCACCGTTTGAGGTGCCGCTCCCGACGACTGTTCGCGCGAATGCCTTTGCCAACGGCTTTGGTCTCGCTGGCCCGCGTGATCGCAGCATCGACGCGGCATCGCTTGCCCGTCGCAGCAGCGACGAGCTGGCCACCTGCACCGACAAGCTGGTGCTGCGCATCGAATCGCCCGAGCCGTTGAGTGGCCCGCGTCCGGTCTATCGCGTCGACATCATGAATACGTGCTGGACGTGGAAGGCGGCGGCGCTGGATGGCAAGACGGCTGTGGACGTGCGCATTGATCGCCTGCCGTTCAATTACCAGCTGTGGAAGGATGCGGCTGGCATCGTGGACCGCAAGACAGCCACGCGCAACGGTGAACTGGAAATCCGCAAGGACACCTGCGACGGCGAGCGTCTGGCGACCCTGCCGCTGCCGAAGGAAGGCGCCACTACGTTGCACGGCAAGCTGGCTCCGGTCAGCGGAACGCATGATCTGTGCCTGTTCTTTACCGGCAAGCCGGAACAGACCATCCGCGTGCTGGGCGACGTGCAGTTGCTTTGACCGGGATGTCGCGGCAACCGCTCAGGTTGCCGCGACCATCTTTGCCCGCCGCTGCAAGGCCATGCGGGCATCGCGTTCGTCGTCCCCCTCCAGAGGCGTGATCGACACGATCTTGCCCGCCACCAGGGCCGCCAGCGGCACGCCGTCGCGGAAGGCGATACGCGTGCCCACCACGGCAGGCACCTTTGCGCCGGCAAGCACCGTGCCCAGCAGGTTCAGCGGATCGTTGCCGGCAATGCAGATGATGTGACCGTCGTGCTCGCGGTGGCGGATCTGGCGCAGCTGGGCCAATGCCTCAGGCAGCGCGAACTGCTCGCCTGCCAGGCTTTCAACAAAGCGCCCGCCGCGAATCTCGCCACGGGCCTCCAGTCGGTGATAAACGCGACGAAGTTCGCGCCAGCTGGGGAGCCACGCGGCTTCGCGTTCGAGGATGCGCCAGCTCACTACGCCGTACCGGCGCAGCAGCGTGCGAGCGATGTGTTCCAGCTGGTCGGCATCCACGCGGCGTTCGCCCTCGCGTCGTGCGAGCGACCAGCGCCCGGCGTCTTCGATGCCGTTGAGCATGTGCCGACGGACGCGCCGCTGACGGCTGCCGTTGCGCCTGGCTGCGGGCATCAGCAGCGCGCGAAGGCCGGCGAAACTGTCGGACGTGACGCGACCGGCGGCGACCAGTTCGCCCAGCGCGTCTTCCAGTTCCGTGCGCAACAGGCGGGTGCTTGAGGCGATCTCGTCGAAGAACAGCGCACCCTCCTGGCGCAGCGCATCAGCGACGGCTTCAGCGCGCGACGAAAGCATCACCGCTTCGTTGCCGTTGGCGGCAAGCGACGACCAGAGGCTGAGCTGGCGGCGCGGCAACAGCACGATGGGTGTGCCGCGCACCGGGCCGGCGCTACCCGTACCCTGCCGCAGACGGCTCCATACCACGCGGCCCGCGCGGCACAGGTCGTCCAGCCAGCCGATGCTGTAGTCGGTGACGCGGGCGGGAAGGAGTTCGGATTCCCACGAGGCGGCAGCGCCTTCGTAGCCTTCCAGTTGAGCGATGATCCCGGCGAGCGCATCCGGCCCGCTGACGCGGGTGGCCGGGGTGACGCGCTGCCAGTCCATCAGGAAACGCATGAAGTCGCGTGGCGCGACCGGTTCGATCTCGCGACGCAGTCGACCGATGGTGTAGCGATGGATGCGTGCGAGCAGATGACGTTCGCACCATTGAACGTCGATGACGCCGGGCGAGAACTGCCCGCGCATCACGTAGCCTTCGGTTTCCAGCGACACCAGCGCCAGCTCGATGTCGCTGGCACTCACGCCAAGCGCATCGGCGAGCACACGCGCCGGAACCGGCCCGAGTGCGGCAAGCCGGCCCCGCACCAATTCGACCATCGCGCTCTCGCGCGTCCACGGGGTCGCAAGACACTCGTCTGGCGGAACGACAGGCGGCGCGGCAACGGCATCGGCGTGCAGTGCCTGCCATGTGGGGAGTCGTTCGGTTGCCGTCCAGATGGCGTGCCCGGCCATGGTAATGCGCGTGGCACGCCCTGCCTTTGCCAGCGCGCGCAGGTGCGCGATCCAGTGATCGTTGGCCTTTGCTTCGGCGTCGGTGGCGCCACCCAGGAGCATCAGCGCTTCATGCATTTCGTCCGGATGACGCGCCTCAGGCCACGCTTCCGCGCGCACTGACGCGATGGCATCGGCATCCAGCCTGCCCAGATCATCGGCGCCTTGCGCGTCGCTCCAGCGGCGTGACTGCACCGCCAGGGTGCGCCGTTCTTCCAGGGGGGCATCGTCAAGGAAGGCGTAAGGTGCGGCTCCCAGCACCTCGGCGGCCAGCGGCGACGGCGCGGCCAGATCGCGTGCCACCATGCGAATGGCACCGGACTCCAGACCGCGCAGGATGGCCAGCAGGCCATCACTGTCCATGGCTTCGTGAAGACAGTCGTGCAGCGTTTGCGCCACCAGGGGATGGTCGGGCACTTCGCGTTCGCCCACGAGGTTTTCCGCGCAGGCCACCTGATCGGGGAAGACCGTGGCGAGCAGGTCTTCGCTTTTCATCCGCTGCAACTGCGGCGCCACTTTCTTGCCGCCCGTGAAGCGCGGCAGGGCGAGTGCGCTGGTGGCATTCCAGCGCCAGCGAACGCCGAACAGCGGTGCATCGAGCAGCGCCTGGATCAGCACGTGTTCGGCAGAACCCGAATGCAGGTAGCGCGCCACTTCTTCCAGCGGGAAGCTGTGACTGGTGGACAGCGACAGCACGATGGCGTCTTCGGTCGCTGCTGCCTGCAGTTCGAAGTTGAACTTGCGGCAGAAGCGCTTGCGCAGCGCCAGGCCCCACGCACGGTTGATCCGGCTGCCGAAGGGAGTATGGATGATGAGCTGGGTGCCGCCGGACTCATCGAAGAAGCGCTCCATCACCAGCGTTTCGCGGGTAGGCAACGCGCCAAGGGCCGCACGTGCACGGGCCAGGTATTCCACTATCTGTTCGGCAGCATCGCGGCGGATGCCAACGTCCTGGACCAGCCAGTGCAGCGCGGCTTCGCTGCCGCCTTCATCGAGCCGGGTGGCGATGGTTTCGCGCAGGCGCGCCACACCGATGGAAAGTTCGTCACTGCGCCCCGGCGCCTCACCCAGCCAGAACGGAATGCTGGGTGGCATGCCATGCGCATCTTCCACGCGCAGGCGATCACGCTCCACCCGCAGGATGCGGTAGCTGGTATTGCCCAGCTGGAAGATATCGCCGGCGAGGCTTTCCACGGCGAAGTCTTCATTGACCGTGCCGACGATGTGCGACTGCGGCTCCAGCACCACGGAATAATCGCCGGTGTCGGGAATGGTGCCGCCGGAGGTCACGGCGGTGAGTCGCGCGCCCTGGCGAGCCCGGAGCCGCTGGTTCACGGCGTCGCGGTGCACATACGCACCGCGCTGCCCCACGCGCGTGGTGTATCCCTCCGCCAGCATGCGGACCACTTCATCAAAACGTTCACGCGTGAGGTCCGCATAGGGCGCCGCACGGCGGAACATCCGGAAGAGACCGTCCTCGTCCCATTCCTGCGCGGCCACTTCCGCAACCATCTGCTGGGCCAGCACGTCCAGCGGCTGGGACGGGATGATGAGCGTGTCCAACTCGCCGCGCCGCACGCAATCAAGCAGCGCCGCGCACTCGATCAGATCATCGCGAGAAGAAGGAAACAGGCGGGCCTTCGGCTTGCCGTCCACGGCGTGACCTGCACGCCCGGCGCGTTGCAGGAAGGCGGCGATGGATCGGGGCGAGGCCAGTTGGCACACGAGGTCCACGTCGCCGATGTCGATGCCCAGTTCCAGCGAGGCGGTGGCCACCAGGGCGCGCAGCTCGCCTTTTTTCAGACGCTGCTCGGCATCCAGTCGCTGCTCGCGGGACAGGCTGCCGTGATGCGCGGTGACGGCCGCTTTGCCAAGTCGATCAGACAGATGGCGCGACACCCGTTCGGCCATGCGTCGCGTGTTGACGAAGATGAGCGTGGTGCGGTGTTGTTCAATCAGATGGGCCAGCCGGTTGTAGACCAGCTCCCACACATCATTGGACATCACCGCTTCCAGCGGCACGGGCGGCACGTCGATGGCGAGGTCACGGTCGCGGGTGTGACCGATATCAATGATGGCGCAGTCGTCGCCTCCCGCCAGGAACTGCGCCACCTTCTCGATGGGCTTCTGCGTGGCCGACAGGCCGATGCGGGTGAGACGGTGGCCGCCCAGTGCCTCCAGCCGCTCCAGCGACAGCGTCAGATGGCTGCCGCGCTTGCTGGCAGCCACGGCGTGGATTTCATCGACGATC
This sequence comes from Luteibacter sp. Sphag1AF, assembly GCF_014192715.1. Classification (GTDB taxonomy): domain Bacteria; phylum Pseudomonadota; class Gammaproteobacteria; order Xanthomonadales; family Rhodanobacteraceae; genus Luteibacter. The sequence continues at coordinate 1,457,253 of NZ_JACHYH010000001.1, forward strand.
ACCGTACGCACCTGGCTCAGCATGTCGCGGCCTGACGCTGAACCCAGCAGCACGTAAAGCGATTCAGGCGTGGTCACGAGGATGTGCGGTGGCCGCCGGCGCATGCGGTCGCGGTCGCCGGCGGGTGTGTCGCCCGTGCGCACGGCGGTGCGGATTTCCACATCCGGCAGCCCCTGGCGCGCGAGTTCGGCACGAATGCCCTCAAGAGGCGCTTCCAGATTGATGCGGATGTCGTTGGACAGCGCCTTCAGGGGCGAGACGTACAAGACCGTGGTGTGGTCAGGCAGCATGCCGTCGCGCACGCCGTCGCATACCAGCGTGTCGATGGCCGAGAGGAACGCCGTGAGGGTCTTGCCTGATCCGGTCGGTGCCGCCACCAGCGTATGCCGGCCGGAACGGATGGCCGGCCACGCTGCAACCTGCGCAGGTGTGGGCGCCGGAAACGCGCCTTCAAACCACGCAGATACCGCGGGATGGAATGCGGACAGAGGCATCGACATTTGTGAATTCATTGAACCACTTAGATGGGGGCTTACGCGTCCTGTGGCAAGCCACACCCTACACCTTTGGGGTCGCACGGGTTGCGATGAAAACGTTACTGGCCCACGCTGCCCGATCCCTTCGCGGACGAAAGAGACCGTTCATGACCGCATCCGTGCGCCGCTCGTCGCTGGCCCTGTCCATCGCCTCCCTTCTTCTGCCTGTGATGGCATCGGCCGCTACGCCGAAACAGCCGTGGATGGATACGTCCCTCACGCCGGACCAGCGGGCTGACCTCGTGGTCGCCCAGATGACGCAGGAGGAGAAGTTCCGGATCATCCGCGCCGACTTCGGCCAGGAGCACGACGGCATTGCGCCGCCTGAAGGCGCGCTCGGTTCTGCGGGCTACACGCCGGGTATCGAGCGCCTGGGCATTCCGGCCATCCAGGAAACGGATGCCAGCCTGGGCGTGACCCGTCCGGGTGCGGACAAGAGCGGCACGATTTCGCTGCCGGCCGGAACCGTCACAGCGGGCAGCTTCGATCCGGATATCGCTTTCGCAGGCGGCGCCATGGTGGGCGGCGAAGCGCGCGGAAAGGGTTTCAACGTTCTGCTGGCTGGCGGCGTGAACCTCGTGCGTGATCCGCGTGCAGGCCGCAACTTTGAATACGTGGGCGAAGATCCGCTGCTGGCCGGTACCATGGCCGGCCACGCCGTGCGTGGCGTGCAGAGCAAGAAAGTCATTTCCACCGTGAAGCACTTCGTGCTCAACGACCTGGAAAGCGGGCGCAATACGCTCAGCTCCGACATTGATCCGGTCGCCCTGCGCGAGTCGGACCTGCTTGCCTTCCAGATCGCCATTGCCACCGGTGATCCGGGTTCGGTGATGTGCTCGTACAACCGGCTCAATGGCAAGTACACCTGCGAAGACGAGTGGCTGCTCAACGGCGTCCTGAAGGGCGAATGGGGTTACAAGGGCTACGTGATGTCCGACTGGGGCTCCGTGCACAGCGCCGGCCCGTCGGTGATGGCGGGTCTGGACCAGCAGTCGGCCGGTGAGGTCTTCGACAAGGAGGTCTACTTCGACAAGCCCCTGCGTGCCGCGGTCGCCAAGGGCGAAGTGCCGCAGTCGCGTCTGGACAACATGGCCAGGCGCATTCTGCGCAGCATGTTTGCCAAGGGCGTGATTGATACGCCTGTCGTTCCTTCCAAAGTTCACTATGCCGATGACCGCAAGGTGGCGCAGCGCGCGGCCGAAGCGGGCATCGTGCTTCTGCGCAACCAGAACAACGTGCTGCCGATAGCGCGCAACACCCGGTCCATCGTCGTCATCGGCGGTCACGCAGACAAGGGCGTGCTGTCCGGCGGCGGATCTTCGGCGGTTGCCGACGTCAACGGCAGCCCCATCGAAGGCCTCGATCCGCAGGGCTGGCCGGGTCCGATGCGTTATCACCCGTCGGCGCCGCTGGACACGATCAAGAGCCTCGCCAAGGGCAAGGTCACCTTCGACCCGGGCACCGACGTGGACGCCGCCGCGAAACTCGCCGCGGATGCCGACGTGGTCGTGGTGTTCGCCACGCAGTGGGCTGCGGAGTCGATGGACAACGCGCACATGGTGCTGGACGGCAAGCAGGACGCGCTGATCGCGGCCGTAGCCAAAGCCAATCCGCGCACCGTCGTGGTGCTGGAAACCAACGGCCCGGTGGTCATGCCTTGGCTGGACAGCGTCGCTGGCGTCATGGAAGCCTGGTATCCGGGCTCCGGTGGCGGTGCGGCCATCGGCCGGCTGCTCTTCGGCGAGGTATCCCCGTCGGGTCGCCTGCCGATCACCTGGCCGAAGGACGAGTCGCAGCTTCCGCGCCAGACCATCCAGGGCGGCGGCCTCGGTTCGAAAGAAGCGCCAGCATCCCATGTCGATTACAACATCGAAGGCGCAGACGTCGGCTATCGCTGGTTCGAGAAGCGCAAGCTCCAGCCGCTCTTCCCGTTCGGCTACGGTCTGACCTACACCAACTTCGCGTACTCCGACTTCGAAACGACCGTCGATGCCTCGGGTCGTCCGGCCGCACGCTTCACGCTGCGCAATACGGGCAAGACGGAAGGCGCAGAAGTTGCGCAGCTCTACGTCACCGCTCCTGGCGAAACGTCGCGTCTGGCTGGCTGGCGCAAGGTGTGGTTGAAGCCGGGCGAGAGCCGTCGCGTGGAAATCGTGGCTGATCCGCTCACCGTGGCGCGCTTTGATGCCAAGGCGAACCACTGGCGCGTGGCGGCGGGCACGTACGATGTTCGCGTGGGTTCGTCTGCCACCAAGACCGAAGGCCATGCCGACGTGAAGCTGCCGGAGTCCGTTCTTCCCTGAGTCATGACAAATCCGCGACGCGGTATCGGCACAATAGCGCGCCCTCCATGGATGACGCCGATGCGTACCGGATTTGCTCTTGGTCTTCTGACTCTGGCATGTGTAAGCCCCGCCCGCGCCGATCCTCCTGATCTGGATCGGCCCGGTGCGGGCTTTGCCACCAGCGTGCTGCCTGCCGGCACGCTGGCGCTGGAGCAAGGGTTGCCCACCTATACCCGTGAGCGCTCCGATGGCCTGCTTGATCGCCAGTATTCGGCCGACAGCCTGATCCGCATCGGACTAGGCGGCCCTGTGGAGTTTCAGCTCGGCGGTTCCGCGTTCAATCGGGTGGAAGAGCGTGGCGCGGGCGTTCGCCGTCATGCGGTCGGTCACGGCGATAGCAGTGCAGCCGTGAAATTCGCTCCGGCGGCATCCGGCGAATTTTCGTGGGCGGCGCTGGGTCAGGTCACCTTCGCCAATGGTGATGCGGACTTCAGCAACGGCGCACGCCAGTACACGCTGGGCGTCACCGGGCAATGGAATACCAGCGACAGCTACTTCACCACGCTGTACGCCAACGTGGATCGTCTGCGCGGGCGCAATACCTGGACCCTGGCGCCGACGTTCGATTTCAAGCTGACCCCGAACTTCATGATGTACGCAGAGACCGACGCCATCCACGATGCCGACGACGGCAACGCGTTGCAGTTGGGCGGCGGCGCCGCGTACACGCTGGGCAATCACGTACAGTTCGATGCGTATGCCCTGCACCGCATCGCGGGCCACGGTGCCAGCTTCATCGCGGGCCTGGGCATCTCGGTGTTTTTCGGGAAGCGCTGAAGCGCTATTTGCGATTGGCGCGGCGCATGGCGCTGAGCAACCAGCCTGCGAGTGCCAGTCCGATAGCCAGACCGATGATGCTGCCCCACAACGAGCCGTTGCGGCCGTCCACGAGATAGCCGACGCCGAAGCCCAGCAGGAGAAACAATGGCAACGGAAGGCAACCCATGGCGCAATGATACTGCGGCACGGGACAACAGGTTTAGCCCCACAGCAGTCTCAGTCCCTTAGCGGAACCCCTTCCCGCAGGATGGATCACCGCGCAAAAAACATGGTCCTCACGCTCACGCGTGGGACCATGTTTGCCTTCCTTGGTAATGACGGGACAGGGACCCGTCGCACGCGGCCCGGCGTAATGCCGACGCGGCGTCTATGCCGATGAAGGGGGGATCGATCTTCCGCAAGCGGGAGACGGCGTCCTGCCATCGAGATCGGTCATCGGCAATGCGTTGCCCTGACAGAATCGCTTCGGGCACACCTGCATATTGCGTAGGCGAGCGCTTCGCCGGAATAGGAAGATTCTTATTTTTTTGCCAGATATTGCCGTACACATGCGTACGGAACTGGCGCAGCAGCTTCGTGGGCGATGGAGGCTGCTATGTTGGCGCCATGTCTGACACTCATTTCTATAACGTGGCCGACGGCCACGGCCTGCCGCACGATCCGTTCAAGGCCATCGTCGCGCCCCGCCCCATCGGCTGGATTTCCACCGTGGACTGTCAGGGTCGCGGCAACCTGGCGCCCTACAGTTTCTTCAATGCGTTTTGCGATGCGCCGCCCATCGTGGCGTTTGCGAGCTCTGGTTATAAAGACAGCGTGCGCAATGTCGAAGAAACGGGCGAATTTGTCGCCAATCTTGCCGTGCGTTCTCTGGCCGCGCAGATGAATCGAAGCGCTGCGCCCTTCCCGCAGGGCGAAGACGAGATGCGCGCGGTGGGCCTCACGCCTGCACCGTGCAGGCAGGTACGGGCATCGCGCATCGCTGAATCACCCGCTGCGCTGGAGTGCCGACTGCTGCGTATCCTTCCTCTGGAAGACCTCACGGGTGCGTCCACAGACACCTGGGTCGTGTTCGGTCAGGTGGTGGCCGTGCACATCGACAAGACATTTCTCAAAGAGGGATTGTTCGATACCGGTGCGGCGCAGCCGATCCTGCGGGCCGGCTATCTGGCGGATTACGTGGCGGTCGGCAGCGACACGATGTTTCAGATGCGGCGACCGCGTACCGCCGAAGAGGCCCTGAAGCCTTAGTTGGCAAGGCCGCCGCCATGCCCGACCGCGCGGCGCTCGTTCCCGGCGCACGCGGTCGTTTCAGATCACCCGGCGGTGGGTCGGGCCGCTGACTTGTGTCCGGACGGCTTGCTGGCGCGCTTTGCGGGCGTAGTTGCCGAACGGCTGACGGGCGATGCGGTGGCGCCCTTGCTTGCCAGGCTGCGTAGCGTGGCCGGATCAGACGATCCGTAGTCGCGTTTGTGCGGTTCTCGCTGCATGGTCATCTCCGGTTGGGCCCTCGGATGTCGAGGGTGAGCCGCCAGAGCGAAAAATTCAGTGGCGTACCGGTGAACGTTTTGTGACATCTGGCGCGCGGAAAATGGCGCACCCAGGCGTCAACGCGAGGTGCGTTCAGGGCTTGGGCGCGGGTGCCGGCAGCCGTTCGATGAGTTCGGTAGCCAGTTTTTCGTAGTCGTAGTCGAAATGATGATCGCCGGGCTTTTTGTAGACCGTAACGAACTTCGGCAGCGTGGGGTCTGTGCAGCCACTGTCGTCGGCATCGTCCACGCCGTAGTAGCAGGCCACCGGCGGCTTGCCGCCCAGCGCAAGAATCGGTGGCATTGCGTCGTAATGGCGCACGGGATTGAGCCACTGCAGGAAATTCTGAGTGGTCGTGGTCCACAGGTTCTTGTGCATGTAGCCTTCGAGTTCAATCTCGAAGTTGCTGTCGCGGCTCGCCGAGAGCAACACCAGCTGGTCGATCTTCGCGCGGTTGTCGGGCCTGATGTGCGCAAGAATCGTCGGCAGCACGTCCGCGCCGAATGAGTATCCGATCATCAGCACGCGGTGCTTGCCCCACTGTGCGGTGTATTTGTCCAGCAGCGTGTCCAGATCGTGCGCTGCTTCCTCGGGCGGCCGCTCCCGCCAGAAGTACTTCATGGCGCTGACGCCCACCACCGGAATGCCGCGCGTCGCAAAAACGCTGCCCAGGCGCTGGTCGAGGTCTGCCCAGCCGCCATCACCGGAATAAATCACGGTCAGCAGGTCTTCGTGTCCGGCGGGAGGCGCCGTCACGGCCGGCACTTCCACGGTGGCCTTGGCAATCGGTGTCCGCACCCAGGGATGCCACAGCAGCACCAGCAGAGCGATCAGGACGACAAGCACGAGCAGGCAATAGCGAAGAACTTTTTTCATCGACGGACAACACCACTGAGACCACCGGAGATCAGGCTTGCCACGTTGGCCAGCGCCAGCGGGAGCGCAATGCCGCCAGCAACGGCGATATAGCGCGGTTCCCATTCCGGGTCGAATTTATCTTTGTAACGATGGAGGCCGCGGAAGTTGTAGAAGCGCTCCCCGCGACCGAAGATCATGGCGCCGAAGCGGCTCCACAGCGGCGCTGCACGACGATTTTGCAGCCCGGCCAGCGGCGCCATCCCCAGGTTGAACCAGCGATAGCCCTCGGCCCGCGCCCACACCATGAGTTCGATGAACAGGAAATCCATGATGCCCGACGGCCCATCCGGCAAGTGGCGCATCAGGTCGACCGATGCTTCCTCGTGGGTGTCGTTGGTGAAGATATTGGCGAACGCGACCATCCGGTCGCCCTGCCAGACGACCGCCATGGGCGTACGCGACAGGTAAGCCTCGTCAAACAGGCCGAGCGAGAAGCGCTTTTCGCGTACGCGCTTGTCGCGCATCCACGCATCGGAAATCACCTTCAACTGCGGAAGTAGCGCAGGTACCTGTTCGGCGGGGAAAATTTCCAGGCGCAAGCCATCGCGGGCCAGTTTGTTGACCGTGCCGCGCAGCGTTTTCTTGGACTTGCCATCGAGGTTGAACGTTTCCAGCCGGACCCGCGCTTCTTCGCCGATTTTCAGCAAATTCATGCCAACTTCGAGGTAAAGGTCCAGATCTTCCGGACGAACCTGATAGAACAGCGGCCAGCCTCCCGCACGTTCGCATTGTTCGCGGAACTGCCAGACCAGCTCGCGCCGGGCGTCTTCGTCGTCGCCTACGGGATCGCCCATGGCCACCCAGCTGCGGCCCTCGATGTCATACATGATGAAGGCGCGGTCGTCCGGCGCGAAGAGCAGCGTCTTGTCGCCCACCAGTGCGAGATGGGCCTGCGCCGAAGGGAAGGTCTTGATCAGCGGCAGTGCCCTGGCCAGCTCGGCAGGTCCCGGCGGTGAGCGACGCGGGCGCGCCGGACGGATCAGGTTGGCCAGCGCGAAGAGCATCACCACGGCGGCCGCACCCACCAGCGCACGCAGCGCGCGAGGCGCACCACCATGGTGGAAGCTGAATTCCCACCACAGGTTATTGTTGTACTCGACGTGCTTGAAGCTGAACATCACAAGCCAGGTGGCGCAGCCGAGCACCGAGGCGATGGCAAGCACCCAGCCCAGCGAGAACGTGGCCCGGAACAGCGAGGCGCGCCGGTAGAAATGCTTGTGCGCAGGCGCCAGCCCTATGGCCAGCAAGGTCAGCAGCGTGGCTTCCTCGTAGTCGATGCCCTTTAGAAGCGACAGGATCGCGCCCACTACCAGCAACACCAGCGTCAGCCAGTAGGCCGCGTCCAGACGGCGTTGCAGGCCACGAGCCAGGATCAGCAGCAGCATGCCGACCACGCTGCTCAGGAAGTGCGATACCTCCACCAGCGGCAGCGGCATGAACCCCCGGAGGATTTCCATGCGGCCGGGAATGGCCAGCGTGGCGCCGGAGAACAGCAATACCGCACCGCACACCAGGGTCAGGCCGGCGAAGAAAGGCGGGAGCAGGCTGTTGAACCACGGGGTGAGCAGCGCTGCGTGGCGCAGGCCGCGCGCTTCGCGCCACAGCACCAGGACCGTCGCCACGCACAGCGGCAACAGGTAGTACACGATGCGGAACGCAGCGAGCGAGCCGAGAATCGGCGCTTCCAGCCCGTGATTGCCCGTGGCGCCGAAGCCGGCCAGCATCACGGCCTCAAAGACGCCAAGGCCGCCGGGCACGTGACTGATCAGGCCGGCCATCTGCGCGATGACGAAGATGGCGAGGAAATGGCCAAATCCGCCGGCGATCTCTTCCGGCATCAGGACGTAGAGCACGCCCGCTGCCAGGCCCCAGTCCAGGGCGCCGATCAGAATCTGCCGTGCCGCCACCTTCGGCGCGGGCAGGGAGACCCGCCAGCGGAAGATGCGGAGCGGTCGCTTCACCATCAGCGAACCCAGGAACCAGGCCAGCGGCACCATCGTCAGCAGCAGCGCCAGGGGCACGCGCAGGCTGGCCAGCGGCACGTCGGCAGGGATCGGCACCAGCAGCAGGGTCACGCCGGTCAGGGCGGCCAGGCCCAGCCAGAAGCTCAGCGTGGTGTAGAGCACCACCCTGGCGACTTCGACCGTCGACAGGCCAGCCTGGATGTAGAAGCGGTAGCGGATCGAACCGGACACCAGCAGCGACATGCCCAGCGCATTGCTGAAGGCATAGCTGATGAACGAAATCAGTCCCACCCGCCGCATGGGCAGGCGCTTGCCCACACTGTCCAGGCCAAACCAGTCGTACAGGGTCATGACCCCGTACCCCAGCGCGGTAAGGAGCACGGCGATGCCGATCTGGTTGTTGGGCAGCGCGTGGAAGTAGGCGGCGATCTGCCGGTAGGTGACCTCGGTCGCCATGGCGTGCAGCGCCCACAGCGCCAGGCACAACAGAACGACGGACAGCAGCGGGCCTCCCGCCCTACGCAGCAGGGTTACAAACACCGCCGGGCGAACCAGCGCGCTGTCACTTGTTGGAACCGCCGCTCCCCTTTCCTGCTCCACTGGCCTGATGGCTCCAAACGCATTCGTAAAGTCGTGTAGGGTGCCACAGTGAACGTGGTAAGGCGTAGACGCAATGCACGCGTCAGCCAACCGGAAAGGTTGCCGTAAGGTGACAGCCTGAACCTAGTGAGCTACACAAGTGGACCTGAACGTCCCAGACCGCCCATCACGCGCCACGCGAGGTTCCATGCCGTCTCTTCCTTCCAAGCCCGGTGCGCTGCGCCAGCGCTTCGCCCCTCTCGTGTGGCTGGGTGTCGTTTTTGTCCTTGTTGCCTTCGTGACCCGACTGGTTCTGTTAATCAAAACCGGCAAGGACGTACCCCATGACCCACTTCAGTGGCTCTATGTTTTCGGGGTCGGGCTGGGCTATGACCTCATCACGTTCGTGTACTTCGGCTGGCCGATGCTGGTGGTGCTGTGGCTGATGCCCCGACGTGCCTATCTGTCTCGCGTGGGGCATGCGATTTTCCTCGGGTTCTGCTTCGTCCTGATCTACGCGATTCTCTACATCGCCGCCTCGGAGCTGATCTTCTGGAACGAGTTCGGTGCCCGCTTCAACTTCATCGCCGTGGACTATCTGGTCTACACGCATGAGGTGGTCGGCAACATCCAGCAGTCCTACCCCATCGTGCGCTGGTCGATCTATCTGCTGATCGCCGCCGTCGTGATCTTCGTGCTGTCCCAACGCCGTCTTCAGGCGCGCGACGACGGGTCGCGATTCCTGGGGCGCACGGCCGTGGTGCTGGGCTGGCTGGTGGTGACGGTGGGCGTTTCCTACGCCTTCGATGCCTCCATGAAGGACAAGGCGCAGAACAATTACGTCAATGAGCTGGCGGGCAATGGTATCTACCAGTTCGTGGCGGCTTTCCGTAACAACGAGCTGGACTACGCGCGGTACTACAAGACCATCGACAACGATGAAGCGTTCCGCACGTTGCGCGGCCTTCTGAAAACACCCGATTCCACCTTCGTCAGCAACGACCCGCACGACCTGACCCGTCAGGTGACGGCGCAGGGGCCTGAGAAGAAGCTCAACATTGTGCTCATCAGCGTGGAAAGCCTGTCCGGCGATTACATGGAAGCGCTGGCCGGCCGCACAGGCAAGCATGAGCATCTGACCCCGAACCTGGATGCGCTGGCTGACAAGAGCCTGTTCTTCACCCAGCTTTATGCCAACGGCACCCGTACGGTACGCGGCCTGGAAGCGCTGGCGCTCTCGGTACCGCCCACCCCGGGCGAGTCCATCGTGAAGCGGCCGGGCAATGAAGGGTTGTTCTCGCTGGCGACCGTGTTCAATGCCAAGGGCTATACGTCGCAGTTCGTATACGGCGGCTACGGCTATTTCGACAACATGAACCAGTTCTTTGCGACCAACGGCTACGAGGCCGTGGATCGCAAGGCCATCAACGCGAAAGACATCCATGCGGAAAACGTGTGGGGCGTGGCGGACGAAGACCTGTTCACGCTGACCATCAGCCAGATCGACAAGTCCTACGCCGCCGGCAAGCCGTACTTCGGCCACGTGATGACGACATCCAACCATCGTCCGTTCACCTTCCCGGAGGGTCGGGTGGATATGCCGCAGGGCAGCCGCCGCGCGGCGGTGAAGTACACCGACTGGGCGATTGCCGATTTCCTCAAGCGCGCGGCGACCAAGCCCTGGTTCGATGACACGATCTTTGTGATCACGGCAGACCATTGCGCCACGAGCGCAGGCAAGACCAGCCTGCCCGTGGACCGCTATCACATCCCCCTGCTGATCTATTCGCCCAAGCACGTGGCGCCGGGACGGGTGGATCGCCTGATGAGCCAGATCGACATCCCGCCGACGATTCTTGGCATGCTCAACTTCAGCTACACCAGCCGTTTCTTCGGCTATGACCTGTTCCGCATCGAGCCAGGTCGTGAGCGTGCTTTCATCAGCACCTACCAGGAACTGGGCTACATGCACGGCGATCGGCTCACCTCGATCGTGCCGCGCGAGCCGGTCAAGCAGGTGATTCCGAACCGGGAAACCGGCGACACCGTGCCGGAACCCCGGATTGACCAGGCAGATGAAGAGGCAGCGGTCAGTTACTACCAGATCGCGTCGTACCTGTTCACCAACGGGCTGATGAAGTACACCCCGCCGAAGCAGTAAGCCCACCGCCGCCGCACGCTCACCCGTAGCGCGCGGCGCGCTCGCGAACGTCGGCGAAGCTCTGATCGCGCAGCAACCGGCCGTCTTCCCACACGGTGGACAGCGCCTCCTCCCAGCCGGCTTCGATGGCCGACGGATCCAGCGACAGCGCATCGTCCGGCAACGGCACGGTGCGGTAGCTGCCCGTCTGTGCGTGCCGGAGAAGCGTCATGCGGCCGCGTCGGGACGTCTTGCCGGCATCGGTCACCGGATCTTTGTAGACGTCGACCCAGCGCCCGTCCACGCGCGCGGCGGAGCATTTGAGCGCGAACTTCTGGGTGTCACGTGTGAGCTTTTGCAGCAGCGCACCGCCCATGCCGAAGGTGAGGTTGTCTGCGGCAAAGCCCGCACCCACCGCCCGTTCGAGGATCGCCCGGATGCTTTCCGGGTTGATGCCGTCGCCCTGGATCACACGTACATGCTTCAGGACCTTGTAGCCCTTGCCGTTGATGTCGCTGCCGAATGCGTCGTCCAGCAGCGTGAGGCAGGTGTGCACTACCTCCACCGGGTCGCCCGAATCCGGGCGAATGACGACCGTGGCGCCCGACGCGATGACCTCGTCGCGCAGTGTCTTGCCCCAGTGCTCGCGAATGGCCTCGTAGATGTCGTAGCTGTCTGACACCACAGCTACCAGACTGCCGGGTCTGGCGAACTGGCGCAGCATGTTGCGGTACGCATCGACCTCGTGCTCGCGGCCCCAACTGGTGATGGTGCTGTGCTCGGCCGCGGGGATCGAGTAGCCCGCCATGGCCTCGCCGTAGAACGCGCGGGCATACAGCACGCCGGACACCGTATCGGTGCCCATGAAGTTGACCAGATGCGCCATGCCGCCAAGGCCGGCCGACTCGGCGCTGGACACGCCACGGGCGCCGAAGTCGTGCAGCTTGAACGGGATCTGCCCGGCCGGATCGTCCGAGGTCTGAGCCAGGAACTGCGCGACGGTGCGCCGCACCTGCCAGCTGATGGTGGCTACCGTGACCGGATACCAGAGTCGCAACAGCAGCGTTTCCAGGTACGAAGGAAGCCAGTACGCCTCCGGATCGGTGGACTCGATGGTCACCAGCGCCTGATGGACAGGCACCACGCTGCCCTCGTCCACCGCGCGTATGCGCAACGGCAGCCGGCCGGCATGGGTGTCTACGATGTGACGCCACCCGGCCTCGTTGAACGGTTCGCCATGTGCCGCGAAAAAGTCGCGCGCTTCATCCACGTCCGCATGAGTCACGGGACGGGCAAGCCAGGATTTGAGGATGGCCTGCAAGCCGAAGAACACGGTGCTGTCGTAGAGGCCACCGCGTGACTCGACGTAGAAGAACGTGCCGTCGGTACGCGGTGGATACTGCAGCCAGTGACTGGCTTTGTAGCTATCGGTGTTGAGTACCAGGTTATCGAGGGGGTTCATGCGCGCTCCTTCGCGTCAGCATACCCACCTCGTAACCACGGCGTCACAGTGCGTCGGCGTCCACCAGAACCAGTTCGGCGTCTTCCAGCGCCGTGATGGTTACACTGGGCTCGTCGGTGAATGCCGCGCCATCGCGGGCTTCCACGCGCTTACCGTTGATCTCGATCAAGCCCGTGGCAGGCACCAGATAGCCGAAACGGCCTTCGCCCAGTGCGTACTCCACAGACTCACCGGCCTTCAGCGTGGCGCCCAGAACGCGGGCATCAGCGCGGATCGGCAGCGCGTCCTCATCACCGGCCATACCACTGGCCAGCGTGACAAAACGACCCGAGCGGTCTCCCTTCGGAAACGGCCTTGCACCCCAGGCGGGCTTCTCGCCGGTTCGGTTGGGCATGATCCAGATCTGGAAGATCCGCGTCTCACCCGGTTCCGCGTTGTATTCGGCGTGACGGATGCCGGTGCCTGCGCTCATCACCTGCACATCGCCCGCTTCCGTACGGCCCTTGTTGCCCAGGCTGTCCTCATGGGTGATGGCGCCTTCGCGGACGTAGGTGATGATTTCCATGTCCGAATGCGGATGGGGAGGAAAGCCCGTGCCTGCGGCAATCACATCGTCGTTCCAGACGCGAAGGGTGCCCCAGCCCATGCGCCTGGGGTCGTGATAAGACGCGAACGAAAAGTGGTGCTTCGCATCGAGCCAGCCGTGGTTGGCACCGCCGAGGCTGGCAAAGCGTTTCACGTCGATCATGGTCTGGCTCCGTGGAAGTAGTTGATGGAGCGTATTTTCCGCTTCTCGCCCGGCCGTGGAGCATCCGGCTGGGGAACGGATTGTTTCTTTTCCGACACTCTTTACGGAAACGATACGCCTGGCCAGGGAAACGCTACCCCGTTTTTTCGTGCGCTTTCCCACAATGGAGGTGTTCCCCAACGAGTGAAGACACGTCATGGACGCTTATAGCGACCGCCCCAGCTTTTCGGACCCGGCGCCGGACCACCGCGACATCGTGGTCCGTCTTTTTCCGATGCGTACGGGCGATACCGCGTCGCCGATCCCTGTAACGAGTTCACAAGATCGGGACGAATACGAACTGGGCGGCTACGCCGGCATCTGACCGGCAACCGCGATCCCTTTACGCGCCCGCGCAAGCGCGGGCTGGAGACTCACGCTCATGAAACACCCCTGGTTTGCCGCCATCGCGGCAGGCATGGTCGCGATTTGCCTCAACGCACCGGCGCACGCGCAGGCCGCCGCGTCTTCGGACTGCGAGCGCGGATTCTTTGCCCGCATGGCATCGGCCTATCGTGAGGACGCGCAGCCGTCCGCGCCCTCGGATGCACCGCCGCGCCGCGCCATGGATGCTCCGCTGGATTCACCGCCCTTTCCATCGGCGGAGTGGCAGCTGGGCGGGGTGGACAACAACGTGGGTGTGCCCGATACCAATGCGCGCTATCCGTTGCAGAAGGCGTTGTCGTGCAACGCACTGGGACAGTGGCTGGATCGGAATCGTATCGAGGTTTACGGGTGGATCGCGCCGTCGATCAATCTCAGTTCGTCGGGCAAGTCGAATTATCCGGTGTCCTATGTGAGTCGTCCCAACCGCGTGGAATTCGACCAGTTCCTGTTTCGTGTCGAGCGCCTGCCCGACACGGTGCAGACAGATCACATCGACTGGGGCTTCCACATCGACCAGCTTTACGGTTACGACTATCACTACACCACGATGAAGGGGGTCTTCAGCAATCAGCTGCTGAACAACAATCGGGTGAATGGTTATGACCCGATGATTTTCTACGGAAACATCTACATTCCGTGGGTGGCGCAGGGCATGCAGGTTATCTTTGGTCGCTATCTGTCGCTGCCGGACATCGAAGCGCAGTTCTCGCCAAACAACTATCTGGTCACCCATTCGGTGCTCTACACGATGGATGCCTATACCAACATGGGCATTCTCACGACCACCAAGCTCAACGATCAGTGGACGCTTCAGGTCGGCCTGCATGGCGGCGATGATGTGGCCGTGTGGAACAAGGATGCGCGTCTTACGGGGCAACTCTGCGTGCGCTGGGTGTCCAGATCCAACAACGACATGCTGTATCCGTGCATCGAGTCGTACAACAACAAGCGCCAGACGTACAACAATCTCCAGGAGTACGTGGTCACCTGGGGGCACCGCTTCAACAGCCGCGTGCACACGCTGACGCAGGCTTATCAGCTCACGGTCAATAGTGTGGCGCTGTCGAGCCTTCCTGCCGGGCAGACAAAGGACACCCATGCCTACGGCATCGTCAATTACTTCAACGTGGAGCTGAATCCGCGCACGATGATGTCATTCCGCAACGAGTTCTATTACGACGCCGACGGGCAGCGTTCGGGGTATCAGACTCATTACACGACCAGCACGCTTGGCCTCACGCGCTGGATCACGCCGGATCTGGAAGTGCGTCCGGAAGTGCGTTACGACCATGCGTCCGACGTCGCGGCCTACGACGGCGGCACGAAGCACACCCAGTGGATGGCGGTCATGGACATGATCGTGCATTTCTGAACTGCAAACGTTGCGCCGGTTCGGTTGAATCGGCGCAACGACGCTGCATATAAGGGGTATCGCCAAAAGCCAAGGCTTCCCCCGCATGATCCCATTTTCGGTCCTGGACCTTTCGCCCATCGTCCGTGGCGCTACGCCCGGCGACGCGTTGCGCAACACGCGCGACCTTGCCCGTCACGTGGAGGGCTTGGGATACAAGCGCTTCTGGCTTGCCGAGCACCACAATTTCGCCGGTATCGCGAGTGCAGCTACCTCGGTGGTCATCGGCTACGTGGCCGAGGGCACGTCCACCATCCGGGTGGGTTCCGGGGGCGTGATGCTTCCCAACCATGCGCCGCTGGTCATCGCGGAGCAGTTCGGCACGCTGGCCTCGCTGTATCCGGGTCGCATTGATCTGGGCCTTGGCCGCGCTCCCGGTACCGATCAGGGCACCGCCCGTGCGCTTCGACGTACGCTCGGTCCAAGCGACGATCGTTTCCCCGAGGACGTGGTGGAGCTTCAGCATTACCTCGGCCCGGCGCAGCCCGGCCAGTCGGTGCGTGCCGTACCAGGCATGGGCACCCAAGTGCCGCTGTGGCTGCTGGGCTCCAGTCTCTTCAGCGCCCGGCTGGCGGCCGAGATGGGCTTGCCGTTCGCCTTTGCGTCGCACTTCGCGCCGGACATGATGATGAAGGCCCTTGAGGTCTACCGCACGCTGTTCCGCCCGTCTGAGGCGCTGGACAAGCCGCACGCCATGTTGGGTATCAACGTGTTTGCTGCCGATACCGACGAAGAAGCGCAGCGCCTGTTCACCTCGCTTCAGCAGCAGTTCTGGCATCTGCGCCGTGGTACGCCGGGCCAGTTGCCGCCCCCCGTGCATTCGATGGATGGCGTGTGGACGCCCATCGAGCGCGCAGGCGTGGATCACGCACTGAGCTGCTCGGTGGTGGGTTCGCCTGAGACGGTGCGCGCCGGACTGGCCGACTTCATCGGGCGCACGGGCGCCGACGAGTTGATGGTAACGGCGCAGATCTACGATCACGCTGCCCGCCTGCGCTCGTTCGAGCTGGTTGTCCAGGCCCGCGATGCGCTGGCCGGACGCCAGGCGGCATGACGTCACCCAGGGTGGTGCTGGATACGAACGTCTGTCTGGACCTGTTCGTATTCGGTGACCCGCGCTGCGCCGCCTTGCGGCACGCGCTGGATGCGCGCGCCGTGATCGCCGTGACCCGCGAGGACTGCCGCGCCGAATGGATCGACGTGCTGGGCTATCCGCGGCTCAAGCTCGACGCCGCGGCGCAGCAGCGGGCTCTGGACGCCTACGACGCGCGGGTTTCGGTTTACCAGGGCGACATGAGCGGCCCCGTACGTCCGCAGTGTCGTGACGAGGACGACCAGAAGTTTGTCGAGCTGGCGGTGTCTGCCGGTGCGGAACTGCTGTTCAGCCGCGACGCCGAACTGCTCTCCCTGTCCCGTCGCACCGAGCGCGAGCACGGCTTTGCCGTGCTGGTGCCCGAGGCGTGGGGAGCGTAAGGGCGCCCGGTGGCGGTCAGTCGTCCACCGGCATCAGGGCAATGAAGTTGCGCAGGCTGTAGTAGCGGTCGGCCTGCGGCCAGCTGACGGACGCCAGTGCCTTGTCGCCAGCGGGCCACGGTTCGTTGTCCAGCAGCACCTCGATCTGAGTGCGGCCGTCGCCCACGTTGCCGTAGAACACACGAATCCAGTGCACTTCGCGGGTCAGGGGCGCTGTGGCGATCACGGCCTGAAGCGCGGTCATGGCCTCTTCGGGTACTTCCAGCGGTTCCACATCGTCACCGCGCAGGGTGAAGTTGCCGACATAGGCGTCCCACGGCAGGCCCGCAATGGACAGGCGCTGGATAGCCAGTTTCGACTTGTCGGCCACGTGCCAGCAGGCGGCCAGCATCACGTGGAAATCGTTGCGCGCAAAGTTGTCCAGCGCGTCACGGCAACCCGCCTTGCCCTCACCCGTTCCGGCGAAAACTTCTTCGATCCGGCGGTCTTCGTCGATCACTACGTCGATATCCAGACGTCCGACCTGGCCATTTTTGCCCTCCTGCCAGGCGCCACGGATGGCGGGATAGTCATCCTCGGTCAGCAGCCATCCCTCGTCATCATGCTCGGGCTCATCAAGGTCGATGCCGTGCTCGGCGAAGAGGTCGAGCAGATAGTTCTGGATCAGCCGTTCCATAGGGCTCCCGGTTGGACGTGTAAGGGACAGATGGCGCAATTATGCGGTGTGCGCGATGCCAGGTTGCTGAAGGAATGCCATGGCCGCCGCCGGATTGCGTTCTTTCGCCGCCGAAATGAAATAGACGAACACATCTCGCGGGCCGTGTGACGGCGCGGCGTCGCTCACATGAGGCAGGTCGGCGGGGTCTTTCCCTGCCGCCCAGGCCTTCGCACGGTCAGCCCAGCGCTTCAGATCCGGGGCGGTGTATCCGGTTTTTCGCGATGCCACGCTGCGCATCAGCCGTGCGTAAACGAAGGGACCGGTGAGGTCGGCCAGCGATGGGTAGTCGGGCGAGTCGGTAAACACCGTGGCCACGCCGCGGGTCCGGGCCAATGCCAGATACTCATCGCATAGGAAGCTGTCGTGGCGTACCTCGATGGCGTGGCGCAATGCCAGGCCGTTGATCGCGTCGGGCAGCAGATCGAAGAATCGGCGAAGGGTGTCCGGATCAAAGGTGCGCGTGGGCATGAATTGCCACAGCACGGGGCCAAGCCGGTCGCCCAGTGCCGTCAGCCCTTGAAGGAACCGGGTGACCTGCTCACCGGTATCGTCGAGCGCCCTCGTCTGGACAATGCGCCTGGGTGCCTTGACCGAAAACACGAAGCCGGGTGGTGTTTCGCTGGCCCAGCGTTCGTAGGTGGCCTGGCTCTGAGCGCGGTAGTAGGTGCCGTTGATCTCGATGCTCGTGACCTGTCGGCTGGCCCAGCTCAACTCCTCGCGCTGGATGAGATCACCCGGGTAGAAGTTGTCGCGCCACGGAGCGAACGTCCAGCCGCCCATGCCGGCGCGGATGTTTCCAGCTTTGGGTGGCCCGGGGGTGCGACGAGTGGCCATCGGGTGCTCCGCGCTCAAGGGGATGCCGGCAGGCTGGCAGACGCGGGGTGGACGCCATGTCGTCAGCGTAGCCCGAGGCGCCGCGCGCTGCGCGCCAGGTTGGCCCGGTCGATGCCCAGTGAGCGCGCCGCCGCCGCCCAGTTGCCGCCGTGCTGTTCCAGGTGCGTTTCGATGATGCGGCGTTCATGGAACGCCAGCATCGTGCGCAGGCTGCCGCGGGGCACGTCGTAGGTGGCTGCGGGCATGTCCAGCTCGCCGGGCGCGGTGTCCGACAGATCGAGCGAGGCGGCGGTGAGCGTGAGCACCGGCTCGTCGTGGTCAGGCCGTGATGCGAGCGCACGCAGTACGCTGCGACCGATCAGGTGTTCCAGCTCGCGCACGTTGCCAGGCCAGCTGTGCTTGACCAGGGCATCGCGCGCGTCACCAGACAACCGGATGCCGACAATGCCCGCCCTCGACCGCGCTTCTTCAAGAAAGGCGCCGGCCAGAAGCAGAACGTCGCGTCCGCGCACGCGCAGCGATGGCACCACCAGCGGATACACGCTGAGGCGATGGAAAAGGTCGGCGCGATAGCTGCCGTCCTTCACGGCTTCCGCCAGATCGCGATTGGTCGCGGCAATGACGCGCACGTCGACCGTGTGCTCGCGATCCGAGCCGACGCGTTGCAGATGTCCGGTCTGCACCACTCGCAGCAACTTCGCCTGCACGCTGGGGCTCAACTCCCCTACTTCGTCCAGAAACAGCGTTCCCTTGTCCGCTGCCTCAAATTTGCCGCGACGTTCGCCGATGGCACCGGAAAAGGCACCGCGCACGTGGCCGAAGAGCTCGCTTTCGACCAGGTTCTCGGGAAGCGCGGCGCAGTTGATGCTCACAAGCGGCCGCGCGGCACGCGCCGAGCCTGCGTGGATGGCGCGGGCCACCAGCTCTTTGCCTGTGCCGGTTTCACCCTGAATCAGCACGTTGAGATCGCTGGCCGCGACAACACGCACTTCTTCCATCAGGCGGAGGAAGGCGTCGCTACGGCCGATCAGCCCGCGCGGCGACCGTTCGGTGGCGGCCTTGCGGAACGCGTCGGCGCGACGGCGCTCTGTCGTGGCATAGACGCGCAAGGCTGTCATGCGCTCGGAGGCGACGACGGTCGCGGCGGCCAGCGCGGCGAAGGAAGCCAGTGAGGTCATGTCCACCGCATCGAATCGGCCCGGGTCGAGGGCATCCAGCGTGATGACGCCCCACGTGCGTCCGTCCACACGCAAGCGTGCGCCCATGCAGTCGTGCACCTGAAGGCGTCCCTTCTGGTTGGGGATCAATCCGTCGTACGGATCGGGGAGCGCGCAATCGTACGGGAAGCGCGTGGGCGCATCGCTGGCTACGAAAATCTTCAAACGCGGATGATCGTGAATGGAGAATCGTCGGCCGAGTGTGTCTTCACTGAGGCCGTCGACGCACAGCGGAATGAGCACGTCGTTTTCGAGGCGGAGCAGTGCCGCCGCATCGCAGGGGAAGTGGGCACGCAGTGCGCCGACGAGTCGCGCATAGCGCGTGTCGTCAGCCATTTCCCGGGTGAGGTCTTCCACCAGCGGCAGGATGCCGGAAAGCAATGATGTGGGAGTCATAGCGACAACGTCGAGTCCATTCGACAGCAAAAGCTGACAGTCATAGTGACGCAAGCCTTACGTAACAGCTTGCTTTTCTGCGCATCTTACGATGGCACGAATTCTGATTGCACATCAGTAACGATTGTCGCTGCGAGCGACGACGTCCATTGTTGTGAGGTCTGCATGTTATCCGCCGAACATATCGCCATCGTAAAGGCCACAGTGCCTCTTCTGGAAGCGCACGGTGAAGTACTGACAAACCACTTCTACCGTCTCCTTCTCGACAAGCATCCAGCGATGCGATCCATGTTCAACAATGTGCGGCAAGCCAATGGTGAACAGGCACGGGCGCTGTCGCATCGCCTGCTGCACTATGCGCGAAACATTGATCGCATGGAAACACTGGGTCCTGTGATATCCACCATTTGCAGCAAGCACGTATCAAAATACGTGCAGCCCGAACACTATGCCATGGTCGGCGCGTGTCTGATCCGGACCATTCGTGATGTGCTCGGCGAGCGTACGGCTACCGATGCGCTGATTGCCGCGTGGAGTGCTGCATACGCGCAGTTTGCCAGCATTCTTGTTGGCGCGGAGTTTCAGATTTACGGCGGCCGGGAGCGTGCACCCGGTGGATGGCGCGGACTTCGTCCGTTCGTCGTGGTGTCGCGCACGATGGAGTGCAGGGAGATTGTGTCGCTGCGTCTGCGTCCGCTGGATGGTGGTGAGGTGTCGCAACACGTGCCGGGCCAGTACATCGGCTTGTCGGTCACGATCAACGATGAAGAGTTCAGGAGAAATTACTCATTGTCGTCTGCTGCCAACGGGCATACGTATCGCATCAGCGTAAAGCGCGAGCCGGGAGGTCGCGTGTCCGGCTATCTGCACGATCACATCGGCGTGGGCGATGTGCTGTCACTTTATCCGCCGTCTGGCGAGTTCACGCTGCGGGACAGCGACCGACCGCTGGCGCTCATCAGCGCGGGTGTGGGCATCACGCCCATGATGGCGATGCTGGAGGCGGGCATGCGTGCGGGGCGTGCGATCAACTTCATCCACGCAGCACGCGAGCGCGCCGTGCACGCATTCCGTCAGCACGTGGATGACCTGGCCGTCAGCTATCCTTTGATGCGGCGGTTCTATTGCTACGAGCGCGTGGAGGCGGACGACGCGGCCGCCGAAGGCTTGCTCACCCGGGAGCGCCTGCGGGAATGGTTGCCCGATACGCGCCAATTGGACGTCTACGTGCTTGGCCCGCTGGCGTTCATGCGTGCGGTGCGGGTGCATCTGGAAGCGGTGGGCATTCCATGGACCGACGTGCGCTATGAGTTCTTCGGCGTGGCATCGCTGATGGATTGACCCGGGTCCACGTTGATCCGGTAATGATTCGCACTTAGCATGACGCGATACCTTTGCCAGGCGATCCGCATGTTCTTACGCTCCTGCCCTTTCATGCACCGTGATGGCGTGCACGTGCGCGAGGCTGCGGCATGAATGTATCGCGCTCACCGCGACGGGTTCGCGTTCTGCTGAAAACCCTGCACCTGTGGCTGGGGTTGTCGCTTGGCGTGGTGCTGTCGCTGGTCTGCATGGCCGGCAGCGTGCTGATGTTTGAAGATCCGCTGGTTGCAGCGATGCATCCGGAGCTGATTGATCGTCCATCACCCGATCTGGGCGTGCAGGGTAAAGCGCTGCAAACGATCATGGCGTCGTCCGAAGGAAAGTCGCTGCGCAGCATCAGTTTGCCGGACGATGACTTTCCCGTGTTCGAGGGGGCGCTGCCCGGGCGCGGCAAAATCTACTTTGATGGCACGACGGGTGAGGTCGTTCTCCGCCGCAGCGGGTCATCGGACCCACTGCTGCTGTTGATGGACTGGCACACGCATCTGCTCTCCGGAAAAATTGGCGAGACCGTGCTCGGCTGTGTCGCCCTGACCGGTCTTTTCATGATCCTCTCCGGCGTATGGCTTTATTGGCCCGGCCGCCGCCGCGCGCTGACCCATCTTCGTCCGCATGCCCGGCCACCCATCCAGCGTTGGGCAAGCTGGCATCGCTTTGTGGGTGTGATGGCGTTGCCACTGTTGCTGGTAATGATCGGAACCGGCACCACCATGGCGTACCGTGGATCGGTGCGTGCGGGGCTGATGAGCCTGTTTGGCGAGCCGCCATCGCAGCGGCCGCCCGATGTGCCCTGGGTCGAGAAGCCCGTGAACTGGAGCGCCGTGCTGGTGGCGGCGCAGGAAGCGGCTCCGGATGCGCAGATCAGCCGCCTGAACCTGCCTGCGCGTGATGGCGCGGCACTGGTCGTGCGCCTGCGCCGGCCCGGCGAATGGAATCCCACGGGCCGCAGCACGCTGTGGATGGATGCGCCGGCCGCCCGTGTGCTGGGAGGTGAGGATGCGACGCGTGCAGGCACGGGTTCGCGTATTTCCAACGCGCTGTTCCCCATCCATTCGGCTGCCGTGGGGGGCATGCTGTGGCGCGTGGTGGCCAGCTTCACCGGCCTGCTTCCGATGTTCATGCTGGTAACCGGCTTTCTCTTCTGGCGCGCCCGCCGCAATCGCCCGCCCGGCCGCGCTTTAGGGTGATGCCCCGGCACCGCCCTGAACCGGTCTGTTCCCCGCCAGAAGTGGCCCTCTAAGATAGCGGCCACTTTCAGCGGGAACCCGCCATGTTGATCGCCCGACTTTTCTGCGCCAGCGCACTGGCCGCTGCATCCTTCGCCGCTTATGCAGGGCAGCCCGAGTGGACTCAACCCGAGGCCCCGTTCAAGGTCTACGGCAACACGTACTACGTGGGTTCGCGCGGGTTATCCGCCATCCTCGTGACCTCACCGAAGGGGCATGTGCTGATCGACGCAACGGAAGACGTCAATGCCCCCATGATCGAGGCGAACGTGCGCGCGCTCGGCTTCAAGGTGGAAGACATCCGCGTGATCCTCAACTCGCACGCACACGCTGATCATGCAGGCGCCATTGCGGCGATTGCCCGCGACAGTGGTGCCGAAGTGCGCGCCAGCCCCGCCAGCGCCCATGCACTGCGCCTCGGCGGCAACGACCCGAATGATCCTCAATTCGGTGAGGCACCGCTGTTTCCACCTGTGAAAGAGGTGGACGAACTCAGCCCGGGCGAAACCGTGCATGTGGGCGATCTTGCCCTGACCTCGCATGCGACGCCGGGACACACGCTCGGTGGCACCACCTGGACGTGGCGCTCGTGCGAAGGAGAGCGTTGCCTGAACATCGTTTACGGCGACAGCCTCACGCCCTTCTCGAAGGACGGCTATCGCTTCTCGGCAGACGCGAAGAAGCTGGCCGCCTATCGCAAGGGAATTGAAACGGTTTCTAACCTGCCTTGCGACATTCTCATCACGGCCCATCCCGACGTGGTCGATCTGATGAGCAAGGTGGACGCGCACGCATCGCTGGAAGACAAGCATGCCTGCCAGGCTTATGCCGTCTGGGCCACGGGCAAGCTGGATGCGCGACTCGCGAAGGAGCGCGCCGCCCACTGAGGCCAGCGTGCGTTACGACGCCAGCATCCTGCCGATGCGGGCGTCTTTCTCGGCCCACAGCTCGTTGACCCACAGCTGGAAGCGCTCGCGGAAGGCGGCGTCGCCTTCGTAATCGCCACGTAGCTCAGCGAGCAGCGGCAACTGCCGCACGTGCACGCGGATCTCGCGGATGCGTCCGGCGATGAGGTCCATCATGCTTCCCGGCCCCTGCGGATACACGATGGTCACGTCCAGCAGGGAGCGCATGGCATCGCCCATCGCATCCATCACGAAGGCAACGCCGCCTGCTTTCGGGCGCAGCAGATGGGTGTACGGCGACTTCTGGGCGGCGTGCTTGGCGGGCGTGAAACGGGTGCCTTCGGTGAAGTTCATCACTGACACCGGCACGCTGCGGAATTTTTCACAGGCCCGGCGCGTGGCTTCGCGATCTTTACCGCGCAACTCCGGATGAGCTTCCAGCTTTTCCCGCGAGTAGCGCTTCATGAACGGGAAATCCAGAGCCCACCATGCCGGTCCCAGGAGCGGAACCCAGATCAGTTCGCTTTTGAGGAAGAAGCGGAAAAACGGAATGCGCCGGTTGAACAGCTTCTGCAAAACGGGGATGTCCACCCAGCTCTGGTGATTGCAGATGACGAGAAAGTTCTCCCGGCTTTGCAGGTGCTCAAGGCCGTCCACCCGCCACTGGATGCGGGTGAACACGTCGAACAGCTTCGAATTTCTGGCGATCCAGCTTTCTGCCAACGCCACCAGTCCCCGCGTGCACAGCTGTCGGACGGCCCGGATCGGGACGATCAGCTTCACAAAAGTAAGCGCGAACAACGGCGTGATATGGCAGACGATGTTCAGGGCCAGCAGGAGGCAGACCAGCGGAATGCGCAAAAAGGCAGGAAGTGAAGCGAACATGCGAGGCCAGAAATAGGGATGCAAGGCCCAAAGACTAACGGGTTGACGGCCCGAAGCGACAGCCCTGACGCCAAAGCGGGCGGGTCGTGACGACCCGCCCGCTGATGGTTGACGCTTCAGGCGTGTGCCCGGTCAGAGTCCCGCTTTCAGGAACTGAGCATAGTTACCCACATTCAGCGTGCCGATGCCGGCGCCCGGCTCATAGCCGCCCTTGCCGTGATAGAACCAGTTGTCGCCTGCCTTGATGTCAGTAAACGGCGAGTATTTGCCGTACCTGACCGTGTCAGTAAGCAGATACAGCTGGGGATTCCAGAAACCGATCCGGTGTCCCGAGTTTTGCTTCAACAGGGCGGCCACGCCGTTGAGCTGCGGTGCCACGAAGCTGGTACCGCCCTCGCCTGTCACCACGCCATCCTCCGCGTCGGTGCTGGAAATGAGCAGATAACCGGTTTCAGGATCGGCGTTGAATGCGATGTCGGGCACGTTGCGGCCGGCAAAATTCGCCTTCAGGTTCAACAGGGTCAGCGGGGTCGTCTGGGTGTAACCCTCAAGGCTCTGGCTGGGGTTTTGGGCGACCAGCGATTGCCCGGGCTCACTCTTGCGGATGCCTGGGGTGAAGAGCTGATAAAGCGGCGTTGGCCAGAACACGCTGACGCCGCCGCCACCGCCGACGGAAAACAGGTCGTACACGCCCGGGCGTACCTTGTCCAGGTAGGTTTGCAGGTAGTCCCAGCCCCAGACCTGCTCCTGGTCGATCGACGCCGTGGGGCCGCCGGAGAAGCTGAAGGTAAACGGCACGGTCGTGCCACCCGCTGCCGTGATAAACGGATCAGCGGCTGGCGCGTCCACAGTCAGCGGTGCGCTGAAGGCCGTGTTGCCCAGGTCACGGACGGTGTCATAGGCGCCCGAATCGCCCGTCGCGGCGAACATCGAAATGCCCTGAGCGGCAGCTTCAAGGAAGACCTGGTGGAACGCGACGAGCTCACCCGTGTAGTCGCCACCGCTCAACGGTGAGTCGAAGTAGAACTCTTCCGGTTCACCCCAGCTGACCGAAATGCTGTCGGCGATGTTTTCCGACACGGCCTGATAGAACGCACTAAGGAAACCGCCGCTGGTGTTCGGTGCGTCGTACACGCGAAGGTCGGCGAACGGTGCAAGACCGCCGGACTGCTCAACGTCCAGCGATGTTTCACCGCTGCCCGCATCTGAACTGATCACGCCACCGCCATCCACATGGATCTGGGTGATGCGGTTGGGCTTGGTCTGCAAGCCGATGAGTGACCAGTAGTCGTACGCGTCCTGCGGAATGAAGCCCGCCAGAGTCACGATGCCGATGGTGGAGCCCTTGCCGTTGATACCGGCCTTGTACAGCGGGTTGATGTTGTAGAAATTCGCCACGTCGCCCACGGTGTACTCACCGGGCGTGTTGGTGGCTGTACTGCCCGACGCCGTTGTGAGCGTGGCAATGGCAGGTGCGGAACTGAGCGTGCCGGCCTTGTTGCTGTTGACGCGATGGGAAAGATACCTCGGCTCGTTGCTCAGGCCCGCCGCTACAACCAGCGTGCCGGACAGCGCTACCGGAAGCACGGGATGCTTGCTGGGCCGATGGAAACGATGGCCGTCGCGCTCGTAGTCATGCACCGGGGTCTGGAATGCGGTGGTGAACTGGCCCAGCGTGCCGGTGGCACGAATAGCCAGATGGCTGGGCAGCACTTCCACCTGCGTGATGCCGTTCTTCTGGAGGAACTGGCTAATTTGCTTCAGGTCATTGTCGCTGGGCCCGAAGCGCGATGCGAACTGTGCCGTCGACAGGAAATGTCCGTATTGCGGACTGCCCGGCGTAGCGGTCTGATAAACGAATTGCTCCAGTGCCTCGGGGTGCTGAACTTTCAGCACCAGCGTCACGTTAAGCGTCTGCGTCGGATCGGCCGAACCAAGATCTACCGTGGGACCTTTATCGCGCGCCGCAGCGGCGAAAGAGAACGACAACAGAACGGCCGTAAGGGCAGCCGCCAGAGCATGACGACGGAAGTTCGCGAGCATGAAAGTTTCTCCCATGAAGGTGATCGCGACAGCGCGGGACCCCCTGTTCATCGGGCGCTGGCCACCTGCAAGCTATCTCGCGAGTCTCCGCGATGGAAGAGTCTGGGTGTGTCGTAAGTATCTGCGCCGAAAGCGATTTATCTTGCGCAACTGAGCCGTGATGCGGCTTGCCGAAGCCGGGTGTCTCATGGGTGTTACAGGGGCCGGCGTGTGCTTAGGAAAAATTCTTACGTCGGCAAAGGTGCTTCACGACGTTGCATCCGCCTGCCCTGCCTGAAACGTGAGCGATTCGAGGCTCTGGCGCACGTCATCAAAACCTTCCCATGGATCGGCGCGAAGGCGCGCCAATCGCTTCGGTAGCGTATGGATGTTGAATGCGCTGCCGCTCTTGATCTTGTCCAGCTCTTCCCATCGCAGCGGCACCGATGCGGGCGCACCAGCACGTGCGCGCAAAGAGTACGACGCCACGCTGGTGGCGCCGCGCCCGTTACGCAGGTAATCCAGATAGATCTTTCCGTTGCGCAGTCGTTTGGCAGATGTCGCCACGAATTCGAGCGGGTGCATGCCCGCCAGGGCTTCGGCGAAGCCCCGCGCGAATGACTTCACCAGGTCCCACGGCGATCCCGGATTCAAAGGCACGACCACATGCAAGCCCTTTCCGCCCGTGGTGCGAACGAACGATACGAGACCGATGGCAGTAAGCAGCGTGCGTACTTGTCTGGCCGCAGCAACCACACGGGCCCAGCTCACGCCTTCGCCAGGATCGAGATCGAAGACGATGCGATCCGCGATGTCCGGTGTTGCAACGGTGGAACCCCACGGATGGAACTCGATGGCACCAAACTGCACGAGCTCGATCACGCTTTCTTCGTTCTTCGGATAGAGCCATGTTGCGGTAGCGCCTGTTTCTTCCTTTATTTTCGCTGCCCCTGCGTACTCCAGGCCTGCGATCAGATGCTTCTGAAAAAAGCAGTGCTCGCCGATGCCGCCCGGACAACGGATGGTCGACGTCGGACGATTCACGATGCCGGGAAGCAGCCACGGCATCACAGTGTGGTAGTAGTCGGCAACCTGTTGCTTGGTGATGTTGTCTTCGGGAAAGACCACGCGGTCGGGATGGGTGATGACAACCGGTGAGCGCGTTTTTCCCTTATTTTTGGCGATTTTTCGGGGAGTATCTGGCATGGGTTCGTTTCCTCGAAGGTCCATGGGGCGCTTGTCCATCCGCAGCGTCTTGAGGCTGGGCTGGCGCAGAAGACCATGGTTGCCGATGCCCCGGAACCACACTTCCGCCACCGTCGTCGGCTTGATCCAGAGCGCGCCTTTCAGCAACGGGTCGATGTTGTTGAGGCGGATGGGTGGCTCGCGCGTACCTTTCGTGGCGAGTGTTTCGCCGAGCTGTTTCAATTGTCCGTCTGTGAAACCTGTGCCGACGCGGCCCATGTAAGTCCACTGGTCGCCTTCACCGGGCCGCCCCAGAAGCAACGAGCCGAACGCCAGTCGCGCCCCTTTGGCGGGCGTGTAACCGATCACGGCAAATTCGTCGCTTTGCAGCCGCTTGATCTTCAGCCAGTCCTCGCTGCGTCCGGCGCGATAGCCGGAATCCACCCGCTTGGACATGATGCCTTCGAGCTGCTGGTCCATCGCCATTTGAAAGACGGCGTCGCCATCGTTCAGATGATGGTCGCTGAAGCCCAGATGCGCGGGCGTGTGTTCCACGACGCGCTTCAGTAGCGCCTTGCGGTCGAGCAAGCTCGCGCGTGTGAGGTCGTAACCAAGCAGCGCGGGCATATCGAACAGCATGTAGACCAGCGGTGCCTGCGCCTCGCCAGACAACGTGCGCTGCAATGCGTTGAAATCGCTGCGGCCATGGCTGTCCAGTGCAATCAGCTCGCCGTCCAGACGGGCCGAATCCAGCTTCAGGTCACGGATCGCACTCGTGATTTCCGGCACTTTGTCGTTCCACGCAAGGCCATTGCGCGACCACAGGGTCACCTCGCCGTCGGTGATGGAAGCAAGCAGGCGGTAGCCATCCCATTTCACTTCGTGCAACCAGTTCGGGCCGTTGGGCGGTGTGTCGTGCAGCTTCGCCAGTTCCGGTGCAAAGAATCCGGATGGTACGTCCGCTCCGCGAGCACCCTGCATGGCCGCCAGTGCCTTGCGCATACTAGCCGCAGATGCCCGGCGTTTGACGGGCCTCGTTGGTCGTCGCGCCACGGAGAGCTTGCTGGCCGCCTTCTTTTCGTTGGGCGTGCGTGCGGCCTTGCGTGTGCTGCGCACCATCGTTGCGTCCAGCAGATCGTCAGCCTCGACGTCGCTGGCCCAGGCATCCGCATCCTTGATGAGAAACCATGCA
Source organism: Luteibacter sp. Sphag1AF (assembly GCF_014192715.1). Lineage (GTDB taxonomy): Bacteria > Pseudomonadota > Gammaproteobacteria > Xanthomonadales > Rhodanobacteraceae > Luteibacter. The sequence continues at coordinate 1,485,525 of NZ_JACHYH010000001.1, forward strand.
GGCTGGCGCTCTTTTTTACCGCTGCGCACCAGATGCCAGCCGCCCTTCAGCCGTTGCCCGTCCAGGTGGAAATGCAGGTGGCCTTTGCGAAGTTGAGCCTCTGCGTCGCCCTGTGTGGACCAGACGCCGCGATCAAACAGATCAACATGACCCTTGCCGTAGCCTTCTTCGATATCGCCTTCAAAGTCGGCATAAGCCACCGGATGGTCTTCCACTTCCACGGCGAGCCGCTTGACCGTGGGATCGAAACTGGGGCCCTTGGGAACGGCCCAACTGCGCAGCGTGTCACCCACTTGCAGACGAAAATCGAAATGACGTCGACTGGCGTGATGCAGTTGCACCACGAAGATGGCGCGCGCAGCGGCCGGTGCCGGATGGTCGGGCGCGGGCTCCCGGGTACGGCTGAAGTCACGCTTTCGGCGGTAGTTGGCCAGCGTCATGCACTATCCATCGCACTGCACAGGTGAAGCCGCGGTCGAGGTCGCGCAGGCCGCATGAACCCTGCTCCACCTTGAGCCGTCACCATGGCGCCCGGTAACCTGCCGGGCCGAGCACACACGGACGCGCCATGTCTTCCCATCCCAGCGATCTGGATATTTCCCGCCGGCGTTTTGTCCGGGGCCTGGCCGTGGGCGGACTGGTGCTGGGCGCAGGCCTGGGGCGCGCGGGAAACAGCATCGCCCAGGTTCGCCCCATTGCTGGCGAAACCCCCGGAAGTATCGAATACGCCATCGACATCGTGGAGGCGCCGGTCAACTACACCGGCAAGGCGCGTCGCGCAGTCACCGTAAACGGCGGTGTGCCCGGCCCACTGCTGCGCTGGAAAGAAGGCACGCCCGTCACCATCCGCGTGACCAATCGCCTGAAAACCCCCACATCACTGCACTGGCACGGCATTCTTCTGCCCGCCGACCAGGATGGCGTACCCGGATTGAGCTTCGATGGCATCGCGCCCGGCGAGACCTTTACCTATCGGTTTCCCGTGCGTCAGTCGGGCACCTACTGGTACCACTCACACACGCGTTTTCAGGAACAAGTGGGACTGTACGGGCCGATCATCATTGATCCGGCTGGCGAAGAGCCGCATCCCGTGCAGCGTGACTACGTGCTGCTGCTGAGCGACTGGACAGACGAAGATCCCGAGCGGGTCTACAGCAAGCTGAAGACCCGCAGCGACGTGTACAACTATGGCCAGCCGACGGTGGGCGACGTGGTACGCGACATTCGTGCCGATGGCGTGCGTGGCGCGATGGCGAAGCGTGGCATGTGGAACCGCATGCGCATGAGTCCTACGGATCTGTCCGACGTATCCGGCGCCACGTACACGTATCTGATGAACGGAACGACGCCCCGGGGAAACTGGACGGGAGCGTTCACTCCGGGCGAGAAGATCCGCCTGCGCGTCATCAATGGCTCGTCGTCCACCATCTTCGACCTGCGCGTTCCCGGCCTGAAAATGACGGTGATCGCCACGGATGGACAGAACGTTGAACCGGTGGATGTTGACGAGATGCGCGTTGCCCCGGCGGAGACCTACGATGTGCTGGTCGAACCGGCTGAACACCGGGCATACACGATCTTCGCCCAATCCATCGACCGCTCCGGCTTCGCGCGCGGCACGCTGTCGCCGGGCCACGGTATGACCGCTGCGGTGCCCGCGGTGGATGCGCGCGAATGGCTCAGCATGGACGACATGATGGGTGCGATGGATGGCGACGGCCCGATGGCCCACCACGCGCGCACCGAGTACGGCGTGGGCGTGGATATGCGTGTGGACATGCCACGCGTGAACCTGGATGACCCGGGCATCGGTTTGCGCGACAACGGCCGACGCGTTCTCACGTATGCCGACCTGCGCACGGTAGGCGGTCCACGCGATGCGCGGGCACCCACGCGGGACATCGAACTGCATCTCACCGGCAACATGGAGCGTTTCATGTGGTCGTTCGACGGCCAGAAGTTCTCCGAGGCCAAACCGATTCACCTTCACCTCGGCGAGCGCGTGCGCTTCATTCTGGTGAACGACACCATGATGAATCATCCGATCCATCTGCACGGCATGTGGAGCGAGATGGAGTCGCCGGAAGGCGCTTTCCAGGTGCGCAAGCACACCATCAATGTGCAGCCGGCGCAGCGCATCACGTGGCTGGTGAGCGCGGATACGCCGGGGCGCTGGGCCTTTCATTGCCACATGCTCTACCACATGGAAGCGGGCATGTTTCGCGAAGTGGTGGTGTCGTGAGGACGTACGTTGCCGCCTTTGTCTTTCTGCTGGCTGGCACCGCACATGCGCAGGACAGCATGGCAGGCATGGACCACTCATCCATGTCGCACGGCATGGACATGCCCGCCGCCACACCGCCGCCGACGGACAAAGCCGGCGATGACCCGACGCCTGCGGACCCCGGCGGCATGGATCATTCGTCGATGAATCACGGCGCGATGGACGGCATGGACATGGACCACGCGCATATGGATGGCATGTCGATGGGGCCCATGCAGGGCGGCTCTGCACCGGCCGATGCGCGCAATCCGGACTATTCCGACGGATTGCATCACGGTTCCATGCAAGCCATGGACATGAACGATGCGGCGACGCGCGGCACGCTGATGATCGACCAGCTCGAAGCATGGAGTGGCCGCGACAGCCAGGGGCAGCGCTGGGAGGCGGAAGGCTGGTATGGCGGCGACGTCGACAAGCTGTGGATTCGCACGGAAGGCGAGCGCACGCGTGGCTCGCTGGATGAGGCAGACGTGGAGCTGCTTTGGAGCCACGCCGTTTCGACCTTCTGGGACACACAGCTGGGCGTTCGTCACGATACAGGCGAAGGCCCGGCTCGCCAGTGGGCAGCCTTTGGAATCAAAGGGTTGGCTCCGTACTGGTTTGAGCTGGAGGCGACGGCATATGCCGGGCCCTCGGGTCGTACGGCTGCTCGCTTCAAGGCGAGCTACGAACTGCTGTTCACCCAGCGGCTGATTCTTGAGCCTGAGTTGGAGTTCAACGCCTATGGCAACGCAGACAGGGCACGCGCCACCGGTAGCGGGCTGTCTGACGCGCAACTGGGACTGCGGCTTCGCTACGAGTTTTCCCGCTCGTTCGCGCCGTACGTGGGGGTGAAAATCACCCATGACTTCGGTCAAACCGCGCGTTTCACGCGTGCCCGGGGTGACCGGATCACCGATCTGCAATGGGTCGCCGGCCTTCGCCTCTGGTTCTGAGTTCCCGTCCACCCGCGCATCATGGACGCCGTTGTAGAGTCGGCAGGCCAGTTCACAGGAGCCAGCCATGACGAGCACAACGATGCCGCGCGTTCGACCCGGGGAAGAAACGACCGGGTCCGGTGATCCGTCTCATCGCGAACGGGAGCTGGCCGATGAACCGGTGACGACCGGCTCGGGTGATCCGTCGCATGCACTGGACGAAGAAGAGTAGACGCATGCCGATGTTGCACTGATCCGTCCATCGTCAAACGACACGACGAAAAGGAGTGCGCCATGAAAGATCGCATTCAACGCATCACGCCGTTTCTGTGGTTCGACGAAAACGCAGAAGAGGCCGTCAATTTCTACATCCGGGTTTTCGACGATGCGCGCATCGTCACCACCACGCGCTACAGCGCAGAGTCTGCAAAAGCATCGGGCCGACGTGAGGGCTCGGTCATGACGGTGGCTTTTGATCTCGCCGGCCAGCGTTTCACTGCCTTGAACGGTGGTCCGGCATTCCATTTCACCGAGGCTATTTCACTCGTAGTGAACTGCGATACGCAGGAAGAGGTGGACCACTACTGGAACCGGCTTTCCGAAGGAGGCGATCCAGCGGCCCAGCAATGCGGCTGGCTGAAAGATCGGTTTGGACTGTCCTGGCAGGTGGTGCCCGTGGCTTTGTTTGCGTTGCTTTCCGATCCGGACAGCGAACGTGGACGCCGCACGGTCGATGCACTGATGGACATGAAAAAACTGGATATCGCTGTGTTGCGCCAGGCGGCGGACGGGCAGGGCAGGTGACGGTTACGGCGTGAGGCCGTGATCACTGCCAAACTCAGCGATCATCGGCCTCGGCAAGCGCCCAGCAGCATGCCAGCAGCGAGATGCCCGCCGCAGCGAACAGCGCTGCCATGGTGCCTGTCGACATCGCACCATCAAGTGCATTGCGCCATGGAGTATGGGGCAGGTCGGCGATGCACCATCCACACGCCGCGATGCCGAGTGTCACGCCAGTCCATATCGGCCATGCCGCACGGCGGCGTCGGGCGGGGATGCTTTCCATCACGCGCTCGGTGAATCCGTCGTCCGCGACATGGCCCTCAAACTGCCTGCGCAGCAGCATCTCGATGGAATCGTCTGAATGATTCATGCCTGCTCCTCATTGACGGCATCGCTCCAGGGAGCGAGCCACAGTTTCAGTTTTGCCTTTCCGCGCAATGCGTGGCTTTTCACAGTGCCCACCGGCATGGTCAGCACATACGCCGCTTCCTCATGGCTGAGGCCCAACTGCACACAATGCAGCAGAACGGTCTGTTCGGCTGGCGAGAGGCGCTGCATGGCCCGCTCAAGATCAACGTGCAGATCGTTCGTGTGCGAGGGCGCGGTCAACTGGTGGATGATCTCATCGTCTGCACTTTCTTCGTGCCACGACTTCTTTCGATAGGCCTGCAAAAAGCAGGAGTAAGCGATGCGATAGAGCCACGTGGCGAATCGCGCGTCGCCGCGGAACTGCCCGAGTTTCCGCCAGGCGAGCAGGAACGTTTCCTGAGCCAGATCGTCCGCGGCGGCATGGTCGCCGTGCACCAGCCGGCGCAGTTGCGCACGCACGAGGCCCTGATGACGTCGCAGCAGCTGCTCGAACGCCCGACGATCATTGCCCGCGAGCACGCGGGCAACCAGCGCCTGATCTATGCGCGCCTCAGCAGCGCTATCAGCCACGGGCACCCTCGCGCTGGTTGAGCCACCAGCTGGCGAGGTAACCCAGACCCGTCATCAGCGGCAGAAGCCCGAACCCCCACAGACCGCTGACCGCCTGACCGTTCTCAAAATGGCCGGGCAGCGCAAAAAACATGGCGCTCAATCCCAGGCCGCCACCAATCAGCACCAGTGCCCGACGGCGCTCGCTATACGCCAACCTCGGCTCCACCAGCAAAGCGGTGGGTAGCTCCACGCCCTTGTCGGCCAACTGCAACATCGTCTGGTAGCGCTCCCGAGTCTGCCCGGCGCGATAGCGAAACGTCAGGAAAAGTATGAGCACCGGTGCCAGGGTGAGGAAGAAGGGGATGGCAATGAATTCCATGAACGCGCTCCAGGTGGTCCGTAGATTGAGTGGGCTTGGTGTGCAGATGCACACATCATCTGCCGCAGTGTTGCGTCAGCCCCGCGCCGGCCGTCAAGGCCGCTGCGGGATGCTTCAGAGGCTTGGATGCTGCCGGGCGGGCAAATGGATTCAGCGGCGGGTGCCGGAGGGCAGGGGCGGGCCGTCCGGTTGGCGTTTCCGGGCGACGGAGGTTTTGCCGCCGGGATGGAGTTCGGTTGGCAGAATGGCGGGGTTGGCCCCAAGCCCTTCTTATCGCGAAAAGCTTTGGTTGGCGCACGCGCGATCCCCGCACGTTGGCGTGCCATGGGGTGCAATCGGGACGCCGCTTCGTGTTGCGCGCAAGGTCAGGGCAAGTACGTGCTGAGCACGCCGAAGTACCCCGCACCTTCCCAATGATCGCGATTGCCAACGATGTAAATCGCTTCTTTGGCTCTCGTGGCTGCGACGTTTAACAGGTTCGGCAGGTGCCCTGCCCACTGCCGGGCCCCATTTTGTGCAAGGAGCGGGGCGCCTAGTACTACGATGACTGCTTCGGATTCGCGACCTTGGACGCTGCTGGGAAAACAGGTTTCTTACGAGTTTCCCCCAAGTCGCGCATTTCATGCAGCCATGCTACGAGCACTTGCGCGTTGATGCGCGATCCGACAAAGTTTGGCCATGCGGGTCCGCCATAGTTTGTCACCGCGCATCATCCACACACGGTCCATGCGCCGTCCGGGCGTCCAGGCGATAGAGTCGCCAATGGATGTCCATCTGAGCAGCTCGAAAACCTCAGCGACGTGAGTTAATCAGCGACAAATATTCTCAAGCCGATGTCGAATTCTGAAGCGGACGTCCGCCATGAATCGATGAGTTGATACGATTGGACTGTTTCAGGCGCAGCATTGGGACCTTTTCCCATCTCCGTAAAAAAGTGCGAGAGGGAAAATGAGCGGCCCGCAACGATCCAGATCTCCTTGCTTACGGCATTGGAACGGATTCGCTGGCTAAGCTCACTGCATACCTTAGTCAACAGGTCTGACGACGTACCACCATGTGTTGCCAAATAATCGTCAGCTGATAGGCCGTCGAACAATCTAATTCTGTGCTTTAGCTGGTGTTTCGCGGCCTTAGATGGCCAAGCCTCTTGGAGCCAGGAGAGGTTGGCCGGGGAAAATTCTGCGAAGGAGATCAAGTGGGAGATATTCTTTAGGGCCTGCCCACCTACCTCGACTAAGGAACCGGCTGCGGATTTTGGAGCATTCGCGGTGCCGCATTTAACGTGCACAAAGCAAACTTTGCTCGGCGACGCCAAAACAAAATCAGCGGGCTCCGTACCCATGTCCGTGCAGAGGCTTATGTCCATGCCTGGCAACGAGTTCCGCATGGCCAAAAGACCTGGCGAATCACTTGCAATTTTTGGCAGTCGCAAACGATCCAGCAACGCAAAGATTGAACCAGGATCAAACGCGTCTGGTTGAGTGCCCGAGTAGGAATTCTTATGAAGTACCCCTTTTTCAGTAAGGCCATTCGAACCAAGTTCAGTCACACCCGTCATTGACGATGCGAATGCGCTTGTCTTCAAATCTATTTCCCTCTGATACGGCAGCAGTACACGGTAAAAACGCCCATTGATGTAGGTGGTGCCGTCGTTATACAGTGCCTTCAATGGCGCTCGGTTCAAGTAGTCAACGAAGTCCTCACCAGAAGGATCGAACACAATTTGCTGGGGAGTTTCAAGCTCGATCCTTCTCGAATCGTCAAGTTTGATAGTCAGAGCTAAATGGTGGCCGATCAAACTCTTGCCGTTGTTCTTTAGATAAATGAAGTCGGCCGGCATCAAGTATTTCTTATTGTCAATCTTGATGGGTACAGCTTGGTCAAGGTCAGACAAGTCAAGAATTACCGAGCTAGGAGCTTCCTGGGGCGTGTACTTCACCGGCTGAGCAAACGATTGGATGAAGTCGTTTCCGCCATTTGACCTTGAAGTCATGACGCCGGTTATGTCATCGAGCCAATCTCGCAATGCGGCCAGCGAAAAATTCTTTCGTTTTTGGTCGGAAACTCGACCAGTATTAATTCCAAGGTAGTAGCTCGAAGTAACAGCCCCGGCAACTCCAAGGTTATCGACTCGGAGCATAGAAAGCGCGTACGCGGAATTGGACTGACCTGCGGTAACTTGGCTCAAGTTGCCTGCAGCGGACACTCGCTCTGCTCGCCTGTGGGTGGTGCCTACGGCAACGGCGTGCGCTTCCTTGGGCCTTGCACGTACGTCTCGGCCCGACAGAGCCAACATCGCATCTGTGGGAACGGACGCCCGAGTACCGAGGTCTTTGCTTTGACTATGATCGACAGAGCGACTGTCATAAATAGCCAATAGACCGCCAACCTCACGAACGAGAAGCACTTCCAAGGAAGGCTGGAAGAACAGCTTGTCTTTGAGAAATTTAGAGTTTTCAAATCGGATGCTAACCAGCACCTCGAACTCTTCCGCCTTGAAGCGTCTCACCAACTCTCCGTTTCGATGGTAACGCCACCACAACTCATCGACGAACCCATCTATCGAGAATTCATCTGCCTTTTCGACGAAGCAGATAGATGCCGATGGAATGGTCAGGTCATCGGGAGGGCTCAACTCGCTGATGTCAAACGTCTTCTTGAAACCACCGCCGAAATAGCCAACTCGAGGGAAGACACTCAAGTAGCTATCAATGAGGTGGAAAGGATCCAGTGACTTAAGAAAGTTGTTCCACCCTTGAGAGGTTGAAATGGACTCATCGAAGTCTTGATAGTTGCGCCACATCTTCTCATTGACGCCATTGGCCAGGTCTAATACCACCGCCTGCATGTCGTCTTTGGTTCGAACAACGCGGCCTACGGCTTGAACTAGCTCTCTGCCGCTGGCTATCGGATATGTGAAAACCATCGTTTTCGCTGATGGAATGTCAATCCCTTCATCGAGCTTTCTCTGATAGACCCAGACCTCGATATCGCCATTAGCAACATCCGGTGGCACGACCGTATGAAGTCCTGGCTCGTTGGAATTGAATCGTTCGTGGACCGCAGCAACACGAAAGCCTCCAGACTTCAATGCTTCTCTATAACGAACGACGTCATCAAAACTCTTGCATTTAACCAAGCACTTTGATCCAGGCTGATCCCCGATTGCCTTTTTTAAGGTTGCTACAAGTTCGGCGAGCAAGATCTGCTGAAACACCGGGGCTACAAGAACGCCATCATGGATCGCTGCGCTGTAGGTATAGAGATATGCATTCGAAGTATCGATGTCGAACTGGAACAGATCGTTCCGATACGGCGTCGCTGTTATAATGAAACGGTGACAGCGAAAGCGGCGCGCCAACTTATTCCAAACTGGTGCGGGCTCCGAGTGACCTTCATCGACGATTACAAGATCGATACTCGCTTGCAGTCGATCTAGCTCAGTCTCTTTTAGGCAGCTTAGCTTTTGGAACGTCGAGACAAGGATCTCGGCCTTTGAGTCAACCGTGTGTAACCAAGAGACCCGACTGAGCCCTGCAGGTCGATCACCAAGAATCTTGGCAAAAAATGCTCCACCGACTTCGCGACGAAGCTGGTCACATACAGCCTTCCTAGGACTGATAAGCAACACACGACGGGCCTGTGATGTTTGGGCTAACGTCGCTATCACCCCCGTTTTCCCAGCACCAGTAGGCATGCAAATAAGAAATGCTTTGTCGCCTGAGCTGGAACTAAGATATCGGTCGGCTGCTTCGAGCGCGGCCCTCTGTCCCTTTCGAAGACTTGGCAATATTGCTGCTCGCAGTACTGCGCGCGACGATTCAGTATCGGTGTTATTTTCCGTCCCCATCCTTACGCTTCCTGCTGGTTTAATAGCGACCTGTGAATAAGTGTACTACTACCTAATTGGAGTTTTGAATGCCATTAACCATATCCAACAAGGGAGAGCCGTCATCGAAGTATCGGCACAAGGGGCTCTCACCCATCAATGCGAGCGTGTAACGACCCACTGAAGTCCTGCTCAGGTGTTACTTTCCCAAAGGAGCATCCTCATGAGTATCGTGATGGAAGAAGACATCAAACGTTGGACGTGCCGCCGCAAGTCCGCATTGTTCCTGGAAGTGATTCAGGACAAGACGTCGATATCGGAAGCCAGTCGCCAGTTCGACTTGCCGCCCCTCTGAGATCGAAGGCTGGGTCGAGGACGCGAAGCGCGGCATGGAGAACGCGCTACGCGCCAATCCGGAAGATGTGCGCGAGCAGTACGAGCGACGGCTGAAGGACCTGCAGGAAGCCTATGGCGAGGCTGTGCTGGAGTTGCGCGCAAGAAAAAAATTTAGCTCCCTGCTGGGCAAGGACGAGACCTGATGGTCTCACGTCAGCAGGGACTGCCTGCCGATGGCTTCGGTGTCTCCATGGTCCAGTTGTGCCGCTGGTTTGGCGTGGCGCGTCGGACGATCTATTACCGCCCGACCAAGGCGCCGCCGAAGGTGCAAGAGGCTCTCGCTTTGCCTGTAAAGGCCCTGATCGAGGCCGAACCGTCGCTGGCCTGCTGGGCATGAACAAGAACACGGTCCAACGCATCTTCCCGCTCAAGGGCTGGCAGGTGCGCAAACGTCCCCTCGGTCAACGTCTGCGTATCCAGGCATTGCCCTCGGTCGCTACCCAGCCGAGCGAGCGTGGGTCGACGGACCTCTGTCGTGTGTGGGGGGGGGGGGGATGGATGGCTGAGTCTGGCCCTGGTGATTGACTGCCATACCCGCGAACTACTGGGCTGGCACCTGTCGCGTATTGGCAAGGCAAGCACGGCGGCGGGTGCCCTGGAGCAAGCCCTGATCAGTCGCTTCGGCACGCTGGGGAGGGTTGATACGCCGTTCCTGCTTCAATCGGACAACGGCTTGGTGTTTACCCGCCGCAAATACACCCACCTGGTCCGACGCTATGGCTGCCAGCAAGAGTTCATCACGCCGCATTGCCCGCAGCAAAACGGCATGGTCGAGCGGGTGATCCGCACGCTGAAAGAGCAATGCGTGCATCGCCATCGGTTCGAAAGTCTGACCCACCTCATGCGCACGATCGGCGACTGGATCCACTTCTACAACCACCAGCGACCGCACCAGGCGTTGAAGATGAAAACACCCGCTGAGGCTCATGCTTTAGCGGCCTGACCTGTGCAGGAAGTGCTGGGTCATTACAAAGTCCTCCTTTGGCTCGCTTTGTTTCGACTCCTGCATCCTGTACGCCTGTGAATGCACCGGCGTCAGGGTCGGCCGTATTCGCTGGTCCCGTCGGCGCCATCGGTACCCGGCGGTATCCACAGATGCGGCGGCACCGGCAGGCCCTGGCGGCGACACGCGGTAAGGACGATGGGCCAGTTGTGGTGGACTACGGCAGAGAGTTGGCGCAGCGACGGCTCGAACTCGCAAGCAGCGATGATGTGCTTGACCAGATGCTCACCCCCCCTCCCGAGACCTGCGTCTATCAGGGCGAGCCCGTGGGAGGGGTCGTGCGTGTACAACCGCTCGTCGGAATCCGTCGACGGCACCCACAGCTGCAGCGCGCAATGCGGCAGCCTCGCCTCGACAAGGTGCGCCAGGCGGTCGAAGTACGCGGTCTCGCCGAGGAGATGCAGCCAGGCTCCAAGGAGAGGAAGCAGCGTGCTCGAACCGGTGCCTTGCCGGAACGCCTGGTCAGACATTCCACTGCCTTGGGCCGCAAGCTCTTCGTAACCCGTGTATGTCACCGGATGGCGCTGACGGCGGACAACGGTAAATTCCAGGCGCTCGACCATGCGGCAAAGCCAGCTGCGCACATGCTCGCCGTTGCCGGTGTACTGGCAAAGCAGCAGAAACAACGTGATGTCGGTGGCCTGGCCGTCGTGACAGGGAAGCCAGAGCACCGGATTGGCGGCAATCATCGCCAGACCGGTGTTCACGCAAAGCCCCACCACCTCGACCGAGTGCGCCTGCTCATCGATCGCGCCTCCATCAGACACGTCCCCATCGGCCGCCTCCGCCATGGGTGGCTGCGCGGCATGGTGAAACGACCAGAGTCCGGTCATCGCCACGCGCCCCAGCGCGTCAAACAGCGCAAGGTTCCGGTCGAGGTATTCCTTCGAGGCGACCTGGAAGGAAAGAGCGTTGAGGACATCGGCGTGGCGTCCGAGTCGGGTCACGTACGCCTCCCCCACCGTCCGGTGCAGGTCAATGGCATGCGCGACGGCGGCGAGGATTTTCTTGCGTTGACGCGGCTTGTCGGCCAGCGCCTGGCGCGCGAGCTCCCAGGCACAAAGCACCGCGAGCGCGGTGGCCTGCCAAGCGGCATCGAGATTGCCAATCTCCCGGCACCAGTTGTGCACGATGGAAGCGGCCAGCGTGATCTGGCGGATGGCCGTCATCCGTTCGGCAACGTCCCCCGATTCGTTGCGGGAGATGAGCGCATGCGTCAGCTCTTCGAAATGGTGCGCCGACACGTCCGCAATGTCGGCCATCGCGACCGCCTTTTGCAGCATGCTGCGCATCTCCCGGGGCATGACCTCCTCTCGCAGATGCCCGGTCAGGAGCATGTCGGCGAGCAAGTCCCCGTTCCAGTGGACAAAGGCGATGTTCTCCCGCCGTTCCTCGCCCTCCGCGAACCTGGTCCAGTCGTCGTGCAACGTCTCATGCATCTGCCCGCCCGTGACGAGGCAGCCGACGACCGGGAGGTGCTGGTGTTCCGGGGCAATCCGGTTCCTGCGATACGTCGCAAACTGGCGCAGCGATGGTGCGACAGTCTGGGGGCCCCCCTCCCACTCCGAACGCTTCAAGTCGCCAGGCTTGATGGAAAAGAGGTACATCGCCTCGGTCCCCTTGTACGAACCGACAGCCGCGACATCCACGCCCTTTTGCGTCGTCCCCACCTGCGGCCGGGAGAGTACCCGGAAGCCCGACTCGGCAAGCAAGTCAGGAAGGAGGACGTCGAGCCCACCCCGCTCGCCGAGGGTTGTCAGGTATTCACGGAGGAGTGCCTTCATCACTCGACTCCTGCGAGGCGAAAGGTCACAAGACGCATTTCGTATCCGACCGGGTCAAGGACGCTTGTCGATGGCAATAAATAGCCTCGCTTGATGGTCGCCATCATGTTTTTTGAGAAGTGCGCCGCCCCGTCCGGTGCGTACACCGAACCCAGTGTGCCGGCCCCGTGGAGCACCTCGATTCGCGTGACAAACGACAAAAATGCCGATTCTGCTTCCGCCGCACGGGACGATGCCTGCATGTCGCGCTGATTGAGCATGACCATGACGGCTCTGTGTGACGGCGGTGGCCGCAACTCAGGCAAGGGTGCCATGCCGTCAAGCGTGTGCATATGCGCGTCGTGCTCACGTACGAGTTCCCGCAATCGCTCGTCACCCCGCACATCAGCAGCTGCCTGGACCGGGACTCGAAGGCCCTGGTCGTCGCGCAGGAGATCACGCACCAGGGTCAGCAAAGGTGCGCGGGCGACCTCTTCCGCGCCATCGAGCAGGGCAAGGAGAACGGCCATGGCACTCTGCGGCGCGTGAAGCATCCAGGCGACGGCCTTCATCCCGACAAACAATCGCCGGTCGGCCATCGGCGCGACCGAGGACGATGGAACACAAAAGTCGTCGGCGCCACCCATCGCACGCATGGTGAAAAAGTGCGCCATTCCCGGGAGCACCCGCAAATCATCACGCCGCAACCAGCCGAGGACGACATCGCACCGGGTGTCAGCATCGAGCGTGTCGAGAAGTACCGCGACGATTGCATTGGTACCGACCATCTCGCAGAGGCGCACCGCAGAATCCACATGACCGGCGCTGGCGAGCTTTCGGACCACCTCGGTCACATCCCCCGATGACGCGTCGGCGCCCAGAGCACCGAGCGCATCAACCACCGGCTCCCGCGCGTTCGAGGTCATGAAGGCCGGCGAGATGCGAAGCCCCAAGCTCGCCTGGCGCAGACAGGCCGCGTCCCCTCCATTGAGGATGGCGGTCACCACATCGGCAATATCAACATTTTCCATGAGGTCGGTCAGGTGGATGACCACCTTGATGAGCAGCAGGCGCTCCTCGTCCGACGCCTCAGCCAGCAACGACGGGAGGATGGCGACGGTCGCACGGACGCCGGCCGCATCATCCGTCATGTTCGACAGCGCATCGAGCGCCTGCACACGGACCTCCTTCGCCTCGTCGCCAAGCCAATCCCGCGCGACCTGGGGCGTACCTCGTGCCTGGAGTGCAAGGGTGAAGAGACGCGCCTGCAAATGGCGCTCAGCCGGTGCGCGCGTCACCGCCTGGCAAACATCTGCGTTGGCACGAAGCCAGGCCGTCACCGCCGGAGCAACAAGGCCCATGCCAAGATGCGTGTCCTCGACGGCGACAAGAAAGTCCGCCATCGCCATCGCACTCGATTGCAGGGCGGGCAACACTCTCGCCATCCGCTGGCCGAATGGATAGGCAACATCCCAGTCGAGGCCGTCGAGGGCACTGCGGCAGCGCTCCAGCAAATTGACGCGCCCGGCGTTGTGGAGGGCGACCCACGCGTCGTCATCGCTCTCCTGCGCCCGTTGTGGCACGGGTTCAGCAGCGCCGGCAAACCTCTCCGCAAACGTGTCACTCGCATGAAGCGTCACACGCTCATCATCGGTCAGCGGTCGGTCCATGGGCTGCATCCAAAAAGAAGGGGCCGCGTCGTTATACAACAGCTGTCGCCCGGTAGAAGAAGCGCTAGGCTATCCCCCGGCCGCCAAATCCCTGTCCTCGCCACCAACATTCCTTCCTCGGATAGGCGTGACCGACCTGGATCCTGGGGCCGGCGCAAAAACGGACTGGCTATCGGACCAGGCGGGGAAGAACCGGTCGAGTCGACTGACGACCACGTGAGCGGCTTCGTACCGCTGGGCGGCGAGAAAATGAAAGAAGAACCAGGCCCCAGAGAGTACAAACAGCCAGCCGACCACGGCGGGCTCAAGAACGTGGGCAAGGAGCTTTGCCAGCGGCGCGAGACCCAGCAGCGGGACGCAGGCAGCAACCATGGCGCCGATGCCATGGACACGATAATCCCAGCGCGCGAACTTCAGTCCACGACGATGCGTCAATCCCAAGCCTTCCGCGTTGACTTCAAGCATCACCCGACACCGCGACAGGCGAAGGAAAAATTCCGTGGTGTTGTGTCGCGACAGGCCGAAGCGGATTTCCCGGTCGCCGAGCAGATAGCCGTGGGCATCAGCAAAGGTCGATTCGAGTAAGGCGGGGGCAGCCGTCTTCCACCGCTGACCCTCAAGAAGATGGCGCCACGCATTGACCTTCGCTCCCTTGTATTCGCGGTTTTTTGTAACGAAGTCGATGAAGACCTTCAGCCCAGCCCAGAGAGCGCCGCTGCCTACAATGCCCGAGAGCGCCAGAACCGCCTGCGTGAATGTCGCGTCCATCGCCGTCCTCCTGTGATGCCAGGACGATGCCGGAAGGCCGTCTCGAATCCTGAGATACGCATACCCGCTCGGGGCACCGCTCAGAGTCACCCCGTGCCGGAGGCCTCAGCGGAACGTGTCCCTGATTCGCTCGGCGCCTGCCTTATCACCCTTGGCCAATTTGTCCAGGTAGCAGGCAAACCACGCGCGGGCGGCAATCCCCGGCGCAGCACTCGTCGGAAGATCCCCGACCTTTGGCAGGTCGTCCATGTACGCCTCGGCAACTTTCTCTTGGTCGGGTTGAGACGCGCTTCTGAATGCGCTCCCTTTACTTTCCGGCCCGAAGAACTCCTGCCAGGCGTCATGGAAGCCCTGCCGCACCCGCCCCTCTAGAGGTCTGATCGGGAGGTCAGCGAGGTCACACGATGGACGCGACGTCGGCGCCGTGATGATTGACGGGTCAGCAGATGCTGCGCGAAAGGCAGGGCAGGTGATGGACCTCCCGGCATGGATCCATGCTGCGCTCGACGAGCGTGTCGGGGCGAATGACGGTGATGGCGCAATGCCTCAGCCGGGAGCGTAAGCATCCAGAAAGGAGAGAGTGGGATTCGAAATTGCTGCAGGCTGCACGTACGCCTGATTTCCAGCCGTGCCAGCGAGGACAAACTCGATGGACGTCCATCGAGGTTTGGCCAAATCGGCCAAACTATGGTGGATCGCGCATTGATGCCGTGCGCAGAAGATCGCATGGTGGGCCCACCAGGACTCGAACCTGGAACCAAAGGATTATGAGTCCTCTGCTCTAACCATTGAGCTATAGGCCCGCGCGGGTCGCAAGTGTAGCGAATGGAGCGGGGTGGAACGATAGTCGGGACGGCGGCGTTGCGCCGCCGTCCGTGGGGGTTTGCCCCTTAGCTGCCTTCTTTCAGTGCAATGGCGTTGATGCCGGCCGATTGCAGGCGCTGTTTGGTGCTTTCCAGTTCCGTCGCGGACTTGAAGGGGCCGAGGCGTACGCGGTTGTAGGTCTGCGTGCCTACCTTCACCGATTGCACGTTGGCCACAAAGCCTTGAAGGGCGAGCTTGGCCTTCAGTGATTCGGCATCACCCGCGCTGGGGAAGGCGCCGACCTGCAACAGATAGCCGCTGCCGCCGGTGCTCTGCGGCAGTGGCGTTGCCGGCACTGCCGTGACGGTCTGTGTCTGGGCCTGCGGCAGGTTGGCCTGCGCGGCCTTTTGCTGTTGCTGCTGTTGCTGTTGGGCTGCGGCAGCTGCCTGCTGCTGGGCCTGTTGCTGCGCGGCGACCTGCTGTTGTTGGCGCTGCTGGGCTTCGGCGCTGGCCTGTGCGCGGATCTCCGAATCGGGAATGCGCACTTCCTTCTCCGACAGCACCGAGTAGAAATCGTAGGACGGCTTCTTGGGCTTGTCCGGTTCTGCGGGCTGATCGGCCACACCCGGGTCGCTGCCCTTCTGCGCCGTGGCCTGCGGATTGGGTTCGGGGCCGTCGTGCTTGTTCATCATGGGCATCCAGGTGCCGCGCATGGCAAACGCCATGAGCATTGCGCCCGCGAGGATGCCGATCAGTGCCCAGCTCCATGCGGGCATGCCGCGGGAATCGTTACGGACAGCCTGGCGGCCTTTGCCCTTCTTGCGTGTTGCCATTACATGCTCTCCGGGGCGCTGATGCCCAGCAGATCCAAACCATTCTTGAGTACCTGCTGCGTCGCGACCACCTGGGCAAGGCGGGCATCGCGCAGATTCGTGTCGTCCACGATCCACTTGTGTTCGTGATAATAGCTGTGCAGCGCACCTGCCAGATCCCGCAAATACTGCGCGACCATATGTGGTTCCAGCGTGGCGGCGGCCGACTCGACCACCTCCGGGAAACGCGAGACCTCGACCATCAACGCCTGCTCGTGCGGCGTATCGAGACGATGCAGATGGGCCACACCGTTAGCCTGGTCGAACGACAGGCCACGGTCGGCCAGTTCACGGAACACGCGGCTGGCGCGGGCGTGAGCGTACTGGATGTAGTACACCGGATTGTCGTTGCTTTGCGAACGCGCCAGGTCGATGTCGAAGACCAGCTGCGAATCCGCCTTGCGGGCAATGAGGAAGTAGCGCGTGGCGTCGCGGCCGGCTTCGTCGATCAGATCGCGCAGCGTCACGTAAGAGCCGGCGCGCTTGGAAATCTTGACCTCTTCGCCACCGCGCATGACGGTGACCATCTGGTGCAGCACGTATTCGGGCCAGCCCTTCGGAATACCCGCATCCAGCGCCTGTAGGCCCGCCCGTACACGCGCCAGCGAACCGTGGTGATCGGAGCCCAGTTCGGTGATGGCGCGCTCATAACCACGCTGCCATTTGGACAGGTGGTAGGCGACATCGGGCAGGAAGTAGGTGTAGGTGCCGTCGGACTTGCGCATCACGCGGTCCTTGTCGTCACCAAAGTCGGTAGAGCGCAGCCACAGCGCACCGCCTTCCTCGTATGTATGGCCGTGGGCGACAAGCTCACGCACGGTCTCTTCGACCTTGCCGTCGCTGTAGAGGGAGGACTCAAGGAAGTACACGTCAAAGCTGACGCCAAATGCCTTGAGGTCCAGATCCTGTTCGCGACGCAGATAAGCCACGGCGAAGCGGCGGACATCGTCGGTGTCATTGGCGTCGCCGTGGGCGGTCACCGTCTGGCCGTCGGCCTCGACGGAGTCGCGATCAAGGAACGCGCGGGCCACATCGGCGATGTAGTCGCCGCGATAGCCGGCCTCGGGCCACGCGTCATCGGCGGGAGTGACGCCACGGGCACGCGCCTGGGTCGAGGTGGCCAGGTTGGCAATCTGGACCCCGGCGTCGTTGTAATAGAACTCTTTCGTCACATCCCAGCCGGTGGCGGCCAGAAGCCGGGCCAGGCAGTCACCGATGACAGCCGCACGGCCGTGGCCCACGTGCAGAGGGCCAGTCGGGTTGGCCGACACGAACTCCACGCCCGCCTTGCGACCGCCGCCCGTGGTGCTGTGACCGTAAGCCGGGCCCTCGGTCAGCGCGCGGGCCATCTGCGCGTGGTACGCGGAGGGCGCCAGAAAGAAGTTGATGAATCCCGGGCCTGCGATTTCCACGCGGGCGACCTTGTCGCTGGCGGGAAGCGCCGCAACCAGCATTTCAGCCAGTTCGCGAGGCTTCCGGCCGGCCGTGCGCGCCATCAGCATGGCCACATTGGTGGCGAAGTCGCCGTGCTCGCGGCTGCGCGTGCGTTCGATGACAAACGCCGGCGAATCGCCATCGGCGGGAAGGCTTCCGTTCTGGCGCATAGAAGCGATGGCCAGAAGCACCAGTTGTTGGAGATCTTCTTTCACTTGAATGAGGCAGGGCGCGGAAAGGACCGGCAATGCTAGCAGACAGGGCGCGCGGGACTGGCGCAAGCCGTTCCGTCGTGCTGGGGCCGTTTATCCCCAGCCTGTGGATAACTCTGTGGGCAATATGCAAGCCCCGTGGACTTTCAGCCGCCAGCACAGTAAAGACACGGTATCGTCATAACTTAAAGCTAATTGCATCATATGCTTAGCGCATTGACCTGCCCGTGGACAGCAGCTGTTACGGGCAAGTGAGAAATTTCTCTGATGTGCATAACTTTGGGATTGATGGCACAAAATGGGCCGGAAAGGGCACGCACCAGGGCCTTCTGGCCCGTCCGATGCTTGGGCACGGTAATAAACCGTCCTGTAGTCGTCATTCGCCTGTCATGGCCGGGGGCCAAACTTCTCTCCGTGCTCAGGTGTCTCCCCGGCCGACGGGCACACGGGTCATCGAACCCCTCCCTCGAAAGATGACCCATAACGGCGCGGTGCGGCAACCGCGCCGTTTTTCTTTGGTGGCGTTACAACATGCCCCGCGCAGCCATCGACACGGGCTCACCGTGCCCGACCACCAGGTGGTCCAGCACCCGGATGTCCACCAGTCCCAGCGCCTTGCGCAGAAGCCGGGTGATGTTCCGATCCGCCTCACTGGGCTCAGGATCACCGGAAGGATGGTTGTGGGCGAAGATGACGGCAATGGCGTTGTGTTTCAGGCAGGCACGGATGACTTCGCGCGGGTAGACGCTGGCGCCGTCGATGGTGCCCCGAAAGAGTTCATCGCAGGCCAGTACCCGATGCCGGCTGTCGAGAAACAGACAGACAAAGACCTCATAGGGCAGATGCCGCATGCGGGCGCTGAGGTAGGCGGCGCTGTCCTTGGGGTTGGCGAGCACCGGCAATTCCAGCAACTGATGCGCCAGCGCGCGCCGGGCCAGTTCGAGTGTGGCGACCAGGCGCGCACGTTTGGCCGGACCTACGCCCGACATGGAGGGTATGGATTCGGGCGTTGCAAGCAGCCGCCCGATACCACCGCCTTGCTCCAGCAGCGAACGCGCCACCGCCACGGCGTCGCGGCCACGGGTGCCGCTTCCCAGCAGGACAGCCAGCAATTCGGCGTCGGTCAGGGTCTGTGCGCCTCGGGAGAGGAGGCGTTCTCTGGGGCGTTCCCCTTCGGGCCATTGTTGGATGCTCATCCCGCTATTTTCCCGGGATGAACCCACACGACCTATGAGCTCCGCCCGGGGCGACGCGTGGCGGATGGCTGCCTGTTCGTGGGGCGTGCCCGCGGCTTGTGTCGACCTGCCCGTGATGGACACATCCGTTAAGCTATCTCCCCGTTCCTTCTGGGCATCGCTTCCATGCATTCCGCCAAACGCCGCATCCTGGTGGGCGTCACCGGTGGCATCGCCGCCTACAAGATCTGCGAGTTGGTGCGCCGGCTGCGTGATCGGGATGTCGAGGTGCGCGTCGTCATGACCGAGGGCGCCACGCACTTCGTGACCCCCACCACGTTCCAGGCCCTTTCAGGCCAGCCTGTCCGCGTCAGCTTGTGGGACGAAGCGGGCGAAGCGGCCATGGGCCACATCGAACTGGCACGCTGGGCCGAACGCGTCATCGTGGCGCCGGCCAGCGCCGACACCATTGCCCGCCTCGCCCACGGCTTTGCCAATGACTTGCTGTCGACGGTTGTTCTGGCGACGGCAGCGCCCGTGTTTGTGGCGCCAGCCATGAATCAGCAGATGTGGGCGCATCCCGCAGTGCAGGCCAACGTCGCCACGTTGCGTCAGCGCGGCGTCACTATCCTGGGTCCTGCCGATGGCGACCAGGCCTGTGGCGATATCGGCTCCGGCCGATTGCTGGAGCCCAATGAAC
This sequence comes from Luteibacter sp. Sphag1AF, assembly GCF_014192715.1. Taxonomy (GTDB): domain Bacteria; phylum Pseudomonadota; class Gammaproteobacteria; order Xanthomonadales; family Rhodanobacteraceae; genus Luteibacter. Next base: position 1,505,435 of record NZ_JACHYH010000001.1, read on the forward strand.
TGCGCGATGCGCTGATGGCTTCCTTCAACAACCGCACGCTGGCGGGTACTCGCGTCGTGGTGAGCGCGGGCCCTACCTACGAAGACCTGGACCCCGTCCGTTTTATCGGCAATCGCAGCTCGGGCCGGATGGGTTTCGCTGTGGCGGCTGCCGCCCGCGAGGCGGGAGCCGACGTCACGCTGATTGCCGGCCCGGTCTCGTTGCCCACTCCCTATGGCGTACATCGCGTGGATGTCCGCAGTGCACGGCAGATGCATGAGGCTGTCCTCAGCCAGTCGCAGAACGCTGATATCTATGTGGGCGCGGCGGCCGTTGGCGACTACCGCCCCGACAGCACGGCGTCTGAAAAGCTCAAGAAGCAGGAAGGACAGCCCCTGCGGCTGGAGTTGGCGGAGAACCCGGACATCATCGGATCACTCGCGGCCATGCCGACGCATCCGTTCCTGGTTGGGTTTGCGGCTGAAACTCAGTCGGTCGCGGATTACGCCCAGGCCAAGCTCCAGCGCAAAGGCCTCGACATGATCGCGGCCAATGACGTCAGCGCAGGGCGCGGCTTCGAGCAAACCAACAACGCACTTCATGTGTATTGGGCTGACGGCGACGCCGTCCTGCCCGATATGCCCAAGACAGAACTGGCGCGCCAGCTGGTGACTCTGGTCGCCGAGCGCTATCGCCATGCACGGAAATCGAACTCTTGATCGACATTGAACTGAAAATCCTCGACCCCCGCCTCGGTGACAGCATTCCGCTCCCGGAACCGGCCACTGACGGCAGCGCCGGCATGGATCTGCGGGCCGCGCTGGAACAGCCACTGACCATTGCGCCCGGCGAAAGCGCCCTTGTGCCCAGCGGGCTTGCCATTCACATAGCGGACCCGGCATGGTGCGCGCTGATCGTTCCGCGATCAGGGTTGGGGCACAAGCATGGGTTGGTCATGGGCAATCTGGTGGGCGTCATTGACGCCGATTACCAGGGGCCGCTGATGATTTCGTGCTGGAATCGCGGAAACGCCGACTACACCATCGCGCCGGGTGACCGTATCGCGCAATTATTGCTGGTGCCCGTTGGCCGTGCGCGATTCCGCGTGGTGGACGGGTTTACACCGTCGCACCGCGGTGAGGGTGGCTTCGGTTCAACAGGGGTGGGCTGAGGTCTCCAAGGGGAGAGGTACCGTATGGCGGGGATGAAGGGAGGCTTGGGGAGTGTTCGCATCGATGTTGCCCGGTTGCTGCCGCTGATTGGCGCGACCTTGCTTATCGCGGGCGGGCTCTTCTGTGCGTGGCAGACATGGCTGATCGCCGATGAGGCGGATGCGGCCGAACGTGTGCGCACGGCGCAAAAGCAGGCGGTACGTGATGTCGGCGAAGTCATCGCCGCCCGACACACGCAGGTGACGCGTGCAGCGGCCGATCCGACCCTGTCAGGGGTCATCGACGATCACGTCGCCGCAGCCCAGCGGTTGCACCAGTTATTGCCCGACGCACGGCTGATAGAGGTTTACAGCGGCACGCTGGACGAAGTGGTGCGCGCGAACTATCGCGAGTTCGGTTACGCGAAGGCCGCGCAGCTCATGGCGGCGCTCGGTTCGGACGAGATTCCGCCGGTGCAGTCCTTTGCTGCCGGTAACGAGCGACAGTTGAGTGTGGTGGAGCCCATTGGCACACCGGGTGCCGTCCGCGCATACCTGTGGCTGCAATACCCGTTCGAACCGGTGCGTCAGCGCTTCGAGGCGGTGCACCCGGCGGCCGGGCGCATTGAACTGCGCCAGGGCGACGGCGGCTCCAGCCTGCAACTGCTGAGTGTGGGTGCGACGTCGCCCACGCTGGAAGACGAAGGAAAGCGGGTGCCGGGCAGCGCGCTATTTGTGTACGCGGCTCTGCCCAAGGCATTCATCGTATTGCCGCATTCCTGGCCGCTGGCGCTGGTGCTTGCTCTCGTCGGCCTCGGCGGTGGCGTGGCGCTGCTGTACATGCGGTCGCGCCCGCGCGTGGTGGCGGAACCGGAGCCCGAAGACGTTATGGTCGCCGACGTGGTGCGCGACAGGCCGCAACCCGTGCGTCCTGTACGCGCGCTTGAGGCGGCGGAGCCTGCCAAACCCGCCCTTCTGGAAGAGACCACGGTCAATCCGGGTATTTTCCGTGCTTACGATATTCGTGGCGTCGTGGGTACTGATTTGACTACCGGTGTGGCTCGCCTGATCGGGCAGGCCATCGGCAGTGTGATGCGCGAGCACCAGTTGACCGAAATTGTGGTGGGACGCGACGGCAGGCTGTCGGGGCCTGAGCTTTCTGCGGCCCTGACCGAAGGCCTGCGCGCGGCGGGTATCGACGTCATTGATCTTGGCGCCGCGCCTACTCCGTTGGTGTACTTCGCCACGTTCAAGCTCGGCACCGGTTGCGGCGTGTCGGTCACGGGCAGCCACAATCCAGCCGAATACAACGGCTTCAAGGTGGTGATCGCGGGACAGACGCTCTCCGAAGACGGCATCCAGGACCTCTGCCGCCGGATTCAGTCCGGCAATCTGGATACAACCGGTGGCGGAACCCTGCGCTCGCAGGACCTGACCGCCGATTACGTGGACCGCATTGCCTCGGATGTGCAGGTCGCCGGTCATCTGAAAATCGTGGTAGACGCCGGCAACGGCATCGCGGGCGCGGTTGCCCCGCAGGTGCTTGAGGCCATCGGGTGCGAAGTCATTCCCCTGTATTGCGACGTGGACGGCACCTTCCCGAACCACCATCCGGACCCTTCTGACCCCCGCAACCTGCAGGACCTCATCTTCTCGGTCGAGAAAATGGGTGCGCACCTGGGCGTGGCCTTCGACGGTGACGGTGATCGGCTGGGTGTGGTCACGCGCGATGGGCAGATCATCTACGCCGATCGGTTGCTGATGCTGTTTGCTCAGGATGTGCTGCGTAGCAACCCCGGCGCCACGGTTATCTATGACGTGAAATGCACCGGCCATCTGCGCAAGGTGATCCAGGAGTCGGCCGGTGTTCCTCTGATGTGGCGTACCGGCCATTCGCTGATAAAGGCAAAAATGCGCGAGACCGGCGCTGCGCTGGCCGGCGAGATGAGTGGTCATTTCTTCTTTGCGGACAACAACCGCTGGTACGGCTTCGACGACGGCATGTACGCTGCCGCCCGCCTGCTGGAAATCGTGGGCCGGGAGGTGGATGAGGGCGGTGCCGCTGAGGATCTGTTTGAAGCGATCCCGCAGAGTGTGTCCACGCCGGAGATCAAGGTGGGGATGCGCGAAGGAGGCGCCCCGCGCTTCATCGAGGCGCTTCGCTCCAAAGCCAATTTCGGCGATGCCCGACTCACCCATATCGACGGGATTCGTGCCGACTGGAACGATGGCTGGGGGCTGGTGCGCGCATCCAACACCACGCCCGCGCTGGTGTTTCGTTTCGATGCCGACAACGGCAAGGCGCTGGAGCGCATCAAGGAAGTATTCCGGCAGCAGCTGCATGCCGTTGAGCCCGCGCTTACTTTGCCGTTCTGAAAGAAAAGGGCCTGCCATCGCCGGCAGGCCCTTTCTTCATGCGATGACTTCAGTGCCGGGCATCGGCCGGCAGGCCGAATCAGCCGCCGTTAGCCGACTGGGCAGCACGCAGCTCGCGGTAATGCTTCAACTGATCAGTCGCCTTCGCCTGCGCGGCGTCCTTTGCCTGCTGCTGGCGCAACAGGGTGGCGCGCAGGCCGGCCACGGTGTTGCGCTGCTGGGTAATGCCGTCGCTGAGATACGGCGGAAGCGGCTGCTTGGCGCGCTCCATGTCTGCTGCTCGCGACAGCAGGTCGGCCAGGGACTTCTCCTGACCCTGCAAATTCAGACGGGTCGTGCGGGCGGCCTGCTCAAACGTTTCCACTTCGGCTGACTTGGCGGCAGCGAACGAGGCTTCCGTCGGGTAGGCGTTGAGCATCTGCATGTCTTCGCGCTGCCGGTTCTGGGCATCCTGCTGGTCGGCAGCGCGTTGATCGGCCAGCTTTTTGGCGGCCACGCGTTCTTCAGGGGTGAGGGCGCGATCAATGTGCTTCACGGTGACACCGCTGGCATTGACCACGTCATAACCATACTGGATGGCATCGGGCGACAGGCTGTCGCTGAAATAGATGTGACCCTGCGGGTCCTTCCATTTGTAGCGAAATGCGTTGGCGTTCGTGTTGTTCTGTGCCGCCGCGGTGCCTGCATAAAGGCTGGCGCAGATGGCAATGTAGAGCATGAATCGCATGATGTCCCCTCCTGCGCCGGAGTATAGCCACCACGAGCCGGTTGGCGGGGGCCTCGGGCTCGTGGCGTGACGCAGTTGCCGTTTCAGCGTGAGCGGCCCGCTCTCAGATGCTGCTGACGCCGTACTGATTGCGATAAGCGATCAGATGTTCGTGCTCGGCAGCGAGTTCCGGGCGCTCGCCGGCAAAGGTCAGCACGTCGGCGAGGGTGGCGATGGCCACTACGGGAATGCCGAATTGCGCGCTCACTTCCTGTGCGGCAGAGAGTTCACCCTGACCGCGTTCCTGACGGTCCAGTGCGATCAATACGCCGGCCGGCTCGGCGCCACTGGCTCGAATGAGTTCCAGCGACTCGCGCACGGCGGTGCCCGCCGTCATGACGTCGTCCACGATCAGCACGCGGCCCTTCAGCGGTGCGCCGACCAGATTGCCGCCTTCGCCGTGGGCTTTGGCTTCCTTGCGGTTGTAGGCCCAGGGAACGTCGCGACCGTGGTGGTCAGCCAGGGCAATGCCTGTAGCTGCCGCGAGGGCGATGCCCTTGTAGGCCGGCCCGAACAGCATGTCGAAGGCGAGACCTGAACGCTCGGCGGCGGCGGCGTATGCCCGACCCAGGCGGGCCAGTGCGGCACCGGAGTCAATACGACCCATATTGAAGAAATACGGGCTGGTGCGGCCGGACTTCAGCGTGAACTGGCCGAAGCGCAGCACATCGCGGGCAAGGGTGAGTTCGATGAATTCGCGCTGGTAATCGTGCACGGCAAGGGCTCTGTGGATGAAAAGAGGGTGGGCGGACGCCGCTGTTGATATGCGTCCTGCGGGCGTCGAGACGCCTTTCATGCCGCCATCGTAGTGGGCCATCCCCGGGCCGTCCACGCGGCTTGGTATGATGCCGCGTCTCCGATTTTTCCTAGAAGGTTCCATGCGCATCATTTCCCTGAACGCCAACGGCATCCGTTCCGCTGCGACAAAGGGCGTGTTCGACTGGCTGCGCGAGCAGAACGCCGACGTCGTATGCCTTCAGGAAACCAAGGCGCAGGAGAGCCAGCTGACGGACGCGATGTTCCGTCCCGATGGCCATCATTGCTTCTATCACGATGCGCGCAGCAAGAAGGGCTACAGCGGCGTCGCCATTTACTCGCGGCGCGAGCCGGACGAAGTGCGCACGTCGCTGGGCCGCGAAGATTTCGACTGCGAAGGACGCTACATCGAGGCGCGGTACGGCAATCTCAGCGTGGTGTCGTTCTATATCCCGTCAGGCTCATCCGGCGACGAGCGTCAGCAATACAAGTTCCGGATTATGGAATGGCTGACTCCGATTCTCCGGGAGTGGGCTGCCAGCGGCCGTGACTACGTTCTGTGCGGCGACTGGAACATCGTCCACACGAAAAACGACATCAAGAACTGGACCTCGAACCAGAAGAACTCCGGCTGCCTGCCAGAAGAGCGCGCATGGCTGGATCTGTTGTTCAACGAGATGGGCTGGGTGGACACATTCCGTGCGATCAAGCCGGATGCGGTGGAATACACCTGGTGGTCCAACCGCGGGCAAGCCCGCGCCAACAACGTGGGTTGGCGCATTGACTACCAGTTGGCCACCCCCGGACTGCGGGACAAGCTGAAAGGCTGCTCCATCTACCGGGACCAGCGCTTCTCTGACCACGCCCCTTACATCGTGGATTACGCTGAGTGACCTCAACGTCCCCTTCGCCCTACAAGGGCGCGCGCGGTGCGCTTCGTGCATTCGCGCAGCCGGGCGCGATCACCATGCTGTTTTTCGGCCTGGCGTCGGGGCTGCCCTTTCTTCTTGTGGGCAACACGCTGTCGGCGTGGCTGAAAGAGGCCGGCATCAACTACGGTGCCATTGGCCTGGCGAGCTACGTCACCTTCAGCTACAACTTCAAATTCGTATGGGCGCCGCTGGTTGACCGTTTCCGGCTGCCGCTGTTCTGCCGACTCGGGCAGCGCAGGGGCTGGCTGCTGTTTGCGCTGATGCTGCTGGCCGCTGGACTTGCGGGCATGGCAGCCATGCCACCGGATGCCTCGCTGACGCGTTTCGTCTGCATGACCCTTCTGGCCGCCTTTGCGGGCGCCACCATCGACATCGTGGTGGATGCCTATCGTGTGGAGATTGCGCCGCCGGAAGCGCAGGGCGCACTGGCTGCCACTTACACGCTGGGATATCGCCTTGGCCTGATTGCAAGCGGCGCAGGCGTTCTGATCATGGCCGACTCGCTGGGCTGGCAGCGCGCCTACATCGGCATCTGTGCACTTCTGCTCGTGCCGCTGGTCACCGTGTTTCTCGTCCGGGAGCCCGAGCACCGCGTCCGCGAGCGCGTATCCATGCGTGTGGCCGTGGAAGAGGGCTTCATCGGACCATTCCGTGAGTTTTTTTCCCGCTATGGCTTTCCGCTGGCCTTGGGGTTGATCGCGTTCGTCGGCCTGTTCCGTCTGCCTGACCAGATGCTTGGTGTGATGGCTTACCCGTTCTATCTGGATTCGGGGTTCTCCAAGACGCAGGTTGCGGAAGTCTCCAAGGTTTACGGCGTGATCGTGGGCATTGTGGGTGCGTTGCTGGGCGGGTATGCCGTGGCGCGCTTCGGCATCCGTCGCCTGCTGGCGGTGTCCGCGCTGGGCGTGGCGTTGTCCAACCTGCTGTACATCGTGATGGCGAGCCATCCGGGACAGACCTGGAGCTTCGTACTGACGCTGTCCGGTGACAATCTCGCACAGGGATTCGCGGGGCCGGTCCTGGTTGCTTTCATGTCGTCACTGGTCAACCGCAGCTTTACGGCAACGCAGTACGCGTTGCTCAGCTCGCTGGCGAATCTGCCGGGCAAGCTGATCGGCGGAATGTCCGGCTTCATCGTGGCAGGCCTGGGCTACCCGGCTCTTTTCATCATCAGCACGGTATCCATTGTGCCGACGTTGCTGGCGCTGGCCTGGTTGTGGCGGCGCATCCCCGACCTGCGGGCGCCTGCCTGACTGTCGGTCTATGACGTCAGGAGGGGGCACGCGCGGCCGTGATTGTGTGCAAGAATCGGCAGCACAGGGGGCATGCGCGCGACGGAGGATACGCACGTGCCGGATATAGTGGTCAGACATATCGACGAGGCGATGGCGGAGCGGATCAAAACGCTTGCCCGCGAACGACGCTGGTCGATCAATGAAGTCATTCTTCATGCCTTGCGCTACGGACTGGGCATGGGGGCTGGCGATATCTTCAGCGAGCTGCTGCTTGAGCCCGGGGATATCGCGCACCTGACTGGCGCCTACGACGCCCAGGAGCAGGCAGCCTTCCAGGAAGCGCTTAACGCACTGTCGCAAGCGTCGCCGTCGTCTTTGGCCGCTGCGGCACGTACGCGTGCCGACGCAGGCGACGTGGCTTAGAGAAGTGGCGCCGGATACACGGCGCCCAGCACGCGTGGCCCGGACGCGCCGGTTACGGCCGGCAGATTGCCCGGTCGACCCAGTACGCGCTGGCGCGCCAGCCAGGCGAAGGCCATGGCCTCCATGAAGTCCGGGTCGATGCCGTAGTCCGAGCTCTGCCGCAGTTGCAGGCCGCCCAGTCGTGATTCGATGGCGTCCATCAATGAGGCGTTGTGGACGCCGCCGCCACACGCAACGACCTCCCGGGCGCCACGCCCATAGCGGGAAATGTCGTGAGTGATGGTGATGGCGCTCAGTGCCAGGAGCGTGGCCTGAACGTCTGCCGGGTGCAGCCCGCCCAACTCGCGGTGAGTGTCCAGCCACGCCAGATGGAAGTGTTCCCGACCCGTGCTCTTCGGCGGCGGGAGCGCGAAGTAGGGGTCGGCCAACAGCGCAGCGAGCAAGCGCTCGTCTACCTTGCCTGAGGCGGCGAAGGCGCCGCCCTCATCATAGGGCTGCGCCAGCTGGCGCTGGCACCATGCATCCATCAGGCCGTTGGCCGGGCCGGTGTCGAAGCCCGTGACCGACCCATCGGTGCCCAGCACCGACACGTTGGCGATGCCACCCAGATTGAGAACGACGCGTGGGCCAAGGCCCGGCGTCAGGATGTGTGCGTGAAAGGCAGGTACCAGCGGCGCGCCCTGACCACCCGCCGCGACGTCCGCTCGCCGGAAGTCGGCAATGGTCTCGATGCGCGTGGCTTCAGCGATGACTGAGGCATCGCCAATTTGAAGAGTAAAAGGGTGTTCACCGGCCGGCCGGTGTCGGATCGTCTGGCCATGTGAGCCAATGGCGCGTACGGCGCCCGGCTTTACACCGGCCTTCGTCAGCGCTGCCTGAGCGGCTTTAGCGAAGGTTCTGCCGATGGCTACGTCGAGGCGGCCGTAACCGTCCAGATCGAGGCGAGCCTCGTCCTGAGCCACCACGAGGATGCGCTCACGCAATTCGGCGGGCCAGGGGTAGGTCAGCGCACTGACCAGGGAGGGTTGTTCGTCTTCGAAGCGCACCAGCGCAGCGTCAATACCGTCAGCGCTGGTGCCCGAGATCAGGCCGAGATAGAGCTCAGGTACATCCGACATGCCCGGTCAGTCGTCGCTGCGGGTATCGGACTTCGCGCGAGCCAGCTTCACGCTGCTGTCCACCTGAGTGAGGCGGGCCAGCTGCGGCTTCACGACTTCCGACTTGAACTTCGCCAGCTGAGCAGCCGGAAGCGGCTCAGGCTTGGGCAGAGTGACGGTTTGTGGATCGCGCTGCGCGTTGTTGACGCGGAACTCGTAGTGCAGGTGCGGGCCGGTGGCCAGACCGGTCATGCCCACATAGCCGATGGTGCTGCCCTGCGTAACACGCTGGCCGACGCGCAAATTGGCGAAGCGCGACATGTGACCGTAGGCGGTGCTGATGGTGGCGTTGTGCTGGATGACCACGAAGTTGCCGTAGCCATTCATCCAGCCACGGAACTTGACCACGCCGTCGCCTGCCGCGTGAATGGGGGTGCCGCTCGGTGCTGCGTAGTCCACGCCCTTATGTGCGCGCATCTTGCCAAGGATGGGATGCATGCGACCGGCACTGAACTGCGAAGAGATGCGGGTGAAGTCAACCGGGATGCGCAAGAACGAGCCAGTCAGCGGGCGGCCTTCCTCGCTGAAGTAGCTGTACTTGCCGTCGCTGTTCTTGAAGCGATAGGCGGTGTAGCGCTTGCCCTGGTTGATGAACTCGGCAGCCACGATGTCGCCTTCGCGGGCGTAGGCGCCGTCGCGATAGATGTCGTCGTAGATCACCGTGAAGTTGTCGCCGACGCGCAAGTCCTGCACGAAGTCGATGTCGAACTTGAAGACTTCCGCCAGCTTCAGGACCATCGCGTTGCTCATGCCGGCCTTGGAGGCCGCGCCAAACAGTGAGCTGTCGATGACGCCATGGGCGATGTGCTCGCGACGTTGAACGTCGCGCGATTGCGTGGTGAGTTCCGGCTTTGCGCCATCGAGGCGAAGCGTGGCGATGCTGGCTTCATCCTGGTCAAAGCGGACGCCCAGGAGGGACTTGTTCTCGCCCAGGAGGAACTGGAATTCCTGGCCCGGCTTGATCTGATGAAACGCACGGGCGTTGCCGGCGCCATCAATGGCGTGTTGCAGGTCAGTCAGCGTAAGGCCCTGGCCCTGGAAGATGTCGGACAACGTCTGGCCCGGCTGTACCTGCACCGTCTGCCAGTCTTCTGCCGCCACCAGCGGTTTGACGGTTTCCGGATCGAGCTTGGGAAGCGTGAGCGGGACAACGGCATGGACCAGAGGAACCGAGCCGGGTTTCTTCATGGCGCCGGCCCAGGCGGGAATCACCAGGGCGGACAGCACAACAATAAGAAAGGCGGTGCCGGCGAGAATCCAGCGTTCACGATTCCAGCGGATGGGCTCGGCACCGGCGGTGCGACTGAAGGACCAGTGAGCGCAGCGATCGTAAAAGTGAGAGTGGCTTCGCTGTGCCTTGCGGCGCATGGCTTGCCGACGTGCGCTGTGCGCTACCCGATTGACATCACCCATCGCTTCAAGAATCCCGCTTACCCCGAGTTGTCGCGTACCATAGCGGCCTTGTGCAAAGCGCGTCAACGCCTTTCACATCAAGGCTTTGCAACGATTCATTGGGTTAACGCACAATTAACCTCCACGCGCCAATCACGTACTGTCGAGCGCGTCCGGTACATATATATAAGAGGAACGCATGAGCGAGCTGGAACAGGCCCTTTCGATCATCGAGCGCGGCGCCGATGAAGTCATCAAGCGTGAAGAGCTGGAAGCGCGCCTCAAATTGGGTCGTCCCCTTCGCATCAAGGCTGGCTTTGATCCGACGGCGCCGGACTTGCATCTGGGCCATACGGTCCTGCTCAACAAGATGCGTCAGTTCCAGGATCTGGGGCATCAGGTCATCTTCCTGATTGGCGACTTCACCGGCATGATTGGCGATCCCACGGGCAAGAACGTCACCCGCAAGCCATTGACCCGTGAAGACGTGCTGGCCAACGCCGACACCTATGCCGAGCAGGTCTATAAGGTGCTGGACCGCACCCGTACCGAACTTCGCTTCAATTCTGAGTGGTTCGGCAAGATGGGCGCCTCGGACATGATCCGCCTGGCTGCCCAGCACACAGTGGCCCGCATGCTGGAACGCGACGACTTCGCGAAGCGCTATGCCGGCCAGCAGCCGATCGCCATCCATGAGTTCCTTTATCCGCTGGTACAGGGCTACGACTCTGTAGCGCTGGAATGCGACGTGGAGCTGGGCGGCACCGATCAGAAGTTCAATCTTCTTATGGGGCGTGCCCTGCAGGAACATCACGGCCAGGCACCACAGATCGTGCTGACCATGCCCTTGCTTGAGGGGCTGGATGGCGTCAACAAGATGTCCAAGTCGTTGGGCAACTACATAGGTATCAATGAACCGGCCATCGACATCGTCACCAAGACGATGAAGATCGGTGACGAGCTCATGTGGCGCTGGTTCGAACTGCTGAGCTTCGATGTGTCGCTGGATGAGCTGGCGCAGATGAAGGTGGACATCGCCTCCGGTGCCCTCAATCCCCGTGATGCGAAGCTGAAACTGGCCCGCGAGCTTGCCACCCGCTTCCATGATGCAGCGGCCGCCGAACTGGCCATTGCGGGATGGCATGCCGTGGTCACCGGGGAGGGCGATACGTCGCTTCTTCCGCTCAACGACATCCAGGTGACGGCAGAAGGCATTCGTCTGCCCGCTCTTTTGACTGCCGCAGGCATCACGGCAAGCAATTCAGAAGCGAATCGGAAGCTCAAAGAGCGTGCAGTGAAGATTGATGGCGAAGTTGCAGAAGATGCTCAGCGCGTCTTCAACGCCGGTTTTGAAGGTGTGCTCCAGGTCGGCAAAAGAAATTTCGCCCGTATCCGCCTGATTTAACATCGCTTTCAAAAATAATTCACAAAAAGGGTTGCGGGAGTCTCAGGAATCGGTATTATTCGCCTCCCGCAGCGGCCCACGTCGAAAGACGAACGCTACGGCAGCTATATCGCTTCGGCGACAACCTCGAAAAAAAGATTCACGAGGGTGTTGACGGAAACGAAAAACGATATAGAATGGGCGGCTCACCTCGGGACGAAATGTTCAGAGGGCGAC
>NZ_JACHYH010000002.1 GCF_014192715.1 Luteibacter sp. Sphag1AF
CCAGTCGACAAACCCCGCCCGAACGTCCGGGTCGCGTAGCGACCGCGCGACGTGCTCATGGGGAGGGCGGCGGGGGCTTTCCCTCGACACGCCACGCTGTGCCGGCCTCGCGAGAAGCTAAAGGACGCTAGCCGAACCGCCTGGAACCCGTCGACAAACCCGCCCGAACGTCCGGGTCGCGCAGCGACCGCGCGACGTGCTCATGGGGAAGACGGCGGGGGCTTTCCCGCGACACGCCCCGCTGTGCCGCGCTTGCGAAACACACCCACAGCTCGCTCACACAGCATCCATAAGGTTTGCAGGCAGGTTTATTCGACCTCGTCGGACCCCTCATTGACCCCTTCAAAGAGGAACGTCGACAGATAACGCTCGCCGGTATCCGGAAGCATCGCCAGAATCACCGCACCCTCTTGCGCCGTCTTCGCCACCTCCAGCGCAGCCGCCAGCGTCGCGCCAGCCGAAATGCCCACAAAGATGCCTTCCTTCTGCGCGAGCGCACGCGACGTATCGCGGGCAAGCACATCGTCCACGGGCACGATCCTGTCCGCCACGGAACGGTTGAGCACCGCGGGCACGAAGTCCGGCGTCCAGCCCTGAATCTTGTGCGGCTGCCACTCGGCGCCCGACAACAGCGCCGCGCCCGCAGGCTCGGTCGCAATGATCTTCACCTCCGGCCGCGCCACCTTCAGCACCTCGCCCACGCCAGTCAGCGTGCCGCCCGTACCCCAGCCCGTCACGAAGTAATCCAGCCGGCGTCCGGCGAAATCGCGCAGGATTTCCGGGGCAGTGGTGTTGCGGTGATAAGCCGGATTGGCCGGATTCTCGAACTGGCGCGCAAGAAACCAGCCGTGCTTCTCCGCAAGCTCCTTCGCCTTTGCGACCATGCCGCTGCCACGTGCCGCTGCCGGCGTGAGGACCACCCGGCCGCCATAGGCGCGGATGAGCTTGCGGCGCTCGATCGAGAAGGTTTCGCTCATGACGGCCACAAACGGATAGCCGCGCGCGGCACACACGGCCGCCAGCGCCACTCCCGTATTGCCCGAAGTGGCCTCCACCACCGTCTGCCCCGGCTTCAGCGCACCCGTGCGCTCCGCATCCAGAATGATGGCCAGCGCCAGGCGATCCTTCACCGAGCCGGCCGGATTGAAGGCTTCCACCTTGACGAAAATCTGGCAGTTGGCGGGCGCCAGACGGTGCAGGCGGACAACCGGCGTGTTGCCGATGGTGTCGAGAATGCTGTCGTAGATCATGGGTTAGCTCCGGACGGCCGTATGGACGGCTCATGATGCACCCCCGCGAGGCCGATGACGACCGCTTCCGTGGCTACAATAGGGAATGGCCATCTCCCAACCCTCCCGCAAGCCCCTCCCCATCGAAGTGCGCGGCAGCGCGAAGCAACCGCTCGGCATGAGCCCGGCGCAGTTTCTCCGCGACTACTGGCAAAAACGCCCGTTGCTGATCCGCAACGCGTTTCCCGACTTCGAGCCGCCCATTCAGCCCAACGACCTCGCCGGCCTGGCCTGTGAAGAGTCGGCGCTCGCACGCCTTATCTTTCACGATGAAAAGCGTGACCGCTGGACCGTGAAAACCGGCCCGTTTGCAGAGGAAGAGTTCGGCAAGACCCCGAAAAGCCACTGGACCCTGCTGGTTCAGGACGTGGACAAATGGGACGTCGACGTGGCGGCCCTGCTGGAATCGTTTGATTTCCTGCCCACCTGGCGCATGGACGACATCATGGTGTCGTACGCCGAAAACGGTGGCGGCGTCGGTGCGCACGTTGACCAGTACGACGTATTCCTTATTCAGGGCATTGGCGAGCGCCACTGGGCGATCAGCGATGATCCGGAAGCCCCGCTGGAATTTCGCAACGATGTGGAACTGAAGCAGCTCAAAGTCTTCGAGCCCACACACGAGTGGGTGCTTGAACCGGGCGACATGCTGTATCTGCCACCGGGCGTCCCTCACGACGGCGTGGCACTGGGCGACTGCATGACCCTCTCGGTCGGCATGCGCGCCCCCTCGCAGGCAGAGCTGACCGGCGATCTGGCCGACTTTCTCGCCGAGCGCATGCCCGAAGAGCTGCGCTATGCCGATCCGGACCTGACCCCGGCCAAACATGCGGGCGAGATCGACCTCTCCGCCATCAACCGCCTGCGCCAGGCCCTGCCCTTTGCCGTCGCACTGGATCGCGAGCTGCTGGCCGACTGGTTCGGCCGCTTCATCACCCGCTACCGCAATGCGCAGATGGCCGCCGCCCCGGCGAAGGCCACCACCCGCGCCGCCCTGGACAAGGCACTGGACGGCGGCGCGCGCATCCTGCGTCATCCGTACGCGCGTCTGGCCTGGGTGCGCCAGCGCAAGGGCGCCACACTCTATGTCAGCGGGCACGGCTATGCCTGCCCGGCCGACCTGGCGGAGCGTCTGTGCCAGCGCCGCATCCTGGACGAGGTGCCGGTCGCCGACCGCGAACTCGTGCTCACCCTCATCAATGACGGCCACCTGGCCGTTCAGAAGGGTCGCCGCCGTTGAGTGCCCCGGACGATGCCGCCCTGATCGCGCAGGATCGGGCCAGCCTCGCGCTGGCTTACCAGCGCGTGCTCGATCAGGCCCGGCATCGTCTGTGCATGTATCTGCCAATATTCGAGGCGGGGCTGCTGGATTCGGAAGATGCCCTCGCCGCGCTGCGTCGCATCGCCACCAGCGGGCGGCGCGCATCCATCCGCATCCTGACCCACGATGCGGCCCGCGCACTGCGCGAAACCCATCGCCTCATTCCATTGGCCCAGCGGCTGCCGTCGGTCATTCAAATACGCATGCCCACCGATGAAGACGACCTGCGGTACACAGGATCGTTTGTCACCGACCACGCCAGTGGCTTTCTGTTCAGGCCACAGGCCTCCCGCTTCGAGGCTCGCGGACACCTCGACGCTGCGGGCGAAGCCTCGCATTTACAGTCATATTTCGACGAAGTGTGGGATCGCTCGGAAGCCGCGTGGGAAATAAGACCACTTGGCATCTGAATGTGAATAGAAGTTGGCGCGACGCAGCACCGGGGGGCTATAATTAACGAATTCTTTGCCACCATCCATCCTCTTTCGATGGTCGGCAAGCCATTTCCCCGTGTGTGCCGGTGGTGACGTGAGCGCAAACCTGATCCGCGAGTTTTCTGAATCCTCCCAGCTCGCCGGCGGCAACGCCGACTACGTCGAGCAGATTTACGAGTCCTGGCTGGCTGACGCCGCCTCGGTCCCCACCGAATGGGACGCGTATTTCAAATCGTTCAAGGGCCGCGAGGCCGGCGACGTTCCCCACTCGGACGCCATCGCCCGCATCGAAGCCGCACAGCGCCAGCGCCGTACGGCAACCGTAGCCACCGCTCCCGGCGATGATGTCTACGCACAGAAACAGGCCGGCGTTCTCCGCCTGCTTACCGCTTATCGTTCGCGCGGCCATCTTGCCGCCGACCTCGATCCGCTCGGCCTCACCGTTCCTTCGGTGGATGCCCCGGATCTCGGCCTGGCTTTCCATGGCCTCAGCGAAGCCGATTTCGATACCGAATTTGACGCAGGCACCTTTGCCGGCGGCGGCCAGCGCCTGAAGCTGCGCGAGCTGCTGACTCGCCTGAAGAAGATCTACACCGGCACCGTCGGTGCCGAGTTCATGTACATCAGCGACCACGACCAGCGCCGCTGGATCTACTCGCGCCTGGAGAAGGCCGGTGGCAACCCGGGCCTGGATACGAAAGAAAAGGTCCGCGTCCTCGAAGCCCTGACGGCAGCCGAAGGCCTTGAGCGATACCTGCACACCAAGTACGTCGGCCAGAAGCGTTTCTCGCTGGAAGGCGGCGACAGCCTCATCCCGATGGTGGATGACGTGGTGCGCGCCGGTGGCGACAACGGCGTGAAGGAACTGGTCATCGGCATGGCCCACCGCGGCCGCCTGAACGTGCTGGTCAACATCCTTGGCAAGCCGCCCGGCCAGCTCTTCAATGAGTTTGAAGGCAAGTTCGAGCACGTGGACGACGCCATCCACTCCGGCGACGTGAAGTACCACATGGGCTTCTCGGCCGACGTCAAGACGCCCAAGGGTGGCGTGCACGTCGCGCTGGCGTTCAACCCGTCGCATCTGGAAATCGTCAATCCGGTGGTCGCAGGCTCCGTGCATGCGCGCCAGTGCCGCCGCGGCGACACCACCCACGACAAGTCCATCGCCATCCTGATCCACGGCGACGCCGCCTTCGCCGGTCAGGGCGTCGGCATGGAACTGATGCAGATGTCGCAGGCCCGTGGCTTTGCCATCGGTGGCACGCTGCATCTGGTGGTCAACAACCAGGTGGGCTTCACCACGTCCAAGCGCGATGACGCGCGTTCCACGCTGTACTGCACCGACCTGGCCAAGATGGTCAACGCCCCGGTCTTCCACGTGAATGGCGATGACCCGGAAGCCGTCATCCAGGTCACCCGCCTCGCCTATGAGTTCCGCAAGGAGTTCAAGAAGGACGTCGTGGTCGACCTGGTCTGCTACCGCCGCCACGGCCACAACGAGGCTGACGAACCGTCGGCCACGCAGCCGCTGATGTACCAGGTGATCCGCAAGCGTCCGACCACCCGTGATCTGTACGCGCAGCGCCTGGTCAAGGAATCGGCCATCGGTGCGGACGACGGCCAGAAGATGCTCGACGCTTATCGCGCACGCCTCGAAAAGGGCGAGCCGCTGATCGCGATCGACCCGAATCCGACCCGCGACATCCCCGTCGACTGGACGCGCTTCCAGAAGAACAAGCTGTCGATGGTGGTCAACACGGGCGTGCCGCGCACCGAGCTGGCGAAGATGCTCGACGTGCTGCTGGACATCCCGGCCGACGTCACACTGCACCCGCGTGTTGCGAAGATCTACGAAGACCGTCGCAAGATGGCTGCCGGCGAACTCCCGGGTGACTGGGGCTTCGCGGAAAACCTCGCCTACGCCACGCTGATCAACGAAGGCAACGACCTTCGCCTGGTGGGTCAGGATTCCGGCCGCGGCACGTTCTTCCATCGCCACGCCGTGCTGCACGACCAGAGCACCGACAACACGTTCATGCCGCTGTCGAACGTGCGCAAGGACGCCCGCGTCGAAATCGTCGACTCGCTGCTCAGCGAAGAAGCGGTCATGGCATTCGAGTACGGCGAATCCACCACCTCGCCCGACCAGCTCACCATCTGGGAAGGCCAGTTCGGTGACTTCGCCAACGGCGCCCAGGTCGTGATCGACCAGTTCATCAGCTCCGGCGAAGCGAAGTGGGACCGCCTGTGCGGCCTCACCCTCTTCCTGCCGCACGGCTACGAGGGCCAGGGTCCGGAGCATTCGTCCGCACGCCTTGAGCGCTTCCTCCAGCTGTGCGCGGTCGACAACATGCAGGTCTGCGTGCCGACCACCCCGGCGCAGGCGTTCCACATGATCCGTCGCCAGCAGGTGCGCCCGGTGCGCAAGCCGCTGATCGTGATGACGCCCAAGTCGCTGCTGCGCCACAAGCTGGCGGTGTCCTCGCTGGACGATCTGGCCAACGGCAGCTTCCAGCTGGTGATCCCGGAGCATCGCGACCTGGCCGCCAAGAAGGTCAAGCGCGTGGTGTTCTGCTCGGGCAAGGTCTATTACGACCTGCTGGAAGAAGCGACCAAGAGCGACATCAACGATGTGGCCATTGTCCGCGTCGAACAGCTCTATCCCTTCCCGCGCGCTGAAGTATCGGCCGAACTGGACAAGTACACCTCCGCGAAGGAAGTGATCTGGTGCCAGGAAGAGCCGATGAACCAGGGCGCATGGTTCCAGATTCGCCACCACCTCCAGGCCTGCATCAGCGCCAAGCACAGCCTCTCGTACGCGGGACGCGCCCGCTCGGCCGCACCGGCCGCAGGTCATCTCAATTCTCATGTCGCCGAACAGGCGGCGCTCGTCGAGCAAGCGCTCACGGCGCCCGTCGGCACCGATCACGCAGCGGAGTAAGACAAGCATGTCCATCGAAGTCAAAGTCCCGGTCCTGCCCGAGTCCGTCTCCGACGCTCTTATCGCCACGTGGCACAAGAAAGCCGGTGAAGCGGTCAAGCGCGACGAAAACCTTCTCGATCTTGAGACCGACAAAGTCGTGCTCGAAGTGCCGTCGCCGGTCGACGGTGTGCTGAAAGAAATCAAGTTCGCTGAAGGCTCCACGGTCGTCAGCTCGCAGGTCATCGCCGTGATCGAGGAAGGCGCCGCTGCTGCCGCCCCGGCCGCTGACGCGAAGACCGCCGAGGCTGCTGCGCCGGCCGCCGCGAAAACCGAAACCAAGTCGGCTCCGGCTGGCGTCGAAGACCTCTCCCCGGCTGGCCGTCGCGTGGCCACGGAAGAGAACATCGACCCATCGAAGGTCGCCGGCACCGGCCGCGATGGCCGCGTGACCAAGGAAGACCTGGTCAACTACGGCAAGGGTGGCGCCGCTGCTCCCGCCGCTTCGTCCGCGCCGGCTGCCAAGCCGACGCCGGGTTCGCGCCCGGAAGAGCGCGTGCCGATGACGCGTATCCGTACGCGCATCGCCGAGCGCCTGATGCAGTCGAAGAACTCCATCGCCATGCTCACCTCGTTCAACGAAGTGAACCTTGCCGAAGTGGTGAAGCTGCGCAAGTCGCTGGGCGAGCAGTTCGAGAAGGCCAACGGTGTGAAGCTGGGCTTCATGAGCTTCTTCGTCAAGGCTGCTACCGAAGCGCTGAAGCGCTACCCGGTCATCAACGCCTCGGTGGATGGCAGCGACATCATCTATCACGGTTACCAGGACATCTCGATCGCCGTGTCGACCGAGAAGGGCCTCGTCACCCCTGTGCTGCGCGACGTGCAGGACATGAGCTTCGCCGATGTCGAGAAGGGCATCATCGGTTACGCCAAGAAGGCGCGTGACGGCAAGCTCGGCCTGGACGACCTCCAGGGCGGCACGTTCACCATCACCAACGGCGGCACCTTCGGTTCGCTGCTGTCCACGCCCATCGTGAACCCGCCGCAGAGCGCGATCCTCGGCATGCACACGATCAAGGAGCGTCCGGTGGTCGAGAACGGCCAGATCGTTGCCGCGCCGATGATGTACATCGCACTCAGCTACGATCACCGCATCATCGACGGCCGCGACGCCGTGCTGTTCCTGGTGGACATCAAGAACCAGCTGGAAAATCCGCAGCGGATGCTCCTCGGCCTGTAAGGCCGGTCAGTTCCTCAGACGGGAGTCGGCAACGACTCCCGTTCTGGTGTTTTGACCCCCGATTTTCGACCCCACATACATCGGTATTCCCCTATACCGAAGCTTCCCGGAGTGATCATGAGCGACACATTCGACGTCATTGTCATCGGTGCAGGCCCCGCGGGTTACGTGGCAGCGATTCGCGCCGCGCAGCTGGGCCTCAAGACCGCCGTGGTCGACGCTTTCGTCGGCAAGGATGGCAAGCAGGCCCTCGGTGGCACCTGCCTCAACATCGGCTGCATCCCGTCCAAGGCCCTGCTCGATTCGTCCAAGCAGTTCCACAACCTGACGCACAACTTCGCCCTGCACGGCATCACTGCCGATAACCCGAAGATCGACATCCCGACCTTCACCGGTCGCAAGGACAAGATCGTCAAGCAGTTCACCGGCGGCGTGGCCCTGCTGTTCAAGGCCAACAAGATCACCTCGTTCTTCGGCAAGGGCAAGCTGCTGAAGGGCAACCAGGTGGAAGTCACCGGCAACGACGGCACGAAGCAGACCATCGCCGCGACCAACGTCATCCTCGCGTCGGGCTCCGTGCCCATCGAGCTGCCGTTCGCGAAGTTCGATGGCAAGCACATTGTGGACAACGCCGGCGCACTCGACTTCTCCGAAGTGCCCAAGCGCCTGGGCGTCATCGGCGCAGGCGTGATCGGCCTTGAGCTGGGCAGCGTCTGGAAGCGCCTGGGTTCGGAAGTCACCATCATCGAAGCACTGCCGGAATTCCTGGCAGCTGCCGACACCGACATCGCCAAGACGGCTGCGCGTGAATTCGCCAAGCAGGGTCTGGACATCAAGCTCAACGCCAAGCTGTCCAAGGCCGAGATCAAGGGTGACGAAGTCCACCTCACCTACAACAGCGAGAAGGACGGCGAGCAGTCGCTGGTCGTCGACAAGCTGCTGGTAGCCGTGGGTCGCCGCGCCTATACCGACGGCCTGCTGGCCGACGACACAGGTGTGAAGGTCGATGAGCGCGGCCGCATCGTGGTCGATGAGCATTGCCACACCGGCGTGGATGGCGTGTGGGCCATTGGCGATGCCGTCCGCGGCCCGATGCTTGCGCACAAGGGTTCCGAAGAAGGCGTTGCCGTTGCCGAGCTTATCGCTGGCAAGCCGGGCCACGTGAATCTCGACATGGTGCCGTGGGTCATCTACACGGAGCCGGAGATTTCCTGGGTCGGCAAGACCGAAAAGCAGCTCAAGGACGAAGGCGTGCCGTACAAGACCGGCTCGTTCCCGTTCGCTGCCAACGGCCGCGCGGTCGCCATGAACGAAGGCGTCGGCATGGTCAAGGTCATTGCCCACGCTGAAACCGACCGCATCCTCGGCGTTCACATGGTCGGCCCGGTCGTTTCGGAGCTGATCCACGAAGCCGTGGTCGCCATGGAGTTCAAGGGCTCGTCGGAAGATCTGGCCCGCATCGTTCACGCTCACCCGGCCCTGTCCGAAGTGGTGCACGAAGCGGCGCTGGCCGTCGACAAGCGCGCCATTCACAAGAGCAACTGATCGCCCTTGTGACACGAAAGCCCGTCCATGTTCTGCATGGGCGGGCTTCTTCTTTTGAGGTATCACGGAGTATCCATGCGCAACATCAAGTCCCTGTGCGTCTACTGCGGTTCCAACAGCGGCACGCACCCCGAATACGCCGAACAGGCTGCTGCCTTTGGCAAGCGCCTCGCCGATGAGGGCATCGCTCTGGTTTACGGCGGTGGCAAGGTGGGGTTGATGGGCGTCGTCGCCGATGCCGTGCTTGCGGCCGGTGGTCGTGTGATCGGCGTGATTCCGCGCCAGCTGGTGGAAAAGGAAGTGGCCCACCAGGGCCTGACCGAAATCCACGTGGTCGAGACCATGCATCAGCGCAAGACGCGCATGTATGAGCTGTCCGACGCATTTGTCGCCCTGCCCGGCGGCTTCGGCACGATGGACGAAATGTTTGAAATGCTGACGTGGGCCCAGCTCGGCCTGCACACCTTCCCCTGCGCGTTCCTCGACGTACGCGGCTTCTACACGCATGTGGCCGCTACCATGGACCACATGGTCGCCGAGGGTTTCGTGCGGGCAGAACAGCGTGAAGGCGTGTGGTTTGGCCCGTCCATTGATGCGCTGTTCGACTGGATGAAGTCCTATGAATCGACCTATGCGCCGAAGTGGATCACGTCAAACACGGTCGGGGCGTAAGGCTCCTGACCCACGTAAATACCCGCCAGCGCACGGATTGAGCCATTAAGCATTGATGTACGGGCGGGTCACAGTAGAATGGCCCCTCGCTACAGGGGTGTCGCCCGGGCGTTGGACCCAAGGTGTTCCGCGCGGCGACACGGCACACGAAGTCAGCCCACTGATGGGCGGCGAAGAATAACTGACGGGCTCAGGCCCGGGGGAAAGTATGGCGCGTATCCTGATCGTCGACGATTCGCCGTCGCAGTTGCTTGGCATCAAGCGAATTGTCGAGAAACTGGGACATGAGGCCGTCACGGCCGAAGACGGCGCCGCAGGTGTCGAAGCGGCGAAGCGCGAGCTTCCCGACCTCATTCTCATGGACGTGGTCATGCCGAACCTCAACGGGTTTCAGGCAACGCGTACCATCAGCAAGGAAGCCACCACCGCGCACATCCCCATCGTCCTGGTCACCACCAAGGATCAGGACACCGACAAGGTGTGGGGCCTGCGTCAGGGCGCCAAGGCGTATGTGGTCAAGCCGATCAAGGAAGAAGAACTGATCCGCACCCTGAAGGAACTGCTGCCGGCCTGATGGCCCGCAGCCAACGGGGCTCGCCGCAAGGGCCAGCCCCGTCCGCCTCGCATCAGCGACGCGGGTCGAAATCCGGAAACGCGTCCTTCAGTTCTTCGAACGCCGCCTTTTCCTCGTGCGTGTCGGCGACCGGCACGCGGATTTCCAGCATCACGATCTGATCGCCCGGCTCCGAACCCGGCAATCCACGCCCCTTCAGACGCAGCTTGCGGCCCGACTGCGAGCCCGCCGGAATGCGCAGGTCAACGTGCCCACCCAGCGTCGGCACCGGCACCGTGGCACCCAGAGCAGCCTCCCAGGGGGAAATGGGTAGCGTATGCAGCACCGTGCGGCCTTCCAGACGGAAGCGTGCGTCGTCGCGGATGCCCACTTCCAGCAACAGGTCACCCGACGGTCCACCCCCCGAGCCCTGATGTCCCTGCCCGCCCAAGCGGATGACCTGGCCGGACTGGATGCCTGCCGGGATCTTCACTTCCAGCACGCGCTCGCCACCGGCCGAATCGTTGAGCACCACCCGGGTCTTGCCGCCGTTGTAGGCCGTTTGCAGGTCGGTTTCGATACGGGCCTGAATGTCACGACCGCGACGCGGCTGGGCCTGCCCGCGCGCGCCCGCGCCGCGACCGCCGCCAAACAGGCTTTCAAAGAAGTCACTGAAGTCGCCGCCACCGCCGCCACCGCCGCCAAAATCGAAGCCCTGGCCCTGCTGCTGGCCCCAGCCCGGCGGCGGACGGAACTGCTCGCCGGAGCGATAGCCGCCAGCACGTACCTGATCGTACGCACGGCGCTTTTCGGGGTCCTTCAGGACCTCGTTCGCTTCGTTGATGGTTTTGAATTTCTCTTCCGCCCCGGCTTCCTTGTTTTTGTCGGGGTGGTATTTGCGCGCAAGCTTGCGGTACGCCGACTTGATCTCGGCATCCGTCGCTTCAGGCTTCACGCCCAGCGCATCGTAGTAATCCTTGAACTCCACAGGCTCTCCCGGGCTTGTGTCACACCATCAGAAACAGAAACACCCGCGGCGAAACAGCTTCGCCGCGGGTCAGGTCAACCAAGATAAGGCATTCAGCCCGCGGCGTTAATCGAAATTCGACGCGGAGCGGGTTCCGCCTTCCTCGGAATGGCGATTTCGAGCACGCCGTGCTTGCCCGTGGCCGTGATGCCCTCGGCATCCACGCCCTCCGGCAGGGCAAAGCGGCGGTGGAATGTACCGTATGAACGCTCGATGCGGCTCAATTTGCCGGATTCATCGGCTACCGCAGCAGGACGCTCACCCTTGATGGTGAGGACGTTCTTGTCCATCTGGATGTCGATGGTGGCCGGATCGACGCCCGGGATGTCGGCCAGGATCAGGAAACGACCGGCCTCTTCGCGAATGTCGACGCGGGGCGCCCACGACGGGTTGGCCTGCGCGGCGGGCGCTGCCTCTTCCTGGCTGAAGAAACGGTCGAACACCTGGCGGATATCGCCCGGAAGGACCTGCGCGTGGCGCCACGAAGCCTGACGAGAATGACTCATCGCATTGTCTCCAAAAGATTTTCCGGTCCCACGACCGTCTGCAAAACAAGATTGGTTCGCCGCGCCACGATTCAAGGGAGCGCCTTCGTGCGCATGTGATTGGTTGCCTTTCCTTCAGCCACACGGGCGGCCTACACTCGACGCATTTCCACCCAACCGATGAGTACCCCATGACGATCCAGACCGGCGACCGTATTCCGGACGCAGTACTGAACATCTTCGACGATGGCGTGAAGCAGGTTTCCAGCAGGGAGTTGTTCGACGGCCGCAAGGTGGTGCTGTTTGCGGTGCCGGGCGCGTTCACGCCCACCTGCTCCAACCGCCACCTGCCCGGCTTCGTTACCCATCGCGAAGACTTCCGTGAGCGCGGCATTGATGTGCTGTGCATGTCGGTCAACGATGCATTCGTGATGCATGCGTGGGGTGAGTCGCAGGGCGTGCCCGAGGACCTGGTGATGCTGGCCGATGGCAATGCCGAGTTCACCCGCGCACTTGGGCTGGAGCTTGATGGCAGCAAGCACGGCATGGGCGTGCGCGCGAAGCGCTTCGCACTTTATGCAGAAGACGGCGTGGTAAAGGTGCTGAACATCGAAGCGCCCGGTGAGTTCCGCATTTCCGATGCAGAGACGATGCTGGCCGCCGTAGCCGACTGAGCTGCGTGAGTGACATTGAAAAGGCCCGGCATTTGCATGCCGGGCCTTTTGTTTTCATCTGCGAAGCCGCTTATTCCTGCGGCTCGCCGTCCGTCGATGTGTCCTCTGCCGCTGCGTCGAAGGTGCTGTCTTCGACAGCCTCTGACGGGTTTGCCACGACATCTGCACCCGCCTCGACATCCGCCTCCACTTCCTCGTCGGCATCCAGACGCACAACACTGACCAGCGTCTCGTCCTTCGGCAGGCGGATCAATGTGACGCCCTGGGTGTTGCGACCCAGCTGCGAGACTTCTGCAACGCGCGTGCGCACCAGCGTGCCCTGATCGGAGATCAGCATCAGCTCCTGCGAATCACCCACCTGGGTGGCCGCCACAAGGTTGCCGTTGCGCTCCGAGCACTGGATGGCGATGACGCCCTGCGTGCCACGCCCCTTCTTCGGGAATTCGCTCAGCACCGTGCGCTTGCCGTAGCCACGCGCCGTGGCCGTGAGAATGTCGCCCTCGGCGGCCACGATCAGCGAAACCACTTCCGCATCGTCAGCCAGACGCATGCCGCGCACACCCGTGGCCGTACGGCCCATGGAGCGAACGGTGTCTTCATCAAAGCGAACCGACTTGCCGTTGGAGGCAAACAGCAGCACGTCGCTCTTGCCGTCAGTGAGCGCCACATTGACCAGCGCATCACCCTCATCGAGGTTGATGGCGATCTTGCCCTTCTGTAGCTGGAACGCGAACTCGGTAAGCGGCGTCTTCTTGACCGTACCGCGACGCGTGGCGAAGAACACGAAGCTGTCTTCGGTGTATTCACGCACCGGCAGCACGGCCTGGACCTTTTCACCCTCGCCCAGCGGCAACAGGTTGACGATGGGCTTGCCACGCGCGCCCGGGCCCGCTTCAGGCATCTGGTACACCTTCAGCCAGTACACGCGGCCCGTGCTGGTGAAGGTCAGCAGCGTGTCGTGCGTGTTGACCACCCACAGCTGCTCGACGACGTCTTCGTCTTTCAGTGCCGACGCCGAACGACCCTTGCCACCACGCTTCTGCGCGCGGTACAGGCTGGCCGCCTGACGCTTGACGTAGCCGGTGTGCGACAGCGTGACAACCACGTCTTCCGGAGCGATCAGGTCCAGCGCATGCAGATCTTCCTGCGAATGCAGGATCTCGGTGCGACGCGCGTCGCCGTAATCGGTACGGATCTGTTCCAGCTCGCCGCGGATCACTTCAAGCAGACGCACGGGGTTCTCAAGGATTTCGATGAGGCCGCGGATCGTTTCGAGAATCTGGCGGTATTCGTCGGAAAGGCGATCCTGCTCCAGACCCGTGAGGCGATGCAGACGCATGGCCAGAATTTCGAGCGCCTGTGCTTCGGACAGCTGATAGCCATCCGCATGCAGACCGTCGCGCGGGTCCATTTCTTCCGGACGCGACGAGGCTGCGCCCGCGGCCGACAGCAACGCGCTGACCAGACCCGGATCCCAGCGACGCTGCGTGATGCGTTCACGTGCTTCTGCCGGCGAGGCCGAGGTCTTGATGAGCTCGATCATCTCGTCGATGTTGGCCAGCGCAACGGTCAGGCCTTCGAGGATATGCGCGCGGGCACGTGCCTTGCGCAGCTCGAAGATGGTGCGGCGCGTGACCACTTCACGGCGGTGACGGATGAACGCCTCAAGGATGTCCTTGAGGTTGAGCAGACGCGGCTGGCCATCCAGCAGTGCCACCATGTTGATGCCGAACGTGACCTGCAGCTGGGTCTGCTGGAACAGGTTGTTCAGCACCACATCACCCATCGCATCGCGACGGATTTCGATGACGACGCGCATGCCGTCCTTGTCGGACTCATCGCGCAGGGCACTGATGCCTTCGAGTTTCTTTTCCTTCACCAGCTCGGCGATCTTCTCGATCAGGCGAGCCTTGTTCACCTGATAGGGAAGCTCGTGAACGATGATGGTTTCGCGACCGTTGGCCTCGGTTTCGATCTCGGCGCGTGCGCGGACCAGAATGCGGCCGCGGCCCGTGCGATAGGCTTCGATGATGCCCGACGAACCATTGATGATGCCGCAGGTCGGGAAATCCGGACCCGGGATGAAGGTCATCAGGTCATCAATGCTGAGCGAGGGCTCATCAATGAGCGCAAGCGTCGCATTGATGACTTCGGTCATGTTGTGCGGCGGAATGTTGGTGGCCATGCCCACCGCGATACCGGCCGAGCCATTGACCAGCAGGTTAGGCACGCGGGTGGGAAGCACCAGCGGCTCGTGCTCGCTTTCGTCGTAGTTGGGACCGAAGTCGACGGTTTCCTTGTCGATGTCGGCCAGCAGCTCGTGCGTGAGGCGCGCCATGCGCACCTCGGTATATCGCATGGCTGCGGCGCTGTCGCCATCGACGGAACCGAAGTTACCCTGGCCATCCACCAGCATGTAGCGCAGCGAGAACGGCTGGGCCATGCGGACGATGGTGTCGTAAACGGACGCGTCACCGTGCGGGTGATATTTACCGATGACGTCACCGACCACGCGGGCCGATTTCTTGTACGGCTTGTTCCAGACGTTGCCGAGCTCGTTCATCGCGAACAGGACGCGTCGGTGCACCGGCTTCAATCCGTCGCGCACATCGGGTAGTGCGCGTCCCACGATCACGCTCATGGCGTAATCGAGGTAGCTCTGGCGCATCTCGTCTTCGATGTTGACGCGGATGATTTCTTTGGCGAGTTCTGCCATCAATCGGCTTCCCTTAAGTCCATGAATGACCCCCCGGGCCACGCGGATCGCGTGATCTGGTCGGAGGGTCCACGCAAGCGATCAATAGTACCACAAAGCCGCCTTTTAAGACAGTCTTTTGTGCTTTATAAACAACAACTTACGCGGGGGTTTTGGTGCCCCTGAAAAGCAGCGTGCGCGCGAGGCCATAATTGGCGATGGCACCGGCCAGCGAGCCTGCTGCCACGGCGACCACGGGCCAGGGTTTCAACGACGGAATGCCCTGCAGCAGCGCCACGTAAACGCCATTGTTGAGCACGGCGCCCAGAGCCATCAGCCCCATCCAGCGCAGCCACTCAGCCTGCGCGCCCATGCCGCTGTCGCGCCCCTTGAACGTATGCCGGCTGTTCCACCACCACGTGGAGGTCGCGGCGGCCAGGAAGGAGACCGCACGCGCCGCGTAGACATTCCAGTGCGCCAGGCTGACCAGCGATTGCGCGATGCCGCCGTCCACGACGAAGCCGATGAGGCCACCCGCCGCGAAAAGGAGGATTTCGCGCCCGATCCGCATCAGCCGAAGAGTGCGCGCATCTGGGTTTCGTCCGGTCGCAGGATCACGCCGCGCTCGGTGACAATGGCGTCGATAAGCGCGGCCGGGGTGACATCGAACACAGGGTTCCACGCATCGGCACCTTCGATCACCGTGCGCGTGCCCGCCACGGACAGGAGCTCGGTCGCTTCGCGAAGTTCGATCTCGATGTCTTCACCGGTTTCGGTCGCCATGTCGACCGTGGTGGACGGAGCCACGACCATGAACTTCACGCCGTGATGGCGCGCCGCAATGGCCAGCTGATAGGTGCCGATCTTGTTGGCCGTGTCGCCATTGGCGGCAATGCGATCCGCACCCACGATCACCCACTTCACCTGACCATGCTTCATCAGGTGCGACGCGGCGGAGTCGGCGACGAGTTTCGCGGGAATGCCATCACGCACCAGCTCCCACATGGTGAGACGCGCGCCCTGCAACCAGGGGCGCGTTTCACCCGCATAGACCTGGCTGACGCGGCCCGCTTCCACGGCTGCGCGAATCACACCCAGCGCGGTGCCGTAGCCGGCCGTGGCCAGCGAACCGGTATTGCAATGAGTCAGCACGTGGGAGCCCGGCTCGATCAGCGCAGCGCCGAGTTCACCCATGCGACGATTGGCAGCCAGGTCTTCGTCCTGGATAGCCTGAGCTTCACGCTCCAGCGCAGCGGCGTCAGCCTCTTCGGCGATGCGCGCACGCATGCGATCCAGCGCCCACATCAGGTTGACCGCCGTGGGTCGTGCGGCGCGCAGCGTGACGAGCACAGGTTCCAGCGGAATACCGGCTTTTGCTGCGAGCACAACGCCCCAGGCCGCAGCGATGCCGATGGCCGGCGCGCCGCGAACAGCCAGCACGCGGATGGCGTCAGTCACTTCGTCGGCGGTGGTGCAGTTGAACCAGCGCTCTTCAAAGGGAAGTAGCCGCTGATCCAGCAGCGCAAGGTGATCGCCATGCCATTGCACGGCGCGAATGGTGTCGTGAGAAGCGTGTTCGTTCATCCCCGCATTATCGCGCAAATCCCGGGATGGGTGCGGGATGTGACGGCAAGGGCCTTGCGAGTGCCTGAAACGAAGGGGCGCGGTCTGGAGCCGCTCTTTCCGGCAAAGTCTGGCGGTTAGCCTTGCAGCCGGGCAAGCCCGCGCCGGCGTTACCGCTCGGCCAGCCACTCATGAATGGCCGGAGGCACTTCACGCTGCGCGCGACCGGACACATAGATGCCGATGTGCCCGCCCTTGAAGGCAATGGCGGTGTAGTCGTCGCTGCCAATCAACTCACCCATCGGCCGCGACGCTGCCGGCGGAACCAGGTGGTCCTGTTCGGCAAAAATATTGAGCACTGGCTGATGAATGTCGCCCAGGTCGATGGTGCGCTGGCCAATCGTCGCGGTGCCTTTCATCAAACGGTTCTGCTGGAAGAAGTCCTTCGCAAACTGCCGGAACGCCTCGCCCGCCTGGTCGGGGGAATCGAAGATCCACTTCTCCATGCGCAGGAAGTTCTCGACCTCCTTCGGGTTATCCAGGATGTCGACAAGACCCACATATTTCTGCTGATTGAGGCGCACAGGCTTCAGTGTGAGGTAGGCCCAGTTCATGATGTCGGCAGGCACATTGCCCACCGTGTCCACGAACAGGTCGATGTCCACGCCACGCGTCCAGTGCGAAAGCATATTGTCTGGCGTATGGAAGTCGACGGGCGTCACCATCGTGATGAGGTTGCGCACCTTGTGCCCGTGCAAAGCCGTGTAGCAAAGCGAGAACACGCCACCCTGACAGATGCCCAGCAGGTTGATCGCCTCCAGATCATGGCGCGTGCGCACCACGTCCACGCAGCGATCCAGATAGCCGTCTATATAGTCTTCCAGCGTCAACCATCGATCTGCCCCATCGGGGTAACCCCAATCGATGAGATAAACATCCTCGCCCTGCTCCAACAGATTGCGCACCATGGAGCGATCCGCCTGAAGGTCGATCATCCAGGGCGTGTTGACCAGTGCGTAGCAGATCAGGATCGGCACTTTGGCAGTGGGCTTCTTCTCGCCAAGGAAGTGCCAGAGCGTGAGCTTGTCTTCGCGATACACCGCTTCGCGAGGCGTCACGCCCAACTCGATGGGGCCAACCTCGCGCAGCGTTTGCATGCCCGATTCGAGCTTGCGACGGAAGGTTTCGACTTCATCGCGCGCGCGCTGCGGGTCAATGTTGAAAGGATTGGGATTCACTTCCCGGCCTTTTTTGTTGCTGGCTTGCGCGGCGCCGACTTCTTCGCCGCAGGTGCGGCTGCTGCCGCACGCAAAGCGGCCACTTCGGCACGCAATTGCCGGACTTCCTCGGCGAGGCCACTCATGTGCCTGACTTCGCGACGCATCGCCTGAAGGCGTTCACCCATGCTGTCCACTTCCTTGCGCGTGGGCATGCCCATCTGCTGGGCCAGCTTTTCTACCTGGCGCTGTTGCAGCACTTTCAGCCGCATCTGTGCATTGACCACAGCGGCATACACTTCACGGAATTCATCCGAGAGGGCGGCCTGAGCGTGAGCCTGCTCTGCCAGGTTGACCCAACGGTCGTAGAGGGCGCGCAATGTTTCCGGGTCCGAAGGAGTGCCCATCGGACCCTGCGCCTTGAGTGCTTCGACAGCGCGTTCATGCACGCGACCCAGCAGTGCCTGATAACGCGCGTAATGTTCCGCATAATCCAGCGCCGCACGCAGCAGAGCCTGCTGTTCCTCGTGCTGCTCACGCCCCACGCCGAGGCCGGGCATGCCCAGCGCATCGCGGGCGCTTTTCAGCCACTCTTCAAAGCGCTGGGTGATGACTTCGGGTGAGTCGCCCAGCGGGGGCGCGGCAAACGGGGGAAAACCACCCATGCCCGCGGCCATACCGGGACCCGCGCCCTGCGGCATGCCGCTGAACGGGCCGCCGCCGGCCATGGAGCGCAGCCACTCGCCATAGCCGTCCAGACCGCCAAACAGACGCCCCATCGCCTCGCTGCCAGGCAGTTCGGCCCCGGGGCCTTTTTGCATCTGGCGTGACCAGGCATCCCAGCCCTCGCGAACGAAGTGCTGATACTGATCGACGAAATCGGGGCCCTTCTCCGACATGTGCTTACGATCCAAAGTGTGGGTTGCCTGGATGATCCTACATGGCCCCTGCCCTGCAATCACGCAAGGAGCCACAAAAACGCGAAGCCCGGCATCTCGCGATGCCGGGCTCCGGAGCTACACAGTGGTCCTCAAGGATCAGCTGGCGGCGTTTTCATCTTCGGTAACAGCCTTCATCGACAGGCGGATGCGGCCCTGCTTGTCAACTTCCAGCACCTTCACCTTGACGATGTCGCCTTCCTTGAGCTTGTCCGAGACCTTCTCGACACGCTCGCTGGAGATCTGCGACACGTGAACCAGACCGTCCTTGCCCGGCATGATCGTCACAAATGCACCGAAGTCCATCAGCTTGGCGACCTTGCCCTCGTAGATGCGACCCGGCTCGACGTCGGAGACGATCTGCTCGATGCGCTTACGGGCGGCTTCAGCGGCTTCACGGTTGACCGAGGCGATAACGACGTTGCCGTCGTCCGTGATGTCGATCGTGGTGCCGGTCTCTTCCGTGATGGAGCGGATGGTTGCGCCGCCCTTGCCGATCACTTCGCGGATCTTGTCCGGGTGGATCTTGATCGTGAGCAGGCGCGGTGCGAACTCGCTCATTTCCGAGCGGGCTTCAGTGATGCACTTGGCCATTTCGCCGAGGATGTGCAGGCGACCACGCTTGGCCTGGGCCAGCGCCGTGCGCATGATTTCTTCGGTGATGCCGTCGATCTTGATGTCCATCTGCAGCGCGGACACGCCATCAGCAGTACCGGCCACCTTGAAGTCCATGTCACCGAGGTGATCTTCGTCACCCAGGATGTCGGAGAGCACGACGAAGTCGTTGCCTTCCTTGACCAGACCCATGGCGATACCGGCAACCGGCGACTTCAGCGGAACGCCCGCGTCCATCATGGCCAGCGAGGAACCGCAGACCGAGGCCATCGACGAGGAACCGTTCGACTCGGTGATTTCCGAGACGACGCGAACGACGTACGGGAACTCTTCGATCGTCGGCTTGACAGCCTGCACGCCGCGCTTGGCGAGACGGCCATGACCGATTTCGCGACGCTTCGGGCTACCAACGCGACCGGTTTCGCCCACCGAGAACGGGGGGAAGTTGTAGTGGAACAGGAACGTGTCCTTCCACTCGCCTTCCGGCGCGTCGATGATCTGCGAGTCACGGGTGGTGCCGAGCGTGGCAACGACCAGCGCCTGGGTTTCGCCGCGGGTGAACAGCGCCGAGCCGTGCGTGCGCGGCAGGACGCCGACGCGGACGGAGATCGGACGCACGTCGTCCAGCTGACGGCCGTCGATGCGGATCTTGGTAGCCAGGACGCCGTCACGCAGCGTGCGGTACTCAACTTCAGCAAAGGCAGCGCCGATGTCGCCATCGGTCCAGCCATTGGCTTCGGACTGGGCAGCCAGCGCGGCCTTCACTTCGGTCTTCAGCGCACCGACGACGTCGCGACGGGCCAGCTTGTCGCGGATCTGGAAGGCTTCGACGAAGCGGTTGCCGACAGCCGCCTTGACGGCGTCGTACAGCGCGGTCTTGGCAGCCGGAGCTTCCCACTTGAAGGTCTTCTGACCGGCTTCGGCGACGAAAGCATTGATCGTGTTGATCGCGGCCTGCATCTGCTCGTGGCCGAACACCACGGCGCCGAGCATCACCTCTTCGCTGAGCAGCTTGGCTTCGGACTCGACCATCAGCACCGCACCGGAGGTGCCGGCGACGACGAGGTCGAGGTCCGAGGTCTTCAGCTGGGTGGCCGTCGGGTTCAGGATGTACTGACCCGCAGCGTAACCGACGCGGGCAGCGCCGATCGGACCCTTGAAGGGAACGCCAGCCAGGGCCATGGCGGCCGAGGCACCGAGGAGCGCCGGGATGTCACCGTCGACTTCCGGGTTCAGCGACATGACGGTCGCAATCACCTGGATTTCGTTGCGGAATTCTTCCGGGAACAGCGGACGAAGCGGACGATCAATCAGACGCGAGGTAAGCGTCTCCTTCTCCGTCGGACGGCCTTCACGCTTGAAGAAGCCACCCGGGATGCGACCTGCGGAGTAGAACTTCTCCTGGTAGTCGACCGTGAGCGGGAAGAAGTCCTGGCCTTCGCGCGCCTTGGGGGCTGCGACAACCGTGACCAGGACGACAGTGCCGCCCATGCTGACCATCACTGCGCCGGACGCCTGGCGGGCAATTTCGCCCGTCTCCAGTGTGACTTCGTGACTACCGTACTGGAATGACTTGGTTACTTTCGCCACTTTGATCTCCTCGGTTCTGTTGCTTAGCGGCGCAGGCCGAGGCGTTCGATCAGGCTCTGATAACGACCCAGATCGTTTTTCTTCAGGTATGCGAGAAGGGACTTGCGCTTGTTGACCATTTCCAGCAGACCACGACGCGAGTGGTGATCCTGCTTGTGATCCTTGAAATGGTCCTGCAGACCCGTGATCTTGGCGGAAAGCAGAGCGACCTGGACTTCGGTCGAACCGGTGTCGTTGGGCTTGCGACCAAATTCTTCGACGATCTTGCTGGACTGTTCAGCGGTGAGCGACATGTGTATCGATTCCTTAAAAGCAGGTGCGAAGCTTGCGCAACCTCAGCACGGGGATGAAGTTGCGCAAGCTTCGCTTTTGAGTGAAAAGCATGTAACGAGCAAACTATTGTAACGGTGTGACCACCACCGCAACAAGCCCGTCACGACAAGCGGTTAGGAGGTCTCAATCGGCGGGCAGGTTGAAGCCCCGGCTCACTTTGAGCAATCCCTCATCCGAAATGTCTGCCAATGCCATGAGACGACCGTCCGAACCCCACGCCGCGCAGCGTCCGCGCACGTGGGTGGACGGAAGCGGCACCGGCTGGCCAAAGGCCAGAATGCGGGACTGCTCAGGGTCCAGGTCGATACGGGGGATGTGCTCAAGGCCAGCAGAAATGGGCAATATCGCGGCCTCCAGCGCATCGGGGCCGGTTTCGGCCACCCCTATCAGGTCATCCAGCGTGACCATCCGGGGCGTCATGAAGGGTTCGACCCACAGCCGGCGAAGGCCCGTCAGGTGAGCGCCGCATCCCAGGTGCTCACCCAGGTCCACGGCCAGACTGCGCACATACGTACCTGAACCGCATTCCACGAAAAGGCGCAGGGTGTCGCCGTCCCGGCTGATGACCTCCAGCCGGTAAACGTCCACCTCACGGGCAGGCACATCCACAACTTCGCCACGGCGAGCACGGACATACAGCGGCACGCCGTCCTGCTTGATGGCCGAATAGGCGGGCGGAATCTGCACGATATGACCACGCAGCGGCGCCAGCGCGGCCTCAATGGCTGCATCGTCCAGCGCAGGCACGGGTCGGGTTTCGACCACATCGCCTTCCAGGTCCGCCGTGGTCGTGGTCACGCCCAGGCGCACCTGCGCCTCATAGGCCTTGCGCGAACCCAGCAGCCAGCCTGCAATTTTGGTCGCCTCGCCGAAGCACAGCGGCAGCAAGCCGGTCGCCAGGGGATCGAGACTGCCCGTGTGACCGCCCTTGGCGGCGCCCACAAGTCGCCGCGCCGTCTGCAATGCCTGGTTGGAACTCAGGCCAAGCGGCTTGTCGAGAAGAAGGATGCCGTGAATGTCACGAAAGGTTCGACGGGACATGGGTACCTGAAAACAGGGCGGACCCGCCCTGCCGTAATGCTGAAGATGAGACGAAGAGCGCTTACTGCTCTTCGTCGTCCTGCTTGATGACCGGGCCACCATCGCGCAGAAGAAGCTCGATGCGCTCGCCCTTGTCGACCGAATCGTCGTACTTGAAGCGAAGCTCGGGCACACGACGCAGCCGCATGACCTTGGACAGGGCATGACGGAACTCCGGACCCAGAAGCTTCAGGCCCTTGACGGCCTCGGCGGAACGTTCCGGCTGCAATGCGGTGATCCACACGGTCGCCCAGTCCAGTTCACGGGTTACTTCAACGTCGGACACGCTGACCGACGGGAGGTGATGGTCGCGCACGGCGGCATGCACCAGAAGACCGATCTCGCGGCGAAGTTCGGCCGAAACGCGATCGGTACGCTTGAAATCACGGGATGGCATAACGCCTCCTCAAAAAGTAACGCCGCCCCTGTCGGGGCGGCGTCTGTCGCTGTTACAGCGTGCGGGCGACTTCGATGCGCTCGAAGCACTCGATCTGATCGCCGGCCTTGACGTCGTTGTACTGCTTGACGGCGATACCGCATTCCATGCCGTTGCGTACTTCGTCCACCAGTTCCTTGAAGCGACGCAGCGATTCCAGTTCACCCTGGAAGACCACAACGTTGTCGCGGAGCACGCGGATCGGCTTGTTGCGCTTGACCACGCCCTCGACAACCATGCAGCCCGCGACCGCGCCGAACTTGGAGCTGCGGAACACTTCGCGAACCTGCGCCACGCCGATGATCTCTTCGCGCACTTCCATGCCCAGAAGGCCGGAAGCGGCCTGCTTCACCTGGTCGATGACGTCATAGATGATCGAGAAGTAGCGGACATCGAGGCCGTGGGTATCAATGACCTTGCGTGCCGAAGCATCCGCACGGACGTTGAAGCCGATGATGAGGGCCTTGGATGCGGAAGCCAGCGTGGCCTCCGATTCCGTGATGCCGCCCACGCCGGACGCGATGACGTTGACCTTCACCAGATCGTTGCCGATCTGGGTCAGCGAATCGCGCAGCGCTTCCACCGAGCCCTGGACGTCTGCCTTGACCACGATGTTGAGGGTCTGCTGGCCTTCACCCTGGCCCATCTGCGCCATGATGTCTTCGAGACGGTTGGTCTTGCTGACCATGCGCGTTTCGCGACGCTTCTGCTGACGCTCCTGAGCCACCTGGCGAGCCAGGCGCTCGTCTTCCACGGCCACGAAGTCGTCACCCGACTCCGGCACGCCGGAAAGACCCAGCACCTGCACGGGGATGGACGGACCTGCTTCGTTGACCTGCTTACCGGTTTCGTCGATCAGCGCACGCATGCGGCCGTATTCCACGCCGCACACCACAAAGTCGCCCTTCTTGAGGGTGCCCTGCTGCACAAGAACCGTGGCCACGGGACCGCGACCGCGATCAAGGCTGGATTCGATGACCACGCCCGAAGCGCGGCCATCGGCCACGGCGCGCAGTTCCATGATTTCAGCCTGGATGGAGATCGTGTCCAGCAGGTTGTCGATGCCGTCGCCCGTCTTGGCGGAGACCGGCACGAACGGCGTGTCGCCGCCCCAGTCTTCCGGCACGACTTCCAGCTGCACAAGACCCTGCTTGACGTTGTCCGGGTTGGCGTCGGCCTTGTCCATCTTGTTGACCGCAACAATCAGCGGCACCTTGGCGGCGCGCGCATGCTGCACGGCTTCGATGGTCTGCGGCATGACGCCGTCATCGGCAGCGACAACCAGCACCACGATATCCGTGGACTGCGCACCGCGGGCACGCATCGACGTAAACGCCGCATGGCCCGGGGTGTCGAGGAACGTGATGACGCCCTTGGGCGTTTCCACGTGGTACGCACCGATGTGCTGGGTGATGCCGCCGGCTTCGCCGGAAGCAACCTTTGCGCGACGGATGTAATCAAGCAGCGAGGTCTTGCCGTGATCGACGTGACCCATGATCGTGACCACCGGCGGACGCACGACCTTCTCGCCCTCAAGCTCGGCGGCCTGAGTCTGCGACTGGAGCGTGGTCTCGGCATCGTCAGCGGCGGCGCGAACCGGGTTGTGACCCAGCTCTTCCACCACCAGCGACGCGGTGTCGAAATCAATGACCTGGTTGATCGTGGCCATGACGCCCATCTTGAAGAGCGTCTTGACGACTTCAGCGCCCTTCACGGCCATCTTCTGAGCGAGATCAACGATGACGTTGTTATCGCCGATCACCACATCACGCACGACCGCGGCCGTGGGACGGGAGAAACCGTGCGGACCCGACGGGGCGCCGCCGCCACGGGGCGAATCCATGCGACCACGGACCTTGTTGCCACCGCCACGACGATTGTTGCTGGAGCGGCGTGCGCGATCGGCATCGGACAGATGCAGTTCGCCACCGGCAAAGCGCTTGCCACCCGCTTCGCGATCGCTGCTGCGGCCGCCGCCGGCGTTGTTGCCGCCGCCACCGCCGCCATGCTTCGGACGTGCGTTGCCGCGCGTGTCGTTGGCCGCAGCCACTGCACCCGGAGCCGGACGCGCCGCCGGAGCAGCCGGACGCGCAGCGGCAGGAGCCGGTGCGGGAGCCGGTGCCGGCGGGGGCGGCGGCGGAGCGGGTGCCGGAGCGGGCTTGGCGACGATGCGCTCGCGCTTACGCGGTTCGTGAATCGTCGGCAGGATCATGCCGAGCTTGCGGGTGTCGAGCTTGGCCGTGACATGCCCCGGACCATCGTCCGTGGACGTGGCGGCCGGAGTAGCCGGAGTAGCGCTGGCGGTCGTGCTGCCAGCCTGGGCGGCAGCCGCCGCTTCAGCTGCTGCGCGGGCCTGCGCTGCGGCAGCCTCGGCTTCCGCCTGGCGACGCGCTTCCTCGGCAGCGGCTTCCTTGCGGCGAGCCTCTTCCTCGGCATCGCGACGAGCCTGCTCAGCCTGACGCTGCTCAGCTTCTTCGCGACGTGCGGCTTCCTCACGCTCGCGCTGCTCGTTGGCCTCAGCCAACTGACGCGCGGATTCGTCGTGCTCGGATTCTGGCGCGCCCGCATCGTTTTCGATGGTGCCGCGCTTTACATAGGTACGCTTGGTACGGACTTCCACATTCACCGTCTTGGCAGCGCCAGCTCCGCGACCGGTACCCGAGCTGACTTTCAGCTCGCCTACGGTGCGGCGCTTGAGCGTGATCTGACGCGGGCTGGAATCATCCATTTCGGGAGAAGCCTCGCCTTTGCCATGCGTACGACGAAGGAAGCCCAGCAACTTCACCTTTTCGGTGCTGCTGATGACCTGACCTTCGTCGGAAAAATTCATTCCGGCCTCGCCAAGCTGACCAAGCAGCTTGTCGACCGGCATACCCAGAACCTGGGCGAGCTGTTTAATTGTGACGTCCGACATCTATATTTCTCCGCCGTTCCCGCGCGTAACCTTACGTGCCGACGATGACCCGTACGGCTGCCTCCATCCATGGCGGGAAACCTGACGGCTTCCCTCGGGGCGTCCGTCCAGGACGCCGCCGCCTACCGCGGTTAGCCGCCCTTCTCCAGCCGGGCGATCATCGGTGCGCGCGCTGCCATGATGATCTGCGCTGCGCGGTCTTCATCCATCCCCTCGATATCGATCATCTCGTCGACCGCGAGGTCGCCAAGATCATCCAGCGTGTCGATGCCGCGCTCCGCAAGAGCGTATGCGGTGGCCTCGTCCATGCCTTCGAGATTAAGGATCTCCTCGGACGGACGGTGATCTTCGATATCTTCTTCGACCGCAAGCGCCGCGGTAAGCAGAGCGTCACGGGCACGAGCGCGCAGTTCCTCGACGATGTCTTCGTCGAAGCCTTCCACCGCCAGCAGCTCCGCACTGGGTACGTATGCAATTTCCTCGACGCTGGAGAAACCTTCCTGCACGAGGATGCTTGCGATTTCCTGATCGACTTCCAGGCGCTCCATGAACAGCTTGAGCGCAGCTTCCTGTTCGGCGGCACTCTTGGCGGCGACCTGATCCTGCGTCATCACGTTGAGCTGCCAGCCGGTGAGCTTGCTGGCAAGACGAACGTTCTGACCGCCACGGCCGATGGCCTGGGAGAGCTTGTCTTCAGCAACCGCGATGTCCATCGAGTGCTTTTCTTCGTCCATGATGATGGACTGCACTTCGGCGGGCGCCATGGCGTTGATGACGTACTGGGCCTGGTTTTCGTGCCACAGGATGATGTCGACGCGCTCGCCATTGAGCTCGTTGGACACGGCCTGCACGCGCGAACCACGCATGCCGATGCATGCGCCGATGGGATCGGTACGGCTGTCGTGTGCGACCACGGCGATCTTGGCGCGGTCACCCGGATCACGGGCGCAGCCCTTGATCTCAACCAGACCCTGGCCAACTTCCGGCACTTCAAGCTTGAACAGTTCGATCATGAATTCCGGTGCGCTGCGCGAAACAAACAGCTGCGGACCACGGACTTCCGACTTCACTTCATAGAGGTAACCACGCACGCGGTCACCCACGCGGGCCGATTCGCGGGGAATCGTCTTGTCGCGCGGAATGAATGCCTCGGCGTTGCTGCCCAGGTCGAGGTAGACGTTGCCGCGCTCAACGCGCTTGACGATGCCCGTGACCAGTTCGCCGACGCGGCTCTCAAAAGCTTCGACCACCAGCGCGCGTTCCGCTTCGCGGATGCGCTGCACGATGACCTGCTTCGCAGCCTGCGCCGTGATGCGGCCGAAATCGGCGTTGGGAATCGAGCGTTCGATCGTGCCGCCGACTTCAACCGGGCCGCTGACGAAGACCGAGCCGGCGGCTTCCGCTTCGGCTTTGGCCTCCGCAACTGCATCCAACGCGTCCATGAGACGGAGGTGGGTGTGCGGCTCCATATCGCGCTCGTCGTCAGCCACGATGTCCCAGGTACGGAATGTCTCGTAGTCGCCGCTCTTGCGGTCGATCTCGACGCGGACCTTCGGCTCTTCGCCCGGATAGTTCTTTTTGGCAGCCGAGGCCAGCGCAGCTTCCAGTGCTTCGAAAATGATTTCGCGCGGCACGCCCTTTTCATTGGCGACCGCATCGACTACCTGCAACAGATCATGGGACTGGGACATCGCCGCTACTCCGGGGGCGCTCACTGCGCCCCATCGTTTCATTGTTTTGGTTTTTTCTCGCCGCCTTTCTTGGGCTGCGGGGCATAGCCCAGCGCCACCCAATCAGGCACCACACGGGCGCTTTCCACGTCCGCATGATCGAATTCGAATCGACCCGCTTCACCTTCAAGGACGATTTTCTCGCCAGCGACCTCAATGACATTGCCCTTGAGACGGCGACGTCCTTCCATCGGTGCCTTCAGCAACACCTTGACCACCTGACCGGACACGCGGGCGAACTGCTCCGCGGTGAACAGCGGACGATCAATACCGGGCGAAGATACTTCCAGTACATAGTTGCCAGGGATCGGATCTTCAACGTCAAGCATGGCCGACAACTCGCGGCTGGCAGCCTCGCAGTCTTCCACGGTGACTTCCCGCCCCTCTGCATCCAAATACACGCGAAGCGTGTTCTGGCCATCAGACGGACCATATTCCAGACCGAGTACTTCCACGCCGGTATCGACGAGAATCTCGGAAAAACGCTTTGCGAGTGCTTGGGTATCCACGGTGCCTTTACTTTTCCGGTCGCCAGAAACAAAAAATGGGCTCCAGCGGCCCATTCCCTTTCGTCGCCGATGTATCCCGACACTTTCCCGCCGTAGCCACTTCCATTCCTTGACGGAGAGGGAAGAAATACCACGCGACGCATCCTTGCGCCCAACAAAAAAGCCTCACGAGGAGGCTTTCTTGCGAAAGAAAGATCTGGGCAACGGGCCTGCCCGATGGTGCCTGGGCGAGCGTGTTTCCGTTACAGAAGATGCGCTGATTATAACGACCTCTGCGCGCCAGACGCAAGGCACGGGTTGGCTAAACGACTGTTCACAAAGCCCGGCCACCCGGGATGGATTCATCGCCGAACGCGGCAGCGCAGCCAGCACAACGCCCTTGGCGGGCAAGGTTGCGCCCTCTACCATGGCCGGCCGCCTGCCCCACCGATCACTCTCATGCGCTGCAAAGACTGCCAGTCGGGCTACCACGCCCCTTATGACCGCTTCGAGCGGCTGGGCCTGCGACCGGACGGACCTTCGTTTCTGATGAAGTGCCGTCAGTGCGGCGCCCTGTGGAGCGAAGCCCCGAAGGGTGCCACTCTCATCCATCGGGCGGACGCCCGGCTTCTGTATCCGGACGCCCGCCTCTGAGCCTGTCTCAGCGCTGCTCAGCAGACGCCTGCTCCTGCTGTATCTGAGCCTCGGCAAGCTGTCGGCGAACCACTGCCTCGAATGCCAGCGTCGGCCGCATGGGCTCGCCACGAAGCGCTCCGAACAGATTGCGGGTCACCTGAATGGGCGTGACGATGAGCCCCCAAGGCACACCCCACCAGCCCAGAAGGCCCGAATAGGCCAGACCAGCCAGCTGCGACTTGCGCCCGCAACTGCGGCAGCTTACTGCGCGCCGGCTGCTCCACTGGGTCATCAACAAAAACGAGTGGACGCGGTGCTGCGAGTAGACATCCACGCTCCCGGTGACCCGCTTGCAGCGGGGGCACGGGCCATTGCGCCACTTTTCCACGTACTGCTGCAGGACGTGGACAGGAATGCGATCGGCCACAACCAGAATGGGATGGGCCTGCGCGCAGTCACCGCTGCAATAGCGACGACCTTCAATCGTGTGCCGCGCGAAAAGCATGGTCTTTCCGCAATTACTGCATTCGCTCATGTTTCTTCCTTGTGTCCCCCCGGGGAGTCGCAAGGTAGCTGATACAGCTCAAATGTCCAGATCAGTAGTTGAGTCGCCACGCCAGCAGATGCCAGCCCACCGCGAAACACGACGCCGCCACGCAAGCCAGCAACAGCAGCACGCTCCCCACCTTCCCCGTGAACTGGCCCGGCATCCGCCAGGCCTGCCAGGCATGCAATGCGGCGGCCAGGGAACCGATCACTGCCAGAAGCGTCAACACCTGTACCGCTCGAATCCATCCGTCAGCGTGACCGGTGGGCTGCCACATCAGCAACGCCCAACCCGCCGCAGCCAGCAGGAACAGCAGCGCCACCACGCGCGTGGCCGTATACCAGCGCGACGCTACCGTAACGCCGCCATCAGCCTGTCGGCGGCGGCGCGCGGCCGTGATCGGCCAGAAAACCAGCGCCACCAGGAAGCTGGCCATGATGGCCCCCAGCGCGATCAGCATCGCGACGGATTTCGCACCAGACGTGGCGGGCAGAAACACCTCACCGGGCGCCAGTTCGTCAATCGACAGCCAGCGCACCTTGCCGTCAACCACCGAGGCGGCCAGGTGCGAACCGGTCGCGTCGTCAAGCCACACGAAGGGCCGCACTTCGCGCCAATGGCGCGGCTTGCCTGCGGCGTCGGGGAACATCGGGGTAATCAGCGTGCCATCGGCCGCCAGGTCGATGCGGTTCGCCGGGTATTGGGAGCGCGCGGCCAGCCAGCTGGCGCGAGGCTGTCGGCTGGACACCCAGAACCCTTCGAGAAGACGGCCATGCGGCACAGCCGTGCCCAGCGTCGGTGCCTTCTGTTGAGGCAGCGGGGGGAAGTACCGGTCGGCAAATCCGTCCAGCAGACGCTGGCGAAGACAGCAACTCGCGCGCCCGCTCACGGCAATGAAGAGGCCGGTATCTTCGGCCGGAAACCATGCCAGCTCGCTTTGCGCGCCAGCCATGTCGCTGCGCTGCCCCACGATCACCTGGCCGTTGCGATCCATGCGCTGAAGACCGAGCGCCATGGGCGACAGGCCGGGCACCGACACTGAGGCGAACTCGCGCATGGCCTGCGCGGTGCCGGGGCGAAGAAGGCCCTGGCTGCCGTCCATATGGGCAAGCACGAAACGCCCCATGTCCTCACCGCTGATCGACAGACCGCTGGCGGGCACGGCCGAGCGCACTTCAAACGAGGTGCCTGCCACGTGGGGCGCAAGCGCGGGCGGCAGGGGTTGCAGGAACGAAGCGTGCTGCATGCCCAGCGGACGGAAGATGTGTGTGTCCATGTACGCAGCGAAGGCCTGGCCGGAAACGCGCTCCACGATGTAGCCCGCCAACGCCACGCCATAGTCCGATTGCGCCGCGACCTCTCCCGGCGGATACACCCGCTCGGGCAGCGATGCCTTCACCCACTGCCCGAGCCACGCGGGGTCATTGGTGGATGCATCGGCGGCCGTGCGCACCACGTCCTTGCTGACGGCATCGAAGCCGGAGGTCTGCGTCAGCAACTGGCGCAGCGTGACCGGCTTGCCGTCGAACGCCGGGATGGAAAAATCCAGATACCCGTTGATGTCGGCATCCAGATCCAGCCGCCCATCACTCACCAGTTGCATCACGGCGGTGGCAGTGAATGCGGTAGACGTTGTGCCAGCACGAAACATCGTGATGGCCGGGTCCACAGGCGTCTTGCGTGATGGATCGGCCAGTCCGAAGCCGCGCGCCGAGATCACCTCGCCGTGTCGCACCACCACGATCACCCCGCCATCGGTGTGGGCGCGGCCGGGATCGCTCGCGATCAGCTCGTCCAGCCATGTGTCCAGATCGGCCTTTGCAAGCACATGCCCGCCCAGTGGCACGGCGACGGCCGCCTTCTGCTCCGGCAGCGGTCGTATCTGGATCTGCGCCAGCACGGGAACAGCAACACATGCGGCCACACCAGCCAACACTACGCTTAACGCCTGCTTGAGCACGGTCTCTCCTTTTCGCCGCAGCGGCGCGGAACGCATCGGGGTCGGAAAGAATGGTGCCATGCCCGTCGCCCTGAAAGGCGTGAAACAGATGAACGGGTGTGGACCGTGGCAAGGCCATCACATTCTCATCCGCTACCATGCGCGCCCACCACGCTCACTCAAAGGTTCCGCGCTCGTGCATCGTCTTGTTTTCCTGCTAGCCTCGCTGGCCTTTCTGGCCGGCTGCGAAGGTGGCAGCCAGAGTTGGTCCGTGGACAATCCAACTGGCGCGCCGCTGTCGCTGATGATCGACGACAACGACATTGATGTACCGCCACGCGGACATGTGGAGGTGAGCCTGTCGCCCGGCGAACACACGATGAAGGGCGCGACGACAGGCGCGCTGACGTTTATTGTTTATGTGCGTGGCAAGGGCGGCATCATCAATCCCACGCTTGGCGATTACGTCATTGCGCAGGAAGCGTACGTCACGGACGCCTCCAGGCTGAAAAACTTCGCACAGCTCAAAGACCGCATCACGCTGGACGGCGTGCCGTTCGAGGGCGGATTCCGCCAGTCCAATGCGCTTTTCATCGACAAGGCCTGGACGTTCGGCATCGATGAAGATTTCCCCGATAGCGTCACCGGATACGACGCAGGCAACGGCGGCAACTTCTTCGTCAAAGTATTTCGCGCATCCGATTTCGTCGCGTACTACCAGATGCGCTACGACGCGCCAGACTATGTGACGACCCATCGCCCGGCCGTACCGGCACCCATCGAGAAACGCCATCCTGAGCCGCCGCCGGCCACCCTGCCCGTTATCGGTGCTGCCGCTTACGACGATCACACAGGCCCGTTGCGCGCCATCTACACGCAATACCTTCAGGCGTCGGAACCTGCGCAACAGAAGACGTTGCAGAAGGCCGCGTTCGACGCGCAGATGGCCTATATCCACCAGATCGCCACGGCAGGTTCGCAGGAAACCCGCGAGGTCAACGAACGGGCCAACGCGTTTACCCAGGCGTTTGACAACGTGCTGGGCGCCTCTGCGCTCATCAAGCGCTGAGCGACGCGAAATAAATTGCGTGTCGAAGGAAGGCTCTTGATACCTATTGCGGTGCGGCACGATGGAAGACGAATCGGCGGCACGCCCCAATGCGCCCATGATGCAATGCAGCGAAAGCATCACTTACGGCCAGGCATGAGCAATATGCATAACTGAAACCCCGGGTTTTCCGTTGTTCCCATCGAGGGCCAACCGCAGCATCCGCTTCCATTGCGCCCATCCGGGGCGGTGTTTGTGGGGTTGCTGTCTGATGATCGTTCGTCGCGTCGCTATGTGTTCGTTTGCGCTGGCCTCCAGCTCGTTTACCCCTGCGGTGCTGGCTCAGTCCACTGCCGACTCGGTTGCATCCACCGGGTCCGCGAAAGGCCCCGTAGACAAGTTGCGTGACGAAGGCATCGCACTGCGCTTCGTGCTTTCCAATGACTATGCAGCAAGCGTGCGTGGCGGCGAACGCTTGGGCGGAACGAACGGCGGCGGTGCCGTTGGCGGCGCCGATCTGGACATGCAAAAGCTGTTCGGCATCACCGGCGGCAAGATGCACATCACCTTTTCCCGTTATTACGGCCACAGCGTGGCCGCCGATGATGTGGGTGTGTTGCAGAAAATCCAGGGTTACTGGTACCCGAAGCGTCAGTGGGAACTGGCGCAACTGAGCTGGGAACAGCAGTTCGCGCAAAGCCATCTGAACCTGCTGGTGGGACGCATCAACGCAACGTGGCAGTTCGCGCGCTCCACGTATGGCTGCCGCTTCGTTGCTGCACAGGACTGCCCCTTCCAGCTCACCAACACCACTGGCGGCTTCAGCGGCTTTCCCTATGTGAACTGGGGGGCCCGCCTGAAATACCAGCCTGACGCGCGCTACATTTCCATCGGTGCGTTTGAGGTCAACCCGGATCGGCGCAACAACAATGGCGTGAACTGGGGTCTGAACAACGCCACGGGCGTGATGATTCCGGTGGAAGTCGGTTATGAAACGACATTCGCCTCCGATCCGTATCCGCGCCACCTGAAGATCGGCGGCTGGTACAACTCGGCCGCGTTCACCGATCCGCGCTTGAATACACGGGGACTT
This sequence comes from Luteibacter sp. Sphag1AF, assembly GCF_014192715.1. Lineage (GTDB taxonomy): Bacteria > Pseudomonadota > Gammaproteobacteria > Xanthomonadales > Rhodanobacteraceae > Luteibacter. The sequence goes on from NZ_JACHYH010000002.1 coordinate 33,023, forward strand.
CCGCGCGCACTGGCGGGCGGTACGGCGCGTACGTATGCCGGCGGCCGTTACGGTTTGTATGTGCTGGGCGACAAGGTCATCTACAAGCCAGATGCCAACAGCAACACACGCAACGTCGCGATCTTCGGCTCGGTGACCGGCCCGCTCGACAACGCGGAAACCTATTCGATGCAGGCCACCGGTGGCGTGATCTGGAACGGCCCCATGGCCAGACGCCCGAATGATTCGCTGGGCTTCCAGGCAACGCTGTTCCGCTTCAGCAAGAAAGAAGTGGGCTACGAGAACGACCTGATCGCGAAACAGGGATCAAGCGAGCGCTTCTCGCGCAACGAAACCATGCTGGAACTCAACTACAGCTACAAGCTGTTCCCGGTGGTGAGCATCGTTCCCAACGTGCAGTACATCATTCATCCGGACATCCTGGGCAACACCGCCGGCATGAACCGCGTACCAGCCAACGCGCTGGTCGTCGGCCTCCGTGCGATGCTGAACATGGGCGGCCCGGGCAGCCAGTGACATAATCGACTTTCCCATTCCAACGTGGCCTTCACGTGGACCTGAAACACCTTCAGAGTTTCATCCGCATTGTCGAATTCGGCAGCCTCACGCGTGCCGCCGCGACGCTGGATGTATCCCAGTCGCTGCTCAGCCGTCAGGTGCGCCAGCTGGAAATGGAACTGGGCACGCATCTGCTGGAACGCAACGGACGCGGCGTCAGCGCCACCGAGGCGGGGCGTCAGCTGGTTGAACATGGCCGCGGCATCCTGCGTCAGGTGGAAGTGGCCCGGCTTCAGCTGGGCCAGGCACGTGGTGCGCAGGGCGGCAAACTGGCCATCGGGCTTCCGCCCAGCGTGGGTGCGTTGCTGACCGTTGATCTGGTGATGCGCTTTCGTGAGCGTTATCCGGCAGCGCAAATCAGTGTGGTGGAAGGACTGAGCGCCAGCCTGCTTGAATGGTTGCAACTGGGACGCCTGGACTGCGCGCTGCTGTACAACCCGCCCGTGAATACCAACATGCGCTATCGCCATGTGCACTCCGAGCCGCTGTATCTCATCGGCAGTCCGCGTTCCGGACGCGATCTCCCCGACAGCGTGCCGCTGGCCACGCTGGGCGACTATCCCATCGTGATTCCGTCGCAACTGCATTCGGTGCGTCAACTGATCGAGGCAGACGCCGCGCGCTATGGCGTTTCCCTCGACATCACGCTGGAAATTGATTCGGTGCGTTCGCTGCTGGATCTGGTGGAACGTGGCGTGGGATACGGCGTGCTTTCGCGCAACGCCGTGCTGGCCCGACGCGGTGCGCATGGGTTGCGTGCCGCACCCATCGTGAAGCCGAACATCGTCACGCGCCTGGTGGTTGCCACGCCCACGCAGCGCCCGGTCAGCACCATCACGGAAAGAACGCTCGAACTGGTGGACGAAGCCATCGCCCGCGGCATTCTGGACCCCACGTTCGGCGCCATACCTGACGCGTGAGCGCCATTGTTGCGATGCAGCATATGCATGTCTCGCACCACGTCATGCAGATTGCGCATAGCAGATAGTTTGGCTATCGCGTTGTTCGACACGTACCGCCGGAACACCATCGACACGGTCACCCCTCCCCGGATCGTCGCGCGATGGCTTATGAAATTCCCTGCTGGTACATGCGTGGTGGCACATCGAAAGGGCCGTTTTTTCTGGCCCGCGATCTGCCCTCCGACACGGCGCTTCGCGACGCGGTCATCCTGGCGGCCATGGGTTCACCCGACGCGCGGCAAATCGACGGCCTGGGTGGCGCGCACCCCCTGACCAGCAAAATCGGCATCCTGTCACTTCCCACAGACGGCGTTGCCGATCTGGATTTCCTGTTTGCACAGGTAGGCATCGCAGAAGGCACGGTCGATACCACACCCAATTGCGGCAACATGCTGGCCGCCGCGCTGCCTGCTGCACTGGAAGCCGGCCTGCTCCGCGGTGACGAAGGCACGACGACGCGCCGCGTGCGCACCCTCAATACGGGCGTCATCGCCGAAATCGCCGTTCTCACTCCCGGCGGCACGCCCACGTACGACGGTGTGGCCAATATCGACGGGGTACCGCATCCCGGGTCACCGATCTCGTGCGGGTTCCTGGATACCGCAGGTTCGCTGACCGGCAGCCTGCTGCCCACGGGCAACACACGCGATGTAATTGATGGCGTGCCCGTCACGCTTATCGACAACGGCATGCCCGTGATGCTGATTGCAGCGGCCGACGTTGGCGTGACGGGGTACGAATCCCGCGAGGAACTGGATGCCAATACGCCTCTGAAAGCCCGCATCGAATTACTGCGTCTTGCCGCCGGTCCATTGATGAATCTGGGCGATGTGTCGCGCAAGCCGGTACCGAAAGTAACACTGGTCGCTGCGCCTCGTGCTGGCGGTGCACTTTGCACGCGCACCTTCATTCCTCACGACTGCCACGCCGCCATCGGCGTACTGGGAGCCGTCACCGTGGCCACGGCAGCCGTGATGAAAGGCTCCGTGGCGCACGACGTTGCGAAACTCGTCGATGACGTTGACCACGTCCGCACGCTGTCCATCGAACACCCCACGGGTGAGTTCAGCGTTGAGCTTGCGCTCGACGGCGACCGCGTCGTCCGTGCCGCTCTTTTGCGTACCGCTCGTCTTCTGATGCGCGGCGGCGTGCCTGTTTCCCCTTCCCTCTGGCGCGGCCCGCGCGCCTGACGCCATCTCTTCAAGGAGTTAACCGATGTCCGATCAAAAGACCGCGCTGGTCGTCAGCGCTCACTCCGCCGACTTTGTCTGGCGCGCTGGCGGAACCATTGCGCTGCATGCCGCCCAGGGATGGAAAGTCCATATCGTCTGCCTGTCGTTCGGCGAGCGCGGCGAGTCCGCCAAGCTGTGGCGCCAGCCCGGCATGACGCTGGAACGGGTGAAAACGGATCGCCGCCGCGAAGCCGAAGAAGCCGCCGCGATCCTTGGTGCGGAAGTGTCCTTCCTCGACATCGGCGACTACCCGATGCGGGCGGATCTGGACGTAGTATTCAGGCTGGCAGCGATCTACCGCGAACTTCGTCCGTCGTTCGTGCTCAGCCATTCACTGAAAGACCCGTACAACTTCGATCACCCGCTTGCCACACACGTGGCGCAGGAAGCGCGCGTGGTGGCGCAGGCACACGGCCACGAGCCGCAGCAGGCCGTGATCGGCGCACCGCCGGTGTTCCTGTTCGAGCCGCATCAGCCCGAGCAGTGCGAGTGGAAGCCCGAACTCTTCCTGGACATTTCGCCGGTATGGGAGAAGAAACGCGCCGCCTTCGAAACGATGCGTGCGCAGGAACACCTGTGGGAGTACTACACCCGCGTCGGCCTCCAGCGCGGTGCGCAGGCCACGCGCAACTCCGACTTCAAGATCCAGTACGCCGAAGCATTTCAGCGCATCTTCCCCCACGTCACGCAGGACACACTGGCATGACCGGCATCGTTGTCCGTCACCGTCCCGATGTGGCTGCCGGACAGGCCTCTGCCTTGTCCGCGCTGGGCGTCGCCACGGTACACGAAGCGCAGGGGCGCACCGGATTGCTGCATCCGCATATCCGTCCGATCCAGCAGAACGTCGCGGTGGCGGGCGCTGCGGTGACGGTGCTGGCTCAGCCGGGCGACAACTGGATGCTGCATGTCGCGGTCGAGCAATGTCGTGAAGGCGACATCCTTGTGGTGGCCTGCACCACCGAAAACCTCGACGGCATGTTCGGCGACCTGCTGGCCACCTCGCTCATGGCCCGTGGTGTGCGCGGCCTGGTGATCGACGCCGGTGTACGCGACACGGCGGAACTGCGCCGCATGGGCTTCCCTGTCTGGTCGCGTGCCGTCAACGCACGCGGCACGGTCAAGGCCACGCTGGGCTCGGTCAATGTGCCCGTAGTGATCGCCGGCCAGGTGATTCGTCCGGGCGATGCCGTGGTCGCTGACGATGATGGTGTGGTGGTCGTTCCTCACGAAGACATCGACACCACCATCGACGCCGGCCAAAAGCGCGAAGCCAACGAGACGTCCAAACGCGAACGCCTCGCCGCAGGCGAACTGGGACTGGACATCTACGACATGCGCCCGAAGCTCGAAGCCATGGGCCTGCGCTACATCGACCACCTTTCCGAAGAGAAGAACTCATGAAGAGCTGCCTTCCTCCCGATCCGAATCCGACCGCTCCACTGACCGCGCTTCCGGCAAATTCGTGCGATGCCCATTGCCATGTATTTGGCCCCGCCAACGTCTTCCCGTACGCGGATGACCGCAGCTATACGCCTCCTGATGCGCCCCTGGAACACCTTGTGGCGCTGCACGACTTCCTCGGATTCGACCGTGGCGTGATCGTGCAGGCAAGCTGCCACGGCACCGACAACACCGCCATGATGGATGCCATCGCGCGCGGCGCGGGTCGCTATCGCGGCGTGGCCATCGTGGACGATCACATCGACGAGCGGGGCCTGACCGCCCTGCACGACGGTGGTGTGCGTGGTGTGCGCTTCAACTTCGTCAAGCACCTCGGGGGCGCGCCGGACATGGCGGTGTTCTGGCGTGTACTGGAGCGCGTGAAAGCGATGGGCTGGCACGTGGTCCTGCATCTGGATGCCGGCGACATCGTGGAACTTCAGCAAGTTCTTTCGCGCATTGAAGTGCCGTTCGTGATTGACCACATGGGCCGCGTGCTGGCCTCGCAAGGCGTTGAACAGGAACCGTTCCGCCTGCTCGTGGCCCTGATGCGGGATAATCCGCTCGCGTGGGTCAAGGTATGCGGCGCTGAACGCGTATCCGTCGGCAAGCGTCCTTTCGACGATGCCATTCCTTTTGCCTCCACGCTTATTGAAGCGGCACCCGACCGGGTGCTGTGGGGCACGGACTTCCCCCACCCGAACATCTCCAAAGACATGCCCAACGACGGCGGCCTGGTCGATCTGATGTTCCGTTTCTGCCCCGACGAAGCCTTGCGCCAGCGCCTGCTCGTCGAGAATCCGGCACGTCTTTACGACTTCGCCTGATCGTTTCGCCTGACCCTGAAGAGAAAGCGCATGTCCGATATCGCCACGCCGCAAGTCACCCCTCCCCCGGTAAAGCCGCGAAAGCCCCTGTACCGGCAGCTGTATATCCAGGTGCTTGTCGCGGTAGTGATCGGCGTGATACTCGGGTATCTGTCGCCGCATTACGCCGTGGCGATGAAACCGCTGGGCGATGCCTTCATCGCATTGATCAAGATGGTGATCGGCCCGATCATCTTCTGCACCGTGGTGACTGGCATCGCCGGCATGCGTGACATGCGCAAGGTCGGGCGCGTGGGCGGCAAGGCGCTGATCTACTTCGAGGTCATCTCCTCGGTGGCCCTGCTGTTCGGACTGGTGGCAGGACACATCTTCCATCCGGGCAGCGGATTCAACGTGGACAAGACCACGCTCAACCCGGCCGATGTGGCATCCATTGCAGCTCAGGGGCACAACATCGAGTCGATCGGGTTTGTGCTTTCCATCATCCCCACTACCTTCGTCAATGCGTTTGCACGCGGCGATGTGTTGTCGATCCTGCTGATCTCCGTGCTGTTCGGCTGCGCGCTGGCATCGGTGGGTGAGCGCGGAAAGCCCGTGTTCGATGTGATCGAGGCCGGCGCACAGGTCTTCTTCAAGATCGTGCACTACATCACGGCCATCTCGTCCATCGGCGCGTTTGGCGCCATCGCATTCACCATCGGCAGCTATGGCGTGGTTGCCCTGTTGCCGCTGGTGAAGCTGATTTTCAGCTTCTATATGGTGTGCGTCATCTTCGTGCTGCTGATACTCGGGCTCGTGGCGCACCTCACGGGCTTCAGCATTCTTCGCTTCTGTTCGTACATCAAAGACGAGTTGCTGATCGTACTGGGCACGAGTTCCTCGGAGGTGGTGCTGGCTCCGCTCATGCGCAAACTGGAGGAGCTGGGTTGCCCGAAGTCCACCGTGGGCCTCGTGGTGCCGACCGGTTATTCATTCAACCTGGATGGCACCAACATCTACCTGACCATGGCCATTCTCTTCATCGCCCAGGCGCTCAACATTGACCTGACGCTGGAGCAGCAGATCACCGTGGCCATCGTGGGCATGCTCACGTCCAAAGGTGCCAGCGGCGTAGCGGGCGCGGCACTGGTGATGCTGGCCTCCACCCTCAGCGTGGTGCCGGTCGTGCCGGTGGCGGGCATGGTGCTCATCCTTGGCATTCACCGCTTCCTGGGAACCGGACTTGCCATGACCAACCTGGTCGGCAACGGCGTGGCCGCCATCGTGGTGTGCGCATGGGAGAAGGAACTGGACCGCGGCAAGCTGGCAAGCACGCTCGACGCCCGCACGTAACGCCTTTACCCAGCGCGCCTGCCTTCGAAGCCCGCCCCGCGCGGGCTTCGTTTTGTTTGGGCCGCTGTCCGGTACGTCGCGCGTACATGTCCGCGGACACATCGCCGGTTCGCGCAGCCCTGTGTTTATGCGGCATGCAAGGCACACGAGGCTTGGCACATCCGTTGCAGAGATGAATTCGCAAAGCCCGGGGGACCGGAACGAATTCGCCTCATGCCCACCGCTCGCCTCCGCGTGCGGCAAAGGACGCTCAACGATGCCACGCTTGACGCTGTTACCGCTCGCCGCTGCCTTGGGTCTGCTCTGCGCACCCGTCCACAGTGAAGACCTGCTCGACGCTTTTCGCCAGGCCGTGGCGAACGATCCCGTGCTTGCCACGGCACAGGCCACGCAGCGCGTCACGGCCGCCGGCGTTCCGATTGCGCGGTCGGCCCTGTTGCCGCAGGTGTCCGCCACCCTGGGCCTGACCCAGTACCACGGCGGCGACGGCTCGACCACGAGCACGGGCGGCACGGGAAACATCATTGACACGGGTGCGGGTGGACACGTTCGCGAACGTGCGGCCGGTGTAAGCCTCCAGCAGCCGATCATCAATCTGCCCAACATTGCCAACTTGCGCGCGGCGCAGTCGGCTCGCGATTCGCAGGATGAGACCGAACGCGCGGCGCTCCAGGCGCTGTACGTGCGCGTGGCCACCGCGTACTTCAATGTGCTGATTGCCGAGGATGAACTGGACGTCGCCAAGTCTTATGAAGACGCCTATAAGCAGGAGTTCGATCAGTCTACCGAGCGCTTCGCCGATGGCCTCGCCGCCGCATCCGACGTGGCGCAGTCGCGTGCTTATTACCACTACATCAAATCGCAGCGCGTCAGTTCGGAAACCGCGCTCAAAGATGCTAACCGCGCGCTCCAGCAGATCACCGGGCAGACCACGCCGGTGCTCAAGAGGCTGAAAGAAGACATGCCGATGGAACTGCCCGTACCCAACGATGCGAAGGCATGGGTCGACGCGGCCATGCAAAGCAACCCGAACATCCTGGCCGCCAACCACACCGTAGACGCCGACGAGCACCGCGTGAACGCTGCTCGGGCCGGTCACGCGCCAACGCTGGGCCTTGGTGTGGGCTACAACAAGTACGGCAGTTGGTCCAACGTGCGTGCCGGCGCGGCAGGTTATGGCCCGGGCACTACATCCATCGGGCTGAATCTGACCATTCCCATTTTCAGCGGCGGCCTGACCCAGGCGCAGGTGCATCAGGCGATCGGTCAGCGCGACGCCGACGCAGGCCTGCTCGAAACACAACGGCGCCAGGCCGCACGCGACGCGCTCAACTACTACAACCAGATTGTCGATGGTGTGGACCAGGTGGCGAGCGCCCGCGACGCCGTGGACGCCGCCGGCAAGGCACTGGAATCCATGCGCGCAGGTAACGACATCGGCACGCAGAGCCTGACCAACGTGGTCGTGGCCATTCAGCTGCTGGCGGAAGCGAAAAGCGAATACACCGTCGTCCGCCACAACTTCGTGCTCAATCACCTGCTGCTCAAGCAGGCTGCCGGCACTATCGAACTGAAAGATCTGGAGGACGTGAATCGACTGCTTCAGTAAAGCGAACGCTGACACGACGTGGCCCAATCAACCCCGATATTACGCTTGACGTAATACGTCAAACGAAATATTCTCGCCAGCACCAACAGCCTACGCATTCTGTCGAGGCGCATCGCCTCGTCCCACACGTGCAGGCCCCGTCCAATGAAGCCTCATTCAGGAAGAACGGGGCATCACATGATCAGGAGCTTCAAGGGCAAGCGCGCAGCCGAGTTGTTTGCGGGGCGATGCCCCAAAGTCATGGAGTCCTGCCGCGGCACAGCCGAGCGCAAGCTCGCTTACCTGGATGCGGCAAGCACGCTGGAGGACCTGCGCGCCCCACCCGGCAACGCGCTGCATGCACTGACGCACGACCGGGCAGGACAACATAGCATCCGCATCAACGGACAATATCGGGTGTGCTTTCGCTGGGATCAGGGCGACGCCTTTGACGTCGAAATCGTCGACTATCACTAGACAAGGAATTTACCGTCATGACCAAAAACACCATGCGCCCCGTGCATCCAGGCGAAGTGCTCCGGGAAGATTTTCTCCGCGCACTGGGCATCACCCCGAATGCACTTGCCCAGGCACTGCGTGTTCCCGCCACACGCGTGCACGAGATCGTGAAAGAGCGCCGTGCCATCACCGCCGATACGGCAGTGCGCCTGGCCCGCTATTTTTCCACCAGTGCAGAACTGTGGATGAGTCTGCAGACCACCTACGATCTGCGTCTGGCAGAAGAAAGTGTGGGCGCCAAAATTCTTCAGGAAGTGCAGCCGCTCAATCCCGCGTAACCGGTTCCGGCGCGCACACCAGGGAGCCCAGAAAGGTCAGCACGTGCTCCGCAGCCGCAACAGCTGCCACCTGCAACAGGAAATGCGGTGCCGTCACGTCAATCACCTGCGTGTCGGGCTTTGCCCGCAACACGGTATCCATGGCCACGGCCGGCACCACAGCATCTTCGGTCGCGCGCATGTAAAGCACCGGCACCATGGTGGCCTGAAATTCACGGGTAACGTCCACCTTCCCCACTGCCAGCAAACGATGCCGGATAACGGCCGGTCGTACCGTCTTCATGGCCCTCTGAAACAGCGCACGGCCCGACGCGGTAGAAAAGCGGCCAAAGAACGGACGTGAAGGCAACAACGGCAACGCCGGCGGCATCCACACGCGACGCACCACCCCAGCAAGGAACCCGAGCCGGGGACGCGGATTGCGCAGGAAGGTACAGCACAGAATCACCCCTCGCAGTGAGCGCGGCCGTTCGCCTGCAAGCAGTATGGCCACCGGGCCGGAGAATGATTCGGCAAGCAACACGAAAGGGCGATCCAGTGGCAACAGCGGGCGAACCACATCGGCCAGCTCTGGATAGCCCAGCAGCCTGTCTGCGGGGTAGCTGACGACCGTGACGTTCGCCCTGCCCCCCAGTGCATCAATAAAAGGCCCGAACAGCAGACCGGAGCCATCCATGCCGGGCAAAAGAATCACTTCAGGCAGATCGCCCGCCCCGTCCTGCGACAACCTATGCACCGCAAGCTCCTTCTCTTAGCATGGGTTCATTGTCACATTGAAGGCATCGCCATGGTCTGGTCGATCTTTGCCCGCTTTCACGAAAGGGCCGACATGACGCCGCACCTGCCCGTGACCACCGATTTTCCGCCAGGCGCTCAATTCATCATCAAGGAATTTGACGTACCGTTGGTTCACATTCCGGGCGAGGGCTACTTCAACTGGTTCGGGGGCAACCCACGAACATATGACCCAACCAACCTGAAGGTCGACAACCATTGGCCAGCCACATCCTTTGAAGAATGGGTCGCGTTGATTGCCGATTCCATGTGAGTTCGATGGTTAGCGAAACAGGTCTGGAGGCTTCACCATGACATGGTCCCGCACATCGCTGGTTGCCGCCCTGGCAATCCTTGCCCTGCCCCACACGGGCATGGCCCAGGAGAAAGCGACGCTTTCTGCCTCGCAGTCCGACCCGCAACGCATGGGATGGATGCAGGGTTCGCCTCCGCCTGACGACAAGATCATCCGATTCTCCGACCCGGACTATTTCAGCTTCCCGAAACTGCGCTGGACGGTATGCCATATCCGCCAACTCATGCCCACCATGGGGGTCAGCCGCGGTTCGGGCGCGCCCGTGATGCTGGAAAGCAGGAACGACCCGGCGATTGACGCGCTCACGTTCACACCGCTCGGCAACTCTGCAAAGATGACGTGGCACGAATCGCTTTCTGCCAACTACACCGATGGCATCGTTGTGTTGCACAAGGGCAAGATCGTTTACGAACGCTATTCGGGCTGCCTCAATGACGAAGGGCAGCACAGTGCCATGTCGGTGACCAAGTCGGTCACCGGCCTGCTCGGCGAAATACTGGTGGCCGAAGGCAAGCTGGACGACACTGCGCGCGTCAAAAGCATTGTGCCGGAACTTGCCAACAGCGCATTCGGTGATGCCACCGTCCGTCAGGTGCTCGACATGACCACCGGCCTGAAATACAGCGAAGACTATGCTGACCCCGACGCCGATGTCTGGACGTATTCAGCGGCCGGCAACCCTCTTCCCAAGCCAGCCGATTACACCGGACCACGCACGTATTTCGACTATTTGAAGACGGTCACTAAAGAAGGCACGCATGGCGCCGCCTTCGGATACAAAACCATCAACAGCGATGCACTTGGCTGGATCATTGCGCGGGTGTCCGGAAAGTCGGTTGCGCAACTGCTGTCCGAACGCATCTGGAGCAAGATGGGTGCCGAACAGGACGCCTATTACACCGTCGACTCCATCGGCACGCCGTTCGCTGGCGGCGGTCTCAATGCCGGCCTTCGCGACATGGCACGCCTGGGCCAGCTGATGCTCGGTGGCGGCGTCATCCATGGCCAGCGCCTCTTTCCGCAAAGCGTCGTTGACGACATTCGCCGGGGTGGCGATAAGGCCGCATTCAAGAAAGCCGGCTATCAGCCCCTGCAAGGCTGGAGCTATCGTGACATGTGGTGGGTGACGCACAACCCGCATGGCGCCTTCATGGCGCGCGGCGTGTACGGCCAGGCCATCTACGTTGACCCCGCGGCCGATATGGTTATCGCCCGATTCTCATCCCATCCGATCGCCAGCAATTCGGCGAATGACCCGACCTCGTTGCCCGCATATGACGCCGTGGCAAACTATCTGATGACACGCTGATGCGTGTATCGCGAACAAGCTCGCTCCACAAAAGGCGACTGCTCATTGGCGGGGAAACGCGCCCACCTTGATGCGGATATAGACGGCCATACCCAGGGGCACGTAGCTCCAGAAGAACACCGTCACCGGATACCCCGCATACGCGGTGGCCAAAACGGGCACCCATGGCATTACCAGTGCGAGCGGCCAGATCATTCCCAGATATCGGTTGAACGATACGAGCACAATCAACAGACCCACGGCCGTCGTGGATGCGTTGTCGGTGATGATGGCGCCCCAGTCCACGACACGCTCCTTCTGATGCGATGCAGAACCGAAGTTTATTGCGCGACGCGCTCCAGCTTCCAGCCACCGTAACCCATGGACGCCACGCTTGCATGAAGGATGGGCTTTGAGGTGCTGGACACATCAATGGCCAGTTCGTTGTCTGGCACGAGGGCTTCGGGAACGCCATCGTCGGGACCAACGCCAATCGAATGCCGCCCTTCTTCGATATACATCGTCACCATCTGACCACCACCCACCGTAGCAACGAGCTTGCGGTCAACGTAGACGCCCAGCGGAAGCGAATCCACACCCACCCACGTGCCCCGTTCAACGGTCACCGGGTAACGCCCTGCTGCCGGCGAAAGCATTGCCTGATCCTTGATCGAAGGTCGAACCGGCGCACACGCTGTCACCAGCATGGCCACTACCACGATCCATTCCTTGCGCATGTCGCCCCCCGCTCAGTGATCCGCAGAGCCTATCTTATGGCGACAGGCGAACTTGTTCCACGAGCGCCTGCGCTGCGGCCGCAACGTGGAAAATGGCGAGTCGATCACAAGCGCGCTTGTTGGGACGTTCGTGTGGACGAATATCGCGCGCAAAGAAAAAGGCGCGAACCGGTGGTTCGCGCCTTTTAGAAAACTGGTAGCGGGGGCAGGATTCGAACCTGCGACCTTCGGGTTATGAGCCCGACGAGCTGCCAGACTGCTCCACCCCGCATCAGATTCAGCAATTATAGGTAGGTGGCTCGATTGTTGCAAGCCATTTGTTGCGATTGCACGAAACTATTTTTGCGACGGTGTGGCGACGTTGCATCACGCATAAAAAGAAGGCGCCTTTCGGCGCCCTCCTCTCACTTTATACAAATGCTTTCTGACACCACGCGAACAGCGGACCCCAGGTAAAACCGAGGACCAGCAGCGCGAGTGCATTGAGCGAAAGCACCCAGCGAACCGACAAGTCAGACTGCGGACGAACGTCCGTGCCTTCGGTCGGCTTGTCGAAGTACATGACCTTGACCACGCGCAGGTAGTAGTACAGACCGATGATCGCGGCAACCGCACCCACGATGGCGAGCCACAGCATGCCTGCGTTGATGGCCGACTCCAGCACCAGCAGCTTGCCGTAGAAGCCAAACAGCGGCGGCACGCCAGCCAGCGAGAACATCACCAGCAGCATCAGGAAGGCGAACCACGGCGAACGCTGGTTCAGGCCCTTCAGGTCGTCGATCTCTTCGCATTCAAAGCCGGCACGAGCCAGGGCGAGAATGATGCCGAAGGCTGCGGCGCTGGTGAGCGCGTAGCTGATCGCATAGAACATCGCTGCCGAATAACCTTCCGGCGTGGCGTTGACCAGGCCGATGAGCAGGTAACCCATGTGCGAAATGGTGGAGTAAGCAAGCAGACGCTTGAGATTCGTCTGCACGATGGCCACGAGGTTACCGATGGCCAGCGAAAGCACCGCCAGCACGGCGATCATCAGCTGCCACTGGTGCACCAGCACTTCGCTGCCACCTGCCACGCCGACGCTGCCCATGCCGGTTGCCAGCAGGCGGTAGGCCATGGCGAATGCAGCGAGCTTCTGTGCCGAACCGATGAAGATCGTGACCGAGGTCGGGGCGCCCTGATAGACGTCCGGAATCCACATGTGGAACGGAGCCGCGCCCAGCTTGAAGCCGATGCCCACGATCATGAAGATCAGGCCGAAGGTCAGCAGCTGCGGCCATTCCGTGCTGCCAACGGCGGCATGGATGGTGGCCAGATCAAGGCTGTGCGTTGCGCCGTAAACCATCGACATGCCGTACAGCAGCGAACCGGAAGCCAGCGCGCCAAGCACGAAGTACTTGATGGCCGCTTCGGACGACAACGGGGAGTCACGATTCAGTGCCACCAGTGCATACGACGACAGCGTCAGCAGTTCCAGGCCCAGATACACGGTGACAAGGCTGCCAGCCGAAATCAGGAACAGGATGCCGACCGTCGCAAAGATGGTCAGCGTGTAGAACTCGCCGAACGGAATCGCACGGTCGCGCAGGTACGGACGGGCATAGACGAAGATCAGTGCCGTGACCAGAAGCGAGAAGACCTTCAGGATTTCGGCAACACCGTCGCGGATGAACATGCCACCAAAGGCGGTCACGCTCTGCGGCGGCTGGCCGTCGATCACCAGCCAGGCGGCGACCAGCAGGACAATGATGCCCAGCCAGTGGATAACGCCCTTCTGGGCAGGCTTGAGAAACGCGTCCAGTAGCAGCAGCACGCACGCTGCGACCACGAGATAAATCTCGGGGAGCAGGATCAGGATGTCATTGACGTTGGGCATGAATACTTCCTGCTCAGACTTTGGTCAGCGCCAGCTGCTCGACAATGCGAGCGACGGACGCGTCCATCAGGTGCACGAGGGGCTGCGGCCAGATACCGAACAGCAGGACGGCGGCGGCGAACGAGGACAGCACGAAGATCTCGCGACCGTTGATGTCCTTCATTTCCGCGACGTGCGGGTTGGTGATGTCGCCCCAGAGAACGCGCTTCACCATCCACAGCGTGTACGCCGCGCCAATGATCAGCGTGAACGCTGCAAACAGTGCAATCCACGGGTTCGCGCTGAACGCGGCCAGGATGACCATGAACTCGCCGACGAAACCGCTGGTGCCCGGCAGGCCGCTGTTGGCCATGGCGAACAGCACATAGAACAGGCCAAACCACGGCATCACGTTGATGACGCCGCCGTAGTCCTTGATCTGACGGGTGTGCAGGCGGTCATACAGCACGCCGATACAGGTAAACATCGCGCCGGAAATGAAGCCGTGCGAAATCATCTGCACCATGGCGCCCTGCATGCCGAGGCGCGCGGCCTCGGTGTTGCCGGTTTCGCGAACCAGCAGGAAGGCGATGAAGATACCCAGCGTCACGAAGCCCATGTGAGCGATGGACGAATAGGCCACCAGCTTCTTCATGTCGCCCTGCACCAGCGCAACGTAGCCGATGTAGACCACGGCCAGCAGGCTGAGCACGATGATGAGCCATGCATACGCTTCCGACGCATCCGGCACGATCGGCAGGCTGAAGCGCAGGAAGCCGTAGCCACCGATCTTCAGCATGATGGCGGCCAGCACGACCGAACCACCGGTGGGTGCTTCCACGTGGGCGTCCGGCAGCCAGGTGTGCACCGGCACCATCGGCACCTTGACCGCGAAGGCGATCAGGAACGCGAAGAACAGCCAGCTCTGCTCGGTCATGCTGAGCTTCACCTGCGCCATGTCGGCCAGGGCAAAGCTGCCGCCGGTCTTGTGGTGCAGGTAGATGAGGCCAACCAGCATGAAGATGGAGCCGAAGAACGTGTAGATGAAGAACTTCAGCGTGGCGTATACGCGACGCGGACCACCCCAGACACCGATGATGATGAACATCGGGATCAGCATGGCTTCGAAGAACACGTAGAACAGCAGCGCGTCGGTGGCGCAGAACACGCCGATCATCAGGCCTTCGAGCACCAGCATGGCAGCCATGTACTGGTGGGTCTTGACCTGGATGACTTCCCAGGCGCCGACGATCACGAGGATCGTGACGAAGCTGGTCAGCACGATCAGCGCGACGGAAATACCGTCAACGGCGAGCGCGTAGTGGATGCCAAGCGACGGAATCCAGCTGACGTTTTCCGCCAGCTGCATGGTGCCGGTGGCGGCGTCGTACCCGGGCAGCAAGGCCAGGCTGGCGGCGAACGTGGCAACCGAGACCAGCAACGCGACCCAGCGCGCCGCGGACGGACGGTTGGAGCCACATAGCAGGACCGGCACGGCGCCGAGCACCGGGAGCCAGATCAGCAGGCTGAGCAAATGATTCATAAAGCTCGTTTCCCTTATTGCCCGATCAGCCAGAACCCGCCGAGGAGCAGGATGAGACCGAGGATCATGGCGAACGCATAGTGGAAGAGGAATCCGGACTGCACCCGGCGGACACCGCCGGCGATGCGCTGCACCAGGTTTGCCGAACCATTGACGATGGCGCCGTCGATGATGGCGGCCTCGCCGACCTTCGACAGGCCCTTGCCCAGGGCAACACCGCCCCTGGCAAATACCGCGAAGTAGAGTTCGTCGATCCAGTACTTGTGGTTCAGCAGTTCATAGATCGGCTTGAGGCCGTTCTTGATCTTGCCGGCCAACGCGACATTGAACAGGTAGATATAGGTGGCGACGGCGAAGCCTGCAAAGGCCAGCCAGAACGGCCACGCGCTGAAGCCATGGATACCGGCCGCGAACGCGCTGTGGAATTCATGACTGAGCTCGGCCAGCACATCGTTGGCCTCGTTCACATGGATCGCCTTCCCGAACCACTTGCCGTAAAGCATCGGGCCTGCGGTGAGGAAGCCGATGGCGATGGACGGAATGGCCAGCAGCAGCAGCGGCAGCGTCACAACCCACGGCGACTCGTGCGGTGCATGTTCCAGCACGCCAGGCGTGTGGTGACCGTGGTCATCGTCATGGTGAGCGTCATGGCCGTGGCCATGCTTCTTGTGCTCGACCCTGAAGCGCTCCTTGCCGTGGAAGGTCATGTACAGCAGACGGAAGCTGTACAGCGACGTGACGAACACGCCGGCCATCACGCAGAAGTAAGCGTAGCCATGACCCCAGCGATGCGACTCGCCCACGGCCTCGATGATGGCGTCCTTCGAGTAGAAGCCCGAGAAGAACGGCGTACCGGCCAGAGCCAGCGAACCGATCCACATAGTGATCCAGGTGATCGGCATGTACTTGCGCAGGCCACCCATGTAGCGCATGTCCTGCTCGTGGTGCATGCCGATGATGACCGAACCGGCGCACAGGAACAGCAGCGCCTTGAAGAACGCATGGGTCATCAGGTGGAACACGGCACCGCTGTAAGCAGACACACCGAGCGCTACGGTCATGTAGCCCAGCTGCGACAGCGTGGAGTACGCGATCACGCGCTTGATGTCGTTCTGCACGATACCGATCAGGCCGGTGAACAGTGCCGTGGTGGCACCGATGACCATGATGAAGCTCAGTGCCGTGTCGGTCAGCTCGAAGATGGGCGACATGCGCGCCACCATGAAGATGCCGGCCGTGACCATGGTCGCGGCATGGATCAGCGCGGAGATGGGGGTCGGGCCTTCCATCGAGTCCGGCAGCCACACGTGCAGCGGAACCTGGGCGGACTTGCCCATGGCGCCGATGAACAGCAGGATGCCGATGACGGTGGCAGCGTCCCACGCATGGTTCTGCGTGATCTGCAGCGTCTTGCCCACCAGGGTGGGAGCAGCGTCGAACGCGGTCTGGTAGTCCAGCGTGTTCAGGAAGAACAGGATGGCCGAGATGCCCAGCAGGAAGCCGAAGTCACCCACGCGGTTGACCAGGAACGCCTTCATGTTGGCGAAGATCGCGGTCGGACGCTTGTACCAGAAGCCGATCAGCAGGTACGACACCAGGCCCACTGCTTCCCAGCCGAAGAACAGCTGCATGAAGTTGTTGCTCATGACGAGCATCAACATCGAGAAGGTGAAGAGCGAGATGTAGCTGAAAAAGCGCTGGTAGCCCGGGTCGTCGCTCATGTAGCCAATCGTGTACACGTGCACGAGCAGCGACACGAAAGTGACCACGACCATCATCATGGCAGTGAGGCGATCAACCATGAAGCCGACGCTGACGTGAAGCTTGCCGATTTCAAACCAGGTGTAGACATCCTGGTTGAAGTTTTCGGCGCCGCCCCAGACCAGCTGGTAAAGCACATACATCGACAGGCCACAGGCGATGCCCACACCAAGAATGGTGACGGTGTGGGACCCTGCCCTGCCGATCACCCGGCCAAGGAGGCCGGCCAGCACGGCGCCGGCCAGCGGCGCGAGTGCAATGATCAGAAGGATCGAAAGCGAGAGACTCATCGGTTCAACCCTTCATGCTGTCGATTTCGGCGACATTGATCGTGCTGCGATTACGGAACAGCAGGACCAGGATCGCCAGGCCGATGGCGGATTCCGCCGCAGCCACGGTGAGAATGAAGAACACGAACACCTGGCCGCCCACATCGCCGAAGAAGCGCGAGAAGGCAACGAAGTTCGTATTCACCGCAAGGAGCATCAGCTCGATCGCCATGAGCAGCACGATCACGTTCTTGCGGTTGATGAAGATGCCGGCGACGGCAATGCAGAACAGAATGGCGCCGAGCACGATGTAGTGGGAAAGCGTAATCACGGTGCGTTCTCCTGCGTCGGTTCGACGACCGGGGCCGGCAGCACGGAAGCGGGCTGCTCAACAGCCATCTTCACGACACGGACGCGGTCGGTAGCCCGGACGGCAACCTGCTGCGATGCGGTCTGGTGACGGACACCTGCGCGCTGGCGCAGCGTCAGCGCCACGGCGGCGACGATACCCACGGTAAGAATGAGTGCGGCGATTTCAAACGGCAGCAGGAACTGCGTGTACAGCGCCTTGCCCAGCCAGGCCACATTGGATGCACCTGCGGGGTTGGCACCCAGCGTGTGGGCGTGCATCGCACGGACGCCGATCATGGCCAGCATTTCGACCAGCATGACCACCGCCACCACGACACCCACCGGCAGGTAACGGATGAAGCCCTCGCGGACGACCTCCTGCTTGATGTCGAGCATCATCACCACGAAGAGGAACAGCACCATGACCGCGCCGACGTAAACGACGACAAGGGCGATGGCAAGGAACTCCGCTTCAGCCAGCAGCCAGACGCAGGCCATGCTGAAGAAGGTCAGCACCAGCGACAGCACGGCGTGAACCGAATTGCGCAGGGTGATGACCATCAGGGCGCCAATCACGGCGACGCCACCGAAGAGGTAGAAACAGAGGAGTTGAAGCAGGTCGGTATTCATCGGCTCTTATCCTCGGCGCTCAACGGTACGCCGCGTCTTGAGCGCGGGCAGCGGCGATGTCCTGCTCGAAACGGTCACCAATGGCCAGAAGCTGCGCCTTGGTGACGACGTTCTCGCCACGCTGTTCGAAGTGGTACTCGTGCACGGCGGTTTCGACGATCGAATCCACCGGGCAGCTCTCTTCGCAGAAACCGCAGAAGATGCACTTGAACAGGTCGATGTCGTAACGCGTGGTACGACGCTGGCCGTCCGACTCGCGCGGAGCGGAGTCGATGGTGATGGCCAGAGCCGGGCACACCGCTTCGCACAGCTTGCAGGCGATGCAGCGCTCTTCGCCATTGGCGTAGCGACGCAGCGCGTGCAGACCGCGGAAGCGGTTCGACTTCGGAATGTGCTCCATCGGATAGCGCACGGTGTACTTCGGCTTGAACATGTAGCGCATGGTCAGACCCATGCCCTGGAACAGTTCAATGAGCAGAAGGCTCTTAAAGTAATGAGTTACGCGGGACATGGCTTAATCAGGCTCCCGTGCCGATGGTGACCCAGCCGAAATACTTCATGCAGCCGGCGACGAGGACCCAGACGATGGTGATGGGAATGAACACCTTCCAACCCAGACGCATGATCTGGTCGTAGCGGTAGCGCGGGAAACTGGCGCGGAACCACAGGAAGAGGAAGGCAAAAAGGAAGGCCTTGATGAACAGCCAGTGGAAGCCACCGTGACCCAAATAGGGCACCGATGCGGGGATCGGCGACAGCCAGCCCCCCAGGAACAGGATCGAAGCCAGGAAGCTGATCAGGATCATGTTCGCGTATTCGGCGAGGAAGAACAGCGCGAACGCCGAACCCGAATACTCCACGTGGAAGCCGGCGACGATTTCCGACTCACCTTCGGCCACGTCGAACGGGGCGCGATTGGTTTCGGCCACACCGGAGATGAAGTAGATGACGAACACCGGCAGCAGCGGGATGAAGAACCAGTCGAGGATGCCCTTCGAGCCGGCCTGCGCGTCCACGATGGCCGTGAGGTTCAGGCTGCCCGTCAGCACCAGCACGCACACGATGGACATGCCCATTGCCAGTTCGTACGAGATCACCTGTGCCGTGGCACGCAGTGCACCGAGCAGCGCGTAGCGCGAGTTCGATGCCCAGCCTGCCAGAAGGATGCCGTACACGCCCATCGAGGTCATCGCGAGCAGGTAGAGCACACCGGCGTTGACGTCTGCCAGCACCACACCCGGGCTGAACGGAAGCACGGCCCAGGCAGCCAGCGCC
Organism: Luteibacter sp. Sphag1AF; assembly: GCF_014192715.1. Lineage (GTDB taxonomy): Bacteria > Pseudomonadota > Gammaproteobacteria > Xanthomonadales > Rhodanobacteraceae > Luteibacter. The sequence goes on from NZ_JACHYH010000002.1 coordinate 52,558, forward strand.
GGCACCAGTGCCAGCATCGGTGCCAGGTAGTACAGGAACTTGTTCGCGTTGGTCGGAAGGACGACTTCCTTGATCAGCAGTTTGACGACGTCAGCAAAAGCCTGAAGCAGGCCGAGCGGGCCCACCTTGTTGGGCCCCATGCGCACGTGCATCCAGCCGAGGACCTTGCGCTCCCAGTACACGAACATCGCCACCGCAAGCACCAGCGGCAGAACGATGGCCAGGATGTAGACGACCGGGAGAAGTACGTGATCAATAAGTTGCGCGCCCATGGATTACGCCTTGCTCACAGTGATGGCCGCGCCGTACGGGGGCAGCATGGCGGTTTCGATATGTGCGCTTTCCAGCCAGATCGCGCCAGCCGGAACGGCCTTGTCGATGACAACCGGCAGCACCACGTTTTCGGCGATGCGGGCCTGACCACCATCCACCAGACCCAGACGCTGCGCGTCGTCCGCATTCATGCGGGCGGCGGCGGCGCGGTTAAGCGGGTGGGAGTTCAGGGCGCCGGCACGACGAAGCACAGCGTCAGCACGGTAGATCGGAAGCGTGGCCAGACGCGAGAACGTGACGTCGGCGCTACTGCGCGATGCCAGTTCCTGACGAGCCTGCGAGGGACGCTCGGTAAGGCCTGCACGCAGACCCGCCAGATCGTCGAACTCGAAGCCAGCCACGCCCAGCATGCCGCCCAGCGCGCGAAGCACGCGCCAGCCCGGACGTGCGTCGCCCGGGGCTTTCGCACCGGACTGCAGCGTCTGCACCGTGCCGTCGACGTTGACCAGGGTCGCGTCGATTTCCGGCGTGAGACCGATCGGCAGGATCACATCGGCCGAGTCCTTCAGTGCATCCGACGCGTAAGCGGCGAAAGCAACGACGGTCTGTGCCGAGTGCATGGCCTGCTGCGCAAGGGCGCCATCCGCGAAGTCATGCGGCGGCTCCACGTTGAACAACACATAGCCCTTGCGAGCCTGCACGAGCATGCCACGCGCATCCAGGCCGCCAGCCGTCGGCAGCACGCCCACCGAAGCCAGGCCCAGCGCGTTGGCGCCGACCGGAATTTCGTTGAACGCCGCGCCGCTGGCCGTGGCGATGAAGCGGGCGATGGCACGCAGCCAGGAGGCTTCCGGATGCGTGGCAGCGGCATGGCCGAACAGCACCACACTGCCCTCACCGGACAGCGCCTTGAACGCAGCGCGGTGAGCGTCGGTGGTTTCCACACCGGCGAATGCCGAAGCCAGCGACTCGGGCACCGACGAACCGGCCTCCGAAGCAGCCTTGCCGAGCAGGGCCAGTTCGCGTACCAGGGCGTGCGGCGCCGCGACGGATTCACCCGCCAGCGGATAGTTGAAGTTGAAGTGGGCCGGGTTGACCGCGAAGACCTTCGCGCCCTTCTTCACGGCCTGACGCAGGCGGTGGTTGAGCAACGGCACTTCGTGGCGCAGATCCGATCCGACGAGCAGCGCTGCGTTCACCTTGTCGATGGCGGCGACCGGCATCGCAAACGGACGCGCAAACGCGTTGTCGGCGAAGTCGAGCTGACGCAGGCGATGGTCAACGTGCGCGCTGCCAAGACCGCGGGCCAGGCGAACCAGCAGTTCACCTTCTTCGTTGGACGTGGCGCCGTTGACCAGGAAGCCGAGTTCCGAACCGGCAACGCTGCGCAGTGCTTCAGCGGCCACGCTCAGCGCATCTTCCCAGGTCGTTGCCGACCAGGTGCCGTTGCGCTTGACCATCGGCGACTTCACGCGATCTGCCGAGTACAGGCCCTGATGGCTGTAGCGGTCACGGTCGGAGAGCCAGCATTCGTTGATGTTTTCGTTGTCGCGCGGCACCGCACGCAGCACTTCGCCACGACGGGTGTGCATCCACAGGTTGGAGCCCAGCGCGTCGTGGTAGCCCACGCCCGGACGTGCAACGAGTTCCCAGGCGCGTGCCTGGAACTGGAACGGCTTGTTGGTCAGCGCGCCCACGGGGCAAACGTCGATGATGTTGCCCGACAGTTCGCTTTCGATGGTCTTGCCGATGTACGTGCCGATCTCAAGGTTTTCGCCGCGGCTCATGCCGCCCAGTTCGTACGTGCCGGCGATTTCGCTGGTGAAGCGGACGCAGCGCGTGCACTGGATGCAGCGGGTCATTTCCGTTGCGATCAGCGGCCCGAGGTTCTCGTCAGCCACCGAGCGCTTGCGCTCGTTGTAACGGGACACCGAACGGCCATAACCCAGCGACACGTCCTGCAACTCGCACTCGCCGCCCTGATCGCAGATCGGGCAGTCCAGCGGATGGTTGATGAGCAGGAATTCCATGACGTTGCGCTGCGACTTCAGCGCCTTGTCACTCTTCGTGAACACCTTCATGCCCTCGCCTACCGGCGTGGCACATGCCGGGGCCGGCTTGGGCATCTTCTCGATTTCCACCAGGCACATGCGGCAATTGGCGGCAATCGGAAGCTTGCGGTGATAACAGAAACGCGGGATGGCGATACCGACCGCATCAGCGGCCTGGATGATCATCGACCCTTTGGCTACCTGCACCGGAACGCCATCGATCTCGATGTTGACCAGATCCGGCGCGGTGTTGGCTACGGGCTGCGCACTCATGCAGCGACTCCACGGTTGGCTTCGGAGGGCGCGTCCACAATCGAGTGGCCGTGTTCGATGTAGTACTCGAACTCGCTCCAGAACTTGGCAAGCATGCCCTGCACCGGCCACGCGGCGGCTTCGCCGAACGCGCAGATGGTGTGGCCTTCGATCTGGCCGGCAATGGCTTTAAGACGGTGCAGGTCTTCCTGCGTGCCGCGGCCTTCCACGATGCCGGTAAGCACGCGGTACATCCAGCCGGTGCCTTCACGGCACGGGGTGCACTGACCGCAGGACTCAGCCTTGTAGAAGCGCGAAATGCGCTGGGTGGCGCGCACCATGCAGGTGGTGTCGTCCATCACGATCACAGCGCCGGAACCCAGACCCGAACCCGCCTTCTGCAGCGAGTCGTAGTCCATGGTGCAGGCCATGATTTCGTCGGCCGTCAGCACTTTCATCGACGAACCGCCGGGGATGCACGCTTTCAGCTTGCGACCCGGACGCATGCCGCCGGCCATGGCCAGCAGGTCTGCGAACGGCGTGCCGAGGCGGATCTCGAAGTTGCCCGGCTTGGCGACGTGGCCAGACACCGAGAAGATCTTCGGGCCACCGTTGTTCGGCTTGCCCAGATTGAGGAACCAGTCGGCACCGTTGCGCAGGATGGCCGGCACCGAAGCATACGTTTCGGTGTTGTTGATGGTGGTGGGACGGCCATACAGACCGAAGCCTGCCGGGAACGGCGGCTTGAAGCGCGGCTGGCCCTTCTTGCCTTCCAGCGACTCCATCAGCGCGGTTTCTTCGCCGCAGATGTAAGCGCCTGCGCCCAGTGCACCGTAGATGTCCACGTCAATGTCGGTGCCGTCGATGCCCTTGCCCAGCAGACCGGCTTCGTAGGCTTCCTTGAGCGCTTCCTCGAAGTGCTCGAACGGCTCGTGGTGGAACTCACCGCGCAGGTAGTTGTAAGCGACGGTCGAGCCGGTGCAATAGCACGCAATGGCCAGGCCTTCGATCACGGCGTGCGGGTTGAAGCGCAGGATGTCGCGGTCTTTGCACGTACCCGGCTCCGATTCATCGGAGTTGCACAGGATGTACTTCTGACCCGGCGCCGTACGCGGCATGAAGGACCACTTCAGACCGGTGGGAAAGCCTGCGCCGCCGCGGCCGCGCAGCGAGCTTTTCTTGATTTCTTCGATCAGGGCAGCCGGGTCCGGCTTCTCGGCCAGAATCTTGCGCCACGCCTTGTAGCCATCCATTTTCAGGTAGCTGTCGAGCGCCCACGGCTTGTCGAAATGCAGGGTCGTATAAACGACCTGGTGGTCTTGCGGTGCGGGACCGACGGGTCCGGTTGTCGTTGCCATTACCGTAACCTCACTTCAGACCGTCAAGAATCTCATCGACCTTCTGGGTCGTGAGATGCTCGTGGTAATGACCGTTGACGACCATCATCGGCGCGCCGCAGCACGCCGCAAGGCACTCTTCTTCCTGCTTGAGGTAGATGCGGCCATCGGCGGTGCTTTCGCCCGACTTGATGCCGAGCTTGCCTTCGCAGTGACGCACCAGGCCTTCCGCACCGTTCAGCCAGCACGAGATGTTCGTGCAGATGGCCACGTTGTTGCGGCCAACCGGCTTCGTCTCGAACATCGAGTAGAAGCTGGCAACCTCATAGGCCCAGATGGTCGGCAGGTCGAGGTACTTCGCGACGGCGGCGATCAGCTCGTCGGTGAGGTAGCCGTTGTTCTGCTCCTGCGCGCCCATCAGCGACTGGATCAGCGCCGAGCGCTTGCGATCCGGCGGGAACTTGGTCACCCAATGGTCGATGTGCTGACGGGTGTGATCGTTGAGCACGGCAAGAGGATCGACATCCTTGACCTGCTCGAAATTTCCGGTGGCTTTCATAGTCTTTTACTCCATCGCCTCAGCGATCGACTTCGCCGAAGACGAGGTCGTAGGTACCGATCATGGCGACCACGTCGGCCAGCATGTGGCCCCTGACGACAGCGTCCATGGACGACAGATGCGCAAAACCCGGCGCGCGCAGATGCACGCGGAACGGCTTGTTGGCACCGTCGGAAACGAGATAGCAGCCGAATTCACCCTTGGGCGCTTCGACAGCCGAATAGATTTCGCCGGCCGGCACGCCATACCCTTCGGTGAAGAGTTTGAAGTGATGGATCAGCGCTTCCATGTCGGTCTTCATTTCTTCGCGGCTGGGCGGCGCAACCTTGTAGTTCTGCACCATCACCGGGCCCGGGTTGGCCTTGAGCCACGCCACGCACTGCTGAATGATGCGGTTGGACTGGCGCATTTCCTCGACGCGGACCAGATAGCGGTCGTAGCAGTCGCCATTCACGCCAAGCGGAATGTCGAAATCCATATCCGCATAGGCGGCATACGGCTGCTTCTTGCGCAGATCCCATTCGATGCCCGAACCACGCAGCATCGCACCGGTCATGCCCCATGCCTTCGCCTTCTCCGGCGAAATGACGCCGATGCCGACCGTACGCTGCTTCCAGATACGGTTGTTGGTGAGCAGGCTTTCGTATTCGTCGATGCGCTTCGGGAAGTCCGCCGTGAACTCGGTCAGGTAGTCGAGCATCGAGCCTTCGCGCCATGCGTTCAGGCGCTTCAGATCAGCGCCCTTGTGCCACGGCGACTCGCGGTACTTCGACATCTGGTCCGGCAGATCGCGGTAGACGCCGCCCGGGCGGTAGTACGTGGCGTGCATGCGCGCGCCCGACACTGCCTCGTAGACGTCCATAAGCTCTTCGCGCTCGCGGAACGCGTAAAGCATCACGGCCATCGCGCCCAGATCGAGCGCATTGGAACCGACCCACATCAGGTGATTCAGGATGCGGGTGATTTCGTCGAACATCGTGCGGATGTACTGCGCACGAATGGGCGCCTCGATGCCCATGAGGCCTTCGATGGCGCGCACATAGGCGTGCTCGTTGCACATCATGGACACGTAATCCAGACGATCCATGTAGCCGATCGACTGGTTGAAGGGCTTGGACTCAGCCAGCTTCTCGGTGCCGCGATGCAGGAGGCCCACATGCGGATCGGCGCGAACCACGGTTTCGCCATCCATCTCCAGCACCAGGCGCAGCACGCCGTGGGCCGCGGGATGCTGCGGGCCGAAGTTCATCGTGTAATTGCGGATCTCTTGCATGGCTCAGTTCTCCCGCCAGCGATCGGCGGCTTCCGCCTTGGCCTGATCAAGATCGGCGTCGTTACGGATCGTGCGCGGGACAAGCACGCGCGGTTCGATCGAAACCGGTTCGTAGACAACTCGCTTCTGCTCGGCGTCGTAGCGCACTTCGACGTTTCCGATAAGCGGAAAGTCCTTGCGGAACGGGTGGCCGACAAAACCGTAGTCGGTAAGGATGCGGCGAAGATCGGGGTGACCTTCGAAGATGATGCCGAACAGATCGAACGCCTCGCGCTCGAACCAGTCGGCACCCGGCCAGATCGCGGTCACGGACGGAACGACCGGGAACGCATCGTCGTCGCAGAACACGCGAAGGCGGATGCGCTGGTTGTTGTCCAGCGACAGCAGATGAATGACGGCAGCAAAGCGGCGCGGCTGCTCGACGTTGCGCGGACGCTCCGCCCATGTGAAGCGACCGACGGTCTGGCCTTCAACGCCACGGGAGAAGCTGTCGCCCTGTGCGGTGTCGGTGTCCCATTCGGTCTGGCCGTAGCTCAGATAGTCGATGCCGCACACGTCAATGAGGGTGCTGAAGCGGAAATCCGCTTCATCACGCAGTGCGGTAGCGACGGCGATCAGGTCAGCGGCGGCGAGTTCGGCAGTGACTTCGTTGCGGGCAACGGTCACGGCCAGCATGTCGCCGAAACGCGCGGCAAGCCGTTCGACCAGCGAGGTCTGTGGAATAGCGCTCATGACAGCCCTTTATCGCGCGATCGTGTGGGTGCGACGGATCTTTTTCTGCAACTGCAGAATGCCGTGGATCAGGGCTTCGGCCGTGGGCGGGCAGCCCGGCACGTAGATGTCCACAGGCACGATGCGGTCACAACCGCGAACCACGGAATAGGAATAGTGGTAGTAACCGCCACCGTTGGCGCACGACCCCATGGAGATGACCCACTTCGGCTCGGGCATCTGGTCATAGACCTTGCGCAGCGCGGGAGCCATCTTGTTGACCAGGGTGCCGGCCACGATCATGACGTCGGACTGACGCGGGCTGGGACGGAAAATGACGCCGTAGCGGTCAAGATCCAGACGCGCAGCGCCCGCGTGCATCATTTCAACGGCACAGCAGGCCAGACCGAAGGTCATGGGCCACATGGAACCGGTACGCGCCCAGTTCATCAGCGCGTCGATGCTGGTGACGCCAAAACCGCGCTGGACGACGGGGTGCTCACCGTTCGGACGAAGGATGTCGTCAACGAGATTGAGCGGCTCCGGGTTGTGCATCACCCGGTCGATGCTGGACATCACTCCCATTCGAGCGCTCCCTTCTTCCACACGTAAGCAAAACCGACCACCAGCAGCGCCAGGAACAGCGCCATCTCAATCAGCGCAATCGCGCCGATCTTGTCGAAGACCACGGCCCACGGAAACAGGAACGCGATTTCGAGGTCGAAAATAATGAAGAGGATCGCTATGAGGTAATAGCGCACGTCGAACTTCATGCGCGCGTCTTCAAACGCCTCAAAGCCACACTCGTACGGCGAGAGCTTTTCAGCGTCGGGTCGGCGGGGACCGGCAAGCAAGCCGATCAGAAGCAGAACGATGCCCAGGCCGGCAGCAACGGCGATGAACAACAGGACGGGCCAGTATTGGGCAAGCACGATTCAGCGTACCTCCGCGCCATGCGGCGCATCAGTGACCGTCGGCGGGGGACGAGCGGTCCGGCTAGGGGCGCTGGAGTCGTCCGATCGGATCGATCCAAAAAAGGAACGACCCAGTCACGCGCCCTAGGCACGCTGACGGCTCCAGATATCCACAATCAAAGTTGGGAACCGATCTATTGTACCAGTCCGTGCAGGTATTCCGACAAGCCTTTAACGCGGAAAAAGCGCATCTTTTCTGCTGCAAATGCGTGATTGGCCAAACGTAAATGCGTCTGGCTCGCAACTACTCCGTGTTACACCTGCGGATGTGACGGAAACGGTTACATCGTCTGGGTCGGACGCTCGGAAGAAAGGGTGCCTGCAAGCAGGGCTTCGATGCGTGCGCGGGCCGCTTCGCCGTCGCCCGTTTCGTTGAACTGCACGCCAATTCCCGCAGTACGGTTGCCCTGAGCGCCAATCGGGGTGATCCAGACCACCTTGCCAGCCACGGAAAGTCGCTCGTTCTCGTCGATCAGGGTCACCAGCAGCACGACCTCATCGCCAAGGTTGTAACGCTGCGCCGTGGGTGCGAACAGGCCGCCACCCTTCAGGAAGGGCATGTAGGCAATGTAGAGGGCGTTCACGTCCTTGATCTTCAGGGACAGAATGCCCTGACGAGGCGCGGCTACTGGATGAGTCATTCGAAAGGGTCCCCGGGGTCACAGCCATCGTAGCGACGGGGCAGGCCTGCCGACAAGCGCCGCGTATCCCCTGCGCCGCCAGCCGGCCAGATCAGCCCTGCCCTTCGACCCAGCCAAAGTGGTCGAAGATCCAGGGCGAGGCGATGTCGGCGGTGAGCTTCACAAAAGAGGGCCCCGGGGCATCGCGCAACAGAAGCACCCAGTCCTCCCCTACCCGCTCCAGCGGTGCCTCGTGCCAGGCCATGTCGCGCACACCCAGATCGTCCGCAGCAATGAGGCGCAGCCGCTTCTGCCACCACGCCGAAGGCCGCCAGGGCAGCACAAGCCGCCGGTTCGCCTTCTGCGCGACGAGGCTGGCGAACGCCTCCGGCCGCCCGGCCAGGGCCAGCATGCGCCGACGACTGAGGGTGACCTGGCTGACGTGGGCAAGCACAGCCTGACGCTTGGCCGACTGAAGCGCTGCGTCATGCGGCAGCACCAGGGTGACCGGATCGGGCGTCTTGCCATGCACGTGGAAGGTAAGCACGCGCGCAGCCATGCCCTTGCGCGCAAGCGCCAGGCGGGCGAGCACGTGACCGGCACTGTGATCGGGGTGGGTGTCTTTCAGGGACGGCAGCACGATGAGGTCCGGCCGGATCGACTCCAGCAACCGCCCGATGGCGTCTACCGATTTGCCGTGGCGCTGGCGCAGCTCGGTCGTCACGCCCATGTCGTGCCAGCCAAGGGCATGCAGGGAGTCTGCCGACAGGCCAAGGGTCGCGAGCGCGCCCTCCACCTCGGCGCGCCGCCGCACGCCCCAGCGTTTGCGCGCAGCGGCATCGATGACCAGGCGGCGCTCCATCCAGCGCTGCGGCCATGGGTTGTCGTCCCCATCGGTGAGCAACAGCACGTCGACCCGACCGCCGGCCGCCAGTACACGCTGGATCAGCACACCAGCCGCCAACGACTCGTCGTCCGGATGAGGCGACACGACCAGCAGACGGGTCGAGGCGTCCAGCATGAGATCGGGAGTTGGCATCAATGCCAGGCCGCGAGCAATTCCAGCAGCACCAGATCCGCGCGAAGCGGGCCACGCAATGACTCACGCGCCCGGTTGGCGAGGCCATACCAGTCATCCAGCGCTTCGTCACTGAGGGCGCTGTCGAGCGGCGGTTTGCGCCCTTCGGCCCGGGCACGCAGTTCGTCGGTGGCCGCCTGTGCCGCAAACCAGAGGTAGCGTGCCGGATCGGCACCTTGCCAGCGCCTGGCCATTTCGACCGCGTCACCACGGCCCGTCGCCAGGGCCTGAAGGTCACCGCGCACTTCAGAACGCTGCTTGAGGGCGCCATCGGCAGCCCAGGCCTGCGCCAGCCCTGGATTGCCCCCCGCCGCGAGCAACGCCGCCGACGGATCGCGCACGCCCTGCGCCGTGAGCCACGCCAGCGATTCTTCCGGCGAGGGAGCAACAAAGTCGATGCGCTGGCAACGACTGCGGATCGTGGCAGGAAGCCGCGACGGCGCATCCGCCACCAACACCAGCAGGGTGGCCGTGGAAGGCTCTTCCAGCGTTTTCAGCAACGCGTTGGCGGCCGCCGCATTCATGGCGTCTGCCGGGTCGATGGTAGCGACCTGCCAGCCACCGAACTGGCTGGACATGGCCAGCCGCTGCGACAGCTCGCGAATCTGATCGACCACGATCTCGCTGCGCTGCACACCATCCTTGCGCAGGCCGAAGCTCAGGCGGACAAAGTCAGGATGCGTGCCTGCCACGAAGAAGTGGCAGCTGCGGCACTCCCCGCAGGGCATGCCGTCGTGCGGATTCTGGCAGAGCAGCCCCTGGACGAAGGCGGTCAGGAATTCGCGTTTGCCAAGCCCCGCAGGGCCGGCGAGCAACAAGGCGTGCGGCAGTGCATCGCGCTGGCGGCGCGCCTGAAGGCGCTGCCAGGCTTCGTCGTGCCACGGTCGCAATGTCACGGCGTTACCTCGTCAAAAAGTGGCGCCAGTGCCAGGGCTGCCTGCGAAAGCACGCCCAATGGCGTGTCGCTGGCGTCCAGCAGGCGGAAACGGGCGGGGTCGGCATGGGCGCGGGCGCGATAGGTTTCGCGGATGCGTTCAAAGAAGGAGTCGCCTTCCACCTCGATGCGATCCGCCTCACCGCGACCCGCAGCACGCGCGCGGCCGTCACTGACGGGCAGATCAAGCAGCAGCGTGACATCGGGCACGACGCCCGCCACTGCCCACTGCTCAAGATCGGCAATGCGCTGCACAGGCTGTCCGCGACCACCACCCTGATAGGCATAACTGGCATCAGTGAAGCGGTCGCAGAGCACCCAGTGGCCTGCGGCCAATGCCGGCTCGATGACCTCGCGAACCAGTTGCGCGCGCGACGCGAACATCAGCAACAGCTCGGCTTCGGCAAACAGGTGAGTCTGCGCCGCATCCAGCACGATGGCGCGGATGGCTTCGCCGACGGGCGTGCCGCCCGGTTCGCGGGTCATGACCGGCTCTACACCGTGAGCGCGCAGGTGCTCGCGCAGCCCCGCCAGCAGCGTGCTTTTGCCCGCGCCCTCGCCGCCTTCCAGCGTGATGAGACGACCGCGTGTGATGGATTTCGATGAATTCACTGGCAACGCTTCAACTGGAAACAGGCGACGGCCTTATTGTGCTCGTCGAGAGTGGATGAGAACACATGACTGCCGTCGCCTTTCGCGACGAAGTACAGCTCCGTGCCGTCAGCAGGATGCAACGCCGCCTCAATCGCCGCCTTGCCCGGCAAAGCGATGGGCGTGGGCGGCAGGCCCGCGCGGGTATAGGTGTTGTACGGCGTGTCGGTGGTCAGGTCGCGCTTGTGCACGTTGCCATCGTAGCTGGCGCCCAGTCCATAGATGACACTGGGATCGGTCTGCAACAGCATGTGCAGGCGCAGGCGCCGCACGAAGACGCCGGCGATGCGCGGGCGCTCGTCGGCCCGGCCGGTTTCCTTCTCCACGATGGACGCCAGAATCAGCGCCTCGTAGGAGCTGGCCAGGGGCAGGTCCTTGTCGCGCTTGTCCCACGCTGCATCCAGCGTTTTGGTCATGGCGACATACGCGCGCTTCATGATGGCCGATTCCGTATCGCCCTTCACATACGCATAGGTCTCAGGCAGGAAGCGCCCTTCGGGCATGTCACCTTCGGCACCCAAACGCTTCATGATCGCCGCATCATCCAGGCCAGCCGTGTCGTGAGCAATGGTGTCGACCGAGGCAAGCGCACGACGCATGTCGGCAAATGTCCAGCCATCCACAATGGTGAGATTGCGCTGCATGACCTTGCCGCTGGCCATGTTGGCCAGCAGGTCGCGCGGCGTCATGCCCGGCACCAGGGCGAACTCGCCGGCATGCAGGCGCCCGGATACATGCATCTGAAACGACAGTGCACGCCAGTACAGCGGCGAGGCCGTGGAAACATGGCGCTGGCGCAACTCGCGCACGATGTCCTTGAACGACGCGCCGCGCGGCACGTCAATGCTCTGCCCTGTCGTGCCAATGGCCAGCGGCGCCTGCGAAAAGCGATGCCAGTCGTAACCCAGCCACGCACCTGCGGCCACGAGGCCCAGGATCACCACTACTGCAACGACACGCCAGGCGGCGATGCCACGTACTTTCATTCGGTCAATCCCTGCGCTACGCCCGGTAACGGCAGGCCAAGATCCCCCCAGTGCGCCTGCAATCGACGCACCACGGAACCGGGCTGCCACTGTCGGGCCTCAAAAACCCGGACAGGGAGAATGCCCCGAACCGCCGACGTGAGGAAGACCTCGTCGGCATCGCGCAGTCGATCCAGGTTCAGATCGGCCACCCGGGCACCAGCCAGCGCGAGCACTTCAGCCCGCGCAACACCCGCCACACCGCAACGTTCAACCGGCGGCGTGACAATGTCATCGCCAAACACCGCGAAAATATTCGCTGCGGTGGCGCAGACAAGACGACCATCGCCATCAAGCAGCAGACCTTCGGTAACGGATGCATCGCTCCACTCGGAGCGGGCAAGCACCTGCTCCAGCCGATTGAGGTGTTTCAGACCGGCCAGTGCCGGCTGCTGCGCCAGCTTGAGGTCACACAGGCGAACGGCCACGCCGTTGCGGTAGTCGTCCGCCGAGGGAAGACGGGACGGCTCAGCGGAAAGAAACACGCCGGGCAGGGATGCCGGGGGAATGGCGTAGCCACGCGTGCCTTCGCCGCGGGTCACGGTCAATCGCGCCGTGGCATCGTCCCATCCACCGACCAGCGTCTTCAGTGCATCGCGCACCTCGCCGACATCGGGACACGGAATGCGCAATCGACGGCATCCCTCGATCAGCCGCTGTTCGTGGCGATGCCATAGCGGCGCTGCACCACGCACCACGCGTATCGTTTCAAACAAACCGTCGCCATACAGCAATCCGCGATCACGGGCGGATACCTCCGCCGCCATCCACAGCCGCGGCGCGTCGTCACTCACGACGTGTGGCCAAACGCGCGGAGCAATCCGCGCGCCTTCGCACGCGTTTCGGCGAGTTCGCGCGCCGGATCAGAGTCCGTCACGATGCCCGCCCCTGCCCGCCACGTAACCCGCCCTTCATCCAGCGTGAAAGTGCGGATGAGAATGTTCAGATCCATGTCGCCATTGCGATCAAGGTAGCCCAGCGCCCCCGTATACGCACCCCGCGGCACACCCTCGATGGCGCCGATGATTTCCATGCATCGCACTTTGGGGCAACCGGTAATCGTGCCACCGGGGAACGTGGCCGCGATGACCTGTCCCGGCGTGACATCCGCACGGGCCACGCCACGCACGTTCGACACGATGTGATGCACGTGGGCGTAGCTTTCCACGACCATCAGCTCGTCCACTTCCACCGTACCCGGCACACAGACGCGGCCCAGATCGTTTCTCTCCAGGTCGATCAGCATGACGTGTTCGGCGCGCTCTTTCGGGTGCGCAGTCAACTCACGGATGCGCGCGTCGTGATCGTCGCCTTCCACGCGCGGACGCGTGCCTGCGATGGGCCGTGTTTGCAGCACGCCGCGGCGTGATTCCACAAGACGCTCGGGCGACGAACTGACCACCGCCCAATGTGCGCCCTGAAGCATGCCCGCAAAAGGCGCGGGATTCGCCCGACGCAGTGCAAGCATCAATGCCGCAGGCGAAGGCGTCACATCAAACGAGGCGGACCATTGCCGGGACAGGTTGACCTGAAACACGTCACCGGCACGAAGGTGCTCGTGAATGCGCACGACACCATCAAGAAAAGCCTGCGGCTCATCTTCCGATACGGTTGGTGCGGGCACGTCGGCAGAAGGCAAGCGGGCCTCCTCCAGATCGCGCGCCATCACATCCAGCAGATCCTCCCTGCCCTCTTCGGCGATCAGGACCGTCATGTCACGCGCGTGATCCACGATCATCGCAGCGGGCGCACACAGCGCCTGCGCTACCGGCACCGAGCCGGTCGAACGCGGCAACGTCAGCGATGGCTCGATCTGGCCAATCAGCTCATAGGCCAGATACACCGCCCATCCGCCATGGAACGGCCACGCATCATCGGCCTGGGCGATGCGTTCGGCACTCCATGCACGATCCAGCGCATCAAGGAAGGAACCTTCGATGACCTCACCGCGCTCGTCACGCACCACGCCATCGGCATGAAGGGAAAACGAGCCACCATCGTGCAGAAGAAGGAGATCAAAACGCGCCTGCTTCGTGCCCTGCGTAACACTGGCCAGCAGGCACGGATAGCGCTCCGGATACGACGCGGCCGGCGCGAGGAGATCGCGCCGGCCGGCCAGTTCTTGCGTTACGAAGCCCAAGGGGCGATCAGACCCGCCTGAAGGCGAGCGTGCCGTTGGTGCCACCAAAGCCGAACGAGTTCGACACCACAACATCGAGCTTCGCGTTGCGCGCTTCGTTGGGTACGAGGTCCAGACCCAGCGCTTCGACTTCCGGGTCAACCTTGTTGAGGTTCATCGTGGGCGGGATAACGCCGTCGCGAAGAGCCATGACGGAGAAGATCGCTTCCACACCGCCAGCGGCGCCGAGCAGATGGCCCGTGACCGACTTGGTGGAGCTGACCGCGAACGAACCGTGGTTCCGGGCGTGCTCGCCAAACACATTGCTGATCGCGCGCGCTTCGCCACGGTCACCCACGGGGGTAGACGTGCCGTGGGCGTTGACGTACTGCACGCCGGACGCATCCAGGTGAGCGTCGTGCAGCGCATTGCGCATCGCCAGTTCGGCACCGTCGCCGCTCGGCGCGGTGATGTGAAACGCATCGCCGCTCATGCCGAAGCCGATGATCTCGGCAAGGATGTTCGCGCCACGTGCCTTGGCGAACTCGTATTCCTCAAGCATCAGCATGCCTGCGCCGTTGGACAGCAGGAAGCCATCGCGATCCACGTCCCACGGACGGCTGGCGTGCGTCGGGTCGTCGTTGCGAACAGACATGGCCTTGGCCGAGCAGAAGCCCGCCATCGCCGTCGGCGTGGTGGCGAATTCCGAGCCGCCCGCGATCATCGCATCGGCATCGCCGTACTGGATGAGACGCATGGCCATGCCGATGTTGTGCGCAGCCGTGGTGCACGCGGAAACCAGCGCAATGTTCGGGCCCTTCAGGCCGTGATAAATCGACAGGTTGCCCGCCACCATGTTGATGATGGAGCTGGGCACGTAAAACGGCGACACCTTGCGCGGACCATCCTTGGCCAGCTCAATCGCGGTAGCTTCGATCGTGTGCAGACCGCCGATGCCGGCGCCGGCAGCGACGCCGATGCGACCTGCATTGGCGTCCGTCACGACGAGGCCGGACTCGCGGAACGCATGAGTGCCCGCAACAATGCCGTAGTGGATGAACGGGTCCATCCGGTTGAAATCCTTGCGGATGGAGCGACGATCATCTTCCGGAGTATCGGTGCCCTGGAAATAGGCAGCCACGGGATCGAAACCCCGAACCTCACCCGCAATACGCGTTGCGTATTTTTCAGAGTCGAATTGAGTGACCGGGCCGATGCCGCTATGGCCTTCGACGACATTCTTCCAGGCGGTGGCGATATCGTTACCGACCGGCGAGACAATGCCCATACCGGTCACTACCACACGTCGTTTACTCATGCGTCTTAATCCTTCGAGGGAACCTGTACCCGGTCGCTGCGACCAGGAAACGCGGTAACCATACGCTGGCGCAGGTTACGGTATGCAGAAACGAAAACTGCGCCCTTATGGCGCAGCTTCCGCATGACTTCAGGGAGTGGAAGGAAAGCCCCCCGCTCCCTGACACCGATGTACATCAGGCCGTCGTATGCGACTTGATGTAGTCGATAGCCTGCTGGACATTCGTGATCTTTTCGGCGTCTTCGTCCGGGATTTCGCATTCGAACTCTTCTTCGAGCGCCATGACGAGCTCGACAGTGTCCAGCGAATCGGCGCCCAGATCGTCCACGAACGATGCGTTCGCCGTGACCTCATCTTCCTTGACGCCCAGCTGCTCGACGACGATTTTCTTGACGCGTTCTTCGATGGTGCTCATGTTGCAAATACCTCCCGAGGGAAAAAGCCGGCGGCATTGTAGTGGCTAGCCCTTGAGGCTGCCAATGCCACCGATGCGCAGTAAACGCTCCGACCGAATGGTCGGCGCGAAATGACGATTGTCTCCTAAAACCGTGCGGCTGGCGACTACCCCACCCTTACCTGAACGAATATTCGTCGGAAGGCGGGCGCCAGTCCACGGGACTTACGGCATGTACATGCCGCCATTCACGTGCAGAGTCTCGCCCGTGATGTACTTCGCCGCCGGCGAGGCCAGAAAGGCCACCGCGTCAGCAATGTCCTGTGCTTCACCCAAAGTGCCCAGGGCAATCTGCCCCAGAAGGCTCTGGCGCTGCTCTTCAGGCAGCGCGCGGGTCATGTCCGTATCAATGAAGCCCGGGGCCACCACATTCACGGTGATGCCGCGCGAGCCAATCTCACGGGCCAGCGATTTGGAGAAGGCGATGATGCCGGCCTTGGCGGCCGCATAGTTGGCCTGGCCCGGGTTGCCGGTGAGGCCGATGACCGAGGCAATGGAAATGATGCGCCCCCTGCGGGCCTTCATCATGCCGCGCATCACCGCCTTGGAAGTGCGGAATACCGAGGTCAGGTTGGTCTCGATGATCGCGTTCCAGTCATCTTCCTTCATGCGCATGAGCAGCTGATCGCGCGTGATGCCCGCATTGTTCACCAGGACGGACACCGCACCGAATTCCTTCGCAATACCGTCGACCAGCGCTTCAATGTCGGCCGGCCGGGTCACATCCAGCACCCGACCGTGGCCACCATGGGCGGCCAGGCGGGAACCGATGGCTGCGGCACCGCTTTCGCTGGTTGCCGTGCCGATGACAGTAGCGCCCTGGGCGGCCAGCGTGTCTGCAATCGCCGCACCAATGCCGCGACTGGCGCCGGTGACCAGCGCAATCTCGCCTTTCAAAATGCTCATCAGGTAATCCCGGTAAAAGTGACTCAGAGCGCCCAGTCGGCCAGCGCCGCATCCAGATCGGACGGCGCAGCCACAGGACGGGCCTCAATGCTCTTGTCGATGCGCTTGATCAGGCCCGACAAGACCTTGTTCGGACCACACTCGACAGCCTGGATCACGCCAGCGGCCGACAGTGCCTGCACGCATTCGGTCCAGCGCACGGGCAGGTAGAGCTGACGCTGCAGCGCCGAGCGAATATCGACGAGGTTGTCGTAAACACGTGCTTCGGCGTTCTGCACCACCGGAATCGACGGCAGCGTCCACGCGATGGACTCCATGCGCTCGCCAAGCTTGTCGGCGGCGCCACGCATCAACGCGCAATGGGAAGGAACGGAAACAGCAAGCTTCACCGCCTTCTTCACGCCCAGTTCGGCCAGGCGCGCCAGCGCGCGATCCACCGCAGCCACATCGCCTGCGATGACGAGCTGGCCAGGCGAGTTGTAGTTGGCCGGAGCCACCACTTCATCACCGGCCACTTCAGCGCACACCTGTGCGATCTGCGCATCGTCGCCGCCCAGGATGGCAGCCATGGCGCCCGTGCCCGCCGGCACCGCCGCCTGCATCAGGCGACCGCGCTCCGCCACCAGGGCAGCAGCGTCATGCAGCGACAGCGCACCAGCACAGACCAGAGCACTGTATTCACCCAGGCTGTGGCCCGACAGCAGGGCGGGACGCGGGCCACCTTCCTGCATCCACACACGCCAGACAGCAACGCTGGCGGCAAGCAATGCCGGCTGCGTATTGTCGGTGCGATTCAGCGCTTCCTCGGGGCCGTCCTGACTCATCGTCCACAGATCGACGCCCGCACCAGCGGAGGCTTCATCAAAGGTCTTTCGCACGATGTCGTGCGCGCCAGCGAGGTCGGCAAGCATGCCAACCGACTGCGAACCCTGGCCGGGGAAAACAAAGGCGAGCGAAGAAACGGATGAGGTCATCAGGTAGTCGCTGAAGCAGGAAAGCGCGAATGGTGCCAGCTAGGTGGCCGTACGTCACCATTCGTAGGCGTGTGGTGCACAGCACAAAACGCAAACGACCGCCACGGCAAGCCGGGGCGGTCGTCTTCGGGAGAGCGCATCGCTCGGTGCGATGCCCCGCCTGCGCCGGATCAGTAACGCAGCAGCGCAGACGCCCAGGTGAAACCGCCACCGAAAGCTTCCAGCAGCAGGTTATGGCCGCGCTGGACCTTGCCCGAACGCACGGCGTAATCGAGCGCCAGCGGCACGGAGCCTGCGGACGTATTGGCGTGCTTGTCGACGGTGACGATGACCCGATCCATCGACAATTTCAGCCTCTTGGCGGTGGCTTCGATGATGCGCAGGTTGGCCTGATGCGGAATCAGCCAGTCGATTTCCGACTCCTTCATACCCGCGGCCTGAAGCGTCTCATCCACCAGGGAGTCGAGTGTCTTCACCGCCACCTTGAACACTTCGCGACCGCTCATGTGGATGCGCACACCGTGGTTCGGCGCGTCGGTGAAACCTTTGGATACACCCACCGGGTTGAACAGCAGATCCTTGAAGCCACCATTGGCATGCATACGCGTGGCAAGGATGCCTGGCTCGTCAGAGGCTTCAAGCACCACGGCGCCAGCGCCATCACCGAACAGCACGCAGGTTTCGCGCTCCGTCCAGTCGACCATGCGGGTGAGCGTTTCAGCGCCAACCACCAGCACCTTCTTCGACTGGCCACTGCGGATGAAGCTGTTGGCCACGCCCAGGGCATAAACAAAGCCCGAGCAAGCCGCGTTGACGTCAAACGCAGCGCAGCCGTTGGCACCCAGACGATGCTGGATCAGGCAGGCGGTTGACGGAAAGATGATGTCGGGCGTGGTGGTGCCCAGGACAATGAGGTCGATCTCGGACGCTTTGACGCCAGCGGCTTCCAGCGCGCGCTGCGCGGCAAGAAAGGCCAGGTCGCCCGTGGTTTCGCCGTCGGCGGCAATGTGCCGCTCCTGGATACCCGTGCGCGAGCGGATCCACTCGTCGGTCGTATCGACGATTTTTTCGAGGTCGGCATTGGTGACCACGCGCTCGGGAAGCGCACTGCCGGTGCCGATGATGCGGGCATATTTCAGAACCGTTTCCCCCTGCAAGGGCGAAATGCCTGCTTCGCGGCGCAGGTGCTGCGACGACGCAGGGCCTTGATGAGATGGTGCTCTTGAAACGCAAAGCGGCGCGTTACCGCGCCGCCTGCGTGATCAATCATCGCAAGCGATGATTAGTCCTCGACTTCAACCGCACCGCGGGTGTCGATGACCTTCTTGCCACGGTAGAAGCCGTCTTTCGTCACGTGGTGACGCAGATGGACTTCGCCGCTGGTCGGATCGGTCGACAGCTGCACGGTTTGCAGCGCGTCGTGCGAACGACGCATGCCGCGGGTGGACGGGGTTTTGCGGCTCTTGGCAACTGCCATGACTCAATCTCCAGCGATTCTAACGATTCTTGAGTTCGCGCAGAATCGCGAACGGGTTTTCGGACGTATCCCGCGGGGCGTCTTCGGCCTCGTCGGGTCCAACGATGTCGTCGGGCAGCTCGGCATCCGGGTTGATCGGAACCAGGGGCAGCACCAACAGCAATTCATCTTCGATCACGGCAAGCGGATCGAGTTTCCCGTCTTCCTCGACGAGCAGCGGCTCGTAACCAGGCGGAAGACCGGCTTCTTCACTTTCCTTGACGATCAGACCGAGACGCGTATCAACGAGGACGGTCATCACGAACGGTTCGAGCGAGCGCTGGCAGATCAACGTCAAGGGAGCATCGATGCGGACGGCAACGTATCGCACGTTGAACTCGTCACGACCGAAATCCAGTTCGTAGCTGATTTCGCCTTCCGAAGACGCAATAACCTCGCCCAGTCGGGAAAAACCCGATACAGGAAGGTTTCCGGAAAACGAACGCCGCGCCGAAACCATGCGCCAAGCGTCCACGGACGAGGGCAGTGTCACGGACATAATCGCGAAATGGTAGGCATGAACACCCTTGAAGTCAACCGTTTAGCGTTACTGCACGGTCACGGGGAACGTTTTGCCTGCACACAGGGCTTTCGGGCAGACTGAACGCCTTGCCGCCGAGTGTGGGGCATCCTGCCGCCCGAGGGAAGCTTTCCGAGTGTTTTCTTATGCGATTTATGCACTTGCCGCCCTCGCCGTGCTGGCCATCGGCCTGCTTGTGTGGGTCACGGCAGGGCACCGGTCCCGTCGTCGGCACGGCGCCCTTCAGGATTTGCTGGACCACGCCGACCGCCTGGAAATTGATCTGAAGGACTGTCGCGACCGCCTGCAACGGGCGCATGCCGTGATGTCGGTGAGTCCGGACGTTCCTGCTGCAGGCGAGGTGGAGGCCCAGCATGCACTGGACTCCGGCCTGCGCGCCCTGCTCCAGCAGCGCCTGTGGATTCGCGACAAGGCCCCGGCCGCCAGCCAGCGCGAGCTGGATGACGCGGTGGACGCCCTTGCCCGCGCCCGCCAGCAACTGGAACCGCGCCTGCGGGCGCTGGACGATGCCCAGCACGCACTGGATGTCGCCGTCCGCGAACACATTCACAAGGATTTTCAAGCATGACCGCCCCACCCCGCGTGCTGCTGGCCTCCACATCACGCTACCGCGCCCAGATGCTGCAACGGATTCTTCCCCGCTTCGATCAGGCAGCGCCCGGTACTGACGAAACCGCGCTTCCCCATGAGGCACCCGCGGCGCGGGCAGCGCGCCTTGCCCGGGCGAAAGCCCGCGCAGCCGCCGACCTGCATCCCGATGCCGTGGTGATCGGCTCCGACCAGGTGGCTGACCTCGATGGACACGTGCTGGACAAGCCCGGCTCCATCGAGCGCGCCCACGAACAACTGGCAGCCAGCTCGGGGCGCCAGGTCGTTTTCCACACCGCCGTTTGCGTGCTGGGCCCTTCGGGTTTCGAAGAAACCGTGACCGACGAGACCCGCGTGTTCTTCCGAACGCTGTCGCGTGAAGACATCGAGCGCTACGTCGCGGCCGAGCAGCCGCTGGATTGCGCAGGTAGTTTCAAGTGCGAAGGCCTCGGCATCGTGCTGTTCGAGCGCATCGAAAACAACGATCCCAGCGCACTGATTGGCCTGCCCCTGATTGCCACCGCACGCATGTTGCGCGAGGCGGGCGTCACTCTTCTTTGACGCCCTCACCTGCGCGCCACGCATTCATCCAGATCAGGCAATCATCCGGCGACGGAGCATCGTGCACCGCAGGCGCGACAGTTCCGTCATAAAACGCCATGCGACGCCGGCCACCGAACAGATCAACGCGCGCCAGCAACACAGGACCATCCACACGCGCACACACCGACGTAAGCCACGGCTTGCGTTCGCGGTTGCGCAGTGAGGTTTCATCCACCGCCAGCAACACATGCTGACGCGCTGCCAATACACGCAGCGCGTTCTCGTCGATCTGCCAGATGGCCAATTGCGCCGCACGCCCGTGTTTTGTGTTGAGGGGACTGTCGAGCACATAGATCACCTGCTGTGCGCCCAACTGAAAACGCAGCTCGGCGGCCAGCATGAAATTGTCCGCGACGAGTACCGCACCGGGATGCCTGGCGAGCAGTGCTGCCGCTTCGCTACCGCTCTGGCGCCATCCGGTGAAGTTGGCAGGAAACGCCTTGTAGCGTGCAAGCATGGCCGGGCCTGTCGGCGATGCTGCCAGTGCCAGATAACCGAATCCGAGCGCCAGCCCGACACCCGACATCAACAACGCCACCATGGCGAAACGTCGCCATGCCACCGAAGCACTCGCCAGCAACGCCGGTAGCGCGGCACAGAGCACGAGGTAGCCTGGCAACGGCCAATGCGCGCGGAAGCGGACGTCGTCAGCAAATAGCCCCAGCACGAAATAAGCGACGACAAACGTACCGCCAATCACGGCGGCCGCATCCCATCCCGCCTGTTTCCGGCGACGCCATGCCTGATACATCGCCCACAGTAGAAGCCCATACATCAGCGGCGTGCATGCCACCGCCTGCTCCAGCGGCTGCACAAGCGCGCCGGGCTGAAACCGCCACGGATTGCGATCCACCACCTGGAAACCCACACCCACGCCGTGCTGCTGTACGTTGAAGACGATCAGCGGCAGTAACCCGATCGTGGCTACTGCCAGCGCCAGCCAGAGTCCCGGACGGCGCCACGCGGCGCGGCCACGCTCGGTGATGCAGAGAAACACGAGCCCGGCCAGCATCGGCATCGCCGCCCGGTAATGGGTGAGCCAGCACAGCGCCAGCGCCACGCCAAGCAACAGCCAGTCGCGCATGCGCCCCTCATCGAGCGCGGCGGCAAGCCCCATCGTGGCCAGCACGATGGCAAAGGTCAGCGGCACATCCGGG
The DNA here is from genome assembly GCF_014192715.1 of Luteibacter sp. Sphag1AF. Classification (GTDB taxonomy): domain Bacteria; phylum Pseudomonadota; class Gammaproteobacteria; order Xanthomonadales; family Rhodanobacteraceae; genus Luteibacter. Next base: position 74,472 of record NZ_JACHYH010000002.1, read on the forward strand.
AGTGCCAGCACACCGAGACTTCCCGCCAGCGGAAGCAGCAGCGCAAACGTTGCCGCTTGCCATGCGTGGCCCGGCGAGCCAAGCCGTCGCGCCAGCGCCCACACCTGCCAGGGGATGGCCGCACCGATGAGAAGAAACGGCAGTCGCATGGCAAAGACGCCGTGCCCGGCCACGCTTTCACCCGCGCGAATCAGCCATGCTGTCAGCGGCGGAAGGTCGCTGTAACCCCATGCAGGCCGCAGGCTCTCCTGCCAGTAGAACGCCTCGTCACCAAAGGGCGACAAAAAGCACGCTATAGCGATCTTCGCCACGAAGACCGCGACGAACAGAACCACGAACACGGCTCGCCACACCGCGACGGGCGCCGCTACACTGGCCCGATGACGGAACGTCAAGTCCATGCCCCGGGGGCGCACGCATCAATCATGTCAGCAACGACTCCACTTCGTGATGAAACATTGCAGCAGCGCCTGGACAACGCACTGGCCCAGGTCAATGGCGTGCTTCTTGGCAAGCCCCGTCAGGTCAAACTGGCGTTCACCTGCCTGATCGCCGGTGGACATCTTCTTCTGGAAGACGTGCCAGGTGTCGGCAAGACCACGCTGGCCCATGCGCTGGCAGCCACGTTCGACCTCGAATTCCAGCGCATCCAGTTCACCAGCGACCTGCTTCCGTCGGACATTATCGGCGTCAGCGTGTACGAGCGCGAGACGGGCACCTTCCGCTTCCACCCCGGCCCGATCTTCACCAGCCTGCTGCTGGCCGACGAAATCAATCGTGCCACGCCCAAGACGCAGAGCGCGCTGCTCGAAGCGATGGCCGAAGGACAGGCAACGGTCGACGGGCAAACCCACGACCTGCCCCGCCCTTTCTTTGTGGTGGCCACGCAAAACCCACTGGATCTGGCGGGCACCTTTCCGCTGCCCGACTCGCAACTTGACCGCTTCATGCTGCGCCTGTCGCTGGACTATCCCGACCCCGCCGCCGAACGCGCACTACTGACCGGCACCGACCGACGCGACCTGATGGCCACGCTGCGCCCGCAACTGGATGGCGCGACCATTGCGGCCCTGCACGCGGCAGCGCAGAAAATCACGGCCAACAGCACGCTGCTGGATTATCTACAGGCACTGCTCACCGCCAGCCGCAAACATGCCGACGTGCGCGTGGGCCTGTCACCGCGTGCCGGCCTCGCCCTGCTGGCGGCCGCACGCGCCTGGGCGATGATCAGCGGTCGCGAGTTCGTGGTGCCCGAAGATGTGCAGACCTTGTTTGTTCCGGTGGCCGCGCATCGCCTCGTGCCGGGCAAAGGCAGCCATCGCGAAGCGATTGCTCGCGCCATCCTTGCCGAGGTGCCGGTGCCCTGATGAGGCCAGCCAGTCCCTGGCGCCGGATCATGGCGCAGGCCGAGCGCCGCTTGCCGTCGCTCACCCGCCTGCGTGCCCGCGAACCGCTGCCCATCGTGCTGACCCGGCGCCGCATCTATATCGTGCCAACGGCATTCGGGGTGGGCTTCACCGTGCTTCTGGGCGTCATGCTGATCGGCGCACTCAACTATGCGAACAATGCGGCACTGATGCTCTCCTGCCTGCTTGGCGCCGCCAGCGCGGGAAGCATGCTGGTCGCGTTTCGCGTATTGAACGGGCTGACCATCGGAACGCTGCGCAGCGACAGCGCCGTAGCCGGCAAGCCCATCCGCATTTCACTGGATGTATCCAGCAGCGACAGCGCCCGCCAGGGTGTGCACCTGGAAATCGGTGCGCGGATACTGGGCGCGCAGGTGCCCTCGCGCGGCGCCACCACACTGGAGTTCGAGCTGCCCACAGAATTTCGTGGATGGCTGACGCTGCCGCGTATGCGCATCTTCACCACCTGGCCGCTGGGCATGTTCCGCGCATGGAGCTGGCTGTCGCCCGATCACCCCGTACTGGTCTATCCGCGCCCCGAGGTGTTCGGGCCGCCGCCGTTCGAGCCGCAGGGTGATGCCGACCGTGGCCGACCTCGGCAAGGCGACGAACTGGCCGCGCTGCGCGACTACCGGCCGGGCGATCCACGGCGGCATATCGCGTGGAAGCTCAGTGCGCGGCATCACGGCCTGCTGGTCAAGGATCTGGAGCAACCGGCGCCCCAGCATGACTGGCGCCTTGCATGGGACAGCATTCGCAACCTGGACAGCGAGTCGCGCATCGCGCGCCTTGCACGATGGATCGACGAAGCACATCAAAGCGGCCGGCGCTGGAGCCTGCAACTTCCGGACGGCTATTTCGATATTGCCCAGGGCGACGAACACTATCACCGCTGCATGACTGCATTGGCCCTTCAGCCATGACCGGCTTCCGCCTGTCGTTGAAGTCCCGCGTCGCGCCAGGCCAACCGCGCCTGGATACGCGATCTTTCGATCTGGTCTGCCTGACCATGGCCGCCGTGCTGGCCAGCCATGCCATGCATCTTCCGTGGTGGCTGACGCTGGTGCTCGGGGTGATCCTGGCGCTGCGCTGGCATCAGCGCCGCACAAATGGCCGGCCGGTGTCCGCGTGGCTGAAACTGCCGCTGATCGCGCTCCTCATCAGCTCGATCGTGGCCACTTACGGGTCGATCTTCGGCCGCGATCCCGGCAGCGCGTTCGCTGTGGGGCTTCTGGTCCTGAAGTTGCTGGAAAGCGAACATGCACGCGATGCGCGCGTCAGCATCGCCTTCGCCTGCTTCGCCCTCATGAGTGCCCTGCTGTTTGACCAGAGCATGCTTGCCACCGCATGGGTTGCGCTGTCGCTGGTTCCCGCGCTGGCCGCCCTTCGCTCACTGGAAAGTGCGCGCGACGAACCACGCCGCATCAGCGGGGAATTCCGGGCGCCGCTGCTGATGCTGGCCCTGTCCATTCCCCTGGCCCTGTTCGCGTTCCTGTTCGTGCCGCGCCTGAGCAGCCCGCTGTGGGGTGCGCCGTCCAACACGCAGTCCACCACCGGGCTATCCAACCGGATGGCGCCGGGCGAGATGACGGATCTGCTGACCGACGACACGCCCGCCATGCGCGTCACCTTTGACGGCGGCCTGATGCCGGATCGGCCGCAGCGCTATTTCCGCGCGTACGTGCTCTGGAAGTTCGACGGCAAGGAATGGAGCGAAGGTGCCGCCCCGATGCGAAGCACCGCCGACACGCTGCAACCTTCGCTGACGATCTCCTACGAAATATCGCTGGAAGCCACCCACGAGCGCGTCATGCCCGTGCTGGATATGCCCGTTGCGCCGCCCGACGACGCACGCATGTCGGCCGATCGCACGGTCACGGCACGCCGGCGAATGGACGATACGACCCGCTATCGCGTGGTATCCAGCCCGCAATACCGCCTGGACGTCGACCTGCCGCAGGAGGTGCGCGACCGCGCACTGCGCCTTCCCGACAACGTGGGGCCGAAAGCGCGGGCGCTGGCGGCAAGCTGGCGCGCGAAGGAAGGCAGCGACGATGGCGCCGTGGCGCTGGCGGCCCTCGCGCTGTTCCGCAACGGCGGCTTCAGCTACACGCTCGCCCCCGCCCCGCTGGGCACAGATCGCATCGACGACTTTCTGTTCGGCACCCATGAGGGCTACTGCGAACACTACGCCTCATCGTTTACCTTCCTGATGCGCGCGGCGGGCATTCCGGCGCGCGTGGTCACCGGCTACCAGGGCGGGTACTGGAACTCGCTGGGCAATTACCTTCTTGTTCGCCAGTCCGACGCTCATGCGTGGAGCGAGATCTGGCTGGAAGGACGCGGATGGGTGCGTTACGACCCGACAGGGGCCGTGCGCCCTCAGCGCGTCAATCAAGCCGGAGCGTCAGCGGCGCAACCGGGCCAAGACACCTTCGGCGGCCAGTGGCTGCGCGACGTCCGCAACCGCCTGGACATCGTCAACCAGTGGTGGGGGCGCGGCGTTATCGGCTTTGACGCGTTCCGGCAACGCGGCCTGCTTCGCCCGTTTGGCGTTGAAAACGCGGATATTGGCAAGCTGTCGTTGATCCTCGTTGCCGGTTGCTCACTGCTGGTGGCCATTGCCCTGGCCTGGGCCCTGTTCCGTCCCCGCGACGGAGATGCACTGGACCGGACAATGCGGCGACTGGAATCGAAGCTGGCCCGCGCTGGTATAAAACGGCGCACCAGCGAAGGTCCCCGCCACTTCTTCGCGCGTGCCGCGCGGGCTTTGCCGGCCCAGCGCGAAGCGCTCGAAGAGCTGTCCCGCAGGTACTTGCGACTGCGTTATGGCTCTGACAAACCGCCGCCTGAACCGCTGCGTGAATTTTCTGGAAAAGTGAGGGAATTCACGACGCGTCGCGTGGTCAAATAGTTCAAAGCGCCGGGAATGCCCGGCGCGGTTCCGCTGGGAGATATCACATGTCGATGTACAAACCGTTGGCCATCGTTGCGGCAACCTTGGCTCTTGGCGCATGCGCCACGGTGCCGCAGCCGTTGCAGGGCCAGTTCAACGACGTATCCACGGCGGGCGCCCAGCAGGGCGGCGCGCCAGGTGCGAAAGTTCGCTGGGGCGGCGAAATCATCAAGACGGAGCCGGGTCCTCAGCAGACCTGCTTCTTCGTGCTTTCCGAACCGTTGGACAGCGAAGCGCGTCCGACGGCGCAGAAGAACGAAAGCCAGGGCCGTTTCGTAGCCTGTCGGGATGGCTTCTATGATCCGGAAGTCTTCACCCGTGGCCGGGAAATCACGGTTACCGGTACGGTGCATGGCGCCGTCTCGCAGAAGGTGGGCGACTTCGATTATGCCTACCCGCGTGTTGAGGCCGATGTGGTTTACCTGTGGCCCAAGCGCGTACCCATCAATCGTTACCCGCCAGGCTTCTATGACCCGTTCTGGGGTCCTGGCTTTGGTCCGGGCTGGGGCGGTTACGGTTATGGTCCGTGGGGCGACCCGTTCTGGTACCGCCCGCGTGTGATCGTGGTGCCGCGCCCGGTGGGTCCGCCGCCGCCGCGTCCGCACTGACGCATCAAGAAAAACGCCGGCTTTAAAGCCGGCGTTTTTTTGTGGGCAAACCTGCCACAGAAGATCAGCCTGGCGGCCAGTGCATCTGGCGGCCGGCAAGAAGATGCACGTGCAGGTGGAAAACAGTCTGACCGCCGTGGTCGTTGCAGTTGATGACCGTGCGGTAGCCATCCTTTGCCAGACCCTCGTTACGCGCATATGCAGCAGCGGCAAGCAGCAAGGTGCCGAGCAAGGCGGCGTCCGAAGGCTGGGCGTCATCCAGCGTGGCAATGGCCCGCTTCGGAATGAACAGCACGTGCACCGGCGCCTGTGGATTGATGTCGCGGAACGCCAGCACGTCGTCATCTTCGTAAACGATGTCGGCCGGAATTTCGCGCCGGATGATCTTGCCGAACAGGGTGTCGCCCATGGAGAAATCCTTGACGGGAGAAAAAGGTCAGCCCAGCGACTGCCGGCTTCCGAAGGCGTGGGCGAGCGTGCCGCGGTCAACGAATTCAAGTTCGCCGCCCAGCGGAACACCGTGCGCCAGACGCGTGGCCCGGATGCCTGCGGCGCGGGCCAGCTGGCCGATATAGTGCGCCGTGGCCTCGCCCTCCACGGTGGGGTTCGTGGCGATGATCATTTCTTCGATCTCGCCCTCCCCCAGTCGTTCGGCCAGCAACGGAAGGCCCAGTTCGTCCGGACCCAGGCCGTCCAGCGGCGACAGGCGGCCCAGCAGCACAAAGTAGTGCCCCCGGAAGCCTGTGGCCTGCTCGATGGCCGCCAGGTCGGACGCCGACTCCACCACGCACAGCACGTGCCTGTCGCGGCTGGCACTGGAGCACAGCGAACACACCGGCGTTTCACTGAAATTGCGGCAGCGCCCGCAGTTGCCCACATCGCGCATGGCAGATTCCAGCGCGGACGCCAGACGCAGGCCACCCTCCCGCTCGCGCTCAAGCAGATGGAAGGCCATACGCTGCGCACTCTTCGCCCCCACGCCCGGAAGGCAGCGGAGCGAGTCGATCAGTTCGCCCAGAAGGCGGGAGCCGGTGGTCATCGGTAACTCAGAACGGCATCTTGAAGCCGGGCGGCAGATTCAGGCCAGCGGTGACACCGCCCAGCCGCGTCTTGCTCACTTCGGCAATCTTGTTGACGGCATCGTTGACGGCGGCCGCCACGAGGTCTTCTGCCATTTCCGGATCTTCGGCAAACGTGGCGCGGTCAATGCTGACCTTGCGCACTTCATGGCCGCCCGTCATGGTCACGGTGACGGTGCCGCCACCTGCCGTGCCCGTGACTTCGAGCTTGGCGAGTTCATCCTGCGCACGCTTCATTTCGTCCTGCATGCGCTGGGCCTGCTGCATCAGCTGACCGATTTGTCCTTTCATGTTCTGGGCTCCACGGGTTTAACGGATTGCGGAATGACGCGCGCATCAAATTCGCGCTTCAGGGTTTGTATGAGCGGGTCGCTGTCGATGGAGGCCTCGGCGGCCGCCTGTGCATCATCGCGCTTCTGCGCAATGCGCTGCGCGGGTGTTTCGTGGGACGCCGCATCGGCCGCGGCCACGAAACGAAGGCGCACGCGACGGCCCAGCGCCTGGGTCAGCTTCTCTTCCATCTGACTGGTAAGCGGCTCAACCGCCAGATGCAGATGCGACGGCTTGAGCGCCAGCGTCATGCCTTCGCCGTCCACATCGCGCAGCGACGCATTCTGCGCCAGCTGCCCGATGGGGCCGCGCAGTCCGGCACGCTCCACCAGCTCGGCCCAGTCAGGCATGCCATTGGCATGCATGGTGATGGGTGCGGATGGACGCGGGGCGGGCGCGGGTGCAGGCGCTTCCACTGGCGCAGCGGCACGCGCAGGAGCTGCCTGCGGCATCGCCGGAGCGCTGCGGGGTGCGGGTGCTGCCGGGGTGGGCGACGGCGCGCGGGCCACCGGAGCCGATGCCGCTACGGGCGTGCCGCCTTCAGCAGGCCGGAAGGCCAGCATGCGCAACAGCGCCATTTCAAAACCGATGCGGGCATCGGGTGCCTGCGGCAGTTCCCGGCGACCGCTGGTTGCGATCTGGTAGTAAAGCTGCACGTCTTCGGGCGCGATGCGGCCGGCCAGTTCGGCCAGACCCGCGTCGCTTTCTTCGCCGCGATAACCCGGCACCAGTTGCATCAGCTGTACACGATGCAACACGGTGGCCAGGTCGTCCAGCACGCCGCCAAAGTCAGGCGAAAACGACGCGATGCGATCGCACTCGCCCATCAAGGCATTGCCGTCGCCGCTGGCCAGGGCATCGAGCAGGCCGAGCACCTGGCCACGCTCCACACTGCCCAGCATGGCGCGCACGTCGGAAGCGCGCAGCGAACCGCCGCCATAGGCGATGGCCTGATCCAGCAGCGACAGAGCATCGCGCAGCGAGCCATCGGCGGCGTGCGAGAGTTCGCCAATGGCCTCGCCTTCGTACTCGATGCCTTCCGCCGCAAGAATGTGGCGCATCTGCCCGGAAATCTGTTCCGGCAGCAGTCGCTTCAAATTGAATTTCAGGCAGCGCGACAGCACGGTGACCGGCAATTTCTGCGGATCGGTGGTGGCAAGCAGGAATTTGACGTGCGGGGGCGGCTCTTCCAGCGTTTTCAGCAGCGCGTTGAACGCCGGCTTGGAGAGCATGTGCACCTCATCGACGAGGTAGACCTTGAACCTTCCGCGCGACGGCGCGTACTGGGCGTTCTCGATCACCTCGCGAACGTCGTCGACGCCCGTGTTGCTGGCCGCGTCGATTTCCAGCAGATCGACGAAACGGCCCGCATCCACCGCCGTGCAGACCGCGCACTCGCCGCACGGATCAGCCGATTCGCCGCGCTCGCAATTGAGCGATTTGGCGAAAATACGCGCGATGGTGGTCTTGCCGACGCCGCGCGTGCCCGTGAACAGGTACGCGTGATGCATGCGGCCGGAGTCCAGCGCATTGGTCAGCGCGCGGACAACGTGTTCCTGACCCACCAGTTCAGCGAACTTGCGGGGGCGCCACTTGCGTGCGAGGACCTGATAGGACATGCGAGGATACCTTGGGGCGACGGGGGATTGTGCCAAGGTGCGCCGGGTCGCGGTAGCTTGTTTCGCCGCATGAAGCGTGCTGGACAATGGCGGGCCGGAAAAGCGGCGGCCCTGCCAGCCACACCCCGGCACCCGAGTCGTCTACTACCGTTGCTTCCTTCCGGACCTGGCGGGATTTGCAGACTATCGTCGCGGGGGGACCGACAGGGCCACCATAAGACAATTCATTGGAAGCTGGCGGAGAGAGAGGGATTCGAACCCTCGATACGTTTTACCGTATACACACTTTCCAGGCGTGCTCCTTCAACCACTCGGACACCTCTCCACAACTTCACTTCTTCCCTGCGGGACCATCCGAGTCCGGCAAAGAAGCGGAAGGATAACGTCAGCGGCGCATTCAGACAAGCGTCTTCACTTACCCGGCGCCATCCCGCGTGGGGGAGGGAGGCGGCAATGCCACGCGCTCGCCCGTCCGGGCCACACGATAGCCGCGCGCCTCAAGCGCCAGGCCGTCGGCGTGGCTGCCGTAGTGGTAAAGCACCATGCGCTGCCGGAATGCCGCGCCGTATTCGCGATCCACGTCGTCCACGCCGGTGTGAGATGGATTGCCCACCAGGCCGCAGTCGTGCGCGATCACTTCCCCGCCAGCCCCGAAAAGCGCCAGCGCTTCGGGGACCGGACGCGTATCGCCGGTAAATACGAAGCTTCCGCCGAGCGCGAGGCCGTAAGAAGTGCCCTGCACGTGGTGGCGCGTGGGGAATACGTCGAACCAGACGCCGTCGTGCCAGAAGCCGCGCGAACAGGGGATGAGATGGAAAGCTTCCCAGTAATTCACCCCGCCTTCGGCAAGCACCCCCGGATAGTCCGCCACCCTGCCCTGCAACCACGGCAGCAATGCCGCGTGCAGGTACAGCCGCGTCTTGCCCCGCAGGGCTTCGTCAAACCAAAGGCGGAAGAACAGCCGCTCCATTCCCGCGACGTGATCCATGTGAATGTGCGTGATGTACAGCGCGCGCGGCGGCTCGCCGTACGCCGCCTGATAGCGGTCCAGCGTGTCCGGGCCACAGTCGATCAGCAGGCTGGGACGCCCGTCCCGCTCGATCACGGCGGCGGACGACCCCAGTTCCACGGCATGGGCCGCGCCGGTACCAAGGAAATGCAGATGCCAGTTCATGCGGCGAACGCCCGTTCGTAGTGATCAATCAGCGCCGGCCACTGGGTGGCTTCAAAGGCGGGCTGCCGGCCGGCGCCCACCTTGATGAGCGAGCGCTTCAGACGCTGCAGGTTACCCCGCCGCCAGCCCTGCGCAGGCGTGCGCAGCTGGCCGCGATCAAAGTCGATCAGATGCAGGCCCTGCTGATTCAGCAACACATTGTGGGCATTCAGATCGGCGTGCCAGACGCCTTCACGGTGAAAACGCGCCACCAGCTCACCCACTCGCCCGGCCAGAGCCACGTCAAACTCGCCGCAAGCGACCTGATCGGCCAGCGTGGAGGCTCCCGGAATGGCCAATGTGATGAGGTCGGCGGTATAGCGCATGCCATGGCGCACATAGCGCGACGCAAGCGGTGGGGAGACCGGCAAGCCGCGACGCATCAGCTCGGCCAGCAAACGGAATTCACGCACGCTTCGGGTGCGATCACGCCCCGTCCACAGATATCTGTCGCCAAATAGTTTCGCAACCATGCCGCCACGACGATAATGGCGCAGGGCCGCCACGCCGGCAGGGGTGTCGATAAACGATACGCCGCCACGGCCACCAGACTGCACGCGCAGGCCACCGCGGGCTCGCCAGTAGTCGGCAAGGAACCAATGGGCATCGACTTGTGGGACCCGGGCGCCGTCGAACAGAATCGTTCCGCTGGCGTCCTCTTCAATTCGTTCGTTCGTCATCGCTTCGGTCGCCCTTCGCGGCCTTCCACCGGGTATTCATAAGATCGTGAGCAGTCTACCAAGCCGTCCGCTACCTTCGGGCGAATCCAGCATCTGCATTCTGCGCACATCGGCTATTGGCGACGTGACGCACGTTGTGCCGCTGATCCGCACACTGAAGGAAAAGGCGCCCCGGGTGGCCGTCACGTGGATCGTCGGCAAGCTGGAGCGCAAGCTGGTGGGCGACGTGGCGGGCGTGGACTTTGTGACGTTCGACAAGTCGCGCGGCCGTGAAGGCATGACCGAGGTGCGCCGCGCACTGGCCGGCCGCCGCTTTGATGCGCTGCTGCACATGCAGGTGGCGCTGCGCTCCAATCTGCTGAGCCTTGCGGTGAAGGCAGATCGGCGCATCGGCTATGATCGCGCCCGCTCAAAGGACCTGCACGGCCTGTTTGTCAGCGAACGCATCCCGGCGCGCAGCGGCGAACACGTGCTGGACGCCATGGGCAGCTTTCTGGAACCACTGGGCATTCGCCAGACCGAAGTGACCTGGGATATTCCCGTACCGGATGACGCTCACGCATGGGCCGCCGAGCAGTTGCCAGGCAACGCGCCGACGTTGCTGGTCAGCCCCACGTCGAGCCACGCCCTGCGCAACTGGCGACCGGAACGCTATGCGGCGGTGATCGACCACGCCATGGCACGCGGTCTGCGGGTGGCGCTTGTGGGAGGGCCGTCAACCGGCGAACGCGAGATGGCCGATGCCGTGCTGGCCGCCACGAAAACCGCGCCGATGGATCTGACGGGCAAGGACACATTGAAGCGGTTCATGGGCCTGCTGGGCCGCACCGCCATGATCCTGACCCCCGACTCCGGGCCGATGCACATGGCCAACACGCTGGGCGTCAAAGTGCTGGGGCTTCACGCGCCGAGCAATCCGCATCGCTCCGGCCCGTATTCCGACCGGCGCTGGTGCGTGGACAAATACGATGAGGCGTCACGCCGCTTTCTGCACAAGCCCGCTGCGGACATTCCGTGGGGCACGAAGATCGAGAAGCCCGGCGTGATGGACCTGATTGGCGTGGACGAGGTGGTCGACCGGCTGGAAGCCTGCGCCGCCCACCTCAGGTTGCCGCTGGGCGCTTAAACGCTGGGAGCGGCGCCTTCGGAGGAGTAATCCTGATAGGACTTCTCTTCCACCAGTTGCGAACCCAGAGTGACGTTGATGTCCTTCTTGGCCGCAGCGCGCTCGTCGTTGCGGAAGTACACGGCACGGGCCAGTTCAATGAACTCCTTGTCGAATGCCTGCGCGCGCTCTTTGACGCGGATGCGGTCTTCGATATCCCACAGCTGCTGGTTCACTTCGCGCAGACGGGTCCACTGGGCCGTGATGTCGGTCTCAGACGCGCTATTGTTGGCCCAGGTGGCCTTCAGCAGGTCAAGCTCGTTGAGGACGTTGGCAAGCTTGGTCTCGTCCTTGATCTGCTGGGACTTGATCTCAAGAATGGTGATCTTGTCGATGAGTTCCCCGTACGACACGGGAACCTGAATAAGGCTCATGGCATATCTCTCCGATGCGTTAGCCGCGCGAGGTTAACAGGTCTTTACATCCGCGCAACGCGCTTCCGGGGAGGCTGTTCACTCAAGGATTAGCTGGGGAGCGATACGTGTCCGACCCATCCATACTCATTGCAGGAGCAGGCCCCACCGGTCTGGCCGCCGCCCTTTTCCTGAAGCGGCTTGGCATCACGGCACGCATTGTCGACCGCTCACCTGAGCCTGCTGCGCACTCCCGCGCGTTGGTGGTCAACCCGCGCTCGCTCGACATGCTTAAAGCCTCCGGCGTCACCGATCGCATGCTGGCCGAGGGGCGCCCGGTCTCCGGGCTGACCTTCTACGACAACTGGAAACGCATCGCTGCGTTCGACACCAGCGCCATCCATCCGCGCTACCAGCTCACCGTGCTGTCGCAGGAGCGCAGCGAAGCATTGCTGACCGACGTGCTGGGCATTCTGGGTGTGCACCCGGAGCGGGGTGTCTCGGTGTCGGTAAAGGGACAGGCCGATACCGTGCGCGTCACACTTGAACACGGCAACGGGACGCGGGAAGAGGCCACCTTTGACGGACTGTTTGGCGCAGATGGTGCGCACAGCACCACGCGCGAAAATCTGGCCATCCCCTTCCCCGGCACGTCGTTCCCCGAGATATGGCCGCTGTTCGACATCGAGCTGGAAACATCACTGGCGCCGGATCGGGCGCATGTGGCCTTCTTTCCGAAGGGCCTGATGTTCATGATCGCGCTGGACAAACATGTGTGGCGAATCGTGTCCAACCTGAGCGACCCGCTGGACCATCTGCCGCCCGGCGCACACCCGGGCAAGACCATCTGGTCATCGTCGTTCCACATAGCCCATCGGGTAGCTTCGGTCTGCTCGCTGGGTCGCGTGGCACTGGGCGGCGACGCCGCGCATATTCATTCGCCGCTGGGTGCGCGCGGCATGAATCTGGGTATTGAGGACGCTTACGCTTTCGCGCTGCGCATGGCCGACTCGTCCCGCGACGTGCCGGCGCGTTTCGCGCGGTATGGCGCCGAGCGCCATCCGGTCCACGTGAATGTGGTGCGGCGGGTGCAGATGCTGACGACCATGGCCCGCGGGGACTCCCGGGCTACCCGGCTGCTGCGGCGCTATGGCATTGCGCTGATCGGCGAACTGGCGCCTATCCGGCACCTGATGATCGGCACGGCCGCCGGCCTGGATCATCCCAAACCCGCACCCTGAAACGCCAAAAAGCCGTGAGGAAGCGCGCCGGCCTGCAAAAACCGCCCTGAGGAGCCACTCCCGGGACGCACTTCGCGTGCAGGCGCGCTGCCGCACGACTCTTCCCAAAGGACGAGGGCCGGGCAAAGCGCCCGGCCCTCGTCGGGTCCGACGAACCTCAATCCCGGTCGCGACGGCACCAGGCAAGCAGGACGGCACCGGCCACGGCACCGATGGCCACTGCGGTAGCCGGCTTGCGACGGGCAAAATCGCGGACGCAGTCCAGCGCCTCGCCGTACATGCCAAGCGCCTTGCCGCCGGCCTCCCGGACGGCTCCTTCGGCCTTCAGGCCCTCGTCACCCGTCAGGGCGCCAGCAGCCTGCTGGACCTTGCCAGCCACATTTTCATACGCACCACGGAAGCGTTCTTCAGACATGTACTGCTCTCCCTAGGAAATGGCAGGGGTGAAGCTTAGGAACGGGGTTGTGAGGAAAGCGCAGGCAAGATGTTGGATTCGCGCTCACAGTTGCCTCCGGAACGCTGTACGAGCGGGGTCCATATGTACATAATCCCGCATGCCCGCCCCTACCGTACTTATTGTGGACCCCTACCCCGAGCTGGCCGACATGGCCCGCGAGGCATTGGCAAGCAAGGGGCTGACCGCACTTTCAGCGGAAACGTATAACGACGCCGTTTCCCTGCTGCGCACCACACCGTCACTTGACGTGGTGGTATGCCATGCACGCATGCCTGTGGCCGGGGACGATGAGTCCACCCGGTTTCTGGATCAGGTGGGCAACAACAATGCCATGGGCCTGGTCGTGATCTCGTCCCGCCCGTTTTCCGAAGTGGGCAGCTTGCCCGAGCGCGCAGTGCGCCTGATGAAGCCATTCGATGTGGCCGAGCTGATCAACGCACTGGTCAGCGCCGGCCTGGATGCCTCGGCAGCACGCGCCCTCCAGGCCACCAGCCAGCGTTAAGCCGGCTCTTCCAAAGCATCAGGCCTTGCCCGAGGTATGGACCCAGTCGAGCACGACTTCGTCCGCGCCGCGCCGGGCGGGACCGGTGAGTTGCGCCATGTGCGCGAACGCTGCGGCATTCTTCAATTGGGCCTGCCGCGCCTGATTGGACGCCTGTCGGGCAGCCGCCTGCCGCTGACGCATCTGCACCACGTGCGGCGAAGGTTGACCCGGCCGCGCAAATTTCTGAAAGCGACGAAGTTCGTCGGCCGCCAGTTCCGTATCAAAAGCGGCCTGTAGCGCGGCGTCCCGCGCCTTGAGAAAATCAACAAGCAACGACACCGCTTCCGTTGGCCGCCACTGGCCATCATCGCCTCGGGAAACAAGCATCGCGGGCAACCCGGGATCGTCCTCCGACGCACCCGCTTCCCGCAGTGCAAGCAACTGCGCGAGCAATGCCGCTTCGGGCAATGGTTTTCGGATGGCCATGCAAGTGATTTCCAGATGACCCGACAGGGGCCTCACGCTGGCGCATTCTAGGACCAAACACGTCCGGGCATTCACGCCTGCGGCATCGACACCATCACCACCCGGGGAGCCGCGCGCGGAACAAATGCCGTTTCCGCCGCAGCGCGAAGCATTACCGGGCTGACGTACCGCCTGTGCACGCCGTCGATCAGACGCAGGTACAGACGTCCGAACGTATTCTTGCAACGGACCCGCGTGCCCAGCATCAGGTCAACACGGCCATCCGTCACCCGCACGGCCACGCAGGAGCGGAAGCGCAGATGCTTGTCGTCAGCGCCGAGAATCACCTCAGCGTAGCGATCCTTGTCGCTCACGCGCTGATCAATGACCGGGAAACGACCCGCAAAGAGGGCACGGTCGGAATGACCGAGCAGTGACGATACCGGGCAAGCAAGTGACGAGGTGCGCAAACCCAGCGGGCGCACAAGCATATTGCGCAGCGCCATCATGCGCGAAACGCCCACGGGCGGGTGACTGACAAACGCGTCAAGCAACGAGGCCAGCAACGCCGACGCACTCGCATCCGTTGCCTGCTTCGCCGCCAGCGTCAGAACAAAGGCGTCTTCATGGTCAAAGCCTTCCGTGAACTGATCGCGCAACAACGAGCCATCCGCCGGATGATCCATCTCGATGACGGTCTGCCGGCCGCCACTCTCCCGAAGAAAGCCGCCGGCGCGACCAAAACGCGCCAGAGCAGCACGCGATGCACCCACCACCCGACGGGCAAAGCCGCACAACTTCCCCTGAAGGGAACCGGGAGCCGCCTCAAGCGACAGCGCAACAGTGGGAACATGTAGCTGTCCTGCCGACATGCTGGCCATCAGCTGGGTGACGCACTCGGGCAACACCTCGGTAAGCGCCGGAATCGACGCCTCATTGGCCATGACCTGACGCAGCAGCGATTCGGAAAGATCACCGCCCAGCTCGTTCGTATGGCACGACAGAGCGAAAAATGCCGGATGCGTCGATGCACCTCCCAGGGGTGCAAACTGATGCCACGTGCCACCACCAAAGCGCACCGTGAACAGAGAATCCGGTGGCACGTCGATAAAGCGCAGCGAGCGCAGGAAGTTTGCCGGATCCGCCGCCATGTCTTCCAGCGTGGCCGTGGAAAACCGGAGTTGTGCGCCTGCACTGCCCGACACCGCGGTAAACACGCGATGCCCTGCGTGCCGATGAAACGGATGGCCATTTGCTCCCACGGCGAAGGTATACAGCGACGTCGCGTCACCGTGCTCCAGATGCGTGCCGCCCAGTCTTGCAGAGGGCTCGTCCAGCTCATCAATGAAGTGCGCATGGGCCTGCTGACGCAAGAGCGACGACGCCACGAGCTGACTGCCCGCCCCATGTCCCAATTGGGCGATCAGGGAAACTTCCACCGGTAAACCGCCTGCCGGGGAAGAAATGCGTGCGGTAGGAAACGATGCGGTGACGTGCGAACGGTGCGACATGGAACTCCCCTGTATCCAGTGCGAAGAACGCCGGTCGATCAGGCGCCCTGTTTTTTTGCCGCGAGCTTGCGGCTCTCACGCTTCAACGGCCCGGCCTTCGGGCAGATTTCAAAGGCAAACCCCGTCAACGTGTTTACCAGGCTGTCCCGGTTCAGCCGGTAAACGATGAACTGCCCCTGCCGTTCGCTGGATACCAGCCCCGCTCCCTCCAGCACCGACAGGTGGCGGGAGATGGACGGCGCGCTCATCTCGAACCGGCTGGCGATCTCGCCCGCCGTCAGCTCCTGGGCAGACAGGTAGGCGAGAATTTCGCGGCGGGGGCGGGAAGCAAGCGCTTCAAAGAACTTGTCGGCGGCCATGATCTTCGTTAATTAGCTCAGTAGCTAATTATCTACTTATCGAAAGACATCACGTCAAGTGCCCACGCCCATGTCAGGGCGCGGCAGGCAATACCACGGTGAAGCAGGCACCCTGCCCCGGCGCGGAAACCACCCGGACCGTGGCCTGCAAGGCGTCTGCGGTCTGGCGCACAATCCACAGACCGATACCCAGACCTTCGGACGCCGCGTCCGCCTGACGGAACGCGCCGAACAGATCTTCAACTTGCGAGTCGTCCAGGCCAATGCCCGTATCCACCACGTCGATATGCACCGTATCGTCGCGCAGACCCGAGACGATGCGAACGCTGCCGCCCGCAGGCGTGTACTTGATGGCATTGGAAACCAGATTGCCAAGCAAGGTTTCCAGCAGGCCCGCGTGAGTGAGGGCCACAGCGTGCGACACTTCCGTCGCAAGCGTCACGCCCTTGCGATCCGCTGCGCGTTGCCAGGCCTCCTGCACCGACTCCACCACTCCTGACACGTGCACCGGGCCCAGTACCGGCTGCGCGCCACCGTGCGAGCCGCTGGCTGCGGCAACCAGTTCGCCAAACGTGGCATCAATGGTCAGCAATTCGGAAGCGGCCTGATCGAGGTGACGGATCTGCTCGGCACTGGCCTGCGCACGCGCCTTGGTCATGGAATACATCGCGGAGCGAAGCGGTGCTTTCAGATCGTGGCCGGCGGTGGCGAGCATGCGTGCACGATGCTGGCCAACGCTGTTGGCGGCCGCCAGCATCTTGCGCAATTCAAGCTGCACCATCACCTGACGTGCCAGCGCACGCAGCGTATCCACCTGCGTCTGATCGAGCACACGGGGAACCGTGTCCAGCACGCACACCGTACCCAACGGCAAACCATCGGCCGTCTTCAAGAGAGCGCCAGCGTAGAAACGCAGACCCGGATCGGACACGACCAGCGGATTGCTCGCAAAGCGCGGGTCGGTCGTGGTGTCGGGCACTTCCAGAAAGTCGTGCTGCAAGATGGCATGCGCGCAGATCGACGTGGCAAGCGGCGTTTCACGCACGCCCAGCCCGATTTCGGACTTGAACCACTGCCGATCCGCGTCAATCAAATTCACGACCGAGATCGGCGTGCCGCAGACCGCTGACGCAATACGCGTGATGTCGTCGAACGCAGATTCGCGCGGTGTGTCGAGAATGTCGTAAGCATGCAGGGCCCCCAGACGACGCGACTCTTCGTGTGCAGGCAACTTGGGGGCGGGATGGTGCACGCGATGCTCCGGTAAGAGCCTGGATTCTCGCATGTTCATGCGGAAGCAGCCTGAACGCGGCTTTTTAACCCCGCATCGGATCCCATCCAGGGAGCCGGCTTTCATGCAATGGCGTGATGAGCACGTTGCATCCGGATAGATGCATCAAACCAGCCTCCCAACGATTCGGCGCAGATCAGTAAATCGGTACAGGACAGGTTGAATCAGGCGCGGCCTGGCGCACGGTCATGGCCACGGCGAGGATCGCCTTCCGCTCTTGTTTGTCAGGAGGATGGCTGGCCGATAAGGCATCCATTACGGTGCAACGCGACTGGGCCATCCCCAGCGATTCTTCACCTTGCCCCGGCAGCGGTATCGCCGCAGCAAACGCCGGTGCCACGCTCGCAAGCTGCTCAATCGCCTGCTTTCGGGCAACAGCGTCCGGGGTGCGCAACTGGCGCAACAACACAGGCATGTCGGCCTGATAGTAAGCCGCCAGCGCAGGCGTTGCGGCCACGTACCACGCCCACTGGAGAGCCCGCTCGTACGCTTGCCGGCCCGGGTCGGACGAATCGGCCAGCCGGGACAGCAACACGGGCACAGCCCAAACGCCGGAACGGCCGAGCGCCAGCACGGCACGTGCGCTCCTCTGCGGGTCCTTGTCACCCACCAACCGTGCCAGCACGGGCAAACGCTGCGGTGCCGCGACATGACTGATGGACTCGATGGCATCCCGCGCAGCGCGCGGGTCATACAACGGAATGCGCTCCAGCACCTGCTGGAGAACAGGCAATGCCTCCGGCGGCAAAGGCCCGAGCGATGCGACGGTCGATATAAGCGCCTCTCCGTCCAGCGATGCAGGGTTCGTTTCTTCGAGACGTTTCAACAGCGTCGTCGTCAACGCGGGCGAACGCGGCTGAATGGTCGTCAGCGCATAGAGAACCATCGCACGCACCCTGCCACTGGGATCGTCCAGCGCGTGCTCAAGATCCGGTGCGGCGGATATCGCCTGCTCGCGCATGAGCCCGAGTCCACTCGCGGCATTGACGCGCCCCAGTTCCGAGTCCGAGCGCAACAACGCCACCAGCGGAGCCAACGCACGCTCACCAAACCTGGGCAACTGCATTTGCAGGCAATAACTCTCCCTGTCTCTGCTGCTGCGCAGCTTATCCATCACCTCTTCCAGCGAGGCATGACTGAAGGCGGGATAGACCGTCTCGCAGGGAGGCCACACGGGCCTCATCGCGCGAACTTCGCACGCATGAAACGCGCCGAGCAGGATGATCGCGACGAAGACAACCCACCGTCGCACCCCTACCCCGCGAACGTTCCGCCAGTCGCCGTGCCTGCTCATAGATTGCCCCCTTCCCCAGAACGTAAACCTAGCACCAAACGAGATCGCGGCGAGAAGAAAACAGAGCACTACAGTTCGTCCCACGTGATACATGCCTGGTCCCTGCAAGCGTGTATTCGCGACGACCTCCTGCGACGATCAGGAACCGGACACGCGGGCCCCTCGGCACGCCCCACACAGGAACGTTGCGATGCCCTTCTTCCTTGAACATGCCCTGCGAATCACCTGGCTTGCCGTTCTGGGCTACTGGCTATGGGCCGCACGCTCGGCGAAACCGGCCCAGCAACAGGAATCGGGGGCCAAGCGCCTGCTGATGTACTGGCTACCGCTCATCTTCGCCGCACTGCTGTTGGGGCCGAGCGAATGGTTCGCCGGAAACATACTCCGCGAACAGTTCGTACCGCACAGCACGCTGGTCTACTCCGTGGGTCTTGCTCTATGCGTATCGGGTGCCACGCTGGCCATCCTTTCCCGCGTGATGCTCGGCCGAAACTGGAGCGCCACCGTCCAGTTGAAACAAGAACACGAACTCATCACCCACGGCCCCTACCGCTGGGTCAGGCACCCCATCTACACAGGCTTCCTCCTTCTGTTCCTCGGCAACGCCTTCATGGTCGGCGACTGGCGCGGCCTGCTTGCCGTAGCCATCGTGCTCATTTCGTTCTGGCGCAAGCTCCGCCTCGAAGAGACATGGCTGGCTGCGCACTTCGGGCAGGTCTACCGCGATTACCAGAGCCACACCAAGGCGCTTATTCCTGGGGTTCTTTGAGGGGGCTGGGGGGATCGCTCGCTTGGCACGCTTACGTTCTTTGCACAGGCGATTCGATCACGCAGACCAACAATAAAGCGGGCTGCCAAAAATGCCAGGCGCGCTGAGGGCCTCCTGACTAGTGCCCCAAAAGCAACAAAAGCGATCATGTTCTGGCTGATAAACCAACCAGTAACCCGCACTTCGCGCGACACACAATCCCGAAATGACACTTCCGTCCTTTGCGTCCGGGAAACCTGGCGGTGCAACTACGGCGCTGACTTGAAATGGCTCGCAGACATGACGCCGAATATCATTAGCCAGATTGAAAAAATAAATTTCTGCGTCCTCTGACGCGTCAACGTAAACTCCCGACACATCGGAAAGAGCCGCTTCTAGCCTTTCGATTGGTGAAATATTGGTCATATCCTAAGGAAACTCTGATTTTGCCCCGCGGTTGAAACGAAGCTCCCACCCACAGAGTGTAGAAGATGCCCGATCAGCTGACGTTAGCCACCCAGGCAGACCGTGGTTTCGAAGCGCATCGCAAGCCCACGCCGCGGGACGGGTTCCTGGCCGAGATGGACAAGGTGGTGCCGTGGTCGGAGGTGTGCGCGGCGGTGGAACATCCCTTGCGGGTAGTCAGACGCCAGTTTGGCCATGTGAAAGCCCGCTATCGCGGCTTGGCCAGGAACGGGGCACCGATGTTGACCTTGTTTACGCTGAGCAATGTGTGGATGGTGCGCGAGCGTCTGCAAGCGCAGACAGGGTAAGTGCGCCTGCTGCAGACATCGCAGTGGTATCACGCAGCAAAACGGGGTGCGAAATCGCCTCGTGACGAAGCAAATATCCGTTGGTGATCGTCAAGCGAGAGCGGGCACGATCACTGCCGTCAAAAAAGCGGGATGATCAGACCATCCCTAGAACGCCTATTTGTGGCAAAGCGTCGATCGCGTCGTGATTCCAATCAAGGTCAGCGGTGAGCCATCGAGCTTATCCGGTGGCCCGCCGCAGGCCAGGCCTTTGCGCACCGAAACCGTGCAACGGTTCCCGTGCGGGATGCCGCCTCGGTCGTTATCATCGACCCATGCCCCATCGCCCATGCGATGCCTCACGGAATCAGGGATGCCACCCCGATGAGTTTGCGTTCCCTGGCCCGCTCCATCGTGCTGCTGACCGCTTCGGTGAGCTGCGCGTGTGCCGCCTCAACCCCGCCCCCTGCGCCTAGCTCCTCTACCGTGCGCGTGCCCGTTCAAGGACACCCCATGACCTCCGTCGCATCGTCGCACTCGCCGGCGGCTGCGCGCGTTGCGCAGCAGCTGATGACCTTCCTGACCACCGTGCCCTCCAGCGAGGCCCTGACGGCCGACTATGTGGGTCAGCAGTTCGGGGCGACGCTCGCCGGGGACGGCGAGCGATCCGTGTATCGCAGCAGCGACCTGGGCAGCGGCTGGAACTATGGTGTGGCGGTCACGCCGGGCAACCGGACTATGAAACGCGGGTTTGAGTTTTGGTTCTACAACCCAATGCCGGGCGCTGACCCCACGCCGATTTGCGCCCTCAATCTGGATGCACTGCGCCAGCAGCTCGTGGCACACGGGTTTGTGGAACGCGTGGTCCCCTCTGAGAGGGGCGGCACCGACGGGAGTGACTTCTTGAAAGGCGACCTCGTGCTGACAGTCACCAGCCGAGATCTGGTGAACGCGCCCAACGGCGACGAATGCATCACCCGCTTGCAAACCACGGACGGTCGCTGAGCGACACGGAGGGAACCATGGCTACGTCCCACCCCTCCCTCGAGGCGGCCGTTGCTCAATTTGCCCAACAAGCCGACGCTGCGGGACGTGTTCCTGGCCGAGATGGACAAGGTGGTGCCGTCGTCGGCGCTGTGCGCGGTGATCGAACCGTTCTATCCCAAGGCGCGTACTGAAGGTGGCCGTCGCCCGGTGGACCTGGAGCGCATGCTGCGCATACCACTTCTTGCAGCAGTGGTATGCGTTGAGCGACTCGGCCGTGGAAGAAGTCCTGTATGCCTCGGCGTAGATGCGCCGATTCGTGGGCATCGACGTGGGCCGCGAGCCGGTGCCGGACGAAACGACGGTGTGTAAATTCCGGCATCTGCTGGATAAGCACCGTCTGGCCGAGCGCTCACCACGCTGTGGCACACCCTCATCCATGATGCGATGAAAAACGGCGTCATCGCACCAGAGGATCGTCTTGCTATCCAGGACGCCAAGCGCAAGGACGTCACCGATACCACCGGCGAGCGCGCTGCGAAAAAGGCAGGCAGCGGACACAAGTCCGATTCGATGCTTGGCTTACGACAAGAGCGTGCCCCGCGTCAGCACGCCGGGAGGTGTGTGATGGCGGGCGACCTTTCCGGCTTATGGTTACTTTCGTACCGTCTGCGAGGACCGCGTTTCCGTGCCGGACAAGGTGCGCGAGGACGCACAGGCGCTGCACGTGGTGCCGCCAAAACGGCGCTGAATATTATGCGGATTATTATGCAACGCAAAAAAAACGAAGGCCCCGCATCGCTGCGAGGCCTCGTAACTTACTGTTTCTGGCGGAGAGGGAGGGATTCGAACCCTCGGTACGCTTACACGTACGCCTGATTTCGAGTCAGGTACATTCGACCACTCTGCCACCTCTCCGTGAACGGTCGACGGCAGGGGTTGAACCCTGCCGGGCCCGCAATGATACGGCGTGAAATGCTCCGTGACAACAGGGATCGCATGGGGCATGCTCACCGTCGCGGGCCGGGGGGTTCCGCGGCGCCCTTTTCCCTACGTTTTCAGGCAACGCCAGACATTCATGATCGAGTTCGGACACGGCACGCATGCAGGCCTTCGGCGCACGCGCAACGAAGATACATACTATGCGGACGCCTCCCTCGGGCTATTCCTCGTGCTGGACGGCATGGGCGGCCATCGCCACGGCGAAGTGGCGGCGGCGGTCGCGCGTGATGGCGTGGTTGAACAGGTCAACAGCGGGCAGTCGCTGGCCGATGCCATCCGGCTGGTCAACGAGCAGCTGATTTCGAGGTCGCGCGGCCTCAGCGAGCAGCGTCCCATGGGTACGACCATTGCCGCGGTACGCATCGACAACGGAAGTTTCGAGGCGGCGTGGGTCGGCGACAGCCGGATTTACCGCTTTGACAGTCAGCTGGAACAGCTGTCGCACGACCATTCGCTGGTCGAGGCGCTGGTGAATGCCGGTGAGTTGACCGAAGCCGAGGCGCGCAGCCATCCCCAGCGCAATGTGCTGACCCAGGCGCTTGGCATCACGGCGCCCGGCCAACTGCATATCGGCCTGTGTCGCGGAACGCTGGCGCCGGGCATGCGTCTGCTCCTGTGCACCGATGGCCTCACCGATGAGGTGAATGAGGCACGGGTGGCCGGCATCGTCTCCCGCACCGACATCGCGGCGCAGGAGTGTGTGGATCATCTGCTGCTGGAAGCGCTGTCGGGTACGGCGCGCGACAACATCACGGCCATCCTGGTACGCGCTGCCACCTGATTCAGGCCTGCACCACGTCCGCAGCTTCCGCCTCAAGCTTGCGCCACATGCTGGTGCCGCCTGCCGCCTTGTCCAGAGCATCCAGACGCGCCATGTGTGCCGCCAGCTCTTCGGCATTGGCGCGCAGCACGCGCGGACGCGCGGTAATGGCGATGTCGTCGAGCACTGCCGTGTTGTTCTGGTTTGCTGACGGGTCGAACGCGAGATCCAGGGCAACCTGCCCCGTGGTCATCGCGATATAGACGTCCGCCAGCAACTGGGCATCGAGCAAGCCGCCGTGCAGGTCACGATGGGTGTTGTCTACACCCAGGCGCTTGCACAATGCGTCGAGGCTGTTGCGCTGCCCAGGATAACGCTCGCGCGCCATCAGCAATGTATCGAGCACACTCGCATGATCGCGCACGCGTCCGTACGACGCACCCGCACGCTTGAGCTCCGCATCCAGGAAGCCGATATCGAAGCTCGCGTTATGGATGATGAGTTCGGCGCCGGAAATGAACTCGATGAAATCGTCGACAATGTCCTTGAAAAAAGGCTTGTCGAGAAGAAACGCATCCTCGATGCCTGTCACCGCACGCGCACCTTCGTCGATGGCGCGCTCAGGATTCAGGTAGGTATGGAATGTGCGACCGCTGGGGCGGCGACCCACCATCTCCACCGCACCGATTTCGATGATGCGATGACCCAGGTGCGCTTCAAGACCGGTGGTTTCGGTATCGAGAACAACCTGCCTCATGCCACCTGCCCCTTTGCTTTATAAGCGATGGCCTGGTCGCGCGCGGCGACGTCCACGCGTTCGTTTTCCACGTGGCCGTTGTGGCCTTTTACCCATTCCCACGTCACCGTGTGTGCAGCGGCAGCCGCATCGAGGCGAATCCACAGATCCTGGTTCTTCACCGGCTTCTTGTCGGCCGTTTTCCAGCCGTTCTTGCGCCACTTGGGAACCCACTCCTGCACGCCCTGGATCACGTATTTGGAATCAGTCATCAGGTGCACGGCGCACGGGCGCGACAGGGCTTCAAGCGCCGAGATGGCGCCCATCATTTCCATGCGGTTGTTCGTTGTATCAGCTTCGCCACCGGCCAGCATTTTTTCGACGCCCTTGGCCCGCAACAAAGCGGCCCAGCCACCGGGGCCGGGGTTGCCGAGGCATGCGCCATCGGTGAAAGCAGCTACTACGTCAGTCATGGATGGTGTGTTTCCTGAGTATCAACGCGCGTTGCGACGCGCGCCTGAAGCAAGAGAGCCCGGCATGGGGGTAGGCACCGCTGCCAGACGGGGGCGTAAGGGTACGGTAGATGGGCGGCTCTTGCGCGCAATCACCACATATCCACCGCCGAAAACGGATTCCCCCACCCGGGTACTGTCGCTGCGCGGCAGGAAATGGCCAATGCGCCGCACGGGCTCCAGCTTCATGTCGTCACTGGCGAGGCGCTGACGCCACCACCAGGGCCAGGTCAGTCGCGGCGGTGCGGCGCCACCACGCCAGTGCACCCACGGAGACCACGGGCCCAGCGGGTGGACGCCGGCAATGGCCAGGGTGCCACCGGGCTCCAGCACGCGGATGGCTTCCGCCAGGAGCGCCGACGGGCGGGCGCTGACTTCCAGCGCGTGGCGCAGCAGCACCACGCCAAAGGCATCGTCGGCAAAGGGCAAGGGCTCCAGCCCGCTCGCCTGGATGTCCCCACCAAGCCGGGTGCCCTGAACCTGCACGCTCGCCCAGTGGCCCAGCAGCGGCAACGGCGGCGGCTCGGCGGCCACGGCGGGCAGCAGATGCAGCCCGTGCTCGCCCGTGCACCGCGCAAGGACGGGGCTCAAGGCGACCGCCTCATCGGCAAACAGGGCCTTCAAAGGGGCGCTGGAGTAGATATCTGGTTCAAATTTCGGCATTGGCTCGCCGGCCCGAGCGTACATGACTGCCAGTGTAGTGGCCCTTGGATGTCGGTTGCACGGTTAACAACTCACTAACGATCGGGATATACCCGGCTGATATAGTCCGGCCACCCCGCCGGCCGGATCCCGGATCGCGGGCGCCCAAGGCAGGCGACAAGCGGATGCTTCTCGCCACCGATGCGCAGGACAGCGCGAACGCTGGAGTGCTTCATTGCAACTGTTACCCGTACCGGCCCTGGCCGACAACTACATCTGGCTGGCTGCTGACGACGCGGGCAACGCGCTGGTAGTAGACCCCGGTGAGGCCGCTCCCGTGGAAGCGGCCCTGGCCGCGCGCGGCTGGACGCTGCGCCACATCCTGCTGACGCATCACCACAACGATCATATTGGCGGCGTGTTCGATCTGGTACGCGATCACGACGTTGAAGTGCATGCCCCGTTTGATACGCGCATTCCCTACGCCAGCCTGCGTGTGGAAGACGGCGAGGAAATTGTGCTGACCGAGCCTGCGGCGCGCTTCCGGGTCATGGCCGTGCCGGGTCACACCACCACTCATATTGCTTATTACGGCGAAGGGCTGCTTTTTTGCGGCGACACGCTGTTCAGCCTCGGCTGCGGCCGCCTCTTCGAAGG
Organism: Luteibacter sp. Sphag1AF; assembly: GCF_014192715.1. Taxonomy (GTDB): domain Bacteria; phylum Pseudomonadota; class Gammaproteobacteria; order Xanthomonadales; family Rhodanobacteraceae; genus Luteibacter. The sequence continues at coordinate 99,776 of NZ_JACHYH010000002.1, forward strand.
CACGCCCGAGCAGATGCTTCATTCGCTGGACGCGTTCGCCGCACTTCCCGGCAACACGCTGGTCTGCTGCGCGCACGAATACACCGCATCCAATGCCCGTTTCGCGCTCAGCGTCGATCCGGAAAATCCGGCGTTGCTTGAACGCAGCGCTGAAGTCACCGCGTTGCGTGACAAAGGACTGCCCAGCGTGCCGGACACCCTGGAGCGCGAACGCGCCGCCAATCCGTTTTTACGAGTGGACAGCGATGCGCTGGCGCGATGGGCGCAGGCACGCGGGGTCACTCCCTCGCGTGTTGAACGATTTGCGGCATTGCGTGCCGCCAAGGACGACTTCCGATCATGACCTCCACGTCGCACCACCGCCTTCTTGGCTTGCTTGTTCCCTGCGTTCTCACGGCGTGCGCCGGCGCTCCTCAGCGTCCCGCCCACCCGCCGCAGGTCAAACCGCCAGAGCCCGTGGTCAGCGATGTGGATGTCCGCCCCAAAATGCTTCGCGCTGCGCCGCCGGAAGACTTCTGGGCTGGCATGCGCGAAAGCTTCGCCCTGCCAGGTTGCAGCGCCGATCCGGCCGTCATGTCCTGGGCGCGCACCTATACGCGCAACCCGGCACGCTTTGAACAGCAGGTCAATGAAGTGCTGCCGCTGATCGTCTATGCGCACAAGTCGGCGATGCAGCATGGCGTCGCGGGTGAGTTCGCTCTGCTGCCCTGGGTGGAAAGCCAGTACCGTCACGTACCGGGGGCAAAGAACCGGCCCGCAGGCATGTGGCAGATCATGCCGCAAACAGCGCATACGCTGGGCCTGCGCGTTGAAAAGAACTACGACGAACGCCTGGACATCGCCGTGTCCACCGAAGCGGTGATGAACATGATGCGCCGGTACTACGACGATCTGGGCGACTGGCGTCTGGTGGATGTGGCGTACAACGCCGGTGAGTTTGGCCTCAAGAAGAAGATTGATGTGCACGGCACGCCGCCGGAAGAACCCGCCATTCCACAGTTGCCGATGAAGGCCAACACCCGTGAGCACCTGGTCAAGCTGATGGCCATTTCCTGCGTGGTGCGCAATCCCGAAAAATTCAACGTGCACCTGCCGCAGCAAAGCCTGGACGATGCGTTGCAGGTGGTGAAGGTCGACAATCCGCAGTCGTTGCAGACAGCGGCACGACGCTCGGGCCTGTCGATGGATGACCTTCGCGAATTCAATCCCGCGTATCGCACCACCAAGGGCACTATCGCTTCGTCGATGCTGCTGCCGAACTCTGCCGCCGAGCAGTATCGCGACGCGGTCAGCAGCGGCGACAACGCGCCTGACGCCGCTGTTGCGGAAGCCGCGGCGCCTGAAATCACCGCACCGAAAAGCAGCACCGCGAAGAAGGCCAAGGCGGACATCGCGGAAACCACGCATCGCGTCGGTTCCGGCGAATCGCTATGGACCATCGCGCGTCGCCACGCGGTCAGCGTGAAGCAGTTGATGCAGTGGAACGATCTGCACACACAGAACGTGAAGCCCGGCCAGGTACTGCGCCTCACCGCTTCGCGCTGACGCATGCGCAGGCGCGCCGCCCCCCGCGCGCCTCATCTGTCATCGCCAACGTTAATCCGGAGAATCTGACCATGGGCTTTCTTCACGGCAAGCGCGCCCTCATTGTGGGCATCGCCAGCAAACGCTCCATTGCATGGGGAATCGCCGAGGCCATGCATCGCGAAGGTGCGCAGCTGGCTTTCACCTATCAGAACGAACGCCTGAAAGATCGCGTGGATGAAGCGGCCAATGAGTTCTCGTCCAACATCGTGCTGGAGTGCGATGTGGCCAACGACGAGCACATCGAGCGCGTATTCCGGGATCTGGGTACGCACTGGGATGGTTTCGACATCCTGGTGCACTCCGTGGGTTTCGCTCCTCGCGAAGCGTTGCAGGGCGAGTATCTGGACAACCTTACGCGCGAGAATTTTTCCGTCGCGCACGACATTTCCAGTTACAGCCTGGCGGCACTGGCCAAGGCCGCGCGCCCGCAGATGAAGGGACGCAACGGCGCGATCCTCACGCTGAGCTATCTCGGTGCGGAACGCGCATTACCCGGCTACAACGTGATGGGTCTGGCCAAGGCCAGCCTGGAAACGAACGTGCGCTACCTCGCTTATAACCTCGGGCCGGAAGGCACGCGCGTCAACGCCATTTCTGCCGGCCCCATCAAGACGCTGGCCGCGTCGGGCGTCGGTGGCTTTGGCGGCATCCTCAAGGTGGTCAGAGAGGTGTCGCCGCTTCGGCGCAACGTCACGCAGGAAGAAGTCGGCAACGTGGCCGCGTTCCTTTGCTCAGACCTCGCCTCGGGCGTGACTGGCGAAGTGACCTACGTGGATGGCGGATTCAATATTGTGGGGATGACCGGCGTTTCATAACGCCCCGACGCGCGTCACCGCAACAAAAAAAGACGCCCCTCGTACGAGGGGCGTCTTCTTATGTGACGCAGCAATTGCGAGGCTTACATGCGATCTTCAGCAATCTTCACTTCGGCCTTGGCCTTCAACGCATCAATGTATTCAAGCGTGGCGGCGTAAGCATTCAGGTCCATCATCTGGCCGCGAACAGCGTCGCGCTGGGCCTTCTCGACCTTGGACGGATCACCCTCGGTGACCTTGTCGACGGCCAGCACGGCGTACGTGCCGTTGCCCGTGGCCACAGCGGTCCAGCTCGGCTTGCCTGCCACCGGACGCGGAGCCGTGAACACCACCGGCAGCAAGGCGGGCGGAAGCGTGGCCGCGGTGGCGCGGTCACGGCGATCAAGCTCAGCAACGGTCTTGATCGGTGCCTTGATCAGCGTGGCAGCATCGCCACCCTTCTGCAGTTCGGCCAGCAGCGCGTCGGACTGCTTCTTCGCAAGCACTTCCACGCGCTCATCAAGGATGCTCTGGCGGACGGCATCGCGAACGTCGGCAAGCGCCTTGGGCGTGGCCGGCACGTGCTTGGCAAGATGCATCACGATGGCGTCGTCGTTGGACAACTGCACCAGCGACGAGTTGTTGCCCTGAACCAGCACGTCGTCCGCAAAGGCAACGGTCACGAACTTGGGATTGGCTGCCAGGCCTTCGCCGCCCGTACGGGCAAACATCGGCGAGGTCTGGATGGTCAGACCCATTTCCTTGGCGGTCGGCTCAAGCGAACCGGCGTTATGTTCGGTCGAATCGGCCAGCTGACCTGCACGCTCGTTGTACAGACGGGCACGCTCGGCCTTCGTCCAGTCAGCCGCCAGTTCACCGCGGACTTCTTCAAACGGCTTGGCGTTGCCGGTGCGCGCATCGCGCAGCCAGATGATGTGATAACCCTCGTCCGGCGACAGCACCGGCTTGGAAATCTCGCCCTTGTGCATGGAGAAAAGCGCGGTATCGAACGCGGCATTGGCCACGCCCTTTTCCAGCCAGCCCAGATCGCCACCAAGGCGACGGGAGCCCAGATCTTCGGAGTTGTCCTGCGCGAGCTTCGCGAAGTTTTCCGGCGTGGCTTCCGACGCGATCTTCGTCGCCTTGTCGAGCGCGGCCTTCTGCTGCTCCGGCGTGGCGTTCTTCGGCACGTTGATGAGGATGTGTGATACCTCGCGCTGTTCCGGCTGTGCGTAGCGCTGCTTGTTCTTCTCAAAGAACTCGTGCAGCTGAGCATCCGTCGGCTCATCCAGCTTCAGCTCCGAGCCCTTCACCTCCAGGTACTGGACCGACACCTGTTCGGGCGTGGTGTACTGGGCAATGTGGGACTTGTAGTACGCCTCAAGCTCGGCATCGGACACGTTGCTGTCCGGCAGTTCCGGACGCGGCAGCTCGGCATAGCGCAGGTCGCGCTTCTGACCGGCAATGCGGAAGTACGCATCCAGCTCGGCATCCGTGGCGATGGTAGTCGCCGAGATGGCGCCAGGCAGAAGGCTGACTTCCAGCGAGTTGCGGGTCTTGGTTTCGTAGCCAACCGGCGTGAGGCCCATGTTGGCCAGCACAGCCTGATACACCTTCGGACTGAAAGCGCCATCGACCTGGAAGCCCGGATCGCTGGCGATGACATCGCGCACGGCGTCATTGGTCACGACCAGACCGAGGTCGGTGGCTGCCTGGCGCAGCACCACCTGGTTGATCAGGCGGTCCAGCACCTGGCGCTTCATTTCCGGCTTTTCGAAATCAGCAGGCGTATAAGGCGAGTTCGGTGTCTGGGCAGCATTCTGTCGCGCGTCGTTCAGCGCCGACTGCATGTCTTGCTGGGAGATCTCGTGATCACCAACCTTGGCGACGAAGGTGTCGACACGGTTCATGAAGTACGACTCGATACCGAAGAAGGCGACCGCAAATACGCAGACGCCGAGCACCAGGATCGAGGGCCATCCGGACAGCTTGTTACGCAGTGCTTGCAGCATGATGCGACTCGCGGTTCATGCCATCGTTTTATCGACGGCTGTAGACAAAACAAAGGCGCCACACGGGCGCCTTTGCAGACTATGGCGGAGTGGACGGGACTCGAACCCGCGACCTCCGGCGTGACAGGCCAGCATTCTAACCGACTGAACTACCACTCCGCGTCCGTTGGTGGGTGCTGAGGGGATCGAACCCCCGACCAGCGCCGTGTAAAGGCGACGCTCTACCGCTGAGCTAAGCACCCAATAACGGGGAGCTGGTTAGTTTAGGTGATCCTTGAGCGCCTTGCCAGCCTTGAATGCCGGAACGTTGGACGCGTTGATCTTGATTTCTTCATTCGTGCGCGGGTTGCGACCCGTGCGGGCAGCGCGCTTGCGCGCCGTGAACGTGCCGAAGCCGACGAGAGCAACGTCTTCGTTATGCTTCAGGCGATCCTTCACGATTTCCATCAGGGCATCGAGAGCACGGCCAGCGTCCGCCTTGGTCAGCTCGGAGCGTTCTGCGATGGCGGTGATGAGTTCGGATTTATTCATTACGTGAGACTCCCTTGAACAGTGATTCGGCCCGCGTGGTTCGTTTGGGACGAGAAGACATCAGGTCGGATGAGCACGTGGCGGCAGATCCGACCCCGCTATCTGAAACGTACCGTTGCGATACGGCATGATTGCGGTGCCGCCTTTATACCAGCGCCCCGGAACCATCGCAATACGAGCAATGCCAAGGCTTTCAGCCCGGATGCATATATCGGCGGCCCTTGCGGCGAACGCAAAAAACGGTTAATGGCGCATTGCAACACGCACATCCAGATGCAAACGAGGACGTGCTGATACACGCCCTCGTTTGCTGATTACAACGCCATCAATGACGCACGGAAGGTGAGCGCTTTCCATCAGCGGGAGGCTCGTCACGTGCCACCTCGACCTTCTCACCCGATGCATTGGGGCTGAGCGGACGCTCCAGTGCCAGATCAAGCACTTCGTCGATCCAGCGTACCGGGTGGATGCTGAGCGAACCGGTGATGTTCTCCGGAATATCGACCAGATCCTTCCGGTTCTCGTCCGGAATGATGACCGTGGTGATGCCGCCACGATGAGCCGCCAGCAGCTTCTCTTTCAGGCCACCAATCGGCAGCACGCGACCACGCAGCGTGATCTCGCCTGTCATGGCCACCTCCGAACGCACAGGCACCTTGGTCAGGGCCGACACCAGCGCCGTGCACATGGCGATACCGGCACTCGGACCATCCTTGGGCGTTGCACCTTCCGGCACGTGGATGTGGATGTCGAACTTCTGGTGGAACTCCGGATCAATGCCCAGGGCATCGGCACGCGCACGCACCACGCTGAGGGCCGCCTGGATGGACTCCTTCATGACGTCGCCAAGCTGACCGGTATGCACCAGTCGACCCTTGCCCGGAACGATGGACGCTTCGATGCTGAGCAGATCGCCGCCCACCTGCGTCCAGGCCAGGCCCGTGACCAGGCCCACTTCGTTCTGCAGTTCCGCCCGACCGAAGTCGAAACGACGCACACCCAGGTAATGATCGAGGTTCGACGCATCCACCTTGACGGCGGCAGGTGCAACTACCTTGCTCTTCGCCGCGGCAGCTTTCGTTGCCTTCTTCGGCTTGGCCTTCGCATGTGCAGGCACCGTACCCAGCGCAATCTCCTTGACCACCTTGCGGCAGATTTTCGAGATTTCGCGCTCAAGGTTACGGACGCCCGATTCGCGCGTGTAGTAGCGCACGATGTCGCGCACGGCGTCCGGTGCAATGGACAGCTCGTCCGGATTCAGACCGTTGGCCTTCAACTGCTTCGGCAGCAGATAACGCTGCGCGATGGCCATCTTCTCGTCTTCGGTGTAACCCGGAATACGGATGACTTCCATGCGGTCAAGCAACGGGCCGGGAATATTCAGTGAGTTGGCCGTGGCAATCCACATCACTTCGGAGAGGTCGAGATCCACCTCAAGATAGTGATCGTTGAATGCGTTGTTCTGCTCCGGGTCCAGCACTTCCAGAAGCGCGGACGACGGATCGCCACGGAAGTCCATCGACATCTTGTCGATCTCGTCCAGAACAAAAAGCGGGTTCTTCGTGCCGACCTTCGTCAGATTCTGCACGATGCGGCCCGGCATCGAACCGATGTACGTGCGGCGATGACCGCGGATTTCAGCCTCATCGCGCACGCCGCCCAGGCTCATGCGAACGAACTTGCGGTTGGTTGCTTTCGCAATGGACTGACCCAGCGATGTCTTGCCCACGCCGGGCGGCCCGACGAGGCAGAGGATCGGACCCTTCATGGTGTTCACGCGCTGCTGTACCGCGAGGTACTCAAGGATGCGCTCCTTGACCTTCTCCAGGCCAAAGTGATCGGCATCGAGCACTTCCTGCGCCAAGGCGAGATCCTTGCGAACCTTGCTGCGCTTTTTCCACGGCACGCCAACCACCCAGTCAAGGTAGTTGCGCACGACGGTCGCCTCGGCAGACATCGGCGACATCTGCTTGAGCTTGTTGAATTCCTGGCGAGCCTTGGCCAGCACAGCCTTGGGCATGCCGGCAGCTTCAATCTTCTTCTGAAGCTCTTCAACCTCGTTCGTACCCTCTTCGCCCTCACCCAGTTCCTTCTGGATGGCCTTCATCTGTTCGTTGAGGTAGTACTCGCGCTGACTCTTTTCCATCTGCGACTTCACGCGACCGCGGATGCGCTTCTCGACCTGCTGCAGATCCATCTCGCCGTCGACCAGGCCGATCAGCAGCTCAAGACGCTGACCAACATCCGCCGTTTCAAGCACGCGCTGCTTGTCAGCCATGCGCACGGAAAGATGAGCCGCAATGGAGTCGGCCAGACGCGACGGATCGTCAATGCCGGACAGCGTGGCGAGAATTTCCGGCGGCAGCTTGCGGCTCTGCTTCACCAGTTGCTCGAACAACGACACGAGCGAACGCGATACGACATCCAGTTCGCGTTCGTTGCTGCTGTATTCCGGCTCAACCACGTGCGCTTTGCCGCTGAGCATGCCGGCGTCGTCCACGAAGGAATCAATCGCCACGCGCGCCTGCCCCTCGACCAGCACCTTGACGGTGCCGTCGGGCAATTTCAGCAGTTGCAGGACGCCCGCCAGCGTGCCGACCTTGTGCAGGTCGTCGATAGCCGGGTCGTCGATGTCGGGGCTCTTCTGCGCCACGAGAAGAATCTGGCGCTCACCCTCCATCGCGCTCTCAAGAGCGCGCATGGATTTGTCGCGGCCAACGAAAAGCGGGATCACCATGTGGGGGTAAACCACAACGTCCCGCAGCGGCAGCACGGGCAGCAGATCCAGTTCGTTGGCGGTCGACGTAACAGGCCGGTTCTTCGCCATGTGTATTTAATTCCCTGGGAATGATGGGCTCGCCCCGACACTGCGCCGGGGCCGCATAGACGTCAAGTGGTGGCGGCCAGTAATCGCATCAAGTGCGCGGCGCCATAAGAAAATTCGCAAAACAAAACGGCCCCGGAGCCGTGAAGCGCCGGGGCCGTTCATTCACGCTACAGCAGGACGCGGGATCAGGCCGCGTCACCACCCTCACCCGCCACACGCTGCTGTTGCAGGTTGCCGCGGTAGATGAGGTAGGGCTCTGCCTGGCCGTCGATGACTGCGTCATCCACAACCACCTTGCTGACATGCTCCAGCGAGGGCAGCTCAAACATCGTGTCCAGAAGCACCTGCTCAAGAATGGTGCGCAGACCACGTGCACCCGTCTTGCGCTTCAGGGCGCGCTTGGCGATGGCCGACAGGGCCTCGGGGCGGAATTCGAGCTCCGCACCTTCCATGTCGAACAGCTTTTTGAACTGCTTGGTGACGGCGTTTTTCGGCTCGGTAAGAATCTGCACGAGTGCAGCCTCATCGAGCTCGTCCAACGTGGCGACGACCGGCAGGCGACCGACAAACTCGGGGATCAGACCAAAACGCACCAGATCAGCCGGCTCCACTTCGGAAAGAAGCTTGCCCACATTCTCCGTGCGCTCCTTGCTGCGTATTTCCGCACCAAAGCCGATACCCGTGGTCTCGGAGCGCTGCTGAATCACTTTCTCAAGGCCAGCAAACGCACCACCCACGATGAACAGGATGTTGCGCGTGTCCACCTGCAGGAATTCCTGCTGCGGATGCTTGCGACCGCCCTGCGGCGGCACCGAAGCGAGCGTGCCTTCGATCAGCTTGAGAAGTGCCTGCTGCACACCTTCGCCGGACACATCGCGGGTGATCGACGGGTTTTCGCTCTTGCGCGAAATCTTGTCGATCTCGTCGATATAGACGATGCCGCTCTGCGCCTTTTCGACGTCGTAGTCGCACTTCTGCAGAAGCTTCTGAATGATGTTTTCGACGTCTTCGCCAACGTAGCCGGCCTCGGTCAACGTCGTGGCATCCGCAATGGTGAACGGCACGTTGAGCAGGCGCGCCAGCGTTTCCGCAAGCAGCGTCTTGCCCGAACCGGTCGGACCAATCAGGAGGATGTTGGACTTGCCAAGCTCGACGTCGTCGCTCTTCTGACGCGATTCCATACGCTTGTAGTGGTTGTATACCGCCACCGACAGAGCTTTCTTTGCACGAGTCTGACCCACGACGTACTGGTCGAGGGCTTCCATGATCTCGCGCGGCTTCGGGAGCTGGGTACGGCCAGAGGCCGCCTTCTCTTCGAGCTCTTCGCGGATGATGTCGTTGCACAGTTCAACGCATTCATCGCAGATGAATACGCTGGGACCCGCAATCAGCTTGCGCACTTCGTGCTGGCTCTTTCCGCAGAAAGAGCAGTAAAGAATTTTGCCGCTGTCGTTGGAACGGCCCTGCCGCTCGTCGCTCATGCTGTAGGCCCTACTGTCAATCTAGATGCGCTTTGAGAATAGCACAGCACTTCGCCCCTGGGGTTCAGGGGCGAAGTGCCGGATTGCAAAGCGAAAAGTGTCAAGCGGAACGGACGGTTTCGACCGGACGCTTGCCGAGAACCAAGTCGATCAGGCCATAAGCCTGAGCTTCTGCGCCGCTCATGAAGCGGTCGCGCTCGGTATCACGGGCAATTTCCTCGACCGGCTTGCCGCTGTGGTGCGCCATGATCGCATTCAGGCGCTCACGCATCGTGAGAATTTCACGGGCGTGAATTTCGATATCCGTCGCCTGACCCGAGATGCCGCCAGCCCAGGGCTGGTGGATCATGATGCGCGAGTGCGGCAGCGAATAACGCTTGCCAGCCGCACCGGCCGAGAGCAGCAACGCACCCATGCTGGCCGCCTGGCCGATGCACATGGTGCTGACATCCGGCTTGATGAACTGCATCGTGTCGTAGATCGCCATACCCGCGGTGACAGAACCACCCGGGCTGTTGATGTACAGATTGATGTCTTTGTCCGGATTTTCGGATTCGAGGAACAGCAGCTGGGCAACGACCACATTTGCCATGTAGTCGTCGACCGGGCCGACCAGAAAGATCACGCGCTCTTTGAGGAGGCGCGAGTAAATGTCGTACGAACGCTCGCCGCGTGCGGTCTGCTCGACGACGATGGGCACCAAATTGAGGTTCTGGATCGGAGCCATGGACATGTCACTCTCTCCTGGAGATGGGGCCCTGGGGATGGGGACAACCGGTGGAATTAACCACCGATCGGACGCATCACCTCGTCAAAGCTCAGGTTCTGGTCGGTGGACCTGGCATGATCTGCCACCCATTCCGCCACCTGATCTTCCATAACGCGATTCTGCAGTCCCGACATCAGTTGGGGGTCGCCGCTATAGAGTTCAATGACCTTTTCCGGCTCTTCATAGGTCGAGGCAATCGCATTGAGCATTTCTGCCATGCGCTTGCGATCAACGCGGATCTCGTTCTTGCGAGCGATTTCACCCATCAGGAGGGCGGCAGCCACGCGCTTGCGGGCAATCGGCTCTGCCTGGGCCACCAGCTCGGCCGGCGGGGTCTGGCCGCGCGGCACGTTGGAACCGGCAAGGCTCTCAGCCTCGGCCTGGACCATCAGCTCGGGAACGTCCAGATCCGAGTAGGCGCCGGCCAGCTTTTCAGCCACTTCGGACTTGAGGCGGGCCATCAGCGTCGCCTTCAGCTCACGCTCGAGGTTGGCGCGCACTTCCTTGCGGAAGGTCTCCAGGTCACCATCGACCACGCCGAAGGTCTTCACGAAGTCGGCGTCGACGGCCGGCAGGTTCGGCTCCTGCACCTTCACGATCTTGAAGGTGACGCTGGCGGTCTTGCCAGCCAGATCGGTGTTGCGGAAGTCAGCCGGGAAGGCGACGTCCTGCACCAGGTCTTCGCCGGCCTTGCGGCCAGTCAGGGCCTCGTCCAGCGCCTTGAACAGCGTGCCGGAACCCAGGACGCTGCCAGCGCGCTCCAGACCTTCGGCGGGGAAACGGTAGCCATCGGTCTGCGCGGCGTATTCGAACATCACGAAGTCGCCGTCCTTCGAGGCACGATCCACTTCGTCAAAGCTGCGGCGCTGCATGCGCAGGGTTTCGATCATCTTGTCGATGTCGGCATCTTCCACCGTCGCCTTCGGGCGCGCGATTTCCAGCGCAGCAACGTCGATAGCCGGGAATTCCGGCATGATTTCGAAGCTGGCGGTGTAGGAGATTTCGCCATCCACAGCCTGGCCGGTCGTGTCTACCGAGGGATTGGCGATCGGACGCAGATTTTCCTTTTCCACCGCTTCGCGCAGCGTGCTGCCGATCAGGTCCGAAAGGGCCTCACCGTGAACCTGCTGACCAAAACGCTGCTTCAGGACGGTGAGCGGAACCTTGCCCGGACGGAAGCCCTTCAGGCGCACCGTGCGACCCATTTCTGCAAAACGCTCGTCAACCTGCGCGTCGAGGCGCCCGGCGGGGATCTTCACCGTGAGCTTGCGCCCGAGCTTGCCGACCTTCTCAACCGAAACCTGCATGACATCTCCTGAAGCCGCCATCGACCTGGCGTGATGGCGACGTTCCGTCGCCGTAACCGAATATAGGGGATTGGTGCGAAGGGAGGGACTCGAACCCTCACGGGTTACCCCGCCAGAACCTAAATCTGGTGCGTCTACCAATTCCGCCACCCTCGCATACCAATGAGGAACGTCAGTGGTGACGGGAAACCCCCGCCCTCCACCTGGCGCCCCTCGCAAAACTCCGCCCAAGTGGATGATTCCCTTGAGCGAAAGCGGTCCATTTTAAGGCCCGCGCCTCACCCGGCACAAGCGGTGTGAAAAGCTAAAAAAAAACGCCGGTTGCGATGCAACCGGCGTTCTGATTGGTGGGCCGTGAAGGATTCGAACCTTCGACCAATTGATTAAGAGTCAACTGCTCTACCAACTGAGCTAACGGCCCTGGAAACGTTGAAGCACATTGTAAGTGGGGTGGACGATGGGACTCGAACCCACGGCATCCGGAATCACAATCCGGTACTCTAACCAGCTGAGCTACGCCCACCATAAAACGACATCTGGCGCGCCCGACAGGAATCGAACCTGCAACCGTCGGCTTAGAAGGCCGATGCTCTATCCGATTGAGCTACAGGCGCAAAGCGCTGTACGTAGAACGCCACTTGGTCGGGGCAGAGGGATTCGAACCCCCGACATCCAGCTCCCAAAGCTGGCGCTCTACCAGACTGAGCTATACCCCGTTACTCAAAAAACCTGACCGGCGTTACCACTGATCTAAGCCTTCAAAGGTTACGGGTCAAGCTCGAGCCCGTCAATCCGTAGAACACACACCACACTTTCAACTACTTCTGTTTTCAGGAAAGGCGCAATGCCTTTTTGAAAACCGACTCAATAAAACTGCGTTGAGCCGCTTTGTAAATGGTGCGCCCGGAGAGATTCGAACTCCCGACCACCAAGTTCGTAGCCTGGTACTCTATCCAACTGAGCTACGGGCGCACACTTAAAACTTTCCATTCTCTGCCGCGGCGCGTTTGCGTGTTGGCGTTGAATCGAGAAGCGGAATTATTCAGATATCGAGGGTGTGCGTCAACACTTTTTTGAAATTATTTTTCACATCGTTGTAGCAATTGATGTTTTGGACGGCTGAATCAGCACTCCGCTGCCACCCTGCCACGCTCAACGCACTTTCGCACTCGTCCACACCACCGCTTCCGACAAAAGAAAAGGCGACCCTCAAGGCCGCCCCTTCCCTCCACTCGCGACGCCTTACAGCTGCGTCGCGGGATTTCCCACCTTGTCCGTTGCCGAGCCTGCATCGCCCCGCGGAGGCGGCGGAGGCGGCGGCGTGGAACCGGGCTTCTGCCAATCCGCCGGCGGGCCGGGCTCACGATTGTTCATGATGTCGTCGATCTGTCGCGCGTCGATCGTTTCGTACTGAAGCAGCGCATCGGCCATGATGTGCAACTTGTCGATGTTGCTGGTCAGCAGCTCCTTGCTGCGCGCGTAAGCGCGATCAAGGATCGTGCGCACCACTTCGTCGATCTTGCGCGCCGTTTCATTGGAGACGCTCTTGTGCTGCGTCACCGAGCGACCGATGAACACTTCATCCTCTTCCTCGCCGTAGGTCACCGGGCCGAGTTCGTCGGACAGGCCCCACTTCGTCGCCATGTTGCGCGCCATCTTCGTGGCCCGCTCGATGTCGTTGGATGCGCCCGTGGTGACCTTGTCGTGACCGAAGATGATTTCCTCCGCCACGCGTCCGCCATACAACGAGCACAGCTGCGATTCGATGGCGACCTTGTTGATGCTGTAGCGGTCGCCTTCGGGCAGGTACATGGTGACGCCCAGTGCCCGGCCGCGCGGAATGATCGTGACCTTGTAGACCGGATCGTGCTCCGGCACCAGGCGACCGATGATTGCGTGACCCGCTTCGTGGTACGCCGTCAGACGCTTCTCTTCTTCGCTCATGGCCATGGAGCGACGCTCCGAGCCCATGAGGATCTTGTCGCGTGCACGGTCCAGATGGCTCATGCGCACTTCGCGTGCGTTCTCACGTGCAGCAAACAGCGCCGCCTCATTGACGAGGTTGGCCAGGTCCGCGCCGGAGAACCCGGGGGTGCCTCGCGCAATGGTCATCGGCTCGACGTCAGCAGCCGTGGGCACTTTGCGCATGTGCACTTTCAGAATCTGCTCGCGACCCTTCACGTCCGGCAGGCCAACTACCACCTGGCGATCGAAACGGCCCGGACGAAGCAGCGCCGGATCGAGCACGTCAGGACGGTTGGTCGCCGCGATGACGATGATGCCTTCGGTGCCTTCAAAGCCATCCATTTCAACCAGCAGCTGGTTGAGGGTCTGCTCGCGCTCGTCGTGACCGCCGCCCATGCCGGCGCCGCGATGGCGACCGACGGCGTCGATTTCGTCGATGAAGATGATGCACGGAGCGTGCTTCTTGGCCTGCTCGAACATGTCGCGCACGCGGCTTGCGCCGACGCCGACAAACATTTCGACGAAGTCCGAACCGGAGATCGAGAAGAACGGCACCTTGGCCTCGCCCGCAATGGCCTTGGCCAGCAGCGTCTTACCCGTACCCGGCGGACCCACCATCAGCACGCCGCGCGGAATCTTGCCGCCCAGCTTCTGGAACTTGCCCGGATCGCGAAGGAACTCGACAAGCTCGCCGACTTCTTCCTTTGCCTCATCGCAACCTGCGACGTCAGTGAAGTTGACCTTCACCTGGTCCTCGCCCTGCAACTTGGCGCGGGAGCGGCCGAAACTCATGGCGCCACGACCACCCGAGCCCGCCTGCATCTGGCGCATGAACCAGATGAGCACGGCAACGAAGATGATGATCGGCAGCCAGTTGAACAGGAGCCCCAGCAAGGAGAAGCCGTTGTCGGCCGGCTCCTGGCGGACATCGCTGCCCTTGTCGCGCAACTGCTTCACCAGGTCGCTGCTGGACAGGCCGACCATCGGCACCACCGTGCGATAGGCCGAGCCATCCTTCAGCTTGCCCGTGATCGTGGGCGGCGCCGTGGAAGTAATGGTGCTGGTTGCAACGTTGCCATTATCAACCTGCTGGGTGAAGTTGGTGTAGGACATGTCCTGCGCCGAACCACCATGCGGATTGAATGTCTGAAACACAGTCAGGAGCACGACCGCGATAATCAGCCAGAGCAACAGATTTTTTGCCATCTCGTTCATGCGCGGTTCTCGCCTTGTTGCCGGCCCGGCTTCAATCCGGTTGCCAGCGCATAGACCTCAGGTGAACGGGCACGTGAGGCCTTCGGTTTACGCATCGTCACGCGCTGGAAGTCTGCGCGCAAGGTTTTCAGATAGTCGTCGAACCCGACGCCCTGGAACAGCTTCACGAGGAACGAGCCCCCGGGCTTCAGCCATTGGCGGCTGAAATCGAGGGCCAGGTCGCAAAGATCCATGGCGCGGATCTGATCGGCCAGAGCCACACCGCTCATATTGGGGGCCATATCGGACAGAACAAGATCAACCTTCTGACCACCCAGCATGGCCTCAAGCTCACGCAACACCGATTCCTCACGGAAATCGCCCTGCATGAAGTCCACCCCCGACAGGCCCACCATCGGCAGGATGTCCAGGGCAATAACCTTGCCAGAAGCATCGCCCATGCGCTGGCGGGCCAGCTGGGACCAGCCGCCAGGGGCGGCGCCGAGGTCGACTACGGTCATGCCGGGCTTGATGAGCTTGTCCCGCTCGATCAGCTCTTCCAGCTTGAAAATGGCGCGGGAACGCAGCCCCTCGGCCTGGGCACGTTTGACGTAAGGGTCGTCGAAGTGTTCCTTGAGCCAGCGGGAACTACTTTTACTGCGCGCCATTCAATAAGCCACGGATAGGGAGACAGAGTCTCGCATGATACCCTTTGCGGTATCGAAGCCGCGAATCGAACCTGAACGCAATGTCGCTCTCCCCTACCCAGCGCCGTTACCTGCGCAGTCTTGCCCACGATCTCAGCCCTGTCATCCTGCTCGGGAACAAGGGCGCCACGGAGGCCGTCGCAAAAGAACTGGCACTGGCGCTCGACCGTCACGAACTGGTCAAAGTGAAACTCTCCGGTGGTGATCGCGAAGAACGCGATGCCCAGATCGACTTCCTCGCGAAGGACACCGGTGCCGAAACCGTGCAGCAGATCGGCCACGTCGTGGTCCTGTTCCGCCGCAACGAGCAAGAGCCGAAGCTGGCCCTGCCCCGCTGAATTGCCATGGAACTCTCGTTCGAGCATCCCGGTGAATACCTGTTCGTCCGCCGCGTCAGCGCCGGCACAGTCACCATCGTCGACCGCGATTTTCACGCCAGCCTCCTGCTCACCCCCGAGCAGGTGGTCGAAAACTGGGGCGTCACCGACGCCTCGGCCATGACCGTCGAGCAGATCGAGCCCATCGCCCGCCTCAAGCCGGAAGTTGTGTTACTGGGCACCGGCGAGCGTCAGGTTTTTCCGCCTGCGGCCGTCATGGCTGGCTTTTTGCGTCAGAACATCGGCATCGAAGTGATGACCAATGGCTCGGCCGCCCGCACCTATAGCCTGCTTGCCAGCGAAGGTCGCCGCGTGCTGGCCGCGTTCATCCTGCCGGAGTGACATCCATGCGAATGCTGGTCCTTGGCGCCGGCGGTACCGGCGGATACTTCGGTGGCCGCCTGGCCCAGGCCGGGGCCGATGTCACCTTTCTGGTGCGTCCGGCGCGGGCAAGGGAGCTGGCTTCAGACGGACTGGTCATTCGCAGCCCACTGGGAGACGCCAGTTTTCCGGTACGCCACGTGGTCGCCGACGACGTGGCCGCTCAAGCGCCCTTCGATGTCGTATTGCTTGCCTGCAAGGCATATGACCTGGACTCGGCCATGGATGCCATCGCCCCGGCGATGGGACCGGACACCGTTATTTTGCCCATCCTGAACGGCCTGGCGCACTATCCGGTGCTGGATCAGCGTTTTGGCGCAGATCGGGTGCTGGGCGGGCTGTGCATCATCAGCGCCACCAAAGGACCGGCTGGCGAAGTGCTGCATCTGGGCCCACCGGCCTCGATCACCTTTGGTGAACGCCAGCCCGGCAAGCAGAAGGATCACTGCGAAGCCATCGCCACATTCTGCCGCGAGGCCTCGCTGGAACACACGCATGCCGCAGACATCGACGGCGCCATCTGGACCAAATTCACCTTCCTGACCGCCCTGGCGTCAGGCACGTGCCTGTTCCGAGCGAGTGTCGGCGGCATCGTCGCCACGGACGAAGGGCGCGATTTCATGGATGGGCTTTATGGCGAATGTCTTGCCGTCGCCAAGGCGGCGGGTCATCCCGTGCCGGAAAGCGCGCAGAAAATGGCACTGCACGCGATCACCCAGCCGGGCTCTCCGCTGACCTCCTCGATGCTGCGCGACCTGCTGGCCGGCCAGCACACGGAAGGTGCGCACATCGTGGGCGACATGCTTCACCGCGCCCGCGCGGCCGGGGTGGCCGCGCCGCACCTGTCAGCCGCGTGGATTCATCTGCAGGCGTACGAAGCCACCCGCTGAAACAGCGCTAGCGCTGCGGCAGATACTGCAGCGGGTCCACCGGGTTGCCATCGCGACGGATCTGGAACTGCAATTCGTCGCGCGTTGCGCCGCTGGAGCCCATTTCAGCCACCGTCTGCCCCGCCTTCACCTTCTCGCCCTCCTTCACCAGGCGCTTGCGGTTGTGGCCGTACGCGGAGAGGAAGCTGTCGCTGTGCTTGATGATGACCAGTTCGCCGTAGCCCACCAGGCCATTGCCGCTGTACACCACCACGCCATCGGCGGCGGCACGCACGGGGTCACCGCCCTTGCCGGCGATTTCGATACCGGGAATGGCATCGCCTGAGGAGAATTTCTTGATGAGCGAGCCATCAGCCGGCCAGCGCCACGCAATGCCGCCCGCCGAACGCGTGGCGCCACTGGCAATGATCGGGGTCTCGGCGGGCGGGTTGACCACCGGAGCCGGAGCGGCTGTCGGCGGCGCGCCCGGCGCTGCGGGCGGCGGCACGATGGATTCGGCAGGCTTGCCCGCCACGACAACCGGCGTGTTCGTCGTGGTCGCTGGCGCGGGCACGGCGACCGGCTGTGGCGCTGCTTCAACCACCGGATGCTCGACCGGCGGCGGCTCGCCGTGAATGACAGGAGCGGGTGTGGAAGGTTGCGATGCGCCATGGGTGGCCGACGCAATGGCGATGGCATTGCCCGGCGCAGGACGGTCGCGCTCGGCAGATGGCGGCGACAGGCGCAACGACTGTCCGGGCCAGATCGTGTACGAGGAGTCGATGTTGTTCCAGCGCGCCAGCTCGCGGAAATCCACCTTGTTGCGGAATGCGATGCTGTAAAGCGTGTCGCCCTTCTGCACTTCGTAGCTGCCGCCGGGCGGCGGCGCCACCACATGGGATGCGTGCGACGGCTGATAATTGCCGGTACGGGTGACCACCACCGAGCTTCGCGTGGCCGCGTCACAACCGGCCAGCACCAGCATCGCAGCCATCAACGCAACGGGGCCAAGCGTGCGCGGCACGCCGGCAAAAGCATGGGTGAGCATCGCTGACTTCCTTTCCCAGGCACTCATCGGAAGAAGATCCACCAAACCACCAGCGCGGCAATAACCGCAATGACGGCCCATCCTATACGTTCGATGTGTTTATGCAGTATGCGTTCGGCACGTTCGCCATAGATGCGGATCAGGAGAGCCAGCAACCACACCCGCTTGCCACGCCCGATGATCATGCACACCAGGAACGGAATGACAGGCACACCCACGATACCGCTGGCCCAGGTCACGAACTTCATCGGCACCACAGGCACCAGCGCGGCGAGCGCCAGAGCAACGTACAGCCCGAACTGATGACTGGCCATCCGCTCCTGCAAGGACAGCACGCCCTCGTGGATCGAGTCGGCCGCGTGCATGGATTCCAGAAGCGGCATCAGCGCCTGGTAGGCGTAATGCCCCAGCGCATAACCCACCAGCGAACCCATCATCGAAAAAAGAAGGCTGATGTTGGCAAAGCGGAATGCCTTGCGCGGCTCGGCCAGCATCATGGGCGCCAGCATCACCTCGGGCATGACCGGGAAGATGAACGCTTCCACGAAACTCAGGCCCGCCAGATAGCGCACCGCATGACGGTGGCGCGCCCAGACAATGGCGCGCTCGTAAAGAGAACCGAACAGCTTCACTTAAACATTTCCCCTGAAATAACCCGCCATCACCCGATACCACCGAGCAACGGAACAAAACTGACCGGCCCGAGCTCTTCACGCTCGATATCGCCGTTTTCACCCTTGGTCAGACGCACCAGCACCTGCTGACTGGGTGAGCCGACCGGCGCCACCAGCACGCCGCCGGGACGCAGCTGATCGAGCAGCTTCGTGGGAACGCGGTCGCCGGCCGCCGTAAGAATGATGGCGTCGAACGGGCCTTCAGCTTCCCAACCCAGCTTGCCGTCGTCGTGACGGGAGCGCAGGTTTTCGATACCCAGCTGACGGAATCGGCGACGCGCCTGACGCAGCAATTCCTCGATGCGCTCCACCGTGTACACCTGCGGCACGATGCCTGCCAGCACGGCGGCCTGATACCCGGAACCGGTGCCGATTTCGAGCACACGTTGCGGCATGCCGCGCTCGATCAGCACCTCGGTCATGCGCGCCACGATCCACGGCTGCGAGATGGTCTGGCCGTGGCCGATGGGCAGCGCGGTATTTTCGTAAGCGCGCGAGTGCAGCGCCTGATCAATGAAGTGGTGACGTGCAAGATGACGGATTACTTCAAGCACGCGGTCGTCGCGAATGCCTTCTTCCTGAAGCTTCGTCACCAGCCGGTCGCGGGCGCGCTGCGAGGTCATGCCTTCCCCGCGCAGTGCCGATGGCGGCAGCGAGTGCAGGTTCACCATCAGGCAGCCTCCTCGTCATCCATCGCGGCAGTCAGCGACTGCATCCAGCTGCTGACCTTCTCCAACGCCTGGAAGCGCGTGAGGTCCACGTGGATCGGCGTGACCGACACGTACCCGCGGCTCACTGCATTGAAATCCGTGCCCGGGCCTGCATCGTCCACTTCACCAGGCGGGCCAATCCACCAGATGTCACGACCGCGCGGATCGGTGTCGCGAATGCACGGCGCAGCGCGATGGCGCTTGCCCAGCCGCGTGACTTCAAAACCCTTGATGGCTTCCCACGGCAGATCCGGCACATTCACGTTGAGAATGGTGTCGGCAGGCAGCGGGTCGATCAGCAGGCGCTGCATCAGCAGTACTACTGCGTTGGCTGCCGAATCGAAATGCTCGCCCACGTGATCGCGGGTAACCAGCGATACGGCAATGGCGGGAAGGCCAAGGAAACGTCCTTCCATCGCGGCGGAGACCGTGCCGGAATAAATCACGTCGTCACCGAGGTTGGCGGCGTTGTTGATGCCCGACACCACGATATCCGCCTCGACATCCAGCATGCCCGCCAGCGCCAGGTGCACGCAGTCGGTCGGCGTCCCGGACACCCGGTAGAAACCGTTGTCCATGCGCACGGCACGGATCGGTTGATCCAGCGTGAGCGAATTACTCGCGCCGGAGCGGTCGCGGTCGGGGGCAACCACCGTCACCGTCCCCACCTCGGCCAGACGCCCGGCGAGAACCCGGATGCCCTGGGCGTCCACACCGTCGTCGTTGCTTACCAGAACTTGCATGGTGATCCAGATCGAATGAGCACGGCGTCGGGAGCCCGAAGACCGCGAATGATTCCTGTCCCTGAGTCTACCGGACTTGACCTCCGGGATTCATGGACACATGGGATGCTGGCGACCATTGTAGGATGGACCCATGACACGCCGCGCCCCTTCCGTTGACGACCAGGACAGCCGCCTTTTCCGGGAGGCCATCGGCGACGTGCGGCCCATGCAGCCGGTGGAAGCGGCGCCCGGCAAGCCTCGACCTGCCCCGCATCCCCACATGCGCGATGCCGATGAGGCGGCCGTTCCGGCCGAATTATTGCTGATGGACTTCGACCCGGCCGATCTTGAGGTGGGCGAAGAGTTGTCGTACCTGCGCGATGGCTATCCGCCCAAGGTGCTGCGTCAGCTCAAACGCGGCCAGTTCAGCATCCAGGCGGACGTGGACCTGCACCAGATGAATGCCGCCGCTGCGCAAATGACCATCGCGGAATTTCTGGCGGAATGTCATCACGAGGGCATTCGCTGTGTGCGCATCATCCACGGCAAAGGTCTGCGCTCCAAAGCACAGGGGCCTGTCCTGAAAGGATTGACCGACCGTCTCCTGCGTCGCCGCGACGACGTGGTGGCCTTCGCCTCCGCCCGTGCGATGCAGGGCGGAACCGGTGCCGTGGTGGTGCTGCTGAAAGCCTGAGCGCGCGAAGGGTACTGACCAGAAGACGCCAGAACCGGGGACGAAACTCCCCCCACCGGCATCAGGTACGCGAAACCTCGCGAATCACCGTCGTGGCATAGGCACCCGACGGCAGGCCAAATGACATTTCCAGCGCGCCGTCGTCCAGCCAGCGCCAGGACAGGTCCTGCGGAAACAGACGCAGCGGCCGCCGCTCCTGATCCATGCGCGCCCCCGCCAAACCATCGGCCAGGGCCTGATCGCGAGCTGCCACGGAGCGCTCCAGTTCGCCGGCATCGGCACCGGCAGGCGTGTCGCCGCTACCCCACAGCGGGCCCGACGGATGAATGTCGCCGCTGGATAGACGTCCCGCCAGGGTCTCGTCGAACGCTTCCGGACCAAACCACGAACGGGAGCCATTGAGTGACCAGATCTCGCCGTCCATCGGCTTGTCCCAGACATCCTGGTTCACGCGCTCGGCCAACACGCCATTGAAAATATGCGAACGGGCAGCAGACAGCAGAATGGAACGCTTGTCGCGATCCACCCGGCGGCCACCAAACATCTGCCGAGCCTGATCCACATTGTTGCCGCCCAGACCAAACCGTTGCTCGCCAAAGTAGTTCGGAACGCCACGCGCGGCGATGGCCGCCAGACGCTGCTCCGCTGCCTCGCGATCACCCTGCACATCACGCAGCACGATCACGAAGCGGTTGCCGCGCAATGCGCCGCGCTTGATCTTGCGCTTGTGCCGCGCGCTGGACAGCACACGAACATCTTCATGCGGAAAGGTGGACCAGTCCGGATCGGCCTTGCCCGGTAGCTGCACGGTGAAGGCTTGGCGGGTAACCGCATGGCGATCCTTCATGCCCGCGTAGCTCACATTCATCGGCGAGGTGCCAGCGAATTTCGCCAGCTCGCGCGCAACCCAATCGGTATTTGCGCCGCGCTTCTCAACGATCAGCAGAGCATGCTCGCCCTCGCCGTCGGCTTCATAGCCCAGGATTTCCTCGACGAAGAAGTCTTCCGCCGATACGCGAAGGCGCGCCTCAAGCGGGGGATTGCCAAAGGCAAAAGGAAGTTCGTTATCAGCCATGTTCTGTCGCCTTGCCGGTCACAGCAGGAAAATCGTTGCCAGACCCAGAAAAATGAAAAAGCCACCGCTGTCCGTCATGGCGGTGATCAGCACGCTGGAACCCAGCGCAGGATCGCGTCCCGCCCTGGCCATCAGCATGGGGATGCCCACGCCCATGAAGGCGGCGAGCAGCAGATTGAGTGTCATGGCGCAGGTCATCACCAGACCCAGCGCCGCGTTGCCATACAGAAGCCACGCCACCACACCGATCACGCCACCCCAGACCAGGCCATTGATGAGCGCAACGCCCAGCTCCTTGCGCCACAGCCGGCGCAGGCCATTGACGCCCACCTGCTCAAGCGCCATGGCGCGCACGATCATCGTGATGGTCTGGTTGCCCGAATTGCCACCAATGCCTGCCACGATGGGCATCAGGGCAGCCAGCGCCACTAGCTTCTCGATGGAATGCTCGAACAGGCCGATGACGCGCGAGGCGACAAACGCCGTGATGAGGTTGATGGCCAGCCATGCCCAGCGGTTGCGCACTGACTTCCAGATGGACGCGAAGATGTCTTCTTCCTCGCGCAGGCCGCCGCGCGACAGCGCTTCGGCCTCACCTTCCTCGCGAATGAGATCGACCATCGCATCCACGGCGATGCGGCCAATCAGGCGGCCGGCGTCATCCACCACGGGCGCGGTCACCAGGTCGTAGCGCTCGAAGGCCTGAGCCACCTCGTACGCGTCGTCCTCAGGACGAAACGTGTTGACGTCCGGCGCCATCACATCCGTGACCATACGATCGGGCGAATTCACCAGCAGCCAGTGCAGCGGCAGCACGCCGGTCAGGAGATTCTCGCTGTTGACCACGAACAGCTTGTCGGTCTGTTCGGGCAATTCATCGAAGCGGCGCAGATAGCGCAGTACGGTTTCCAGACTGATGTCTTCGCGGATGGTAACCATCTCGAAGTCCATCAATGCACCGACCTGATCTTCCGCGTAAGAAAGGGCCGACTGCACGCGCTCGCGCTGCTGCGCGTCCAGGCTTGCCATGAGTTCGGGCAAGACTTCTGTCGGCAGGTCGTCGACCAGATCAGCCAGTTCATCCGCGTCCAGCGGCTCGACGGCGGCAAGAATCTCGCTGTCGTCCATGTCCGCGATCAGCGATTCGCGCACCGAATCGGACACTTCGAGAAGGATTTCACCATCCCGCTCGGTCTTCACCAACTGCCAGACCGCGATGCGGTCTTCCAGCGGCAACGACTCCAGCACGTCGGCCATGTCGGCCGGATGCAGTTCATCCAGCATGGCCTGAAGCGTGGCGTTGGCGCTTTCCAGCGCTTCCGCGTTGCCGTCCGGCGTAGCCGCCGCGTGCTCCAGAAGATCATCACGCCGGCGCAGCAGCCCCTCGATCACCTCAAGGCGATCATGCAGCCTGTGCGTCGAAACGCGTGATTCGGTCTCGCTCATGCGCGAACCAGCAGCACGACGGCCATCGCTGCGATACCTTCGCGCCGGCCGGTGAAACCGAGTGTTTCGGTCGTGGTGGCCTTGATGCTGATGCGATCCACGCCCACGCGCAGATCCTGCGCAATTGCCTCGCGCATGGCGTGCGCGTGCGGCCCGACCTTGGGCGCTTCGCAGATCACCGTGATGTCCGCGTTACCCAGTTCGTAACCGTGCTCAACCAGCATGTCTGCAATGGCGCGCACAAACGTGCGGCTGTCCGCACCGCGCCAGCGTTCGTCACTGGGCGGAAAGTGCTTGCCGATGTCACCCAGCGCCAGTGCGCCAAGCAGTGCATCGCAAAGCGCGTGCAACACCACGTCACCGTCGGAATGGGCCAGCAAACCCTGGGTGTGCGAAACGCGCACGCCACCGAGCATCACATGGTCACCCAGACCAAACGCGTGAACGTCAAATCCCTGCCCAATGCGCATTACCGGGTCCTCTCAAGCAGGAACTCCGCCAGCGCGAAGTCGGCCGGCGTGGTCACCTTGATATTGTCTTCCGAGCCTTCGACAAGCAGAGGCGCGATGCCGCGCCGCTCCATCGCCATGGCCTCGTCGCTTACCGCCGTGCCTTCCTCTCGCGCCACCATCAGTGCGTCGATCAGTGCACCACGACGGAACATCTGCGGCGTGAAAGCACGCCAGCGCCGTTCACGCGGTTCCGTGCCAAGGCTACGCCCGGACGCATCGCTATGTTTGAGGGTATCGCGCAGAGGCGCCCCCAGCAGGCCGCCGTCGGTACGACTGGCCAGATCAATCAGGCGCTGGATATCCGCCTCGCGAACGCAAGGTCTTGCGGCGTCATGCACCAGCACGAAGTCGTCGTGAGCCACCTCCGAAGGCAACGCCAGCACGCCGGCCAGCACCGAATCACTGCGCTCGCCACCGCCCACGGCTGTGAGAACCGGTTTGTGCGTCGCCACGGAAATGGACGGCCAGAAGGTGTCGCCGCCGCCCAGCACGACCATCAGGCCGGCAATGGACGGATGCGCGGCAAGCCGCTCAAGCGTGTGCCCGATCAGCGGCCGCCCACCCAGCAACTGGTACTGCTTTGGCCGATCACCGCCGGCACGCACACCCCGACCCGCTGCCGGAACGACACACCACAAACCACGCATGTCAGTGCCCGCCGTCGATGGGCGGCGGCGTCGGAGGTGCCTTGACGCTGGATGGTTCCACGATCTGATAAAACGTTTCGCCCGGCTTGATCAGACCCAGCTCCGAACGGGCGCGGGCCTCGGTGGCCTGCTCGCCGTGCTTGAGGTCTTCAACGTCCGCCGCAAGCGCCTGATTGCGCTTTTGCAGTTCGAGATTCTCATCGGCCTGCGTCTTCAGACTGTCGCGCAGCGTCTCCACCTCATGCATGCTGCCACTACCGACCCACAGCTTAAGCTGCAGGCCGATCAGCAGAATGATCAGGGCGAGACCGATCCAGCGAAGTACGGCGGCGTTGCTCAAGGGACGGGACTCAGCCGGGCAGCTTGGCGAGGTTCGGGAACGCGTTGCGACCCGCGTAGCGCGCTGCCGAGCCCAGGGCCTCTTCAATGCGAAGCAGCTGGTTGTACTTGGCGACGCGGTCGGTGCGGCACAGCGAACCGGTCTTGATCTGCGTGGCGGTGGTCGCCACGGCGATGTCCGAAATCGTGGTGTCTTCGGTCTCGCCCGAACGGTGCGAGATGATCGCCGCGTACTTCGCCTTGTCGGCCATTGCGATGGCTTCCAGCGTCTCGGACAGCGTACCGATCTGGTTGACCTTGATCAGGATGGCGTTGGCGATGTGCTTGTCGATGCCTTCCTTGAAGATGGCCGGGTTGGTCACGAACAGGTCGTCGCCGACCAGCTGCACGCTCTGACCCACCTTCTCGGTGAGCAGCTTCCAGCCGTCCCAGTCGCCTTCGGACATGCCGTCTTCGATGGTGACGATCGGGTACTGCTTGGCCCACGAGGCCAGCAGGTCAACGAACTCGCCCGGCGAGTACTTCTTGCCCTCGCCTTCCAGATCGTACTTGCCGTCCTTGAAGAACTCCGTGCTGGCCACATCCAGGCCCAGCAGGATGTCGCTGCCCACCTTGTAACCGGCGAGGTTCACCGCTTCCAGGATGGTGTCCAGCGCTTCCACGTTGGAGCGGAGGTTGGGCGCGAAGCCGCCTTCGTCGCCCACGGCGGTGTTCAGGCCACGGCCCTTCAGCACCGACTTCAGCGCGTGGAAGATTTCTGCGCCATGACGCAGCGCTTCGGCAAACGTGGGCGCGCCAACCGGAAGCACCATGAATTCCTGCACGTCCACATTGTTGTCGGCATGCGCGCCGCCGTTGATGATGTTCATCATCGGCACGGGCAGCGTGTTGTTTCCCAGCGACAGGTACTGCCACAGCGCCTGCTTGCGCGACGCGGCCACGGCGTGCGCCGCCGCCATGGAAACGCCCAGCAGCGCGTTGGCACCCAGGCGGCCCTTGTTCGGGGTACCATCCAGTGCGATGAGCTTGCTGTCCAGACCCTTCTGATCAGCCGCATCGAAGCCCTTCAGCGCCGAAGCGATTTCGCTGTTGACGTTGCCGACGGCCTTGGTGACGCCCTTGCCGCCGTAGCGGGACTTGTCGCCGTCGCGAAGCTCAACGGCTTCGCGCGAACCGGTAGACGCACCGCTCGGCACAGCCGCACGACCGAACGAACCATCAGCCAGCGTGATCTCGGCCTCAAGCGTGGGATTGCCGCGGGAATCGAGGATTTCGCGAGCGTGAATGCGAGTGATATCAGTGGTCATGCGTATTCCGTAGGTGTTGGAAACTATTTAACCAGCGCCCCGAGCGCCATGAGCGCTGCGGAGCCGAGAAGGATGAAACCATTGAAAACCAGACCGACCGCGGCAAGCGTGCGGCGTCGGCCAGGGCGGCGAAGGCCGACAAGACCAAGCGCGACACCCACCAGGGCGCCGATCAGAAAAAGAAACATGCCCATGCCGAGCAGGGAGAAAGCGTCGGTGGTTTCGTCCGACTGGCCATCGGCCACCAGCATGCTGGTGATGCCAAGACACAGGACGATGCCGCAGCCGCTGATCAGTGCCACCACGAACGAAGCAATACCCGGCCCCGAATGGGGAACACGCGCGACTGCGGCTGTTTCGGCCGCCGACGGCGTGATGCCGGTGTCTTCGCTCATCGTGCGCGCCCTCCCAAGGCCCAAAATTACGGTGGATAGCGGCGGAAGAGTCGCGCCGTAGGGCGCCATCATACTAAGGATGCCCGGCATAAGGTCATGCCAGCTGCATCGCGCGCAACGTCAATGCGCGCCTTTTTCGAGCAGTTCAATGAAACCCGGAGGCGTCGTGCAGGTTCCCTGCGTGGCCATTGCCGTGAAATAACGGGCATAGCCGGCACGAACGGCCGTTTCGGTGCGCGTGCGACCGTCCTGGTTGGCGTCCATCATCAGGGCCATCAGCGCCTGCGTGGTCTGGTTGGCCGCATCGCCGCCGGACTGGGTGAGCGACTTGCGCCAGGGCGACTCGGCGTCCAGCAACGCAAGCGCCTTTTCGCGCACCTCGGCGGCCTTGCCCGAATCGGCAAGACGGCGACCCACTTCGCCGCCGTTGATGTTCTGCTTGCTCATGTAGCCGTCTTCACAGGCGGCCACCTGGCGATAATCAGCCATCAGCAGCTTCCACTCTTCCGACGTGAGCGGCGCATACGGGCTGCGCGCCGGCGGCGGGTCCGCCAGCACGGGCGCACTGAACGCCACGATGCAGGCCAGTGCCAGCAGGCGCGCGGCGCGCGTCATGCGTGATCCCTGAATCCGCGACGCTTGACCACCTGGTCCAGCTCCAGAAGCGTTTCCAGCAGCTCTTCCATCTGACCCAGAGGCCACGCGTTGGGGCCGTCGCTCAATGCCTTGGACGGGTCCGGATGCGTTTCGGCAAACAGGCCCGACACGCCCGCTGCCACGGCGGCACGCGCCAGCACCGGCACGAATTCACGCTGACCACCGGAACTGGTGCCCTGCCCGCCCGGCAGCTGCACCGAATGGGTGGCGTCGAAAACGACCGGGCACTGGGTTTCACGCATCACGGCAAGCGAACGCATGTCGGACACAAGGTTGTTGTAGCCGAAGCTCGCGCCGCGCTCGCAGACCATGATGTCGTGGTTGCCCACATCAAAGGCCTTCTGCACCACGTTCTTCATGTCCCACGGGGCAAGGAACTGGCCCTTCTTGATGTTGACCGGCTTGCCCGCACGGGCCACGTTCTGGATGAAATCCGTCTGGCGGCACAGAAAGGCGGGCGTCTGCAACACGTCGACCACCGCGGTGACTTCGTTGAGCGGGGTGTATTCGTGCACGTCGGTGATGACCGGCACGCCGATCTGCTTCTTCACCGCATCCAGCACTTTCAGGCCTTCTTCCAGACCGGGGCCACGGAAGCTGTTGCCCGACGAGCGGTTGGCCTTGTCGAAGCTGGACTTGAAAATGAAGTTGATGCCGAGGCGACCCGTGATTTCCTTCAACTGACCGGCAACGTCCAGCTGCAACTGCATCGACTCGATGACGCAGGGGCCGGCAATCACAAACAGCGGCTGATCCAGGCCTACTTCAAAACCACAGAGCTTCATGCAAGCGACTCCCGGGAAACGTTGGCAAGCCGGTCACCTTCGCGAACCGCCTTGAATTCACGCGCAGCGCGCACGAAACCGATGAACAGCGGATGGCCGTCGCGCGGCGTGGAGGTGAATTCCGGATGCGCCTGGCAGCCGAGGAACCACGGGTGCACCTGCTGCGGCAGCTCGACGATTTCGACCAGGAGGTCGTCCATCGACTTGCCCGAGATGACCAGGCCCAGATCCTCGAACGACTGGCGGTAACGGTTGTTGAATTCGTAACGGTGACGGTGACGTTCGCGCACCACGTCTTCGCCGTACAGCTCGCGCGCCAGCGTGCCCGCCTTGAGGCGGCATTCCTGCGCACCCAGGCGCATGGTGCCGCCCAGGTCGGAGCGCTCGGTGCGCTGCTCGACTTCGCCGGCCGCCGTGGTCCATTCAGTGATGAGGCCGATGACCGGATCAGGCGTGTTGCGGTCGTTTTCGCTGGAGTCGGCCGCCTTGAGGCCAGCCTTGTTACGGGCGAAATCGACAACCGCAGCATGCATGCCGTAGCAGATGCCGAAGTACGGCACGCCACTCTCGCGGGCGTACTGGGAGGCCAGCACCTTGCCTTCGAAACCGCGCTTGCCGAAGCCGCCGGGAACCAGAATGGCGTCGACGTCGCCCAGCACGGCAGCGGCGCCGCGTGCCTCGACGTCTTCCGAATCCACCCAGCGCAGGTTCACACGTGCCGACTGCTTGATGCCGCCATGACGCAGCGCTTCGCCCAGCGACTTGTAGGCATCCTTGTGTTCCACATACTTGCCGACGATGGCGACGGTGACTTCGTCGCTGGGATGTTCCACGGCTTCCACCGTGCGAATCCAGCCCGACAGGTCCGGCGTGGGCGCCGCATCCAGACCAAGGCGCTTGACGACCAGTTCGTCCAGACCCTGCTCATGCAGCCACATCGGCAGCTTGTAGATCACATCCACGTCGACCGTGCTGATCACCGCCTGCTTTGGCACGTTGGTAAAGAGCGCAATCTTGTGGCGCTCGCCTTCGGGCAGCGGCTGCTCGCAACGGCACAGCAGCACATCGGGCTGGATACCGATGGAGCGCAGTTCTTTCACCGAATGCTGGGTGGGCTTGGTTTTGATCTCGCCCGCAGCCTTGATGTACGGCACCAGGGTGAGATGGATGAACATGCACTTTTCCGGGCCGTGCTCGATACGCAGCTGACGGATGGCTTCAAGGAACGGCAGCGACTCGATGTCGCCGACGGTGCCGCCGATTTCTACCAGCGCCACGTCGTAACCGCGCGTGGCCTCGTGGATCGAGTGCTTGATCTCATCGGTGATGTGCGGAATGACCTGCACCGTCGCGCCGAGATAATCGCCGCGACGCTCCTTGCGGATCACCGATTCGTAGATCTTGCCGGCCGTGATCGAATTCTTGCCGGTGAGACGCGTGCGCACGAAGCGCTCGTAGTGGCCGAGGTCCAGATCGGTCTCGGCGCCGTCGTCGGTGACGTAGACCTCACCGTGCTGGAAGGGACTCATGGTGCCCGGATCCACATTGATATAGGGATCGAGCTTCATCATGGTCACGGAAAGACCCCGCGCCTCAAGAATGGACGCGAGCGACGCCGCTGCGATGCCCTTCCCGAGGGAAGACACCACACCGCCGGTGACGAAAATGAGGGGAGTCATGCGAGCAGCCAGTGCTGGAAATCGGCATTTTAGCGGAGAGGACGCCGCGGGGCGAGTGTCTTGCTGAATGAAGTGCACATCACACGTCCGACTCCCCTCAATGGCCCCCGACGTCTTACCATGAAGCATGCCTAATCAAACGATCCCCAGCCGCCTGAACGCCCTGCGCCAGGCCATGTCCCGCCACGGCGTCCATGCCGTGATCGTCCCGACCGCCGACCCGCATCTTTCCGAATACCTGCCACCGCGCTGGCAGGCGCGCGAATGGCTTTCGGGTTTCACCGGCTCGGCCGGCACACTGGTGGTCACTGCAGATTCGGCAGGACTGTGGACTGACTCCCGCTATTTCGATCAGGCCGCCCGCGAGCTGGAAGGCTCCGGTGTGCCACTGATGAAGATGCTGGTGCCGCACACGCCGGAGCATGTGACGTGGGTGATCGGGCAGGTGCCTGCACAATCCACTGTTGCGGTTTCTGGCGACAGCATGTCCCCGGGCGAAGCGGCTGACCTGAGGCGCCGTCTCAGCGATGCGGGATCGTCGCTGCGCACCGACCTGGACCTGCCGGGCGAGGTCTGGGCTGACCGTCCCGCCATGCCATCGGCAGAAGTTTACGAACATGTGGCGCCGTATGCCGCCGTATCCCGCGCGCACAAGCTGCGCCAGGTGCGCAAGGCCATGACGAAGGCAGGGGCCACCCATCACGTCATTTCCAGCCTGGACGACATCGCATGGCTGACCAACCTGCGCGGCGCCGACGTCGACTTCAACCCGGTATTTCTCGCCCACCTGCTACTGGAGGCCGAGCACGGCACGCTGTTCACCGACCGCCAGCGTCTCGCACCCGGCGTTGAAAAAGCCCTGGCAGACGACGGCATTTCCGTGGCGGATTACGCCGCGGCGGCGGCCGCACTGACTGCCCTTCCCGACGATGCGGTGCTGCTGCTGGACCCACAGCGCGTGGTCATCGCGATCACGGAGGGCATTCCGGCCGGCGTCAGGGTCGTCAAGGCCGCCACCCCCTCCACGGCGCTCAAGGCCCGCAAGACGGCCGACGAACT
Source organism: Luteibacter sp. Sphag1AF (assembly GCF_014192715.1). GTDB lineage: Bacteria > Pseudomonadota > Gammaproteobacteria > Xanthomonadales > Rhodanobacteraceae > Luteibacter. Next base: position 130,329 of record NZ_JACHYH010000002.1, read on the forward strand.
GGAGCACATCCGCGACGTCATGCGCCGCGACGGTGCCGCGCTGGTGCGGGCCTTCCGCCGTATCGAAACCGGCCTGCAAGCCGGGGAGCCCCTTACCGAGCTGGACGTGGACACCATCGTGCGCGAGGCCCGCGCCGCGCAAGCTGGCTTCACGGGCGAAAGCTTCTCCACCATCGCAGGCTACGAAGCCAACGGCGCCCTGCCGCACTATCGCGCCACGCCGGAGCACTTCACGGCGCTCGCCGCGAAAGGCCTGCTGCTGATCGACTCCGGCGGCCAGTATCTGGGCGGCACCACCGACATTACTCGCGTGCTGGCGCTGGGGCCGACCACGGACGAACAGCGCCGCGACTCCACGCTGGTGCTCAAGGGCATGATCCACCTGAGCCGCGCCCGCTTCCCCAAGGGCGCCAGCGGCCAGCAACTGGACGCGCTCGCCCGCGCCCCGCTGTGGGCTGCCTGCATGGACTTCGGCCATGGCACCGGTCACGGCGTGGGCTATTTCCTCAATGTGCATGAAGGCCCGCACAGCATCCGCCCGCCCCGCAGCGGCGCGACACTGGTCCCGCTGGAACCGGGCATGATCACATCCATCGAGCCAGGCCTCTACAAGCCGGGCCGCTACGGCATCCGCCACGAGAACCTGGCGGTGGTAACCGAGGCCGACAGCACCGAATTCGGCGATTTTCTGGCCTTTGAGACGCTGACCCTGTGCCCCTTCGACCGTCGCGGGCTGGAACCACGCCTACTGGAACCCTCTGAACGCGCCTGGCTGGACGATTACCACGCCACGGTGCGGGCCGCGCTGGCGCCACTGCTGGACGGGGCTGACCGGGAATGGCTTGAGTGGCACTGCGCCCCGCTCTGACGCGCCCCCCCCTTCCAGTCTCACGGCATGACACCGCCGTCCGTTAGCTTGACCTGCCCCGCCGTGCCGACCATCCTGCACGGCTACGAACGACCGCGAGCCTCATGAATACTCGTTACAACGCTTCCGACATCGAAGTCCTTTCGGGCCTTGACCCCGTCAAGCGCCGGCCGGGCATGTACACCGACACCACGCGGCCGAACCACCTTGCCCAGGAAGTCATCGACAACTCCGTCGATGAGGCCCTCGCCGGCCACGCCAAAACCATCGAAGTCACGGTATTTGCCGATGGCTCGGTGGAGGTGTCCGACGACGGCCGCGGCATGCCGGTGGACATTCACCCGGAAGAAGGCGTTCCCGGTGTCGAACTGATCCTCACGCGACTGCATGCCGGCGGCAAGTTCTCCAACAAGAACTACGCCTTCTCCGGCGGTTTGCACGGCGTGGGCGTGTCGGTGGTCAATGCGCTGTCCACGCGCGTTGACGTGACCATCCGCCGCGACGGCCAGGAATTCCGCATGTCGTTCGCCAATGGCGACCGCATCAGCGACCTGGACGTGATCGGCACTGTTCCGAAACGTCGCACCGGTACCACGCTGCGCTTCTGGCCCGACCCGAAATACTTCGACACACCGAAGATTCTCGTCACCAAGCTCAAGCACCTGCTGCGCGCCAAGGCGGTGCTGTGCGCAGGCCTCACGGTGAAGCTGCACGACGAGGCGTCCGGCGAGTCTGTCGAGTGGTACTACGAAGACGGACTTTCCGACTATCTGCGCGGTGCGCTGGAAGGCGCCGAGGCATTGCCGCCCGACCTGTTCGTGAAGCACTTCGCACGCGAAACCGATGCGGTCAGCGTCGCCCTCACCTGGCTGCCTGATGGCGAACTGGTGCAGGAAAGCTACGTCAACCTCATCCCCACCGCGCAGGGTGGCACGCACGTCAACGGTCTGCGTTCCGGCCTTACCAACGCCATCCGCGAATTCTGCGACCTGCGCAATCTGCTGCCGCGCGGTGTAAAGCTGGCGCCGGAAGATGTGTGGGAACGCCTGGCCTTCGTCCTTAGCGTCAAGCTGCAGGATGCCCAGTTCGCTGGCCAGACAAAAGAACGCCTGTCCTCGCGCAACGCCGCCGGCGTGGTCGAGAACATCGTGCACGATGCTTTCAGCCTGTGGCTGAACCAGCACGTGGACATGGGCGAGCGCATCGCCCAGCTGGCCATCGAGCGCGCATCCGCGCGACTGAAGGCCGCCAAACAAGTCGTGCGCAAGAAGATCACCCAGGGCCCCGCCCTGCCCGGCAAGCTGGCCGACTGCGCGTCCACCGACCTGGCCCGCACCGAACTCTTCCTGGTGGAAGGTGACTCGGCAGGCGGTTCGGCCAAGCAGGCGCGTGACAAGGACTTCCAGGCGATCCTTCCGCTGCGCGGCAAGATCCTCAACACCTGGGAAGTGGAATCCGGCGGCGTGCTCGCGTCGCAGGAAGTGCACGATCTGGCGGTGGCCATCGGCTGCGATCCGGGCAAGGACGACCTCTCCGGCCTGCGCTACGGCAAGGTAGTCATCCTCGCCGACGCGGACTCCGACGGCCTGCACATCGCCACACTGCTGTCTGCGCTGTTCCTGCGCCACTTCCCCGCACTGGTCCGCGAAGGCCATGCGTTCGTCGCCATGCCGCCGCTCTTCCGCGTCGACGTGGGCAAGCAGGTGTTCTACTGCCTCGACGAAGAAGAGAAGCGCCTGATGCTTGAGAAGGTCGAGCGCGAAAAGATGAAGGGCGCCGTCAGTGTTACCCGATTCAAGGGTCTGGGCGAGATGAACCCCGCGCAGCTGCGCGAGTCCACCATCCACCCCGACACCCGCCGCCTCGTGCAGCTGACCGTCGAAGCCGACGACGGCACCCACAAACTGATGGACATGCTGCTCGCCAAGAAGCGCGCCAGCGACCGCAAGCAGTGGCTTGAAGAAAAAGGCGACATGGCAACCCTCGAAGTCTGAGGCTGTGTTTGCGTGGCGCAGGGATGCGCCACATTCGCCCGAATTGTCTGCGCCCCGACCTCGCCGCTGCCTGCCGTTCTGTCGGGCTAGAACCTGTCAGACGTTTTCATCGAGAAAATGACTCTGCTCACCTATGTGCCTTCCGAGGGCTGCATATAGCAGCGAGAGCGCGAATGTCGTTTCAACGAAGCAACCAACGGCTTCCAGCCCCTAGCCACAGGGCCCACATTGGAACTTCGTTCGGCCAAGCCAAGCCAAGCCCAGCCAAGCAGTTTCGCTCGTTGGCTATGCACCTTTCAGGCATCCAGCGGCACGATATGTCGTTGGTGGCGTACCAGTGAATCAGCACCTCCACCAACGCTCTCCTTTCAGACCCGTTGCGGCCCAGAACCAAGGTGTGTTCGCCCAAGCATTCCCACGCGCGCGACCGATCGCTCGTTTCTACTCGTATCGGTCTGGGCAGCCACGCGCCAAGCGCCTCGTAGCCAGCGAGGCAAACCCGCGTTTCCTCTGCGTTGCGAATACGTCATACCGGAGGCATGTGCATGCCTCCTCCCGCCGCGCCACATAAACGGGCTGGCTACGCTATCGCGTCCTAAAAGGTGAGCCAGGCCGAACAACCACCATCGTTACATGCGCGAAGACGGTAGTTGTAGACCATCGTGTAAGGGCTGGCGCCCCCCTCCAGGAAGAACGAAAGATCGGGTCCGCTGTAAACCAGAGTGCTTGTTTCCACACGCTGTACTTCATAACGCGTGGCGCCGGCGACAGCGTCCCACTCTGCCGTGTATTGGTCGACCTTACCCTTGAACGTATATTGAATGCTGCCACTCGGAGTAGCGGGCACGAGTGACACCGTCACCGTGGCCAACGCACTTTTCGGCCCGCATCCGGCCACGTTGCAACCCTGCACCTGGTAGTAGTACATGCCGTTGCCGCGGCCGGTGGTATTCCACTGGCCCGACGCATTCTGCTGCACCAGCGTGCCCGGCGCGCTGTTGACGCTTTCCCACAGCGCATAGGTTGTCGCACCCGGCACCGTGCTCCAGCCGATGGTGAACGCTCCCGTGTTGCTGGTGCCGCTGCCCGTAATGGTCGGCGCGGCGGACGGCGGCGTGGTCAGCGTCACAGTCGTCGTTGTCGTCAATTCCGCAGCCGAGCACCCGGCGCTTCCGCAGAACTGCACACGGTAAACGTAAGTACCGTTCGCCCGGCCGCTTGTGGACCAGGAGGTCGCCGCACTGCTCTGCACGTTGGTCCATGCGCCACCGCTGATCTGCTCTTGAAGCACGTACTTCGTCGCGCCCGGAACTGCCGTCCACTGCACGGTGAAATTGCCGTCGCTGGACGACGTCGGCGACGTCAGTACGCCGTAGGGGCCAACCGAGATCGGAAGAATGCCGAAATCACGGAACCACGCAACACCTTCCTGCACGATTTCATACTGCACGAGGCGATTGGCCCCGAATGCGCCCGCGGTGGGCACAGGTACGGTGAGAACCACGTGTGTACCGGGTGCGATATCCGGCAGGCTCACCCGGGTCAGATCATTGAGGGTGATGGTCTGGTTGCCGCTGGCGAAATGCGTACCCAGCCGCTGCGGCTTGCTGCCTCGCGTACTGAGGACCGCCGTGCCGTTGTTGGCAACGTCCACACTGGCAACGAAGGTCTGGCCGTCGCTGGACAGCGTCGGGCTGCCGATCACGGTAAGCGCGACCCTCGCTTCATTCGGCTTGAAGTTGAACTCGGTGTTGCACAGGTATGTGGAAGCAAATGCACACGGCGAGTACGGCCCCAGCTGGATCGCCTTCGTACCCCAGGAATCGAACCAGTTGATCCCTTCCTGCACGAGATTCACGTTCAACACATACTCTTTGCCCACAAAACTGGTCGCTGGAATCTTCAACGTGACCGCGGCATGGCCGCCCGGGAGAATGTCCGGGATGGTCGAGCGCGGGGCGGCGATGCCGGTATCCACACCAGCAGCATTGAACATGCGTGCAGACAGATGCACGGGAAGGCGGCCGGATGACGTGAGCCTGGCGGTACCATTGTTGGCGATATCCACATTGACCGTTACCGTGGTGCCATCGGAGGACATCGTCGGCGCTCCCAACAGGGTCAGCGTCACGTTGACCTGCGAGGGCCGGAGAGCCGCCATATCCACGCGGGCCGAGGCCACCAGCTTCTTGCCCAGGTACATATAGTCGGTGCCGATATCGGCCGCCGGCTCGTATTCCCACATCAGCTGACCGGCGCTGTTATAGGCGTAATAGGTGGTCTTATTGTCAATCGTGGACTGCTTTTTCACCCGGCGACCCGCCGCGTCGTAAAGGTACGCGCCGTGACCCGCGATGGCGGTCAGGCGGTTGGCCTGGTCGAACGTCAGCGCCACATTGTTCTTGTTGATCGTGTTGCCACGCGGGTCGTACTGGAAGCTGTGCACGGTTGCACCACCGTTGGTGACGGTGGTCAGCAGGTTGTTCAGATCGTAGTTGTACGTGTTGGTACCAGCGCTGTTGGTCAGGCTGCGGATGTTGTTGAGCGTGTCGTAGGTGTAGCTTTCGGTACCCCACAGGTTGCTCGCCGTGGCGCTCGTCAGGCGGTTGAGGCCGTCGTAGCTCATGACCTTGGTGCGCTGTCCGTTGTTGGTCAGATCCGAGATCTTGCTGACGTTGGCGTTCGCGTCATAGCTGAAATCTTCACTGACCAGCACACTGCTGGCCGTGCCGTAACTGAAATTGCTGATCAGGTTACGCAGGTTCTTCTGGGCCAGATAGCTTGCGCCATTGCCCATGTTGAACGAAGCCAGGTCGCCATCCGGCGAATAGGCCACCCCGCTGGCATACGCACCCACCTGAGTCGGCCGACCCAGCGCATCAGGTGCGAAACTGACGATCTTTTCGTCCGGGTAGCGAATGGTGCTGAGTACGCCGTTGGTGTCGTAGCCATAGCCCAGCGCCCACTGGTAGCCATCCACACTGAGCACTTCAGCGGTCAGCAGGCCCAGTTCGTTTCGTCCAAACGTCCAGGATGCCAGGCCCGAGGTAGCCGTTGCCGGATTGCCCAACGCATCGTAGGTAAAGCTGCTGCTGTCCGTGCCGCCCGGATACACCATCGAGGTGATGCGATTCATCGCATCGTAGCCACGCACCGTGCGCGCGGCCGTTGCCACCGAAGCACGACCGCAGCCATCGCTGCCACCGTCGGCAATGGTCAAGCCGGTCGCACTCCAGGTCACGTTGTTGGAGGCATCGTAATCCATGACTTCGCTGCCGCTCTCTGGCTCGGAAGTACGGCATAGCCGGTGATAAGCGTCGTAGTACATACGCTTGGTGATACCACCCTGCGCGATGGACAGTGGATTGCCATAGATGTCCCGCTCGATCACCTGCACCACGCCCTCGGGCGCGTCTACGCGGATCACGTTGTCATACGACGGCTGGTCGAACACCTGGAAGCTGGTCGTGGTGATGTTGCCCTTCGGATCGGTCACCTGCTTGCGTGCACCGCTCAAATAACGGGTGGTGCTGACCAGATTGCCCTGCTCGGAATGCTGTATCGACTGCGCCGGGCGGCCCAGTACATCGTAGGAAGTGAGTACGCCTGCTCCGATGGCAATCATGTCCGGGGCGCCATTGACCGGATAGGACACGAAGGTCTTGCGGCCCTGCCAGTCATAGTCGGTACGGGACGACACATGCATGGCACCGTCGTTGTCTCGATACGTTCCCGACAGAATGGGGCGGAGCATCGCGTCAAAGTAGGTCAGCTGTGACTTGTTGCCCTGACTGACCACCCGGCGCCAGTGCGCGCCCCCTATGCCTCGCTCGGCCGTGGTCACATAGTCGTAGCGGAAATGCTTCGGCGCCCATGCCACATTGCCCGTCGGATAGGCGATGTCGGTAATACGACCCATGCCGTCGTACCAGTACGAGGTCCGAGCGCCGTTTTGATTGGTGATCGAAGAAATCTGGCCGAAGTCATCCACGACCAGCGACTGCGAGGTGCCGTCCGCGTAGCCCACCAGCTGCGGAATGCCACGCTTGTAGTTTTGCAGTGTGGTGGTGTGGTTGTTGCCGTCGGTAAAGCTGGCCAGCTGCCCCTGCGCGTTGAACGCGTAGCTCATCACGTGCTGCCCAAACTGATAGCGGTCAGTCAGGGTGGCGTTGGTCGTGTTGTACGTATTACTGCTGACGACCTCACCCGTCGTCAGGTTCTTCGACTGCAACGGCAGTCCCAGAACCCAAATCGCGTAGTTGTCGTAGTAGGACCGCTCATCAGTGACTGTCGCACCCATGCTGTTGAAACGACGGGTTTGCAATGGTCTTGCAAAGGCATCGAATGAGAGGACTTCCGAGCTGTATGTGTCGCCATCCTGGACGATCGTTTGCCTGGCCATCGGCGCAACACTCATCGCCTTGGCATCATTAAGGAAATTTCCCCAGTTATATCCATAATTCGCCGGCCAAGGACCCTGCGCAGGATCAGCGTAAGTGAAACTCTCAATCTTCAAGGGCGAGCCACTGTCCACGCCAGCGTAATACTCCGTACGGACAGGCTTGCCTTCTGTTGCATCGAACTTATTGCTGAAGACGTAGCGCGTCGTGTTACCAGACGGATCAATGACATCGCTATAGGTCGTTGTGCCACAACCGGCACCACATTCCGACTGCCAGCTGGCTGTCGCCACGGGATAGCGGTACGTCCAGCGCTGCGTCCCGAGCATGGCGCCAGTGATGTCTTTCCTTGTCAACGCAAGATTGTTGTAATACCGCGTAATGAGCAGGTAACCCGAATTTACTGGAGTCGCATCGCAAACTCGCGGGACCGCGGACCTGCCATGAGTTGTAGGCGTCGCCTCGAAGTAACCATTAAGGCCGGACGGTGCCGAGATCGTTCCAGACTTCACCTTCGTGCCATCGGCGAATATCGGATCGGCACAACTTCCGTATGCAGGGGTCGTCTGGACATTGAAGGCCAATCCCTGCAATGCATAGTTCCACGCGGTGCCATCAGGGAGGCCCACGCGATTCAGTGTTGCTCCCGCAACATCTGTCGTGTAGCTATACGACCAGGTTCTGGTCGCGCCACCAGCGACGACGACGACCTGTGAAATCCGGGGCCTGTCACCCACATAGTTGAACGTCACACGCCGTCCATCGCTCGCATCGATGCGCGACAGGCGATCACCATCGTACGAATAGGTCAGAAAGTTTCCAAAACGATCCTCAACGCGGGTAACCATCATCTGGCCACGCTTGCGGAGAATCGTCATACCACGCGCTATCCGGTACGAAAGATGATCGAGCCAGTACCTGGTGCCATCAGGCCCCACGGCAATGAATGCCTCACCTGCTTCCCCATTGGCAGTGGCACCAAGACAGCCGATGTGCCAATTCTCCTTTGACAAAGCAACAAAGTTGATACCCGGCATCTGCGGCGGCGGCGGACTCGTATCGGCGCGCGCCAGGATCTCCTGATCGCCCATGCCAGGAATGCTTAACGTGAAACCCTGTGTCCACCACTTCTCGGGCTCCACCCAATCAAACTGTCTCAAGAGAACTTCCGGCGGCCCACCCAAATTCGTACAGCGATCCGTACGCGCAATCGAATTTACAACCCAGCCGTCCTGACGCGGATACGGCCGAGAAGCGGCCTGTGCACTGGTCAGCGTGTTGAAATTGGCGACGTCAAGCTCCCAATCGCCAAATGCTGCCTCGGTACGTCGTACATCCACATCTCCATCGACGGCAAATGTGCGGCTGATTTGAATGGTGGGGCCAGTTCCTGGGACGGAAATGTCGGTGACGTGGAAGGAAAAGGTACCGTCGTAAACATTGACGGATTCACCAAATGGGTTATCTCCGAGCGGGGAAATTTCCTGATCTACCTTGATTAGCTTCTTGTACTCATCCTCAGGCGAACCCATGACGACCTGAGCAACGACAGACCCCGCCGTCAGCACGCCAGCGAATAATAAGGCGACACCAATTCCCGCGACACGAATGCCGCGCTTCGAATACAACATCAAATATCCCCTCAAGCCGATTTACGGCAAGACAAATCCCAATACCGACATCCATGTCCACTCGCGAATGGGCGGATCACAAATGAATATCAAAAATTACGATAAATCCAGATAGCAGATTCAACCCACTGGCGAGGTCAACGCCACCGAAACTCAAATCATCCACTCCAATCCACCGCGCACACCCAGAAGAAGCGATATCCGCCAGCCGATATGACGCGAAAAGACCAAACAATCGCGAGCAAAGGGGTAATGATCCCCAAGGCAACGACGAATTCGATCGCTGCTAATCAGGATCAACGACAACATTTCCTACCGACATTCTAAGCGGCAGGCCTGCCCACTCACGTCATTCACCGACACTCCCATCGCCTCGCCCTTCAGCTCGTTGATACCCCGTATCAGGACTGACACCTCTGCGCATGGCGCCTGCGCGCTCTCGTCCCACCTGCGCCTCATGACGGAAACACACGAATAATATGGGTGCACTTAAAGCGCCTCATGGCTGCGCTATAAAAATAGCGCGCCGACTACGGACGACGCGAACGAAGCCCCCACTGATCTGCTCCTTTCATTCGCTCGCCAGCAAGCACAGGAATCTTCGTGCGCAACGGCTTGAACAACCGCAGGGACATGCCTTGGCCTGTAACCCGAGCAGTGCGTCTGGTGTGATTCAAGCGGCTCCGCCGCCTATCTGGCGGCGACTCGGTCGAAGGAGGACATATGAATGCGCGGGAGTCATCGCTGCTCCGACATGACGCATGCTGACGATTGCCCACCTGCCTCGCTCGTCAAGCCGAGCATTCCTCGTGTCGATCTCGCACACGAAAAAATGCCCGCGCGGCGTTGTCGCGCGCATCTAGTTTCATGCCGCATTCCCCCTCCCCATACACCGAGGCAATTTCGGTGATGCTGTCAATTAAGAAAGAAATTGCGAAACGTGTCAACAGTCGAGCGACAGGAGACGCTCGCTACAGATTACGATGTAGGAGCGCCGAAATTTTGACGCTTCAAAAAAGTACAAGCTCGATGAGTCCGGCGCAGATGTCTCGCCTAAAAGCGTTGATTCGATTCTGAGCCCAACTGCAGATCACCCGAGGCAGGAGTCGGCATCTGGTCAGGCGGGACGCCACCCATATGTCGTCATCGACAGGGCGTCCTGGCGCGCAACTGTAATGACCCACTGAAATACTGCTCAGGTGTTACTTTCCCAAGGGAGCACACCCACGAGCATCGTGGTGGAAGAAGAGATCAAGCGCTGGACGGCCCGCCGTAAATTGGCATTGGTTCTGGAAGTGATCCAGGGCAAGACGTCCATATCCGAAGCTAGCCGCCAGTTCGATCTGCCGCTCTTGGAGATCGGGGGGCGGGGTTGAGGATGCCAAGCGCTGCATGGAGAACGCCTTGCGGGCCAAGCCGGAAGATGTTCGCTAACAGTACGAGCGGCAGTTGAAAGACCTTCAGGAGGCCTACGGCGAAGCCATGCTAGAGCTGCGCGCCAGAAAAAAATTGCACTCCCTGCTGGGCAAGGAGGAGACCTGATGGTCTCCCTTCAGCAGGGATTGCTTACCGATGAGTTCGAGGTATCCATGGTCAAGCTACGCCGCTGGTTTGGGGTGGCGAGGCGGACGGTCTATTGCCGCCCGACCAAGGCGCCGCCGAAGATCCAGGAGGCGATCGCCGCTCTCTTATCGAAGCGGAGCCGTCTTTCGGCTATAGGACCGTCGCCGGCCTGCTTGGCATGAACAAGAACACGGTCCAACGTATCTTCCAGCTCAAGGGCTGGCAAGTCCGTAAGCGGCCCATCAGGCAGCGCCCACGAATCCAGGCGTTGCCGTCGGTCGCAACACCAACGCACCACGCACCCCAGGAAGAAGCGACATCCGCCAGTCAATATGACGCGAAAAGACAAGACAATCGCGAGCAAAGGGGTAATGATCGCGAGGGCAACGATTCATTCGATCGTTGCTAATCAGGATCAACGACAACATTTCCTACGGAAATTCTAAGCGGCAGGCCTGTCTCGCAAACGCGGCCAATAACGTCCGAGTCGAGCACAAACTCAACCGGATTCAGGGTCTCATATTTGCCAACCCCTTCCACGACCATCACGTCGAAACGACCGGAACCGAAGCCGCGCAGGGTAGTCAACGGCTCCTTTAGTAAATGCATCGCATCCGTAACCTTTCTTGCCGTAGTTGATACATCGGCAGACGCCTCTCGCACTAAGCGCGACCAACTATTTGTGGCATGCAACGGAGGGACGTCATACCACCACGTCACCGGCTCACCGATACGCGCAACCGTCGAGGGCTCAAGTCCAGAAGCGCATGTGACGATATCCGGATTGAGATCCTTACCCTCCAGATACATCCTCACACACACGAAAGCATCAGTCATAACACGGCACCCTTACTATCGACAGACTACTAATGAATGAACGCGTCATTAGCTCGAAAGGTCGTTGCGCGCTGCAATTTGAAGAGAAAACCCTAATCTATACATATCACGCAACACGTCATTCGCAATTTCGAAACCGACAATTTGACCATCGCGATCGACATCCACGTCTCTAGAAATAAGCACATCCAGACAGCACCATGTCACGCCATTTATTTCAGCAATAGAAAAATCCAAATGGCGGAACTCCCCCAAGAATTCACGAAGCACCAGACTCACATCAGAGCAATCGTAAGGCCGTCCTTCATACGACCATGAATTATTGCGATATATGGCCGAATCTTCTCGACCAGGCATCCTTTTCTCGCCTTTTCTACTCACGTCGTGAGGAGAAAGGCCGATAACATCAGTCAAATAATCCGGACTCATTTCCCCTAACACTCGGGCACTGATACGGACATGCATGCGTGAATCCAACCGCCAACTCACATCACTCACCGAGATTCCCCACCGTCTCACCCTCCGGATCGTTAATGTCTCTCGTATCAGGATTGATGCTCCAATCCTTTGCCCCACCTCCCCTTCCCTGTCCTCCGCAACAGCATCAATACATCCGGGCTTATAGGATGACATTACCATTAGCGAAGGCGGGATTTCTCCATAACAACAGCGTTGCCTGCCATTAACAAATGCGTTAGCGATACGGCATCCGCTGTTCGATGACCGACGGTTACGACGGCTACCAGAACGCGCTGGCCGAACGGATCGACGGCATCCTGAAAGGGGAGTTTCCGCTGCAACCGCCGGGTGATCTGCGACAGGTCCGACAGATGGTCAGGGAGTCGGTGGCTATCTACAACCACAAGCGCCGTAAAATACAAAACGCCCGATGAGGTCCATCGGGTGTTCTTTCGCCAGTGCCAGACTGCCGCTATACCGTCCATCCAGGTGTCAACCTAGATCAGGACGGATCATCGCAACGGATGTGCCTCTCTGGTTCACGGTGGATTGCCGGGGAAGGCCGCGCGTATTTTCATAAAGAAGTACGCGCCACCCCATTTGGCGATGACGTGAAACGGGTCGTTCCGCGATGAACCAAAAAAAACGCCACGCCTTGGCGATGCCAGGCGTGGCGCTTTATCCCACAGATGTATCAGGCGTGCTGGGTTGCGAACTCGCGAACCACGTCAGCGAGTTTCGGGTCCTGCATGGCCATGTGCATCGTGGCGCGGACGAGGCCGACCTTGTTGCCGCAGTCGAAGCGCTCGCCTTCGAAGCGGTAGGCCAGAACCTTGCCCTTGTCCTTGAGCAGGTTTTCGATAGCGTCGGTGAGCTGGATTTCGCCGCCGGCGCCCGCGTTGGTGTTCTTCAGGTATTCGAAGATTTCGCACGGCAGAACGTAACGACCGACCACCGCGAGGTTGGACGGGGCCGCTTCGGGCTTCGGCTTTTCCACCATGTGGGTGATGACCGAGGCGCGGTCGCTCAGCTGGACCTTTGCATCCACGATGCCGTACTTGTCGGTGTCTTTCTGCGGCACTTCTTCCACCGCAATCACACCGGCATCGTTGGCGTCGGCCACTTCGGCCATCTGGCGCAAGGCGCCCTTGCCATTGTTCCAGATCAGGTCGTCCGGGAGCATCACGCCGAAGCGCTCGTTGCCCACCACGGGAGCGGCGCGCAGCACGGCGTCGCCGAGGCCCAGGGCTTCGGGCTGGGTGACGAACACGCAACGCACGTGGCGCGGGAGGATGCCGCGAAGAATGGACAGGAGCTCTTCCTTGTTCTTCTCGGCAAGCTTCGCTTCCAGTTCGTACGCCTTGTCGAAGTAGTCGGCAATGGCGTGCTTGTAGCGATTGGTCACGAACACCAGCGTATCGGCGCCAGCATCCACCGCCTCATCGACCGCGTATTGAATCAACGGGCGATCCAGCACCGGCAGCATTTCCTTCGCCACGACCTTGGTCGCCGGAAGAAAGCGCGTGCCGAGGCCAGCGACGGGGAATACCACCTTGCGCAGGGGTTGGGTCATGCAATGTCTCCACTCTCGTTGCGTTTGAGCGGCACCACGTTGTCCGACTGCGCCTCCGTCCAACGGAACGAGGGCAGCAACTGGGACACGCAGCGACGCAATGCATCTTCGTCGAATACGGCCGCGGCTTCTTCAGCGCGGGCCAGCTGAACCTGCAACAACTCCCATGACACCTGACGGTGCTGGGCCTGGAAAATCTTGGCGTGCGTGGTGCTGGTGTAATTCTCCAGCGGGTGGAACAGTTCTTCAAACAATTTTTCGCCCGCGCGCAGGCCGGTGTACACGATCTGGATGTCTGACCCCGGACGCTTGCCTGCCAGACGGATCATCTGCTCGGCCAGGTCACGGATCTTGACCGGGTCGCCCATGTCCAGCGCGAAGATTTCGCCTCCCTTGCCCAGACTGGCGGCCTGCAAAATGAGCTGGCAGGCTTCCGGAATGGTCATGAAGTAGCGGGAGATTTCCGGATGCGTGATGGTGACCGGGCCGCCCGCGCGAATCTGCTCGCGGAACAGCGGCACCACCGACCCTGCGGAATCAAGAACATTACCGAAGCGAACGGTGATGAAACGTGTAGAAGTGTGCGCAGCAAGGTTCTGGCACCAGATCTCCGCCATGCGCTTGCAGGCACCCATCACGCTGGTGGGGTTCACTGCCTTGTCGGTGGAAATCAGCACGAATGATTCCACGCCGTAATGCACGGCTGCGCCGGCCACCACGCGGGTGCCCAGCACGTTGTTGCGGAACGCTTCGCGAAGCTGGCCCTGCAACATCGGCACGTGCTTGTATGCCGAGGCGTGGAACACGATCTGCGGCTGCACGTCTTCAAAGATGCGGTGGATGGCGACCTTGTCGCGGGCGTCCGCCAGCACGCCGTTGAACACCATTTCCGGATACGCCGCCGTCAGCTCCTGACCGATGCGATACAGGTTGTACTCGGACATCTCCACCACGGTAAGCGACTGGGCGCCAAGGCGCGCTACCTGCCGGCAAAGCTCCGACCCGATGGAGCCGCCGCCACCCGTGACCAGCACGCGACGCCCACTGAGGTTTTCGCGAATGGCGGTCCAGTCCAGCTCCACGGCATCGCGGCCCAGAAGGTCTTCGATGGCCACTTCCTTGATCTCATTGAACTGTGCCCTGCCCGCCACGACGTCTTCCAGACGGGGCACGGTACGGAATGGTAGTGCGGTGCTTTCGCAGATGGCGACGATGCGGCGCATCTGCGCCGTGGTGGCACCGGGAACCGCGATGAGCAGCATCTGCACGGCAACCGCACGGGCAAGCTCGGGAAGCTGGTCAATGGTGCCAAGCACGGGCACACCGTTGATCTGCGCGCCGCGCAGTGCGGGGTTGTCATCCACAAAGCCGATGACGGTATAGCGGCTGTCGCGGCGAAGGTCACGAGACAATGCCTCGCCGGCGCGATCAGCGCCGACGACCAGCACGCGCTTGGTCGGTGCAGACATGAAAAGATCGACGCGACTGTCTTTCCAGAACCGATAACTCAAACGCGGCGCACCCAGCAACAACGCAAGCACCACCGGATACACCAGCAACACCGAGCGTGGCACGCCATCGAGGCGTGCATACATCACCATCGTCAGCCCGATGATCAGGGCGCCAATGATCGTGGCACGCAGGATGTTCCACAGATCAGGCAGGCTGGCGAAACGCCACACGCCTTTGTACAGGCCGGTCCAGTTGAACACCGCACCCTGCACCAGCAACACGATGGGGAATTCCATCGGTAGAAAGGAAACCGGTGCCACATCGGGCATCAGCGCATAGCGCAGCGATTTTGCGATCCACCAGGCGAGCGCAGCCATCGCAAGGTCGTGCGCAACGACCGCGGTGCGCGGGTGAATGATGCCAATGACTTTACGTAGAAACATGACGAATCCTTCGATGCAAGCACCATTGCTTGCCGCCACGCCAGACCATCGCCGCCAGCCCGAAAGTCGCCACGCACAAGGCAGGCGCCCACGAGGGCCAGCGAAACGCTATCCATGCGACAGGTACACAGACGAGAACATTCCACCCAAGATAAAACCCGGTCACCCGGGCGTGCGAAGCGCCCCGCCTGACAAGCCATTGATACATATGCTCCCGATGGGGAGTGTACCAGCGGCTACCGCGAAGCATGCGCACGAGAAGCGTCAAGGAGGCGTCGATAACAAACGCTGAACTGAGAATCAACGCGGGCCACACCAACGGGGTACGCCACACCCACAGGAGGCCCACCAGGACGAAAACCAGCAAGCCCAGGGTGGCGCTGCCCACGTCTCCCATGAAGATACGGGCCGGTGATCGGTTGAACCACCAGAAGCCCAGCGAGGCACCTGCCACGGCGAGAGCTGCCCCGGCGATAGCTGGATTACCCGCCGCCCATGCCAGTGCGGCGCATCCCAGGCCGTTGAAAATGGCCTGCTGGGCGGCCAGTCCGTCGATGCCGTCCATGAAGTTGTGCAAATTGATGGACCACACGCCCGCCACCAGCAGCGGCGCCGCCCAGAGCAGGCTGGAGGTCTCCCGGGCCAGAACCAGCGATACCGCCAGAGTCGCCAGAAGTTGCACGGCCAGCCGGGGCCGGATGGGCAACGACCCATGATCGTCCAGCCAGCCGATGGCGGCCACGGCCAGCGTCGAGAGGGTGAGGATGAGGGTGCTGACCCAGCCCGGGGACCCGGGCAGCGCCATGAGGGCCAACGGCATGGCCACGGCCACCCCGCCAACGATGCCGATGCCGCCCCCGCGGGGCGTGGGCATCGTGTGAGAGCGACGGCGACCGGGCGCGTCCAGCATGCCGCGGCGATGCGCATAACCGATGGTCAGACGCACGAGCACAAACGACACCGCCAATGCGATGCCCGCAGTCAGGAGGATCGCCTCTTCCGGCGACATGGCCCCAAGACTCTCCGTCATTCGTTGGCGACGCCATGAATGGGTCGGACGGTTCCCCAGTTCTTGCAGCTCGGGCACTGCCAGTGATGCGCTTTCGCACCAAAACCGCAGCGGCTGCAACGGTACATGGCCTGACCTTCCAGAAGCTTGCGCGTAAGGTCGCGCAGGATCAGGTAGTTCTCACGAGCTTCGCCAGACACCTTGTCCATCGTCGCGTCGATCAACGCCATGAGGCCACGCACCGACGGCCGCTTGCGCAACTGGCCGGTGAGGAAGTCGATGGCCGTACGCTCACCGTCGCGACCTTCGTACAGCCGCGTCAGCGCCAGCACGGGAGAAATGCCGTGATAGCGATCCATGATTTCGCGCAGGAAGCGCTCGGCGCGCTCCATCTGTTGCGAGCGGGCGTAGCAATTGAGAAGAGGCGGAAGGATTTCCGGAACGAAGGCGATATCGGCGGCAATGGCCGCTTCATACGCATCCACCGCCTGCCCTACTTCGCCTTCTTCGGCGTATAGACGGCCCATGATCATGTGCGCGCGGACGCAGTCACGCTGGCAGATAAATGCCTCGCGCAGATAGTCGCGTGCTTCAGTGCGCGCACCGTGCTGTCGCGACTGCTCGGCCAACTCGCAATAGAACTGCGCGATCATCGCGGACTCATCTTCGCCCGTCATGCCTTCCATGCGACGTGCGTGCTCGATGGCTTTGTGCCATTCGCGCTCGTGCTGATAGATGGCGATGAGGTGACGCAGCGCCGAAGGGGCCAGCGCGTCCATGGCCACCAGGTCGGAGAACAGCGTTTCGGCGCGATCCAGCAGGCCGGCGCGCATGTAGTCTTCACCGAGCTCCAGCAGCGCGACGGTTTTCATTTCGTCGGACAGGCCCGGTCGCGAAACCAGGTGCTGATGCAGACGGATGGCGCGATCCACTTCGCCGCGCTTGCGGAACAGGTTGCCGAGCGCGAGGTGCGTTTCCACCGTGTCGCGATTGTATTCGGCCAGACGCACGAACACTTCCAGCGCCTTGTCCTGCTCTTCATTCAGAAGATAGTTCAGGCCACGGAAGTAGTCGGAAGAAAGCTCGTTGACGCGGTCGCCCGAACGGCGCACGTGCGTGCGGCGCGCAGCCCACCAGCCACAGGCAAAGGCGGCGGGAGGAATGAGGACGAGCAGCCACAGCCAGATCGGGTTCATGCGGCAGGCGCGGCGGAGGCCTTGATATCCGCGCGCTCACGACGGCGGCGGCGGCGATGGGATACCGACGTACCCAGCCATGCGGTGAGCCCCCCGAGCACCCAGCCGATCACTACGGCGACGAGGGCAGCGGCCCCCTTGGGCACCGACACGTGGGCAAAGCCCAGGTCGTAGGACACGAGGTCGGCATTCAACGCCCCGAACACGACGCCGGCAGCGATGAAAAGCAGAAGAAAGATGAGGGCGAGAAGACGCATCGGCCGACTTTACCCGATTAAAACGCCGGGCAGTAGGCAGTGGTTGGCGGTTCGTACAGGTTCCGGACGCCTTTGGCCGGCCAAACGGGACGCAAAAAAAAACGCTGCGTTATTCCGCAGCGTTCGTCTCGGCCAGGTTTACGCGTTCGCGTAGTTCCTTTCCGGGTTTGAAATGAGGCACGTGCTTGCCCGGCAAGGCAACCGCTTCGCCGGTCTTGGGGTTGCGGCCCATGCGCGGCGGACGGAAATGCAGCGCGAAGCTGCCGAATCCGCGGATCTCGATGCGCTCTCCCGTGGAAAGGGCGTGGCTCATTTGCTCAAGCACGCTCTTGACCGCGAGTTCCACATCACTGAACGCAAGATGGGTCTGGCGCCGCGCCAGCGCCTCGATCAGTTCCGATTTGGTCATGGGTCCCCTGACTTACCGACGCTAAAGGAAACGAGGAGCGGGTGACCCGCCCCTCGTCCGACTGGCTTAGTCGGCCTTGTTCATCTGCTCTTTCAGGAGAGCGCCGAGCTTGGTGGTGCCACCAGCAGCCGACTGGTAGTCAGCCATGGTGTCCTGAAGCTCTTCCTCGTCCTTCGCGCGGATCGACAGCTGGAGCTGACGGCCCTTGCGATCCATGCCGGTGAACTTGGCTTCGACGGCATCGCCGACCTTCAGGTGCAGCGTGGCATCTTCCACACGCTCCTTGGCGATGTCGTTGGCGCGGATGTAGCCCTCGACACCTTCGCCGAGGTCGATCAGCGCACCCTTCGCGTCCACTTCCTTCACGGTGCCGTTCAGAACGGTGCCGCGCGGGTTGGTGGCCATGAACTGACCAAACGGGTCCTGCTCCATCTGCTTGATGCCGAGCGAGATGCGCTCGCGCTCCGGATCAACGGCAAGCACCACGGCTTCCACTTCGTCGCCCTTCTTGAAGTTGCGAACGAGGTCTTCACCCGAAGCCTGCCAGGAGATGTCGGACAGGTGAACCAGGCCGTCGATGCCGCCTTCCAGACCGATGAAGATACCGAAATCGGTGATCGACTTGATCTGGCCGGAAACCTTGTCGCCCTTCTTGTGCATGGCGGCGAAAGCTTCCCACGGATTCGAACGGGTCTGCTTGATACCCAGCGAGATGCGGCGACGCTCCTCGTCCACGTCCAGGACCATGACCTCGGTCTCGTCACCGACCTGAACCACCTTGGCCGGGTTGACGTTCTTGTTGGTCCAATCCATTTCGGAAACGTGCACCAGGCCTTCGACGCCCGGCTCGATCTCAACGAAGCAACCGTAATCGGTGACGTTGGAGACCTTGCCGAACAGGCGGCTGCCGACCGGGTAGCGGCGGGCGATGGCGACCCACGGGTCGTCGCCGAGCTGCTTGAGGCCGAGCGAAACGCGGTTGCGCTCGCGGTCGTACTTCAGCACGCGGACGTCCAGCTCGTCGCCGACGTTGACGACTTCGGACGGGTGACGCACGCGCTTCCACGCCATGTCGGTGATGTGCAGCAGGCCGTCGATACCGCCGAGGTCCACGAATGCGCCGTAATCAGTGAGGTTCTTGACCACACCCTTGACGACTGCGCCTTCGGTCAGACGCTCAAGCAGCTTCTCGCGCTCTTCCGAGAACTCGGTCTCGACAACGGCGCGGCGGCTGACGACCACGTTGTTGCGCTTGCGGTCGAGCTTGATGATCTTGAATTCGAGATCCTTACCTTCGAGGTAAACCGGATCACGAACCGGACGGACGTCGACCAGCGAGCCCGGCAGGAATGCGCGGACGTCCTTGATGTCGACGGTGAAGCCGCCCTTGACCTTGCCGGAGATCTTGCCGGTGATGGTCTCTTCCTTGTCGAACGCCTGCTCGAGGTCGTCCCACACCATCGAACGCTTGGCCTTCTCGCGGGAGAGCTTGGTCTCGCCGAAGCCGTCTTCCAGGGCGTCAAGAGCAACCTTGACCTCGTCGCCCACTTCTACTTCCAGCGCGCCCGACTCGTCCTTGAACTGCTCGATGGGGACGATGCCTTCGCTCTTCAGGCCGGCGTTGATCACCACCACGTCGTTGCGGATTTCCACAACGATACCGGTGACGATGGAGCCGGGCTTCAGCTTGGAAATAGCCTGCTGGCTCTGTTCAAACAGTTCGGCAAAACTTTCAGTCATGTTGATTCCAGGGTTATGAAAGGTCGGACCCGCCGGCGACAGACATCAATGCTGTGCGCGCGTGCGAAGCGACCCACCGGTTGTGGGTGTCTCGGAAAGGATCTTCCTCGGCACCGTTGCCTAAATGCCCACGCATTCAGTGCGGGCGGAAATGCCGGGATGCCCCCTTACGGGCGCACCACAGCGAATACTTTGGCGACCACCTCGTCGATGGGCATGCCGGTCGTATCAACCAGAACAGCGCCTTCGGCGGGCTTCAACGGGGCGACCGCTCGCGACGCATCTCTCTCGTCGCGCGCCTCGATCTCCCGGAGCAGGCCTGCAAGTGTAACGCTCAGACCCTTATCCTTCAACTGCTTATAGCGCCTTTTCGCACGCTCCGAGGCACTGGCGGTCAGGAATACCTTGTGGGCAGCGTCGGGGAAAATCACCGTTCCCATGTCCCGACCGTCGGCCACGAGGCCGGGTGCCTTGCGGAAACTCAGCTGGAGGTCCACCAGCGCCTGGCGGACGCTCGGGATGACGGCAATGGCCGAGGCGGCTGCGCCGGCGGTCTCGGTGCGCAGTTCGTCGGTGGCATCGTGGCCGTTCACGATCACATGGGTCTCGCCCCCGTCGTGGCTGGCCACGAAACGGATACGGATGGTCTGGGCGCAGCGGGTGACGGCATCAACATCAGACAAATCAATGCCTTCGGCACCAGCGGCATAGCCGATGGCCCGATACAGGGCGCCCGAATCAAGCAGGCGCCAGCCCAGCTTTTCAGCAACAAGGCGGCTGATGGTGCCTTTGCCCGAGCCGGATGGTCCGTCGATGGTGAGCACGGGGACGACTGCCGGATGGGCCATGAAGAATTCCTCAAACCTGAAACCGGCATGATATCGCGTTGCAGCAACAGGCACTCTCATAGACGTGTCCGTTTCCCCGTGCTAAAAGCCGGTCCCGTACACCTTTAGAAGCGAGCCGTCCGACCGCCATGCCCGACCTCCAGAGCCAGTTCGAGCAGGCCGTCCTCGCCGCTACCCGGTTGCCCAGTCGGCCCTGCAACGACACCCTTCTTGAGCTGTATGCCCTCTTCAAGCAAGGCTCCGAGGGGAACGTCCACGGCGATCAGCCCGGATTCTTCGACTTTGTGGGCACGGCCAAATTCGAGGCCTGGGGCAAGCTCAAGGGCATGTCGCGGGACGAGGCGATGACCCGCTACGTGGCATTGGTCGCCAGCCTGGACACCTGAGCCGCCCTTTTCCGGCCCTTGCGCGCAGGCGCGGTTCCCACCCACACCGCGACCGTCAGACCGTCCAGCAGCTCGGCCACACTGGCCACGTCGTTGTGGAACGCCCTCTCCCGGGACGTCAGCGCGCACCGGTATTCGCCTGCTGGCAGCCCCACCCGCGTCCCCGCCCAGCATTCAGGCGGGATAACCGGGGCGTCCTGGTCCAGCAGCCAGCCGGCCGTATGCCGGGCCACCAGTACCACCACGCGTTGCCCGCGGTCGTGCCGCTCAAAGGCAATGACCCGGTCGGCCTCAGGACCCTCCACGGTCAGCGGCCTGTAGCCACCGCGCGCGAAAAGCAGAGGATGGTCCGAGCGGCAGACCAGAAGGCGATGCAGGATCGTCTGCTTGAGCACGCCAGAGCGCCACGATGGCATGGCCTCAGCCACGGACGGGGATGCGGCGAGCGACGCCCGCCGCGCGTCGAAGTCCACCGGCCGCCGGTTGTCTGGGTCCACCAGCGAAAAATCCCAATAGTCGGTGCCCTGATACAGGTCGGGAACGCCCGGCGTGGTCAGGCGGAGCACCATCTGACCCAGGCCGTTGGCAGCGCCGGCTGCGGCCAGCGACTGCGCGAAAGCACCGATGTCACGCCCGAACTCCCCCGGCCCCAGCAGAAGGTCACGAAGGAACGCTTCGCACGCCTCCTCGTACTGCTCGTTCGGGGAGGTCCAGCGCGTCCAGCGTTTTGCCTCGCGCAACGCCTTGCCTTGCCAGGCGGCGATACGATCGACGAAAGCGGAAACCGCGGGCGTGTCGTCCCAGCGCAGCGTCAGCGGCCACGCGCCCACCAGCATCTGGTACAGCATCAGCTCGTCAGGTGCGGCCGGCGCCATGCGCACGTCGGCCTTGCGGCGCAGCCCCGCATGACGCTCGCGCCATGCTTCTACCTGCGCAACCCAGCTCCCGGACACTTCCGACAACACCGCCAGACGCGCACGAAGATCTTCGCCGCGCTTGTGATCGTGGGTGGCCGTGGCCAGCAGATTGTGTGGATGAGCCTGCGCTCTCTCACGAACGTGGCGATGAAAATCCTCGATGGACAAGGCCATGCGAGCGGCATCCGCCCCCACTTCGTTGCGTGACAGCAGCCGCCCGTAGCGATAGCCCGCCGTGTCTTCCACCGCCTTGGCAGCCACTGGCGAGGTCGCCTGCTGAAAGATTGCAATGGCGCGCTCCCGCGAACGACGCGCGGCACCCGGCGGCAACGAACGGGGAGCCTCGCCACCCAGCCAGACGCCGACCAGAGCGAGCAAGTCAGCATCTTCCATGCGAATGGTGCGCGCGGCCCCCTCGATGGCCCGCGCAAACACCACCTCGTCGAACGCGCCGCGACCCGCGCCACCGGCATACGTGCGGTACACGGGAAAGTGCACCAGCAGTTCGATCAGCACCCTGCGGATGGCAGCGAATGAAACATCACGAGTCACCACGTCCGCTCGCGCGGAAGCGAACAGCGCGCGCGCCGTGCGATCCAGTTCCGCCTCAAAGCTGTCAACCAGAATCTGTCGCCGTGCCCGTACCGCCTGCGTGGCGAAATCGGCACGGTCGCCTGTGGTGTCGCGCCAGAGTTCGGTCAGAGGCGTCTCGCCCGCTTCGTCGTGCAGCACCGCCGACACCTGGTCCATGAATTCGTAGCCAGTGGTGCCATCCGTGCGCCAATCGACATGCAGCGGCTCGTCTTCGGCGAGGATCTTCTCGACGATGACATAGGCTCCGCCACGCGGCGCATCCAAGGGACGACGGTCGCGCAACGTGTCGAGTCGATGGCGAAGCTGCCGGCAATAGCGGCGGGGATCGGCCAGTCCATCGACATGGTCGCAGCGCACGCCGTCAATCAAACCCTCGGCGTACAACTGGAAAATCAGCGCATGCGTGTCTTCAAATACCGCCGTACGCTCGACGCGAAGGCCCGCCAGTCCGTTGATGTCAAAGAAACGCCGGTAATTGACGATGTCGCTGGCCAGCTTCCAGAACACAAGACGATAGTGCTGCGCTTCGATCAGCCGGTGAAGGCGTGCCCTGCCCTCTTCGGTCCCCGGGTCGTACTGTGCGGCTGCCTCGTCACCCAGGCGCTCGCGTGATGACGCGCAGAGCGGCAAGTGCTGGTCGTAAACCCGCAACATGTAACAACCATGCACGCGCTCCAGCGCCATGTCCCCGGATGCCAGCACCTGTGCATACGGTGCTCCCAGCAGCGGCAACATGACGCGACCACGCACGAGCGGATCGGCGGCATGCCAGTCGATGTCGAAGTGATTGGCGAAAGGACTGTCGCGCCCGTTCTCCAGCACGTCCATCCACCACGCGTTGTCCACGCCGATGCCCATGTGGTTCGGCACGATGTCGATCACCAGACCCATGTCGCGCTCGCGCAGGCGCGCAACCAGTCGCCGCAAGCCAGGTTCGCCACCCAGCTCAGGGTTGACCTGATGGCAGTCCACCACATCGTAGCCATGCGTCGATCCGGCGCGCGCCTTCAGGATGGGCGAGGCATACAGATGGCTGATGCCAAGATCCGCGTAGTAGTCCACCACGCCAACCGCATCATCAAAGGTGAAACCCTCGTGGAATTGAAGGCGCGCAAGCGCTCTGGGCACACTCACGAACGGGCCCGCCCCTGCGCAATGGCGGAACATGCCGCATGCGCGATGGGTCCGTCGAACAGGCGAGCCGACGAATCAGGCATGCGCCGCCGCCAGTTGGGATGTTGCGCGTCGGTGGGGCCGGGAAGATTGGGCTGCTCATGGAGACCAAGCACGTCTTCCACCGGGAAAATGGCCAGGGGGGCGGGCGCGCTGGCCACGTGCTTCGCGGCCGCCACTACCACAGGCGACACATCATCAGGCGCGGGCGGCGAATTCTCGTCCCACGCGGCACCCGATGCGCAAAGCGCCCGCCACAGCAACCCACGCTCGGTCACGCGCACGGCAGCTTCGTCGACCGCCGGATCATCGAGCCCGGTAACCTTGCGCCAGGTAACGTCGCGCCCGCTCCACCAGCCAGCCACCGTCGGTACGTCATGCGTGCTGGTGGTGGCCATCGCGCGCGACGACCACTCCATCGGCGAAATGAAACCGCCATCGGCAGCACGCTCAAACCACAGAACACGAATGCCCAGCACGCCGGCATCGCCAATGGTCTGGCGGAAATCAGCCGGGATCGTACCGAGGTCTTCTCCGATAACAATAGCGCGATGCAGATGCGACTCCAGCGCAATCAGCCGCAGCATGTCCGTCAATGGATAGCGCACATAGGCCCCTTCTGTGGAACTTGCGCCGTGCGGCACCATCCACAATCGCTTCAGCCCCAGCACGTGGTCGATGCGGACGCCGCCGGAATAGCTCAGCGCCGCACGCAACATGCCGATGAAGCCGGAAAAGCCTGTCTCGCGAAGACCACGGGGAGAGAACGTGGTAAGTCCCCAGTCCTGACCCAGTCGGTTCAACGCATCCGGCGGCGCGCCCACGGACAGTCCCTTCAACATCTCGCGCTGATGACTCCAGGCATGACTGCCGCCGCTATCGGCACCCACGGCAAGATCGGCGATCAGGCCGATACCCATGCCCGCATCGCGGGCAGCGGCCTGTGCAGACTGCAAACCCTGCGTGGCCAGCCATTGCAGATACGCATGGAGCGCCACCTCGCGCGAATGATCACGCGCAAAGGCTGCCACCTCGGGCGACGCCGGATCCTGAAACGCCTTCGGCCACGCTTGCCAGCCGCCAGGACGACCATTCACGCTGAAGTGGCCATGCAATGCCTCGAAGCGTGCATGACGCTCAAGTGATTCGCCCTTCTGCCGGCGAAACTCCATGAACCGCTCGGAGTGCGCGAGATCCACCGACGCCCATTCAAACAACGAGCGCAGAATCGTCATGCGCGCACGCGCTGCACGTGGCCAGTCGATCAGCTCAAGCCATTCAAGTTCGGCAAGTTCCTGGCGCAGATTGTGTGAATCAATCACCGCGCGCATCGTCTGTTCGCCGCTGACCGTAGCCGGGTCGATATACAGGCCATTGAGAAACAGCCGACTGGACGGGGCATACGGACTGTAGCGCTCAGGTGCGGCCGCAAACATGGCATGCAATGGGCTGATCGCCAGCGCATCCGCGCCCTTCTCCGCAGCGGCGCGCACGCACTGCTCCAGGGCGGCGAAATCCCCGAAGCCGCCATCGCCGGGACGACGCAGCGAGGCCATCTGCACAGCCACACCCCATGGCCGCCTTACTCCCTGCACGTCCTCGACAGCAAACGCCCGTGATGGTGCGATGGCAACGGCAACGTCCTCGTCGCCCAGTTCCAGCCGGTAGTAACCGGGAGGCACGCGCACGTCTACAGACGTGTCACCCGTCGGCACGTCACCTTCCGCCATCGTCGTTCCTTCGCTGGTGCAGAGGCGATAGCGACGACCTCTTCCCGCCGCAGGCACATCAATGGGACGGCCCGCTTCTGCCGTAATAAGAGACGCCATTTGCCGGCCTGCACGCTCGCGTTCAACGCGATCCATGCTGGCGTCTATGTCATCGGAGGTATCGGCGGGAAGGTCCAGCGAGCGCAGCACCGCGCGCAAGGTATCGGCTCCGACGACGTGCGGCGTGTCCAGCGCATCGCGCCAGTGGACATCGACACCCGCCAGTTCGGCCAGACGGGCAAGGCGATCATCGACGTTCGCGTTCACGGGACAGAAGACTCCAGGCAGACAACAGTGCAACGGGCAGGCAGCATGCCGCGGGCGGTGGCAGCGATGGCAGAAGCGTCACCGTGGATCCACGCAGCAGACGGCGATGGTGCATGGGTAAAAGTGATGTCCGTGTCGCCGAGGTTGGCATAGATGGTCAGCACCTGGCGCGTGCCAAGTTGCCAGCTGGCACGAAACGCGCGCTCGCCCAGCGCGTGTGCGCCTGCGCTTCGGGAATCCTCCACGAACGGCGCAACATATCGCGCCCGCGATGCGAGCAGTCCACGAAACCATTCGGCGTGGCGACTTGCAGCTTCCGCACGGGCTTCCTCCTCGTCCAGCCGTGAGGCATGAAACGTCTCCTCGCTTGCGGGGTCCGGCACGTCATCACCGGAAAAACCTGCGAATGCCTCGAACTCCCAACGGCGCCCTGCACTTACCGATTCGGTGAGCTCCGGATCGGTGAAATCGGCAAAGAACTGGAACGGCCTGCGGCTTGCATATTCCTCGCCCATGAAAAGCAGCGGCACGTAGGGCGCCAGAAGCAGGAGGGCCATGGCCGCATTCAACGCGTCCGGATGAATCAGCGTGGTCAACCGGTCGCCCAGAGGGCGGTTACCGATCTGGTCATGGTTTTGCAGAAAATTGATAAACCGGCCCGGAGCCTTGCCCGCGCTGCGCTCACCGCGCGGCTTGCCATCCATGACCTCGCCCTGCCATGCAAACCCTTCGCTCAGTGTGCGAAGCAATAACGGAAGCGCATTTTCGAAGTGCGCGTAATAGCCTTCCGTTTCACCTGTCAGCAGCACATGTATGGCGTTGTGGAAGTCGTCGTTCCACTGAGCGTCGTAGCGATCCGGTGAAAGGAGATGCGCCTGATTGTCTTCGTTCTCCAGCATCAGGTGCACGTGGCGACGCGCCCCCGTTACTGCGCGAACGCGCGCTGCCAGTGAGGCCAGCCAATCGGCGTTGGCAATCGTGTGCACGGCATCCAGCCGCAGCCCATCAAGCCGGAATTCCTCGATCCAGTACAGCGCGTTGTGCACGAAGAAATCGCCGACCGGCTGCCGATCCACCGCAATGGCGGGCCCCCACGGCGTGTGCGGCACGGGCTTGAAGAATGGCGAGGCGTACTCCCCGAGGTAATTCCCGTCCGGCCCGAAGTGGTTGTAGACCACATCAAGAAACACCATCAGGCCCAGACCGTGCGCTTCATCTACCAGCGCTTTCAGTTCATCCGGCGTGCCGTAAACCGAAGCTGGTGCGAACGGCAACACACCGTCGTAGCCCCAACTGCGCACACCACTGAACTGCGCCACAGGCATCAGTTCAACGGCAGTGATGCCCAGCGCAGCCAGTCGCGGCAGTTGAGCGCGCACGCCATCAAAGCCGCCCATGGCGCCAGCATGCACTTCCATGATGACCGCCTCGCGCCATGGCCTGCCCGTCCAGTCGCCGTGCATCCAGCGATACTGGGTGGGCTCGGTCACCACACTGAACCCGTGAACGTCACCATCCTTCTGGCGACGCGATGCCGGATCGGGCACGGCCAGATCGCTTCTTACACGAAACCGGTATCCCGTGCCGACCGGCGCCTCCAGCGTGGCGTCAAACCACCCGTCGTTGAGCGCGCGCATCGGCGCGGCGCGACCATCGTCCAGTTCGACCTGCACCGAACGGCAGTCGGGCGCCCACAACCGGAATCGCGTCCGGTCGCGGGAGAGGGGTTGCGCTCCGTACGGCATGGCGTGGGCAAACCCAGAGGTCATGCCTGCTCCGTTCGTACAGCCGCGGCCAGAAGGACCACGCTGCGTCCTTCCACATCCAGCGTGGGCTCGCTCCACGCCGTTTCTGCCTGACCGGGCTCGGCGCTGTTCGACCGGATACGCCAGGCTTGCGCAGGCTCAGGCAGGTGGAACGTATGGACTTCCGGCGTTGCATTGATGAGGATCAGCGTGATGTCGACACGACGCTCGCCCCAGGCCTGTGCGCGGCGAAGTGCCAGCAAACGCCCTTCCGTATAGCCCCAGGTGTCCTGGGTCATCTCCGCGCCACTTTCATCAAACCACGCCACTTCGCGGATACCCGGCACCACGTCGGTATCGCCCCGCAGGAAATGCGCTGCGCGCAGCGTGGGATGCTGCTCGCGCAGACGGATCAGCCGGGCGGTAAAGTCGCTAAGTTCACGACCCGCTTCCGACGTAGCCCGCTTCCAGTCGTACCAGGAAATCTCGTTGTCCTGGCAGTAGGCATTGTTGTTGCCGTTCTGTGTCCGGCCAAACTCGTCGCCGCCCAAGAGCATCGGCGTGCCGTGCGAGAAGAACAGCGTGGAGAGCATCGCGCGCTTCGTGCGAGCCCGCGCCGTATTGATGACCGGATCGTCCGTCGGACCTTCTGCGCCCTGATTGTTGCTTTCGTTGTCGTTGCCGCCGTCGCGATTTTCCTCGCCGTTGGCATCGTTGTGCTTGTCGTTGTAGCTGACCAGATCCTCCAGCGTGAACCCGTCGTGCGCGGTGATGAAATTTACCGACGACCAGGGCTTGCGACGCTGATGATCAAAGAGATCGCCCGATGCCTGTAGCCGTCCGGCCAGCGTACCGCGCATGCCTGAATCGCCCTTCCAGAAGCGACGGATGTCGTCACGGAATTTGCCATTCCATTCGCCAAAGCCCGGAGGGTGATTACCCAACTGGTAACCGCCCGGGCCGATGTCCCAGGGCTCGGAAATCAGCTTTACGCCAGCCAGCACAGGGTCCTGTCGCATCGCATCGAAGAGGCCGCAGTTCGGGTCGAAGCCGCTCTCCTCACGCCCCAGGCTGACGCCCAGATCGAAGCGGAAGCCGTCGATATGAAACGTGTTGACCCAGTAGCGCAGCGAATCCATCACCAACTGGAGAACACGCGGGTGCGCGGTATTGACCGTGTTCCCCGTACCGGTGTCGTTGATGCAGTAACGCGCATTGTCGGCCTGAAGCCGGTAGTAACTCTTGTTGTCCAGACCACGGAACGACATCGTGGTGCCAAGCTCGCTGCCCTCGCAGGTGTGGTTGTACACCACGTCCATGATGACCTCGATGCCCGCCGCATGTAGTGCCTGCACGGCGGCGCGGATCTCGTTGAGAGCACCTTCGGACAGATAACTCGGCTCCGGCGCGAAGAACGCCAGCGTGTTGTAGCCCCAGTAGTTGCGCAGCTTCATCTCGGTGAGGCGCCGATCCTGCACGAAGGCATGCACCGGCAGTAGCTCAACGGCGGTAATACCCAGCTTGACCAGATAGTCGATCACGTACGGATCGGCCAGCGCGAGGAAGGTGCCGCGCTCGTGCGGGCGAATACGCTTGAGCGTGCGCGTCATGCCGCGCACGTGGGTTTCATAGATGACTGTCTGATTCCACGGCGTATGCGGGCGGTTGTTCACCGTCCAGTGCATCGGCTCGTCTACAACCACCGCCTTGGGCATCGCGACCGCACTGTCCCGCCGGTCAAACGACAGATCGGCACGCGGCGACGCCACGCGATAGCCATGCAGCGCATCGGACCACCTCACCTGCCCGTGCAACAGGCGGGCATACGGATCGAGAAGCAACTTGTTCGGATTGAAACGATGCCCCTCTTCAGGCGCATAGGGACCATGTGCGCGGAAGCCATACAACGTCCCGCCGCGCACGCGTGGCAGGTAGCCGTGCCAGATTTCATCCGTGCACTCGGGAAGATCAAAGCGGGCAATTTCGCGCCGCCCGGAAGGGTCGAACAGGCACAGCTCCATGCGTTCGGCATGCGCGGAAAAGACCGCGAAATTCGTGCCCATTCCATCGCAGGACGCGCCCAGGGGATAGGGACTGCCAGACTGCATGCGTTCGGGAAGTGCGGGCATGTGAGTTCTCGTTATTCAGCAATAAAGATGACCGTGGCCAGGGGTGGCAGGGTCAGAACCAGCGAGGCATCGAAGCCATGGCTGCCGTGATCGTCGGTATCGCGCCCACCCTCGTTTCCGAGACCGGAGCCGCCGTAACCGGCGGCATCGGTGTTGAGCGCTTCGCGCCAGCGTCCAGGTTGCGGCACGCCAACGCGGAAGTCGTGATGCGGCGTGGGGGTCATGTTGCAGACGACCAGCACAGGCTTTGCGTCTGCCGCATGGCGCAACCACGCAAAGACACTTTGCGACGCGTCATCGCCGATGACCCATCGAAAGCCGCGCGGATCGCTGTCCCAACCGTGCAAGGCCGGTTGTGCCGCATAAAGATGGTTCAGGTCGCGCACCAGTGCCTGCACACCGTGATGGAGCGGGTGGTCCAGAAGATCCCACGCGATCTGCGCGTCGTGATTCCATTCGTGGGGCTGGGCGATTTCCCCGCCATTGAAGAGAAGTTTCTTGCCCGGATGCGCCCACATGAAACCGTAATAGGCACGCAGGTTGGCAAAGCGCTGCCACTCGTCTCCCGGCATGCGACCCAGCAACGATTTCTTGCCGTGTACCACCTCGTCATGTGAAAGCGGAAGCACGAAGCGCTCCGACCACGCGTACACCATGCCGAAGGTCATTTCGTGGTGGTGCCACTGGCGATACAGGGGATCGCGCGACATGTACTCCAGCGTGTCGTGCATCCAGCCCATGTTCCACTTGAAGGTAAAGCCGAGACCACCTTCGGACACGGGCTGGGTGACGCCAGGCCATGCCGTCGATTCTTCCGCGATCGTCATCGTGTCGGGATGGCGCTCTGCAATCAGCTGGTTCACCCGGCGAAGGAATGCGATGGACTCCAGGTTCTCGCGGCCCCCATAAATGTTGGGAACCCACTCGCCGTGCTTGCGGCTGTAGTCGCGGTACAGCATGGATGCCACCGCATCCACTCGCAGCCCGTCGATATGGAAGCGCTCCAGCCATGCCAGCGCGCTGGCCACGAGGAAGGCGGAAACCTCGTTGCGACCGAGGTTGAAGATCAGCGTGTTCCAGTCCTGGTGAAAACCCTCGCGCGGATCAGCATGCTCATACAGCGGCGTGCCGTCGAAATGCGCGAGGCCATGAATGTCCGTGGGGAAATGCGCCGGGACCCAGTCAACGATGACGCCGATTCCCGCTTCGTGGCAGCGGTCCACAAAGCGTGCGAACGCCTCCGGCGTACCAAAACGGGAGGTCGGAGCAAACTGGCCAAGTGGCTGATAGCCCCAGGAGCCGCCGAAGGGATGCTCCGAAATCGGCAGCAGTTCAATGTGGGTAAAGCCCATGCCAGCGACGTATGGGATGAGTCGTTCACCCAGCGAGTCCCAATCCAGCGTGCCGCCATCGGGGGCGCGCAACCATGAGCCCGCATGCAACTCGTAGATCGACAGCGGCGAGCCCGCGTGATGAAGGCTCGCGCGCCGATGCATCCACTCGTCATCCGTCCAGCGGAACGCCTCGGGATCGGCCACGACCGATGCCGTGGCCGGGGGATGTTCCGCCGCCAGTGCTACGGGATCAGCCCGCTGGGTCAGCGAACCGTCTGCTCCCCAGATTTCGTATTTGTACCGCGCGCCCGGCAACAACCCCGGCACGAAGATTTCCCACACACCCGCAGGCATGCGCAGACGCATCGGGGAGCGACGGCCATCCCAGCTGTTGAAGTCACCCACCACGCTCACGCGTTTGGCATTCGGCGCCCAGACAGCGAAGCGCACACCGTGCACGCCGTCCACTGTGCCCGGGTGCGCACCCAGGCAGCGGAAAAGTTCGGTGTGCGTGCCTTCGGAAAGGCGGCGCAGGTCGTCGTCTTGCAGCAACATGCCGAACGCATACGGATCGTGAGTCTCCTGCACGCCGCCTGGCCACTGGATGCGCAGCCGGTACGAGCCAGGGACATCAACGCCACCAGCGAAGATGCCACCGTCATGCACTTTGGCCAGCGAGCCAATCACCACGCCGCCTGAATCAATGACATCCACGGCGATAGCGCCCGGCTGGAGCGAGCGGATGACGCGGCGTCCTTCTACGTCATGCGGCCCCAGCAGCGCGAATGCATCGCCATGGCGACCTTCCGCCAGCGCGGTCAGCGCGGCGGTATCGGTCTGCCCAAGTGCCTTGCGATCCGTCACGCGTCGTTCTCCAGTTCGCTGGCCGTGTCGCCGCGCGCGGCGTGAAGCAGACCGCGTACCGGCACATCCAGCCAGGTGGGACGGTTGGCAGCCTCGTAACTCACTTCATAAGCGGCCTTCTCGATCACGAACAATTCAACCAGGGGCGCGAGCGCTTCGGGGCTGACCCAACGCACAGGCGCGGCGTCGAGCACCGCACGGTACGCGCTGAGAAACACGGCCGCACTGCGTTCGCGGAAACGCGCCAGATAGTCGGCGAACCCCGGATCCGCGACGGGAGCCAGACCATCCTCGCCCCGCTTGGCCATGGCAGCCGCGTAATCGAGCGAGCGCAGGAAGCCCGCAACGTCACGGAGCGCGGATACCTTCGCGCGACGCTCCGCCAGCGTGCGTGCCGGCTCGCCTTCAAAGTCGATGATGTATGCATCGTCCTGCACCACCAGGATCTGGCCCAGATGAAAATCGCCATGCGCCCGGGTGAGCAAGGTGCCCTCACCCGCTTCGGCCAGTACGCCGATCCGGTGTTTCAATGCGGCGGCGAGGCCATGCAGTTCCGCCGCATCGGCAGCCAAATCGCTTGCCGGGGCACTCACGCTGTCCAGCGCAGACAACGCGCGCTCCAGCTGCGCCACGACGGACTCCCGCACACTTGCCACATCGTCGGCAGTCGCCGTTCGCGGCGAAAAGTCCTCGGCGTCCGTCGGCGCGGCGAGCACAGCGTGCAGTTCACCCAGCCGTGTGCCGACTGCACGTGCGAAATTGTCGTAGCCGGCGTCGATCTCCTCGCGGCGCTCCGTGTCTACCGAGTGACTGTACTCGTCATAGCTGCGGCTGAGGTAATCCAGCGTCCAGCGCCACGCGTCGCCCTGATTGCGCAGGAAGCCCTGCAACACGGCCAGCGTCGTGCGCTCGCCCTTCTCGTCGATCCGCACCACCTCGCCCAGCAACGGCGACGTGTTGGCGTAGCCGTGCTCGGTGAGGAAGCGAGACATCTCCACTTCGGGATTGATGCCTTCGGACGTCAATCGGAACAGCTTCAGGACGGCGGTGTCATGCAGGATCATCGAGCTGTTGGATTGCTCGGTGAGCATCCACCGGTTCTCGACCTCGGCGGGGAAATCAAGACCCTTGAAGGCCTCGGTCGTTTCAAAAGCAATGACACCGCCCGCATGCACCGGCAGTTCCACGTGGTTGCGCAAGCCGATCAGCAGGCCCGAAGCAAAGGCTTCCAGCGAGAAGCCATCGGTCAGAAGTCCGATGCGACGTCCGCGCCGAACACGTGCCAGCGCGAGCTGCTGCGCGCGCGACGACGGGTTCTCGTCTTCCCACACAATGCCAGCGGGCAAGCTGTAGCGCTGCTTGCGACCGTCCGCCAGCGTGGCTTCAATCTCGCAGATGATGAGGTCATCGCCACGATCCGGCCACGGTGCGGCGTACACCAGACGCACGCTCTCGATGCCCTTGTCTTTTGCAGTGAACCAGCGGCGCACAGCAAGGTACTTCGGCAGAATTTCGCGCTCGATCACGCCACGGTGATGCGCCATGACCGGACCTTCGACAAGCGGCCCGCGTACGACCAGCGTCTCGTAGTCGGGCATCGGCTCGGCGGCCTGCACGTGCCAGTCCGGCATCTGTGCATTCGCGCAAATCTGGAATGCGTAGAAGCCATACGGCGGCAAAGTCAGCAGGTACGGAAGACGACCGAGCGGCGGAAACGACGAGCCGCCCATGATTTCGATGGGTACCTGTCCGTCGAACGCGGCCAGATCCAGTTCCACGGCCTGCAACGAACGGGACATGTTGGCCACGCAAAGCACCTGCTCGCCGTCGAATTCGCGCAGGTAGGCAAGCACTTTGCGATTGCCCGGATACAGGAATTTCAGCGTGCCGCGGCCAAAGGCCTTGTAGCGTTTGCGCACGGCCAGCATGCGGCGCGTCCAGTTCAGCATCGAATGCGGATCGCGCGCCTGCGACTCCACGTTGATCGACTGGTAGCCATACAGGGGGTCCATGATCGGCGGCAGCACGAGGCTGGCCGGATCGGCACGCGAGAAGCCGCCATTGCGATCGAGAGACCACTGCATCGGCGTACGCACGCCATCGCGGTCGCCCAGATGGATGTTGTCACCCATGCCGATTTCATCGCCGTAATACAGCACGGGCGTACCGGGCATGGTCAGCAGCAACGCATTCATCAGCTCAATGCGGCGGCGGTCGCGCTCCAGCAGCGGCGCCAGTCTGCGACGTATGCCCAGGTTGATGCGCGCCCGCTTGTCGGCTGCGTACGTCTCCCACAGATAGTCGCGCTCCGAATCGGTGACCATTTCCAGCGTCAACTCATCGTGGTTGCGAAGGAAAATGGCCCACTGGCATGCCTCGGGGATGGCCGGCGTCTGGCGCATGATGTCGGTGATCGGAAAGCGATCTTCGCGTGCGATAGCCATGTACATGCGCGGCATCAGCGGAAAGTGGAATGCCATGTGGCATTCGTCACCCTGCCCGAAATAGTCCTGCGTATCTTCCGGCCACTGGTTGGCTTCGGCCAGAAGCATGCGGTCGGGATAGTGCTCGTCGATTTCCCTGCGCATGATTTTCAGAATGTCGTGCGTCTCGGGAAGGTTTTCGTTGTTCGTGCCTTCGCGCTCGATCAGATACGGCACCGCGTCCAGGCGAAGCCCATCCACGCCCATGTCCAGCCAGAAACGCATCACGTCCAGCACGGCCTTGAGCACCGCCGGGTTGTCGAAGTTGAGGTCCGGCTGGTGCGAGAAAAAGCGATGCCAGAAGTACTGACCGGCCACCGGATCCCACGTCCAGTTCGACTTCTCGGTATCCAGGAAGATGATGCGCGTGCCGTCATACGCCTGATCGGTGTCGGACCAGACATAGAAGTTGCGGGCCGCCGAACCCTTCTTGGCGTGCCGCGCGCGCTGGAACCACGAATGCTGGTCGGAGGTATGGTTGATGACCAGCTCGGTGATGACACGGATGCCACGCTCATGCGCTTCATTGATGAAGCGACGCACATCGGCGAGCTTGCCGTAGTCCGGATGCACCGCCTTGTATTCAGCGATGTCGTAGCCGTCATCGCGGCGCGGGCTCGGGTAGAAGGGCAGCAGCCAGACGGTGTTGACGCCCAGCTCGGCAATGTAGTCAAGCTTCTGGATCAGGCCCGCAAAGTCGCCGACGCCATCATCGTTGGCATCGAAGAACGACTTCAGATGCACCTGATAAATGATGGCGTCCTTGTACCACAGCGGATCGCTGGAGAAGCCGGGAGCGGCGTTGGCAGCTTCAGATTTGACGCGTCGGGACATGAATCAGACTCCGGGTAGCCGGACATGCCACAGCGCGTAAGGCTGGCCGAGGCCGAGCCATACATGCTGGGATGCGCCGCGCCAGGCAAGGGGTTGGTCGTGAAGAAGATCGTGTGCGGCAATGTCTGCATCAGCAGACAGGCCCCACTCGTCGAGGGGAAGCTGGAGGTCGGCGGCCTGTGCGTTGTGCGGATCGAGGCTGATGGCAACCAGCACGATGTCCTCGCTATCGGCAGCGCGCTTTTCAAAAAAGAGCACCTGATCGTTGTTTGCGTAAAGAAAGCGCAGGCCCATGTGACTCTGCAACGCAGGGTGTTCGCGGCGAATGCGATTCAACGCAGAAATCTCGGCCACGATGTTGCCCGGCATGTTCCAGTCGCGCACCCGAATCTCGTATTTCTCCGAATCCAGGTATTCCTCCTTGCCGGGCACGGGGGTGCCTTCGCACAGTTCAAACCCGGAATACATGCCCCACAGTCCCGATAGCGTGGTGGCGAGCGCGGCCCGGATCAGGAACCCGGGGCGACCTGAGGTCTGCAGGAAATACGGATCAATATCCGGCGTGTTGACGAAGAAATTCGGCCGGAAGAAATCGCTCGGCGGGCCTTGCGTCAGCTCCGTCAGGTAGTCGGTGAATTCCTGCTTGGTGTTGCGCCAGGTGAAGTACGTGTACGACTGGCTGAAACCCACCTTCGCCAACCGGTACATCGGCTTGGGACGAGTGAAGGCTTCGGACAGGAACAACGTATCGGGATACTTCGCGCGCACCTTCGCGATCATCCATTCCCAGAAAGGGAACGGCTTGGTATGGGGATTGTCGACGCGGAACGTTCTCACGCCTTCGCCTGCCCAGTACAGAACGACATCGCAGAGCGCCTTCCACAGCGACGGCACGGCGCCGTCAGCATAGAAGTCCACATTGACGATGTCCTGATACTTCTTCGGCGGATTTTCGGCGTAGCGGATCGTGCCGTCCGGACGCCAGTCGAACCACTCAGGATGTTCCTTCAGCCACGGATGATCGGGCGAGCACTGAATGGCAAAATCCAGGGCCAGTTCGAGGCCGTGATCGGCCGCGGCATCACGCAGGCGACGGAAATCATCCAGTGTGCCGAGCTCGGGATGGATCGCCGTGTGGCCGCCGTCCGGCGATCCGATGGCATAGGGACTGCCCGGATCATCAGGTCCCGGCGTGAGCGTATTGTTCTTGCCCTTGCGGAAAGCGGTGCCGATGGGATGGATCGGCGGGAAATACAGCACGTCAAAGCCCATGTCACGAATCGCGGGAAGCCGTTCGATCACATCGGCGAACGTGCCGTGGCGCGAGGGATCGGTGGTCTGCGAGCGAGGAAACAGTTCGTACCAGCTCGCAAATCCCGCCTCCCGACGATCCACATCAACGATCAGCACGGGTTCGGAGGCTGCCGCAAACGGACGCGGATCCGTTGCTGCCAGGTTGGCCAGCGTGTCCTCTGCCTGCAGCAACTCCAGGCGCTCCGCATCATCGGCCTTGCCCAGGGCAGCAAGCAGATTGCGTATCGCCTTGGCCCGGGCACCCGTGGCCGTCGCGGCACGCGCCTCCACCAGCAGGCGCCCTTCTTCCAGTTCCAGCGTGAGCGGTACGCCCGCGCGCTGCTTGGTGTCCAGTTCGTAGCGATACGAAGCAAACGCATCGCGCCACGCCACCACGCGATACTCGAAACGACCTGTGCGCGCGGGCGTGAAGCTCGCTGCATACACATCGTTGCCCTGCGGCGTCATGATCTCTTCGCGCCACCCCTTGTCGTCTTGCGCGCGCCATTGCAGCCGCACAGCCAGTACGTCGTGCCCATCCATGAACACGTCGGCCGTCACGTCGATTCGCTGGCCGACGATGCGCTTGGCGGGGAAGCGGCCGTCGTCCACGCTCGGTCGCACCGCTTCAATGCACACGCGAGGCGCAGAAGTCGCCGCTTTCACCAGGTCACGCGCCTGAGTGACGCTGAACTTCCGCACGACCTGCGCCGCCCGTCTGGCGACAAGTGGCAACACCGCGCCGGGAGCCAGCACCACATCTTCGCCGGCATCAAACACCTTGCGGCCATCTGCGCTGGCGTAAGGCCCGAAATGCGACGCGGCGCCCATCAACGCGTGGGCCGCATGTACCGTGGCCTCGCGGTCAAGCGATGCGTTGACCAGCACCAGCGAGGCCTCCGTGGCGCGCCGGGCGTCCAGTTCACTGGTAGACAGCAGTACCGCCACGCCGCGTTCGGCGACGATGCTGCGATAAGGCATACGCGCGCTTTCATCCGCCAGGCGCGCATTGGCGCGGCGCACAGTCTCTGAAAGGTCCAGGGCACCGGAGGCCGCCATGGCGTCGGGCGTCACCGGATTGCCACGGCGCGGGTCAAGCGCCTCGTGCACGGCAAACTCGAAACCCATGGGCATCAGCCAACCCGCCGGGGAAGTGGCGGAAAAGTCGATGGCACGCCGATACGCGCGTTCGCGCTGATTTTCCTCGTGCAGCGTGTCGCCAAGACGCGGACCAAACGGCACCTCGGCAGCCGCCAGGGGTGGCGCGACGGCCGCCAGGCGAGTTGCCTCC
Source organism: Luteibacter sp. Sphag1AF (assembly GCF_014192715.1). GTDB lineage: Bacteria > Pseudomonadota > Gammaproteobacteria > Xanthomonadales > Rhodanobacteraceae > Luteibacter. The sequence continues at coordinate 168,087 of NZ_JACHYH010000002.1, forward strand.
TGGGCAAACCACGGGGCGCGGAAGTCCCACCAACTGGCAGATGACACGGTCACGTCAAATCCCGCTCCCGCCAGCGCGCGAAGCTCCTCGGGCGTGCTGCCCGGCGTCCAGGCGATGAAACAGGCATCAGGCGACGCCGTTCTCACCGCCGCGAACAGGCCCGCCCAGCGCTCGGCGGAAAGTCGCTGCGGATGCAGCACGCGGAAGCCGCAGACGCCCGCGCGCACCCACGCTTGCAGACGATCCGTCCACCAGGTGATCGCCGCATCCGCAACGGCCGGATCATTCAGACGCCAGCGAACGCTGTCGCTTTCGCTGGGTGTCCAGCGCGGATCAGGGGTGCCGTGCTCCGCAGCCACCGCGCGAAACCACTCCGGGTGCTCTGCACGAAGCGGCGCATCGGACGCCAGTTCATCCACACTCAGATCAAGCCACAGTTCCATGTCACGGGCACGACAGGCCTTGGCCAGTTCGCCAATGCGCTGCACCGCCTCGCCTTCCACACCCAGGCCCGGATGCAGTCGGTCGAAGTCCCTTGTCACAAACACGTCACCCGTGGACGAGGCGTCAAACGGAGGCGCGACCAGCAATTGCCGAAAACCCAGCGCTGCAGCGTGATCCAGCCAGCCCATCCAGTTGGCCAGGCCACCTACCAGCAGCGGGTGCAGGTAATAAATGCGCAACGGAGCGCGAGCGGAGCTGACCGACATGAGGACTCCCGGAATGTAAGACCCCAGCATGCCGAGCCAAATGTGTGCGCTGCGCCAAAGCCGACGCCGGACGGCCACACTGGTGATGCATCCACAGTGACGCAGCAAGATGTTGCCGCAATGTGAACGGCCCTCATTGCCGCGTGGGAACGGGCTTTCTTGCGACGGGGTGTTGCGGGAACCACAAGCATCCCGCCCCGCAGGAATCGCGAATAGTTACGGAATGGCGCGCATCTCGGCGGCGATGGCCTGCTCGTCGTCCCCAGGACGCTCCGCCAGCAACGCGGCGGCGCCCAGACGATCCTCCGCCGTGCGGTTCTGACTGACCTTCCACTTGCCTTCCACGCGATCCAGCGGAATGCGCAGCCCCACGATGGCGCGCACCATGCGCTGGATATAGTCGCCCGGTGCATCGTCCACCGACCAGGGACGTGGCTGGGTCTGGCCTTCGTGCTTCGCGGTCAGCCTGCGCAACAGAATCAGCAAAGTGTCCGCATCGTCAAATGCGTGCGGACGTCCATACGCGTGCACGGCGACGTAGTTCCACGTGGGCACTTCCTTGCCATGTGCTGCCTTGCCCGGATAGCCATTCGGCGAGATGTACGCATGCGGGCCAGAAAACATGACCAGCGCGTCGCCCTCCGGTGGCTTTGCGTGTGTATTGGCGCGTGCCACATGACCGTACAGCGTACCCAGCGGCCCCTCGTCGCGAACAAGGATCATCGGCAGGTGTGTGGCTTCCAGTCCCGATGCGCCATGCGTCACCAACGCGGCAAAGCCGATACGCTCGATGGCATCGTGAAGAACGGGAAGACGGGTTTCGGCAAAGGCGCTGGGCGTGTACATCGTCACATTCTAGGCGCGATGGTGCGCCAGTCGGTAGCCGCCACGTCACCCATGTGACGCGCCTGGGTGTTCGCCCACTCTCAAACAATTCCGATGATTTTTTCGGAATAATCGGATAGTTCTGCCTTTCGTGAATCGGGATGCTTCCTGCGTCGCCGAATCCTCGGCGGCCGGGTGTCGAAACCCGCACAGTTCAGAGGTACGCAGGCGGCTCGCCTCCTGCGTTACTTTCACTCGCCCTTACGGCGGGCGTGTCGGGCAGGCTTCGTGCCTGGCCGGGTGATGCCTTTGAACTGCCGGTTTTCGACCCCGACACGTCCGCCACCTTGCTGCGGCAAGGTGCGGACCTTCGAGGTAAAGGAACCGCCATGCGCCCGACCGATCAAACCGTGCCCTGCCCTACCTGCAACACGGGAATGTCCATCACCAGCCACCGGCTGCATGAGGATCTGTTCCTGCGACTGGGTGATGCCACAGCCCTCAATGACCTGATGTCATACACGACCGAAGCCGATGTGAGTCCGGCGACGTTGCAGCGCATGCACAACCTCAGCAAGCGACTGTTGAGCGATTCGCTGCCGGCAATCACGGCGATCTGGCTCACTCAGGCGGATCTTATTCCGCCTGAGGCGCTGGAGATTCTGAAGGCCGGGCCGTTCGGCCCGACTGATTCGCGAGCAAGCTCACTTCCACAACACAAGCCCGAAAGCGCCACCTGAAGCAGCCCTGGGCGAGCGGGCCTGCTCGCGAAGGGGGCTAATGATGGCCCGCTCCTGAGGGATCGCTCAGAAGCTCACTTCCACATGGAGAGTCTGGCTTACTGGCCGAACTTGATTTCTTCGCCTTCGTGGCCACGGTCCCAGCCGCGCAGTTCGTCGCGGATATGGGCGATGCGCTGGCGACCGAGCGCATTGCGTTCTTCGTCAAGCACGAGGCCGTCGAGCAACTCGGCGAGGCGTTGTGCCGTGGGCAGCATCGCGTCCCACGCATCCAGCGCAGGCGCAGGGCCCGGCAGGGCCATGAAGAAACTGAGACCCGGGGTCTGCATGGTGGCCACGCGGGACATATCGAAGTTGCCGGGTTTGACGAGGTTGGCCACGCTGAAGATGGGCCCCAGTTCCGGACGGCCATCCACCAGGCGGTGATAGATTCCCATGTCGCCGAACTCAAGGCCGGCCTTCTCGGCAGCGACCACGAGGTCGGAGCCATTGAAGCGCGCACCTTCACGGGCAACGACGTACAGGCTGACGATGCGCTCCACCGGAGCGGTGGACGGACGACGGCCAAGGTCGGAGCGCGGAGGCACTTTCGGCGGCGGCGCGGGTGCAGGCGCCGGAGCAGGCGTGGGAGCCGGTGCCGGAATCGGTGCAGGCGCCGGCACGTGAGCCGCCGGGGCATGAATGGTCAGGTCGTCGATATCGCCTTCGTCCGTGGCGCTGATCGAATAATCGGGCGAGAAGCCCGGCTCGATGCGCTCGGCACGCGCGGGTGCCGGTGCATGAGCGGGCTCGCAGCCACGTGCGCCACGCTCGTCGGCCAGGGCCGCGCCCAGACGCTCCAGTTCAGCGCGCAGATCGACGTCAAGCTCGCCCTGCTTCGGCGATGTGTTGAACAGCGGGTCGCGCGGGTCGTCCAGATAGGGCTCATCGCCTTCATCGCCCATCTTAGGCTCGCGGCGCTCTGCGGGACCGGTGGGCGGCATAACTTTGCGGCGGCCCTGTTGTTCCTTGCGCGGCTGGCCAAACAGCCAGATCAGCACCAGCACGATAATGCCGACAACCAGCATGGGGATGCCGACAGCGGGGTTCCAGGCAAACGCCATTACGGGAGTCATAGTCATTCCTTGTATATAGAGCTTACGCCGCGCCCACGAGCTTGGACGCCTCGGCCAGATCCACCTGGACAAGGCGGGACACGCCCGGTTCGCGCATCGTAACGCCGCACAGCTGATGCGCGGCTTCCATCGTCGCCTTGTTATGGCTGACGAAGATGAACTGAACCTTTTCACTCATCTCTCGCACCATGGCGGAGAAGCGGCCCACGTTGGCTTCATCCAGCGGTGCGTCCACCTCGTCCAGCAGGCAGAACGGCGCGGGATTGAGACCAAAAATGGCAAACACCAGCGACACGGCGGTAAGCGCCTTCTCGCCACCGGACAGCAGCGTGATGTTGCTGACGCGCTTGCCGGGCGGTCGGGCCATGATCGCCACACCGGTATCGAGCAGGTCTTCGCCGGTCAGTTCGAGGTAGGCGTGACCGCCGCCAAACAGGCGCGGGAAGAGCTCCTGCACACCTGCATTGACGCGGTCGAAGGTTTCCTTGAAGCGCTGGCGGGTTTCGCGATCAATCTTCTTGATCGCGCCCTCCAGGGTTTCCAGTGCGCTGCCCAGATCGGCCAGCTGCGCATCGAGGTAATCCTTGCGCTGCGACTGCTCGGCGTGTTCCTGGATGGCGGCCAGGTTGACCGGTTCCAGGCGCACGATTTTCTGCGCCAGATCGGTCAACTGCTGCTGCCAGCGATCCGGCTCGGCATCTTCGGCAAGCTCGGCCAGCAGCGTGTCCAGTTCGAGGCCGGAGGCCACGATGGCATCGGCCAACTGTTGCGCGCGAAGCTGCAATGCCTGCGCAGCGAGACGTTTCTCGCCCACGCTTTCACGGACCTGATTGAGCGCGTGCTCGATGCGCTGACGTTCCTGTTCCAGTCGGCGGAACTCGGCGTCGCAATCTTCCAGCGCCCGGCGCGCTTCAACCAGCTGCCTGTCGACCAGCAGGCGCTGGTCGAGGTAGGTCTGGCGTTCCGCTTCCAGTTCCGCGATGGGATCGCTGCCGGCTTCGAGCTGCGCTTCAATATCGGTGCGGCGCGCGATGATCTGGCGCAACTGGGCGTCCATGCGCGCCAAAGCCTGCTCCAGCGAGGCCAGCGCGGAACGCTTCGATTCCATGCCCAGCGCCAGCTGATGCGACTGCTCTGCCGCTTCACGGGCGTTGATGCGTGCTTCTTCGCGGGCTTCCAGCAGTTCGCGGCGCTCGTTTTCCAGCGCGCGACGCTCGTCTTCCATGTCGCCCATGTTGCCCACGGACTCATCCAGACGCGCGCGCGATTCCCGCGTGGTGCCGTCCAGTTCGTCCAGTTGTTCGACCAGCACGGCGATTTCACCGGAGACTTTCTCCGAGCGCGCACGCGCCGTTTCCATCTTGCCACGATGGCTCTGCAACTGACCGGCCAGCTCGGACAGGCGGCGGTGTGCTGCGTAAAGCTCGCGCTGCGCGTCGTCGCGCTGGCGCTCGGTTTCAAATTTGCGCGTGCGCAGCGTTTCGAGCTGTTCGGTCCACTCTTCCGTGCTGCCTTCCAGCGATTCGATCTGGTCAGCCAGCTGGCGGATCTCGCGCTCACGCGCCAGCACACCTACCTGGTTGCCTTGCGCACGCAGGATGCGCGCCCAATGCGGACCCATCCATGCGCCGTCGCGCGTGATGATGGATTGATGTGGCGCCAGCGACTCCACGCGTGCGCGGGCCTGCTCCACCGAATCGGCGACAAACACCTGCGACAGCAGTGACACGGCGGCGACCGGGCCACGCACATGCGCGGCCAGCGTGCCTTCGGGACCGGGGCCCGCCTGCTCGCGTGCGAACAACGCAACGTCGGCATCGCCCAGATCAGCGAATTCACCGGACAACGCGATGGGCGAGTCGACCAGCACGCCATCGAGAACGCCAGCCAGCACGGTTTCCACGGCAGATTCGTAGCCGCCGTCCACTTGCAGCGTTTCGCCAAGGCGACGCGATTTATCCAGACCCAGCCGGGCAAGCCAGCCGCTGGCGGCCGTTTCTTCCTGCCCCAGTGCCGCGTGCTGCAAGGCTTCCAGCGAGGCCTGGCGGCCGCGCGCGGTCTGCAACTGCTGGCGGGCCTCGTTGAGTGACGACTGCACTTGACGCTCTTCGTCCAGCACGCGCTCATGAGCGACCTTGTGCTGGTCCAGCAGCGAGCCAAGCGATTCGACGCGCTCGCGCTGGGTGTCATGTTCGATGTCCAGCGACTCGGCGGCCGCTTCCAGCGACGTGAGGTCGGTAGCTTTCTGTTCGGCTTCCAGTGCTTCGCGGCGCTTGGACAAATCCACCGACTGACGGTCGAGGTAAGCGAGCTTGGTGCGCTCCACTTCCGCCGCACGCGCCGCCTCACCCGCCGAACGGGTATGGGTGTCCCAGCGCGACTGCCAGTCGGCCAGACGGGCTTCCGTCACCCGCTGGGTGTCGCTGGTTTCGTCCTGAATCTGCTGCAGCGCTTCGAGTTTGGGCTCGCCTTCGGCAAGCGCCATGCGCAGCGTTTCGATCTGTTCGTGGTCGGCGCTGATATGACCTTGAAGTTCGTCGTGCTCGCGCGCTGCTTCAGCCAGCGAACGGGTAAGACGTTCGTTGAGGTCGCGGCTGTGGCGCACCTGCTGCTCAACGCGCGCGATTTCCGAGCCAACCTTGTAGACCTCGGCCTGAACCAGATTCAGATGCTCGCTGGCGCCTTGATGACGATCACGCACGCTTTCCAGCTGCGCTTCCACCTGGCGCTGCTCGGCGATGCGCTTTTCGATGTCCAGCTCGGCCTGACGCAGACCGTCGCCCTCGCCTTCGTGGCGACGATGCAGCGTGCGGTATTCCAGCGCGCGCAACTCGGCCTCACGGCGGGTCTGTTCTTCCTTCAGCGCTTTCCAGCGCTCGGCCGCGCGGGCCTGGCGGTTCAGGTGGTCCAGCTGCTTGTCCACTTCGTCGCGCACGTCACGCACGCGGTCGAGGTTTTCGCGGGTGGCCTTGATGCGGCTCTCGGTTTCTTTCCGGCGTTCTTTGTACTTGGAGATGCCGGCGGCTTCTTCCAGGTGGGTGCGCAGGTCTTCCGGAGCAGCCTCGATAATCTGGCTGATCATGCCCTGTTCGATGATCGAATAGCTGCGCGGGCCCAGGCCCGTGCCAAGGAACAGGTCCGTGATGTCGCGGCGACGGCAGCGTGCGCCATTCAAGTAATACGAGGACTGACCATCGCGGCTGACCAGACGCTTCACCGAGATTTCGGCGTAGGTGGCGTATTCGCCCTGGATGGTGCCGTCGCTGTTGTCGAAGATGAGTTCGACCGTGGCCTGGCCCACCGGCTTGCGCGCGCTGGAGCCTGAGAAGATCACGTCAGTCAGCGAGTCGCCGCGCAGACGGCTGGCGGCGCTCTCGCCCATCACCCAGCGAATGGCATCGATGATGTTGGACTTGCCGCAGCCGTTCGGGCCGACAACGCCGGTCATATTGGTAGGCAGATGCAGCGTGGTGGGGTCAACGAACGACTTGAAACCCGCCAGCTTGATCGTGGTCAGACGCATGAATTCTTCCGGTGGGACAGCCCGTTTCCCCTAAGGAACGGACGAATCGGTCACTCTGCCAAAGGGGCCGACCGGGCGCAATCGGGCGAGTATACGCGAGCGGAGGTTAGCTTTCCCCCGCATCCCTTTGGATTTCCGGCATTTATTCGCCGGGAGCCTTGGCCTCGATGGCCAGCGCGTGAATCTGATCCGGCATCATGGACGCCAGCGCCCCATAAACGAGCCGGTGCCGGCCGATGGCCGACTGCCCCGTGAAGGCCGGGCTGACGATGCGGACAAGAAAGTGCCCCTTGCCTTCCCCGCCATGCCCCAGGTGCTTGTAGCCCTCGTCGACCACTTCCAGCGAATCCGGGTCAAGCGCACCGGCCAGCAGGTTGTAGATCTGATCGACCTTTTCAGCGGTCATGGCAGCGTCTGGCGGAACGGGCGCACCGACACGTCTTTATAGACGCCCGCAGCCTTGAACGGGTCGGCGTCGGCCCAGGCGGTGGCGGTGGCTAGGTCGGCGAATTCGGCCACGATCAGGCTGCCAGTGAAGCCGGCTTGTCCCGGATCGTTGGAGTCGATGGCCGGAAACGGGCCGGCAAGCACCAGACGACCTTCGGCCTGAAGAGCTTTCAGGCGATCCAGATGAGCCGGACGATGGGCCATGCGGCCTTCCAGCGAATTGGGATGATCGAGTGCGGTGATGGCATACAGCATAGGGATGCTCTCCGTGGGATGAGGAAGGCGCCGCGTGGGCGTCGCCGGTCAGTCGATGGCGTGAAACAGACCTTCGGCCGGGTCAGTGGCGTCGGTTTGCAGGCGACCGCTTGCGCTGTCCACCTGGAAGCTGAAGACGCGCGGCGACACGCCCGGATCGCCACCGCAGGTGTCGTCGTGCCGTTCGTGCACGTCCACGATGAAGCCGGTGCCCGCCGAGTACGGGATATAGCTCAGGCACTCGGGCTTCAATGTGGTCAGGTGGTTCTTTTCGATCGAGGCTTCGACCCGCTGGACCGCTGCCTTTTCATCAGCCACGACCGGAATGGGCGCCGCCTCGGCATCGGCCGCCACAGCCGGAACATTCGCAGGCGCCGTGGCCGCCGCAGCGGCCGGAGGAACCGCCGGCGTTTCCGCCGCCTTGTCGTTCTCGTCGTGCGAGCAGGCTGCCCCGCTCGCCACGAGCAACCCTGCCGCGACCCACTTCAGGACGCTACGGGCCATGAGCCTCAGGCCTCCGGGCGCATGTAGGGGAACAGCAGCACGTCACGGATGGACGAGGCGCCGGTCAGCAACATCACCAGACGATCCATACCGATGCCCAGACCGCCCGTGGGCGGCAGGCCCACTTCCAGCGCGCGGATGTAATCGGCGTCGAAGTGCATGGCCTCATCGTCACCGGCGTCCTTCGCGTCCACCTGAGCCTGGAAACGTGCGGCCTGGTCTTCGGAGTCGTTCAACTCCGAGAAGCCGTTGGCAATTTCCTTGCCGTTGATGAACAGCTCGAAGCGGTCGGTGATGCCCTTGTTGGTGTCGCTTTCGCGCGCCAGCGGCGAGACTTCCACCGGATGGTCGGTAATGAAGGTGGGCTGCACCAGCGTGTGCTCGACGGTGGCCTCGAAGATTTCGAGAAGGATCTTGCCCCAGCCAAAACCGGGCTTCACGTGAATGCCAAGACGCTTCGCGTGCGCGGCCATCTTCTCGCGATCGCGCAGGTCCGATGCCTGAATCCCGGGATTGAGTTCAAGCACCGCATCTTCCATGCGCCAGCGGCGGAACGCCGGAGCCACGTCGATGCTGGCACCGTCCCACTCAAGCGTGGTCTTGCGGACCACATCCTGCGCCAGGGCACGGATCAGGCCTTCGGTGATATCCATGATGTCGTGATACGTGGCGTACGCCTGGTACAACTCAAGCATGGTGAACTCGGGATTGTGCCGGGTGGACACGCCCTCGTTGCGGAAATTGCGGTTGATTTCGTACACACGGTCGAAGCCGCCCACCACCAGGCGCTTGAGGTAAAGCTCCGGCGCCACACGCAGGTACAACGCCATGTCCAGCGCGTTGTGGTGAGTGACGAACGGGCGCGCCGTAGCGCCGCCGGGGATGACGTGCATCATCGGCGTTTCCACTTCCATGAAGCGACGCGGCGATTCTTCCAGCCAGCGACGCGTATGGCCGATGATCTGCGAACGCAGCGCGAAGGTGCGGCGCGCTTCCTCGGTCACGATGAGGTCAACGTAGCGCTGGCGATAGCGCTGCTCCACGTCGGCCAGACCGTGATGCTTGTCGGGCAGCGGACGCAGCGACTTGGTGAGCAGGCGCAGGCTGTCTACCTTGATCGAAAGCTCGCCGGTCTTGGTGCGCATCAGCACACCGGTGGCACCGATGATGTCGCCAAGGTCCCAACGCTTGAAGGTGTTGTAAGTCTCTTCACCCAGCGTGCCCTGATGGACGAAAAGCTGGATGCGGCCGGTACCGTCCTGCATCTGCACGAAGCTGACCTTGCCCTGCCCGCGCATCAGGATGATGCGGCCGGCTACGGCGACGCGACGCGGTGTGGCCTCGATGGCCTCGGCGGTGAAGGTTTCCGCATCCTCGAACTCTTTCTGCAGGTCGCCCGCGAAGCTGTCGACCCGGAAATCGTTAGGGTACGCGATGCCCGACTGGCGCAGCGCCTTGAGCTTTTCGCGGCGTTCGGCAATCAGCTTGTTCTCGTCGGCGACCGGCGCGGTCGGCGTCTGGGTAGCGTTGTCAGTCATGGGAAGCTCTTCGCGTTGAATGGAGGGGATGGGGTTCTGCCGGTAAAACGTGCGAGGGACGCGTGGGCAGGGATGCCTTCCGTGGCACCCCTTTTATTACGCGTCCAGACGTTTGGAACCCGCTTCCAGGCCGGACTTCAGGCTGGCTTCCACGAAGCCGTCGAGGTCGCCGTCGAGCACCTTCTGGGTGTCGGTGCGCTCGATGCCGGTGCGCAGATCCTTGATGCGCGACTGGTCGAGCACGTAGTTGCGAATCTGGCTGCCCCAGCCGATATCCGACTTGGTGGCTTCCAGCGCATCCTTTTCGGCGTTGCGCTTCTGCACTTCCAGCTCGTACAACTTCGCCTTCAGCATCTTCATGGCGCGGTCGCGGTTGGCGTGCTGGCTGCGCTCGGTCTGGCAGGCCACCACCGTGTTGGTAGGCACGTGGGTGATACGTACCGCCGACTCGGTTTTATTGACGTGCTGACCACCGGCACCCGACGAGCGGTACACGTCGGTTTTCAGATCGGCCGGATTGATGTCGATTTCGATGTCGTCATCCACTTCCGGCGACACGAACACCGAGGTGAAGCTGGTGTGGCGGCGGTTGTCCGAATCGAACGGGCTCTTGCGCACCAGACGGTGCACGCCGATTTCCGTTTTCAGCCAGCCGTAGGCGTAGTCGCCTTCCACGCGGAACGTGGCGGACTTGATGCCCGCCACTTCGCCCGCGCTGACTTCCATCATCTCGACCTTCCAGCCTCGCGACTCGGCCCAGCGCAAGTACATGCGCAGAAGCATTTCGGCCCAGTCCTGGGCTTCGGTGCCGCCCGCGCCAGCCTGCACATCGACGAATGCCGAGGCCGAATCCAGCTCGCCGGAGAACATGCGCTGGAATTCCAGCTTGCTGACCTGCGCGTCTACCTTGCTGAGGTCCTCGAGGATGGCGTTGATCGTGTCCTCGTCGCCATCGCTGGCGGCCATGTCGAGCAGGTCTTTCGCGTCGTCCAGGCTGGCCGACATGGTGTCGATGCCGATGACGATCTGTTCAAGACGGGCGCGCTCGCGACCCAGTTCCTGGGCGCGGGTGGGGTTGTCCCACACGGTGGGGCTTTCCAGCTCGCGACTTACTTCTTCCAGCCGTTCTTTCTTGACAGCGTGGTCAAAGATACCCCCTAAGCGACTCGACCCGGCCCCGAAGGTCCGAAATCTGCGCAAGGATCGGATTGATCTCGATCATTGTGTTTACCCGAAGTGTGCGGCGCGGGAGGCGCCTGCAAAGACCAGGAATCTTAGCAAAACCCCTCCCTTGCCGCATCGCCGCATGGCGTCAGCCAGCCAGCGCCTCCCGGTGTACGCCCCGGACGGCACGTCCGGAAGGGTCGGCGGCGGTGGCGAAGGCCGGATCCCAGGCCAGCGCTGCCGGAGATGAGCAGGCAATGGACTTCCCGCCCGGCACCGTGGCCGCACAGGCTTCACCCGGGAAATGCCTCTCAAAGAGCGCGCGGTACAGGTAGGCCTCCTTGCTGGCCGGGGTGTTGTGCGGGAAGCGGCTGGCGGCGGCGGCGAACTCACGGTCGCTGACGGTTGCCTCCGCATGCGCTTTCAGGCCGTCGATCCAGCCGTAGCCCACGCCATCGCTGAACTGCTCTTTTTGCCGCCAGAGGATTTCGTCCGGCAGCAGGCCCTCGAAAGCCTCGCGCAGAATGCCCTTCTCGATACCCTTGCGGCTGACCATCTTCGCCTGCGCGTCGAACGACATCGCCACGTCGAGGAACACGGTGTCGAGGAACGGCACCCGCGCTTCCACGCCCCAGGCGGCCATCGACTTGTTGGCACGGAGACAGTCGTAGTTGTGCAGGGCGTCCAGCTTGCGCACCGTTTCTTCGTGGAAGGCGCGCGCCGAGGGCGCCTTGTGGAAATACAGGTAACCGCCAAACACTTCGTCGGACCCTTCGCCCGACAGCACCATTTTCACGCCCATGGCCTTGATCCGGCGCGCCAGCAGGAACATCGGCGTGGAGGCTCTGATCGTGGTGACGTCGTAAGTTTCGATGTGCCGGATCACTTCGGGCAACGCGTCCAGTCCTTCCTCGAAGGTGTACCGGAACCCGTGATGCACGGTGCCCAGGGCCTCGGCAGCTACGGCAGCGGCGGCCAGATCAGGCGAGCCTTCCAGACCGATGGCGAAGGAATGCAGGCGAGGCCACCACGCTTCGCCCCGATCATCTTCCTCGATGCGTCGACGCGCGAACCGTGCTGCGATGGCGGCCACCAGCGAGGAATCCAGGCCACCGGACAGAAGCACGCCATACGGCACGTCGGTCATCATCTGGCGATGCACGGCGGCTTCAAACGCTGCGCGAAGTTGCGCCGGTTCGATCTGCTGCCCGGCCGTGGCATCGTATTCGCGCCACGGACGCTGCCAGTAGCGCACAAGTTCACCCTGCGCGCTGTCGTAGTAATGGCCGGGCGGAAACGCCGAGGCGTCGGCGCACACGCCCACCAGCGCCTTCAGTTCCGAGGCCACGCAAAGGCGCCCTGCCCGGTCGTGACCCCAGTACAACGGCACGACGCCCATCGGATCACGCGCGATGAGGAAGCGACGCTTCGCGCTGTCCCACAGGGCGAAGGCAAACATGCCGTTCAACTGGTCCAGAAAGTCCACACCGTGTTCGCGATACAGCGCGTTGATGACTTCGCAGTCAGACGCTGTCGTGAACGGATAGGCGCTGTCACGACGCAGTTCGCGATGGTTGTAGATCTCGCCGTTTACTGCCAGCGCCAGTTCGCCATCGGGCGAGCGCAATGGCTGGGCGCCACTGGCGGGATCAACGATGGCCAGGCGCTCGTGTACAAGGATGGCGCCATCGTCCACATACACGCCGCTCCAGTCCGGACCACGGTGCCGCTGCCGCTGCGACAGCTCCATGGCCTGCACGCGAAGGGCCGCCAGATCGTCATCGGCATGAAGATGGAACATTCCAAAAATCGAACACATGACACGGGGCTCCTGGTTATCGGACGTCAGAAACGCAAAAGGCCCGCCTTGGAGGGCGGGCCTTTTGCGTAGGTTTGGTGGATGTCTATCCGCCTAAACGCCGGCCCTCCCGATGTTCCGGGCATTATTATTGGCGTTATTGGCGTTCACGCGCGGCATCGCATTCGCGGGAAGCGAATGGTTGGCACATACGGCAAAGTGAGCGCGGGACATCATGGATCGAATAGATCACGAACGATGTCCTGCGCGCAATAGGCACAGTGCAGGAAATTGTGAAATGCCACCGGCCACGGCAGGCCGTCATGGCGTAGGGTCCGGTGCCTGCAAATGGAGCTTGCAACGTGCACAGCGAAAAACGGGCCATACCATTACGACGCAGCCAGTCGATCACCGACTACCTGTCCCGGCCGTCCGGACAACGACGGCTGGTCATCGGTTGCGGGCGCACGCCCGAACACGTGCACATGGGTTCGGTGGAGGGCATGCCCTGCTCGCTGGGCCAGACGCACGAGCACGACTTCACGGTGGACGTGAACCCGGACGCATCGCCGGATATCACGATGGATATCATGCTCTGGCGCAGCTCCCCTCTTTTCACGCTGGGTACGGGACAGTTCGATCAGGTGACGTTTGAGTATCTTCAGCGAGGACCCAGGCGCCCGTTCAGTGCGACCCACATCGACCTGTGGATCGACGCAGCCCATGCGCTGCTGGCACCGGGTGGCCTGCTGCGGTTTTATTCCGGGCTGCCCGCCTATCTGAATGCGGCCACGCAGGCCATGAACAGGCACGGCTATCGCGTGCAACGCGGGACTATTCCGCCCCAGGGTGTGCCGCATAACCGGCATGGGCACCAGTGGTGTGAAGGCGCGCGCCCGCGCTGAAGCACTCACGTGCCCGCGCTCGACGTTGCCGGAGGCGGGGCCTCTCCACGCTTTCGCATCATGGCCCGCGCGGCGGGAAGCACATCGTCAAACAGATGGCTGAACACGCCAGGCCCCTGTGCGACCGTGGCGGCCAGACGATCCACCGCGCCGGGATCGTAGCCCGCCGGGGTAATCGCATCAGGCGCGGCGGCGACCACGTCCAGTTGCAGGGCCAGTGCCGCGAGATCGGCCCGCAATACACGGCCCCACGCATGCGGTGCCGGACCATCCGCCGAGCGCATGGCGCGAAAGCGCCACGCCAGCGGATCGTCGTCGTTCACTCCGGAGGTTTCCACGGCCACCCCATGAATCAGGCTGGCCAACGGCGAATCCTCACCAGCGAGCAGGTTGAGACGCCGCGCCAGCGCGGAAGGTGACGTCGCGTTGACCACGCGCAAATCCGATAACGCGGCCTGCCAGACGGCAATGTTCTCGCGGTGATGCAGGTCCAGTACCGCCTCGCGGGTTGTCTCCAGCGGCAATCGCGCCCCCATGACCCACGCTTCGTCTTCAAGCGCCTGCTGGGTCGCAGTGGACACGCGGGCCACGAATTCGCGATGACCACTTGCCGAAGCCCAGAGCGGCAGCACCGCGTGCAGGGACACGCCGCTGCGCCTGCGAAGCAGCCCTGCGGCGGCGCCACGTGTCATGGAAGCGATGGATATCGTCCTCCCCCGCGCAGGCATGATCTCCGTGACGGCGCGGCGGTAGATGCGTTCCACGGGCGAGGTCCGGCCCAGTTGCGCGCGCGCAGCCGTCACCAGTTGCATGTCCACACGGCTGTCCGGTGGATGGGTGAATCCTTCCAGATGCCTGTGCGCAGCCGCCTCGGTCAGCCACGGCGACAACGCGGTCATGTCTGGCCCGGCGGCGTGCAGGGCGAGATAGGCACGCAGGGCGGCATGCAGACGATCCGGTGCTTGTGTCGCTGGCGAACTCAGCACGGCGTGGATGCGCCCGGCGACCGCAGGCAGCAGGCGCCCCGCGATCGCATCGTGGTATCGCTCCGCTGCCGTGCCGCGCAAATCACTCACGCGCGCATCCTGCGCATCGGTGTCGGTGTCGGTGGATGCCAGTGCCCGCAATGCGTCGAGGTGGCGCCACGGGCCCTTGTCGGCATCCGCAAGCGTGGCTTCGGCGGACACCACCCGACCGGTCATGCTGTCAAGCGCGCGACTGCCCTGATGGAAACGCACGCAGCCAAAGGCCAGACCCGCCACACCGATCAACACCAGGCTTCCCGCGATGAGTCGTCTTCGCCACATGCGGCTCACGCGACGGCGCAGACCGCGCGCGGCGTCCAGTGCATCATTCAACGACAACGCAGGTCGCGCGGCAACGTCGAAGTGAATGCTCGCAGGCCATAGCCGTCGCGCCCTGCCCTCGCCCGGAAACATCTGCGTGATGCTGGCGGCAAGCACCTGCGCCATGGCGCTCCACGTACGCGGGAAGCGATAGATGTCCCCACACGCTGTCACGTCGGGTGCGCGGTGAAGGCGTGACACCGGGCAGACCACGTCTGCACAGGAGCGTTCCTGCAACACGGTGGCGAGAGCGTGCATGGAAGCCGGAGCAACCGCGACATGGCCAGCAGCGGCGACTCCTGTCGCCATCCAGCGCGTGTAGCCGGGAATGTCATCACACCCGGTCACCAGCACCCGTACCTGAGGACGGCGACCAGCGACATCGACGATATCCCCCAACAGCTCCCGCCAGTGCAGCGCTGCCGCAGCACGTGTGGCCGGCGCGGCAGCGCGCAGGAAGCCCGCGTGCACAACAACCATCACCAGACACGGACGGCGACGTCCCCGCAGCGCGTCGACTACGGCTTCCCAGAGCGTGGTTTCTTCACTCTGGCAAACGTTTCTTGCAACCGTCAGCAGCGCATGACCGTTGACGCGTGACACACGCACGTCCTCCCGCAGCGGCTCCGTGACATCCCCCTCTCCGAGCAGCAGCGCACCGGGCCAGTGACGAAGCTGCGCGCACCAGCTGCGCACGGTTTCCCGAATGGCGTGTCGACGCGCGTCCAGTTCGCTGGTGGCCGTCATGCGGTGGGCGCCTGTGCATCCAGATAAATGTCGACGCGACGGTTGACCGCGCGATCTGCGCTCGTGTCATCCGGGCCGAGGGGACATGCCGCACCCTTGCCGTCCACAAGGACAGTGTGGTCATGCGAGCGAAGTTGCATCAGCTGATGTACCTGCTGCGCACGCCGCAACGACAGTGCACGATTGGCAGCCGGGCCGCCTGCGAGAGGCATGCTGTCGCTGTGTCCCACAATGCGTACCGGCCCAGGCCACTCGTCCAGAAGCCCACCCAGGCGACGCAGGGTATCTGCATGACGGGATGCAACGCGGGCCGATCCGGAAGCGAACAGATCAGGCGCCACCAGACGCAGATGAGGTGCCGGCGAAGCGCGGACGATTTCGAGCATGTCGCCACTGACGGAAGCGGCGATGCGACGGATGAGGTCTTGCGAGGAATCGGCACGCGGCACGGGATCGGCCGGCGGCGGAGACAGGGCAAGAATGCGCTGCTCAAGTGCGCTGGCCCTCCTGTCGAGGTGACGCTGCGTGAAGACGTGCAGACACGCTATGAGCATCACCACGGCCGCACCGGCGAACAGGTATCGGACCCACGGAGGATGACGTCGAGGCTCCGCACGAGGGGGTGGCTCCGCATCCCCGACCAGAAGGTACAGATGATCGCGACGCCGCCGGATTTCTTCCTTGCCCTCGGCGTCGATGCGATAGCGCCCCTCCATGCCAAGTGCGAGACACACGTAGTAAAGCTCGGCAAGAGCGAGGTCAGGAGGATCGCTCCAGCGGCAGGTGTCTATCAGGTCGAAGACGCGCTCACCACCTCCGCGCTCGGCGTGAAAGTGCATGAGCAGACTGCTGGCCGCCCAGCGCCCTGCCCCCCAATCGGTGGAGCCAGCCATTTCGTCCAGCAAAGTGCACAGTGCATAGCTGCCGTGCGCAATGCTATCGGGGGCCACACCGGCCTTTCGCGACGTGGCCTGGAAACGGACGATCGCGGCGAGCATGCCTTTGCGAAGCACGGCGATGTCGGGCGTGGGATGCGATCCCTTGAGGAGTGCCGCGATGTGCAGCGCGTCTGACGCAAATCCGGTCAGCGTCCCGGTGGAAGGCGCCGGGGTTTCGGGCACCCGTTGTGCTCTCACGACTCCCCCCGGATGGCCCACAACGCAAACCGTGGCGCAGGCAGATCCCCTGACACGTGCATGCCTATGCCCGCCGAGCCAGCGAAGCCGACCCATTGCGGATGTCCCCGGTCAAACTCGAAATAGCTGAAGCCGGGATAGGCCGGAAGCTCCGGTGGAACGCCCGGCAATGCCTGCACGGGCAAGCCCGGCAGTTGCAGGTCCACCAGATCGCGCATGCGCTCGGAGGGTCCGACTTTCAACGCTTCCGGCAACGTGCGAAGGAGCCGATCCACCGGCAACGACGAGCTGACGCCGAGCACGAAACGTGCGTTGGCATAGAGCGATGCGTCAGCAACAGGTGCGTGATAAAGACCGAAGGTGCGCTCCTCAATCGGCAATGCAATCACATTGTCCGCCACAGCTACCGCGATGGCGCGGCCAAGCTCGCCCATCAATGGCGCGAAACAGGACGCCAGGCCATCATGCCGATACGGTGGCAGCGATGGCATGCCTCGTCCCCGCTCGAACACAGCCAGTTCGCCACGCAGTGCCACCAGTCCTTCATAGATGCGCTCCGGATGCATCAGCTGTTGTCCCGTGACGTGGGCCAGCCACGCTTCGGCACGTCCCAGCACCTGAGCCAGGAGGAACTGCTGCACTTCGGTGAAGCCTCCCACACCCGGACGGCGCAGCCCTTCATACAGGCCATGCACGCGCTGCCTGAGCTGGGTGAGGAAGGAGTGCAGCATCGTGGCGAGGCGTCCGGACACGCGCCAGCCGAGCACCGGGGGAATGAAATGTGGATCGAGCTGGACCACGCCGGCCTCGTCGCGGCACAGCACGCGCACCACACCCATCCACGTATGTCCCTGCACGGCCTCTCCCGCCGGCATCAGCGACAGGTGCGGCCTGGCCAGTTGTAACGTGGCCGGATCGCCGCCGTGATAGTGGCTGTCTGCCACATCGGCCTCGAATACCGCGAAACGCGCGAGACTGGCCGGCGACGGATCGGCCTGGGTTTCCACCGCACCACGGCGCCTGAGTGGCAACGCAAGCACGATGTCCGTTTCGCGCGCTCCTTCAGGAATGGCGCAGGCCACGCTGGCAATGTCGTCGCGCAGGTCGAACGGCGTACCGTCACGCATCACGCCCGCGCAACGGGTCAGCCGGATGCGGCCGCAGGCGAGCTCGCCCTGGTCAATGTCCAGCTCCGTGAATCCCCAGCCATGCATGCTGGTCGCGCGGATGGTGGCCGCAATCTGCGCAGCCACATGCCTGTCCTGCTGTTGAAAGTGATGTGGCTGGAGAAACATGCCTTCCGACCACACCACCTTTTCGCCTCGTTCAATCATGGATCATCCATTTCCTGCCGCTTCCTGCGGCACAGCAGAGGGTTCAGTTATCGTTGCGGCCCGGGGCGGCTTAGGGCGGCGGGGCGTGGCCCGCTGCGCATTGCGTGCATGGCGCGAGGGTGGAGGCGCGCCACCATGAATGAGCACATCGCCCGAGCCATCCAGGGTGATTTTTGTGCCGTGGAGTGCAATGCCATCGGCGTCGATCACCAGAGAACTTGATCCCGCGCGCAGAATCAGCGCATCGCCGGTCTCTATCGTGACCGTGCCTGTGACTTTGACGTCGATGTCTGCGCCGGCCGTGAGGACCGTATCCGCATCGATGCAGAGTTGAACGGAGCCCGCGACGGTCTGTTCCAGGTCGCCTCCCACGCGCTGGACCTGCCTGCCCAGCACGTCGCAGTGCGCGTCACCGCGAACCAGCCGGAACGTGTCGCCGCCCGTGTCGGCGTGGCAATCGGCGGCATGACGCGCGAACGCGTTGCCGTCGATCACGTGATGCGACTCGTGCTTCACGTGCACCGCGATGTCGTGGTCGACGATCAGCGACGCATCGCGGCCCGCATGCATGTCCAGCGATTCTTCGCCTGCCGTGTCGTCGAAGCGCAGCTCGCTGCTGATGGCGGCGTCGCCCAGCGAGCGGGACCGATAACCCGCCAACGTTCGCGCTGGCAGATATTCGTACGGGGGCCGCTGTCCTGCGTTGTAGACGGAACCGGTGATGATCGGGCGATCCGGATCGCCGTCCAGATAGCCCACCACCACTTCCTGCCCCACTCGCGGCAGGAAGCTCGCGCCCCATCCCGCGCCCGCGAGCGGTTGCGCCACACGCACCCAGCACCCGGCGTCGTCGGACGGACTGGCCGCGTGCTCCCAGTGAAAGCGCAGCTTCACACGCCCGTCGGCGTCCGATACCTGCGTGCCCATGTCACCACCGACCACGATGGCGGTCTGCACGCCGGTAATGACGGGTCGGGGGATCGGATCGGCGCGAAAGGAACGCTGCACGGAGAGTGCGTGAAATTCACCACGAATGACTGGCTCGACGTGGTTGCCCACGTTCTCCGATGGCGCACTGATACTCAGCGTCAGCCGCGTCACGACAAACCGGCCACTCTCCCCGGCCATACGCTCGTCGTCCAGCGCAATGGCCTGACCGACGCTGATGGCCGGATGGCGGGTGCCCGCCCGGCAAAGATTCGCTGCGGCCTGCACGGCATCCAGCTGCTGGCGTGCCAACGCGTCGGCATGACCGCGCTGCTCGCTGCCCGCCGGGTAATCGTAGATCGCCAGTGCGTATTCGTCCGCTGGCGCCATGGCTTCGCCACAGAGCATTGCTGCGCTGCGGTTCGTGGCCCGTTGCCAGGCGAAGTCACCCAGCGTCACCGCCGTGGACGTTACGGCGGCGGCAGACTCCCAGGTCACATTGCTGTCGCCCATGGCGGCCAGCCATGGCAACGCCTCGCCATCGGACACGGCATGCGAGGCCGCCGAATCAACAATGACCATTTCTTCGCCCGCGGGCGTGTGCCGGAAAAAGAAGTACACACCGATATCGGCGAGCAGGCGCGTCACGAAGCGATAGTCGCTCTCCCGGTATTGCACGCAATGCTCCCGGGGCGGGTCGTCGGGCGAACACTCCCACGCCACCCGTGCCGGATACGCAGACAGCACCTCATCCACGATGCTGCGTACGCTGCGCTGGCGGAAAATCCGGCAGTCAGCAGCCAGCGTAGCCAGCCACAGCCACGGGCGAAGAACAAAGCGATAGCGCCCGCGCTCCATGCGAACCACCTGCGCCAGCACGCCCTGGAAACGACGGTACACACGCTTGCCTGCGCACACTTCCAGTGTGGCCAGCGCGCCAGCCAGCGATTGCGCGGTGCGCTCGGGCAACGCATCCGGACAGGTCAGCTGATAGGTGGGAAGTTCGCTCAATGCATCGGACAGCATGAGATGGCTGACGCGCAGCGGCTTGCCTGCGTTCTCAACGATCAGCCAGCAACGAAAGACGTCCACGGCATCAGATTCACGCGACATGGGTGCGCACCGCCTGCGGCATGGAAATGCGAACGACGCCGCCCCACATGCATCGGCATTTGCAGTTCGCGTCGAGCACGGCAGCCACGGCCACCCGCGCTTTCTTCGCGCCGGGCTGCCATGGCGGCTGTGTGGCAGGTACACACGGCTGCGGCGTCAGCACGCCCATCGCCGCCGACGTGGCAGCGGCCACAGTGGGATTGGCCAGCGAGCGGCACATGCCGAAGGGTTGAATGTTGAGCAGGGGCACACCGTCCATCACCGTGGCGGCCATCTGGCCCTCGATGCGGAACCTGTGCCCCGGAGCCACCACCAGGCGCGATGGTGCCATTCCGAACGAACAGATCAATGTGGCTCCCGCCACGGCAGCAAGCGTCATGAGTTCTTCCCTGATGAGTCTGACTCGTGTGTCCGCGCAACGGCGTAACGCACGGAGTCGTAAATGAAGCCTTTCGAGCCGCCCCTGGCACGTCCTGACAGCCACGCGGAATGGCCAAGACGGTAGCCATCGCCCAGTCGCATCACAGGGCAGGCCCCGGGTTCGATGCACAGCGATGCGCGCCACTGCATGCTGCCGTCCACGTGAGAGTCCACCATGCGCGCCAGATCGCGGCCATCTGGCTGATCGGGGAGCAGGCGGCGGTACGTCGGCCACGGCAACGGCCCCAGGCGAAGGTGAAACGCGTGCTGGATATTCCACCCGCGCTGGCCAGCCAGCGTGTCCACGCCAAGCCGCGCGGGCCTTCCGCCTCCCAGTTGCAAGCGGTCGAGGCGATGGCGCGCCATCCATCGTCCGGCGAAGGGAATGACCCGCGCCTGGACGTGAAAGCGGGAGCGGAGACGTTGTTCAAGCGCGTCGGCGCTACGGCGCTGATCGCTGTACACCAGACGGATATCGGGCAGTGCCATGGGCGTCGCGCGGCCACCCAGAGCGCACAAGGCCGCTGCGAAGACGTCCGGATCGTTGATATCGCCATGCGGTCGCGCCTGAGCCCAGGCGCGATACAGCAGGCAGACCAGGCGGTGATGGAGCATGTCCATCAGCCGCGGCATCGGGTCGTCGGGGAGGCAGGCACGCATCAGTACTTCTTCGCTGACGTGCCGGGGCATGGGCCCATTCACGCCAGTCAGGCCGAAGAACGTGACTTCGACGTGCGGCGTGCTGAACGGCGCGGCGCGCGAAGGAAAGCGCACCTCCGCCGGATCGAAGGCAAGCGAGAGCCCCGGCACGAAGCGCACGGGATCATCGGCAGGGCGCGTTGACGTGCCGACGCGGGGCAAGTCCGGACGAAGGCGTTCCCACGCCCGCACGGCGCCGAAGAAGCTTCGGTTGTCCGGGATCACGCCCGTCACAGCAGGATGCCCCTGCCCGCCCGCGCCGGCCACGATGCCACCCGACCGCGCGTTGCTGTTTCCACCGAGGTTTCAGTGAATGTGTTGAGCGCGGCGTAGCGCGCAAAGAATGCTTCCAGCGCTGCGCCGGCAACCCGCACACCCACGCCTTCGCAGGCGTCGTCATCAAGAGTGACAGTGAGCCGCAGGCCGCGTGCAAACGACACAGGGCCGGGGCCGGGCACCCTGCGAAACACGCTCTCCGAACGCAGTCCGATCAGACCGTCGATGAACCGCTGTGCTGCCGCGTTGCCATGGTCGGTCTGCGAGCGCAGCAATTCGCCCAGCGTGGCCGCCCCTCGCCAGGCATCGTCCGAGCCCAGTTGCAGATAGCTGCGCGATACGTGGGACAGCGCATGCCACAGGCGACGGTCGGGCGGCGGCGAACTCATGGGTCGGGACGGACCCGCCAGACAGCGCACGTTCTTCACCGGCGCGCTGGCATCAAGGACCGCCGAACCGCCACCCGCCTGCGCGATGGCGTAAGGCAGCACGCCATTGGAACACCAGGCCACGATGGAGAGCTCACCCGCACTGACGCCAGCCGCAGACGCCGGATCGTCGATCAGGCTGATATGCGTATCGCCGTGAACATAGTTGCCCTGGGGCACATCGGCGGGGATGGACAGGCGGGGCGTTCGGCGAAGGCGATAGTAAGCACCCTCCGGAGAAGGCGCCGTGGAGTACACCGGCATGATGGCGCGCGTGCGTCCCTGCCCCATGTGCGCGGTGACGTCGGCGATGCTGTAGATGTCGAAATCGCGGGGCCGCGAACGATCCACCACGATGCGCAGGTCGTCCGCGCGCCCGTCCAGCACGATGCGTTCGGGTCGTTTGCGAAATAGATTGATCGCAGGCGCACAGAACAACGCCAGACAGCCGTTTTCCAGGCGCGCGGGCAACTGGCGTGCCGCGCGGCCCAGCGGCAACAGCACATCGAAGGCATCCCCGGCGCAATCGGCCAGAGCGCCACGCAAACCCTTCAGTCGCACAAAGCGACATGCGGCAGGAAACGCGAGAAAGTGGCGCAGGTTGCGCAACGCGCTGTCGCCCAGATCGGGTAACACGTCAGGCACCGGAACATCGGTGGGTTCGGCCGAACAGCGGATGACGTGGCGCGTTGCCGCTGCCGGATCGCCTTCCACACACGCACGGGCAAATGCCACGCCCGATGGCGCGGACAGGGTGTCGTACAGCGCGTTGGTCAATGCCCCGCTTCCGGTCACGAACAGAACCAGCTCGTCCATCGCAAGGGATGCGAGCCGGTGACCGGTGAGGGCGCGAAAACGCAGGCGAAGATGTGACCCCGCACGCCCGGTTTCGCGCACCTGCTCGACGCCGGCAAGGCTGAGCGGCCACAGCGTGGCGTCACGCAGTGTGCGAAATTCGCAGACCCGGGTATGACTCCCGGACACCCGGACAGGCGTGCCAGCGCGCAACGGATGACCGAAAGCAAGCGAGCGCTGCGCGGCATCCGGATCGAAATGCAGTACGGCCATGGACGGAACGGGTGCCAGTGCAGCCGGGTCAATCAGCGCCAGAAGGCTTTCACTGAATTCCGGCAGGCTGGCATCCATCCGCTGTTGAATGCGTGCGGTGAGAAATGCCAGGCCTTCCAGCAGACGTTCCACATCCGGATCGACCGTGGCGTCTTCGCGCATGCCCAGTTGCCCGGCTGCCGAAGGATACGTGCGCGCGAATTCGGCGCCCATCTCCCGCAGAAATCGCAGTTCCTGCTCGTAGTGATGCAGCAGCGCGCTATCCATGCGCACGCTCTGCGCCGCTGGCGAAACGGACGCGCGCCACGCCGGTCTCGGCATCCCACTGCGAATACGCCCGAAAGCCCATGCCCTCGTCCGCCCCCGCCAGTTCACCCACGATGGCAAAAGTCACCTGAGCACACGGCAGGTCTGGCAGCCAGACACGTTCGACGGTCAGGGTGTGACGCTTCACGCGCGGCTCGAAGGCCACGATGGCGGAACGAATCTGCTCCGCCAACGTGTCACTTGCGGCGCCGGCCACCAAACGCCCCGCGATGTCGCCGAGCCCATAGTTGAGGACCGACCGAGCCGCTTCGCGATAGCGCCCACGCGTCACCTCATCCACGGACGCGGTGGTGTTGAACAAGGCGGAAAGACTCGCCTTCAACATCGATGCCGGATCATCGGGGACCGCCGTCTTCGGCGCGCATGACGCGCGGCGAAGACGTTCGAACAGGCCCGCCCGGGAACGGAGCGGCACCCTCGCCGCACGCATGGTCATCCGCGTCGGCGTTCCCGCAAATCCCACACCTTGGGCGTACCGGTGAGCTGCTTGGCACCATCGTACTGGTTGCCCTGAATCGACAGCTTCATGAAGTGAAGCTGGAACGTCTCGGTAGGACGACCCATGGACGCGGAGGTATTGAAATGCGTGATGAGCACTTCGTCCATCTTCATTTCGACGAGCACTTTCTCGGCGTTGGCGGACCCTGTTTCAAGCACCCGCAGCGTGGCGGCGCCAAGCGACGCACCATCCACGGAATTGATGAAAAGCTCTGCGGACGCCATGTCAGCCGTCTTCGTGCAGAGCATTTCAGACACCTGGCCCGCGCCGGTCTTGCGGTTGTTGCTTCCCTCGTCCATCACCACGCCACGCCCGCTGGACACGCTGTAGCTTTGCAGGAGAATCCAGTCCTTGTGCTCGGGAATGCTCGACGAGCCTTTGATTTCCTTGTCGAACTTGATGACGATGTTGTTGACGCTCGAACTCATGAGTTGACCTTTTCAGTGAATGAACGCGCGCAGGCGCGGCTTACCCGGTGATGGACGGGAGTCGTGATACGAGGCGCAGCGAGACGGTGAGCCCCTCCAGCTGGTAGTGCGGGCGAAGGAAGAATTTGGCCTTGTACATGCCCGGATTACTCTCATCCTCTTCCACCACCACCTCCGCGCCGGCCAGTGGCTTGCGCGCCTTGTCGAAATCAGTGGCCGTAGACGGGTTGTATTCGACGTATCGGCCGATCCAGTTGTTGAGCCAGGTTTCCATGTCCGCGCGTTCGCGGAAGCTGCCGATCTTGTCGCGCACGATGCACTTGAGGTAGTGCGCGAAACGGCAGGTGGCGAACAGATACGGAAGCCGCGCGGAAAGCTGTGCGTTGGCCGTGGCAATCGGATCGTCGTACTCCTGCGGACGATGCAGGGACTGCGCACCTATGAAGGCGGCCGATGTCGTGTGCTTGCGGTGCACCAGCGGCATGAAACCATTGCGGGCCAGTTCCAGTTCGCGACGGTCGCTGATGGCGATTTCCGTCGGACAGGTCATGTCCACGCCACCCTCGTCTGTCGTGAACACATGCACGGGCAGCCCGTCCACGCGGCCACCGGACTCGATGCCACGAATCTGCGAGCACCAGCCGTAGAGGCTGAACGACCGGTTGATGTTCACGCCCATGGCATAGGCTGCGTTGGCCCAGACATAGCGCGACGAGTCACCGGCCGTGTCCTCTTCGAAATCGAAATCGTCCACCGGCAATGTGCGCGCGCCATACGGCGGTCTCGCGAGAAAGCGCGGCATGGTCAGACCCACGTAGCGCGCGTCGTCGGATTGGCGGAACTCGCGCCACGCAGCATGCTCGGGGGTCTGGAAAATCTTGCCGAGGTCTCGGGGATTGGACAGCTCGGCCCACGAATCCATCAGCATCACAGAGGGGTCTGCCGCCGCGATGAGCGGCACGTGCGCGGCAGCGGCAATACGCGACAGGGAACGAAGCAGGTCGATATCCGCCGCCTCATGACTGAATGCCATGTCTGCGACGATCACACCGTAAGGCTCACCTCCGAACTGACCGTACTCGTGTTCGTATATCTTGCGGAACAGCGGGCTCTGGTCCCACGCAACACCACGATACTTGCGCAGTTCGCGGGCAAGTTCCGCCTTGCCGGCGTCCAGCACGCGGATTTTCTGCCGCTCGCTGGTCTCGGTGTTGGACACCAGGTAGTGCAGTCCCCGCCAGGAGGCTTCCAGCGCCTGCCACGACGGATGATGAAGAATGGCGTTGATCTGGGCGGTAAGGCGCTGGTCGATGGCGGCAATCAGCGCCTGCATGGTGTCGATGACATCGCCGGTGATGATGTCCAGCGACTGGAGCGCCTGCTCGGCCAGCGTGCGCACGGCCTGCTCCACGGCCGCGCGTGCTTCGTCGGAGCGCGGATGAAGCTCCTGCTGGAGCAATGCCGTGAAATTGCCGGCGTCGAGGTCCAGCGTATCCAGCTGCTGGGTAGCTACCATCATGATGCAAGCGCCTTCATCACATCCGGGCGCGCGAGCAACGATGCAACAAGTGCCTCGGCACGCGCCTTGCCATCCATATAGGTGAGCAGTGTGGCCAGTTGCTCGCGCGCCACGAGAAGCTGACGCAGCGGTTCGACATGGCGGGCGATGGCGGCAGGGGCAAAGTCGTCCATGGACTGGATCGTTACGGTGACGGGCAACTGCCCTTCTCCGGTCAGCGCGTTGTCGACAACACACTGCACGGTCGGCCCGATGGCACGCAGGCGTTCGTCGAAATTGTCGATGTCGATGTCCAGAAACTGGCGATCCGCAAGCGGCTGCCTGCGCGCATCAGCAGAACCGGCCAGGTCGGCAATGACGCCGGTGACCAGCGGCAGTTCAACGACGGCCTGCGCGCCGTTGACCTCCACGTCGTATTCAATCTGCACACGTGGTGGGCGATTTCGCGCGAGAAACTTCTGACTACTTTCCATGCCGGTCATTGATGGTTCCTGATGGGCGTTAGGTTTGCTAATCGTCTGTCGAGGCGCCCAGCGCATCGCGGAACTCCCGCCCCGCGGACGGGGAAAGTTCGTCGACAACACCGAGAAAATCGAGCGACGCCAGACGACGTACGCGCTCCACCAGAAAAGGCACGGGACTCGAAGGCTCGCATCGCACGTAGTAGGCACTGACGGCATCGAGCAACCGGTACACGTCGTCTCGCGAGCTGCATGGGGTGGCGCCGGGTACGACCGGTGCGGGCGCACTGGGCTCTGCAATGCGCGGTACCTGCGACGCCTGACGGGCTACCTGCGCGATGCTGACCGAAACGGTACGCAGGAACACCGATAGCGGTTCCAGCGCGTTGCTGCCGTTGGCTTCGCGATCAAGGCAGCCAACGACACCGTCGACGCTGTCGATCAGCCTGTCTATCAGTGACGCAAAGCTGCTGAAGCGCTCAACGTCAATGGATGCGGCCCACGCACTGAGGGCCATCTGCGTTTCCGCCGACGTGCGCGCTGCCAGCGCATCGCGCAGCCGCAGCGGCGTGGCGAGCGGGTGCGATGGAAGGCTCCAGCGCCCCAGGGACGACAGCACGTCGACGGAAGACAACCCGACGAGCGCGTTGACCCGCGCGACAGGATCAGCACCGTCTTCGTCGTAGAGCTCCGGCCACGCATCCTGCCAACGCTCACTGACGACATACACGATCAGATCAAGGCCGGAAGCGAAGCCTTCCAGACCGCGACGCTCCATCCATGCGCGTGTCAGCCATACGGCCACGCGCAGATCGCAGGAGCGCTCCAGCATCGAAAGACAGGTATTTTCGATGGACAGCCAATCGGTGGGCGGAGCGGCGAACACGCGGTCGCCATATTGGGCATCCGGGCGCCCCTCCACACGCATGGCGAGGGTCACAAATTCGGCATCGGTTTCCAGATCGATGCCGCGCTCACGTCCGCGAAGACGTGCGATCAGCGTGGCCGCATCGGGTACGGGTGTTTCCAGACGGTTGTCCATACAAGCTCCACAAACATCGCATTGCCGCGCGACGTCCAGGGACTTTAGTCATCGTATGAAACGAAGGCTCTCAGACCAGTCTGAAAAATCCGGTTTTATTACGGGCCCTGGTCGCAGGCTTCCATGTGCTGCACCAGCAACCGAACAGACTCCCTGCCCTGCCAGTCGTTGATGGTCAGCTCATAGGCCACGCGTACCTGCGCCGGAGGGGGGGTGCCGTGATACGCGTTGAACATCACCGCGTCGTGAACCACGCCCGATTGATGGCAACGCAGTTGCAGGCGCAGGTGCCGCTGTCCCATCACCTTCCAGGACACGCACTCGAAGCGCTGCTCGAATACCGGCTGCGGGAAGCCCTGCCCCCAAGGGCCGGCATCGCGCAGCTGGCGGGCAAGGTCCAGTGTGTGATCGTGTCCGTGAATTTCGCCATCGGTGACCACGAGTGCCTGAAGCCGCTCGTCGTCCAGCTGGGCACGTGCCAGCGTGTCAAAGGCCGCTGCGAACGCATCGAAGTCACTCGCGCGCAGACTGAGGCCTGCCGCCATGGCGTGGCCGCCAAAACGCAGGATCAGGCCGGGGTGCCTGGCATCAATGTCCGCCAGTGCATCACGGATATGAAAGCCAGGGATCGAGCGGGCCGAGCCGCGCAGTTCATCGGAGTCGTCGCCCGCGGGGGCAAATGCCATCACCGGTCGGTGCAGCTTTTCTTTCAGCTTCGATGCAACCAGCCCGACGACGCCCGGGTGCCAGCCCGCGTCGAATAGCGCGACCCCGACGGCGTCGCTATGTGCGGCGCTGGCTGCCATGGTCTCAGCTTCATCCACCATGCCCGCCTGCAACTCGCGCCGCTCCTGATTGATGGCCGAGAGCTGATCCGCGTAACGACGCGCCTGCGCGGCATCGTCCGTGATGAGGCACGCAACGCCCAGCGACATGTCTTCCAGCCGACCTGCCGCATTCAGGCGCGGGCCGATGGCAAAGGCCAGGTCGGTGGCGCTGATGGTGGACGTTGCCCGCCCGCTGGACTGAATGAGCGCCATGATGCCTGCGCATGCGCGACCGGCGCGCATCCGCTTCAATCCAGCATCCACAAGCACGCGATTATTGAAATCCAGCATGACCAGATCAGCCACGGTGCCCAGCGCGACCAGGTCCAGCAATACCTGCAAATCCGGCTCGCCATCCGTAAAAGCATTCTGTGCACGCATCTGCGCACGCAGCGCCAGCAGCAGATAGAACATGACGCCTACGCCAGCCAGCGCCTTGCTGGGGAAACCATCGCCACGGAGGTTGGGATTGACGATGGCATCCGCATCCGGCAACGCATCGCCGGGCAAATGGTGATCGGTGATGACCACGGCCACCCCGCGCGCACGCGCTGCTGCCACGCCCGCGATGCTGGCTACGCCGTTGTCGACGGTGACAATCACGTCGGGCGCAGGATCAAGCGAGGCAACCAGCGCTTCGCTCAAACCGTAGCCGTGCACAAAGCGATTGGGCACCACATGCGCAACATGCCGCGCACCCAGCATGCGCAGCCCACGTACGGCTACTGCCGTGCCGGTCGCGCCATCGCAATCGTAGTCACCGGCCACCACGATGCGCAGATCGCGCTCAATG
Source organism: Luteibacter sp. Sphag1AF (assembly GCF_014192715.1). Taxonomy (GTDB): domain Bacteria; phylum Pseudomonadota; class Gammaproteobacteria; order Xanthomonadales; family Rhodanobacteraceae; genus Luteibacter. The sequence goes on from NZ_JACHYH010000002.1 coordinate 197,001, forward strand.
GCATCCATGAGCAACGCCACCGCGCGATCCATGCCGCCCAGCAGTGCCGGTGAAAGCAATCGCGCAAGGCGATGTTCTGCGCCTTCGGGCGTCGCCACACCTCGCGCCGCGTAAATGCGCTGAATGACGGGATGCACGTGGGCCGGCCAACCCGACGGCTCATCGGTCACGGGGCGGCGGCGCCATTGGCGCGTGGTCATGCTGCCGGCGCCCGGCGCCAGAACCTCAACCGATGGGCGGAGCGCAGAAGGTAACGTTCGCCACTTGCGAAACAGATGCGCAGGTCGTCGCCGCCACGCAGGCGGGCGGCGAGTGCCGGCCACCAGTCGCGCGCGAAGGTGCCAGCATCGGTGTCCTGAAGATCGACCAGTGCGAAATCGGGCGCGTCGCTGATACGCGCGACGTCACGACCAACGGTGTCGACACCGGCACGGGCAGCAAGCGCCCAGACCAGAAGGTCGTCGCTGATGACCTGGCCCATGCCGCAATCCACCCAGCCGGGTAGCGCACCACCACCCCACAGCCACACGCTGTTGACCGGCGTGCCGCCATGCGCGCGGCGCGTGACGTTCCATGGAGCGTTGTGCAGCACGATCTGCGCCTCGTTGATGAGTGCGCGCCAGCGACGGCCCACCTCACCCTGCGGCAGTTGCTCAAAGAGGTCCGCGCCCAGCGCTTCTTCGGGTTCCGGAAAACGTGGCAGGTCGAGATAGCTGGGCACCTTCAATTGCCAGTGCTCTGCGTCACCCACGTGCAATTCCATGCCTTCAGAAGCAAACGTGGCCGACAGCTCGTTCACCAGTGTGGCGGCATCGTCCCGACGCAGGCCCAGATTGCCGCATGCCAGCAGGCGCGCGCCGTTCATTTCCGGCTGCACCCATGCCGGATCAGCGCACAGCCACAACGCATCCCCGGCATCGCCCGCCACAAGCTGGCGGATCAATGCAGCGACAGGAAGCGGACCTTCGGGCAGGCCGAAGTGCTCACGCAAAGCCACTACGTAACCGGCGTCCTGGTCGGCAAGGCGCGTGCCGCGCGCCAGCCAGCCGGCGAAATCGCTGCTACCTGTGTAGCGCGCCGATGAGCCCAGCAGAACGTTGAGCGTGCCCATCCTCAGGCCTCGATCTGCTCAAGCAGATCCATCCATTCCGCTTCCAGTGTTTCCTTTTCGCGGCGCAGGTCGCCCTGGCGCTGGCTGAGTTTCATCAGCTCGCTGGTGGAACCTTCATAGATGGACGGATCAGCGAGCTTGCCCTGGATGGTGCCCAGTTCGCGATCCATCGTTTCCACCAACCCTTCAATCTTCTTGATACGTGCGCGCAGCGGTTTTTCTTTCTCGCGCTGCTCTGCGGTGGCCTTGCGACGGTCGCGTGAGGATTCCGCTGCGACCGGCGCCGACGCGACAGCCGCGGTGGTCTTGGTGGTCTGACGGCTGCGTAGCCAGCGCGCGTAGTCGTCCAGATCGCCGTCGAACGGCTCGACCACGCCATCGGCCACGCGCCAGAATTCGTCGCAGACCATGCCCAGCAGATGGCGATCATGGGAAACCAGCACGATGGCGCCATCAAACTCGGCAAGCGCATCGGCAAGCGCTTCGCGCATGTCCAGATCAAGATGGTTGGTGGGCTCATCGAGAAGCAGGAGGTTGGGCTTGTCCCAGGCGATGAGCGCCAGCGCGAGTCGCGCACGTTCACCACCGGAGAACGCATCCACCGGCTCGAACGCACGATCCGCCGGGAAATTCCAGGTGCCCAGGAAGTCGCGCAGTGGCTGCGCGCCAACGCCCGGCGCCTTTTCCTGCAGATGATCGAACGGGCTTGCGCCTTCGCGCAGGCTTTCCACCGTGTGCTGCGCGAAGTAACCGATGCGGACGTCCCGATGGAATGCGCGTTCGCCAGCCAGCGGCTCAAGATCACCCACCAGCGACTTCACCAGCGTGGACTTGCCGGCGCCGTTGGGACCCAGCAAACCGATGCGATCACCCGCTTCCAGACCGAAACCCACATCGTGCAGCACCACGTGGTCGCCATAACCGGCATCCACGTGATCCAGGCGCAGCATGGAGGTGGGCAGTTTCTCCGGCTTGGCAAAGTCGAAGCTGAAACCGCGCTCGGCGCGCACGGCTTCGGTGCCCGCCATTTTTTCAAGGCGCTTCACGCGCGACTGCGCCTGCTTGGCCTTGCTGGCCTTGGCCTTGAAGCGGTCAATGAATGATTGCAGATGAGCGCGCTCAGCCTGCTCGCGCTCGTGCGCAATCTGCTGCTGACGCAGGTGTTCGGCGCGCTGGCGTTCGAATGCGGTGTAGTCGCCCGTGTAGAGCTTGGCGGTGCCATCGTGCAGGTGCAGCGTGTGCGAGATCACGCCATCCATGAATTCGCGGTCATGCGAGATGACCAGCAGCGTGCCCTGGTAGCGGCGCAGCCACTCTTCCAGCCACAGCACGGCATCCAGATCCAGATGGTTCGTGGGCTCATCGAGCAGCAGCAGGTCCGACGGCGCCATCAGCGCGCGAGCCAGGTTCAGGCGAACGCGCCAGCCACCGGAAAACGAGGCGACGGGACGCTCATGGGTTTCGGCCGGAAAGCCCAGGCCGTGCAGCAGGCGGCCAGCGCGGGCACGCGCGTCGTAACCGTTGAGTTCTTCGATGCGGATATGCGCCGCGGCCACGGCTTCGTGATCTTCCGCCGCCGCGGCAGCCGCTTCGGCGCGTAGCACGGCAGCCACTTCTTCGTCGCCGCCCAGCACGTATTCAATCGCCGGATCGGGCAATGCGGGCGTTTCCTGAGCCACGGCGGCCATCCGCACGCGCGAGGGCATGTCCAGATTGCCCACTTCGGCCTCGATTTCCCCCTTCAGCGCGGCAAACAGACTGGACTTGCCGCAGCCGTTGCGGCCGACAACGCCGACGCTCCAGCCACTCTGCAAGGTGAGGTCAACGTTGGCGATCAGCGTACGGCTGCCGCGACGCAGGGCGAACTGGCGAAAGGAAATCATCGGAAAGGGGTCTGAACAGCGAGATCAACGCCCATGATACCCGGCCTTAGCCTTCGCGCGTCGGAGCGCCCCTTGTTACGCCAAAACGCGACGGGCGCCACAACGATGAAAGCCGGAGAACAACTCCGATGGCGTGAAGGCCCCACATCTGTTACAACGCTGCCGCAGCGCTACGTGGGGAGCGTGGAGAGCCGACATGTTGAAGTTCAAGCCTTTTGTATCGACGATCGCCCTTGTGGCGGCTCTGGCCGGCGCGGCCCCGTGGCACACCGCTCGTGCAGACAGCCTGCTGATGAAGCGCGTGCAGCAGGAACAGGGCATGAACCTGCCGGGCAAGGGCATGAGCATGGCCGAGGTGGAACGCCGCTTTGGCGCGCCCACCGCAAAGCTGCCCCCGCGCGGTGGCGGCAGCAAGCAGCAGCCGGTCATCAATCGCTGGGAATACCCCGGTTATATCGTGTATTTCGAGCGCAGCCACGTGGTTCACACCGTGCTGAACACGCCCGCTGGCAACAATACCAACCCCAGTCAGGCTCACTGACCCACCTGACGTGGCCCACGGGCGCAAACCCGCCCCCGCCACTGCACGACCCGTTACAATGCCCGGCCCCGGGCATTGCCGAGAGCGATGCCGTCCCCATATCCGACGAATGACATCGCCCATGAGCCAACACACCCTTCGACTGCCTGCGGAATGGGAAAACCAGTCCGCCGTGCTGATCGCGTGGCCGCACGCCGACACCGACTGGGCCGACCGCCTCGCCGCCGTCGAAACGACGTATGTGGCACTAGCAGCGGCCGTCACCCGCTTTGAAGACCTGATCATCGTCGTAGCCGACGCAGCACTGCGCGCTCACGCCGAAGCCGCCATCGGCGCCGCCGGCGCCGATCTGGCGCGCGTCCGTTTCGTGGAATTGCCGTACGACGACACCTGGCTGCGCGACTCCGGCCCCATCACCCTGGTGGGTGACGGTGGCAAGGCGCAGCTCACCGATTTCCGCTTCACTGGCTGGGGTGGCAAGTTCGGCGCCGAGCAGGACGACGCGCTGGTCGCGGGCCTGGTTGAGGCCGGCGTCTTCGGCAACGCCGCACATCGCCGCATCGACTGGGCGCTGGAAGGCGGCGGCATCGAGAGTGATGGCGAAGGCACCGTGCTGACGACGTGGCGCTGCCTGGTGCAGCGTCACCCGGACGAATCGCGCGAGGCGATGAGCCAGACGCTGGCCGACGGCCTGCATGCCAGCCGCGTGCTGTGGCTGGACTACGGCTATCTGGAAGGCGACGACACCGACGCACACATCGACACCCTGGCCCGTTTCGCACCCGGCCACGGCATCGTGTTCCAGGCATGCGACGACGCCTCGGACCCGCATCACGACGAACTGACCCGCATGGGCGCCGAACTGGCTGCCCTGCGCACGGTGGACGGCCAGCCGTACACGCTGCATCCCCTGCCCTGGGCGCAGCCGATCATCGACGAAGGCCGTCGCCTGGCCGCGTCCTATGCCAATTACCTGATCGTCAATGGCGCAGTGCTCGTACCCGCCTACGGCGATGCAGCCGACGATGAAGCCGCACGCATCATCGGCGTGGCGCATCCGGGCCGCGAGATCGTGCAGGTGCCCTGCCGTCCGCTGATCTGGCAGAACGGCAGCCTGCACTGCATCACGATGCAGCTTCCCGCCGCCCTTTCCGGGAGAACCGCATGACCCGCAAGACCCTCAAAGTTGCATTGCTTCAGGAAACCGACCGCGGTAGCCGCGACGCCAACCTGGACGCCATCGAAGCGGGCCTGCGCGAAGCCGCGAGGGCTGGCGTGGAACTGGTGCTGCTGCAGGAACTGCACAACGGCCCGTACTTCTGCCAGCGCGAAACAGTCGACACGTTTGACCTCGCTGAAACGATCCCGGGCCCCAGCACCGAGCGCCTGGGCAAGCTCGCCGAAGAGCTGAAGCTGGTAGTGATCGCGTCGCTGTTCGAGAAGCGCGCCACCGGCCTGTATCACAACACGGCCGTCGTCTTTGATCGTTCGCGCGAGATCGCCGGCCGCTATCGCAAGATGCACATCCCTGATGATCCGGCGTTCTACGAGAAGTTCTACTTCACGCCGGGCGACCTCGGTTTCGAACCGATCCAGACCTCCGTCGGCAAGCTCGGCGTGCTGGTGTGCTGGGACCAGTGGTATCCGGAAGCCGCGCGCCTCATGGCGCTGGCTGGCGCCGACCTGCTGTTCTATCCCACCGCCATTGGCTGGGACCCGACCGACGACGACGCCGAGAAAGGTCGTCAGCGCGAAGCATGGATCACCGTGCAGCGCGGTCACGCGGTGGCCAATGGCCTGCCGTTGCTGGCAGTCAATCGCACCGGCTTCGAGGCAGACCCCTCGGGCGTGGGCAATGGCATCCAGTTCTGGGGTTCGAGCTTCGTTGCAGGTCCGCAGGGCGAGTTCATCGCACAGGCCGGCACGGACGGACGCGCACTGCTGATTGCAGACGTGGACATGGAGCGCAGCGAACACGTTCGCCGCATCTGGCCGTTCCTGCGCGACCGTCGCATTGATGCGTACGCCGACATCCTGAAGCGTTACCGCGACTGACACCTTATATAAGACAGGACTTCCCGCGCGAATGAATGCCCACGAGAACGACGTCACCTTGCCCGCCGCCCTGGAAGGCCAGCCCATCGAGCGCATGACGCGCGACGGCATCGAGTACGTGGTGCTCGGCACGGCGCATGTATCGCGCGCCAGCGTGGACGCCGTCAATGCGCTGCTGGAAAGCGAGCATTTCGACGCCGTGGCGGTCGAGCTGTGCGCCAGCCGCGCGCATGGCATCCGCGATCCGGAAGCGTTCAAGCAGATGGACCTGTTTCAGGTCATCCGCCAGGGCAAGGCGGGCATGGTGGCGGCAAGCCTCGTGCTTTCCTCGTTCCAGAAGCGCCTGGCTGCGCAGTACGGCATTGAGCCGGGCGCGGAGATGAAGGCCGCGATGGATGGTGCCGATCAGCGCCGCACGGCCATCTGGCTGGTGGACCGCGAAGTGGGCACGACCCTCAAGCGCGCATGGCGCAGCGTGGGTTTCTTCCAGCGCTTCGGCCTGCTGGCCGGCATGCTGGCCAGCGTGTTCGAGCGCGAGGAAATTGCCGAGTCGGACATCGAAAAACTCAAGCAGAGCGATCTGCTGGAAAGCGCTTTCAGCGATTTCGCCCAGGGTTCTGCGCCGCTCTACCGCGCATTGATCGGCGAGCGCGACGAATACATGGCCGCTCGCCTGCGCGAAAACGCAGCACGCTTTGAGCCGGGTGAAAGCAAGCGGGTGCTGGTCGTGATCGGTGCCGGTCACCTCAAGGGCATGGTCGAACAGTTGCGCACACAGGTAGCGGACCCGCAGTCCACCGCCGACATGCTGGCGCAGACGCCGCCGCCCTCGCCGTGGCCCAAGTGGATTGCCATTGCCCTCGTGCTGGCCGTATTCGTGGCCATCGGCTTCGCCTTCCACCGCAACACCGAACTCGGCGCTGCCGCACTCAAGAGCTGGATTCTGTTTACCGGTGGACTGGCCGCACTGGGCGCACTCATTGCGGGCGGTCATCCGCTGAGCATCATAGCGGCGTTCATCGCAGCACCACTCAAGCCATTCCGTCCCGGCATTCCGGCAGGTGGCGTCAGCGCCATGGCCGAAGCGTGGGTACGCAAACCTCGTGTTGTGGACTTTGAAAACCTGCGCGACCAGATCACCCACTGGAGCGGCTGGTGGAAAAACCGGGTGGCCCGCACGCTGCTGAACTTCTTCCTGGTCAGCGTCGGCACCATCGCCGGCGAGTACATCGCTGGCGTGCATATCCTGCGCAGCCTGTTCTGAGTTGTCGCCCGGAGCGAACGGCCTCTATACTCGGTGGGCTTTCAACCCGGTCGCAACCGGAACTCCAGGGACCCTCCATGAAGCGATTGCAATTGCTTGGCCTGGCCATTGTCGCCCTGTGCGTCACTGCCGGGGCACATGCCGAAGGTGATAAGGCGCACGGCCGTGAACTGGTTTACACATGCGCCGGTTGTCATGGCGTTGATGGATATCAGAACGTCTACCCGTCGTACAACGTGCCGCACATCGCGGGCCAGAACGAGCAATACATCATCAATGCCCTGCACGCCTACAAAAATGGCGAACGCAAGCATCCGACGATGACCGCCCAGGCTGAAAGCCTGTCCGACAAGGAAATCGCGGACGTCGCCGCCTACCTGTCCAGTCTCGCCAAGTAAGTCGCCGAGGACTACGCATGAAGCATGCGATCACGATATTTACGCTCGGCGCCGTACTGGCGCTGTCCGCTTCCCAGGCGTTTGCAGCCGGCGATGTGGCCCGCGGCAAAACCAAGGTGGCAACGTGCGTGGCCTGCCATGGCCAGGACGGTCAGTCGATCGACCCGCAGTACCCGCGACTCGCGGGCCAGTACGCCAGCTACCTGGCGCAGAGCCTGCACGAGTACAAGGACGGCCGCCGCACCAACGCCATCATGAAGGGCTTTGCAGCCGGGCTGTCCGATCAGGACATCGACGATGTGGCCGTGTATTTCTCCAGCCTGCCCACCAAGCTGGACGGCCTGGAACATCACATCCAGGGCAACTGACCCGTCGCCTACACACAGACAGGCCCGCTTGCGCGGGCCTTTTTCGTTCAGGTGAGCGCCGATGCGCCTGAGGCACCCGCATAGAACGGGGTCTTGCCGCTCTTGTGGTCGGTGGCATCACGCACTTCGGTGATTTCCGGAATGCGCTCGCGCAGGGTTTTCTCCACGCCGTTCTTCAGCGTGACATCCACCATGCCGCAGCCATGGCAACCGCCGCCGAACTGCAGGATGACCACGCCGTCGGCATCCACCTCAATGAGTGAGATGCGACCGCCGTGCGAGGCCACGCGCGGGGCGATTTCGGCCTCAAGCACATAGCGCACGCGCTCAACGAGGCTGGAGCCTTCGCCCGGCTCTTCCCCCTTGATGCGTGGCGCGCGGATATTGAGCTGACCGCCTGTGGCATTGGTTTCGTAGTCGATGTCGGCCGGATCGAGCCAGCGGACGCTGTCGCCATCCACGTACAGGTTGAAGCCCTTGCACTCGACCGTCCACTCGTTGCCCGTGAGCTCGCCCGCCTCGCAGAATTCCAGCTCGCACTGTGCTGCGGGCGTGCCTGCCGCGACCACGCGCAGGCGAATGCCCAGCCCGTCGCTGCCCTGCGTGGAAAGCAGACGCAGGAAGTGGGCCTGCGCCCGTTCGGAAATGTCGATCATGATTGCTCCAGTACGGCGCTCCGGTGGGGAGCCGGAGGAAACAGTACGATTTTAGTCCAGATTCAATCTGGATGCGGAGCTTTGACATTTCAACGGCAACCTTCGACGCTTCGCATCCCATCCGCCCCAGGTGACCAACGGACCATGAGCACTCATCCCCTCGCTTCCCAGCACTGCCAGCCGCGAAGCGGTGCCGAACACGCGCTGGATCGCGCCGCCATTGAGAAGCTGCTTCCCGAGGTCCCCGGCTGGACGGTAACGCCTGATGGCAAGGCGCTGGTCAAGGACTTCCGTTTCCACGATTTCCATCGCACGCTCGGCTTCATCAATGCCGTGGGCTTCATGGCCAACCACGAAGACCACCACCCGGACATCGAAGCCGGCTACGGCCACTGCCACCTGCTGTGGTCGACCCACGACGTGGGCGGGCTGTCGCTGAACGACTTCATCTGCGCCGCCCGCACCGAGGCACTGATCGCCCGTTGATGAGCGTGATCCGCGCCGGCCGCGCCCTCCTTCCGTGGATCATTGCGGCAGCCATCCTGTGGCTGCTGCCCCTGCTGGCTGCACGGGTGGTTTCTCACGAACTGGTGGCTCAGAGCGAGCGCGAGACCGCCGCCTATGACAGCGACTCATCGCCATGGGCGTGGTCATTCCGGCGCCCGGAAGACCTGGTGGCCTCACGCGCCTTCGGCGGCGGTCGCCTGGACAGGGTGCATGGCAGCCTGAAGGTGACGGCCGTGGCCGACACGCCAGTGGAGGTCGGCTTTCCCATGAGCCGCCCGGCGGACATCGTGGATCTATCGCGCCTGCGCCTGGACGTGACGGCACCACCCGCCACCCCGATGACCCTGCTGGTGCGCGAGCACCTGAATACCCCGGCCGTCACGGCCACACTGCCGGCGAACGTGACAGCCCAACGCCCGTTCGAGGTGTCGCTGGGCAAACTCCCCTGGAAAGACGATGCCGGTCACGACGTGGCGTCGCCGAAGCGCGCGGCCATGCTCCGCCTCGTCCTGAATCTGCCCAAGGGCGGCTCAGCGGACCTGCATGCCGCCGCCCTTCTGCCCTTGAGCCCACTCCGCGCGACACCCGTGGCATTGCCCGCCCGGGGAAGCGCCGAAGCCCTGCTTCAATGGCGCGATCTCATCTGGGCCGGAGACCCTTCAGCCCGACTGGGCAGCATGCCGCTTCACGGCCGGGAACCCCGTGGGCCGGTGCTCGACTGGTTGATCCTGGCGATCTATGCCTCGGCGCTGGTCGTCCTGACCCTGCGCCCCGTCCGGGGCCGTGGCGGGCAAATCGTGGAGGCGCTGGCCGCCGTGGCCGGCCCTCTCTGGCTGATCGCGGGCATGAGGCTCGGCCCCGTCGCCGTCCTGCCGGCAGGCATCTGCTTCTTGTGTGGGCTTGGATTCGGCGTCGGTCTGGCGATACGCAGGCGGCTTCCCGAATGGCATTGGCTGGGCAGTGCCCGCGCCATGGCGCTGCCGTTACTTGCGGTTCCCGCAGCCACGCTTGTGGTGGCGGCCTTTGGGCACGCGCTTGCCTGGCCCGCACCGGGGCGCGCACTTCTTTATGTGGCCTGGGCGTTGTTGCAGCAGTGGCTGATGCTGGCGGTGACTGCGGCCCTGCTTGACCGACTCGTTCCCCGCGCCTGGGCCGTACTGGCCGTGGCGACACTGTTCGCCCTGCTCCATACGCCCAACGGGCTGCTGATGCAGATGTGCTTCGTGGCCGAACTTGGCTGGGCGTGGTGCTTTCTGCGCTACCGCGCACTGGGCCCCATCGCGCTGGCCCACGCGGCCAGCGCCGTGTTGCTTCAGGCGGGCCTGGCCGGCGGGATACTGCGCTCGCTGGAAGTGAGCGCGCGGTTCCTCAACTGACGAACCGATCTCAGAGCTTGTCGAGAAAGGCCTTCAACTCGTCCGGCAGGGGCGAGGAAAAATCATAAGAGCGGCCGTCCAGCTCGAAGCTCATGTGCGACGCATGCAGGAACATCCGCTTCAGGCCCTTGGCCCGGAACTTCTTGTTGGCCTCTTCGTCGCCGTACTTCGGGTCGCCCGCCAGCGGGTGACCGATGGACTGCGCATGGACGCGGATCTGATGCGTGCGCCCCGTACCCAGAGTAGCCTCCATGAGGCGCGCTCCGGAGTATTGCTCCAGCTCGCGGAAGAAGGTCAGCGAAGGCTTGCCCGCATCGTCCACGCGGACCATACGCTCGCCGCCGTGCATCACTGACTTGAGCAGCGGCGCGTTGACGTCGAATTTTGCCTTGCGGGGATGACCCACCATCAGGCACATGTACTGCTTCACGACCTCATTGGTACGGATCAGCGCCTGCAGGCCGGTCAGGCCGGCCCGGGTACGGGCAAACACGAGGATGCCGCTGGTGTCCCGATCCAGGCGGTGGACCAGCTCCAGGTGCTCGGTGGGCCGGGCCGCCCGCAGAAGCTCGATGGCGCCGTGGCTGACGCCGCTGCCACCATGGGCCGCAATGCCCACGGGCTTGTCGATGACGAGGAAGTGCTTGTCTTCAAAGATGATCGAGTCGGTTACCGCGCGGACCATGCCTGTGGGGGCGGACCCGGTCGACTCCTTTTCAGCCACGCGCACCGGAGGAATGCGCAGCATGTCGCCCGCTGCCAGGCGTGTGTCGGGCTTGGCACGCTTGCCATTGATGCGCACCTGACCGGTGCGCAGAATCCGGTAGACCAGACTCTTGGGCACGCCTTTCAGGATGGTCATCAGGGCGTTATCCACCCTCTGCCCGTCTCGTTCCGGGCCGATTTCCAGCTGCCGTACACCTTGGCCGCCGTCGAGGGAAGTTGCCGTCTGCATTGATAAAACTCGAAATTGATAGGATACTCGGGGAGCGCCAAGCCCCGCCTGCGGAGTACATCCCTTTCGGGGCGCCCGTCCGCCACGTCGGCGAGGATTGCGCCGAACCCGCCCCTTGGCGGTCGGTCGCAGCTCCCTTTCATCGTAACGGTTCGGGTCGCAGTTGTCCGGTAATTCCACAGGGATGCGGGACCGGTTGCGAAGCGCAATGCCAAGAATCACGCCGGGACCAGGAATCGGTCACGGAACCTAAAGTCGCTTCACGCTTCACCGCTTGCGGCGCGTTCCCCGGCAGGCCGCCATAAGGCGCCACCGCGGCGCGCGGCCGCGCGGCAAGGCCGAGGAACTACAATGAAACGCATGTTGATTAACGCGACTCAGCGCGAAGAGTTGCGCGTGGCCATCGTTGATGGCCAGAATCTTTACGATCTCGACATCGAAATCCCGTCCCGCGAGCAGAAAAAGGCCAATATCTACAAAGGCCGCATCACCCGCGTCGAGCCCTCCCTTGAAGCCTGCTTCGTCGATTACGGCGCTGAGCGTCACGGCTTCCTCCCCCTGAAGGAAGTGTCCCGCGACTACTTCCTGGAAGGCGGAAAAGGCAACAACATCCGCGATCTTCTGAAGGAAGGTCAGGAAATCATCGTCCAGGTCGAGAAAGAAGAGCGCGGCAACAAGGGCGCTGCCCTGACCTCGTTCATCAGCCTGGCCGGCCGCTACATGGTGCTGATGCCCAACAACCCGCGTGCGGGTGGTGTGTCCCGTCGCATTGAAGGCGAAGATCGCCAGGCCCTCAAAGAGGCCATGGAGCACCTGAACGTCCCGGACGAAATGGGCCTGATCGTGCGTACCGCCGGCATGGGCCGCGACGCCGAAGAGCTCCAGTGGGACCTGGACTACCTGCTGCAGCTCTGGAAGTCGATTTCGTCGGCAGCCAACTCGCAGAAGGCCCCGTTCCTGATCTATCAGGAATCGAAGCTGTTCATTCGCGCCCTGCGCGACTACCTGCGCAACGACATCGGCGAAATCCTCGTGGACGAGGAATCGCTGTTCAACGACGCACGTGATTTCGTCCAGCAGGTGATGCCCAACAACCTGCGCAAGCTCAAGCTGTATCAGGACCCGACGCCGCTCTTCTCGCGCTATCAGATCGAAACCCAGATCGAGAGCATCTTCGAGCGCAGCGTCCGCCTGCCCTCGGGCGGGTCGATCGTCATCGACCAGACCGAAGCGCTGACCGCCATCGACATCAACTCCTCGAAGGCCACCAAGGGCAGCGACATCGAGGAAACGGCGTTCAACACCAACTGCGAAGCGGCGGTGGAAATCGCTCGCCAGCTGCGCATCCGTGACGCTGGCGGCCTGATTGTCATCGACTTCATCGACATGGACAGCCCGCGCCACCAGCGCGAAGTCGAAGAGAAACTGAAGGAAGCCCTCAAGGCCGACCGCGCCCGCGTCCAGATTGGCCGCATCTCGCGCTTCGGCCTGCTGGAAATGTCGCGCCAGCGTCTTCGCCCGAGCCTCGGCGAAGCCACGCAGATCGTCTGCCCGCGTTGCGAAGGCCACGGCCACATCCGCAGCGTGGAATCGCTTGCCCTGTCGACCCTGCGCCTCATCGAAGAACACGCGATGAAGGAAAACACGGGACAGGTACTGGTCCAGTCGCCACCCGCCGTCGCCAACTTCCTGCTCAACGAGAAGCGCGCCAGCGTGGTCGAGATCGAGCTGCGCCATGCCGTGCACGTGGTGGTGGTGGCCGACGACAAGCTGGAAACCCCGCACCTGGAAATCACCCGCATCCGCGAAGCGGACATGGGCGAGCACAGCAAGCCGAGCTACGAGCGCGTGACGCCCGTGTCTGCCACCGCGCTGCCCAAGATGGGTCAGGCGCTGGGCAGCGGCGAGCAGCCGCTGGTGACCGGCGTCGTGCCCTCCACGCCCGCGCCGGTGCGCGACGAAGCCGCCGAGGCTGTCGAGGCACCGGTAGCTGCCGCACGCCCCGCCAGGGCGCCCGCACAGAGCGGTGGCTTCTTTGCAGCCATCGCCGGCTGGTTCCGTCGCGCAACGGCCGCACAGCCGGAGGCCGACGCCGCACCGAAGCGTCAGGACAACCAGCCGCAGGCTCAGCGCGGCCAGCGTCGTGATCGTGATGACCGCGGCCAGGCCCAGGGCCGTGGCAACAACAACCAGCAGCAGCGCCAGCAGCGCGGCGGCAAGGAACAGCAGGGTCGCGGCGGCAAGGATCAGCAGCCCAAGAGCGGCAAGCAGCCGCGTGCCGAGCGCGGTGAGCGTGCCGAGCGCCCGGAGCGCGACAACAGCCAGCAGCGCAACGCGCAGGCACAGGCCGGTGGTCGCCAGGGTCGTCAGGATCAACCGCAGCAGCAGGCCAGCGAGCCGCGCAAGCAGCAGGCACAGCAGCAGCCCAAGGCCGAGCGCCAGCAGCAGCCGCGCCCGTCCGCCGAAAAGCTTCCGGCTGCCGCCGCCACTGCCGAGGCGGTGATCGACAAGGACAAGCTTGTCGTCGTCTCCGCCGGTGATGACGCCGTCCATGGCGATACCTCCATCGTGGACGTCAACAACGCCTCTGCTCCCACCGATGGCACCAAGGACACCGAGGGTGGCCAGCGCCGTCGTCGTGGCCGTCGTGGTGGCCGTCGCCGCCGTCGCCAGGATGAGACGGGTGCAACGAATGCCGGCTCCGCCGATGGTTCCGATTTCGACGACGAAGACGGTGTCGACGAGGGCGAAACCTCGAACGAAGCACCGCGCAAAACCGAACGCGTCAGCGCCAGCGTCCCGCCGGTTCTGGACACGGCCGCTGCATCCGAAGCCGCTTTCGCGGTGGAAGCCCCCACGTCTGCCGCTGCCACGCGCCCGTCGCGTGACGCCGACAGCAAGCCCGTTGTGCCCGCACCGGTACTGAGCCTGCCGCCGCTGCCGCCCATTCCGGGCAGCACGCCGCCGAAGGCGAACGCTGCGGCCACGCCTGCGCCCATCAGGCCGGCCCCGGTGGCCACGGCCACGCCTGCCGATGCCGCCGACGCCCGCACGACCGAGCGCGACCAGACCGAGTCCACAGCTCCGCTGGCCGAGGCCACGCGCCCGGCTGCGCCCGTCGTCGCCCCGACGCCGGCCGCTCCGGCGGTTGAAGCTCCGGTGACGCCGGCTCCGGTGGAGAAGATCGAGGCATCGTCCGCTCCGGCTGAAGAAGCCCCGAAGCGCACGCCCGCTCCGATCGAAACACCGACGCCGACCGCCAAGGCTCCGGATACTGCCGTTCACGCAGAACCCGAAGTGAAGGCACCCACGCCCGTCATGCCCGAAGCCAAGGCTCCGGTGGCTGCGGCTCCGACGCCGGTGGCCACGCCGGTTTCGAGTGAGGCTCCGGCCGTCGCCGCAACTGCCGCTCCGTCGCATGCCGCCAAGGAAGTCAGCGAAGCCGCACCGGCTGCGGTTGCACCGCCCACGCCTGCGCCGACACCCGCCCCGACTGCCGAAGCTGCAAAGCCGGTGGCCGAGCCGGTGAAGGCTGAAGCGCCGAAAACGCCTGCCATCGAGCCGGTGGTTGTCAGCGAAAAGCCCGCCTCGCCGCTGGACGCTCCCGCTCGTGGCATGCTCCCGGACGCAGACGAAAGCACCGACGCTGCCGCACCCGTGACCACGCCGGCGCCCGTTTCCAGGCAGGTTCAGCCGGTGGAAACCAAGGCGCCCGTCGTGGCCGCGCCGGAAGCGCCGAAGACTTCGCCGGCCCCCGTCGTCGTTGCCCCGGTCGCGCCGAAGGCACCGGAAGCACCGGTCAGCTCCGACGTGAAGGTATCTGCGCCCGCGTGGACGCCGCCTGCCCAGGGTGATCTCCTGACGCGTCCGCGCCAGGAACCGACGGATGTACGGGACCCGTCGAAGGAAGACTGATCGCCCAGTCTCCGTGCCCGTCCTGATTTAGGTTGACACCTGCAAGGACGGTATAGCAGCAGGCTGGTACTGCCGAAAGAACGCCCGATGAGGTCCATCGGGCGTTCTTCATTTTGGCGGTAGGTGAGGACGCTCGTGGTTGTAGATAGCCACCGACTCCCTGACCATCTGTCGGGCCTGTCGCAGATCAGCCGGCCGTTGCAGCGGCAACTCCCCTTTCCTGCTGGGCGCGACCAGCAAGCGGGCACCCCCCGGCAGCGCAAACAGGGCATCACGTCCCAGCCGATGCCGATACGAGGCTTGCGCAGCCGTACCTCCTGCACCTGGCCCACCACCGTGGCGCTGCGAACCGCGCGATCCGCTTGTCGTCGACAGTGCTGGTAATACCCTTGCCGGCTCCAAGCCGGGGACGGGCTTTTGCGCGAGGACTTGCCCAAAGGCTTTTTTACGCGACCCATGACGCACTTTTGGTCCAGTCGTGCCGACCATGCTCGCGCAGCCACACCAGCACCGTCGAGCGCCCCTGGATCCCATAGCGTGACTGCGCCTGCTTATCGGTCAGCTCGCCTTTTTCCACCTGCGCCGCCACGGACCATGTAAAGGCCAGGGTGTAATCACGCTGCGTTCGTTTGACCCTGAATTCACGGACTCGCCTTTTCTTGAGGGAAAAGGTGTCAGCTCATTTCAGGACGGGCCACCGGACGTAAAGGCGAGGTCGCGTCGCGCCTGCATGAGTAAATGCTCAATCTCATCACCCAACCATGTTCCGCAAAATCCGTGGACGCCCGTTGGCGGGGGGCGAGTTCGGGGGCGCAGGACGCTCGCGAAAATACGTCACTCCAACCCCAAAACAAAAAAGCGCCGGACAAGCCGACGCTCTTCACTTCACAACATTGGGCTGCGTTTTATCAGGCACCGACCTGATGGTTATGGGTATCCAGAAGCCCATGCACGGTCATCAGATGCGCCAGGCCGACGATGTGATCGACGTGCAGTTTTTCCATCAGACGCTGCTTGTAGGTCGATACTGTTTTCGGACTTAGATTCAGACGGTCACCGATCATCGTGAGCGGCATGCCGCGCACCAGCATCATGGCCACTTCCATCTCGCGACTGGAGAGGCTGTCGAAAGGTGAATCAGACCCGTCCAGCGTGGCCAACGCCAGCTGCTGAGCCACGGAAGGCGCCAGATAACGCTTGCCGGAAGCTACCTGACGGACAGCCGACATGAGCTCTTCAGCGGAGCAGGCCTTGGTGAGATAGCCGAGTGCACCGGCATCCAGAAGACGCTTCGGAAAGCGCGCGTCATCGACCACCGTCAGAATCACTACATTCGTACGAAGCTTGGCGCGGACAATGCGCTCGGTCAGCTCCACGCCGCTCATGCCGGGCATATGCACGTCAATCAGCGCGAGATCAGGGCCTGTTGAACGAATCAGGCGCATGCCCTCTTCGGCCGTGCCCGCTTCGCCACGTATCCGCACGTCGGGGTGCTGTTGCAAAATCATCCTGAAGCCGGTGCGTACCAGCTCGTGGTCATCAACGAGTACCACGTTAATCATACGATTGCCCTCCCTGGGCCGACTGTATATCGGTTACGCCCGACTGGGCCGGAAATTGACAGGTCCGGCATACAATGCCAGATGTGCAGGGCCGACAGCCAGCGCCCCGACATCATCGTCGTTAGCCTTGTCACTCAATAGCGGCCAGCGCCTACGCACTTGCGTGACACGGCCTGAGGATCGTGTCATCTTCTCCCCCAGCGGCTCGCACGGGATTATGCCGCGCCCGTCTGTCGGTTTTACGACAGGATACTTCGGGTTCGGAGACGTCAGGCTCACCGGCCCGGTTAACGACAAGGAAGGCATACATGGAAGATTCTCCCTACCTGCGCGGCTCACTGGCTGCTGCCCAATCTGCTCTTGAACTCGCTCTGGCCACTCATCCGCATCCGGAAACCGTCATCCAGGCGGTCTCCGAGGCCATGACGACGTATCGGCCTGACGACGATCTGGGCGATGTACGCGCCTTTGCCGAAGGCTGGATGGCCGTACTCGTACCCCTGCTGACCGAGCAGGCGCTGCGCGACAGCTTCTACAACTCCCCTGACGCAGTCGCCCTGCCACGCGGGCGCCGCACGCACCACTGAGCACGGCACGCTCACGAGGCGCCTACGCCGCCGTCAGGGCACAGGCGCCATGGTTCTCCTCAAGGCAATCGTGCCCTTGCAAGGAGATCCGTTATGGCGAACGAAAAAAATCGTCCCCCGGCTGTGCCCGGTCAGGAAGCTGACGCCGAGGCCCGTCGAAAGGATGACCGGAATCCTGACCGGCAAACGCCCACCGACTCGTCAGGCGATGCGCTGGACGGTACCGGCGAAGACAACCACAAAGCAGACAGAAGCTGACCTTTCCGCGCGCACGGCACGTGCCGTGCGCGCGAAAGACCAGTATGGACCGCGAGGACACTGGCAACAGTTTCGCCAGAAACCAGTCGCGTGCGATTTCTGACCGGTGTCGTTCGCTGCGACACCCACGGCAATGCCAGGGCGAAATTTCTGAAGCTGAAATGCGACGCCGACCAACTGCGCGAGCCTGTCGCAACACGAAGCGACGTTCGTCAGTTGTAGCTCATGTTGAGCCGGACCTGGCTTTCCACAGCGCCTTTACCGACCGACGCCCCGGTTTTGTAGTACTGCGCTTTTAATGGCAACGTCGCGCTACCGCCCGTGATCGTGACCCGACGTGAGTTGTTGGTTCCATTGGCACCGATGGTTTCGTCTGCACCGGTAAACAGGCGGATGCCTACCCCCGTTGCACCACCCACGCTTGTGTTTTTGAAGATGAGCGGGTTTGCAGGGTCCGGAGTGCCATTGGCAAAAGTGAAGGTCGCAGCGATCGCCCCCAGACGGCATTGATCTGCGCGAATGCTGAATTCCGTGGTGCCAATACCCGGCGTATCACGAAAATCGTGCGCTCTCACCGGATTGAGCTTCACCCGCTTATTCAGATCGCCCACGCTGATATCACACGTGGGATTTTCAACGATGACCTGACCCCATCCGTTATTGAACTCGATAGCCGTCTGAGTGGCGACAACGGTGGCATGCGAGATCGCGGAGGCCCCTAATGGCGTGTTCAGAGTGCCTCCACTGCCCACGCTCTCGCGCGTTCTGTAGTAGTCGATCTGAATGCGCCTTTCGCGCGGCGGCAAAGGGCGACCCGTTCCATCCATCGTGAAATACCAGTCGATCCCAAAATAGACGTGAGAATGAGTCCAGTATTTGCCGGTGTCCGGATCCTTCACGGTAAATCCGACTCCCGAAATGTTCGTTCGTTGAATCGGCATGTTCTCACTGTTGAAGGAACCTGAGAACGTGGGGGTATAAACCATGACCGGCCCGGGGTTCACGTTGGAGTCGTATGGATCACAACGGAAGCCATCAGCGGAATAGGTCTTCGTTTCGCTCCACAGAACCTTTCCAATCGGATCGTACTGACTTACCTTGATTTTTGGTGATGTAAACAGGACGTAGATGCCCAAGCCCACGACACGGCAAGACGCGGCTTGAACGATACATGGTGCGCACAACAGCACCAGACAAAGCGACCTGCGAAAAAACACCAAATCAAACGTGAGCACCATCATTACCTCTGACAAAAAGGGGCTGCCAACTTGCTGGCGCGATCCCGATGTCTGCGCCAGCACGATGCATCTGCGCAGACGAAAACGTCGCTACAGATAACTCATGTCGAGCTGAATCGGGGCAATGACACTCCCCGCCACGACATTGTTTCCGACCTTGTAATACTGCGCCGCGACGTGCAAACGGGATTGATGGTTGGTCACCCACCAGTCGATATGGCGCCCGGGGTAGATCACCGAGTCCGACCCATCTCCCTTGAAGTAGATGCGTACGCCTACACCTTTTGCGTCACCGAGATTCCTGAAAACCTCATGGAACGGCGGATCAGCTGCGCTTCCGGAAAATGCGAACCGCGCGATCAAGGCATCGTCATCGCAGTTGTCGACGGTGATGAAAAAATCCTTGTCGCCTCCACTCACGTTGCTGTTGAAGTGCGATGAGGGAAGGGTAGCCAGCTCGACTGTCCTGTCACGATCTCCTACCGAAATGTCGCACGTACCTCCCTCCACGATGCCTTTGATCGTGACCGTGGTCGTATTCTCTGCAAGCGCCTTGTGCGAGAACACTGCCAGCAAGGACGCAGCAAGGGACGGAAACGCAATCTGCATGAGGAAGCAATTGCGTGCCGGCGTCGAAAGCGATGTCATGAACTTCTCCCGCACATGATGTCTGACGCCAGGGATGCGCATCAGAACAGACGGCCAAATCGAACAGAGTCGACGTATTTCAGTTTCAGCTCGTGGAAGGCCGCTATTCGTAAGACATTTCAACCGTTGCCTCTGCCAGCACGGACCCCGAGCGGGCAGCCGTGCCTGACACCCGCCAATACGCCGCAATGAGATCAATCGTTGCCTGGCCTGCTGTCACGGCCACCGTGCGCGCGTTGTTCTTTCCGTTCGCATCAATCGTGGCGCCTTTTGCATCGGTAAGCTCCACGGCCACGCCGCGTGCGGTGCCGGTATTCAACCAGCGCAATGGATCAATGGGGTCTCCTCTGCCGGTGAAGGTGAACGTTGCATCGACAAGGCCCGGGCTGCAGTTGATGACCTGCAATTGAAAGTCACCGCCAGCAGGAATCACTCCGCTGGCCGGCAGGTCAGCAAGGGTGATGGCCTTCAGTTCAACCTTCTTGTCGCGCGAGCCCACCGACAGCTCGCACGTCCCCTGTTCAATCGCTCCCCTTACCGTGATCGTTGTGCTGTTGTGCGCCTGCGACGGCACGACAGGCGTGCCCAGTGCGGCAAGACCCATCACGCACGACAAGGCGCGGTGTCTACTGACATGTCGACGAATCATCACGATATGGATGGTCATAGGTCCTGGGTTCTCAAAGAGAGAAACACGTCGCGCTTAACCGGCTCGTCGTGCCGCTGCGACATGAGCGGCTGAGGCTGAGATGGACACGTTGCGACCAGGCCGTTGTGAACGGGCGTCATGGCGGTCCAGTTGGCATCCGGCCCATATCGACCGGTCCACTGCCTGGAGTCGCGCTCTTTGACACACGGAAGGTGAAATCGCTCGAAGTCACGCTGCTTTTTTTTGTCGCTCGCTGGCGGCAGATCCAACTGGATGCGGCAGCGCTCGTCGGCCGAACTACCCCACTTCACGACCAGCCCGGATGACTCGTCTATCCCGCGTACAAACACGCGACCGCCCTGCCCCACCACGCCAACGCTCTCGCCTTCGGCGTTGTACACGACGGCGCCGAATGGCAGTGCCGCGCCATCGGAGAGCACTGAGTCAATCATCAATGCCCGGCCGCTGACCGTTTCATACGTCAGCGCCACCACCGAGCGGGCGCGCGGCGCCACACTGGCCGTGGTCGTCTTCAGCTCAAGGCCGGCGCGGCTTCCCTTTGGATCGATGGATACGGTATTGCGCTGATAGGGCTGCAGGCCTGCGACCACTGCGTAGCCGCGAGCGTCAACAACAGCGCTCTGCACGCCTTCTACGGAGGCGCCCGCCGCGTCCGGCGCATGCACCAGCGCAAAGGTGTCGCCGGAATACGGCGTCAGCGTGAATCCGCCGGAGTGCGCAACCACGGTACCGGAAGCATTCGCGCTTACCTGACGATAGCCCCGCCCCTGTCCGATGCCCGCCGCCAACTGGGCAATCGGGCTTCGATAATTCATGTTCGCATTGATCGCGTTGCCGTTGGCATTCTGGCTGAGGTTGATGCCATAGCCTGCACTGGCCTTCCTGCCCAGCGCACCACTGACGCTCAATTGCGTGCTGTTTCCACCCTGCTGCGCGCGATCGAACGTCGCCGCGAGATGCGGCGATCTGCTTGCTGTGCCCAGTGGCATGCTGATTGTGACGAAGAACCGAGTATCGCGCCGGCCTTCCACCCGGTTGGGACGAAACGTCGGGGCAACGCCACCGACGTCGTAGACAGGCGCCAGGACGGAGTAGTCACTGATCCTGCTGCGCTGCGCTGTAAAGCTATAATTGATCGACTTCCAGCGATGGCTGTAACCAGCCGAGAAATCTATCTGGCGACCGCCGCCTGCCCAGAAATCCCGTGTGGAACTGGTCAGGAACAGTTGCCCCCGATCTTCGCCCAGCGGCTGATTGATGTTGACGTCAAAACGGCTTCGCTGGCGTTGCACGTCGGCACCCTGGGGGCCACGCGCGCTGGCGTCGCGCAGAAGGACCGCATCGTCGAGCCCTACAAAACCGCCCGTGGAGTAACGATAAGCACCCAGTGCAATGTTGGTACCCGTGACCGGAACATTGGCACTGTATCCCAGGCGATAACTCCAACCGCGGGTCTTCCGATTCCCAGGGGCATGATTACTGGCGTGCGTGACATCCAGCGACACGGCCCCCATACGCGTATTGAAAGCGGAACCGACAACGGCAGACCGGTAACCGTTGGCATACGTGATACCCCCGTAGGAGGTGACGCTGTTTGACAGGCCACGCTGAAGCGTCGCCTGGACCAGACCGGGGGTTTCGCGCAGATTTTGCTGAGTAACCTGCCCTGCCGCCACACTCCACTGCACCTGACCGGGCCGAAGCAACTCGGCGATGGATGCGTACGGCACAACGATGTGATTGACGCGACCGTCCGCCTCGATGACCTCCACATTCAGATCACCGTTGGTTCCTGTTGGATAGAGATCGTCGATCGCGAACGGACCCGGCGCAACATTCGTGTCATAGATGACGTAACCGCCCTGGCGTACAACGACGTGCGCGTTCGTTTCGGCGATACCACGAACTACCGGCGCGTAGCCGCGCTGCGAGTTGGGCAACATGCGCGGGTCGCTGTATAGACGCATGCCCCGCACGCGCACGCTATTGAACATGTCGCCGGGGGTAAAGGTGTCACCCACGACCAGTTGCCCCATCACCGAGGCAATGTCGTGCTGGAGATAGGTGGAACTGTTCTGGTAGTTGCGCCCCGAGCGTTGTGACCAGTTCAGTGCGCCAACATGCATCACGTGCCACGAGCCGAGATTCAACGATGCGTTGATGCCAACGTAACCGCTGGTGTCCGACGTATTCTGGCTTCCCGAGCGATAAACATTCGCGTTGTAGTTGAGAACACCTGCATTGATTCCGTCGTCCCACTGGGACGGATCGACGTAGCCCCGGGCCGTGCTCGCCATGTATATCTGGGGAACATTGATCGCCAGCTCCTGTGTGGAAACATCGAACAGGGCTGAAGCGCCAGGCACGTAATCTTCCAGCGCACCACAGAACGTACCCGCCGCTGGTATCGGCCTGGCCGGCGCGTGCGTTGCATCGCTTGCAATCGCCTGCAGATCCACGCCGAAGCCGCTTAGCGTCTTCACGTCGAAGCATGGCTGCACACTCTCGCCATCGCTCGCGCTGACAAAGGTGATATCCGAGCGCGACTGCCAGGACGTGTTGACGATGATGTCGCCCCGGTACGTGCCGGGAAGGACGGCGTTGGCCCTCTCGAACCGGGTCAGATCCACCTTTGCGTTGGAACTACCGGATGACAGGAAGTTCTCGTTGAACTGAATGAGCTCTACCCCAGACGCGTCAACGGCCTCGACTGAAGCGGCGCCAGCCGGCGCTGCTACAGAACCGAGAACGAGCGCAGGAAGCAACGAGGTCTTCCACGGGGAATCGGGCAGACTCACCTCTGGCCTCCTGGCACGACACAACATAGCGATACCTCCAAACAAGCGGCCAAAGCCAACACCTTGCCGCTTGAAAGCAGCATGGCCGATCACGCCGGCGATTGAGTGCGGCGGAGGGTCAGCGACCGATTGGCGCGTCCATGGATTTCACTGCGCCATAGTCATTGATGACCTTGAAGTGCGCCCTCGCTTCACCAAGGTTCATACCGGAAGAATCCGGCAGCGGAAAAGTTGTCGTACCACGGGGAAGCACCATGCCACCATTACGCGACCGGGCAGACCGGTCGCCGGCCATCAGCCCGACTTCGCTGAAGCTCACGTGATAAGGCGTCGGGTTGACGACTTCCAGAATGACATCGCTGCTGGCGTCGTTTCTGGCCAGCTTCCACGTGAGCTGGGACGCCGCGGACTCGACCTCACCGTGAAGCCCTTCCGGCCGGAAGAAAACCTTGATGCGCGTTCTCAGCGCAAACTGAAGCGCGTTGGTCGCATCCTTCCCTGCCTTTGGGGGAATCTCAAGCACGTTGAACCAGAACAACGTTTCTTTGTCCTTCGGCAACGGCTCATCCGTGTACACCAGGCGCACGGCCTGTCCCTTGCCACCTTCCATGCGAAACACAGGAGGCGATAGCACGAACGGAACCTTGGCCTGTTCAGGTGACAAGGAGCTGTCGCCTGAATCAAGCCACGCCTGCACGAGCACCGGTCGCTCCCCCTTGTTGGTGAGCTTTACCGTCACCTCCTTCTCTTCCGATGAATAGACCACGCGCGTACCGCTGATGATCACTCCACTGCGTGCCTGTCCTGCGAGTGCTCCCAGGCACACCGCGAACGCCGCAATGGCGCAATGCCGGATGTAGGACATGCCAGATGTCTCCTGTCGTCGGAGTGTCAGCGACCGAACAAACGGTCGCTGACGCGGAAATCAACTACGAGGGAATCAGTTGTAGTCAACCGAATAGATCAGGTCGGCCTTCACCTGACCGGACGTCGCTGCACCACCAGCGGCCAGATAGCGCGCCTTGTAAACAAACGAAGCTTCGCCATTGGCGTCAATCACTGCATCCTTGACATACGAGCGCGCCAGGTTGATCGGCGTGTCGTCTTCTTCGGTCAGCTGGATATTGACGTTGGTCGCTGCCGCGCCAAGACCTGTCCAGATATTTTCCAGAGCACCGGTGGACGGATTGATGTTGCCCAGCGTCTGGAACGAGAGACGTGCCAGCTTGGTGGTGTCGCAATTGTCTTCCGGCAGCGAACCCACCAGCATCGAGAACGTGCGACCTGGATGGGTGTCGCCCGCGGCGGCCAGGTCCGACTCATTCACGTCATCCAGGCGGACTTCAAAGCTGCCACGACCCTGGTTCGTGCCCGGACCACCCACCACGGAGCAGGTGTTGTCCTTGACCGTTCCGTAGAACGTGATGGTGCCGCCGCCAATGGTAGCGGCGTTGGCCATGCCAGCCGCCACGATACCTGCGGTCAGCACGATGGCGGAAACGATCTTGATATGCTTCATTCGCATGAATCCTTCGATGGTTGTTTCATCCATCGGGAGGATGTGGTCGCCACAAGGGTAGCGACCGCATCCTCCCGACATGCATAAGGACATGGAAATCGCACGGACGTCCAAACGACCTCGCCCATGGACTGCCAAAGCCCCATCCGACACGCGACCTCATGCACTTCATCGTGAAGCGTGCAACGCATGCGTCCGCGCACTGGTCCTTCACAGGATCAGTGGACGCGGATGGTAGGAGCGGCGTGGCAAGTGCCCGGATAGAGATCGTCTGAAATGGCGTGATCTCCATCTTTGCCTTGCAAGGATGGTTCCGGCGCAGCGCACGCGAAAGCGGCCGGACACTGAACTTCATTGGCCGGCGTGATCGTCCTTGAGGGCACCAGTCAGACGTTTCGGCGAGAGCGTGTGGTCATCTGCTTACACACGTACGGATGCGGGCTTACTCGACGACGAGGCATTCTCCTACAAGGATAAGCGCGCCATTCACACACGGAACGTGCGCGGTGAATGCCACGCAGAGGTATCGACAGGAGCGCTGTGCGGCGAGGATGTGTCGATTGCACAGCGCCCGGCTTTTCACGGGAGCGGATTGCCGCCAGTAACACCATGGATTCCTGATGCGTCTGCTTTCCAGCCACATTGACGAGGATGTCCAGCCCACCCAGCGCAGCGCTGGCGTCGGCAACCAGCGACTGGCAGAAGGCTTAGCTCTTCAGGTCACCGGCCATGCCTCGCGCCGTCCTGCCCTCCGCTTCGATCAACGCGATCACCTCATGCGCGTCAGCTTCTTCGCTGGGCAGATACGCGATCACCACGTCAGCTCCCTCGCGCGCAAACGCAATCGCCACCGCGCGGCCAATCCCGCTATCGCCCCCCGTAATCAGCGCTCGGCGGCCGTTCAATTTGCCCGAGCCGCGATAGCTTGTTTCGCCGTGATCGGCTTTAGGTTCCAGCTTGTTTACCGATCCTGGCGCGGACTGCTTCGGCGTATCAAACGGAGGACTGGGGAATGTTTTCGTCGGATCGACAAGACGAGGCGCATGGTCAGCCGGGGGCTTGGTCATAAGAACTCCTCAATGCGTGAGGAAGCCAAGACAGGCGGCGCTGCGTAGGGATGCCGTACATGCCCCGTCAAGGACTGGGCAGCGCTTTGCACGACGGAAAAAAACAAAACCCCGGGCAAGCCCGGGGTTTTGTTTGAAATCTGGAGCGGGAAACGAGACTCGAACTCGCGACCCCGACCTTGGCAAGGTCGTGCTCTACCAACTGAGCTATTCCCGCGTCGTGAGCCGCTTAGTCTAAAACAGACGATGGGCACATTACAACTACCTGCATTGAATTCGAAACACAGAAATCAAAACGTTCGCGATGCTGGCTCGGCGCTGGCCGGCTGGTTATTCCAGCTCCATGCGCTCGTCGGGGTCCATAGGCTCACGAAACCCAAGAACAATCTGAAGTGGTGTGTCGCGGCCGGCCTGGCACGACGCAACGAACAGGAAGCGGTCACCGCGCTCCCAGGCGCTTAGTGCACCGGCATCGGGATGAAGCTCCCATACCCACTCCCCACGCGTCTTGTGCGTCGCGTCGGGCGTCCCTAACTTCGACTCGCACAGTTCGCGCCAGCTGGCGAAGCGAGCCTTGTGTTCCATCAGTATGGCGTCGAGAGCCCCCTCCCCGTTCTCGTCATCCACACCCGGCACTTTTTGCTGGAACACCACCAGCTCATCCGAGGGGTTAGCCAAGAATGCGTCCAGTACCTCGGTATCGTTCCCCACCATGTCGACTTATCCCCTGTCATGCGCTGACTTGCGCCCGAGAATTCTCAAGCGTTGCTGCGCAACGGGTCAAAACGCCTTTGGAACCCTCAGATGGTGCCCGGACTGGGAATCGCAAATTGGCTTAAGATGGGGCTTTGAGGCGTACCATGTGCAACATATGTGCAGATTTTTAAATCACCGCGAACGCCTCCGCCAGTGATTCTCATGGATTGATTACATTCTGTTGTCCGTTACCGTGAAGCTCTTGCTTCCCGTGGCTCCAGCAGCGTCAGTGGCGACAACACTATAAACGCCGCTCACCGTCCCGGCCGGTGGGTTGGCAAGGCGGCGGAATGCCGTTGTTGGGCTGGTAGGTGTGGAAATGGTAAACGCGGCCCCCGAGACATACGAAATATTGTATGTGTACGGTGGCGTTCCACCTGATGCGCTTGCCGAAGCCGATCCAATGATGGCGTTGCCCGTGCCTACCGATGTCGATCCCGTCACGTCGGGCTGAGTGACGTTGATGGTGGTGGTTGCGGATGCTCCGCAAAGCTGCCCCATAGATATAGGGAGTGCGGTCGGGACATTTGCGTTCTGGGCCGTGTTTGGCACATAGGGTCCGCCGCGAAGAAAGAATCCAAGAGGACTACCTGCGGGTGCCCCAAACTCAGCGTAGACCTGCCCAAGCGTAATAGGTGGCGTTGCAGGAAGCGTCACAGTAGCCCCGCCTTCTTCAGGACGCCTTCAAGGAAGGCCACTCGCTCCAAGGCAATAGCTGCCTTGTCGATGCCAAGGTATCCCTCGTGGGTCGTAAAGACGTACTCAGGGGCGACCTTGCGAACCTCCTGAGCGACAAGGCCAACGGCGTACTCGTCCGTCTTCTTCCACGTCCAACTCTTGAGCTGGAGGCATGAAAGATTTCGCGGCTTGAACTTCCCAATGATCCTCTTGAGGCGCCTGTCAGAGGTCTGGATGACAGTCGGAGCCGTAATGGTCCCTCCGAATGTGACCTAGCCTCCGCTAGCATTGAAGCTCATGGGTAGAGCCACTGATGCCGCATCGCTGTAGGAATCAATGGCTGTGTTCGTTCCGCCCGTGGCCACGTACATATCCACTCGCTGGCCGGTTCCAGAGGCCCCTCGCGTAACACGTAGAACGGGGAAATCGGTGGCTCGGACGATGGCCCCGAAGCCGCTCGTCACAACGGCATTAAGCTACCCAGTGGTAGTAGTTCCTGTCACTGACAGGGCTCCAGGAAGATTCACGGAAGTGAGGCCTTCATGGACAACCCGGTAAGTCGTTGTGGTTAGCGAACCTCCACCAATCTTTAGTACATTGTCTGCGTCTAAGCCGAAGTTTATGCCGTACTGCCCTTGGCGAATGAAGTTGATATAAGCGGCCTAAGCCGATGTACCGGAAACCTCAGCCTGAATGACAAGGCCCCTTGTTGGGTTATTGACTGAATTAGCGATGGTGGAATCTTTCGCAGAGACGAGATTTTTCCCGCTGAGGGTAATGTCGCCAACCGGACGCGATGAGTTTACCTGCGTCCAGTTGCCTGAACCTTGACTGCGAAAGGTAATCACGTCTCCAGCATTTGTCGTGATGTCTCCGCCACCGACGAGAACAATTGCCGATGAGTTTTTGATCGTGCAGGCGCCCGAGAAATACACCTCTCTCTTTATGCCTGCCGCGACGGTTCCGAAGCTAGTGATAGTAGAAGCCCCGGTGACCGTAACCGCCTCTGCGTCAGCCGTACCGAGATCGGTGGTAGAGGCCGAGGGAATGGACGCCGAAGAAATGCCGTTCGTGCTCCGGGTGATTGCGAAGCCTGCGCGCAGGTAATCATCAAGACTATTTCCAATTGCGTCCGAGCCAGCGGGGCTGTTGTTGGCAGCAATCGTGAACAAATCCTACATCTTTACAGGAACACCCATGTTTGATCCTCAATCGTTCTTCGTTCGACTATTCTTAGGGCTGATTATTGCGCCAGCAATAGGAATTTTGCTCTTCGGGACGGCCCGACTCATTGCCATGGCCATTGCTAAGTGGATGCCGGAATCAGCGTTGAAACGCCGCCTACTGACGGACACCGAGAGCGGACGACTGGCTTACAAGCCCAGAAGCTCCGGCCGCGACATCCGCAAGGGCTGAGCGCTGCTTGGCTGTCATCCTCGCGATGATTGCCTGCGACTCAGGCGCCTGCGGGTTGGCGATTACGCCGGCCAGCTTAGACTTTATCGTGTCATTTGTTCCGAACATTTTATAAAGAGCGTCCAGCGGCCGCAGGACGGTCCCCAGTAGACCGCTGTCGGCAAGACCTGGCAAGCCCAGTCCGTTAGCAGCCTCTCCCAAAAGGTTCTGGCTGGCAAGGTTCTGGACAGTATTAGATCCTGCCGACTTTCCGACACTGTTAGCCACTTTGACGCGACTCAGATCACCCAGAAGGGACTGGATGCTTTCCTTCTGCTGTGGGCTAAGGATGGCGTCCGCTGAGGCATTCTTTTGCCCCGTAATCTTCGCTGCCATCTGATCGAGACTGCCAACCGCGCGACCGAACGCGTCAGGCCGGATCACCTGATTACCTAGCGCGTCGATGTCTGCTGGATTGGCCGTGACGCGGCCAAGTAGGCCCTGAGCTAGCTCAAGCCGATTTACTGGAGCGCTACCCTGGGCGAACGACTGCCGTGCCTCACGGTACGCCGGGTTCTGCCGCTCCAATTCCCCGACAAATTCCCGTTTGGCGCTGGCGATGGCGTTCTGTTCCGCCTTTCCGATACCCATCTGAGGGGCGACGTTAAGCGCATCGTCCAGAGCCATCTTGACGTAGTGCTGGCCCTGCAACGTGCTCATCGGATCACCGATGTCTATGCCTGCATTCGCGGCGATATTTTTCGCCTGTTTAATCGCCGACTGGATTACCGGGCGTTGAGCAAGCTCCTGCATTTTCCCGGACGGAGCGAGGATGCTTGATGCCTATTCTTGGGCAGCCTATTGAATTTGCTTCGGCATGCCAGACCCCGCCAGAAGACCGGCATCCGCTTTTCCTTGCACCAGCGTTGCTGCTGCGTTCTGCTCCCTGGCGAGTCGCTGCGAATTGAAGTCGGTAAAGGCCTGGCCATACTTGGCCTGCGCCAAGGTATCCCGAGCTGATTTAGCTGCGGCCACATCAGCTTCCGTGCCAGCCATCTGCTGAAGGAGGCCAAGACGTGATGCGTTGTTCCCGGCCTACTGCTCGGCGAACTGGCGAGCGATGGCCGGATCGCTATCCGAAACGGCTCGCCGAAGCTGGGCAATACCTGCGTCACCGGTCTGCTCTGCAAGGTCCGCGTTAACCCCCGGAACGGCACTGGGCGTCGCCCGTTTGGCGGCATCACCGCCGAACCGGCTTAGCGTGTTGGCAACAATCTGGTCCTGACCACCACCAAAGAATGGGGCTAGAAGACCTTTCGCGCCACGGATACCTGCCCCGATGACGTTGACAGCCCCTTGGCCAGCCACGCCAGCACCAGCACCAAGCAACGTGTTGCCTGCTCGGCTCAACTCCGTCTAGTCACCTGCCAGCGGCTGTAGCGCACCCAGAAGGCCGCCAGATGCCGCCGCACCACGGTAGCCAGCAGGAAGAATGCCGCCGCTTAGGCCCGCCCCCTTGAGCGCTGTGCCGCCAGCAACCGCCATCCCTGCCTAGCCCGCAATATTGCCTGCGATACCGGCTTTCGTGTGCATGAGGGCCGCATCTTGATCGTTCGTCTATTGCTGCTCTTGCTTCAGGCGGTCATAAATGCTCGCCGGATTGATCGCGTCAGGGATGGCGTCCTGCGATCCGAGGGAGTGTCGCTGAATAAAGGCTGGGACGGCGATTGCGGCCTGCTTAAGGCCCTGCCACGTATCCGCAACAGCCTTTCCCGCACCCGCACCGAAGTTCTGAGAGTCAGTGCCGAGACCGTTAGCCGGAGCATCATCCAGTCCCACTAGATGCCCTAGCCCAGCCTTCCTGTAGAAATCTGGCGCAGGAACATCGGCGTAGTATTTTTGCCGGATAGCAGCCGCAAGCTTTCCGTCCGGAACATCGGCGTACTGGGGGTACTGCTGTCGAATGTCATCAAGTATCGTCACAGGCCAAGTCCAAGCGGGTCTTTTGCGTTGAGGTCGATAGTTCCGCCACCCATCTAAGGCGCGGCAGCATGTCCGTCGCCACCAGCAAGTTTTGCAAAGGTTGCGGCTGCTTTAGGAGTGACTACCTAGAGGCTCTTGGACCCATAACCGAGGGACTAGTTGGCCTGATCTTGCATTGCGGCCAGCCGACTCTGAACAAGTTCAGCATATGTCCTTAGGGTGGCCTTCAATTGTTCTTTCGGTAACCCTGCGTCAAGGCTATGAGCAATCTCTTGCCGGTCGCCTAGAGCGCTTTGACCACCTGCGAACAACTTCGCAGATTCATCGCCAACTGCTTTCGCTGCGGTGCCATAGGTACCTAGAGATGTAGCTCGGCCTGTGTTACCGAGGGAAGCGCTGATATTGTTCAGCTTATTCAGTGGGCCAAAATTGCTATTGTCGAGCTGGTCGAGTGCATCGTTTAGAGTACTCAGATGACCAGCGAGAGTATTCAGAGACTTCACCTGCTCGCCAAGCTTCCCCGAAGTGAATGCCTGGCGAGCTGCCGCACGCGACTTGTAGTTTCCAGCGTCAAGGGTTGGGTCTACCTGCTGTGCCACCTGCACGAGGCGTTGCCAGTTGGGGTCCATTGCCTGCTTGCCAGTCGGAACAGGATAGCGTCCGTCCACAATCGACTGCACGGTGGCCTTGTCAGCGGGAGACAGACTGTCGAACGTAACCGGTGCGCCGCTGGCGGCACCGCCAATCCCCAGCTTTGCCCTAATGTCATCCTCGCTCGCCCCGTACTGCTTGAGAAGCGCAATCTGCTGGGCAAGAGCTGATGTCGCCGATTGCTGAGGGGCAAAGCGTCCTGCCGTGGCAATTGTCTTGTAACTGCCATCGGCCTGTTGTTCCTGTGTGAGGATGTTGCTCCCCTGCTCGATCTTTCGGATGTCGGGCGTATTCAAGTCACGCTGCGCTTTCTGCGACTGCAACCCCACCAACTGATTCCGCAATTCGTTTTGATGAAGCTCCATCGCTGCCTACGGGTCGAGCTGACTAAGTGCCGACTGATAGCCCGGCATATCAAATGTTCCGTCAGGCTTGGCGAACTTAAGGGCAAGGTCCTATATCTGCTGGCGTCGCTGCATCTACTGCTGCTGATCCTGCATCTGCGCCTGCTTGAAGCGGTCCTGTATAAGCTGCTGACCGCCCTGCTGCACCGACTGAAGTCCTCCGAGAAGTCCACCTGCAAGAGCCTCGCCGGGGCTGACCTGCCGGGAATTGTTTGCAGCAAGTGCGGATAAGCCTGCTTGCAGAAGACCACCGCGCACCAGTTGCTGCTTATCGGCTTCGCTCAGTCCTGGCTAGTCACCAACAATACCGTCATACCAAGCCATTAGCGAAGCCCACCAAGAAGAGTCGGATAATTAGGAAGCACGTAGCCCGCAGGGGACTACTGAACTTGCCCAAGTTGGGCGACGGAGCTACGTCCTGGCAGCTGTGGCGTCTGGCCGGTGGCCTGAGTGGGTTTTGTCGCACCATAACTTGCGAGCAGCTTTTGCCAGTCCGTTCCAGGCTGGCTCTAGCCAGAACCGGGGAACTGATTCTGCTAAAGGGCCCACTGGCCTATTTTGGAGAAGTCCAGGCCCTGAGTGACCGGCGCAGCATTGCCACCGCCAAGGATTTGCGAGTAGTCCATCCCCTGCGGCGATCCCGCATTCCCAATGCTCTAATACTGCTATGCGTTAGCCCCCGCCACAGCATTCTGATTGGGAGCCGATGTTCCGGAAAGAAAGTCAAAAGTACCCATATCTACGCCTTAAAGGTAGTAAGAGAGCGCGCCTGCGGCCGCTCCGATGGCCGTTCCCCATCCCGGATAAATCTGCGAGCCAGCCGCTGCACCTGCGCCCGCCGAGGCCAGCGCACCGCCTGCCGTCTTGGGCCTGTATGCGGGGTTTGCTCCCGTCGTGGCCGTGCTCTGAAAGGACCCGGAGGTAGAGTTCAGGGCGTTTCCGTAGTTGGCCAGACGCTGCTGATCGTAACCGTAGTTTTTCTGATACCAGTCGTTGTAAGCCTGGTCGATATTTCCCTGGTTGTAGTCCTGCTGCAACTGGCCAAGCCCTGCATACGAATTAAGATACTGGTTCTGCAAGGCGCCCGTGCCAGTGATGGCGTTAGAAGCGTTGAGGATGGTCCCTGCGTTCTGCTGTGCGGCGGCAAGCTGATTTTGGAAACCCTGCTGCCACCTGTCGGCCTGAGCGTTGTAGTCCTGATAGCGCAGATTGCTTGTGTTGTCTGAAAGGCTCTTCGCCAAAGTCTGCTGACTGGCATCCTGAGCCTGTTGCATCGCAGATCCACCGAATGCACCGCCCTATGCGAACTGCGTAGGAAGTCCCACGCCAGCCCCGCGTAGGTATGAGTCGGTGATGTCGCGATTCGAGTTACTCACTACCTGATCGATATACTGGTTCGGGCCAGCATATGGGCTCTGCTGAGCATTCACGCTCTGGCCGCCATTCAGTAGGTTCTGGAGAGCAACGTTCTACGACTGGTTGCCTTGCGCACCCATCCGGGCAATCTGAAGCGCATAGTTCTAGTCGGCCGTGGGTGCCGCCGTGAGGTCGCCAGAATAAGACTGATACGGCTTAGCGTTTACTGCGTTCGTCTGATTGAAGAAGGACGTATAAGCATTCGACAGCCATGCTGGAAGCTCTGTCTTCGTGGTCGTGGTCGTGTTGCTCGGGGTTCCGCCGCCGCCCATATCAATTCACCTCATACCATGTGTGCAATTTAGTGGCGTACCGTTCCGGCCACTTGTCTTGCGGTGTGCAGAAAACAAGCCTCTCGTAAGGCGAGTTAGCCAGAACCATCTTCGCAATCTCGATGCCATAGTGCCCCGTGGATGGCTCCTTTGTGTAGCCGAGCCACAGATTCAGGGCCGGAGGCATAAACGGAAAGTGGTGAGGGGCAAGGACCGCAAAACCTGCGTACTCGTGCCCACCTTTCGTCACCATATACATGGCAGCGTGGCCCGACGCGATAGCGTGAAAAACATCCTCCGGGATGAATGGCTCATGGTTCGTGGAAATGATTTCCTCAATCCCCGGCCGAACAATGGGCCAGACCTGCCGAATGTCATGGACATGACTGAAGTGCATTACGCCATCAGCCGTTACACCATTAATCAAGTCGTTCATCAGTTGCCCGTCAGTGTTCTAACCTGAACCCATGTGCCCGGCGTGCCTGCCGCCACGCACTGCCAGCCGTGCACGATATATTTCGCACCTGCTGAGCCAGCTTCGACAGGCGCGGAATTTCGCACGAAGTCACCCAGCGCGTTCTGCCCCTGAGTTGGAATGGTAGCCTGCGCGTTGTACACAGCCGCCGTTCGTCCCTCCGTCAGTAGATTGACCTACGTGGCGATATTTCGGAACAGATCAGACAGCCTTAGAACGAGCTGCTGGGAGTCCGATGGAAGGGTGGGATTTACCTAAAGTTTCATTCGGGAGTTGTTGCCTTCAAGTCTGGCGTATACCCATCAAGAGATACCGTGCTCGGCCAGTCAATGCGAACACGATGCCACCGGGCTACGCGGAGAAAATCGAAGCGCTGCCTTGCCTAGGCAATCGTTGAGTCCTGAATCGGCGTTGATCCAAGGTCATAACGGTAGAGATTGGTCGCCTAAGCCGATGGCGGCGTGATCCGGTAGCGCGGCGTCACCCTTTTGAGCAGGGAGTAATTCGTCTCATCGCCAATATCGCCCGTCACGATGTACGAGGGGCCAGGGACGCCAGTCAAACTATAAAGCTTGTGATCCGTCGAAATAACGCCAGGGACAGTGTTGTCCGCGATCCAGAATGGCGAGTCGTAGGCAATATTCGGGAGATTGTCATACGTGCTGTACAGCGACCCAAGGCCGTCATAGGTAACCGTGCCAGAAGAGTACTGGATCACAGCCTCGATGGATCGGGAAAACTTACCCCACTTGTTTGTACGGATATTGTACACCACGCACATATCGCACACTCCGGTGCTGGCCGTGCTTGGGAAGTACCAGTAGACCAGGTCACGCGTCAGGTCCGCACCTCCCCTGATATTGGCACGCTGCTGGCCGTTTAGGTTAGTGAAGAACCACTCTCGGACGGGAGCGCCGATAGATCTAGGCACTGTGCCGTCATAGACAAAGAAGTCATTCGGTCCAACGAAGAAATGGCTCGCAGCTACAACAACGACAGCCTCCTACCCGGAACAGCCGATATCGCCCGGGATGCGTTGCCACTGCCAGATCAGCGGGGGGCCGACATACTGCCCTCGATACATGGACTTTTCTTTGTAGGCAACGACATCCGCCCCGAATTCACGCGCCGCAGTGATTGGACCAGGAGAGTCAACGATTCTGGCGTTTGCAGCTTGAGAGCCAAGCGTGGGCGTCCATGCAGTCTGGTCAAAAAGGTTGGAACACCACCATCCATCCGGCTGATCGCCGTAACTTCCCGTTTGATCTGACCAGTTGAACGCAAGTACGAAGTTGGACGCCGAGCACACGATAGATGCTGCGGGAGCCGTTGGAATATCAGAAAAGGCCCCCGATGGAGCCGCCTGCTAGATTCTCTGGGCACGATTCGTCGCGATGATGTTGCTTCCAAACATCGTGAATCGCCATGGTGAAAGGCCCGTGTATGCACCTGAGCGACTACGATCCACCCATGCACCACCGGCGATGTCATAAAGCTTGGCCTGGGTGCCCGCAACAATCCGTTTTGTTCCGTCGAGCAAGGTTCCCACATAAGCGCCCTTGCATGCGCTGTCTAATGGACTAAACCCGGCATCCACCAGGCTATTCCCGGACGAAAATCCCTTCGTGGTAGGGATGATGTTATCGCAGTCCATCAAAACGCCAGGCGTTGATGGGTCTAGGTCCGGACCAAACCCAATGAGCTAGATTGAACTCATGGGTTCACCGCCGTTGCAGGACGCATACGGGCGTTGCGAAGACGAGCCATCCTATCTGCCTTCTCAAGGGCTGCCACAGCATTGCTGTATCCCGTTCCCCATACAGGCGTACGAGGATCATCCTGAAGATAGACGCTTGCCTCAAGAAGTGCTGCATACAGGTAGATCTGTGGTTGCGCGAGGATAAGCCAGTTCTGGGGAGTCGCATCCGAAAGAGATGGGATCTTTGCGAAGTAGTGCAGTGTGTAGGCTTCTGTGCCCTAACCACCGAATGTCTGTATGGCCGTTGACCCAACACGGAAATTGCGCGGCACACTTCCGAAGGTTCGGTTATACGATTCTGTAATCGACTGCGGCTCAAGTGAAAATTCAACGCCACCCATCTGAATTATCAGCGACCGTGCTTCCGCGAAATCCTATGGAAGCGTGGCCTGATAGTTTGCCAGCACGCCAGAGAGGGCCGCATCCATCTGGCGGACACGAATCTCTGCTGAGATCCTTGCCTCAGCAAGCTGGATGAAGTCAGGGATGCGAGCCGCCAAGTCAGCACGCGAAAGCCAAGCCGCCACCGCCGCCTGTAACGTGCTGTAGTCATTAATCATTAGACGCGCCCCTTCCAGATGCGAAAGTCAGCGTTATCGGGATCGTTCAGGAGGTTTTTCAGGTGCTGGGGATCTTGCCAGAACTGGTCGTAGGTGATGCCGCGCTTGTTCATGTAGGCATAGACATGAAAGTCGTGAACCTCCATAGCCAGCTTCATATCCTTGGTCCCTACGTCACCAGCACTGCTCATCGCCTTGGCTTTGTCGGCAAGGGACGTCAGGTCGGCCGTGTAGGCAACCGTCATCTTGTCATCGTCAAGGACAACCTGTGTGCGCATCAGACGTCCAAGGGAGAAATGTGGACAGTTCCCGTCGCCGAATCCTGAATAACGGCGAAGTACGGCATGTTGATTGTGCGGAAACGATAGATGCCTGCGGGCTACAGAAGCCAGTCGGTAGCAACTGCGGTAGGTGCCGCCGTAGCACTGAAGCGAATGTGCGCAGCCTGAGTGGCCGTGACGTACACGTAGTCAGGAGGAAGTCCGTCCGACCCAAGAGGAAGCGAGCCGCTGACCGATGTTGCACCCGTCGTCGTATTGCTGCCCGTCTTGGTGACAGCGTAGGTATTAGTGATGAATTCCATGATTTCCCCAAGTCGGGAGGGGCCCGAAGGCCCCTCCCTGTGGTGAATTAGCTCAGGTCAGCGACCAGTGCCGAAGCCGCCTCATTCGAGGCCTGCAACGCGTACTCACAAACCATCGCGTACTTGTAGCCGTCGCCCGTCTGGCCGAGGTCAAGATCCTGCATCCAGCGGCCCTTAAGGGGGCGCAGCTTCCAGTGCGACATATCCGCAAGGAACGCGAAGTTGCCGATGGTGCCGGTACGAATGGGGACGATCTTGATGGGACCGAATTCCGACACGTACACCTGGAACGAGGCATGGATCTTGTTACTGTCAGCCTCTTCAAAGCGCGTCGTGCCACCATTGAATGCCGAGGTAAGCACCTTGTCCGAAGGCCGAACAAACAGCGTGTCAGGCGAGCCGCCCTGCGTAAACGCATTCTGCATCGCCGTCTTCAGCATCGCCTCGGTAAACGTGCGATTCGTACCCGCCACTGGAGCCGTATTGGTGGCCAGAACCGGAGCAGCACCGCCCGCGCCGAACTAGACGTTAGTGGCGACCCAGCCACGCACGCCACGCGTCTGACGCGCGACCGTGGCCGAGCCAGCGTTAAAGGTCGTGTTCTGGAGCAGCGCGTACTCAATGTCCTTCTTGAGTTCCTTGCCCTGCTTCAGCTTCTGGTAGTTGATCTCATTCGGTCGGCCAGCCGACTTGATAGCCTGCTGGGTGTTGGAGATGATGAACTGAATTCGGCTGATCTGGGTGTAGTTGCCGATACGTGCGGTCGGGTTGACGGCCGCGAAGGTAGATACGTCGTCACCTTCGACCTGTGCGTTTGCACCTGCCGTACGGAGCGCATCGGTCTGCCATTCCGTGTAAGTGTTTTCGGCGGTCTCCTTGGCGAGGCCAGAGAGGAAGGGTGTTTCGGCGGGGCTGATGTTGTCGATCAGGTCGCTCAGGTCTTCACGATTGCCTTTCGCCTGGTAGGACTAAAAGGTAGTTGCCGGTGCTGCCATGGTAGTTAATTCCTATCTCGTGCATTGAGGGCGGCGAGTGCGTCCTCCAATGAGCCCGTGCGCTTCAGCTTCTGAAATGCCTGCTTGGCTGACTGGTTAGTAGGTGCATCGCCAGACTGTGCCGTAGCCTTAACGGGCTTTACCGGGGCAACCGGAGCCTGCGTTTTCTTGGCCTTGGCTTGCTGTAGTTGGTCGAAAAGCGCGGCCTTGCGGGCCACCACAATCGCGCGAGGATCGTAGACGGCGTTGATTTCGTCGTCCTGATAGCCCGCGCCACGCAGAACACCCGCGACCATAGCGGCCTCTTGCGCCTGCTTATTGTGATCCCTCCACTCCGGGATGAGATTCAGGAGCTGTTCCTGTTTCTCGGCCACGAATTCAGGCGAAGGGGGCTGATTTGCTGCTGTGACTTGCGACTTCTGAAATTCATCAGCCGCCCGGAAGGCCTCAAACAAGCGACCCTGCTTTTCATCGAAGCGAGCCCTTGCCTGGATATAAGCCACCGGATCAGTTTCCAGCAACTGCGACAACTCGGCTTTGTCCCCTACGAGTTCCTGTGCCAAAAGGTTGACCATCGAATGCAATCGGTTGGCCGTCTATGACAGCTCCTATGCCTTCGCGGTAGCAGCCTCATGGAACTGGGCTTTCTCTTGTGCGTGACTTGCCGTCTTCTGGCGGTAATCCGCCTCCCGCGAGTATCCCGCGAGCAGTTCCGACTGCGTTACATTCAGAACCTTTCCCTGCACCTTGACCTGATAGACAGGCTCTTCAGGCTCAGCTTCGGGATCAGCCTCGGGCTGTTCCTCCGGATCAGGTTCGGTTTCCGCCTCGTCGCCACCCTCGCTTTCGTCCTGCGACTTATCCTCCAATGTCTTCGCAGCGTCGTCCTCGTGGCCTTCTGGTTGGCCCTATTCGGGCTCATCCGGCTACTCGTTCAGTCGTGCGAATGCTTCATCAAGGCTAAGGCCGCTCGCCGCGTCGCTTGCGGTGGACGAGAGTTCCGTTTCCGGTTGACTCATGTGGTACTCCAGTTTGATTGATGCCCGTTGTGGGCGTTATTGAAACGCGTTAACTCCAAGGGT
The DNA here is from genome assembly GCF_014192715.1 of Luteibacter sp. Sphag1AF. Lineage (GTDB taxonomy): Bacteria > Pseudomonadota > Gammaproteobacteria > Xanthomonadales > Rhodanobacteraceae > Luteibacter. The sequence continues at coordinate 235,386 of NZ_JACHYH010000002.1, forward strand.
GCTCGTCCCCGATCCATGTCCCGTCACTCAGTCGGACGGCGAAATGGGAGCCCTTCTTTACCTATACCCCGCAGGAGATGTGCGGCCAGTTCGATGAGTGCGGGTCAAAAGTAACGTAAGCCCGCACGGGCCGGTTCCCCTCATCTATCAAGTAGGTAAGTCGTTCTGAGAGTTCAGCCCAATCGCCCGGGAAGCCTTCCGCACGAGGAACTGTCTGGCCACCTGTCCCGTCTGCGCGACCGACTGAAGTTGCGTCTTTACCATGCCTAGCGCCTTTAGCATGCGCCATATGTTCTCCCTCTCATCGTTGTCTTTATAGGATGTGGCCTCCCACCGCTTTCGGAGATTGTCCTCCACCGCATCAAAGCACTCTTGGTACAACTCGTCTTTCAGCAGCTGGTCGGCCCTGTCGCCACGCGAACCGAGCTTCATTGCCATCTGGTCGTCCATCAAATGGGCTCCTGTGATTCTTGGTAGGCCGCATCCTCGCTGGCGGTACTGGCATCCTTTGCGCCCATGGCCTTAGCGGCCAGGATCTTCGCCTCCGCGTTAATTCTGGCTACCTCAATGGCCGTCTACTGCGCCATCTGAGCCTTTGCCATGGCGAGCTGGTATTCAAGGTTGGCCTTCTCTCGCGCAAGAGCCAGATCGTTCTGCGCCTGCATGCGATTGCGCTCAGCTTCAAGCTGGGTCCGCGCCTGTGTCTCCTGCGCCTGATATTCCTGGCGCATCCTCTCTACCTCTACATCACCCTGCTGCTTCTGAGCCTGTAGCTGTCCCTTCTGCTGAAGCTCGGCCATCTTCGCCTGCGATTCGGCCTGCACCTTGGCCATTCCCGGATCAGGTTGCTGAGGCGGCGGCGGGGCGTTCTGCGGGTTCGTGATGTATTGATCGGGATTGTGCTCGCCAGACGCTTTAATGAGTTTGGAGAGTAGGTTGTAAACATTCTCAGGTGCGACCAGACCGGGGATTGCTCCGCCTGCCTGCTGCACCGCATTCCCGATCAGCATCAGGTTCTGTACCTGCTCTTTCTTGCTCGCCGTGCCGATGCCCACAGATACGGTCATGTCGTACTTCGTGGCCCACGCACGAGGGTTGATGGCAAGCCACTCACCGTCAACCATGATCTGGTCGTGTCGATTCATGTGCTGGGTGATGCACTTCAGCATGAGCGACCACACACGCTTAAGACCACCCTCAGCAAGGTTGCGCGCGATCAGCTCAATGCGCTGCTGGCCCTGATTGAGAAGCGACTCCACTCCTTCTGAGCCAAGGGCCGATTTCGACAGCTCGCCACCAGTAAGCCCCTGGTTGAAGCTAGACACGCCGCTACGGCCATCGCGCACCGTCGAGTAGTAGTCAAGCATGGACAGGCCAGCCTGCCCCACAAACGGCGTCACAAGCTCGCTTACGCTGCCCTGCACGTCATCCGTCAGGACAATCCCGTTTGGCTGCGCATGGATCAGGGCGTCAAGATCAGTATTGCTGTTGGCGTTCACCAGCTTTCGCGGGTTGTTCGCCATGTACAGGTTATCGAGAACCTGGCGCGTCACTGCCGTTTTGATGCGCTGGAGATCTTCCAGAAGGTCGTAGATGCCTATGCCCACCAGCTTGTACGGCATGAGCAGACAGTCGAACATGGCAAACGGATGGCCGTCGCACACCTCGTTCTCGAAGATGTATGAGCCCGACTTTACGATATGACGGTACTCGGCAACCCCATCGCCATCGAAGTCAACGCGCATGTAGACATCTTGCAGGTCAACGACGCGCTGACTCTTCTCGGGTGCCGGAATCGTGTCCCAACTGTCGTCGTAATCGCCTCGCTCTATGGGCTCTTCGGTGATGTTGTTCAGATCATCGGAAAGCTGCTCAACTTTTTTCCGGTCATATCCCAAGCTAATCAGGTCGGAAATGGTCTTCTCTTCCCGATGCTCGATATAACGGAGATCCTCGATCAGTCGAGATTCCTTGCTAGTACGCATGCGCTCAGGCGGGACGCCCTCGATAACAACCTTGGACTAGTCCTTTACGCGCTTCGCCTTGATGTTGAAAACTCGCTCCTGCTGAGGCTGAAGCGGCATGGCCACTGGGTTGCCACCACCCAGAGCATCGGGCGGAAGCATCGGCTGGGGCGGCTGGTCGGATACATTCGGCATGCCGATTGCAGAAACCTCTTCTACCTCAACAATCTCTATCTCTGGGTCCTGACGAAGTGCCTCAAGGTCAACCTCAGAAAGACCCTCATAGGTTTCGTCTTCGTCAACGTGTGTCTCGTCCCAATAGACTTTAACGAACGCATGCCGAGATATCAGCGCGGACTTAATGGCATCGGAAAGCGTGTAGTAGCCAGGGTTTTTACGCCAAAAAAGGTAGGAGCAGTACTCGCTAGCGGCCTTAACCTGATCCTCATCGCCCTAACACGTCGGCTCAAACTTGATGACCGCATCAGATCCAGCAAACGTCCGCATCAGGGTTGGATGAATCCATTCCACGACCTCCTGCACATCCTTAGACACGACGCGACTGCGTCCGTCCGTATCGGGAGGCGCAAGGTCACCCTTTGCCTCCCCCATATAGAACGACATGGCCACCGCTCGGTCGCGAGACAGACGGTCGTTAGCACCGATGCCGTTTGCACTCTCGGTCTCGATCAGAGCGCACAGCTCGGTATCGGTCATCTTCTTTTTCATGCTATCCCGAGTCGTGGGTAAATGAGTTTCTTCGTGCTGGTCGTTGAGTGCGATGTATGGTCAACCGCCATCAGGCCGAAAGCATCCGAGCCGTGGCTAGACCAGTCGTGGCAAGGACCGAGTCCGACACCGCGAATCTCGTCCTTCTTTTCGTGATACCAGCCAAGGGCATCACGACCGGCCTCCGTCGTTTCGGCATTGAACCAGCACTGGGGAAGAATGCGCCTGACCGTCTCAACGCGGGTATTGGCAGCACCTGCACCTATATTCGGCACTACCCTCACCTGAAATCCGGCCTGCCTAAGCGTGCTTTCGTAGCTGACCCGATAAACCTTGTCGTGCGTCGCTCCGTCATGGGGAAGTACGCACAGTGCCTTGTCATATTTTTTTGACCTCAGCCAGTCGATGTGCGTTGCCAGCTCCTGGCCAACGGCCTCGTAGTAGTCGAGGACGCGAATCTCTTTGCCGACGAACTACACGATCCAGATAGCGCACGCATCAGCCTTTGCCCCAGTACCGCCGATGTCCCAGTAAGCACGGAGCGTCATCAGTTGGTCGGCACTCAGCCTCCCTATGCGTCCGTCATCCTTGGCATCTGCAAGGCCCTTGGCGAAGTAAGCGCCCTCTACCGCCGTCTTGAATCCGCCCTCCCAAACATGATCGTAACTATCAGGACGCTCCGTCTTGTCCTTCTGCCTCAATCGCTCCAGGATCGCCGGGAACCACGGGTTGTCACGCCAATTGCACTCCACGACCTTCACGCGCGGGTCTTTTGCCTCACGGAACCTAAGATGTGTCGCGCTGTTCTTGCGCTCGGGATTCCACGTCACCCATAGCTCGCTGTCTTCCTCGCGAAGCGTTGGCAGCAACTTGACCCACGCCGTCTCGGTGACGGGCTCAGCCTCATCTACCCATGCCAGCTTAATGCGTGCCTTCGACTTGATGCTGTCGATATTGCGATCAAGGCCGGTGAACTTGTAGGCAATGCGACCCGACTTCGTGCGCACATACTTTTCGCCGATGTCGAAATGCGGCCTGAGCCACGCCTCTGACTCAATAGCCGCCTTGATTTCCTCAAGGGAGGAATCGTCCAGCGAGTTCATGAACTGACGGCCGCACAGAATGATCCCCTCGTCACCGGCCTAATCCCACATGTAGGCTCGCACAGCCGTCATCTTCGCGAAGCTGCGCGTCTTGGCTGAACCTCGCCCACCGTAAGCCCCACGAACGTCTGCGTCGCCCGTAAACACGTCGATGAGTTTAGGCGGCAACTCAAGCTTTATCGTTGACACCGGGAACCAGTTCAATTCTCAGGATGTGGGCCAACGGACTATCGCTATCGCCGGAAACCTCAACAGACTGACGGGGCTTGCCCCAACCTCGGTCAAGCAACGTCTCCGCCGCCTTCACACGCGCAGCTGGCGGCTTTCCGTCGTCCATGGCAATTCCGATAAGCACGCCCAATGCAGCGAGCGTGTGCTCGCGGGCAGCGTCCTACACCTCAGCAAGAAGCTTAGGTCTGCCACCTGGGTTGCCCGATTGTCCTTTCTCGAAAGCCATTGTTCTCTGTTGTTCTCAGTTCAGGTAAGTGCGCCGTTCAGGATCTAGCCGTGTTCATGAAACATGAACTGAGCCGATTGGATCGGAGATTCGGCTCAACCTCGGGCCACCAGTCTTCCGTAACCTCTTCGCCGGTATCAGCGTTGATGTAGATAGGGCCCAGCGCTGTACCCAAAGTGGCGGGGGTGGACAGAATCGAACTGTCATTAACGGGTTTAGAATCCGTGTCAGCGCCCAAGCGCACCCCAGCAATCTTAGTCATCGGACGGCTCATCGAGCGTCCTAAGAGATTTCGCTTGCTCGGCGTATAGGGCCTGCAAGACCACACTCAGGCGCGTCACCTCAGCAAAGTCGCCTGCATTATTGGCACTCACCAGCTGGGAATAGACTTCATCGTGGTTCATTCTCTCGGAGCCGCCACTCATACGACGACCCTGATAAGAAACTTCGTGACCTGCACAGGGTGGATGTTGTTGTGCGGCCCACTGGAACCTGCCGCCGCTGTAGAGGCTGTCGGCTGTGCGCTAACCCGATTGCTGCTGCCCAGGAGGTTCAAGGTGGCATCTGTCGCGACAGTGGTTGCCGTGTAGCTGTGCGAGTGCGAGGGCATCTGCGCAACAGTAAGTGTGTGCGTTTCCGCCCCAAGCTTTGAGCCTGCTACTCGCGACGTTCCCGTGGTGCCGCCCTCGGCCGTCTAGCCTACGCCATCGCCCATAGGAGATCGCCCCCGGAAGTCGGGGAGGTTGAACGTACTACTGCCATCGCCAGGGCCATAAGTCGTGCCGATGACGCCAAAGAGAGGGCCATACGCCACTCGATCCATAGCCGATCCATCGCACACGGCCCAGTCCGCAGGAATCTCTGTGCCCGCGTACATGATGACCATGCCCAGGAGAGATATCTGTGTGGTGCCCATCGGCTGTATCAGACTCATTATGCGGTCGCGTTCGATGGAGCAAAGTTGGCGGCCAGGTAATAGGCCAGCGCATCCCAAGTCTCGAAGGAAACGGACTGCTGGGCTGGATCGGCAGGGCTCTATACGACAGCGAAGCCGTTGAACGTCTTGACGATAGTGATTGCGGTGCCGCTCAGAAACGTCGGGATGCCAGTCATTTGATGCCTTTATGGTTTTGATTGGACCAACCGCAAATGTCCTTGCCAGTCAGGTCATGAGAAAGAATCTGCTTTGCTGTCCCATCCGTCAGCACGTCATCTTTGGACACATAGATGGGCCTTGCCCACTCGCACCCATCAGTCGCGTGACCACTCGTCGCGCAGCTACTGAGCAGCGGAATTATCAGGAGCGGAAGCCACAGGCACAGTAGGCGCTACAGGAAGGTTGTTAACCTAATCATCCACATGTTGACGCTTACCCCGATGCTTGCTTGCGGCCTTTTCGGCCCTCTATTCCTGAGCCTGGCGCTCATCAGATGATGCCCTGTGATGGACCCACAAGAGGCTAGAAAGCCAGAGGGCCACCACTCCGACAACGCCGTAAAGCCAACGATTCACTTACCGTCCTCCGCATCGCAATCGCAAGGCCCCGGAATGTGTGCTGGAGACCTACTGGTTGCGCAGTCACTACTGTGCGTTACCTTGCCGCTCTGCCGTATGTATTCGGCCGCTAAACACTCGTTAAGAAGTCCGGCTGCCATCGACGCCTGGTAGTTAGTCATCGCCGGGGCTCCCCATGACCATCATGACAACGACGATGCCAATCGCCCATGGCAGGACTTTAAGGAGAATGATGGCCATATCCGACCTACTCATACTCTTCAGCGGTGAAGACGATAGGCAGTGATCCCATCAATTTAAATTGGACGCCTTCGTACACCTTGCTAAGGCAGAAACTTGTCACACCTACAATGTCACCCTAAGCGTCGAAGATCCCGGACCCAGAATCGCCAAAGAATCCGTTGACGTCATAGATAGTGACCAGCCTTCCATTGTCACTATCAAAACCTGCAACGCGTCCCAGTCGGAACATATCGTTCAAAAAACCGGGGTTCCCCCATAGGAAGACCTCATCGCCCTGCTTCGGTGAGCTGCCGATATGCGACCAGTGGCTGAAGGTCGTCGTAACAACCAAGAGCGTGTGGTCGTTCCCGTCATCAACGCTTCGTACAACTTGGGCCGGTATGCCGTTAATCGTCAAACTGACAAGGCCGACGAAACAGTGGGTGGCGGACAAAATCACGTGTGGACCTACCGCCGTACCACTGCAAACGCCATCCCCATTCATCTCTAGCCGAAGGGTCGTCATGTGGGATCGTGCGAACACATCGGAAGGAGGAGCATGCGCGCAGGCCCCCAGAGCAAGAGCAAGCATGAAAGCCAGGGCTGCGCAGATTTTCATATTTCTTTCTCAGACCGACTGGCGGTCATAGTGATGGCCACCCAGGGCCGTTTTTTCCCTTTCGCGCTCAATCCTTCACGCACAAACGATATTCAGCGTTACGACGATTGACGAGGCCCTGAATCTTGCGGCCCTTGGCGTACACCCAAAGAAGGATCGCCTGGCACGAGCCAGGGAGATCCCCCGCATTGGCCAACTTAGCTGCGGTGGAACGGCAGAAAGCCTACACACCGATATTGAAGGTCAGAGAAGTGAAAGCTGCCGCCTGGTTAACAGTCAGGGGCGCCCTGTTAACACATGAAGCTACTCCAGAAGCGGCAATTGTGATGTCTCGCTTGAACCATGCGTCGCACTGATACTCGTCGTAATACTTGCCGAGGATGACCTCCGGCCCCGTGTGTCCAGTGCATGCCGTGGTAATCCCGACAACATCGGAATACGCCACATGACGCACACCCTCCCACGGCTTGATAAAGGCCATGGAAACGGCGACGACTGCGGCAAGTGACCCACCAATGATCTTAGGGTTTGGGCGCATGCGCGACTCGCCAGGCCTGATACCACTTGTAGATCTTCTCCGCGATCAGGAAGCACGTGTACATGCTCGCCACGACGTAGGAAAAAGTATCCCACTAGAAGCCCATCAAGGAAGTTCCTACGAACCCCACGATGGGAGTTGACTTGACCGCATCGGCGATGTGTTCAGCCTGCATATGCGGCCTCGATTAGTTATAACGAAATGGTCCGGACGGGACCACCAGTGAATGGGTCGAGCTTGGCGGCAATGCGCACGGCATCGGCCGCTGACTTGCCGGAGATCATGGCAGCCATGGCGAACTGCTGACCCGAACCTGCCGCAAACGTTCGCGAAACCTCATAGGGGATCATGCGGTCAGCCTCCAGGCAGAATACGCGCCTACGCCCGACGATGATGTACACGCCACCGTCGTCATCATCACTCGCGCAGAGTGGCGAAAAATCGCCTGACTCAACCTGAGCGAATGCCCTATCAAGCAAGTCCAATCGTCCGCACGCCCCGAACAGCGATCCAGCATGCGGGCCGATGGATACCTTTCTTATCTTGTTACTCGTACTGAACTTGAAGTTGCCCGTTACCTGCGAATCGGCTGCCAGAATCCCATCTTTAGTAGCAATGGTGGTCAACGAGGTGCCCTCATCTCACGCAACTCTGGCGAGAGAGAAGCGACGCTCGGCGTTCTTGTATTTTCGCTTCAAGTAGGAGGCCAGTGAGCGACCCTCATACTTCCGGCACAGGTAATCGAGCGTCAGCGGCATTTCGCAGAATGTCCCATCACGAACCTCGTTCAGCACGACAATCCCCCTCCAGTGCGAGTTAGCCATGCCCTTGTACGGCTCGTCATGCAGGTAGCAGCTACCGGCCACGATGCCGTGCCGCATCTGCCCCGTGGCGTACTGCACTGACCCTTGGAGAAGTCCCTGCACATGACCCTGCACAAACGTTGTGCCAATTTTGGCAAGGCGATTGCTGATCGTTCCGCTGATCGGCTTGCCAGTATTGGGGTTGGCGAAGTAATGGGCGTAGGTCACGCCATCAATAACTCGTGCGCCCGGAGACCCGTGTACATAGTCGATCACATCCCAGCCGAGCTTTCGATCTACGAACTGATGAAACCCTACGGCTCCGGCCCACTTGGGGCTGGACGAGATGGCACGCTCAAGTCGGTTCTCGTGATTTCCACGCAGAATTACCTTATACCCCTTCCAGCCGCCCATGGACTCGTGGAGACGAATCAGGGCCTCATTGCCCGCATCGAGATCATCCTGATACCGCAAGCCCTCAAGGTCGATGGAGCCCGGCGAACTCCACGATGACAGGCTCTCGAAGTCCCAGTGGTCGCCCAAATGAATGACCACGTCAGGCTTGTAGTCCTGAATCGCACGGCCCACCCATTCGAGGTGGTCAGTCGGAGCGCCTGGCTTGACCTGGGTGTCAGGGACAATCAAATGGCGTCGAGGCTTCATCAGTCTTCCCTGTCAGCCAGGGGGAACGAGTAGCCAGCGCTCGGCGTATGGTCCGCCTTGGCTTTCAGAACCTCATGCAGCATCCCTGACGCATTGAACAGGACCGCACAAAGGTTTTCGACTAGGCCGTCCGGCGTCGCGATACCCCGATTTTCCTCCCAAACGGCGAAGAAGTGCCGCCAGAGAGATTTCATATAGACCTCGCGGCCAATCCCCAGCTGCCAGTTGTCCGATGCTCGCTGGGAGCCGTCGGGAAGCTGGCGATGGCGATTCATGTATTCGCCGTAGGCTCGGATGGTGAGCGGGCTCAAAAATCCCTCGAAGTCGATTTTTCCCGCATCTTCGTCCCTGGTCGCGCCGGTATCGAACTGGCGGACTGAACGATGCTGCTTCCCGGCGTCGCCATCGCTAATAGCTGAGCTAGCAAACACCGAACCTACCGGTCCAATCGTTCCGCGAATCATGCTGCCTCCCGAAAGGCTTGTGTAGGGTGCCGGTGCCCTGATTCGGGCAGGGCGGGCTGTGCGCCTCAACCGGCATAGAAGTGGAGCGTCCGACCCGAATCGAACGGGCATCTCTCGCTTGGAAGGCGGCGGCTCTACCATTGAGCTACGTACGCATGTTTCCGCTTACCGGATACGGAGCGCCCCACCAGGCGCGGCCCGCCATTGCGGCGGTAAACTCGGGCGTCTTCTGGCGTTGCCATAGCACCTAGCATTCGCTGTGTTGGCAGAGGCTTGCCCGAGTATGCGAGGGCATTTCTTCTGCCCACGGATAATTTATGCGGCGTTATGGAGATTGCCGCAGTGAGGAAAAAAATATTTACGCCACCAGTCGCGCATCTCGAATCACTGCGGCGTATTGATGTTCAAGCTCAGCCTGGTAGTTCTTCAGGCCTACGGCCATGGTCGCTGCAAGCTCACCCCGGATGCGCTGGTACTTGGTATGCCACACCCTGAGCCGCTCTGCCGTCACGCTAGCTGGATCACCGTATCGTCCCGTGATGACGAACTCCAGGGCATCTATGCCAGCCTGTGAAACCCAGTTATTTCTGCGTCCACGGGGGGCAACAACCGCGTGGCCATTTCCTTTACGCGCCCTGACATAGGCACGGGCCATGCCGATAGCCCATGCGGCGAGACGCCGATCAAAAATCGTGTCCCCGCGAACAATCCGCGAGTAAAGTTCCCAGCCGGGGTACTCGGGGGCGAACATCTTCGCGGCCCGATTGATGGCATCCACACATTCATCAGAAAGTTCAGGCATTGAGAACGCATCTTCTGCGCTCATCATCTCAACCCCAAGAATCCCCCGGCAATTATTCATGCTGCCTTCCTTTCCGTGTAATCCGCTGCCCGCTGAATCTGAGCCCATGCCCAAGCTGGCTCGATGCCCAGAAGCTCCAGAATGTTGACGCGGCCTCCCTTCCGGGTCTTTATGAATCCCGTCTTGGCGGTCACCTCAGCCGATGGAAATTCCAGATCCGTCAACCGATTTCCGCAGTGCACCCCGAAGTGGTCAAGGACTGCGCGCTCGTAAAGTCCGAACAGGAGAGCTGCCTCACCACTATTCCAGCCACAGATCGCATCGTTCGGGCGGCGTTGCTCGCGGCTGCACAGATCGGAGGTCATCGCGATGCGGGACAGGGCTGCTTTGATATTGATAGTGTTGGTCATGACAAATCCACAATGCGCTGTTTGTAGTGGCGGCGGTTGCCCACCTTCTTGGACGTCCATCCATGAACGTGTATCGTCCACCCGGCTTTCCGACATGCCGCCAGTGCTTCGGCGTGCTCGTCGTCTGTGATCTTCTTAACGCGCGCCGCCACTCCTGTAGAAGTCGTCTGGATCGCGATGGTTCCTAGATCGCCCACTCCGATCAGGTCGAACATTCCATACAAGTCAACGCGCTTACGGGAAAAGCTGTTGTAGTACTCAACAATCCAAGGCACGTACCCCATGGATCGCATCCATGCGAGGCTGTTTTGCGTAGGTGAGTTCACGTCACCTCCATCAGTGCACCCGCCCGGCAGTCGAATATGCCCACTGCTCGGCACCCGAACGAATGAGGTTCGAGTAGGCCTGCTTCGAGTCATCAAGCCTGATGCGAAGGTCGATGTTTTCGGATGCCATGCCGAGATATTTCTCTTCGGAATCGGCAAGTCGTTCCTGGAGAATCTGTGTTTCGGCAATCCAATATCGGGCACGCATCTCCTGGACCAGGAGCATCCCGAGAAGCACCAGGGTAATTACGGTCAAGATCAGCATTTGATTAGCCCCTCATTTAGAAGTCGTACCTGAGTCCTGAAAATTCCCTCGTAAAACCATCGCTTCACGTCATCCGATGAAAGATTCCGCGTACGTCGGTCTACCTCGTCATGGCATGCCGAACAGCAATGTGCGCCGAGAATGTCCGGTGCCTTCTGCGCCCCTCCGGTAATTCCCGCGATGCGAACGTGGGCGAGAACCGTTGTGTCCGGATCGAAGTTGCAGATACCGGGCAACCTTACTTCGCAGGCACGGCCTTTAGCGGCCTTCCGGAGGTCAGCCATCTGCAAACGCCGCGAGGACGCCGGTCATAAAGCCAATGACAAGAGATCCCATAAGAACATGGCCGCCCGCGATGAGGGCGAGGCCCACGGTCTGCAAGGAAATTCCGAAAAGAAGCTTGTTGTTGCAAAATAAATTCATCACGAAACCTCACCAGGGTCAGGAATGAAGACGCCGTGCTTGGATGCGAATCGCTGCACGAAGGCCACGTAATCGGCGAACTCTCGTGCGGTTAGAACTGAACGCTTTCCGTTTTCGTCGGTAGTCGTGGTGCGCAGCGGAACCGTCACCGTCCGTTTGCCAGGAACTCGCTTTTCCTTTCCGCCGAAATACTCGATACATAGGTATTCGCTGATGTCATCTCGCTCGTATCCGGTGGCATCGCTCAGGATCTTGTAGGCCACGCCATTCAAATACCGGCACTGTGGGCTACTGCGATCTTTCCGGTATTCCTTCACTTCGACCTTGACACGCTTCCCGGGCAACGCTGCCAGCAACACGGCAGCCAGGCGACGGATATCCGACTCCCTGTCGGTTGCTGGCAGCACGGCTATCACTTCTTTACGGTGTAGGTCAGTGCGGTGGCCTGCGCGATGCGCTCGCCCCTCGTGTGATCGGCGAATTCCCGTGCCCACTTGCGAGTGCTGGCATAGGTGATAACCGCCCCCTCCTCGTTGATGACTAGCCACTTCGGGAAGTCCGTTGCCTTGACGGTGGTGCCAGTGCGGAGATTGCTCATCGTTTCTTCCTCGCTCTTGATTTGATGAATTCAAAGAAATCATGCATCGCTATTAGTTGGTCGGCATCCAGGCTTTGCGAATCGTCCCGTTCTTCCCGATGGATCTTCCGTTTTCTTCTGCGTAAATCAGCTTCGGTTGAAACTCTGCTAACTGGTCCATTAGCTCAGCTGCGTACGGGAAGTCTTCGCGGTTCTTAGTCCTCGCGGCCTCTCGCTTGGAAACCTGAGATGCGGCCAAAGCGGCCATGCGATCCACTGGGCTTACGTTCTGGTTCGGACTCATACGGAAGGTCCTCGCAATCGGCGAAGTGCATCTGGCTCAGGTGGGCGCGAAGTGGCTCGGTTCCCGTCTCGTCCTCGCGGTTCTTACGGAAGATGAGTTCGGCAAATCCCTTCTGCGGGCTTTCGGAGTGGTAGTACTCGTCCCGGTACACCATGGCGACGACATCTGCGTCTTCCTCAATGCCACCTGATTCGCGCAGGTCGGCGAGGATTGGGCGACGATCCTGACGAGACTCAAGAGAACGGTTCAACTGCACGAGGACAATGGCAGGAATGTCGAGCTTCTTTGCCGTGTTGCGGATGTCTTTGGTAATGGACCCCGTTTCAAGGTCAGGCCGACCCTTGCCCGGCAGCTTGAACAATCCAAGATGGTCCACGACGATCAGCGACAACGGGGAAGACATGTGGTGCTGCTGGACTCGGGCGGTCAACGACTCCTTCGTCTGCGCGGGCGTCTCATCGATGATTAGGCCGGACTTGTTCAGGATTTCGGTCGCCGACACAACCTTCATCCAGTCCTCTTCCCGTAACAGCTTTGGGCGCCGGATCAGGCCATAGTCAACTCGGGCAACGTAGGCGATTGCACGCTCCATCAGTGCGCGTGCGGACATCTCCATCGTCGCGATGTAAACCCTCTTGCCAGTTAAGGCCACATTCACCGCGATCTGCATCGCCAGTGCCGTCTTACCCATGGAGGGGCGCCCGGCAATGATCGTCAGTGTCTGCGAATGCAACCCGGAGGTGCGACGGTCAAAGTTACCGATACCCGTCGATAGGCCGGTGATGCTGCCGTCCATTTCAAGGCGCGACTGCATCCCGTCCATAACTTCCACCAAGACCTCTGGGGCACTCTTAGAGGACTTCGCGTTGCGGGGCGCTACCTGTGCCAGGATCGCCTGCGCCTCGTTGAATGTAGGAGCTTCCAGGGCCATCCTGCGGCCTGCCGCAACCACCTTCCGGCGCTCACTGTCCTGACGAACCACATCGGCATAGGCACGGGCGTTCGCAGCACTGGTTGCGTTGTTCGCCACGTCCATCGTGTAGGCGGACATGTTGCGGTCGCCGAAGCTCTCGGCCACGACGAAGAAATCTACCGGGCTACCCGCTTCGCAGGACTCCTTCAACTTGGCGAAAAGTCGGGCGTTGCGCTGGTCGCCGAAGTCTTCGGCCCCGATGATGTCGGAAACCTGCCAGTACGCGTTTGCGTCCAAGAGGATCGCCCCAACCACGGCCTGCTCGGAGGCGCTCATGTATTCACCGTTATGAGCAAGATGATTACTGCGAGTATTCCGAACATGATCGACCCAAAGGCGAGCATCCCTGCTTCAAGCGTTCCCCACGCAACGCCGCCAGCAACGCCGCAAACGAGACCGCATAGGCAAGCGAATGCAAAAACAAGGAGGCTTGAGAGCGTCTGAGAGATGACTTTTGAGTCCCTCATGTGGCCACCTTGTTTTCGTATTTGCCTTCACTGACCTTGATGTGATTCGCGGACTCAATCAGCCACTCGAAGTCACACCCGGTCCAAGCGTTGTTTCGTCCCGTCAGGAAGTCGGACAATGCGGCGTAGGCGAAAAACTCCTGCCAGTATTCGACCGATTGCCGTTCCTTGCTCTCGGTCCATCGGGCGCGCAGCTTGCGACGACGGGCGTCCGAGAACGTGCGCACCCCGGGAAGCATCGGGAGGTGCTCGTGGTAGGCGTCGAGGATTTCCGTGTACGGAATCTGATCTGCCTTGCCCGACTCGGACAAGTCGTCGCCAGGCGACAGAGTATTTATTCCCTTCCTCTCCTCTCCCTTCCCTTCCCTTCCCTTCCCTTCCTCCGACGAACGTTCGCGAACGTTCGCGAGGATTCGCGAGGATTCATCGAATGCTGGAATTTTCGACTGGGAAGGCTTGTCAATTTTCTGGTGATTCAACCAGTTAAGAATCTGGATGTAGGTGCTTCCCTCAGCTGCATAGCGAGCGATGCAACCTTCTTGCTCAAGCTCGCCCAACCAGGTGTCCATCAGCTCGGGAGCATCGTCGTCATAGGGGAAAAGAAGGCTCGCGAGCATTCGCGAGGCTCCGCGAGTCCTTCCGTGATCGTCGCTGATCGTCCACAACTCAATGAAGAGAAGCCGCGCATCCCGAGATACGCGACCCATGCTCTCCGACTGTGGAAACTCGGGCTTTATGGATCGAATGCGAGCCATCTAATTACCTGCTATGGACACTACGTTGACGGGGCTTTTGATCGCATAAGCGATGCTGGGGAACGCCTTGCTCAAGACTGGAGCGGCACTTTCTGCGATCTTTTCAGGCCCTCAATTGGGACCACCAGTCCGCCTGTACTTTCAAACCGATATTTCGATTGCACGGCCGCTTCCGTGGCCAATGATGCGAATGCTTCGGGCGTCATCCCTCGCCTTTCGGCCGCTTTTCGCAGCTCGGTCATCTGCTCGTCTGAGAGATGACAAATAATTTCAGGCATTGGGGCCTCCTTCGGGACCGGTAAGCCACTTCAAGCCGCCTGCGCTTCTTCGTTACGCTGATCGAGCTGGGCAATCCCACGCATCAGGAGTTCTCGCGCGAACGCGGCGGGCTGCCTCTTATTGAGACGTGCAAGCGCTTCAATGGCTGCGTACTCGTCGTCATTCAGCCGAACTTTGATGGGGTTGTCCCGGATGTGGCTGGGGTCTGCGTACATCGTTGGTTCCTTTCGTGGCTCTCGCGTGGTTGGGAGTCTGGATTTACTTGGACTTGTGGACGTCAGCTGCCTTACCCTTGTAAGCACCGCTCTCGCAGAATGACTCAGGGCGAAGCTCGTATCTGATTCGCAGGTAATGGGCCTCGGGGATGTAGTCGCCACGCCACATGTAGATGGCTTGGCGTGACCTAAGGCCGAGTGCGGCACGAAGCCGCTCGACACTTCCGAAAAGCTCTATTGCCTGGGACTTGGTAAGCATGACTGACATTCTCAATCCGCTGACAGTAGTTGTCAATACACTTACAAAAGATAATTGTAAGCTCACTTACATGACTCTTGCAGAGCGGGCGCGCTACGCCAGAAAACGGCTCCAGATGACTCAAGCCGATGCAGCCACGCTGATCGGGTGCAGCCGGGGCACCGTTGCCATGTGGGAAAGCGGAGGGAGTGCCAGCATCGGGCAATACCTTTTACCCGCCGCAAAGGTGTACAAGGTCAACCCGGACTGGCTTGATTCCGGCAAGGGCAGCGATGACTACCCGTGGACAGGACGAGTAATCCCGGTGCGTGCCTTCGAGGTGGAGGCGGTCGAGTCAGATGAAGATTTCGACCCAAGCAGTGAGGTATGGGTCGATGGGGTAGAGGTGGAAGTAAGCGGGGGGAGCGGGCGCATAGTGCCCGAGTTCGTGCCGACGCAATATCGCCAGCGATACACGCTAAAATGGTTTCAGGAGACAGGCGCAAATCCGGCAAATGTTAAGGTTATGCGGGTTCGCGGGAACAGCATGGAACGCACCCTGTTCGACGGGGACAAGGTCGCGGTCGACACTGGGAATGTTCGCCTAGCAAGCAACCATGTCTACGTCGTCGTAATGGGTGACGAGGTAAGGGTAAAGAGACTATTCAGGACGGCGGACGGTCGGGTGCGGATCGTGTCCGACAATGCCGACAAGACGCTATATCCCGATGAATTTGTCGAGGACGACGCGTTCTCTTTCATGATAATTGGCCGTGTCATCGACCGTAGCGGTAGGGGCGGCCTATAGCCTGGAGAAGACAGTGAGGAACGTCGTAATTTTGGCTCTTGTCGTCATGTCACTGGCAGGCTGTGCCGTGGCCCACAAGACAGTTATGCCGGATGGTAGGCAAGGTCTGTCGATCAACTGCTCAGGCGCAGCCATGTCGTGGAACTACTGCTATGAGAAGGCCGGGGACAGGTGCCCGCATGGCTATGACGTCATCAGCAAGGATGGGGACGGTGGTAACAGCATGGCTGGCGGCGGGGCTAGCGGTTTTTTCGGTTCGGCTGGAAACACCCGCTCCCTGATGATCTCCTGTAAGGCTTAGCCGTGAGCTGGTGGCAGGCTCTTTCGGTCGCCGTGATATCCATATGGCTCGGCGTAGCTTGGATTGAGGACGCCGTTGAAAAGATCGTCGCTAGGCGACTTGCTGCGCACCTAATAAACCTTGAGGCCATGCTTATAGAGAGGGGCATTATATCGCCCGATACGCCATGGCCTGATGACCCCAATGATAACCCATAGCCCGCTATAGCGGGCTTTTTTACGCCTGAAAATGTCAATAGACTTGCTCTATTGTCAGCTATTGTCAGCATAGAAACAATTTATGGTCAGCACACTTGCATCGAGCTGTCATTTCGCTTACATTGGTCACCAAGCCGCCAACCACGCCATCCCGGCGATGCGGCTAGGAGACAACCATGCAATCCCATGCATATATCACCGTCCCCATCAGCTACGTCAACGCAGCGAATCGGCTCATTGAAACCTCTGAGGTGATCCGCGACTCCATGTCGATTGCCGATCAGCAGAGCCTGCATGCTCGGCTCCGCTCGGATATCGACAGCGTCAAGTGGTTCGATCTGGGAGACGAGAGATGAGCGCCTTAAAAGTGGCTGCACTCTTCCTGCTTGTCGCTGCCGCTGGTCGGCTTGCGGGGCTCGTATGAAGCACTGCGCAGTCTCCCGCGATGAGCGTTCGTACCTCGCCGACATTGACGAGCAGGAACGCCGCGACGATCACCTGTACCACCTTTCCGGCGAGCTGATTGCCGATGACGAGTCTTTTGCTGATGGACTTGTCGATGCGCTATACACCCCCGGCATCCGCGAAAACGTCATCGCCCTCTTCCGCAATAACGACCTCATGGCCGCTGCGAAGCTGATGGCGGATCACGTGCCCACTTACTGCAACGAACGTGCAGAGGTCATCGTGTCTGAGAAGGAGAAGGCGGCATGAACATCACACTGGCCACGCTGGCGAAAGCCACCCCGCAAGAAATCTTCGATCAAGTGGCTTCGCATCTGCTGACTCAGGGACGGCAATCCCTTAGTGCGCAGGTTGACGGCGGGTGCGCATACCGTGGCACTGACGGGTGTAGGTGTGCTGCTGGATGTCTTATTAGTGATGACGAGTATCGCCCCGGAATGGAAAGCAGGACTTGGGTGGACGTTTATCGGATTTTTAAGACTTTACCTTATGCTGGCACAGCGACGATTGATTTAATTGACGTGTTGCAGACTGTACATGATGCGTGCGAGCCGTATGAATGGCGCGAAGAACTCCGCAGTGTTGCCAAGAGCTACGGCCTTTCTGACAAGGTGCTGGAGGCGTTCGCATGAACAACAGAATGTTCCGCTGCCGCCTCGCACGAATCGTAGATGGCGTCATGCAGGTGGTTGTGTATGTCGGCCCGTACGAATCCATCCCTCATGGATGGTCGATGTTTGTTCGTGAGGTAGTGCGTCGCAACGAGCGTGCGCGTCATGGATGAGAATAACGTCGAGGTGGTACTGACTCATATTTCTTTGATTCGTACGGGCGACGCAGTCGAACACAACGGCAAGTTGATGACGGTCAGCCCCGGCGACATCAAGTGTGGGTTCATGGGTCACACGCTCTTCGGCGACTCCTACCGCCTAGGCAGTATTCCTGTCAGGAAGATCAACCTCACTCATGCCATGCCCGCCCGAGTCGGAAGTGCCACATGACTCCCCTGGACCGCGCAGAACGCCAGTGTCTTATCGCGGGTGTCGGGCTTCCTCTCATCCTCCTTCTCATCTCGTACTGGCTTAGCCACTAAGCCATCCAACGAAGCAGTACCCAGCCATTAGATGGCACAAACAACCCAAGGGAACATCTCATGACCACGAAGATTATTGCGGTGAGCGGCGGCTTTTATTTTTTCGGCACCGAGGTTAAGGCCCCTGATGGCTACGTCTCTCTGAAGAGTGCGGCGATGTTTGGCGGCTTCGGCGGCGGCAAGGGCCTTCCGGGCGTCTCGCGGGGCGACAAATCGGCAACGGTCACGCTTGATCGTTTTGACGCGGACGAGGAGCTTTTCTTCCCGCTGACGGCGGTTTTCGCAGTGATGCCGTCGATTGACCTGTACGCCTTCAAGGGAACGACGATCCGCTAATGGCGGGCGGTATCCACACATACGGCAGAGCAGCGCTCACGCGCTGCTCAAGTCGTCAAGGAGACAGCATGAAGCACTTCTTTTCCCCGCAGGTTCCCGTTCTGCTCATTGGCGCTCCGGGCGTGGGCAAGACGGCAAGTGTTCAGCAGCATTTTGACCACGCGGAAGTGGTTCTTACCTCTACGCTAGTGGAGGAGGATATTGCAGGCCTTCCGTACCGTGAGGGCGAGTACGACTACCGCACGGTGCCTTCTATCTTTCGTCGACTGACCGAGGCGTCCGCTCAGGGGAAGACCACCGTATTGTTCCTTGACGAGCTGGACAAGGCGCGTCGGGCTGTGGCGGACACTTTACTCACCCTTGTGGCCTCACGTCGCGTAGGCGGAGCCACGCTTCCCATCGACACCTGCATCGTGGCGGCGGCCAATCCTCCCGAGTTCGGTGGTGGTGACGGCATCAGCGATGCCATGCTGTCGCGATTCGCCGCCATTGATTACATCCCGGACGTTGTTCGGTGGTCGGAATGGGCAAGATCCCAATTCGATACGGCAGAGTCGCGATTGGTCATTGATGCCGTGTGCAATGGCGAACTGGCCATCTTCGACATGGTTGGCGAAGGTCTTTCCAAGCGGATCACTACGCCTCGCACGCTGGCCATGGCGCTCAAATCACTGGAGCGTCATGGGCTGGGGACGGATGCCTTTGACACGGTTATCCGTGGGCTTCTGACGGCGGAATCGGCCAGCAAGATTCTCCATATCGTCACCCAGACCAAGAACGACGTCATGAGCCATGGCGTTAGCAACGTACGACGGAGCCTTCAGAAGGGCCGCGCATCTAACGTCCTGAGGCTTTGACCATGAAGCTCATCTGCGCCCCTGTTATTCGTAAGCCCCTTGAGGTCATGGGTGTCGCGGGGATGACCGATTTCGTGCGGATCTATATTGCGACCGAATTGAACAAGGACGAATACCGGACCACGCTTCGGCATGAGCAGGGTCATGTGTGGTCTGGACACAATCGACGCGCACCCAAGGGCGCCGATGACGAGACATGGCGTATCGCCTGCGAAATGGAAATCGCCAGGACTATCTATGACCAGGCCGATATCGACAACATCAAAGCGCCTCGCTCGCGCTTGGCGGGAGTGTACGTCCCGGATTCCATCCCTGGTATGCCGGGACACATCACGCTCGCAGAAGACATTTACGAGTGGCTGATGGAGCATCCGGACGATGTGCCCAAGATGGCCATGTGCGTTATCTGCAAGGCTCCGCCTGAAGGAAAGGCGGAAGAGAAGACGCCGGAAGCAATTGGGTCAGCGCAGGAAGCTCGCGCACGCCTTGACGAAGAAGAGATGAAGGGGAAGTCGCAGGCGGCTGTGGAGAGCGCCTATGCAGCGCTGAAGAGCCGAACGCCGTCGTTGTCGTGCGCTGTGGATGCTGCACTCCGTGTGCGTATTGAGCGCGAGCGGACACACCGTCGTCCCTCGCGAAGGTCGGCCGATGATTCAGTGATTCTTGCCGGGGCCGTATCCAAGCCACGTCCACCGCTGGTTGAGATTTTTATTGACCGAAGCGGATCATTTACACCTCAGAAGACCGCGAAGGCGGAGATCAAGCTGAAGGAAATTCTTCAGCGGTACGGATCAACCATCGCGTCTGATGTGTGGTTTTTTGGTAATGGCAAATTGTCGGAAGTGGACTATGGCGGTGGTGGTGACACGCCATATCACCTGATTCCGCATCACCTGGAGCGGACTAAGCCGAAGCTGGCCATCATCATCACCGACGATGATCCCGTCAACAAATGCGTCCTTCCCATTGATAAGACTACCTCGGTGCTGTGCATACCTATTGAATGTGCGATGACGAATCTTGCGCGTGCCCTTAATGGCATAGATGTCAAAGCTTGAAGAGCTTTCATGGAAATTTCCATACTCACTGGTGACGCGATGAAATATCCAAACGGCAATGGCGATGGCTATGGCTATGGCACTGGCGATGGCTATGGCGATGGCACTGGCGATGGCTATGGCTATGGCTATGGCACTGGCAATGGCTATGGCTATGGCACTGGCTATGGCAATGGCTTTGGCAATGGCTATGGCTTTGGCTATGGCTTTGGCAATGGCGATGGCACTGGCTATGGCCGTTATCCGTACCTTCTGGTGACGCGATGAAATATCCAAATGGCACTGGCGATGGCTATGGCTATGGCACTGGCGATGGCTATGGCTATGGCACTGGCGATGGCTATGGCACTGGCTATGGCTATGGCACTGGCGATGGCTATGGCTATGGCACTGGCAATGGCTATGGCTATGGCTATGGCACTGGCAATGGCTATGGCTATGGCTATGGCACTGGCAATGGCTATGGCACTGGCAATGGCAATGGCTATGGCAATGGCTATGGCTATGGCTATGGCACTGGCAATGGCGATGGCACTGGCGATGGCACTGGCTATGGCCGTTATCCGTACCTTCTGGTGACGCGATGAAATATCCAAATGGCACTGGCGATGAAATCATGTTACCCGAAAGCGAGGAGTACGCATCCGGGCAGTATCCAAGCGATGACGAAGCAATTGACGAGGGCTAACTATGAATTTGCAGAGTGAAAAAATTGAGGTAATTGTCCCGGCACTCATTAAGGCGCGCGCGTCGTTCAAGGCGGCCGTAAAGGATGCTAGTAACCCTCACTTCAAGTCCCAGTATGTGACGCTTGATGGCGTTGTTGAATCGGTTAATCAGGCGCTTTTGGATAGCGGCATCTTCTGCACCCAGCAGACCGATGTCGTAGATGGTCGAACAGTCCTTTACACACGATTTCTGCACGAATCTGGTCAGTGGATTGGTAGCGCATACCCAGTACACCCCATCAAAAATGATCCCCAGGCGGAGGGCTCGGCACTCACCTATGCCCGCCGCTACGCCCTGATGGCGCTGGCTGGAATTGCTCCTGAGGATGATGACGGGAATGCGGCATCGAGGAGTTCCAGCAAGTCGAATCACGACAAGCAGGCTCGTGACATTGCTGGCACGCCAACAGCTGGAGCGTGGGAGTCGATGAGTGAGGAAGAGCAGGTATTTCTTTCTGACATAGCCATTCACGCCGCCGAGCTTCTGAGTAACGATGACGCGCTGGCAGCGCATGACCATATCCAGTCACAGAATCTCGCATCCGAAGAGAAGATCGCACTATGGACCCGCTTTGATAGCAAGCAGCGAAGTGCACTCAAGCGTGCTGATGCTGCCTCTAAAACAAAAAAGGAAGCAGCATGAGCATTAATGTCTTCACCTTCTCCGGACGTATCGGTCGCGATGCCGAGGTTCGCCGTACCTCGGGCGGCAAGGTCGTCACCGGATTTCCCGTGGCTGTTGATGTCGGCTACGGAGATAACAAGTCCACGTTGTGGGTGGATTGCTCTATGTGGGGCGAGCGTGGCGAGAGGCTTGCCGAATACTTGCCCAAAGGCTCGTTGGTCACAGTGACTGGCGAGGCAGACATGCAGACCTATCAGTCCAGCGGACAGGACAAGGCGAAGCTTACGTGCAGAGTCAACGACGTGCAGCTTCCTCCGCTCAACAAGGATCGCCAGGAAAAGCCGCGCCAAGATCGGCAGGAATCGCGAAGCACGACTCCCGTGAATGACGGCTTTGATGAAGACGACATTCCGTTCTGAGCGCACCCAAATGAAGGAGCCGAATGATCCGGCTGGGCAAATCGCCCGAGCAGAAAATACCATCTCCCCCAAGGTTCGCGAAGGTGATTGCATGACAGGTGAATTGATGACGCCACAAGAAATAGCCTCGGCGCTTCGAGCACTACCCGGTGCATCGCAGTGGGGGAAGCAGGTCCTCCTTGGTGTGGAACTTGGCGCACGGATGGTGACTTCGCTAGAGGCTATGGCCCATCCCCTCCCCAGTTCTCCGGAAATTCCGGATAACTCAACGGGTGCGCAGCTTGTAGAGACGAGGGATGCTTTTACGCCCATTCCTGAGTCCGTCAACGCGCCGACGCCTGAACTTTGGCGCGCATATGAGGCGTTCAACGACACCTATCGCGGTTACAACACTCAGCAGGCACTGCGAGCGGCAATCAATGGCGTTCTTGCCGAACGGGAAAAGCTCGCGCAGGAAGAGCCTCGCATCGCAAAGCTGACCGCAGAGAACGCGGAGCTGCGCGCCGTACTTAAACGATTCGTGCGCGCGAATAGCTTTTTTGCCGAAGGATCGCCCTCCGAAATCGTAGCCGCGTGGAAAGCTGCGCGCGACGCCGTATCAGACAAACAGGATAACTAACATGCGCTTCACTACCGATAAGCCAACGCGCCCCGGATACTACTTTGTGCGGGGTTTTGATCCTGGCTCCCTAAAGCGCGTCGCAGCGGTGCAGGTTGGTATGGTGAACGGCGAATTGAGGGTCAATCTCGATCAAAGTAACACGGACTTTGAGGGTGTTAGGAGCGGGTACTTTATCTCCGACGTTAGCGAGGAGTTTGAGTGGTGCGAGCTGTGCCCAGTGAGCGAGGATAAATAATGAGCACCATCACACACTGGCAACCCATTGCGACCGCGCCAAAAGACAATGCGCGGAAGCTGTATCTGGCGAGCTTTGACGAATCGGGCGAGCTTGTAGCACTAGACTTCGACGGGAAATGGCAACACATGCATGTGGACGCATACGACTACGGGTATGAGAGTTATTGGGCGAGCGCCTGCGGCATTAAAGAGCCCACCCACTGGGCCTATCAGGACGAAGCCGTTCCACGAATCGTGCAAAACTTCGGATTAACGGACGAACATGTCGCATGCGTTGCCGCGTGCCTAGCTGCTGGGCGCTATGTTAGCGATACTACGTCGCGCAGTGACCGATTCAAGAAGGTTCTACGCTATGCGCTGTTTGAAGCCGCCCGCTCATTCCCGCCCACGGTCGAGCAGGCTGGGCAGGTAGACGAGACTTCGTACCGCCGAGGGTGGCACGCTGGATACAACGAAGGGATGACGCACAAGGGTACTGCCGAAGAAGCATTTCAGCGCGGATTCGATGCTGCCCTTGCCCAGCCGCGCCCCGTGGGCGTGCCGGAGGGGTGGAAGCTGGTTCCGATAGAAACAACGACAGAGATGGAAATCGCTGGTGGGGATGCAATCGTAGAGAAAGCATCAAACTACTGGAAAGCGTTGCAGGTCTGGAAAGCCATGCTCGCTGCCGCGCCCGCTCCGGGCAAGGGTGGTGAAGCATGAAGCCACTAGAAATTAAAGCTTTCGCTGTATTTCAAGATTCAACAGGTGAGATTGATGGTGAAATTTCTGAGTACCTAACAGATTTCGATTACTCGAAAATTTTGACCGGATTCACGGTGTACGAAGTTAGCGTTAAGCCGATAAGGGAAATCCTCAGGCGCAAGAAGGAAGGCCATGAAACATCCCATTGACCGCTACAAGGAAGTGCAAGCCATGCGTAACCGTATCGAACCACTCCGGGAAAGGAGCCCTGAGTAATGGAGCATGAGCGATACCAGGAACTAATGTGGCTTTGTAAAGGCGACTTAACAGAGGCCGAGATGAAGGAAGGTTGGCACTGGTGCCGCGACTGGGACGGCCTACTCGTAGGGCCGGGGATGTTCGAGACATCAGCTTGCACATGCGAGGAACGTAAGCCATGACACTCACCGTGACTGCCAGTCGTGGAGTCCGGGCGGCTCAGCATATTTCCGAGTCGAATGCATGGCATGTGGCACCGCAACTGGGTATGAGGCTCCCGAGTCCGCCGCTATCGCTGCATGGAACCGGCGCCAGGAGATCCTTCATGAGTGAGTACTACAAGGGCTGCATCAAGGTAGTCGGGGCAGATGCGATGTGTTTCCGCGTCGATCCAGCAACGCTAGATCCTATGGGATGTAGCGTTTACGACCCGTTCCACTACCTGCCTGAGGATGGATGCCAACCTGTTGAGGTGATCGGGCTTGGTGAGTGGAACCTGCGGCGCAACAAGCTCAGAGAATGCCGCGATGAGTGAGTCAGGGATTATCCGCATTTCGCATTACTGCGATTTCTCATTCGGTCACTGCGCAAGAAGGGAAGCTAGATCTGCAATCCGAAAGGCGATACACGACTCGCCGGAATACCGCCGTCAGGTTGAAGCTCTAAAGGAGCTATCCAAGATGATGAAGATTCAAGGAGAGTCACTGGGAGTGAACGATGAGCGCGGCTAACGACGATTCCATGTGGAATGCTGAGGCCGTGTGCCACTTTATGGGCGACATCTCGCGCAGGCATTTCTTGGAACGGATTGCATGCAAGCCGGGGTTCCCTACGCCTTTTGTACTGAGCCGTAAGGTAAAGCTATGGTATCCAAGTGAGATTCGCGAGTGGGTAAAACGCAACCGGATCAATCAAGCCGCTTAGCCATGTCCTCGGCAGACTCGTTGTAGTAAATCATCAAGCTCTTGATGTCTCTATGACCGATGGCGCGCGCGAGCTGCAACACGTCGAGTTTTTTTGACAGTCGCCAAATTGCTTCCGCGCGGCTGTCGTGAAAGGTCAGGTCATTCACCCCGCTACGGTTGCGGATCTTTCGCCACAGGGCGTCCCTATCGTCGTCGCGAAGTCCGAAGCACGGACCATCCGTATGTGGGAGTTCCTTGAGAATGCGCACGGCCTCTGACGATAGGGGTATGTCGCGCGCGTCGCCGTTCTTGGATTTTGTAAGGTGTGCAACGCGCTTGCGAAGGTCCACGTTGGGCCATGTCAGCCCCACGATCTCACTAGAGCGCATCGCGGTCTCTAGAGCGAACAGGAAGGCCATGCAGGTGCGCTCGGTGGCCGTCTTTACGGCATATCCCTGATCCAGACCACCGGAGAGCCGGATGGCCTGGATTTCAGCCTCAGAGATGCGCCGACGACGTCCCGGAGGAGCTTTGGGAAGGCTCATCCCCTCCAGGGGGCTTTCCCTAAGCCATCCCCAGTCGCCGATGCATCTCTTAAAGACAGCGCGCAGAAGATTGACGTCCCGAAGAACAGTCGCGGGCTTAACCTCTTTGAGCCGGGCATCCCGCCAACTCGAAAGGTCAGATCGGCTCAAGTCCTTTAGGAGGATGTCGGCCATCTTTAAGCGGCCAATGGCAGTGCATCGCACGACCTCCCACGACTCACCGGCCCTTCCCGGGGCGACCTCCGTCGCATAGCGGTCTAGGGCGTCCTTAAGCGTGCGGCTGGGCATCTTCCCTACCCTTCCTGCGGCCTCCTTATCCAGCGCCCATGCCGCCGCCTGCTGCTTTGTCGCAAAGACCTCAGTCTCGCGCAAGCCACGAATCGAAACCTGGGCCCGCCACTTCTTTCCCACCCGGTAGATGCTTGCCATGGATCACCCGTGCACACATGTGTGCAGCAATTGTGCACCACGGTGTGGGCGATGGGTATTCACGGCGGGAGGCGCGCATACGAAAAGCCCCTAAAAACCCTTTGTTGTTGGGCATTTAGGGGCTATCGAGGTGTAGAGCGTGATGGAAGCTCGTGCCCGGACTGGGACTCGAACCCAGATACCCTTTCAGGTGAGGGATTTTAAGTCCCTTGCGTCTACCGATTTCGCCATCCGGGCATAAAGAAAAGGCGCCCCTGCTTGCACAGGCGCGCCTTGATGCGATGGAGGCCTGGGTCGGAATCGAACCGGCGTACGCGGCTTTGCAGGCCGCTGCATGACCACTCTGCCACCAGGCCATCGCGCGCTTCGCGAAGGTACTGCAAAGCGCTTAAAAAACAAAACCCCGGATGTCCGAGGCTTTGAGAAAACTTGGAGCGGGAAACGAGACTCGAACTCGCGACCCCGACCTTGGCAAGGTCGTGCTCTACCAACTGAGCTATTCCCGCGTCGTAGTCCGGTCATTTTAGATGATGAAAGGTTTGTGTCAACACCTTAATCCGAACTTTTTTCACTTTCCTTAACATTGAGCGAGTCGGCGCTGAGGCTCGGCCATGCCGCCCGCAAATAGCCGATGCCCGACCAGATGGTGAGGATGCCCGCAATGACCAGCAGCGCTTCGCCGATGTGATACAGGCGCAGCGTTTCCGCATCGTGCTGCAACAGCAGTACCACCAGTGCCACCATCTGCATCGCGGTTTTCAGCTTGCCAATGAAAGCGACCTTGACTGTGGAACGCGCCCCGATCTGTGCCATCCATTCGCGCAGTGCTGAAACGCTGATCTCGCGACCCACGATGATCGACGCCGTGACCGCCATCAGAATGCCCTGCCACCCGCCCGGATGAGATTGAACAAGCAGGAAAAGCGTGACTGCCACCATCAACTTGTCGGCCACCGGGTCGAGGAACGCACCGAACGCCGATGTCTGATTCAGACGACGCGCAAGGTAGCCATCCAGCCAGTCGGTGACACCTGCCAGCACGAACACGACCGCCGCGGCAAGGTTGTTGCCCTTGAAGGGCAAATAGAACACGACAACCATGACCGGCAGCAGGAGTACGCGGAATATGGTGAGCCAGGTCGGCAGGTTGATACGCATGATGACAGTGATTCCGGATGTACCGCTTTTCAGGGATGCAGCATGGCATAGATGCGTTCGGCGAGGCCGCGATCAATGCCCTTGACCGTCATCAATTCTTCGACGCCCGCCGCTTCCACGCCGGGCAACCCGCCAAAGGCCTTCAACAAGGCTGCGCGGCGACGTGCCCCGATGCCCGCCACGTCTTCCAGCGTGCTGCGCTCGCGCGCCGCCTCGCGGCGACGCCGGTGCCCGCTGATCGCAAAACGATGCGCCTCGTCCCGGACAGCAGCGACCAGATGCAGCGCCGGTGAGGCCGAACCGGGATGCAGCGTGCGCCCCGTGTCCGCCAGCACCAGGGTTTCCTCACCCGCCCGACGGCCCGGCCCTTTGGCCACACCGATCACACGGATACCTTCCACGCCCAGTTCACGCAGGACGTCCAGAGCCTGACCCACCTGCCCCGTGCCGCCGTCGATCAGCAGAATGTCGGGCCGCACACCGCCCTCCACCACCTTGCGGAAGCGGCGCGTCAGTGCCTGATGCATGGCGGCGTAGTCATCGCCCGGAGTGATTCCCGCGATATTGAAGCGTCGATAGTGAGACTTCTCCGGCCCTTCAGGACCGAACACCACACACGATGCCACCGTAGCCTCACCGCGCGTGTGACTGATGTCGAAACATTCGATACGTCGGGGCGACTCGGGCAGGTCGAGC
Organism: Luteibacter sp. Sphag1AF; assembly: GCF_014192715.1. GTDB lineage: Bacteria > Pseudomonadota > Gammaproteobacteria > Xanthomonadales > Rhodanobacteraceae > Luteibacter. The sequence continues at coordinate 262,918 of NZ_JACHYH010000002.1, forward strand.
ACCTTTTTCAGGTCATCGAAGCGGGCCAGAAGCGTGTGCCGACTGGCCAGTCGCGAGGTGAGCGCGGCCGAGGCATTGCGCTGGGCCATCTCCAGAAAGCGGGCGCGCTCGCCCCGGACACTGGGCTTGAGCGTAACCGCGTAGCCTGCGTGCTCGGAGAGCACGCCCGCCAGCACGTCGGCATCTTCCACCGGATCACTAAGCACCAGCTCACGCGGCACCTGGCGATCCAGGTAGTACTGCGCAATGAATTGCGCCAGTACGTCGCCGATTTCCGCATCCATGGGCAGGCGCGGGAAGAAATCGCGCGAACCGAGGCTTACACCGTTTCGGAAGAACAGTACGCTGACGCAGGCCATGCCGCCCTCCATGCAGCAGGCGATCACGTCCATGTCCGCGCTGGCGCCCTGCACAAAGTGCTGGGCCTGCAAGCGCCGCAGCGCTGCAACCTGATCGCGCAGCGCCGCCGCTCGCTCGAAATTGAGCGACATGCTGGCCTTTTCCATCGACGAGGCCAGTTCGTCGATGACGGCGCTGCTACGCCCTTCCAGGAACATTTCCGCGTGGCGCACGTCGCTGCGGTATTCCTCCACATCAATGAGGCGTACACACGGCGCACTGCAACGGCCAATCTGATGCTGGAGGCACGGGCGCGACCGGTTGCGGAAATAGCTGTCTTCGCACTGGCGGACCTTGAACAGCTTTTGCATGAGGCCAAGGCTTTCGCGCACCGCGAATGTGCTGGGATACGGGCCAAAATAGCGCCCCGGCCCTGTTTTCGCACCGCGATGAAAAGCCAGGCGCGGATAGTCTTCGTTGCCTGACAGATAAATGTAGGGATAGCTCTTGTCGTCGCGCAGCACGATGTTGTAGCGCGGCTTCAAGGTCTTGATGAGCTGCGATTCAAGCAGCAGCGCTTCGCCCGCCGTACGCGTGAGGGTCACCTGCGCGTGCGCAATCTGCGACACCATCGCGGCAATGCGCGGCTCCATGCGCGGCTTCAGAAAGTAGCTGCCCACCCGCTTCTTCAGGTTCGCTGCCTTGCCCACGTACAGGAGCTCGCCGTCGGCATCGAAGTAGCGATACACGCCGGGCGAGGTGGTGAGGTTGCGAACGAAGGATTTGCCGTCAAAAACAGGGGTTTCGGACGATAGCGGCTCTGTGTGGTCCATCCGCGCATTTTAGCGCGGAAGGGCTGAACATCGCGCCCGGAACGGGAAATCCCGGCATGGCATTGCTGCCATGCCGGTCACCATCCCTGGAGGGCCGCCCGTCCCTGGATATCCGTAGCGGCCGAGATCAAGAGTACGCAGGCTCGCCCGCGTGGTATGTCGGGCAATTCCGACAACTTCACCCGGCGCTGGCTGTACTCAGGCGTCAGGATGCCCTGCAAGCCAGGCCTCGGCCCGCGCCAGGTCGGCAGGCGTGTCAATCCCTGCGGGGAACGGTTCGGGCGACTCCCGAACGGCGATGGCATAGCCGTGCTCCATGGCGCGCAGTTGCTCCAGCGCCTCGACCTGCTCCAGGTGCGTGCGCGACAGGGCGGCGAACCGGCTGAGGAACCCGGCCCGGTAGGCGTAGATACCGATATGACGCAGGAAGCCCACGCCCTCGGGCAGCGTTTCACGATCTGCCGCAAACGCGTCACGCGGCCAGGGCACCGGCGCACGGCTGAAGTAGAGCGCCTTGCCCGATTCGGAGACCACCACTTTCACGGCATTCGGGTCGAACAATTCTTCGGCCGAGGTAATCGGCGTGGCGAGGGTCGCCATGGGTGCGTCCGAGTCTGCCAGGGTGCTGACCACGGCACGGATGCCTGCCGCCGGGGCGAAGGGCTCATCACCTTGCAGGTTCACGACGATGGTGTCGGCCGGCCAGCCGAAGCGGGCCACGGCTTCGGCGATGCGGTCGCTGCCCGAGGCATGGTCGGCCCGGGTCATGCACACCACGATATCGCCCTCGCAACCGCGAAGCTCCTGCGCCACGCGTTCGTCATCAATGGCCACGACGACCTGAGCCGCGCCCGCAAGAGTCGCCCGCTGCGCCACCCGGCGAATCATCGAGACGCCCCCAATGGTCGACAGCGGCTTACCGGGAAGCCGCGTCGACGCATAGCGCGCCGGAATCACGACGACAAACGGAGGGATTTTCTCGGACATGGGGACCTCGCAGCGGGGGCCGCAAGCGTAGCGCCATTGGCCGGATGGGTGCCATGGCGCTACGGGGCTGGGGTAGGCGGACGCTTTCCGGGGAGTGCAGCGACGACGCGGTTACGCCGCCTCCCCCTTCAACGCAAAACCCACCCCATTGGCCAGCTCGACGAACCCCGGGAACGACGTCGCCACGTTGGCGCAGTCACCAATGGTGATCGGGCCATCCGCCACCAGGCCTGCCACCGCAAACGCCATCGCAATGCGGTGATCGCCATGACTGTCAATGCTGCCAGCGCCAATGCGGCCACCGACGATCATCGCGCCATCGGGCAACTCTTCCACGTTGACGCCACAGGCGATCAGACCCGCCGCCATGCTGGCAATGCGGTCGGATTCCTTGACGCGCAACTCAGCGGCGCCACGAATGGTGGTCATGCCCTCGGCAGCCGCAGCGGCCACGAACAGCACGGGGAACTCATCAATCATGTCCGGAACGATATCCAGCGGCAGCGCGACGCCGTGCAGCGGCGCATAGCGCACGACGAGATCGCCGACAGGCTCGCCACCACTCTCGCGTTCGTTTTCCACTTCGATATTCGCACCCATCAGCTCAAGGGCTGCCAGCAAGCCGGTACGGCGGGGATTGAGACCCACCGAACGCAGGCGAAGCTCCGACCCCGGAACAATGCATGCCGCCACGATGAAGAACGCGGCGGACGAGAAATCAGCCGGCACATCCACGTCGGTGGCGCGCAAGGCATGGCCACCTTCCAGTGAGGCCTTGCCGGGCGAAAACTCGATGGGCCAGCCAAAGGCTGCGAGCATGCGCTCGGTGTAATCGCGCGTCGGATGCGGCTCGATGACCTCGGTGCTGCCATCGGCGTAAAGCCCGGCAAGCAACAGTGCGGACTTCACCTGCGCGCTTGCCACCGGCAGCGTGTACTGGATGCCACGCAGCGGCGCGCCACCACGGATGACCAGCGGAGGAAGGCCATCCTGCGTCTCGATGGTCGCACCCATCGCCGCCAGCGGATCGGTCACCCGACGCATCGGCCGCTTCGACAGCGACTCATCCCCCACCAGCGTGGAATCAAACGCCTGCCCCGCCAGCAACCCGGCCAGAAGGCGCATGCCGGTACCCGCGTTGCCGCAATCAAGCGGGCGTGCGGACGCACGCAAACCATGCAGGCCCACGCCATGGACAATGCGCTCGCCCGGTGCCGGCGTTTCAAAGCGAACACCAAGCTCACCAAGAATGGCGGCCGTGGCGCGCGTGTCCTCACCTTCGAGGAAGCCGCGAATATGAGTGACCCCTTCGGCCAGCGCGCCGAACATCAGCGCGCGATGGGAGACGGATTTGTCGCCAGGCACGACCACCTCGCCACGAAGCGGCGTGCCGCGATTGCTCAGCCAGTCCAGGCGGCTCATGACAGATTCTCCAGAAGACGTTGCAGCTCGTCGCGGCTGCCGATACTGATGCGCACCGTATGGGAAAGGCCGTAACCGCCCATCGGTCGCACGATCACCGCGCACTCAAAAAGATGTTGCTCGAAGGCGGTGGCGTCGCCACCGGTATCCACGAGTACGAAATTGGTCTGCGACGGCAGCACGCGCAGACCACGCGCGCGCAGCGCCTCGGCAAACCACTCGCGGTCGCGCGCATTCACCTCACGCACGCGGGCGCGATGCTCGTGATCGCCCAGGGCTGCCTCGGCGGCCGCAAGCGCCACGGCGTTCACGTTGAACGATTCGCGAAGGCGCTCGCACACCGCAGCCACCGATGGATGGCTCACCATGTAGCCAATGCGCAGACCCGCGAGCGCATACGCCTTGGAAAACGTGCGCGTCACAATGAGGTTGGGATAGCGGTCCAGCAGGTGCAACCCCGTACTGAGGCCCGCAGCGTCCACATACTCGTGATAGGCCTCGTCCACGACCACCAGCGTGTCGGTGGGTACGCGCGCCAGGAAATCCTCCAGTGCGGCGTCGGTAAACCAGGTGCCGGTGGGGTTGTTTGGATTTGCCAGATACACCAGCCGCGTGGAGGCCGTAACCGCACTGGCGATAGCGTCCAGATCGTGCCCATACGGCGCAACCTCATCGTCCGCAGGCAGCGCCGGTACACGAATGGCCGGCGCACCCGCCGCCGCCGCCGCGATGGGAAACACAGCGAAACCATACTGCGAATGGACCACCGGATGCTCTGCATCGGCGAAGCACTGCGCCAGCAACATCAGCAACTCGTGCGACCCGTTGCCCAGCGTGATGCCGGCAACCGGAACACCCAACTCCGACGACAACGCCTGCTTCAGCGAAGCCCCCAGCGGATCGGGATAACGCCACACGTCGGCAAGCACGGCAGATGCCGCCTCCATCGCACGCGGGCTGGGGCCTAGCGGGTTTTCGTTGGAGCCCAGTTCGGACAGCACGCCACCGTAGCGCAGGCGCAACGCCGGAAGGTCGTGACCCGGATCGTAGGCACGCAGTGCCGACGTCGCGCGATTGGCGAGCGCGGCCGCATCAAATGCAACACTCATGGCAGTGCGACGGGGTAAGAACCGAGCACGCGCACTTCGGCAGCGGCGGGCTTCATTTCTTCCAGCGCAGCCTGCACGGCCGCGTCTTCCACATGACCGGACACGTCGATGAAAAACGCGTACTGCCACTTGCCCGTATGCGCAGGGCGCGATTCGATGCGATTCATGCTTACGTCGTGACGGGCCAGCGGGCTCAGCACATCGTAAAGCGCACCAGGCTTGTCACGCACGGTAACCAGCAGCGACGTGCGGTCGTTGCCCGAGCGGGCAAACAGCGTGCGGCCAATGACGAGGAAGCGCGTGGTGTTGTCCGCGCGGTCTTCGATGGGGCCAGCCACGGTTTTCAGGCCATACACGCGCCCTGCCGTCTCGCCGGCAATGGCAGCCGCGTCGTCTGCCGTGCGCGCCATGCGCGCGGCCTCCGCATTGCTGGAAACGGGGATGCGCTCGGCGTTGGGCGCGTTCATGCGCAACCATGCCTGGCACTGCTGCAACGACTGCGGATGGGAATAGATGCGCTTGACGTCTTCGAGCTTGCCCGAGAGCGACAGCAGATTCTGATGCACGCGCAGCTCAACTTCGCCGCAGATCGTGGCGGTGGATACGAGAAACATGTCCAGCGTCATCTGGATCATGCCCTGCCCGGAATTCTCCACAGGCACGACGCCAAAATCGGCGTTGCCAGCGGCCACTTCCTGGAACACTTCCTCAATGCTTCCCAACGGCAGGCCATAAGCTGCGTGACCGAAATGCTTGCGCACGGCCTGCTCGCTGAACGTGCCTTCCGGCCCGAGGAAGCCGATTTTCAGCGGCTGCTGCTGCGACAGGCACGAGGACATGATTTCGCGGAACAGACGGATCAGCTCGCCATCGGGCAGCGGGCCGTCGTTGCGGTCGATGACACCGCGAAGCACCTGAGCTTCCCGTTCGGGTCGGTAATAGTCCACCGCCGCCTTCAACGGGCCCTTGGCCCGGCCGACCTGCTGTGCCCACTGGGCACGCTCGCTGATGAGCTGCTGCAGTTGCTGGTCGATGCTGTCGATGCGTGTGCGTGCCTCGGCCAGCGTGGCTTGTTTGTCGGTGGTGGATTTGCTCATGGACTTCTTATCGCGTCGGTGAAGTGTGGAGGGCCCGCAAGAGTGACAGGATTTTTTAGTTACATCAGTGACTGTTACATCAGTGACGGCGGCGGAAGTCCTGCATGAACGCGATCAATGCGTCCACGGCCTCCTCCGGCACGGCGTTGTACAGCGACGCACGCAGGCCACCGAGGGCCTTGTGGCCCTTCAGCGCCATGAGGCCCGCATCGGCAGATTCCTGTACAAAAAGCGCGTCGAGCGCGCTGTCGTGGATGCCGAAACGCACATTCATGCGCGAGCGCGCCGGAACAGCGACGGGCGCGCTGTAATAGCCGTCCGAACCGTCGATGGCGTCGTAAAGCTTCTGCGCCTTGATGCGATTGCGCTCGCCCATCGCGACCACGCCACCCTGCTCTTTCAGCCACTGGAACGTCAGGCCGGCGAGATACCAGCCCCAGGTGTTGGGCGTGTTGAGCATCGAATCGTTGGCCGCGTGCTCGGCGTAGCGGAAAATTTTCGCCATCGGGCGGCCGGGGCGCGCCAGCAGGTCGTCACGGACAATCATGATCACCAGCCCGGACGGGCCGATGTTTTTCTGCGCACCCGCGTAGATCAGGCCGAAGCGCGACACGTCGATGGGGGCGGACAGAATGTCCGAGGACATGTCAGCCACCAGCGGCACGTTGCCGACGTCCGGGATGTCGCGCATCTCGATGCCGTGGATCGTCTCGTTGGTGGTGATGTGCACATAGGACGCCGCAGGATTCAGATCCCACGAGGCGCGCGGCGGCACGTCCACATAGCCGCCATCGGCCGAACTGGCTGCCACGCGGGCCGTGACGTATGGCGAGGCCTCGCGCACGGCTTTTTCGCCCCAGTGGCCTGTCACCACATAATCGGCGCTGGCGCCTTCGGCAGCCAGGTTCATCGGAATCTGCGCAAAATGCTGGGTGGCGCCCCCTTGAAGGAATAGCACGCGGTAGCCGTCCGGGATGCCCATCAGGTCGCGGAGGTCCTGCTCAGCGCGTGCGGCCAGTTCCATGAAGGCCTTGCCGCGATGGGAAAGCTCCATCACCGAGGCGCCGCCCCCGTTCCAGTCAAGAAGTTCGCTCTGTGCGCGACGGAGTACCGCTTCGGGGATTGCTGCCGGTCCCGCGCTGAAATTCCAGGCCCTGCTCACTGCTTCACACTCCGGATGTTGGGTGGATGACGCTCTAGAAATGAACGAACAACACGACGGCAATGCCCAGCGCCAGCAGGGCTGCCGTAAGAATCAGCCACCAGACTTCACCACGGGGACCGGCGGCGTCTTCGGGCAGCACTTCGGGCTCGGGCGCGGGCGCCGGAACAATGACGGGCTCGGCCGACCAGCCGGGTCCATCCAGCACGAAACGATGAGCCCCGACCCCGATCTGGTCGCCCGGCTGCAGGCTGGCCTGAACCACGCGCACGCCGTTCAGCCGTAATGCGTGACGGGCGGGCACGCGGGAACCGTCCAGCCGAAGGGCGCCATCGTGCCAGTAGATCGAAAGGACGGCGGCGTCTCCCTGAGGCAGCTCCAGGGGCCATGCGCTATGCGGGGCGCCCAGTTCCAGGCGGTCTCCCACCGGCAGCGTGCGACCGGACAGTGGCCCCGCCACCGGGCGCAGCGCCACCGTGCAGTGGGCGTCGGTTGCGGGAATGAGTTCGCGCTGCTCGATGTCGTCGTCATCGCGGATCAGCATGCGGCAGTCACCGATGCTCAGGCTGTCGCCTGCTCGCAGCAGAGCCCGCTCACGAACAGGACGCGCGTTGACATAAACGCGACCGACCGAAGGCGCCACCTCAAGGGTGAGCCCGCGGCGATCTTTCAGAATGCTGACGTGATGAGCCGCCACCTGCGGCTCGGCGACCACCAGGTCGTTGCCATCGGCGCGCCCGAGCCTGAGCACGGGCTGCGACCAATGGAAGTCACCGCGGGCCGAGCTGACGAATTCGATGCGCATGGATGAACCGTGTCGATAACAATTGGACTCTAGCAGAGCATCGCGCCCCGGTGCAGCGGCTTTTGATGCATTGCGGTATCGCAGAGCCACGCCCGTCGGGGTTAGACTTGCCGGTCCAACCTGCCCCACTGCAAAGGACACCCCATGGCCCGTATCGACATCCGCCGCCCGCACTCGCTCAGCGTCGCCGATGCTCGCGCCGTGGTGGAAAAGGTGGCCGACCGCATGCGTGAGAAGTTCGGCACCGAAAGCCAGTGGACCGGCGACACGCTGACCTTCCAGCGCTCCGGGGTAAAAGGTGCCATCGCCGTGGCCCCGGCAGACGTTCATGTGACGGCCGAACTGGGCATGCTGCTCTCCCCCCTGAAGGGCACCATCGAGGACGAAATCCGCCGCAAGCTGGACGAGCATTTCGCCTGATCTGGCGTGGGTTTAACCTCGGGGCGTTCCGTGGCATAATAGCGGGCTTATACGGCCATTCCGGCCGTGCATCCGACCCGGAACACATGGCAAAAGACGACGTCATCGAAATGGAAGGCACGGTTAATGAAACCCTGCCCAACACCATGTTCCGCGTGCAGCTCGAGAACGGGCACGTCATCACTGCCCATATCTCTGGCCGCATGCGCAAGCATTACATCCGTATCCTCACGGGCGATAAGGTCAAGATCGAAATGACCCCTTACGACCTGTCGAAGGGCCGGATCACCTACCGCATGAAGTAATACCGACCCGGGATTCGCCCGACGCAGCCCGGCTGCGCGCGATCCCGCTCCGATGAGAGGCCGCGCCTTGCGCGGCCTTTTTGCGTGCCTGAAATCCGGCCTCCTGCTCGCCTGGGGCGAAAAAAAGGGCCGCGCTCACGCGCGGCCCTTTCTTCACATCCGATCCGGCCTTACACGACAGCCGGCAGGTGCTCTGACGACTCGGTTTCGACGTGCAATTCGCCGTCCAGCACGCTGAGGGTAACCTTGCCACCCTCGGACAGCTTGCCAAACAGCAGCTCGTCGGCCAGTGCGCGCTTCACCTTGTCCTGAATCACGCGGGACATCGGGCGGGCGCCCATCTGCGGGTCAAAACCGTGCTCGGCCAGCCAGCGGCGGGCTTCGGCGGTCACATCCACACTGACCTTTTTGTCGGACAGCTGTGCTTCCAGCTCGATCAGGAACTTGTCCACAACGCGCAGGATGTGGTCGAAATCCAGTGCATTGAACTGGATAACGGCGTCCAGACGGTTGCGGAACTCCGGTGTGAACATCCGGCGGATGGTCTCCATCGCGTCCGGCGCGTGGTTCTGCTTCACGAAACCGATGCCACGACGCGATGCCAGCTGCGCGCCCGCATTCGTCGTCATCACCACGATCACGTTCTTGAAGTTGGCTTCCCGACCGTTGGTGTCGGTGAGCACGCCACGATCCATGACCTGCAACAGGATGTTGTAGACATCCGGGTGAGCCTTCTCGATTTCGTCCAGCAGCAGCACGCAATGCGGATGCTTGGTGATCTGCTCGGTCAGCAGGCCACCCTGGTCAAAGCCCACGTAGCCCGGAGGCGCACCGACCAGCCGCGACACGGAATGCGCCTCCATGTACTCGGACATGTCGAAGCGGACCATCTCGATGCCAAGCTGCATTGCCAGCTGACGGGTCACTTCCGTCTTGCCGACGCCCGTGGGGCCAGCGAGCAGGAAGCTGCCGATCGGCTTGGCAGGATCGCCCAGACCGGAGCGGGCCATCTTGATCGACGAGGCCAGTGCTTCAATCGCCGCATCCTGACCGAACACCACCATCTTGAGGTTGCGCTCAAGATTGCGCAGCACGTCCCGATCCGACGCAGACACCTGCTTGGCGGGAATGCGGGCCATCTTGGCAACGATGTACTCGATCTCCGGCACATCGACCTTGCCGGTGCGCTCTTCCTCAGGCAGCAGGCGCTGACGGGCGCCCGCTTCGTCGATGACGTCGATGGCCTTGTCCGGCAGCAGGCGGTCGGGGATGTGCTTGACCGACAGATCCACCGCAGCACGCAACGCCTCGGCGGTGTACTCCACCGAGTGATGGTCTTCGAAGCGGCTCTTCAGGCCACGCAGGATCTCGATGCTGTCGGCCACGGTGGGCTCGACCACGTCGATCTTCTGGAAGCGGCGAGCCAGGGCGCGGTCCTTCTCAAACACGCCGCGGAATTCCTGGAACGTGGTGGAACCGATGCAGCGCAGCTCACCGGAGGCCAGCATAGGCTTGATGAGGTTGGACGCGTCCATCGTGCCGCCCGACGCCGAACCCGCACCGATGATGGTGTGGATTTCGTCGATGAACAGGATGGAGTTCGGCTGCTTCTTGAGTTGCGCGATAACCGCCTTCAGGCGCTTTTCAAAGTCGCCACGGTATTTCGTGCCGGCCACGAGGGCGCCCAGATCCAGCGACCAGATGGTGCAGTCTTCCAGCACCTCGGGCACCTGGCCTTCGACGATGCGCTTGGCCAGACCTTCAGCCAGCGCGGTTTTGCCCACGCCCGCCTCACCCACATAAAGCGGGTTGTTCTTGCGGCGGCGGCAAAGCACCTGGATGGTGCGCTCCACTTCGTCCTGACGACCGATCAGCGGATCAATCTTGCCCTGCAGGGCCAGCTCGTTGAGGTTGCTGGCGTACTCGCTGAGCGGATTGCCCTTGCCCTCGCCACCCTCCTCACCTTCGCGCTCGGCACTGGGTGCCGCAGCGGCGCTTTCGTCGCCGATCTTCGCGATGCCATGGGAGATGTAGTTGACGACGTCCAGCCTCGTAATTTCCTGCTGATGCAGGAAGTACACGGCATGGGAGTCTTTTTCGCCGAAAATGGCCACCAGCACGTTGGCACCGGTGACTTCTTTGCGGCCCGAGGACTGCACGTGATAAACCGCTCGCTGCAACACGCGCTGGAAACCCAGCGTGGGCTGCGTATCGCGCTCATCCCCGGCCGGCAGCACCGGAACGGTTTCCGCGATGATTCGCTGGAGATCGGCCGACAGACGCGGCAGGTCGACCCCACAGGCGCGCAGGGCTGCCAGGGCCGAGCTGTTCTCGGTCAGGGCGAGCAAAAGGTGCTCCACGGTCATGAATTCGTGGCGCTGTTCGCGGGCCTGCTTGTAGCAGTGCCCGATGGTGACTTCGAGATCCTTGCTGAACATACGGACCGTCTCCGTTTAGCGTTGGCGGCGGGGGTGACCCCTTCTAGTGCCGCATGACGTTCAGATGGGGCGCCACCTACATCTTTTCCATAGTGCACAACAAAGGGTGTTGATGAGAACGTGAGTATTCATTTACCTGAGTGACCTTGGTTTCGGCCACTTCCCGGGTGAATACCCCGCAGACACCCTTTCCACGTGTGTGGACGTGCAGCATGACTTGAACGGCACGCTCCTGATCCATGCCGAAGAAACCACGAAGCACCTCTATCACGAAGTCCATGGGGGTGAAATCGTCGTTCAGCAGTACAACCTGGAACAGCGGCGGGCGGGCAACCTCCGGGCGGGAGATTTCGACTGCCAGCCCATGTTCGTGGCTTTGCTCGTGTTCGTTTTCATGTTCGTGGGACATCGATAGCCAACCTGAATGCGCGATTCGATTATATACACCCGCTTGCGCGGGCACGGCAGCGTTGAATCGCCAAGGTGATGGCACAATAACCGCTTTTCCAGTCTTGCTTCGGTCATTTACATGTCTCCCGCCAACAACCAGGACACATCCGTGTGGTGCCCGCGCGTGACTGTAGCTTGCGTCATCGCACAGGGTGACCGCTATCTGATGGTTGAGGAGGATGTCCTCGGCCGTGTGGCCTATAACCAACCGGCGGGCCACCTCGATCCGGGCGAAACGCTGGCGTCCGCGGCGGTGCGCGAAGCCATGGAAGAGACCGGCTGGCGCGTGGAGCTGGATTGCCTGGTGGGCGTGACGCAGTGGCTCAGCCCCGAGCACGGCGAGCAGGTACTGCGCTTCTCATTTGCAGGCCGGGCCGTGGAACACGATCCGGAGCGCACACTGGACGACGGCATCCGCCGCGCAGTCTGGCTGCGGCGCGATGAAATCGCCGCGCTGGGCGACCGCCTGCGCAGCCCGCTGATCCTACAGAGCATCGACGCGTGGCTGGACGGCGTGCGCCTGCCACTGAGCACGGTGGGCAGCCTCTTGCCCGGAGTTGTCGCGTGAAAGTGATTCTTGGCATCTCCGGCGGCGTGGATTCCTCCGTCGCCGCCATTCTGCTGAAGGAAGCCGGCCACGACGTGGAAGGCATGTTCATGCAGAACTGGGAAGAAGACGACCGCAACGGCCCCTGCACGGCCGACACCGACCGCAAGGATGCCGTGGCAGTCTGTGGCCGCCTGGGCATTCCCTTCCATGCCCGCAATTTCGCCAGTGAATACTGGGATGGCGTGTTTGCCTATTTTCTTGCCGAATACGCCGCAGGACGCACGCCCAACCCGGACGTGCTGTGCAATCGCGAAATCAAGTTCAAGACCTTCCTGGAGCACGCGCAGGCGCTGGGCGCCGAGAAAATCGCCACGGGCCACTATGCGCGAGTGGATTTTCACGAAGGCCGTTACCGCCTGCTTCGCGCCGTGGATGCCGCCAAGGATCAAAGCTATTTCCTGCACGCGCTGGGCCAGAACCAGCTTGCCGCCACGCTCTTTCCTGTGGGCGAAATCGAAAAGCCTGTCGTCCGTGAGATGGCCCGGGCAGCCGAACTGCCCACGCACGCAAAGAAAGATTCCACCGGCATCTGCTTCATCGGGGAGCGCGACTTCCGCAGCTTCCTCGCGCAGTACCTGCCGGCGCGTCCGGGACAGATGCTGTCGCCCGAGGGCGAAGTCATCGGCGAGCATCAGGGTGTGATGTATTACACGCTGGGCCAGCGCAACGGCCTGGGCATTGGCGGCCGACGCGACATGTCCGGCCACGCCTGGTATGTCGTGGGCAAAGACGTCGAAAAGAACATCCTCTACGTGGCACAGGGTGGCGAGAACGCCTGGCTTCACTCCACCCGCCTGCACGCCACCGACGCACACTGGATCGCGGGCCAGCCCCCGGGCATGAGCTTCCGCTGCACCGCCAAAACCCGCTACCGGCAGGCCGATCAGGCCTGCACAGTGACGGTACACGGCAACACCCTCGATATCGTGTTTGATGACGCCCAGCGCGCCGTGACACCGGGCCAGTCCGTGGTGCTCTACGACGGCCAGGAGTGCCTGGGTGGTGGCGTGATTGCCGCAACCGATGCACCCTACGGCGGGCTGACCGCCCCGTGACCCCCATCCCCCTTCCGCTTGACAGGCTGTACCGATGAACGAAGAACGCGTCCTCGCACTCGCGGGGGTCTTTCAGGGCGCCGCCCTCGCCCAGCAGCTGGCCTCTGACGGCCGCTGCGACGAGGCAGCCATGGAGGCAAGCCTTGCCAGCGTCTTCCGCATTGATGCCGACTCGGTGGCCGGGGTATACGGCAACGTCACTGGGGTGCGCAAAGGCCTGCGCTCGCTGGTAGGGCAGTTCGAAGACCAGACCCGCGATGTGGCCGTCATGCGCATGGCCATCACCGTATTGCGCCTGGAGCGCAGCCTGTCGCGCCACCGTGCGCTGCTGGACAAATTGCACGAAGGCATCGTCGGCGCGCAGCGTCAGGTGGAACACTTCGGCCTCACTCATCCGAATGTCACGGCCCGTCTTGCCGAGCTGTACTCATCCACGTTGTCGACACTGAAGCCGCGCATCATGGTCACGGGCACGCCCGCTCAGTTGCAACAGAAAGTGGTGGTTGACCGCGTCCGTGCTGCCCTGCTGGCAGCCGTGCGCTCGGCCGTGCTGTGGCATCAGCTGGGCGGCCGCCAGTGGCAGCTGCTGATTTATCGCAAGCAGTGCAGCATGCTGGCTCGCGGCCTGCTGACGGGCGCCACGCTGGACGACGGGGGCTGATCGCCCCTCAGGCGGCCATCAGCCCGGGAATATGCCGGGCCAGGTCACGCAGCCAGTCGGCGAAGGCGTGCATGTCGTCCTGCCAGGGCGACGCGCTGCGCCAGTAAAGGGCGATATGCCGCCCCGGACACGAGCCTTCCACGGCCGTCAGCACCACGTTGGGAATGGAGCCCAGCCGCTCGCGCGCCAGGATGGGCACCAGCGAATATCCGCCACGCAGCGCCACCAGCGTGGCGAGGCTTTCCAGGCTGAGATCCTGAATCCTCTCGGGATTGGCGGCCGCCTCGGCACCCAGATCGGCTGATGCCTGACCGTGGCTTTCCGCCATCAGCGTGGCGTCTGCCGGATCCAGCTCGCTCATGGCCACCTGTGCACGGGATGCCAGTGGGTGGCCGCCGTGAAGCATCAGTTCATAGGGCTCGAAGAACAGCGTGGCTGACTCGATGCCGTTGACCGGCGTGGTCGGTGGCGCCAGTACGGCGTCAAGCTCCCCCTCGTGCAGGCGGCGCAGCAAGCCGCGCGGCTTGCCTTCGGAAATGGTGAGGCGAGCGCCGGGAAAGCGCTGCGGGAATGGCTCGATGAAGTGCGGCAACAGATAGGGCCCCAGGGTCGACGGCACGCCCAGGCGAAGCTCCCCGCCAAATGCGCGCGCACCCGCGCGAGCGCCCTGCTCCAGCAACTGGGCAGCGGCCAGCACATCGTCAATGCGGGCCAGCAATCGCTGACCGCTGGCCGTGGGCGCAACCCTCCGCCCGCCACGCTCGAACAGCGGCACACCGAGGGCCTGTTCCACTTTCTGCACCTGATGGGACAAGCCCGAAGGACTGATATGCATGGCGCGCGCAGCGCTGTTGAAACTGCCCTGCCGTGCCACTGCCTGAACCAGCGCCAGGTCGCGCAGCGACACGGCCGAGAGGGCCATCGAAATCATCGAACGCTGCATGCCGTCAAAAGCGTTTGCACCCATCGCCTGCCCATTCCATCCTTTCGGCGCCGAAATCGGGCGACGATACGTCGTAAGCCCGCATTCTACCGCGACAACACGGTCCCCGCGCTCGCCGCGGGCCGTGGTTTTGCGCGATAATCACGGCTTTGACGGCGCCCCACACAGGCGCCGGACGCCTCCCCAGCAAAGATCGTTCACGCCAGGAGTACCGCATGAAAGACTCGTTCTCAGTCCGAGACACTATTGAAGTCAACGGCAAGCGCCACAGCATCGCCAGCCTGGCCAAGTTCGGCGAGCGCTTCGACCTGAAGCGTCTCCCCTACTCCATGAAGATCCTGCTGGAGAACCTGCTGCGCCACGAGGACGGCGTCAACGTCACGGCGAAGGAAATCGAAGCCGTTGCCAAGTGGGACGCGAAGGCCGAGCCGGATATCGAAATCTCCTTCATGCCGGCGCGCGTGGTCCTTCAGGACTTCACGGGCGTTCCCTGCATCGTCGATCTGGCCGCCATGCGCGACGCCGTGACGAAGCTCGGCGGCAATCCGGACAAGATCAACCCGCTGGCTCCCGCCGAACTGGTCATCGACCACTCGGTGCAGGTGGATGCCTTCGGTTCGTCCAGCGCACTGGAAACCAACGTCCGGATCGAATTCGAGCGCAACCAGGAGCGTTACTCGTTCCTGCGCTGGGGCCAGAAGGCGTTCAACAACTTCAAGGTGGTGCCGCCGCGCACGGGCATCGTTCACCAGGTGAACCTTGAGCATCTCGCCCGCGTGGTGTTCACGGCCGACAAGGCTGATGGTTCCTGGGCATACCCGGACACCGTGTTCGGCACCGACTCGCACACCACGATGATCAACGGCATCGGCGTGCTGGGCTGGGGCGTGGGCGGTATCGAGGCAGAAGCCGCGATGCTCGGTCAGCCGTCGTCCATGCTGATCCCCCAGGTCGTCGGTTTTGAACTGAAGGGCAAGCTCGGCGAAGGCGTCACCGCCACCGACCTGGTCCTTACCGTGACCCAGATGCTGCGCAAGCTCGGCGTCGTCGGCAAGTTTGTGGAGTTCTTCGGCGAAGGCCTTGCTGCCCTCCCGCTGGCCGACCGCGCGACCATCGCCAACATGGCTCCGGAATACGGTGCTACCTGCGGCATCTTCCCGATCGACCAGGAGTCGCTGAACTACCTGCACCTGTCCGGTCGCGACGAGAACGAAATCAAGCTCGTTGAAGCCTATGCCAAGGCCCAGGGCCTGTGGCACGACGCCAACACGCCGCACGCCGAATTCACCACCACGCTGTCGCTGGACCTCGCTGACGTGCGCCCGTCGCTCGCCGGCCCGAAGCGTCCGCAGGACCGCGTGCTGCTGGAAGGCGTGCAGCAGAGCTTCCTCGATGCCGTGGGTCCGCTCACCGCCAGCCGCAAGCCGAAGAACGGCGACGTTGCCAGCTTCAACAATGAAGGCGGCGGCACCGCTGTCGGCAACGAAGCCAACGCTGTCAGCAGCGAAGGCGTACTGGTCGAGAAGGACGGCAAGAGCTTCCGCATCAACGATGGCTCGGTCGTCATTGCCGCCATCACCTCGTGCACCAACACGTCCAACCCCGCCGTGATGCTGGCGGCCGGTCTCGTGGCCAAGAAGGCGGCCGCTCTCGGCCTGACCTCCAAGCCGTGGGTCAAGCCGTCGCTTGGGCCGGGTTCGCTGGTCGTGACCGAATACCTCAAGAAGACGGGCCTGCTCACCGAACTGGAGAAGGTCGGCTTCTACGTCGTGGGTTATGGCTGCACCACCTGCATCGGCAACTCCGGCCCGCTGCCGGTCGAAATCAGCAAGGGCATCGCTGATGGCGACCTGGCCGTTGCCTCGGTGCTGTCGGGCAACCGCAACTTTGAAGGCCGCGTGCATCCGGAAGTGAAGATGAACTACCTGGCTTCGCCGCCGCTGGTGGTTGCTTACGCGCTGGCCGGTACACTCGACATCGACCTGACCACCCAGCCGCTGGGCACGGGCAGCAATGGTCAGCCGGTGTTCCTCAAGGACATCTGGCCGTCCAACAAGGAAGTGTCCGACACCATCGCGGGCGCCATCAATCCGCAGATGTTCAAGGACAGCTACGCCGACGTCTTCAAGGGCGACAGCGCATGGAACCAGATTGCTTCGCCCGATGGCGACACGTACAAGTGGGACGACTCCACCTACATCAAGAACCCGCCTTACTTCGACGGCATGTCCGCCGAAGCCGGCACCATTGAAGACATCCACGGCGCACGCGCCATGGGCATCTTCGGTGACTCGATCACCACCGACCACATCTCGCCGGCCGGCTCGATCAAGAAGGACTCCCCGGCGGGTCGCTTCCTGATCTCCAAGGGCGTGGAGCCGAAGGACTTCAATTCCTACGGTTCGCGGCGCGGTAACGACGATGTGATGGTGCGCGGCACCTTCGCCAACATCCGCATCAAGAACCTGATGCTCAATGGCGTGGAAGGCGGCTACACCAAGTACGTGCCGACCGGCGAAGAAATGGCCATCTACGATGCCGCCATGAAGTACAAGGCCGACGGTACGCCGCTGGTCGTGCTGGCAGGCAAGGAATACGGCACCGGTTCGTCGCGTGACTGGGCTGCCAAGGGCACGCTGCTCCTGGGCGTCAAGGCCGTAATCACCGAAAGCTTCGAGCGCATCCATCGCTCCAACCTGGTCGGCATGGGCGTGCTGCCCTGCCAGTTCCAGGAAGGCGAGAATGCACAGACGCTCGGCCTCAACGGCGACGAAGTATTCGACATCACCGGCCTGAACGGCGGCGAGTCGAAGACCGCCACCGTCACCGCGACGCGCGCTGACGGCTCGGTCAAGACCTTCACCGTCAAGGTGCTGCTGCTGACCCCGAAGGAACGCGAGTTCTTCCGCCACGGCGGCATCCTGCAGTACGTGCTTCGCCAGCTGGCCAAGGCGTAACTTTCAGGTTGTTCGGATGAGAAGCCGCCCCGGGAGACCGGGGCGGCTTTTTTGTGGCTGCGTTGATGAATGCCTGCAAACGAAGACCTACAGCGCCTTTTCCCACGTCGCCGAATAACACCGCCAGTCACCACCCTCCTTGCGCCACGCCGACTCCACGCGCCACACACCCGCTTGCTCAGGCAGCACACCGATGCCTGCCGTCAGCGTCACGGTAAACGTCGCCACCAGACGCTCACCCCGAACATCCGTCGCAATCGGCCCGACAAGCGCATGCACCGACTGTCCCCGCAATCGCAGAACTCTCAGAAGATTCTGAAGCCCCTGCCTGTCCAGCGTGCCGTGATTCCCCTCGAAGTCATCCGACAGCGATGCCACCGTATCCGCTGGATGTCCTGCTTCGGCCGCCGCCGCTGCGGCAGCAACCGCTTCGCGGACACGCTCCTCGTCAGGTTTATGCCTGCATCCGGCAACACTTGCCGCCAGCAATAAAACCAGCATCAACCACAATTTCGCCATGCCATCATTCCCCTTCAATCTCACGCTGCAATGCGGCTTGCCGCTGTACGCGAGCGTATGCTCCAATGCCGGCATGGTATGACGCAACGTCGTCCGCCTCCCTTTCTCAGGAGCTTGACCGATTCATGAGCAATGAACGTCCGTGGCTCGACCACTATCCGGACGGCATCCCCGCCGAGATCGATGTCAACAGCTACCGCTCGGTAGCAGCGGTATTTGACGAAGCCTTCAAGCGATACCGAGAGCGCCCCGCCTTCACCAACTTTGGCCGCACGCTGACCTACGGACAGCTGGACGAACTGTCGTCCGCGTTCGCCGGATACCTGAGCGGTGAGCTGAAGATGGTGAAGGGTGATCGCATCGCGATCATGCTGCCCAATGTGCTTCAGTACCCCATCGCGCTGTTCGGCGCCCTGCGCCTCGGCCTGACGGTGGTCAATACCAATCCGATGTACACCGCCCGCGAACTCAAGCATCAGCTTGAAGATTCCGGCGCGAAAGCCATCGTGGTGCTCGACAACTTTGCCGCCACGCTGGCGCAGAGTGTCGCGGGCACGCACGTGCAGCACATCGTCACCACGGGCATTGGCGACCTCATCGGATTTCCGAAGGGCGCCATCATCAACTTCGTGCTCAAGCACATCAAGAAGGTGGTGCCGGCGTTCTCGCTGCCGACGGCTGTACGTTTCCGTGACGCGCTGTCCCGGGGCAAGGCCCATCCGATGCCGAAGGTGGACGTCAATCACGACGACATTGCCTTCCTTCAGTACACGGGCGGCACCACGGGCGTGGCCAAGGGCGCGATGCTCACCCATCGCAACATGATCGCCAACATGCTTCAGGCCGATGCCTGGATCGGCCAGTCGGCCAAGGCCGGCGAAGAAATCATCATCACGGCACTGCCGCTGTATCACATCTTTTCGCTCACCGCGAACGGACTGGTGTTCACCCGCCTGGGCGGCCTGAATTACCTCATCACGAATCCGCGCGACATGCCCGGCTTCGTGAAGGAGCTCAGCAAGGTCAAGTTCACGGCACTTACGGGCGTCAACACGCTATTCAATGGCCTGCTCAACACGCCCGGTTTCGACAAGCTCGACTTCTCGAAACTGCATCTGAGCCTTGGCGGCGGCATGGCCGTACAGCGCGCTGTGGCCGAACGCTGGAAGAAGGTCACGGGCGTCACGCTGGCCGAGGCCTACGGCCTGACCGAGACCTCGCCCGCGGTCTGCATCAACCCGCTGGACATCAAGGCCTATAACGGCTCGATCGGCCTGCCGATTCCCTCCACCGATGTGGCCATCTGGGCCGAGGACGGCACCCCGTTGCCTATCGGCGAAGTCGGCGAGCTCTGCGTGCACGGCCCGCAAGTCATGAAGGGCTACTGGAATCGTCCCGACGAAACCGCCAAGGTGCTCGATGCCAATGGCTGGCTGCGCACCGGGGACATCGCCCGCATGGACGAGAACGGCTACGTTTACATCGTGGACCGGAAGAAGGACATGATCCTGGTCTCCGGCTTCAACGTATATCCGAACGAGATCGAAGACATCGTCATGCAGCATCCGGGCGTCGCCGAAGTGGCGGCGGTAGGTGTTGAGGACGAGCATTCGGGTGAGGTGGTCAAGGTCTTCGTCGTGCGCAAGGACCCGTCCCTGACCGAAGAAGCACTCAAGGCGTTCTGCCGCGAAAATCTCACCGGCTACAAGCGCCCGAAGTACATCGAGTTCCGCGACAGCCTGCCCAAGAGCAACGTGGGCAAGATTCTTCGCCGCGAACTTCGCAACGAAGAAAAAGCAAAAGCCGCCTGACGGCGGCTTTTGCTTCGCGTGCGGAACGGGGAGCGGTTCACTCCTCGCTCCACGCCTCCAGCGTATCGGCATAGCCACCCAGCAAATCCCATAGCGGCGCCTGCTTGTCGTCCGGAATATGCGTATATTCCATGCCGATCTGCCGCGCGGACACGCGTGCCACGCACGCCTCCATATGAATATGCAGGTCGTGGCCGAAAATCATGTCCAGCACCCAGGTCTCGCCCGGCGCGCCGCGCCAGCCCAGAGGCCGTCGCATCAACGCGCCTGTTGCGGAGATGTCCACCAGATCGGTGGGGTGAGCTTCACCGCCCCGGCTCATCAGAACCGCGGTCTCCACTTTCATGCGCGCATGGCGAAATTTCATGCGCTGAGTAAGACCGTCCGTGTCGTCGCCCGTCATCTTGGTGATTGCCTCGTTCCGTAGTGCTGACCGTCTTGCGGCGCACCGCCCGTGCCGCTTCCGGTCGTTCAGTGCGCTTACTGCGTCATAAAGCGACACATTAGCGCAACATTCGCTACTCCGATCCCCGGGTTTTCAGCACGCCTGCACGCATCAGCGCACCGGCACCGAACTTCTCGTTGATCTTGTCCTGCAACCCGTCCACACGTCGTTTTTCCACGGGGGCAGCGAACATATCCTGTTGTGGCACATCGTGCTTGCCGAATCCGGAAAGGCTTACGCCCAAGAGGCGAAGCTTCGGTCGCGGATGCTGCTCCCACCAGGTACGAAGCAAGCGTCGTGCCACCTCGTAAATCTCGGGCGTGCCGTTGCCGGCGACCGACATCTGTGCCTGTCGGCTGTGCGTAAGAAACGGCGGCTCCCGCAATTTCACCGAGATGGTGCGCGCTTCCAGCCCACGCGCACGCGCCCTGGCGCCCACCCGCTCGCACTGACGAAGCATCCAGGCCTCCGCGATAGGCAGCTCAGAAAGATCGGTCTCGAACGTCCACTCCGCGCCAATGGATTGCTCGGCAGCCTCGGCGACAACGGGACGCTCATCCGTACCCTGCGCCAGCGCGAGGATTTGCCGTGCGTGACGTTCGCCCAATGCCTTGTGAAGGCGCCAGGCATCGGCGCGCACCAGTTCGCCAATGGTGCGGATGCCCACCCGGTGCAACGACTCCTCAGCCACCCGCCCAATCGTCCACATCTTGCCGACGGGCAACGGATCGAGGTATCCGCGCACCTCGTGACGGTGAATGCGCAGGAAGCCGTCAGGCTTGGACGATTCACTGGCCAGTTTTGCCAGAAGCTTGTTGTGGGCCATGCCCACGGATGCATTGAGACCCGTCCGCTCCCGGATACCGTCCTTCACCCGGCGACCGATGGCCTCCACCGAGGCGAAAAGCTTGAGGCTGGCGGTGACATCGAGGAACGCCTCATCCAGCGACAATCCCTCGATCTGAGGCGTAACTTCGCCGAAAACGTCGAAAACAACCGAGGAAACCTCCTGATAGCGATCGTGCCGGGGGAATACATAGACCCCGTCCGGGCACAGCCGCCTGGCCTCGGCCGTAGGCATCGCAGAACGCACGCCGAAGCGGCGGGCCTCATAGCTGGCCGTGGACACGACGCCGCGCCGGCCCAGCCCGGCCACAATGACCGGCCTTCCCCGCAGACTCGGGTCGTCCAGTTGCTCCACGGACGCGTAAAAGGCGTCCATGTCGACGTGGATAATGGCTCGGTCGGGTGCAGGCATAGGCCCTATTGTGCGCCGGGGCAGGCGCTGTGTCCCGGTGGCACATGGCCGGGCGCTGGACTTGCGACGACACAGGCGATACCCTGTGCTCTATCGGGTGAACCTCAAGAAGGCCGCGCGTCCCTGTCGGTTTGATACCGGGGTCGTGGGTACTCCCATTCCCGAATGACCTTTAAGAACGAGCTGCCCTCCTGGGGCACCCCTTCGATGCGCGTACGTTGCCCCGTTTCAGACGTGGCGTGGCGCGGCATAACGGGGATGGCCGGTAGTACCGGCGTTGTATTCGGAATCCGGCGCGCACCTTTGTGCGCACGCGGTGTTGGCCTTGCACTCCGACCGCCACAGGCGGTCAACCTGACGTGTGCCGATGAGCAACGAACCAGCCGAAGCACAGGTGGTCGAAAAAGCGCTGGATGCCTTCGCGGGCATCCCGCAACAGCAGGAAATGCCCCTCGCGCTTGTGCGCGGGCAGCCCGTGCTGCAAATGCCGCAGGATCTGTACATTCCGCCGGATGCGCTTGAGGTTATTCTCGAATCGTTCGAAGGTCCGCTCGACCTGCTGCTTTACCTGATCCGCCGGCAAAACCTCGACATCCTCGACATCCCTGTCGCCGAAATCACCCGGCAGTACATGGACTACATCGACATGATGCGTGAGGTCATGCGACTGGAGCTGGCGGCTGAGTATCTTCTGATGGCCGCGATCCTTGCCGAGATCAAGTCGCGACTGTTGCTGCCGCGACCGCCAACAGAAGAAGGTGTGGAAGAAGATCCGCGCGCCGAGCTGGTCCGCCGGTTGCAGGAATACGAACGCTTCAAGAAGGCGGCCGCCGATATCGACGAGCTGCCCCGCCTGGAGCGCGACACGGTACCCGTGCACGCCTTCGTCGGCGAACACAACGTCGTACGGGTGCCGCCGCCACTGGATCTGAAAGAACTGCTGCTCGCGCTGAAAGACGTATTGAACCGCGCGGACCTGTTCACCCACCATGCGATCCAGCGGGAGCCCCTGAGCGTCCGCCAGCGCATGGGCGACCTGCTGCAATCGCTGGGCACGGGCACGTTCCACCGCTTCGAAACACTTTTCGACGCGACAGAAGGCCGGCTCGGCGTGGTGGTCACGTTCCTGGCAATGCTGGAACTGGCCAAGGAAATGCTTGTGGAAATTGTCCAGGAAGAAGTGCTTGGACCCATCTACGTCAAAGCCAAGGTACTGACCGAGGCCGACGTGGATACGCAATCCGAACAGGACGTCGCCTGAAAGCGCCCGCTTACAGTGCGATAAAGACAGCCCGCCGGCACGCCGGTGGCTTGCCGCACGAACCGATCCGCGCCCACGCGCGGCATTGATGAGGCTTATGCAACCCGATCAGCTCAAACCCATCGTCGAGGCGGCGCTGCTGGCGTCCACCCAGCCGATGACGATCACCCAGTTGAAAGCCCTCTTCGTCGACGAAGACGAGGTGAGCACGGACGACCTCGACGTGGCGCTGAAGGCGCTGGCTGAGGATTGCGACGGGCGCGGCGTTGAACTGATCGAGGTGGCCTCCGGCTTCCGGTATCAGGTTCGTCAGCATGTGCACACGTGGGTCTCGCGTCTTTGGGCCGAAAAGCCCAGCCGCTACTCGCGCGCCCTGCTGGAAACGCTGGCCCTCATCGCTTACCGCCAGCCGATCACCCGCCCGGAAATTGAACAGATTCGCGGCGTGGTGGTGTCCTCCAGCATCATCAAGACGCTGGAAGAGCGTGAATGGATCCGCATCGTGGGTTACCGCGATGTACCGGGCAAGCCGGCCCTGTTCGGCACCACCCGCGGTTTTCTCGACTACTTCAACCTCAGATCGCTCGACGCGCTGCCCCCACTCTCCGAGATCCGCGATCTGGAAGAGCTGAACCCGCAGATGCGCCTGAACGGAGAATCGGAACCCCTGCCCGCACGCGTGCAGGTTCCCATGGACGACGTGGCCACGGACGAACCCATCCAGGACGACCCCGACGAAGCCATCGTCACCGCGACGCCCGACGCATCAGTCGTCGAGGCATCGGAAGAAATTGCCGTCACCGACGTTGAAGACTCGACGAACGACACGGACGCACCACACGACACGCCTGCCGACGCCAACGACGTCGCGGCTTCCCACACTGCCGACGAGGCAGAGAATCTCGCGGACGTCGATGACGACGCCGCCACGCAAGACACCGAGGAGTTCCGCGCATGAATGCGCCCCAGCGTTCCCTGCTTACCCTGAAACGTGACACCCGCGCCGACGACGGCGTGCAACTCGAAGAGCGCCTGCACAAGGTACTCGCCAACGCCGGACTCGGCTCGCGCCGGATGCTCGAACAGCGCATCCAGGCTGGCGAGGTCGAAGTCAACGGCACCGTCGCCACCATCGGCTCCAGCGTGCATGCCGGCGACCGCGTCGGCGTCGACGGCAAGCAGTTTGTCGTCGCCACCGACACCCGTGACGATGCCGAAGTGCTGGTCTACCACAAGCCCGAAGGCGTGGTGACCACCCGCGAAGACCCAGAAGGCCGCCCCACCGTTTTCGAACAGCTGCCGCGCCTGAAGGGTGCACGCTGGGTCGCCGTGGGTCGTCTGGACATCAACACCACCGGCCTCCTGCTGCTCACCACCGACGGTGAACTGGCCAATGCGCTCATGCATCCGAAGAGCGGCCTTGAGCGTGAGTACCTCTGCCGCGTGCACGGCGAAGTGCCTGACGAGATCATCGAACGCCTGAAAGCGGGCGTCGAACTCGAAGACGGCCCGGCCCGCTTTGACGAAATCGCGGTCATCAGCCGCGGTGGCAGCCATAGCTGGTTCCGTGTGGTCATCCGCGAAGGCCGCAACCGCGAAGTCCGCCGCCTGTGGGATTCGCAGGGCTTCCTGGTCAGCCGCCTGAAGCGCATCCGCTACGGCGCCACCGAACTTCCGCGCGCCCTGCGTCGTGGCGATTGCGAATCGCTGGACGAAGAGGCCATCAAGGAACTCCGTCGCAGCACGGGTCTGGGCGCTCCCGCCCCGGTCCTGACGCTCAGCGCCGTGGTGCATCAGCGTCGCGCCCCGCGCCACGTTACCGAATACAGGCCGGACAACCGCAGCGGCAGCACCAACGCGTGGAGCTCCGGCAACCGCGATGAAGCACGCGAACTCACCGCGTTTGACCGCATCCGTGACGAACCCTCGCGCGGCCCGCGCGGCGGCCGTCGCCCGGGTGGCTCGCCGGGTCGCGAAGTGAACGGCAACGTCGCTCGTCCGGAACGTGGCGGCAACGCCAGCGGTGGACAGCGCAAGCCGTCGCGCCGCGTCGCTCCGGGTCAGGAGCTTCCTTCGATTCGCACGTGGTTCGCCGGTGACAGCCGCAAGGGTGGCAACACCGCAGGCGGCGCTGCTTCCGGCAACTCGGCCGGTCGTCCGGCGGGTGGTCGCGGTGGTCCGCGTCCCGCAGGTGCCCGTGGCCCGAATTCGGGCGCAGGCCCTGGCAATCGTTCCGCAGGTCCGGGTAACCGCTCTGCGGGCCCGGGTCGTGCCGATGGCAATCGCGCTGCGGGTCCGGGTCGTTCGGACGGCAATCGTGCCGCGCCGGGTGGCCGTTACGAAGGAAACGCCAGTGGCAACCGTTCGCGTGGTCCGGGTGCTGGCGGCGGCGGTGGCAACCGTACCGGCGGTGGTCCGCGTCCGGCAGGTGGCAACCGCGGTCCCCGTCCGGGCGGCGGTGGCGGTAACCGCAGCGGTGGCGGCGGTGGCAATCGTTCGGGTGGCGGCGGCAACCGCAGCGGCAATCGCTAAAACGCGATGCTGCGGATCTACCACAACCCGCGTTGCTCCAAATCGCGCGAAACCCTCGGCCTGCTGACTGGCCGGGGGCTCACGCCCGAAGTCATCGAGTATCTGCAGACGCCTCCGGGCGTCGATGAACTGGGCGCCATCATCGACATGCTGGGTATTGAGCCCCGTGCGCTGATGCGTCGCGATGAAGCGGAATACACCGACCTGGGTCTGTCCGACCCGTCGCTTGGCAGGGATGCCCTGCTGAGCGCGATGGTCGCGCACCCTCGCCTGATCCAGCGGCCGATCGTCGTGAATGACGGTCGCGCTGCTATTGGCCGTCCACCGGAAGCGGTGCTGGCCATTCTTTGAGCTACGAGTGTTTCTGTGAAGCCGTTGCAGATCATTACTGCGCGGCTTCGCAGGCATGGTGAGCAAGCTCACTCCCGTAGCGCCTGCGCGCGATGGAACGCCTCAGCGATCCGGCATCACCGATGCCGCGTGGCGCGCCTGCAACTTGTCCACCACGTCGCTCCACCCCAGCCCTCGTGCACGCAACACCACCATAAGATGAAACACGAGGTCGGCGGCTTCGCCGATCAGTGCGTCGTCATCCTGCGCCACGGCAGCAAGCGCGGTTTCCACGCCTTCCTCGCCCACCTTCTGCGCCATGCGTCGAATGCCGCCCTCAAACAGGGATGTGGTGTAGCTCCCTGCCGGACGCTCCACGTCGCGCCGCGCAATCAATGCATCAAGCTCACCCAGATACCCCTTTGGCATCGGCACCGTATCGCCAAAACAGCTCCGGCTGCCCGTGTGGCACGTGGGACCCGAAGGCCACGCGCGCACAAGGAAGGTGTCGTTGTCGCAATCGAGCCGCACATCCACCAGCGTCAGCACGTCTCCCGAGGTCTCGCCCTTCGTCCATAAACGTTTCTTGCTGCGGCTGAAAAACGTGACCTTGCCAAGCTCATGTGTCGCAGCGAGTGCCGCCTCATCCATGTAGCCAAGCATCAACACTTGGCCCGTGCCAGCGTGCTGCACGATGGCCGGAAGCAAGCCGTCGCCCTTGGCAAAATCGGGAATGTTCGCGCTCATGACCTGACCTCGATCCCGCTGTCGCGCAGCGTCTGTTTCAATGAAGGAATGGCGATGTCACCGCTGTGGAATACGCTGGCTGCCAGCGCCGCATCCACGTCGGCCTGTCGAAACACATCGACAAAATGTTCCGGTGTACCTGCGCCGCCCGAGGCAACGAGCGGGACGTGACACAGCGCACGCGCCTCACTCAGCTGAGCCAGGTCATAACCACCACGCACGCCATCGGTGCCCATGCAGTTGAGGACAATTTCACCGGCACCGCGCTCCTGCGCTTCGACAAGCCAGTCCATGGTCCGGCGCGCGAGTGCGCGTGTCCGCGATGGATCGCCGGTGTACTGACGCACACGCCACTGCCCGTCTTCGTCCCGCAGGCTGTCGATGCCCACCACCACGCACTGCACACCAAAGGCATCGGCGAGTTCGCCAATGAGTTCCGGTCGCTCCAGCGCGGGTGAATTGATCGAGATCTTGTCCGCACCGGCATGCAGCACGTCGCGCGCATCCTCCACGCTGCGGATGCCACCGGCCACACAAAACGGAATATCAATCACCCGCGCCACGCGCTCGACCCAGGCACGATCCACACGGCGACCTTCGGGGCTTGCAGTGATGTCGTAAAACACGAGTTCGTCGGCGCCTTCGTCGCGATAGCGCAGCGCCAGATCGACAATTTCGCCGACCACGAGGTGATCGCGAAAGCGCACGCCCTTGACGACCTGCCCGTCGCGCACATCCAGGCAAGGCACAATGCGGCGACTCAACATGCGGCGGCCTGCGCTGTCGCCGAAAAGGCTTCGGAAAGCTGGAACTCGCCCTGCAACAGCGCCCGGCCGAGAATCACACCCGCCATGTCTAAACCGGCAAGTGCGGCGATATCGGCGACCGAACGCACGCCGCCAGATGCCTGGATCTGCATGCCCGGCACGATCCGGCGCAGGTGTTCGTAGAGGAAAAGGTTCGGCCCGGCCATCATGCCGTCGCGGTCGATATCGGTACACAGCAGATGCACCGCACCGGCCTGCGCATACCACGGCGCCAGTTCATCCAGCGTGCGCGCCTCATCCTCCGTCCAGCCCGCGCTTGGCAACCGCCATGCGCCGTGGCGAAGGCGCGCGTCCAGCGCCAGCGTGATCGACTGCGCACCGTAGCGCGCGATCCATTCCACCACCGTGTCGGGCTCGCGGATGGCCACGCTACCCACCACTGCGCGCGACACGCCCGCGTCCAGCAGACGACGCACGCCCGCTTCATCACGCACACCACCGCCCGCCTGCACTTTCAGCTGGCCTGCCGACGCAATAGCCGCGATCACGGCGAGGTTTTCAAACTCCCCCGAACGGGCACCATCCAGGTCCACAACGTGTAGCCACGTCGCTCCCTCGTCGGCGTATCGCTGCGCAAGCTCTGCGGCATCGAATTCAAACGTCGTCTGCTGTGCGTAGTCGCCCTGGCGAAGTCGCACCACGCGACCCTCGCGCAGATCAATGGCGGGAATGGGCAAGGTGGTCATAGTGCAAGAAATCCAGCGAGTAGCCCCGCGCCCACGCTTGCCGAGCGCTCGGGGTGAAACTGCATGCCAAAGAAATTGTTTCGTCCGATCACCGCAGAAAACGATTCACCGTACTCGCACGATGCCAATGTGTAGTCACCCACAGGGACGGCATAGCTGTGCACGAAATATGCGCTGTCGCCATCACGCAGGCCCGAGGTCAACGCGTGCGTGCGCGTGGCGGTCAGGGTGTTCCAGCCCATGTGTGGCACACGCAAGCCAGGGCGTCGTTCAAAGTGCTGCACGGTGGCGGGAATAAGCCCGAGGCAGGTCGTGTCGCCTTCCTCGGACGATTCGCACAGCAACTGCATGCCAAGGCATACGCCGAGCACCGGCTGTGTGAGACCACGCAGTACATCGGCCAGCCCGGCTTCATTGAGCCGGCGCATGCCAGGTGCCGCCGCGCCCACACCGGGAAGAATCACGTGCGACGCAGCCCGAATGGCTGCCGCATCGGAAGTCAGCTGCGCGTCCACACCAAGTCGCTGCAAGGCATAACGCACCGAGCCAATGTTGGTGCCGCCAGCGTCGACCAGAACAACGCTCATCAAAGCGATCCTTTCGTGCTGGGCATCTCGTCGCCATCGCGACGAATGGCCTGGCGCAGCGTGCGCGCCACCACTTTAAAGCACGCCTCCACCATGTGATGCGCATTATCCCCGCGCACGGCCAGGTGCAGATTCGCGCCCAGGGTTTCGCACAGCGAGCGGAAAAAATGGGGTACCAGCTCGGTGGGAATATCGCCGACGCGCTCGCGCGGAAACGTGCCTTCAAACACGAAATAAGGCCGCCCGGAGATATCCAGCTGCGCGCTGGCTGCCGACTCGTCCATCGGCAGCGAGAACCCGTAACGGCCGATGCCACGTTTGTCACCGAGCGCCACACGCAGCGCCTGACCCAGCGCCAGCGCACAGTCCTCGATGGTGTGATGTTCATCCACGCCGATGTCACCCTCGCAGGTGATGTCGAGCGCGAACCCGCCGTGCTTGCCGATCTGTTCCAGCATGTGATCGAAGAAGCCCAGCCCGGTGTGCACCTTGGGATCGGCCACCTGATCCAGATCCACGCTCACACGAATGGACGTCTCTCGGGTACGCCGTTCAACCGCCGCCACGCGGGGTGCATCAAGCAGCGCATGCGCAATCTCAGGCCAGGTCTGCCCTGCCGGCCCCACACGGAAGCCACGCACGCCCATATTGGCAGCGAACGCCAGATCGCTCTCCCGGTCACCCACCATCGCGGACTGTGCGCGACTCCAGCTGTCGTCAGCGAGAAAATGGCGCGCCAGCCCCACACCCGGCTTGCGCGTATCCAGACCTTCGTGGGGGAAACTGCGGTCGATGAGTTCTTCGCGAAATACGATGCCCTGCGATGACAGAATCCGCAGCAACAGCGCATGCGGACCATCAAAGGTCGCCTGAGGAAATGATCCGGTGCCCAGCCCATCCTGATTGGTGACCAGCACCAGTTCGTAGCCTGCCGATACGCAGCGCTGCAATGCGGCGATCACGCCAGGCAGCAGAGCCAGCTTTTCGTAGCTGTCGATCTGCTCGTCGGCGGGCTCCTCAATGAGGCAGCCGTCGCGATCGAGAAAGAGGATTTTGCGACTCATGCCTGCATCGCCTCCGCACTCAGCGTGGCGATCACGCGGTCGTTTTCGCCCGCCGTGCCAATGGTGATACGCAGCGCATCGCTCAATCCGCGATACCGCGTGAGGTCTCGTACCAGCACGCCTGCCGCAAGCAATGCGGCATAGGCACGGTGCGGATCGTCGAAGCGAACGGCAAGGAAATTGGCGTCAGACGGAAGGACTGCCTTGACGCACGGAAGTGCCGACAGTTCACGGAACATGCGTTCGCGCTCGTGACGCACGACCACCACATGCGCGTCCGATTTCATCATGGCCTCATCCGACAAGGCAGCGAGCGCCGCATCAATGCTCGGCCGAGGCAACGGATAAGGCGCCATGATCCGGCGAAGCAGCGAAATGATCTCTGGGCGGGCAATCAACGCACCCACGCGCGCACCCGCAAGCGCCCATGCTTTGGACAACGTACGAAGCACGGCGACGTGTTCAAAGCGGTCGATCAACGGCGCCGCACGCGGCCCGTGCGTGAATTCCACATACGCTTCGTCCACGATGAGCAACGCCCTGCCCTCCAGCGCCACCGCCAGCCGTTCAAGTGTCGACGCGGGCACAAGGTTGCCGGTCGGATTGTTGGGCGAACAGACGAAAACCAGCCGGGTCGTCGGCGTCACGGCTGCCAGCAACGCATCGGCATCGAGGCTGAAATCATCCCGCAGGGGCACCTCGATCACGGCGGCTCCCTGCACGCGTGCCGATACGGCATACATGCCGAAGGTCGGCGGCGAAATCAGCACGGCGTCGGTGCCAGCGCGACAGAATGCGCGCACCAGCAAGTCGATGGCTTCGTCGCTGCCACGCCCCACCAGCACGCGATCCGCGGGCACGCCGTACAGGTCTGCCAGTTTCGCGACCAGCGCAGCGGGCTGCGGGTCCGGGTAACGATTGAGGCCCTCACCGCCCGGCGGAGCCCAGGCGCTTTCGTTGGCATTGAGAAACACCGAGCCGCCACTCGCCTCCATGCGCGCGCTGGCATACGGCGTCAGGGCGACGATATCCGGGCGAGCCAGATTGAGCACGCTCATGCGCGGGCCTCCATCTCGGCCAGACGCAAAGTAACGGCACGGCGGTGTGCTTCCAGACGCTCGGCGGCAGCCAGCGTCGCTGCGCAGGGGCCGATGTTGCGCAGACCTTCTTCGCTGAGTTCCTGCACGGTGATCTGCTTCTGATAACTGGCGACGGACACGCCGCTGTAGCTGCGTGCATAGCCATACGTGGGCAGCACGTGGTTACTGCCGCTGCAGTAGTCGCCCACCGATTCAGGGGTCCACGCACCCAGAAACACCGAGCCGGCCGAGGTCACGGACGTCAGCAACGCGCGCGGATCAGCCGTCTGGATGATCAGATGCTCCGGTGCGTAGCGATTGCTGACCTGGACCGCCTGGTCCAGATCAGCGACTTCGATCAGCCGGCTGCTCGCCAGCGCCTGCGCTGCCACGGCGGCGCGGGGAAGCTGCGCGAGCTGGCGGGCCACCTCGTCGGCTACCCGGTCGATCAGGCTGGCCGACGGGCTGACCAGCAGCACCTGCGAGTCCGGGCCGTGCTCTGCCTGCGACAGCAGATCCGCCGCGATAAAAACAGGACTGGCGCCAGCATCGGCAATCACCAATACCTCGGAAGGACCCGCAGGCATGTCGATGGCTGCGCCATCCGGATCGCCTGCTACCTGCAATTTGGCCTCGGTCACCCACGCATTGCCGGGGCCGAAGATTTTCGCGCAGCGGGGCACCGTGGCGGTGCCATAGGCCATCGCAGCCACCGCCTGCGCGCCACCCAGCTTGAATACACGATGCACACCCGTGCTGCGGGCAGCGAACAGCACCGCGTCATCACAACGGCCATCGGACTGGATCGGTGTGCACAGCACCACCTCCGGACAACCTGCGATGGCCGCCGGCACGCCAAGCATCAACGCCGTGGAGGGAAGCGGCGCGCCGCCGGCAGGAACATACAGCCCCACCCGATCCATGGCACGGAGCACGCGCTCTACCCGTACGCCCGGCGCGGTTTCGACCACCACGGGCTGCGGGGCTCCCGCGCGATGGAATGATTCAATGCGCCCTGCCGCTTCCACGATGGCTGCCTTGAGCTCATCGGAAAGACGCGATTGGGCATCGGCAAATTCGGCTTCGCTGACTTCCAGCGCATCGAGTGACACGCCGTCATAGCGCGACGTCAGCTCCCGAAGCGCGGCGTCACCATGCGCGCGCACGTCGGCAAGAATGGTTTCCACGCCATCGCGCAATGACGCGGCACGGGACTGTGCGGGGCGGGCCAGCGCACCGATCCTGGCCGCCTCGTCGAGCGAACTCCAGACATAGCGTTTCATGCCAGCATCTTCTCCACGGGCAACACCAGCATGTCGCGGGCACCGGCACGCTTCATGTCTTCCAGCTGGCGCCAGCTGACCGAGCCTGCACACAACGCCTGAAGCAGCACCTGATCCGGCGCGCCATCCACGCTGGTGAGCGTGGGCGTCGGGCCGCCCGGCAACAACCGGGTGATTTCACCCAGAGCATCGCGCGGCACCTGCATCAGGATGAGGCGCGAATCACGCACCTGAATCACGCCGTCGAGACGGCGCAGAAGCAGCTCGGCGATTTCGCCCCGCTCGTCCAGAGGAAGCTCGCGGCGACCGGCAAGCACGGCTTCGCTCTGCACAACGACGGCCGCTTCGCGCAACTGATTGGCTACAAGGGTCGCGCCGCTGGACACCAGGTCGCAGATCGCATCAGCCGTGCCCAGGCGCGGCGCGATTTCCACCGAGCCGGCAAGCATCACCACGCGGGCGTCCACATCGTGTTCGCGCAACCATTCGCCCAGCAGGCCCGGATACGAGGTGGCGATGCGCTGGCCGCGCAATTGCGACGGCTCGGCATAGTCGTCTTCCTGCGGCAACGCAATGGACAGGCGGCAGTGGCCAAATCCCAGGGGACGAAGCTCGTCCAGGCCATCGCCATTGGAAGCGTGGGTGAGCTGGTATTCGCGAAGCACGTTGCGGCCGACGATGCCCAGATCACATACGCCTTCGGCGATCAGTCCGGGGATGTCGTCGTCCCGGACAAGCAGCAGATCTACCGGCTCGCCTTCGCCGAAACAGAACAGCTTGTCCCGGCTCTGACGGAACTTGAGCCCGCATCGGGAGAGCAGGTCCTGGGCAGGCTCGGTCAGCCGGCCGGATTTCTGCATGGCGATACGCAGGCGGTCGCGGGATTTCATGGCGAGTGTCACTCCTGATCCGCGACGGGCAGACCGCCGGCGCGACGCGCAGCGGCGGCCATGTAGCCCCCGCTGCCCTGATTGAGATAGCGGGCGACCCGCCCAATGGTCGTGATGCTGACGGCAGTGCGCTCATGGATATCGCGATAGGAGCGCCCTTCAAGCAGGTAGGGCACCACGCTCCAGCGGTCCACCATCACCTCCAGCTCGGCCGGGGTGCACAGGTCGTGCAGGAAGGCGCGCATCTCCGGCACGGTCTTCAGGGCCAGCAAAGCCTCGCAAAGACTGGCTTCGGAGGAGTCGGCGGAGGTTTCAGGATCCAGGGATCGACGCTTCATAATGTACTAACGCATTAACACAGTGGAGCAGATCATAGTCCCGGCACCCGGCCAGAGCAAGCCACTCCCCGACTGGCGTTTACGACTTGTTCGATAGTGCCCGGCCGACGGCCGCGCCAGCATGGGGACCTCGCAGAAACGAGATACCTCTCATGTCCACCTCCGTCATCGTCGCGGACGACCACCCCATCGTGGTCGCTGGCGTCGAAGCCGCACTGCACGCGCACGGATGCGAGGTCCTGGGCCGCGCCCACGACCCCGAAGCCCTGTTCGCTGCCCTGGCCAGAACGCCCAGCAGGGTCGTTGTCACTGACCTGTCCATGCCCGGTGGCACCGAAGCCGACGGCCTGGCAATGATTCACCGCCTGCGCCGGGACTGGCCGTATACCGGCATCGTGGTGCTGACCATGCTGACCAACCCGGCCGTGCTGCGCACGCTGCTGGACCTTGGCGTGCACGCCGTATTCGACAAGCGCGCCAGCATGCGCGACCTACCGGTGGCAGTGCATTCGGCCAGTGTGGGACGCACGTACCTGAGCCCCAGCGTGCGCCGCCTCTTTCAGGAAGCGGACTGCGCGGATGCCAGCGAAAATCTGTTCGACCGGCTGTCGCGCCGGGAAGTGGAAGTGATGCGGGTGTTCGCCACCGGCATGTCACTGAATGAAATCGCCTCGGAAATGCGCCGCAGCTTCAAGACGATCAGCCGGCAGAAACGCATGGCGATGGTAAAGCTGGGCCTCGCGAACGACGCCCAGCTTTACCAGTATCTTGGGAACCTCAGTGCGCTTGCCCTGGAAGACCCGGCCTCACCCCTTGGCGAGGCCGCGCGCCCGGCCACTCAGAGCGACTGATTCGCCACCAGCTGACCTGAGGCCACCAGTTCGCAGATGATGCGTACCTCGCCATCCATAGCGCGGTCACGCTGCATGAAACTGATGTGCGCACGCAGGGCCGCCAGCGCCTCGCGCACCGCCTCGCCCGCATGGAAGTCGTCCGCACCGGCCAGCGCGGCCATCAGCGCCTTCACTTCCGTTTCGAACTGCGGGTAGTGCGGGGAGTCCTGTCGGGGTGCGCCGGAGATCTTGCTGGCGATAGCCTGCCAGTCACCACGCGCCGCGAGGGATCGGGCCGCATTGAGCATGTCCTGGCGGTACTCCAGCGCCTGTGCGGCGGTGTACAGCTCCATGGCCAGCACGTGACCCAGGTCTTCGGTCATCTCAAGTACGTGACGCGCTTCGTTGGCGCCCATCGACACGTGATCTTCCGCGTTGGCACTGGTCGGCACCGAATACACCGATGCCGGATGCGCGCGCGTGGCCAGATCGTTGACCAGCGCGGCGGCGGTGTACTGAACGATCATGAAGCCCGAGTCGGTCGCATCTTCGTTGCCGATGAGGAATGCCGGCAGGCCATCGTTGTTGGCCGGATCAACCAGCTTCGCCGTGCGACGCTCGGAAATGGACGCCAGCACCGGAATGGCCGCCTTCACGTAGCTCATGGCCAGCGCCAGCGGCATGCCGTGGAAGTGACCGGCCGAGATCACCTGGTCTTCGATTACTTCCGGATTTTCTGCATCCGGGAACACCAGCGGGTTGTCGGTGACGGCATTCAGTTCGACGTCGAACACGCGACAGGCCTGTGCCCATGCATCGCGTACCGCGCCATGCACCTGGGGCGCGCAGCGCAGGCAATAAGCGTCCTGCGGCTGGTGTTTCTTGCCGCCCTTGAACGGCAGGAAGCGCGCGTAGAACGCTTCCTTGCCATGACGCTGCGTGGCAGGAACGTAGTCCCAGCCGATATCGAAGCGGTTACCCTGATCGGCCGGATCGGACCAGGAATCGGCCAGCCACGGCCGGAATCGCGGCACGAGGTGATAGGCGATGTCCGCCAGCGTGGAGCCGTTGAGCAACTGGAGGAACCGCGCAGCGGTGTCGACCTGCCCCGGGTGCGGACGCAGCGCGTGCACTTCCGGTGCGTAGGCGCGCGTGCGGCCCGCAAAGGCGTCCAGCGTCATGGCCGCGGCGAGGTCTGCCGTCTTGATGAGGGTTTCCAGCGTGGCAAGTGCAAGCACGCCCGTGGCAAGCATCTGCGTGGTGCCGTTGTTGAGCGCCAGGCCTTCCTTGAACGACAGGCGCACCGGCTTCAAGCCCGCACGACGCAGCGCTTCCGCACCGGAAATGCGCTCGCCTTCATAGAACGCTTCGCCACCACCCAGCAGCACGATGGCCAGATGCGACAGCGGTGCGAGATCGCCGCTGGCACCGACCGAACCCTTCTCCGGAATGACCGGAATCACGTTGCGGTTCAGCAGTTCGGCAAGCGAGCGCAGCGTGTCCACGCGAATGCCCGAGTGACCACGCATCAACGTGTTGACGCGAATGGCCAGCATGGCGCGAACCACATCCACCGGGAACGGCTTACCGACACATACCGCGTGAGTGATGATCAGGTTGCGCTGCAACTCTTCCAGCAGCGTGCCGTCGGGTGCTTCCGGATTGCCCCCCGGCAGCTCGTCGCGCACGCGATGCGCGCCCAGCAGCTTGTCGGCGTTGCTGCCGAAGCCGGTGGTCACGCCGTAGATCGGCTCACCGCAGCTCACTTTTTCCGCAAGAAAATCAGCAGCGCGCTTCACCTTCAGAAGCTGCGTTTCATCGAGGCGGATGGACGCGCCATGGCGCGCAATCGTGACCACCTGCGCGCGGGTGAGGCTGCGGCCGTCAAGAAGAATGCTTTCGTGGGTCATGGATATGCCGGGGAAGACGAGGGGGATGGGCAGCGAAAGAACGGGGCGCGTCAGCGCCCCACTTCAGCCTGGGCAAGTTCGACGCGGAGCGCTTTGACCAATTCGTCGCGCGCCACTTCAAACTGATCTTCGCGGCGAAGATCCTTCACGGTGACAACGCCCTTGGCAACTTCGTCTTCACCGATAACGATGGCAAAGCGGATGCCCGCACGGTCGGCGTACTTGAACTGCTTCCCGAGCTTGCCGCCGTCCATCACCACTTCGGTGGCGATGCCCGCGTTGCGCAATTCCGTAGCCACGGCAAGGTAGGCAGGCATGTTCTTCGCATCCATCTGCGTGACCAGCACG
Organism: Luteibacter sp. Sphag1AF; assembly: GCF_014192715.1. GTDB lineage: Bacteria > Pseudomonadota > Gammaproteobacteria > Xanthomonadales > Rhodanobacteraceae > Luteibacter. The sequence continues at coordinate 299,259 of NZ_JACHYH010000002.1, forward strand.
TCGACGGTGCTCTGCGCCGAGTTGATGAGACCGGCGTCGCGAAGCTGCCAGTACAGGCGCGTCAGGCCGATGGAAATGCCAACGCCCGGCAGGTGCGACTTCGTGTACTGACCCGCGAGGTTTTCATAGCGGCCACCCGAGCACACCGAGCCGATGGCCTGGTGATCGTTGAGCGTGGTTTCGTACACAGTGCCCGTGTAGTAATCCAGGCCGCGCGCAATCGACAGATTCAGTGCAAAGTGCGTTTCAGGCACGCCGAAATCGCGGATGAGGCCCAGCACCTCCTTCAGCTCGGCACGCCCCTGCTCGAACTGCTCCGAACCTGCGCCCAGCGCATCAAGCTTTTCGAAGGCATCCGCCACCGACGTCGAACGCACCTGCACGAACGCAAGAATGCGATCAGCCACATCGGACGACAGGCCGAAGGCATCACCGGTCAGCACGTCGCGCACGTAGTCGGGACCGCGCTTGTCCAGCTTGTCCACTTCACGCAGCACGAGCGTCTGCTGCTCGCTGTCGGCAACACCCAGGCTCTCGAAATAGCCACGCATGAGCTTGCGGTTGTTCAACTGGATGGTGAATGCGCCCACGTTCAATTCGCGGAAGACGCTGTAGATCACCGCCGGAATCTCGGCGTCGTAACGTACCGACAGCGAGTCCTTGCCGATCACGTCGATGTCGCACTGGTAGAACTCGCGGAAACGGCCGCGCTGGGCGCGCTCGCCGCGATACACCCGCTGCATCTGGTAACGGCGGAACGGGAAGCTCAGATCGTGCTCATGCTCGGCCACATAGCGGGCAAGCGGCACGGTGAGATCGAAACGCAGCGCAAGCTCCGGCTTGTCGCCCTTCTCGGCGGCACCCAGCGAACCGGTGGACTGCACGAAGTAGACCTGGCGCTCGGTCTCCCCGCCCGTCTTGGTCAGCAGGACATCGCTGAATTCGATGACTGGCGTTTCCACCGGCAGAAAGCCGAAACGCTCGTAGTTGCGACGAATGGTGTCCAGCATGCGCTGAAAAGCGATCTGATCGAGCGGCAGAAGCTCGAGAACACCAGGCATGGTGCGGGCCGGGGTGAGTGCCATGAAATCCTCTGGACAGGCTGAACGACGCCGCGAATGCGGCAGCCGCATAGCCTAGCAGATAGGTGCCCCAAGGCCTTTGAGGGTCACATGTAAAAAAATGTGCGCAGCCCTGTTGCGTATCGGGGGAAGGATCACTAATATACGCGGCTCGCCGTCGGGGTGTAGCTCAGCCTGGTAGAGCGCTACGTTCGGGACGTAGAAGTCGCAGGTTCGAATCCTGTCTCCCCGACCAACGAATGCTTCAATTCGTTACAGAATCGCCGGCCTTGAGCCGGCGTTTTTGTTTGCGCCGTTTGCAAAAAAACGACTCTGCGCAGAAACGACCGGATGGCTGTGGGAGCGGGCTTGCTCGCGAGTCCGAAAAGCCACGCGAAACCAGCCCGCCCTCCAGACTTACCGCGCGTGCGTGCGCCGCGCCACGACCATGCCAAGTACCGCCAGCACACCGGCCAGGGCGAAGTTGGCGAGGAAGGCGCCCGTCGACGAGGAAGCAATCAGCGCGGCGAACAGCGAGCCACCCACTGCCAGCGTGGTGGCGACTGTCACTGACTCGCACAGTTGCAAAGCCGAACTGTTGGCGCCCTGCTCTTCCGGCGGCGACAGCTTGAGCATCAGCACCGAAAGGCTGGCGTAAAGCAGGCCCATGCCAAGCCCGGTGAGCGCCCAGCCCGCAATGGATACGGCCACGGGCACCACAGGCCACGCGGCCGACGCCGTGACGGCCACGCCGACGGTCAGCGCTCCGGTTCCCAGCTTCAGCAACGCCTCCCGCGACATCGTCGCGTAGTGGCCCTGATACCAGGAGCCGGAGAACCAGCCCAGCGCACCCGCACTCAACGCCATGCCCGACCACAGGGGCGACAGGCCGTGCTCCCGCGACAACAGCAGCGGCAGAAACGCCTCGCAGCCAAAGAACGCCGAGGCGGCCAGTCCGCGCAAAAGAATCACGCTGGGCAGCCCACGCGCCGCCCGCAACGTGCCAGCAGGAAGCATGCTGCGGGCGCAGCCGCCCAGCAGCGCCACAGCGGGCACCAGCACCGCGGCAGCCACCCAACCCTGCTGCTGACCAGCGATGAACACCAGGCACACGCCCACGGCAGCACCGAAGGCCAGATACACCGCCCGGGCGGACGGTCGCGCACCCGGGGTCATCGCAGGCAACTGACTCAGCGCCGGGCGCAGGATCACCGCCGCAGGAACAGCGAGCAGCGGGACACCCAGAAACACCCAGCGCCAGCCCACGCTCTGGACGATAAGACCGCTGACCGCCGGGCCGATCATCGACGGCACTACCCAGCCAGCGGAGAACGCCGCAAAAATTTTCGGCCGCATGACCTCCGGGTACAACCGGCCAACGACCACATAGAGCGCGACCGACATGCCGCCCGCACCCAGGCCCTGCACGAGCCGCCCCAGCAGAAGCATGTCCATCGTGGGGGCGAAGCCCGCGAGCAGCAGGCCAGTCACGAAACAAGCAAGACCCGACCACAGCGGCAGGCCGGGGCCACGGATATCGCTCCAGCGCCCTGCGAGCGTCATGCCGATGACACTGGTGGCCAGGGTGCCGCCGAAGGCCAGGGCGTACAGCTTCAGGCCGTCGAGCTCGCGCGCTACCGCGGGCATCGCCGTGGTGACCGCCAGCGCCTCAAAGGCAATGAGAGAAATGAGGGCGACCATGCCAAGCGTCGCAGCGCGGTAGCGCGGCGACAGCAGGCCCTCGGGATGCGCCGCATCCGGCGCGGAGAAAAACGGGGTTTCAGAAGTGCTCACGCTCATGATTGTCTCTTGGAAGCAGGGGGCGAGGCTACGCATGACTTGCTGTTGCCTGCGGGGACGAGCAGGATGCGACCTCAACCAAGCTTGAGGTCAAGACATGCAGGAACTGACTGTCGGCGAAGCCGCCCGCCGCAGCGGGGTAGCCATTTCGGCGCTGCACTTCTACGAAAAGAAGGGACTTATCAGCAGCCTGCGCACGCCGGGCAATCAGCGCCGCTACGCGCGCGACGTGTTGCGCCGGCTGGCCGTGATCCGCGTGGCGCAGCGAGTAGGCATTCCACTGGAAGCCGTACGGCGCGCGTTCGCGACGCTACCGCAGGAACGCACGCCCACGCGCGCCGAGTGGGCAAGAATGTCGGCCCTCTGGCGCGAGGAACTGGACACACGCATCGCGCAACTGAACCTGCTGCGTCACCAGCTCACAGAGTGCATCGGCTGTGGCTGCCTTTCGCTGCAACGCTGCCGGCTGGCCAATCCGGGCGACGTGCTCGGTGAATCAGGTGACGGCCCCCGCGCCTGGGACGAGGTCAATAGCCACGAGTGAACGCATCAATGACCTTGCCCATGGCGTCGCGCCAGCGCTGCTCCAGCATGGGCGTCACCTCCGGATCGCTGTCGCGGATCACGGTGAGCAGGCTTTCCAGCCAGTAGGCATAGAATTCCGGAGGGATGGGCGCGCGCCCTCCCCGTCCGTGCACCCGAATCATCTCGTCCATCGGAGCCCGCGCCATGCCCGCGCCGGCGGCCCAGGAAATAGCCAGACTGATGCCACGACGCAACGCCAGACGCTGCTGCCGGAAATCGGTCTTTGCAAACAGCGGCGCCAGCGACGGATGCGACTGAAGCAGCACATCGTAAAACCGGCCAATAAAATCCTTTGTCCGCAGGCAACGACCGAAGCTGACTTGCAGATCATCGTACGTGGGTGACATGCCGCGACTCCTTTGCGCAAAAGCCGCAAAGGTTATCGAGAGCAAAAAATCGCCCATTGATGCAGGTCAAAAAGGCATACGTCAGAAACGAAAACGCCCCACAAGGGGGCGTCTTCGTAGTACTGGCGGAGAGAGAGGGATTCGAACCCTCGATAAGGCTTTTGACCCTATACTCCCTTAGCAGGGGAGCCCCTTCGGCCTCTCGGGCATCTCTCCGGGTATTGTTATCGCGTTCTTCCGCGATGAGCCGGCAAGGATACTTGCACAAGCCCCGGCCGTAAAGCCTTAGTGATCGTTGTGATGTTCGTCGGATGGATCAGACGACTCACCCTCATTCTTGATGCGCTGGTAAATCTCTTCGCGATGCACGGCAACGTTCTTAGGCGCGTTGATACCGATGCGCACCTGATTACCCTTGACGCCCAGCACCGTGACGGTCACCTCGTCGCCGATCATCAGGGTTTCACCGACCCGGCGGGTCAGAATCAGCATGATTGATACTCCATAAATCAGGTATTGGCTTCCCACCCAACGACGTCACCCCGAGTGCCAGCCGTTGATGGATCGACATCGTCCTTGAAAGGCTTATGGCCTTCCGCGGCTCTCATTTGACCTGCTACCAGCGACCCGCCGATCCAATCGATCTTAAGGAAACGTCCGACATTCGGCTGATACTAGCCGAGCGAAAGCCGATGGCGCAACGCGTCAGTAGCCAGAACGAAAGGTTCCCGTCACGATCGACACGCGTTACGCCCAGCTCTCACGCCGTTGGCTTACGAAAGGCGAGACTTCACCCAGTCCGGAATCGAGGCAAGAATGGTGGCCAGTGCCGGGGTGTCATTGCCGCCGCCCTGGGCCATGTCCGGGCGACCACCGCCTTTACCGTCGATCTGGCCGGCCACATGGCTTACCAGGTCACCCGCCTTAACGCGACCCAGTGCCGATCCGTTGACGCCCGCCACGAGCGACACGCGCCCATCGGCTGCGCCCGCCAGAATCACCACGCAGTCGCCAAGCTGCTGTTTAAGCGCATCCAGGCTGTCGCGCAGCGACTTGGCGTCCATACCCTCCAGACGCGCCGCCACCACACGGATGCCCTCAACGGTGGCGGCACTGGTTGCCAGATCAGCAGACGCCGAGCTGGCCGCCCTGGCCTTGAACGACTCCAGCTCGCGCTCCAGCTTCTTCTGCCGGTCAAAGAGCTGGCGCAACTTCTCGATGGCGTCGTCGCCGGAGGACGACAACAAGCCGGAAAGCTCGCCGAGACGACGCTCCTCGTCCGCCACGTAGTCCATCGCGCCGACACCCGTCACCGCTTCGATGCGGCGTACACCGGCGGCCACGCCAGACTCGGCCACGATCTTGAACAGACCGATATCGCCCGTGCGCGAAACGTGGGTTCCGCCGCACAATTCGGTTGAGAACTCACCCATCCGCAACACGCGAACCTCGGCGCCGTACTTTTCACCGAACAGCGCCATGGCACCGAACTCGATAGCGTCGTCGTAGCCCATGTGATGCACTTCAGCAGCCGCATTGCGACGCACTTCGTCGTTCACCATGCGCTCGACCTGACGCAGCTCTTCGGGCGTGACCGCCTTGAAGTGTGCGAAGTCAAAACGAAGACGCTCCGGCGCCACCAGCGAACCCTTCTGCACCACATGATCGCCAAGCAGCTTGCGCAGTGCGGCATGCAACAGATGCGTGGCCGAGTGGTTGAGCACGATGGCCTGGCGTTGCAACGCATCGACCGACGCACCCACGCGATCACCCTTGCGCAGCGGGGCCGCACCCTGCCAACGACCGAAATGACCGAAGAACACGCCACCCAACTTATGCGTGTCTTCAACCGTAAAGCCGCCCGCCGTGTTGCGCAGCACGCCCGTGTCGCCCACCTGGCCACCCGACTCGGCGTAGAACGGCGTGCGATCGAGCAGAACGATGCCTTCTTCGCCGTCGGCGAGCGCTTCCAGCTGCTTGCCAGCGCGCACGATGGCAACCACTTCAGCGTCGCCCAATTCAAGCGCGTCGTAACCGGTAAACACCGTAGGCGTCAGCGCACTGGCGACTTCGGCGGGCAACTGGCCCTTGGTTTCAAAATGACTGGCGGCGCGCGCGCGGGCACGCTGCTCACCCATGGCACGCTCAAAGCCTTCCATGTCGACCGTCATGCCGCGCTCGCGAGCAATGTCTGCCGTCAGATCGACCGGAAAACCGTAGGTATCGTAAAGGCGGAATGCGTCGGCGCCCGGAATAACCTGGCCGGATTTGCTTGCCACGTCATCGAAAACGCGCATGCCATTTTCCAGCGTTTCGCCAAAGCGATCTTCCTCGGCCTTCAGCGCCTGCTCAACGAAGCTCTGCTTCTTTGCCAGATCCGGGTAGGCCTCGCCCATTTCTTCCACGAGCGGCGCGACCATTTTCCAGAAGAAATCGCCACGCACACCCAGCATCCAGCCGTGACGCAATGCGCGACGGATGATGCGGCGAAGCACGTAACCCCGACCTTCATTGGACGGAAGAATGCCGTCAACAATGAGGAAGGAGCACGCACGAATATGATCGGCAATGACGCGCAGCGACTTGTTGCTGATGTCGGCGGTTGCCGTGAGCCTGGATGCCTCGGCAATCAGATGCGCGAACAGGTCGATTTCGTAATTGGAGTGCACGTGTTGCAGCACAGCCGCCAGGCGCTCCAGGCCCATGCCCGTATCCACGCAGGGCGCGGGCAACGGCGTCAGCGTGCCATCCGGCGCACGATCGAACTGCATGAACACCAGGTTCCAGATTTCGATGTAGCGATCACCATCTTCATCGGGTGAGCCTGGGGGGCCACCGGCGACGTCATCGCCATGATCGAAGAAAATTTCCGTGCAAGGACCGCACGGGCCAGTGTCGGCCATCTGCCAGAAGTTGTCCGATGCGAACGGCGCGCCCTTGTTGTCGCCGATGCGCACGATGCGCTCGGCCGGTACGCCCACTTCCTTGTTCCAGATGTCGTAGGCCTCGTCATCGGTGTGATAGACCGTGACCCACAGGCGCTCGGACGGGAGCTTGTAAACACTGGTGAGCAGTTCCCACGCATACGCAATGGCGTCGCGCTTGAAATAATCACCGAACGACCAGTTGCCCAGCATCTCGAAGAAAGTGTGGTGGCGCGCGGTATAACCCACCGCATCCAGATCGTTGTGCTTGCCGCCTGCCCGCAGGCAGCGCTGCACGTCAGCGGCGCGGACATAGCCCGGCTTCTCGCTGCCGAGGAACACATTCTTGAACGGCACCATGCCCGAGTTGGTGAACAACAGGGTGGGGTCGTTCGAGGGCACCAGCGATGCCGACGGCACGATGGTGTGGTCCTTGGAACGGAAAAAATCGAGGAAGGTCGAGCGGATTTCGGCGGTTTTCATGAGGTCGTGGCGTCAAAGCTGCGAAAGTCACCACGGCCTGGAACCACGCCTGCACACGATAAGGCCAGGAAGCCTGTCAATCGTCGTCAGCGGCGTCGTCCACGTCAGCGTGGGTAAGACTACGTACTGTGGCGGCGGCGAAGCCCCGGCGCAAGAGGAATTGCGCCCTGCGGGCACGCTCGGCAGGGTCGACAGAGGGTCCGCCGTATCGGCGGCGAAGCTGGGACGACGCCAGATCGCGCCAGTCCACGTCGGCCGCCTCCAGCAGTTGCCGGATGGCTGCGTCACCAATTCCCTGGCTTTTCAGCTCGGCGCGAATCCTCGCCGGGCCATAGCCCTGCGAGATGCGGCTGCGAACAAGCACTTCGGCATACCGGCTGTCGTCCTGGTATCCGAGATCTTCCAGCCGTTCGACGGCGGCGGATGTTTCGTCACGGGCAAAACCGCCCCGACCCAGCTTCTGCCGAAGCTCCCGCTGCGAATGCTCGCGGCGGGCCAAAAGCCCCAGCGCCTTGTCGAAGGCGCTTCGGGGTGCGCGGGGCTTTTTGCCAGACCCGGAGGCATCGCGCTGATCCGGGCTACCGTCGTCCGGACCCTGGCTTGATCCATCCCGGCGCCTCATAAGGCGCCGGAACCCGATGGCGATGCCACCGGGGAAGTATCAATGCCCCGCATCGACTCAGACTTCTTCCAGCGCGTCGGCTTCCGCGTCCGCGGACTTCGGGCCTGCCTTCACCAGCAGGCGGGCGCGCAGTTCGGCGTCCACTTCGTTGGTGATGGCCGGATTGTCACGCAGGAACTGGCGGACGTTTTCCTTGCCCTGGCCAATGCGATCACCCTTGTAGCTGTACCAGGCACCTGACTTGTCGATCAGGTTTTCACGCACACCCAGCTCGATGATCTCGCCTTCGCGCGAAGTACCTTCGCCGTACAGGATTTCAAACTCGGTCTGGCGGAACGGCGGTGCGACCTTGTTCTTTACCACCTTGACGCGGGTTTCCGAACCGATGATTTCCTCGCCCCGCTTCACCGCGCCAATCCGGCGGATGTCCAGGCGCACGGAGGCATAGAACTTCAGCGCATTACCGCCGGTGGTGGTTTCCGGGCTACCGAACATCACGCCGATCTTCATGCGAATCTGGTTGATGAAGATGACCAGGCAATTGGACTTCTTGATATTGGCGGTGAGCTTGCGCAGCGCCTGGCTCATGAGGCGGGCATGCAGGCCGACGTGGGAGTCGCCCATCTCGCCTTCGATTTCCGCCTTCGGTGTCAGAGCGGCTACCGAGTCGACCACCACGACGTCCACGGCGCCCGAACGCACGAGCATGTCGGCAATCTCCAGTGCCTGCTCGCCGGTATCTGGCTGGCTGACCAGAAGGTCGGCAACGTTCACGCCCAGCTTTTCAGCGTAAGTAGGATCAAGCGCGTGCTCGGCATCCACAAACGCAGCGGTGCCACCGGCACGCTGGCACGATGCGATGACCTGAAGCGTCAGAGTCGTTTTACCGGAGGATTCCGGACCATAGATTTCGACCACACGGCCACGCGGAAGACCGCCGATGCCCAGCGCGATATCCAGGCCCAGCGAACCGGTCGAAACCGTGTCGATGGTGTCATCCACGCGATCACCAAGGCGCATGACCGCACCCTTGCCGAACTGCTTCTCGATCTGGCCGAGGGCACTTGCGAGCGCCTTGCGCTTGTTGTCGTCCATCGTGGTTCTTCCAATAGCGTTTATGTAGGGAGGTATCTTGCCCGGCCGCCGTCTCAGGGACTGCGATCCGTCAGTTGATCAGTTTGCCACATGCGTCAAGAGGCGCCCGCCCAGTTATCGAGCTCTCTGCTCATTCCAGCCAATGCGGCGGCCACGGTCTGTCGGCGGACGGCCTCACGGTCGCCATCGAAGAGAAAACGCTCCGCGTGCGCGTAGCCCCCGCGCCGCTTCCAGCCGATCCACACGGTGCCGACCGGCTTGCCCGGCGTGCCGCCGGTGGGCCCTGCGATACCGGTGACGGCCACCGCAATGCCCGCGCCATAACGGGCCAGCGCGCCGGACACCATTTCCACGGCGACCGCTTCGCTGACCGCGCCCTTCTCCTCCAGCGTCCGCGGATTGACCCCGAGCAGGGCCTCCTTTGCGCTATAGCTGTAAGTAACGACGCCAGCCTCAAACCAGGCCGAGCTGCCGGCAAGGTCGGTCAGCGTCTTGGCGATCCAGCCACCCGTGCAGGACTCCGCCGTGGCGACCATGACGCGCTGGCGCAGTGCGGCAGCGGCCACGTCGGAGGCCAGCGCCAGGAGGTCGGCGTCTGTAGGAATGGATGCGTGCGACATGCGTACTCCGCGAACAGTCGATGTAAGGATACGGATCAAAGCGTTCCGTTCTACTCCGACGCCACCCACCCGCCAAGACTTGACTGCCGCAACGCAACAAGCGCGCACTCTACTTAATATGCAATGTATTCACATTTGTATATGCGGCCTTCACATTATGATTTACGACAGTCCCATTACATATTTAAAAGAGTGGTTGCGTGAGATGGATCACACAAATTTACCGAATTCGCACTAGCCAACGGAAACTTGTTCGGTTATTTTTCCCCTGCGGGAACAGGGCGCGACTTAAAGCGCGGGGACAGGGCACAAAATCGGCAAATTGTTAGGAGAAAGAGCAGGCGAATTCCGCCTGGGCTTGCTCCCTTTTGCGTCGATGCTCTGTTGAATGGGCTGGCACGGGCGGAGGGATCGCCCGGACAGGAAGTCTGCATGAGACAGAACATTGCTAGAGACCGGAGCCTGCAAGGCTTTCCCGGTGCAAGGCGTGGGGCGACATGCATCGCGGGGCGGCGCCGACTCCACAGCTTCACAACCATCCAGAATCATGGTGGCCCAAACGGCCAGAAACTCTTTTAGCGCTTATTACTTAAGCGCTGACGCACTTGTGTGCGCGTCTTATGGTGCGTGCGACAAAATGCGGTTGGTATTTCATTGCATTCATCGACTTACGAGTATCACGTGAAGAGATCTTTACTGAATCGTGCCCTGATGGGGCTCGCGCTGATAATAACGTTAGCGCTAACAGGATGTGGCACTCCACCCGCCAGGGACTTTGGCGGCTCGTGGAAGCCGGTTAATCGCTTTCAGGACACGCCGGCGGAAATCCCGCTTTCGGTCGCCTATACGTTTTATGCGTCGCCGATGGATGGCACGCTCAAGACGATGCTTACGCGCTGGGCGGACGACTCGGGCATGACCCTGTCCTATCGCCTGCTGTCCGATTTCACTCTTTATAAGCGCGTGTCGGAGATTCACACGCCTGACGCCCGTGAGGCCGCTGCCGAACTGAGCTCGATCTACGCGACCCAGGGCGTTTCGGTGTCAGTCATCGGCCGGGAAATCCGTGTCGAATCGGCCAGCGCCGTACAGCCGACCGCCGCCGATGTGTCGGCACCCGCTGCTGCGCCCGCAAGCGCGCCGGTTGCTGCCACACCTTCCGCAGATTCAACGCCCACCCTTGGTAAAGCCGGCTCGACTACGACGCAGGACGCCAAATGATCAGCACAGGAACATGCGTCGTGACGACTAAGGCGGGCACTCGCTAATGCGCAACAAGAAATCCAGTCCGAATATCGACGCCGCCATCTCGAAGTCTGTGAATTTCGAGCTGACCGTTGCCGATCTTGCCCGGCGCAGCGAGAAGCGCGCCTGGATGGTCGCCGGTGCGTCCGTCATCATGTCGCTCATCCTCGTGGGCGGCTACTTCTACATGCTGCCCCTGAAGGAAAAGGTGCCGTACATCGTCATGGCTGATGCCTACACGGGCACCAGCTCGGTGTCGCGGGTCACCGATGACGTGGTCAACCGCCGTATCAGCGCCAGCGAAGCCATCAACCGCAGCAACATCACCCATTTCGTGCTCGCCCGCGAGTCCTACGATGTGGCCATGATCAACTTGCGCGACTGGGCCACGGTGCTCACGATGTCGTCGCCCAACGTCGCGGCCGCGTACACCAATCTGCACTCGTCGACCAACCCGAACAGCCCGTACAAGACCTACGGTCGTACGCAGGCCATCCGTGTTCGCATCCTGAGCATCGTGCTGATCGGCGGCGGTGACGGCACGGCGCCGAAGGGTGCCACGGTTCGCTTCCAGCGCAGCCTGTACAACAAGACCACCGGCATGACCACGCCGATGGATTCGAAGATCGCCACGATGGCGTTCTCCTACAAGCCGAACCTCAAGATGGATGACCAGTACCGGGTTGAAAATCCGCTCGGCTTCCAGGTCAGCGACTACCGCGTCGACAACGATTACGGTACGGCCCCGCCGGAAGAAGTGGCCCCCGCGCGCGATTCCAGCGCTGCCGCCGGGCTTGACCCGGATGCGATGGACGCCCCGGGCACCGGCGCGCCAGACGCTCAGGCACAGACGGGCGTACCGGCTTCGCCGATTCCCAATGACTCCGGCTACCCTGCCGCCGCGCAGGGTCAGGCACCAGCTGCGCCCACGTATCCGGCAGCAGCACCCGCACCGACCGCTGCACCGGGCGCCCAGGCTCCCACCGCACCTGCTACTGCGCCGCGTGGCGCCGCCAACGGAGGGCGTCGTTGATGAATCGCTTGACTAAGGTTGGCCTCGCCTGCGTGCTTGGCCTCGCTGCCACCGGCGCGGCCACCGCGCAGGTGGTGCAGCCGTACGAGTATCAGCCCGATCACATCTATCAGGTGCGCGCCGGCCTGGGCATCACCACGCAGATCGAGCTCAGCCCGAACGAAAAGATCCTCGACTACAGCACTGGCTTCAGCAGTGGCTGGGATCTGACCCGTCGCGACAACGTCTTCTATGTGAAGCCGAAGAACGTGGACGTCGATACGAACATGATGATTCGTACCGCCACTCACTCCTACATCTTCGAGCTCAAAGTCGTCGCCACCGACTGGAAGACCCTGGATCAGGCGCGCCGCGCCGGCGTGCAGTACAAGATCCAGTTCACCTACCCATCTGACACCAGTTTTGTCAGCGAGCAGAAGAAGGTCGCCAAGACGGCAGAGCTCGACACGTCACTGGTGAAGGGCCGCGACTACAACTTCAATTACGACTTCGCCATGCGCCGCAAGACTGCGCCGTGGCTCGTACCGGTCAATGTTTACGACGACGGCCAGTTCACCTATATCAAAATGAGTGACCTGAAGCAGTTCCCGACCGGAAATTTCCCCACGGTGTACATGCGCGAGCGCGAGCACGGTGAAGACTCGGTAGTGAATACGACAGTCGAGGGCAACACCATTGTTGTCCATGGCACGTATCCATTCCTTGTCATCCGGCATGACAACAACGTTGTGGGTCTGCGAAGGAATACCAAAAAGTGAGCTCGAATACGCCCAATCACCCGGACGACGAAGCCGCAAACGGCCACACCTCGCCGTACGAAAACACGGCGCCGCAGCAGCCGCAGCAGCCTGATCCGCTGGCAAACAATCCGTACTCGGCGCAGCAGCGCCAGTCCGAGGCGCCCGATCTGGATGCCGGCGCGCCCCAGCTGGCTTCGTCGAACGACCTGCGCCGGATGAACCGTCGTGCGCTGGGCTTTCTCGCGGGCATCGTTGCGTTGCTTCTGTTCGCTGCTTTCTGGATGTTGAAAAGCGGCGAGTCGAAAACCGAAGCGCCGCAGAAGCCCCGCGAAGAAACGGTCAGTGTCCCCGAGGCACCGACGGCTCTTCCGCCTCCCCTGCCGCGCGTGTCGCAGCAGGCGCAGGCCATCCCGCTCGCTCCGCCTCCGCCGCTTCCCACCGATGCGCAGAAGCGTCCGCTCACCATGCCGCAGCAACCCCGCGGGCCGTCGCTCGTTGAGCGTCGCATCATGGAAGCGGAAGCCGGTGGTGGCGGTCAGCAGTACGCTGGCGGCGGCCAGGGTGCAGCGCCGGGCGGCATGCAGGCTCCGGGCGGCGCCTATGGCGGCATGATGGGCGGCCCCGGCGGCATGGGTCCGGGCGGCATGCTTCCCAACAACGGTGTGCCGGTCAATTCGGCCTACGGCCAGAAGCCCCTGCCGGAAGTGTCCAGCGCCGAACCGCTGACGCACCCGGACACCCTGATGCTGCGCGGCACATTTATCCGCTGCGTGCTTGAAACCCGCATCATCACGGACATCCCGGGCTTCACGTCCTGCGTGGTGACCGAACCGGTGTATTCGTTTACCGGCAAGCGCCTGCTGTTGCCCAAGGGCTCCAAGGTGCTTGGCCGATACGAAAGCGAACCCAATGGCCCGCGCGTCGCGGTGATCTGGGACCGCATCGTGACGCCCACCGGCATCGACGTGAGCATGGCCAGCCCCGGCGTGGACACGCTGGGCGGTGCCGGCCATCCGGGCTACTACAACGCGCACTGGGGCAGCCGTATCGGCGCCGCCCTGCTCATCAGCATGCTCAGCGATGCATTCAAGTACGAGGCTGCCGAGCATGGTCCGAAGAACACCACCGTCAGCAATGGCGTGGTGACGCAGACTCCGTTTGAAAGCAACACCGCTTCCACCATGCAGATGCTTGCGAACCAGGCCGTGCAGCGCGCAGCCAATCGACCGGCTACTGTCACGATCAACCAGGGCACCGTGCTTGCCATCTACGTCGCAAAAGACGTTGATTTCAGCGGTGTCGTCGCACGTTACTGACAGGGAAATTTTTTGAGCATGTCCGACGCTACTGTTGCAGATGTTCCGAATGAATTTCTGGAATACCAGTACGAAGTACTGGGAGTCCGGGATTTCATGGCGTCGCCCGACGTCACGGAAATCTGCATCAACAAGCCCGGCGAGCTGTATCTGGAAAGCCGCGGCGCCTGGCGCCGCGTGGAAGTGCCTTCGCTCACCTTCGAGCGCGCTCGCCAGTTCTGCACCGCCGTGGTGAACGAAAGCAATACCGGGCAGCGCATCACGGACGTGGATCCGGTGGTGTCGCTAACCTTCCCGACCGGACAGCGTGCGCAGTTCGTGATCCCCCCGGCCTGCGAAGCGGGCCATGTGTCGATCACGATCCGCCTGCCGTCCAAACAGACCAAAACGTTGGCGCAATACCAGGAAGACGGCTTCTTCGACCAGATCGTCGAGGACGCCAATGTCATCAGCGAGCACGACCGCGAACTGCTGGATCTTCGTGGACAGCGCCGCTATGCCGACTTCTTCCGCAAGGCAGTGCTCAGCAAGAAAAACATCGTCGTTGCAGGAGCCACCGGCAGCGGTAAAACCACTTTCATGAAGTCGCTGGTCCACCACATTCCGGACGACGAACGTCTGGTGACCATCGAAGACGCCAGGGAGCTTTTCATAGATCAACCCAACGTGGTGCACCTGCTCTACTCAAAAGGTGGACAGAGCGCCAGTAACGTCACCGCGAAAAGCTGCATGGAGGCCTGTCTGCGCATGAAGCCGGATCGGATCATCCTGGCCGAGCTTCGCGGTGACGAATCGTTCTATTTCATCCGTAACTGCGCATCCGGCCACCCGGGTTCGATCACAAGCTGTCACGCCGGCAGCATCGAGCAGACCTGGGACCAGCTTGCGCTGATGGTGAAAGCTTCAACCGAGGGCTCAGGACTTGAGTTCGCGACGATCAAACGACTGTTGATGATGACCATCGACATCGTCGTCCATATCAAGGCGCATGCCGGGCGCCGCTACATCACCGGTATTGATTTCAACCCTGGCCGGGCTTTCGCTCCGACCGCAGGGTAACGACGACCGGCTATGCCGGTCAGGAAGACAGGAGTTGTAAAGGTGCTACCAGGAATGGAAATGTTAGCGTGCCCCAACCTTGCCGTACCGGCCGAGGTGATGCAGCACGTCGTCGAAGTCGAGTCCAGCCGCAACCCGTTTGCGATTGGCGTCGTCGGCGCGCAGCTGGTCCGTCAGCCCAACAACCTCGACGAGGCTGTCGCCACCGTGCGCATGCTCGAAGAGAAGGGCTACAACTATTCCCTGGGTGTCGCGCAGGTCAATCGCGCCAACCTCAGCAAGTTCGGACTCGACTCGTACGAGAAGGCTTTCGACGTCTGCCCCAATCTTCAGGCGGGCTCGAAGATCCTTGCCCAGTGCTATGCAAGCGCTGGCGGCGACTGGGGCAAATCCTTCAGCTGTTACTACTCCGGCAACTTCACCACCGGCTATCAGGACGGTTACGTGAAGAAGGTGTTCGACTCGATGAGCCGTCAGGCTGCCATCGGCAACGCCTCGCCCATTCCTCTGCAACTGGTCAGCGCAGCGCCCGGCGTGGGCTCACGCAATGCCAGACAGGTCACTACCCTCACCACCGACAACGCGGCCTACCGCGTGGCCATGCGCAGCGTCCTGGACGCCGCCGCATCCGCCACGATAGCCGTCGCCATGGCTCCTTCTGCCAGTAATGGCAGCACGACCGACGCAGGGCTGCCCACCGCGCAGATGCCTGTGGCGCCGTCCGCCATGGCAATGGCCCAGCCAGGCATGCCCCTCAGCATGCCCATGGGACAGATACAGAACACACCCATGAGTCCCGCCGCGGCAGCCGTTGCCGCGCAGACCATCGGGCCGATAGCGCAGGCAGCTTCCGCCCTCGCGAACCAGCCAACCATGGCTGGCACGCTGGGTTCGGAAGTATTCGTGCCGCAGGTTCGCGGCCCGAATGATCCTGTGGCTCCCGCCAACGCCCCCGTTGCAGCCATGCCCGTCAATACAGGCGTGGCCGCTCCGCAAATGGTGCAGGCACCGGCCGGCGATCAGGCCGACCTCCGCAGGGGAGCGCGCGATGACGCCTTTGTTTTCTGATCTTGCCGGCCATGTGTTTTCACGTGCCGGTCTTACCGTGTCTGCCAGTGCGCCCCGGCGCCTGTCGCGATGGCCTTCGGGCCGCAATATCGCTTCGGCATCATGCCGCAGCGAGTCGAAAGTGAACCAGGCTGCGTCACGCACAGCCTTCCTCAGCGCGGCCGTCAGCCGACAGCCGCATCATGTTGAACCGTTAACTCAAGGAAATAACGAGATGGCCCTGCCCTTCCTCAACGACTCCAACGTTTCGTCCCAGACCTCGCTGTCGCGAAAGGTTGCCTTCTTCGCCATGATGGTAGCCATCATGCTTCCCGGCCTCGTGCTCGCCGATCCCGAAGTGGGCGTGGGCGAGACGTCCACGAAGGTCTGCGGCTTCTTCCAGAACATCAACTCGCTTCTGAACGCTGCCTCGATCGTCGTCGTGACCATCGCCGTGATCTTCTCCGGCTACCAGATCGCCTTCGCTCACAAGCGCATTGCTGACGTGGCTCCGGCTCTCATCGGCGGCGTGCTGATCGGTGCGGCAGCTCAGGTCGCCACCATGGTCGTCGGCGGTAGCGGTGGCGCTGCCAAGGCCTGCACGTCCACCAGCGGCGCGACCACGATGATCTTCGATCACCTGCACACGGCTGCTCAGTTCCTGCACCTGTATGCATAAGAACGCGCTGTTTCGCGGCTGCACCCGCCCGCCCATGTTCATGGGGGTGCCTTATGTGCCCTTCTTCGTGGGCGCGGGCAGCGGCTTGCTGATGGCGATGTACTTCAACATGTGGTTCCTGCTGCTCATTCCGATTTCGGTTTTCGTGATGCGTCAGATGGCGCGTTCCGACGAACTGATTTTCCGCCTGCTGGGCCTGCGCCTGCAGTTCCGCACGCGTGTTCGGAATATTCAGCAGCACGATGGGATGTGGGTGTTCACGCCAAACTCCTATCGTGAGCCACAGAAGAAAGCGTAAGAGACTGATAGATGCCCTGGCATTCGTGCCAGGGCCTTTTTTGCGATCCATACGGTATCGATAACCATGTTTACTCCAGACGCACCCATTGGCGAGTTTCTTTCACTCTCCACCCACGTATCGCCCACTGTTCTGAAAACGACCGGCGGCGACTTCGTGCTTGTATGGCGGCTGGGAGGCCTGCCCTTCGTGGGCCGTGAGGAATGGGATCTCGAACACCGCCACAACACGTTCAACCGCATGCTGCAGACGCTGCGTGCTCCCGATTTCGTGAACGTGGCCTTCTGGGTTCATGACGTGCGTCGTCGGCGCCAGATCAAGAACAAGAGCCACTTCAACCAGAAGTTCAACCAGACGATGTCCGACGCGTACTACGACGCGCTGTCGGCACAGAAGCTGATGCAGAACGAGCTGTACCTGACGATGATTTATCGCCCGGTGGTCGCCGGCAAGCGCTTCTCGGAGAAATCGGCCGACGTCAGCCAGCTCCAGGCCGAGCAGACCCAGGCGATTGCCACCATTCTCGAACTGGCCGGCAACGTCGAGGCCGTGCTCAAGGATTACGCGCCGTATCGTCTTGGCATGTACGAGGCATCCAACGGCGTGGTGTTCTCAGAGACCCTGGAGTTCTACGGGTATCTGCTCAACCGCATTGACGAGCCCGTGCCGGTGCTGGATGCACCCGTGCATAGCTACCTGCCGGTCAGCCGCCAGCGCTTCTCGTCCAAGACGGGCGACTTCGTGCTGACCACGCCCACCGGCGTGAACCACTTTGGCGCCATCCTCAACATCAAGGAATACACCGAAGGCACCTACCCGGGCATCCTCAATGGCCTGAAGTATCTGGACTTCGAATACGTCATCACACACTCCTTCAGCCCGATGGGTCGCCAGGACGCACTCAAGGCGCTGGAACGCACCAAGGGCATGATGATTTCCTCGGGTGACAAGGCCGTCAGCCAGATCATCGAGCTGGACCAGGCAATGGATCACCTGGCTTCGGGCAACTTCGTGCTCGGCTCGTACCACTTCTGCATCGCGATCTACGCCGCCAGCCAGGAACAGCTGTCGCAGCAGATCGCAGCAACCCGCGCGGAGCTTTCCAACGCCGGCTTCGTGTCGACCAAGGAAGACCTCGCCGTCACCGCTGCGTTCTACTCGCAGTTCCCTGGAAACTGGAAGTACCGCACGCGCATTGCCAACGTCAGTTCGCTGAATTTCCTTGGCCTGTCGCCGCTGCACAATTTCGCCACGGGCAAGAAGGAAAACAATCCCTGGGGCGATTGCGTCACCACGCTGCAGACCACCAACGGTCAGCCGTACTATTTCAATTTCCACGCCACCCACCCCGCCGAGAACTCGCTGGGTGAGAAGGCGATCGCCAACACCATGGTCATCGGCAAATCCGGTACCGGTAAAACCGCGCTCATCAACTTCCTGCTGAGCCAGGTGCAGAAGCTGACGCCGTCCCCCACGATCTTCTTCTTCGACAAGGATCGCGGTGCGGAGATCTTCGTGCGCGCATGCGGCGGCAACTACCTGGCCCTGGAAAACGGACAGCCCACCGGCTTCAACCCGTTCCAGTGCGAGCGCAACGAAGCCAACGTGCAGTTCCTGGCAGATCTGGTGAAGGTGCTGGCAGGCAAGAGCGTCTACAGCTCGCGCGAAGAAGAAGACATCTTCCGTGCCGTGGAGAACATCCTCGACACCCCGATGCACCTGCGCAACATGACCAACTTCCAGAAGAGCCTGCCGAACCTGGGCGACGATGGCCTGTTCATCCGCATGCGCCGATGGACGGCTGGCAACTCGCTGGGCTGGGTGTTCGACAACCCGCGCGATACCGTCGACCTGAGCCGCGCGAACATCATCGGCTTCGACTACACCGACATCATCGACAACCCCGAAGTACGCGCCCCGGTCATCAACTACCTGCTTCACCGCCTCGAAGCGCTGATCGACGGTCGCCCGCTCATCTACGTGATGGATGAGTTCTGGAAAATCCTGGACGGCAAGGGCGGCCTCAAAGAGTTCGCCAAGAACAAGCAGAAAACCATCCGTAAGCAGAATGGTCTGGGCATCTTCGCCACGCAGAGCCCGGAAGACGCGCTGGCCAGCGACATCGCAGCGGCACTGATCGAACAGACCGCCACGATGATCCTGCTGCCCAACCCGAACGCAAGCCGCGAAGACTACATCGAAGGCCTGAAGCTGACGGAAGCGGAGTATCAGGTGGTGGTCAGCCTCGACGAGCGCTCGCGCTGCTTCCTCGTAAAGCAGGGCCATGCGTCATCGGTGTGCCAGCTCAACCTGCGCGGCATGGACGACTCGCTGGCCGTGATCTCCGCGTCCACCGACAACATCGAAATCATGCACGACATTCTGCGCGAACGCGCAGCGGCCGAAGGCGTACCAGCCGACGATCTTCGCCCGGAACAGTGGCTGGAAGCGTTCTACGAGAATCGCAAGGGCAGCGGAAAGAAGCCCACCAAGCCTACTCAATCTGCACAGCCGACCCGTTCGGCCGCGGTCTGACCCGTTCGCCATGAAGATGGAGAATCCCATGAAGACAATGACACTCATCAACATCTCGCCTGTCGCCCGCCGCTTCGTCGGCGCCGTCGCTTCCCTGCTGCTGTTCTGCGCCGTGGTGCCCAATGCCCACGCCCAGTGGGAGGTCACCGATTCTCAGGTGACCAGCAACACCAGCGCCATCAAGGACAACACGGGCGAGATCAAGACCAACACGGCCAACATGCGCGATGCCATCGGCAATCAGGGCAGTGGCGGCAACAACACGGTCAACGCCAACCTGTATCACATTGATCAGAAGCTGACCCTGGCCGATGACAACTATCTGAATACGCAGCCCGGTACCCGGATGGCCGATCCGACGGTCAATCTGCCTACGGCTGCCAGCAGCGCCAAGCTCGACGATGGCTCGCGCTGCAAGAGCGTTGCCCAGCCGCAACAGGCTACCTGCCAGAAAATCGTGGATATCGAGAACTCGCAATACCAGTACATGCTGACGGTGTACGAAACCAGCAAGACGCGCGACACGATGCTGCGTGACCTCCTGAAGGAGCGCGAGAAGATCAACAGCAGCGGCCCGAATCAGTTCGCGATGCTGGAAAACAACACCAACAAGCTCACCGCGCTCTACAACCTCATCGCGCTGGATCATCAGCAGATGCTCGCAGTGAACTATGCCTATGAGGCCAACCTCCGCTACCTGCGCCAGACGCAGACGCTGGCAGCCAACGCGGCCGCCACCGGCAAGACAACCGATAGCCTGGGCAGCATCAGCATTCCAGGCATTGGTTCCATCGACATCGGCCAGGCCATCAGCGGCCTGACGACGGGCATGGCCCTTGGTGCCGCGCTTGATGGAGTGGCGACGTCGGCTCCGTCTGGCATGCAGCGCCTCTCCATCACCGACTCGAGCAGCTGGTGACATGCGTTTCGTCGTCTCTCTTCCAGTGGGAATGCACCCCGCCTGCGCCGGGGCTGACGTCTCGCCGTTTCACGTAATGAGGAACACCGTGCCATGCTGGACATGACCTCGGGCCATTTTGGCCACTCTGCTATTGCCATGGCAGGCGATCCTCTGGATGCCGCCTCACAGTTCGTCTTCTTCTACTCCATCAACAAGTTCCTCCGGAACGAAATTGACATCATGCAGTGGAAGTTGCTGACCAACGCGGCGACGATCATCGGCTTCGTAGCCGTCTCCGTGCTTACCGTCTGGATCATGTTCCAGGGTTTTCGTATCGTCACCGGCCAGTCGCGCCAGCCCATGATGGTGTTGGTCGGCGACGCGCTCAAAGCAACCCTGATCATCTTCGTCGCCACGTCGGCAGCGTACTCGTCATCGTCCATCTACTGGACGCTGACTGACGGCGTGTCCAGCACCATCTCAAGCTATATCACGGGTGATTCCAACCCATTCACGTCCATCGACAAGAATCTGGCCGGCATGGAAGCGGCCATGGCAACCATCGACGCCATTGATACCGGCGGCAACGATGCCGCGCAGGCGTCCAAGGACCGCGATCGCTGGTTTACCGGCATCGGCATTGCCGGGCCCAGCGTGATCGCCGGCTCCATGCTGCTGCTCAACAAGATCGCCCTTGCCCTGTTTGTGGGCTTCGGCCCCATTTTCATCATGTGTCTGCTCTTTGAGCAGACCAAGAGCCTGTTCAGCAAGTGGCTGCTCTACGGTATAGGAACCGTGTTTTCGCTCGCGGTACTCACAACCATGGTCAGCATCGCCATGAAGATGATGGCTGCCATCACCGCCGCCTTTGCCGTGAAATATCTGCTAACGCTGCCCAATGTAGGGGGTATCGGGTCCACCGATGGCATCAACAGCATGGCGATGCAGCAGGGTGGCCTCGGTCTTATCCTGTCAACCCTGATCGTCATGGCTCCCCCAATGGCAGCCGCCTTCTTCCAGGGCACCCTCGGCCAGTTCGCCTCGTACTCGTCGTTCGGCAACATTGGCGCCCATGGCGCCGGTGCACGCGACGCACAATCGCTTGCCCGAGGCATTCCTCCGTCGGGCGGTGGGGGTGTCGGTGGCGGCGGAGGTGGTGGCGGAAACAAGGAGGACGGTTCCAGAAGCACAACGACGCCCAACCACAACTTGTCCGGGCTCAACAACATGAACGCTTCGTCTCTGGCACTTAATGACACGACGAAAACAAATGTATCGCGCCCCGGTGAATCCACGGCATGAAGCCCGTCCATATCCTGATCGCATTGGCAGCAATGTACACACCGGTCGCGTGGTCTCAATGTGCTCCTGGCATTCCTTCCGCCGGAAATCCGGGCTGCATTCCGCCCGGCCAGAGCAACTCTCCTTACTCACAGGCGGCTCCAGCTCAACCGGAGCCTGTGTGGGCGAGCCGTTGGGGCGCCATTGCCGTTGATCTGAACACAGCAAGAAGCGGCACGGCAGCTGATGAGGAAAGCCAATCGAACGCCGAAAATACCGCGCGGCGCGTTTGCGAGAGCAACGGCGGCAGCAATTGCGAAATCATTCTTTCTTACTTCAACCAATGCGCTGCCGTGGCACAGAATCCTGAGGGTGGGCCTTTTGGAAAGGCGCATGCAGTAACGCTTGAAAAGGCGGAGTCGATGGCGCTTGCGGCGTGTCCTGGCAGCGGCTGCAAAGTCATCTACAGCAAGTGCAGTCTTCCCGTAAAAGTGCGCTAGGCGCACCCTTGTACACGACGAAGACAAAATGTATCGCACCCCGGAGAATCCACTGCATGAAGCCCTTCCATATCCTGATCGCATTGGTAGCAATGTACGCACCGGTCGCATGGTCGCAATGCGCGCCGGGGATTCCTTCCGCAGGTAATCCTGGCTGCATCCCGCCCGATCAAAGTAATTCACCGTATTACCAGGGCACGGCTCCTTCGGCACCCCAGCCTGTCTGGGCAGATCGTTGGGGGGCGGTGGCGGTGGACCTGGGGACGGGGCAGAGCGGCGCAACATCCGACCAGGGCAGTGAATCGCAGGCGAGGAGCGAGGCGCTCAGCGCGTGTGAGCGCAACGGGGGCACGAAATGCGAAATCGTGCTCTGGTACTTCAACCAGTGCGCTGCCATTGCCGAAAAGCCTGAAGGAGGCAGTTTTGGCAAAGCTCATGCTGACACTGTGGAGCGAGCTGAACAGCTTGCCCTGCAGGCATGTGGTGGCGGCTCCTGCAAGGTCATCTACACCAAGTGCAGCTTGCCGGTAAGAGTCCAGTAGCTGACGAATGAACCGATGTGACGACGGCCGAAGGAATAACATCAGCAGTCGCCAAAAATGCCAGCGGTAGATTGGTAGAGAAGCAGCATTGGCTACTGTTGAGCGTGTATCAGAAGTGCAGGACTACTCCGGCCAGCAGGCACTGTTGATAAGAGTGCGCCAGGCGCACGCTTGTACACGACGAAGACAAAATGCATCGCACCCCGGAGAATCCACTGCGTGAAGCCCTTCCATATCCTGATCGCATTGGTAGCAATGTACGCACCGGTCGCATGGTCGCAATGCGCGCCGGGGATTCCTTCCGCAGGTAATCCTGGCTGCATCCCGCCCGATCAAGGTAATTCACCGTATTACCAGGATGCGGCACCTTCAGCGCCTCAGCCCGTCTGGGCAGATCGTTGGGGGGCGGTGGCGGTGGACCTGGGGACGGGGCAGAGCGGCGCAACATCCGACCAGGGCAGTGAATCGCAGGCGAAGAACGAGGCGCTCAGCACGTGTGAGCGCAACGGCGGCACGAAATGCGAAATCGTGCTCTGGTACTTCAACCAGTGCGCTGCCATTGCCGAAAAGCCTGAAGGAGGAGGCTTCAGCAACGCTCATGCTGATACTGTGGAGCGAGCTGAACAGCTTGCCCTGCAGGCATGTGGCGGCTCCTGCAAGGTCATCTACACCAAGTGCAGCTTGCCGGTAAGAGTCCGGTAGCCGACAAATGAACCGATGTCACGACGGCCGAAGGAATAACATCAGCAGTCGCCAAAAAGACCCGTGGTGGATGGGTGGAGAAGCAGCAGCGGCTACTGTTGAGCATGTATCAGAAGTGCAGGACTACTCCGACCAGCAGGCACTGTTGAAATGTGGCGACAACTCGCAGTGCAAGACGATCTATCACGATTGCAGCTATGCCCGGCAGCCGTAGTAACCCGAACTGAATCCTGTCAACGCGGCCTCATTCATCCGTGACGTCTTCTGCTAGAAAGGACGACTCAGTACGCACCCCAAACTGGCGTTTTGCTTGCCTCAGGAATTCCGTCCCCATGAGCCGATCCCCCATCTTCAGTCTTCTGGCATTGTGCGCCGTCGCTTCGTCGCCTGCGTTCGCCGCGGCAGACTCCCCGAGCCTGAGGCCCGCCTACACGCAGTGCGTCGAGGCCGCGCACAGCGCCACTGATCGCCAGCTCTGCGTGGATGCCGAATATGCCTATCAGGACGGCCGGCTCAACGCGGTGTATCGCAACCTGCAAACCGCGCTGGATACGGGTGAAAAAACGTCTCTGCGCGACCGTCAGCGTACCTGGCTGGCAGACAAGACGAAGTCCTGCACGAATACGGCCGCAACAGGCGGCACTTCGCAAAATGGCAACGCGAACGTGTGTACATTAAACAAGACTGCGGCCCGGGCTGACGAACTGGAAGCCATGCTGGCCAGCCATGCCGCGTCGAATAATCCATACGCCCGCAAGGCATCAGATGCGGGGGCAACGGGCGCCGCCGCATCCTCCGTTGCCGCACAGGACAAAGGAAGCAAGATGGACGACCTGAAAGCGTTTGCGACGGGCGGTGCGAAGATCCTTGATTCCCAGACGGGCGACCTGAATGCCGACGGGCAGACAGACGCCCTGCTGGTGCTGGACCCGCCGTCCACGGCCAATCACAAGCTGGGCGAAGGCCCCGCGCGTGACGTGGTTCTTCTCGTGCGCGACAGCTCTGGCCAGCTGAAGAAGTTCGCAAGCAACGACCGGATCGTTCCGTGCGCCACCTGTGGCGGCATTTCCGGCGATCCCTTTGGCTATACGCGCCTTGAACCGGGCCAGTTCACCATCGTCAATGGCGGCGGCGGCCGCGAACACTGGGCCGACGAATACACGTTCAAGTATTCGGCTGAGAAGAAAGACTGGCTGATCGCACGCGTCGTTCGTCGCGTGGAAGATCGCGATACCGGTAAGCAGCAACGCATCGAGCTGACGGCCAAAGAGCTGGGCGCCGTGACGTTCGGTCATTTCGATCCCTCCACCCTGCCCGAGGTCGAACTGCCCTGAGATGACATTGCCGGACAGGAAGGCCGGTGCAAGACAGGCGCAGCGAACGCGCCGACATGTTGTGGATGGTCAAACAGGAGTTACACATGGCGATTGATCGAGAAACACAAGTGCTGACGGAAGCCACCGCAGCCGGGATCAGGTCACCGAAGGAACTAGCCAATTTCATGGCCCAGGTCACCCATGAGTCCAATGGGTTGAACCGCCTTGAGGAAAGCTTTCGGTACACCAAAGGTATCTCGCAGATTCCCGTGGAATCTGCATGGCGCAAGGGCGAGGCTGCTCTTGAATCCGCACGCAAGGAAGCCATGCAAGGCAAGCCTGAGAAGCTGGCCGAACTGATGTACGGCGGTCGCAACGGCAACGATGAGCCGGGTGACGGCTACAAGTACCACGGTCGCGGTTACATCCAGCTCACTGGCAAGGACAACTACCGCGCCGCCGGACAGGCCCTGGATCTGGATCTGGTCAACAAGCCGGAACTGGCCGCCAAGCCTGAAAACGCCTCGAAGATTGCCGTGTGGTACTGGGAAAACCGTGTTCCGGATGCCGCGCGTGAAGACGTCAAAGGCGCCACCAAAGCCATCAACGGCAAGTACAACGGCCTGGAAGATCGCCGTGAGCGCTTTGCCGATTGGGAAAAGCGGCTGACGCCGGAAGTGATGGAACGGCTCGCCCATGGCCAGGTCGGTCATCCCGTCCGCGGTCACGTGCAGGAAGCACCCGCCCATGGCGTCCTCAAGGACCACTCCCATGGCACGCCCGTGTCGAAACTCCAGGCGGAACTCAATGGCCTGGGCTACACCGATGCACACCACAAGGCACTGAAAGTGGACGGCAGTTTCGGGCCGGCCACGAAATCTGCCGTGGAAGCATTCCAGCGTGACCATCACCTGAAGGTGGATGGCATCGCTGGTGCAAAAACGCTGGAGGCGCTTGCCGCCGCCCAGCATCACCAGAAAACGGCCAGTCAGGCGCACCCGCGCCTGGATCAGCCAAACCATCCCGATCATGCGCTTTATGAGCAGGCCCGCAAGGCGGTGCATCAACTCGATGCACAGCACCACCGCACCCCGGATCAGCGAAGCGACAACCTCGCCGCCGCGCTGACCGTGGCGGCCAAACGGGACGGCCTGAGCCGGATCGACCACGTGTCGTTGAGTAACGATGCCTCCCGCGCCTATGCGGTACAGGGCGACATGAACTCACCACTGAAACGCGTGGCCGACGTGCCCACCCAGCAGGCCGTGAATACGCCCGTTGAGAAAAGCACACAGCAACTGGCCCAGCACGCGCCCGCCCAGCAGCCCGCCCAGGAACTGGGGCAGCAACAGGCGCAGGCGCACCCGTCTGGTCCGACGCCGGGTCATCCATGAATCGCATGAGTGCGGCAGCTACGCGTAGCGCCGCGAAGGGAGTTGTCATGAAATCAGTTATGCAAACCGGCTTGCTCGCGTTGTGCCTTCTGGCCAGCGGCGCGCATGCCGCCGCTGCAAAGGAAACGGCCGAGTCAGCCCGCGCGCGTCTTGCGGGCATGGCGCCGTCCGCGAACATCCAGTGCACCACCGGCAGTCACGGATTCGTGGAATGCACGGCCGATGGTTTCGACATCGCATTCTCCGACTGCAATGCCGATACCAGCTACGGCAGCATCATGGCCGACAAGAGCGTGACGCTCAGCGACGCCATTGATGGCAAGGGCAAGAAAGCCATTGCCGCCCTGCCCCACGACCAGTTCGTCTGCATCGCGGCCACGGCCACGAAAAACGACATTCAACGCTACTACGTCAAGGCGCTTCCCACCGACATCGTCGACAGCTGCAAAGGCAGCGACCTGTGCAAGAGCTACAACGCACAGCCCGTGCAATGGCTTGGCCCCAGAACGGGCAAGGCATGCCAGCACGACAGCCACGGCAATTACATCGGTGATTGCGCGTCGGGCTGGGTCGACAAGGACGACGTGGAGGCTTTCTCCATGGGTCTTAAAACCATTGGCGGGGAGTAAGACATGAGCGGCGATATCTTCAACGAAGTCAACGAGCACTACTTCAAGTCGGGCAAGAAATTTGAATACGGTCGCCCGGACCACTCGTTCAACAACAACAGCCCCAACCACCGCAGCGACCGCAGCCGCACCGAGCAGGATCTGGACGGCGATGGCCGCCTCGGTGTCGATTGCTCGTCGTTCGTGTGGCGCGGCCTCAAGGACGCCGGCTACAACGTGGGCAACGAACCCTTCGCCACGTCGAAGCTGTTCAACGGTACGCATCCCACCGACTATTCGAAGAGCCACTTCGACATCGTGTCCGCACAGGATGCCGCCAAGCCCAATGGCTCGTTGCAGCCTGGCGACATCCTGATGTTCAAGGACATCCACGGAAGCGGTCAGCACGTGGGCATCTTCAAGGGATACGACAAGGCAGGCCACGTGCAATTCGTCGGCTCGCAGGTCAGCACCGGCCCGGCGGAAGTCACTGTAGTCAACGACGGCTACTGGAACCGCAAGCCCGGCAGCACCGCGCCGGGCGTGGAAATCGTGGGTGCGCTGCGTGCCAAGCCGGAATTCCGGGTGGCCGAACCGCTGCACGGCCGCACGCATGGTGAGCCGGCAGTGCATCCGGTCGCACCGCCCAAGGCCGCGGCAGAACCCGTTGCCAAATCAGCTCCGGAAGCCCACCACACCACGCCCGCCCGGCATGACGTCAAGCATGATGCCGCACCGCATATGCTGCGCAAGGGCGAGCATGGCGAGAACGTGCGCGATCTGCAGCATTCGCTGGCGAAGCTCGGGTATACCGACGCCAACGGCCACGCGATCAAGGCCGATGCGCAGTTCGGCGCCCACACCCAAGAGGCGCTGGAAAAATTCCAGAAGTCGCATGGCCTGGAAGTGGATGGTGTGGCCGGCCCCAAGACCATGGACGCCCTCCACAAACAGATGGCCACGCCACGCGTGGATCAGCCTGCGCATCCGGACCACAAGTTGTTCGAGCAGGCGCGCGACGCCGTGCATCGCCTGGATGCCGAACACAAGCGCTCGCCGGACCAGCACAGCGACAACCTGGCCGCCGCCCTCACGGTGGCAGCTCGCCGCGAAGGCATGCACCGGGTGGACCACGCCGTGCTGAACGACGATGCCACGCGTGCGTTCGCCGTGCAGGGCCATCTCGACTCGCCACTGAAGCGCATTGCCGAAGTGGAGACGCAGAAGGCCGTTGCCACGCCGATTGAAAAAAGTACCGAGGCCTTGCAACAGGTCGCGGCGCAGCCCACACAGGGCAAGGTTGCGCCGCATGAACAGCCGATGCCCACCCCGCAGCAGACAGGCCACACACCGGGCCTGTAAGCCGTGTGGCGGCCGGTGAGTTCGTCACCGGCCGCCATGTGACGTGTCCATCGACCACGCCTCGAAGGCTGTTCATGACCAGCAAGGGACTGACAATGCCGTTCACCGCTTTCCGGGTGCCCTCCGGGGCAACCCCGGCGCTTTGCGGCGCGTCGAGCGACGCGCCTCATCTGCTCAATCCATTTCGAGGATGGCCAACATGACCCGCCGGATCACCTGTGCGCTGGCCCTGTTACTGGCCCTGACCACCACCGCCTTTGGATCGACCATGAAAAAGCCCGACATCAAGAAGAACCCGCAGCCGCGCATGCGCTACGACATCACCGTGACGGTGGATGGCGCGCCGGCCACGTTTGATCGTGTGGAAGGCTCCGTCGACTACGTCGTCAAAAACGAAGAATGCGTGCCGCTCACGCCCATCGCAGGCGCCCGCGTGCGTCCCGAAGAACGCGTGCCGCTGGAGCTGACCCACGCCGGCGGCAACGTTTACCGCGGCGTGATCTATGCCGATCAGTTTGTTGATGAAGATTACTTCGGCCGTGGCGTCTGCCATTGGGGCATAGTGGGCGCTGCCGCGCGCCTGAAAGCAAATCAGGTGACCATCAGTGCCGCCCTGTACGGCAACGACATACTCGCATCGGGCAGCAACACCCGCTACTACGCCAACCGAACCTTCCAGGTCCCCATGGAGCTGCTGGATAACGGCGAGCCGGCACGCGCGAACTTCAAAGAACCTGGGCAGACGTTCTCGGTGACGCTCAAGGCTGAGGAGCGCACCCCATGACCGTATCAACCACCGACTATGCGCTGCTGGCGCAGAACTCGTACCAGACACCGGTCGTCGACAAGCTCGTCAAGCTCAACGGCGTGGAATACACGACTCTCGCAGCGGCAGACAATCCGCACACCGGCTTTCAGGCAACAGCATATCGCCGGGAAGATACCGGTGAGGTCGTGATCGCGTACCGCGGCACCGAGTTTGACCGCGAACCCGTGCACGATGGTGGCGTGGATGCAGGCATGGTACTCACCGGCTTCAACGCGCAGGCACCGGACGCTATCGCCTTTACCGAAAAGGTCATGGAAAAGGCCAAGTTCCTCGCCGAAACGCGCGGCCAGCCGCTGGACGTCACGGTGACCGGCCACTCCCTGGGCGGCACACTGGCCGAGATCAACGCGTCGCGCTTTCACCTCAAGGGCGAAACGTTCAATGCGTATGGCGCGGCTGGCCTGCTGCACGGCGTGCCGGAGGGCGGCAATCAGGTCATCGACCATGTACGTGCGGGCGATCTGGTCAGCGCGGCGAGCCCGCATTTTGGCGAAGTGCGCGTCTACGCGGCCCAGCAGGACATCGACACGCTGAGCAAGGCAGGCTACCGCGACGACAGCGGCCCGCTGAGCCTGCGCAATCCGCTGAAAGCCACCGACTTCAGTGCGCACGCGATGGACAACTTCGTGCCCAACAGTGAAACCCTGGGCAAGAGCATCATCAGCCCGGAAGGTCAGGCGCTGTACGAAGAACATAAAGGGATGGTCGATCGCTACCGCGACGACGTGCGCGACATCCGCACCACGATCTCGGCGCCATGGGAAATACCCAAAGCCATCGTCCATACCGTGCAGGAAGTTGGCCACAACGTGGCGGAGAAAGTGGAAGAAGGTTTCCACGCGGTAGAGAAAGCCGCCAGCCACGCCGTTCACGAAGTGGGTGAAACACTCAGCCACGTTGGCCACGAGATTTCCGAGAAGGCGTCCAGTGCGTGGAACACCATCACTCATCCGGGCTCCTGGTTTGACGACAAACCGAAAGTCGCGGAAGCCACGCGCCTGGATCAGCCCAACCATCCCGACCACGCCCTTTTTCAGCAAGCCCGTGGCGGCGTGCACGAGCTGGATGCAGCTCATCAACGCACACCCGACCAGCGTAGCGACAACCTGGCCGCTTCGCTGACGGTTGCGGCACGCCGTGATGGCCTGACCCGCATTGACCACGTAACCCTCAGCGACGACGCATCCCGGACGTACGCCGTCCAGGGCGACATGCAGTCGCCGCTGAAACGCGTGGCCGATGTGTCCACGCAGGAGGCGGTGGCCACGTCCGTCGACAAGAGCAGTGCGAACTGGAACCAGGTGGCTGAGCAGAACCAGCAGGCGCATGCGCAGCTTGCCAGGCAGAACGAACAACAGGCATCGGTACAGCGATCCAGCCCCATGCCGGGGCAGTAACCGTTCCATCGCGCGTGCCGGGCTCAGGGCCCGGCACGTATTGTCCAATTCATCATTTCGGAAACACCGCAGGGGGATTCTATGAAGCGCTGGATGTTTGCTTTGTGTTTTGTTCTGTTTTTCATTGCTGACGCCCATGCGCAGCTGACGTATCGCAACAATGATCCGTTCGTTTTCTGCCGTTATGGCCAGAAAAACCCTGATAAGTGCTGGCAGCCTCTGCCGCCTTACACAGGACCCTACATGATTAGCGCCTGGTGCGAACCCAACCCCTACGGCAAGGAATGGACCGCCGATGATTACGCATCCCTTGAGGAGTACAAGTTTTATTGCCCGAAGGCTAAAAAAAGCGGATCGTGGACCGGCCCCGGCACAGGCGAACAGTCCCGCGGCATGCATTAATCTGCAACGTCACACGCGATAACCGTCGCGTCATTACCGGAGCACATGCTCCGTGCACCACACGCACCAGGATAGATCGGCATGAGTAAAAACAGGGGATATTGGGCAGCCGCCTTGCTGGCGGTTGCCCTGGTCGCGGGCAACTACCTTTCGGGCATTCTGATACTTACTTTCCTGAAGCGAACTGACGTTCCGCTTCAGTGGAATACGTATTGGCAGTACATCCGCGCCCTTGGTCGAGCCGATGTGCAGCACTACACGAAGCACATCCAGATGGCAGGCGCCATCGGCTTCCTGTTGCCGATCATCCTGTGGCTGGTGGTGCTGTATTTCATGACGCGCGAGAAAAAGCAGTCCATGCACGGCGATGCCCGCTTTGCGCGGGCCAGCGACCTGCGCGAAAAGGGCATGCTGAAAACCTCGAAGAACGGCATCCTGGTCGGCAAGTTCAAGGGTGACCTGGTGCGCCTGAGCGGCCAGCAGTTCGTGATCCTCGCGGCCCCCACCCGCTCGGGAAAGGGCGTGGGCGTCGTGATCCCGAACCTGCTGGACTACCAGGAGTCCATCGTGGTCCTGGACATCAAGCAGGAAAACTTCGACCTCACCAGCGGTTGGCGCAAGAGCCAGGGGCAGGAAATTTTCCTGTTCAACCCGTTTGCGGAAGATCGCCGGACGCATCGCTGGAACCCACTGAGCTACGTGTCCAGCGACCCGGCGTTCCGCGTATCCGACCTGATGAGCATCGCCTCGATGCTGTACCCGGACGGCTCGGACGACCAGAAGTTCTGGGTCAGCCAGGCACGCAATGCGTTCATGGCCTTCTCGCTGTATCTGTTTGAAAAATGGGATGCCGATCAGAAGAACGATCTGCCCATGATCCTGCGCACGAAACCCACGCTGGGTGCGCTGTATCGACTGTCGTCCGGTGATGGCACCGATCTGCGCCAGCTCTACACCTGGCTGTCGCAACAGACCTTCCTCACCAGCAACGCACAGGCGGCCTTCGCGAACCTGCTGTCACAGGCGAACGAAACCTTCTCTTCGATCCTTGGCACGTTCAAGGAACCGCTGAACGCCTGGATCAATCCGGTGCTTGAAGCGGCCACCAGCGCCGACGATTTCCTGCTGACCGACGTGCGCCGCAAGCGCATGACGATCTACATCGGCATCCAGCCCAACAAGCTGGCCGAAAGTCGCCTCATCGTGAACCTGTTCTTCAGCCAGCTGATCAACCTCAACACCAAAGAGCTGCCGCAGAACAACCCGGAACTGAAGCATCAGTGCCTGCTGCTGATGGACGAATTTACCTCCATCGGCAAGGTCGAGATCATTGCCTCGGCCGTGTCATACATGGCCGGCTACAACATCCGCCTGCTGCCCATCATCCAGAGCATGGCCCAGTTGGATGCGACCTACGGCAAGGACGTGTCGCGCACCGTCATCACCAACCACGCCCTGCAGATTGTTTACGCACCGCGCGAACAGCAGGACGCCAACGATTATTCGGACATGCTCGGTTACACGACTGTCCGCAAGCAAAACGTCACCCGCGGCAAGGGCCGCGGCGATGTTTCGCGCAGCGAGTCGGAAGAACGCCGCGCACTGATGCTCCCCCAGGAGCTGAAGGCCATGGGAACAGACACGGAAGTGTTCCTCTACGAAGGCATTCCACACCCGGTGAAATGCGACAAGATTCGCTACTACCAGGACAGCTATTTCACATCCCGCCTGCTACCCAAGGTGGATGTACCCAAGCTGTCGGTCTGACCTTCCATACCAACCGTACCAAATGCACGATCAGGAGTTACATCATGAAAACGGTCAACAAACTCGCCATCGCGGTCGCTCTCGTCGTTTACGGCAGCGCCTCGTTTGCCGACGCGAGCCGCAGTCAGGAAATCAAGCAGGAAGCGCCCAAGGGCATCACGGCCGCGTTCTACGCGTGCATCACCAAAGCCAACGACCCGACGTCCAGTGGCGCCTGCCTTTCGGCAGAGAAAACCAGACAGGACGCACGACTCAACACCACGTACAAGGCCCTGATGGCCAAGCTCACCGGCAAAGCCAAGGATGACCTGGTCAACGCCGAGCGCGCATGGGTGGATCTTGAGGACAAGACCGGAAGGTTCGAGACCTCGCTATACGGCGACGAAACCGTCGCCGATCTGCAAGTGACCCAGAACGAAATCTTCCGCATCTGCGAACGCGCCAACGCCCTGGACAAGTACCTGTCCGTGGCGAACACGTTGCTCTGATCCGAACTCAAAGGAATAACACCATGCCAGGTCTTGATACCCATAACGCCGAGTCACTCACGGGCGCCACATACTTCGTCGTCGGTCGGGGCACCGAAGGCGGCGCCTCGTCCTACCATCTGTCCATCGCAGGCGTGACTGCCGGCACCAGCGATCCGAACTGGGGCAACACCAACAAGATCGTCGCCAACAGCGGCTATTCGCTCGGCACGATCCAGGTGGACCTCGGTCAGCGCGGCACCTGGGCGCTCGGCTCTGCCGATGGCGCCAAGCCCAAGCCCGGTGAAACCACTTACGTGGACGGCATCATCGAACAGTCCGGCAAGTACGCGAAGGACCATAACCTGCCCTTCCCGCAGGACACCAAAGAACTCCGCCAGGATCTGCTGAGCCACGGCAACGGCCTGAAGGGCCGCACCACTCTGGACTTCATCGACACCGGCACGCGCGACAGCATCAACGCGTGGGCCTCGTCGCAGGACGGTCAGAAGTGGATTCACAAGAACATGGACTATCCGCAGGTCAAGGAAGCCACCCAGACCGCCATGGACATGCTGGACAAGTACGGCAAGAACATCCCGGAAGACCGTCGCCTGGAAACCGTGGCCATCCTGGCCAAGACGGCCAACCAGATGCCGAACCAGCTGAAGTCCTTCCAGGACGTGATGGAAAAAGGCGGCGACTACGATGCTGTGCTGAAGCGCGCCAACGACCTGCACAAGGCCACCGGCTACTACGACGGCCCCAAGGCTGCCGCCATCGCCGAGGAATACAAGAACGCCTATAAAGACCCGGAAAAGGCTGCCGCGATGGATCGCGCGCATACCAAGGTCGGCGACCCGAACTTCGACCCGTCCAAAGCCGGCAACGATGCCGACATCAAGACGGCGCTCAAGGCCGTGGGCCAGGGCGGCCGCACGCACGCTCCGGCAGGCAATACGCTGCGCGAAGGTGCGCACGGTGAAAAGGTCACTGCCCTGCAGAACGACCTGGTCAAGCTCGGCTTCACCGATGCCAAGGGCCGCGATCTGCATCCGGACGGCGACTTCGGTCCCGGCACGAAGGCTGCCGTCGAGAAGTTCCAGCGCGCGCACGACATGAAGGTCGACGGTATCGTGGGCCCCAAAACCCTCGAAGCCGTGCAGAAGGCAGCCCATCCGCCGCAGCCGAGCCTCGCTGACCCGAAGAACCCGGGCAACGCGATGTACAACCAGGCACTGCAGAACGTGCAGGCCATCGACGCCGAGCGCGGCCGCAAGTCGGACCAGATGTCCAACAACCTCGCCGGCTCGCTGGCCACCGCCGCCCGTGCACAAGGCTTGAGCAGCGTCGACCACGTGGTGATGAGCGACGACGGCAAGCGTGCCTTCGCGGTACAGGGCGACATGAACTCACCGCTCAAGCGCATCGCCGAAGTCAACGTCGCACAGTCCGTCGCCAAGCCGCTGGAACAGAGCAGCTCGGAGTTCCAGCAGGTCTCGCAGCAGCAGAGCCAGCAGCAGGCCAATACCCAGCAGCAACAGCAGGCCCCGCAGCAGCAACAGCAGCAGGCTCCGCAGCAACAGCAACAGCCTGCTCAGCCGGGCATGCACTAAAGCGAATCGTTCGGATGACCTCCTTGCAGGCATTCCGGACAAACAGGGCGACGGTCTCACGACCGTCGCCTTTTCTTTGGTCGCCACACACACGCAAACGTCGACCTGCACGCAACGCCGACAGAGGTCCAGAGATAAACATGAAATTGATCGCCTTTCTGCTTCTGGCCCTCTGGGCCACCAACAGCCGCGCACAGACCCAGGTTTGCGAACCGATGACCAAAGCGCAGGCGGACGCGGTACTACCACGCCTGAAAGAAGCCTTCACCCGCGCTCACCGACTTTCGATGGACACGATCGCCATTTCCCCGGGGACCGATTGTGGCGACGAGATATCGTTTGTGTTCAAGGCCAAACCGGAGGCGGCGAATTTTGGATCACGCTGGATCATTAAAATGAAGAAAGGCAATCACAAAATTGATATTCAGGAAGGCGTCTAGACTTCCCGCTGTGCTTGCTGATCATCAAGGCCGCAGCTCGTAATGCCCATCCTCTGCGCGACGTCGGCCACCGGCCTTCCGTGCCCGGTCAGCTGCCGCCCGCTCTTGCCTGACGTATCCGACCCAAGACCCACAAAACATCTGCTAAAGATCTGACCCTCCCTGCCGATACCTGCCCACTGGCGAGCGCGTTCGCCGAATGATTCGGAACAGGGAGATACAAATGGCTTTGGTGTACTGCAGGGAATGTGGCAAGCAGGTGTCGGACTCCGCGTCCTCCTGCCCGGGTTGCGGTGCGGCGGTTGCCGTGACCGGAACGAAGAGCCACATCGCCGCGGGCGTACTGGCGTTGGTGGTTGGCGGGCTTGGCGTGCACAAGTTTTATCTGGGGCGTACGGGTCAGGGCATCCTTTACCTGATTTTCTGCTGGACCTTCATTCCCTCGCTCATTTCGTTCATTGAGGGAATCATCTACCTGTGCACGAACGAGCGGGATTTCCAGGCCAAGTACGGCTGAAGAACCCATCCATCTTTTTTTCCTGCCAACCGACATTGCCCCGCCTTCCGGGGCGATGCCTTCGGCGTGGTACCAAGGAGCACCCATGAAACTGAAGTACGCAACGCTCGCAGTCGCCGCCCTCGCCCTCGCCGGTTGCGGCAAGCACGACGCCCCGGCTGGCGATCAGGCTACGCCCGCAACGCAGGCGGCTGGCACGGAAAAGACGGGCGACAACGCCGCCGCTGCTCAGGCATTTGCTGATGCGCAGAAGGCCAAGGAGGATGCACGCCCGAAGGCCGACATGAACGTGCCGCTGGCCAACTACACGCAGCTGGATCAGGCTGACGGTGGCACCTGGCTGACCTACGTCGCCGTGTCGCGCGCCACGCCGCAGCCGGCTGACGAAGAGAAGCTGGGCATGTTCTCGCCGAAGTATTACAACGAGCCGGACGCGTTCAAGAAGCACGATCTGGCCATCTCCGAACTGCCGGGGATTCAGGACAACCTGAAGCGTTTCGCTGACCAGAGCTACTACGCCATCCAGTTCGGCGACGTGGGCAACACCCGCGGCGCCATCAGCCCGCAGATCTCGTTTATTTCCGGCTATGACTTCACGACGCAGAGCTTCGCCTTCAATGGCACGAAGCAGTGCTGGACGATGGGCTACGGCAACAGCCAGAACGTGATGCTCGACCTCAACAACGCCGACTCCAACAACGTGTGCGCCATCAAGGTCGCCGATCAGGATCTGGCCAAGAAGATCGAGCAACTGCGCGCCGCCGGCAAGCTGAGTGCCAAAGGCACGCTGTTCTTCCACGTGGATGAAGTGAAAAACGGCAACCGCGTGGCAGCCACGGTCACCCACATGCATGTCGACCTTTACGACGCGCCAGTGTGGGACAAGCACGCCCAGGTGTTCACCTCGTTCGACATCTGATGTCCCCAGCGGCATGCCGATAACGAAGGCCGGGCATTGCCCGGCCCTCTTTTCATGGGCTCGCCCGCCAGGCAACGCCATGTAGCCATCAGCCCGTACCACTGGATCAGTTCGCCGACGCTCGCATCCATACCGGGCGATACACACGCCGAATCGCGCTGAACGGGACGCGGCCGGGTCGGTGAGCGAATCGTGCGGGAGGCCGTCCGTGACTCCGACGACATCTGTTCACGGGATGCTCCATCGCACTCGTCCGATTGCGACGCGGTATGTGTGCTGCGACTCCTCAGCCGATAGACGACCGGTTTGACGACGGAACACCGAAGCGTCGCTCTTGTGAGCTTGCTCGCTCAAATGCAGGCCATCCGCAAGGATGTCCAGACGCCTGGCGAAACCGGATAGTGGAACGGTTGGCGTTTGCCAGCGCGGCTCAGGAAGTCGTAGAGAAGAGCCCCGCATCCTTGCGAGGCTCTTGCCTGGTTCAGGCTGCGGCCTGATCGAGCAATTGGCGGACGCTCTCTTTGGCGTTCGATCCGGCCCCCGACTCGATGTCGATGCGGCGAGGCTTCATCGCCTCGGGAATCTCGCGCTTGAGGTCGATGGACAAAAGGCCGTCTGCGAGCTTTGCCCCGACGACGTGGACATGCTCGGCGAGCTCGAAGCGGCGCTCGAACGGGCGGTTCGCGATACCCCGATGCAGGTACTCGCCCTCCGGTTCAACCGAGCGCTCGCCGCGGACGGTCAGCCAGTTTGCCTGCGTGGAAATCTCCAGATCCGCTTCCCGGAAGCCGGCCACCGCCATGCTGATGCGGTACTGGTCGTCCGCAAGCCTGACCGAATCAAAGGGGGGATAGTTGTCAGCGGCCTGGCCGCGGGACGCGGCAGCTTCCAGCAAATCGAACATGCGGTCGAAGCCGACGCTGGAACGGTGAAGGGGTGCAACATTCAGAAGAGTTCGCATAGCCATATCCTCAAGCAACATGGTTAGGAGTTCTCTGCGCCGCCCCCGAAGCGGGCGACGAGGCTGGTCCCGAAGCGACCAGCGGGAAATAATTTATGCAGTTGAAGCGAAATTTCAAGAGGCGGGATTCAGGCTTCGTTTAGCCGTCCATATTGCACGATAAAAGGGCCCTCAACGACGCAAGGCTCACGATGCGCGGTATTGCGCTGAGCGCGGCGCTGGCTGGGTGGCAACCTGACCGACGTGCTGTTTCGCCACCGGCTTATTGCCAGAAGAAGCGGCGCGGCCTTGTGTAATCAAGTTGCTTGGCGACTGCGACAAGCATGCCGTGCGAGGCAATCTCATAGTGCTCGACTCTGTTGCCGCCAACGAGGGCGACGTTGCGTAGCGGCCCCTTTTCGATGTCTTCAATGACTCGTTGTCTAGCCTGCGCGTCGGCACGGCGCTTCGCCAGCGCTTACCTGCGCTGAACCTTCGCCGGACGGGTGGCAATGATGGCTTCCCCGGTCGCCTTCGGATTGCGCGCAGGGAAAACCCGGCGCTGCATCTGCTCCAAACGCCACCCTGCGCGATCAACCACGGCTTGGGCTCTGGCCCGTTCCACAATATCCCGAGTACGCGCGTGGCGGCGCGGCGTCCTGCCTCGACCGCCCGAACAAGGGCTCGCTCACTCTGCTTTCGCGCATCCCCTCAATCGCAGTATGCGCTCGGCAAAATTCGCCCCAGTGCTTCGCCACGAAGCCAAACTTCACGTCGATCCCTGGCGAAACAGACCGCGACTTTTTTCAGAATGTCGCGCTTGATCTTGAGCTTGGCGTCTTCCTTCTTCAGCCGCTCGATTTCCGCTTGCTCCGGCTTCATCTGTCCTTGCCCGGAGCGCCTGCTGTGGATCGGCTACCAACTCTCGTACCCATTTGCGCAGCACATTCTCATGCAGCCCCAGATCACGAGCCGCCTGCGCCCCCGCTACACCACGCCCGTTGATCAGTCGCACTGCTTCAAGCTTGAACTCGCGACGGAAGGTCGTTCGTATGCCCATAGACCACTTCCGACTTCATCACCCCATCTAAACTGGGTGCCTGTGAAACCGGGCGAATTCCACTTCTGCCCAGAGCTTGCTTATTTCCCCAAAACAATTTCGGGCGGCGGCTGATCCGCCAGATTGATAGCCGTGAGATTACATCCAGCCAATTGCAGATAAGGTTCTTTGCGAATATCTTTTGTAAAAACCCCGGTTAGAATAAGCATTTTATGGTTATATTTTTTCATGTTAGACAGAATTCTACCCGCATTAACTATGGTAACGCAGGTTTTGAAAGAATCTTCTGTCAGAGATGAAGCCCGACTGTCGTAGAGTTCACGCTGCTCAAAACCGACGTTTACAAAACCTCTGACATGAACCAGCTTTCCGTGATAAAACGCACGATTTGCATTGAGCTGACTCGGAGTGACGGTGACGATTTTTGATGGAGAAGCAGCCTCGGCAGCGAGCACGGAAGTTGAAATCGTAAATAGCGTAAGAAAAATAGTAAAGTTTTTCATTGCCCGCTCCCACCCGCAGTATTTTCAAAATCTTTGAGTACGCGATTTAGATTTGCTTGTGAAGCTTGGATTTCATGAGGCGACATTGTTCCCTGCAACATGCGAAGTTGTGGAACTCCATTCACTAGCTCGTTCACACCTACACGTCCATTGCTGACCACAGCATTTGGTAATCCTTTTGACACGGCCGAAAAGTCACCTAACGTTTTGGTGTCACTTACAACACCGTCCGATTTTCCATCGATATGGCCATGAATAATAGCTTGAGCACCTGCAGGAGCATTTGCAGTTGCCGTATCACGGCCTGCTTCACTAGTCGTCGAAACGTTAGTAGCGCGAACCACTTCACTGCTCCCGTCGCTCTTAGGTAAGACAAAGCCGACTTTTTCTTCTCGCAGGTCAGTTTTGCGTACCGCAATCAAGGCTTTGCCTGCCACCATTGCACTTGCGACCGCTTCCGTTGCAACAACATTTCTCCCCGACAATCGCGATGGATCTGTTACATCAGCCTGTATACACACAGATGCTTTTTCCCCAGGACATGCCGCCTTCCCTGTGGGATCGATGTTGACGATCGGATTGTTGGATGCGTAATCATACCGATTGAAGTTGAACGGATTGCCCGATGCCGGTCCCACTGGATCCGTGCTGATAAACCGCGCTACCGCCGGATCGTAATAGCGCGCCTGCATATAGACATACCCGGAGTCAACATCGTTCACATGCCCCGTATACCCCGGCCCCTGCTCAGGCGTACCCAACGCCTGACTGCCATAAGGCCGATAGTCGGAACTACCAAGCACATTCCCTGCACCATCCGCCGTAGCCAACACGGTGCCCAGTGGGCTCGTGTAGTAATACGTAACCGTCTCGGCAGCCTGCGCCGTCACCAGCAACG
This sequence comes from Luteibacter sp. Sphag1AF, assembly GCF_014192715.1. GTDB lineage: Bacteria > Pseudomonadota > Gammaproteobacteria > Xanthomonadales > Rhodanobacteraceae > Luteibacter. Next base: position 339,109 of record NZ_JACHYH010000002.1, read on the forward strand.
AAAGCAGCATAAACGCCGTAACGACAGCTCGGTAAAAGCCCGAGGCCCGTCGCGCTCCAGTACGCACCCGATCCCAACGACCATCAACGCTCATACCAACACTCCCCTACTGCTCCAGGCGACCATCTCCCGCGATACCAAGGCCGACATACCCTTCGTCTGGTTGCCCATAACATTACTCCCCCATATCAAGTCAATGTCAGCCGCCGGGCAATACGCCGAGTACTGACTGCATTGCACGCGCGTGCAGTGTATTCGAGGATATCCTGTGTCATGCACTCGGGCGCGACAACACGCACCGCAGCATCCATCGACGACTCATCAAACGCCGGAAATAGTTTGTCGTGATGTGATCGCCCGCAGTCGTCCACACCCGCGCGTCGGTTACCGACCGCGCACCACCTGCCGGGTAAACCAAGATGGTCGTCAGATCGCCTTGTTCCGACCGAACGGTGGTAGACACCGGCCGCTCGAGCACATCATAAATCGTCGTGGTCTCCAAGGTGATCGCCGAGCGATCCGGCGCAGCATTCACGGCAACGACTCGAAGGTCGTGCGGCCGGCCCGGTCGTACTCGGTTCGCGCCGATACGGACAAGGCACTCGTGTCCGCTTCCGACTTACCGGCCATGACCGGCGTCAGCAAGGCGTCGAAGTCCGTCTGCTGGGTCAGGGCGCCCTGCTTCGTATTGCGCACCCAATGCGCAGTACGAAGCCCACGCCCGTCAACCACGTAGCTGTAGCTATAGGTCTTGGGCGCCCACGCCACGGAATCGCCCGACGGATAGTCGATGCGCACAGTGCGGCCAATGGCGTCGTAGCCATAGCTCGTCGTCACCCCGGCTTGGTCGGTGAGAGATGCAATCTGCCCGAAACCATCGACCGCCACCGTCTGCGACGTGGCATCCGTATACGCGACGGAATCGGGGATGCCGAACGCAAACCCGCCCAGCGTCGTGGTCTTCCCGTTGTCGTCCGTGAAGCTCGCCAGCTGCCCCTGCGCGCTGAAGGTGCAATCCATCACCCTAGTACCGAATCAATAGCGCTCGGTCGGAGTCAACGTGATCGCGTCGCCAGAAGCCACGTAGCGCGCCCTGCGCCCCATCCGGGAACCGATAAGCCTTTCGGCCAGCGTTCGGCTCAAGGAAGGTCTTATCCTGGGCATCCACGGCGGGACGCTGATCGGCCGTCAACGCGCGCAACATCGACTGTGACAGGCGATACTTCACGTCTTTCGATTTAGGCACGGTGAGTCCCTGTGTCCATGACAAGGCCCGTTTCACACGGCGGCACCCTCATGGACATACGCAAGCTTCGCCATCCTGTCTTGTGAACGCAATGTGGGCACAACGACGTGCCCATTTCGAGAGATAAGGGCAATGATCGAGTCGATCGCACAATCAAGGTTAAATTCTAAGTGACTGATTTAGATAGCACTAAATTCAAATCCGCTGTGGACGGGCATACCCCTTTCATGCGCCAGTATCTGGGCGCAAAAGCGGAGTATCCGGACATCCTCCTGTTTTTCCGGATGGGCGACTTCTACGAGCTGTTTTACGACGACGCCCGCAAGGCGGCGCGACTGCTCGATATCACCCTGACTCAGCGCGGCCAGTCGGCAGGCGCCCCCATTCCCATGGCGGGCGTGCCCTATCACGCCGTTGAGAATTATCTGGCCCGGCTGGTCAAGCTGGGCGAATCGGTCGCTCTGTGCGAACAGATTGGCGATCCGGCCACCTCCAAGGGACCGGTCAAGCGCGAGGTCGTGCGCATTGTGACGCCGGGCACCGTGACCGACGCGGCCCTGATGGAAGAACGCCGGGACAACCTGTTGTTGTCCATTGCAGCAGGTCAGACGGGCTATGGCCTGGCGTGGGTGGATCTGTCTACCGGCCGCTTCCTCGTCAACGAAGTGCCGAATGCCGAAGGCCTTGCCGCCGAACTCGCACGCCTTCAGCCGGCGGAGACGCTGGTCAGCGACGATGTGACGTGGCCGAAGCTTGTGTCCTCCCTGCCTGGCGTGCGCAAGCGCCAGCCCTGGCATTTCGAAGTGGACAGCGCGCGTCGCGAACTGTGCCGGTTCTTCCGCACCCGCGATCTGCTGGGCTTCGGTGTGGATGGCATGCCGCTGGGCATCGCCGCTGCCGGTTGCCTTCTGGGTTACGTGGAAGAAACCCAGAAGAGCGCCCTGCCCCATCTCACCGGGATGGCCGTGGAAAGCGCGCGCGAGACGATTGCGATGGATGCGGCCACGCGCCGCAACCTGGAAATCGACACGCATCCCACGGGCAACGTCGAGAACACCCTTCTTGGCGTGCTGGACGAAACGGTCACCCCCATGGGCGCACGCCTGCTGCGCCGCTGGCTCAACCGGCCGCTACGCAGCCGCGATGTGCTGCGTCAGCGCCATCAGGCCATCGGCAGCCTGATTGACGCGCGCCGTCACGGCACGCTGCGCGAGCGCCTGCGCGGCATCGGCGACCTGGAACGCATCCTCGCCCGCGTGGCGTTGCGCTCTGCCCGTCCCCGCGACCTCTCCACCCTGCGCGACGGCCTTGCTGCGGCTCCTGCGCTGCGCGAGGACATCGCTGGCATAGACAGCCCGCTGCTGCACAGTCTGGTGGAACGCATCGGCGATCATCGCGAAACCGCCCAGCTTCTGGCGCGCGCGATCATCGAGCAACCAGCCGTACTGCTGCGCGATGGAGGTGTGCTGGCAGAGGGTTACGATGACGAACTGGACGAACTGCGCCGACTCTCCACCAACGCTGACCAGTTTCTGGTCGACATGGAAGAGCGCGAAAAAGCGTCCAGCGGCATCAGCACGCTGAAGGTCGGCTACAACCGCGTCCACGGTTACTACATCGAAATCAGCAAAGCACAATCCGACAAGGCGCCCACGCACTACACGCGCCGGCAGACCACCAAGAACGCCGAGCGCTACATCACCGAAGAGCTGAAGCTGTTCGAAGACAAGGTGCTTTCGGCCAAAGAGCGCTCGCTGATGCGCGAGCGCGCCCTGTACGAATTGCTGCTCGACAAGCTGATCGAGCGTCTGGCGGAACTGAAAATCGCTGCTGCCGCCATGGCCGAACTGGACGTTCTGGGCAACCTCGCGGAACGTGCCGAAACGCTGGATTGGGCAGCGCCCACGCTCACCGAAGAGCCGGGCATCCATATCTCGCGCGGGCGCCACCCGGTGGTGGAGAAAGTACGCGATGAACCGTTCGAGCCCAATGACCTGGCGCTCGGGGATGCGCGCCGCATGCTGGTCATCACGGGTCCAAACATGGGTGGTAAGTCCACCTACATGCGTCAGAACGCGCTGATCGTGCTGCTTGCCCACGTGGGCAGTTACGTACCGGCCAGCTCGGCCACCATCGGTCCCATCGATCGCATTTTCACCCGCATTGGCGCGGGCGATGATCTCTCCCGCGGCCAGTCCACCTTCATGGTGGAAATGAGCGAGACGGCGAACATCCTGCATAACGCCACCGAGTGCAGCCTGGTACTGATGGACGAGGTCGGTCGCGGCACCAGCACGTACGACGGGCTGTCCCTGGCGCGCGCCGCAGCCGTTCACCTGGCGGCCACCAGCCGGGCGTTCACCCTGTTCGCGACACACTACTTCGAGCTGACGGAGTTGGCAGCCGATTTCCCGGCCATCGCCAACGTCCACCTGGACGCCGTGGAGTACGGCGAGCAGCTGGTCTTCATGCATACCGTCAAGGAAGGCCCTGCCAACCGCAGCTTTGGCTTGCAGGTCGCCGCACTGGCCGGCCTGCCCAAAGCCGTGATCGCCGACGCCCGCCGCTATCTGGCCGCACTGGAGCAAGGGCATGACGTCACGGCGGCGGTAGCGGCACCTGCCGCGCCCGCGACGCCGCAGATGGGTCTCTTTGCGCCATCCCTGCCCTCTCCCGTGGAAGAAGCCGTCCGTGCGATTGATCCGGACAACCTGACCCCGCGTGAGGCGCTGGACGCCCTTTACCGCTTGCGCCGCATGATCTGAGCCGATTGATGGGACCTATCGGACACATGCGAATTATCTAATTCAGCTAATGGCAATTTCTGCCTATAGTCGGACGACCAGCCCGGGGATACTCGGGCCTCGACGCCCGACCCGGAGAAACTGCCATGACGACCGACCGCGATACGCTCACAACTGCCGGTGGCTCGCCCGTAGCCGATAACCAGAACAGTCTGACGGCGGGCCCGCGCGGCCCGCTTCTCATCCAGGACCGCGAACTTTTTGAAAAGCATGCCCACTTCAACCGGGAGCGCATTCCTGAGCGTGTGGTGCATGCAAAGGGCTCGGCAGCGTTCGGCACGCTGACCATCACCCACGACATCTCCCGATTCAGCAAGGCAAGCGTGTTCGCATCCGTCGGCAAGAAGACCGACATGCTGCTGCGTTTCTCCACAGTTGCTGGCGAACGCGGCGCCGCCGATGCGGAACGTGACGTGCGCGGCTTTGCGCTGAAGTTCTATACCGACGAAGGCAACTGGGATCTGGTAGGTAACAACACGCCGGTGTTTTTCGTCCGCGACCCGTTCAAGTTCCCGGACTTCATCCACACGCAGAAGCGCGATCCGCGTACCAACATGCGCAGCAACACGGCCGCGTGGGATTTCTGGTCGCTGTCACCTGAGTCACTGCATCAGGTCACCATTCTCATGAGTGATCGTGGACTACCCAAGTCCTACCGTCACGTGGACGGGTTTGGTAGTCATACCTACAGCTTCATCAATGCGGCTAACGAGCGTTTCTGGGTCAAGTTCCACTTCAAAACCCAGCAGGGCATCGTCAACATCACCAACGATGAAGCCGCAGCACTCGTAGGCACCGACCGCGAATCGCATCAGCGTGACCTGTTTGAAGCCATCGAGCGCAAGGATTTTCCGCGCTGGAAGATGTTCATCCAGGTGATGCCCGAGGCGGACGCGGAGAAGACCTCATACAACCCGTTTGATCTCACCAAAGTCTGGCCTCACGCGGAGTATCCGTTGATCGAAGTGGGCGAGTTCGAACTGAACCGCAACCCGGATAACTACCACGCGCAGGTGGAGCAATCGAGCTTCTCGCCGGCCAATGTGGTGCCGGGCATCGGTTACAGCCCGGACAAAATGCTTCAGTTCCGCCTGTTCTCTTATGCGGATGCTGCCCGTTATCGCCTGGGCGTGAACCACGAAGCGCTGCCGGTGAATGCGCCGAAGTGCCCCGTGCACAACTACTATCGCGACGGGCAGATGCGCTTCGATGAGAATGGTGGCGGCAGCGTCAATTACGAACCGAACTCGTTCGGTGGACCGGTGCAGAAGCCGTCGGTGAAAGAGCCGCCGCTGAAGATTTCCGGCGATGCGGATCGTTACGACCATCGCGAGGGCAATGACGACTACACGCAGCCTGGCAATCTGTTCCGCCTGATGAACCCGTCACAGAAGCAGGCGCTGTTCCATAACATCGCGGCTGCCATGCAAGGTGTTCCAAAGGAAATCATTGAGCGCCAGCTGGTTCATTTCGCGAAAGCCGATCCGGCATATGCCGAAGGCGTGCGTAAAGCGCTGGCAGCGACATCGCCCTCCGCACCGGAAGGTCGTACGGTGGAAGAAGCCGTCTGATGTGATGAAAGCGCTGAAGCGATCAGGGAGGTTTTCTGGTCGCTTCAGCGCCGCGCTTCTCAGGCATCGGGCAAGCAAGCTCACTCCTGCCCGACCTGCCCGACCGCCTGCGGGCTACAGCGAATCTTTCATCGCCTGGATCAACCTGCGAGCCTTCTTGTCAGGACGCGAAGCCGGACGCAGGAGGGCGCCGCCGGTCATACGGCGGTCTTCACGCTGACGTTCGCGACTGGCCACGCTTTCTTCCGTTTCGCGATAGAGCTTCTGCGCTTCCACGGCCGGGCCGCGCTTTTCGGAAAGCGCCGCGACCTCGCATTCAAGCTTTTCTTCTCCGCGAGACACCCGCACACGATCGCCCACATGCACGCCCCGTGCGGGCTTGCAGCTCAAACCATTGAGTTCGACCTTGCCCCCATCAATGGCCTGCTTGGCAAGACTGCGCGTCTTGAAGAAGCGTGCAGCCCACAGCCACACGTCGATACGCACTTCACGCTGGGATAGTTCGCTCATCATCCAAAACTGTAGGTTAGCCAGAGATTCCCAAGGGGGATGGTTATCAGCGACAGCGCGATGCCCGCGCCCAGTACCGTATTGGCCAGGCGGGGCTCAAGCTCGTACTGATCGGCCAGAATCGCCGCCGAAATCATGGGAGCCATCGCCGCCTGGAGCACACCCACAATCAGCGTCACGCCAGTGACGCCCGCCGCCACCCCCAGGCCGAGCCCCATCAGAGGCGCAAGCAGCAGCTTCCAGCCGAGGCCGGTGGCGAGCGCACCCAGTTGCTCGCGCTGCAAATGGAGTTTGAACTGGAGGCCGACGGAGAACAGCGCCAGCGGTGTAAGCGTGCTGCCCAGTTGCATCAGCACACGGTCGACGGCGTCGGGCCAGCCCCCGAACACTCCGACAAGCACGCCCGCGATCAACGCCAGGAATGCCGGAAAAGTAAGTAGTCGTCGCGCCACAAGGCCCACGCTGGCAGAACGGCCCGAGTAGAGCGAGGCCACGATCACACCCGCGGCGGCCAGAAGCGGAAAGCACGCCAGCTGATCAGAGATGACCGCGATGGCCAAACCCTCCTTCCCGTGCAGGGCTTCCATCATCGGGTAGCCCATGAAGGAGGTATTGCCCAGCCCGCAAACCAGTGTCAGGCATCCAATGCGCGCACGTGACCAGCCAAGCATTCGCCCCAGCACGGCAAAGAGCAGCCAGGCACCGAAGAAGCCAATGAAAATGGCCGCGACGGGAAACCACAGATGCGCATCAACGTGCACGCGCGGCACCAGCGCCAGCACCAGCGAAGGCAAGGCGATGTTGAGCACGAACCAATTGATGCCCGGAACGATCCCCTCAGGCAGGGACACGAAACGCCGGCAGAGGATGCCAAGGGCGAGGCAGACGAAAAGAATGAGAAGTGCGGACATCGCGAAACGATAGCAGCGTCGGCCTTGGGCCGGGGTGGCACATCTGGCATCGGCCGCGCGCAGATCGTTGCACGGTATCCGAACAACGCATGGCAAGGGGAGCGCAACAGCCCGATGGCGGCACAGCGGCTACGGCAGATCGGCCTAAGCCGTGCCACGCCCCCGGGAAGGACTGAAGGGACGCGCGGGCCATGCCTGCGCGCCCCTTCCTGACGATCAGCCCAGCAGCACGCGATTCATGCGCTGCACGAAGGCCGCAGGATCATTGAGCTGTGCGCCAGCCGTGATTTCAGCCTGTTCCAGCAGGAGACCCGCCAGATCGGCGGCCTTCGCATCGTCGGTCTCGGCGCCGAGGCGCTTCACCAGAGCATGCTCAGGATTGATCTCCAGTGTGGGACGGGCTTCGGGCACGTCCTGACCTGCCTCGCGGAGCATGCGGGCGAGATGCGGAGCCATCTCGTAATCCGCCAGCGCCAGACACGAGGGGGAATCGGTCAGGCGCGCAGATACCAGGACGTCGCCCACGCGGCCATCCAGCAGGGTCTTGATGCGACCCAGCAACGGCTCCGCCGCTTCGGTCGCTGCGCTCTGCTTCGCCTTGTCGGCTTCGTCCAGCGGGAACTCGCCCTTGGACACGTTTTGCAGGCGCTTGCCCGCGTATTCGTTGAGGTAGCCGAGCATCCACTCGTCAACGCGGTCAAACATCAGCAGGACTTCGACGCCCTTGGCCTTCAGTGCTTCAAGCTGCGGGCTGCCAGCGGCCGCTGCGTAGCTGTCGGCGGTGACGTACCAGATGACGTCCTGGCCCACGTGCATGCGGCCGATGTAATCGTCAAACGATACGGTCTTGCCGGCGCCCTCGCCCTTCGTGGACGCAAAGCGCAGCAGCTTTGCGATGCGCTCGCGATTGGCCGTGTCTTCGACGATGCCTTCCTTGAGCGTGTTGCCAAAGGCGTTGAGGAAGGTGGTGAACTTCTCTGCATCGTCGCGGGAAAGCTTTTCCAGCAGATCGAGTACGCGCTTCACGCACGCGCCACGAATGCGCTCAAGCTGACGCTTCTGCTGCAATATTTCGCGGCTGACGTTCAACGGCAGGTCGTCGGCATCCACCACGCCACGCACGAAGCGCAGGTAGTTCGGCAGCAGCTCTTCGGCCGCATCCATGATGAAAACGCGCTTGATGTAGAGCTTCAGGCCCTTGCGCTCATCACGGCCGCCCATCATCAGGTCAAACGGCGGCTGGGCCGGGACGTAGAGCAGCGTGGTGAAGCTCTGGCTTCCTTCCACACGATTGTGCGTCCATGCCAGCGCGTCATTGAAGTCGTGGCCCAGGGCCTTGTAGAAGCTCTGGTACTCTTCGTCGGAAATCTCCGACTTCGGGCGCGCCCACAGGGCCGATGCCGAGTTGATCGTTTCCCACTCGGACGGATCGGGCTTGCCGTCCACGTCCTTGGGGAAACGGATCGGAAACGCCACGTGGTCCGAGTAACGGGTGATGGTGGAACGCAGCGTCCACGGCTGGAGGAATTCGTCCTCGTCGGCCTTCAGATGCAGAATGACGGTGGTGCCGCGGGTGGGCACGTCCGCCTGGTCAAGGGTGTACTCGCCCTTGCCGTCGCTTTCCCAACGCACGCCTTCGTTCTCAGCGCTGCCTGCGCGGCGGGTCAGCACAGTCACGCGGTCGGCGACCACGAAAGCGGAGTAGAAGCCGACGCCGAACTGACCGATAAGGCGGGCATCCGCTTTCTTCTCGCCCGACATGGCTTCGAGATACCGACGGGTTCCCGAGCTGGCAATGGTGCCGATGTTGGCCACGACTTCCTCGCGGCTCATGCCCACGCCGTTGTCGCGCACACTGACGGTGCGCGCTTCAGGGTCCCAACTCACCTGGATGCGCAGGTCCGGATCGTCGACCAGCAGCTCAGGCTGCTCCAGGCCTTCGAAGCGAAGCTTGTCGCAGGCATCGGAAGCGTTGGAAATCAGCTCGCGCAGGAAGATCTCCTTGTGCGAGTAAAGCGAATGAGTCACCAGATGCAGAACCTGGGCGACTTCAGCTTCGAATTTGCGGGTTTCCTGGGTCATGTTTGATTCGTCCTTAGCTGACACATGAGGGCAATTATGTGATGGACGCCGCCTGCCTGCGCAATAGCGGGTTGCCCCGCCACGGCAGACAGAAAAACGGCCGACACCGCGAGGCGTCGACCGCGGGTGGTCCGGTCAAGCTCTTAACGCTGCTGCGAGGCCTGCAGCGCGGCAATACGCTCTTCAAGCGGCGGGTGGCTCATGAAGAGGCGCTTGAACCCGTGAGCCAGATGGCCGGAGATGCCAAAGGCCTGGATGGTCTGCGGCAGCGTGGACTCACCGTGGTTCACCGACAGCCGCTGCAAGGCCGAGATCATGGCGCCGCGTCCGGCCAGATTGGCGCCCGCGGCGTCGGCGCGGAATTCGCGCCAGCGCGAGAAGGCCATGACGATCATCGAGGCGAACAGACCAAAGACCAGTTGCAGCACCATCACCACGGCGAAGTAGCCAAGGCCGCCACCGCCCTCGCGATCACGACCGCCGCTGAGCCAGCTGTCTACCAGACGGCCGACCACGCGCGCCAGGACGATCACCAGCGTATTAAGTACACCCTGGATCAGCGTCAGCGTGACCATGTCGCCATTCGCCACATGGCCGATTTCGTGGCCGAGCACGGCCGAGACCTGCTCGCGGTCCATCTGCTGGAGCAGGCCGGAGCTGACCGCGACCAGCGCGTTGTTCTTACTCATGCCGGTGGCGAAGGCGTTCATCTCCGGGCCGTCATAAATGGCGACTTCCGGCATGCCGATGCCAGCCTTGTCCGCGTGGCGGCGTACGGTGTCCAGCAGCCAGCGCTCGGTTTCCGTCGACGGCTGGGTAATGACCTTCGCACCGGTGGTCATCTTGGCCATCCACTTGGAGATGGCCAGCGAGATGAAGGCACCGCCCATGCCGAACACGGCAGCCATGACCAGCAGGCCAGACAAACCGATGCCGCGCTGAGCGGCCCACGCATCAATGCCGAACAGCCGGCAGACAATGCTGAGCAAAATGAGTACCGCGATATTGGTACCGAGGAAAAGGGCAATTCTAAGCATGGCTATCTCTCAAGGGGGCATTGCTATGCCCTCTAGTTTTCGGGGTGATGCCTGAACGATTCAAGGGGTGAAGCCCGCATGGCGCGCGCACTCAGGGCCGCCGCAAGGCATGATCGCCTACACTTTCCGGCTCACGCCACTTTGGCATGAGATTTTTCTCAATCCACGCCAGTCATCCCTCGCTGCGCCATGACATACCGCGGTCGATTTGCCCCCTCCCCTACCGGCGCGCTACATCCCGGCTCACTGGTTGCCGCTGTCGGCAGCTGGCTTTGTGCGCGCCACGCCAAGGGCCAATGGCTGGTACGGGTGGAGGACATCGACCCGCCCCGCGAAGTGGCGGGCGCCGCCACCCGCATTCTGGCAACGCTGGATGCCTTTGGACTGGTACCGGATGAGCCGCCGGTCTATCAGTCGCGTAGGGGACACCTTTACGAGGCGGCGTTCGAACGGCTCCGTGCCGCCGGACAGGTTTTCCCCTGCTGGTGCAGCCGGGCCGAGCTGGCACCCTTCGGTGGCCTGCACCGCGATGGCCAGTGCATTGCTCCGCCCGATCCGTCCAGACCGCCCGCGTGGCGCGTGAGGGTTCCGGACACGGTGGCAAGTTTTGTCGACGGACTTAAGGGCCCGCAGCGCCAGGCGCTACGTGACGAAGCGGGCGATTTCGTCCTGCGACGGGTTGAAGGCCTGTGGTCTTACCAGTTGGCCTGTGTCGTCGACGATGCCGACCAGGGCATCACCCACGTGGTACGCGGCGCCGACCTGCTGGATTCCACGCCACGACAGCTATTCCTGCAAACGCTACTGGGGCTCCCTCACCCGCAGTATCTGCATCTGCCGCTGGTCACCGATGCGTCGGGCCGCAAGCTGTCCAAGTCGGCGGCCGACTTCCCCGTGGACGGGGCCGATCCACTGCCTGCGCTTCGGCGCGCCATCATCCAGTTGGGACTGGACGACCCCGGCGACGCGGCCAGTCCTGAGCAGATGCTGCATCACGCGCTGAACGGCTTCCATCCTGCGACCTTGAGCCACAGTAGCCATCCATACGGCTGAGAGGCTATAAGATTCGCTTGCCCGCGGCATGTCCTGCCGCCTGGGCGTTCACTTCCATAAGAGGCAGGCATGACGCAGCGCACCGCATTGGTCACGGGTGGCACCGGAGGTATCGGCACCGCGATCGTGCGTTATCTCGCCCGGCAGGGACACCGGGTGGCAACGAATTATCGGGATGAAGCCCGCGCCGCCGCATGGCGGGAAGACATGATCCGCGACGGCATCGAAGTGGTGATGGTGCCGGGCGACGTCTCCGATCCGGTATCGGCCGAGGCCATGGTTCGAGGGGTCGAAGACCTTGCCGGCCCCATCGACGTCCTGATCAACAATGCAGGCATCACCCGCGACACCACCTTCCACAAAATGGACTACCAGCAGTGGACCGAGGTCGTGAACACGAACCTCAACGCCTGCTTCAATGTGACCCGTCCGGTCATCGAAGGCATGCGCGCACGCCGTTGGGGTCGCATCGTGCAGATCAGCTCGATCAACGGACAGAAGGGCCAGTACGGCCAGGCCAATTACGCAGCCGCCAAGGCCGGCGTGCATGGCTTCACGATTTCGCTGGCCCAGGAAAATGCCCGTTTCGGCATCACGGTGAATACCGTATCGCCGGGCTATGTGGGCACGGATCTGGTGATGGCTGTCCCTGAGGATGTGCGCGACAAGATCATCGCGCAGATTCCCATCGGCCGACTGGGTCGCCCCGAGGAAATCGCCCACGCCGTGGCTTTCCTGACGGCCGAGGAGTCGAGCTGGATCACCGGCTCCAATCTGGCCATCAACGGCGGTCACTACATGGGCTGGTGAGCCTGCGGGCGGCGGCTCAGGCCTTCGTCAGCAGACTCATGACCTTGCCGACCGCAGCAAAGGCAAAGGCGCCAGTCACGTGAGTGGCGGCGCCCAGGCCACCACCGCAGTCAAGCTTCAGCGCGTCACCGCCTGGAGGGCGCACGCCGCAGACCGTACCGTCGGGCTGGGGGTAACGCACGTTCTCCAGCGAGTACACCGCCGACACGCCAAAGAACCGATCCGGATTGCGCGGGAAGCCGTGCTCCTGGCGCAGTCTTTTACGGATCATGCTGAGCATGGCGTCGTGTTCGGTGCGCGAAAGGTCACGCACCCGGACCAGCGTAGGGTCGGTTCGCCCGCCCGCCGCACCCACGGTGACCAGCGGCAGCTTCCGGCGACGGCACCAGACAATGGTGTCCAGCTTCACTTTCAGGGCGTCGCAGGCATCCAGGACCACGTCGTATTTGCGATCCAGCAGCTCATCCAGGGTGGATGACGTCAGGAAACGCTCCATCGCCTCCAGCCGGATGGCCGGATTGATGGCATGCGCACGTTCGGCAATGACACCCACTTTTGGCTTGCCATACTGACCTTCCAGCGCGTGCAGCTGCCGGTTGGTATTGGAAAGACAGACGTCGTCGCCGTCGATCAGGGTCAGCTGCCCCACCCCGCTGCGTGCCAGGGCTTCGGCGGCCCAGGAGCCCACCCCGCCTACACCGATAACGCAAACGTGCGCCTGGGACAGACGGTCGAGGCTGCCGGTGCCGTACAGCCGTTCGATGCCGGCAAAGCGCTCGGCCTGAAGGGGATTCATGTGAGGGGGAACTCCAGCGTTCAACAATTCGGCCACAAGGCACTGCCAATTGTCCCATATTGAAAGAATCGACCCTTTCGCTATGCTGACCACCCGCTCCATTGGATTGACCATGCGTGCCCTGCTTCTGATCCTCCTGGGCCTCGCCATCGGCGCCATGGGTGCAACCGCGGCCATCAGCGCACTGCGTCAGGGAACGCCGTACCACCGTGGGGTCATGGCGGTGATGCAACATCATATGGGCGTGTTGCGGGATCACGTCCGCCAGGGCCAGTGCGAGGCCACCAGCATTCAGAAGCACCTGTCGCATCTGTCGGACGGCGCCCGGGATATCGACGAGGCGTTCCCCTCGATGGATGACGGGTTCTACACGGCCGCCCGCCGCCTGGATTCGGCGCTGGACGCCGCCCAGAAGGCGGGTCCGGCCACCTGCGAGGCGCTGGCTGCTGCGCTCAAGCCGGTGGGCGATGCTTGCCAGTCCTGCCACCAGAATTTCCGTTGAACATGCACGGCCCCCACCCCTCCGGACAAGGCTCGGGAAAGGTCTCTGGCTTCCTGAAAATGCAGTTGTGGCTGTTTCTGCGTGCCCTGTCGCGCTTTGAAACGACCATGTTTGCCCGCACCCGGTATTCGCAACCGAAAATGGTCGCCATCGGGGTGGTCGGGTGCCTGTCGCTCGCCGTCTATTACCCGGTCTGGGCCTATCTGTTTCCCCAGCCCTACGAAAACCTTCCGCTGCGCCTGCTGTGCAGCGCCACGTTCCTGCCACTGGCGCTGTTGCAGTGGTGGCCCAGGCGCCTGAAGTCCTGGCTGCCCACGTACTGGTATCTGGCCATGACCATCGCCATGCCTTTCTTCGTGGGCTACATGACGTTACGCAATGCCACGCCGTCCTGGCTCATGACCCATATGGCGTGCGTCATGCTGCTCATGATGCTGTTCGACGTCGTCAGTTTCCTGCTGGTTTTCACGGCAGGCAGCCTGGTGGCAACGCTGGTCTTCATTCTGTCGCCCACCGCGGTGCTGCATCCGCAGCCATTGCTGGAATATATCCCCTTGTTGCTGTTCGCAATGGTCGGCGGCGCCGTGTGCAGCGTGTCCTCGTCCATGGCCGAGCAGTCCCGGCTGGATGCGCTGACTGCCTCGTCGAACAACATTGCGCACGAGCTGCGTACCCCACTTGGCTCCCTGCGTATCGCAGCGAAGGCCGTGGGCCGCTTCATGCCCGACCTGATCCGCAGCCATCGCCTGGCCGAAGCCGAAGGGCTGCGCGTGCCGGAATTGCGTGAGCAGAATCTGCATGCACTGGAGCGCAGCCTGGGCGTGATGGAGCGTGAGGTCACTTACGCCAACACCATCATCGACATGCTGTTGCTGGCCGCCCGCCCGATCGGCGAGGTACCCCTTCAGCGACTGTCGGCCCGGGAGTGCGTGGAACAGGCATTACGCCGGTTTCCTTATGGCTCACGCGCGGAACGGGACAGAATCACTCTCTCGCCGGTAGGTGATTTCGCGCTGGAAGGTGCGGAAAGCCTGTTTGTTCATATCCTTTTCAACCTGCTTCGCAATGCACTTTTTCATACAGGACGTGCGGGCAAGGGCGAAATCGTGATTTATATCGAACCGGGCGATGACTCCAACCACATCAGGGTCTACGATTCCGGGCCGGGTATCCCGCCTGACGTGGTGCCCCGGGTGTTCCACCGTTTCTATTCGTATTCCAGCGACAACCATGAAGCGGGGGTTACCGGTTTGGGAATAGGGCTCGCTTTTTCTCGCGCGGCGATGGAGCATATGGGCGGAGGCATTGTCTGCCGTTCCCAGTGGGGTGAATTTACCGAGTTCACCCTGGACTTTCCGCATCCGGATGCCGGCGACACGCAGTGATGACGTTGAACGCGCAGGGCGATATCCAGCCCTTCCATTTCCCCACCACGACCGTGCTGGTGGACGACCACGAGGAATACCTCGACGTCGTCCCGTTGCTGCTCGATCCGATGATGCGCGTGCGCACCTTCAGTTCGCCGCGCTCGGCCCTTTCAACGCTGGGCAATACGGGCAGCCGTCCGGTTCCCGGTGGCGGCTGGCTTTACCGCTGGAAAGACCGCCCCTCCGAAACCCAGGAGCTGGTGGCGCTGGACATTGATTCGATCCATCGGGTGGTCTATGACCCGGAGCGCTTCGCCGAAATCTCTGTCGTCGTGGTCGACCAGGCCATGCCGGACATGGATGGCATCACGTTCTGCAAGCGTCTGCCCAACCCGCATATCGGCAAGATTCTGCTGACGGGCCGGGCGGATGACGCCACCGCCATTGACGCTTTCAACTCCGGCGTCATCGACCGCTTCATCCGCAAGAACGACCCGCTGGCCATCGAAAAGCTGCAGACCGCCATCGTGGAATTGCAGCGTCGCTACTTCGACCGGGCCAGCGCGTTTGTGGCAGAAACGCTGGCGCTCGGCAATTTCCGCTTCCTCAGGGATCCTGCCTTCCGCGAAGTTCTGCAAAGTGTCACTGCCACCTTCCAGCCGGTGGAGTGCTACGTGCACTGCAATCCCACCGGTCTTCTGCTTCTGGACGCCTGGGGCATCGGCAGGTTTTTGCTGGTGCAGACGGACGAAGACCTGCGCACGCATTTCGAGATCGCTTCGGATCTGGGTGCGCCCGATGAAGTGCTGACGGCGCTGCGCAGTGGCGAATCCCTGCCCTGGTTTGCGTCGCGGGACGGCTTCTACAACAAGGGCATCTCGCATCCGGAAGCGCACATGTACCCCGCCACTGCCGTGTCGGGCGAACAGTGGTACTACTATGCGTTGATCGATGACGTCGACCGCTTCCGCTTGCAGCACGTGAAGTCGTACCGCAGCTGGTTGCGGGAACAGGATCTGAGCCTGGCCGCCGACAGCCGCGACCGATTTCCCGATAGTCGCGGCCCGTTCATCTAAGCAACCTTTCTCCGGGTAAGGTATTGCCGCACAGTCCCGCAAGCGGGGACCGACAGCGGTGTGCGTTCGCGCCTGAATCTTTGCGCCCACCCGCCTACCCAGATGACACATGGGGGACGCTCCAAAGGGCGCCTCTCAGTCTCCCTCTTTGAGCGTCGACACGGGCGAGGTCGGCGCTTGCACGTCGTGGGCATTGTGGCCCGCTGCGTGTGTCATGTCGTCCTGACATCAGCGAAGAGAGGAACATCCATGGAGAACGTTTCCGTCCTGCAACGTGTCGTCAAAGCCCCTGCACTGCCCGACTTTGTTACGAGCCGCGTGGACAAATTTCACAACAAACGCGTGGCCATCGACTGGGGTGGGCGTCACATTCTCAGAGGACGCACCCCAACGTCACGTGATCTGGTTTTGCAAAGCAACGATTATCTGGCCATCGCCGGCCACCCCGCGATTGTGGAAGCACAGCGTGATGCGCTCGCAAGCGGTGGCCTGGGCATGATGATGTCAGCGTTGTTCATGCAGGATGCGCAGGCACCCTTGCACCGCGTGGAAGCCGAACTGGCCCGGGCTGTGGGCACCGAGACCGGCATCCTCGCGCAGTCAGGCTACGCAGCCAACGTGGGCCTGATTCAATCCATCGCAGGCGAGCGGGTGCCTGTATATATCGACATGCTGGCGCATGCCTCGCTGTGGGAGGGCATCCGCAGCTCCGGCGCCACGGCGGTCCCCGTGATGCACAACGACCTTGCACACCTGGAACGCCAGGTACTTCGACACGGGCCTGGCGTGATCGTGGTCGATTCGGTGTACAGCACGAACGGAAGTCTGGCGCCGTTGCAGGGCATCGCCGACATAGCGGCCATACATGGATGCGTGCTGGTGGTGGATGAATCACACTCCCTCGGCACCCATGGCGTGCGCGGCGAAGGGCTGGTGGCAAGTCTTGGCTTGCAGGACCGCGTGCACTTCATCACCGCAAGTCTCGCCAAGGCCTACTGCTCGCGCGCCGGATTCATCGCCTGCACCACGCGCTTCAAGGACTACTTTGGCTGCGAGGCACTACCGGCCATCTTCAGCTCGTCGCTGCTTGACTACGAACTGGCGGGAATGTCGGCCTCGCACCGCGTGATTCAAACCGAAGGCTGGCGACGAACCCGCCTTCGCCAGGTCACCCGGCACGTGCGTGGCGAACTTACCCGGCTGGGCTTTCCGATCGGCGACGGCACGGAGCAGATCATCGCCTTTGAGGCCGGCGTCGAAATCCTCACGGGCAAGGTGCGCGACATTCTGGAAGGCTACGGCGTGTTCGGCTCAGTATTCAGTGCGCCAGCCACCACCGCGAGTCGTTCGCTGCTGCGCCTGACCCTCAACGCAGGAATGAGCGACAGCGACGTCACGCGCCTGGTGGATGCATGCTCCCGGGCGCGGGATGAGCTCAACCTGCCTGCCTGGAGTGCCAGCCGACGCGCTGCCCGGCGCAGTGAACCGGAACTGGAATCGGTTGCCTGACAGGCAAGGCGAGTGTGGCGCTCATCAGAGCGTCACACGTCCCTTCAGAATCTGCCAGAACATCACCCAGTCACCCATCAGGCTCCAGACCGGATGGCGGAACGTGGCAGGCCGGTTCTTCTCAAAGACGAAATGACCCACCCACGCAAATCCATAGCCGCCGACCAGCGCCAGCCAGAGCCAGCTCAGGTGCCCAGTTGCCACCGTGGCCACCAGCGCGGCAATGACGACCCAACTGCCTGCAAAATGAAGACGCCGGCAGCGCACGTCGCTGTGTTCACCGAGGTAATAGGGGTAGAAATCGCGAAAACTGGCAAATTGCGCCATGTCAGCTGACCTCCGGAGTATCAGTATTCAGGCAGCGGAATGTACTCACTATCGTCGCCGGGCACCGTGCCCATGCGTTGGGCCGACCAATCGGCTTTCGCCTGTTCGATGCGGTCTTTGGAGCTGGATACGAAGTTCCACCACAGATGACGTTCGCCATCCAGGGGAGCACCGCCAAACAACATGACCAGCGAGCGTTCGCGTGCCGTAAGTACCGGCGCCGTCCCACCGAACTGCACGCCCATCCCAAGCGCAGGAATATCCAGATCACCCAGCGTGGCGTGCCCTTCCACCACGTAGGCGCCCCACTCAGCATGCTGCTCCGGCAACGTGATCGACGCGCCCGCGTCGAGCCGTGCCTCGACAAAAAACATCGGCGCGAAGACTTTGACCGGCGAGGTTTGCCCGAAAGCATCGCCCGCGATCACCGTCAGGCGCGCCCCCGCACTTTCCACGCACGGCAAGTCGGCGGCACCGTGATGATGAAACTCCGGCTCCACTTCCTCGAACGCCTTGGGCAGCGCCACCCACACCTGGATACCGTGCAGATCCTGTCCATGGTGGCGCTCATCCGGCGGCGTGCGTTCGGAATGCACGATGCCGCGACCGGCAGTCATCCAGTTCACATCGCCGGGGTGGATATCCACGTTGCTGCCCAGACTGTCGCGATGGCGAATGGCGCCGCGGAATAGCCAGGTCACCGTGGCCAGACCGATATGCGGGTGAGGCCGCACATCCATGCCGGTGTCTTCGCCAAACGAAGCAGGCCCCATCTGGTCGAAGAACACGAAAGGCCCCACGTGCCGGGCTTGCAGGTGAGGAAGCAGGCGGCGAACGACGAAGCCGTCGCCCAGATCTCGCCGGCGGCCTTCAATGGAAATCGGCGTGTGGGACATGGTCATAACCGTAGGATTGCGTTACCAGGCACGAGCGTACTGCTTCGGCGCCTCAATCGTCACACCCAGAGCCTTGGCGGCCGTCCGCGGGAAATACGGATCACGGAGATTCTCCCGCGCCAGAAGAATGACGTCGGCCTGCCCCTTCTGGAGGATCTCGTTAGCCTGGATGGCCTCGGTGATCAGGCCCACAGCACCGGTGGGAATATCTGCTTCGGCGCGAATGCGCGCTGCGAACGGCACCTGATAGCCGGGGGCGACAGGGATGCGAACGCGCGGCACGAGGCCGCCTGTGGAGGTGTCGATCAGATCCACGCCCAACGGCTTGAGCAGGCGCGCCAACGCCACGGTGTCATCCGGAGCCCAGCCGTCCTCCGTCCAGTCGGTGGCCGACACGCGTACCCACAAAGGAAGATGCGCGGGCCACACCTCACGCACGCTGGCCACCACCTCACGCAGGAGACGGCTTCGACCTTCAAGGTCCCCGCCATAACGGTCGTCGCGTTGATTGCTCAGCGGTGACAGGAATTGATGCAGGAGGTAACCATGCGCAGCATGGATTTCCACCAGATCAAACCCCGCTGCCAGCGCGCGAACCGCACCAGCCCGGAAGTCGGCGACGATTTTTGCGATGCCCGCGTCATCCAGCGCCGTGGGTACATGCCAGGTGTCGTCGAACGCGATGGCTGACGGCGCAACGGTTTCCCATGCGCCGTCCTCCGCGCTCAGCGGGCCGCCACCCAGCCACGGTGCGTGCACGCTGGCCTTGCGGCCGGCATGTGCCAACTGCACGCCGGGCACCGCGCCATGAGCCCGGACAAAATCGGTGATGCGTTTCCACGCCGCCACCTGGGTGTCATTCCAGATGCCCACATCGCCCGGAGAAATGCGGCCCTCGGCCGACACGGCTGTCGCTTCAGTAATGACAGCGCCCGCGCCGCCTACCGCACGCGACCCCAGATGCACCAGATGCCAGTCATCGGGCACGCCATCGGTGGCGCAGTACTGGCACATGGGGGCGACCATGATTCGGTTGCGAAATGTTACGTCCCGCTGCTTGAAGGTTTCAAAAAGAGACATGCGCCATCGCCTTGAAGTGAACCCCAAACGTGCTGTCATGCCCCGCCCCATTCAAGTGCGCACTTCCATTCAGGCACTTCCAGAGAAGACCGGCCCTCCTATCCCTGCCACCGGTTCGCACGACATAGTTTGCCGACAGGCGGATTTTCGTCTTGTAACAAACGCCACGATGTGAATAAGCATGGACACGCAAGGGCACAACGATCAGGTACGCTGGCCCGACCCGTCGCAGGAGTTACCTCATGCCCACCACGCTTCGCTCCGACACCTTCGTACTGGGAGATCGCCCGGTGAGGCGACTGGGATATGGCGCCATGCAGTTGGCGGGCCCCGGCGTCTTCGGACCACCGCGCGATCATGCCGGCGCACTGGCGGTGCTGCGTGCTGCCATCGAGGCAGGCATCAATCACATTGACACCAGCGACTTCTACGGCCCGCACGTCACCAATCAGCTGATTCGCGAAGCGCTGTCGCCCTACCCGGACGACCTTGTGATCGTCACGAAGGTGGGCGCGCGCCGCGGCCAGGACAAATCCTGGCATCCGGCATTTTCACGCGACGAACTGATCCAGGCGGTGCATGACAATTTGCGCAATCTGGGGCGCGACGTCATGGAAGTGGTCAACCTGCGCGTGATGTTCAACACGCACGGCGTGGCCGAAGGTTCCATCGAAGAGCCGCTGACGGTACTGGCCGAGCTTCAACAGCGCGGGCTGATACGGCATATCGGCCTGAGTAACGTGACGCGCACGCAGGTTGCTGAAGGACGTTCGATCTGTTCCATCGCCTGCGTACAAAACCTCTACAACCTGGCGAACCGTCATGACGACGCGCTGATTGACGAACTGGCGCGCGAGGATATCGCTTACGTGCCTTACTTCCCGCTGGGTGGCTTCACGCCCCTGCAATCCACGACGCTGTCGGAGGTGGCAGCACAACTGGATGCCAGCCCCATGCAGGTGGCCATTGCGTGGCTGCTCCAACGCTCGCCCAATCTGCTGCTTATTCCCGGCACGTCATCGGTGGCCCATCTGAAAGAAAATCTGGCCGCCGCATCACTGAGCATTCCAGCGGACGCGATGACCGCGCTGAACGGCATCGCTTCGCGGTAACGACGGGAGCACGCTCCGTCAGGGAATCCAGCGGGCGATACGTGCGGCGATCGCTTCCGGTGCCTTCATCCATGCGAAGTGGTCGGCTTTCTGCCCACCGAGGTCGTCGGCATCCAGCACTGCGGTGTCGCGGGCGGCCAAAGGCATCTTGTCGAGCAGATAATCCAGCGACGACGCGGGCGCCAGCCAGTCATCAGCCAGGCGAATGCCCAGAATCGGGGACGTCTGGCGGCGCAAGGCAGCCTCCATGTCCACCGCCACTCCGCGCGCCGCATACCGCCCTGTCCGCCCGGTGCGCGCCCAGTCGCTGATCACGCCCCGGGCTTCACGTCCGCCGAACCCGATCCGGCGCCCGGGCAAATACCCACAGATGGCGGCCAGCATCGGCGCGGCGACGTAGGCCAACCCGACGTTTGTACTGAAGTTGCGCCAGTACGGTGCTCCGCTCGCTACCAGAGCAATGCCAGCCACCGGCTCGCCAAGGCTTGCCATCAGACAAGCCAGCTGGCCACCCAGACTATGACCGCCAACGTAGAGCGGCAAATGGGCCGTACCCTGCGTGAGGGCACGTCGGCTGGCTGGCAGATCGACGGCCAGAAGCTCCCGATAGCCCCAGTTGTCCCATCGACTGGCTCGATGGTCGCTGGAACCGATGCCGCGCCATTCATGCAAGCCCACCGTCACGCCGCGCGAGGCCAGCGCACGCGCAAGGGGCTCATAGTGCCGGGCCGCAATGCCCATGGCCGCCACCCATAGCAGATGCGCCCGCGGCGCGGCGGCGTGGAAAAGCTGAAGCTGGGCGGTAGCGCCATCCGGGCTTTCCACCGTCGGATTGTCACGGACTGGTTCCAACGGATTGTGATCTGTCATCCGATACGTCTCTTTCGCCCATCAAAAAAAGAGCCGGACGTCGCCGCCCGGCCCCTTCAGCCAATCCGTTATCCCGTTAAACGGTCTTAACATTATCGGCTTGCGCGCCTTTTTGACCCTGTGTCACCTCAAAAGTGACCTTCTGGCCTTCCTGCAGCGACTTAAAGCCGTTGCCCACAATGGAACGGAAGTGAACGAATACGTCGGCCCCACCATCATCCCGGGAGATGAAACCAAAGCCCTTCGCATCGTTAAACCACTTTACCGTGCCATGAATCATGTCGCCCATAACACCCACCTCAATCCAGACTCTTGAAATACCGGCCAGACGGCCGATGACGTGCTGAGCAAGGAGGACGGGTGATGCGATGGAGCGGATATCTCGCTTTCATCGGGTCACTCGCGTGACCACACAAACGCAGCGACTTAGATATTACTCACATCTGGCGAGAGTTCTGTAGGAAAAAACCTACAACTGTCGGAATATTGACGCACAGGTCTCAATTCTGAAAAGAAGTGGCCAGGGTCAATAAATTGCGCCCATAAAAAAAACCGGGCGTTGCCGCCCGGCTTTTTTGGTACAGCAGGTCGAAAGGCCTTAGACGGCCTTCACTTCCTCAGCCTGAAGGCCCTTCTGGCCGTTCACGACGTTGAAAGAAACCTTCTGACCTTCGGCAAGGCTCTTGAAGCCATTGCCCTGAATGGCACGGAAGTGCACAAACACGTCGGCGGTACCGTCATCCGGCGAAATAAAGCCGAAGCCCTTCGCGTCGTTGAACCACTTAACCGTACCAGTCTTGTTATCAGCCATCACACACACCTCGATCCACACATAAAAAAATCGGCTTGCCAGCCGACGACTTACTGAGCATGCAGGAACGGGTGAGGCGATGTAGCGAAAGGTATCGCAGCATCGGGCCACTCGCGTGACCGCGCAAACACAGCATGTCGATCATAACGAGTTTCGGGCGAAGTTATGTAGGGGATTGCCTACAAAGATGCCTTTTCTCGCGTTTTGTTGTGAATTCTGAGTGAATTCAGGCAAGCCAGAATGATAAAACTACAAAAGAACCGAACATCAGTGCCCGGCTCTTTCGTTGCCAGATGTCGAAACCGTTAAACGGCCTGGACTTCCTCAGCCTGAAGACCCTTCTGGCCATTCACGACCTTGAAGCTGACGCTCTGGCCTTCGACAAGCGACTTGAAGCCATTGCCCTGGATGGCGCGGAAGTGAACGAACACGTCCGGACCACTTTCACGCTGGATGAAGCCGAAGCCCTTAGCGTCGTTGAACCACTTAACGGTGCCGATCTCACGATCTGACATAGAAACACTCCACTTTACATTGCTTTAGTTGGCGCTGACCTGCAAAAGCCAGCCTGTGAAACAGATAAAAGTCGCCCTCCGAAATGCCGGAAGCCAACTTACTGGATTGCAAGGAACGCGAGGAGCGGAACGATGTGGCAGACACAAAATCAGCGGCATCGGGTCAACAAAACTCTTTGACCCCGGCAAACACAGTGGAAGGATCATACCCCCACCCCGGCCAAATAGCGATGTGCCGACCCATCCCTTGCCTGAACAGCCAGCGCCGGTGGCGCGGATGGCCCGCAATCTCGCCCCGCCCTGACATTACATTCACTCCCCGCCATCGCATGCTTGGCGCTACCGCGATGCCCTCAGGCCTTGAGCCCGTGGGCCTGTCCAACACCCATCCCAAGGGGGAATCCGCATGAATACCCGTCCGCTCACCCGCCTGGTTCCACTCGCATTCTGCGCTCTCGCGCTGGCCGCCTGCGCAGATCACAAGGCCAAGCCGACCACCACGACGACGCGCACCAGTACCGAAACCGTGACGGCACGGCCCGCATCCGGCACGACGACCACCACCAAGACCGGCACAACGACGCGCACGCCCCGCACCTCGACAGCTGCCCTGCCGGACAACACCGGCATCGCGTCGTGTGATGAGTATCTGGCCAGTTACAAGAGCTGCCACCTGGCCGCCGGCATCTATAAGACCTCGGACATCGAGAACCGCTACGAAGACATGCGCACCAGCCTGCTGCGCCAGTCGCAGGACCCGGACATGCGCGACCAGCTGAGCGCCCGCTGCACGTCGCTGGCTTCCCAGTTGAAGGAAGCCCTGCACGGCAAGTCGTGCGCCGATGTGCCGGTACCTGCCCCGGCCTCGACCCGTTAAGCCTTCTTGCTCAACATGCGGTTGAGCCCCGCCGCCAGTGCGCGGGGCTCGCTGCGACGAACAGTTACAGCCGGCGTGCCGTGCCATTGCGCGCACTGCTGAAGCATCAGTACGAGAGCACGCATCAGCGCGTCGTCGGCCCGAACCCCGTCTTCCAGCCAGAGCCCCTTCACCTCGAAGAGGCCGTCCTTCCGGTACGCCTTCGCATCAAGGCGCCCGACGAGATGGCCGCGGCAAAGGATCGGCAGCGTGAAGTAGCCGTACTGGCGCTTCGCCTCCGGTGTGTAGCACTCCAGCACATATTCAAAGCCGAACATGGCCAGTACCCGCGCCCGATCCCACACCACGGGATCAAAAGGCGACAGTAAGGTTGAGCGCGTCGCTCGCAAGCCCGAGCGTGCTGCGACCTGCAACGCATCGCTGTGCGTCCGGTGCACATAGCCAGGATCGTCCCAGCCGTCCACGCTTACTTCGATCAACTCACCGGAGCGAACCAACGGCGCAAGCTCTTCGTCCGCTATGCGTTTGGGCAAACGGTAATAGTCCGCTATCCAGCGGGCCTGCGTGACGCCCAGGGCACGAACGCTGTCGCCCATCAGGTGCGCGCGCAACGCGGTGTCGTCCAGCACTTCGGAGGTAAGTGGCTGCGCCCAGGCACTGTGCACGCGTTCGGCCAGATCGTAGATGCGCTGAAACCGGTCGCGCCGCGCCACCATCAGATCGCCCCTGGCGAACCACGCCTCCAGCCAGCGCTTCTCTGGCTTCCACCCCCACCATCCCGTGCCACCTGGCGTTTCGCGCTCGAAATCGCTTGCGCGCACCGGGCCTTCGGCACGGATGCGCGCAAGCAACGCATCCATATCGGCGCGCGCTCCCTCGTACACCTCCGACGCACGACGGTGCGCCCAGTGACCCGCGCGACTCAGACGGAAATCCCGGTGATACCGATAGTCTTCTGCCGCAACAAAGCAGGCTTCGTGCGCCCAGCATTCGGCGAGCCGGCCTTCGGCCAGCGCGTCTTCCAGCCACTCCATCGGGTACGTGCCCAGTCGCGAAAAAAGCACCAGATATGGACTGCGTGCCACGACGTGGATCGTGTCGATCTGCAACATGGCCATGCGGCGGATGGCAGCCACCACGTCATCACGACGCGCGCGCCGCGTGGGCGCGGTGAGCAGTCCTTGGGCATGGAGATGAAGCAGTTGAGCCGAACGCGGAGAAAGCCGGATCACGGTCAATGTGCACAACCTGTCTGAACCCCGTGACGTCCCGGTGCAGGCGTCTTTCGGGTTGGGTTGCCATTAAATCGTTACTTGCTAGCGTGGGCAATGAAACCCATCGCGGCAGGTAAGCGATGGCGGCTCACCAGGCTCTCTCTGAAGGAAGCTAAGCCATGAACAAATACGTTCGCACCATGCTTGCTGGTACCTCACTGCTGTTTGCCGGCGTCCTGTTTGCGCAGGATGTTCCGCCCCCGTCGCAGCCGCTTCCGCCCCCGCCACCGGCGGAAGCCCCGCCGCCGCCCCCGCCGGGTGACATGCCGCCGCCTCCCCCGCCGCCTGGCGACATGGGGGCGGGTAGCACCACCATGTCGACGCCGCAGGGACAGGTCACGGTGAATCAGGCACCCAATCCGATGCCGCAGGCGGGTCCGGCGCCGGACTTCGCCACGCTGGCTGGCGGAAAGCAGTACATCACCGAGTCCCAGGCGTCGGCCTATCCGCTGCTGGCCAACGACTTCCAGTTCGCGGACAAGAACCGCGACGGACACATTTCCAGAAGCGAATACCAGGCGTGGCTGAAGCATAAGTAAGAGCCCCACTGGCGGGAGAGGCGTCCCTCTCCCGCCACGGCGCGGTCCATTGCACAAAATTCACACATCCGTGCCGGATACACTCCCTTCAGCCTGCGGGCATTAAAGGGAGCTTTTGCGAATGAAACGACTGACGACGGCCACCGCCGTGGGTGCGCTTGCGTGCCTGAACATGGGAACGGCCCTGGCGCAGAATCCCGACCCGATGGACATCCGGGCCTGCTCGGCCATCGAGACCGACGCGCAACGCCTGGCCTGCTATGACAAGGCCACCGGTCGCACACAGATGGAAACGGCCAATCGCCGGCAGGATCGTGCCGCGGCCGGTTCCGAAGTGGTGACCCGCGCCGCGCCCGCCAGCCACGACGTGGATCGCGCGCAGTCGCTGCTGGACAGCCGCTGGGAGCTTTCGCCCGAATCGAAGCTGGGTACGATGAATCTGCGCGGCTATCGCCCGACGTACGTGCTGCCGTACTTCGTGACCAGCAACCAGAACCAGACACCCCACAGCCCTGCCCCGGACCACACCGTCGAAACGCCCGCCGGGTTGCAGAACGCGGAAATGAAGTTCCAGCTCAGCCTGAAAACCAAGGTGTGGCAGGGCGTGTTCGGCGACCAGGGCGACCTGTGGGTCGGCTACACCCAGTCCTCGCGCTGGCAGGTCTACAACAAGGAACTCTCGCGCCCGTTCCGTGAAACCAACTACGAGCCCGAAGCGATGCTGGTGTTCAACACCAACTATCAGATCTTCGGATGGACCGGACGCATGGCAGGCATCAGCCTTACCCATCAGTCCAACGGCCGCAGTGATCCACTGTCACGCAGTTGGAACCGCGTCATTGCCGACGTGGGCTTCGAGCGCGAAGGCTGGACCGTGATGCTGCGTCCGTGGTGGCGCATCCCGGAAGACCGCAAGACCGACGACAACCCCGACATTTCCAATTACATGGGCCGCGGCGAAGTGCAGATCGTGCGCGAATGGGGTGCCAACGAATTCGCACTGGCGGCGCGCCATTCGTTCCGCAGCGGCGCCGACTCCCACGGATCGCTGCGCTTCACCTGGAGCTTCCCGCTGGTCAACAACCTGCGCGGCTTCATGGAAGTGTTCAACGGTTACGGCGAAAGCATGATCGACTACAACCATCACGCGACCTACCTGGGTCTGGGCGTGTCGCTGCTCGACTGGTACTGAACAAAGAAAGGGCCGGAATGACCCGGCCCTTTCTCAAACGCAGGCCCGAAGGCCCTCACAGGTTGCCCTGCGATCAGTGGTGATGACCACCTTCGCCGTGCACGTGACCGTGCTGGAGTTCTTCTTCGGTGGCTTCGCGCACGCCCGTGATCTTCACGTCGAAGTGCAGCGTCTGGCCGGCCAGCGGATGGTTCGCGTCGATGGTCACTTCGTTGCCGACCACGGAGGTCACGGTGACGTTGATGCTGCCCTGGTCGTTACGGCCCTGGAACTGCATGCCCGGCTGCAGGTCTTCCACGCCCGGGAATGCTTCGCGCGGCACGACCTGGACCATTTCGTCGTGACGGATGCCATAACCTTCTTCCGGCTTCACGTCCACCTTGAACGCGTCACCCACCGAATGGCCTTCCAGCGCCTTTTCCAGGCCCACCACAATGTGGCCTTCGCCATGGATGTAAGCCAGCGGTTCGCGACCTTCCGAGCTGTCGATCACAGTGCCCTGGTCGTCGGTCAGCGTGTAATGGAAGGAAACGGCGTGGCGATTGGCAATCTGCATGAAAAACTCGCTGATAGGGGAATTGAGGGGCATAAGGCTAGGGGAGCCGCGCTTTGACTGCAAATCCCGAGGTCTTTCCGGGGCATTCTTGCTGCGCCGCAACCCGCGAAAATGCCCGGATCTGCTAGCGTTCGCGGTTTGTCATTGCTGGAATGGCCCCGCATGTTCGACTGCATCCTGATAGCCAACCGTGG
The DNA here is from genome assembly GCF_014192715.1 of Luteibacter sp. Sphag1AF. Taxonomy (GTDB): domain Bacteria; phylum Pseudomonadota; class Gammaproteobacteria; order Xanthomonadales; family Rhodanobacteraceae; genus Luteibacter. Next base: position 366,626 of record NZ_JACHYH010000002.1, read on the forward strand.
CGAAATTGCCTGCCGCGTGATCCGGACCTGCCGCCGCCTCGGCATCCGGACAGTGGCGGTCTATTCAACCGCTGACGCGGACGCCCAGCACGTGCGCCTGGCCGACGAGGCCTACCCCATCGGCGGCCCGCGGCCGGCTGAGTCGTACCTGCGCGGCGACGCCATCATCGAGGTAGCCCGGAAGGCCGGTGCCCAGGCCATCCATCCCGGTTACGGCTTCCTGTCTGAAAACACCGATTTTGCCCGCGCATGTGCCGATGCAGGCATCGTTTTCATCGGCCCGCGCCCGGAAAGCATTGATGCGATGGGCTCCAAGGCGGCCGCCAAGGCGCTGATGGAAACCCATGCCGTGCCGCTGGTGCCCGGTTACCACGGTGCAGATCAGGACCCGGCACGGCTTGCACTCGAAGCTGAGCGTACGGGCTTCCCGTTGATGATCAAGGCGGCCTCGGGCGGCGGTGGCAAGGGTATGCGCATCGTGCGCGACGCAGCCTCGTTCGCCGAAGCACTGGCCTCCGCCCAGCGCGAAGCGGCCAACGCGTTCGGCAACACGCGCGTGATTCTTGAGCGTTACGTCGAGCATCCGCGCCACATCGAGTTTCAGGTGTTCGGCGACACCCAGGGCAACGTCATCCACCTCAACGAGCGCGAATGCTCCGCCCAGCGCCGTTACCAGAAAGTGCTGGAAGAAACGCCCTCCCCGTTCCTCGACGCGCAACGGCGTGCCCGCATGGGCGCTGCGGCCGTGGCCGCCGCGCAGGCAGTGAACTACGTGGGCGCAGGCACGGTGGAATTCATCGTGGCGCAAAACGGCGAGTTCTTCTTCATGGAAATGAATACGCGTTTGCAGGTGGAACATCCGGTCACCGAAGAAACCCTCGGTCTGGACCTGGTGGAATGGCAGTTGCGCATCGCCTCGGGTGAACCGCTGCCGCTGGCACAGGAAGACATCCGGGCGCACGGCCATGCCATTGAGGTTCGCCTGTATGCCGAAGATCCCGAGCAGAACTTCCTGCCCGGCTCCGGCACCCTGCGCCGGCTGGTGCTGCCGCGCGCAAACGCGCACGTCCGCCTGGACGGTGGCGTGGTGGAAGGCGATACGGTCACCATTTTCTACGACCCGATGATCGCCAAGCTCATCGTCCATGACGTTGACCGCCCGTCCGCCCTGCGCCGCCTGCGCGAAGCGCTTGCTGCCAGCAGCATCGTGGGGCCGAAATCCAACATTGCCTTCCTTGAGCGGCTGGTCCGCCATCCGGCTGTCGTGGAAGGTCGCATCGACACCGGCTACCTCGACCGTCATCTCGAAGAATTCCTGGCCGGCGACACGCAGACCGATCCGGAAACGCTGTTTGCGGCCGCCACGGCAGCCTTGCTGACCGAGGAAGCTACCGTGCAGGCGAACGACCGTTATCCGGGCTCGCCGTGGGCCACCATGGATGCCTGGCGCATCGGCCATCAGGGCAAGCGCATCGTTGCGCTGATGGAAGGTCATGTGCGGCACGAAGTGGAAGTGCACGGTTACGCGGGACACTACACGCTGGTGCACGCCGGACAGCGCTGCGTCATCTCCGGAGCACGCCTCAGCGACACGGCACTGAGCGCCCGCTTCGACGACGAGGCCCGCCGCGTACCGCTGCTGGTCAGTCATGGCCGCATCGGCGTGCACGATGAGGCCGGACAGCGCTGGACGTTCGAGCAGGCGCCTGCGTTCGCCTATGTCAGCAGCGAGGCCGCGAGCGCGCGGCACGTCACCGCACCGATGCCCGGTCGCGTGGTGCTGCTTAAGACCAACGTCGGTGACACGGTGGAAGAAGGCCAGGAACTCATGGTCATGGAAGCGATGAAAATGGAACTGGCCTTGAAGGCCCCACGCGCCGGCACCATCGAATCCATTCATGCCGCTCAGGGCGATTTCGTGGATGCGGACAGCATCCTGATCCGCTTGCGCGACGCCGACTGACCCGGGAAACGCGCCATGCATGATTCCAGCTACGTACGCATCGTCGAAGTGGGCGCGCGCGACGGCCTGCAAAACGAAAAGACCCTGCTGCCCACAGCGATGAAGATCGAACTGATCGACCGCCTTTCCGCCACGGGTCTGCCCACCGTAGAGGCCACCAGTTTCGTCAGCCCGAAATGGGTGCCGCAGCTTGCCGACGCCGCCGACGTGTTCCGGGGCATCCGTAAGGCATCCGGCGTGGCCTACCCCGTGCTGGTGCCCAATCTTCAGGGTTACGAGCGCGCGCGCGACGTGGGCGCCACCGAGGTGGCTGTATTCACTGCCGCCTCCGAGGCGTTCAATCGCGCGAACATCAATGCGTCCATCGACGAATCCATCGAGCGATTCATCCCGGTGATGGAACGCGCAAAGGCCGACGGTGTGCGCGTGCGCGGTTACGTGTCCACCGTGCTGGGCTGCCCCTATCAGGGCAAGGTTCCCGTGACCGACGTGGTGCGGGTGGCGCGCCGCCTGCACGACCTTGGCTGCTACGAGATTTCCCTGGGCGACACCATCGGCGTTGGCACGCCTGCTGCCGCACGCGCCATGCTGCACGCGGTGGCGGCAGAAGTGTCCATGGATGCCCTGGCCGTCCACTTCCACGACACCTATGGGCAGGCGCTGGCCAACATCCTGTCCTGCCTGGAAGAAGGCGTGCGCGTGGTGGACAGCGCCGTATCGGGAACGGGCGGTTGCCCGTACGCCAAGGGCGCCACGGGCAATGTGGCCAGCGAGGACGTCGTCTACATGCTCCAGGGCATGGGCATGCGCACGGATGTCGATCTGGATGCGCTCGTCGCTACCGGCGCGTGGCTCGCCACGCAATTGGGCAAAACCACCGAAAGCCGGGTCACCCGGGCCCGTACCACGCACTGATCGAACGGGTTTCCCCCATGACCATTTCGTTCCGCCTTCGCCCTGTGCACGTCGAAGACGACGCCAGTGTCGCCAGCATCATTCGGCAGGTCATGCCCGAATTCGGCGCTGACGGCCCCGGATTCGCCATCCACGACGCCGAAGTCGACAGCATGACCGCCGCTTATGGCGTCCCTGGCCGCGCGTATTTTGTGTTGATCGTGAACGATAAGGTGGTGGGCGGTGCCGGCATCGCCCCGCTGGATGGCGGCGAGGCGGATGTGTGCGAACTGCGCAAGATGTATTTCCTGCCCGAAGCACGCGGCATCGGAGCAGGCGGCGCCATGATCGGGCGCTGCCTGGATGCCGCCCGGGCCATGGGTTACCAGCGCTGCTATCTGGAAACGCTCAGCGGCATGGATGCGGCCCAGGCGCTGTACCGGCGCCATGGCTTTCGTGAAATCAGTGGTCCCATGGGCGGCACGGGACACTTCAGTTGCGATAAGTTCTTCCTTCGCGACCTTTGACGGAAGAACCCGCCTTGTCCCAGCCGCCGCAACTCCTTTTTGCCATCGACGACCCGGGTCGCACGGACGTGCAGCCGCTCATCGCGCAGCTTGATGGCTACCTGTCGGGCCTCTACTCGTCCGACAGCCACGAAACCATCGGCGTGGAAGCCCTGCGACGCCCCAACGTCACCTTCATGACGGCGCGCGTGGATGGCACCCCGCTGGCCTGTGGCGCGTGCGTCGATCATGGCGGCTATGTCGAGCTGAAACACATGTACGTGCTCCCGGCCACGCGCGGCATGGGCCTGGGCAAACAGATGCTGGAAGCGCTGGAAACCCAGGTGCGTGCCGCAGGTGGCCGCATCGTGCGCCTGGAAACGGGTACGGCGCAGACCGAATCCATCGAACTTTATGAGCGCGCAGGCTATCGTCGCTGCTCCCCCTTCGGCGATCACTTTGCCAACCCGTCGAGCATTTTCATGGAAAAGCACCTGTGATCCGCGTTGCCACCGGGCACGACGCCGCGGCATGCCATGCCATTTACGCCCCCGTGGTCGAAACCAGCGCCATCACGTTCGAAACCGGACTGCCCGGAGACGAGGCCATGCGCGAGCGCATCCTCACCCGCATGCAGACCTACCCGTGGCTGATCTGGGAAGAAGACGGGCAAGTGCTGGCATACGCGTATTGCGGCCGTTTCCGCGAGCGCGCGGCATACGACTGGATTGCGGAAACCTCCATCTACGTGCACGAAAACGCCCGTCGCCGCGGCATTGCGCGGCGTCTTTACGGCACCCTGCTTGAGGTGATGAATCTCCAGCACATCAATCAGGCGGTGGGCGTCATCACCCTGCCTGGTGATACCAGCGTCGCACTGCATGAATCCATGGGATTCGAGCCGGCCGGTGTCTGGCGCGACGCGGGCTACAAACTCGGCCGCTGGTGGGATGTGGGCGTGTGGCAGAAAACGTTGCACACCCCGCCTGCCGATCCCCAGCCCATGCGCGCCTTTCCCACACTGATCGGCACGCCCGAACTCCACGCCGTGCTTGAGGCTGGCGCGGCATAACGCTGCTGCCGCGCCTCTTTCGTTACCATGGCGCCCCTTCTCTTTCCCCGCGAGCCATTCCCATGCATCTCGAACAGGTCAAAGCGATCATTACCGGCGGCGCCTCCGGCCTCGGCCACGCGGTAGCCCAGAAACTGGTGGCTGCGGGCGGGCAGGTCGCGCTGTTCGACGTCAACGAAGAAAAGGGTCACGCCGCGGTCGCCGCCCTGGGTCCGCACGCCAGCTTCCAGCGCACCGACGTCACCTCCGAAGATGGTGTGGCCGCCAACGTGGCCAGGGCCCGTGACGCGATGGGTGGCCTGAACGTGGTTATCAATTGCGCCGGCATTCTTGGCGCAGGTCGCGTGCTGGGCAAGGAAGGCCCGATGCCGCTGTCGACGTTCGCCACTACCGTGATGGTCAACCTCGTGGGCAGCTTCAACGTGGCCAAGGCGGCCGCATCGCTGATCCAGAGCAATACCGCAGGCGAAGACGGCGAACGCGGCGTCATCATCAACACCGCATCGGTGGCCGCGTATGAAGGCCAGATCGGTCAGGCCGCTTATGCCGCCTCCAAGGGTGGCGTGGTGGGCATGACGCTGCCGATGGCGCGCGAACTGTCGCGCTTCGGCATCCGCGTGGCCACCATTGCGCCGGGTATTTTCTGGACGCCGATGGTCGACTCCATGCCTGCGCAGGTGCAGGAATCGCTCAGCGCGTCCATTCCGTTCCCGTCGCGCCTGGGCAAGCCGGAAGAATTTGCGGACACCGTCGCCTTCATTCTCACCAGCCGCTACATCAACGGCGAGACCATCCGTCTGGATGGCGCCGTGCGTCTGGCTGCCAAATAATCATTCATCGTCACATCCACGCACTCACCACCGGCTCATCCCATGAAAGCATCCGAAGTCAAAAAAGGTAACGTCGTCGAACACGAAGGCACCGTGTATCAGGTGCGCGACATCGAACGCAGCTCTCCCAGCGCGCGCGGCGGCAACATCACCTATCGCTTCACGCTGTACACGATTCCGGCCGGCCGCAAGTTCGACCTCAGCCTTCGCTCGGAAGACGAACTGAAGGAAGTCGATCTGGTTCGTCGCGAAGCCAACTTCTCCTACATGGACGGCGAAGCATTCGTCTTCATGGACAAGGAAGACTTCACCCAGTACATCCTCGACGCCGCCGTGGTGGGCGAGAACGCCGGCTACGTGGTCGAGGACATGGACGGTTACTACATACAGGTGATCGACGATGCACCGGTTGGCCTGCAGATTCCCACCAGCGTCGTGCTGACCGTGACCGAAACGGCTCCGGAAATGAAGGGCGCCAGCGCCACCAAACGCACGAAGCCCGCCACATTGCAGACCGGCGTGGAAATCCAGGTCCCCGAGTACATCACCACGGGCGAGAAGGTCACGGTCAACACGCTGACCGGCGAGTTCGCGGGTCGGGCGTAAACGCCCTCCCGCTCCTGTCCCAGTCAGCCAGCATGGGGCAGAATCACAGACTCATCGGACGAGTCAACGAGAAGCCATGACCACGGGCGGCTATTCGCTCCGCGCCAGCGTGCTGGACAGCCTCATCAAGACCAAGCGGCCCGACGTGCCCATGCGCGTCGCGCTGCGCAACACGGCGGCCGTGGTGCTGCCGCTGGTGCTCGGCGTGTACCTGGGCTACCCCCAGGTCGGCATCGGCATCGCGGCCGGCGCGCTGGACACCATGTTCTCGGACCAGCCCGGTCCCTATCAGCAACGTCTCAGTCGCCTGTTCCTTGCCGCGCTTGCGGCAGGACTGGCTTCGCTCGTCGGCTTCCTGATGGGCTCATGGGTGTTGCCCATGGCCATCGCTACCGCGCTGTGCGGCTTCTTCGGCGGCATGCTCGTGGTCTTCGGCCCGGACATCGCACGCGTAGGCATGACCAGCATGCTGCTGCTCGTGATCACCGCCGCCACGCCCAAGGGCATCGACGATGCACTGATCGGTGGGGGACTGATTTTTTCCGGCGGCATGCTGCTCGCCCTGTTCTCCGTTGCCGCGTGGCCACTGCAACGCTATCGACCCGAGCGTCAGGCGCTGGCGAATGTATATCGCGGGCTCGCGGAGCTCGCACGACAACGCGAGAACGACAGCGACGCGCCCGGCCTCACCGACTCCATGACCGTGCTGCAAACCACGCTGCTCGGCCGCCATCGTGCGCGTGGCCGCGCGATGGAAGCCTTCCGCGTGCTGCTTGAACTGGCCGAACGCATCCGTCTTGAACTGGTGGCCATGGGTGAACTGGATCGGCGCCGCGACGGCATGCAGGACATGTTCCGCGCCGACGCCGCGCGCGTGCTTGCCGCCACTGCCGACGCACTGGACGACGCCGAACCGCCCGAGCGTGCCGAACGTGCACTCAACACCCTTCAGGCCAGCGAGCGCGCCCTGCTTGGCGGCAGCGCGGGCGAAGGCATGACCGCCCATATCCGCGCACTGTCCGGCCAGCTGGCAGCGGCGGTGCGAAACACCAACTGGGCAGGCAGCCGCGGCGAGCTACGCGCACAGGCGGCAGAAACCGCGTTGCCGGAAGCGCTACGCAGCGCCTCCACGCTGGCAACCCTGCGCGCCAACCTCACGCCCAACTCGGTGGCCTTCCGCCACGCGGTGCGCTGCGCGGTGGTGCTGACGCTGGCGTTTGTGGTCTCGCGCTACGCCGAGCTGCCACACGGCTACTGGCTGCCGATGACCGCGGCCATCGTGCTGCGCCCGGACTTCGCCGCCACGCTCAATTTCGGACTGCTGCGCGTGGTCGGCACCATCCTGGGCCTGGTGCTGACCTCCTTCCTGCTCAGCATCACGCCCAATGTCATCTGGGCACATATCGCGCTGATGGGTGTGCTTTGCGTCGCCTTCCGCTATCTGGCCACGGCGCACTACGGCATTGCCGTGGCCGCGCTCACGGGCACCGTCGTGGTGCTGTTGTCATTCGAGGGCGTGGACTCGGCCGCCGCCATGTACGACCGCGTGCTCAACACCGCGCTGGGCAGCGGCCTGGCGCTGCTTGCGTACGTGCTCTGGCCCACATGGGAGCGCAACCGCGCGCGCGTGGCGCTGGCCGAGATGCTGGACGCGTACGCCACCTATGTGCGCGTGCTGGCCGCCCCCGATTCACGCACGCACCGGCACGATGCCCGCACCGCCGCACGCACGGCGCGCACCAACGCGCTGGCATCCGTGGACCGCCTGCGGGCCGAACCGGGCACCCCGGCGCATCTGCAGGAACTTGCCGAAACGATGTATGCCAACGGCAATCGCCTGGCCCGAACCGCCATGACGCTGGAAGCCCTGATCGACGGCGAGACAGTGCCCGCCGAGTGGATTCTGGTGGCGCCCTTCATCACGGCCTGCGCCGACCACCTGCACGAGCAGGCCCTGGCGCTGGGCGAGGGCCGCGAGCCCGTGCCGCCGGCTGACCTGCGTGCCATGCAGCGCCAGCTGGCCGAGCACATGGCACGCATGCGCGACCGGGAGCTGGCCGACTCCATCGACCGGGTCACCGACCGTCTCACCGACAACGTGGACACCATCGGGCACGTGATTGCCCGCCGCAACGCGGAGGCCTGAGCGGCGTTGTTGCAGCGCGAAACGGGTGTGCAACGGGATGCAGCTACACTCGATGACATGCTGAAAATCGACACGCACGCACACATCCTCCCGCGTGACTGGCCGGATCTTGCCGGCAAGTACGCCGACGACCGCTTTCCCGTGATGACCCGCACCGGCGGCCACCACCGGATCTACAAGGACGGCAAGTTCTTCCGGGAGGTGTGGGAATCGGCGTTCGACCCACAGCACCGCATCGACGACTACGCGAAGTACGGCGTCGACGTCCAGGTCATCTCCACCGTGCCGGTGATGTTCTCCTACTGGGCGCCCGGCTATCAGGCGCTGGAACTGCACCGCCACCTCAACGACTCCATGGCCACCGTCTGCAACGACTACCGTCGTCACTACGCAGGCATCGGCACCGTGCCGCTTCAGGCTCCGGACATGGCCATCCGCGAGATGGAACGCTGCCTGGATGAGCTGGGCCTGCAAGGCGTGCAGATCGGCTCGCACTGCAACGACTGGAACCTGGACGCCCCCGAACTCTTCCCCTTCTTTGAAGCGGCCGCCGACATGGGCGCGGCGCTTCTGGTGCACCCCTGGGACATGATGGGCAGCGCCGGCATGCCCAAATACTGGCTGCCGTGGCTGGTCGGCATGCCCGCCGAACAGTCCCGTGCGGCCTGCTCGCTGGTGTTTGGCGGCGTGCTGGAGCGGCTGCCCAATCTGAAGATCATGCTGGCTCACGGGGGCGGCAGCTTCCCCTATTCCATCGGCCGCATCGAACACGGTTTCCGCATGCGTCCGGATATCGTGGCCACCGACAACGCGCGCAATCCCCGCGAGTACCTTTCGCGGCTGTATTTCGACTCCTGCGTGCACGATCCGCTGGCGCTCCGGTATCTGCTGGATGTGACCGGCGTCGAGCGCGTGATGCTCGGAACCGACTATCCTTTCCCGCTTGGGGAACAGGTGCCCGGAAGCGGGATCGAGGCACTGGGGCTTGATGACACGTCCCGCGCGCGCCTGTTTCATGGCACTGCGCTGGAGTGGCTGGGTCTTCCCGCATCCCGCTTCCCGTCCTGACAGGAACCGCGCATGACCCGTAGTCTGAGTGTGCTTGCCACCGCGCTGCTGCTTGGCAGCTCCACCGCCTTTGCGGGCGACGTGCAGATGGCCGGAGGCACCGTCCGCTTCTCCACGCCCGACACCTGGCTCAGCATCATGCAGACCGATGGCGATCCGGAAGTTCAGGTATTCCAGGTGCCGGACCCGTCGCCTTCCGCCAGCACCATGGCGCGCGTGACCGTCACTGTGAAACAGGTGAGCAATCTGTCCGCTTTCAACCAGTATGTGGACGGCTTCGTGGTGCGCGCCAAAGGCATGAAAGGCTATGCCGCCGGCAAATCCGCCACGGCCAACGACTTCCTCTACACCGCCGAAGAAAGCGGCGTGAAGGTAAGCTATCGCGAGCGTTACTGGTTTGCGGGCAATCGCGCCATCCAGCTGCGCTGCGCACGTCCCAGCGGCACCGCCGCGTGGAACGCGGCGTTCGACCGCGGATGCGACGATGTCGCGGCGCGCATGACCCTCTGAAGAATTTTCCATGACCTCTTACGAAGCCACCCGCGCCTGGGCCGACGCCCGGGACGCCGCTGATCCGCTGCGGTCATTCCGCGACGAGTTCCTGATCCCGCCACACCATGGCGCCGACAGCCTGTACTTCTGTGGCAACTCGCTCGGCCTGCAACCGAAAGCCGTGCGCGCCGCCATCAACGACGAGCTGGATCAATGGGGCACCGAAGCGGTGGAGGGCCATTTCCGTGGCCCGCTCCCGTGGCTGACGTATCATGAAACGGTTCGTGAGCATCTGGCCGAAGTGGTCGGCGCGCGGCCGGACGAAGTCGTGGCGATGAACACGCTGGGCGTGAATCTGCACCTGATGATGGTCAGCTTCTATCGGCCAACTGCGCAGCGCCCGGCCATCCTCATCGAAGCGGGTGCCTTCCCGACGGATCGCTATGCGGTGGAATCGCAGATCCGCTTCCATGGCTTTGATCCGGCCACGGCACTGATCGAAGTGGAACCGGACAGCGAAGGCGGCGGCATCTCCCAGGCCACCATCGAACGCGTACTGGCCGAACACGGCGCGCGCATCGCGCTGGTGATGCTGCCGGGCATCCAGTACCGCACCGGTCAGGCGTTTGACCTGAAAGCAATCGTGGACGCCGCACATGCGCGCGGTTGCGTGGTGGGCTTCGATCTTGCCCATGCGGTGGGCAACCTGCCGCTGCAACTGCACGACTCCGGCGCGGACTTCGCCATCTGGTGCAGTTACAAATATCTGAACAGCGGCCCCGGCGCCGTCGGTGGCGCGTTCGTGCATCAGCGCCACGGCAAGGCGGACCTTCCTCGGTTCGCCGGCTGGTGGGGTCACGACAGGGCCACGCGCTTCCGCATGGGTCCGCAGTTCGTGCCGACGCCGGGCGCGGACGGCTGGCAGCTGTCCAACCCGCCCATTCTCGCGCTGGCGCCCATGCGCATCTCGCTGGACATTTTCCATCGCGCCGGCATGGATCGCCTGGTCGCCAAATCGCGCGACCTCACCAGTTATCTGGAGTGGCTGGTACACACGCGGTTACCCGAAACCCTGGACGTGGTTACGCCATCGGATCCCACCCAGCGTGGCGCTCAGTTGTCCATTCGCGTGCGTGCCGGACGTGATGCCGGACGCGAGCTGTTCGAATACCTCATGGAACACGGCATCGTGGGTGACTGGCGCGAGCCCGACGTCATCCGCATCTCGCCCACTCCGCTGTACAACCGTTTCAGCGACTGCCTCGGCTTCACCGACGCGGTGGTTGCCTGGCGTGACCGCTGATGGCGGTCACAGACGTCTATCCGGCGCCCTATAGCGAACAGGGCACGGGCTTTGCCGTGCAGGCCGTGACGCACTGGCTGCGCACGGTGCCAGCACGCAGCGCCATGGGTCTACTGCCCGGCGGCCGCGATGTGGCGCTTCCCCCGGTTCCTGCGGGCCTTTCCCATCGCGGTCTTGAGGCCGTCACCAACGGCTACAAAATCAACAGCGTCGACGTCAGCGCCGCATGGCTTGCGGAGAACCGCACGATCAGCGACCGCTACGTCGCCGCGCTGATCGCCGTGCTTGCGCACCGGAGCGCTCGCCCCGACGGCTACTCAGGCATGCTGGCGATGCAGGGTGCGGTGGAAGTATTCGCCGGTCCCCGCATGGATCGCATCGACCTGTTCGCGGATGAGCCGGACACATTCCGCGCGCTGATCGACCTGCTCCGCCACGCACCAGCGGATATACGCACGCCCGTTGCCCACGCACCGGACGCCGGCGCATCACGCTACGACCATCCGGACTTCATCCTGGGCACGCAGGCATGGATCGACGGTCAGCGCGTTCTCATCGAATACGTATCCCAGGATACGGGCCGCCCGGAAACCGTGGCGCTGGATCGACACGCATTCGCCGATGCACTTGATCGTGCTTACTACGCGATGGCCAACGAATCGGATCGTCTGCGCGCCGCCCTGTCTCACTGGTTTCCCACCTGAACTGACATCGGATCGTTCATGAAGAAGTACTTTCTGGCGCTCGTCGCGCTCGGCGCCTTGCCCGCACACGCTGCATCGTTCGACTGCGCGAAGGCGCAGACCCCGACCGAGAAAGCCATTTGCGCCGACCAGAGCCTGGGCAGCCTGGACGATCAACTGGCGGAGGCATACAAGAGCGCACTGGATGCCTCAACCACCACCGAGGCGACGGCGCTTCGCGCCAGCCAGCGCATGTGGATGACGCAGCGCGATACGTGTGCTGCGCGGGCAGACTGCCTGCGCGACAGCATGACCCATCGTGCAAACGAGCTGGAGGCCGTCCGCGCGCGTTCTGCGAAAGCGCTGGACGCCGCCATCGCCCGCATTCCCAACGATCCCAAGGGCGCCGCCACGGTACTTCGCACGTACCGCGGCGGTCTGGCTTCCGCCTGGCTGGCCTACCTGCAACGCTTCGCGCCGGCTTCGGGCGTGACCGCAACGGAGGGTCAGAAGGCGTTCCAGACAGCACTGGCCGCCATCAGCGAAGACAGATTCGCGCACGGGATTGTTGCCGACATGGCGAAAGACCCCCGGAAATCCCGCGACGTCGTAGTACTGACGCTGTTGCGCATGCATATCGAACAGACAGAACGGCCTTACGTTCACTGCTTCGTGTTTGCACGACAAGGCGATGCCGCCTATCAGGCCATGGGCGGCCTCTACGGCTCGTCCCGTGACTCCTACGCGCCGGTATGCGAACCGGAGCCGGGACTCTTCGACCAGCCTGCATGGAAAGCACTGGCCGCCGCCGTCGGCCCCGCTGTCGATCTGGCCAGCGCCAGCGCAGGTACCATTCGTTTCGCCTCCTACGCCCAGTGGCGCATCGACGCCCTGCGAGCTACCACTGCACCCCGCGATTTCCTCAATCCCAAAGTTGCTGCCAAAGAAGACGCCACGGCCACCATCCGCGCATGGAAGGACGACGAGACCTGGTCACCGGGCAATCGCCAGAAAGCCCTGGCCGCCATCGGCCCCGCGCGCGACGCGACTGCCGCCTGGTTGCAGACACATCGCGGAATGTCGGCCGACGAAGCCAGACGCGTCGCTGCCGCCATAGTAAACACGTGGATATCGGAGCGACTGGACTTCGTCGACGAATCCGATAGCGCAGGATGAGCTTCACGGCGGGTGGGCGCTAACGGATTTGTCCTGTTCCCCGCACCACGAAACGTTCGACGGTCAGCGACTCGGCACCCATCGGGCCATAGGCATGCAGACGCGTCGTGGAGATGCCGATCTCAGTGCCGAGACCCAGCTCACCGCCGTCGCTGAAACGCGACGACGCATTGACCATCACAACCGCCGAGCGCAGCCCTCGCACGAAATGCTCCGCTACCGCTTCATTGCGCGTGGCGATCACTTCCGTATGGTCCGAACCAAAACGACGGATATGCGTCATGGCCTCATCCACATCCGCCACGACGCGCATCGCGATTACCAGATCCAGAAACTCCGCGCCGTAGTCGGTATTGTCGGCAGGCGCGAGGTCGGCGACAAACTCGCGCGAGCGCTCACACGCACGGACTTCCACGCCCCGCTCGCGCAGCGCGGCCACCGCAAGCGGCACGAAGCTCGCGGCGATATCCGCATGCACAAGCAGCGTTTCCAGCGCATTGCACACACCCGGGCGACTGGTCTTGCCGTTGATCAGCAGACCCAGCGCGAGGTCGACATCCGCATCGCGATCCACATACAGATGGCATACGCCCTTGTAGTGCTTGATGACGGGAACGCGTGCATGTTCGGTCACAAAACGGATAAGGCCCTCGCCGCCGCGCGGAATGGCCAGATCCACGATATCGACCAGCTGCAACAGCTCCACCATGGCATCGCGCGCGGTGTCACTCATCAGCGTCAGGGCAGCCGCGGGCACGCCGTGAGCGGGTAGCACCGAGCGCATGGCATCGGCGATGGCGCGATTGGAATGCCGCGCATCCGACCCTCCACGCAAGATCACGCCGTTGCCGGCCATCAGGCAGAGCGCGGCCGCATCGGCCGTGACGTTGGGGCGAGCCTCATAGATCATGGCGATGACGCCCAGCGGCACGCGCACGCGCTGCACACTGAGCCCATTGGGACGAACCTCGGTGCGGGTCACCTGCCCCACCGGGTCGGGCAGCATGGCAACCGTTTCGATGGCGGCAACCATCGCCTCGAGCCTCGCCGGGTCCAGCCGAAGCCGGTCGAGCATCGCGGGCGCCATGCGCGCGGCCTGGCCCTCGGCCATGTCCTTCGCGTTGGCCACGAGCACCGTTTCGGCAGCGGCGGCCAGCGCGGCGGCCATATCGCAAAGCAGCGCCCGCCGGGCGGCGGTGCCGAGTGTGCCGACAGCCAGCGAGGCATCGCGGCAAGCCAGTGCATCGTCCCGAATCGACATGAGCCTCGTCTCCCGCTGAATCAAAGCGCGACCAGATCGTCGCGATGGATGATGTTTTCGCCGTAGCTGTAACCGAGTATGGACTCGATCTCGCGCGTGTGGCGCCCGAACAACCGATGGATATCGGTGGCCGCGTACTGACTGACCCCCCGCCCGATCACGCCGCCGTCGGGGTCGACAATCTCCACCACATCGCCACGCGCGAACTCGCCCTCCGAGCGCACGACGCCTCCAGGAAGCAGCGAGGCGCCCCGTTCGCGCAACGCGATGCGCGCACCCGCATCCACCACGATCCGCCCGCCTGCCGGTGCATGGCGCAACCAGTACTTTCGCGCGGCCAGCCGCGTGCGCGCCGCGTGGATACGCGTGCCGTACAGGCGCCCTTCGCCCAACGCCCGTGCCACCTCGCCACTGGTGCCGTCGAACAGCACGGTGTCGATACCTGCGGCTGCGGCTTTTTCGGCGGCTTCCAGCTTGGTGCGCATGCCGCCGGTTCCTGACCGCGTGCCACTGCCACCCGCCATCGCAAACAGCTCAGGCGTGATGGCCGCCACATCCGCGATGGGCACGGCGTCGGGCGACGTGCGCGGATTGGCGCTGTACAGGCCGCCGATGTCGCTGGCGATCATCAGCAGGTCGGCATCGACCAGCGCGGCGACGATGGCGGCAAGATTGTCGTTGTCGCCGAGCTTCAGCTCGTCGACGGCCACCGTGTCGTTTTCGTTGATGACGGGAATGACCCGAAGCGCGAGCAATTCGCGAAGCGTGCTACGCGCATTGAGATAGCGGCGGCGATGGCGCAGGTCGTCGTGCGTGAGCAGCACCTGGGCCACGGGTTCGTCGAAGAAACTCTGCCACAGAGCCATGAGGCGACTCTGTCCAATGGCGGCCAGCGCCTGGCGGGCGGGAAGCGCCGTGGGCGAGGAAGGGCCGGCCAGCGCGCGGCCCGCAGCGACGGCCCCCGAAGAGACAATGACCACGTCCCTCCCCTGCGCACGGCTCTGGCGCACGAATGCCGCCAGGGCGGCGGCGTAACGAGGACTCAAACCACCGTTGTCGGCAGCAAGCAGGCTGCTGCCGACCTTCAGTACCGCACGCCGCCAGGATGGCAGCATCTGTTCCTCGAACCGAATTGCCATCCCGCTCCCCTTTTACACGTCGATCAGCTCCGGCTAAGACGCGCGCGAAGCACGTCCAGACGCAGATCATGTCCGGCGCCCGGCGAGACACGCGCCGCCAGGCTGGATTCGGGCGTACGCCCCTCACCCGCCGACGCGGCCGTTTCCGCCGCCGCGCGATAGGCATCGCGGAACGGCACGCCGGCCACGGCCTGCTCGATAGCCACGTCCGTGGCGTACATGGCAGGTTCGATGGCGGCACGCATACGCTCGGCCTTCCATTCCATGCGGGCCAGCATGTCCGGCAGAAGTTCCAGCGCGGCCAGACCGTGTGTGAAGCCATGGAACAGCGAGCCCTTGGAGAACTGCAGGTCGCGCTGGTAGCCGGAGGGGAGCGACAGCAACTGCTCGATCTCCGTGCGCGCAGCGGCCACGGCCGCGTAGCTGCCACGCAGCAGTTCCACCACGTCCGGATTACGCTTGTTCGGCATGATGGACGAACCGGTGGTGTACTCGCCCGGCAGGCGCACGAAGTCGAACTCGGCTGTCGTGAACAGCGACAGATCCCATGCCAGGCGACGTGTATCGAGCAACGCCGTCCCCACGGCGTCCAGCGCTGCCATTTCAAATTTGCCGCGCGACAGCTGCGCGTAGATCGGCGAAATCTGCATGCGGGCAAAGTCCAGGCGCTGAGTCGTATGCTCGCGATCCAGCGCCACGTTCACGCCATAGCCCGCGGCCGTGCCCAGCGGATTGGCATCAATCCAGTCCAGTGCCTGGCGCGCACGCAGCGTGTTGTCGATGAAGGCCTCGGCGAATGCCGCGAACCACATGCCCGTGGACGACACCACGGCGCGCTGGATATGCGTATAGCCGGGCATCGGCAGGGCATCGCCAGCGGCACGATCCAGGCAGACCTCGGCCACCTGGCGGCACGTGGCTTCCAGCGTGGTGAGCTGTTCTTTCAGCCACAGACGCGTGGCCACCAGAATCTGGTCGTTACGGCTGCGACCGGTGTGCACGCGACGCCCAGCGTCACCCAGGCGTTCGGTCAGGCGCGCCTCGATGGCCGAGTGGCCATCTTCAAAGCGCTCGTCAAGAATGAACTGGCCCGCCGAAAAATCGGCAGCCAGCGCATCCAGTTCGCGCAGCAGCGCATCGCGTTCGTCGGTGGATACCACGCCGATGTTCGCGAGTCCTTCCACGTGCGCCTTGCTGGCGACGATGTCGTGCAGGAAAAACTCGCGATCAAGAACCACGTCGTTGCCGGCGAGGAAGCGCATGATGCGCGGATCGACCTTGCTGTCGGATTTCTGCCAGAGCGGCTGGGTCATCGTGATGGGCCTTTCAAACCGGAATGGAGGTGTATTCGTCAAAACCGAGCGTGCGGTTCACGTTCTGCATGGCCTGGGTGGCAGCACCCTTCAGCAGATTGTCCAGCGTGGCTACAACGACCACGCGACGGCCATCGGCAGACATCTCGAAGGCGCCGATTTCCACGTGATGCCTGTTGGCAATGCGGCTGACCCACGGCGCATCGTCCAGCACAGTGACGAGCTTTTCGTTCTTGTAGGCGCCATGGAAGCGTGCCACCACTTCATCGCGCTTCATGGGACGGGCGAGGTAAAGATTGGTCGTGACGGTCAGGCCGCGGAAATGAGGTGCAACGTGCGGCATGAATTCCACAGGCACGCCAAGGTGACGGCTGGCTTCGCGCTCGTGCATGTGACCGGTCAGCGAGTACGGCATGAGGTTGTCGCGGAGTTTTTCCGGGTCGTTGCGATCCGAGGGCGTGGTGCCCGCTCCCGAATAGCCCGACACGCCGAAGCACACGGGCGGTGCGGCCAGCATGTCCTTGATGGGAGCAATCGACAACTGCACAGCCGTGGCGTAGCAGCCCGGGTTACTCACGCGCTTCTCGCCGCGCCACCGCTCGCGATAAAGCTCCGGCAGGCCGTAATACCAGCGCTCGTCGAAGCGATAGTCGGCCGACAGATCAACGATGACCATATCGCCAGCTGCCGCGTCGATGGCTTCGACAAACGGCTTGGCCGCACCGTTGGGCAGAGCAAGGATGACCACGTTCACACCCGAGGCAGCAACCGCTGCCGCATCGAGATTCGTGAAATGAAGCTCGCCCTGGTAAGCCTCGTTGTGATCGGCCAGACGCTGGCCGGCGAGTTCACGCGACGACACGAAGGCAAGCTCAAGGCCAGGATGGTTCGCTACAAGGCGAATGAGTTCGGCGCCCGTGTGACCGCGCGCGCCGACGATACCGATGGTTTTCTTCGACATGGAATCAGTCCGTCAGGGTGGCGGCGCGCGTGCCGCTGTGGTTCACGCAGGCTTCGATATCGGCGAAGTTGTCCAGCCCATACCAGAACACCTTCCAGCGATCCTGCTTGAAGCAGCCGTCGGATTCAGCGTAGTAGAAATGATTGATGATGTTGCCGTGGCGCGAACGCCAGAACAGCTTCGGGTTTTCATCGCGCATCACCTGCCACACGGCGCGACCGAGGCCTTCGCCCTGGGCCTCGTCGAGCACGGCGAACTTGTCCAGGTACGCGAAGCCGCCCTCGTTGGTGAGGATCATCGCAGCGCGATAGTTTTCACTGACGTAGAGGCGATACAGCTTTGTGCGGCTGAAATAGTCTTCCACCAGCGTGCGGCCGAAGCTCGATTCAATGAGTTCGCGCATGCGCGTCAGGTCCACGCCCTCCCACGACTCGAAACGCAGCACGCGCTCACCGCGACGCACCAGCGTGCCCGAACCCTTGTGCGTGAACAGTTCCTTGGCAAGCTCGGACGGACGCGTGATCGACACCGACGAGGTCAGCGGCAGATCGTCCAGCAGGTCCTTGATCTGCTCGATCTTCAGGCGCATGCCCGAATGCAGCCACGGCTGCGCGAGCAACTGGTCGTATTCGGTGGAGAGGTTGATCGAGTCGATGATCTCGCCTTCGCCGTTCAACAGGCCGCCGGTGCCGGTAAGGAACACGATCTTGTACGGCTGCAACACGCGCACCAGTTCGTTTGCGGCGAAGTCCGCATTGATGTTGAGGATCTGGCCAGCGTCGGTTTCACCCAGGCTGGCGATCACGGGAATGGACCCCGCACGCAGGCTCGCCTCGATGGGAGCGAGGTTGATCTCGCGCACCTTCCCAACCAGACCGTAGGTTTCCGGATCGAGATAGTCGGCCGTGAACACACCGGACGGTACGGAGGTGGCGCGCGTATCGGCTTCCTGCAGTGCCTCGACCAGACGCAGGTTCTGCGACTGGAACACCTTGCGCACAATAGCCAGCGCTTCGGGTGTGGTTACCCGCAAACCATGAACCGTGTGCTTTTCGATGCCGGCAGCCGACAGCTCTTCGTCCAGCTGCGGACCCGCGCCATGCAGCACGATGGGCGTGAGGCCCACCTGTTGCAGGAACGCCAGCGACGAGGTCAGCGCGGGAAGATCATCGCGCAGCACGGCACCGCCCACTTTCACGACGGCAAAGCGCTTCGCATCCAGCTGCGAGAAGCGCTTCAGGTACTGCTGGATCTCGCGCGCGCTGCCCATGCTGGACAGCAGGCGGACGATGGTCTTGCGGGTGTGCTTATGCGTTTCCACTTTCAACGATCCGGTAGATGGTTTGCGCGTAGTGCTGCAGCTGGTCGAGAGCGACCCATTCGTCGGCCGTGTGCGCCTGGGCGATGTCTCCCGGGCCGTACACGAAGGAGGTGTAACCGGCAGCGGAGAACAGCGCTGCTTCGGTCCAGAAGTCCACGGCGTTGCCTACCGGAATCTCCAGTTCATCGGCAATATCGCGCGCGGCAAGGCGACGGGTTTCGGCCGAAGCCGTGTCGCCTGCGGGCAGCGAGTCGCCGCGGAAGGTTTCACCGAAGGTCACCGGCGCCGGCTCCACCAGCGTGCGGAAGGTTTCCAGCATCTGGTCCGGATTCATCGTCGGCAGCGGACGGAAGCCGAAACGGATGTCTGCGGTGGGCGCAATGACGTTGGCCTTGATGCCGCCTTCGACCTTGCCGATGTTGAAGCGCAGACCGGTGAGGCCGCCGAAGCGCTCATGCGACTGCGCCTGGACGAAGTCGAGTGCCGCCGCGCCCCAGCGAATGGCCTGATGCAGCGCGCTGTCGCTGGGCTTCTGGTCGCCGGAAGCGTGCCCTGCCCGGCCGCTGAAGCTCATCTGCACCGAATGGATGCCACGATGCGCCAGCACCGCTTCGCCCTTCGTCGGCTCGGCGACGATGATGGCGGCATAGTCACGTGGCGTCTTCAGGAAGCCCTCGATGCAACGCGCGTCGTTGGCTTCCTCGTCGGTGGACAGCAGCAGCGCCATGTCGCCCTGCGACGCGTTGGCTACCGCCACCAGCGCGGCCGCCGCGCCCTTGATGTCGCACGAACCCAGACCCACCGCGCGATCCGCGCCCACGCGCAGCTCGAACGGGCTGGCCGTCCAGTGCGGGGAGTCCGGCACCGTGTCCAGATGCACATTGAACAGATACTTCGGCTTGCCCCGCACCGCGTAGAGATTCACGGCACCGGCGCCGAAATCGACCACCTGGACTTCAAAACCCGGAAGTACCGAGGTCAGGTAATCGAAAATGCCACCGGTACCAATGGTTCGCGGCGGGTTGCGCGTGTCGAACCCGACCAGCGCGCGCAGATGGGTCAGGGTATCGTCCAGTAGCTTGTTCATGAGGTTCCGTTGATGGCGGCCAGTCCGGCCGCGTCCGTATAGACGTCCGGATGGTAACGCTCCATGAGCGTTTCCGGCCGGGTGGGACGGTTGAATCCGAACAGCTGATACAGCGTATGGGCATCCGATGTCGCCAGCATGAAACGACGCAGCCCCTGCAAGTCAGGACAGGCCATCACGGCTTCCATGAGCCGCTTTGAATAGCCCTTTCCTCGATGCTCTGGCAGCACGAACACATCGGCCAGATAGGCAAACGTGGCCCGGTCAGTCGTTACCCGCGCGAACGCGACCTGCTGATCGCCGAGGTAGCCGCCGAAACACAGCGAGTGTTCGATCGACCGCTCCACGATATCGCGGGAAATGCCCTTCGCCCATGCCGTCTGCGTGGAAAGGAAGGCATGCACGAGCCCGATATCGAGCTCGTGCTTTTCCATGCTGATCCGCAGCTCGCTCACTTGGTCTGACGATCCACTTCAGCCCACACCGTGGAGCTCATGCCGTAGAGCTTGATGAAGCCCTCGGCTTCCGCCACGCCCCAATCGGCTGCCTGTGCATAGGTAGCCTTCGAGGTCTGCAGGATATTCTTCGATTCGACCTTCACGGCATACACGGAACCGCCGCGCGTTTCGATGATGACCGTGCCATCGACCTTGCGCTGGGTAGAGACCAGATAGGCTTCCAGATCGGCCTTGATGGGGTCGTTGAAGAAGCCCTCGTATGCCACTTCCGTCCACTTGCGGCCAATTTCCGGCTTGAAGCGGTTCTGCTGCTTGCTGAGCACGGTTTCTTCCAGCGCACGATGCGCCGTGAGAAGCGCCGTGAGTGCCGGTGCCTCGAACACGATGCGGCCCTTCAGGCCGATGTTGGTATCGCCCGTGTACAAGCTGCGACCCACGCCGTACTTCGCCAGTTCATGGTTGAGGTACTGGAGAATTTCCGGACCCGACGCCGGCTTGCCGTTGAGCGACACTGCGGTGCCCTTCTCGAAGCCCAGTGAAATCTGCTTCGGTTCCACCGGCCATTCGCTGCGCGGTGCGCACCAGCCGATGGCGCCCTCACCCGGGATTTCCCATGCGTCGATTTCGCCGCCAGAGATGGTCACACCCAGAACGTTCTCGTTGATGGTGTAGTGCTTGGTCTTGGCGCGGACTTCAAAGCCCTTGTCTTCCAGGTACTTCTGCTCGTACGCACGGACCTGCGTGTGTTCGCGCTGAATTTCGCGGATCGGCGCGATGATCGTGTAGTCACCCAGCGCCTTTACCGTGAGGTCGAAACGCACCTGATCGTTACCCATGCCGGTGCAGCCGTGCGCGAAGAGCTTCGTGCCCAGTTCGTCGCAACGCTTCAGTGATTCCTGCACGATCAGGTAACGGTCAGACACCAGCAGCGGGTACTGGCCCTGATAGAACTCACCTGCCCAGATCAGCGGCGTGACGAAGCTGTCCCAGATGGCCTGGCCTGCGTCTGCCGTGCGATGCGAAGCGGCGCCCAGTTCGATGGCGCGCTGCTCGATGTACTCGCGCTCTTCAGCCGACACACCACCGGTATCAACGAACACGGTATGCACGTTGTAGCCGCGCTCCATGAGGTAAGGCACGCAGAAGCTGGTGTCGAGGCCGCCGGAAAACGCGAGGACGATATCTTTGCTGGACATGAGTGGAAAAGCTCCGGAAAGTCTTTAAGGGCGAGTCAGAAGAAAAAGAAAAGGCGGATCAGAAACCGAGGCCGGACTTCTGTGCCTGCGAATGCGCCATGAGCGACGCCATCACGGCCTTCTGCACGTGCAGACGGTTCTCTGCCTCGTCGATGGCGATGCACGCCGGCGAATCCATGACGGCATCGGTCGCCTTGACGTTACGGCGGAGCGGCAGGCAGTGGCTGAACAGACCGTTGTTGGTGAGCGCCATCTTGGCCTCGTCAACAATGAAGTGCCTGTTGGCCTCGCGGATGGCCTTCTCTTCGTCCCAGCGGCCGAAGAACGGGATCGCGCCCCAGCTCTTCGCGTAGATGACGTCGGCATCGCGGTAGGACGCTTCGATGTCATGAGACACCTTCAGCGAGCCGCCGTTTTCACGCGCGTTGGCCTTCGCAAATTCCATGTAGCGCTCGTCGAGCACATAGTCCGGCGTGGGACACAGGAGGGTGACGTCCATGCCCATCTTCGTCGCGATCATCAGCGCCGAGTTGGCCACGGCGGTGTTCAGCGGCTTGGGGTGGTACGTCCAGGTGAGAACGTATTTGCGGTTCTGCAAATTGCCCAGGTGCTCTTTCAGCGCCAGCGCGTGGGCCAGCTCCTGGCACGGGTGAGTGATCGTTTCCAGATTGATGACCGGTACCGTCGCGTAGTGGGCAAAGGCCTTCAGCACCTTGTCTTCGCGGTCGACCGACCAGTCCACGAACTTCGGGAAGGCGCGTACGGCAATGATGTCCACATAGCGCGACAGCACACGCGCCACTTCGGCAATGTGCTCTTCGGTATCACCGTCCATCACGCTGCCCACCTCGAACTCGATGGGCCATGCGTCCTTGCCCGGCGACAGCACGATGGCGTGACCGCCCAGTTGGAACGCCCCTAGCTCAAAGCTGGTGCGCGTGCGCATGGAGGGGTTGAAAAACATCAGCGCGATGGACTTGCCGGCCAGCTGGTGGCCTGCGGGCGAACGCTTGAACTCAGCGGCCTGCTCCAGCAGGGCGTCGATCTCGGCGCGGCTGTAATCCTGGGTGGAGAGGAAATGGCGAACGGTCATGGCAATCCAGTTCGGAGCGAAAAGTGGAAGGGAAGATCACGAAACCCGGAAACAAAAAAACCCGGCACGTGGCCGGGTTTTTAGTCGATACGTATGAATCGCGCGCGACAGCCTACCCGGCCATGTGTCCGATGTACGGTCGACGAGCACGCGAGGTCATTCCTGCGGCCATGCGGGCGCTGGTAAGGACATTCGCGGTGTAGACAGCGGTGGACACAAGGAGGGCCTTGGGAAGCTATGAGTCGGCATCATGCCGACAATTGGTGCGTCGCGCAACAATAAACCGCCGCCCCGGAAGGCGGCGGTTTGTGGGGTCAGTCGGCCGGGGCCACGCTGACGCGAACCCGGAGGCGCTCGCCCGGATCGTAATTCAGACGGGAAACATACACTTCGCCGCGATACCGATATTCCACATCATATCCGGCGATGCGGCGCTGTTCCGAGATGGAACTGACGTCGCGGCAGCGGGTTTCCGTGCCCTGGTAGACCCGATCGTCGCCACGGCTGACGTTGTTGCCGACCGCACCGCCCGCCACGGCGCCGATCACCGTGGCGGCCTTGCGACCGTCGCCCTTGCCGACCGTGTTGCCGAGGACGCCACCTACAACGGCGCCCAGAATGGTGCCGGCGGTGCTGCCACTGCTCTGCTCACGGCGCACGACGGGCTGGTCGTAGCATTCCTGGCGCGGGGTCTCGACACGCGACACACCGTAGACCGGATCGACGCGCAGAACGTCGGCCCACCCGAAATGGGTGTTGTCGTCCTGCTGGGGAGGAGGCGGATAACGACCGTCTTGCGCGCTGGCGCCAGTGGCGACAAACGCGAGAAGGAATGCGGGAATGAGCAGGCGGGACATGTAGTGCGACCTCCGAAGGCGCGTTTCTTGCAGCGCTATAACTTGCATTTCACCAAGTTCACGCTGAATCCACGCTTAGAAATTCCCGGGCGAGCCCTCAAAAGCGTGTCAACCAAATGCCCGGATGTGCGTGGGAACTGTGGAAATGCCGCGCGCGGGCCTTGACTGGCTTGGTAATATCGGGGACTGGCCGATAACGGACTCCCGATGGCGATTTCGCTCTACAACACCCTGACCCGCCGCACCGAGGCGTTCTCCCCGCAGGACCCGGATCGGGTGACCATGTATGTCTGTGGACCCACGGTCTACAGCTACATCCACATCGGCAATGCCCGGCCTCCGGTGGTCTTCGACGTGCTGGCGCGCCTGCTGCGCCGCCATTACCCGAACGTGGTCTACGCGCGGAACATCACGGACGTGGACGACAAGATCAACGCCGCCGCTCATGCGAAGGGCGTGCCGATCTCCGAGATCACTGACCGTTTTGCCAGCGCCTACCGCGAGGACATGGCCGGCCTGGGCGTGGCTCCGCCCGACATTGAGCCGCATGCCACGGACCACATTGCGCAGATCATCGACATGATCGGACGGCTTCTGGCCAGCGGCCATGCGTATGCCGCCGAGGGCCATGTGCTGTTCGACGTGGCCTCCTACGCGCAATACGGTCAGCTGTCGGGCCGTGACCCGGACGAATTGCTGGCCGGTGCCCGCGTGGAAGTGGCGCCGTACAAGAAGAACCCTGGTGATTTCGTGCTCTGGAAGCCTTCTGATGACACCACCCCGGGCTGGGAAAGTCCCTGGGGTCGGGGCCGTCCGGGCTGGCACATCGAGTGCTCGGCCATGTCCGAGGCGCACCTGGGCGAGACCATCGACATTCATGCCGGCGGGGTCGACCTGACCTTCCCGCACCACGAAAACGAAATCGCCCAGAGCACCTGCGCCCACGGCGGCAAAGTGTTCGCACGCTATTGGCTGCACAACGGCATGTTGACCTTCGACGGACGCAAGATGTCCAAGTCCGTTGGCAACGTGCTCCAGTTGCACGAGCTGCTGCGCCAGCACCCGGCCGAGGCACTGCGCCTGATGCTGCTGCGAGGTCATTATCGCCAGCCGCTGGACTGGTCCGACAGCGCCATGACCCAGTCCGTACGCACGCTGGACGGCTGGTACGGCGTCCTGCGCGACATGGCCGACGTGGAAGTCGGCACCCTGCCCGTGCCGACGGTCGTGGAAGAAGCACTCTGCGATGACCTCAACACCCCCCAGGCGCTCGCTGAAATCTCGCAGCTGGCCGACGCTGCCCGTCAGGCCAGCGGCCCGGATGCCCGGCGTGAGGCCAAGGCGGCCCTGCTGGGCGGTGCCGCCTTGCTCGGCCTGCTTCAGCAGAACCCCGAAGCGTGGTTCAAGCAGGCCAGCGACGGTTCCGAGGTGGATGCCGATGCCATCGAGGCGCTGCTGGAAGAACGCCGCCAGGCCCGGGCCAACCGCGACTTCGCCCGCTCCGATGCCATCCGCGACGAGCTGAAGGCACGCGGCATCCTGATCGAGGACGGTGCCCAGGGCACGCGCTGGAGTGTGGTAAAAGCATGAGCCAGCCACAGGAAAGCACCGCCGCCGAGGCCCAGGCCGCCATCGCGGAGGAGTTCGCGTTCTTCGGAGACTGGACCGAGCGCTACCAGTACCTGATTGACCTTGGCCGCCAGCTGGCCCCGTTCCCCGAAGAGTGGAAAAGCGAGGACTACCGCGTCCATGGCTGCCAGTCGATGGTGTGGCTGGTGCCGGGCGGCGACGCCTCGCGCATGCATTTCGATGCCACCAGCGATTCGGCCATCGTATCGGGCCTGATCGCCCTGGTGCTGCGGGTCTATTCCGACCGCTCTGCCCGGGAAATCGTGGATACCGAGCCCACCTTCATCCAGACCATTGGCCTGGCCAAGCACCTGTCCCCCACCCGCTCCAACGGTCTGGCGGCCATGCTGGTCAAGCTGAAGGCACATGCGGCTGCGGCGCTGGCCTGAAGGGATCGCGAGCAAGTCCCCACAAGGC
The DNA here is from genome assembly GCF_014192715.1 of Luteibacter sp. Sphag1AF. Classification (GTDB taxonomy): domain Bacteria; phylum Pseudomonadota; class Gammaproteobacteria; order Xanthomonadales; family Rhodanobacteraceae; genus Luteibacter. The sequence continues at coordinate 392,097 of NZ_JACHYH010000002.1, forward strand.
GGCCAACCGCCGCGCCACAAAAAAGCCCCGCGCAAGCGGGGCTCCTCGTCTCACGGACAAGCGACCAATCAGTCGCCCATCTGCTTCTGCAGGTGCTCGCGACGCTCCTGGGCATCCAGGGACAGCGTGGCGATGGGACGGGCGTCGAGACGGTCAACGCCGATCTCTTCGTCGGTTTCTTCGCAGTAACCGTAGCGGCCTTCTTCGATGCGGCGCAGGGCCTTGTCGATCTTGGAAATCAGCTTGCGGTAACGGTCGCGGGTGCGAAGTTCGAGGGAGTTCTCGGTTTCGCGGGTAGCGCGCTCGGCTTCGTCGCCAACATCACGAACTTCCTCGCGGAGGTTGTCCATGGTCTGACGCGATTCCTCAACAAGCTGATCGCGCCAGTCGCGAAGCTTGTTGCGGAAATAAGCGAGGTGACGGGGATTCATGTATTCCTCGTCGGCCGACGGGCGGTAGCCGGTCGGAAGCTCGATCTGCGTCGTGGCCGGCAGCGCGTAGCGGCCGTCTTCGCGAGTTACGCCGTTATCGGCGGTTTGGGAGGCAAGGCTATTCATTCGTGATTGCGTGGACTTTTCGTTCTTGGATGAAGAGCGGCTGGACACCGCGGACGCTGTCCGGGGTGCCGCGGCGGCAACGGCGGATGCTGTACGACCCTCGGCGGGCTTTACGGCATCTTGCACGACAGCGGATGGTTTCGCTGCAGGTGCGGAACCCGCTTTGGACGAGGCAGCTGCCTTGACCGGGGCGGTATTCCTGGAAACGGATGCTACGGGTGTCTTCGTGACAGGCTTGGTAGCCGCAACCGGTGTTTTGGCTGCCGGTTTGGTAACAACTGGCCTGGCTGGCGCTTTCTTCGCCGGGGCGGGGGCCGCGACTTTGGCTACCGGCTTGGGCCTGGCAACGACGGCGGCTTTTTTCGCCGGCGTTTTCTTTGCCGGAGCTTTGGCCACCACGGATTTGGCGGGTGTGGGCTTTTTCGGCACTGCCTTGGCCGGCGCCGCCTTTTTCACGGCCGCCTTGGTGGCGACGGGCCTGGCGGGTGCCTTCGCTGTCGGCTTCACGGCCTTGGTCGATTTCACTGCCTTGGCAGCAGCACGAACCGGCGACTTCGATGTGGATGTGACGCTCTTCCCCCCGGAAGCGGCCGTCCGGCCTTTTTTCGCGTCACCGGTCTTCACCCCGCCTTTTCCGGCGGCTGCTTTGGCTACTGCGGAACTACGAGCGGTTTTCGCCATATCCTTCACCTTAGTGGCCGTGGCGGCGGGGTGTTATAGCCCAGATGTGTTACCCCAGCAACCCGTCTTCTGGAATACTTATAACCCTTAAAGGTTGCCGGCACCCTGCCCGGCCGATGCCGGATATCGTGACCCGCCTCCTCATTTACCTTCTTTCCCTCTACAAGCGCTGGCTCAGCCCACTGCTGGGACAACGCTGCCGGTTCCATCCGTCCTGTTCCGATTATGCACGCGTAGCCATCGCGCGTTTCGGTCCCGCACGCGGCATTGTCCTGACTGGCTGGCGCCTGATGCGCTGCCAACCGCTTTGCGAGGGCGGAGAAGACCCCGTCCCCCACACCTTCGTCCTGCGCCGCTGTGGCGCTCAAGGAGCACATTCGCATGACTGACGCCTGGCTGTTCAAGAACGCTGAAATGATCAACGAGGGCCGCCGCTGGACTGGTGACCTGCGCGTACGCGATGGAAAAATCGCGACTATCGGCACAGATCTGCAAAAGGAGGGTGACGAGCAGGTGATCGACGCGTCAGGCCTGTGGCTGATGCCGGGAATGATCGACGACCAGGTGCACTTCCGCGAACCGGGCCTCACGGCGAAAGCCGACATTCACAGCGAATCGCGCGCCTGTGCGGCGGGTGGCATCACCAGCTACATGGAAATGCCCAACACCAAGCCGCCTGCGCTTGATCGTGACTCGCTCGAAGCCAAGTACACCCGCGCCGCTGAAACCTCGGCGGTGAATTACGCCTTCTACCTGGGCGCCAGCAACGACAACCTGGAAGCCATCCGCACGCTGGACCCGAAGTCCGCGCCGGGCGTGAAGGTGTTCATGGGCGCATCCACCGGCAACATGCTGGTCGACAACCCCGAAACCCTCGACGCCATCTTCCGCGATGTGCCCACGCCGATCATCACGCACTGCGAAGACACGCCGATGATCGACGCCAATCTGGCCAGGGCGCACGAGGTCTACGGCGACGACATTCCCGCCCGCGAGCACCCGCTGATCCGTTCGCGCGAGGCATGCATCAAATCCACCCGCCTGGCCATCGCGCTCGCGAAAAAGCACGGCACGCGCCTGCACGTGCTGCACATCTCCACCGCCGACGAGCTGGCTCTGTTTGAGCCGGGCCCCATCGAGGGCAAGAAGATCACGGCCGAAACCTGCGTGCACTTCCTGCACTTCGATGATCGCGACTACGAAAAGCAGGGTTTTCTCATCAAGTGCAATCCGGCCATCAAGACCTCCGATGACCGCGAGCGCATCACCGCTGCGCTGGCCGAAGGCCGCCTGGACGTGCTGGCCACCGATCACGCGCCGCATCTGCTGGAAGAGAAAGAACAGAAATACGACAAGGCTCCCTCTGGCCTGCCGCTGGTGCAGTTCGCCTTGCAGGCCGCGCTGGAGCGCGTGTTTGAAGGCAAGCTCACGCTTGAGCGCGTGGTGGAAGCGGTATGTCACGCGCCGGCCAAGCTTTTCGACGTGGACAAGCGCGGCTTCCTGCGCGAAGGCTACGCCGCGGATCTGGTGCTGGTCGATCCGAAGAAATCGCACACGGTCACCCGCGAAGAAGTGCTGTCCAAGTGTGGCTGGTCGCCATTTGAAGGCCATACCTTCCAGGCCAGCATCGCCTCGACCTTCGTCAACGGCCAGCGCGTGTGGGACGGCAAGACCGTGAACGATGCCGTGCGCGGCCAGCGTCTGGCGTTCGACCGTTGATCCGTCGAATTACCGCTTCGCTGCTTGCTCTGGCTGCCTGCGCTGTTGCGCAGGCAGCCGACCTGCCCACCTCGCTGTCGCAGGGTGGACTGGTCATTGCACACGCCGACCCGGGCTCGAAGGTCACCGTGGGGGGCAAACTGGTGCGCGTGGGCGAAGACGGCACGTTCGTGTTTGGTGCCGGTCGTGATGAGGTCGGGCCGCTGGTCGTCGTCATTCGCTCGGCATCGGGACAGTCGCAAACACAGCGACTGTTCGTCACACCGCGCGAGTGGCCGGTAGAACGCGTGGAAGGCGTCCCTGCAAAAACCGTGAATCCTCCGCCGGAGATCGCGGCACGCATCAAGCGCGAGCAGGCTCTGGTTACCGCTGCGCGCAATCGCGACGACGACCGGGAAGATTTCACCCACGGATTCATCTGGCCCGTACAGGGTCGCATCAGTGGGCGCTTCGGCAACCAGCGCATTTACAACGGCGATCCGAAAGCGCCGCACTCGGGCATGGATATCGCGGTGCCGCAGGGCACGCCAGTGAAGGCACCGGCCGCAGGCATCGTGACGTTCGCCGCACCGGATCTGTACCTGACAGGCGGCACCATCCTGCTGGATCACGGCTTCGGCCTGACCTCCAACTTCCTGCATCTGTCACGGCTGGACGTGAAAGTCGGGCAGCGTGTCACGCAGGGGCAGGTCATCGGCGCAGCAGGCATGACGGGGCGGGCCACCGGGCCGCATGTGCACTGGGGCTTCAACTGGTTCGGCACCCGCCTGGACCCGTTGCTGCTGCCGGGCATCGCTCCTCCGTAGCGAGAGCGAACCCTGTGGGAGCGAATCCGCTCCCACAGCTCGAATCAGCGCGCCTTGCTGGCGAAAGCCACCGCATCATGCGGATGCAGGCTTTCGTGGTGCGCGATGCGTACGTGGAAGTCAGCGATGCGTGCGTCCTCTTCCAGCGTTTTCTGGATACGACGTGCCGCATCTTCGCAGAACATCAGGTTGCCCCCGTTGGCCAGCGCGAAAGCCTGCTCGTCTTCACGCTTCACAGCCGTCTGCACAGGCGTGCCCAGCGCGGACTCCACGCGGTCGATCATGTCGATCAGCGGGAAACCTTCCTCGCTGGCCGGACGAACACGCAACGTGGCGGTACTGCGCTGTGCATGCGGCGTGGCCACGATGCCCTGCTCGCTGCCCAGCCACTTCAGGATGGTGTCGCGATCCAGCGCCGCTTCCGCCGGGAAGTTCTGCGCAAACCGATCCTGGATCAGCTGACGCGACAGCGCAGCGGATGCCGGGCACGTCGATGAATAGACCACGTCGGTGGTGATTTCCAGCGAGAAGCGCTCGCCCGCCAATGTGGCATCCAGGGTGATCGGGTAAGCACGCCAGCCGCTGTTGTCGCTGCGCAAGGCACGACGACGCACCAGGTGCTCGAAGCGGATGGTGATGCGGGCGTGATCGGACAACCCCTCATGCGATGCGAGGAATGCCTGCAACAGCGTTTTCAGGCCCGCAGGGGTGACCGGGCCGGCGGACAGGTACTGTTCCACCAGCAGGTACAGGCGCGACATGTGGATGCCACGCGCTTCGGGACGGACCAGATTGACCCATGCGCCCACTCGCGCGCTCGTCCCGCGGACGTCGCCGTCCCCGGCGTCGAAAGCGACGGGCATTTCCATGCCGTCCATGCCTACCCAGTCGAGCGTGCCGATGGCCAGCGCGTGTTCCTGCGAGGCCACATCAGGCATGAGACGGGGGGCGGAGTCGTGGATGTACATATCAGGTCCTGATTCTTGCCGGCCTTCGTGCCGGTCTGCGTCACCGTTATGGGGCCTTCCCCCGGTGGCTCAATGGTGCGGCGGTGGAAACGCTGCGTTCACGACTGCCGTCGGCTGTCCCGGGCGGAGCGCCAGGCACGGAACGCGGTGACCGGCCCCGTGCGCGACTGGCCCTTGTGAAGCTCCAGCATCGGATCGCCAGCACGCGATGCCGTGGCGGCGATGGCGCGGGCCGTGCGACCCTCAAGGCCGCGAAACACGCTCAGGGGCCCGGCCAGCGCCAGGGCCTCACGCAGGGCTCCGGCAAGATCGCCAAGCTGCCCACGCATCGCCTCGCGCCTCTCAGGCGTGTCGGTCTTCAACTGCTGACGGCTGACCCCATGCCGGGCCAGGCGCGACATGGGCAGCGGCAGCCGCTCGTGATCGGCATCCAGTTCCAGACGTGACAGCGAAAACAGCAGGTGCGACAACGTGGCAATGCGCGCGGCACGCTCCGTGGGCGCTTCGGCGCCATACCACCAGGCTGTTTCCAGCCCGGCCAGCGCGCCGTGCATGCCGCGTGCGGCCGCAATCTGCGCCGGGAAATCCGATGCGGTGCCCTGGTCAATCTGGGCCATGGCAGCAAGCACGGGAGCCAGCCAGCGGTCTGCCGGCACACGCGCAGCGCGCTCGCTGGCCCACAAGGCCTTGGTCAGCGGATGGCGACCGCCGCTGGCCGGCGCACCGGAAAGCTCTTCCGCCCACCAGTTGAGTTTCGCGGCAGCTACGTGCGGCTCGCGGATGCCGTACGCCGAAGCGATCAGTTCCTGCTCCAGCGCTGCCAGAGCAACGTGGGCGTCGCGCTCGGCGGGCTCCACGAAAGGCAGCGCAATCCGCTGCTGCGGCTGCACGGCCAGCCATTTGTCCACGTAGCTGGAGATGGCGCCCTCGTTCACGCAGCAACCCCGACAAGACCAAGCAACGCGGCCAGTTCGGCGGGCGAGTCGACTACGATGTCCGCTCCCCAGCTGTCCGGGTCGCCGCCATCGAGGTAGCCCCAGCGGACAGCGACGGTGTAAAGGCCTGCCGCCGCGCCTGCCTGCACGTCGCGACGATCATCGCCCACAAACACGCAGCGGGCCGGGTCCACTCCTGCGCGCGCGCAGGCGAGCAGCACGGGCGCGGGATCAGGCTTCTTCACCGGCAACGTATCGCCGGAAATCACGGCGGCCGTGTTCCAGTGCGGCACCAGACGCGGGAGCAGCGCATCGGTGAGGAAACCGGGCTTGTTGGTCACCACGCCCCACACAATGCCCCGAGCGTCCAGCCCTTCCAGCAGAGCCGGAATGCCGTCGAAGGCCACGGTGTGCGTGGCCATGGAAGCCTCGTAGATTTCCAGATAGCGCGGCACGCGTGCGAGCAGCGCGGCATCGTCGGCTTCGGGGAAGGCGCACGACAGCACGGCGCGCGAGCCGCGCGACACGACTTCGCGAACCGGCGCATACGGGGGCGGTTCCACGCCCTCTTCCGCGCACTGGATCAACAGCGCGCCGTAAAGGTCCGGCGCGCTGTCCAGCAGCGTGCCGTCGAGATCGAAGAAGACGCCAGCAGGCGTGAAAGGCAGCGTGCTCATGCCAGCTTCCGGGCGCTCAGCACGTAGTTGACGGCAGTGTTGCCGGTGAGGCGTGCGTTGCGGGTCAGCGGGTTGTACGCCAGTCCCTGGATGTCTTCCAGCTCAAGATTGAAACGACGGAGCATGCCGGCGATTTCAGATGGCTTGAGGAATTGCGCGTAGTGATGCGTGCCACGCGGCAGCAGGCGCATGAGGTACTCGGCGCCGACAATCGCTGCGCCAAACGCGGCGGGCGTGCGGTTCAGCGTGGACAGGAACAACTGGCCGCCGGGCTTGAGCATCACCGACAGATCGCGGATCAGCGCAGCCGGATCGGGCACGTGCTCGATCATTTCCATGCAGCAGACCACGTCGAACGATGCCGGTTCGGTTTCGGCCAGTTCCGTGGAAGACTGAACGCGATAGTCGACGCTGAGATTCGATTCGAACAGATGCAGCTTCGCAATTTCGATGAGCTTGGCGCCCAGATCAATCGCCGTGACGTTGCCACCCGCACGCGCCAGCGCTTCGCTGAGAAGGCCCCCGCCGCAGCCCACGTCCACCACGCGCGCACCGCGCAGGTTGGCGCGACCGGACACGTAGGCGGCACGCACGGGATTGAGGTCGTGCAGCGGACGGGACTCGCCGTCCGGGTCCCACCAGCGGGAAGCGAGTTTTTCAAAGCGCGCGATTTCTTCGGCGCTGACATTGGCATTGGCTTGCATGGTGACCACCTCGGGAGGCAGGGAACGGCGACGCGTCAGCGCGTCTGCCATTCGTGAATCGTGAGTACCGACGATGCGGTGATGTGAAGCGGGTCCGATTCGACCAGCGCCGTCGCCGTGGCCAGGTCCGGGGCGCGCAGCAGGTACGCGCCACCGGTGCCATCGGCGAACGGCCCGGTGAGGTCGATCAGGCCCTGTACGGTCAGGTCGTCAATGAAGGCACGATGCGCCTGTCCCGCTTCCGGATCAAACTGCGGCGTGCGCATCGCGAGCACGAGGTAACGATTCAGCGGCACGGTCGTCATTGGACGTCTCCAGCAGCAATGATGTCGCGCCACCGGCGCGCCTTCGCGCGAATGCCATCCACATCCACATCGACCAGCACGTTGCCGGCCAGCTTGCGCTTGCCGTCGATCCACACATCGCTGACCTGATGGCGACCGGTGGAATAAACAAGCTGCGAGGCCACGTGATACAGCGGCTGGGTTTCCAGGTCGTCCAGACGAATCGCGGCCAGATCGGCGCGCTTGCCCACTTCGATGGAACCCACCCGGTCGCCAAGGCCCATGGCCATGGCGCCATTGAGCGTGGCGGCACGCAGTGCGAAAGCGGCATCGAATGCTGCCGCATCGCTAGCCACAGCCTTCGCCAGAAGGGCCGCCGTACGCATTTCGCCAAACATGTCCAGATCGTTGTTGGACGCACAGCCGTCCGTACCGATGGCAACGTTGACGCCCGCAGCGCGCAGCTTTTCAGCCGGGCAGAAGCCGGAGGCGAGCTTGAGGTTCGACTCCGGGCAATGCACCACGGATACGCCCGCCGCCGCGCACATGGCGATTTCGCCATCGGTCAGCTGGGTCATGTGCACGGCAATCAGCCGTTCGTTGATGATGCCAAGACGCTGCAGACGCTCCAGCGGACGCATGCCGTGGTCGCGGATGCTTTCTTCCACTTCCTGCGCCGTTTCATGCGTATGCAGATGAACGGGGATGTCCCACTGAGCGGACTGTTCGCGAATCCGCTCGAAACTCTCGTCCGACACGGTATAGGGCGCATGCGGCACGAACGAGGTGGTGATCAGCGAATCACCCTTCAGATCGTGGTGAACCTGTTCGGCGCGCGCGAAATATTCATCGCGCGTCTTCGCCCAGGGGCTCGGGAATTCGATGACCGGCAGGCCCACCACCGCACGGAAGCCCATGCTCTGGTAGGTCGATGCGATCACGTCGGGAAAGAAGTAATTTTCGTTGGCGCAGGTGGTGCCGCCACGGATCATTTCCGCCACGGCCAGTTCCACGCCATCGCGAATGAACTCAGGCCCCATGACACGGCCTTCGGCCGGCCAGATGTGCTGCTGCAACCAGGTCATCAGCGGCAGATCGTCCGCCAGCCCGCGCATCAGCGTCATCGGGTTGTGCGTGTGCGCGTTGATGAGACCCGGAATCAGGGCGTGCTCGGCAAGCTCCACGCGCTCGCGAGGCGTGTACAGCGTGCGTGCTTCGCTGATGGGCACGATGGCGACGATATTGCCCTCATGGATGGCCACCGCGTGATCGTCGAGCACCACGGCGTGCGGTTCGACCGGGACGACCCAGCGTGCTTCGATCAGCAGGTCGATGACGGTTGGACTCGGATTCATGCGCGCCTCGGGGAAAGGGGGAAAAGTGCCGGAGCCCGGTAGAGCCCGATAAAAAATCGGCACGGCGCCTGTGGGGCAGCCGTGCCGATCAATGCATCGAATAACAGCGGCTTACTTGACGCGGCTGTCGTATTCGCCGGTACGGGTATCGACCTTGATGACTTCGTCCTGATTGACGAACAGCGGCACGCGAACCACCGCGCCGGTTTCCAGCGTGGCCGGCTTGCCGCCACCGCCAGAGGTATCACCACGCACGCCCGGGTCGGTCTCGCTGATCTTCAGCTCAACGAACTTCGGCGGCTGCACGCTGATGATGTTGCCGTTGAACAGGGTGATCACGCACTCTTCGTCGCCCTTGAGCCACTTCCAGGCATCGCCCATGGCGGCCAGGCTGGCGCGGTATTGCTCGAACGTCTCGGAGTGCATGAAGATCCACTCCCGATCGTTGCCCAGACCTTCCACGTACGAGAAGGAGGCGTCGGTATCGACGGCATCGGCTTCCTCGAACGAGTCGCTGGATTTCAGCGTCTGCTCGGTGGTGCGGCCATCTTTCAGGTTGCGGATGCGAATGCGGGTGAACGCCTGGCCCTTGCCCGGCTTGACGAACTCGGCTTCGGTGATGACCCACGGGTCACCGTTATGAAGGATCTTCTTGCCCGTTTTGACATCATTGAGGCCAAGGGTCGCCATGCGTTGTGTGCTCCAGAGGTAAATCCGCCGCGTTCGGCGGTTAAAATAGGGGAGTTACGGGCCCGATGGCCCGCCCCAAGGCCGCCAATGATAACCGCAAGCCCCAGCGCCCGCCTATCTCGCCCCGACTGGCGCGAGGCGTGGCGCGCCGCCATCACCGATCCGGTTCAATTGCTGGACCTCGTCGGCTTGCCGGAACTGGCTTCCCGGCTGCCCGCAGACAACGCCGGTTTCGCGCTGCGCGTGCCCCGGGGCTTCGCCGCCCGGATGCGCCGTGGCGACCCGCGGGACCCCCTGCTACTCCAGGTCTTGCCCCAGCTGGCCGAACTGGACGTCGTGGAGGGGTTCGTCCGCGATGCGGTGGGCGACATGGACGCCAAGACTGCCCACGGCATTCTTCACAAATATGACGGCCGCGCGCTCCTGATCGCCAGTGGCAGCTGCGCCATCAATTGCCGCTACTGCTTCCGCCGCCACTTCCCGTATGGCGACGAGATCGCCGCCGCCGGCCAGTGGCGCGACGCGCTGGAGCACGTGCGCAACGACAGCTCCATCAACGAACTGATTCTCTCCGGCGGCGACCCGCTGGCACTCACCACGCGCAAGCTGGCCGAACTGACCGATGGCCTGAAAAATGTGCCGCACGTCACACGACTGCGTATTCACAGCCGCCTGCCGGTGGTGCTTCCCGAGCGCATCGACGACGAACTGATCGACTGGCTGGCCAGTCTGCCGCTGCAAAAAGTGCTGGTGCTGCACGTCAATCACGCACGTGAATTCGATGCCAGCGTGGATGACGCCTGCCGTCGCCTGCGCGATGCGGGCGTTACGCTGCTCAATCAGGCCGTGCTGCTGGCCGGCATCAATGACGATGTCACGGCACAGGCGGACCTTGCCGAGCGCGGTTTCGCCGCCGGCGTGCTGCCTTACTACCTGCATCAGCTCGACAAAGTGGCCGGTGCTGCGCATTTTGAAGTGCCTGACGAGCGCGCTACCGAGCTGATGATCGAGCTGCGCAATGCCCTTCCCGGCTACCTGGTTCCGCGTCTTGTGCGCGAAGTCGCAGGCGAGCCGTCCAAACGCCCCGTTGCCTCCCGGGCGCGCTAGTATGTGATCCAGGTGGATGGCTTCAAGTCCGGACGCAGGGTGCGATCCTCAAGGATCGTTTGGGGGAAAGGCTCTGGCCAGTGAACACATGAAACACGACAACGTGATCAAGATTCTCTTCATCGAAGACTCGGTCGAAGACGCCGAGTTGCTGATCAACAATCTGCGTAATGGGGGCATCGCCGTACGACCGGCGCGCGCCACCTCGCTGGACGAACTTCAATCCAGCCTCGATGAGCTGGTGCCCGATCTGGTCATGCTGAACCCGGCCATCGCCGGCATGAATGCCACCGACGTGGCCCGCCAGCTCGACGCCAGCGGCCGCGACCTCGCACTGCTGGCTGTGGTCGACACCCTCAACGACAACATCGTGGCTGACCTGTTTGCCAGCGGCGCGCGCGGCGTATTGCTGCGCAGTCGGCCCGATCAGGTGCTCGCCGTGGTGCAGCGTGAATTCGAGTCGCTTTCCACGCGCCGCCAGGTGCGCAAGCTGGAAACCTCGCTGCGCGAATCGGATCGCCGCTGCGACGCGTTGCTGGATTCCTCGCGCGACGCCATCGCGTATGTACACGAAGGCATGCACGTCCGGGTCAATCAGGCCTACCTCGAAACCTTCGGCTTCGAAAACCTGGACGACATTCTGGGCCTGCCCATCCTTGATCTGATCGCCAGCGGTCAGGCCGACGAATTCAAGGCGCTTCTGCGCGGTCTCTCGCGCGGCGACAAGCCGCCCTCTCACATCGACCTTCAGGCACGCCGCGACGACGGCAACACCTTCAAGGCCCGCGTGGAATTTGCTCACGCCACCTTTGAAAACGAGCCCTGCCTGCAAATCATCTTCCGTCAGCAGGCGGTCGATCCGGCACTGGTAGCGCAGTTGCAGCGCGACCCGGTCACCGGTCTGTTCAACCGCGCGCGCACCCTCGCCTGCATCGACGAGGCGGTGGCAGCCGCCGCAGGCGGTCAGGACGGCCAGGCCGTGCTGCTGGTAGAGCCGGACAACTGGAAAGACCTCGTGGGCAGCATCGGCATCGGCCAGGCAGACAGCCTGTTTGCCGCCATTGCCGCCAAGGTCAGCGATGCCATCGACGAAGACGACATCGTCGGCGTACTGGGTGACCACACGCTGGGCATCATCCTTTCCCCGCGCAATGATCTGGAGCATGCGGCCCTGACCGAACGGCTGCGCGCCGCCGTCGCGGAAAGCATCTTCGATGCAGGCACGCGCTCGGTCACCATCACGCTGACCGTGGGCGGCACGCTGCTGGCAGAGAAGAACGCCAAAACCGAAACCGTGCTGGATCAGGCAGGCACCGCGTTGCGCAGTGCGCAGAATCAGGGCGGCAACCGTTCGGAAATTCACGACCCCAGCGCACGCGAAAAGGCAGATGCCGAGCGCGAGCAGTACTGGCTGGACCTCGTCCGCCAGGCGCTGGACAGCGATGGCCTGCGCCTCTATCACCAGCAGATCATCAGCCTGCAGGATGCCTCGGGCGAGTTCTACGAAATCCTGGTGCGCATGCGTGGACCGAAGGGCGACGTGCTGCCCTCGTACTTCCTGCCGGTGGCCGAGCGTAATGGCCTGCTACCCGCCATCGACCGCTGGGTGCTGGGCCACGCCATCGACGCCCTCGCCCACCGCGAGAAAGATGGCCTGACCACCACGTATTTTGTGAAGGTCACGCTGCAGGCAATCCAGGAGCCGGACCTGCTGGTCTGGCTGCAACGCCGGCTCGAAACGGCCAGGCTCCGTCGCAGCACGCTGGTCATCGAAATGCCCGAGAGCAAAGTGCTGACAAGCCTGCGTCCGGTGCAGGAATTTGTTGCCGGCTGGCGCAAGGCGGGTGGCAAGTTCGCTCTGGAACAGTTCGGCTCCGGCCTCAACTCATTCCAGCTGCTCACTCACGTGGAAGCGGACTTCCTGAAGATCGACCGCAGCTTCATGACGGACCTGCCGCAGCACCCGGAAAACCAGAAAAAGATCGCCGAGATCTGCAAGGAAGGTCACGCATCCGGCAAACAGACGGTCGCCGAGTGGGTGGAAGATGCCGCCAGCACGTCGCTGCTGTTTGCCTGCGGCGTCGACTTCGTGCAGGGCAACTTCCTGCAGGAACCGGCCAAGGTGCTGGCCGAGGAATACTCAGCGGTGTAATGCGCTTTACGCCCACCCCACATGGGTGGGCGTTATCTTGCCCGGAGCATCCAGGCCAAATTGCAGGCACGAAAAAACCCGCGAACCGAAGTTCGCGGGTTTTTTTGTGTCGCTATACCGGCCGATATTACTTGGCGGCAGCAGCGGCCTTGGCGGCAGCCTGCTTCGCGACCTTGGCAGCCGCGGCGGCAGCCACGTCTTCCTTGATGCGGGCAGCCTTGCCTTCCAGACCACGCAGGTAGTACAGCTTCGCGCCGCGAACCTTACCCTTGCGCTTCACTTCGACCGAGTCGATAGCGTGGCTGTGCGACTGGAACACGCGCTCGACGCCCGTGCCGTGCGAAATCTTGCGCACGGTGAAAGCGGAGTTCAGGCCACGGCTACGCTTGGCAATGACGATGCCTTCGAAAGCCTGGACGCGCTCGCGAGCGCCTTCCTTAACCTTCACATTGACGATCACCGTGTCGCCAGGACCGAAATCCGGCAGCTGGCGGATGATCTGCTCGGCTTCGAACTGTTGGAGAAGTTTGTTCATGGCACACCTGTCAATTTTTGTTACGGCGGTCGTTGTCGGCCGCACCGTTTAGCCGTGCATATTCACGGCGAAATTCATCCAGCAATGCACGCGATTTGTCATCGAGCACACGCTGCGTGAGCAAGTCCGGCCGGCGCAGCCAGGTACGACCCAGCGACTGCTTGTGGCGCCAGCGGGCTATGGCCGCGTGGTCGCCGGAAAGCAGCACCTCCGGCACGCCGCCCCATACATCGTGATGTACAGGCCGGGTGTAATGCGGGCAATCCAGAAGACCGTCCGAGAACGAATCCTGCTGGGCAGACTGCGCGTCGTTCAACGCACCGTCCTGAAGACGACCTACCGCATCGATAATAACCGCTGCGCCAAGCTCCCCGCCAGACAGCACATAATCGCCGATAGAAAGTTCTTCGTCGACTTCGTTCTGCAGCAGGCGTTCGTCCACGCCTTCGTAACGTCCACAGATCAGAGCAACTCGCGGCGTTTTTGCCAGCGCTTCCACTCTGGACTGCGTCAGCCGCGCGCCTTGCGGGCTGAGATAAATCACGTGCACCGGTTCAGGTGCCGCCTCCCGTACGGCCGCGAGGGTCGCACGCAAGGGATCAATCAGCATCACCATGCCCGGTCCACCGCCAAAGGGGCGGCCGTCCACAGTGCGGTAGTTGTCGGTGGCGTAATCGCGGGGGTTCCAGGTTTCCACCTGAAGAAGCCCACGCTGCTGCGCTCTTCCAACTACCCCGACATCAGCCGACTGGCGGACGAAATCGGGAAAAAGTGTAACGACATCGAAGCGCATGACCCTCAACCCACCTGCGGAATGATCCGCTTCAGAATTCAGGGTCCCAGTCCACGACCACACGGCCGGCAGACAGGTCGATCGAGTGCACGTACGGACCCCTGACATAGGGAATCAAGCGTTCGCGCTCGCCGTTCCGGACCACCATGACGTCGTTGGCGCCGGTTGCGAACAGATGACTGACGCGACCGAGCACTTCGTTTTCCAGGGTGACGACCTCGAGACCTTCGAGATCGGTCCAGTAGAACTCGCCCTCGGCGGGCGCCGGCAGCTGATCGCGTGCGACTGTGATTTCACAGCCGATCAATGCAGCAGCCTGCTCGCGATCATCGATACCCGGCAGGTAGGCCACAAGACCTTTTCCCTGCGCGCGTCCGTTGATCCCGCCGATTTCCTTTTCCACACCCGGCGCGCTGAGCAGCCAGGGCTGGTAACGGAAAATCTGGATGCGGGGCTCGGTCCAGGATTCAAGCTTGACCCAGCCCTGCACGCCATAGAGTCCGACAATGCGTCCCAGACGGACGCGCTTACCGGACTCCGTCGTCATTAAGCAGCCAGCTTGCCGGCTTCTTTCACGAGCGCACGGACTTTATCGGTCATCTGCGCACCCTTCGCGATCCAGGCCTGAACCTTGGACACGTCGAGTTCAAGACGCTTGTCTGCGCCCGAAGCGACCGGGTTGTAGTAGCCGACACGCTCGATGTTACGACCGTCGCGCTTGTTGCGCTGGTCGGTCACGACGACGTGATAAAACGGACGGCCCTTGGCGCCACCGCGCGAAAGACGAATCTTAACCATAGTTACGAGCTCCAGAGTTGCCGGGTACCGGCAGGCGCACGCGATGCGGGCGCGGTAAACCCGGCATTTTAGCGAATAAAAGGAAAAATGGAAGGCCTTTCGGCCAGTTGGGGGCGAATGGGTTCATTCACCCCCCTTTCGATCAAGGCCGGATCAGCGCATGGGCGGCATGCCGCCCATGCCTCCCATGCCCTTCATGGCGCCCCGCATCTGCCGGAGCAGACCCTTGCTGCCGCCCTTGGACAGCTTGGACATCATCTTTTCCATCTGCATGAACTGCTTGAGCAGACGGTTCACATCGGCCGGCTGCGTGCCCGAACCCCGCGCCACGCGGGCTTTGCGGGAACCGTTCAGCAGATCGGGGTGACGGCGCTCTTTCTTCGTCATGGAGCCAATGATGGCCACCATGCGCTTGAGTTCACCATCGTTGACCTTGGATTTCACGCTATCGGGAATGTTCGACATGCCGGGCAGCTTGTCCATGAGACCGGCCAGGCCGCCCATGTTGTTCATCTGCTCAAGCTGGTCGCGCATGTCGTTGAGATCGAAGCGCTTACCCTTGATGACCTTTTCGGCCAGCTTCTGGGCTTTTTCCTGATCGACCTTGCGCTCCACTTCCTCGACCAGCGACAGGACGTCGCCCATGCCAAGGATGCGCTGAGCCACACGATCCGGATGGAACGGCTCCAGGGCATCGGACTTTTCCCCCGCACCCAGGAACTTGATGGGACGGCCCGTGACATAACGGACGGAAAGCGCGGCACCGCCGCGGGCATCGCCGTCTGTCTTGGTCAGCACCACGCCGGTAAGCGGCAGGGCGTCGGAGAAGGCCTTCGCGGTGTTGGCCGCATCCTGACCCGTCATGGAGTCCACAACGAACAGGGTTTCGATGGGATCAAGCGCGGCGTGCAGCGCCTTGATCTCCGCCATCATGGCCTCGTCCACGTGCAGACGGCCCGCGGTATCCACGATCAGAACATCGACCACCTCGCGGCGGGCGGCGGCCATGGCATCGCGTGCGATGACGACCGGGTCCTGCCCGGCCTCGGACGGGAAGAACGAGACCTCGACCTGCGAGGCCAGCGTACGCAGCTGTTCGATAGCGGCCGGACGGTAAACGTCGCAGCTGACCACCATTACTTTCTTCTTCTTGCGCTCTTTCAGGAAGCGCGCAAGCTTGCCCACGGTCGTGGTCTTACCCGCACCCTGCAGACCGGCCATCAGCACAACGGCCGGCGGCTGGGCGGCAAGATTCAATTCGGTGTTCGCGGTACCCATCACGGCCGTCAGCTCATCGCTGACCACCTTGACGAGCGCCTGACCCGGCGAAAGGCTGCGAAGCACTTCCTGACCCACGGCGCGAACCTTCACGCGCTCGATCAGGGCCTTCACCACCGGCAGGGCGACGTCGGCTTCCAGCAGCGCGATGCGGACTTCACGCAGGCTCTCGCGGATGTTTTCCTCGGTCAGGCGGCCACGGCCACTCAGGCGCTTGACGGTTTCGGAAAGGCGTTGGCTCAGCGATTCGAACATGGCGAGTCGGTAGTCTGGTGTAAACGGCGGATTATAGCCCTACCCGGGGCCCCACGTCGGCATCCTGCCTCAAATGCCACTGTGTCGCATTCACGAAAACCCGGGTGCTATGCCACACTTCCCCGCCATGATCATCCTCGCCCTCACGCTGCTTGCCCTCGCCCTGTATCTGGCCTCCGCAGCCGCGCTGGCCCGTCCGCTGTTCACGGGCAATCAGCCACTGACCCGCGTGGCGATGAGCATGGCCTCGGTCGCCGCCCTCGCCCACGTTGGCGTGTTGCTGCTGGCTCACCATGGCACGCTGGACTTTCATTTCTTTGCCGCGCTGTCGCTGATGGCCTGGGTGGTGTCCGTACTCACCCTGATCGTCAATCTCACCCTGCCCGTGGCGGGGCTGGGCGTATTGATTTTCCCACTCACCGCGGCCCTGCTGGCGCTGGACGTCTTCATTGCTGGGCCCAGCGCGCCCAAGCCGATGAACTGGCAGATCGAGCTTCACGTGACCATGGCCGTGCTGGGCTTCGGCCTGCTGTCGATCGCCGCGGCGCTGGCCATCCTGCTGGCCATCCAGGAGCGTGCCCTGCGACGCAGCCAGTTCGGCCACTGGCTGCGCGCCCTGCCCCCGCTCACGGCTACCGAAGTACTGTTCTTCCGGCTGATTGCCGTTGGCTTCGTGCCACTGACCCTTACCTTGGTGACGGGCGCGCTGTTTGTCGGCAACCTTTTCAGCCAGCACCTCGTGCACAAGACGGTGCTCTCGATTGCGGCGTGGATCGTGTTCGGCACGCTACTGTGGGGCCGCTGGCGCTACGGCTGGCGCGGCCGCCGCGCAGTGAACCTCACCCTGATCGGCATGGGCGTCCTGCTGCTGGCTTTCTTCGGCACCAAAGCCGTACTGGAACTGATCCTGCATCGCGGCGGCTGACGCCGACAGAGCCCTCAAGGTAGCGCGCTTGCTCGCGGTGCCCGTGAAGCCAACGGCCAGGGCCAGCGCAAGTACCCGAAGCAAGCAAGCTCGCTCCCACAGCGGGCCCGATCATTCACTCGCGACAGGCGTCAATGGCCTGCGACAGCCTCTCCACACCGATGACTTCCATATCGCCAACCTTCCCACGCTTGGGGGCATTGGCCTGCGGAACCACCGCACGGCGGAAACCATGGGTTGCCGCCTCCTTCAGGCGCTCCTCGCCATTGGGCACCGGGCGAATCTCGCCTGACAGCCCTACCTCGCCAAAGGCAATCGTTTTTTCGGGAAGCGGCCGGTCGCGCAAACTGGACAGCACCGCCATCAACACCGGCAAATCCGCCGCCGTTTCCTGCACACGAATGCCGCCCACCACATTCACAAAAACATCCTGATCGTAAGCGGCAATACCGCCATGCCGATGCAGCACGGCCAGCAGCATCGCGAGGCGATTCTGCTCCAGACCCAGCACCACGCGGCGCGGATTGCCCAGCGACGACTGATCGACCAGCGCCTGCACCTCCACCAGCAACGGCCGCGTACCTTCACGGGTGACCATCACGGCACTGCCGGGCGTCGGGCCCGAATGAGCGGAAAGGAAAATGGCCGACGGATTGGGCACCTCGCGCAACCCCTTCTCCGACATGGCGAACACGCCCAGCTCATTCACCGCGCCGAAGCGATTCTTGAACGCGCGCAGCACACGAAACCGGCTGCCGGATTCGCCTTCAAAATAGAGCACGGCATCCACCATGTGCTCCAGCACGCGCGGGCCGGCAATACCGCCCTCCTTGGTCACGTGCCCCACCAGGAACACAGACGTACCGGTTTCTTTCGCAAAACGCGTGAGTTTCGCGGCGGATTCTCGTACCTGACTGACCGAACCCGGGGCGGCGGTAAGCTGCTCCGTCCAGATGGTCTGAATGGAATCAATGACCAGCACGCGCGGACGGGCCGACACTGCCTGCTCAAGAATGCGCTCGATGCATGTTTCGGCCAGCGCCTGCAGCGGGGCAAGCGGCAAATCCAGGCGCTGCGCCCGACCCGCCACCTGAGCCAGCGATTCTTCGCCCGTGACATACAGACTGGGCAGCACCACACCCAGCGTGCCGAGCATCTGCAACAGCAATGTCGACTTGCCGATACCCGGATCGCCGCCAATCAGCACGACTGATCCATCGACAAGGCCACCGCCAAGCACCCGATCCAGTTCGCCGATGCCCGTATGGGTACGCGCTTCGGCGGTAAGCAGCACTTCGGTCAGCGGGGTGATGCGCGGAGCACCCGCCGCGTCGCCGGCATAGCCACCGCGCCGGGCGCCCGCAGAGGCCACCACGGGCTTGGCGGCCTGCACCACGAACTCACTGAGCACATTCCATACGCCGCATTCGGCGCATTGCCCCTGCCACTTGCTGTGTTCTGCACCGCATTCGGTGCATACGTATGCCGTTTTGGCCTTCGCCATGATTCGTGCCGTGTTATTACGCGAAGGAGACTTATAACGCACCCGCGTCGCACGAACCGATACGCAGACCGATTCAGCGCTCGTCTTCGACGAACAGCACGCGACGGGTCATGCCACAGGTAAGGTCATAAGAGATGGTGCCAGCGGACGCCGCCACCTCCTCCACAGGCAAGCCCTCACCCCATAACACCACCGGATCACCCACGCGCGCCTCCGGCACGTCGCGCAAATCCAGCGTGATGAGATCCATCGACACGCGCCCCACCAAGGGAATGCGCCGTCCGTTGACCAGCACGGGCGTACCCGTGGCCGCGCTGCGCGGATAGCCGTCGCCATAGCCGATGGCAGCCACACCAATGGCCATGTCTTGCGGGCACTCATAGGTGCCGTTGTAACCCACGCGCTCGCCACGACGCAGCATGTTGATCGCCACCAGCCGCGTGGACAGCGTCATCGCCGGACGGAAACCAAAATCCGTACCCGACTGCCCCTCCACGACCGACAGGCCATAGAGCAACCCACCCGTACGGACCCAGTCGCCACGCGCATCCGGCCAGCCAAGCACCGCCGCCGAATTGGACATTGCCCGCGAACCCGGCAGACCTTCGGTAGCTTCCGCAAAGCGCTGAATCTGCTCACCCGTATCCGGATCGTCAAACGCCTCAGATGAAGCGAAATGAGTCATCAAGCCGACGTCTGCATCGACAGCAGGCATGGCCGACAACAAGCCGTGCACTTCGCGCACGCGATCAGGCGAAAAGCCAAGCCGATGCATGCCCGTATCGACCTTCACCCACACACGCAGGGTGCCACGCTCCGGATCGGCGCGTGCCAGCCACGGCAACTGGGCATCGTGGTGAATCAGGGCCTCCAGGCGAAGCCGCTGCATTTCCAGGATGTCGTTGGGGCTGTCGGGACCGGACAGCACAACGATGCGCTGCTTGTGTCCTGCCGCGCGCAGGCGCAGGCCATCACCGATGGCGGCAACCGCAAACGCGTCAGCATCCTTGGAAAGCGCGCGCGCCACACGCTCCAGCCCATGGCCGTAAGCATCGGCCTTCACGACGGCCATGACCTGAGCGGGCCCGGCCAGAGCTTTCACCCGGGCCAGGTTGTGGCGCAAAGCGCCCAGATGAATGGTGGCGACAGTTGTACGACTCATGCTTCTCCAGCGCGAAAGAGCAGCGCCACGAAGTGGGGGTTGAACGGAGACCGGCGCGCTCCGCAGAACGCGTCGCCGGGATGGTAGCAGCACGGGCCTGAAGCCCTGACGGCACACCCCCGGAGCATGCCTGCGGGCAAAGCCCGGGCCCTGTCAGTCCCGGGGCATTTACCGGGCAAAGCAACGGCCCGAGACCAACCGCAGCCAGGCTACTTTGACAGTTGCAGCAAAGCGGACGAGACCCACCCTCGATTGCCCATTTCGTCCTCGACCTCCCACATCACGCCCTGCTTGTTGCCAGTGGGATAGACCATCATGCCCGGGTCAAGCGTTCGCACCGCCTTTCCAGTGCCCGCAGCATTCGGCAACAGGCGAGCAGGCTTGGCAACGGTAGCGGCCTGTCGCGCGCCTGCCGCGGAAGCATTGGCAGGCAATCCACCCAGCTCGGTCACAAGTTTCGTGTACGCATCCAGGTACGCCATGGTGATGACCTGCCCGGCTTTGGTATTGGTGTAGCCACCCAAGCCTGCACCTCCCAGACCCGAACCACCCCACAGGCCACCGCCCGCGCCGAATCCGAAATCGACTTTCTCTGCATGACCCTCGACCATGGCCACCTGCTCGGACGAACGCACGTCGGTCACGGTCAGAACAACGTCCGCCGTCTTTGATTGCAGGTTTACCGAAGCAACAAGACCACCAGCCGGTCCACCAATGAGCCCACCCAGCAGCCCCGTTGCCGCACTTCCGCCGGCGTCCTGATTACTGGAAATGAGATCAGGCAAAAGGACGTAGTCGGCGGCTTTGACCTGGCCCTTGCCCATATTGGAACTGCCGCGAAGCTCACCACCTGAGGCAAGCGCGCGCTCCCGCATCGCCGCATCCATGCCCGCGCCGCGATCGAGCAGCGTGAAGCATCCGGACTTGTTGACGAATACCTTGATAAGCCTCGACGGGGACGGCAAACGCTGACCTGTCCACCAGTCCTTGACAGGATCGGGCTCCTCGACCGAGATCGAGCCGATTTTTTTTGTGCAACGGGGTATTTCCGCCACCTTCTTTTCGTGCTCCTTCTGCGCATTCTTGACCTGCGGATTGATCTGGCATCCCGCCAGCGCGGTCGTGAGCGTAAGAAGCAACGCACCTGCGAATACAGGTTTCCTGCAGCATTCCATGGAATGACTCCTGTCCAATATGCCCCTGGGTTGAACGAACGCCTCCGTGCCGGCTCGTTGTAACGAGCGGACACGACAAGATGCGGCGCGCGTGTTTCCACGATACGCACCGATCCATTCCAGACCCAGTTGGCTTATGCACTGGAAGCAGCAGCCCATCCCTGAAAACCATCGCGGGCGGCCACCACAGCAGGAAAGCCTTAGTCGAAGCTACCCACGTACGAGTCGGGCGCGAAGTTTTCGAACTTCGTGTAGTGGCCCAGGAACGCCAGCTTCACCGTATCGGTGGGGCCGTTTCGCTGCTTGCCGATGATGATTTCGGCCAGGCCCTTATCGGGCGATTCTTTGTTGTAGTACTCGTCGCGGTAGATGAACATGATGACGTCGGCATCCTGCTCGATAGCGCCGGACTCACGAAGATCGGACATCATCGGACGCTTGTCGGCGCGCTGCTCCAGCGAGCGATTAAGCTGGGAAAGCGCGATGACCGGCACATTGAGCTCCTTGGCCAGCGCCTTCAAACCTCGGGAAATTTCCGAAATTTCCGTCGCGCGGTTTTCCTTGTTGCCCGGCACCTGCATCAGCTGCAGGTAGTCGATGACAATCAGGCCCAGGCCATGTTCACGCTGAAGGCGGCGCGAGCGCGAACGCATCTCCACCGGCGAAAGTGCCGGCGTGTCGTCGATGAAGATTTTCGCATCGGACAGCATGGTGATCGCAGAGGTCACGCGCGGCCAATCTTCCTCGGCCAGGTCACCGTTGCGCAGATGCTGCTGGTGGATGCGGCCCAGCGACGAAATCAGACGAAACGCCAGCTGGGACGCCGACATTTCCATCGAGAACACGGCGACCGACTTCTTGCCACGCATGGCGGCAGCTTCGGCGATATTCAGCGCGAAGGCCGTTTTACCCATCGAAGGACGTGCTGCCACGATGATGAGATCGGACGGCTGCAAACCGGAGGTGAGCTCGTCCAGATCGGTAAACCCGGTGGAAAGGCCGGTGAGCTGTCCGCGCTTCTCGTAGCGCTCAGTCAGCATGCGGAACGCCTCGCTGACAGCCGTACGCATCGACACGATGTCTTTCTTGCCGCGCGCGCCCGATTCCGCAATATGGAAGACGCGCTGCTCAGCAAGCTCCATCACTTCCTGGACGCTCTTGCCCTCCGGGCGATAACCATCTTCCGTGATGGACGTTCCCGCGTCGATCAGCATGCGCAGCACGGATTTTTCGCGAACGATGTCGCCATAAGCGGCGATGTTGGCGGCACTGGGCGTGGAGTTGGCCAGTTCCATCAGATAGCTGGCGCCACCGACCATGTCGGCCATGTCGTTGGCCGCGAACCAGTCGCCCAGGGTGATGGCATCGCAGGGCATGCCCTTGTTGGCCAGCTCGTTGATGGCCCGCCAGATCATGCGGTGATCTTTGCGATAGAAGTCTTCGTCCGTGAGCTTGTCGGCCACCTTGTCCAGGGCATCCGGTGCCAGCATCAGGCCACCCAGTACGGCCTGCTCGGCCTCGATGGAATGCGGCGGAACGCGCAGTGCCTCGATGGCGGGATTACCGCTGCCACCAGTTTTGCGTTCGGGAACAAAGGACATGGACTACCTCACGGTCTGGCCGCCGACGACGGCGAGCCTCTGCAAAACCATCATACGCGCGAGCGTCTCGCGCGTTGAGAGCATAAGTCTGTGGATAACCTGTGGATGACTGTGGATAACCCTGGGCGGGCTGGTTCCACGCATCCCGGAAACGAAAACGGGCGCCCGTAAGGCGCCCGCTCTCTCAAGTGGCGAAAAGCTTCGCTTACTTGTTGTCGGCGACCACGATCACCTTGACGGTGGCCTGGACGTCAGCGTGCAGAGCAACGATAACGTCGAATTCGCCGGTATTGCGGAACGGGCCTTCGCTCTGGATGACTTCGCTCTTGTCGACTTCAAAGCCAGCAGCCTTGAATGCTTCAGCGATGTCGCGCGGGCTGACCGAGCCGTACAGCTTGCCTTCCGGCGACGCGTGCACGCCAATCGTCACCGACTGACCTTCGAGCTTGGCCTGACGGCCTTCGGCGCCGGACAGCTGGTCCTTGGCCTTCGCTTCGTACTCGGCACGACGTGCTTCGAACGCAGCGATGTTTTCGGCATTGACGCGAACAGCCTTGCCGGTCGGCAGGAGGAAGTTACGACCGTAACCCGGCTTGACGTTGACCTTGTCGCCGAGGTTGCCGAGGTTCTTCACCTTCTGGAGGAGAATCAGTTCCATGGGTATTCCTTACTTTTCGTTAGCACGGGATGGGCCCCATGCAGCCAGGACGGTTGTCCGAAAGATGCCTTGAAAGATGCCCCCTGAGGATCAGGGGGCAACTCATCAGACGTCGTGGTTGTCGGTGTACGGCAGCAGCGCCAGGAAACGGGCGCGCTTGATGGCCGTGGCCAGCTGACGCTGGTAACGAGCCTTGGTACCGGTGATGCGGCTCGGAACGATCTTGCCGTTCTCGGTCACGTACTGACGGAGCGTGTTGAGATCCTTGTAATCAATCTCTTTGACGCCTTCAGCGGTGAAACGGCAGAACTTGCGGCGGCGGAAAAACTTGGACATGTCTTTGGCTCCCGATTAGTCGTCGCTGTCGCGGTCGTTGTCGCGATCATTATCGCGGCTGCCACGGCGATCATCGCCTTCGCTGTCGTCGTCACGGCGACGCGAACCCTTCTGCTCGTCCTTTTCCTTGCTCTTGAGGATGAAGGACGGCTCGAGGTCGGCTTCGTCGCGGCGAACCACGAGGTGGCGCAGGACGGCGTCGTTGAAACGGAAACCGGTCTCGAGTTCGTTCAGCGCGTTCTGGCTGACCTCGATGTTCAGCATCACGTAGTGAGCCTTGGCGAGGTTCTCGATCGGGTAGGCAAGCTGACGACGGCCCCAGTCTTCAAGACGGTGGATCTTGCCGTTGTCGCCCTCGATAAGCGCCTTGTAGCGCTCGATCATCGCGGGCACCTGCTCGCTCTGGTCCGGGTGAACCAGGAAAACGACTTCATAATGACGCATGGTGTCTCCTTGTGGATGCACCCCTTGCGGGGATGGCAGCCTCCCGTTATTGGCGGTGAGGCAAGATGGCCGTCCGGACGGACAGCCAGCCGCGCATTGTAGCGGGCTAATCAGGTCAGGGGCAATGGGCGGCGCCGGAGCGCCGAATCTCAGCCGACGGTGAAACTCTCACCGCAGCCGCACTCCCCCGTGGCATTGGGGTTGTGGAAGACAAAAGCTGCGTTGAGCCCCTGCTTCTGGAAGTCGATCAGCGTGCCATCCACCAGCGGGAGGCTTTTTGGATCGACGATGACGCGGATGCCGTCGATATCCAGCACGGCATCGCCCTCGGCCACGGCGCTGGCCAGATCCACCACGTAGCCGAAGCCCGAGCAGCCGGTGCGCTTCACGCCGAAGCGCACGCCTGCCGCCTCGGGGGACGCCGCAAGAAAGCCACGCATGCGGTCATTGGCAGCTGGAGTGATCTGAATCGTCATAAAAAGGCCGTTTATCTCATTTAGCGTTGCGAACGGGTCGCCGTTCACCTTACGCCTACATTATCATCTGGGGTCGATCTACATGCGCCGATATGCGGCGCTCCTGACGGAGTTTCAATCAATGACGGTGGTAAGCGTCAAGCAGGCACTGGCTGGCGGTACGTCCGCAGCCGAGCAGGAAGTCACGGTACGCGGCTGGGTGCGTACCCGGCGTGATTCAAAGGCCGGACTGTCCTTCGTTAATGTGAGCGACGGCTCCTGCTTCGATCCGATCCAGGTGGTTGCCACCGCCGAACTGCCCAATTACGAGTCCGGCGTGAAGCACCTGACTGCCGGCGCGGGCATCATCGCCACCGGCAAGCTGGTGCCTTCGCAGGGCAAAGGCCAGGCATTCGAGATCCAGGCCACCCACATCGAGATCACCGGCCTGGTGGACGATCCGGAAACCTATCCGATCCAGCCCAAGCAGCATTCGATGGAGTTCCTGCGCGAGGTCGCCCACCTGCGTCCGCGCACCAACCTGTTTGGTGCCGTGACCCGCGTGCGCCACACCATGATGACGGCCATCCACCGCATCCTGACCGAGCAGGGCTTCTTCTGGATCAACACCCCGATCATCACCACGTCCGATGCCGAAGGCGCGGGCGACATGTTCCGACTGTCCACGCTGGACCTGGCCAACCTGCCGCGCGACGACAAGGGCAACATTGATTTCCGCAAGGATTTCTTTGGCCGTGAAGCATTCCTGACCGTGTCCGGCCAGCTCAACGTCGAAGCCTATGCGCTGGCGATGAGCAAGGTGTACACGTTCGGCCCGACCTTCCGCGCCGAGAACTCCAACACCACCCGCCATCTGGCGGAGTTCTGGATGGTGGAACCGGAGGTCGCCTTCAACGACCTCACAGCCAACGCCGATCTGGCCGAAGTGTTCCTGAAGGGCATCTTCAAGGCCGTGCTCGACGAACGCCCCGACGACATGGCCTTCTTCGCCGAGCGCGTGCAGCCGGACGCCATCACGCGCCTGGAAGCATTCATCGCAAAACCCTTCGAGCGCATCGAGTACACCGAGGCGGTGTCGATCCTGCAGAAGTCCGGCAAGAAGTTCGAGCACCCGGTCGCCTGGGGCATCGACCTGCAGACCGAGCACGAACGTTACCTGGCTGAGGAACACATCGGCCGTCCCGTGGTCGTTATGAACTACCCGGAACAGATCAAGGCTTTCTATATGCGCCTGAACGACGACGGCAAGACCGTGGCGGCCATGGACGTGCTGGCTCCGGGCATTGGCGAAATCATCGGTGGTGCCCAGCGCGAAGAGCGCCTGGACTATCTGGATCGCCGCATGGAGCAGTTCGGTCTCGACAAGGAAATTTACAGCTGGTATCGCGACCTGCGCCGCTACGGCACCGTGCCGCACGCCGGCTTCGGCCTCGGTTTTGAGCGTCTTCTGGTGTATGTCTGCGGCCTTGCCAACATCCGCGATGCCATCCCGTATCCCCGCGCGGCAGGGAGTGCCGAGTTCTGAAGAAGCGATCATGGCCAGACATCCGATCCAAGTAGCACTTACGACCCTGGCACTGCTCGCGCTGGCCGCGTGCAGTGCCATCGTGCCGCCCAACCTGCGCCCGCCGGAAAACCCGACGGGCACCATCGACCTGGCACGCAAGCAATTGCAGGGCGCATCGCCGTGCTGCGGCAGCTTCGCGGATCTGTCCTACCAGGACATGCTGCCCTGGCAGCCCAAGCGCTTCCAGCTCAACAGCAACAGCCCGGTCGCAAACCTCAATGGCGACCGCAGCTACTTCCTTGCATTTCGCCTGCCGGGCGCCGCCAAGATGCCCTACACCATTGCGCTCAAGTCCGAGCTCAATGGGCGCTGGCTGAGCTCCAGCTACCTGTTCGCACCCACGGCCGTGCTTCTGGATGACGCCTTCCAGCCGATCCATTCCGAAGACCTGCAACTGTGCGAGTACATCGGCTGGACCAGCGAGACTACGGGTGCGTTCGGCAGCCTCAAGGTGATGGACGACAAGGCGCGCTATCTGGTGGTGTATTCCTCCGCCAAGCAACAGGCCGCGCAAACCTACTGGGAACAGTCGCCCACCACGTTCTCGGCCGAAGCGCCCATCAAGATGAATTCGGCCGGCAGCTTCAAGATTCCGCACGGCCCTGATGGCGTGCTGTATGTCGGCATCCAGAACGACACCTATCGCAAGGCGCTGCAAAATGCCGTCTGTGGCAAGCAGGAAAGCGGCAACGGCGTGATCTCCACGCTGCGTTCTGTCGTGGACAACAACCTGTTGCATCACGACGTCGACAACCCGAAAGACAAGGGCACGTAAGCCCACGGACATGACGTGCTGATTCTCTACATCCTGCTTCTGTTTGCCGGCATTGGCGCGTTCTTGCTGAGCTTCGTCGCGCAGTACCGCTTTGCCGCCATCCTGCGCTCGCGCTATCCGGACCAGTGGAAGATCATTTCCGTGCCGGACCACGGCAAGCCCAGCGGCATCCGCACGTGGATGCGAATGCAACACGTGCTTCGCTCAGAAGCACCGGTATTGTTCGACGACGCCCAGCTCTCGGCCTGGCAGCGACGCTGGCGCATTGCGCCACGCATCGGCTGGGTCTGCTGGTTTGTCGCCATCGCCATCCGGTACTTCGCAGCTCACTGACCCACGAGGACCCATGCCATGCAATTGAATCTCACGGGGCGCCACGCGCTCGTATGTGGAGCCTCGCAAGGCATTGGTCGCGCCACCGCCATGGAACTGGCGCTTCTGGGCGCCAGCGTCACCCTGCTCTCGCGCTCTGCGGATGCCTTGCAGGCCGTAGCCCATGAACTGCCCCGCGATGCGGGACAGCAACATCATGTCGTGGTGGCCGACACGCTGAATACCGGCCACCTTGCCTCCGTGGCCATTGATGTCGTGCGTCGCTCACCCGTGCACATCCTCATCAACAACAGCGGTGGCCCGCCGGGCGGCCCGGCCAGCACGGCCGAGCCCGACGCGTATCTGGCCGCCTTCCGCCAGCACCTCATCGCCGGACAAACGCTTGTGCAGGCCTGCCTGCCCGGCATGCGCGAGGCGCGCTACGGCCGCATCGTCAACATCATTTCCACGTCGGTGAAAGAACCGCTGGCCAACCTCGGCGTATCCAACACCGTGCGTGCCGCCGTCGCCGGCTGGGCCAAGACGCTTTCCGGCGAACTGGCAGCCGATGGCATCACGGTCAACAACGTACTGCCCGGCTACACGCGCACAGCGCGCCTGGACAACATCCTGGCCACCACCATCCAGCGCACCGGCAAGAGCCAGGCTGAAGTGGAGCAAGGCATGCTCGCGGGCGTTCCGGCGGCCCGCTTTGGCGAAGCGGCCGAAGTCGCCGCCGTGGCCGCGTTCCTGTGCACGCCCGCAGCGGCTTACGTCAACGGCGTCAGCATCCCCGTGGATGGCGGTCGCACCCGTTCGCTGAGTTGATGCCGCAGGCCCGGTCATCGCATTAGACTGGGCCAATGATCATTCTCGCGAACCTGATCGACGGCCACGCCGCACCTTCCCGCACGGGCCGCTACCTCGACGTATTCGAGCCTGCCACCGGGCAGCCTTTCGCGCGCTGCCCGGCTTCAGGTCCCACGGATGTGGACGCCGCCGTCCAGGCGGCCTCCCGCGCCGCGCCCGGATGGGCTGCGCGCAGCGCTGAAGATCGCGCCGCCATCCTCATGCGCCTGGCAGACCTGATCGAAAGCCGGACGCAAAGCTTCGCCGAAGCCGAATCGCAGGACAGCGGCAAACCCGTCGCCCTCGCACTGCGGCTGGACATCCCGCGTGCCGTCGCCAACCTGCGCTTCTTTGCTTCAGCCATCACCCAATGGCAGGGCGAGTCGCACGCCATGGCCAGCAACGCCATCAATTACACCCTGCGCCAGCCCATCGGCGTGGTGGGCTGCATCAGCCCGTGGAATCTGCCGCTGTACCTGTTCACATGGAAGATCGCGCCAGCACTGGCAGCGGGCAATGCCGTTGTCGCCAAGCCATCGGAAGTAACGCCGTACACGGCATGGCTGCTTGGCACACTCACCATGGAGGCTGGCTTCCCGCCCGGCGTGCTGAACATCGTGCACGGCGCAGGACCGGACGTGGGCGCTGCCATCGTGGCGCATCCCGCAATCAAGGCGGTGTCATTCACCGGCAGCACACGCACGGGTGCCGCCATCGCCACTGCGGCGGCGCCGGTTTTCAAGAAAGTGTCGCTCGAACTGGGCGGCAAGAATCCCGCCGTGGTGTTCGATGACTTCGACTTCTCCGACGAAGCCATGGCCACCATCGTGCGCTCGGGCTTCGCGAATCAGGGCGAAATCTGCCTCTGCGGCTCGCGCCTTCTCGTGCAGCGCTCCATCTACGAGCGATTCCGCGAGCAGTACGTGGCGCGCGTGCGCGCCTTGCGCGTGGGTGATCCCAATCATGCCGACACCGACGTCGGCGCACTGGTTTCCGAACCGCACTTCAACAAGGTCCGCCACGCCATAGACCGCGCCCGTGACGAAGGCGGCCATCTTCTTTGCGGCGGCGAGCGCGTCATCGTTGACGGCCGCTGTGCCGATGGCTGGTTTATCGAGCCGACCGTGATCGAGGGTCTGGCCAACGATTGCGCCACCAATCAGGAAGAAATATTCGGCCCCGTCGTCACGCTGATCCCCTTCGACGACGAAGCCGACGCGCTGCGCATCGCCAACGGCACGCCATACGGCCTTGCCGCATCCGTGTGGACACGAGACATCAGTCGGGCCCACCGTGTGGCAGCCGCGCTTGAGTTCGGCATCGTGTGGGTCAACTGCTGGATGTTGCGCGATCTGCGCACCCCGTTCGGCGGAGTCAAACAATCGGGCATCGGACGCGAAGGCGGCACCGAAGCCCTGCGCTTCTTCACCGAAGCGAAAAATATCTGCATCGACTACCGGAACTGAAACATGCCTCTTAACCACCTGCTGGAAAGCAACCGCCTCTGGGCGGAGTCGGTCAACGCCAACGATCCCACGTTCTTCCAGCGCCTTTCCCAGCAGCAGGCGCCTCGCTATCTGTGGATCGGCTGCTCGGATTCGCGCGTGCCCGCCACCCAGATCGTGGATCTTCCGCCCGGTGAAATCTTCGTCCAGCGCAACGTCGCCAACGTCGTGTCGCACACCGACCTCAACTGCCTCAGCACGATCCAGTTCGCGGTGGATGTACTGAAGGTGGAACACATCATCGTCGTGGGCCACTACGGTTGTGGCGGCGTGCAGGCCGTACTGGAACAGCGCCGCATGGGCCTGGTGGACAATTGGCTACGGCACGTCAACGACGTGGCGGTCAAACACGCCCCGGTCATTTCCACACTGGAGCGCGCTGAAGTACGCAACGAGTATCTGTGCGAACTCAATGCCATCGAGCAGGCCCTCAACGTCTGCCAGACCACCGCCGTGCAGGACGCCTGGGATCGCGGCCAGCCGCTTACCGTGCATGCGTGGTGTTATGCGCTCTCTGACGGGCGCGTGCGCGACATGAAGATGGAAGTGAGTGATCGCGAATCGGTGCAGTCGGCTTACGAAACGGCCGTGGGTCGCATGACCCGTCGCGCGGAATCGGCGGCATGAGCGTCGTGCGCACCGATCAGGCGCCCCAGCCCGTCGGGGCCTATCCGCATGCGCGGCGCGTGGGGCAGTTCCTGTTTCTTTCGGGCGTGGGCCCGAGGGTGCCGGGCAGCAACGAGGTGCCGGGTAACCGTACCGATGCGCTGGGCAATCTGCTTTCGTACGACATCGAGGCTCAATGCCGGCAGGTGTTCGCCAATGTGCGGTCGGTGCTGGAGGCCAGCGGTGCACGCTGGGAAGACCTGGTGGATGTCACCGTCTATCTGACCGACATGGCGGCTGACTTCCCCATGTATAACCGCCTCTACGCTGAATACTTCGCGGGAGTGGATGCCTGTCGCACCACGGTCGGCATCACTGCCCTTCCGACACCCATCGCCATCGAACTGAAATGCATGGCGGTGCTGCCGGAGGGCTGACGTCACCTTGAGGACGTGGGGAGGGGCCGGCGTTTACCACCCGGCACCCTCCCCGTCCGTTCTATCGCTTATTCGCCGCCCGTCTCACCGCCAGCAGCCTTTTCCGTCGAGGCATTCTTGGTGCTGGAGGTCTTGGTGGTCGCCGCCTTGTGATGCTTGGCGTGCTTGGCCGGCTTGGCAGTCGCGGAGGACTTGGCTGCGCCCGAAGCGGGCGCGGCGGTCTGCGCGAACGCCGAACCAGACAGGGCAACAGCAGCAACGAGAAGGGAAGCAATAGCAAGCTTACGCATGGGGTACACCTCGATGTGAGGTCGCGGACCGGGAAGGAACCCTTCCGCCCCGGGTGGCGCGACGGGCCCTAACTTGCGCCATGTGAGGCATACGTAAACTGAACAGGATTTGGCGTTTTTTCCTGCGAAATCAACGCGTAATAACTTACGACGCAGCCACGCACAGCTGAAGCATCTGCCGCAGCAGCCACTGTGCGCCTGCCGCCTTTTCCGGCAGGTACGCGAAGCTGTCTTCGTCCATGTAGTTGATCTGCGCCAGCTCCATTTGCACCGTGCTGATGCCTTCATCCGGACGTCCATACGCCCGTGTGATGTAACCACCCTTGAAGCGTCCGTTGACCGCGAACGAGTAGTCGTCCTGCGTTTTCAGCACCTCGACAAGACGCGCTTCGAGTTCGGGCGCACAGCTCGTGCCATCGGCCGTACCAAGGTTGAAGTCGGGAAGCCTGCCATCGAAAAGCATCGGCACGTGGCTGCGGATGGAATGGCCTTCCCACACCACCACGCGTCCGTGTTCGGCCTTCAGCCGGTCGATCTCGCCACGGATCGCCTCGTGGTACGGACGCCACCAGCGATCCACGCGCAGGGCGATTTCCGCCGCATCGGGTTCCTGGCCTGCTTCATATACGTCGTGACCATCGAACATGATGGTGGGCACGAGACCGGTTTCCTTGCGGCCCGGATACAGCGCGTGCCCATCAGCAGGACGATTCAGGTCCACCACGTAGCGCGACGCAAACGGTCGCAGCACGCTGGCGCCCAGATCGCGGGCGAAGTCATATAACTCCGCCACGTGCCAGTCGGTGTCCACCGAGCGGCGTGCGCGCGGCGTCATGCGCGCCGCGATGTCATCAGGAATGGCACTGCCGTTGTGCGGCAGGCTGACCAGGAGCGGCGCTGTGCCGCGATGCAGGGTATAGGGAATCATGAGATGGAAGTGTACCTGTGGCTGCCTAACCCGGCACGCGGTCGCCCATCAGCACCATTTCCTCGGCGGACGTGGGATGGATGGCGACCGTGGCATCGAAATCGGACTTGCGCGCGCCCATCTTCAGCGCCACGGCAAATCCTTGCAGCAATTCATCCGACGAAGGCCCAAGCATCTGGATGCCAACGATCCGCGAATCCTTGCCGGTGCAAATCAACTTGTAGACGCTGCGCATGCGTTGCCCGGCCAACGCCAGCTGCATCGGGATGAACGACTGCTTGTACACGTGCATGTCGGCGCCGAATGCCTCCTTCGCCTCCTGCTCCGACATGCCCACGCTTGCCAGCGGCGGATGCGAGAACACCACACTGGGAATGTTGGAGTAATCCAGCTTTGCCTCTGGCATGCCTCCAAACAGCCGGTCAGCCAGACGCCGCCCGGCCGCAACCGCGACAGGCGTCAATGCCTTGTTCGGCGTCACGTCGCCCACGGCGTATACGCCACGGACATTCGTCTGTTGCCACTCATCCACGATCACATGACCGCGCCGGTCAGTGGCCAGGTCGATGGCACCGATATCCAGTGTGCGCGTGTTGGCATGCCGGCCTACCGCCCAGATCAATGCTTCATAAGGGCCGGGATGATCGCCCTTGTCACAGTCCAGAAGAATGGCGCCATCTTTTTCATGCGCGGCCGTGATCTGGCACTGGTAGTGAATACGGATGCCGTGCGCACGCATTTCCTCACCCAGCAGATACGCCATCTCTTCGTCGAAGCCGCCCATCAGGCGATCACGCACGTAGATGTCCACGTCACTTCCGAGCGCACGCAGCACGCCTGCCAGTTCCACGGCGATGTAACCACCACCGACAATGGCGGTGCGACGGGGGCACGCGCGCATGGCAAAAAAGCCATCCGATACCACGCCCACATCAAAACCTGGCGTATCCAGCCGGTTCGGTGCGGAACCTGTAGCGACGAGCACATGCGGTGCATGAATCTCGCGGTCGCCAGCCAGAATGCGATCGGCCGCAATGAACCTTCCGGTTTCGCGAATGACGGTGACTTTGGATTTGTCCAGCGTCTGCGCGTAACTGGCGCGAATGTTCTCGATGTACTTCTCGCGGAATGCGATGAAACGAGGCCAGTCGAGCGCGCCGGGCTTTTCATGAAAGCCGTAG
The DNA here is from genome assembly GCF_014192715.1 of Luteibacter sp. Sphag1AF. GTDB lineage: Bacteria > Pseudomonadota > Gammaproteobacteria > Xanthomonadales > Rhodanobacteraceae > Luteibacter. The sequence goes on from NZ_JACHYH010000002.1 coordinate 425,122, forward strand.
TCCACCGCAATGCTTTGCGCCTGCGCCATCTGCGCGGCGTACCACATCGCCTTCTTTGGAATGCAGCCCACGTTGACGCAGGTGCCGCCCAGGTCTTTGGGCTCCAGAAGTGCTACGCGAGCACCATGCCTTGCAGCACGGATGGCCGAGGAAAGACCACCGGAACCGCCGCCAATGACGATGAAATCAAAATTTTCTGGCATGAACCACTTTCACTCCATGACGAGCGATGACGATAGTCCGCGCCGGGACAAATTGCAGTGACGGCGCGCGATCAGATTCCGAAGCGTGCCGGCGAGTACGGCGCCGCATCCAGCATGGGTGCAGGTCCGGCAAGCAAGCCCGCGATCAGTTCGCCCGTGGCGGCCGACATGCTGATGCCCAACATGCCGTGTCCCGTGGCGAACACCAGATTCGACCAGCGCGAACTCGGGCCGAGGATCGGCACTTCGTCCACGGTCATCGGCCGCCAACCCCACCAGGGTACCGCGGCGCCGCGCCCTTCAGGCACCGTGAGGAACGCGGAGGCGCCACGACGGAGCGCGTCGATGCGAACCTCATTCAAGCCTTCCTGATACCCGGAAAATTCCATCGTGCTGCCAAGACGAAACCCGGATGCCCATGTGGTGACGCACACCGCCGCCTCACGCAGCACCAGCGAATGCGTGGGCGCCAGTGCAGGCGCCTCGGGCCACGTGAGCGAATATCCCTTGCCCGGCTGCATGGGCACATGCAGCCCCAGCATGCGCGCCACGGGTGGCGACCATGCACCCAGCGCCATCACGATGCGCTCGGCAGTGAACACACCACCGGTCGTGCGCACGTGGGAAATGCGCTTGCCTGTCGTGCCGAAATGATCAATGCGCGCGCCGGTTTCGATCTTTCCGCCCAGTTCACGGACACGGCGCGCCAGCTCGGCAACGTAGCGGTCAGGCCGCAGACGCGCGTCATCCGCGTGATACAGACCGCCGACAGCACCCTCGCGCAAAGCGGGTTCCATCGCATGCACCTGCGCAGCATCCAGTGATTCCACAGACATGCCCAGCCGTCCGAGCAGATCGACATGCGCCTGATCGGTCTCCCGCGCCCTGGCCGTGCGATAGACATACAGCTCGCCCACTTCGGCGAACTCACAGTCCAGCGACTCCTGGACGATCAACTCCCCCAGCAACGCGCGTGAACGCGCCAGCAGCGCTCCGCGTGCCTCACCGGCGCGGTTGAAATCCCGCCAGGTGCAATGACGCGCGAAGGACGCAAGCCAGCGCAGGCGATCCAGATCGGGGCGCGGATTCACGTAGAGCGGCGCGTCACGATGAAACAGCGAACGCAACGCCGTACCCACCATGCCAGGCATGGTCAGCGGGGTGGCGTGGCTGGGCGTGATCGTGCCGCAGTTGCCGTGCGAAGCGCCCGATCCGGGCAAGTTCTGCTCCAGCACCCGGACAGACAGGCCCGCACGCAGCAGATAAAGAGCACAGGCCAGGCCGATGACGCCTCCGCCCAGGATCAATACGTCACTTCGGGATGCATCCATCAGACAAGTTTAATCGCTGGATAGGCCACGTGAAGCTGTCGCGGAAGTAAATTCGACTGTTCTCTGAGATGTTTCCCGCAACTAATTGATTTGCTAACCTTCCTCCGTCGCGATCCATGCAGGGAACGTCCGATGGCCTACCTCGCCAGCCAAACATGCCTTTCCGGGGCGATGCGCTCCGTCAAGCTGGCCGCACCCTTGCTGCTATGTGCGCTTCTTGCAGCCTGCGGCAGCGCTCCCCACAAGGCCCCGCGCCCGTCTCGCCCCATGAATCTGGGCTGGTCCACCCGGCCCGCAGACGCCATTCCGCCGGATGCCGCCAACGATGTGCTGTTCCGCGCCATTGGACTGGTGGGCACGCCCTACCGCTGGGGCGGCAATACACCTTCGGGCGGGTTCGACTGCAGCGGATTGGTCAACTACATCTACATGACCTCTACGGGCGTGAAGCTTCCCCGCACGTCCCAGCAGATGGCAGCGCTTGACCGTCCCCGCCTGGAGGAAAGCCAGCTGGCCAGTGGAGACCTCGTCTTCTTCGGCAAGCGCGGCATCACCCATGTGGGCGTTTATGTCGGCAAAGGCCGCTTTGTACATGCGCCCAATTCGGGCGGCACGGTGAGGCTGGACGATCTGGACGGCAGCTACTGGCGCGACAACTTCGTCTACGGGAAACGCGTACTCAACTGAACGGATGGCAACAAGGCGGTTCAGTTGCGACTAATTATATTGCGCACAATTTAATTGCGTGCTTTCATTGATTCCATGAAAGCCACCCTCCGCCTCGACGACCAGCTCTGCTTCGCCCTGTATGCGGCGTCGCGCGCCATGACCGCCACATACCGGCGGCTGCTCGAAGACATGGGCCTCACCTACCCGCAATACGTCGCCATGCTGGCGCTGTGGGAACGCGATGGCCTGACGGTAAGCGAGCTCGGCGAGAAGCTCCTGCTCGACTCCGGAACGCTCACTCCGTTGCTGAAGCGCCTGGAAGCAGCAGGCCTCGTGCGCCGCGTTCGCCGTCCGGAGGACGAGCGCAGTGTGCTCGTCTCGCTGACCGACGAAGGTCGCGCCCTGCACGAACGCGCCCAATCCATCCCCAGTCAGTTGCTGTGCCAGACCGGCATGGCCACCGACGACGTCATCCAACTGCGGGAGGAACTCAAGATCCTCACCGCCCATCTCGTCAATGACACTTCCGAAAAGGGAAACACACCATGAGCCTGTCCAAAGTCGTTTACACCGCTGAAGCCACCGTTCACGGCGGCCGCGAAGGTCACGTTGAAAGCAGCGACGGCATCCTGAAGCTCGACCTGCGCCTGCCTAAGGAAATGGGCGGCGCTGGCGGCGCCAGCAACCCGGAGCAGCTATTTGCAGCGGGTTACGCTGCTTGCTTCGAAGGCGCAGTGCGCTTCGTTGCCGGCCAGAAGAAAGTGAAACTCGAAGACCCGTCCGTGCACGCCAAGGTCGGCATCGGCCCGCGTGAGCCGACCGGCTTCGGCATCCAGGTCGAACTGGACGTCAGCCTGCCGGGCATCGACAAGACGCTGGCCCAGGAAATCGTGGACACCGCTCACAACGACATCTGCCCGTACTCGCACGCCACGCGCGGCAACGTTGATGTGACGATCAAGCTGGTCTGATTCTTAAAGCGCGCTTCGGGAGCCCTTCCCGCCAGCCACAAAAAAGGCGCCCACCTCACGGTGAGCGCCTTTTCTTTATTCGGAACAGCCTGACTTAGTGCGCGGCTTTGCCGTCTTCACCCGGGTGGGCGTGACCGTGCTGCACTTCCTCTTCCGAGGCGTCGCGCACGCTGACCACATCAACGTGGAAATTGAGCGTCTTGCCGGCCATCGGGTGGTTCAGATCGACGTCGATCACCGACATGCCAACCTTCTGCACCACAACCACGCGCTGGCCGCCTTCCTTCAGCGACAGCACGGTCGAATCGCCGACCTTGAGCTTGGCGCCATTCTGGAAGAACTTCTTCGGCACGCGCTGGGTCATGCCTTCCTGACGCGGGCCGTAGCCCTGCTCCGGCGTGATTTCGACGTCGAACGAATCGCCCGCCGACTTGCCTTCCAGACCGGCTTCCAGGCCCGGGATCAGCTGGCCGTGGCCAAGCAGGATCCAGAGCGGCTCGCCCGCGTCTTTGGAGCTTTCGACCTGATTGCCATCCACGCCCAGCGTGTAATGGAACGAAATGACCTTGTCCTTGCCAGCCTGCATGGGTGTATCCCGAACGAATTCAAAGCGGGGATGTTAGCGGGCGACCGCCCCCGCGTCACGCCGTCTTCCGACGGTCCTTGCCGAAGTGCACGCCCCGGGCCTCCGGACCCAGCCAGAGCAGCAAGGCCAGCACCAGGGCGACCCCGGCGATCCACACCGACATGGAGAAGGCAAAATCCCCGCCGCGACGCTCCGCAAGCCAGGTTTGTGCGGTCGCCGTAATGGCAGCCAGCAGGTTGCCCATCTGATAGGCGAAGCCGGGCAACGTGCCACGTACCGAGTCGGGCGACAGCTCATTGAGATGGGTGGGCACCACGCCCCATGCGCCCTGCACCATCACCTGAATCAGGAAGGCGCCCAGGCCCAGCAGGATCAGCGACCCGCCGTACATCCACAGCGGGATGACCGGGATGGCCAGCACGGCAGCAATGATCATCGCCCGGCGACGCCCGATCCGCTCAGACCACGCGCCGAAAGACAGGCCACCCACCAGCGCGCCCAGGTTGAGCAGCGCGGTCAGCATGAACGCCGTGCCCGAGCCGGGTTTCAGGCCGAGGTTTTCGTGCAGGAAGGTCGGGTACATGTCCTGCGAGCCATGGCTGAACATGTTGAAGGCAGCCATCAGCAGCATCAGATACACAAAACGCATCCAGTGCCCACGCATCGACACCATCACACCCTGGCGCGCTTCATGCCGACGCTCTTCCCACACGGGCGATTCCGGCACCTTGCGGCGGATATAGATGACAAGAAGCGCAGGCACCGCACCCACAATGAACAGCCCGCGCCAGCCGATATGATCGACCAGCAGCCAGTTCGCCAACGCTGCCAGAAAGAACCCGCAGGGATAACCACTTTGCAGCAACCCCGACACCAGCCCGCGTGACCTGGCCGGAATGGATTCCATCGCCAGCGACGCGCCGATGCCCCACTCGCCCCCCATGGCAATGCCAAACAGGAACCGCAGTCCCAGCAGCACGCCCAGTGTGGGCGCGAACGCGCAGGCCACTTCAAGGATGGAAAACAGGATGATGTCGAACATCAGCACCGGTCGGCGACCGTACCGGTCTGCCAGCCGCCCGAAAATCAGGGCACCCAGCGGCCGTGCTGCAAGAGTAAGAAAAAGCCCGTAAGTCACCTTGCTGTCGGGCACCTGGAACTCGTGCGCCACGGCCACGATGACGAAGGTCAGCAGGAAGTAGTCAAAGGCATCCAGCGTCCAGCCCAGAAAGCTGGCCGCAACGGTATGTCGCTGCGTGCTGTCGAGTTCGCGCAAGGCGGCGGGAACGAACATCTGCAAACTCCTCGGCAACGGGCGGCGCAGAGGCTAGCATACGGACGCAGGGCGCTTTGCGAGCCCCGCCATGTCGTGACGGATTCCGGCAGGGACCGCCACGGCGACGAACCGGACGTTTTCCGGGCACCAAAGGAAAGAAGGAGGACTCATGAAGTACTCGCTTTTGATCGCCACCGCAGCATTCGCTGTCGCTGTCGTTTCCGCCCCCGCCATCGCCGCTCCTGCCCCGCAGGATCAGGCCAGCCACGATGCTCCCGCATTCTCCGATCTGGACAAGGACAACAAGGGTTACCTCTCCCGGAAAGACCTGCCCAAGGATGTGGACGCATTGAAACCGTTGCGCGCCCATTTCGGCGAAGCCGATACGGATCACAACGGAAAACTGTCCCCGGCCGAATACAATGCCTACGTCCATAAGGACTCGGCACCCCAGCAGCACTGACCGCTGCCGGATAAACACCGTGCGCGGGGCGTGCCCGCCCGCAGGGAGGCACGCCCCGTGATACTTGATAAAGCCCAGCGCCGCGCCATCGCGTCGCGTTTTGATCGCCGCGGCGACCGTTTCTACGTGACGGGCAAGCTCGCCAGCGACCCGGTATATGCCGCTACAGCCCGCGCACTTGCCGGCCGGCGGTTGCCCCTGATCGACATTGGTTGCGGCATGGGCCTGCTGGGCCACTACCTGCACGCATTCGACGCGCTGGACCAGTACACGGGACTGGATCACGATCCGGCCAAGATCGCGACCGGACAGGCCGCTGCCGAACGTGCCGGCCTCGGGCAACGCCTCAACCTTCAGGTGGCCGACGCCACCACGCCGCTGGCCCACCAGGGACATGTGGCCCTGCTGGACGTGCTGCACTACCTGCCGGCTGACCGCCAGGCGAGCCTGCTGAACTACGCCGTGGACCACCTTGCCGAGAATGGTGTGCTGGTACTGCGCAACGTCATCCGCGACGGCTCATGGCGTTTCCGTGCCACCGTGTGGGAAGAATGGGTCATCAAGGCCAGCCGCTGGATTCCCGGTGGCGCCCAGTATTTCCCCAGCGAGCAGGACATCCGCTCGGTGCTGGAGGCCCGGGGACTGCGCGTGGTATTCACTCCCTTGTTCGGCCGCACGCCCTACAACAGCTACCTGATGGTCGCACAGCGTTAGTCGTCAATAACTTACGGACTTCCGTTCAGGTGCACGGTGACTTGTGCACCGCGACAAGGTATACTCCCGCTGGTCTTGCCGTCGCTCCGACTCCCTTGCGAACTTCCGGCGCGGATTCTTCCCCGCCCGTTCTGCCGCCCTCGATAGCGCGCTCGACACCGACCAGCCTCCGTTTCCGGTGCGCGGTTGCCAATTCATAACTCGCAGCGCGGTTTCTGGGAACGCTCCGGGTACAAGCAGGAGCTTCTCCATGTCTTTCGAATCGCTGGGCCTTGCGCCCGCGTTGCTGCGTGCGTTGTCCGAAGCCGGATACGAAACCCCCACCCCCATTCAGGCGGCTGCCATTCCTGAAGTGCTGGCCGGCCGTGACGTCATGGCTGCCGCGCAGACCGGCACCGGCAAAACCGCGGCGTTCTCTCTGCCGCTGCTGCAGAAGCTTGCCGGTGACGACCGCGGCGAAGGCCGTCGTCCCATCCGCGCGCTGGTGCTGACCCCGACCCGTGAGCTTGCCGCTCAGGTGCAGGACAACCTGCGTGACTACGGCAAGTACGTTCGCCTTTCCAGCACCGTTATTTTTGGTGGCGTGGGCATGGGCAACCAGCTCAACGCGCTGCGTCGCGGTGTTGACGTTGTGGTGGCCACGCCCGGCCGCCTCATCGACCACATGCAGCAGCGCTCGGTCGACCTGTCCAAGGTTGAAGTGCTGATCCTGGACGAAGCCGACCGCATGCTCGACATGGGCTTCCTGCCGGCGCTCAAGCGCATTCTGTCTGCCGTGCCGCGCCAGCGTCAGACACTGCTGTTCTCGGCCACGTTTGCGCCGGAAATCAAGGCCCTTGCCCAGCAGTTCATGCGCGAGCCGAAGGAAATCTCCGTGTCGCCGGCCAACACGGTCGCCAACACGGTGACCCACCACGTTCACCCGGTGGACGCGGCTGCCAAGCGTGACCTGCTGCTGCACCTGCTCTCTGCCGACAGCCGTCGCCAGACGCTCGTGTTCAGCCGTACCAAGCACGGCGCCGACAAGCTGGTCCGTTTCCTGGAAGGCGCCGGCCTGCGCTCGGCCGCCATCCATGGCAACAAGAGCCAGAACGCCCGCACGAAAGCACTGGCCGACTTCAAGTCGGGCCGTGTCACCGTGCTGGTGGCCACCGATATCGCAGCCCGCGGCATCGACATCGACCAGTTGCCCATCGTGATCAACTTCGATCTGCCGATGGTTGCCGAAGACTACGTGCATCGCATTGGCCGTACCGGCCGTGCGGGTGCCGAAGGCCAGGCGATCTCGCTGGTCAGCCACGATGAATCGGGCCTGCTGCGCGACATCCGTCGCCTGCTGAAATCCGACATCGCCATCACCGAAGTGGCCGGCTTCGAGCCCAGCCATCCGCTGCGTCTGGATGCCGGTGCGCCGCGTCCGAAACAGCAGCAGCGTCAGGCACGCCCGGGCGGCAACAGCGCTCGTCCTGCCGGCAATGGTGGAGCGCGCCCGGCCTCGCATCGCCCGCATGGTCACTCCGGTGCCAGCACCGGTGAAGGCAATGGCGCCCACAAGCGTCGTCGCCAGCGTCGTCCGGGCGGCTCGGTCAGCGGCAAGGCGTGATTTCCACGCTGACCCGCGCGGCATTTGCCACGCGGGTCAGCGCGTTCACCCTTCGGCGCGCACCTTTGCGGTAAGCACGTGGTCTTCCCAAAGACCATCAATCTTCAGATAACGCTTCGCATAGCCCTCGCGCTCGAAACCCAGACGCTCCAGCAAGCGACCGCTGCGTTCATTGCGCGGCATGTAGTTGGCCATGACCCGATGGAAGTCCAGAGGGCCAAAGGCATAACGCACCGCCGCATCCAGTGCCTCGAACATCAGACCCTGTCCTTCATGGCGGGACGCGATGCCGTAGCCAAGATGGCAGGCCTGGAACACGCCGCGTACCACGTTGGCCAGCGTGAAGCTGCCAATCATGTCGCCGCTGTCGGGCGTCAGGATCACGAAGGGATAACCACGATCGGAACGGGCCGCTTCAATACCTGCCTCGATCACCTGCCTGCAGCCTTCCAGCGTGTAATGGGAAGCCTGGCGCAGAGGTTCCCACGGCTCCAGATGCGCACGGTTTTCCATGCGGTATCGGAGCAGGATCGGCGCCTCATCCGGCTCAAGCAGCCGGATGATCGTGCGGGAGGTTCGCATCCGTACGGGTTGACCCATGTCAGGCCAGCGCGGCGGCGTGATGTCGAAGGTGATCTTCGATATAGCTTTGAATGAAGTAGTACAAGTGGTCGTAGCCGCGGTGCATGCGCAGATCCAGCGCCTGCCCCACCTGCGCGCAACGGCTCTCGAACAACTCAGGCCTGAGCTGGTTGTCCAGGAACTCATCGGCACTGCCCTGGTCAATCAGGATCGTGCCCGGGAACGTGCCACGCGACAGGAGTTCAGTGGCATCGTAGTCGGCCCAGCGGCGGCGATCCGGCCCCAGATAGCGGCCAAACGCTTTCTCGCCCCACGGCACCTGCATGGGCGCCACGATGGGAGAAAAAGCGGATACGGAGCGGTAACGGTCAGGATGTTTCAGCGCGATGGTAAGCGCGCCATGACCGCCCATGGAGTGGCCAAGGATGCCCTGGCGCGATGCGTCCACAGGAAAATGCTTTGCCACGAAAGCCGGCAGTTCATCGGTCACATAGCTGTACATGCGAAAGCGATCCGCCCACGGTGCCTGGGTGGCATCGAGGTAGAAACCGGCACTTTCACCGAATTCCCAGTCGCCTGTGGCGCCTTCATAACCCGTGTCACGCGGGCTCGTGTCGGGCATCACAAGCGCCAGTCCCAATTCCGACGCCACGCGCTGCGCACCGGCCTTGATCGTGAAGGTTTCGTGGGTGCAGGTCAGGCCAGCGAGGCAATACACCACGGGCACCCTGCCCTCGGCTGCGGCCGGCGGCAGGTAGACCGCGAACCGCATCGCACCGCGGGTTTCCCGGGATTCATGGCTGTAAAAGCCCTGAGTACCGCCAAAGCAGCGCTGTTCCGATGTCGTTTCGATTTGAGACACAAGTTCTTCCTTTGCCATACCAACCCAACCCCAGAGTCTAACCTCGAATGCGACACATTCCGTCACGAAAACAAAGCGTTCGACAGTCATCACTGGTAGAATAATCCCACCGCCTGGCGTACAAGACGCCGGTGTGCCCCGCTTCGAGGTCGCCATGTCATCCCCTGATTCAGATACCGCTCCGGCACAGCCCGGTTTCAGCGCGCTCGCGCTTGACGAAAAAGTTATGCGCGCGCTTGCCGACGTCGGCTACGAGGTTCCCTCGCCGATCCAGGCTGCCACCATTCCTCCCCTGCTCGAAGGCCGCGACGTCATCGGTCAGGCGCAGACCGGCACCGGCAAGACCGCTGCCTTCGCACTTCCCGTCCTGTCGCGCATCGATGTGCGTCCGGGCAAGCCGCAGGCGCTGGTGCTCGCGCCGACGCGCGAACTGGCCATCCAGGTGGCTGAAGCCTTCCAGAAGTACGCGACGCACATGCCCGGGTTCCAGGTGCTGCCGATCTACGGCGGCCAGAGCTACGGCCCGCAGTTGCAGGGCCTCAAGCGCGGCGCACAGGTCATCGTGGGCACGCCCGGTCGCGTCATCGACCATCTGGACAAGGGCACGCTCGACCTTTCCGCCCTGCGCTTCATCGTGCTGGACGAAGCCGACGAAATGCTCCGCATGGGCTTCATCGACGACGTCGAGAAGCTGCTGCAGGCCACGCCGGCAGGTCGTCAGGTTGCACTGTTCTCCGCCACCATGCCGGCTCCCATCCGCCGCATCGCGCAGACCTACCTGAAAGACCCGGTCGAAGTCACGATCAAGAACAAGACCACCACCGCTGCGAACATTCGCCAGCGTTATTGGTGGGTCAGCGGCGTGCACAAGCTGGACGCCCTCACCCGCATCCTCGAAGCCGAAAGCTTCGATGCGATGATCGTGTTCGCACGCACCAAGCAGGCCACCGAAGAACTGGCCAGCAAGCTGCAGGCACGCGGTTTTGCGGCTGCCGCCATCAATGGCGACATCGCACAGGCACAGCGTGAGCGCGTGATCCAGCAGCTGAAAGACGGCAAGCTGGACATCCTGATCGCCACCGACGTTGCCGCACGCGGCCTCGACGTCGAGCGCATCAGCCACGTGCTGAACTACGACATCCCGCACGACACCGAGTCCTACGTGCACCGCATCGGCCGTACCGGTCGTGCCGGTCGCAGTGGCGAGGCCATCCTGTTCGTCACACCGCGCGAGCGTAACCTGCTGCGCGCCATCGAACGCGCCACGCGCCAGCCCATCGAACAGATGCAGCTTCCGACCATCGAAGCCGTCAACGATCACCGCATGACCAAGTTCACGCAGAAGATCACTGACACGCTTGCCACGGGTGACCTCGGCATCTTCCAGCAGCTGGTCGAGAAGTACGAGCAGGAACACAACATTCCCGCCATCGAGATCGCCGCCGCTCTCGCGCGCATCGCCCAGGGCGACGCACCGCTGCTGCTCGATCCCACGCCTGTGCGTCGCGAATACACCGACCGTCCGCAGCGTGACTTCGACTCGCGCGACAGCCGCCCGGATCGTGGCGACCGCGGTGATCGTGGCGACCGCGGTGATCGTGGCGACCGCCGTGATCGCCCGCAGCGCGACAGCGAGCGTCCGCCGCGCGAAGGCATGCGCCAGCCGCGTGCGCACGTCACCGAGCACGGCAAGAAGACCTACCGCGTTGAAGTGGGTCACGAACATGGCGTGAAGCCGGGCAACATCATCGGCGCCATCGCCAATGAAGGCGGCATCGAAGCCCAGTTCATCGGCCGCCTCAGCATCCGCGACGAACACAGCCTGATCGACCTGCCCGATGGCATGCCGGGCGACGTGTTCACGCACCTGAAAAAGGTGTGGGTCTCGGGCCAGCAGCTGCGCATCAGCGAGTGGGACGGCACGGAACCGCCGTCGTCCTCGTCGGCACCGTCGTCCGCCCCGCGCCCGCCGCGTGGCAACTTCCGCCCGAACGGCCCGCGTCCGGCCGGTGGTGGCAAGCCGCCGCGTCGCAAGAAGGACTTCTGATCCCCGTCGACTGACCCATTCAGTCAACGCATCAGATGCTCGAACAACGAACCCGTACGGTGCGCAAGCGCCGTACGGGTTTGTCGTTTCAGGGCCATGAATCCGCGCACCGGAGCATCGGCTGCGCATCGCGGGCAAGCTCGCTCCCGCCCTTAACTTGCGAAGCTTTCCGGGGTCAGCGGAGGCAGGCCGTGGGCGGCACGGGCGCGGTCGCATTGAGGGCTGGGGTTGCCGTCTTCCCAGGCGGGAATCAGATCGTGACAGGGCGACGGGCGGCGCTCGTAAATGCCGCAATGCGCGGCCTCCCCGACCTTGCCCACCAGCGAACGGCAGCGCGGATGTTTCTGGTTCGTGCCGTGCATCGCCAGACGATGCATGTCGAGCTTTTCAGTGAATTCAGGCGGCACGACGCCGCCGCCTTCCGTGTCGGCTTCCATCCAGTGGAAGGCGACGCGGAAGTGGGCGCAGCAGGCGCCGCAGGAGAGGCAGGGATGAGTCATGGGCGCGGATGGTAATGGGTTTGCCAGGCGCCTGCGTGACTGCGATCCCCACGTGGCTAAATGGCGCCGGAGAACGTGTTGCACGACCCCATGTCGCCGCTCTGAAGCCCCGCCTTGAACCACTTCACCCGCTGGGCTGACGTGCCATGCGTGAAGGAATCAGGCACCACCCGTCCCTGACCCTGTTCCTGAAGGCGGTCATCACCAATGGCCGTGGCGGCATTGAGGGCCGACTCCACGTCCCCCTCCTGCAACCACTGCTGGCGCTGCTGCGACTTGTTGGCCCACACACCGGCAAAGCAGTCGGCCTGCAACTCCTGACGCACCGACAACCCCGTGGCCCCCTGCAACGCGGCGCCCTGCCGGCGGGCCTGATCCACCTTGTCGAATACACCGATCAAGTTCTGCACGTGGTGACCCACCTCGTGCGCGATCACGTAGGCGCGGGCAAAGTCGCCCGACTCATGAAATTGAGACTGCATCTGCTGGAAGAAGGTCAGATCCAGATACACCCGGTGGTCTCCCGGGCAGTAGAACGGCCCGACCGCCGACGACGCCGAACCGCAGGCTGTGCGTACGCTGTTGCGGAACAGCACCAGTTGCGGGCGCTCGTAGGTCTGCCCGCGGGCCTGAAAGATCGCCGTCCAGGTGTCCTCGGTCTCGCCTAGGATCGCGCGGACGAAATCGACCTGAGGGTCGTTTTCATTGAGAGGCTGAGCCGCTTGCTGCGTCTGGCCCGGCGGTGCCGCCGCGCCCGGATCGCCCTGCCCCAGCAATGCCGTGGGGTCTTTGAAAAACACCAGTCCGAGGATGGCCAGAATCACCATGCCACCCAGACCCAGCCCGCGGCCGCCCATGCCGCCACCACCGCCGCTGCCTGTGCCGCCATCGACCACATTGTCGCTTCTACGACCCTTCTGCCAGAGCATGCGCCTCTCCCGTTGCTGATTCGTGGCCGAATTGGAGCCCTTTTCAGGCTGATGGTATCTGCCTTTCCCGTTACAGTACGCCGTCCCCTTTCCGCCCCCACAGGACGTTTCATGACCAGCCAGTTACCCGCCATCGTCACCGTGCTGACGCTGATTCTGTTGTTCGCCACGTTGACAATGGTCGGCCGCGCCCGCTCCCGTTACGGTATCAAGGCGCCCGCCGTGAGTGGCGATCCCGCTTTTGAACGCGTATGGCGCGTACAGATGAACACGCTGGAAAGCGCCGTCATGTTCATTCCCGCCCTCTGGCTGGCCTCACAGTACGCCGATCCGCTCTGGGCTGGCATCGCTGGGCTGGTCTGGCTGGCCGCCCGCGTGTGGTACGCCATGGCCTACTCGCGCGACGCCTCGCGTCGCGGCCCGGCCTTCATCCTGTCGCTGGCCGCCTGGGCAGCCCTGATGGTGATGTCCGCCGGTGGTATCGGCATGGCCATCATGGAGAACAACGCGCCGTAACCGGCGCGTCAGTCCTCGTCCCGCTCCAGCGCCATCACGCGAATGCGCTGGATGCGGGCGCCCTCCATCGCGGTCACTTCGAACTCCATGCCATCGCTTTCAAAGCGGTCGCCCGGCGTCGGAATGCGGCCCAGCCGCTGCAGCACGAAGCCCGCCAGCGTGGAGAAATTGCCGTCACCGGGAAGACGACGGCCCAGCAGGTGTTCAACGCGGCGCACATCCAGACTGGCGTCCAGCAACCAGGCACCATCCGGCTCACTGACCGCCGAAGGGTCACCTTCGCGGTCGTCGTCGGGGAATTCACCTGCGATCACTTCCAGCACGTCAGCCGGCGTAACCAGGCCCAGAATGCTGCCGTATTCATCGACTACCAGCGCCATCTGCAACGGCGCGCGGCGGAATTCATCGATCAGGCGCAGCACGCTCAGCGACTCCAGCACCGTGATCGGCTTGCGTACGATGCGCTCCACATCCACCCGGCCGTGATCGTTGAGGCTGGCCAGAAGGTCGCGCGACGACGCCACGCCTATCAGCTCGTCCAGGTCGCCCCGCGCCAGCGGCATCCAGTGATGCGACGACTCCCGCGACTCGCGCAGCAGCGTGTCGAAGGAATCGTCCGGGTCCATCCAGAAGATTTCCGTACGCGGGGTCATGATCGAACGCACTGGCCGCTGGGACAGGTCCAGCACGCCCTGCACCATCTCCAGCTCGTCCTTGCCGAACACGGACGGCTCGGCGGCTTCCGACGCCTGGGTGTGCTTGGTGCCCGGTTCGTTCTCGTCGTCCGCGTTGCCACCCAGCAGACGGAGCACCGCCTTGGCCGTGCGGTCACGCATCACCCGGCCGCCCACCAGCAGCGACCGGCGGCGATTGCGGCGCATGGTCTGGTTGAACGCCTCGATCATGATCGAGAAGCCGATGGCCGCGTACAGATAGCCCTTGGGAATATGGAACCCGAAACCTTCGGCGATCAGGCTGAAACCGATCATCAGCAGGAACGAAAGACACAGGATGACGATCGTCGGCCGCGCATTGACGAAGTTGGTCAGCGGCTTGCTGGCGCTGATCATCAGGGCCATGGCGATGACCACGCCCACCATCATGATGCTGAGGTGGTCGACCATGCCCACGGCGGTGATGACCGAGTCCAGCGAGAACACGGCATCCAGAATCACGATCTGCGCCACCACCAGCCAGAAACTGGCGCGGCGGGCGCCCTTGCCATCGCCGTCGTCGGAAGCCTCCAGGCGCTCGTGGAGTTCCAGCGTGGCCTTGAACAGGAGGAAGGCGCCACCGATCACCAGGATCAGGTCACGCCAGGACAGCCCGAAACCGTTCCAGTTGAACAACGGTTGGGTCAGCGTCACCAGCCAGGACATGGCCGCCAGCAGACACAGGCGCATGACCAGCGCCAGCCCCAGGCCGAGCAGCCGCGCGTGGTCGCGCTGGCGGGCGTGCAGCTTGTCGGCGAGAATCGCGACAAACACGAGGTTGTCGATACCGAGCACGATCTCCAGAACGATAAGCGTCAGGAGACCCGCCCAGGCGGAAGGATCGGCAAGCCAGTCGAAAGCGAACATGGGTTGGCGCCCTGAGCGCCAGATTTCCTCCATTAGGGACGCAACACTATACAGGTGTCGCGCGAACACGCTGTGCCATCAGGCCCGTTGCGGGATTCGGCCGGGGTCAGCTAGGGTGCCCCATGACTTCATTTCCACCCCCGCTTCCTGCTCCCCTGACGCTTCACTCCATTCCCGCCCCCAACCGCCCTGCTCCGAAGGTGCTGGATGGCGTGGGGGCGATGATCTTCTATTTTATTGCCCAGCTTGGCCTGGGTCAGGTCTTCGGATGGCTGGCGCGTCTCTACGTGGGCATGAGCACCTCCGACCCGGCCCAGATTGACAGGGCGGTGCGGCAGCCGGATGTTGTGATCGTTCTGGTCGTGTGCACCCTTCTGGCCTCCTGCGTCGCCACCTACGCGCTGGTGAGGTGGCGCTGGCGCGACTGGATGCAGGTGAGCGGGCCCGGAGGCATCGGCCTGGTACGCCCTTCCGGCGGGTTCATGCTGGCGGGCTTCGTGTTTGGCACGTTTCTCCCGGTGGTCGGCGCCCTCATCACCAACATGGTGGCGCAGGATCACGAAGTGACCCAGGCGGTGAGCGAGCTGGCCGATAACGCGTCGATGGGCATGCGCTTCCTGATGCTGCCGGTCGTGGTGCTGGCCGGCCCGTTCGTCGAAGAGCTGATTTTCCGCGGCGCCCTGTACGGCACCCTTCGCGCGCGCTATACCGCGTGGATTCCCGGAACGATCTCGGCGCTCGTCTTCGGCATGGTGCACCTGCCTGACCTGTCCTGGGCCTGGTACGCGGTGCCCAACCTGGTGCTGATCGGCGCCACGTGCGCGTGGCTGCGCGAACGCAGTGGCTCGCTGTGGCCCTCGATTGCCGCCCACGCCGTCAACAATGCGCTTGCCTCCGCGGCGTGGTTCGTCGCCTCTACCTGACCGGCAGCTGCGCCCGCTCCAGCGCGGCAACGTGCCGTTCCAGCCTTGGCCCCAGATAGCACTGTGAGCCACAGGGCAAAAGGCCCGCTTCGGAGAACTCCCGCAGATACCACGCGGGCGGTCGGGAAATGAAACCCTCGCGGTCGCCGCCCACATCGTCCTCTCGCGTATAAGCCTCAAGAAACGCCAGGCCTTCCAGCATCTCGCCGATACCGGTCAGGCCCGCGCGAATCTCCGCAGGCTTCAGGTAATGCAGCACATCGGTGCAAACGATGAGGTCGAAGCGGGTATCGAAACGCAGTTCGGCCAGCTGACCGAAGCGTGCCAGACCAATGTTGCGCGAACGGCCATAACGCGACACCACGTACTCGCTGGCGTCCAGCCCGCGATAGTCGATGCCCGGACGCATGGCACGCAGCACGGCGCGCCATGGCGCCTCGCCGCATCCCACGTCCAGCACATTGCGGACAGGGCGCCCCAGATAGAACTCCGCCTGCCCCAATACCATGGCGACCTTGCGCTTGAGTTCTGCGGGTGAGCGTACGGAATGGTCCGGGTGCCGGTACCACTTGTCGAAATAAGCCTGGTCGTATGTCTTTGCCATGGGCGTGATCTTAACGGCAAATGCCCATACACCTCCGGCATACATCCACGGATGCAGCATCGGTTGCGCATTTGTCTTTCCATCCGTTCAAGGAGCTCCCATGCCTACCATCCGCCTGCGCCTCACCGGCTCCCGCGATGCATTCGACACGATGCTGTCTGCCATTGAGGGCGTCGAGCAGGTTGACCGCGTCGAAGAAATTGATGACCTGATGAACGAGATGCGCGACGACTCCAGCTCCAGCGAAATGTCCGACGACCTCGCCGGCTCGACCTCGTACGTGGCAGAAGTGCAGGCACCGAGAGGCAGTATGGAACTGGTGCGTCGGCTCGCCGAAGCGACCGCGCGAAACATGGAAGCGGCGCTGGAGTTCCTGGGCCCTGAAGACGATGAAATGTTCGGTCGCGATGAAGACGACGATGATGAGTAATCATTCGTAAAATCATGCGCATGGCTGGCGGATAAACGCGCGATCAGCGTTTTGCCTTCGCAGTAAACGCTGCCACCCCAACATCGTTTAGGGTTCACACGGCGCGCTCATCCGGGCGCGAATCGAAGGACTCCGAATGCGATGGTTCGCCCTGCCCGCACTGCTGATGTTTCTTGCCCCGGCCGCCGCACCTGCGGCCGACGCGCCGTTGAATCACGACGACGTGGCGTGGCTGCAGCGGGTCACCTTCGGCGCTGACGCTGCCACAGTCGCGCGCTTTCGCGAACTGGGCAAACGCCGGTTCCTCGACGAACAGCTTGATCCCAAAGGCGACGCCCTGCCGGCCAACGTGCGCGCGCAGATCATGAGCTTCGACGCCATTTCCCAGCCGCTGACCACGCAGATGGACAGCGTGCGCGACCAGTACAAGGCCATCAAGGACCTGCCTGATGGCGATGCGCAGCAGCAGGCAAAGAAGGCACTGCAAAAGCAGGGCAACGACTATGCCCAACAGGCTCAGCAAGCCCAGCTGTTGCAGGCCGTGTACGACGAGCGACAGCTGCGCGAGCAACTGGTGTGGTTCTGGCTGAACCACTTCAGCGTCTTCCAGCAAAAAGGCCGCGTGCGCTGGCTCGTTGCCGATTATGCGCAGAACACCATCCGGCCCCACGCGCTGGGCAAGTTTCGTGACCTGGTGATGGCCACGCTGAAAAGCCCCGCCATGCTGGAATACCTGGACAACGCCCAGAACGCTCGCGACAAGATCAACGAGAACTATGCCCGCGAGCTCATGGAACTGCACACGCTGGGCGTCAACAGCGGCTACACCCAGGAAGACGTGCAGCAACTCGCGCGCATCCTCACCGGTGTGGGCGTGAACTTCGACAACGAACCGCGCCGGCTGCGCCCGCAATGGCAGGCGCTGTATGTTCGCGAAGGTGTGTTCGAGTTCAACCCCGCGCGCCACGACTTCGGTGACAAGGTTTTCCTCGGCCAGACCATTCACGGCAGCGGCTTTGCCGAAGTGGAAAAAGCCGTGGACCTCATCGTCAGGAGTCCCGCCTGCGCCACCTTCGTATCCACCCACCTCGCCAGGTATTTCGTCTCGGACAATCCACCCCCTGCGCTCATCGAGCACATGGCGCGCACCTTCCGGCATACCGACGGCGACATCGCCGAAGTGATGCGCACCATGCTGACGTCGAAGGAATTTGAAGCCTCGCTGGGCAAGCGCTACAAAGACCCCACGCAATTCGTCGTATCGTCCATGCGCCTTGCTTACGAAGGCGTCGCCATTCCCAACGCCCGCCCGATGATCAACTGGCTGAACGCACTGGGTCAGGCACCGTTTGGCCGCATTACGCCCGATGGCTGGCCCCTCAGTGATACGGAGTGGTCAAGTTCCGGACAGATGTCCAAGCGCTTCGAGATTGCACGCTCCATCGGCAGCGGCGCCAATCACCTGTTTGACCTGGACGAGGACGGCAAACGCCACACGGGCGGCTTCCCGCAGCTGGCCAGCCGCACGTACTACGACACTATCGAGCCGTTCCTCAACGCGAAGACGCGCGATGCGCTGGGCCAGTCCAGTTCGCAGCAGGAATGGAACACGTTCCTGCTTTCCTCCCCCGACTTCAACTACCACTGAGGCGAGAACCCCATGGATCGTCGCCAATTTCTGCGCGCCACCGCGCTTACCCTTCCGGCCCTGACCATGGCCGGCCAGCTGTTCGCTGCACCCGCTTCCACACCACGCTTCCTGCTGGTGTTTCTGCGCGGTGGTTACGATGCGAACAATCTTCTGGTCCCCTATGGCAGCGACTTCTACTACGAGTCACGACCCAGCATCGCGCTGGCGCGGCCCGATGCCGGCAATCCATCCAGCGTTCGCGCGCTGGATGCCCACTGGGGCCTTACACCCGCGGTCGCTTCGTCGATGGGGCCGTTATGGGACAGGAAGCAACTCGCCTTCGTGCCGTTTGCTGGCACAGACGATCTGTCCCGCAGCCATTTCGAAACCCAGGACAACATTGAATCAGGCCACGCCGCCGACAGCCGGGGTGACTACAACTCCGGATTCATGGCACGCCTCTCCACGGTGCTGCGTGGCTCGTCCCCCATTGCCTTTACCGATGCACTGCCACTCAGTTTCCGTGGTGCGGGCGATGTTCCGAACATCTCGCTGAAAGGCGACGGCAAGGCCGTGTTCGACGACCGCCAGGCATCCATTCTCAGCAGCATGTATGAAGGCACGGCGCTGCATGCCGCCGCGACCGATGGCCTGCAACTTCGCCAGCAGGTGGCGAAGGATCTGCAAACCGAAATGGTCGCCGCCAGCCGTGGCGCCGTAAGTGCCAGGAACTTCGCTGCACAGACCCAGCGCATCGCCACACTCATGCGTGACCGCTTTCGTCTGGGCTTCGTGGATGTGGGCGGTTGGGACACCCACGTGAATCAGGGCGGCGCACAGGGCCAGCTGGCCAACAACCTGGATAACCTCGGCCAGGGCCTTGGCGCGTTCGCCGATGCGCTGGGTGACGAATGGAACAACACCGTCGTGGTCGTCGTTTCCGAGTTCGGCCGCACGTTCCGCGAAAACGGTAACAAAGGCACCGATCACGGTCACGGCACCACCTACTGGGTGCTGGGCGGCAAGGTATCCGGTGGCCGCATCGCCGGTCAGCAGGTGCCGATCAACGCCGGCACCCTGCTGCAAAATCGCGACTACCCGGTGCTGAACAACTATCGCGACGTCATTGGCGGCTTGCTGAAACGTGGCTGGGGCTTGTCTGGCGACGATCTGCAAAAAGTGTTTCCAGGCTCGTCGCCACGCGATCTGGGGCTGGTGTAACAGCCCCTTGAGGATCAGCTTTTCACAAGAAAGTGGCGGGCGATCTGACCATGCACCTGACCTAGGCCACGCACCATGTGCAGCGTGGCAAACAGCAGAATCACGCCTGCAAAGCCCAGTGCAATCGCACCGGGCCAGTTCACGTCGACGTGAACATTCCCGTGGAAGAAGATGTCCATGCTGTCCGCGGCGCGAGCGACCGGAGCAAGCGTGAAGGCGATCGACACCGCGATAAACGTGATGGTGAGCGTGAAATAGATGATGCCCAGTGGCAGCATCGCCAGCATGTACAGCAGCGATCCCCACGTGCGCGCATCGACGAACATGGCGCCGATGCGTGACCACAACGTGCCCTCACGTGCCGGATAAGGCGGCCGCCGCGGCATGCGCACGCCCAGCATCGACTCGACAATGCGCCCTTCCACCAGCGACAGCGCACGCACCGTGCCGATGAACAGGATGACGAAGGGGATGCCGATAATCAGCACGGCCAGACCCGCCGAGAGGCTGATGCCAACGACCGCCCAGGTGAAATAGAAGATGCCCGTCACCAGTGCCAGCAGCATGTAGAACAGACTGCCATACGTGCGCGAGTCCATCGCCACGCCGAAGAATGCACCCCACAGGGAGCGCCGTGCCGGCGGCTTCGGCGGTCGCAGCGCGCGCTGCACGGTGACCTCGCGGCCACGATAGATTTCGGCCACTTCCTCCGGATTGCCGTAGCTGTTCACCACGTGATCCAGCATATCGGCCTCGGAGCGATCCGGATTCTCGGCCAGTTCGGCGCGAAGATGTTCCTCGGCGTCGTAAAGCGCGTCCTGAATCAGGGCGGGGTCCTGACCACGCAGCGCGTCGCGCAACTGGTCCAGGTATTGGGCGATGGTGCGGGGCGTGCTCATGACATACCTCCTTGCAGAACGGTGTCCACGGATGCCCGCGTGGCGTGCCAGGCCGAAGTCCACTCGGCGAGCACGGCGCGACCATCTGGCGTAATCCGGTAATAACGACGGGGCGGTCCACTGATGGACGGCTCCATTTCGCTGGCAAGCAGGCCGCTGCCTTCAAGGTTGCGCAGCACGGGATAAAGCGCGCTTTGCTTGCCGGCCAGCACACTCTCCCCCGCCCCTTCCAGCTGTTTGGCGATCTGGTAGCCGTACATCGGCTCACGCGCCTTGGCGAGCACGGCCAGCAACACCAGAGAGACGGTGCCCGCCGAAAGCTCCTTCTGGAACTTTTTCAGGTGCACACCGAGATCATCCATAAAGCCTCCCCGAGCTCACTGGCTAGGTTGGAGATCAATCTAGTACGAAGTTCGCACTAGTGCGTGTGCTTGAAGTCACGGGAGGTGCGGGTACTCTGCGTGTCCGGCGCTCCGGGCGCCCGGATGGACCACAGGACGGGACAGGGGATTAGATGACCGACTCAATGCACTACGCCACGCCGGAAGACATCCGGGCCGATCTTGCTGGCGCCACCAAACCGACGGTACACGAGCTTCAGGATGGATACCCGTTCTCGCTTCTGTCCGACCGCCAGTTCGAGTGCCTGCTGCACAGCATTTTTTCTGAGCACGCCGCGCAGAAAAATCATCGCTACGGTGATTTCGACACTGCGGTGCTCATGCAGGGTGTCAGCGAACGGGGTCGCGACTGTGCCCTGCTGAAAGACGGCGTGCACGTGGGCGTGATCCAGTGCAAGCGCTACGAATCGCTCATCACGATGCCCGATGCCGTTCGCGAAATCATCAAGTTCTGCCTGCATGCCCTGGCTGATCCCCGGCTGATGCCAGACCCGGAGACATTCACATACATCTTCGCGGCATCCAAAGATTTCAACGAGCCCGCGAAATCGTTCTTCCTCTCCGTCAGCACATCGCTCGATGAAAGCAACATGCTGGCCGGATGGATCGGCGAAGTAGTCAGTCAGTACAAGGCATTCAAGAACATTGATCCGGCGCAGGTGCTTGGGGAGATCGACGCCTTGCTGCGCAAGATCACTATCCGCCTTATCGGCTTCAACGAACTGAACACGCTGATGATCGGTCACACCGACATTCAGGACCGTTATTTCTCGGTCAGGAAGGTGGTCGACAATGCGGAAGTTCAGAAGCTTGAAAACACGATCAACAACCTGACCATGACGCTGATGGGAAAGGATGTCCGCCGGGTACTGGATGTGCTGGGCGCCGTGCCGGAAGACCGCCGCATCGACATGGGGATACTTTCCATGTGGGGCTACCCGGAAGCCTTTATCCAGAAACTCGTGAAATCGAACGACTTCAAGGGCATCCTGTTTTCGCTGATGGACGGGAAAAACAAGCTCGACCTTCAGTTCACCGACTTTGTCGTGGAACGCGTTCACAGCGAAATACAGGCCCATATCACCGCCAGGCGCCAGTTCTCTCCGATCACGATTTCAGGTGCAGCGCCGTATCTCGTCGGGCGCCTGCTCATGCGATGGCACCGGATTCAACAAGGCGAAGTACTCGCCACCATTGCCTCGCCGCGTACCGAAACCGATGCGCTTTCCGTGCGAAAGCGAATACTCGACAGCGGCCGCGACTTCCTGAAAGATGACTGGAGCGGATATGTTGGTGAGGGCGAGCTCCTTGAACTGAAAAAGGATCTTGCCAGGCACGTCTACGGGCGATACGCCTCCACGGAACAGATGGCGCAGACATACGACAGCGAGTGGACCACCATGTCGCCCATCCTCGATGCGATCGAACGCCGCATCGAAAAGGACTTCCCCGCCTCAACCACCGTCGTCCTTGGCCAAACCACCTGGTTTGACGACGAGGTGCGTGTGCGGGAGATATTCGATGCCATGGCGAAACTCGCCAAGCCTCCACCGACCTGATACCAACCCGGCGGTCACCTCACGAACGACCGCCACCGACAACTTCCACGACCGAGCACGACCGCATGCCCACTCTTCGCCTGTCCACTCCCGCCGACGGTCCCCGTGTCATGGACATCTGGCGCAGCGCCGTGGACGCCACACATGATTTCCTGTCCAGCGACGACCGGCGCGAGATCGAGCGCGAGGTCGAACATTTCCTGCCCACGGCCCCTCTGTGGCTTGCCGTGGACGGCAATGATCGCGCCATCGGCTTCATGTTCCTTCACGAGGGACACATGGAAGCGCTGTTCATCGACGCCAGCCAGCGTGGAACGGGTACGGGACGCGCCCTGCTCAACCATGCCCTGGCCATGCACCCGGGCCTGACCACCGACGTCAACGAGCAGAATGCCCAGGCCGTCGGCTTCTACGAACGCATGGGATTTCAACGCACGGGACGCTCGGCATCCGATAGCCAGGGGCGACCTTATCCCCTGATCCACTTGCGCCACGGGGGCTGAGTCGAGCCGGCGGTCGCCTCACGAACGACAACCGCCGAACTACAAACAGCCAGGCACTGCTACCGAAACAAAGGGCAGTCTGTAAATACGCCAGTGCCATGGCCGAAGACATCCGGCGCCGCCAGCAGCGGCTTGGTAATCATCAACGGGCAAAACGGCTGCGGCCAGCTATCCGTCGGGGCGCCAACCAGTCCGCGCATATCGGCGGCGAAGTCGTTATCGCCGTACGACGCAAGCCGTGCCAGAAGACTGTTGATGGTGGGTCTATAGTCCTGCATTGCCATGCGCGCGCTGTTAGTGGTGCCCTCGCGCCACGCAGTGAACGCATTCTGCGCCTGCGCATTAAGATTCGGCGGGATGGGTGGTGGCGCGTCTGTCACGACGTTGTTCAACCGCTTCGCACCGCAGGTATCAATCACGGTTGCAGTACGCAGGCTGACGATCTGGTCTACCGCAGGCGAGTCACGTTTCTCATTCATGAGTTGCCAGGTCCAGTAGGTTTGCAACTGCCCCAGACAGAACGCCCATTTATCCGTATCGCACGGATTGCAAGACGGAGGAGGAAGCGCCACCGTGGTATGGGACACGTCTGTGAGGACGGGCCGTGCCGGCAGCGTCTTCGTAAAATTGCCGAGGGTGGTAGAAACAAGCACGGTCAGAGGCTGCTCGGGCTTGCGCAAAATGACTTGCCCTACGGGTGACGGCAACGCCGCCCCCGTCCAGTCCTTGAACGAACGGGCACCGGCCACATCCATGGAAACGACTTTGCCAAGGAAGTCGGTTCGCACAGGGACGAGCTGAAGGACGGCCGTGTCATAGTCACCTGACGTCGCAGCATCAAGCGAGGCGAACAGCAACTTTCCCTGGCCACCGACACAGGCAATGTAGGCTTGCCACGCATCGCTCGACACGAACTCCGTTCGGAACCTGTTCATCGTATCGGAGTCGAGACTCTGGGCATGCTGGCTGACATAGTCAGAGCGCTGCTGAGATGTCGATCCACTGTTTGAACCAGCGTTGCCATCCAGCTTGAATGAACCAAGAAAGCCGAACCCTCCCGACCATCCGGATGTATGGTTCTGAATCGACTCCTGGGATGCGTGCTGCAGGTCGAACAGCGCCTGCGCCATGGTCTGGCTGCTTTCGGAATAAATGATGGTCTTGAGAGCCGGGGAAAGCGGCGTGTCGCAGTTTTGCGACATGGCAACGCCCGGCGCTGCTATCCACAGCAGGATCAGCAATACGAAAACGATACGTGCACGCATACAGTCCCCCAACGAAAGTTGTGAAACGGGTGACGGGCCAGGTTTCCGAAGTGAGCTGCGGTACTTGCGTTGCGGTTAACAGCATCCCCCGACACATCCGGCACCGCCGTCCTGTGCAAGTCGTAGCGTGAAGGATCTTACGATTCCCTCCCGGAGGAATCTGCTGGTCAAAAGATATATACCCTCGTTCGCGCGTCCCTCCAGCAGGAGGGACGAGTCGGCCACAAACAATTATTTTTCAATACGTTGCACAGCACCCCAGGGCCGACAATGGCATGACGGGGAGCCGTGGGGAAGGCCCGGGAAGGGCGTCGTCGGGGCCGTCCCGGAAAAATCAGGCAAAATAGCCGACTGGCGCCGCCCTTCAGGCCGCATCTGGCCCGCCATTCCTTACGCTGAAACGGATCGAACCGAAGTGAACACGAATACTGCCCCCCTGCCCGCGCAGGACGACGGGGAACTCTCGCTTGTGGAGCGCCTGCGCGCTGCTACCGAGTTGCTTGAAGCTGTCGCCGCCGATCCGCAGATGCTGGAACAGGTTTCCGGGCAGGAGCGCGGTCGCCTGCATCAGGCCGTGGCCAGCGTGTACGACCCCGATCCGGTCGCCCGGCGTGTGAAGCTCAAGGCGGCAGAAAAGGCGCGCTATGCGGAAAAGATCCGCGCCGATGACGAGGTACTGGACAACACAGGCATTCGCGCGCTGCGCCGCAAGCCGGTATTCAGCACACCCAACGTGTTTGCGCCGGTGGGCTTCGATCCGCAGGACATCCATCCGGATGTGGACGCCAGCAAGCCGCGTGAATCCACGCTGCCGCAGCACTGCTATGTGTGCAAGACGCGCTATACCACGATCCACTTCTTCTACGACCAGCTGTGTCCCGAGTGCGCTGCGTTCAACTACATCAAGCGCACCGAGAACGCCGACCTTACCGGTCGTGTTGCATTGCTCACGGGTGGTCGCGTCAAGATCGGTTACCAGGCAGGCCTCAAGCTGCTGCGTGCAGGTGCCGAACTGATCGTGACCACGCGTTTCCCGCGTGATTCCGCTGCCCGCTATGCGCAGGAACCGGACTTCGCCCAGTGGAAGGATCGCCTGCAGATTTATGGCCTGGACCTGCGCCACACGCCCAGTGTGGAAGCGTTCTGTCAGGAACTGATCGCCACACGTCCGCGCCTGGATTTCATCATCAACAATGCCTGCCAGACCGTGCGCCGTCCGCCGGACTTCTACGCGCACATGATGGAAGGCGAAACTGCGGCACTTCACGACTTGCCGGCAGAAGTACGTGCCCTGGTCGGTGACTACGAAGGCATGCGCGGTGCCGACATTCTCGGCACGGGCGAGGCAGCTGGCACCGGCATGGCCGCCTCGGGTACCCCGCTTCCCGGCCTGACCCGCGCCGCCGAACTGTCACAGGTTCCACTGCTGCCTGAAGAACTTCTGGCTCAGCAGCACCTGTTTCCCGAAGGCCGCCTCGACCAGGACCTTCAGCAGGTAGACCTGCGTGAACGCAATTCGTGGCGACTGCTGATGGCTGAAGTGCCATCGGTGGAACTGCTGGAAGTGCAGCTGGTAAACGCGATTGCGCCGTTCCTCATCAACGCGCGCCTGAAGCCGCTGATGCTGCGCACGCCGGAGCGGGACAAGCACATCGTGAATGTGTCCGCGATGGAAGGCCAGTTCTACCGCAGCTTCAAGACCACCCGCCATCCGCACACCAACATGGCCAAGGCCGCGCTGAACATGATGACGCGCACCTCTGCCACGGACTACCAGAACGACGGCATCCACATGAACAGCGTGGATACCGGCTGGGTCACCGACGAAGATCCGGCCGCGCTGGCTGCGAAGAAGGTGCTGGAAGAACGCTTCCATCCGCCGCTGGATATCGTGGACGGCGCCGCGCGCATCGTGGACCCCATCATCCACGGCATCAACTCCGGCGAGCACGTGTGGGGCCAGTTCCTCAAGGACTATAAGCCGACCGACTGGTAATGACCTGCGGCACCGCCCGCGGTGCCGCGACTCTGCTACTTTCCCCTGGGTGAAAAACACCCAAGGGGAACCCATGCTGAAACGCACCTGCCTCGCCTTCGCCCTGACCACCGCCCTTCTGGCGGGCCCGGCTCTTGCCGACGAGGCCAAGAAAGCCAACGCAACGCCCACGGCCAGGGAGCTGCTGGCCAAGGCCAGCCCCGCCGAATGGCGCACGCCCGATCCGCAGAACCTCGTGTACATGGACCTGCCGCAGGGCCGCGTCATCATCGAGCTGGCGCAGGACTGGTCGCCGGAGCATGCGGCCAACATCCGCACGCTTATCCGCGAGCATTATTTCGACGGCACGGCCGTCATTCGCGTGCAGGACAACTTCGTCACCCAGTGGGGCGACCCCGATGGCGACGACAAGGCCAAGGCAAAGAGCATCGGCTCTGCCAAAGAGACCCTGCCACCGGAATTCGTGCGCAAGCTGGACAAGTCGATCCCGTTCACCCGCCTGCCCGATGGCGACGTGTACGCGCCCGAGGTCGGCTTCTCACAGGGCTTTCCCGCAGCCCGTGACACGGCACACGGCCAGGCCTGGCTGACCCATTGCTACGGTGCCGTGGGCGTGGCGCGCGACGTGGGCGCGGAAACCGGCAATGGCAGCTCGCTGTACGCCATCATCGGACAGGCGCCGCGCAATCTGGATCGCAATCTGGCCGTGGCCGGTCGCGTGATTCAGGGCATGCAGATCCTCTCTGCGTATCCGCGCGGTGGCGAGCCGATGGGCTTTTACGACAAGCCCGAACAGCGCGTCACCATCAAGACGGTGCGCCTGGCCGCCGATGTGCCCGAAGCCGAGCGCACCCCGATTCAGGTACTTCGCACCGACAGCAAGACCTTTGCGGCCGTGATCGACGCCAAGCGCAACCGCAAGGATTCCTTCTACACGTTGCCTGCCGGAAAAATCGACATCTGCAATATCTCGATTCCGGTTCGCGACCCGTCGAAGGCCGCGCCGTAACGCATGGATCAGTGATGCTTTCCCCACCAGGAAAGCATCCCCTGCATCACGCACACAAGGATAGTCACCGCTGTCGCGACAAAAGCGCGGCCGGGGCCCCACACGGCGTGTGTCACCACCAGGCCCTGGCCTTCATCCCAGGGCGTGTGGCCTTCCTCGGTCAGCAGCCGGTACGACAGCGCCGGGCAGATCAGGCCAAGGATCGGAAGGCTCAGGCCCATGCCCTGAGCCACCAGCCACAGGGTGCGCCGGAATGCCTGATTCGCCGAAGGAAGACCGCCGTCCACGCGGCGGACGCGGATACCAAATACCCAGCGCGCCGGGGTCGTGCCAAACACCGACAGGCACATGACCTCGATCGGAATCCACACAAGCGTGAGCAACAGTCCCGACACCAGCGGCACCTGTGCCAGGTGGACAACGCGGCTGGCCAGCGGGTGCGAGATCATGGCAATGACGAAAACCACCACGAAAAAAGTGGCCAGACCGCTCGTCGCAATGTCCACCACTTTTGCGATGTAGCGGCGCCACGGATGTGTTTTGGGCAATATGCGCGCGTTGTCAGCACCGAAGCGAGTCGCATTCGATGCATCCACCGTCGACTCGCCATCGACAGCTGGCAGCATGACTGACTGATTCAACACGGCGCTGTAGGGAGCCCAGTCCGGCATGCCCTGGCACCACACCAGCGTGCCGTCGTCCACGTCACCGTAGCGATACAACGCAAGAAGATTCGCCTCGGTCACCGGCCCCGCCTGCTGCCGGTCACGATTGACGTAGTACCAGACTGCCACCTCACCCGTCATTGCCATTGCCCCCTGTTGCGTTGGCGGGGCGGGCGCGAGCGAGCGGTGACACTGCCACCACCACGCGCAACAGACACAGCAGCCCCTTCAAGGCGCGGCACAGCGTGCCACACAGCTCACCGGCGCGAGCTTACCTCAGTAGTCGCGACACACGCATCACTGGCCCGGCGCGATCACGCCTTCGCGAATGGCACGCAGAGTGGACTTCATCTGCGCCTCGCCCGCAGGGCCGAGGCGGATCATGAATTTCTGTCCTGCCGACAACGACTGCAACGACGGATCGGCGAATTCGTAAGCGGCTTTGGGATGAACCAGCGCGACAGGACCGTGCGGCTCAGGCGCGGCAAGCAGATGATCTATCACTGCCACCAGGCGGTCGTTGAAATAGCCGTCCGCATAACCGAGGTCGCGATAAGACTGCTGGAACAGCGGATAGTACCGCTTGTACCAGCTCACGACGGCCTTGGGATTCATCCTCTTGGCCACGTACAGATACGTGGCATAGCGTTCGCCGTTGTGTTCGGATAGCACAGCCTGTCCGTTGTCGTCATGGGACGCGACGAAGCTGCCTGTGGGCGTGCGCAGCGGAAGCAAGTTCAAGCCCACGCTCTGCTTCGGCAGCGCATCCACCGTAGCGACGATGCGCGGCACGATGTGTTCGGGCACCAGCAAGGTCTTCAGCGCATCATCACCGGCCATGGCGAGCAGCGATGCCAGCACGGCACTATCGCTGCTTTCCAGTGGCGGCAGCGCCACTGTCGATGCCCCTGCGGGTGCTTCGTTGATGGGGTGTTGTATGCCCGTTGGGCTCTGGGCTGCGGTTGCGGTGGATGACGACGACGGTAACGTTACGGCCGTGGAAGACGGGCTGGCGGCCTTCTCCTTCTGCCAGATCAGCCACGCCGCACCCACGGCGGCCAGAATCACGACACCCCACAACAGAACCACGGCACCCGACGATTGCTTGCTCATTTGCATTGCCCATATCAAAACCCAACCCCGAATCAGACTGATCCCGGGGCCGATGGTTCAATGGCCAGATGTGTGCAAGCTCGGCCGGTCAGGGTTCGATCGTGTAATCGCGGAAGCGAGCACCGCGCATGATGCCCATGTCGTAGCCGTACATCAGGCGGACAGGAAGATTTTCATCAAGGCCGCATCCCTCCTGCTTCGCCTTGTCGCGCACCAGACGCTTTGCCAGTGCCTCCTGCTCGATGCCAGGGCCACGCAGTACGAATTTCGCTGACACGCAGATCTTCTCCACCCCGCCCTTGGCTGGCGCGGGCGTCGGCGTGGGTTTAGCTTCGCCCGATGGCTTGTCGGCTTTTTTGGGCTTGGTCTCCATCCATCCCGCGAGGACCACTGGCGTGCCTTCCGGCGCCGCGCCATCGGCCAGCTGAGATTGGGACAAACCGGCGAACCGAACCGCTACCGGAAAGCCAGACAGCACAACCGCTGCGCAAATGACGACGATGCCGGCAACGTAGTAAAGGTGCGGACGCCATGTAGACACGCCGGGCATCGGGTAGTGCCAGGTGTCTTCCCGGACCACAAACGCGCCAGTGACAAGATCGTGCAATCCCTGTCGCGTGCGGCGGTTGATCACCAGAAGATACAGCGACCCAACGGCCAGACCACCCATCACGCCATCGAACACGCGCTGCCAGAGTGGCGCATCCTTCAGGATCATCGCCGTGCCGCAAAGCACGAAGGGAGTCATCAGTACGAAGGCACGCAGAAGCGACTTGCCAAGGGGAAGCTCGTCACCCCTGGCATCCACGACGCGAAGCTCCAGCGCCCTCTGTCCCAGCGTGCAGGCGCCCCATCGCTTGCTGGTCGTCAAGCCGATGTAGAGCGTGGCAATCACCAGGCCGATAAGTCTCGCCCAGATGCCCAGGCCCGCCAATTGATCGAAGAAAACCGCACCGATGATGAGGCCCAGCACATTCAGCACCACAGCATCGATCACGAACGAGAAGAAGCGGCGAAAAATGCCAGCCATGCGCACAGACGTTGCCGCCGGCTTCGCAGCAGCCTTGCGACGTCGCCACGGAACAAGGGACGGACTCATGCGCCCACCGGCGAACAGATTTCGAGCAGACAGCCGTTGAGGTCGCGCACGTACGATACCTTCTGGCCCCAGGGCTTCACTTCCACCGGATGCACGGGAACAGCGCCCGCAGCAATCGCACGCTCATAGGCCGACTCCGGCTCGTCCGTCACCAGGCACAGCTCGATACCCGCCGCCATCTTTTCAGGAAGATTCGGCCGAACCGGAATGCCAACGCCTGCGGACATGCCGTGCGCTGCGAAAGCCAGCGCCGTGCTGCCCGTTTCCATCTCGGCGTACTGCCCGCTCTCATGCACGAAGCGGCGTTCGAGGCCAAAAGCGCGCTCATAGAAATCAACCGTCGCCTCGACGTCCGCGACATAAACCAGCGTATAACCCAGACGCATGCGTTCAAGCTCCGTGCAATAAGTAGATTCAGTGGCCGACCGGATAAGCCGCTTTCAACGCGGATTCTTCAGATGCCCGATAGATCGTGTCGTGGTGCTCGGCGGGACGCGGCTCATAGACCAGCCTCAGGCCCGGCAACTTCGCCTGCTTCAGCGCCCTGGCGAACGTCGCGACGTGAGGTGCGATGGTGTCCTCATCCGCTGACGTCAGATAAACAAGGCGCACGGCGGCCTGCTTCGTTTTCAACTTGTCCAGTGGCCCCGCAGCCAGCGCTGCGTTGTTCCACCAGAGGCTGGGACTGATCGCGATGTACACGTCAAACAGCGACGGTTGTCGGACCAGCGTCTCGACAACGAAAAGGCCCGCCAGCGATTCACCGATCAGGCCCCGCTGTTTCGTCGTGCGATAGTGGCTTTCGACGTGCGGAATCAGCTGCCCGGCAATGAACGCGCGGAAATTTGCGGATCCACCGACACGTGGCGCAATGGCTTTGTCAGATGCCACCGTGGTCGGACCTGTCATGTCCCTGCGGCGCTCGGTGTTCTCTATGCCCACGATCAGCACGGGTGCCATCTCGCCGGCACGAATGAGCTTGTCTGCCATTTCGGCAACGTGCGGGAAATCTTCCTGAAGGCCGCCGTCGGGCATGTACAGCACCGGGTACGACAGGCCGGACGTCGCGTAACCGGGCGGGGTGTAAACCACCATATGACGATCTTCCGCCGGTACGGTGGAGTGCACGGTGAAGGTGTCCACGCCCGGCACCGGTACGTCTGCCAGCGCCTGCGCACACGGCCCTGCGGCCAGCACGGCCAGTGCCATCCTGACCATGACCTGTTTCACACCCATGCGCATCAACGTTCCTTCGGCAAAGACCACCCGTCCACCCAGCCGGAGCCCGGACCATGCGGCGAAATAAGCAGACTGCGGCCATCGTCGGAGACGCGCAAGTGACGTGAGTCATCCACGTGCATCCATGCGGGACGGGCAGCCAGGCGCTGATCGAGCGACTGTCCCGGGGCCGGGTGCTGCGCGAGCCACAGGATCGTCGCGCCCATCCGCAGCGACGCTACGATGTCTTCGTCCCGATTGAGGGTCGATTCATGCATCGGCGCACCGATCTGCATGAGGACGATGCCGAATGAGTTGGAAACAGCGTCGAATGCGTCCGGATGCACAAACCACTCACCCGGGGTAATCGGCTGGTCCATGAGCAAGCGGGACAACCCTGCCTCCGAGCAGGCAGCGGCATAGCGTGGGGCGGCCAGCCGACGACTGTGCTCCAGCGACATTTTCCACCGATCCGTCCACGGCAGGTCCGCTTTCCAGAGATCGGGTGAGAGTGTCTTGTTGAAGTCAAACTGCATCAGCGCGCAGCGATCCACGTCGCTGACGGTCAGCGGGGAGAATGCCCTGGTGCAACTGGCAGGCAATGGCTGACCCTCCGGGGCC
This sequence comes from Luteibacter sp. Sphag1AF, assembly GCF_014192715.1. Classification (GTDB taxonomy): domain Bacteria; phylum Pseudomonadota; class Gammaproteobacteria; order Xanthomonadales; family Rhodanobacteraceae; genus Luteibacter. The sequence goes on from NZ_JACHYH010000002.1 coordinate 457,110, forward strand.
TCGCTCAGCATGTCCGCGAACAGATGTGTCGCCTGGGACATGGTCATCCCGCCGAGGATATTGACCACAGAAGCATTCGTGCCTTTACGCAGACGCCTGCGGGTTTCGATCTGCGTACAGACACTGTCAAAGGCCCGGTCGAATTTGCCGTCCACAAAATCAAGCGCGGCGGATGTCGACCACAAACCACGGGAGTCCGAACTGGAAACGAGAAAATCTGCGGTGGGCCCCTCGGTCAGGTCAGACCACACGTAGTCGTAGCCGGCAAGCGCCCGCTCGTGCTCCAGTCTTACATGATGCCTGGCCAGAGAGGCACGCACGGTGTCCTGATTCTGGCGCACCTTCGCAAGACAGTGCTGGTCGCGAGCGAGGCAGAGTCCATCGCTTTCCACCGGCCGGGGCAAGGATGGATACGGCACCGCGGGCTTGTACCAATGCTCCGGCGTAGCGGTCAGCATGTCGAACGTCAGCCAGTGCAGCGCGCGTGGCCGCTCAGCGGCGTATACCTGGTCAATCTTGTCGGCAGGCACATCCACGTTGGAGAAAAACAACGCGCTGAACGCGTTGCGCCCCTGCGTCGGCTGCGACGGACGCGCCAGCAACGAAAGCGCCTCGATCTGCTCCGCCGTGGGAGGACGCAACCGTCCCCACGCGAACATGCCACCCAGTACAAACAGGCACAACGCAAGCAAGCCACCCACCACCGCCGCAAAACGCTTCATCCGATGTCTCCCCCTGTCCCTGCGCCCTTCGGGAGGCGCTCCCTCCGGCGTTATCCACAACCGGTGTGGACAGCCGCTGCATAAGCATGTGGATAACCCGCAATCTCCCTTCCCCGGCGGGCACTTGCATTGTGCTGCTTAAAAAACAGCCATTCCCGACTCGTGTCAGTCCGCTGCTGAAACAAACGAAATGATCAACGCCACTACATCACCATCTTCCACGATCTTCCGGTGGCCCAGCCCCGTCGTACGCACCAGCCGCGCGCCCGGCCACAGCGATTCATAAAGTTCGCCCTCCGCCAGCGGCACGTCGCGATCCTTTGCGTCGTGAACAATCATCACCTTCTGATGGCGACGCGGGGCGTGCAACGACACATGGAGGTCTTCGATAGCCACCTGCGTGCGCTCGGCCAGCAGCCTGTGCAATTCCGGTCGAAGCCGGTCTGCCAGACGGACGAAACGGGCGAAGCGGCGCGTTGCCGCTTCCGGGTCGGCCGCAGGCGCGATCAGTACCACGCGCTCCGCACTCCACCCATCACCCAACGCCAGCGTCACCGCCGCACCACCCAGCGAATGGGCGATCACCGCGTGCGCATTCCCGTAGTGGCGCCCCACCGCCGCTGCCGTGCGGGCGAAGTCGGGCAGCGTGCACAGCGTGCCGGCGCTGCAACCATGCCCGGGCTGGTCAAACGCCACCGCCGCGAAACCCAGTGCCTGCAAACGTGCGGCCCAGGCCTCGAAACGCAGCCCGAAACTCGACCATCCGTGCACCAGCAGCACATAGGGCTGACGGGCCGGATCACCCCATACGTAACTGGCAATCGCCTCGCCATTCACATCCAGGGTTTCCCGACGCGCGCGGGTCACCGGCAGCGCGGCGGCTGCGCGCGTCCGGCTGCTGGGCAGCGGCGTCTGGAACAGCGTTGCCGCGTGAGCCACGGTGCGCGCGGGTCGCAAGCGGCTGCCCAGCCGATAGGCGGCACGCAGGCCCAGCAGCGTGGCGATGTCGCGCAGGCGAAAACGCGGCGCAGGTCGGGTGGATGTGTTGGCGGAAGTCATGTCCGCCTATTGTGGCGCGCATGGCCCACGGGACCAACCGGCCGGTCCCGTCACAAACATGAACGGTCCACGCAGGCCATCGTCAACGGCGGCGCCTGCCCGCCGTTTTCGACACTGACTCCGCGACCGCGGAGGTGACGAGGAGATTCATCCCATGACCACTCTCACTGCCAGAATTGCCCTCATGGCCGCACTTGGCCTTGGTGTTGGCGCCGTGGCCTATACGCCACCTGCCGCCGCCCAGGGCTATGTGTCGGTGACCGTCGGCACCCGCCCGCCACCGCCGCGTTTTGAGCGTGTCCCACCGCCGCGCTATGGCTACATATGGGCTCCGGGCTACTGGAACTGGGTCGGCAGCCGCTACGTCTGGGTGGGCGGACGCTGGTACGGAGCACGTCCCGGCTACATTTACCGCCCGCCGGTCTACCGTCCATACGGTCACGCATGGCGCTACGAGCGCGAGCGCTGGGACCGCGATCCGCACTGGCACGGTCGCCGTTAATTCACCCCGTTGCTGCGGCGCACCTACAAAGCGCGCCCGCAAGGTCTAAACTACGCAGCTGAACACCTCGCCCCGGCCCCTGCCGGGGCGAATTTTTTTGTCGTTCCACCGCGCTGGCCGTCCCCACGCCCGGCATTCACCTGCAAGCGGCCGATTAAAGGTCGCTGAATGTTTACTGGAGTCTGCGTTCGATGATTTTCGAAACCATCGCCCAAACCGGTCACGAAGAAGTCGTCTTCTGCCATAACAAAGACGCTGGCCTGAAGGCCATCATCGCGATCCACAATACGGTGCTCGGTCCTTCGCTGGGCGGCCTGCGCATGTGGCCGTACAAGACCGAGCAGGATGCGGTCAACGACGTGCTGCGCCTCTCGCGCGGCATGACCTACAAGAACGCCGTGGCCGGTCTGAACCTGGGTGGCGGCAAGGCCGTCATCATCGGCGATCCCTCCAAGGACAAGTCCGAAGCGCTGTTCCGCGCCTTCGGCCGTTTCGTCAACTCGCTCAACGGCCGCTACATCACGGCAGAAGACGTGGGCATCGACGTCAACGACATGGAATATGTGTTCCGTGAAACCGAATACGTAACCGGTGTGCACCAGGTGCACGGCGGTTCGGGCGACCCGTCGCCGTTCACCGCATTCGGCTCGCTGCAGGGCCTGATGGCTGCGCTGCAGTTCAAGCACGGCAACGAAGATGTGGGCAAGTACAGCTACGCCGTGCAGGGCTGCGGCCACGTCGGCAGCGAATTCATCAAGCTGCTGCGCGAGCAGGGCGCAAAGGTGTTCGTCACCGACATCAACAAGGATGCCGTGCAGCGCTGCGTCGACGAACTGGGCTGCGAAGCCGTGGGCCTGGACGAAATCTACGACGTCGACGCTGACGTCTACAGCCCGTGCGCCCTGGGTGGCACGCTCAACGAGCAGACCATCGACCGCATCAAGGCGAAGATCATCTGCGGCGCCGCAAACAACCAGCTGGCCACCGACGCCATCGGCGACGAACTGGCCCGCCGTGGCGTTGTCTACGCTCCGGATTACGCCGTCAACGCCGGTGGCGTGATGAACGTGTCGCTGGAAATCGACGGCTACAACCGCGAGCGCGCCATGCGCATGATGCGCACGATCTACTACAACGTCGGTCGCATCTTCGAAATCTCCGCCCGCGACAACATCCCGACCTACAAGGCCGCGGATCGCATGGCAGAAGAGCGCATCAGCGCCATCGGCAAGATCCGCCTGCCCCACATGGGCAACGGCGCTCCCCGCTTCCAGGGCCGCATGCGCGGTCAGTAATGGGTGGGGTCCGCTGGAGCGAACCGCCCTCCAGAAGTTGGGCAGTTCGAGCCAGAAGCCAAAGGCCCGAGTCCGGCACTACGCCGGGCTCGGGCTTTTCAGTCTGAGCTTGAAGTCGAGACCGAAGCAAAGGTGGCCGGGACGCCGATCTGGTGCTGGGGTAGCACCCACTGAAGGACGTCCTCGCGCGAAAGTTCTGAACCAGACCCGGCGATTGGAGCTGAGTCTGGCGATGCAAAACTAGTGCATTCCGCCGTGCGTCATTACCGGACCCTGCAATTGCACCTGGTCCTGTGCGGCCTGCAGGCTCTGCGCCTGTTGTTGCTGTTGCGCCTGCTGGAAATGCTGCATGGCTTCTGGCCATTTAGCTGCGCCTCCTGTTCGCTCAGAGACCATCCGTGGTTTGCAATGCGCGGAAGCATTCATTCCCATTGGGCGCTACCACCAGGTCGCTGCCAATCACCGTGAGTACGACATCGTTCTTCACAAAGTCCACGGAGTCCACATTGCCAATTTCGGAGCGACGAAACCGCTCAACGAACCCATGGGCCACGAGCTGTTGACGCAAGGCGTCCAGGCTCAGCACGCAGATGGGCGTGGGGTCCGCCCTCCGGTCCTGATTGAAAAGCCAGAACTCGAAGCCACGCTTCATGATTTTGTTGGACGGCGTCACCTTCAGTCCGTACTTCCAGCCGCCCCCGAGGTCTGGACTCATGTAAATCGAATCCTCCTCGCGCGGGGTGAGCGGCACGCCAAAGCATTGCCCAACGTGCTCTGCAGTGAACTCTTCGCTTGCCGTGAGATGGGTCAAAAAGTCGACCAGGGCTTGGGTCACGCGAACGGCATCTGCCGAACGGTGTGGCGCGGCAGCGGTCATACAAGCTCCTTGCGGGGATGGGCTGAACGACAATGTGGGGGTGGGCGCCGAGACGGGGCGCGCAGCATCGGCGCTCCGGGCGGGCGGTGCACCTGGGGGTGAGGCGGCGGACGCCAGGGCAACTGGACCGAACAGGCCGGCGACCAGCAGCACGGCGCGACAGGCGTAACGCAGGTAATTCATGCGCTCGGCATCCTCGACTCCTTGAGATGGGCGCGGGGGCGACCCTCGGCTGAGGGCATCATAGCGGCCCCGCTGGGCCACTGCATGGCGACGGGAACACGGTTTCGGCAACCTTCCGCCACCAGTCATCCATCATCGGACGCGCAGCCCAGAACAGCATCGGGCGCTCACCGGCAACGCGAAAGCCCGCACTTCCCCGGGTCGTCATCCAACACGACTGCTATACCTCAACGCAGGTGTCACCCTAAATCAGGACGGGTCAGGCCAACGCCACGCTGCGCTTGCCCCCGAATCGCTCCCGGCCCTTCCCTCTCGTTAATCGGTCGCCACCCGCGAAGGGGTCAGGGCCTACAAACCTCCACGGGCGGGGACTACCGCCACCTGATCCAACGAGCCCCACCTACACATCCTCGGCCGGATACATCTGTTACAATTCAACGGTTAGCGAGGATTTACTCAGGCTTGTCCCGGCTGCCACGTCCTCGAAATAGGGGGCCCGTTTCACGGGCATCAATAGAACTTCACACTTTCGAGGGGCGACACGTCCCCTGGACCACGTCGTGCCCGCCTGGCGCCATGGGCGACGTAAACAGGGAACGCGAGCGAAGAAAGGGACATCAAGCATGACCACCGACACGGCTGAAGCCTTAAGCAACGACGACATCCTGGCCCGCCTGAAGGAAGTGCTCAACGGCACGTTCGAGATCGACCCGGCACGGGTCACCCTCGATGCGCACCTGTTCACCGACCTTGAGCTGGACAGCATCGACGCCATCGACCTCGCCATCCAGGTGCAGGACATGACCGGCGCACGCATCAAGCCCGAAGATTTCAAGAGCGTCCGTACCGTCGGCGACGTTGTCGCCACCGTGCGCACCCTGATCGAACGCTGAGCGGCAAGTCCATGTCGGCCGACGGCGCCACCGTGGCGCATCGTTTCGCGCCCTGTGCGCTGATTCCGATCTACAACCATAAAGAAACCATCACCCGCACCGTGCAAGCGTTGCGCGCGCACGGGCTGCCGGTGGTGATCGTGGATGACGGCAGCGACGCGCCCACCCGCGACGTGCTGGACACGCTGGTTGCCGACACCCCGCAGGTCACGCTCATCCGGCTTGCCCGGAATCAGGGCAAGGGCCGCGCGCTCTGCGCCGGCCTGATTGCGGCGCACGACGCAGGTTTTACCCACGCGCTGCAAATCGACGCCGATGGCCAGCACGACGTTGCCGACGTGCCCGCCTTTCTTGCCGCATCCCAGGCGCGTCCCGCTGCCATGGTCTGTGGCAAGGCGCTGTACGACGACAGCGTGCCGCGCGCCCGCCTGTATGGCCGCTACCTCACGCATGTTTTCGTCTGGCTGGAAACGCTGTCCTTCGACATTGCAGATTCGATGTGCGGCTATCGCCTGTATCCGCTGGAAGCCACGCGTGCCGAAATCGCGCGCGCCCCGCTTCCGGCACGCATGGACTTCGACACCGAAATCGCCGTGCGCCTGCACTGGCGCGGCGTGCCCGCGCTGAATCTGCCCACCCGGGTCATCTACCCGGAAAACGGGCTCTCCCATTTCCGCATGCTGCGCGACAACGCGCGCATCACCGCCATGCACACGCGACTGGTGCTCGGCATGCTGATCCGCGCGCCGCGCATCCTGGGTCGCCGTCTCTCCGGAGCTTTCCGCTGATGCGTTATCTGCTGCTTTTCCTGCTCTGCCTGCTGCCCGTGGGCCTGGCCCATGCCGATGCCACGGCGCCGCGTCCCGCCCTGCTCGATCAGGTGCTGCAACAGCTGGCGCGACACGGCAAGGTGCGCGCGAACTTTACCCAGACGCGCGAGAACCCCGCGCTCGCCCAGCCTCAGGCAAGCCACGGCGACCTGCTCTTCGTGGTCGGCCACGGCATGATCTGGCACATGCGCGAACCTCTGGAAGACACGCTGGTCATGACGCCTTCCGGTGCATCGCGTATCGACGCCAACGGCGACATCGCTCCCGTACGTGACGGCAACCGGGGCGTCACCCAGGTGTCGCAGATGCTGCAATCCATGCTGGCTGGCAACGCGGACGAGCCGTTGCGCCAGTTCGACGTCACCGTCGAGGGATCGCTCGCTCACTGGAGCATGCGGTTCACACCCCGCCAGTCGCGCATGGCAAAAGTGCTGGCCGCCATCCAGTTGAGTGGCAACGAATATCTCCAGGCCATCGACGTGGAGCTGCGCAGTGGCGAAGCCACCCGCATCCGCTTCGAAAACACGCGCGACGCCGGTGAACTCACGGGCGTGGAACAGCGGGCGCTTGGCGGCCCATGATGCGCCTGACACCCGGCCTCCGTGCGAGCCTGTTCGGGCTGGGTGCGCTCGTACTCACGCTGCTGGGCGCGTGGCTGCTGTTCGGTCGCGGCACCTCGCCATTGCAGACCGACCTGCTGGCCATGCTGCCGCCCACCGAGCGGCAGCCGGTCGCGGAAGAAGCCGTGGAGCGTCTTTCGCGCGCCAGCGGTGATCGCCTCGTATTTCTTCTGGCCAGCAAGAACGATGACGACGCCAAAGACGCTGCACGCACATTCGGTGCGGCGCTTGCGGGCAAGCCTGGCATCGCCAGTGCCATTGCCGAACTGCCGCCGTTTGATCTGGATCAGCTGACCACGCCGTTCCTGCCGTTCCGCTTCCACCTGCTGACCGCCGCAGATCGCGCGCTTTGGCAGGCGCCGTCTCCTGACGTGGCCGGAATGCTCACCCGGCGCCTCAACGAGCCGTTCGGTGCAGGCATCGGCACACGTCTCACCGACGATCCGTTCGGCACGTTGCAGCACTGGCTCAACACCCAGCCATTCAATCGCAGCACCCTGATTCCCGAAGACGACCTGCTGACGGCACACCGTGGCGACACGACCTACGTGATGGTCATCGCCACGCTGGCCGGATCGTCGTACGACGATCAGATCCAGCGCCCCGCGCTCGCCTCGGTAGAGGCCGCCACACACACAGTCACGGCCGCGCATCCGGACGTGCACATCCTGCGCACTGGCACAATGTTCTACGCCGCCGCCGCACGCGCGGGCGCCGAGCGCGATGTGCACGTGGTCGGCATCGCCTCCACCGTGGGCATCGCACTGCTGCTGATTGGCGTGTTCCGCTCGCCACGGCCGCTGCTGCTCGCGTTTCTTTCGACCGCCATTGGCGTGATTGCAGCGATCACCATCACCATTGCGATCTTCGGCCAGTTGCATCTGCTGACGCTGGTGTTCGGCGCCGCGTTGCTGGGCGAAGCGGTGGACTACTCCATCCAGTACCTGTGCGCACGTGCCAACGCAGCGCAGGCGTGGAACGCCGAAGCCGGCGTGCGACAGGTTCGGCCGGCGTTGCTTCTCGCCCTTGCCACGTCGCTTCTGGGCTACGCACTGCTTGGCATGGTGCCGTTCCCCGCGCTTCGTCAGATGGCATGCTTTGCCATCGTCGGCATGCTGGTCGCCTGTTTCAGCGTGCTCTGGCTGCTGCCGGCACTGGCCAGGCCCGCAGCACGCCGACCCGTATCGCCTGCGCTATCGCGCATCGCGCTGTCGTGGCAACGCCCCGTCAGCACGCTGGCGCAGGCACGTCGCGGACTGGTCGTTCTCGGCGTGCTTGTAGTGGCCGCCGCGCCAGGCTGGTGCCTGCTGGACCATGACGACGACATTCACCTGCTGATTTCGCCGCCCGCCGTGCTGGAGCAGGACACCCGCGACATCGCCAGCATTGCCGGCATGGGCACGGGCAGCCAGTTCTACCTCGTGCAGGGCGACACCGTGGAGCAGACGCTGCAACACGAGGAAGCGCTGACGGCACGCTTGCAGGCGATGATCGAAGCGAAACAGCTCGATGCATGGACAGGCGTGACCACCATGCTTCCCTCGGCGCAGCGCCAGCAGTCCAACAGGGATGCCTTCGCACGCGTCCTTGAAAACCGTTCCGTTCTTGCGGACGCCGCCGAAAAAGCCGGCTTCCGCGCTGGTGCACTGGATGCCTTCGCCAACGCGTGGCCCGGTCGCCCGATGACGCTGGACGACTGGATGGCGATGCCCGTCTCCATGCCGTTCCATTATCTGTGGATGGGCCAGCGTGGCCACGCGTTTGCCAGCATCGTGCTACCCCAGGGACAGGACGACTCCGCACAACTGGCCGCTGCGGCCGACGGCCTTCCCGGCATCACGTTCGTGGACAAGCCGGCCAGTGTTTCCGCACTGTTTGGCCGCTATCGCGGCTACGCCGATGTATGGCTGGGTGCCGCCCTGCTGCTGGTGGGCGTCGCCTTTGCCTGGCGTTACGGCTTGCGCGCCGCGCCGCGCGTGCTTGCGCCGCCGTTGCTCGGCATTGGCCTCACACTGGCCGCACTGGGTTATCTCGGGCAGCCACTCACCCTCTTCCACGTCATGGCCTTGATGCTGGTGCTGGGTGTGGGCGCGAATTACGCCGTATTCCTGCGCGAAGGCGAGCCACATACCGCGCAGCGTCCGGGTGCCGCCTATGCCGGCGTGCTCCTTTCGGCCATCACTGCCCTGTTGTCGTTTGGCCTGCTGGCATTGAGTACGATGCCGGCCCTTCGTCACTTCGGTACCACCCTGCTTCTGGGTATCGGCTTCACCGTGCTTCTGGCACCGGTCAGCCTGCCCCGCGAGACTTCCCGATGAACACTGCATTCGCACTACGGAGTAACCGCCCATGAAACGCGTCGTTGTCACGGGCATGGGCGGCATCACTCCACTGGGTAAAGACTGGGACACCATCGAAGCCCGGCTTCGCGCGGGTCACAATGCGGTGCGCCGCATGCACGAATGGGACTACTTCGATTCCCTGAACGGGCGCCTCGGCTGTCCTGTGGACGACTTCGTGCTGCCGGACTGGCCGCGTCGCCACCTGCGCTCGATGGGCCGCGTCGCCCGCCTCGCCGTCGCCGCCAGCGAGCTGGCGTTGCGCGACGCCGGCCTCGAAGGCAATCCGGATATCAGCGATGGACGCATGGGCGTGGCCTATGGCTCGTCCGGCGGCAGCATCGAACCGGCACGCACCATTGGTCACATGCTGGAAACCGGCTCGATGCAGGGCGTCACTGCCACCAGCTACATCCAGATGATGTCGCACACCACGGCGGTGAACATCGGAGTGTTCTTCGGCCTGAAGGGCCGCATCATTCCCACCTCCAGCGCGTGCACCTCGGGCAGCCAGGCCATCGGCTACGGCTACGAGGCCATCCAGCAGGGCAAGCAGACCCTGATGGTCTGCGGTGGCGCGGAAGAACTCTCCGGCCCTGGCGCAGCGGTGTTCGACACGCTGTTCGCCACCAGCACCCGCAACGACGAGCCGTCGCTGACGCCCCGGCCGTTTGATGCCAGGCGCGATGGCCTGGTGGTGGGCGAAGGCGCTGCCACGCTGGTGCTTGAAGAATACGAACACGCGAAGGCACGCGGCGCGCACATTTATGCGGAAGTCATCGGCTTCGGCTGCAACTCCGACGGCGCGCACATCACCCAGCCCACTCGCGAAACCATGGCCGCCGCCATGCGCATGGCCCTGGCGGATGCGTCGCTCGCACCGGAAGCCATCGGTTACATCAGCGCCCATGGCACCGCCACCGATCGCGGAGACGTGGCAGAGAGCCATGCCACCGCCAGCGTGCTCGGCACGGACGTGCCCATCAGTTCGATGAAAAGCTATGTCGGCCACACGTTGGGTGCCTGCGGTGCACTGGAATCGTGGTGGGCCATCCAGATGATGCGTGAGGGCTGGTTCGCTCCCACCATCAACCTGACCCAGCCCGATCCCGAATGCGCACCGCTGGATTACGTGACCGGCGAAGGACGCGCGATCCGCACCGATCACGTCATGAACAACAACTTTGCCTTCGGCGGCATCAACACGTCGCTGATCTTCAAGGCGTACCACGGATGAAGCGCGTGGTCGTCACCGGCATGGGCGCGGTGTCCTGTCTGGGTACAGGCGCCGATGCGCTGCTGGACGGCTTGTTCGCCGGGCGCAGCGGCATCGTGCACGTACCGGCATTCACTGAGCTTGGCATGCGTTGCCAGGTGGGCGCGCCGGTCGATGCAGGACTGCTGGACGAAGCTCCGCGCAAACTGCGCCGTTACCTCTCGACGCCGGCCACGTATGCGTGGCACGCCATGCGCGAAGCCATCGCACAGTCCGGACTGGAAGACACATCGCTGGCAGGGCGCGACTGCGGCCTGCTCATGGGTGGCAATGCCGCGCTCAGTGAACATGAGGCTGCCTTGCACGCGCATCGCACGCGCGGCATCTCACGCATGTCGCCATTCACGGTGCCGCGTTGCATGACCAGCGCGCTACCGGCCAGCCTGGCGCACGCATTCGGCATCGGTGGGCGCAGCTATCTGCTGAGTTCAGCCTGCGCCAGCGGCGCGCATGCGATAGGCCAGGCCATGGAACTGATTCAGCTGGGTCGACAGAACATCGTCATCTGCGGTGGCGCCGAAGAGCTCGACGAAAAAACCGCCATGTGTTTCGACGTGATGGGTGCGCTGTCTGCCAGCGGCGTGTCGCGCCCGTATGACGAGCAGCGTGATGGCTTCGTGCCGGGTGCGGGCGCTGCCGTACTGGTGCTTGAATCCCTCGAACATGCCACCGCGCGCGGCGCGACCGTCCTGGCTGAGCTCGTCGGCTATGGTGCCGCCAACGATGCGCAAAGCATGGTGCAACCGGGCGTCGACGGCATCGCGGAAGCCATGCGTCAGGCGCTGGAACAATCCGGCGCCACTCCCGATTACATCAACACGCACGCATGCTCCACACCGCAGGGCGACCTGATGGAGTGGCAGGCCATCCACGCCGTGTTTGCTGAACTTGGCCACACGGTACCGGGCATCTCATCCATCAAGGGCGGTATCGGCCACGCTCCGGGTGCAGCGGGTGCCCTCGACGCCGTGGCGTGCATCGGCATGATGCAGCGTCAGTCCGTCCCGGGCATGGCCATCGCACAGCGCGAGGCGGCATTTGCATCGACGCCACTGCTGACCGGCACGACTGCGGCAACGCTCCGCACCGTGCTGAGCAACAGCTTCGGCTTCGGCGGCAGCTGCGCAACGCTGGTTTTCCGGAGGGAGGCGGCGTGATCGACATCCAGATTGACGCATGGCGCGCGTGGGCACCGGGCATTGACGCCGATGCCGCCTGGCGCGACTGGGCAAGTGCACCGCGCGCGCTGATCGACAGCGGCCAGCAACCGTCATGCGCGTTCATTCCCGCGATGCAACGCCGTCGCCTGAGCCGGCTGGCGCGCATCACGATGGATGTCGCCTGGCCGCTGTGTGCCGACGACGAACAACTGCCGTTCGTCTTTGCATCGCGTCATGGCGAAACGCCGCGCACGTTCGCGCTGCTGGAAGACATCGGCCGCGATCAGCCCCTGTCGCCGACCCAGTTCGGCCTGTCGGTGCACAACGCCATCGCCGGACAATGGTCGATTCTGCGTGGGCAGAAAGGCGAATCGGTCGCGCTGGCCGGCGAAGGCGACACCTTCGAGCACGCCATGCTGGAAGCGGCGGCGCTCCTTCACGAAGGCGCGCCGTCCGCGCTGGTCGTCATGGCAGAGGAACAGCCCGCCGAAGCGCTGCGGTCGTGGATCGACGATGTACCGTTCTCCTATGCCGTCGCACTGCGCGTGTCGTTGCCCGACGCCTCCTCATCGGCTACCCGCTGGCGCCTCAGCCTGCACGCCAACGACGCCGATGCCCGGCCCGGTGCATGGCCAAATGCACTGGATTTTCTGCGCGCTTTGCATGACCCTCACGCGCCCGTTCAACATGCATGGAGATCACGCCAATGGAAGTGGCACCGACTACCGTGACCCGGCGCACCAACGCCTATCCGCTGCGCCTGGTGTCCACGGCGCTGAGCTTCGCTTTTTTCGGTATGGGCGGGCTGTTGCTGCGAGCGCTCATCCTGCCCGTGGTGTGCCGTTGGCCGGGCAGTCCCGAAGTGCGCCGTCGCCGCGCCCGACGCACGGTCGGCTGGGCGTTCTGGCTGCACTATCGCTTCATGATCGCCAGCGGTGTCCTGCACTTCCGCTTTGAAGGCAAGGAGCGCCTGGGCAAGCCCGGGCAGATGATCGTGGCCAACCATCCGTCGCTGATCGACGTGGTGTTTCTTCTGGGCAACATCCGCGACGCCAACTGCATCGTGAAGCGCAGCCTCTGGCGCAATCCGTTCATGCGTGGGCCCATCAGCACGGCACAGTACATCAGCAACAGCGGCGGCCCGGAAATGCTGGACGAAGCGGCACAGGTCCTCGCCGATGGCCAGGCTCTGCTCGTGTTTCCCGAAGGCACCCGCACCACGCCGGGTACCGCACCCTGCTTTCATCGTGGCGCCGCAGCCATTGCACTGCGCAGCGCGCGGATCGTCACGCCCGTATTCATCACCGTCACCCCGTCGATGCTGACCAAGGCCGAGCCCTGGTACCGCATTCCGCATCGCCGCCCCACCGTCACCATTCGGGTGGGCGAGGACATCGAGGTTGCCACCTTCAGAGAATCAGCGCCCCTGCCGATAGCGTCGCGCCGGCTCAACGATCAGTTGCACGACCTCTACGCAAGGGAACTGGGTACATGACCGATCTTGAACGCGACATTGCCCAACTGATCATCGACACACTGAATCTCGAAGAGACCACCGTGGCGGACATCCCCGCGGACCTGCCACTGTTCGGCCAGGGTCTCGGGCTGGATTCGGTGGATGCCCTGGAACTGGCGCTGGCGCTGCAAAATGTCTATGGCATCAAGCTGGCCGCCGACTCGCGTGATGCGCGCCAGCATTTCGCCACTGTCGGCAACATGGCCCGGTTCGTTGAAGCACAGCGCCTGCCATGCAACGACTGAGCTCACTCATCCTGGCCGTGGTTGGCGTGCTGTATCCCTTCATCGTGTATTTCGGGATGGAGCACATGTCCACGCCGCTGTTCGCGATGCTGCTGGGCGCCATCTGGCTGATTCGCGCACCTGCACTGATGCGCCAGCCCGGTGGTCGCTGGATGCTGGGAGCGGCACTGGTTTACTGCATGTTTCTTGCCGTCAGCGGTGAGTCGGTGGTGCTGCGCTGGTATCCCAGCCTGATCTGCGCGCTGCTGCTGTGCGCCTTCGGACTCAGCCTGCGCTACGGGCCGCCGATGATCGAACGCATCGCGCGGGTGACCGAACCGGACCTGCCTCCGGCTGCCGTGCGTTACACACGCAAGGTCACCTGGGTCTGGGCGGGCTTTTTCGCGTTCAATGCGATCACCTCCGGCGTGCTCGCCGTGTATTCGCCGCTGAATCTGTGGACGCTGTACAACGGCATCATCGCCTACTCGATCATGGGCGTGCTGTTTGCCGGCGAGTGGCTGCTGCGCCAGCGGTTGCGTCGACGCATCAGTGACGCACCCATGAATGCCGCGGCACAACGCCTGGCGACGCATCCATGGGTCGAGCAGGCCCATGCGGGCTATGCGGGAAAGCTCGGGGCGGGCATGGTCGTGCTGCTGTCTGCGGCCGGTCGCATGGCACTGCTGCGCCACGGCCGCAAAGGACTGGTCAGCGAGCTATCCACGCAGGCCGTCGATCCGGCAGACACCGAGCTGTCCGCACCGCGCATGTGGCGCTTTCCGGATGCGTTGCCGTCCGTGGTCACGCGCCGTCATGTCGATACCTGCCTGCGCCAGCCGCTGCCGGTGGCGCCGGTTATCCTCGCCGAGCGCAGCACGGAGTCAGGTCACGTGCTGGAACTGGCACTGCCGCTGGATCTCGCCTGCTTCGCCGATCACTTCCCCGAGGCTCCCGTGTTGCCGGGCGTCGTGCAGGTGGGCTGGGCGCTGGATTTCGCGGCTGCGCGCCTTGGTACGCCCCGGCAATGCCGCAGCATGGATGCGCTGAAGTTCCAGAGCCTGCTGCGACCCGGGGATCGTGTGGACCTGGAGCTGACCCACGACGCCGAAAAGCAGCGCCTCACCTTCGCGTGGCGCCGTGGACAGACCCACTATTCCTCCGCACGAATGCAACTGGAGACCGTGGGTGTCTGATCCCGCCGATGGCAGCCTGCACTGGGCCGCACAGCGCGAGCGTGGCAACTTCATGGCCATCAAGCTCACCGCCTGGGCGGTGCGCTCGTTTGGCCGCCGCACCATGACGCCCCTGCTCTACGCCATCGTCTTCTATTTCTTCGCCACCGGCCGCACGGCACGGCGGCACATCCGTCTTTACCAGAAGCACCTGGCTGACTGGAGCGGACGCCCCGGGCTCGCTCCGCGCACAGGCAGCGTCTTCGCCCAGTTCATGCGCTTTGGCGAATGCCTGCTTGATCGCCTGGATGCATGGCGAGGCAAGCTCGGCCCCGCCGACGTGGACATGCACGACCCGTCCGGCGTGCGCGATGCGCTGCGCGCCAGTGGCAATGGCGTGCGTGGCCAGATTCTGGTCTGCACGCACCTGGGCAATCTCGATGTTTGCCGCGCCATGGCCGAGGCCGGGGAGCGCGTGCCGCTGAACGTGCTGGTGCACACCCGCAACGCCGTGCATTTCAATCGCGTGATGAATGAGGCAGGCGACCACGGCATGCGCCTCATCCAGGTCAGCGACCTGGACACCGCCGTGATGATGGACCTGTCGCAGCGCCTTGCGCGCGGCGAATGGATTGCCATCGCCGGCGACCGTATTCCGTTGCACGGGGGCCGCAGCGTCACCGTCGATTTTCTCGGGCGCCCCGCCGCCTTCCCGCAGGGCCCATGGCTGGTGGCCAGCCTGCTGCGCTGCCAGACCAACCTCATCTGCTGCCTCAAGATCAAAGGCCGCTACCGCATCCATCTGGAACGTGGCCCGGACGCCTCGGCGTGGGACCGCCGCGAGCGCGATGCGCGTATCAGCGAATCGGTGCGCGGTTATGCCCACTGGCTGGGCCAGCGCTGCCTCGATGCGCCACACCAGTGGTTCAATTTCCACCATTACTGGAACGACAAGGACTAAGCCCATGCGAGCCAGCGGCGTACTGCGTGCGCAGATTTCTGTCGACGTGCCCTTCTTCGATGTCGACTCGATGGATGTGGTCTGGCACGGCCACTACGTGAAGTATCTTGAACTGGCACGTTGCGCGCTGCTGGACGACCTGGGCCACAACTACGCCCAGATGCGCGCAGCGGGTTTCGTGTGGCCCATCATCGACATGCAGCTGCGCTACGTGCGCGCTGCGCGCTTCGGTCAGAAGATCACCGTTCGCGCCGACCTCATCGAATGGCGCAACCGACTGAAAATCCATTATCTCATCAGCGACGAGGCAAGCGGCGAGCGACTGACGCTTGCAAGCACCGTGCAGGTCGCGGTCAACGGCGCTGGCGAGTTGCAGCTGGAATCCCCCGCTGTATTCATCGACGCCGTGGAGCGCCGGATCGCATGACTTCCCTTCCTCTCATCTGCACGGCTGCCCTCCCATGAAGTACGCCAGCGCTACCTACGTTGAAGAAACCCGCCTGGGATTCATCTTTCTTCGCACGCACACCTGGCAGCACCACGTGCTTCGCGTGGCCATCAATGACCTGAAACGCGTCATCGGCGAACCGCTGCCGCAAGGCGGCTGTCTGGTGGACGTGGGGTGTGGTCAGGGCCGCTCGTTCCGTCACCTGCGCGATACGTTCCGCCCGGATCGCCTGATCGGGCTGGACGCCGACCCGCACAGCGTGGATCTTTCGCGGGCCGAAGCGAAGCGAGAGAACATTCCCGTCGAGTTGATCGTGGGAGACTGCGCGCACATTCAATTGCCTGACGCCACCGCAGACATCATCTTCTGTCACCAGACGTTCCATCATCTGGTGGAGCAGGAACGCGCGCTGGACGAGTTCTGGCGTGTGCTCAAGCCGGGCGGCCTGCTGCTGTTTGCCGAGTCGACCAAGGCCTATATCGACACGTGGGTGATCCGCTGGTTCTTCCGCCATCCGATGCATGTGCAAAAGAGCGCGGACGAATATCTGGACATGCTGCGTGGTCGCGGCTTTGTCTTCGAACCGTCGGCTGTATCGCTGCCCTATCTGTGGTGGAGCCGTTCGCGTGATTTCGGTCTGCTGGAGCGCTGGGGCATCAAGGCAGCGCCGCCGGTAGGGCAGCGCGAGGAAACCCTGGTCAATGTCGCGGCACGAAAGCCGCTCGACGCCACGTGAAAACGTATCTGAATGCGCTGGGAGTGGTGTGCGCGCTGGGACAGAACAAGTCCAGCGTGGCCGAGGCCCTTTTTGCAGGCGAACGCGGTGGCGTTCGCTCCACGCCCGGCTGGATGCCAGCCCGTCAGGTGGCGCTGGCGCATGCGCCGCATACGCTGAACGCCCTCCCGGCCGGTACGGCGACGTGGCGCGACAACCGCAACAATCGCCTCCTGCTTGCCGCGGCACGCGACATCGAGGTAGACGTACGCGACGCCGTAAGCCGCTTCGGCGCCTCGCGCATCGGCGTGGTGATCGGCAGCAGCACCACCGGCATCGAAGACGCCACGCGTGCCATCGCGCAGCGCGAACGCGACGGCGAGTGGCCCGCTGACTACCACTATGCCCATCAGGAACTGGGTGCGCCTGCGGCCGTACTGGCCGACCATTTCCAGCTGAGTGGCCCGGCGTATGGCATCTCCACGGCGTGCACATCCAGCGCACGCGCCATGCTGAGCGCCCGTCGCCTGTTGCGCATGGGCGTGTGCGATGCCGTGATCTGCGGCGGCGCCGACACATTGTGCCGCCTGGCCATTCACGGCTTTCATGCACTGGAAGCCGTGGACAGCGACACCTGCCGCCCCTTCTCGCGTGAACGCGGCGGCATCAACATCGGCGAAGCGGCCGCCCTGTTCCTCATGACGCGCGAACCTGCGCGGGTGGAACTGGCCGGCGGCGGCGCCAGCTCAGATGCCTGGCATCTTTCCTCGCCAGACCCGCAGGGCCACGGCGCCTTGCAAGCCATGGAGCGCGCACTGGCCAGCGCGGGCATCGCAGCCCACGCCATCGACTACATCAACCTGCACGGCACGGCGACCGAGCATAACGACGCCATGGAAAGCATCGCCGTCGCGCGGCTGTTCGGTCAGGTGCCCTGCTCGTCCACCAAGGCCATCACCGGACACACGCTGGGCGCGGCAGGTGCACTGGAAGCCGCATTCTGCTGGCTGTCCCTGAATGACACCGCCGCCGCGCGCCGCCTGCCGCCGCACGTCTGGGATGGTCTGGCCGATGCCGCGCTACCCGCTTTGCGCTTCACCGACGCGAGCAGCCGCCTGCCTGAAGGCGGCCGCCGCTATCTGATGAGCAATTCCTTCGCGTTTGGCGGCAATAATGCGAGCCTGATTCTGGCGGATGCTGCGTGATGTCCTGGCCCATCGAACAATTGCTGCCGCACGCCGGCGCCATGATCCTGCTGGACGAACTCATCGAGTGCGAAATCGAACGCGTCGTGTGCACGCGCCGGGTGCAGCGCGGTGCCGCCTTCACGGATCGCGATGGCCTTCCGGCATGGGCAGGCATCGAACTCATGGCGCAGACCATCGCGGCATGGAACGGCTACAACGCCCGCGTGGCAGGCCAGCCCGTGCGTCCCGGCTTCCTGCTGGGCACGCGCAGCTACCGCTGCAACGTGCAACATTTTCCCATCGGCACTGAGCTTCGCATCGAAGCCGTGCGCGGCTTCCACGACGACGAAGGCATGGCCGCGTTCATCTGCCGCATCGAGGCCCAGGACATGCTGGCCGAAGCACGCCTGACCGTGTTCAGTCCGCCGGATGCCAGCGTCCTGCTCGACCCCGAAACAAACATCATCAAGGAGCCAACTCATGGCTGACACCATTCTGGTTACCGGCTCCAGCCGGGGCATCGGTCGCGCCATCGCGCTGCGCCTGGCGCGCGCCGGATACGACATCGTGCTGCACTGCCGTTCGCGTCGCGACGAAGCGGAAGCCGTGCAGGAGGAGATCAGCGCGCTGGGGCGCGATGCCCGCATCCTGCAATTCGACATCTCTGACCGTGCCGCCTGCGCACAGACGCTGGAAGCCGATGTGGCCGCACACGGTGCGTACTACGGCGTGGTGTGCAACGCGGGCCTGACTCGCGACGGCGCCTTCCCGGCACTGACCGGCGACGACTGGGACCAGGTGCTGCGCACCAACCTCGACGGCTTCTACAACGTGCTGCATCCGCTGGTCATGCCCATGATCCGCCGCCGTGCGGCCGGCCGGATCGTCTGCATCACGTCCGTGTCCGGCATCATCGGCAATCGCGGGCAGGTCAATTACAGCGCGTCCAAAGCGGGCGTGATCGGCGCAGCCAAGGCCCTGGCGGTGGAACTGGCCAAGCGCAGGATCACCGTGAACTGCGTGGCTCCGGGCCTCATCGACACAGACATGGTGGACGCCGAACTGCCGCTGGAGGAAATCCTTGCAATGATCCCCATGCAGCGCATGGGCAACGTGGAAGAAGTAGCCGCCACGGTGCAGTTCCTCGTCAGTCCCGACGCTGGCTACATCACCCGCCAGGTCATCGCGGTGAATGGCGGCCTCTGCTGACGTCACGGATTTCGCGTTAGGCTCGACCCATGAGCCCCCTGTTTGCCCAGCGTCTGTCTGCGGTCGTCGAGTCTGACCGGCTGGCCGATGTGGTGCGCGTGCTGCTGGCTCTGGGAGGCGTACTGCTCTGGTGTGCCATCCACGGGCCACGTACCGCCGCCATTCCGGCGCTGCTGGGCGCCATCGCCTGCGCGCTGGCTGAAACCGACGACGCATGGCGCGGCCGCCTGCGAGGATTGGCCGTCACGCTTGGATGTTTTGCCGTGGCGGCCATCGTGGTGCGCTGGCTGATCGCCACGCCGTGGCTTTTTGCGCTTGCCCTGCCGGCAGGAGCTTTCGGCCTGGTGATGCTGGGTGCCATCAGCGGGCGATACGCCACGATTGCCGCCGCCACGCTCATCCTGTCGGTCTACACGATGATCGACACCGACACGGCGGGCACATCCGGCATGAACTGGGCGGGCACGGTGCACCTGCTGGGAGGCGCGGCCTGGTACGGCGTGCTGTCGTTGCTGTGGAGCGTTCTGGCGCCGCAGCGTGCGCTACGCCTGTCGCTGGCACGGGTTTTCCAGGCGCTGGCCGCACAACTGGAAATCAAGGCTGCGCTGTTTGAGCCCGTGCACGACCTGGATCGCCATGCGCTGAACGTGACGCTGGCACAACGCAACGCGCGTACCGTTGAGGCGATGAACGAAGCGCGCACCGCCCTGCTCGACCGCATGGGAAGGCGCCAGCCCCGTGGCCGCATGGCGCAGCGATTGCGTCTGTATTTCACCGCACAGGACATCCACGAGCGCATCAGCTCCGCGCACTACCCATACGACGCACTTGCCGACGCCCTGTTTCACAGTGACATCCTGTTCCGCTTCGGCCGCCTTCTCCGCCTCCAGGCGCAGGCATGCCGGCAACGTGCGGACGAAATCAGGCGCACGTTGCCACTGGGATCACTCGCGCTGCCACACGCCGCGCTGGACGACGTGCGTGCCGCGATCGCGCACCACGGAGAACCCCGCGATTCGTCCATCGAGGAAGCGCTGGCCGGATTGCTGCGCAATACCGAGCGCCTGCAAGCCGCACTGGAAACCGAGAGCGACGGCGTACGCGAGGTCGACTACACGCTGCAAAATCCGGACCCACCCACCATGCGCGACGCATGGCGTCGCGTGCAGGTCCAGGCAACGCCCCGCTCCATGCGGTTTCGTCACGCCGTACGGCTTGCCGCCGGCATGCTGGCCGGGTACGCATTGCTGCTGGCGGTTCATCCCAATCACGGCTACTGGATACTGCTGACGACGCTCTTCGTATGCCAGCCCGGTTACGGCGCCACACGCCGGCGGCTCATACAACGCGTGGGTGGCACGCTGGCTGGCCTGCTCGCGGGATGGGCGCTGCTGCACCTGCTGCCGGGCGGCGACTGGCGACTACCCGTGATCGTCCTGTCCGGCGCAGCATTCTTCGCGTTTCGCCACAAGCGCTACACGCTGGCCACGGCAAGCATCACGCTCTTCGTGCTGCTGTGCTTCGATCAGACGGGTGCGGGCTATACGGCGATAGGTCCACGCCTTGTCGACACATTGATGGGGGCAGCCATCGCAGCGCTCGCGCTGCACTTCGTGCTGCCGGACTGGCACGCGCGACGACTGGAAGACCTTCTTGCCGACAGCCTGGCCGCCGATGCGATCTACCTGCGGCGCATCGCCCATCAATATGTGAGGGGAAAAGTGGATGATCTTGCGTATCGCGTTGCGCGCCGGGATGCTCATAACGCGCACGCCGCGCTTGCAGGCTCCGTCACCGAAATGCTGGCCGAGCCTGTGCATTCGCGTGAACGTGGCGAAGTAGCACTGCGGCTGGTGACGGTGTCGCAGTCGGTGCTGGCGCATCTGTCCACGCTGGGTTCGCACCGGGAAGCGCTTCCTGCCGGCGTGGATGCGGAATCAACACTCGCGGATGTGGAAGCGCTTGCAGCGCACTTTTCCAGACTGGCCGCTGCCGCCCGCAGTCATGGTGTCGTCGCGCCGTGCGCTGGCGCGGCATGGGTCACCGAACTGGATGAACACGCCAGCACCCGGACAGGCCTCGTCCGCCTGCTGGCCCTGCAATGCGCCCTGCTGGCCCGCGATGCCGACCGCTTCGCGGCTCTGGTAACCGAACTGTGAATGCACTCTCCCGTATGGGAAAAGCGATGCTCTTTGTGCGTTGCGCCAAGGCTTGCCGGGGCCGGCGCGGTACGATGGGCAGCTTTTTCCTTCTTCTGGAGCTTCCTCCATGCGCCCGTTTCCCCTCGGCGACGATCTCGACACTCTGCGCGAAAGCGTCCATGCCTTCGCCGAAAAAGAGATTGCCCCACGCGCGGATCGTATCGACCGCGACAATCTGTTCCCGGAAGATCTCTGGGCGAAGTTCGGTGACATGGGCCTTCTGGGCATCACCATCCCCAGCGAATACGGCGGCAGTGATCTGGGCTTCCTTGCGCACATGGTCGCCATGGAAGAAATTTCCCGCGCGTCTGGCTCGGTAGGTCTCTCCTACGGCGCGCACTCCAACCTGTGCGTGCAGAACATCTATCACAACGGCAACGAAGCGCAGCGCCGGAAATACCTTCCCAAACTCGCCAGTGGCGAGTGGATCGGTGCATTGGCCATGAGCGAGCCGGGCGCCGGCTCCGACGTGGTCGGCTCGATGAGCTGCCGCGCCGAGCTGGTGGGTGACGTCTGGGTCGCCAACGGCACGAAGATGTGGATCACCAACGGCCCCGACGCCAACGTGCTGCTGGTCTACATGCGCACGGCGCCGCGCGCGGCGGGCAGCCGCTGCATGACGGCCTTCATCGTCGAGAAGGGCATGAAGGGCTTCTCCACCGCGCAAAAGCTCGACAAGCTCGGCATGCGCGGCTCGAACACGTGCGAACTGGTGTTCGAGAACTGCGAAATCCCCGCTGAGAACATCGTGGGTGAAGTGAACGAAGGCGTGCGCGTACTGATGGGTGGCCTGGATACCGAGCGCCTCGTGCTGTCCGGCGGACCCATCGGCCTCATGCAGGCAGCCGTGGATCTCACCCTGCCGTATGTGCGTGAGCGCAAGCAGTTCAACGCACCCATCGGCACGTTCGGCATGATGCAGGCGAAGGTCGCCGACATGTACACGGCGCTGCAATCGTCGCGCGGTTTTGCGTATATGGTCGCGCAGCAGTTTGACGCGGGCATCAAGTCACGTATCGACCCGGCCGCGTGCCTGCTCAATGCATCCACCAATGCCGTGAAGGTCGCCCTCGAAGCGATCCAGGCGCTGGGCGGCAACGGCTACATCAATGAATTTCCGGCCGGCCGCATCCTGCGTGATGCCAAGCTCTATGAAATCGGCGCGGGCACGAATGAAATCCGCCGTATGCTGATTGGCCGCGAGCTGTTCCACGGCAAGTCCTGATCCGCAACATCCTCCTGCGCACCACGGTGCGCAGGAGGATAAGCGGCTGTTACCAGTTCATCCGGAACGTGGCGCTGGCCGAGCGGGAGTTGTCGCGATCCGCCAGGCGCTGGTCCACATTGAATCCCAGCTGCGTGCGCTCGTTGAGATCCCAGCCCAGCGTCATGCCCGCCGTACCCGCACGGCGCGACAGGCCAATACCTTCCACGGGCGCCCACTGCGACACACCGGTATAACGCGCCGAGAACACTTCCCCGCGCGTGGCAAACGCGTTCTGCCAGCCCAGGCGCGCATCCAGGCGAAGCTTGCCCCACGAGGTAAGCCACGAGCGTCCGCCGCGAACACCTACGCCTGCCTGCCAGCGCGACGTTGTCTGCGCGTTGGCACTCAGGCCAAAGCCATCGCCACCGGATTCAGAGAACGCCGAACGACGGATGCTGGCGTACTGCATGTTCATGAACGGCGTGAACGAGAACGCGTCCGTTTGTCCCTGATAGCCGAATTCGCCATATGCCACGTTGTAACGGCCGGTGGCATCGCTGCCAACGAACGCGGCCTGCTCACCGAACTGGAGCGTGCGCTGCATGTTTTCGCGGTAGCTGCCGAAGCCCACGCGACCCACGCCGTACCAGCTGCCGCTGCGCGTTCCGGCGTAAAGCATGCCTTCCGTGCCGCGGCTGCTGCGACGGTCAGCGCTGCCGGTCAGCTGCCCCGTGGTGTTGTTCTGCCCCACAGCCATGCCGATAAAGCCGGTGCTGCCCAGGCGGATATCCGTGCCGACCAGCGCGCCATTGAGCGCAAACGACACATTGCCGAAGCCACCCCGGCTCATGCTCCCCTGCTGGCCCAGCGACTGCGTCCACGCACCCACCGGATTCGCGTTGTTCATCCGGTCGAAATGCGCCATCAACGCATCGTTGCTGGCGTCGATGCCTGCCAGCGTGACGGCGGTGCTGGCCGCGTGCAACTGACCGGACAGCGACTCAAGCGACGCCTGAGCCACCTGCGTGGTCGGCGACTGCTGGATTGCGCCCGCCGCGATGAGCATGTTCTCGTTGAGCGACGCGCTCCCTGCGGGGGCCGCAAGGCTCTGGTTGATCTGCTGGAACGCGCCATCCAGACGCTGCGCCGACGATAGGGCGGCCGACGACCCGGACATGCTCTGCGATGCTACTTTCGTGACGCTCAGTTGGCTCGTATTGACCCACACTTCCTTGGGGAGGTATTGCAGCTGGCTGGTCAGAAACACGCCCTGCGCGAGCGTCGTGGTGGCGAACTTGCCGTTCACGAATCCAGTGGTGGTCAGCACCGACTGATGCGACGTCACCGTGTATCCGGTCACGGCGCCCGCCACATAGAAATCGCCCCCCAGCGTCGCCGAGCCACTAACGATCAGCGGCGCACCAAGAAGCTGCGACAGCCGGCCCGTGGACGACTGCGTGTAATTGCCCGCGATATGAACCGCCGCCTGATCCGTCTGCAACGTGCCGTTATTCACCACGGTGCCACCGATATCGGCGCGCGCGATCAGCGTGCCGCCCTTATCGAGATTCACCTGGCCGGGCACTGCGTGCGCGGAATCCACGATGGAAGCGGCGCCGATATAGGTCGGGCTCGTGTATGTGTTGTTGCCGGTGAGCGTCAGCGTGCCCGCGCCGGATACCTGAAGCCCGCCGGTGCCACTGAGGTCGTTGGCAAACGTGTAGTTCCGCCCGCCCATCGTGGCCTGGAAAATGCCGTTGACCAGCTGACCCGGGCCGCGCACCGCTCGCCCGACGTTGACTGCGCCGTAGCCAAACACGGCATCGGGCCCGGGCGCGCCAAGATCGGTAGCCGTGCCCAGCAGCGTGGTGACGATCGACTGGTTGGAAAACGTGGGAAACGCGCTCCACACCACGGCAGCGGCGCCCGACACCTGCGGTGCGGCCAGCGACGTGCCGGTCCACTTCAGGTAACTGACGGAGGAGGTCGTGTCATTCGTGCCGCTGGTGACCACGGTGCCCTGTGCGGCGAGACAGTAATTGCGCGCGATGCCGCATGCGTTGGAATACGAGGCCAGCTTCGTCGGGTCCGTTTCGTCCAGTGCGACAACGGTCAGCCAGCTGCCGATCAGCTGGCCATTGGCGCGCGCAGGCAGCGCCGCGACGTCCGAGGGATTGGCTTTGCCATCATTGCCCGCGGCAAACACCACAATGCCGCCACCGGCAAATTTGGAATACGCGTTGACGAAGCTCTGCGTGGTCGTGGTGCTTGAGGCATCCCAATACACACCACCCCATGAGTTGTTCATCACGCGGGCGCCCGCGTTGTACAGATTCTCGTTGACCTGCTGCAACGGGTCAGCCGAGGTGACCTGGTTGCCCTGGCCCGAACCGTCGTCCGTGGGCGCCTTGTCGGAAATGATGCGCGCCGAAATGATCGTCGCACCCGGGGCCACGCCCCCGGCAAATTGTCCGAACGCCTTGCCGGCGGCAATTTCCGCCACGGCCGTGCCGTGACCCACCACGTCATCGACGTTGAGGTTATTGGTCGAGGGATCGACGTAATTGACGTTGGAGGTGACCCGTCCCGCCAGGGTGGGCTGATTGCGCATGACGCCGGAGTCGACGATGCCGATGGTCACACCTGCGCCGGTAAATCCCGCCGCCTGCGCGGCAGCGGCGTTGGTCTGCACGATCTGTGCGTTGTAGGCAGGGTTGGAAACGTTGGGAACCGTGGGCGCCACCACCACACCACCACCCACACTGCCGTTCATGGAAACGCCGCCACCACCGCCGCCGCAGCCGGAAAGGCCCACGACAAGACCAATTGCCAATACCAGCTCCCGCTGGCGCAACGAACTTACTGCGTTCAAAAGTATTCCCCTGGCTGACTTCAATGTCTGCGTTCGCGCTGAAACCGGCCGCGTCGCCCCTGCGCGGAGGATGCCACAGCGCATGCCACAAGTTGCGAAAAATCCGGCAACCCTGTGACGCCGCTCACTTTCTTCGCTGCACCGCAACATTGGCGTGACGAGCGCGACATCCGCCGTGTCGTTTGCCGCCCGCAGTCTCCCGCTGCGATACTTCCGCAGTTACCCGCACCCTTTCCGGTTGCGGCCATCTGAGTACCACGGAGTTCCCATGTCCGACGCCAACGTTGTCATCGCGGGTGCCAAGCGCACCGCCATCGGTTCTTTCCTCGGCCAGTTCACCGGCGTTCCCACGCCCAGGCTGGGCGCCATCGCCATTCGCGCTGCGCTGGCGCAGTCGGGTATCGATGGCAAGGACGTCAGCGAGGTGATCATGGGTTGCGTGCTGCCCGGTAATCTCGGCCAGGCCCCTGCGCGCCAGGCGTCACTTGAAGCGGGCCTGCCCACCAGCACTGGCTGCACCACCATCAACAAGGTGTGCGGTTCGGGCATGAAGGCCGTGATGCTCGCACACGACCTCATCAAGGCCGGTTCGGCCAGCATCGTGGTCGCCGGCGGCATGGAATCCATGACCAATGCGCCGCACATGGTCAATGCACGCACGGGCATCCGCTACGGCGATGGCCAGCTTGTGGACCATATGGCGTGGGATGGTCTGACCAATCCGTACGACGGCAAGGCCATGGGCGTGTTTGGTGAAAGCTGCGCGGACAAGTACCACTTCACGCGCGAGGAGCAGGATGCCTTCGCCATCGAATCGGTTCGCCGTGCGCAGGCCGCACAGCAGTCCAGCGCATTCGCCGACGAAATCGTTCCCGTCACCGTGCAGGGTCGCAAGGGCTCGCAGGACTTCAGCGAAGACGAACAGCCGGGCCGTTCCGACATCGCCAGGATTCCTACCCTGAAAGCCGCGTTCCGCAAGGAAAACGGCACCATTACAGCAGCAAGCTCCTCCAGCATTTCCGACGGCGCTGCCGCGCTGATCGTGCTGGGCGAAGACGATGCCCGTGCTCGCGGCATCACGCCGCTGGCCCGCGTGGTGGCCCATGCCACCCATTCGCAGGAGCCGGAATGGTTCACCACCGCGCCTGTGGGCGCGATCCAGAAGCTGCTGGAGAAGGCTGGCTGGTCGGTGGGCGATGTGGATCTTTTTGAAATCAATGAAGCGTTTGCCGTCGTTCCGATGGCTGTTATGCGCGAACTCGACATTCCTCACGAAAAGGTGAATGTCCATGGTGGCGCCTGTGCCCTGGGCCATCCGATTGGGGCGAGCGGCGCGCGGATCATCGTCACTCTTCTCAATGCGTTGACGGCCCGTGGGGCAAAAAGGGGTGTCGCCGCGCTTTGCATCGGCGGTGGCGAGGCAACAGCGATCGCTATCGAACGACTGTAAACACGGCGTCCGCTTTAATTCGATAAACAGAAAACGGTCAATTAATTAACGCACGCCCCGGTTTATCGACGGTTTATCAGGATGGCTACTTTTTAATGCCCCCTGAAGCGCTTTCAGTAAATCGGTAGCGAACCATGAACGACTACGCTATTAATACGCCCGCCTGACGGCATTCCACGGTTAAGGAGAAACAAAAATGAATTTGACGCGTACCCTTCTCGCCTCTGCGCTCGTCGCGCTTCTGGCAGCATGCAGCAACGGCGCGCAGGATTCCGCGCAGGATGCCCAGAAGCAGGCTGCTGATGCCCAGCAGCAGGCGGACAAGGCACAGCAGGCTGCTGATTCGGCAACCAACCAGGCCACCAGCCAGGCTGCCACCCAGGCACAGACCGCTGCTGACGACGCCAACAAGGCCGCCAGCCAGGCTCAGGCCGCTGCTGCCAATGCATCCTCGACGGGCGGCGCTGCTGCTGACGCTGCCAAGGATGCTGCATCGAACGCAGCCGACCAGGCTGGCAACGCGAAGGACGCAGCGAAGGAAGCTGCCGACAACGCGAAGAGCGCTGCTGACGACGCCAAGAAGAACTAAGCGTCTTAAGTTCAGTGTGCAATACGAACCGGCTGCCTTCGGGCGGCCGGTTTTTTTATGCGCGCGACCGTGCGGCTGGCACCACCGTTCTGCCACCCGCTTCACCCTTCCCGTTGTGCCCCGCAGCGTTAACCCTACCCGCCGCACCGCTATGATGTGCGTTTAGCCTGATCGCGAACGCCCATGCCTACGCTCACCTCCGCGCTCGATCCCCGTTCACCCTACTTCATCGCGGCCAGCCAGCGTCTGCGCGCCTTGACTGACGATTTGCGTGAAACCCTGCGCAAGACAGCCGAAGGTGGTGGCGCCAAAGCACGTGAGAAGCATGAGGCGCGGGGCAAGCTGCTTCCCCGTGAGCGCATTCGCGCCCTGCTGGACCCGGGCTCGCCCTTTCTGGAAATTGCGCCACTGGCCGCGCACGGCATGTACGACGACGCGGCCCCCGCCGCGGGCCTGATTGCCGGCATTGGCCGGGTTCGGGGTCAGGAAGTGATGGTGCTGGCCAACGATGCCACCGTCAAAGGCGGCACGTACTTTCCCATGACCGTGAAGAAGCATCTGCGCGCGCAGGAAGTGGCGATGGAAAATCGCCTGCCCTGCGTGTACCTGGTGGATTCCGGCGGTGCCTTCCTGCCGCTTCAGGACGAAGTGTTTCCTGATCGCGAGCACTTCGGCCGTATCTTCTACAACCAGGCCCGCATGAGTGCGCAGGGCATCGCGCAGATCGCGGTGGTCATGGGTTCGTGCACGGCGGGCGGTGCGTATGTGCCCGCCATGAGCGACGAAACCATCATCGTGCGTGAGCAGGGCACCATCTTTCTCGGTGGCCCGCCGCTGGTGAAGGCGGCCACGGGCGAAGTGGTGGATGCCGAAGCGCTCGGTGGCGCGGACGTGCACACCTCGGTTTCCGGCGTGGCCGACCACTATGCAGAGAATGACGCGCACGCGCTCTCCATCGCGCGCGACATCGTGGGCAGCCTGAATCGCGTGAAGCACGTACCGGTTGCGTTGCAGCCGGTGATCGAGCCGCGCTATCCGGCCAACGAACTGTATGGCGTGATTCCCGAGGACACCCGTCGCCCGTTCGATATCCGGGAAATCATCGCGCGCATTGTCGATGATTCCGAATTCCACGAATTCAAGGCGCGCTACGGCAAGACGCTGGTCACCGGCTTCGCGCACATTCACGGCTATCCTGTGGGCATCGTGGCCAATAACGGCATTCTGTTCGGCGAATCCGCGCAAAAAGGCGCGCACTTCATCGAGCTGTGCAATCAGCGCAATGTGCCGCTGGTATTCCTGCAAAACATCACCGGCTTCATGGTCGGCCGCAAGTACGAAAACGGCGGCATCGCGAAAGACGGCGCCAAGATGGTCACGGCCGTCGCCTGCTCGCATGTGCCCAAGTTCACCGTCGTCATTGGCGGCAGCTTCGGCGCGGGCAATTACGCCATGTGCGGCCGTGCCTATGGTGCGCGCTTCCTGTGGATGTGGCCGAATGCGCGCATCAGTGTCATGGGCGGCGAGCAGGCAGCCTCCGTGCTGGCCACCGTGCGTCGTGACGGCATCGAGGCCGCTGGCGGACAGTGGAGCGCTGAGGAAGAAGCGGCGTTCAAGGCACCGATCCGCGATCAGTATGAACATCAGGGGCACCCCTATTACGCCAGCGCGCGTCTGTGGGACGACGGCATCATTGATCCGGCCGATACCCGCCGGGTGCTGGGGCTGGCGATCTCCGCCTCGCTCAATGCGCCCATCGAGCAGGGACGATTCGGTGTCTTCCGCATGTGACAAGGCGCCAGAAGGCATTGGAGACATTGGTTTAGCTCAGCTGGCTAAGTCACTGCCCCATCGACATTCCTTGTCGCCGTGCTAACCTCGGCGACCCATGTCCGAGCACCACGATCCCGCAAGCCCGCACGTCCTCACGCCTACCGGTCTGAACCGGCTGGTGCGCGACTTGCTGGAAGACGCCCTGGGCACGGTGTGGATCGAAGGCGAGTTGTCCAATGTCGCTCGCCCTGCCTCGGGCCATGTGTACTTCACGTTGAAGGATGCTGGCGCGCAGGTGCGTTGCGCCATGTTCCGCACAGCCGCTTCACGACTCCGCTTCAAGGCGGTGGATGGCCTGCATGTACTCATTCGCGCGAAGGTCGGGCTGTATGAGGCGCGCGGTGAATTCCAGCTCGTGGCCGAGCACATGGAGCTGGCCGGAGAAGGCGCGCTGCAACGCGAGTTCGAGCAACTGAAGGCACGCCTCGGCGCCGAAGGCCTGTTCGACACCGCCCGCAAACGCGAACTGCCGCCCTTCCCGCGCCGCATCGGCGTCATTACCTCGGCGACCGGTGCCGCAGTCCGCGACGTATTGAGCGTGCTTGGCCGCCGCCTCCCCATCGCGGAGGTGGATGTGCTTCCCGTGCCCGTGCAGGGACGCGAAGCGCCACCGGCCATTGCCGCCATGCTGCGTCGCGCGTCGGCCAGCGGACATTACGACGTGCTGCTGCTCACCCGCGGCGGTGGTTCGCTGGAAGATCTCTGGGCTTTCAACGACGAAGCCGTGGCACGCGCCATTCACGCCAGCGCTGTGCCTGTGGTGTCGGCGGTGGGCCATGAAGTGGACTTCACCATTGCCGACTTCGTGGCCGATCTCCGTGCCGCCACGCCGTCCGCTGCCGCCGAGTTGCTGGTGCCTGATGGCGCTGATCTTGAACGCCGCCTGGAACGCCTGCGCCAGCGCATGGCCACGTTGATGTCGCGCCGTCTGCAAGCGCAGGCCCAGCGCGCGGATCATCTGCGGGCGCGCCTTCAGGCTCAACGCCCGCAGGCAAGGCTCGCTCGCGATGCGCAGCGTCTGGACGCCCTGCGTCAGCGCCTGCTGCGTGCCGTGTCGCAGGCCAATGCGCTGCGTGCCGCACGACTGGACCGACTGCACGGCCGTCTGCTCGCGCAACATCCCCGACAGAAGCTGCTGCCCTGGCAGCGACGCATCACCGAATTGCAGATGCGTCTGCGTTCTGCGATGGAACGGCGCATCGAACGGGACCGCGCCCGACTGACCCAACAGGCACGCACCCTGCACGCCGTGAGCCCGCTGGCCACGCTGGAGCGCGGCTACGCCATCGTGCTGGACAGCCACGAACGCGTGGTGCGCCAGGCCGATAACGTCGCGCCGGGCGATGCGCTGAAAGTGATGCTGGCCCAGGGCCAGATGACGGTCGTCCGCAAGGACTGACCCGGTCACGCCGGCTGAACGAGCCGTGCCGGATCATTCATCTCCACTCTTCCCCTGTCTTACGAGGCGATCATGCTCGATAAGAGTTATCCCTATTACGTGGCCAACAAGCCATACGCCCCCAATACCGATCTTGCCGTTACCGACAAGTATTCCGGGGAAATAGCCGCACGTGTGGCCATGCCGGACGATGCCGCCGTGGAAAAGGCCATTGCCGCCGCTGTCGCCGCGACCGGCCCCATGAAGGCGTTCAAGCCCTATCAGCGCCAGGCCGTACTGGAGCACTGTGTTCGGCGTTTCGGCGAGCGCCAGGACGAACTGGCCTATGCCCTGTGCGTGGAGGCGGGCAAACCCATCAAGGATGCGAAGGGCGAAGTGGTTCGCCTGATTGAGACATTCAAGATCGCCGCCGAAGAATCCGTGCGCATTAACGGCGAAACCATAAATCTTGAAATTTCCGCGCGCAGTGCGGGCTATCACGGCTACACCAGGCGCGTGCCGATTGGCCCCGTGGCATTCATCACGCCATTCAATTTCCCCCTTAACCTGGTTGCGCACAAAGTGGCACCTGCCATCGCGGCCGGCTGTCCCTTCGTGCTGAAACCTGCTGAGCGCACGCCGCTTGGCGCGCTGATCATCGGCCAGATTCTCGCCGAGACAGATCTTCCCGAAGGGGCGTTTTCCGTATTGCCGCTGGAAGGTCGCGCCGCCTCGCCCCTGGTCACCGATCCGCGCCTGAAAATGCTGTCGTTCACCGGCGGCCTCATCGGCTGGGATTTGCGCGCACAGGCCGGGCACAAGAAAGTGACCCTGGAACTCGGCGGCAACGCCGCGTGCATCGTCGATGGCGATCAGGGTGCGCAGCTGGACAAGGTCGTGGAACGCATCGTTTTCGGCGCTTACTACCAGTCCGGACAGAGCTGCATCAGCGTGCAGCGCATCCTCGCCCACGCGGCCATTTACGACGAACTGAAATCCCGGCTGGTCACTGCCGTCAAGGCGCTGAAATCCGGCGACCCGAAAGACTCCAGCACCTTCCTCGGTCCCATGATCGACGAGGCTGCCGCCACCCGACTTGCCTCGTGGGTGGAAGAAGCGCGCAGTGCCGGCGCCACCGTGCTGTGTGGCGGTGGACGCAAAGGCGCCATGCTGGAGGCCACGCTGCTTGAAAACGTGCCGCACGACGCACGCGTGCAGCGTCAGGAAGTTTTCGGCCCGGTCGCCCTGATGCAGCGCGTGGAAAACTTCGACGAAGCGATCCGCGTGGCCAATGACTCGGATTTCGGACTTCAGGCCGGCGTCTTCACCAACGACCTGCGCCATGCGATGCGCGCATGGGACGAACTGGAACAGGGTGGCGTCATCGTCAACGACATCCCCAGTTTCCGCGTGGACAACATGCCTTACGGCGGCGCGAAGTCGTCCGGACTCGGTCTGGAGGGCGTGCGCTACGCCATCGAAGACATGACTGAATTGCGCCTGATGGTAATTCGCGACATCTGACACATAACCTGCAACAGCGCCAGCTCAAGCTGGCGCAGTACTTTCCTGAGGCTAGCGGATGACAACCCTCATTTTCCTCCAGGGCTGGAGCGTCACCGACACTTCCACTTACGGCCAGTTGCCCGCCGCCATGCGTGATCGTGTGGCGCAGCAAGGTGGCACGCTCACCACGCTGGACATTCACCTGGCCGAATACATCACGTTCGTGGATGCGGTGACCATGGACGACATCGTGCGCGCGTTCGACAGCGCATTGCGAAAACTGAACCTTCCCAACGGGGAGTTCGACTGCATCGCCCATTCCACGGGAGGGCCGGTCGTCATGGCATGGCTGCGCGCGCAACACGACAAGCCGTCGCTGTACGCGCCGCTGAAGTTGCGCCACCTGATGATGCTGGCACCGGCGCATTTTGGTTCCGCACTGGCCCAGTTGGGCAAAGGCGCGCTCGGCCGTCTGAAAGCCTGGTTTGGTGGCGTTGAGCCCGGCCAGCGCGTGCTCGACTGGCTGGAGCTGGGCAGCGACGAATCACTGAGACAGAACATCGACCTGATCCACGGCACCGACTTCTCCCTCAGCGGTACGTATCTTTTTGGCCTGATCGGCGACCGCCCTGACCGCAAACTCTACGACGTCATCAACTCCTACACCGGCGAAGATGGCTCCGATGGCGTCGTGCGGCTGGCCGCGGCGAACCTCAACGCCACGCATGCGGTGCTGGCGCAGGACCCGGTGACGATGCAGTTCTCCGTCACGGTAAAGCGCTCACCCCGCACCGCGTTTCGCCTGATGCCCGGCCTTGCCCACACGGGGAATCACGGGATCATGGCCGGCACACCCACGCCTTCGATCACGGTGGACACGCTGCTGCGGTGTCTTGCCGTGAATTCCCAGGCGAGCTACGCCGCGTTGTGCGATGCGTTTGCCAACGAGAATGCCGCGCGCGACGCCGACAAAGTCGAACTGGAACCTGCGGGCATTTTTTCTCCGCGCGTGCACATTCACGATCCGCGCAGCATGCTGATTCTGCGTCTCGCCGATGACCGCTCTGAGCCGCTGCCCGACGCGCAGTTTCAATTAACCGCAGGTCCCGACGCCAGCGAGAACGAATTGCCGCAAGGCTTCATGCTGGACCGGCAGGCCAATTCACAAAGCGCTGGCGTGGTGACACTGTTTCTCAATTACGACGTGATGGCAGGCGACGCAGCCGTCACCGATCCACGCGATTCAAGCAAGACATTGCGCCAGGCGCTGGTCGGCCATCGACCGTATGGCGCACGCGTGGCGCCGAAAGATCTGAGCGGACTGGTCCACCACCTGGTCGGCGTGACCGCAACCGACAGCGATTTGCTGGACAGCATGGGCCCGCATGAAACCACGGTGGTTGACGTCGTACTAGCCCGCCGCGTGACCGAAGGGGTGTTCCGCTTCACGTCCAATCTGGCCCCGGAAGATTTCCGCCAGCCCGTGCAGGGTGCGGATCTGTAGACAGATGGTGACCCCGGCGCGATTCGAACGCGCGACCTGCCGCTTAGGAGGCGACCGCTCTATCCAGCTGAGCTACGGGGTCATCGCCCGAAGGATAGCGGGGAACAGCGTATCGGGAAAGGCTGAGGATCTGGCGCAGCCTCAATGCTGGAGGGTGCCTACAGGCAGCAGCGTCGGATCGAGCGGACGTTTCACGTCGCCGCCGAAAGCCCGGCGCACGCCATCGGCGCCTTCCACAGCCACGAGGGCGCGGGTGGAGTCGTGCTCAACGTGCGCAGCCCGGTTCATGGCAAAGCGCAACGCGTCCACCCGCGAGGGGAACTGCGCAACCACGCGATTGTCCTGGCGCACGTCCCACGCCCGATTTTCATTGGGGCGATAGGGGATGTCGAATACAACCGTCGGCATGAGAAGTCCTTTGAAATCTCGGAGAACACGGTGCCAGCATGAACTTGCGGGTGTCGTTGGCGGGTCTGCTGGCGCGCTTATCTCCGCGACACTTCCGTGACATTCGTGCACGTCGCGCCGCACAACGGGGTCTTACCACCCGTTTGCTAGAATCGCGGTTTTACCAAGGCCGGAAGTCATCCTCCGCGCCCCCACAGGAGCCGTCATGTCCGCAAAGATCCTTGAGTCGCTCGGTCTGTCCGCCAATGAATCGGGCACCTATCTGGGCCGGGGCCAGTGGTCG
Source organism: Luteibacter sp. Sphag1AF (assembly GCF_014192715.1). Lineage (GTDB taxonomy): Bacteria > Pseudomonadota > Gammaproteobacteria > Xanthomonadales > Rhodanobacteraceae > Luteibacter. The sequence goes on from NZ_JACHYH010000002.1 coordinate 491,532, forward strand.
TCCACGAAGGACGCCGGCACGCTCAGCCCGACCAACCCCGCCACCGGCGAGGTCATTGCCACCGTTCAGGCCAGCAGCGCCGCCGATTACGAGACCATCGTCCAGCGCGCTCAGGAAGCCTACGCGGTATGGCGCACCACCCCGGCACCGCGCCGCGGTGAAGCCGTCCGCCTGTGCGGTGAAGCACTGCGCAAGCACAAAGACGCCCTCGGCTCGCTGGTCGCCCTGGAAATGGGCAAGATCAAGCCCGAAGGCGACGGCGAAGTGCAGGAAATGATCGACATCGCCGATTTTGCCGTTGGCCAGAGCCGCATGCTCTACGGCTACACCATGCATTCGGAGCGCCCCGGCCACCGCATGTATGAACAGTGGCACCCGATCGGCCTGGTCGGCATCGTCAGCGCTTTCAACTTCCCCGTGGCCGTGTGGAGCTGGAATGCGTTCCTTGCCGCCATCTGCGGCGACATCTGCATCTGGAAGCCGTCGCCCAAGACGCCGCTGTCCGCCATCGCCACGATGAAGATCTGCAACGAAGCCCTGAACGATGCCGGTTTCCCGGACATCTTCTTCCTGTTCAACGACGCAGGCACCGAACTGGCGCAGACGTTCGTTGACGACAAGCGCATTCCGCTCATCAGCTTCACCGGCTCGACCAAGGTGGGCCGCATGGTCGGTGAGCGCGTTGCAAGACGCATGGGTCGCAGCCTGCTCGAACTGGGCGGCAACAACGCCATCGTGCTGGATCGCAGCGCCGATCTGAAGCTGGCCATCCCGGCCATCGTCTTCGGCGCCGTGGGTACCTGCGGCCAGCGCTGCACGTCCACGCGCCGCGTGCTGGTGCACGAGTCGATCTACGACAACGTGCTGGACACGCTGGTCAAGGCATACGGCCAGGTCGAGCAGAAAATCGGCGATCCCACCGACGCCGCCACGCTGATGGGCCCACTCAACAGCCCGGAAGCCGTGAAGGCCTACCTCGACGCCATCGAGAAGGCAAAGGCTGCCGGCGGCACCGTTCGCACAGGTGGCAAGGCCCTCACCGACCGCAAGGGCAACTTCGTGCTGCCCACGATCATCACCGGCCTGGACAACTCCAGCGACGTGGTGCAAACGGAAACCTTCGCGCCCATCCTCTACGTCATGCCGTTCAAGACGCTGGATGAAGCCATCGCTATGCAGAACGCCGTGCCGCAGGGTCTGTCCTCCTCGATCTTCACCCAGGATCTGAAGGGCGCCGAGCAGTACCTGTCGGCAGCCGGTTCCGATTGCGGCATCGCCAACGTCAACATCGGCACGTCCGGTGCAGAAATCGGCGGCGCGTTTGGTGGCGAGAAAGAAACCGGTGGTGGCCGTGAATCCGGCTCCGACGCATGGAAGGTCTACATGCGCCGCCAGACCAACACCATCAACTACTCCGATGCGCTGCCGCTCGCCCAGGGCATCAAGTTCGACTTCTGATGATGGCAACGCACGCAACCATGCCGGGACTGATCGGCAAGCGGGTGATCGTCGCCGGCGGCAGCAAGGGCATCGGGCGTTCCATTGCCGTAGCCTTCGCCGCCGCGGGCGCGGATGTGTCCGTCTGCGCGCGCGGTGAAGCCGCTCTTGCGGAAGTCACCTGGCAGATCGCCCAGCATGGTGTGCGTGCGCATGCGTCGTCCTGTGACCTTGCCGATCCGGCCGCCATCGACCGCTACGTGGCCGAAGCAGCCGAAGCGCTCGGGGGCATCGACATCCTGGTGAACAACGCCACCGGCTACGGCATGAGCAATGACGAAGACGGCTGGGCCAGAAGCATCAACGTCGACCTGATGGCAGCGGTGCGCACCTCGCGCGCCGCCCTGCCATGGCTGCGCGATGGCCGCGATCCGTGCATCCTGCACACCGTGTCGATCTCGGCGTTCTACGCCAGCCCTCGCAGTGCGCCGTATGCGGCGATCAAGGCCGCCGTGTCCCACTACGCCATGTCGCAGGCACTGGAACTCGCACCCACCGGCATTCGCGTGAACGCCATTGCACCCGGTTCCGTCGAATTTGAAGACGGCCTCTGGGAGCGCCGCAGAAGCACCGATCCGGAGCTTTACGAACGCACGCTGGCAAGCATTCCTTTCGGCCGGTTTGGCCGTCCGGAAGACATCGCCGGCGCCGCACTTTTCCTGGCCTCGCCGCTGGCCGGCTGGATCACCGGACAGACACTGGCAGTAGACGGCGGTCAGATCCTTACCTGAAGGGCTGTGCCATGAATGACCTGCGCTCGACCGAACGCTTCTCCGACCGCGTGGAAGACTACGTCCGCTACCGGCCAGACTATCCGCACGCACTGATCGACTGGCTGGCACATCTGGGTGTCACGGCAGACTGGATCGTGGCCGACATCGGTGCGGGCACTGGCATCTCCAGCCGCATGTTCCTCGATGAGGAACACACCGTGATCGCCGTGGAGCCCAACGCCCCCATGCGTGCAGCCGCCGTGCAGTGGCTGGGCAGCGACCCGCGCTTTCGTGCCGTGGATGGCACGGCAGAAGCCACCGGCCTGCCCGACGGCAGCGTCGACCTGGTCACCGTCGCCCAGGCATTCCACTGGTTTGACCAGGCCAGCACCAAACGCGAATTCCACCGGATACTGAGCCCGCGTGGCCTCGTAGCGGTGTTCTGGAACTCCCGCAGGCTGGTCGGCACGCCCTTTCTGGAAGGCTACGAGCGCCTTCTTCTCGAATACGGCAACGACTATGTGAGCGTGGCCGAGCGCTATGCCGACGACGACACCATGGCCGAATGGTTTGGCGACGGCTATCGGGGCATGGCCTCTTTCCCGCACACCCAGAAGCTGGATTTCGATGCCCTGAAGGGGCGTCTGCTATCGTCCTCCTACGCGCCCCGCCCCGGCCACATCAACTACGAGCCGATGCTTTACGCTCTGCGCGACCTGTACGACGCCTGCGCCAGCGATGGCGGCGTCGACTTCGACTACGACACCCGCATTTTTGCGGGCTCGGTACACCCAGCCTCATCCTGACGGACCCACCGATGTACGACCTGATCCGACCGCTACTGTTCGCGCTGGACGCCGAGACGGCCCATGGGCTCACCCTCTATCTGTCTGATGTAGCGCATCGCAGCGAGCTGTCCCGCTGGATCGCCAGACCGCCGGCTGCCCTGCCCGTGCGCGCATTCGGCATCGACTTCCCCAATCCCGTCGGCCTGGCCGCCGGTCTGGACAAAAATGCCGATCACCTGGACGGCCTTGCCGCCATGGGCTTCGGCTTCGTGGAAGTCGGCACCGTCACGCCGCGCCCCCAGGCAGGCAACGACAAGCCGCGCATGTTCCGCCTTCCGCAGCACGAAGCCGTCATCAACCGGCTGGGCTTCAACAATGCGGGCGTGGATGCGCTGGTACGCAACGTCGAGCGCGCGTCATTCCGCGGCGTGCTGGGCATCAACATCGGCAAGAACAAAGACACCCCCAACGAAAACGCTGTCGACGACTATCTGCACTGCCTTGATCGCGTGTATCCGCTGGCCAGCTACATCACCGTCAACATTTCTTCGCCCAATACCCAGGGCCTGCGCGATCTGCAGGAAGAAGACACGCTGCGCCGCTTCATCGGCACGCTGCGTGAGCGCCAGGAACAACTGGCCGGTCAGCACGGCGCACGCAAACCCATGCTGCTGAAAATCGCTCCTGATCTTGCGGAAGCCGAACTGGACGCCATCGCCGAAGTACTGCTGTCGGCCAGCGTCGATGGCGTCATCTGCACCAACACGACCATCGCCCGCGATGCCGTCGCAGGTGATCCGCATGCGGGAGAAACCGGTGGCCTGTCCGGGCGCCCTCTTTTCCAGCGCTCCACTGAAGTGCTGCGCGGCATGTCGCGCCGCCTCGGTGGCAAGGTTGGCATCGTCGGCGTGGGTGGCATTCTTGATGGCGATGGCGCCGCAGAAAAAATCGCCGCAGGTGCCTCCCTCGTGCAGCTCTACTCCGGCCTTGTCTATCGCGGCCCGAAACTCGTGGCCGAGGCCGTCGAGGAAATCCGTCGTCAGCAGGTGTCCGCATGAACAACGAACCGGTCGACATGGGCGGCTTCACGCTCGCCAGCGACGCACCGCTGGGCACGCGCAACACCCTGCGTGTGGATGCACGTGCAAAGCTTCTGGCCGAAGTGCGCGATCCCACCAGACTGCCTGAACTGCTCACCTACCCCGCCGTCAAGGACGGCAAGGTGCTCGTGCTTGGCGAAGGCAGCAACGTGCTGCTGGCAGGTGACTACAACGGCACCGTCGTGGTGATGGCAACCCGTGGCGTTGAAACCATCCAGCGCGACGACCGCGTACTGCTGCGCGTGGCCGCCGGCGAACGCTGGGACGACTTCGTGCGCTGGTCACTTGGCCAGGGTTATGCGGGACTTGAAAACCTCATCCTCATTCCCGGCACCGTGGGCGCGGCACCCATCCAGAACATCGGCGCCTATGGCGTGGAAGTTGCCGAGTTTGTCGACAGCGTGGAAGCGTGGGACACCCACGCAAACCAATTCGTGATCCTGGATCGTGCGCAGTGCGCATTCTCCTATCGCCATTCCAGCTTCAAGGCGCAGGCCGGCCGCTGGATCATCACCGCCGTCACCTTTGCCCTGCCACGCGAACGCCCTCTCAACATGGACTACGCAGGCATCGGTGAAGAACTGGAACGCATGGGCGTACCGAAGCCCGCGCCCTTCCACGTCGCCGAAGCCGTCGTCCGCCTGCGCAGCCGCAAGCTGCCCGACCCCGCGGTCATTGGCAATGCGGGCAGCTTCTTCAAGAACCCCATCGTCAGCTCGGCCACGGCAGATGCGCTCGCCCTCGCCCACCCCGGCCTGCCCGTCTGGCCGCACGCCGGAGGCACCGCCAAACTCTCCGCTGCGTGGCTGATCGAAGCCTCAGGCTTCAAAGGCCAGCGCGACGGCGATGCAGGCATCTCCAACCGCCACGCCCTTGTACTGGTCAACCACGGCAAGGCCACCGGCCCCGAACTGCTGGGCTTCGCCCGCAAAATCATGAGCTCCGTGGAAGCCCGCTTCGGCGTCCGCCTGGAACCCGAACCGCTGGTGGTCTCCTGAGACGTCAGTGATCTGCTGCACCAAGCCGCAGTACCCGGAGAAAGGCATCCGCCGCCCTCATCGGGAGCGGTAGGAGCGCGAGGGCCTTCGGGCGGAAAAGGCCCCGCAGCGGTGGCCGGCAGGGATGCCGCCTTCTCGTGCCTCACCGTGCTTTTCGCAGCCGCGAGCAAGCCCGCTCGCCAACACCCACGATCAAGCCTTGCGGCGACGCTCCACGTCGGGAAGAAACAGCGCGAAGATGCCGATCAGCGGAAGATACGCGCACAACTGGTAGACGAAGTCGATGCCGTGGCTGTCGGCCAGTCGGCCCAGCAATGCGGCGCCAATGCCGCCCATGCCGAACGCAAAGCCGAAGAACAATCCCGAAATCATGCCCACACGACCGGGCACCAGCTCCTGCGCGTAAACCAGAATCGCTGAGAACGCCGACGCCAGTACCAGTCCGATCACCACGCTGAGCGCCGCCGTGGCAAACAGGCCCACATGGGGAAGCAGCAGCGTGAATGGCGCCACGCCGAGGATCGAAATCCAGATCACGTACTTGCGTCCAATGCGATCACCCACGGGCCCGCCAATCACCGAACCTGCCGCTACCGAGAACAGAAAAACAAACAGATACGTCTGCGCACTGGGCACCGAAACACCGAAGCGGTGAATCAGATAAAACGTGTAATAGCTGCTCAGGCTGGTCAGATAAAAATACTTCGAGAACACCAGCACTCCGAGCACCGACAGCGCGAACGCCACCTTGCCGCGTGACAGCACCACACCGCCCTCACGCTGCTTGCGCGACACACCGCGTGTTGCGTGATTCAGCGCGTACCAGCGACTGATCTGCAACAACACGACGATGGCCAGCAACGCCGCCAGTGAGAACCACGCCACGCTGCCCCGACCGTGCGGCACGATGAACCAGGCGGCCAGAAGAGGACCGACTGAAGACCCCGCATTGCCGCCCAACTGGAACAGCGACTGCGCCAACCCATGCCGTCCACCCGACGCCATGCGCGCCACACGCGACGACTCCGGATGGAAAACCGACGATCCCGTCCCCACCAGCCCGGCGGCCACCAGCAGCACGCCATACGTGGGCGCCACCGCCAGCAACAGCAGACCCACCAGCGTAAAGCCCATGCCGATCGGCAGCGAATACGGCATCGGCCTGCGATCCGTCACCATGCCGACCACCGGTTGCAGCAGCGACGCCGTCACCTGATACGTCAGCGTGATAATGCCGATCTGTCCGAAACTCAGATGAAAACCCGTCTTCAGGATCGGATAAATCGCCAGAATCAACGACTGCATCATGTCGTTGAGGAAATGGGCAAAACTGATCCCACCAATCACGCCAAACGCCGTGCCTTCAGCCACCGGTGCGGCGACTGCAGAAGCAGATGGAACAGGCGCAGACGCGACAGGCATCGGTTCGATTTGTGCGGACATGGGAAAGCTCGTGGGGAAGGTACTGCGCTTGCGCGCTCAGGTAGCACACCATAAAGTGGGCAGCGAAGGCCCGCATTCGTCACCGGGTCAACTTTTGTCGAAATTGGGCCAAAGATGCGAAATGCCCGCGCCTCCACCCTCGAAGACACGCCCCGCGACGTCATTGCCACGGGCAACGAATACGTCGCCGACACCGTGCTGCCCGCCCACAACCACCGGCGCGGACAGCTGCTTTACGCCTCGCAGGGGCTGATCGAAGTCTTCACCGACCAGGGCAGCTGGTTGCTGCCCCCACGTCGTGCCCTATGGATTCCACCCGGCGTAACGCACGAAGTGCGCATGATCGGCGCCGTGTCCACGCGAAGCGCTTACGTACTGCCGCATGCCGTCGCCGCTGCCGGGTTGCCGGTGGCATGCCGGGTCATGACCGTGTCGCCGCTGCTGCATGCCCTGCTCAGCGAAGCCGTGGACCTGCCCACCCTTTACGAGGTCAACGGGCGCGATGGCGACGTCATGCGTTTGCTGCTGACCGAGACAGCCATCATGGAAGAGTTGCCGCTCAACGCTCCGCTGCCCGCGCATCCGCGTCTGGCTGCGTTGTGTCGCACCTTGCTGGATGACCCGCAGCGCGACAAGGATCTGGACGCCATGGCCAGCAGCGCCGACATGAGCCGGCGCAACTTCACGCGACTATTTCGCCAGGAAACCGGCATGAGCTTCGCAGCATGGCGGCACCAGGCCTGCCTGATGACGGCACTGGCGCGACTCGGTCAGGGCCAGGCCATCACCCGCGTTGCAGCGGACCTTGGGTACGCCAGCCCCAGCGCATTCTCGGCAGCCTTCCGCAAGACGCTGGGCAGCGCACCGAGCCGCTACTTGCAGTCCCCCGGCGCCCATGTCACCGCCCTGCAAGATGCCTGACATATCGTTAAGGCGACGACGGCCCTTCGACGCCGTACCGGCGTACCATGGGTCTCCCGCACCGGTATGGAGCTTGCGCCGCCAGCCCCTCTACCGGAGCGCCGAACCTGGACACGATGACCATTTCCACCGACGCCATTCCCGCTGCCAAGCCGTTGCCTCCTGGCAAGGCCTCCAGCACGCCCGACGCCTCGCCCGTCGATCTTTCCGATGCCAGCCTGTACGTCAACCGCGAGCTTTCGCAGTTGCAGTTCAACATCCGCGTGCTGGATCAGGCGCTGGATGAATCCAAGCCGCTGATCGAGCGCCTCAAGTTTCTGCTGATCTTCTCGAACAACCTCGACGAATTCTTCGAGATCCGCGTCGCAGGCCTCAAGCAGCAAATTGCCTTCGACCACGAAGTGATCGGACAGGACGGCGTATCGCCCAAGCGCGCACTGGCGGAAATCGCCGACATTGCGCACCGGCAGATCGAACGCCAGTACGCCATCCTCAACGAAAAAATCCTGCCGGAACTGGAAACCCACGGCATCCGCATCGTGCGCCGCAATCAGTGGACGCATAAGCAGAAGCTCTGGGTGCGTCGCTATTTCCGTCAGGAAGTGGCGCCACTGATGACGCCGATCGGGCTGGACCCCACGCATCCGTTTCCGCGCCTGGTCAACAAGAGCCTCAACTTCATCGTGCAACTGGAAGGCACCGACGCGTTCGGCCGTGACTCAGGCCTGGCCATCGTGCCGGCGCCACGCGTCCTGCCGCGCATCATGCGTTTTCCGGACGAAGCATGCGAAGGCGGCGACAACTACGTACTGCTTTCCTCGATCATTCACGCGCACGCCGATGACCTTTTCCCCGGCATGCGGGTACTGGGTTCGTACCAGTTCCGCCTGACCCGCAACGCCGACCTGACCATCGACCCGGAAGACGTGGAAGATCTGGCGCGCACACTGCGCGGTGAACTCTTCTCGCGCCGCTATGGCGATGCGGTACGCCTGGAAGTGGCGGACAACTGCCCGAAGCCGCTCGTCGATTACCTGATGAAGCAGTACTCGCTGGAAGCCGATTCGCTTTACGAAGTGAACGGCCCAGTGAACCTCGCGCGCCTGTTCGCCATCACGCTTAAAGCCGATTACGCACGCCTGCAATACCCGCCGTTTGTTCCCTCGCTGCCCAAGGCACTGGGTGACGCAGACGACATGTTCCAGGTCATCGGCAAGCAGGACATCCTGCTGCTGCATCCGTACGAGTCGTTCTCCCCGGTGGTGGACCTGCTGCGTCAGGCGGCGAAAGATCCGCAGGTGCTGACGATCAAGCAGACGCTGTACCGCAGCGGCGCCAACTCCGAGATCGTGGACGCGCTGGTGGAAGCGGCGCGTGCGGGCAAGGAAGTGACCGCCGTGGTGGAGCTGCGCGCGCGCTTCGACGAGGAATCTAACCTCACCCTCGCCTCGCGTCTGCAACAGGCCGGCGCCGTCGTGATTTACGGCGTAGTCGGCGTGAAAACCCACGCCAAACTGATGCTGGTGCAGCGTCGCGAGAACGGCAAGATCGTCAGCTACGCGCATCTTGGCACCGGCAACTACCACTCGGGCAATGCACGCCTTTACACCGATTACAGCCTGCTGACGTCCGACGAAGCCCTGTGCGACGACGTCCATCGCCTGTTCCGCCTGCTGACTGGCATGGGCAAGGTGCTGAAGATGAAGCGCATGCTGCATGCGCCGTTCACGCTGAAGAAAACCTTCCTCGAACTCATTGCGCGTGAAGCGGCCAACGCCACGGCTGGCAAGCCCGCGCAGATCATCTGCAAGGTCAACGCCATCACCGATGCGAAGATCATCCGCGCGCTGTACCGGGCCAGCCAGGCCGGGGTGAAGATCGACCTCATCGTGCGGGGCATGTGCTGCCTGCGTCCGGGCGTGCCGGGGGTGTCTCAGAATATCCGCGTCCGCTCCATCGTCGGCCGCTTCCTCGAGCACAGCCGCGCCTACTGGTTCCAGAACGTGGACGAGCCCCTGCTCTATCTGGCCAGCGCCGACCTGATGGAACGCAATCTGGAACGTCGCGTGGAAACCTGCTTCCCCATCGAGGGCAAGAAGCTCCAGCAGCGGGTAAAGAAAGAACTCGATCTGTACCTCACCGACAACCTCTCGGCGTGGAACATGCAGCCCGATGGCAGCTATGTGCTGGGACAGCCGTCAGCCGGGCAGCCCGTCCGCGATGTGCAGGCGCAGCTTCTGGAGAAGTTCTGCGGCGCGGTGGCCCTGCCTCCGGCCTGATCCTGTATTTGCCCCGGATGCATTAATCATCACGCATGCCCCTGACAACTGAGCCAGAACGAGGCGCAGTTGTCAGGGGGCATCGGGCAACGCCAAAAGCTGACGCCGGTTACGCCAGCAACGCCGCAGCCGCAACCACGTCGTCATCCCCGGGAAGAACGAGAAACGCTGCGCCAGCCAGTGGTGTAAACGTGTCCGCACCCACCACGCGATGCAACGGCGTGGCGCCATAGCCACCTTCCACAATGGCCGTAATGACGCCCTCGCCTACGCCCGCACTCTTGCGGCCTTCATCCACCACCAGGATGCGTTTGGCCGATGCGGCCTGTGCCTGAATGAATGGATCGTTGAGCGGCACCAGCCAGCGCAGATCCACGACCCGCACCTTCCAGCCATGCGTCGCTTCAATGCGGCGCGCGGCGCGCAGGCTCATCGGCACGCCGTTGCCAAAGGTGAAAATGACCAGATCGTTGTCCGACGCTTCGCCGTAGATGCGGCCTTCGCCCAGTGCCATCGCCTCACCCGGCGCCGGATAGCTGAACTGCCATGCGCCATCACCCGCTTCATGGAGGTCTTTGGTCATGTACAGCGCGATGGGTTCAAGGAAGGCACAGACACGACCGTCCACCTTGGCCAGCGCCGCGAGCGTACGCAGCATGGTTGCCGCATCGTCACCCCGGCTGGGGCAACCCACCACCAGACCCGGAATGTCGCGCAACGCGGTAATCGAGTTGTCGTTGTGGAAATGGCCACCGAAGCCACGCTGATAACCCAGCGACGCAATGCGCACCAGCATGGGATTGCGATACTGGTCGTTGGAGAAAAACTGCAACGACGCCGCCTCGCCGCGAATCTGATCGCACGCGTTGTGAAAATAGGCCAGGTACTGAATTTCCGGAATCGGCAGCATGCCCATGTTGGCGTAACCCTGGGCAAGCCCAAGGATCATGGTTTCATCCAGCAGCGTGTTGAACACGCGCGCATTGCGGAATGTCTTGTGCAGCCCCTTGGTTACGGTATACACGCCGCCCTTCTGGGCCACGTCCTCGCCAAACAGAAGCGTCTGCGGATACTTCGCCATCAGGTCGTGCAACGCCTGATTGATCTGGATGGCCAGATGACGCGGCGCCTGTGCTTCGGGCAATTTCTCCGCACCGCCGAATGCGCGCTCGCGCGCTTCCACATAGTCCGAACGCTCTGCTTCCGCGCGCACGGCATCGGGCGTATAAGGCGCCAGCGGCGCCATCACGTCAGCCAACGAGGAAAGACGCGGGCGGCCGTCGGCATCTTCGGCGGCCTCGAAGCAACGGCGACGTATGCTGTCGTACAGCGCGAGCAGCGTGGGCTTGTCGTACAGCCCCGACGACAGCGCAATCGCTGCCGAGCGCAGCAGCGGATCGGTGGCTTCCAACGCCACCAGTTCTTCCACCGAACGCCATTCGATCTCGAAGTCCGTACCAGCGTGACCCATGATGCGGGTGGTGTTCAGATGCAGGAACGTGGGCCGGCGCGTGTTGCGGCAGTGCGCTACCGCGCGCTCCACATCGGCGTAGCCGCCGGACAGGTCCAGACCGTCCGCGTAGAAATAATCCAGATTGGCACGCTGGCGGAAATTGCTGGCCACCCAGCCGCCCGGCGTTTTCACCGAAATGCCGATACCGTTGTCTTCGCATACAAACAGCACGGGCGCGGGCAGCTTCTGGTAGGCCGTCCACGCGGCGGCGTTGAACGCCGTCTGCGCCGTCGCGTGATTGGACGATGCGTCACCGAACGAGCAGATGGTGATGGAGTCGTCGGGAATGGGCAGCGTATGACCGATGCGCGGCGCCTGCTCGATGGCAATGGCCGTACCCAGCGCCTTGGGCAGATGCGAGGCGATGGTCGAGGTCTGCGGAAGCACCCACAACGGTTTGCTTCCCCACACCTTGTGGCGGCCGCCCGATGCCGGATCTTCCTTGCTGGCCGCAAACGACAGCGCCGAATCCATCACCGGATCCATGCCCGGCAACTTGCGGAAGCGCTCGGCCATGAAAGCACCGCTGCGATAGTGCAGAAACGCCGGATCGGTGTGCCGCGTGGCGCGCGCCACCATGGCGTTGCCTTCGTGCCCCGACGAGCCGATGGTGTAGAACACCTTGTTCTGCACGCGGAGCACGCGCGCCATCAGGTCAAGGTGACGGCTGATGAGCTGCGACTCGAAGAGTTCGCGAAAACCACGCGCATCCAGCGAACTGCCCGGCAACACCGGATCGTGGTCGCGCGGCGTGTCGCCGACCTCGCCCTGCCAGAACTGCACAAATTCCACGAAATTCTGATCAACGATCTCGGCGCGGTTAAAGCCCTTGTGACGGGCGGCAATGGCGTGCGGAATGGACATGGGGTCGGACTCGAAAGAATCGAACGAAAGAAGGGGGAGGTGCGGAGGACGTCAGGCGTCTGCCAGCACGTGAAGCAATGCGTGAGCGCGCTCGTCGTCCTTGGGCCGTCCAAACAGCGCCAGCAAAGCGCGCTGATCGGTCACAGAAGCCACCCGGATGTGGCGCAAACCGTCCACCGCCCGAGAGCGGGAGACGGCAACGTTCTGCCAATGGCCGTCGACGGCGACTTCCAGGCCGCCCATCACTTCCACCGGCATGCCGGCCCACGCGTAGCGGGAAAAACGCGAGCGGAAGCGTCCACCATCACCGGGAACATAGCCTGGCTGGTGCCAGGCCGACCACGCGGATTCGATACGGATGGCGTCTTCCACACTGGTAAGCAGGTCGATATCGGCCACCTCGACATCGGCGCCTGCCAGCAGCGCCGCAGCGCTGCCGATCACGATCACTTCGGAAACGCCCGTGCCCACCAGCGCGCTGTCCACCCGGGACAGCGCGTCGCGAACGCCTGCGGCGATCCCGGAGAAATCAGAACGCATTGATGCCGGTCAGTTCGCGGCCCACGACCAGCTGGTGGACGGTTTCGGTACCTTCGTACGTGATGACCGATTCCAGATTCAGCGCATGGCGGATGGCGCCGTGCTCCGTGGTGATGCCAGCGCCGCCCAGAATGTCGCGGCACTCGCGCGCGATATCCAGCGCCATGCGCACGTTGTTCCACTTGGCCAGCGACACCTGCGTGGGATGCAACTTGCCCGCATCCTTCAGACGGCCCAGCTGCAACGACAGCAACTGCGCGGTGGTGATGCGGCGTGCCATGTCGGCCATCTTCGCCTGGGTGATCTGGTTTGCTGCAAGCGGACGTCCAAACAGGATGCGCTCCGCGGTGTAATCGAGCACTTCACGCAGGCATGCCTGCGCGGCGCCGATGGGACCCCAGGTGATGCCGTAGCGTGCCTGATTGAGGCAACCCAGCGGTCCCTTCAGGCCCACCACGTTGGGCAGCCGTGCCGAATCGGGCACACGCACATCGTCGAAGAACAGCGCCGACGTCACCGAAGCGCGCAGGCTCATCTTCTTGTGCACTTCCTGCGCGGTGAAACCCTTGGTGTCGGTCGGCACGATGAAGCCCTGGATGCCGTCTTCGGTCTGCGCCCAGACGATGGCGATATGAGCGACGTTGCCGTTGGTGATCCACATCTTGGCGCCGTTGATGACCCAGTCGCCGCCATCGCGACGCGCCACGGTCTTCATGTTGGCCGGGTCCGAGCCGCCGTGCGGTTCGGTCAGACCGAAGCAGCCGATGACTTCACCGGCGGCCATGCGCGGCAGGTAGTTTTTCTTCTGCGCTTCGTCGCCATAGGCGTAGATCGGGTACATGCAAAGCGAGCTCTGCACCGAGGCGAAACTGCGCAGGCCAGAATCTCCGCGCTCCAGTTCCTGGCAGATGAGGCCATAGCTCACCGCATTCATGCCGGCGCAGCCGTATTCCTCCGGAAGCGTGGCGCCCAGGAGGCCAAGCGAAGCGATTTCCGGAATCAGCTCCTTCGGGAAGCGGCCCTGATCGAAGCAGTCGCCGATGATCGGCAGCACTTTCTCGTCGACGAACCGGCCGACGGTGTCCTGCACCATGCGCTCCTCGTCGGTAAGCAGCGAACGGACGTCGTAAAGGTCGAGCGGATCGAGGCGGTGGGCCATGGCGCAAATCCCGAAAAGGAATGGGGGAAACCACCGATTGTAGCCAGCGGCCCCACGGCGGTCATGCCGGGCCGCAACATCTTTGCCTACGCGCATGTCGGGCACTGAATCGCGTTCAGTCGGCGTTTCGCCGACAGGCAGCGGAACAGCGGGCGAGCACCATACCCGGCCTTCCCCCACCGATACGGAGTTGCCCATGAATCACCACACTTCCCGCCACCCGGCGCGCCTTGCCGCGTTCGCCGCCCTGTTCTGCGTGGCCTCGCCCGTTCTGGCCGAGCGCATCAGCGGCCCCCTCGTGCTCGTGGATGAACGCAACGCTGCCCAGACCGTGGTGTACGGGTTCCGTACCGATGGCGGTTCGGATCTCCTGCCCGTCCTGGATGCGATGGCGGGCGGCAAAGCCGCCTGGGCGAAGGCGGACCTGACCCGCCTGCTGGGCGAGCCGGCCCTCCAGCGGGTGGAAGCACCGGGCGAAGGCTCCTCCGGCACGGTGACCGATGGCACCGGCTACTGCCTGGAGCGCGTGGGGCTACAGGTGAAGTGGACGACCTGCGAGCAGCGCCCGGGACAGACCTGGACGATGCTTGCAGGTGGCTACCTGCTAAGCGCTTCGGGCCTCCCGGCGTCGCTGGGCTTCGACCCGGCATCGTCCGGCCAGCAGGGTGCCTCGGCGTTCCATTCGGCCATCATGCATCTGGACATGTCGCTGATGACGCGCACGGCTCCGTAAAGCGCCGTTCGCCTCCTGACCCCAGCCGCCTGCCATAATGAGCACGCCCCCTCCTCCCCGGGAAGCATGCTCGTGATCAAAGGTGTCCTGCTGGGTTTTGCCTGTTACGCGGCCTACGCGTGCAGCGACGCCTTCGTGAAGTTGCTGGAAGGCTCGCTGCCCGCGTATGAGGCTGTGTTTTTTGGCGCCGTGCTGGCACTGGCAGCCATCCCTTTCCTGAAGAAACCCGGTGACCAGTGGCGCGAGATCATCGTGTCCAGGCGCCCCGCCCTGTGGCTGCTGCGCGCGCTTGCCGGTGCCGTGGGCAACGTTTCCGCCGTGATGGCCTTCACCGCACTGCCCATGGCCGAAGCGTTCGCGCTGATCTTCCTGCTGCCGATCTTCGTCACCATCCTGTCCGTCATTTTCCTCAATGAGCACGTGGGCTGGCGTCGCTGGTCGGCTGTGATCGTCGGCTTCATTGGCGTGCTGGTCGTCTTGCGGCCCGGCTTCCGTCATCTGGGCCACGGGCACGTCGCCGCGATTGTCTGCGGCATTGCCGGTGCGCTGTCGATCATTGCGCTGCGCATGGCCGGAGCGCATGAAAAACGCATCACGCTATACGGTGCGGGCGTCATCGGCCCCATGGTGGCCGGTGCGGTACTGATGCTGCCTGCGTTTGTGTGGCCCGATGCACACCAGTGGTTCCTGCTGCTGGGCTACGGCCTGCTGGCCGCCGCCGGCGCCGTGCTGCTGATGTTTGCCACGCAGAATGCACCTGCCAACCGCATCGCGCCTACACAGTACAGCCAGATGCTGTGGGCCATCGTGTTCGGATACTTCCTGTTTCACGACACGCTGGACTGGCCGATGCTCATCGGCATCGCGCTGATTCTTGGAGCGGGCCTTTTCACCTTCGTGCGCGAAGACAAGAAGACCAACTGGTGGCGGCGCACGCGCGTGGTGGGCGGCGCAGGATCGGCCTGATTCAGGCAACTCCCTCAGGGATTGCTGACCCCATGCGGCACGTGCCCGGTCGCCACATGCCGACGAGCGGATTCCACATTGGCCGGGGAATCATCGAAGAAGATGTCGGCGCCGAACGCATCAAGGAAGGGCCCCTTGTCGCGCCCACCCAGAAACAGCGCTTCATCAATACGCACACCCCAACGACGCAATGTGAGAATCACGCGCTTGTGCGCAGGTGCCGAACGCGCCGTGACGAGGGCGGTGCGAATGGGCGAGGTTTCCGCCGGGAATGCGGCCTGCAACCGGTGCAATGCGGCGAGAAACCCACGGAAAGGCCCGCCTGACAGCGGCTCGGCCCACAGTTCGTTCTCGCTGCGATGGAAGGCGTCCAGTCCCTGCTCCCGCGACACCCGCTCGCCTTCGTCACCAAAAATGACGGCATCGCCATCAAAAGCGATACGAAGCTGCTCGCTGGAACGCTGCGGTGCCGTGGACGGCAGAATGGTGGCGGCAGCAACGCCCGCACGCAGCGCACGGCCCACGTCTTCCGCATTCGCGGAAAGGAACAGGTCCGCACGGAACGGACCAATGTAGTCGGACGTGGGCGCGCCACTGGTGAACGCCGCACGCGAAATGTTCAGCCCGTAATGTTGAATGGCGTTGAAGATGCGCAGCCCCGTGTCGCCCGAGTTGCGCGATAGCAGAATCACCTCCACCGGCGGCAGGTCAGCGGACAGCGCATTGAGTCCGAGCAGCTTCTGCACGAGCGGAAAAGCCACGCCCGGCTGGAGCAAGTCGTTCTCATGCTCGATCTGGAACTGCCGGTAGGCATCCAGACCATCGCGCTCGAACAGCTCGTGGCTGTCACCCATGTCGAAGAGCGCACGCGAGGAAATGGCCACGACCAGGCGATTGTCGCCAACGGACGCAGTGTCGTGGGCATTGTGTTCGGTCTTCGGCGTAGTCATCAGGTCACTTCGGTAAGGCGTTACGACAGGGCGAACTGTTCGTCGAGAATCCGCTGCTGGAGATTGTGCTCCGGGTCGAACAGCAAACGCACGCCATGCCGGCGCGACTGGCGGATTTCCACCACGCGCACGTCACGCACTTCGTGGAAGTCGGCCGTGGCACTGATCGGGCGCTTGTTGGGATCGCGCGTTTCAAATCCTACCCGTGTGGCATGCGGCAGAATCGCGCCGCGCCAGCGTCGGGGACGGAACGGGCTGATGGGTGTCAGCGCGAGCACGTTGGCGTCCAGCGGCAAGATCGGGCCGTGGGCCGAAAGGTTGTACGCCGTGGAGCCGGCCGGTGTGGACACCAGAATGCCATCGCACACCAGTTCTTCCAGTTTCACCGCGTCGTTGAGACGAACCTGCAAATGCGCCGCCTGGTTGCTCTGGCGCAGCAGTGCCACTTCGTTGAACGCCAGCGCGCGCTGCTCGCTGCCATCCGCGCAGGTCACGTGCATTTCCAGCGGGTGCAGTACGGCCGGATGGGCGCGCTCGATGCGTTCCACCAGGCCGTCAACGGCATGCTGGTTCATCAGGAAACCGAGACGGCCGAGCTTCATCCCGTAGAACGGGACAGCAAGGGTGCGGAAAGTGTGCAGGGTACGCAGCATGAAGCCGTCCCCTCCCAGCGACACGATGATCTCGGCCTCGGAGGGATCAACGTCCCCGTAGTGCTTCACGAGAACATCGCGAGCCTGCTGGGCGACATCGGTTTCGCTGGCAACGAAAGCTAGGCGCATGAGAGAAGGAAGCCGGTACTGGAACCAGCGTCGAGCTTAGTGCATTGGGGATGGACGTGGGAGGTGGCATGCCACCTCCCACGCCATCAGGGCCGTTTTAGCCCAGCGGAATCTGCGCCAGCTGTGCCAGACGACGCACCGCCACGGAGGCGATCGGGTAGTCGGCATTCTGGGTCAGGATTTCCGCGAGCATGGCCCGGGTGTACTTCAGCGTGGCGTCGTCACGCTCCAGCCACGCCTGTACCGGGCTGAGGTCCGTGCGGTTGCCCGCCACGTTCAGGACCTGAAGCGCCAGCGCACGGTGCTGGGCATTCAACTCATCAAGCAGCGAACCGCGAGCCTGGGCGTGCCATGCGCCTTCGACCGGCAGCGCTTCGATCTGATCGCGCAGCCATTCCAGATCCAGGGCTTCGCCCAGTTCGTAGAACACGGCCGCCACCTTCTGGATCGGGTAGCCGCTCTGCTTGGACACTTCGACCATGTCCAGCGCGGCGCGCAGCACCGGTACACGGGCCAGACGAACGGCCAGCGCATCCGGGCAACCCAGGCCTTCCCACTTTTCCTGGCTGGACGAGAAGTCGCCACGACCGGTGTTGGTGAGGGCCGAGGGCAGTGCTTCGCGCAGCGCCGTGACTTCGGCGCCGTAACGCTCCACGTTGGCCGCGATGTCCAGCGTGCCGCCCGGGCGGTTGAGCAACCAGCGGGTCAGGTGACGCAGCAGCGACCAGATGTGCAGGATGGCGTCGATCTGCGTGTCTTCCGCGACCTTGCCGTCCAGCGCCTCGATTTCAGCCCAGAGACCACGAGCGTCCAGGATTTCGCGGGCAGCGGTATACGCCTTGGCGATGGCTGCCGGACCCTGGCCCGTATCTTCCTGCATGCGCATCATGAAGGTGGCGCCCATGCGGTTGACCGTCGAGTTGGTCACGGCAGTGGCGATGATTTCACGCTTCAGGCGATGGCGCTGCATGTGCTCGGCATACTTCTCATGCAACGGCAGCGGGAAGTAACGAACCAGCTCGCGGGACAGGTACGGATCTTCCGGCACGTCCGAATCGAGCAGCTGCTGGAACAGGCGGATCTTGTCGTAGGACAGCAGCACCGACAGCTCCGGACGCGTAAGGCCGAGGCCGCGCGCCTTGCGTTCGGTGAGCTCCGCTTCGCTGGGCAGCGACTCGACCTGACGGTCGAGCATGCCCTCGCCTTCCAGCGTGCGGATGAAGTGGGCCATCGAGCCCAGGCGGCGAACCGACTGGTGTTCCATGACCGTGATGGCCTGGTTCTGGCGATAGTTGTCCCACAGCACCAGACGGCCGACTTCGTCGGTCATCTCGGCCAGCTGACGATTGCGTGCCTCGAAGGTGAGTTCGCCACGCTGCACGGCATCGTTCAGCAGGATCTTGATGTTCACCTCGTGATCGGAGGTGTCCACGCCGGCGGAGTTGTCGATGAAGTCGGTGTTGAGCAGCACGCCGACGGTGGCCGCTTCGATACGACCCTTCTGGGTCATGCCGAGGTTGCCGCCTTCGCCGATGACCTTGCAGCGCAGCTCGTTGCCGTTGACGCGCAGTGCGTTGTTCGCACGGTCACCGACTTCTGCGTGGGTTTCGGAGGTGGCCTTCACGTACGTGCCGATGCCGCCATTCCACAGCAGGTCGACCTGCGCTTTAAGAATGGCGCTGAGCAGATCGGTGGGCGGCATGTGCGTGACTTCCGCGCGAATGCCAAGCGCGGCGCGCACTTCCGGCGACACCGGAATCGACTTGGCGGTACGCGGATACACGCCACCACCGGCCGAGATCAGCGACTTGTCGTAGTCGTCCCACGACGAACGCGGCAGCGCGAACATGCGCTGGCGTTCCTTGAACGAGCGGGCAGCGTCCGGCTTCGGGTCGAGGAAGATGTGACGGTGATCGAACGCGGCCAGCAGCAGGATGTGCTCGGAGAGCAGCATGCCGTTGCCGAACACGTCGCCGGACATGTCGCCCACGCCAACCACGGTGAAGTCTTCGGTCTGGCAGTCGCGGCCCAGTGCGCGGAAGTGACGGCGCACGGATTCCCACGCGCCCTTGGCCGTGATGCCCATGCCCTTGTGGTCATAGCCATTGGAGCCACCCGATGCGAACGCATCATCGAGCCAGAAGCCGTGTTCGGCAGAAATCGCGTTGGCGATATCGGAGAACGTGGCGGTGCCCTTGTCGGCAGCAACCACCAGGTACGGGTCGTCGTTGTCATGACGGACCACCGAGTGCGGCGCCACGATCTTGCCTTCCACCAGGTTGTCGGTGATGTCGAGCAGACCGTTGATGAACATGCGGTAGCACGCAATGCCCTCGGCCAGCTGCGCGTCGCGGTCAGCGGCCAGCGGCGGACGCTTCACCACGAAGCCGCCCTTCGAGCCCACCGGCACGATGACGGTGTTCTTGACCATCTGCGCCTTGACCAGGCCCAGCACTTCGGTGCGGAAGTCTTCGCGACGATCCGACCAGCGCAGACCACCGCGCGCCACAGAACCGAAGCGCAGATGGATACCTTCCACGCGCGGCGCATAGACGAAGATTTCGCGGAACGGCACCGGCTTGGCAAGGTCGGGCACAGCGTGCGAGTCGAACTTGAAGCTGATGTACGGACGCGCAACGCCTTCCCACTCCTGGAAGAAGCTGGTGCGCAGCGTGGCGTGTACCAGCGCGATGAAGCTGCGCAGGATGCGGTCTTCATCGAGGCTGGACACATTTTCCAGCAACGCGTTGATCGCCTCTTCCACCGCCTTGACCTGTTCGGCACGCGGCAGGGCCAGCGACGCGATGAGGTTGCCCACGAGCGCCGGCTGGGTGGTGAGGGTTTCTTCGTCGATCAGCGCGCGCATTTCAGTGGCGAGCATGGTTTCCGCACGCTGGCGGGCTGCACCGTCGAGGCTTTCGCGATTCGGATCGAACTTGGCGTTGAACAGCTCGATCAGCAGACCGGCGATGGCCGGATAACGGTTGAGCGCATCTTCCATGTACGCCTGCGAGAAGGTGACGCCGGTCTGTAGCAGGTACTTGCAGTAGCTGCGCAGCACGGCCACCTGGCGCCAGCCAAGCTTGGCACCGAGCACCAGACGGTTGAAGCCGTCGTTCTCGGCATTGCCGCGCCAGATCTGCTCGAACGCATCTTCAAAAAGGTTGCCGACCTGCTCCACCTCGAAGGCGAGGCGACCGACCGGCTGCACTTCGAAGTCCTGGATGTACAGCGGCGTGTCGCCGGACTTCACTTCGTACATGTGCTCGGTGAGCACGCGCAGGCCCAGGTTTTCCAGCTGCGGAAGCACTTCGGAAAGCGCAATGTCCGAACCGCTGCGATACACCTTGAAGCGGAGTTCTTCCGGGCGATGCGGCGGATGATAGAACGACATGCTGATGGCGTCCGGACCTGCCAGACCCGCCAGCGCGCCGACGTCGGCCGCGGCGATCTGCGGCGACACTTCGTCCACATAGCCGGCAGGCAGCGCCTTGCCGTAGCGGTTGGCAAGGATGATGCCCTGCTGCTCGCCCTGCGCGGCGACCAGGCCTTCGCGCAGTTCGTCGAACCAGTTGCGTGCGATGGATGCGATGGACGCTTCCAGCGCCGCCGCGTCATACACCGGACGGTCGCCGATGCGCGGGCGCACCACGACATGCAGGCGTACCAGCGCAGACTCGCCCATCAGCACGGCCGAATCCACATGCTCGCCGTGGAACGCGTCGCGCAGCAGGTGTTCGATGCGTTCGCGCACAGCCGTATTGAAGCGGTCGCGCGGCACGTACACCAGGCAGGAGAAGAAGCGGCCGTAGCTGTCACGACGGATGAAAAGGCGCGTGCGCGTGCGCTGCTGAAGCTCAAGAATGCCCGAGGAAAGCGCATACAGTTCGTCGGCGCTGCACTGGAACAGTTCTTCGCGCGGCAGCGTGTCCAGGATGTGGCGAAGCGACTTGCCCGAGTAGGAGTCGCGCTTCAGCCCCGAGCGGTCCATCACGGCGTCGCACTTCTCGCGCACCAACGGCACGTGCTGCGGACGGGCCATATAGGCATTGGACGAGAACAGGCCCAGGAAACGCTCTTCAGCGACCGGACGACCGTTGGCGTCAAATTTCAGGACACCGATGTAATCCATGTAGCCCGCGCGGTGAATCGGCGAGCGTGCATTCGTCTTGGTAAGAATGATGGCGTCGGTGGAACCGGACTGCGGCAGCTCGCTGGCCACCAGGCTGCGCACCGAACGCGGAGCCAGCGAACGCTCGCCGCCACGCAGGATGCCCAGGCCGGAATTTTCCACGGCGCGCAGCACTTCGTCGCCATCGACGGGGGCAACTTCGTATTCACGGTAACCCATGAACGTGAAGTGGTCCTGGGTCGTCCAGCGCAGGAATTCGGACGCTTCGCGCACTTCGTCGGCGGACAGCGGCATGGCGCGCTGATGCAGGGATTCGGCAATCGCGACCATCTTGTCGCGCATCGGGGCCCAGTCGGTCACCGCTTCGCGCACGTCGGCCAGGGCCAGTTCGACGTTGGTTTTGAGCACATCCAGCTCGGTGTCGTCGATGCGGTCGATTTCAAAGCGCATGAACGATTCGGAGTCCGTGCCCTCACCCAGCGCTTCAAGCGCTCCGGAGGCGGCACGGCGGACGGAGACCACCGGGTGGATGATCGCGTGAATTTCGGCATGCGCCGCAGCCACCATCGACACGGTGTCTACGAGGAAAGGCATATCGTCCGTGACGACTTCGATCACGGCCCGGGTACCGGACACGCCCGGATTGAACACGCGCACGCTGGCCTTGCCCGGCGTACGCGTCTTTGCAAATTGCAGGAGATCCTGGATCAGGGCAGCCCAGCGGTCGGGCGCGTGCAGGGCGTAATCACCCGGCGCCATGCGCTCGAAGAAGGCGTTGATAAAAAAGCGCGCCTCATTGAGGCGCTCCGCGGAAAGGTTGCTCTTCTTCATTTCTTCGAAGACAGCGGCGGTGAACTGGCCGTCTTCGGCAGCACGAATAGCATTCATGGCGGACATCGATGTGGGGAAGGGAAGAAATCCGCAAAAGCATAGCTCTGCTTCATTCGCGTATCCACCCGTGTGATTGCGCGCAGTAACGCTTTGTACATCGCATCGCGACAATTTACGTCGCGCGTCGATACGTAATAGCCAACGTACCGCGAGATGCTTGCAGGAAGCGTGCCGCCGCGACGCAACAATGCGCATGCGCATGGAGGTTATAGTCGTTGACGATTGTCACTTGTAGATTCTAAACTGGACGGTATAGTCCAGCTTGGTACACCCATGTCCCGCCCGGATCCCCGACCCGCTTCCGACCACCAGCAGCGGGTCCTCCAGGCAGCTTGCGCGCTTTTCCTGCGCGACGGGTACCGGGTAAGCATGGGCGCTGTGGCGCGTGAAGCGGGGGTATCGAAGCAAACGGTCTACGCGCACTACGAAAACAAGGACAGCCTGTTCTACGCTGCCATCGAGCAACTGGTATTGCCGCTGCATGAAAGTCTGGAGCCGGAGCGCCGCACCCTGGCCGCTACGCTCGAAGCCCTTGCCGCAGCCCACCAGCATCACGTGATGGACAGGACCAAAGTCGCGCTGGCGCGGATGCTGATCTCCGAAGCTCCCCGCTTTCCCGCAGCCGCGAAGACATTTTTCCGTACTGCCATCGACACCCTGGTGGAACGGCTCGCTTTACGGATGTGCGACGCGATGGAACGCGGTCAGATGCGAACGGACGACCCGGCCGTGGCGGCCGAGTTGTTCATGTCCATGCTCCATGGCCTTGAAGGTGACCGGCGCCTCTTCGGAATGCGCGGCCGGGGCCAAAAGGCACAGGACGACTGGGCCCGGCATGCAGTAACTGTATTTATGCACGCGTACGACATCCTCCCCGATGAGCGGCCGCGAAAGAACACGAAACCTGGAAAAAGAACGGAGTTCTCATGAAGCCCCTGCCCCTGCGCACATCCCTGCTGTGCCTTGGCCTTGCTGCCGCCCTCGCCGGCTGCGGCAAAGGCGCCGATAAGCAACAGCAGCCGCCGCCGCCCGAGGTGGGCGTCATTGAGGCCACTCCGCAGAACGCACCCCTGGTGCAGGATCTGGTGGGTCGCCTGTCGCCGTATCGCAGCGGTGACGTGCGCGCTCGCGTGCCCGGCGTGCTGATGGCCCGCACCTATGAAGAAGGCACCGATGTAAAGAAGGGCCAGGTGCTCTTCAAGATTGATCCGGCCCCCCTGCGCGCGGCTCTTGATGCCTCCCTGGCCAACCTGGCCCAGGCCCAGGCCACCGCTGCCAACAACAAGGCAGCGGCGGATCGCGCGTCCAGCCTCGTGGGCAAGGGTTATGTGTCCCGCGCCGACTACGACGCGGCCATCGCCGCCCAGCGCACCGCTGATGCGGCGGTGAAACAGGCCCAGGCCGACGTGCAGACCGCACGCATCAACCTCGGCTTCACCGACGTCACCGCGCCGATTGACGGCCGCGCCGGCCAGCAGCAGGTCACCGAAGGCGCCCTTGTGGGCCAGTCGGACGTCACGCTGCTGACTACCGTGGACCAGATCGACCCGCTCTATGTGAACTTCACCCTCGGCGTCAGCGACGTTGAACAGATGCGCCGCGCTGCGGCCTCCGGCGGCGCCACGCTGGCCGAGCGCAACAAGACCAAGGTGGATGTCGCCCTTCCGGACGGCACGCCGTACGGCCAGGCCGGCACGCTGGACTTCGCGTCGGTCACGGTGAATCCGCAGACCGGCACGGTGAACCTGCGCGCGCAGCTGCCCAACCCGGACAAGTCGCTGTTGCCGGGCACCTACGTGACCATCAAGGCCTACATGGGCGACCTCCACGGCGTGTTCCTCGTGCCGCAGAAGGCCGTGCAGCGTGACGCCAACAGTGCATACGTGCTGACCGTGGGCCCGGACAACAATGTCGTCCGCAAGAATGTGAAGGCCGACAACCAGCGTGGCCTGGACTTCCTGGTCACCTCGGGCCTCGCTGCCCACGACAAGATCATCGTCGGCGGTCTGCCGAAGGCGAAGGAAGGTAAACCCGTCAATCCGAAGCCCTACGATCCGAAGCAGGATCAGGCAGGCGGCGCCCCTCAGGGTGCAGCTCCTGCCGCGCAGGGTCAGCAGGCATCCGCCAAGGGCGAACAGGCCAAGCCTGACGCCAAGTCGGGCAGCCAGCCCGAGAAGCAGTAAGGGAGCGGTCTCATGCCGAGTTTCTTCATCGACCGCCCGGTATTTGCGTGGGTGGTAGCCATCTTGATTACCCTGTGCGGCACGCTCGCCGTGCTGAACATGGGTATCGAGTCCTACCCCAACGTGGCACCGCCGCAGGTTACCGTGTCGGCAACCTACGCTGGCGCCAGCGCAGATACCACAGAAAAAACCGTTACCCAGGTCATCGAGCAGCAGCTGACCGGTATCGATCACCTCATCTACTTCAACTCGCAGTCCAGCTCCAACGGCCGTTCCACCATCACGCTGACGTTTGAAAGCGGTACGGACCCGGATATCGCGCAGGTGCAGGTGCAGAACAAGGTGTCGCTTGCGACGCCGCGTCTGCCCGCCGAAGTGACCCAGCAGGGCGTCGTGGTGGCCAAGGCCAACGCGGGCTTCCTGATGCTGGTCGCGCTTCGTTCGGAAAATGCCAGCATCGACCGCGATGCGCTGAACGACCTTGTGGCTTCGCGCGTACTCGACCAGATCTCGCGTATCCCCGGCGTCGGCAGCACGCAGCAGTTCGGTGCCGAGTACTCCATGCGCCTGTGGATCGACCCGGACAAGCTCCAGGGCTACGGCCTCTCGGCGACGGACGTATCGAACGCCGTGCTGGCTCAGAACGTGCAGTTCGCTGCCGGTTCCATCGGTGCGGCACCTGCCATCCCGGGCCAGGGCTTCACCGCCACGGTTTCGGCGGAAGGTCGCTTCACCAAGCCTGAGCAGTTCGAAAACATCATCCTTCGCGCGAACACCGACGGCACTGTGGTCAAGCTGAAGGACGTGGGTCGTGTGGCGTTCGGTGCCTTCACCTATGGCTTCGACACCCGCTGGAACGGCGCCCCCACCGGTGCGTTCGGTATTCAGCTGCTGCCCGGCGCCAACGCGCTGGACGTGGCCCATGCGGTGCGCGCCAAGATGGACGAACTGGCACCCAGCTTCCCGCAGGGTGTGAGCTGGTTCATTCCTTACGACAGCACGACGTTCGTCAACATCTCCATCGAAGAAGTGGTGCACACCCTGATCGAGGCCATCATCCTCGTCTTCCTGGTGATGCTGATCTTCCTTCAGAACATCCGCGCCACGATCATCCCCACGCTGGTGATTCCGGTGGCCCTGCTCGGCACCTTCATCGGCATGCTCGCGCTCGGCTTCACCATCAACCAGCTGACGCTGTTCGGCATGGTGCTGGCCATCGGCATCGTGGTGGATGACGCCATCGTCGTGATCGAAAACGTCGAGCGCATCATGACGGAGGAAAACCTTCCTCCGAAGGAAGCCACCCGCAAGGCGATGGGCCAGATCACCGGCGCCGTCGTGGCCATCACCGTGGTGCTGGCCGCCGTGTTCATTCCCAGCGCATTGCAGGCGGGTGCGGCCGGCGTCATCTACAAGCAGTTCGCGCTGACCATCGCGGTGTCGATGTTCTTCTCCGCGTTCCTGGCACTGAGCTTCACGCCTGCGCTGTGCGCCACGATGCTCAAGCCGACGCATCACGGCAAGTCGAACATTGTGTTCCGCACGTTCAACAAGTACTTCGACAAGATCAACCACACCTACACCGGCCATATCGGCAGCGCGGTTCGTCATGCGCCCCGCTGGATGATCGTGTTCGTGCTGATTACCGTGCTGTGCGGCTTCCTGTTCACCCGCGTGCCCACCGGCTTCCTCCCCGAGGAAGATCAGGGCTACGCGCTGGGCATCATCCAGCTGCCGCCGGGCGCCACCCTCGAACGCACCAACAAGGTGATGGACGAGATGCGTGCGGTGCTGCAGAAAGACCCGGCCTATAGCGACGTCTTCCAGATTTCCGGCTTCAGCTTCCTGGGTCAGGGCGAAAACGTCGGCATGGCGTTCATCAAGCTCAAGCCCTGGGGCGAGCGTGGCTGGACGGACAAGCAGGAAGAACAGAAAAAGCAGTACGACGAAGCCGTGAAGGCTGGCCGCGCTCCGAAGGTTGACCCGTCCGTCACCGCCACCGACTACATCGCCCGCACCATGGGCGCTGTGCAGGGCGTGCGCGATGCGACGATCTTCGTGGTGAACCTGCCCACCGTGCAGGGCCTCGGCCAGTTCGGCGGCTTCGACATGTTCCTGCAGGATCGTGCCGGTGCGGGCCGCGACGCCCTCACCCAGGCTCGCAACGTGCTGCTGGGCAAGGCCAACCAGAACCCGGTTCTGACGGCCGTGCGTCCCAACACGCTGGAAGACTCCCCGCAGCTTCAGCTGGAAGTCGACCGCGTGCAGGCGCAGTCCATGGGCCTGTCGGTCAGCGACATCTATAACGCGATCCAGCTCATGCTGGCTCCGGTATACGTCAACGACTTCTTCTATCAGGGCCGCATCAAGCGCGTGTCGATGCAGGCCGATTCGCAGTTCCGCATGAGTCCGGATGCGCTCAAGCACATCTTTACTCCGAGCACGCTGGCAGCAACCTCCGCCAGCACGGCATCGGGCAGCACCTCCACGACCGGCACGCAGATGATTCCGCTGTCCAACGTGGTGAAGGCTACCTGGTTCACCGGCTCGCCCTCGCTCACCCGCTACAACGGCTATTCCGCCGTGGAAATCGTGGGTAGCCAGGCTCCGGGGCGCAGCTCCGGTGAAGCGATGAACGAGATGCAGCGGATCATCCAGAACGACCTGTCGACCGATTACGGCTTCGACTGGACCGGCATGTCGTATCAGGAAATCCTGTCCGGCAACCAGTCCACGATGCTCTTCATCCTGTCCATCGTGATCGTGTTCCTCTGCCTTGCCGCCCTGTACGAAAGCTGGTCCATCCCGGTTTCCGTGCTGCTGGTGGTTCCGCTGGGCGTGCTGGGTGCCGTGCTTGCCGCGCTGATGCGTGGCCTGCCCAACGACATCTACTTCAAGATCGGTCTCATCACGATCGTGGGTCTGGCGGCGAAGAACGCGATTCTGATCGTGGAGTTCGCTGTCGAACAGCAACAGGCAGGCAAGACGCTGCGTGAAGGTGTGATCGAGGCCGCCCGCCTCCGTCTGCGCCCCATCCTGATGACCTCGCTGGCCTTCATCGGCGGCGTGTTCCCTCTGGCCATTTCCAGCGGTGCGGGTGCGAATGCCCGTCACGCGATCGGCACGGGCGTCATCGGCGGCATGGTGTTCGCCACCTTCCTGGGCGTGCTGCTGATCCCGGTGTTCTATGTGGTGGTCCGTCGCCTGCTGGGTGACAAGCTGGATGAGGTATCGCACAAGATGCCGCATCACGGCGATGACCACGACGGCGGCCCGGATGGCCACGGCGGCAATGGTGGTGGCAACGGCGGCAACAATCCGTCCGGCACGCCCCACGCCACCAACGTCGGCGATATGAGCGCCTTCGATTCCGACCCCCGACGGGGCCAGAACCGGACGTAACAGAAAAAGTCCGGCGAAATGAACTACACCCCAGAAGTTGGACACCCGTCCAATCTCTGGGGTGTTTTTTTTTGCTCCGAGCCGGCCTGCTCCGAAGTCAGACCCTCTCGTTACAGCGAGCGCCCCATCCCGTGCGAGTGCTCCCTCGCCAATTCATGCTGCCGCTGCAACGCGCGTTCCTGAAAGTGTTCGTCAGACTGCTGAAACTGCTGGTAGGACTGCTCCGGTGGAGTAACGGATGCCGTCTTGACGTCGGTTGAGCTTTCCGGCGTGTAATCACGCTCAGGGTCGCCGTTGTACGCAAAGATGTAGCGATTCACATCGGGCCGATCGTTGTCGTCGTAGCTGAACTCCAGCGACGTCACACGCGTCATGTTGGAGCGCCGCGCATCGGCCATGATCGCAGCCGTCATGTTTTCAAGACGCGGTTCGGAAAGGCTGATGCTCTGTTCCGCATAGAGCGCATGCAACTGTCCGCGCACGCTGCGATACATCGCATGATGCGGGTGACCCGGATGGCGCGGGTCGGGAGGCGACGACGGCGGCTCCGGTGCCTGCCGTTGATGCATCTGGATGGACTGAGCGGCGCGACCGGGCGCCGACTCATGGAAGTAGCCGGGCGGAGATGGCTGCATGGCAAGTTGCCCGTACGCCTGTACCTGCGGTGCGACATGTCGCACTTCCGCATACCCGGGATTCATGGAACGTCCATCCACCCTGTGCCGTTCACCCAGAGAGATCGCAAGCAACGGGTCCACCGGATCAGGCGGTGCACACGTAATCACCATCCGGCAATGCGGCGGCGAAATCTGCGCACCCATCACATCACGCATGCCGTCCCGCTCAAAGGTCGAGGTACCGTAGATGAACAGGTGTTCTTCGGAGCGGTGGATCACGTACCGTGCAGGGTC